>NZ_CM147881.1:490000-3322500 GCF_055808735.1 Amphritea sp. GJ51-11 | reverse complement strand
AGTGAAAGGCTAATCAAGCTCGGAGATAGCTGGTTCTCCTCGAAAGCTATTTAGGTAGCGCCTCGTGTCTCACCATTGGGGGTAGAGCACTGTTTCGGCTAGGGGGTCATCCCGACTTACCAACCCGATGCAAACTCCGAATACCAATGAGTGCAATCACGGGAGACACACGGCGGGTGCTAACGTCCGTCGTGAAAAGGGAAACAACCCAGACCGTCAGCTAAGGTCCCAAAGTTATGGTTAAGTGGGAAACGATGTGGGAAGGCTTAGACAGCTAGGAGGTTGGCTTAGAAGCAGCCACCCTTTAAAGAAAGCGTAATAGCTCACTAGTCGAGTCGGCCTGCGCGGAAGATATAACGGGGCTCAAACCATACACCGAAGCTACGGATGCCACTTGTGGCATGGTAGAGGAGCGTTCTGTAAGCCGTTGAAGGGAAAGCTGTAAGGCATCCTGGAGGTATCAGAAGTGCGAATGCTGACATGAGTAACGATAAGGGGAGTGAAAAACTCCCCCGCCGGAAGACCAAGGGTTCCTATCCAATGCTAATCAGGGTAGGGTGAGTCGACCCCTAAGGCGAGGCTGAAGAGCGTAGTCGATGGGAAACAGGTTAATATTCCTGTACTTTTTGTTATTGCGACGGAGTGACGGAGAAGGCTAGGCCAGCACGGCGTTGGTTGTCCGTGTTTAAGGTTGTAGGTTTAGGACTTAGGAAAATCCGGGTCCTTTTAAGACTGAGAATTGATGACGAACCCTCTTTTGGGTGAAGTGGTTGATGCCATGCTTCCAGGAAAAACTTCTAAGCTTCAGATAACAAGAAATCGTACCCCAAACCGACACAGGTGGTCAGGTAGAGAATACCAAGGCGCTTGAGAGAACTCGGGTGAAGGAACTAGGCAAAATGGTACCGTAACTTCGGGAGAAGGTACGCCGATGTGGGTGATAGGACTTGCTCCTTAAGCTCGCGTCGGTCGAAGATACTAGGTGGCTGCGACTGTTTATTAAAAACACAGCACTCTGCAAACACGAAAGTGGACGTATAGGGTGTGACGCCTGCCCGGTGCTTGAAGGTTAATTGATGGGGTTAGCTTCGGCGAAGCTCTTGATCGAAGCCCAAGTAAACGGCGGCCGTAACTATAACGGTCCTAAGGTAGCGAAATTCCTTGTCGGGTAAGTTCCGACCTGCACGAATGGCGTAACGATGGCCACACTGTCTCCACCCGAGACTCAGTGAAATTGAAATTGCGGTTAAGATGCCGTATATCCGCGGCTAGACGGAAAGACCCCGTGAACCTTTACTATAGCTTCGCAGTGGACTTTGATATTACTTGTGTAGGATAGCTGGGAGGCTTTGAAATCTGGACGCCAGTTCAGATGGAGCCAATCTTGAAATACCAGCCTGGTACTATTGAGGTTCTAACTCAGGTCCCTTATCGGGATCGAGGACATTGTGTGGTGGGTAGTTTGACTGGGGCGGTCTCCTCCTAAAGAGTAACGGAGGAGTACGAAGGTGCGCTCAGCATGGTCGGAAATCATGCATCGAGTATAAAGGCATAAGCGCGCTTGACTGCGAGACAGACACGTCGAGCAGGTACGAAAGTAGGTCTTAGTGATCCGGTGGTTCTGTATGGAAGGGCCATCGCTCAACGGATAAAAGGTACTCCGGGGATAACAGGCTGATACCGCCCAAGAGTTCACATCGACGGCGGTGTTTGGCACCTCGATGTCGGCTCATCACATCCTGGGGCTGAAGCCGGTCCCAAGGGTATGGCTGTTCGCCATTTAAAGTGGTACGCGAGCTGGGTTTAGAACGTCGTGAGACAGTTCGGTCCCTATCTGCCGTGGACGTTTGAGATTTGAGAAGAGTTGCTCCTAGTACGAGAGGACCGGAGTGAACGAACCTCTGGTGTTCGGGTTGTCATGCCAATGGCATTGCCCGGTAGCTACGTTCGGACAGGATAACCGCTGAAAGCATCTAAGCGGGAAGCCCCCTTCAAGATGAGATCTCACTGGGGCCTTGAGCCCCCTGAAGAGCCGTTCAAGACCAGGACGTTGATAGGCTGGGTGTGTAAGCGTTGTGAGGCGTTGAGCTAACCAGTACTAATTGCTCGTGAGGCTTGACCATATAACGCCAAAAGCGTTTGGGAAGCTGATAGATTAAGATACCGACTGAAAAGTCACACGGATTAGCGCTTGTACAGCTCATCTCAAAGCAACACCGTTACAGGATTCTAATGACGCTTGAACTAACAAACAGTTAAGTTCAATCGTTAGAGCAACCAGTTTTGCTTGGCGACCATAGCGAGATGGAACCACCCGATCCCTTACCGAACTCGGAAGTGAAACGTCTTAGCGCCAATGGTAGTGTGGGGATTCCCCATGCGAGAGTAGGTCATTGCCAAGCACCTAATAAGATAACCCCTTGCACAGAGTGCAAGGGGTTTTTTTATGTAGGTATGTTATGACCGAATCGAGCGTGTGCGACAACAGCGCGCAGCGCGTTGAACGCCGGAGCGTGTGACGGCGGCCCCGAAGCACGCAGTGCTGAGAGGGTGAAGGCGAAGCCTGAATAAAGTAGGTCATCGCCAAGCTTCAAATAAGAGACAGCCCCGATCATTAGTTTGGTTGGGGCTTTTTCGTTTTGGGTGTTTTGGAGATGTTGTTTGCCAGCATAAAACTTAACTGTTGGCCGGTGCTTCAATCATCACTTGGCTTCAATCTCCGCCTCCCATTATCACTGCTACAAAGGCTATACTGATATTTGTCATGAATCGTTGAAGTGGTCTAACAGCATGGCTAGATGTTAATGTTTCTTTAGAGCATTAAGACACCCTTCATATCTACTCTGCGCTTGGGTGGTAGAATATCCGGACTCGCGCAGCGGCCCCGCAGCCTAATTCGAACGCTCGCTTCGTCAGTCTCAGTAATCCGCTATTACGTTATTAACCTGTTTGTAATAGAATTGTATCAATCTATATATCACTATTTTTAACTTAAATTTCATGAACGAAAAAGGATATTCTGTATGATCCCTGTCATTATGGCTGGCGGTTCCGGTACCCGTCTTTGGCCCCTCTCCCGTACCCAGTATCCTAAACAGTTCTTACCCCTTCACAGTGATCTTTCTATGTTGCAAGAGACGGTTAGCCGCTTAGGCTCTGTCGATCAGGTGAGCCTGATCTGTAACGAAGAACACCGGTTCCTTGCTGCAGAACAGATGCGTGTTTTAGATCAACCCTGCTCTATCTTTCTTGAGCCTGCCGGGCGTAATACGGCACCGGCGATTGCATTGGCCGCGCTAAAAGCGGTTAGTCAAGGGCTGGGTGATGAGTGTCTGTTGGTTCTAGCGGCGGATCATGTGATTGAAAATGAAGTGGCTTTTCGTGATGCGATTGCTAAGGCCGAGCCTTTAGCGAAAGAAGGCTCACTGGTTACCTTTGGTATTGTGCCTACTCAGCCTGAGACGGGTTATGGGTATATAAAAGCCGATGTGAATCGTACGCTACAAAATGGTGGTGCTTACGCGGTTGCTGAATTTGTTGAAAAACCCGACCTTGCGACGGCTGAATCTTACCTCGCTGAAGGTGGTTATTACTGGAACAGTGGTATGTTTATGTTCCGTGCCGATCGCTATTTGGAAGAGTTGGGTAAGTACCGTCCTGATATTCTTGCCGCGTGTGAAAAAGCGATGCAGGCGACGGCTGCGGATATGGATTTTGTTCGTGTTGATGCCGCTGCGTTTGAGGCTTGCCCGGATGAGTCTGTCGACTATGCAGTGATGGAAAAGACCGATCGTGCCGTTGTTCTACCACTGGATGCCGGTTGGAGTGATGTGGGTAGCTGGGCAGCGTTGTGGGAAATAAAAGACAAAGATAGTAATGGTAATGTATTGGATGGCGATGTAATTGCCCATAACACACATGATTCGTTTGTTATGTCGTCTAATCGTTTAGTGACCACCTTGGGTGTGGATAACTTGATTATTGTCGATACCCCAGATGCTTTATTGGTGGCTGATAAGCACAAAATCCAGGATGTTAAAGCGATCGTTGCTGAAATTAAGAACGCTAGTCGTAATGAAACCTTCCAGCATCGCGAAGTCTATCGTCCTTGGGGCAAATATGATTCGATCGATCTAGGTGACCGTTATCAGGTTAAGCGTATTACGGTAAAACCCGGTGCGCGTTTGTCTGTGCAGAAGCACCACCACCGTGCTGAGCACTGGATTGTGGTTAGTGGCACGGCCAATGTTACCAAGGGTAATGAGACCTTCTTGGTGACTGAAAACCAGTCGACCTATATTCCGTTAGGCGAGATCCATTGCTTGGAAAACCCTGGCATGGTTGAGTTGGAATTGATTGAGATTCAATCGGGTTCTTATTTAGGCGAGGACGACATTGTACGGTTAGAAGACCAATACGGTCGAGCTTAATAGTTAATGATTCTTGCACCGCTAACGATATATTGGTGCTTAGCTGCTTTGAAATAAGGGGGGGAGTGTGGCTCACTTCCTCCTGATCATTGATTATACTCATAATTGCTTCTTACTCTGATTATTAAAGGTCAGAGTCTTTTGTTGGTCATCGTTTAGTCACCATTCTGTCATTTCTGCCCTATACCATCCTCGGGTTGTTAAATTAATCCCGGAGATCTGTTATGCCTGTCGGCCGTTTTAAAAAAACGCTTTTACTGCTGTCAGTTGCGGCTTCTGCAACTGCTGTTCAAGCTGATTCCTTCAACCGTATTGCCAGCTTTGGTGCGATTCATAATTTACCCGAAGGAATCGAGCTGAGTCAGGAAACATCTCCTGAGATTATTGCCGCCAGTGAAGATGGTAATACCTTGGTTTATTCTGATAGCCCGTTGGAAGCACTGGGCTTTGTTGATATCACCAATGCAGAAAAACCATTGGCAGGGGGTATTGTTAAGCTTGATGGTGAGCCAACTTCGGTCGCTATTGGTGCTGCTACCGTGTTTGCTGGGGTTAACACCTCCGAGAGCTATACTAAACCGTCAGGCTATTTGCTGGCGCTGGGGTTACAAACTCGTGCGGAATTAGCGCGTTGTGATTTGGCTGGTCAGCCTGATTCAGTCGCTGTATCGAAAGATGGTCGTTATGTCGCCGTGGCGATTGAGAATGAGCGTGATGAAGATCTCAATGACGGAGAGTTACCTCAGTTCCCTGCTGGCTGGGTCACTATCGTACCTGTTAAAAATGGACAACCTCAATGTGATCAGTCGATGAAAGTTGATATGACCGGGCTTGCTGAGATCGGTGCGATCGATCCAGAACCTGAGTTTGTCGATTTTAATAGTCGCAACGAGATTGTAGTGACACTACAGGAAAATAATCATCTAGCAATTATCGATGCGGCTAGTGGTAAGATTTTGAATCACTTCTCTGCCGGTAGTGTTGAGCTTGAAGGTATCGATGTAAAGAAAGATAAAAAGCTGGATTTCAGTGGCAAGCAAACCCGTCTACGTGAACCTGATTCGGTTAAATGGATTGATGATAATCGTTTTGTTATCGCCAATGAGGGTGATATGAATGGTGGTGCCCGTGGGTTTACCATTTTCCATAAAGATGGACGGATGTTATTTGAGTCAGGCACATCGTTTGAACAGGAAGTTATCTTAGCGGGCCATTATCCTGAAAAACGTTCGGGTAAAAAGGGTAGTGAGCCTGAAGGTGTTGTGGTTGGAGAGTTTGATGGACAGACCTATATTTTTATCCTGTCTGAACGCGGTTCGGTGATTGGCGTTTATCGTGATACGGGTGGGGCTCCTGAGTTTATACAGCTGTTACCTTCAGGTATGGCACCAGAATCGGGGTTGGTGATTCCACAGCGTAACCTTTTGGTCAGTGCAAATGAGAAAGATCTGATTGAAGATAAGGGTCCTCGTGCGCATGTCATGCTGTATCAGTTCTCAGGTGCACCAGCGGCGTATCCACAGATTATGTCAACACGTACCTCGAATGGCACGCCGATCGGTTGGGGGGCGCTATCGGGTTTGACAGCTGATCCTACTAAACCAGGTATGTTGTATGCGGTGAATGATAGCTTCTATGCTAATCAACCGACTATCTTCAGCATCGATGCGAATCAGACACCGGCGAAAATTACCTCAGCAATGCCGGTTTTACGTGAAGGTAAAGCGGCGAAGAAACTTGATCTAGAAGGTATTGCTATCGATGGTAACGGTGGTTTCTGGCTTGCTTCTGAAGGTAAAACATCAAAAGATATTCCCCATGCTATTTATCATGTTGATCGTCAGGGGGAGATCGATCGTACGATTGATTTCCCTAAAGCGTTGTTAGCACATGAGCGTAAATTTGGTGCAGAAGGAATCACCCTTATCGATGATACCCTGTGGGTCGCGATTCAAAGACCTTGGAAGGACGATCCTGCTGATCAGGTAAAACTGTTAGCCTACAACCTGAAAACTAGCAGCTGGGGTGCTGTTCGCTATCCACTTGAGCAGGCAGCGTCTGGCTGGGTGGGATTATCAGAGATTGTTAGTCATGGTGATCAGGTTTACATCATCGAGCGTGATAATCAGTTAGGTGAGTCAGCGGTCGTGAAGCGTCTTTATCAGGTATCGAAAGATCAGCTGAAGCCTGCGGCGATCGGTTCGTCATTACCTCTGGTTAATAAAACACTGGTACATGACTTTTTACCTGATCTAAAGTCCTTGCACGGTTACGTACAGGATAAAATTGAAGGCTTTACCATTGATGCTGCCGGCTCAGGGTTTGCGGTAACTGATAATGATGGTGTCGATGATAGCTCAGGTGAAACGCTGTTCTTTAAAGTGGATCTGTAAAAGCTATAGCTGTACTCATTGGAAGGGCGATCATTGATCGCCCTTTTTTATTGGGTTTAATTACTTTGATTTATTTGTATTTAATTAATTAAAAGATAATAATTTTGTAATTGTATTTTAATAATTAATATTAGTAATAAAATTTTTGTTTTATTATGCGATACGTAACCTCGCTGTAATAAAACTCAATTATTATCGCTGCCAGTTAATTTTGAATGTAATTAAATAAGGCAGTAGTAATGCAATTTAGTTCAACTATATTTTCTATCATTGCTTTTACTTTTTCTTCATCACTGATGGCAGATGTTAAATTATCGGTGGGTACTGATATTTCTCTTCTGGCTGTCAATGGTTATGAAGTAGAAAGTAAATCATTTTTCGATAATAAAAAATCGGTACTGCTGCCTAATGGGAAAAATCAGATTCTGATTCAATATTCGGCTGAAGTTAAACAGGCCGGTGGTTTCGAGATTGAAAGTACCGATGCACATGTACTTGTTTTTACGGCTGTTGATCAGGATGTTGTGCTTAAGGCTCCGGTGATCAAAAAGCTATCTGAGTTACACGAACTTAACCGTAATGGTACATGGTTGTTAAATGATAGTGCTGGGAATTCAATTGAGTACGTATCAAAGACCCTTGTAAAAGACGGTTTTCAGATCAATCGAAACTATGAACAAGAGCTGCGTAAGTTAAATGAGTCAGGCGGGGCAATTTCAATTGGTCATCGCCAGAAGCTTACGGGCTTCTCTTCTGAGTCAGGTGTAACCAATAAGCCTGTTGCAAATGATCATAATAATAAGAGTGATTCTATTAACCTACCTGAAACCCTGCTTCGATATTGGTATTTAAATGCTGATTTAGAAACGAGAGAAAGATTTAAAACCTGGGTTGATGGTCAATAATTTTATTTCTTGGTCTTGTTTGTCTGATGAATTATTCATTGAATAACTTTTTAGTACTTAATATTTTACTTTTTATTAATTGGAGATATAAATGAAAAAGCTGATCTTGGTTGCTGCAATTGCTGCGACATCTGCCACTGCTGTAAATGCTGCGACAATCTACGAAGGCAAAGGCCTGACTTATAAACTTAAAGGCGACCTTCAGGTTCAGCTGCGTGATAACGCATCAAAAACGAAAGATGCTGAAATTGAGTTTGATGATCTGGAATTGAAAAACTCAGTATCCTATGATCTTGGCGACGGTATGAAAGCCTTTGGTCAATTGGAT
The DNA here is from genome assembly GCF_055808735.1 of Amphritea sp. GJ51-11. Lineage (NCBI taxonomy): Bacteria > Pseudomonadati > Pseudomonadota > Gammaproteobacteria > Oceanospirillales > Oceanospirillaceae > Amphritea > Amphritea sp. GJ51-11. The sequence goes on along the minus strand of NZ_CM147881.1, from coordinate 3,314,444 downwards.
TTTGGTTTTAAAAATGCAGCCGAAGATAAGTCTGACTACAAAGGTAGCCAGCTTGAAGAGGCGTATATCGGTATCGATTTTGGTGGTGTTGCCGTTGCTGCAGGTAAGCAAAACTATGCGACTGATGAGTTTGGTGTAGAAGGTGCTTATGAACATTATGAAGCGGAAGATGCTTTCGATGCCGTTTCAACTGATGGTGATGATGTTATCCGTTTTGATGCATCATTTAACAATGTAACGCTGATTGCTTCGACTGAACTTAAGGCTGAAGGCGAAGGCTCTGAAAATGGCTCTTCCTATGATCTGTTTGTTGCAACCGAGGTCGGTGATGTTGAGCTAGCTGCGGCGTATCAGACATATAAAAAGACGCCGTCTTCTGATGCCGTTGATTCTTGGGGTGTGAGTGCTGCGGTTGATCTGGGCACTGTGGCACTAGCGGCCGATTACAGTACCAGTGATACTGGTACCGACGATTTGGATATCTACAATCTGGTTGCTAAATTCAACGTTGCAGAAACCACTCGTGTTGGTGTCGGTATCACCAAGCAAGAGCTGGATGCTACCACTGATGTGACTCAGGTTTACGCTAACGTTACTTATAAATTCCCTACTCAGAAAAATGTAAGCCTGTTTGCTGAAGTCTCTGATATTGACGAAGATGGCAAAGACCTGGATCTGGATATGTTGATGGGTATGCGTATCAAGTTCTAAAGGAAGTACCGCATTTGTCCTTAGTTCACCCCTTCGAGCTTTGGATTAATGATTTTGAGGCTGGTTTTCGAACCGGCCTTTTTTTGTTTATCGGAGCTATAAGAACCCGATAAAAAGGCATATCTGAATATCATCTGGAATGATGGCTTTCAATTGGTTTTATCGCCCCTGAAAGGGGTTCCTACAGGGATGTTGTGATTGTAGGAGCCGCCTCTGGCGGCGATGGAGGATGGTCTAGATTAGGACTTATCGTCCCTGAAAGGGCCTCCCACAGGGATGTTGCGATTGTAGGAGTCGCCTCTGGCGGCGATGGAGGATGGTCTAGATTAGAACTTATCGCCCCTGAAAGGGCCTCCCACAGGGCTGTTGCGATTGTAGGAGCCGCCTCTGGCGGCGATGGAGGATGGTCTAGATTAGAACTTATCGTCCCTGAAAGGGCCTCCCACAGGGATGTTGCGATTGTAGGAGTCGCCTCTGGCGGCGATGGAGGATGGTCTAGATTAGGACTTATCGTCCCTGAAAGGGCCTCCCACAGGGATGTTGCGATTGTAGGAGTCGCCTCTGGCGGCGATGGAGGATGGTCTAGATTAGAACTTGTCGCCCCTGAAAGGGGCTCCTACAGGGCTGTTGCGATTGTAGGAGCCGCCTGAGGCGGCGATGGAGAATGGTCTAGATTAGAACTTATCGCCCCTGAAGGGGCTCCCACGGGGATATCCCCCTGTGTCAAATTAGTTGTCTGCGGTATTGCTTGTTTGATGTTGCAAGTAATCATGACATTCCTGCCAATTCCCACGATATACAATACGCTCAGCCTTGAGGCTCAATTGATATTCATACATCGGATCGTAATACCACTCTAACAACGGTGTTAGCCAGTTCAGGTGCGCATCAAAGCCTGCGCCAGCCTGATGTAGCTTAATCGCTTTTTGCATTGTTTGTCGCAGGGTCTGCCAACGCTCATTACCCAAGCGTTTACGAATTTTATCCAATCCCGATAGTAGATATTCTTCGCAGAGAATATGTCCCTGTTCCTCGCCATGCACGCGGGTATAGTCGGCGACCATATTGATTACATATTCTTGCAGGAGTCGCTGCAGTCGAATCTCAAAGGGGTCTTCAATCACCGCGACAGGGGATATCAGCATCTTTTGATAGAGTGCTTTGGGAAGATCAACGCTACCGATATTGCGGCTTTCATCTTCAAACACCAAGTGTGAATAACCCGCATGTTGGTTTTTTAGCATCTGAATCGCGGTGATATTCTCAAAATTGATCTGGGTGTTTTGGGCGTTGACGAAACTGCCGAAGCTGGAACCGCGATGGTGCGCCGCCCCTTCGAGATCTACCGCGTTAGGGAGTGTATTAACCATCAATGTTTTGGCCGAACCGGTTTTTCCTCCGACGATATAGAACGGAAGTTGCGTGGTGACTTCACTCAATACTTCTAACAGGGTGTTCCGCAGGGCTTTGTAGCCACCGAGCACCAAGGGGTAATCGACTCCGGCATCTTTAAGCCATTGCTGGGTGGTACGTGAACGCAGCCCGCCGCGAAAGCAGTAGATATAGCCTTCTGGGTTGTTGCGACAAAAGGCTAGCCAGCGCTCCATTCGAGCATCTTTTATCTCACCGTTAACCAGTTCATGGCCGAGTTTGATAGCGGCTTGCTGGCCTTTCTGTTTGTAACAGGTGCCTACTAAGGCGCGTTCATCATCGGTCATCAAGGGTAGACTGATTGAGTTTGGAAACGCCCCTTGGGTAAATTCAATTGGCGCCCGCAGATCAATCATCGGCGTATCATTAAGAAACAACTGGCGGTAATTATCGGTGTCTAGGCGCATGGTGGTCATCTGATTGTTATAAGGTTTGGATATTCATCTGTTGCAGCTGTCGGTCATGCCAGCGGCTTAAGCATAGCAGTGCTGCACTGGCGCCTATCAGGGCGAGAAACATATCGGATTGTGTATCCCATAGATAGCCCTGAGTGCCGAGAAAGGCTTCCGCCGACTCACCTGTCAGTACGGCCACCCACCACTCAATTAATTCATAGAGTGCACTGAATGCAAGACAGAAACAGACAATCAGCAGGTTAAGCCAGCCACGGCCATTGATCACATGGGCGCGCAGCAGTATCTCACGGGCAATGATGGCGGGTATAAAGCCCTGGGCGAAATGACCGAGTTTATCGTAGTTATTACGTTGCCAGTCAAAAAGTGTCGAGAGTTGGTCAAACAGCGGTACTTCGGCGTAGGTATAATGACCGCCGACCATCAAAATGATGCAGTGGATAAGAATCAAACCATAGAGTAACGGTGTGAGGCGATATTTTTGCCAAGTGAGCGCCAAAATAACAGCCCCAAGCAGCGCCGGAATCACTTCTAGAAACCAGGTGAACGGGTCGTATGGGTTGATAGCCGACCACAGCAGGGTTGCTGTAAAAGTGATTATCCAGAGTATTCGCATGCGCGCAGTATAAGCGATTTAGGCCGCCTTAAATAGCGGCTGGCAGCAACGCTTTTAAGTTGCGTGTTAAACCGCAAGCCGTTGTGAAGGTGTAGCGAAGGTGAAGGCCTTAGATGAGTGCTTAAGCGAAAGGCATCATCAGTGGGGCGAGTGATAGCGGGTGGCCGGTGAGTGCTCTTTCCGGGGCGGGTAAAACATCTAAGCTAGGCCATAGTCCTGTGGATAGCGCTGTCATATAGCCATTATCTAAACCGGCAGCAGCCATCTGCTGTGCGGCTTGCTGATGATCATAGTCTAGCCGGTGCCAAGTGCAGACTAACTGCTCATTAACCCTGTTAATCAGCATATACCAAGTCTGTGCCGTAGCATCATTGGCGGGCATACCGATGACCCCGGCATTGAGCCAGTAGCCAGCGTCGGTTTGCTGACCGAAGGGGAGGCCACTGTGCCCAGAGATAATCACTTGGCTGGATGATTGGTGTAATTGTTGCTCTTTCTGTACAGCGGAGTCGGAAGCAAAGAGAAACTGATTATTGGAATCAAGACCGCCATGTATCACGGTAAAACGCTGCCCTCCATAAGCGAAGCCCAGCTGCTCTGGCAGTTGGCGCATCCAGGCTTTATTGTGCTCACTTACTCGTGCAAGAGTAAAGTTGTACCACTGCGCCGAAAGTAGATCACAGGCGCTACCATCGGTAAAACCGCAGCCACAATCGAGTGCTCCTTGACCAATCGATTCTTCACAGTTACCGGCGATCACGTTAATTCCCCACTCCCTGATCAGGTCAACGGTTGCATCGGGTTGGGCGCAGTAGGCGACGAGATCGCCGGTGCAGATAATGTTCTGATGCGGTATTTGCTGTTCGGCGGCGAGTTGTTGAATGGCTTGCGTCGCCTGAAGATTACTATAGGGGCCACCAAACACTAATAAGGGGGCCGATTGATCTGGAGTAAAGACGGTCATACGGCGGTATTTCCTAAGGATGGTTGTTTTTGGCTTGCTATACCCGCCCAGAAGAGCGCACAGCCACTGATAAGAATGGTTAGGGATATTGACAATAATTTGGTGTATTTATGGCTATCACCTAACCACTGGGTGTGTCCGGCGGATTCGCTAAAATACAATGCCGCGCCAGCCAATGCCAAAGCAAAGCTGCTGAGGTAGCTCCATAGGGGAATATCGGTGCGGCCTCCCCAGAGTGAAAAGAAGATAACCGGTGCGAGATACATTGATGCGGTACCACTGACGGCCACAGCACTGAACAGATCTTTATTACCTGAGAACACCAAAAGTAAACCGAGCAATACAAACACCGCCATGGTGATCCGTCCATTCACCACCGAGGGTTCGACCCACTGCATATCAACCGCTACCAGTTTCGAGGCGCTCGAGAGCGTACTGTCCAGCGTCGACATGGCTGAGATAACCAAGGTGATATTAAACAGTAACATCGGGGTTTCCCCCAGAATGCGCATCAGGGCATCATTCATCGCTTCACCACTGATCGCCTGAGCACCGGCCATAATACCGAAGCTGCCGAACAGGGTTATACAGATAAAGCTGATCCACGCCGCATGATAGAAACTCTTCCGAGTCGTCTCCCGATCGGCCAGAAAGCCTCGGTCCATCATCACGGGATCGTGCATTGGATAGCTCCAGATCTGTAGCAGTGCGACGAGGATCAGAATGGGGCCGGGATCATTGATGGCAAAGCTTTTAAACAGCAGGGTAGCGCTGGTTAGTTGACCTGTTGCTAGGACTAAAATGGTCAGCACCGCCAGTAATACCAGAAACAGAACCATCTGAAACAGGTCGGTGCGCAAAGAGGCATGTAAGCCACCCAACATTGCATAAACGAGTGTGACAATGGCAAATAATGCCACGGCGGTGGTGTAGGCCGTACCACCCGCAACACCGAATAAGATGCCGATGACCAGAATATTGGCAAACACTTCACTAACTAAACGCACGCCGATAACGATGTTATAACAGCGGGTGCCCCAGTGGCCGAAACGGTCGGTTAGAAAGGCTTGGATGCTATCAAAGCCGTGTTGAAAGCGAACCGAGTCAATAATCTTGGCCCCGGTCAGAAACGAGAGGTAGTAGGCGGCATAGGCTAAGGTGCCCCAGATACCGTAATAAAAACCTAAGATAGCGGCGTTTAGGAGCGAGCGAGCAAAGATCCAGGTGGTCACTTGAGAGAAGGTTAGCATCAATAGGCTAGGGGCTTTGCCCTCGGGCGACAGGCCCTTAAAGAAGGCGCCATTACTGTTCGCTTTTGGGGTGATAAACACTGAGAATATAGCGACGGTCGCGACCGCAATAATGAGTGTTATTTCCATGAGCTATCCTGATTGAATGCAAAAACGATATCGCTATTATTACTGCCTAAACTGAAATAACGATGAAAATAGTGTTTGAACGGGGCGTGACATAAAAAAAAGCCCGTCGGGCGACGGGCTTAGATCAGTGGAGTCTTTACACGTATTTTTTACCGGTCGGCACCGCAACCACGGGTACCTTCGCACCTTTGATCACTTGGCGGGTGGTCTGGCTGTGATGACCAAAGGTATTTTCTGAACCCATGATGATCATATCGGCTTTATTTTCAGCAGCCGCTTTGAGAATAGAATCGGTGTAGTTACCTTCTACGATCATATGCTCAATATCGAGATCCACAACTTTATCCAGTGAGCCTAACTCCTCTTCACAGAACTTTTCGATGCGGGATTTCATCTGCTGCATTACCTGGTCGATACCTTCATCGTGCATTTTTTTGACGACATCTTCCGGTAGGTAGTTTTGAATCAGAGCATGTCCGAGTTCGCCGATAGGCTCGATGACGTGCAACATAATAATCCGTGCATTCAGATTCTGAGCAAGGTTGACCGCCTGTCTGAAGACCGGGCGGGTGTGTTTGCCCAATGATGTTGTGTACAGAATGGTTTTGATTTCAGGAAGTGCCATGCCAATATCCTCGTTAGTTACTGATTCGCAGCGTTGTGCTGAATCAGTCGGTTTTCTGGGGTTGTGTTTTGTGCGCTCAGTTTTGGCTGGCTAACACGGTCCAGAAGATAAATGATCGATTTGTAATCTATACCGCTATGATGCGACAGTCCAATTTCACAGGTCCGGCTGGTTGAATACCCCGTGCTACACCCCTCTACGTCTGTTTTTAGTGAGCGCAACGCCGATGCGTTTAACTCTGGGGTTGAAAACCCTTTATCGCCAGCGAAACCACAGCAGGTGATCTGTTCTGGAATCACCAGACGGGTGACACATTTCTCGACGATGGTTTTCAATTTATCCGTAACCCCCATGCGCGTGCTACTGCAGGTGATATGCAGCGCCACCGTTTCATCAACGGGGGTAATGATCAGCCGGTCGAGTAGAAACTTATGGATAAACTCTACACTGTCATAGAGTTTAATTCGTTGATCTATATTATCCTTAAGTCTAAGACTGCACGGACTGGTGTCGGAATAGACCGGAATCGCGCCATTGTCAGTTGCTCTAAGCAGTTGCTGGCTGGTTTCGCTGGCTTTATAGTCCGCCGCATCAAACATCCCTTTGGATTGGAACGGCATCCCACAGCACAGCTGATCCAGATTATCGGGATAAATTACTTCAAATCCCGCCTTGCGCAGCAGTTGTTCGGTTTTATCAGCCAGTGATGTTTGTTCCTCATCGCCCCGGGCAGGTCCCATTGCCCGACTAGCACAGCTCGGTAGGTAAACCACTTTAGGCGCGTTGGGATTGCTGATCGCGCGGGTGGTATTGATCTTCGGTGCCGCGCTTGGCATCGATGGCGTCCACTGCTGTACACGTCCACCGGACAGTTTACGGGTAGTGTTACAGACCGCGCTCATCGCTTTACTGCCTAACAGGGCGTGGGCGAGATCGGCGCCTTTAAAGGCCACCTTACTAGCGGTCATCACACCGCCATAATGTTCCGCTAACCATTGTGCCAATTTGGTCTGATTTTCGTTATTACGACTGCGCAGTAAGCGCGTCAGATCACCGGTGTTAATCTCCACTGGACAGGTAGTGGAGCATAACCCGCAGGCAGCACAGGTATCTATCCCCTGATAAAGGTACTCTTTACGTAACGCGCTAAGTCGTTCGGGATCATCTTGGCTAGCTTCGAGTCGGGCGATCTCTCGCCAGATAACAATACGTTGGCGCGGGGTCAGGGTGAGGTCCCGCGACGGACAGGTGGATTCACAAAACCCACACTCGATACATTTGTCGATCAGAGGCTCGGCGGCTGGCAGGGGCTTTAAGTTCTCAAGGTGGACCTGCGCATTGCGGTTGAGCAGTACACCGGGGTTGAGGATATTATTCGGATCGAATAGCTCTTTGATCTCCCACATTAAGGTGTAGGCATCTGAGCCCCACTCTTTTTCAACGTAGGGGGCCATATTGCGGCCGGTGCCGTGTTCTGCTTTGAGCGAGCCATCGTACTTATCCACTACCAACGAAGCGACATCATCCATCAGACCTTCATAACGGGTGAGCTCGGTTTTATCATCGAAGGACTGGGTGAACACAAAGTGTAGATTACCCTCCAAGGCGTGGCCGAAGATAAGGGCTTCATCATAGTGCCATTTATCAAAGATCTCATGTAAATCATGCACCGCATCTGCCAACTGAGGCACAGGAAAAGCAACATCTTCAATAATCACCGTGGTGCCAGTTTTGCGAATGGCGCCAACGGCGGGGAACAAGCCTTTACGGATGGCCCAGTATTGTGAATATTCCGCTGGATCAGTGGTGAATTTGACCGGTTGTATGGTTTCTAAATCAGCAATGGCCGTTTTGAGAGTCTCAACCTGTTGCTGTAGGTGATCCTTGCAGCCTGAGCGGGTTTCCACCAATAGGGCGGCGGCATCAGCAGGTAAGGTTTTAATAAACTCAGGCATCCCTGGCTTATTTTCAATCGAGCGTAGGCCAGCCCGGTCGATCATTTCAACGGCTGAGACGGGTGTTTTTTTCAGCAGGGCAACCGCTTCGCAGGTGATGCGAACCGTGGGGAAAAAAATCAGTGAGGAGGCTTTGTTAGGATGTTCATCAACGGTGTTGTAGGTGATCTCGCTGATAAAACCTAGAGTGCCTTCCGAGCCGATCATCAGGTGCTGCATGATGTCGATAGGGTCTTGGTAATCGACTAGGGCGTTGAGTGCATAACCAGTGGTGTTTTTTAGCCGATATTTATGCTCGATGCGTTGGCGTAGTGTCTCGTTACTTTGGGTCTGGCAGGCCAAGGCTTCCAGTGCTGTCAGCAAGCTACTATGACTGCTGCGAAAACGCTCAACGGAGGCGGGGTTGCCGGTATCCACGGTGGTGCCATCGGCTAACACGAGTTTCATACTGCTAAGGGTGCGATAACTGTTTTGCGCGGTGCCACAGCACATACCACTGGCATTGTTCGCGGCAATTCCGCCAATCATGGCACTATTGATTGAGGCTGGGTCAGGGCCAATTTTTTTATTAAACGGAGCGAGATGCTGATTCGCATGGCCGCCAATCACTCCCGGTTGAAGGGATATTTGGCTGGCATCCGCATTGATGGCAAGGCCTTTCCAGCCATCGCGGAGTTGAATTAATACTGAGTCGGTAATCGCCTGTCCCGATAGGCTAGTGCCTGCTGCGCGGAAGGTGACGGGGATCTGCTGTTGGTTGGCCAATTGAACGATACGAGCAACATCGGCTTCTGATTCGGGCCGTAGCACCAGCTGAGGAATCAGGCGGTAAAAGCTGGCATCGGTGCCGTAAGCGAGCGTGCGTAGCGGGTCGGATATGATTTGACGCTCCGGTAGAAACGCCAGCAGTTGTTGCTTAAATTGTTGATATGCCTGTTTCATCGAAATGCCTCGCCTCAGGCAGTCGCTGGTTCAGGATCTGCCCGGTTATCATTGGGCCAAGGGATTGGCCGGGGTCTCTAAAAAAGCAGAAGGAGCGAGGCTCCTTCTGTGGGTGCGTTTAGCCGTAGGCCATCGCTGGCAACCAGAGCACCAATTGTGGCCAGAACACCAGAATCAGCAGACCGATTAACTGAAGGATAATAAAGGGAATAACACCTTTATAAATATCACTCAGTTTAACGCTTGGCGGACACACACCCTTGAGATAGAACAGTGCGAAGCCGACCGGGGGGTGAGGAAGGAGGTCTGTAAGGCCATCGCCACCAACATGACAAACCAAACAAGTTCTGGGTTATCCACCACGCCGTAGCCATCAATATCCAGCCCTAGCGCCGATATAACCGGAGCCAGTAGCGGTAGAATAATCAGGGTAATCTCGATCCAATCAAGGAAGAAACCGAGTAGGAAGATCACCCCAAGAATAAAGAAGATGATGCCGTAAGGACCAAAAGGTAACCCTGTCAAGAACGACTCAATCAACTCATCGCCGCCGAGTTCACGCAATACCAAGGCAAAACAGGTGGCGCCAATAAAGATCGCGAAAATATAGGCGGTGGTGTTGTAGGTGCCCTGCATGACCTCTTTCAGTACTTTAAAGTTGAATTTGCGGTTGTAGATCGCCAACAGGGTTGCACCAAAGGCGCCGACACCGGAGGCTTCCGTCGGGGTTGCGAAACCACCGAAGATCGAGCCCAACACCACAAAAATCAATAACAGGGTTGGTAGCACCGCTTTTAATACGGAGATCCAGGTGGCAATGGTCACCGGCTTGGTATCTTTTGGAATCGGCGCCGCGTCTGGCTTGAGTTTACCAACGATCAGAATGTAGAGAATATACATGCCGCCGAGCATCAAACCTGGGAATACTGCCCCCATAAATAAATCGCCAACCGAAAGTCCCAGTTGATCCGCCATAATCACCAGCATAATACTGGGGGGAATGAGAATACCGAGGGTGCCTGCACTGGCTATGGTGCCTAGCGCCAATGGCATGGAGTAGCCTTGCTTGGTCATGGAGGGTAATGACATTACCGCCAGTAACACCACGGACGCGCCAATAATACCGGTCGAGGCCGCCAGAATGATGCCGATGGCGGTAACGGTAATTGCCAAACCGCCTCGCACCTGGCCAAACAGCTCCTGCATCGACTTCATCAGTCGCTCTGCGACACCGGATTTATCCAGCATGATGCCCATAAAGATAAACATCGGTAGGGCAACCAATATCCAGTTGTCCATGATCTTCCATAGCCGGTTGACCACCAAACCGAGGGTAAGAAAATCTAAACCAGTAATCGTATCGAAATAGGTATCCGCAAGATAGCCGATCAGGGCAAAAATAACACCTACGCCGCCCAGCACCCATGCGACCGGAATACCGGTAAATAGCAGGACGATGAACGACAGAAACATGGCGATAACCAGAATTTCATTAATTTCCATTATGCTTTATCCCCTCTAAACAGTAATACAGTGTCGCGATACAGGCGCGAAAGCACCGCTAAGCCTAATAACGCCATACTGGCGGGGATAACACTCTTAACCAGCCAGCGATAGGGCAGGCCGGATGGGGATTCTGAGTGTTCATTAATACGGAAGGAGTCAGCGACAAAGTCGAGGCTGTGGATAAAAATAACCAAGATAAATGGCATCACGAGCAGCAGGATGCCTAAAATTTCGATCACGTATTTGGTGTTTGCCCTAAAGGATGAATAAAACAGATCGACACGGATATGGGAGTTAGTGGTCTGAGCAAATGACAGACCAAACATCACGCCCACGGCATAGAGGTGCCATTCCAACTCTTCAAAGATAATGAGTCCACTGGAAAAGCCTTTACGTAAAATTACTTGGGTAATGATCACAAAGACAAGGAGGACATAGGCCCAGGCGATCAGGTGACCGATCTTCTGGATTGCCCGGTCAATGCTGTCCGCCAGCGGAACAGAGGGCAGGCTATTAGGCTGGTTCACGATAATGCACCTTTAGCAGCGGTTATTATAGTTAGGGTCAACATTTGAAGACGTATTGAAAAAAACTCTGCAAAACAGCCGCGTTATCGCCTCTTTTTGACAGAGTTTTCTTAGGTTTCGCTGCGTTTTCAGATAAGTTGTTCGATAGGTTTAATATGTTCTTGTCGGGCTGCCTTAGCAGCACCTTAGATAACATAAACGGAAGGGCCTGTGGCCCCTCCGTAACAACATTAAGCTTAGTTGTTTTTCGCACGTGGCAAGAATGCGTTAGATTCCCAAAGGTCGTAACCCTTACGGAAGGTGCTCAGATCATCCCAAACTTTCTTAAAGAACGGATCTTGAGCGGTTTTCTCAACCACAACTTCGTTCCACTTATCTTCAAAGGCCGTCAGCATGGTGTCATTCCAGTAACGGATATGAACGCCATTGTCTTTCGCGTTCGCCATTACATCAAACTGCATCGCTTCACCTTCTGCAATCGCGTTGGTGACAGACGCTTTACAGGTGTTATCTACAATCGCCTGTTGTGACTTGCTCATGCCGTTCCAAGTATCTTTGTTGATTAGCAATTCAAAGATAGTGGCTTGCTGATGCCAGCCTGGGAAGTAGTTGTACTTAGCAATTTTGTATAGACCGAGACGTTGATCGATGGCTGGCTGAGAGAACTCAGTCGCATCAATCGCACCTTTCTCTAGTGCGCCGAAGATTTCACCGCCCGGCAACTGAGAGGTAGAAACGCCCATTTTCTCCATTACGGAGGCGCCCAGACCGAAGAAACGCATGTTTAGGCCTTTCAGGTCTTCAGGGGTGTTGATCTCTTTCTTAAACCAACCGGAGGTTTCAGGAGAGATAATGGCACAAGGGAAGACTTTAACGTTATAGCCGTTAGTGTCGTACATCTCTTGATATAGTTTCAGGCCGTTACCGTAATACAGCCAGGCCATATATTCGCCCGCTTCTGGGCCGAAAGGTACGGCAGAGAACAGTGCGGCGGCCGGGATTTTACCCTGCCAGTAACCGGCTGTTGCGTAACCTGAGTTCACCTTACCGGAAGAGACCGCGCCGAGAATCTCTTTCGCACCGACTAGTTTGCCAGGCTCATAGATTTTCATCTTGATGGAGCCTTCACTCATAATCGGTAGCTGTTCAGATACCCACTTAATCGGTGTACCTAGCGCTGGCAGGTGAGAGCCAAAGGCAATCGGTGTTTTTAGCAGTACTTTGTCAGCGGCGTTTACGGTTGCCGTTGTTGCTGTCATAGCTGTAGTGAGTACAGCTGCAGAGACCAGGGTCTTTGCGAATGTATTCATGCTCTTCCCTCATGATGTTTGTTGTTTTTATCAGTTCTTGCAGGGTTGGGAACAGGCCGTTCGGAGCCGTTTAAAAATGTTCTTGAATAATTGGTAATACCAATTTACCATGCAATGAGTCGCTACCTTAGAATTTTGACCACACTCTTGTCAATGCTTTTATAAATAATAAAGTTAGCCTGTTTTTCTTATAAAGCTCGTTTTTTTAAGTAAATCAATAACAAACGACAAGGTTCGAGCCAAGTCGATATTCAATGTAGCACGACTACTGAGGTTTTGAGCTAAGCCTTTAAGCTAAGTTGTCAGGTTAAAGTTGCCAGGGTTAAGGGCTAGGTAAGCGATTGAGTCCGGGGCGAGAAAAGCCGTTAGGTTAAAAGACAGAAATACTTATGTGGTAAACAGGTTCAGTCTATTTGGTGACCGTGCCTTACCTTAGGGCCTACGCATTGGTCCGGGTTGAAACATTAATAGCCTGTATTGGGTACCAGTCGGTTATGGGTGGAGAGAGTTAGATGGTGTATCAGCGAGTGAAGCAACCCAAAATTTCAGATGTGATTATGGGGCAGCTTGAAGAGATGGTGTTGGAGGGCAGTTTGAAGCCGGGTCAAAAGCTTCCGGCGGAGCGTGAACTGGCGAAGCAGTTTGAAGTTTCACGGCCATCACTGCGGGAGGCGATCCAAAAGCTGGCGGCGAAGGGGGTTTTAGTCAGTCGTCAGGGTGGGGGTACCTATGTTTCTGAAGAACTCGGGCGAGCCTTTTCTGATCCGCTATTGGAATTATTCAAAACTCACCCGGAAGCTCAATATGATCTACTAGAGTTTCGTCATGCCCTCGAAGGAGTCTCTGCCTACTATGCGGCACTGCGCAGTACCCCCGCCGATAAAGAGCATATTCGTGCCCGCTATGATGCCTTGCAGATGTTTCATGATCGCAAAGAGTTTGATAAGGAGGTATTCGCGGATGTGGATTTCCATCTAGCCATCGCTGAATCGACCCATAATATGGTGTTGCTGCATATGATGCGCGCGCTGTTTAGCCTGCTACGTCAACATATCTGGGAAAATTTACAAGATGTCTATCCAAAAAAGGATATGCGGAGCAAAATACATCAACAGCATTCGGTGCTGATGAATGCGATTATTGCCGGTGAGCCAGAAAAGGCCCGCAAGGCTGCGCATGACCATCTCGCTTATGTTGAAGATGCACTGCTTGAGCAGGGTAAAGAAAATACGCGAATCAAGCGGGCATTACGCCGTGCAGATGTAACGCCGTTGTAATTGAACGTCTGTATAAAAACTACAATCGCTGCATGTTATGTAGCATAACTAGACTTTAATCCTGTAATTTTGTAGTATTACTACAAAATTACAAAGACAATAAAAAAGTAGCGGGCTTGCTGCAGCGCAGCATGACACCTGTTTTTAGCTCTTTAAGGCATTCACAGAAGTGTTAGTGAAACGTATTAGTGAGCAAGGCAAAGCGTAAAAATCCATAAAACCATGGGGTTCAGCATATTTCGGCTGTTTTTTGTCTGCTTTTTTACTGATAACTTCTATTCTTAACAGAGTTTACCGACTACCGGGATGATTGGAACGCCTGGTTTTGAGTGCAAGACAAGAATAGTGGAGAAAGGCAAAGTGCAAGAATATATCGACGATATTGATCCAATTGAAACCAGTGAATGGGTAGATGCGCTGGAGTCTGTTGCCAATAATGAAGGCAGCGATCGTGCTCACTACATTTTACAAAAGCTGGGCCAAAAAGCGTCTGAGCTTGGCGTTGATTCAGGCGCCTCCCTGACGACCCCATACCGCAATACAATCGCCTCGAAAGATGAAGTCCGCATGCCGGGCGATCTATTTATGGAACGACGTATTCGTTCTTTTATCCGCTGGAATGCGATGGCGATGGTCATGCGCGCCAATGACAATGCTGATGGACTCGGCGGTCATATCTCAAGTTTCTCCTCTTCTGCTACGCTGTACGATATCGGTTTTAACTACTTCTTCCATGGTTCTGAAGGCGATCGTGAAGGCGATCTGGTGTTCTTCCAAGGCCATATTTCTCCGGGTATCTATTCCCGTGCATATCTTGAAGGTCGTCTGACTGAAGAGCAGATGGATAACTTCCGTCGTGAAGTTGACGGCGTTGGTTTGCCTTCTTATCCACACCCTTGGTTGATGCCTGACTTCTGGCAGTTCCCAACTGTTTCGATGGGTCTTGGCCCAATTCAAGCGATCTATCAAGCGCACGTGATGCGTTATCTGTCAGCGCGTTCGATGATTAACCGTGGTGAGCGTAAAGTTTGGGCGTTCCTCGGTGATGGTGAGTGTGATGAGCCAGAATCTCTGGGTGCAATCTCACTGGCTGGGCGTGAAAATCTAGAAAACCTAGTGTTCGTGGTTAACTGTAACCTGCAGCGTCTCGATGGACCGGTACGTGGTAACGGTAAGATCGTTCAGGAACTCGAAGGTGTATTCCGTGGCGCAGGCTGGAACGTTATCAAGTGTCTATGGGGCCGTCACTGGGATCCTCTGTTTGAAAACGACACTAAAGGTTTGCTGCAAAAGCGCATGGACGAAGTCTGTGACGGTGAGCTGCAAAACTATAAAGCCAACGGTGGCGCCTATACCCGTGAGCATTTCTTCGGTAAATACCCAGAACTGCTAGAGATGGTTAAGGATCTGTCCGACGACGACATCATGAACCTCAACCGTGGTGGTCACGACCCTTATAAAGTCTATGCGGCTTATTATGAGGCGATGAATCATAAAGGTCAGCCAACCGTTATTCTGGCGCAAACCGTTAAAGGTTACGGCACCGGTAAATCAGGTCAGGCGAAGAACGACACCCATTCCATGAAAAAAGTGGCTATGGATGATCTGAAAGACTTCCGTAACCATCACAACATTCCGCTGACCGATGAGCAGTTGAAAGAAGTGCCTTACTATCGTCCATCACCTGATTCTGCAGAGATGAAGTACATGATGGATCGGCGTAACAAACTTGGCGGTGTATACCCAACCCGTCGTAGTGATTTTGATGCGCTAGATATTCCACCACTGGAAACCTTCGCGGCTCAGCTGAAAGACAGCGGTAAGCGCGAAATGTCGACCCAGATGGTGCTTAACCGTGTCATGAGCACATTGGTTAAAGATAAAAACATTGGCGATCGTGTTGTGCCAATCGTGCCGGACGAAGCCCGTACCTTTGGTATGGAAGGTATGTTCCGTCAGTTAGGCATTTACACCTCGGCTGGACAGAACTATGTGCCACACGACTCTGACCAGATCATGTTCTACAAAGAGTCTAAAACCGGTCAGATTCTTGAAGAAGGTATTAACGAAGCGGGTGCAATGTCTGCATGGATGGCCTGTGCCACCTCATACAGTAACAACAACTGCACACTGGTACCGTTCTATATCTATTACTCTATGTTTGGTTTCCAGCGGATTATGGACCTTGCTTGGGCTGCTGGTGATATGCAGGCCCGTGGTTTCCTGATTGGTGCGACATCTGGTCGTACCACGCTGAACGGTGAAGGTTTACAACACCAGGATGGTCATTCTCATCTGATGGCGCAGATGATTCCTAACTGTGTTTCATATGATCCAACGTTCGGTTACGAGCTGACGGTGATTGTGCAGGACGGTTTGAAACGGATGTTCCAGGACAAAGAGAACAAGTTCTACTACATCACCACCATGAACGAAAACTATGCTCATAAAGCGATGCCTGTCGGTGCTGAAGAAGGCATCGTAAAAGGGATGTATGTCTTGCAGGAAGGTAAAGATTCCGACAAGAAAGTTCAGCTGATGGGTTGTGGTACGATTTTACGTGAAGTGATTGCGGCGGCCGATATCCTCCATGAGGACTACGGTGTTGAAGCCGATGTCTGGAGCACCACCTCTATCAATGAACTGCGTCGCGATGCGCAGGGTGTTGCCCGTTGGAATATGCTGCATCCAGAAGATGAGCCGCGTACTTCATACTTACAAGATTGCTTGAAAGATCGCCAAGGACCGGTTATCGCTTCGACCGACTATATGCGTAACTATGCTGATCAGCTGCGTGAATATATCCCGGGCACTTATAAAGTGCTGGGTACCGATGGTTTCGGTCGCTCCGATACACGCGCTAAACTGCGTGATTTCTTCGAAGTTAGCCGTTACTACGTCGTCGTTGCCGCTCTGACTGCTTTGGCAGAAGAGGGTAAGGTTGAGCGTTCTGTTGTAGCTAAAGCGATGCAGAAGTTTGGCATTAATCCGGAAAAACCAGCTCCTTGGACTGTGTAACCCGACGCTAAACTTTTAAGAGAGGATGATAACGTGAGTACTGTAAACATTACGGTTCCTGATATTGGTGGCGCAACAGACGTCGATATTGTTGAAGTTTGTGTTGCGGTGGGTGACACAGTGGTGGAAGGCGATTCTTTGATCGTACTGGAAACCGATAAGGCCTCTATGGAGGTTCCTTCTACCCATGCGGGCACAGTGAAAGAAGTGTTAGTCGAAGTCGACAGCACCTGTAACGAAGGCCAAGCGATTGTTGTATTAGAGACTGGGCTGGTGGTTGAAGAGGTGGCACCGGTTGCTACGGCAGCGCCGGCTGCAGCTGCTCCCGTCGCTGAAGCGGCCCCAGCACCTGCGGCTCCAGCAGCCGCTAGTGCGGTCGAAAAAATTCTGGTGCCTGATCTGAGTGGCGCAACGGATGTCGATGTGGTCGAGGTTTTAGTTAAAGCCGGCGATACCGTGGCTGAAGGCGATTCCTTGATTGCGTTAGAAACCGATAAAGCTTCCATGGAAGTGCCTGCCGAGAAGGCGGGTGTTATCGTTTCGATTAATATTAAAGAGGGTGATACCGTCAACGAAGGCGATCATCTCGGTGATATTCAAATAGCTGGTGCAGCAGCACCAGCAGCCGCCCCGGTTGCCGATGCCCCAGTGGCTGAAGCCGCGCCAGTTGCGGCCCCAGCCCCAGCCCCAGCCCCTGTTGCAGGTGGTATCGAAGATATTCTGATTCCAGATCTAAGTGGCGCGAGCGACGTGGATGTGGTTGAAGTACTGGTTAAAGATGGCGATACGGTTGCTGAAGGTGATTCGTTGATCGTCCTCGAGACCGATAAGGCTTCAATGGAAGTACCTGCACCGAAAGCCGGTGTGGTTAAATCCATGAAGATCAAAGAGGGTGATCAGGTCAACGAAGGTCAGTTGTTGATGCAACTGGAAGTCGTTGGTTCTGCAGCAACGGCAGCACCTGCTGCTGCGGCACCCGCTTCTGCTCCAGCACCGGCTGCGCCGGCTAAAGCTGCTGCACCTGCACCCGCTGCGGGTAAGGTTGATCGTGAAGCATTAGAGCAGAAAAACAAACAAGTACATGCTGGGCCTGCGGTACGGGCAACAGCACGTGAGTACGGTGTTGATCTTTCTCTCGTAACGGGGACGGGTCCACGGGGTCGTATCCTCAAAGAGGATGTGCAAGCCTATGTTAAAGGTGCACTGAAGCAACTGGCTGAAAAGCCTGCGGCGGCAGTAACCGGTGGCTCGGGTATTCCAGCGATTCCAGAAGTCGATTTCAGCCAGTTCGGTGAGATCGAAATGGTGAAAATGTCCAAGATCCATAAGCTGACCGCTGCCAACATGTCACGCTGCTGGTTGAACATTCCCCATGTGACTCAGTTTGATAAAGCGGATATCACCGATCTGGAAGCGTTCCGTGCCGAGATGAAAGATGAAGCGGCTCGCAACGGTGTTAAGTTAACACCGCTGCCATTTATGCTGAAAGCTATTGCGATCGCCCTTAAAGCCCATCCGAAATTCAATGCTTCCTTGCATGCCGATGGTGAACACATCGTCTACAAAAAGTATGTCAATATCGGTATGGCGGTAGATACGCCAAACGGCTTGATGGTACCGGTGATCAAAGATGCCGATAAGCTGAGTATCTATGAGCTGTCTCAGGCTGCAGTAGAGCTGGCGGGTAAAGCGAAAGATCGCAAGCTGAAACCAGCAGAGATGCAGGGCGCTTGCTTTACGATCTCAAGCTTGGGTGGTATTGGCGGAACCGGCTTTACGCCAGTGGTTAATGCCCCTGAAGTGGCTATTTTGGGTGTTTCCAAAGCGGATATCGAACCGCGTTGGAATGGTAAAGAGTTTGAACCTCGTAAGATGTTGCCACTGTGCCTGTCTTACGATCACCGCGCCATTAACGGCAGTGATGCGGGTCGTTTCCTAACCTACCTGAACCAACTGCTAAGCGATGTACGTCGCATGGTGATGTAATTAAAAACGGTTAATTACATCCGCTGGTGGCCTTTGCTTTAGCAGCATTGGCTACCGCCAGTCCCATGTTTAGACGTGGGCTTGATGGGATAATGAGTAGATTATCGCATTAAAATTGGCGAACTTTTCCATGGTTATTCTTGTACCCATGACTCAAGCCCCTTTTCATCATTGAAAAGGGGCTTTTTTTTGTTTTATTTTTATCGGTTATGGAAGGGGCATCCTACAGGGAGATGGTTTGTCATTGCTGATGTTGGAGCTGCCTCTGGCAGCGATGGTTTTTAATTAGAATTTATCGCCCCTAGAAGAGGCTCCTACAGGGGATTGTTTGTTATTCTGGAGTAGGAGCTGCCTCTGGCAGCGATGGTTTTTAATTAGAATTGATCGCCCCTAGAAGCAGAGGGGGCTTGTCATTGTTGATGTTGGAGCGGCCTCTGGCGGCGATGGTTTTTTAATTAGAATTTATCGCCTCTAGAAGGGGCTCCTATAGGGGGGGCTTTTGGTGTAGGAGCTGCCTCTGGCGGCGATGGTTTTTAATTAGAATTTATCCCCCTAGAAGAGGCTCCTACAGGGAGATGGTTTGTTATTCTGGTGTAGGAGCTGCCTCTGGCCGCGATGGTTTTTAATTAGAGTTTATCGCCCCTAGAAGAGGCTCCTACAGGGAGATGGTTTGTTATTCTGGTGTAGGAGCTGCCTCTGGCCGCGATGGTTTTTAATTAGAGTTTATCGCCCCTAGAAGGGGCTCCTACGGGGAGATAGTTCGTTATTTTGGTGTAGGAACTGCCTCTGGCGGCGATGGTTTTTAATTAGAATTTATCGCCCCTAGAAGGGGCTCCTACAGGGAGATGGTTTGTTATTCTGGTGTAGGAGCTGCCTCTGGCAGCGATAGGTCTAAGTCACAGGCGCTATGGCGATAACAGAGACAAATCGATATTCCTGTCATGTATAAGGCTTGCTGTTGAGTGTATTATTTTCGCACGCGCGGCATTTAGGCTGATATAATTCGCTGCAAATTTACAGGCTGCAGAAGGATAAACAGCAAATGAAAGTTACTGTCTTTGGTATAGGTTATGTTGGGTTGGTGCAAGCAGCCGTATTGGCGGAAGTCGGACACGATGTTTGCTGTGTCGATGTTGATGCCCAAAAGGTTGAAAACCTGAAAAATGGCATTATTCCAATCTACGAGCCTGGCCTGACGCCGCTGGTGCAGTCGAATTATGAAGCGGGCCGCCTGCTGTTTACAACGGATGCTAAAGCGGCTGTTGAGTTTGGTGAAATTCAGTTTATTGCGGTGGGTACACCTCCTGATGAAGATGGTTCTGCCGATCTACAGTATGTGCAGGCGGTTGCTAAAACCATCGCCACTTACATGCAGAGCGCAAAAATTGTCATCGATAAGTCTACAGTACCTGTCGGTACCGGCGATAAAGTTAAAGCCACCATTGCCGAAACTTTAGCAGCCCGCGGTGCAGCCCATGAGTTCCATGTGGTGTCTAACCCTGAGTTTCTTAAAGAAGGGGCGGCTGTCAGTGACTGTATGCGTCCAGATCGCATTGTTATTGGCACCGAAAGTGATCATGTTAAAGATGTGATGACCGAACTCTACGCGCCGTTTAACCGTAATCATGACCGTATTATCTTTATGGATGTACGCAGTGCTGAACTGACAAAATATGCCGCTAACTGCATGTTAGCCACCAAAATTAGCTTTATGAATGAGATGGCCAATATTGCGGAGATGGTTGGCGCGGATATTGAGAATGTGCGTAACGGTATCGGTTCAGATGAGCGTATCGGTTATCACTTTATCTATCCTGGCTGTGGTTACGGCGGTTCATGTTTCCCGAAAGATGTGCAGGCATTGGTCAAAACCTCAGAGCAGATCGGTTATGACTCGCAGATATTAAAAGCGGTTGAAGCGGTTAATGCGAAACAGAAAACTAAACTGTTTGAATTGATTAACCGTCATTTCAATGGTGATGTTGCTGGTAAAACGGTTGCGTTGTGGGGCTTGTCCTTCAAGCCTAAAACCGATGATATGCGGGAGTCTTCTAGCCGGGTGTTGATGGAACTGTTATGGGCTGCGGGTGCTAAAGTACAGGCTTTCGATCCAGAAGCGATGGAAGAGACTCAACGTATTTATGGTTCCCGTGATGACTTGCGTTTGATGGGCACCAAAGAAGCGGCGCTCAATGGGGCTGATATGCTAGTGGTCTGCACCGAGTGGCAAAGTTTCCGTGCGCCGGATTTTGATACCATTAAACAGCAGCTAGCCGAGCCAGTGATCTTTGATGGTCGTAACCTTTACGATCCTCAGCGTATGGCGGATCGTGGTTTTAGTTATTATGCCATTGGTCGTGGTTTGTCGATTAAGCAGGGTTGATTGTTTGACTGTAGGAGCCGCCTCTGGCGGCGATGGTTTTTAATTAGAATTGATCGCCCCTAGAAGGGGCTCCTACAGAAGGATGGTTTGTCATTATGTTTGTAGGAGCTGCCTCTGGCAGCGATGGTTTTGATTAGAATTGATCGCCCCTAGAAGGGGCTCCTACAGAGGGATGGTTTGTCATTATGTTTGTAGGAGCTGCCTCTGGCGGCGATGGTTTTTAATTAGAATTGATCGCCCCTAGAAGGGGCTTCTACAGTGGGATGGTTTGTCATTATGTTTGTAGGAGCTGCCTCTGGCAGCGATGATGTTGGATCTGAATCAAACGCTCATAAAAGCACGTATCTAGAAAAACCTAATGCAGTAACTGATTAACATTTCCATAACACCTATAAATTCACTGGGCTAATATTATGCAGTTAACCTACCTCGTCACCGGTGCCGCCGGCTTTATCGGCAACTTTGTCTCAGAACGTCTGTGTCAGGCGGGTCATACGGTTATTGGCTTGGATAACCTGAACGATTATTACGACCCCGCACTAAAATTGTCGCGCCTAGAACGCTTGGCGAATTATCCACAATTCACTTTCAAAAAGCTGGATCTCGCTGACCGAGAAGGGATGGCGCAGTTATTCGCTGAAAGCGGTTTTGATCGGGTAATACATCTTGCCGCACAGGCTGGGGTGCGTTATTCGTTGGAAAACCCCTTTGCTTATGTCGATTCCAATCTCACGGGAATGATGACGATTTTGGAAGGGTGTCGGCAGAACAATATAAAACACCTCGTCTATGCCTCTTCTTCATCGGTGTATGGTATGAATACCAAAATGCCATTTTCTGTTGAAGATGGCGTTAACCATCCGGTGTCGCTCTATGCGGCTACCAAAAAATCCAATGAGCTGATGGCGCATAGCTATTCCCATCTATACGGCATTCCAACAACGGGGCTGCGCTTCTTTACTGTTTATGGCCCTTGGGGGCGTCCCGATATGGCGCCGTTCCTCTTTACCAGCGCGATACTAGAAGACCGACCGATTAAGGTGTTTAACCACGGTAAAATGCTGCGTGATTTCACCTATATCGATGATATTGTTGAGGGGGTTATCCGTATTCAGGATGTTATTCCTCAAGCGGATGAAAGCAATCTAAGGACGAGCCCTGATAGCAGTAGCGCCCCTTATCGAATCTATAACATTGGTAATAACGAGCCGATCGAGCTGAGTCGTTTTATCGAAGCGATCGAGTCGGCCGCAGGCAAAAAAGCGATCAAAGAATACCTGCCAATGCAGCCTGGGGATGTTCCAGCAACCTATGCGGATATTGATAGTTTGCAGCAAGCAACAGGCTTTAAACCCAGCACCACCATCGAAGACGGTATGCAAAAGTTTGTTGAATGGTATAAAGCGTATTACCGGGTTTAATGTCCCTTGTAGAGGGTTCATCGCCGCCGGAGGCAGCTCCTACACCGGGGATAACCCTTGGGTTGTGGGAGCCCCGTCTCGGGGCGATGAATTCTAACCAAAACTATCGCCGCCGGAGGCAGCTCCTACAATCGTAATACCCCTGTGGGAACCTTGTCTCGGGGCGATGAATTCTAACCAAAACTATCGCCGCCGGAGGCAGCTCCTACAATGGCAATGCCCCTGTGGGAGCCCCGTCTCGGGGCGATGAATTCTCATCAAAACTATCGCCGCCGGAGGCAGCTCCTACAATCGTAATACCCCTGTGGGAGCACCGTCTCGGGGCGATGAATTATAGCCAAAATCATCTCCGTCTGAGGCCGTTCATACGCATGAACCACTTTGTTCAAATTACCCCAATCATTATTTTAAACTATTATACCTGTTAAGCTTTTTTTGATTTTTTAGGCCCCTGCCTGTTAAACATGGAGGTTTAGATGGATATCAAACATCACGGCGCGGTAACGGGGGTGACAGGTTCCTGTCATGAGCTGATTTTGGATAACAAAACCAGTGTGCTGATTGATTGCGGTATGTTTCAAGGAGCTGAAAATAGCGGCTCAGAATCCGCTAACCTGCAGCTCGATTTTCCAGTCAATACCATCAAGGCGCTATTTGTCACTCACTGCCATATCGATCATGTGGGCCGTATTCCTTCTCTGATTGCCGCTGGATTTGATGGGCCGGTATTCGCATCAAAAGCGACCGCTACGTTACTGCCTTTAGTCTTGGAAGACGCACTAAAAATTGGTGTCACCCGTAATGAGGCGTTAATCGCCCAGTTTTTGCAGCTATTAGAACAGTGGTTACAACCGGTGGAATATAAACAGTGGTATTCGGTCGATGCTATTGAAGGGCTGCGGTTTAGGTATCAGCCGGCGGGGCATATTCTTGGATCCGCTTATATCGAGTTTAAATATAACAACGAGATAGTTGTTTTTTCAGGTGATCTTGGCGCACCCTATGCTCCGCTCCTGCCTGCACCAAAATCGCCGTGGCGAGCGGATCGGCTGGTGATTGAAAGCACCTATGGTGATAAGGAGCATGAAAACCGTCGTAACCGCCGCAAGCAACTAGAAACGATTATTAGACATTGCCTTAAAGATGCAGGCACCGTGCTTATTCCCGCGTTTAGCATTGGCAGAACGCAGGAGCTGCTATACGAGCTAGAGGATATTATCCATCGGCACAAAGGCACCACCTGGGATAATATCGATGTGATTGTCGACTCGCCGCTGGCGGCTAAGTTTACTCAACATTACCGAGCCTTAAATCAGTTATGGGATGCTGAGGCAAAAGCGCGTAAGGGGCGTGGTCGCCATCCACTCGGCTTTGATCAATTAATCACAGTAGATTCCCATAGGCAGCATCAAAAACTGGTTAACTATCTTAAAAGCAGTGGCAGGCCTGCGATTGTTATTGCCGCTAGTGGCATGTGCGCGGGTGGCCGTATTGTGAACTATCTTAAAGCATTGCTGGGCGATACCCGCACGGATGTGTTGTTCGTGGGTTATCAGGCGCAAGGAACGCCAGGGAGCGATATTCAACGTTATGGTCCTGCTGGTGGTTATGTCTATCTTGATGATGAAAAAATCGATATCAAAGCAGGGATATATACCCTGAGTGGTTATTCTGCCCACGCCGATCAGAAAAACCTCATTAATTTTGTTAAACGGATGCGGCATAAACCGAAAGAGATACGAATCGTTCACGGTGATTGGCAAGCAAAACGGCTATTGAAAGGAAAGCTAACAGAGATCTGCCCGACAGCCAATATTCTGATTCCTAAGGGGTAAATCTGAGCAGCGATGGTTTCAAATTGGATTTATCGCCCCTAGAAGGGGCTCCTACAGGGGGCTGGTTTATCATTGTAGGAGCCGCCTCTGGCGGCGATGGTTTCTAATTGGATTTATCGCCCCTAGAAGGGGCTCCTACAGAGGGCTGGTTTGTCATTGTAGGAGCTGCCTCTGGCGGCGATGGTTTTTAATTGGATTTATCGCCTCTAGAAGGGGCTCCTACAGGGGGCTGGTTTGTCATTGTAGGAGCCGCCTCTGGCAGCGATGGTTTCTAATTGGATTTATCGCCCCTAGAAGGGGCTCCTACAGAGGGCTGGTTTGTCATTGTAGGAGCTGCCTCTGGCGGCGATGGTTTTTAATTAGAATTTATCGCCCCTAGAAGGGGCTCCTACAGGGGCTGGTTTGTCATTGTAGGAGCCGCCTCTGGCGGCGATGATGCTAGATTTTTTTAGAAAAGTCATTCATTTATTAAACGAGGGTTATGTGATGAAAGGGAATTCATCGGCGCTTCGTAAAGGGCGTTATTCGGAATCTGGGAGGATATATCTGGTTACGTTTGTGACGTTTAACCGACAACGTTTATTTTCAGATTTAAAATCCGGACGGGTTGTAGTTTCGTCGTTAAATTTCTTTGGAAATCGTGCAGATACGCTGGCTTATGTGGTTATGCCTGATCATGTTCATTGGCTAATCCAATTAAAAGAGGGCACGTTGGATATGTTGATTCATTCCGTTAAAACCTATTCGGCGTTGCAAGTGAATAAGCGTTTGTCGAGGCAAGGGCAAGTTTGGCAAAAAGGTTTTCATGATCATGCGGTGAGGCGAGAAGAAGATTTAGTTGAAATCGCCCGTTATATTGTGATGAACCCTGTTAGGGCTGGATTGGTGAAAAGCGTTAGAGAGTATGCATTATGGGATGCTGTTTGGGTGTAGGAGCTGCCTCTGGCGGCGATGGTTTAGCTTGAAATTCATCGCCCCGAGTGGGGGCTCCCACAGTCCGGTGGTTATTCCGGTGTAGCTGTCTCCGGCGGCGATGATTTAGATTGAAATTCATCGCCCCGAGACGGGGCTCCCACAGTCCAAGGGGTTATTCCGGTGTAGTAGCTGCCTCTGGCAGCGATGCTTTAGGTTGAAATTCATCGCCCCTAGAAGGGGCTCCCACAGCCCGGAGGTTATCCCGGTGTAGGAGCTGCCTCTGGCAGCGATGGTTTAGATTGAAATTCATCGCCCCGAGACGGGGCTCCCACAGCCCGGAGGTTATCCCGGTGTAGGAGCTGCCCCCAGCGGCGATGGTTTAGCTTGAAATTCATCGCCCCGAGACGGGGCTCCCACAGTCCGGTGGTTATCCCGGTGTAGGAGCTGCCTCTGGCAGCGATGATTTAGCTTGAAATTCATCGCCCCGAGACGGGGCCCCCACAGTCCGGTGGTTATTCCGGTGTAGGAGCTGCCTCTGGCAGCGATGGTTTAGGTTGAAATGCTTCGCCCCGAGACGGGGCTCCCACAGCCCGGAGATTATTCCGGTGTAGGAGCTGCCTCTGGCAGCGATGATTTAGCTTGAAATTCATCGCCCCGAGACGGGGCTCCCACAGTCCAAGGGGTTATCCTGGTGTAGGAGCTGCCTCTGGCAGCGATGATTTAGCTTGAAATTCATCGCCCCGAGACGGGGCTCCCACAGTCCGGTGGTTATTCCTGTGTAGTAGCTGCCCCCAGCGGCGGTGATTTAGATTGAAATTCATCGCCCCGAGGCGGGGCCCCCACAGTCCGGTGGTTATTCCGGTGTAGTAGCTGCCTTTGGCGGCGATGATTTAGATTGAAATCATCGCCCCGAGACGGGGCTCCCACAGTCCGGAGGTTATTCCGGTTGTAGGAGCTGCCCCCAGCGGCGATGATTTAGATTGAAATTCATCGCCCCGAGACGGGGCTCCCACAGCCCGGAGGTTATCCCGGTGTAGGAGCTGCCTCTGGCGGCGATAGCTTAGGTTGAAATCTATTGCCCCGAGCCTTCCGCTACCTAGCGGGCTCCATAAATGAATGATCAGCTTCGGTTTTTATGATGTAACGACATCTGCCCCAGCGCGAGAATAACCACAAAAGTCGCCGCATTTGCCGGTATTTGCAGGTTAAAATCAACCGTCGAATGGATGGCTAGGGCAATAATCGCCATGGTTGCGCTAAAGGCTATACCGCGTATTAGTGGATCTTTGCGTTTTCGCTGCGCTCGTATGGCCGAGATAAACACTAGTAACACAGCAAGCATTAGGCAGCCAGTCACAATCACACCGTAATCACTGGCAAATTCAAAGTAATCGTTATGAGCGTGTTCGTAAAACCCTCTGCCGGCATCATATTCACGATAAGCAGGAAAGTTAGTGTAATAGGTGGCAGCTCCACTACCTGTTAGCAGATTATCCTGAATGGCTTCAAGGGTATAAACATTCACTTCGTCTCGAGTCTCTGATGTATCAACAGTATTTTCTAGCCGCTGTACGACTTTTTCAACGCCAAAAAAAGTACCGACGACAAACATATCGATAACGATTAGGCTACCGATCAGAATAATGGTTGCTTTAGTCGATTGTTTGCTCAGTAATAGTGCTATAACGCCAGCAATCGCCAAGCTGGCGAAAAAGGCAGTGTTGCCCATTCTTGAATGGGTCATCACCAGTCCCGCAACCATCATTACTAGGATGATACGCAGGCGTGCTTTATTACCGAGTAGTGTGGTCAGTAATCGCCGGAAAAAATCTCGTAAGTTAGCCGCGCGACTACCATCTAGCGTTGAAATCATGAGGCCAATGCCCACTGCTAGGGTCAGTTCTAGATATCCAGCTAAATGATTGCGGTTCACAAAAGTGCCAGTGGCTAGGTTTAGGTAATGCTCTTTGGGTACAAAAAAGAGGTATTCGATTCCGGTTAGAGTCATCATGCTGCCATAGACCGCCTGAAACAGGCCGCTACCAATTAAGGTGAAGCAGAGTAGCTTGATGCGACGCTTACTTTTAACCAGTAGTGTTGTCAGTGAAAATAAGCCAGTGAAAGCGAAACCCAATAAGGCGTCTTGCAGTGTATTGGCTGGATCAATCGTTATGTTGAGCTGAATCTGTAATAAAGACCATAGTGGGGCAGTGAGTAATAGCCCTAATACCACTAAGCTGCGAGCAAAAGTCTTTCCGAGCGTTAGTTTCTTTTGACTGTAAAGCACCATCCACCAAGCCGATAGCATGAACACTGAGCAGGACAATAGGCTAATCGCCCAAGCTTTGTTGCTGCCTAGCGGTAGAGGGATCCAAGCTAAAAGAGCTAGGTAAGAATAAAAAAGAGGGGTATCTGATTTAGGTGATACCGATAAGCTGCTCAACGGTAGTGTCCTTGCAAAGGGGCTGTGTTAGAGAGTAAGAAGTTACTTGAACGTGTTTACAGAGCGAAAAATTTAAAATATATCTAAAAAATAGATATAAAAAAAGCGCATTTAAGCGCTTTTTTATCGAACAGTAAAACTTAAGAGTCGGCGCTAGCAGAACCGCCGCCGGAACCGCCGCTGCTGCTACCAATAGCAGGAGCTGAAGCTGCTGGGCCGGTGCTACCTGGTGTGCTGCTTGGTGTAGATGCAGGTGTAACAGAAGCAACGCTTACATTAGCCGATGATGCAGCACTGGATACAACACTAGCAGGAACATTAGCATTGGCTGCCGCAGTACCAATAGCTGATAGCGCTGCTGGATTAGCTGAATAAACACTCATCGCGGCAGTCAAAATCGCTTCTTTCTGAGCATCAGTTTCAGCAGCGTTAAGCATTGCTTCAATGGCTGCAGAGATCTGTTCTGGGGTAGCGTCTGCATCCGTCGCCGCTTGAATTTGACTAACAACAGCTGGGTCTGGGGCAGCTGCATAAACAGGGGCGAGTGGCAACAACATCCCTGCTACAACACCAATAAGTAACTTGCGCATATAGCGTTCTCCTTGAGTTGGTCGAGAGACCAGATTTCATTCAGAAAGTAATGATTAGATTCTAACAACCACCGCTAGTATAAGTAAACAAAATTTGCAGAAGTATGTTGGAAAATAGTAACATTAGTGCGCAATTTATATTGCGCTGCACAATCGAGGTTCGCTAGCTGGCGTAATTAAGCATAGGAAATACCAAACAAGTCGATATAATAGCAACAACATTTCTGTGATTGAACGTGCTCTTGTATAAGACGAGTGATACGGAAAATTGACCAATTTTTAGTGTATGGATATGCAGGGTTATACAAAGGTATGAGTAACCGATTGAAGTCATATAGGCTGTCAGCAAATAAGCGGCAGCTGCTGAATAACTATGAATCCGTTTCTTTCTTAGTACAGCATTTTGCCGACCTGTTGATTGTCTGTGGTTCTCTGTTCTTTTTTGCATATCTTAAGTTAGGCGAAATTCCATCTAACTACCGCTTGCTAGCTATCTTGGCGCTTTTAGGGGTTTGGATTATCTATCGTCGTCGTGGCGTTTATAGTCGGGCTATAGGGCTTTATGGCAGTGCTTTTCGTCTGCTGAATGCCTGGTTTCATGTTCTATTGTTGTTGGCCTTAATTGGTTTTGTAACGAAAACGGGGGAGGGTTTCTCGCGCGAGGTTCTAATCGAGTGGGCCGTTGTTGGTTATATTCTTCAATTAATCAGTATGAACGTCTTACGCTGTTTGTATAAACGATACAAAGTCATGTTCTCCCGTGAAATTCCCTCATTGGTGATTGGTACCGGTGACTTGGCAACCAAATTGGTCGACAACCTTAATAACAATAGTTGGCTGCCAGACCGAGTGCTTGGTTTTGTAAATCCT
Source organism: Amphritea sp. GJ51-11 (assembly GCF_055808735.1). Taxonomy (NCBI): domain Bacteria; kingdom Pseudomonadati; phylum Pseudomonadota; class Gammaproteobacteria; order Oceanospirillales; family Oceanospirillaceae; genus Amphritea; species Amphritea sp. GJ51-11. Next base: position 3,285,327 of record NZ_CM147881.1, on the reverse strand, counting down.
GATGATAAGCCGCTAGCCGATGTTGATATCCAAAGGTTAACTCTGCCGCTGTATGGCAGTGCCGCAAATTTAAGATCATTGATCAAAGAGCTAAAGGTCAAACGAATCTATTTAGCGCTGCCTGTGGCGGACTCTGATGTTATTGAGGCATTGCATATCGATCTGCTTGATACAAACGTTGATGTTATCTGGGTGCCTGATATCTTTGGCTTGAGTTTACTAAACCACTCTGTGCGTGAAGTGGCCGGTATGCCGCTTATTACATTGAATGAAAGCCCAATAACTTCACGACGCATACATATTATACTTAAGTCTCTGATGGATAAGGTACTGGCGACATTAGCACTAATTGCTTTTAGCCCGTTAATGTGTGTTATTGCCATCATGATTAAGCGAGAATCTGAGGGGCCTGTTTTCTTTAAGCAAGACCGCCATGGTTTAGATGGCAAAATCATAAAAGTCTGGAAGTTTCGCAGTATGCGCTTGCATGAAGATACCGAGGTTAAGCAGGCAACGAAAAACGATTCCCGTGTAACGAAAATCGGTGCTTTTATCCGTCGTACCTCAATTGATGAGTTGCCCCAGTTTATTAATGTGCTACAAGGCACCATGTCGTTGGTGGGTCCTCGCCCCCACGCGGTAGCCCACAATGATTATTACTCCAATAAAGTGAACGCCTATCTGGCCCGCCATCGGATTAAGCCAGGGATTACCGGCTTGGCTCAGATCAGCGGCTGCCGAGGTGAAACGGAAACCTTGGATAAGATGGCCAAGCGTGTTGAGTATGACTTAGCCTACATCAATAATTGGTCATTGGGCTTAGATATTAAAATATTACTCAAGACGCCGCTTAGTTTGGTGTCGAAGGATATTTATTAACAGTGGCCTTGTTATTGACAGCTGCAATAAAAAATAGTCAAGAGATGTTGATTATTTATACGAGTTTTAATGGGCGCTTTCTGTGAAGAGAGATGAAAATACCCAGTGGTATCTTGTTCAGTGCAAAGCCAAGCAAGAATTGCGTGCGCAAGAACATCTACAGCGCCAGGGCTATCACTGCTTTTTACCGCTGTATTCAGTGGAAAAGATACGCAAGGGTAAATATGTCGACGTTATCGAGCCACTGTTTCCCGGCTATCTGTTTATCGCCCTTAACAGTATCGATGATAACTGGGCGCCGATCCGTTCGACCCGTGGAGTGCAGCGTATCGTTGCCTTTGCAGGCGTGCCGGTGCCGGTGCCCAGCAAGGTGATCGAACAATTGATTGAGGCAGAACAGCGGGATACCACAGTCAAATCTGTATTCAAACTCGGTGACAAGCTTCGTATTACCGAAGGGCCATTTAAAGCGTTAGAAGCCGTTTTTCACTCGTTTAATGGTGAAGAGCGAGTGTTTGTGTTGCTTGATGTCATGCAAAAGCAACACAAATTAAGTATACCGGTCAAGGCGTTAAAGGCCGACTAACCCGTTGTGATCAGGGTTAAACAATAAGATGAAAACGGGCGTTGAGGAAAGTCCTATTGATAACCTTCGGGCGGTAGCGTGTCTGAAGGGTAGGGCTTGGCTCCGTAAATGTTTCCGCAACGGGCCGCGAGAGATGCGGCCTTGATGAGCGGCTGAGGCAAAACTGGCTGAGGCGAGAAACGATAAAAAGTGCCGTAGGCAATGATATTAATAACGATTCGGTTGGATGTTAAATATGAAAGTGTTAGTGACTGGTGGTGCGGGTTTTATTGGTTCGGCCGTAATTCGTCACATTATCAGCAATACAGATGAGTGCGTGGTAAACCTCGATAAGCTCACCTATGCTGGCAACCTTGAATCCCTTGCTGATGTTAGCAATAACTCGCGCTATGTATTTGAACAGGTTGATATCTGTGATCGGGCTGAAGTTGATCGTGTATTTAAGCAACATCAACCTGATGTCGTGATGCACTTAGCGGCTGAATCCCATGTCGATCGTTCCATTGATGGCCCCGCGGCGTTTATTGAGACCAATATTGTTGGCACCTATACGTTGTTAGAAGCGGCGCGTCACTATTGGCAAGGTTTAGATGAGCCGCGCAAGACAGCTTTTCGCTTTCACCATATCTCAACTGATGAGGTCTATGGCGATTTAGAAGGCCCCGAAGATCTATTTACCGAAGCAACCCCTTACGCACCGAGTTCGCCCTACTCAGCGAGTAAAGCGAGTTCCGATCATTTAGTACGAGCTTGGCGACGGACTTACGGTTTTCCCACATTAATGACGAACTGCTCGAACAACTATGGACCGTATCATTTTCCTGAAAAACTGATTCCGCTCGTGATTCTCAACGCTTTAGACGGTAAAGCGTTACCTATTTATGGCCAAGGGGATCAGATTCGCGATTGGCTCTATGTTGAAGATCATGCCCGTGCACTTTATAAGGTGGCAACCGAGGGTAAGGTGGGTGAAACCTACAATATCGGTGGTCATAACGAAAAACAAAACATCGAGGTGGTACATACCATTTGTGATATTTTGCAGCAATTAGTGCCGCCTGCCGATGATTTTAGCGTTCATCAATATCGAGACCTGATTACCCATGTACAGGATCGCCCAGGCCACGATCTACGTTACGCCATCGATGCCAGTAAGGTTCAGCGAGAGCTGGGCTGGACGCCGGAAGAGACCTTCGAATCCGGCATTCGTAAAACGGTGCAGTGGTATCTGGATAATCTCGAATGGTGTCGCCGTGTACAAGATGGCAGTTATCAGCGTGAACGTTTAGGTCAAATCTAATTTAACCAAGGATCAATTATGAAAGGCATTATTCTCGCAGGGGGTTCTGGTACACGGTTGTACCCAATCACCAAGGGTGTCTCTAAGCAGTTGTTGCCAATCTATGACAAACCGATGATCTATTATCCGTTGTCGGTGCTGATGTTGGCGGGCATTCGCGATATTTTGATCATCTCAACCCCCGAAGACCTGCCAAACTTTGAAAAGTTATTGGGTGATGGCAGCAGCTTCGGCATTCAGCTGAGTTATGCCGAACAGCCAAGCCCCGATGGTTTAGCGCAAGCGTTTATCATCGGTGAGCAATTTATCGGCGATGATAATGTATGTTTGGTGCTGGGGGATAATATCTTCTACGGTCAAGGCTTCTCACCCAAGCTAAAACAAGCCGCTGCACAGTCATCGGGTGCCACTGTATTTGGTTATCAGGTTAAAGACCCTGAACGATTCGGTGTGGTTGCCTTTGATGAAAATAAAACAGCTATCTCGATTGAAGAGAAGCCAGAGCACCCTAAATCTAATTACGCGGTGACCGGCCTCTACTTTTATGACAATGACGTGGTCGAGATCGCCAAAAAAGTGCAACCCTCCCACCGAGGCGAGTTAGAAATTACCAGCATTAATCAGGCGTATATGGAGCGTGGCGATCTAAGCGTAGAGGTGCTAGGTCGTGGTTTTGCTTGGTTAGATACCGGCACACATGAGAGCCTGTTAGAAGCTTCTCAATTTGTGGAAACCATTGAGCGACGTCAAGGCTATAAAATCGCCTGCCTCGAAGAGGTCGGCTTTAATAACGGTTGGCTCACTAAAGAACAATTGTTGCAAGAAGCCGACGCACTTAAGAAAAATGGCTACGGCCAATACCTCATGGACCTAGTGGAAAATATTGAATGATCCCCGTGACTAAGCCATACCTTCCCAGCCGAGAAAAGCTGAATCAATATATCGATGGAATCTACGAGCGCAACTGGCTAACGAATAATGGCCCATTAGTGCAGGAGTTGACCTGTAGGTTGGAGGAATATTTAGGCATAGAAAACCTACTGTTGGTGTCTAATGGCACACTCGCGTTGCAAATAGCCTATCACGCGTTGGGCATTAACGAACCGATTAATCCTCAACCGGCTCAAGCCATAACAACACCTTTCACCTTCATTGCCACGGCAAGCTCCCTAAAATGGGAGGGTGTCACGCCGGTATTTGCGGATATAGACCCAGACACTTGGTGCCTCGATCCGAAAAACATTGAAGCCGCCATAACGACTAATACCCGTGCTATTGTACCGGTGCATGTATTTGGCAACGGCTGTGATGTTGAAGCAATCGATGCAGTTGCTCAAAAGCATCAGTTGAAAGTGATCTATGATGCCTCTCACGCCTTTGGGGTGACCTACAAGGGTGAAAGTCTGCTCAAACATGGCGATGCCACTACCCTAAGCTTCCATGCAACTAAACTATTTCATACCGTAGAAGGCGGAGCCATCGTCTTCAAGCGTAAAGAAGACCTTGAACGCGCTAAGAAGATGATCAATTTCGGTATTACTGGGCCGGACACTATCGAGGAACTTGGCATTAATGCCAAGATGAATGAGATACAGGCGGCGATGGGGCTTTGCGTGCTGGATGAGATGGAACAAAATCTAGCCGCACGCGCAAAGGTTTGGGCTAACTATGAACGTGAGTTGGCAGGCGTAGTACAGATGCAGAAACGAAGTGAAGACCTTTCTTATAATTCATCGTATTTTCCTGTGGTTTTTAATACTCAGCAGGAGGCAGTGGATATAGCGGAACTTCTTAACGAAAACGGAATACAGGCTCGCCGGTATTTTTTTCCTTCACTTGAAACCGTTGAGTGTTTAGATGAAAGCGCTGATCAGCCCATTTCACAAGACTTAGCGGTACGGATTCTCTGTCTTCCAATCTATGCAACCTTGAACAGTTTTGAACAAAAAAAAGTCGTAGACGTGATTCGGCCAATATTTGGGTTAAGGGTAAAAGACTAATGGCATTTCTATCCAGAGAACAATTAGAAAGTGCAGGCTTTGCCGCACTCGGCACAAATGTCCTTATCTCTGATAAGGCATCTTTATATAATCCAGAGAAAATATCCATCGGTAGTCATGTTCGTATCGATGATTTCTGCGTTATTTCAGCCGGTATAGGTGGAATTGAAATTGGTGATTATATTCATATTGCCGTTTTTAGTTCTTTAGTTGGTGAGGGAAGGATTATCCTTTCAGACTTTGTAGGGCTTTCGTCTCGAGTTTCAATCTATAGTAGTAGTGATGATTATTCTGGTATAGCTTTGACTAACCCAATGGTTTCTGATGAGTTTAAAAATGTTCAATCGGCAGATGTAGAGTTGAAGAAGCATGTGATCGTGGGGTCTGGTAGTGTAATTTTGCCAGGAGTAACGTTACATGAAGGTGTGGCGATCGGAGCATTAAGTTTAGTCTCGAAAGACTGTGAAGAGTTTAAAATATATTCAGGAGTGCCGGCAAAACCGATCAAAGCTAGGAAAAAAGATCTAAAGGCTGTTGAGCTGGAGTTTATTAAGACACAATGAGAATTTTGCATTTAGCCACTGATGATAAGTTTGTAGACCATGCTTTCTTTGTATTTGAAAAAGCATATCCGAATCAAAATGATGTTTTCGTTTTTGTTTTAGAAAAAAATTGTGATCTAAAATTTGTTAAATTACAGCCGAAAAAAATAATTAACATAAGTATTCCAAGTATAAAGAGGGCTAGGCTACCGGAGATAGAGTATGATAAATATGATTTGATTGTTTTTCATTCGTTTACTTCTATTCTTTACCCTGAAATATATAATGTCCCAAAAAAAATACCAACCATATGGTTGGGGTGGGGATATGAGTATTATGATTTAATCGTTAATCCAGTCGAACTTCTTCTGCCTGAAACTAAGAAACTTACTGCTTTGAATTTTCAGCTAAAAATACGCAAGCTTATAAAGCTATTTCTTCGTCAAGTGTTAGAGATTTTTGGTGTCTTAAAATCAAAAAAAAGGCTATCGAAAAGCTTTGGATCTTTGCGCCAGTGCTTCCAAACGAATATGAGTTGGTGAAAAAGTCACGTAATTGGCATAACTTTCCAGAGAGCGCTAGATGGAACTATGGCACGATGGAGGATCATCTAATTAAAGGGTTTGAGGGCGAGCAAGTTGATGGTGATGCCATATTGATTGGCAATAGTGCCTCGTTTGCTTGTAATCATAAAGAAACGTTAGATTTTCTCCATAAGGCTGGAGTTAATAATCGTTGCATTATTGCTCCATTAAGCTATGGTGATAAAAATTATGGTGAAAAAATTTCTTTAATTGGATATGAGTTATTTGGCAATAAATTTAGTCCACTAAAAGAGTTTATGCCAGTAAAAAGCTATGTAGCTACCATAAGAAAATGTGGTTATGTGATCATGAATCATAAACGGCAGCAGGCCGTTGGCAACATCGTTATAATGTTGTACCTCGGCGCGCGAGTTTTTCTTCGTGAAGAGAATCCAACATACCAATTCTTGAAAGAACAAGGCATTTCACTATCATCAGTGCAAGAGCTAGAAAAAGATATTTCTTTATTACAGGAACCACTATCAATCGAAGATAAGGAAATTAATAAACAGTTAGTTAGTGAATATTGGGGGCGGGAAAAAGCTATAATTCAAACAAAAAATCTAGTAGAAAAGGCGTTCACGTTAAAAGATAAGTATAGTGGCGATCAAAAAAGGAAAATAGTTTGACTCCACGAAAAATAGCACTTTTCGCCATTGGCCCTTTGGGTAGTGCCCTACTGGGTTTTATTACCCTCCCTGTGATTACCTGGTTTTTTAGTCAGGAAGATATTGGGCGGATCTCAATGATGCAGGTAACGCTTAGCTTCAGTACACTGCTTTTTAGCCTAGGGCTAGATCGTGCCTATGTACGTGAATTTCATGAAACGAATAATAAACCAGCGTTATTTAAGATGACGCTGTTGCCGGGCTTAGTATTATTGTTGCTGTTAACATTTTCAGGTTTTTTATTCGATAGTACTTTCTTCTCAAAGCTATTATTTGATATATCTGCTTGGTATTTGAGCCTATTGGTTGTTCTTGCTTTAATTACTAATTTTATTTCTCGTTTTCTGTCGTTGATTCTGCGTATGAATGAGCGTGGTTTGGCATTTTCCATGAGTCAAATTCTGCCAAAGCTTTTACTACTGGTCATCATAGCCACTTATGTTGTTGCGGGATCTGAAAAGAATTTGATGAATCTTGTGATAGCAAATACCGCAGCAATTACTTTAGTGTGTCTCGCTTTTTCTTGGAATACTCGTCAGGAATGGCGGGCAAGCATCTGTGAAAAGATCGTTGTCGAGCGACTTAAAGAAATGCTGAAGTTCGGTTTACCCCTTATATTTGGCGGACTCGCCTTTTGGGGGCTGACAGCAACAGACAGGGTGTTGTTGAGATCACTCTCAAATTATGAAGAATTGGGCCTTTATTCAGTGTCCGTCAGTTTTGCTGCAGCAGCTTCAATATTACAAAGTGTATTTACAACTGTATGGGCACCTATTGTATATAAGTGGGCGAGTAAAGGAGAAGGGCTTGATAAAGTTCATCAGGTAACTCGGTATGTATTGCTTTGCGTGGTTGTATTGTATTGTCTAGTTGGTCTGTTATCGTGGATTGTGACCTATTTATTACCTGATAATTATGCCGACGTTCAGTGGATTGTTATCTCTTGTTTAGGCTATCCATTGCTTTTCACTCTATCTGAGACAACAGTAGTAGGTATTAGCATTGCCCGACGTACATCACTTGTAATGTTAGCATCAATAATTGCCTTTAGCCTGAACCTTATAGGTAATTGGTTGTTAATTTCAACGTACGGTGCGGCTGGTGCTGCAATAAGCACTTGCGCTGCTTTTTTTGTTTTTTTCGTTTTAAGAACTGAATTTTCTATTCATGTATGGAAGCCTATGCCGCGAATAACTCTTTATAGTTATGCTTTATTGTTAGTTGTTGGCGCAATTATGAGTACTTTATTTGGCGAAAGAATTGGTTGGCTAAGCTATATTTATTGGTTATGCGTATTATTGAGTTGTATTGTTGTATTTAAAAAAGAGATTGGAGAAGTTAAAGTTTTTTTATGTGCATGGCTTGGTTGATATTTGATAAATTGTATATCATAAGTGGTGTTTTCGAGTTATATTTTTTAGTGGAGGGCTGTCGATTGTTTAGAAAATTTTTACGTAGTGTAAGAAATGTAATGAAAAATGTTGGTTGTGATATAACAGAGTATCATAAATTATATGTATTAAGAAAACTAAGTCGTTCTGAACCAGTATTTATTTTAGGTGTGCAAAAATCAGGTACAACGGCAATAGCAGCGTTACTAGCACAAAGCACGGGACTACCTGCTACTCTGGATATTACTAGAGCGATTCGCCGACCAGAAACAGTCATTCTTCGTAAGTATGGCCGAGAAGGTTTTGATGATTTTATATATCGCTATCGAAGAGAGTTCTCAAATAAAATAATTAAGGAACCAGCGCTTACGTTTGACTATAAAAAGCTTAAAAAGTATTTTCCAAAAGCGCGTTTTGTTATGATTATACGAGAACCAAAGGATAATATAAGAAGCATTCTAAATAGGCTTAAAATTCCAGGAGATCTTCAATTACTAGATGTAAAAAACTGGCCTGAGTTGAAAAAATCACCTGCGTGGCAAATAAACTTAGACTCTTCTTGGTTAGGGCATTGGCCAAAATCATATGTTGATTCACTTGCGTTTCGTTGGAAGTTGTCAGCCGAAATTTATTTTAATAATTCTGAAGATTTTATATTAATTAAATATGAAGATTTCGTCTCTGCTAAAAAAGAGACCATTGATTTATTATCTGCTAAATTATGTTTTGATGTGGTTTCAGATATTTCAGAAAAAGTTAATATTCAATACCAATCTAAGGGTAAGAAAATAACTAATTATAATGATTATTTTGGCAATAATATTAAGGTGATTAATGATCAATGTGATTTTTATTTGGAAAAGCTAGGTTATTCGAAAAAATAAATAAGGTGTATCGAGGATACATATAATAAATGCAACACTCATAGTTGAATGGTAAGAGATGGTTAAGGAATATGCGAATAAGTCCTTCTCATGAGACAATTAATTTTTAACCTTCGAGCTTGACCATGTCACATCAACTTACTTTTGCCGACAGTGAATTCAACAATAAGCGTCGTAAAACACGCAAAGAAATTTTCTTGACTCGAATGGACGAACTGATGCCGTGGGACCAGCTTGAATCGGTGATTGAACCTTTCTACCCAAAAGCCGGAAAAGGAAGAAGACCGTATCCATTGTCCACCATGTTTCGCATTCACTGCATGCAACATTGGTACAACATGAGCGACCCTGCCATGGAGGATGCGCTTTATGAAATCACGTCGATGCGCCTTTTTGCTGGATTGTCGCTGGACATCGCTATCCCTGACCACACTACTATTATGAATTTTAGGCACTTGCTGGAAAAACATAAGCTCTCCCGTCAGCTGTTTAAAGAGGTCAATAAATGGTTGTCCAGCGCAGGGATTTACTTAAAAGAAGGCACGATTGTCGACGCCACCATCATTGAAGCCGCCAGCTCAACCAAGAATAAAGCGAAAGCACGCGATCCCGAGATGCACCAAACCCAAAAAGGAAAGCAATGGTTTTTTGGTCTAAAAGCTCATATTGGCGTGGACGCGAGAACCGGACTGACGCATAGCCTAAGCACAACAGCCGCCAACGTACATGACATCACAGAAACAGAAAATTTGCTTCATGGTGAGGAAACCTTTATCTCAGCGGATTCTGGTTATCGAGGCGCACAAAAACGAGAAGAGCTCAGAGATATCAAAGCAGATTGGTTGATTGCAGAAATGCCAAGTAAAGTACGTCTTCTCAAGAAACACCCGAGAATAAACAAGCAACCCATCCGAACGGAATACCTCAAAGCCAGTATCCGAGCAAAAGTAGAGCACCCGTTTCGGATCATAAAGCGTCAGTTTGGTTTTAGGAAAGTAATCTATAGAGGACTGGCAAAAACGACAATAAACTGGCGATGTTGTTTGCCTTAACCAACGTGTTTAAAATTTATCAAATGATACGAACAGTAAGGGATTAATCCTTCAAAAATCCAATAAATAAGCTTGTTTAGTGGTTAAAATTATCAAAAAAGGTGTCATCTTGTGCTTTTTTATTCTAAAGAGAGGGGCTGAGTATTTTGTGACCTCTTAATCGTAGTTTTCTATACTAAATAGATTAACTATTTCTTTAAATAGTATTTACATGAAAATATAATATTGATGATTATGAAAAATGATCCTTTTGTAAGTGTTATAATGCCGACTTACGGTAGGCCTGATAAATTGGGTAGAGCAATAGATAGTGTTTTAAATCAAACCTATAATCATTATGAGATTATCGTAGTGGACGATAATGAGCCAGATTCTGCTGATAGATTAAAAACAGCAAAAATTATAAGTAATTATATTAAAGATAAACGTGTTAGGTATATCCAAAGGTCCTTTAATGGGGGAGGAAGTATTGCACGAAATACAGGTATAGAAGAGGCAGGTGGTGATTATGTGACTTTTCTGGATGATGATGATGAGTATTATCCAAATAAAATTTTAACGCAAATAGAATTTATGTTTTCTAATTCACTTTTTATATCAGCATGCGCCGCTGATTGTTTTGATTTCAATGGTAGAAAATTAGCTAGAAGAGAAGTTCCAATTGCAAGGGATCTTAAAACTTTTTTACTAAAAGGAAATGCTCTTACTCCAATGATAATGGTTAAAAAGGAATGCCTGCACGCTGTTAAAGGTTTTGATGACACTCCCAGATTTCAAGATCATATTTTAATGCTAAAATTACTATCTGAATATGAATTTTGTGGTGAAATATATGAGTCTCTATATAAGTGTAATTTACATGGTGGTGAGAGAATATCTAGTTCATCTAAGTCCAAAGTTGGCTTTAAGATGAAACATAAAAAAGAAATTCTATTTGCAAGTTTTTTAAGTAAAAATGATTATAGATATTTGCGATTAAAACAAGATCTTGATCTTTTGAGGTTTGTTTATGAAGAGCGTAATTTTGGTTTTTTCATTAAGGAAATAAAGCGTGTTTATTGTGATTATGGACAGTTAAGGGATATTCTTGTGTTTTTAAAGGTTTTTTTAAAAATAATATTTCGAAGATATTGATTTTATTGTATGTCTATAGATTAATGTTAGGGAATAGTGATTTTATTTTTTTCAAAATTGTGTAGTTAGTGTTTTATGCTGGTTTTTCTAATTTATTTTTATATGTTTTTTTAGTTTGGGTAAATGTATATGTATATAAATGCTGTTACTTTTTATCGACTGTCTAATAAAACTTATTCAGTCGGTTTTAAACTTCTATCAAAGTTAGTCGACATGGTTACGTATATTTTCTTTGGCTGTTATTTGCCGGGCTCTTGTAGTATAGGAAAAGGGACATATTGTAGTCATAGAGGGATGTCGGTTGTGGTCCATCCAGATGCCATTATTGGAGAAAATTGTGTTATAGGCACATGTGTAACTCTAGGTGGCAAAGGAAATGCTTTACCTGGGGCTCCAGTCGTAGGAAACAATGTTTACATATCAACGGGAGCTAAAATATTAGGGGGGTTATTATTGGTGATAATGTTATAATCGGAGCTAACTCTGTGGTTCTGAGTAATGTACCGAAAAATTCAGTTGTAGTTGGAATTCCAGCTAAAGTTATAAAGGTAAATGAAAGTGAATAATGATAATAATTTTTACTTAAAATGGTTATCATTATTCAAAGTTTCAGTTTTGGTTCTTTTGGCTCTTTTAATTTCTAAATCCTTCTTGGGATTTGGGGTTGGTGCTATTGAATTTTTTATCATATTGTTTCTTTTTGTTTCTGGTAAAGCATATCAACTAAAGAATTTGTATGGTTTTTATTTTTACTATTTTGTTTTTATTTGTTTCGCTATTATTTCATCAATGAAAAGTTTTTATTATGAAGTAGGTCTGCTTGATATTTTTAGACAGTTTATTGTACACCTTAAAGTACCGTTGCTTGTAGGAGTGGTATATACGCTGGTATTTAAAGTTGATATGAAACACATGGTGCGATTTCTTGAGTTGATGATAAAGTTTCTCTTGGTTGTGAGCTTGATATTATGTTTATTTCAATTTTTCATTCCTCAAGTTATATCGATAATGATGAGTAATGTCTCTTTAAATACCGTTATAGCTGGTACTGATTATAAAAGACTAACGGGTGTTTTTTTTCATCCAACCCCTCTCGGTCTTTTTTCATCTATTTCTTTTGTGTTTTTTATTAGGTACAGGAAGCAATTGAAATTTTCTTTGTTATTTGCAATTTTAAGTGTTGTTCTGTTGTTTCTATCAGGACAGCGAGGTGAACTTGTTTTCTTGTTTTTTTCATTTTTATTTGCTTTATTTATATGGCATTTTAGATTGAATATTTTTAAATATAATATTTTGTTTTCTGCTTTGGTATCTGCGGCTCTAATTATAGTTGTTATTGTAGTGTCAAGTAATACTCACTTCGATGGGGCCTCAGTCGTTAGAGCTGTTTTGTATAAGGGAGCACTAGTTTTAGCTGATTTACATTTTCCTTTTGGATCCGGACTTGCTACGTATGGTTCAAATAACTCTTTTAATTCTGAAGCATACTATGATTTAGGTATGTCTAATATTTGGTGGTTAGTAACTGATAAAGGTTATATTACTGATACTTTTTGGGCGATGATACTAGCAGAATCTGGATATTTCGGACTTTTATTTTACGTTATTAGTATTGTTAAGTTTTTTTCTATGGTTTATGTTGTAAATCCTAGTAAATACATTGTTCTTGTTTTTTTGTTCTTGCTTTTGGAAGGGTTTACCAATCCTGTTTTTAGTGGGAATATGTTTCTGTTAATACTTCCTATTTTGGTTATGATTAGTTATGAGAAAAAAGTTGTTTTTCAAGTTGTTAATGGAGAGGTCTATGCGGGCGCAGAAAGAGTTCAAGATTATTTAGTTGGAGGCTTATCTTCATTAGACTATGATGTTTACATTATATGTTACAAAAAAGGTGTTTTCATTGAGAAAAGTGAGTTTGCTCAAAGTGTAAAATCTTTTCAGTTGGGCTTTGTAAAGTTAAATAGATTGCGGTCTTTCGTTAAAGAAATCAAGCCTGATATAATGCATTGTCATACACCAATGACATTGTTAATGACAAAGTTTTCAGTTTTTTTAAATGGTTTTAATGGAGATGTTGTATATCATGTCCATAGTCCTGTTCTAGAGGATACGCCAAATAAATTAAAAAATTTTGTGAAATATCTTTTAGAAAAATTTTTTTGAATAAAAATAAAGATAAGGTTATTTGTGTTTCTTCTTCAGTAAAAAATAAAACACCTTATTTGATGAAGTTTAAAAATGTTAAGGTTGTTCATAATGGTGTTTGTATAAGTCGAATAAAGTCTGATTTAAGTTGCGATCCATATTGTAATATTGCGTTTGCTGGTTTGATTAGAGAAAGAAAGGGGTTGGAGGTTTTACTTAAAGCCATAAGTATTTCATCTAATAAAGACAAAATTAGGTTGCATGTTTTTGGAGTATTTTTCGATGTTACATATTCGAATATAATTCAAAGCTATATTCGCGATTTAGATTTAGTGGAAAATGTGATATTCCATGGTTTTCAACGTGATATTATTAAAAGTTTTACCGGTTGTTCTGTTTTTTGTCTACCGTCCTTGTATGGTGAAGGGTTGCCAATGGTACTGCTTGAGGCAATGTCTGCTGGACTAGCAATAATTGCAAGTAATACTGATGGTGTCCCTGAAGTAATTAATGATGGTGTTAATGGTATCCTTTTCCAATCAGGGAATTATGAAGACTTAGCTTTGAAATTAGATATGCTGATTTCTGATCATATGCTCATGAAAAAATTGTCCCTCGAAAGCTCTGAATCGCAAAAAAATAATTTTTCAAGTCAATCAATGCTCAAAAATGTGATAAGTTATTATGAGTCGAGATAAGGTTAAAATTGGTCCTTTGTTACTAGATGATGTTACTTCGAGTTATGCGGTTAATATTATTGCTGAGTCTGTTATATCTAATATTTTAGGAAAGAAGAAAAATGGTTTTTTTGTTGTTACTCCTAATTTAGATCACATTTCGCAGTTGATTCGTGGTGACTCTCTTCTTGGTTATTATCAGAAATCAAATTTAACTGTTGCCGACGGCTTTCCCATTAAGTTAGCAAGTTATTTTAAACTTGATAAACCAATTAAGGAGGTAATACCTGGTAGTGAACTTGGCCCTCAAGTTCTGGCAGCTATATCTGATTTTTTACCTGCTTTTAAACATTGCAATCTAATGGTTATTGGTACTGATGAGTATACAATTGGGAAAACTAAAGAACGGTTGGCATTAGAGTCTCCTAATATAAAGCTGGCATCTAGCTTTACTGGTGTGGTTGATAAAAAAAATAACACAGAAAGTTTCTATGATATGATTACAGAAAATAATATAAATATTGTCTTTTTATGTTTAGGTGCACCTAAACAGGAGGCTGTCGCATTCAACCTTCATGAGAAGTTTCCAGAAATTAGCTTTCTTTGTTTAGGTGCTACTTTGGAATTTTATGCAGGAACAAAAAAAGAGCCCCACTTCTGATGAGGAAATGTAAGCTGGAGTGGCTTTACAGATGGGCTTCTGAGCCAAAGCGTCTTACTAAACGCTATCTCCAGTGTTTTATTACTCTTTTTAAATTGTTCTTTGTTATTGATTGGTTGAGAAAATGATAGTATTTGTTGTTGGCTTACCTCGAAGTGGTTCTACACTATTATCTAGTTTTTTGAATACAGATACTGATGTTGTTTCACTCAATGATTTTTATTTTATGCAAAAGTTGTTCGTTGCGTATGATATTTATAAAATGAATATAGATCAATCACATGTTTTTTTAGCGGATTATCTTGATTTTTTCTTCAATGAGAGAGCTTTTGTTAATAATGAATTTGAGGGGCAGCTTGATTTTGATTTGGTTTTTTTGGCAAGAATTAGCTTTTTGTTTAGAGGGAATATACCACCTTCCGGTTTGAATTTTTCTGATTATGTTTCCTTTTATTATTCATCTGTATATAATGCATTGGCTTGTAAGGTTTTAGTTGATAAAACTCCGCAAAATTTTTTGCATCAGGATGTTTTAGAACATCTAAATATTGAAACTAAGTTTATTTATTTGATTAGAAATCCTTTTGATACAATAAGGTCTTTCAAATTTGCTGATTTTAAAGGGCATGATAAACGAAGGTATCATGTCCTTATCTATTCTCAGTATTGGAATAAGGCTGTCGAATGTTATAAAAGAAATTCATATAAAGATAATTTTTTATTGATCAAGTATGAAGAGCTATGTGGGGAAAATAATTCCAAAGTTGCCTTGAAATTACTATCATTTGGTTTTTCCGTTGATGTAAAAAATATTGATTTTAAAAGAAATAACTCAAGCAGTATATCAAGTTCTAAAATGTATTTAGATGATTTAGAAGTGTTGATCATAAATAAATTTACACACAGTAATTTGTGTTTTTTGAAATACCCTTTTAGAAGAGGGCGATGTTCTATTTTTGGTTTTTTGTTTTTTATAAAAACAAGTATTGTTTTTTCTGTGTATAATTTATTTAGGTTTTTTTCTGACCCTGATGCAAAAAAAAGAATTTTAAGTTTCTTGAAAAAAAGCAATAGAAATATTTAGGTTGTTATCTTTTATTTCGAAATTGTTGATGTTTATTGCTTCTAGTGTTTCTATATTACCTTTATTTATTATAATTAAGCAGGATATTCTGTATGATCCCTGTCATTATGGCTGGCGGTTCCGGTACCCGTCTTTGGCCCCTTTCCCGTACCCAGTATCCTAAACAGTTCTTACCCCTTCACAGTGATCTGTCTATGTTGCAAGAGACGGTTAGCCGCTTAGGCTCTGTCGAACAAGTTAACTTGATCTGTAATGAAGAGCATCGGTTTTTGGCGGCAGAGCAGATGCGTGTTCTGAATCAATCTTGTTCTATCTTCCTTGAACCTGTTGGTCGTAATACGGCTCCGGCTATTGCATTGGCAGCGTTGCAAGCGGTCAGCAAAGGGCAGGGAGGTGAGTGTCTGTTAGTGTTGGCGGCGGATCATGTGATTGAGAAAGAAGTGGCTTTTCGTGATGCGATCGCCAAGGCCGAGCCTTTAGCGAAAGAAGGTGCGCTGGTTACCTTTGGTATTGTGCCTACTCAACCTGAAACCGGTTATGGGTATATAAGGGCTGAGGTCAGTCATCCGATGTCTGAGGTCCGAAAGAGCGTAATCGGCTTTGCTCGGACTAGCGAAGCATTCGGGCTAGTGAAGCATTCGGGCTAGCGAAGCGTTCGGACAAACGAAGTGATCGGCTCTTCAACATGGAGGTTGTGATGGGCTTTGAAAATTTAGATGTATGGAAACGTTCGTGTCGCTTAAGTTGTGATGTTTATAAGGCGATGGAAAATTGTCGTGATTATGGTTTTAAAGATCAGATCACGCGAAGTGGTTTATCGATTCCTAGTAATATAGCTGAAGGTTTTGAGCGAGGCTCTGTTAAGGAGAAACAGCAATTTTATTACTATGCGAGAGGCTCTGCCGGCGAGTTAAAAACGCAGGTCTATATAGGCCAAAAAATAGGTTATATCTCCTCTGAAGATGGTAATCACTGGCGTGATGAGCTTAGTGATATTCAAAAAATGCTGACGGGATTGATTAAGAAGGCTAGGGGGTGAAGGTCGAGGTCCGAAGCCAGAAAGGTATGTTTTTCGGGCCTCGGACAAACGTAGTGTTCGGCTCTCATCGGGCAACCGAAGCGGTCTGTTAAACCGCCCCTTTTGGACAAACGAAGTGATCGGATCTCGGACCCCTGTTTTTAAATCATCTGTTTCTGTTTAAGCAATTCGATGACTTTGTCCGCCGCTTCTTCAGGCGTCATCTCTATTGTTTTCAAGTTAAGATCAGGCTGCTCTGGGGCTTCATAAGGTGAGTCAATGCCGGTGAAGTTTTTCAGCTCTCCACGACGTGCTTTCTTATAAAGGCCTTTAACATCACGATCTTCAGCAACTTCTAGCGGGGTGTTGATATAGATCTCTAAGAACTCACCCTCAGCCAACATATCTCTGGCCATCTTTCTTTCCGCCTGGAAAGGGGAGATAAAGGAGGTCAGTACGATAAGGCCAGCATCGACCATCAGTTTAGCAACTTCGGCAATTCGGCGGATGTTTTCAACCCGATCTTGATCGGTAAAGCCAAGGTCGTTGTTGAGGCCATGACGGACATTGTCGCCATCCAACAGGTAGGTATGATGTCCAGAAGCCAATAATTTTTGCTCGACTAAATCAGCGATGGTTGATTTACCAGAACCCGATAGACCGGTCAGCCAGATAACCCCAGGTTTTTGGGTTTTCAAGGCAGCGCGGACCTCTTTATTCACTTCAGTGTGCTGCACAGTGATATTGGTGCTGCGACGCAGTGCAAAGTTGATCAGACCCGCACCAACGGTGTTGTTGGTCATCCGATCAATCAAGATGAAGCTGCCCGTATCCCGGTTCGCTTTGTATGAATCAAAAGCGATATCCTGATCGAGACTGATGTTACATTCACCGATGCCGTTCAGCTCGAGCTTTTTAGCGGCTAGGTGTTCCATCGTATTGACGTTAACTTGATGCTTGATGTCAGTGATAGAGGCTGTAACGGTTTTGGTACCAATCTGCATCAGATAAGTCCGGCCAGGCATCAGAGGTTCTTCGTGCATCCAAATAACTGTGGTCTCGAACTGCTTACCAATAGACGCGGGCTCTGACGCTGAGGTGATCATGTCTCCACGGGAGATATCGATCTCATCGTTCAGTGTCAGTGTGACCGACTGTCCAGCTACGGCTTGAGGTAGGTCGCCATCATAGGTTGAGATAGTGGCGATGGTGCTCTCTTTACCTGAAGGTAGCGCGCGAATTCGATCGCCTGGCTTGACTACACCGCTCGCTAGTTGACCGGCAAAACCTCGGAAATCAAGGTTGGGCCGGTTAACCCATTGAACGGCCATGCGGAATGGTTCTTTTTGCATTAGCTCGTCGTCAACCTGTACGGTTTCCAAGTAGCCCATCAGTGTTGTGCCGTGATACCAAGTCATGTTGCTGCTTGGTTCGGTAATGTTGTCACCAGCCAATGCAGACATTGGGATGAAGGTAATCTGTTTGATGCCGATCTGCTCAGCAAATTCAAGATAGTCTTCTTTAATCTGGTTGTAAGTTTTCTCGGAATAATCGACCAGATCCATCTTGTTGATCGCAACGACAACATGTGGGATGCCGATCAGAGAGGCGAGATAACTATGACGGCGTGTCTGGGTTAGGATACCGCGGCGCGCATCAACCATCAGAATAGCAACATCGGCGGTGGATGCACCTGTAACCATGTTGCGGGTGTATTGCTCATGCCCCGGTGTATCGGCCACGATAAATTTACGTTTATCCGTAGAGAAGAAGCGGTAAGCGACATCGATGGTGATGCCCTGTTCACGTTCAGCGGCTAAGCCATCAACCAGTAGAGCGAAGTCAATATTGTCGCCTTGGGTACCGAATTTTTTTGATTCCGCTTCAACCGCCGCTAATTGATCTTCAAATAATAGCTTTGATTCAAATAATAGACGCCCGATTAATGTGCTTTTACCGTCGTCAACGCTACCGCAGGTGATAAAACGCAGTAGGCTTTTTTGTTCGTGATCTTTCAGGTATTGGACGATATCGTCGGATATCATGTCTGATGAATGTGCCATTAGAAGTAACCCTCCTGTTTTTTCTTCTCCATGGATGCAGCGCTATCGTGATCGATCATGCGTCCCTGACGTTCAGATGTTTTGGTCAGCAGCATCTCTTGGATGATCGCTGGTAGGGTGTCGGCTTCAGATTCTACTGCGCCAGTGAGTGGGTAGCAGCCGAGCGTTCTGAAACGCACACTCTTCATCATCGGTACTTCGTTTGGTTGTAATGGCATACGCTCATCATCAACCATAATAAGTGTACCGTCACGCTCAACCACTGGGCGTTCAGCTGACAGATAGAGTGGCACAATGGGGATTTGCTCTAGGTAGATATACTGCCAGATATCCAATTCTGTCCAGTTAGACAGTGGAAATACCCGAATGGATTCGCCAGGGCGTTTATTGGCGTTGTAGTTTTTCCACAGTTCAGGACGTTGGTTTTTTGGGTCCCAGCGGTGATCGGCGGTGCGGAAAGAGAAGATTCGTTCCTTAGCGCGAGATTTCTCTTCGTCACGGCGTGCGCCACCGAAGGCAACATCAAATTTGAATTTATTCAGCGCCTGTTTTAGGCCTTCTGTCTTCATGATATCGGTATGTAGCGCTGACCCATGGGTGAATGGGTTGATGCCTTTCTCGACCCCTTCTGGGTTCATATAGGTGATCAGCTCGACACCGAGATTTTTTACCAGTTCATCTCTGAAGGTATACATCTCGCGGAATTTCCAGCCAGTATCAACATGTAACAGCGGAAATGGTGGTTTAGACGGGTGAAACGCTTTCATCGCCAGATGAAGCATCACGGCACTGTCTTTACCGATGGAGTAAAGCATGACCGGGTTATCTGCTTTGGAAACGACTTCGCGCATTATTTGAATGCTTTCCGCTTCCAGTCTCTGTAGGTGTGTTAATGCCATCGTGGTCCTCACATATGACTGAGTAGTTTCATTTTCAGCAACTGAAGACTTAGAGCCCGACAGCGTGCTGCGCTTTTTTGATGTTGTGTAGGTTATTAGTGTGATTTGTGACTGACTGCTTAGCCATTGTTGAATATCGGTAAAGTTGTCTAGTGGAACGCTATGGAACGACAGTATTAGATCTGATGTGACCTGAGCACTGAGGCGTTTTAGAAAACAAACAATTGTTTCGCTGTCCGGTTTGCTATCGGTCATTAGCCAGTATAGCTTGCCTCTAAAATCTTGCGCGTAGATAAAATAGCCGCTCAATCCCGCTTCTTTTTGTTCCGGAGATAGAGATAGTGTGCCAATGCCGCCCTTTAATACTTTGCGGGGTCTTGCTTTAGCTTTTTGGGTTTTACTTTGAATGCTTTGTTGATTAGCGGCATCTGCGCAGTGTTCAGTGTTCAAACGGCGAGTATCAATGGCATCACTATAGGGCTGATGTTCACCGTTGTTGAATTCAGGATGGTATAAGCTGAGCCAAGCTTGCGCCGAATCGATTTTATCGGTCGGCGGTGCGGATATTCCCCAAGCTTTTAGGTGACGGCTGACCGTTTTGGCTGAAATCGATTGTTGCTGATGACTGAACCAAGCTTGAACGGCCTGACTATCCCAGAGATGATTATTCTCTGGTGAGTTGGTTAGCATGAATTTCAGACATTCATCGGGAGAGCCCGGTCCAGACGGTAAAATAACCTTACGTCGTCCTCGCTTACCGGTATTCACTGCTTCCCATCCACCTTCTGTAAAACATTTATAGGCAGATATAATGGTGGGGTTTGACAGGCCCGTTTTCTGTTTAATAGAGGCAAGTGTTTCTCCGCTAAGACGCAGCTGTACGGCTTCTTTTCTAAGCTTGTTTAGCGCTATTGGAGAAAGTTTCTTGCCATTCATGATGAATATTCCTGAGTTAGAATTGAGATCATACAAAATTGGCGGTATGCTGACAATCATTCTTTGTTAAACATAATGTGTCCTAGTCTGGTTGTTGGTCCGTATGCATGACCTTAGTCAGCCAAATACGTTGAATAACCAGCATGACACCAACTTAAAAGTCGGAATATGGATTTTTCAGCCGTATTAACACTGGTTCTTCTTGGATCGGTGCTTTTGTTATTGGTATTTAGCCGTATAGCGGCGGATATGGTTTTAATGGCCGCTATGGGGACTTTGATTATCGCCAAGGTGCTGACCCCTGCTGAAGCCTTGGTCGGTTTCTCTAACCCTGGTGTGATCACTATTGCTGCTTTCTATGTTATTGCCGCAGGTCTTAAAGAGACGGGCGCTGTCCGCTGGATCGGTCAGTTATTACTCGGCTTGCCGGAAAGTGAAAAACAATCGTTGTTGCGAGTAATTTTACCGTCCTCCTTGTTAAGTGCCTTTATGAATAACACCGCGGTCGTTGCTATGTTTATTCCTGCTGTACAGGATTGGGCGCGACGAATCAAAATTCCCGTTTCTAAGCTTTTGCTGCCACTGAGTTATGCGGCTATTCTTGGTGGCACCTGTACGCTTATCGGCACCAGTACGAACCTCGTTGTCGATGGTTTATTGCAGGCTGAGACAGGTGTGGCGCTGGGAATGTTTGATCTCGCTTGGGTTGGCGTTCCAGTGCTTATTTTAGCTGGCGGGTTGATTGTCTTGTTAGCTCCGCTGTTATTGCCGGATCGTAAAGGTGTGGTTGAACAACTTGAAACCGCCCGAGAGTATGTTGTTGAGTTGGTTGTTAGCCCTAGTGGGCCTATTGTTGGAAAAACCGTTGCTCAGGCGGGTTTAAGACAGCTGACCTACGGCTATCTTGTTGATATCAAACGGCGGGGACTTCTGTTGACGGCTGTTTCCCCCGATGTGGTGCTAGAGGCCGATGATGTTTTGGTGTTTATCGGCGCCCCTGAGAGCGCTCATGAGTTACGTGGGGTGCGAGGGCTTGTTCCGCGCCATGATGATTTTGAAAAGTTGGATATCGCCATTCAAGAGCGGTGTCTGGTTGAAGCGGTTATAGGGCCCGAGTTTTTTGGCCTTGGACAAACGATTAGAGAATCACGTTTTAGGGGGCGTTTTCGGGCGGCTATTTTATCGGTGTGTCGCCAAGGGCAGCGGCTAGACGGTAAGATTGGTGACGTTCGTTTACAGGTGGGTGATACTCTGTTGATGGAGGCTAGCGATGACTTCGTGAGTCAGTATCGCTCGCGTAGAGATTTTCTGTTAGTCAGTGCTTTGAACGAATCGACGCCGCCCGATTTTGCTAAGGCTCCCTTTGCTATCGGCACATTGTTGATGATGGTGTTGGTTAGCGCGGTGGGCTTACTCTCAATTTTAGAAGCATCTATTTTAGCCGCAGGCGTCATGCTGGCAAGTCGCTGTGTGTCGGTATCGCGAGCACGCCGCAACGTTGACCTTTCGGTATTGATTGTTATCGCTTCATCATTTGCTCTCGGCGCGGCCATGGTAAAAACCGGTAATGCTCGTATGATAGCAGAGGGGTTGTTGTTTTTTGATGGGATTACGCCTTGGCAAGCACTGATATTGATGTACTTGATTACAGTTTTGTTCACTGAGTTGATTACTAATAATGCGGCGGCGGTATTGATGTTTCCGGTGGCCATGGCACTAGCCAATCAACTGGGGGTAAGTTATATGCCCTTTGTGGTAGCGGTGATGTTTGCCGCGTCTGCCAGTTTTATAACCCCGCTGGGTTATCAAACTAACCTGATGGTATACGGCCCAGGAGGATACCAATTTACCGATTACGCGCGCTTGGGTATACCGTTGAGTATCACGGCGGCGGTGGTGTCATTGACATTGATTCCGCTAGTCTGGCCGTTTTAGTCAAAAGCCTCGTTTCAACTGATTATTTGAAAGCTTAACAATTTTAAAGAGAGATGGACGCCATGTTTAACAATCAGGATATTATCGCCTTGGCTAAACAAGCCGGCACTGCGATTATGGAAATCTATCAACGGGATTTTGAAATCTCTGAAAAGACTGATGCTAGCCCGCTGACTGAAGCTGATCTAGCCTCTCATCATTGTATTGTTGATGGTTTGAAACAACTGACCCCTGAGATCCCCGTTTTATCTGAGGAGTCGGGTGCTGATGAGCATCAGGATCGTATGTCGTGGCAGACGTATTGGTTGATCGATCCGCTGGATGGCACCAAAGAGTTTATTAAGAAAAATGGTGAGTTCACGGTCAATATTGCTTTGATTGATAAAGGTGTGGCTGTTTTTGGCGTGGTTTATGCGCCTGCACTCGGTGTTACCTATTGGGGTGATGCCGAGGGGGCATTTAAAGAGGAGAGCGGCCAAGTAGCGCCGATTACCGTCTCTAGCCTTCCTAACGAGGGAAGCGTTTGGCGTGTTGTGGGTAGCCGTTCGCATCAGAGTGATGAATTTAAAGCCTTTGTTAAAGGGCTGCCAGAGACCGAAGTGGTATCGATGGGCAGTTCGTTGAAGCTGTGTTTAGTGGCTGAGGGTGCTGCTGACCTGTATCCGCGTTTGGGGCTGACCAGTGAGTGGGATACCGCCGCAGCCCATGCGGTTGTGACTGCCGCGGGAGGTAAGGTACTGCAATATCCTGAATTGACACCGTTGTTATACAATACCCGACCAGAAACCCTGTTGAATCCCTTTTTTATTGTCTGCGCAGATCGTTCTGATAAGTGGGCATAGGTTTCCTTCCCTCTGTGTAGAAGCCGTACCCTCACGGCGAAGATGTTTGGTTATTGTAATTTAATCGCGACGAGGGCGTCGCTCGCTACAGGTATGGTGCATTAGCGGATTATTGCGCCATCCGCCGATCATTTTGATCGCACGGGATATGGTGCATTATCGGATTATTGTGCAATCCGTCGATTATTTTGATCGCACGGGATATGGTATTTTTGTAGGAGCCGTGCCCTCACGGCGATTATGTTGGTTAAATCGCGACGAGGGCGTCGCTCGCTACAGGGTATGGTGCATTAGCGGATTATTGTGCAATCCGCCGGTCATTTTGATCGCACGGGGTATGGTATTTTTGTAGGAACCGTGCCCTCACGGCGAAGATGTTTGGTTATTGTAATTTAATCGCGACGAGGGCGTCGCTCGCTACAGGGTAGGGAGCATTAGCGGATTATTGTGCCATCCGTCGATTATTTTGATCGCACGGGATATGGTGCATTAGCGGATTATTGTGCTATCCGTCGATTATTTTGATCGCACGGGGTATGGTGCGTTAGCGGATTATTGTGCCATCCGTCGATTATTTTGATCGCGCGGGATATGGTGTATTAGCGGATTATTGTGCAATCCACCGATCATTTTGATCGCACGGGATATGGTATTTTTGTAGGAGCCGTGCCCTCACGGCGATTGTTTGGTTCGTGGGGATTATCGCGACGAGGGCGTCGCTCGCTACAGGGTATGATGTATTAGCGGATTATTGTGCCATCCGCCGATTATTTTGAGCGCACGGGATATGACGTTTTTGTAGGAGCCGTGCCCTCACGGCGAAGGTGTTTGGTTATTGTAATTTAATCGCGACGAGGGCGTCGCTCGCTACAGGTATGGTGCATTAGCGGATTATTGTGCTATCCGCCGATCATTTTGATCGCACGGGGTATGGTATTTTGGTAGGAGCTGTGCCCTCACGGCGATTATGTTGGTTAAATCGCGACGAGGGCGTCGCTCGCTACAGGGTATGATGTATTACCAGATTATTGTGCAATCCGCCGATCATTTTGATCGCACGGGATATGACATTTTTGTAGGAGCCGTGCCCTCACGGCGATTATGTTGGTTAAATCGCGACGAGGGCGTCGCTCGCTACAGGGTATGATGTATTACCAGATTATTGTGCAATCCGCCGATCATGTTGATCGCACGGGGTATGGTATTTTTGTAGGAGCCGTGCCCTCACGGCGAAGATGTTTGGTTATTGTAATTTAATCGCGACGAGGGCGTCGCTCGCTACAGGTATGGTGCATTAGCGGATTATTGCGCCATCCGCCGATCATTTTGATCGCACGGGGTATGGTATTTTTGTAGGAGCCGTGCCCTCACGGCGAAGATGTTTGGTTATTGTAATTGAATCGCGACGAGGGCGTCGCTCGCTACAGGTATGGAGCATTAGCGGATTATTGTGCCATCCGTCGATTATTTTGATCGCACGGGATATGGTGCATTAGCGGATTATTGTGCTATCCGTCGATTATTTTGATCGCGCGGGATATGATATTTTTGTAGGAGCCGTGCCCCCACGGCGATTGTTTTGTTGTGGTTTGATCGCGATGTTTTTTCCCCTTAAATGAAATTGATAGGATATTGATATGGCAATTCTGGTAACAGGTGGGGCAGGATATATTGGCTCTCATACGGTGGTTATGCTGCTTAATGCTGGCTATGAAGTCGTCGTTTATGACAACCTATGTAATAGCCACCCGGAAGTGTTTAACCGGATTGAAACCATAACCGGTAGGCGTCCAGCGTTTGTTGAAGGAGATATCCGTGATCGTGCAACGCTTGATGCGTTATTTGCTGATTATACGATTGAATCGGTTATTCATTTTGCGGGTTTGAAAGCGGTGGGTGAGTCGGTAGAAAAACCGCTGCTTTATTATAAGAACAATGTTGAGGGATCGCTTACGCTGTTCGACGTTATGGCTGATCATGGTTGTAAGCGTATTGTCTTTAGCTCATCGGCTACGGTGTATGGTGATCCCGCTAGTGTTCCTATTCGTGAGAATTTTCCGACCTCAGCGACGAACCCCTATGGCCAATCAAAATTAATGATTGAGACCGTTCTCAATGATTTAGCGACGTCTGATGCGCAGTGGCAAATTTCGTTGTTGCGCTATTTCAATCCTGTAGGTGCCCATGAAAGTGGTCTGATTGGTGAAGATCCACAGGGTATTCCTAATAATTTAATGCCATTTGTTGCTCAAGTAGCCGTTAAAAAACGGGAAAAACTTAGTGTGTTTGGCGGAGACTATCCGACTATCGATGGCACCGGGGTGCGTGACTATATCCACGTAGAAGACCTTGCTGCGGGCCATTTGTGCGCGCTTAATGCTTTGACGAGTGAGCATGGTTGTAAGGCTTATAATCTTGGCACGGGTAACGGTTATTCCGTTTTACAAGTGGTGAATGCATTTGCAGACGCTTCTGCTAGGGATATACCGTATCAAATCGTTGAGCGTAGGTCTGGGGATATTGCTGAGTGTTATGCGGATCCTGAGTTTAGTGAAAAGGCGCTCGGTTGGAAGGCTAAATATGATTTACAGCGTATGGTGGAAGATCACTGGCGTTGGCAATCAAAAAACCCGGATGGATATAGATAGATCATAATTATTTGTACGGGTTTCTACGTGACTTTGTAGAGGTGCTGATTTTTTTGCTTTAATCGAGACGGTGATGGTGCTTTTGTAGAAGCCGTGCCCCCCACGACGATTGTTTGGTTCGTGGGGATTATCGCGACGGGGGCGTCGCTCGCTACAGGGTATGGTGTATTATCAGATTATTGTGCTATCCGCCGATTATTTTGATCGAACTGGGTATGATGCTTTTGTAGGAGCCGTGCCCTCACGGCGATGTGTTTGGTTCGTGGGGATTATCGCGACGAGGGCGTCGCTCGCTACAGGGTATGGTGTATTATCAGATTATTGTGTTATCCGGCGATTATTTTGATCGCACGGGATATAACATTTTTGTAGGAGCCATGCCCTCACGGCGATGTGTTTGTTATAGCGTTTTGTTGTAAGGTGAAAAGATGAAAGGGAATTCATCAGGGCTGCGTAAGGGGCGTTATTCAGAGTACGGTCGTATATATTTGGTTACGTTCGTAACCTTCGCAAGAAAACCTATTTTCAATGATTTTGCTTTAGGTCGTCAGGTCGTAGACGTTTTTCGTAACGAATCAGAATTTACCGATACATTAGCTTTTGTTGTAATGCCTGATCATGTTCATTGGTTGCTTCAGCTTAAAACAAAATCTTTGAGCGATACGTTGAAAACGGTTAAATCGTTGTCTTCGAGAGAGATTAAACGATCGTTAGGAGTGTCAGGTATTATTTGGCAGAAAGGGTTTCATGATCATGCAGTGAGGCGGGAAGACGATTTAATAGGTATTGCCCGTTATATAGTAATGAATCCAGTTAGGGCGGGGCTAGTCAGGAATATTAGGGAATATGCTTTGTGGGATGCCGTGTGGATATAATTAAGCCGATTGCTTAGGTTGTGGTTTGATCATGACGGGTGGGTATATTTGTAGGAGCCGTGCCCTCACGGCGATTATGTTGGTTAAATCGCGACAAGGGCGTCGCTCGCTACAGGGTATGATGTATTAGCAGATTATTGTGTTATCCGGCGATTATTTTGAGCGCACGGGATATGACGTTTTTGTAGGAGCCGTGCCCTCACGGCGAAGGTGTTTGGTTATTGTAATTTAATCGGGACGAGGGCGTCGCTCGCTACAGGTATGGTGCATTAGCGGATTATTGTGCAATCCGGCGATTATTTTGAGCGCACGGGATATGACGTTTTTGTAGGAGCCGTGCCCTCACGGCGATTGTTCGTGATGAGGGCATTGTTCTCTATGGGTATCTTTATGCTCTGAGCAAACTAAGTAACTCGTCTGTTTTCGCTTTCATCAGGGCTTCGTCACCGCGGGTTTCGACATTCAAACGGACGACCGGCTCAGTATTGGATGAGCGCAGGTTGAAACGCCAGTTACCCATATCAAGGCTGATCCCGTCGGTATAATCGATGGCGACAGCGTTGTCTTTATAGCTCGCTAGCACCCGTTCAATAGCCGCTTTAGGGTCGTCTAACTTACTATTGATCTCACCAGGGGATGGATATTTAGTAATACGGTCGTCAACGAGTTGAGACAGCGTCTGGCATTTTTTGCTAATCAGTTCTGCAACCAGTAACCAAGGTACCATTCCGCTATCGCAATAGAAGAAATCACGGAAGTAGTGGTGGGCGCTCATTTCGCCGCCATAAACCGCATCTTCTTCACGCATACGTTCTTTAATAAAGGCATGTCCGGTTTTGCTTTGAATCGCTCGGCCTTGGCTTGCTTCGACAATATCCAGGGTATTCCAGGTTAGGCGAGGATCGTGGATGATCGCAGCACCGGGGTTTTTGGCCAAGAACGCTTCTGCTAGCAATCCAACGATGTAGTAGCCTTCAATAAAGCGGCCATTTTCATCAAACAGGAAGCAGCGATCGAAGTCGCCATCCCAAGCAATGCCCATATCTGCTTTGTGTTCTAATACGGCGGCGATGGTATCGGCACGATTCTCTTCCAGAATGGGATTCGGGATGCCATTGGGGAAAGTACCATCAGGCTGGTGGTGTATTTTGATAAACTCGACCGGTACTGAAGTCGCTTTAAATTGGGTTTCTAACGCATCGATGACATGTCCTGCGACCCCGTTACCCGCATTGACGACGAGTTTCAGCGGCTTAAGGTCTTGCAGGTCAATATATCCCTCTAAGTGTTCAACATAGGCTGCCAACGTATCGACCTGTGCATAGCTGCCGCGATTGGCTTCATTAGGTGCTTTGAAGTTGTTTTCGCGGGCCATCTGTTCGATATCATTGAGTCCGGTGTCACCACTGATGGGGCGTGAGCCTTTACGAACCAGTTTCATGCCATTGTAATCTTCTGGATTATGACTGGCTGTGACAACGATACCTCCGTCGGTATCAAGATGAGACGTAGCGAAATAGATCTCTTCAGTGCCGCATAGACCAATATCCAGAACATCGACACCGGAATCTCTCAGGCCATTAGTTAACGCCTGTTTGAGTGACTCGGTGGACAGGCGCATATCACCGCCTACCACGACGGTTTTGGGCTTTAAAAACTCAGCATAGGCACGGCCAATACGGTAAGTAAGGTCTTCATCCAGCTGAGTGCCAAGCTGACCGCGGATATCGTAGGCTTTAAAACAGGCTAGTTTGCTCATGGCGTTTCCCTGAAGGCTATAAATGTGAGGAATTTGAATAAAAATATTGTCCGATGCGCCAAGCAAGCCAGGGCATAAAGATAATGGCGATACCTGTTAGATTGGCATACATGTCATACAGTGAAAAATGTCGATGCGCTAGCAGCCATTGCTGAATAAATTCGGCGCTGCAAGCAAGAGTAAGTAGGCAGATAATAAACATCCCCACAAAGCGGCGCGAAACGGCCCAGAGACCGACTAGGGTCATTGCGGCAAACCCTGCGAGATGACCAAATTTATCCGATTGATTAAATAGCGATGGAGGCGGTGTTTGGCGAAATAAGCCATACAGCAATGCGGCGGCGCATAGGCAGAAAATAGTTTTTCTAAGCATTATCGGCCTATACCAATATAGGTGAAACCGTATAGTTCTAGGGCGGCTTTATCAAAGATATTACGTCCATCTATGATGAGTGGTTGACGCATAGATTGAAGCAGTTGCTCATAATCTGGTGACCAGTATTCGGGCCATTCAGTGACGAGCAGTAGGGCATCCACTGCTTGAGTCGCCTCATAGGCATCCTCACAGACGCTGATGAGGGGTTCTGCGGCATAGTGTTTCTGTAGATTGCCTAATGCTTCAGGATCATGCACTTTAACATGTACACCCTGTGCTAATAATGCATCAATGATTTTTAGGCTAGGGGCATTATCAATATTGGCAGTCCCCGGTTTGAATGAGGCGCCCCATATGGCAACGGTTTTATCGGCAAGATCGCATTGGTAATGTTGCCAGAGCTTTTTAAAGAGTAGCTCTTTTTGGATTTCATTCTCAGAGATAACGGTCTTTAACAGCGAGTTTTGTCCGCGTTTTTCAAAAATATCGGAAAAGCGGGCGATATTCTGGTTGAAGTTCTGCCCACCAAAGCCACAACCTGGATCTAAGTAGTGGCTGCCAACCCGAGGGTCGGTTCCCATGCCTTCGCGAATAATATCAATATCCACGCCCATCTGATCTGCAAGGTTGGCCAGTTCATTGATATAACCTATACGAATGGCTAGCATGCCGGTGATCGCTAGCTTGGCGAATTCGGCCTCCCGGCTAGTCATGAGCAATAGATGACTAATATTTTGCAGGAAGGGGCGAATCAGTGACCGGGTCATGGTTGTCGCCCAGTCATTCTGACTGCCAATCGTAATACGTTTGGGTTGGCTGAACCCTTGAAGTGCCTTACCTTCCTGGAGGTTGTTGGGGATATAAACAACCACCTGGTTAGCGCTTTCATTGAGATGGCATTGCAGCTTATCCGTTGCTCCCACACCAAAATTACACTGGTTTATGATCAGCAGATTTTCGGGGACAGCGCTGGCTAGGTTTTGAATAATTTGTTCGGCGGTTGCAAACTCATTGTGCTCGAGTGCTAACCAGTGAATATTAATTTTATCATCGCTTGAACTTGTCCGTTGGAGTCGACCGGCTTGCATTTGTAGCTCAATCTGATCAAGCAACCCGGGTTCATCACGTAGGGCGGAGATATCGTGTAGGGCTTTATGCAGTTGCGTATCTGGCCCTTCGATGCGTACATGGTTGCCCGCTCTCGCTAAACAGGCGGCGGCTACCCAAGCCGTTAGATCAGCTCCATACACTTTTACATTCATGAATTAGCCTCCTGACGCTGTTGCTGGACAAAGCGGATCAAGCCTTGGGTAGAGCTATCGGTGTTAGTCGATGAGGTGTCAGCGAGCTGATCCAGCAAGGATGTTGCGACCTGTTTACCCAATTCTACACCCCATTGGTCGAAGGGATTAATCTCCCAGATCACCGATTGGACATAGACTTTATGTTCGTACATGGCAATCAGGGCGCCAAAACTTTCTGGGGTCAATTCATCGATCATTAGCGTCGTGCTAGGTTGGTTACCTCGATAACGCTTATGGGAAGGTGCGTTATCGGCATTATCCAACACACTGTCACCCAAGGCCAATAAGCGTGATTGAGCGAGGCAGTTTGCCAGCGCTAATTGATGTTGCGCCCGCAGCTCTTCACCGTACTCCTGATAACGCAGTGCCGGCGCGATAAAATCACACATGACCGATTCAGTGCCCTGGTGAAGCAGTTGGTAAAACGCATGTTGTGCGTTCGGGCCGACTTCACCCCACAGAATAGGGCAGGTTGAATAATCAAATTGATCGCCATTCAAGGTAACACTTTTGCCGTTACTCTCCATCTCTAACTGTTCAAGATAGGCTGGCAGGTGTTGCAAACGGCCATCATAGGGTAGTACCGCATGGGCGTGGATATTCAAGAAGTTAATATTCCAGACACCGATCATCGCCAGTAATACCGGTAAATTTTCAGTCAGAGGTGCGGTACGAAAGTGGCTGTCCATCTCGTGGGCGCCCGCGAGCATTTTCCGGAAATTACTATTACCTGTGTGCAACGCAATGGCCATGCCGATTGCGGACCACATGGAATAGCGGCCCCCAGTCCAGTCCCAGAAGTGTAGTTGGTTCTTTTCGGGAATGCCCCATTCAGTCGCTTTCGCTGGGCTGGCGGTAATGCCGATAAAGTGATGTTGGCTGATCAGTTCGACGGGTAAGCCGCTAGCATTGACTAACCACTCTCGTGCTGTATTAGAGTTTGCCAATGTATCGATGGTCGAGAATGACTTGGAGGATACGATAAATAGCGTCGATGCCGGGTCGATTCGGCTGAGTAGTCTTGCCAGTTGGCTGCCATCCATTGACGAAACAAAATGGATATCAATATCGCGGATTTCATCGGCGGAAAACATATTTAATGCGCGGCAGGCCATCAACGGCCCAAGATCGGAGCCGCCCACCCCGATATTCACAACGTTTTTGATCGGGCCGCCATCATAACCACGCCATTGGCCATTATGAATCTGTTCAACCAACGTTTCCATCCGTTCTAATGAACAGTGGATCTCTTTCGAGATATCGGTATCACCTAAGAACAGCGGCATCTCTTTTGGCTGACGTAGTGCGGTATGCAGTGCGGGCCGATTCTCCGATGGGTTAACATGTTCGCCACTGAACAGTGCTTCTATTTTTTGCGGCAGCTGTTGCTGTTGCGCTAATGTGATCAGCCGTTCCAGAGTGTCTTCTGTGATTCGTTGCTTCGAAAAGTCAGCCAGACAGTGGGCGGCACTGAAGCTGAGCTTTTCAAAGCGCTTATCATCATCGGCAAACATCTCTTTGAGGTGTTTAGTGCGCAGCTCTTCGGCATGGAGGTTCAGAGCAGCCCACGCTGGGGATTGATCAACGGTCATAAATATCAGCCTTGTTGCGCGAGAAACAGTTTAAACCCTTCAGCGGTATCCGGATGCTGCAGACCATAAGCGACATTCGCCTGTAAGAAGCCCAGTTTATTGCCGCAATCGTAGGTTTTTCCGGTCATCCGATAGGCTTCAACCGTTTGTTCTCGAAGCAACTCATCCAGTGCATCGGTGAGCTGTATTTCATCTCCAGCTCCAGGTTTAGTGTCGGCTAGCAGAGCCATCACGCGCGCGGGCAGGACATAACGGCCGACAACAGCTAGATCGGAAGGCGCTTCGTCAACATTGGGTTTTTCAACCATACCTTTGATGGGTGTAGACTCACCTGCCGCGGGTTTTACACCATGACAGTCAGTAATGCCGTAAAGCTGTACTTGGTTTTGGGGCACGGATTCGACCATGATCTGAGCTGCGTTATGCTGCTCGAACGCCCGCACCATTTTTTGCAGATCATTTTCATTCTGCTGATAATTATTAACTAGGACATCCGGAAGAATGACCACAAATGGTTCATTATTGACGACCTCTGCAGCACAGTGAACCGCGTGACCTAAGCCTTTAGCTTCAGGTTGTCTGACCGAAACGATGGTGACATCCTTTGGAATGATATTGCGTACGGAGTCAAGAATGGCGGTTTTGTTTTTGAGTTCAAGCTGATGCTCTAGCTCATAGTGAGAATCGAAGTGATCTTCGATGGCTGATTTTCCGCTGCGGGTCACCAATATAATCTCTTTGATACCAGCTTTAACGGCTTCTTCCACAACATGCTGGATCACCGGTTTATCAACAACGGGGAGCATCTCTTTAGGAATGGCTTTACTGGCGGGAAGTACCCGGGTTCCTAAACCCGCTACAGGGATTACTGCTTTGCGTACGGTCGTCATGAGTGCTCCAAATATATAAGCGTTAGTCTGTTTTAATTGTATCTAAGCGTATTCTATTTATTTCATCAAGTGCGGCAAAGCCGATGACGCTGCTTCGATTCTTTTAGGTATACACACGCCAAGCCAAGCTTATTTATGGCTGTCAGTCGTTGTTTTAAGGCTCTATTGTTACGTTTCATACCGCGTTCGATATTGTCGATAACAGCGGTTTGGCTTTGCTTATCCAAATAGAGCCAACCCAGCATGCCTGCATCGGCTACTGCCAAGTTTACGCCGTTCTCCCAAGGGCCGAGTGTGGTAGCTTGCGCTAACGCGTGACGATATTCATCATCAAACTGCTGTAGCATCGCCTTCATTAAGGCAAGATTTGCCCAGCTGTAGGGCCAGTGAGTGCGTAACTGAGAGGCTTTTTTATAACTTGTAAGTGCTTGTTGGGTAAGTTGAGTAAACACTTCACTGTCGCCCAGACGATAAGCTTCGAGGGCCTTATAATAATGGAGTAACGCACGCATATCGTGAAATTCTGCATGGCGAGGATTCCAGTGGATGGCGGTGTTGATGCTGTTGAGGGCGTTATTGAGTTCAGTTGGAGGCGGGGTTAAGCCTTTTTTTTGCCAGTGTTCTAAATGTTGTCGAGGGCTGTAACCGTAAAGGTCGGCTATGCCGATACTTATTGAATAATAAATTGCCCCAGTTAAAAGGGTCATTAATGGGATGACGATTAGCAGTCGTTGTTTTACATTAGTTGACATGGGCGCGGGTGATCTGTTCAGGCGTCTCTTTTACTAAGCGTAGTGCGGCTTCTTCACCAATAATATTGGCCGCAGCTTTAAGCCCTTCTGTGAGTACAGGGGGGCGGTGCGCGACATTATGAGCATCCGTAGCTAACACTGTGACCCAGCCTCTAACCAGTAACTCTTTGGCAATTTCTAAGGGGCTGTTGCCAAACTTTCCTGCCACCGACATAGCGGTTAACTGCAGCAGACAGCCTTGCTCAATAAAGGGGTTGATCTTGTCAATATTATTGATGATCTCTTTATTACGCTCCGGATGAGCGATCATCGGTAGAATATTCTGCGCTTTTAACCAAGCAATCAGCTTATCGCTTCCCGGGGGGATATGACTATGAGGGAGTTCGAGTAGCAGGACTTTTTGTCCTTGCCACTCGCCCAAAAAGGGTATTTTACCCGCCGGTATCATACTGATCATCTCGGCTGAGATACGTAGCTCAGCACCCATGCTCATGGTTAATGGAATTGAGTGCTCAACTAGCGCCGCTTGCAACTGCTGCAATACCGGTTTAATGGTGGCTATTTGGTTCTCATACCGCCCGGGATGTATATGAGGCGTCACAACCATATGAGTGATACCGTCGTTGGCCGCAATACGGGCCAACTCTAGAGACTCTTCTAAGGTTGAAGGCCCATCATCGATACCAGGCAATAAATGGTTATGTAGGTCAATCATTAGGCACCTTGCTTTTCGCCGGTATAACCGTAGACATCATAGTAGCCATAGTAATCGCCACCGTATTTAGATGCTTTCTTAATATCAACTTGGTTGAGCACAACGCCGATAAGAGGCGCTTTTACTTCCGTTAGTCGCTTGATACCGTTCTTAGCCAGCTGGTAGTTGGTTGAATCGGCTTTGACGACATAGATCATTGCCCCAACGTGATGAGACAAGACTAATGCATCACTTACGGCTTGAGTCGGTGCGGTATCGATAACAATACGGTCGTACTTGGTTTCCAGCAACTCTAAAGCTTTAGCAAAACGCTCGGACGACAACAACTCTAGTGGGTTGGGTGGAATAATACCAGAAGGCAGTACATCGATGCCGGATGCTTCGTCTTTATGAATGCACTCTTCGAGTTTTGCTGTGCCAGCGACGAGGTTTGATAGTCCGGCAACCTTGCCTGATAGGCCAAAGGCTTTGGCAATCGATGGACGACGCATATCGGCATCAATCAATAACACTTTTTCCATCTGGCCAATGGAAAATGCTAGGTTCATAGTTAAAGAGGTTTTCCCTTCACCCGGAACCGATGAGGTGACACAGAGAATCTTGTGCGGGTTATCGAGTGCCGAAAGCACAATGCCGGTACGGATAGTACGAACGGATTCAGCAAAGGATGATTGGTTTTTATCCAGGTAGGCCGTATAGCTGACATTATCGGCTTTGTTTTTTCTAGCCAGTTTAGGCAGTAAGCCTAGCATGGTAGCACCAAGCTTATTTTCAACATCTTGCGCTGTTTTCAGTGTGTTGTTCAGTGCTTCTAATAGGAAGGAGAACATGATGCCGAACATGATGCTGACCACAAAGGCTAGCGCCATTATCAAGCCTTTCTTAGGCTTTTCAGGGACGCGTGGCGGTTGTGCTGGATCTGAAATACGTGCATTGGCAGATTGTAGATCACCGGTGGCATTGGTTTCGCTCAAGCGGGTAAAGAAAGTGTCATAGAGCTGACGATTAGCATCAACTTCTTTTTCGAGCTCTTTTAGACGGTAATCTTTACGGTTGATTGATTGCAAGTCTTTTTTGGTTTGATCTACCGCTGCTTTAAGGGAACGTTCTGCCGATAGAGCCAATCGGTATTCATTTTCAATACCGTTAACCACGGAGAGAATCTGGGCATTAAGGCTGCGTCGAGCGTTATCCAGTTCCGATTGTGCTGCTTTCATCTTCGGATGTTTTGCACCATAACGCTTTGAAAGCTCAGATTTTTTCAGTTCAACCTGTAGTACAGCGCCTTTCAGACTCTGTACTAAGGGATGCTGAAGAATAGCAGGGATTAATTCAAAATTCTCTGGATTGCGTTTGTCCAGTTTTTTGATTTGACGATTAAGGCTTTCAAGGGCCATGCGTTCACGGCGGGCTTCAACATGCTTGCTAGCGACCATATCCAGCTCGTTGTTGGCAATATCAAAGCCACCATCGGCGCCAACGATCTGTTCCTGCTCACGGTACTGTTGTAGATTCTGTTCAGATATCTTAAGTTTCTCTCGTAGACCGCTTAAGCGCTCCATAATCCAGCCAGACGCTTTAGTGGTGAGCTGCAAGCGCGCTTCTAAGTTGTTTTCTATATAGGCATCACCAATCGCATTGGCGATTTCAGCCGATAGTAACGGTTCGTATGAGTCATAACTTATTTTGACCAGCTGTGTTTTTCGGATAGGCTCAATGGTGAGATTGCCGAGAAGCTGAGATGTAACCCCTTGTAGGTGAATACGAGCCTTTTCCTCTTCACTTAATTCCGTTGGCACACCTAAAGGGAGTAATCCTTTGACTGTTGCAATGGTTTGAGCAATAAAGCTCGGTGGTTGATTAAATTCAGGGTGGTCGATCAGGTTGAGCTTATCAATCACCCGTTCGGCTAATTGACGTGATTTCAGAATTTCAAATTGGGTCAGATAATACTCACTATTACCGGACTCTAAACCATAGACCTCTTCGATTGAAACCACATTCGCATTTTGAGATTCGATCAATAGGGTTGCGTCAGCTCGGTAGATAGGCTTCATAGAGAAAACTACTAACGTTGTCAGCATTGTGACCACAATAGCAAAGCCGAAAATTCCCCACTTATGCCGGTTGATGGTGTTCCAATATTGGCGTAGGTCGATAACATCATCGCCCATAACAGGGGAATTGTTGTCCTGAAATTTATTCGTTTCCATACTGTCCGGTTTGTCTCTGTAAATGTGTATGTGGAACGTTTTATCGTGTATCAGCTTGCCGTCTGCTCTAGTCTAGGCGTATACAGCAGCGTGATTAAAAGAAACTTTGTTCGATGGTGATAATATCACCAGGCCTAATTTGAGTATTAAGCTTAACGAGGCGAGGGTTCGTCGTTTCGCCGTCATGGGAGACGAATAACTTACTCTTGGATGCTCTCTCGGTGAAACCGCCAGCCAATGCTACTGCTTTCTGCAATGTCAGGCCTGGTTGATAGGGATAGCCACCGGGCTCTTTAACTTCGCCATTAATATAAAATTGACGATACTCTAATACCGTAATACTAACCTGTGGGTCATGTAGATAGCCTTCGGCCAGGCCTTCCTCTATTTTTTTGCTGAGGTTGCCAATGGTCATATTAAGTATTTTTAGCTCGCCGAGGAAGGGGTAGGCAATGGTGCCTGCATCACTGAGGCGAATTTCCATACTTAAGTCTTCTTCACCAAAGACCTGAATGCTGAGTAGATCGCCTGAACCGAGGCGGTAATCAGAAAGAGTGGTTGATTCAGCCGAAACGGCTGAGCAAAATAAAATCAGAGTAGCCATAAAGGCTACTCTGATTGCGTTCAAACAGGATGTCATAGAAGCAACTCGATTTAATCAGCTTAAAGTGAGGCGTTTACTGACAGCATGAATAGGTTTTTGCTGTAGTCTTCTGTGGCAATGTTAGAATCAACATCGCTATACTTGTAGCTTAAACCAAAGGTCAACCAACGGCGCATGTCATAGTTCATGCCGATATTGAATGACTTGGTATCATCCTCACGAGTGTCACCCTCATAGGTTTCTGTAGTATAACCTAAACCAAGATCGCTGTTGATAATGTCATTCCAGGCATGGTTCCAGTTGATATTGTAGCTTTTAGTATCAATAAAGTTACCAGTGCCAGTACTTTCGGCATCGGTACGACTAGTACTTATATCTACAACAGAGTAACTGAGTGGCTCCCAACGTACAGAGGCCTCCCAGCTAGAAGTTGAGACATCGTCACGGCTCGCAGAGTCAAAGTCTTTTTCACTCATACCCACTTTGATGGTACCGGTGGTTTTTGCTGTCCCTTCCCAGGTAGCACCGACAAGATACTTCCAAGTGTTACTGTCGAGGGAACTGGCAGGATCGACGTCATAATTGATATCTTTGTTACGTACTTCGAATAGTAGTGACGTTTTAGGCATGATTTTATAATAAAAAATAGTACCTAAGGTTACTTCGGTATCATCGCGACCTCTAGTGGTAGAGCGAAAGTTCGTGAACTCTCGTTCTAAGTGCTCACCATAGAATTCAATACGCCCTGTGGCTTGTGGTGCACCGTACATGTATTTGAAACCAGCCGTAACCAGGTCATATTCTATTGGACTAGAGCTAACGTAATCATTCGTACCACGAGCTTCATGGCCTTTATTGTAGGCTGCTTTTAAATCTAGCATGCTGCGCTGGCTGAATTCTAAATGAGCCGCCCCGCCGAATGTATGATCGGTATAGTTATCATCGGAACTATTTTGATGCATCCCTTCGCTAAGTTGATACATCAGTCGGTAAGCGTTTAGACCATCTTCAGCAATGAGTTGAACGGACGGAGTGAGTACCGTAATGGTTTCATCTTGCTCATTATTTGAAGTGCTGAAAAAATTATCGTCATAACCAACTTGTGCGGTCATCATAGGGATAATTCTCACAGGACCAGCATCAATGGCTGCTGGTTCTATCGCTGCTGAAGCCGGTAATGACATGATTAGAGCTGAAGGAGCAATTAGGCTCATTAATGTAAGTTTTTTCATCGGCAGATATCCTTATATATGTTCTATATTATTGCCAACTGATTTTCGTTTTTGAATATTATTCAATAGCAGCATACTGGGTAAGCATAAATAATATGAACAGCGGCCTTGCAAGTCTGGCTAATAGTACCATGCGCTTTTTTCGAACGGTACTCTTCAAAGGCAGCAATTTGATCTATTTCACGTTTTTTTGTTGCACTGCGATATCGTTGGGTTTTCTATTCAGGGGTGTCCGCGCTTGGCTTTGCAGCCGACCTTCGGTGATAATGTCAGTTTAATTTAGTTTCCTTGTGTTGCACCAGTGTGACATGTACATATTCTGTCTCGCTAATTAGAGAAAGGTAGTAGGTTTTTTTATGGCTCATAGCAAGAAAGAGGTGGCTTTTCAGTCGTTACAGATCGCAGTGCTGACGGTGTCTGATACGCGAACGCCGAAGAATGACACGTCTGGTGATGCGTTGGTTGAGGGTTTGGACGCAGCAGGGCATCAGCTTGCTCAGCGCGCGATCTGTAAGGATGATGTTTATCAGTTGCGGGCGGTGGTGTCTCAGTGGATTGCCGATGAGCAAGTGCAGGCGGTGCTGGTTACAGGGGGGACAGGCTTTACGCTGCGGGATACGACCCCAGAAGCACTGTCACCACTGTTTGATAAAGCCATTGAGGGGTATGGTGAGCTGTTTCGACAGTTGTCCTATGAGGAAATAGGCACTTCAACGATTCAATCCCGCGCTTTTGCTGGCGTTGCTAATCGTACAGTTATTTTTTGTATGCCGGGTTCAACGGGGGCCTGTAAAACCGCGTGGAACGGTATTATTCGTGAACAGCTAGATGCTCGCCACCGGCCCTGTAATTTTGTTGAGATGGTGATGACTGATCGGTCAGTTGATACTGTTTGTGGGCCACGAGGATGAGCTGTGATCTGTCAAAGCCATCGTTGATGCCCGTTACTGAAGTACTGAGCGCTCTGTTGGCTCAAGCAAAACCTGCGGTAGCTACGGAACGCTTGGCGATTAGTGATACGCTAGGGCGCGTGTTGGCTGAGGATCAGCTGTCGACCGTTGATGTGCCGCCGCAGGATAACAGTGCGATGGACGGTTATGCATTCAATAGCACTGATCTTGCTGGTTTGCAGGAAGGGAAGCTGTTGAAGGTTTCTCAGCGTATTCCAGCGGGTACTGCTCCCAAACCTTTGGAGGCTGGAACGGCGGCCCGTATTTTTACCGGTTCTGAAATGCCCCAAGGTGCTGATGCCGTTGTGATGCAGGAAAATACCGTTGTCACCGATGTAGATGGGCGGTCTTGGGTTGAGATTGTTGAGGTGCCGACTGCAGGGAGTAATATTCGCCAGCGAGGGCAGGATATTCGCACGGGTCAGGTCGTGATACCTAAAGGGACTCGATTGACGGCTTCGCATATCGGTGTGTTGGCTTCGGTGGGCATCGCAGAGGTGAATGTCTATAAGCCGGTGAAAGTGGCGGTGTTAGCTACCGGTGATGAGTTGGTGATGCCGGGGAATCCCTTGCAGCCAGGTCAGATTTATAACTCGAACCTGTTTACCCTGCGTGGTTTATTGCAAGGGTTGGGTTGCGAGGTGATCGTCTCTGCGGTTGTTGCTGACACCTTCGAAGGCACAAAAGCAGCGTTGAAACAGGCATCAGAGCAGGCCGACTGTATTATCACCAGTGGTGGAGTCTCGGTGGGTGAAGAGGATCATGTTAAAGCGGCGGTTGAATCGCAAGGTGAATTAAAGCTGTGGAAGCTCGCGCTTAAACCCGGAAAGCCGATGGCCTTTGGTTATGTCAATGGCAAGCCTTTGCTTGGGCTGCCAGGTAACCCTTCTGCGGTTTTGGTAACCTTTTCTATACTCGCGCGCCCGTTTTTATTGCGGTCGATGGGGGCCGTTTCGGTCTTACCGTTAAGTTTAATGGTTGAGGCTGGCTTTAGTCGTAAGCGAGCAATTGGTCGGCAGGAGTATTTACGGGTTGAGCTCAAGAATGGCCGAGCGGTGTTAGGGCATAGTCAAAGCTCGGGCGTGCTGAGTTCGGCTGTGTCGGCTGCCGGTTATCTTGTGGTGCCGGCGGAAACCGTGGTTACTGAAGGTGATCGGCTAGCGTTTATCCCGTTCAGTGAAGTGGGACTATAGTGGTTAAGGATCCCTAGTTTTAGCGGGTGTGGCTAAGACGATTGTTGTGAGTAAGTTGATTTGTGGATAAAGCGGTCCAGCAATAACCGCTTCAGTTGTTCGGTGGATAAATTGATATTGGTATCGGCATAACGGGTTTATGGCTTTGTTATGCGTCGTTGTTTATGGGTGAAAGGTGCTCTGATGGTTAAAGTATTGTTTTTTGCATCTCTACGCGAGGCGTTAAGGGTTGGGCAGCTGGATCATCCATCGGTGAGTGGTGAGCGGGTTGTCGATTTGTTGGCTGCTCTTAAGGAAAAAGGTGATGAATGGCGTCGAGCGCTCGATGGCACCTTATTGTGTTCAGTTAATCAAGAAATTGTCCCGCTGGATACAGTGATTGCTGCGGGGGATGAGGTCGGCTTGTTCCCGCCGGTAACCGGTGGATGACGGGCCTTACTCCCGTTGATGTTATTGTGCTGGCCGGTGGTGAAGGTCGGCGTATGGGTGGGCAAGATAAGGGGTTGGTGGCTTTTCGTTCGCAACCGATGGCGGGTTTTGCGGTGCAGCTTGTCAGGCCCTACGCTCGCCGGCTGATTATCAGCTGTAATCGCCATCTGCCGGAATACAGTGATCTGGCTGATCAGGTGGTTATGGATGAGTTGGCCGGGTTTCAGGGGCCTTTGGCGGGTATCTTAAGTGGTCTTAGGGTTTGTCATACAGACCAGGTGTTGGTTCTACCTTGTGATACTCCTTTGTTACAAGCTGAGTTGATCGAACGATTACTGCTTGCCGCTCAAGCGAAGCCGGATGCTATTACGGTTTTGTCAGAAGGGGATGAATTGCATCCCTTGCATGCGGTTATTCCTCGGCGGCTGGTAGCGGATCTGTCTACATGGTTGGAAGGCGGTCAACGGGCGGTGCAGCGCTGGATGCGCTGTCATCCCATGCAGCTGATTGATATCGTTGATGTGGCTGATCAGCTATGTAATCTAAATACTGAACAGGCATTACGTGTTGCCGAAAAGTCACTTCTGAACAATTAACTTTTGGCTTGCCTGCCCGCGAGTTGTATTTATTTATGTATAATCGCCCGCATTTTATGCTTCGGGAAAGGCGAATATGGATCAACTAGGCAGTCTTGTCGGGGCCTTTTTACTGGTGTTTTTGGCTGAGTTTGGTGATAAAAGCCAATTGGTGTGTATGACGCTGGCCGCGCGGTATCGGCCACTGCCGGTGATTCTAGGGGCTGTTGTTGCGTTTGCAATCTTGAATGTGTTGGCGGTTGCTGTCGGTTCCGTGGCATCAGCATGGCTGCCTCGCTCGGCGGTGTTGTGCGTGGTTGCGTTGTTGTTTCTCTGGTTTGGTTTGCAGTCGTTCAATGCTGAAGAGGATGATGAAGACGGCAGTCCTGCTGTTTCGGGTAAAAGTGTGTTCTTATCCGCGCTGATCATGCTGTTCTTCGCTGAGTTGGGTGATAAGACCCAGCTAGCGGTGATGGGGTTGGCGAGTACAGAGCCTGCCGTGCCTGTCTGGCTGGGCGCGACAATAGCGCTGGTGGCGACATCGGTGATCGGTGTTATAGCGGGGCGAGCACTGATGCGCTATGTCTCGGTAGTCTGGCTGCATCGCGCATCGGGTGTGTTATTCATTGTATTTGCGCTTTATGCCGGTAGTGAGGCTTTCTTGTTACTGCTTTAACCTGTTGTTGGGGATGATATGCTGGTTGGTTTTTTAATATTACTGCTTTTTCAATTTGCGGGTGAACTGATTGTTATCGCGTTAGGAATGCCGGTGCCAGGGCCTGTTGTCGGTATGGTGTTGTTATTGGTTTGTTTGATAGTGAAGGGCGAAGTGCCTGAATCGCTGCGAATTCCTTCTGAAGCCTTGTTAAAACACCTAGCACTGCTGTTTGTGCCTGCAGGCGTTGGCTTAATGACACACTTCTCGTTGCTAAAAGCGGACTGGTTGGCTATTTTGCTGGCCTTGATTATCAGTACTGGGCTGACGATCATCGTGACGGCGTTGATTCTTAACCCGTCGGCGAAGAAGCTGCAACAGTTGGAGCGGGAGTAGCTGCGATGGCGTTCTGGACCTTTTTCTCGGCCAAACCCTTGTTATGGCTGATCGTTACTATTGTCACCTTTATTGCAACTTCGTGGCTAAATCGCCGCTTGGGTGGTACGCCTTTACTGCACCCAGTGCTGGTATCGTTAGCGCTGATTATTGTGTTTTTATTGCTGACCGGTACCCCGTATGAAACCTATTTTGAGGGGGCGCA
Source organism: Amphritea sp. GJ51-11 (assembly GCF_055808735.1). Classification (NCBI taxonomy): domain Bacteria; kingdom Pseudomonadati; phylum Pseudomonadota; class Gammaproteobacteria; order Oceanospirillales; family Oceanospirillaceae; genus Amphritea; species Amphritea sp. GJ51-11. The sequence continues at coordinate 3,242,684 of NZ_CM147881.1, read as the reverse complement.
GTTTATCCACTTTTTGCTAGGGCCTGCGACGGTGGCGCTGGCGGTGCCTTTGTTTGATCATTTTGAGCGGGTTAAGAAAATGCTATTGCCGTTGTTGTTGGCCTGTATGGCCGGTGCTGTGACGGCAGCAGCTTCGGCTATTCTTGTGGCGCAGGCGCTCGATGCTTCATTGGGGACGCTATTGTCGATAGCGCCTAAGTCGGTGACGTCGGCGATCGCGATCGGTGTTGCTGCAAAATTAGGTGGTTATCCCTCGCTAGCCTCTGGTTTGGTATTAATCACGGGGGCTATCGGTTGTGCCTTGGCGCCACCGATTTATCGTATTTTGAATGTCACTGATGAAGCGGTGAAGGGGTTTACGTTAGGTGTTTCTGCCCACGGTATGGGCACCGCCTATGCATTTGAGTATGGCCTGATGGCGGGGGCTTTTGGTGGTTTAGCGATGGGTATGACCGGTGCCTTCACCGCGTTTATGTTACCGTTATTGATCCCGTTGATGGGGATTGGTTAGGAGGTTGGGGTTAATTTGCCCGAATTGCCAATCTTGGCAGCTTAATCGGTGTGAGGGCGCGCCTCCTACAGGTCCGGTAGGCCTGAAGCGAGCGATGCCTCGTCGCGATTTTTATCTACTAGATTTGTTCTTTGTATTGTGGGAGTTGCCTCTGGCGGCGATGTGTTTGTTGAGGTTTATCGCCCCGAGACGGGGCTCCCACAGGGTGAAGTTTGTTGTTTTTGCTGTAGGAGCTGTCTTTGGCAGCGGTGGTTTTTCATTGGTATTTATCGCCCCTAGAAGGGGCTCCCACAGGGTGAAGTTTGTTGTTTTTGCTGTAGGAGCTGCCTCTGGCGGCGATGATGTTGTATCGAAATTTATCGCCCCTAGAAGGGGCTCCCGCAGGGTGAAGTTTGTTGTTTTTGCTGTAGGAGCTGCCTCTGGCTGCGATGAGTTCGCTCAATGGCTGTGCTCGACTTCTCCCTTTGTTGCGTTGCAAAACAGGGTGCTGGAGAGTAAAGTCCCCAACCTTCTTTTAGATCCTTTTCTGAACATCTGACATTAGTTTGAATGGTACGGTTTCTCGCATGACTCCAATTGCTCGTTATAAAAAAGACCTTGAACGGGACGACTTCTCCTATGATTCGGCCCAGGAAGAAGCGGTTAAGCATCTACAGCGTTTGTATGATGACCTAGTGGCTAAACAGCAGCATAAGCCTAAGCCTACCGGATTGATGGGGCGCTTATCAGGCAAACTGAAGAAGAAAACGGTTGAGCCGGTTCAGGGGTTGTACTTCTGGGGTGGTGTCGGTCGGGGTAAGACTTACCTTATGGATACCTTCTATGACAGTCTGCCATTCGAGAATAAAGAGCGTACCCACTTTCACCGTTTTATGCAGCGGGTTCATCAAGAGTTGAGACTGTTAGATGGCACACCCAACCCGTTGGTTGAAATTGGTAAAAAATATGCCAGCGAATTTCAGATTATCTGTTTCGATGAGTTTTTTGTTACTGATATTACCGATGCCATGATTCTCGGTGGTTTGTTGCAAGAGCTATTTAAAAACGGTGTATCGCTGGTGGCTACCTCTAACATTGTGCCTGATGGGCTATATGAAAATGGTTTGCAGCGTGCGCGGTTTTTACCGGCGATCGACCTGTTGAATAAGTTTACCGATGTTGTCAATGTTGATAGTGGTGTCGATTACCGTTTGCGTACCCTTGAGCAAGCTGAGCTGTATCATTATCCGTTGGATGCTGCTGCCGATGCATCTCTGAATAAGAGCTTTGAAAGCCTTGTGCCTGATCTTAATGATGTGGCTGAAAGCTGCGCGTTAGAAGTTAATGGTCGGAGTATTCAAGCCCGCCGTTGTTGCGAGGATGTCGCTTGGTTTGAGTTTTCTGAGCTGTGTGAAGGGCCGCGTAGTCAGAATGATTACATCGAGTTGAGTAAGGTTTTCCATGCTGTGTTGATTAGCAATGTACCGCAGCTTGGGCGTAACAACGATGATGCTGCGCGCCGCTTTGTTAACCTTGTTGATGAGTTTTATGATTGTGGCGTGAAATTAATTCTTACCGCTGAAAAGTCCATCCACGAGATCTACAGCGAAGGGCGTTTGGAGTTTGAGATACAACGAACTCAGAGCCGTTTACTTGAAATGCAGTCACAGGAATATTTAGCGCGTGAGCACCGGGCTTGATAGCAGTGGTTGCTCTAACGTCACAGTGAGCATGATTTGCTGCTGGCTCGAAGAATCCTGCTTAATTGATTCAATGACAAGCATTTAAGTTAAGCGCTTTGTCGCTAGCCGCTTGAGCAGAAAGAGCAATGTGAAAGCGATTTCGAGCGACAAAGCGGTATGAATTTGAATCGCGAAATATTTGTTGGCATATTTGTGCGGTTGCAGTATAATCCGCGCTCCTTCGGATTGGTCCGGGGAATTTTGACGTTGTAGACTGCGGTTTACAACCAATAATTATAAGGTCGTCGAACCTTGCTAATCAGTAGATTGGCCTTGTTCAGACTGATGTATAGGTAAATTATCATGACTACATTTAGCGCTAAGCCTGCAGAGGTAAAACGCGATTGGTATGTTGTAGACGCTGAGGGTAAAACTCTGGGTCGTCTGGCTACCGAGATTGCACGTCGCCTACGCGGCAAGCATAAAGCAGAATTCACTCCTCATGTTGATACTGGTGATTACATCATCGTTGTTAACGCTGAGAAAGTTAACGTAACTGGTAACAAGCGTAAGGACAAAATGTACTATCGCCATACTGGTTACCCAGGTGGTCTGCGTGAAACTTCTTTCGAGAAGATGGTTGAAACTCATCCAACACGCACCATCGAACTGGCCGTTAAAGGCATGTTGCCTAAAGGTCCCTTGGGTCGCGCTATGTACACTAAAATGAAAGTGTACGCTGGTGCAGAACATCCGCATGCGGCTCAACAGCCACAAGAACTGAACGTCTAAGGGGCAGGTCAATATGTCTACAACTCAGTATTACGGCACAGGCCGTCGTAAATCCTCTACTGCACGCGTATTCTTGCGTCCAGGTACAGGTAAAATCACTGTTAACCAGCGTGAACTTGATGTTTACTTCGGTCGCGAAACTGCTCGCATGATCGTTCGTCAGCCTTTAGATCTGACTGGTAACACTGAAAAATTTGATGTTTACATTACCGTTAAAGGCGGTGGTGGTTTCGGTCAGGCCGGTGCGATCCGTCACGGTATCACTCGTGCGCTGATGGAATATGATGAGACACTGCGTCCTGAACTGCGTGCTGCTGGTTTTGTTACCCGTGATGCACGTGAAGTTGAGCGTAAGAAAGTGGGTCTACGTAAAGCACGTAAGAAGCCACAATTCTCCAAGCGTTAATTCGCGCCGATACAGTTTTTGTATCGTACAAAAAGCGCCCGTGCCAGCAATGGTTCGGGCGTTTTTTTGTTTTATGGATGGCGCTTTGGTATGAGGTCAAGACTCGGTCGACTATAGGCGTAAAAAGGCGGTTTTGCCCCTAATTAGCCTTGTAAGAAGCAGGGAATTTCATTACTATTTGTGCCATTTTAAAAATCCGTTAATTCGGTATTCATTACTGAGCAACCCAATAATTGCTGCGCTGCAATAGTGTGGGGTTATAGGTTGAGTGAGGGGAGATAATCTTAATGAGTAATGACGGCGTGAATAAGGGGCGGCGACGTCTCCTGATCGGTGCCACCTCTGCTGTTGGGGCAGTGGGTGCCGTAGGAGCTGCTGTTCCGTTCGTGGCTTCATGGAATCCGAGTGCAAAAGCTAAAACAGCTGGCGCTCCGGTTAAAGCTGATGTCAGCAAGCTGGAAATCGGTCAGCAGATGATCGTGAAGTGGCGCGGCAAGCCTGTATGGATTGTGCGTCGTGGACCGGAAGCTTTGGCTAATCTAGCAAAGATTTCTGACCGTTTAGCGGATCCTGAATCGACAGTTCCACATCAGCCATCCTATGTACCAGGCACACCAGCCCGTGCAATTCGTGAAGATATTGCAGTGATGGTTGGTATTTGTACCCATTTGGGCTGTTCACCGACATACCGTCCTGAACTGGCGCCTGAAGATTTGGGTGCTGATTGGGTCGGTGGTTTCTACTGCCCATGTCATGGCTCTCGTTTTGACCTGTCTGGTCGTGTATTGAAAGGTGTTCCGGCACCTACTAACCTGGTGATTCCGCCTCATTATTATGAGAGCGAAAATGTGATCATCATCGGTGTGGATCAGGAGACTGCATAATGGCTGGCGCACGTAATAAAGGAAATCCAGGCATCATTGGCTGGATCGATGATCGTTTCCCGCTAACGGCGATGTGGGATGATCATTTAGCAAAATACTATGCTCCAAAGAACTTCAATTTTTGGTATTTCTTTGGTTCCCTCGCTCTGTTAGTTCTGGTTAACCAACTGCTGACCGGTATCTGGTTGACCATGAGCTATAACCCAACAGCAGAAGGCGCATTCGCTTCTGTTGAATACATCATGCGTGATGTGGATTATGGTTGGTTGCTGCGTTACATGCACTCTACCGGTGCTTCGGCATTCTTTGCTGTGGTTTACCTGCATATGTTCCGAGGTCTGCTGTACGGTTCTTACCGTAAGCCTCGTGAGTTGGTATGGATCTTCGGTATGACGATCTATCTGGCGCTGATGGCTGAAGCCTTTATGGGTTACTTGCTGCCATGGGGACAGATGTCTTACTGGGGTGCTCAAGTAATTGTATCGCTGTTCTCTGCGGTGCCGGTTATTGGTCCAGACCTCGCTGAGTGGATTCGTGGTGACTACCTGATTTCGGGTATTACGCTGAACCGCTTCTTCTCGCTGCACGTAGTTGCACTGCCAATCGTCCTATTGGGTCTGGTTGTTATGCACATCATTGCACTGCATGAAGTGGGCTCTAACAACCCAGACGGTATTGAGATTAAAGAGAAGAAGGATGAGAACGGTATCCCACTCGATGGTATCCCATTCCACCCGTATTACACTGTGAAAGATATTGTCGGTGTAGTGGTCTTCCTGTTCGTATTCTGCCTGATCATCTTCTTCTTCCCTGAGATGGGTGGGTACTTTATTGAACAGCCAAACTTTGAACCGGCTAACCCGCTGAAGACTCCGCCGCACATCGCGCCGGTTTGGTACTTCACGCCGTTCTACGCTATGTTGCGTGCGATTCCGCCTATTGCGGCATCTCAGTTCCCAGGTGTCGTGGTGATGGGTGGTGCGATTGCTATCCTGTTTGTTCTACCTTGGTTGGATCGCAGCCCGGTTAAATCCATGCGTTATAAAGGCTGGATGAGCAAAGTATGGCTGGTGATTTTTGCAATCAGCTTTGTTGTGCTGGGTTATCTTGGGGTTGTTCCATCTTCTCCTGAGCGTACCGTGGTCGCACAAATCTGTACTGCACTGTATTTTGCATACTTCTTCCTGATGCCGTTCTACACCAGAATGGAAAGCACTAAACCGGTACCGGAAAGGGTGACAGGCTAATGAAAAAGTTTTTTATCGCAATTATGTTGGTGCTGGTGCCTGTCGTCGCCAGTGCGAGTACCGGCGGAGTCCATTTGGATACTATGGGGCCGGATCATACCAATAAAGAGTCACTGCAACGTGGCATGAAGACCTTTGTGAACTATTGCATGGGTTGTCATTCGGCTAACTTTCAGCGTTATGAGCGTGCTGCTATCGATCTCGGTATGCCTAATGAGTTAGTGCAAGAGCACTTGATCTTTGGTGAATCTAAGGTCGGTGAACAGATGACCATCGCTATGCCTCAGGCTGATGCGGCTGATTGGTTTGGTACGCCTCCACCTGATCTGACGTTGGAAACACGTCTGCGAGGTGAAGATTGGGTTTACACTTACCTGCGTAGCTTCTACAAAGATTCTGCGCGGCCTTGGGGTGTTAACAACGTGGTCTTCCCGGATGTTGGTATGCCCAATGTTCTAGAAGGTTTGCAGGGGATGCAGGTCAACCATTGCACCAAAGAAGAGATGGCTCATCATGAGAAAACCATCGATCCTTTGACTGGGCTGCAAATGGGTGGTTGTCTGAGCATTGCTGAAAAGGGCGAGCTTTCAGTTGAAGAGTTTGATAAGACTATTTATGACCTCGTGAACTTCATGTCTTATATGGGTAACCCTGTTAAGCTTGAATCTGAATCGATTGGTTATAAAGTGCTGATCTTCCTGGCTATCTTATTCGTCTTCGCGTTCGCGCTGAAGAAAGAGTACTGGCGCGACGTTCACTAAACGTCCGCGAGTCAGGAATACCGATACGTGGGCCAATTTTATTGGTCCGCGTATATTTTTTATGGAATAAGTGAAACGGGGTGATTTAATGGGTGTAGTGGCCAAGCGTTCTTCTATGACTTTTTACTCCGATGGCAATGATCATTATAGCCATCGGGTACGTATCGTTCTGGCTGAAAAGGGTGTTGCAGTTGAGATTAACGATTGCGATCCAAACAGTTTGCCTGAGGATCTGGCGTCACTGAATCCATACAATAGCTTACCGACTCTGTTGGATCGGGAACTGGTATTGTATGAGCCAAATGTGATGATGGAGTATCTGGATGAGCGTTTTCCTCATCCGCCGCTACTACCTGTCTATCCTGTTGCACGTGCTGAAAGCCGTCTGTATATGTATCGTATTCAGCGTGACTGGTGTTCTTTGGCTGATGTGATTTTAACGGCTGAAGATGCGGATGATGCTGACGAAGCGCGTAAAGCGTTACGTGACAGTCTGGTGGCTGTTTCACCGATCTTTGGTGAAAAAGATTTCTTCATGAGTGAAGAGTTTACCTTGGTAGACTGCTGTATCGCTCCGCTGCTATGGCGTCTAGAGATTCTGGGTGTTGAATTGCCAGAAGCTCAGTGCAAAGATCTTATTAAGTATATGGAGCGTCTGTTTGAGCGTGAAGCGTTTCAAATCAGCTTGTCTGAAGAAGAACGCGAAATGCGTGACTGATATTTCGTCGCTATAAATAACTAAAAAGGATGGGTTTTTACTCATCCTTTTTTTGGAGTATGTAATGCAATCGAGTCGTGGATATCTTATCCGTGCGCTGAATGAGTGGATTCTTGACAGTGGTTGGACGCCGCACCTAGTTATTGATGCCGAAATTCAAGGTGTAATGGTGCCGCAGCAGTTTATCAGTGATGGTCAGATTGTCTTGAATATTGCGCCTTCTGCGGTGCAGAGTTTGACGGTTGAGAACGATGCTGTGAGTTTTAATGCGCGCTTTGGTGGCGTGCCCATGAATGTGTTTGTGCCGATCGTTGCAGTCATGGCGATCTATGCCCGTGAGAACGGTCAAGGCATGGGTTTCGGCGCGGAGCCGGGTGTTGAGGCGCTTTATGCCGATGAGCCTGAGAACGATCCGACACCGCCAAAAGCACCCGCACCCGAGCCTAAAGCCAAGAGTCGACCTTCATTGAAGGTAGTGAAGTAGCGCTAAGGGTTTATTGCATCGCCCCTGGAAAGGGCTCCTACATGAGGATAATGCACCAACTCCTGTGGGAGCCCCGTCTCGGGGCGATGAATTTCAATCCGAACCATGGTTTATCGCCGCCGGAGGCGGCTCCTACAGGAGTGTTCTAAGGTAGGAGCTACCTCTGGCGGCGAGGAGAGGGCTGTTTATAAAGTCAGTATTAATCGATATATTCAAAGATCTTAACGATTTTTTGGATACCGTTGACGCTTTTTACCACTTGAATCGCTTTGTCCGCTTGTGCACGGGTGACTAAGCCCATTAAATAAACCACACCGTTTTCCGTGACCACCTTGATTTGGCTAGCATCGACATCTTTATCACCAATCATATTGGCTTTGATTTTGGCGGTGATCCAAGTATCGCTGGCGCGGGTCAGGGTGGATGTTGGGCTGGTGATGGTCAGTTCGTTGTGAATACGGCGAATCTTGCGCACTTGGCTAACAATCTGTTCCGCTTCGAGTCGGCTTTCTTCGGTTGCTACCTGTCCGGTGATCAACACGATGCCATTAAAGCTGGTGATGTTCACATGGCTGCTGCTCAGTTCAACTGAGCCTTTACTGATATTGACGTTGGATTTGATCTCAATGAGCTCGTCGTCAACGAAGCTGCCGGTGGTTCTACCCGTAGGGTCTTCCTTGATAGGCTCTTCTTTTAAACTGCTAACAACGGTTGAGCAGCCGCTGGTTAGAATGCCTGCGAGCATTAGGATCGCTATCCGTTTCATTCTTTATTCTCCGCCAAAAAGTTGAAAGTCAATTAGATCGCACAAGGCGTGCAGAATCAGCGTTTGTGCCCCAAAAATAAGTGCGGGGTCGTCTGCCGGAATGCAAAACTCAACCTCGTCCGGCAGTAATAGAGAGTGAATATTGTTATTAGTTCCCCCAGTCAGGGCGATGACTAGCATATCTCGATCATGAGCTGCTTGAATGGCCTGCACAAGGTTAGCCGCACGGCCATCACTAGAGAGAAGTAGCAGTAGATCGCCGGGTTGGCCGAGGGCGCGGATCTGTTTTGAAAAGATATCATTGAACTGGCCATCTTGGGCGATGCCGGTGAGTGCAGAACCTTCTGCGCTGAGAGATATTGCCGGAAGGCCGGGGCGTTCATGGCGAAACTGATTCATCAGCAAGCTGGTGAAATGCTGCGATAAGGCCGCACTTCCGCCGTTTCCGCAACACAGAATCTTGTTTTCGGATATCAGGCAGCCGAGCAAAAGCTCGCCAGCATGGGAAATCATCGGGGTGTATTCTTCGATGGTTTGGGCATTAACGTCCATGCTGTTATGGAATAGGTTAATGACTCGGTCTTGAAGTACCATCGGTGCTCCTGTCAGAAAGTGGCTTCAGGTCTGAAGGCGTCTTTATACCATACGGGGCGGGAATCTCCACTCCCGTGATCCTGATTGGCCTCGAATGCGATAACATCAAACCGGCATATGGGCAGATTACTGCTTTTCTGCTGGCTGAGGAAGTAACTCGCTGTTTTTATTAATTTCTTCTGTTTGCGAAAATCGACCGATAAACCGGCACCGCCCCATTGTTGATAACGTCTACTGCGTACTTCAACAAACACCAATTGATCTTGATCGCGCATGATCAGATCGATTTCACCAAAGCGGCAGTGAAAATTTTGTTCGACCAATTTAAGGCCTTGCTGCTTGAGGTAGCTCAGTGCGCGTTGCTCGGCATCCTTGCCGATCTGTTGTCTATCCATGGATATCTCATCACTCTAAGGGCTGGGCTATGCCTTGTGTAAATGTGGTCCAGTTAAGGGTACGCACAATCTGGTTATTTTCAGTGATAGAAAGTGAGCCGGTTTCGCCCTCTATCTTAGCAGAGCTCGACGCTGATAGTTGGGCTAGATAAGGAAACAGAGTGAAAGCATCAATGCCTAATGCATACAGGCGTCCAAAACGGCTTTCGGTATCATCGCGCAGTTGTGCTAGCTGTAGGTGCGTTGCCGAGGGTGGGCTGCTGACCCAAGGAGTGGTAACGAAGTTAATGCCGTTAAGGTCCTGGTCCTCAATGGCTGATTCTGTGCCCGTATAGATCAGTGAGGTCGCATACACGGGGATATTGCCGGCGTAATGGAACGCTAGCGTGGGTTTGATCTGGCGTGCACTTTGCGGCAGCGCGGCGAGGAAGATCGCATCGATATCTTGGCGGCGGCGATTTTCAAATTCGGGCCGTTGGCCGATGACTCGAGTGAGTTGAGATTTGCGTATTCCGCTCTGATCGGTGCCTAATAACTCGGCGATCTGTTCTGAATAGCTGATATTGTCATTGTAACGGCGACTGTCGAGGATGATGCCGCCGAGTTCGTTGAAGCGACGGCTAAAGGCATTGGCGGCGCGTTCTCCCCAGTCTGTATTGGCAGTGTAAATCAACACTTGGCGTTTTTGGTCCTGCCACACCCGCTCTGCTGCTTGAGAGGCTTCATCTTCGATGGCTAGGCCAAACTGGTAAATATTGCTTTGTTGTAAGCCGGGCACAGTATTGAGTGTTAATGTTGGAATTGGGGCCGGTCCGTAATTGATCAGCTTTTCGACCATCTCTTTTTGTAGCGGGCCGACAATTAAGTCGATATTGCGCTCTGTGGCAAGCTGGTACAGTTGCTCGGGTGTATTAATTTTAGTCGAGTCGAGCATGGTGACTCTGGCGGTTGTTTTACCCGCTTGTACGGCATTGTAGTGGGCTGTCATAAAGCCGGTAATGATAGCTTCAGCGGGTTTTTGTAGATTGCCGCTCATTGGTAAGAAAAGGGCGATGTGTTCGGCGCTTAACGTCTCTGCGTTGCTGACGGCTTGGAGTGCATCGGGGGGATTTGCTGGGCTGGGTGGGATTGCCAGAGGACATTCCATTGTTGCAGTTGTTTGTCTTGTTGGTTTAGGTCTAAGGCGTTGCCTGCGCTAAGCGCGAGTTCATACCAGCCCTGTTGATAGTAGTTGTTGTCCGCTTGTTGGCTCAGTTGTTTTAGTTGATCGATCGGCATCTGTGTTAGTAGGTTCCAGATGCGATTATGGAGCGTTCTGGCTTTATCAGCGGGACTGTAGCTGCTTAGTTGAATGAGTTGTTGCAGTTCGTTGAATGAATTTTCCTGATAGCGATAGGCGTCAGCCTGCATCTCACCTATTAGGTATTGTTGCTCTGTGGGTAAGTTTTGGGTCGTTCCCGCTGGCAGTTGCTGTAAATAGCGAAGCGCTCGTTGTCCGTCCTGTTGTTGCAGTGCGGTTCTGGCTCTTAACTCAGAGATCTCAAATTGCAGGGCGGGTGTCAGGCGCTGCATATCGACCTCGTCGAGCAATTGTGATGCCTCGTCTTGTCTATTTTGCGCAATCAGGATGCGGGCCGCTTTGGCTTTGAGTTGTGCGCTTTTAACCGGCGCAGCCACCTCCGCCAGTTGGATAAGTTCGGCGACCTGCTGCATCGGGTCAGTGGAGACTGGGGTCATATTTCCCTGTTGGGAACCGCAGCCAGTAAGAAAAAGTGCTACGCTGGCGGTTAGGACCAGAGACAGACGGCTTGGAAACGTCATATACTTTCACATCCTGAATTATAAATGGCTCGAATACTGATGTCCGAAGCAGTTTTGTATGTTGTTGCAACGCCAATTGGCAACTTGGAAGATATGACGCCGCGCGCGCTCCGTATATTGGAGTCGGTTGCATTAATTGCGGCTGAAGATACCCGCCATAGTGGACGTTTGCTGTCACATTTTAATATCAAAACGCCGATGATAGCAGTTCATGACCATAATGAACGCCAGCAGCAGCAAAAAATTATCGAAAAGTTGCAGAGAGGCGAAGATATTGCGCTGATTTCTGATGCTGGCACGCCGTTGATCTCTGATCCCGGCTTTGTTTTGGTGCGTGAAGTGCGTGCGGCGGGTTTTAAAGTGACGCCGTTGCCGGGGTGCTGTGCGTTAGTGGCGGCTCTGTGTGCCGCCGGTGTACCTTCCGATCGTTTTGCTTTTGAGGGCTTTCCTCCGGCGAAGTCCCAGCAGCGGCTTAATTTTTATACCGCGCTGGCGGCGGAAACTCGGACCTTAATGTTTTATGAGTCCCCTCATCGAATTATCGATAGTTTAAAGGATATTGTTGCGGCTTTCGGGGCAGAGCGAAATATTGCTCTTGCCCGAGAGTTAACGAAAACCTTTGAGACTTTTCTTAACGGCACCGCTGAAGAGGTGTTGGCTCAGGTCGAGGCAGACCCTAATCAGCGTAAAGGTGAATTTGTGTTGATGGTCGAAGGGGCTCCGAAGCAGGATGAAACTCTGCTGGACCTTCGCAGCAGTGAAGTGCTGGATATTCTGCTTGAAGAGTTGTCGGTGAAGCAGGCTTCGGCGCTCGCGGCGAAAATTACCGGGATTAAAAAGAAGGTGATGTATCAAGCGGCGCTTGAGCGTAAATAATTCGCTGCGCTAACGACTGTTGTGCTTGCTTATGGTGTGCTTGCTGGTATCCTTTGCGCCGTAGAGTTCGCCAGACAATCGCTGCTTCCGTATGGAAGGGGAGGAAAGTCCGGGCTCCATCGGGCAGGGTGCCAGGTAATGCCTGGGAGGCGCAAGCCTACGGCAAGTGCAGCAGAGAGTAAACCGCCTACGTTTCCTGTTTACAGGAAGCCGGTAAGGGTGAAAGGGTGCGGTAAGAGCGCACCGCGTGCGTGGTAACACGTCACGGCAAGGTAAACCCCACCTGGAGCAAGACCAAATAGGAATCCATGAGGCATGGCCCATGCTGGATTCGGGTAGGTCGCTTGAGGCCTGTGGCGACGCAGGCCCTAGATGAATGATTGTCCACGACAAAACCCGGCTTATCGGCGAACTCTACACTTTCTTCTTTATGATCTTGATGTCCACGACAGCTCTCGATAAAGCCTCAGGGCTTATCGGCGAACTCTACACCTCTACATTTCATTTTTCTTTTTTGCATCTAGGTGCTGGATGTCTACGACAGCTCTCGGTAAAACCTAGGGCTTATCGGCGAACGCTACATCTCCATTCTATATGTTAAGCAAGCGTCTTGATGTCCACGACAACTCCTTGTCAAAAATCTAGGGCTTATCGGCGAACTCTACACTTTCTTCTTTATGATCTTGATGTCCACGACAGCTCTCGATAAAACCTCAGGGCTTATCGGCGAACTCTACACCTCTACATTTCATTTTTCTTTTTTGCATCTAGGTGCTGGATGTCTACGACAGCTCTCGGTAAAACCTAGGGCTTATCGGCGAACTCTACACTTTCTTCTTTATGATCTTGATGTCCACGACAGCTCTCGATAAAGCCTCAGGGCTAATCGGCAAACTCGCACCTGATTGTTTCTTTTTTTACATCTAGGTGCTGGATGTCCACGACAACTCTCGATAAAACCTCGGGGCTTATCGGCGAACTCTACACTTTCTTCTTTATGATCTTGATGTCCATGACAGCTCCTTACCAAAATCTAGGGCATATTGGTGAGCTCTGTTCTTTCCTCTTTATGGCTAAACTTTGATGCCCGCGACAACTCCCCGTCACCATCTAGGGCTTGTTGATGAAGCCGACACTTTTCATTGAGTCATATTAATTAAACTGGGGCTGAGTTTTAGTTGGCAGGCATATTATTGGTAAGCGTCGACTGCTCACACGTTGCTTGAAAATAAGTGAGATGCGAAGTTCCCATTTAAAAATAGATGGGAACGTAACATGCATAAATCCACACTACCGCCACGACGTCGATATCCCCCCGAACTGAAACTCAAGATAGTTCATGAAGCGATTACAGGCCCTGAGTCTAAGGCGGCGATTGCGCGTGAATATGACATCAACGCAAATATGTTGTCGAACTGGATTAGAGAGTTTCGGAACGAGGCTCGCTGGGTTAAGAAAGCAAACTCGCCCATGATACCTATGATTGTTGTTGATGATTCAACTGATCAGCACGCGCCAAATCACCAACCATGTGCGCAGACACCAGAGTCGACACGGCCCTCTATGTCAGTTATGAGTATCCGGTTTAACTCAGGCCATCAGCTCAATTTGAGTAATCCGACGGATACCCAGCTCGGTCAGATCTTGAGGGCACTGGTATGATGGGGTTACCTTCAGGTACACGTGTTTGGCTGATCGCCGGTCATACGGATATGCGCAAAGGCTTTGATGGTCTTGCTGGTGTTGTCCAATATCAGATTGATAAAAATCCCTTTTCAGGGCAGCTCTTTGTGTTCCGAGGAAGGCGTGGTGACCGGATCAAAGTGCTCTGGTGGGACGGTCAAGGACTCTGCCTGTTTTATAAGCGTCTTGAACAGGGCCGATTCGTTTGGCCTCAGGCGAAAAATGGCGTTATTCATCTATCGACTGCGCAGCTCTCTATGCTGCTCGAAGGGATAGACTGGAGAGCTCCCAAACGTACTAATCGACCACATTTGTCTGCTTGAAAACCTAATAAATACGGGGATTTCAGAGGGTGTTCTGATAAAATATACCTCATGAAAATGACCGCTGATTCCCTGCCCAATGATCCTGAACTGCTCAAGCAGATAGTGCTTTCTATGCAGCAGAATCTGACGGTGGAGCGGACCCGAAATGAGCATCTTGAGCTACGTCTTGCTGCGCTGCTTCGGAACCGTTTTGGCCGTTCCAGTGAACGCACAGATAGTACTGATCAGCTTGATCTTCTGATCGAAGATACCGAAACAGCGATCGCTCAGATATCTCCAAACTCCACAGTGTCTGCGCGGTCATCTTCCACCTCGCGCGGCCGTAAACGCTTTAGCGAATCACTCCCGCGTGAAGAGCACCGCCATGAACCCGCAAGCTGTCACTGTCCTGACTGTGGAGGGAAGATGAAACTAATCGGGGAAGACCTCTCTGAGATGCTGCACGTGGTGCCGGAACAGTATGTGGTTCTGCAACAGGTTCGCCCTAAGTATGGCTGTAGTGCTTGCGATCAGATCGCTCAAGCACCTGCGCAAGAACGCGTCATTGATAAAGGGATCGCCTCGGCTGCACTGATCGCTCAGGTCATCGTTGATAAATACGCAGATCACTTGCCACTCTATCGTCAGGAAGGACGCTTCAAGCGTTCAGATATCGAACTGGATCGTTCGACGTTAGCGGGTTGGGTTGGCCGTGCCGGTGCGCTGTTAGAGCCCTTGGTGCAGGCCATCCGCACGCATGTGATGTCAGCACACAAACTCCATGCGGATGATACAACGGCACCAACGCTCAAGCCCGGAAATAACAAAACCCTAACGGGGCGCTACTGGAACTACGTACGAGATGATCGTCCCTGGGGAGGCGATGCAGCGCCTGCTGTTTGGTTCCAGTACAGTACCACCCGGTCAGGAAAAGAACCTGCCGCTCACTTGAAGGGTTATCGCGGGATCATCCAGACTGATGCTTATGCGGGTTATAACCTTGCCGTTCAGTCCGGCATCACGCGAGCGGGTTGCTGGGCTCATGTCCGCAGAAAGTTCTTCGAGCTTGCTGAATCGACAAAAAGCCCTGTTGCGCTGGAAGCCGTTGAACGAATAAACGCGTTGTATCAGGTTGAAAAACAGATCAAGGGTAAGCCGCCGGATGAACGGCAATATGATAGGCAGAAAAATGCCAAACCTTTGATGGATGATCTGTATACCTGGTTAGATCAGACCCTTCGACAATGCTCTAAAGGCTCGGCTTTGGGACGAGCGATCAACTATGCTCGCAAACAATGGGATAGCCTGACGCGGTACCTTGATGATGGCCGTATAGAAATAGACAACAACGCCGCTGAGCGGGCTATCCGCCCACTAGCGCTGGGGCGGAAGAATCACCTATTCGCCGGTTCTGAGGATGGAGGGCATTATGGTGCTGCGCTTTATAGCATCATGGGCACAGCGAAGCTCAACGGTATCGACCCAAAGGCCTACCTGACAGCCGTGCTAAAACGGATCAACAATACCAAGACCACAGATATTGAAAGTCTGCTGCCTTGGAATATCAATCTCAATGACTCTCAGGTAACCGAAGCGATTTAAGGTGTGAGCAGTCTACGCTTACTATTATTGCCCGGGATAAAGTCCTTCTTAGATATTTGTCTCAGTGCTTTCGGCGCTCTTGGTGGTCGCTGGTTTTGACTCGTTGAGTGGGTGTCGCTACTTTTCTTTTTTGTGCTCGGTATTGTGTCGCTATTCGGCTGAATCGGGTTGGCTTGAATGGCTCTGATTTGTTCCTGCTTTATTTTCATCTGAAATACAGGCAGCTCGGGCGTAGTAACTACTTACTTTTTTCAACTCGCTGTTTTCTTGGCTGTTTTTATCTCATGGGTATCGCTGGGCGATGAATTGTATTCGCCGAGTTCATAGTCCGTCTGTTTCTTACCTTATGCCACACGCTTTCTTTCTTGCAAATAGAGGGCTTAATTCCTATAGTGTGCACTAGTGGGAAAATGTGGGTAAATGTGGGTTATTTTGTTTTTTTAGGAGAGTTTTTTGTTTTTTCGTGGGGTCAATCCAATCAATCTGGATGCCAAGGGCCGTATGGCCATACCGGCACGCTACCGTGACACGCTCACGGAGCATTGCGGTGGGCAACTAGTGGCGACGATTGATACGGAAGAACGCTGCCTATTGTTATACCCCCTGGCTGAATGGGAAGAGATTCAGGCGAAGATTGAAGCATTACCCAGTTTTAATCCAGCCGCGCGGCGTATTCAGCGGTTGTTGATCGGCCATGCTACCGATATCGATATGGATGGCAATGGACGTTTGTTGTTACCGGCTCCGTTACGTGAATATGCCGGCTTAAGTAAGAAAATTGTTTTGCTAGGTCAGGGTGGCAAGTTTGAAATTTGGAGCGAAGAGCGCTGGATGGCGACTCGCGATGAGTATTTGGCAGAAGCGGATGGTGGTGCAGAGCTACCGGATGAGTTACAGAATTTATCACTTTAAACCGACAGGGGTTAGCACATGAGTGCAGAGTTTAAACATATCACAGTGTTGCTGAATGAGGCTGTGGATACCCTGGTCGAAGATCCGGATGGGTTTTATATCGATGGTACCTTTGGCCGCGGCGGTCATTCTGCGTTGGTATTAAGTCGGTTGTCTGAACATGGTCACCTGATGGGTATCGATAAAGATCCCGAGGCGATTGCCTGTGCGGCAGAGCGATTTGGTGATGAACCTCGTTTTAGCATTGAGCGAGGCTCATTCGCGCAGTTAGAAGAGTTTGTCCGTCAGCGGGAGCTGGCAGGACAGGTTGATGGTGTGTTGTTAGATCTAGGGGTTTCATCGCCGCAGTTGGATGACCCTACTCGTGGTTTTAGTTTTATGTCCGATGGGCCGCTGGATATGCGGATGAATCCGGATGTCGGTGAAAGTGCTGCTGAGTGGTTGGCCCGGGCGGGTGAAAAAGAGATTGCTGATGTGCTCTATACCTATGGTGAAGAGCGTCATTCGCGGCGAATGGCGCGTGCGATTATCAACGAGCGAGCCCTTGACCCTATTGTCACCACCGGACGTTTGGCAAAAATTATTACTGAAGCTAACCCTGCTTGGGAAAAAGGTAAAAATCCGGCCACTCGTGCTTTTCAAGGTATCCGTATCTTTATTAACCGAGAGCTAGAAGATTTAGAAGATTGTCTCGATCAGGCGTTAGAGATGCTTAAGCCCGGTGGTAATCTGGTGGTTATCAGTTTTCATTCTCTGGAAGACCGTATTGTTAAGCGCTTTATTCGCAAATATGTCAAAGGCGATGAACATCTGCCACCGGGTATTCCGGTCACCGATGACATGTTGAATATCCGTCTAAAAGCGGTGGGTAAAGCGAGGAAAGCGGGGCAGGATGAAGTATCCGGTAATCCACGCTCACGCAGTGCCGTGATGCGGGTCGCTAAAAAAGTACGATGAAACTGAGTGTGCCGTTACCGCCGTGGTTGAAGGCGAAAGAAGAGCCACGCATCGATGGGATAATTGAGCCTGTCGAGCTAATTAAGTCTGGGGTGTTGTTGTTTTGTCTGGTGTCCCTGCTGGTGGTGTCTGCGTTACTGGTGATCTGGTCGGCGCATCAGTATCGGGTGCTGTTTAATCAGCAGCAGGAATTAGTTCAGCAGTGGGATGAGTTGCAGGTTGAATGGGGCCAGCTATTGCTTGAGCAGGGCACGTTGGCGGCGAATAACCGGGTCGAATCAGTGGCAATTAAACGCCTAGGAATGCGAATTCCTGAGCAGGTTGAGGTGATCAGAGATGAGCGATGAGCAAGGTTTTCAAGCTCGTGCAGCAAGAGGCTGGCGCTTATGGCTGGTGTTTTTTTTGCTGTGCCTGATCGCTACCGGTGTGGCAGGTAAAATGCTCTCGTTGAATGTTCAGGAACAAGCGTTTTTGAAGCGCCAGGGGGATGCTCGGGTGTTGCGTACGGCTATTATTCCGGCGCACCGGGGCATGATCAGTGATCGTAATGGACTGCCTTTATCGGTTAGCGCACCGGTTTCAACCGTATGGATGAACCCGAAAGAGTTTGATCTGCAAAATGGCTCTATTACTAAGCTAGCGACTCTGATTGAAACCGATAAAAATGCTCTGTTAAAGCGAGTTGCTCGGTTTCGTGATAAGCAGTTTATCTATCTGAAACGGCAGATGACACCTGCGCAGGCGGAACAAGTTGAAGATCTCCATATCCCCGGTGTTTATGTGGACCGTGAGTATAAGCGTTTCTATCCCGCTGCCGAGGTTGCGACGCACTTAGTGGGCTTTACCGGTCTGGATGGTGTGGGACAGGAAGGTATTGAGCTGGCATTTGAAGATTGGTTGCAGGGCATACCCGGAAAGAAACTGGTGATGCGGGATCTGTTGGGCCGCACGGTTAAGCATATTCGGGAGCTTGAACCGATGGTGCAGGGCAAAGACCTGCAGCTGAGTATCGATCTGCGGCTGCAGTATTTAGCCTATCGAGAATTGAAAGCGGCGGTGCAGGCCCATAAAGCGGATTCTGCCGCAATGGTGGTGTTAGACGTACATACCGGGGAGGTCTTAGCGATGGTGAATCAGCCATCATATAACCCGAATGACCGGAGTAACCTTGGCAAGGGCATGGAATCGCTACGTAATCGAGCGGTAACGGATACCTTTGAGCCGGGGTCGACCATGAAACCATTGACGGTCGCTGCGGCATTGATGAGCGGCAAGTATACCTTGGATAGCGTGATCGATACTTCGCCGGGTTATATCCGGGTGAAGAGCAAGACGATTCGAGATCATCGTAACTATGGCAAGCTGACGCTGGGGCGAATTATTACTAAATCCAGTAACGTCGGTGCGACTAAGCTAGCGCTCAGTATGCATGGCGATGCGGTACGAAATGTATTTCATAACGTCGGCCTAGGACAGGTGCCGGGTACCGGTTTTCCGGGTGAGCAGGCTGGTGTTTTGCCTTATTTAGCGGAAAAACGTTTGGTAGAACGGGCGACTATGTCCTACGGCTATGGTCTGTCTGTTACGCCGTTGCAGTTGGCGCACTCTTATCTGCCATTTGCGACGGGCGGTTTAGTGCGGCCTGTGTCACTGCTGAAGCTTGATCGGCCTGAGTCAGGTACTCGGGTAATGCCGGAAAAAGTTGCTAATGCGGTGTTACGCATGATGGAGACCGTTACTCAGAGTGGTGGTACCGGACGTCGTGCTGCCATTGAGGGGTATCGGGTGGCTGGTAAGACCGGCACCGTGCATAAGGTGGGTGTGAACGGTTATGCCGATGATCAGTATATGTCCATCTTTGCCGGTGTTGCCCCGGTGGATAACCCGGAGATCGTTGCTGTAGTTATGGTGGATAACCCTAAGGGGCAAGAGTATTACGGTGGCGAAGTGGCGGCACCGTTATTTTCCCGGGTAGTGGGTGGTGCGTTAAGAATGCTGAATGTGGCGCCGGATAATTGGCAGCCTGCATCATCCCATGTGGTGATGAAATGAGTGGCGTTCAGACCCCCTCGGTTTGTTACGCCTTGGCTGACTTACTACCGCAACTGGCCGGTACAGTGCTGGCACCGTTGGCGGTGAGTGGGATTTGTCAGGACAGCCGACAAGTAAAATCGGGTGATCTATTTTTCGCCCGTGATGGTGTTAACCATAAAGGTATTGATTTTGTTTGCTCCGCTGCAGCAGAAGGGGCAGTCGCTGCGATCGTTGATGACGCAGAACTGGCTGCAGCGGACCCTATTAATGTGTCGATCCCGCTGATCGGTGTGGCAGATGTTGCTGCCACGATTGGCGAGGTCGCCTCGCGTTTCTATGGTGAGCCTTCACTTCACATGCGGGTTATCGGGGTAACCGGGACTAACGGTAAAACCTCTTGCGCCCATTATATTGCCCAGTTACTGAGTTTCTGTGGTGAGACCTGTGGTCTGATTGGCACGGTGGGGAATGGGCTGTTGGGTCAGTTAAATGACGCGACCCATACCACCCCCGATGCTATCGGTGTGCATCAGTTATTGGCGGACTTTCGTCAACAGGGTGCAACGGCTGTGGTGATGGAAGTGTCCAGCCATGCGTTAGATCAGCAGCGGGTTAGCGGCGTTCATTTTGACGCGGCGGGATTTACTAACCTATCCCGTGATCACTTAGATTATCACGGTGATATGGAAAACTATGGTGCGGCGAAGGCGCGTTTATTTACTGATTTTGATATCGATCATCAGGTGATCAATGGGGATGATCCATTTGGCGCTAATTTATTGGCCCGCAAAGATGGTCACGAGCGGCTGAGCTTTGGCGAATTAGACGGTGTTGCCGTACGGGCGACCGAGGTAACGCTTTCCGCGACCGGTATTCGCGCCCAGATTAGCACACCCCAGGGAACCTTTAGGTTGGATACCGGTCTTATCGGCCGGTTTAATCTGAGCAACCTACTGTTGTCGATTGGAGTAACTCTAAAAATGGGTTATCCACTGGATCAGATTGAGAGTGCGGTGAGGCAATTGAGCCCTGTTGCTGGTCGAATGCAGTTGGTGTCAAGGCAATCGCCGCTGGTGGTGGTTGATTATGCCCACACGCCGGATGCGCTGGAAAAAGCCTTGCAAGCGTTGCGAAGCCACTGCGAAGGCGAACTTTGGTGTGTGTTTGGCTGCGGCGGTGATCGGGATACGGGTAAGCGAGCGCCGATGGCGATAATCGCTGAGCAGTTAGCCGAGCGCGTTGTCGTGACCAGTGATAACCCGCGCACTGAAGATCCACAACAGATTATTGAAATGGTGATGGCGGGCTTCAGTGATGCGCCGCAGGTTATCTGTGAACCGGACCGTCAACGTGCCATTGAATACGCTGTAGCGGCATTGAAACCTAAGGATATTTTGTTGATAGCTGGGAAAGGTCATGAGACTTATCAGGATATACAGGGCGTGAAACGACCATTTGATGATTTGGCCGTGGCGCGTCATGCCCTAGATGTTGTGCGTCAACAGCGCCTGGAGGGGCAGTAATGAACGGCCCTTTTAATCTGAGTGAGCTGGCCGGGCCGTTGTCTGCCCGGCTGATTGGCGCGAGTTGCGAAGTGCAGGGTGTCAGCACCGATACCCGCAATATACAGGCCGGTGATCTGTTTATCGCGTTGCGGGGCGAGCATTTCGATGCCCATGAGTTTGTCGCCCAAGCGGTTGCTGATGGCGCGGTAGCGGTTGTTGTCGAGCGGCAAGTCGAGATTGATGTGCCTCAGCTGGTGGTTAGTAATACGCGGATGGCGCTGGGTAATATCGCGGCCTTTAATCGTGCCCGCTTTAGTGGCTCCATGTTTGCGGTGACCGGAAGTAGTGGCAAAACCACCGTTAAAGAGATGTTGGCATCAATAAACCGGTTACGAGGTCAAACGTTGGCCACTCAGGGCAACTTGAATAACGATATTGGCGTGCCTTTGACTTTACTGCGGTTGTCAGCGGGTGATCGTTATGCGGTTATCGAAATGGGCGCCAGTGGCGCTCACGAGATCGCCTATAGCACCCAACTGACAAAGCCGGATGTAGCAATATTGAATAATGCCTATGGCGCACATCTCGAGGGCTTCGGCTCGCTTCGAGGTGTAGTGCTAGCCAAGGCGGAAATATTTGAAGGTCTGTCGGAGAACGGCACCGCCATTGTAAATTTGGATGATCCGCATGCCAGTGTTTGGTTGGCCATGTTAGCGCAACAACAGCTATTGACCTTTTCACTGGCAAATCCTGAAGCAACGGTGTTTGCGTCGGATATCCGCTTACAGGACAGCGGTTGTTATGGGTTTAGTCTGAACTATCAAGGTAGTCAGTATCCGGTCAGCCTAGCGTTGATGGGACGTCATAATATTGCCAATGCCTTAGCCGCAGCGGCGGCGGTGATAGCCGATGGCTGCGAGCCTAAAGTGGCAGCCAAAGGTTTAAGTCAGTGCCAAGGGGTTGCCGGACGGATGCGACCTATTCGCTTAGATGACGCCACACTGCTTATCGATGACAGCTATAACGCCAATCCGGATGCGGTGAAAGCCGCGTTGGATACCCTCGCAGAGCTTGAGGGTGAACAGGTATTGGTTCTGGGTGATATGGGTGAATTAGGTGCTGATGAACTGCAACAGCATCAGGATGTGGGGCAGTATGCCGCCGCTAAACATATCGATAGCTTGCTTAGTTGTGGTGTGTTGAGTCGTGCAGCCCATGATGGCTTTATCGCCGCCGGTGGTCAAAACGCCCAGCATTTTACAGATAAAAAGGCGCTGTTGCGTTATCTGCAGCAGCTGCCGACGAGTCAGCGTGTTCTGTTGGTAAAAGGGTCTCGCAGTGCGGGAATGGATCAAATTGTAATGGGCCTGACCAATGATGGCTCTACCGATGGAGGTAGTCACTGATGTTATTACTACTGGCCAACTGGCTAGCTGAATATAACAGTTTTTTCGCCGTGTTCAGTTATCTAACGCTGCGCAGTATTCTCGGCGTGCTGACCGCACTGGCGATCTCATTGATGCTTGGACCTGCGTTGATTCGTAAACTGAAAAGTAAACAGATCGGCCAAACGGTTCGCAGTGATGGACCGGAGTCCCACTTTAGTAAAGCTGGTACGCCTACCATGGGTGGCGCACTAATTATTCTGGCCATTATGATCAGCAGCCTGCTTTGGTCTGATCTGAGTAACCGTTATACCTGGATTGTGCTAGGGGTAACCTTTATCTTTGGCGCGGTTGGCTGGGTGGATGATTACCGCATGGTGATCGAAAAGAGCACCCGAGGATTACCGGCCCGTTGGAAATATTTTTGGCAATCGGTGGGCGGCTTAGGGGCCGCTATTGTGCTGTATATGACGGCGCAATCACCGGCAGAAACCCAGTTGATTATTCCGATCTTTAAAGACGTTGCCATCGAGATGGGGCTGTTCTTTATCGTGTTCACTTATTTCGTCATTGTCGGCACATCTAATGCGGTCAACCTGACGGATGGTTTAGATGGTTTGGCTATTTTGCCGACGGTCTTGGTTGCCGGTGCATTGGGCTTTTTCGCTTACTTGGGCGGTAACGTTAACTTTGCTAACTACCTGCATATTCCTTATATCGCGGGTGCGGGTGAATTGGTGATTATCTGTGCTTCGATTGTTGGCGCAGGGCTCGGATTTTTGTGGTTTAACACCTACCCAGCACAGGTCTTTATGGGTGATGTTGGTGCGTTGGCCCTAGGTGCCGCGTTGGGTGTTATTGCCGTAGTTGTACGCCAGGAATTGGTGTTGCTGATTATGGGCGGGGTATTCGTGATTGAAACCGTGTCGGTAATTTTGCAGGTGGCATCGTTCAAATTGACGGGGCGGCGGATCTTTAGAATGGCACCCCTGCACCACCATTTTGAATTGAAAGGTTGGCCTGAACCACGGGTTATTGTGCGTTTTTGGATTATTACGGTAGTGCTGGTACTGATCGGACTAGCAACGCTGAAAATACGTTAGTGGAGTGATTGTGAACCTGATAGCGACGGATCAACAGCGGATTATTATTGGCCTAGGACAGACTGGGCTTTCCTGTGCCCGCTATTTAGCGGCAAAAGGGTTGCCGTTTATGTTGTTGGATACCCGTGATGCGCCACCAAATCTTGCCGCGATTCGTTCAGAGTTCCCTCATGTTGAACTGCACTGTGGTGAGCTCGATGCCACGCTGCTATGCCGTGCCAGTGAAATGATACTCAGCCCTGGGGTGGCAAAAGATCAGCCAGCGATTCAGGCTGCGGTTGCCGCCGGAGTAAAGCTCAGCGGTGATATCGATCTGTTCTGTCAGGCGATCAGTGCTCCGATTGTTGCCATTACCGGCTCGAATGCGAAAAGCACCGTGACCACGCTGGTGGGACAGATGGCCTTAGATGCTGGGATTGATACCGGTATTGGCGGCAATCTAGGCACGCCCGTGTTGGATATGCTGAGGGATGGTGAACAGCAGCTATATGTTTTAGAACTGTCTAGTTTTCAACTGGAAACGGTGAATGACCTGCGGGCTACCGCCGCCACTGTGCTTAATGTAAGTCCTGATCATTTGGATCGCTATGATCAAAATCTGCAGCTCTATTATCAGGCTAAGCATCGGGTGTTTAAAGGTGCGGCGAATGTGGTGATCAATCGAGATGATCCATTGACCTCACCATTGGTGAGTACCGGGGTTAAGATTAGTAGTTTTGGTTTAGGGCGGCCCGACCTTAATCAGTTTGGTTTGATCGAACAGCAAGGGCAAACCTTTTTGGCCCGAGGCTTAACGCCATTATTGGCGGTGAGTGAATTGAAAATTCAAGGGCAACACAATTTGGCGAATGCGCTTGCGGCGTTGGCTTTAGGTGAGGCGGTGAATATCCCGCTCGAGTCGATGTTGCACACCTTAAAGCAGTTCGCCGGGTTAAAGCATCGTTGTCAGTGGGTTGCCGAGAAAAATGGCATTAACTATTTCAATGATAGTAAGGGCACCAATGTTGGCGCTACCGTTGCAGCGATCAATGGTTTGTCAGCCACGTTAGGTGAAGGGCATAAAATTGTCTTGATAGCGGGTGGTGTTGGTAAAGGCGCTGATTTTAGAGATTTGGATAAGCCGTTAAAACAGGCCGGTCGGGCGTTGATATGTATCGGTAAAGATGGTGCGTTGATTGATCAAGCGGTCGGTTGCCTATCAGGTCAATATGCCGCAAGTATGACTGCCGCCGTGCAACAGGCGGCGGCATTGGCGCAGCCCGGTGACATTGTATTGCTGTCACCGGCCTGCGCCAGTTTCGATATGTTTAGTGGTTTTCCGGCGCGCGGTGATGCCTTTATTGAATCGGTGGAGGCGCTATGAGTGCAGCCGCATTAGATAGATCGGCGACCCCCGGTACTCACCGGGTGTTACCGTTTGATCCTTTGCTGGTTGCGGCGGCGCTGTGTTTGATCTTGATCGGTTTTGTGATGATTAGCTCGGCTTCCATTGAAGTGGCGGCGGTGCGTAACAGCAATCCATTTTTTTATATGATCCGGCACGGTGTGTTTATCCTGCTGGGGCTAACCGCAGTAATTGCCGTAATTCGTGTGCCGCTTCATGTATGGCAGCGTATGGGGCCAGGGTTGTTGTTGCTGGGTATTGTATTACTGATGTTGGTGTTGGTTGTGGGCCGGGAAATTAATGGTTCGGTACGTTGGATCCCGTTAGGACCTGTGAACCTACAGGCGTCAGAGGTGGCTAAGTTCACCATGGTGATCTACCTCGCGGGCTATCTTGTACGCCGACTGACGGAGGTGAGAAGTAGCTGGATAGGCATTGCGAAACCCGCATTGCCACTGGCTTTTTTTGTCTTTCTGATGATTCTAGAGCCGGATTTTGGCGCGGCTGTGGTGTTAATGGGCAGTGTGATGGGGATGATCTTTCTGGGTGGGATGAAGTTTAGCCAGTTCGCTCTGATCGTCGTCGGTTGTGCGGTGGTGATTCCTTCGTTGGCTATGCTGCAACCTTATCGGGTGGTGCGTTTAAAAACCTTTCTTGACCCTTGGGCAGACCCATTTGGTTCCGGCTATCAGTTGGCCCAAGCCCAGATCGCCTTTGGCCGTGGAGATTGGTTTGGCGCAGGCTTAGGTAATAGTGTGCAAAAGCTTTTTTACCTGCCTGAGGCACATACCGATTTTGTTTTTTCGGTCTTAGCCGAAGAGATGGGCTTGGTGTTTGCGCTGCTGGTGGTCGGGTTATATGGCCTGATGGCCCAGCGGATGTTTCGTATTGGTCGTCGGGCCGAAAAGCTACAGCAGTTTTTTATGGCCTACGTGGTTTATGGCTTCGCGATTATGCTGACAGGACAAGCGTTGATTAATATCGGTGTCAATGTGGGGGCGTTGCCAACCAAGGGGTTGACCCTACCGTTGGTTAGCTATGGCGGCAGTAGCTTAGTGGTGAGTTGTGTGATGTTGGCGATTGTCTTGCGGGTGGATTACGAACTGAAACGGTTACAGGTTGAAGCGGGTAAGGTGCCGGTAAGAAAAAAGAAATCATTGAAAACAGGCAGTGCAGATGAATAGCAGCCGCAAAGTATTGATTATGGCGGGTGGTACCGGTGGACATGTTTTTCCGGCGCTGGCCACTGCTGACTGCTTACGCCAGCAGGGTGTTGCCGTCGAGTGGCTAGGTACGGCTGCTGGGATTGAAGCCGATGTTGTGCCGGCGGCAGACATTAAATTGCACTGTATTAATGTGCAAGGGCTGCGCGGTAAGGGGAAGTTAAGCTTACTGCTGGCACCCTTGCGCTTGCTACAGGCGTTGTATCAAGCATTAGCTGTTTTGCGGCGGGTAAAACCTGATGTGGTACTCGGCATGGGCGGCTTTGCATCAGGCCCGGGTGGTTTGGCGGCCTGGCTGACGGGTGTGCCCGTGGTGGTGCACGAACAGAATGCCTGTGCTGGTATGACCAATAAGATCTTGGCGCGGTTAGCCAAGCGGGTGTTGGAAGCCTTTGGTGGGGCCTTTATGGGTAAGGTTAAAACCACGGTCGTCGGTAATCCGGTGCGTGGCGATATTCTTAACTTGCCGCAGCCCGAGAAGCGTTTTGATGGTCGCAAAGGGCCACTAAGGCTATTGGTTGTTGGCGGTAGCTTGGGCGCTAAGGCCATCAATGAACTATTGCCGCAAGTGTTGAGTGCGCTGCCGCAAGGGATGGTTCCAGACGTTTTGCATCAAGTAGGCAAACGAAACCTAACAGAAACCGAAGCGCTATACCGCGAGGCTGGACTGGCTGAACGGGAATCGATCCGGGTTGTACCCTTTATTGAGCGGATGGATGAAGCTTATGGTTGGGCTGATCTCGTCCTGTGCCGGTCAGGTGCACTGACGGTGAGTGAATTAAGTATTGCCGGTGTGGCGTCTATCTTGGTGCCATTCCCGTTTGCGGTTGATGATCATCAGACGGGCAATGCCCGCTATCTGGCTGAGGCGGGCGCCGCACTATTGATTCAGCAGCATGAACTGAATCGAGACCGGCTGATAAATATTTTGACAGAGCAGTTGAATGACCGCGAGGTACTTTTAGATATGGCGCAAAAAGCCCGCCAGCTAGGACAGCCCGATGCGAGTCAAACGGTCGCGGATATCTGTCTGGAGGTAATGAACAAGTGACTGATAATACCACTGAGATGTATGAAGTACCGGAAATGCGCCGTATTCGCCGTATTCACTTTGTCGGTATCGGCGGTGTGGGTATGTGTGGTATCGCTGAGGTGCTGTTGAATCAGGGCTATCAGATTACCGGTTCTGATATTCGCGCTTCGGCGACCACTGAGCGACTTAAGAGTATGGGGGCTGAGATCTTTATCGGGCATCTCGCGGAAAATATTACTGCTGCTAATGTGGTCGTTATTTCTACGGCGGTCGGTAATGATAACCCAGAAGTTAGTGCTGCCCGTGAACGCCGTATTCCGGTGGTGCGTCGGGCTGAGATGCTGGCAGAGTTGATGCGTTACCGGCATGGCATCGCGGTTGCGGGAACCCACGGTAAGACGACTACGACCAGTTTACTGGCCTCGGTGATGGCCGAAGCGGGGTTTGATCCGACCTTTGTGATTGGTGGGCGACTCAACAGTGCCGGCACCAATGCCAAACTCGGTGGAAGCCGTTATTTGGTGGCCGAAGCGGATGAAAGTGATGCTTCTTTCCTACATCTGCAGCCGATGGTGGCGATTGTTACCAACATCGACGCCGATCATATGGATACTTACGGCGGTGATTTTGGCAAGTTGAAACAAACCTTTGTCGATTTTCTGCATAACCTACCGTTTTATGGTTTAGCCGTACTTTGTACCGATGACCCGGTGGTTAAGGAGATCATTCCCCAAGTAGGGCGGCCTATCGTCACCTACGGTGTCAATGAAGATGCCGATTACCGGGCAGAAGATATTGTTCAGCGCGGTATGCAAACCAGCTTTACGGTGAAACGGCCTGATGGCCGCGCCGATCTGCAGGTCACTGTGAATATGCCGGGCAGGCATAATGTTTTGAATGCGTTGGCGACCATTGCGGTGGCCAGTGATGAAGGGATTGATGACCAGGCTATCTGTACCGCATTGCAGAAATTTGAAGGGGTTGGACGACGCTTTCAGGTGTTAGGTGATATTCCCGTTGCGGGTGGCTCGGTGATGCTGGTGGATGATTATGGTCATCACCCTCGTGAAGTTCAGGCGACTATCCGGGCGGTCAAAGAGGGCTGGCCAGACAAACGTTTGGTTATGATTAATCAGCCCCACCGTTATACCCGTACTCGAGATCTGTATGAGGATTTCGTGCAGGTGTTATCCGAAGCCGATGTGCTACTGCTGATGGAAGTCTATGCTGCCGGTGAGGAGCCTATTGCCGGTGCTGATAGCCGTAGTTTGTGTCGCAGTATTCGTCAGCGTGGCAGTGTCGATCCAGTGTTTGTTGAATCGGTTGATGCGGTGCCTCAAGTGCTGAAAAACGTATTGCAGCCAGGTGATCTACTGCTGACCCAAGGCGCGGGGAATATCACCGCCTTAGCACATCAGTTGTCGACATTGGACTTAACTCTAGATTTAACCGTCGTGGCGGAGGCTGATTGATGGGCGCTTATAGGATTACGGCTGCGGAACGTGCTGAATTTGGTCGAGTGGCGGTGCTGTTCGGTGGCTCATCTGCTGAGCGAAGCGTGTCTCTCAAAAGCGGTGCCGAAGTCTTGCGTGGATTGCAGCAGGCCAATGTGGATGCGTTTGGGATCGATCTATGTGCTGATGGCGCAGACCCTCTTGCGCAGTTGCAGCAGGCGGTGTTTGATCGGGCGTTTCTGATTATGCATGGCCGTGGCGGTGAAGATGGCACTCTGCAAGGGGTGTTAGAAATTATGGCGAAACCCTATACCGGCAGCGGTGTTATGGCTTCCGCCCTAGGGATGGATAAGGTTAAGTGTAAACAGATTTGGAGTGCCGCAGGATTACCAACACCTGCCTATGTGGTACCTGATGAAGCGACTGATCTACAGCAGTTAGCTGAGCAACTGGGTTTTCCCATGATTGTAAAGCCTGCTCATGAAGGTTCAAGCATCGGTATGAGCAAGGTGACGAGCGCGGCTGAGTTAGCACAAGCGATCGAAGCGGCCCGACAGTTTGATCGGGCGGTGCTGGTGGAGAGTTGGATCAACGGCCCTGAGTTTACGATTGCGGTGTTAAATGGCCAAGCGCTGCCGGCTATCCGCTTGGAAACACCCCATGAATTTTACGATTTTGAGGCTAAATATCAGGCTAATGATACCCAGTATCATTTTGATAATGAACTGACCGAAGCGCAGGAAACTGAGTTAAAACGGTTGGCTGAGCTAGCCTTTGAAATGGTTGATTGCCGAGGTTGGGGGCGAGTGGATGTGATGTTGGATCAGCAGCGGGGGTTTCAGTTGCTGGAAGTGAATACCTTACCGGGTATGACTGATCATAGCTTAGTGCCGATGGCTGCACGGCAAGCGGGAATTAGTTTTGAAGAGTTGGTGGTGACGATCCTGCGAGGGAGCCTTTAACTGTGTTGAAGAAACTGTTTTCAACTGAAGAGCCACAGCCTGAAGCGCCTAAAAGAGGGGCGTCGGCAACGGTTTATAAGAAAACAGATGAACCAAAACATAAAGTTGGCAAGGGTTGGTTTAGGCGCATAAAGCCGATAGCACGTTCAGTTAACAATGACACACAGGAAGTACAGCCTGGCAGCCAAGCGGCCGTTGATACAGACCATGATGTCTTGCCTCGTTGGCAGACTATCGATGGTGATTGGTGGATCAAGCCAGCCACTATTTTGACGGCACTCGCAGTGTTTTTTGCCCTAGGTAATTATGCCTTTGGGTCGTTGTATAGTTGGCTGGATCAGCCGGTTGAACGGGTGACTTTCGCCGGTAATACGCGCCACCTTGACCGACAGCAGATCGCCGCTAAGTCAGTTGCCTTGATGGATGGCGGTTTATTGAGTGCCGATATTCAGGCGGTTAAAGAGGGGATACAGGCGAATCCTTGGGTTTATCAGGTTGGGATAAGTCGGCGTTGGCCTGCATCGCTTTATTTAACGGTCACCGAAGAGGTGCCGATTGCCCGTTGGGGTGAAGATGGTTTGTTAAACCACGAAGGGGATATTTTTTGGCCCGATGATGTTGCTAAGTACAACGCATTGCCGCGTTTAAAGGGGCCTTCGAGTAACACTGGGATGATGATGTCGGAGTATTACGACTTAAATCAGATGTTGCGTAATACCGGTTTGCAATTGGTGGAGTTACAGCTGGAAGCGAGAGGGGCTTGGACTCTATTGCTGGATAACGGTATTCGCGTGATTGTCGGCCGAGATCAGGTTGTAGCAAGGTTAGAACGTTTTTTGAAAGTCTATCAGCAGCGTTTGCAAGCAGAAGCAGATGCTGGCCGGATAGAGCAGATTGATATTCGATACAACAACGGCATAGCCGTTAAGTGGCGCCCTTTGGCCGCCACAGATGAACAACAACAAGGTTGATACAGTGAATATGGCAATGAAGCCTGGAAATAATATGATTGTGGCGCTGGATATAGGGACCTCAAAAGTGGTCTGCCTTGTGGGTGAGGTTGGCCTAGATGGCACGATCGATATCGTTGGTATTGGCTCCCATGAGTCCCGTGGGCTAAAGCGCGGCGTGGTGGTGAATATCGAATCCACGGTGCACTCCATACAGCGAGCGGTGGAAGAAGCCGAACTGATGGCTGGTTGTAAGATCCATTCGGTGACAGTGGGTATCGCCGGTAGCCATATTAATAGCATGAATTCTCACGGCATCGTCGCGGTGCGTGAGGGTGAAGTGATGGAACACGATCTAGAGCGGGTGATTGATGCTGCTCGAGCGGTGGCCATTCCCGCTGATCAAAAGATTCTGCATATTTTACCGCAAGAGTATGTCATCGATAATCAGGAAGGTATCCGTGAGCCACTGGGTATGTCCGGTGTTCGATTGGAAGCTAAGGTGCATCTGGTGACCGGTGCGGTAAACGCGGTACAAAATATTGAAAAGTGTGTTCAGCGTTGCGGTTTAGCGGTGGATAACTCGGTGTTGGAACAATTAGCGTCCAGTTTTTCAGTATTGACCGATGACGAAAAAGAGCTCGGCGTTTGCATGGTGGATATGGGGGGCGGCACGACCGACATTGCAATCTTTACCGGTGGCTCTATTCGCCATACGGCGGTGATTCCCATTGCCGGAGATCAGGTGACCAACGATATTGCTATGGCGTTACGCACACCGACACCCCACGCAGAAGAGATCAAAATTAAATATGCCTGCGCATTGGCGCAGTTGGCTAGTGCCGATGACACCATTAAGGTGCCGAGTGTGGGGGATCGTCCGGCGCGGGATCTATCCCGGCAGGCGTTAGCTGAGGTGGTTGAGCCTCGCTATGACGAACTGTTCACCCTGATACAGGCTGAGCTGAGGCGCAGTGGATTCGAAGATTTAGTCGCGGCAGGTATTGTCCTGACCGGCGGCACGGCGAAGATGGAAGGTGCAGTGGAGCTGGCGGAAGAAATTTTCCACATGCCGGTCCGTCTGGCGTTGCCAAAGGGGGTACGGGGAATGGGTGATATTTTGAATAGCCCTATCTACGCCACTGGCATTGGCTTGCTGCAATACGCTAAACAGGATATTCAGCATATGGCTGAAGCGGTACCGGTTGATGATGGTGTTGAGCAACCCAATGTTCTGCAGCGGATGAAGACCTGGTTTCAGGGGAACTTCTGATGATTTTGTAAGCGAAATAAAGAACGGACGCAACATAATAAATTTAGAGCGGGGCGTGATACACAGTGTGTTATCCCCGGGTGATTGAAGTATTCACAGGATGTGACAGTCAGCAATGAAACAGAATGCAACACAAGCAGGTGCGGGTCGGGCACTGAACCTGGAGGGAAGGGATATGTTTGAATTAGTGAATAACATTGCACAGAGCGCCGTCATTAAAGTGATCGGTGTGGGTGGTGGCGGCGGCAACGCGGTCCAGCACATGGTCTCGTCAGAAGTTGATGGGGTTGAGTTTATCTGTGCCAACACCGATGCGCAGGCCTTGAATAATATGGCCTCGCGCAGTGTCCTGCAATTAGGTGGCGAGATCACCAAAGGGTTGGGCGCGGGGGCAAATCCGGATATTGGTCGTCAGGCCGCACTGGAAGATCGGGATCAGATCGTCGAGATGCTGAGCGGTGCCGATATGGTGTTTATCACCGCCGGTATGGGCGGCGGTACTGGCACCGGTGCGGCACCGATTGTGGCTGAAGTGGCTAAAGAACTCGGTATTTTGACCGTTGCCGTGGTGACCAAGCCATTCCCGTTTGAAGGTAAGAAGCGCATGCTGATTGCCGATCAGGGGATCAAAGAGTTATCCGAGCATGTTGATTCATTGATTATCGTGCCTAACGAGAAGCTGCTTCAGGTGCTGGGTAAAAACTGCACTCTGATGAAGGCGTTCGATGAAGCGAACGATGTATTGAAAGGTGCGGTACAGGGTATTTCTGACCTAATTATCCGCCCGGGTATGATCAACGTCGACTTCGCCGATGTTCGTACTGTGATGTCTGAAATGGGTACCTCGATGATGGGGACTGGTATGGCGCGGGGTGAAAACCGGGCGATGGAAGCCGCACAGGCGGCGGTTCGCAGTCCATTGTTGGAAGATGTCGATCTGATGGGCGCTCGCGGTATCTTGGTTAATATCACAGCGGGTCTAGATTTAGGTCTCGGTGAGTTTAGTGATGTCGGTCAGGTAATTGAAGAGTTCGCCTCTGATAATGCCATTGTCGTGGTTGGAACCGTTATCGATCCAGAAATGACCGATGATATTAAAGT
Source organism: Amphritea sp. GJ51-11 (assembly GCF_055808735.1). Taxonomy (NCBI): domain Bacteria; kingdom Pseudomonadati; phylum Pseudomonadota; class Gammaproteobacteria; order Oceanospirillales; family Oceanospirillaceae; genus Amphritea; species Amphritea sp. GJ51-11. Next base: position 3,209,902 of record NZ_CM147881.1, on the reverse strand, counting down.
GACTGTTGTTGCCACCGGTTTACAAAAAGCGGCACCAGAGGACACTACCGTTAAAGTGGTCAGTAGCAACCGTAAGCCCGATGGTGCGCTGGATCTGGATCAACTGGAACTACCAGCGGTGCACCGCCGTAAAGCGGATCATATCAGTGCTGAAAAAAATAGAGTCTCTCAGCGGGAACTTTCTGGCTCACAGCAGTCGAAGAGTAGCACGCAAGGGGAAACCGAGACCTATCTGGATATCCCGACATTTCTGCGGCGTCAGGCGGATTAAGGGTTTATACCCATGCGCTTGACATTGTCGGTGTTACGCTTAATCAGTTATTGCTGATATAGGCGTAATTTTGTTAGAATGGCGCGTTTATCGCCACAAAATAACCTTGGCAGGAAATATGATCGGACAACGTACTTTACGCAACAGCATTAAAGCAACTGGCGTGGGCCTCCACACCGGGCAGAAGGTGTATTTGACACTGAAGCCTGCACCCGTGGATACCGGTATTGTTTTCCGTCGTGTCGATCTTGATCCTGTGGTCGAGATTCATGCGCGGGCGAAGAATGTGGGTGATACCACATTGTCGACCAATCTGCAGAAAGGTGATGTTCGGGTTTCTACGGTAGAGCATCTGTTGTCAGCGATGGCAGGATTGGGTATCGATAATGCTTTTGTTGAGTTGAGTGCAGAAGAAGTGCCGATTATGGATGGCAGCGCAGCGCCGTTTGTCTTCCTAATTCAATCAGCCGGTATTCACGAGCAGGATGCACCGAAGCAGTTTATCCGCATTAAGAAAGAGATTCGTGTTGAATTGGATGATAAATCAGCAACCTTTAAGCCATTTGAAGGCTTTAAAGTTGGTTTTACCATCGAGTTTGACCACCCTGCCTTTGCTGAACGCAATATGGAAGCTACCCTTGATTTTTCCAGCACTTCATTTGTTAAAGAGGTTAGCCGGGCACGTACCTTTGGTTTTATGCGGGATATTGAATACCTGCGAGCGCAAAACCTAGCCCTTGGCGGAAGCATGGATAATGCCATTGTCGTGGATGATTACCGCATTCTGAATGAAGATGGGCTGCGTTACGATGATGAGTTTGTTAAACACAAGGTGTTGGATGCTGTCGGCGACCTTTATCTATTAGGTAAAAGCCTGATTGGTGAATTCCACGGTTTTAAATCCGGCCATTATTTAAATAACCTCCTACTGCGTAAGCTTCTGGAAACAGAAGATGCTTGGGAGATTGTTACCTTTGAAGGGCGTGAGCAATCAGTGCCTATTTCATACTTACAACCAGCAGCTGTAAGCTAAGCGGTTGTAACGCCATAAAAGCCGAACTATTTAGTTCGGCTTTTTACGCTTTTTACGCTTTTTACCAGTCATTTATCCCCACAGAAAAAATATCCCTATTGAGATTCAATTTGATGCCCCAATAGATGTAGAATGTTGCGTTAATTTTATACTTTAATCGGCTCAAGCCCGCCGCTGCTAATAGGTAAATAATCAGATTATGTTCACTTCGATGTTAAAGAAGGTTTTTGGTAGTAAGAACGACCGTGTGCTCAAACAGATGGGTAAGGTTGTTAAGCAGATCAATAGCTATGAAAGCGAAGTTGAACCTCTCTCCGATGATGATCTGAAAGCCAAGACGGTTGAGTTTAAGGCGCGCCTCGAACAGGGTGAATCCCTCGATGCGCTGTTGCCTGAAGCGTTTGCCGTGGTACGGGAAGCATCACGCCGGGTCATGGGGATGCGTCACTTCGATGTGCAGATGATCGGTGGTATCACCCTGCATGAGGGTAAAGTTGCAGAGATGCGCACCGGTGAGGGTAAAACACTGGTGGCGACACTGCCTGTGTATCTCAATGCATTAGCGGGCCGCGGTGTTCATGTTGTCACCGTGAACGATTATCTGGCCAGCCGAGATGCAGAGTGGATGCGCCCACTGTATGAATTTCTCGGTATGAGCGTGGGCGTGGTTTTATCTGGTCAGGATCCGCAAACCAAACGCGACGCTTATCATTGCGATATTACCTACGGTACTAACAACGAATTTGGCTTCGACTATTTGCGCGATAATATGGCTTTTAGTGTCGAAGACAAAGTACAGCGAGACTTTTTCTTTTCGGTTGTGGATGAGGTTGACTCTATCTTGATCGATGAGGCGCGTACGCCATTGATTATTTCTGGCGCCGCGGAAGATAGCTCTGAAATGTACCGCAAAATGAACACCTTGATTCCGGTACTGGAAAAGTTTGATGGTGAGATCGATCCTAAAGAAGAGATCGAGATCGATGGTGATTTTGCCGTTGATGAGAAAAACCGCTCGGTTGAGTTAACGGAGCGCGGTCATCAACGTATCGAAGAGATGCTCTCGAAAGAGGGGATTCTTGCCGAAGGCGAAAGCCTCTATGCGCCACAAAACTTGGGTATGTTACATCATGTCTTAGCGGCACTGCGGGCGCATAACCTGTTTCAGCGGGATGTTGACTACATCGTGCAGAATGGTGAAGTGGTTATCGTTGATGAGCACACTGGCCGTATTATGCCGGGTCGCCGTTGGTCTGAAGGCTTGCATCAGGCGGTTGAAGCAAAAGAAGGCGTGCATATTAATCAAGAAAGTCAGACGTTGGCATCAACCACTTTCCAGAACTATTTCCGCTTGTATGAAAAGCTGTCAGGTATGACCGGTACTGCGGATACTGAAGCATTCGAATTGAATCAGATCTATGGTTTGGATGTTGTAGTTATCCCGACCAATGTGCCCGTTGCGCGGATCGACTATAACGATTTGGTCTTCCTCACGATTGAAGAGAAATATGAAGCGATTCTAAAAGAGATCGAGCATTGCGTTGAAGAGAAACGTCCCGTACTGGTGGGTACTGCCTCGGTTGAATCTTCTGAAATGATCTCTAATTTCTTGAAGAAGAAAAACTTCCCTCACAATGTTTTGAACGCTAAGAACCACGGTAAGGAAGCGACGATTATCGCCGATGCTGGCCGTGCCGGTGCGGTGACAATTGCCACCAACATGGCGGGTCGTGGTACTGATATCGTCTTGGGTGGTAAGTTTGAATCGGTATTGGAAGGTTTAGATAACCCGACTGAAGAGCAGGTCGCGGCAGCTAAGGCTGAATGGCAAGAGCGTCATGATGCAGTATTGAAGGCGGGCGGCCTGCATATTATCGGTACTGAGCGTCATGAATCACGCCGTATCGATAACCAGCTTCGAGGTCGTGCCGGTCGTCAGGGTGATAACGGCTCGTCACGTTTCTTCCTGTCATTGGAAGATGATCTGATGCGTATCTTTGCCTCCGATCGTGTGCGTCAGTTTATGAAAGCGCTGGGAATGGAAAAGGGCGAAGCGATCGAGCATAAGATGGTCTCTAACGCGATTGAAAAAGCACAGCGTAAAGTTGAAGGCCGTAACTACGATATTCGTAAGCAACTGCTGGAATATGATGATGTGGCGAACGATCAACGCCGGGCGGTCTATGATCAACGTAATGAACTGATGGCCACCAATGATATTTCTGAAACTATTGAGGCGGTGCGCGCTGAAGTGGTTGAAAATGCGATCAATGATTATATCAAGCCGCAGAGCTTGGAAGAGCAGTGGGATGTTGCTGGGCTAGAGAAACACATTGAGTCTGAATTTGGCATAGAGATGCCGATTCAGGAGTGGCTGGATAAAGATGACACCCTGCATGAAGATACACTGCGCGAGCGAATTCTGCGTGATATCGTCGAAGATTATCAGGCTAAAGCAGCGTTTGTTGGGGTAGAAAATATGCGCCTGTTCGAGAAACAGGTGATGTTGCAGGTGCTAGATACACTGTGGAAAGAGCATCTACAGTCTATGGATATGCTGCGCCAAGGGATTCATCTGCGCGGTTATGCACAGAAAAACCCAAAACAGGAATATAAACGCGAATCGTTTATCTTGTTTGAACATCTGTTGGAAAATATTAAGACCGATGTGATCAAAATCTTGAGTCATGTACAGGTACGCCAACCAGAAGAGCTGGACGAGTTAGAACGCCAGCGTCGTGAGCAGGCTGAACAGCAGCAGATGAATTTCCAGCATGCTGAGTCATCAGCGATGGCCGTTGATGAATCTGAGACTGAAGCACCAGAAGCGGTGGCTGAAGTTGAAACTTTTGTACGCGATGGTAAAAAAGTCGGGCGTAATGATCCCTGTCCTTGTGGTTCAGGTAAGAAGTTTAAACAGTGTCACGGTAAGCTGAGCTGATCGCTTAAGGGGTAATACTTACCCCGATCCGGTGATTGATTAATTGATAGAAAGCAGCCAAGCTGCTTTCTTTTTTTCAAGGTTTAAGGAGTTGGTAATGGCAGTAGGTCCTGGCACGCTTCCAACGCTGCACCCGGTTGCAGGGTTTCGTATAGGTACAACATCCGCAGGCGTTAAAAAGCCAGGCCGAAAAGATCTGGTATTGATGGAGGTTGCCGCTGGCGCATCGATGGCGGGTGTTTTTACTCTTAATCAGTTCTGTGCTGCGCCGGTGAGAATTTGTAAACAGCATCTGCAACAGGGAATGCCTAGCTATCTGGTGACCAATACCGGCAATGCCAATGCTGGTACCGGTAAAGAAGGCTATCAGGACGCGCTGGCTGTGTGTCAGGCCGTGGCTGAAACGGCGGGTGTAACGTCTGCTCAGGTATTGCCATTCTCAACCGGAGTGATTGGTGAAAAGCTACCGAAAGAACGCATCATTAGTGCGATCCCCGCCGCTTTTGACGCTCTGTCGGATAACGGCTGGCTAGAGGCTGCCAGTGGTATTATGACCACCGATACTCGCCCTAAAGCCTATTCGATGCAGATTGAACATCAAGGGCAGTTGATTACCCTAACCGGCATCTCCAAAGGTGCCGGTATGATCAAACCGAATATGGCGACCATGTTGGCCTATATTGCTACCGATGCGAAGGTTGAGGCGGCACTGCTGCAAACTCTATTGAGTCGTGCGGCGGATCGTTCGTTTAACCGTATTACCATCGATGGCGATACGTCTACCAATGATTCCTGCATGTTGATAGCGACTGGTGCCAGTGGTATCGACGTTAGCGAAGCAACAGCCGAGTTGTTGGCTTTGTTTGATGCGGCGGTCAACAAGGTGTTGCTCGAACTAGCACAGGCTATTGTGCGTGACGGCGAAGGGGCGACCAAATTTGTTACCATCAGTGTTGAGCAGGCGGCTAGTTCTGAGGAAGCGTTAAAAACGGCTTATGCAGTGGCACATTCTCCGTTGGTGAAAACCGCTCTGTTTGCCAGTGACCCTAACTGGGGGCGAATCCTAGCGGCGGTGGGCTATGCTGGGGTTGATAATCTCGATGTTGATGCACTGCAAATCTGGCTAGGTGAAGCTTGTATCGTTGAAAACGGTGGTCGTGCGGCCAGTTATACCGAAGCGGCTGGACAGGCAGTGATGAGTCGGGAAGAGATTACTATTCGTATTCTGCTTAATCGAGGTGATCAACAAGAAACGGTTTGGACCACTGATTTGAGCAAAGACTATGTTGCTATCAATGCGGACTACCGTTCTTAATCAATCGTTGAGTAGGAACGCGTTTTGTCTAAATTGATTCATGTGGCGGCGGCAGCGATCTTTAATGAGTCTGGCGAATTGCTTCTGGCACTGCGTAATAGCAAGCAGCATCAGGGCGGTTTATGGGAGTTTCCCGGGGGCAAGGTGGAGCCGGGCGAATCTGCCCACGACGCACTGACCCGTGAGCTGCATGAAGAGTTAGGTATTACCATCGATCTGGCGGCCTCTCGGCCGTTGATACAGGTGCCTTATCATTATCCGGATAAATCAGTATTGCTGGATGTGTTTCGGGTCAATCGGTTTAGCGGTGATGCTTATGGCCGAGAAGGTCAGCCGCTAAAATGGATCCGTTTGTCTGAGTTACCGAACTATCAGTTTCCGGCGGCGAATAAACCGATTGTGAATGCGCTGTTATTGCCGAATGCGATTGCGATTACGCCGGAATATTCGACAGAGGCTTTGTTAGAAGACGGTCAGATGAGCGAGTCGTGCTTAACTGAGCTAGCCGATCAGTATGGCAGATTCGTGGCTCAAGCGATGCTTAATGGCGCTGACGCGATTATGTTGCGGGCAAAGCATCTTGATAACTCTGTGCAGTTAGCGCTTTATACGCAGCTTGCTGAGCGTTTTAAAAGCCGGCCGATCATCTGGAATACCTCGATCGAAGCGGCTAATGAGGCCAAAGTACCCGTTATTCATTTAAGTTCTGACCGTTTACAGCAGTTGGATCGTCAAGGGCCTAATGGTCGCGACCTATTTTCAGGCCGTTGGTTGGGAGCATCCTGTCATAGCTTAGAACAGATTCAGCAGGCTGAGCGGGTCGGAGTGGATTACATTACCCTATCGCCAGTTCAGCAGACGCCGAGTCATCCCGATACTGCACCGCTAGGTTGGGATGAATTTACCCGGCAGGTGAGTCAAACAAGGTTGCCGGTCTATGCGCTGGGTGGGGTATCACTCGATAATATTGATACAGCGATCCATGTTGGTGGCCAAGGAATCGCAGCGATTAGCGGGTTTCGCTGTTGATGCGTAGGTAATCGCTGCCAGACGCAGCTCCTATATCAAAACAGAAACCGCTCTTGTAGGAGCCCCGCTCGGGGCGATGAATTTTAACCCAAACATCGCTGCCAGAGGCAACTCCTACATCAAAACAGCAACCGCTCTTGTAGGAACCCCTTCTAGGGGCGATAAACCTCAACAAGCAATATCGCCGCCAGAGGCCGCTCCTACATCAAAACAACAACCGCTCTTGTAGGAGCCCCGTCTCGGGGCGATAAACCTCAACAAGCAACATCGCCGCCAGAGGCAGCTTCTACATCAAAACAGCAACCGCTCTTGTAGGAGCCCCGTCTCGGGGCGGTAAACCTCAACAAACAATATCGCCGCCAGAGATATCTCCTACATCAAAACAGCAACCGCTCTTGTAGGAGCCCCTTCTAGGGGCGATAAACCTCAACAAGCAACATCGCCGCCAGAGGTAGCTCCTACATCAAAACAGCAACCGCTCTTGTAGGAGCCCCGTCTCGGGGCGATAAACCTCAACAAACAATATCGCCGCCAGAGATATCTCCTACATCAAAACAGCAACCGCTCTTGTAGGGGCCCCGTCTCGGGGCGATAAAGCTAGATCAACATAATCGCGTCGAGCCTTCATATCACAATGAAAAGCTGCCATAGATATCCTGTGAATTAGTGCAGCGGTCGGTCTAGATAATCGGTGCCTTCGGCATCCTCAAAGCTGCTGCTGTAATCGTCGACACTGGGTTCGGCGGCAATCTGGTATTCTTCGGCCGCCCATGCTCCCAGATCGATCATTTTACAACGTTCACTGCAGAATGGCCGAAACGGATTATCGCTACTCCATTCCTGCTCTTTCTTACAACAAGGGCAGGCGACTAGCGGTTTGTTACCGTGTGTGGGGTTATTTGCCAAGGTCGGACTCCTGTTCCTGTCGTGCTTGCGCCAGAAACTTTAAATGTAGTTGTTCAATCTGTGGTTTCAGATCCGCGAAAGAGCCGCTGTTATCGATCAGATCATCGGCTTTAGTGATGCGTTCATCATGGGGCATCTGTGCGGCGATAATCGCTTTTACCTGTGCAATATCTGTATTATCGCGTGTCACGGTACGGCTAATCTGAGTCGCTTCATCCACATCGACCACCACAATATGGTTTACCAACAGATGCTGATCGGTTTCTAATAAAAGTGGTGATGCCAAGATAGCATAGTCTGAATCACACCGATCCAGCTTTAATAGAATGCGATCTCTAATGAGAGGGTGTAGTAGCTGTTCCAACCAGTCCCGTTGGCGGGGATCGGAAAAGACAATCTTTCGCAGGGCTTTGCGGTCTAGCCCGCCGTTCGCTAAGCGTATCTCAGGGCCGAAGCGTCGGGTAATTTTTTCTAGCGCGGGCTCGCCGGGTTCGACGACTTCACGGGCGACTTGGTCCGCATCAATCACGGTCACGGCTAACTGCTCAAATAGGTGGGAGACTGCAGATTTTCCACTGCTAATACCACCGGTAAGACCCACTACAAACATATTAGTCTCTCTGAATTCAGCGTTGTATGTACTTGCTCTGATCGGCTCAACGACTATAAGCTTAGCAGCTGTAGATACCAATCGGTAAGATTATCGCCCCATAATAGCGCAACCCAACCCGCACCTGCTAGATAGGGGCCGAACGGCATCGGTGTTTGCGATCCGTGACGCCGGAAAAGTATCATTAAACCGCCGGTTAGTGCGCCAATCAGCGATGAAACGAGAATTATCAGCGGTAACATATCCGCTCCGGCCCAAGCGCCAAGTGCTGCGAGTAACTTAAAATCACCGTAACCCATCCCTTCTTTACCAGTCACTAGCTTAAATAACCAGTAGACTGACCAGAGCGAGAGATAGCCAAGAACTGCGCCCCAGAGTGCCGAGGGCAGGCTGGTGAAATAGCCAAAGCTATTAACGATCAGACCGATCCAAAGTAGCGGTAGGGTGATTTTATCCGGTAATAGTTGATGATCTAGGTCGATCGCGGTCAGCGTGATTAGGCACCAACTAAAGACAATAATCGCCAGCGCCACGGTATTAAAACCAAATTGATAGACGATAAAGGCGGACATTATGGCGGTAATCAGCTCAATCAGAGGATAGCGTATTGAGATGCGGGTTTTACAGCCGCTACAACGACCTCTGAGGATCAGAAAATAGCTGATGAGAGGGATGTTTTCATACCAACGAATTAGGTGATTACAGTTAGGGCAGGTTGATGCCGGTTGGGCAAGGTTAAAGACTTTGTTGGCCTCTTCTCTCTCTGTGGCTTCCGGTATGGGTTGTGTTGCTAATGCTGAGGGTTCTACAAGTGCTGAGTCGGCCTGATCTGTATTAGAAAAAACCGTCTCTTCGAGTTGAGCATCTGCTGTTGTTGTTTCCAATGCCGAGTCTGTTGATGTTGACCCAAGAGCCTCTTCTGCCATCTCCAGCCATTCCCGCTCCATCATCAACGGCAGACGATAAATAACCACATTCATAAAACTGCCGATTAGCAATGAAAAAATAAAGGTTAAAGAGATCGCCAGCCAAGGTTGCGCTGCAATTATGTCGAACATCATGCTAATTCGGCCTACTGTCGTACTGATTGCTCAAAATTAAAATCTTTAACCTGAAACGTTTTTATTAAAGCGAAAACTGTAATCCTGGAAGTTTTTACACAACATTACCGAGCTGGAAGATTGGTAGATACATGGCGATAACCAAACCACCCACCAGAATACCGAGAATCGACATAATTAGCGGCTCTATCAGGGTAGATAGGTTATCCACAGCGTTATCGACCTCCTCTTCATAATAACTGGCAACTTTATCAAGCATCATCTCCAGAGAGCCTGCTTCTTCACCGATGGCGATCATCTGAGTGGCCATCGGCGGGAATAACCCGGTCATATTGACGGCGTTTTGCAGGGATTGGCCGGTCGAGACGCCATTTTTGATTTGGTGAATGGCCTTTTCATAGACAACATTACCGGATGCACCCGCGGCAGAATCCAATGCATCTACCAAGGGTACCCCGGCAGCAAAGGTGGTAGCTAAGGTTCGGGCAAAGCGGGCAATGGATGAATTGTGTAGAATTTGCCCGATGATGGGGATTTTAAGCATGGTACGATCGAGCCACTCGCGGAAGCCTCTCGATTTTTCATGGGCCTTAGTAAAGGCGAAGCCGGCTAATACAATGACGATAATGGCAACAAACCACCAGTCTTGGGCAACTTTTGACAGGCCGACAACAAATTGAGTAAAGGCAGGTAAATCGGCACCAAAGCTGGAAAATACGCTTTCAAATTGCGGTACTACTTTGATCAACAGAATCGCTGACACGACTAAACCGACCACGATAACGGCGATAGGGTAGGTCAGGGCTTTTTTGATTTTCTTCTTAAGGGTTTCGATCTTCTCTTTATAGCTGGCTATACGATCGAGCATGGTTTCCAGTGAGCCGGAGCTTTCACCCGCGTGGACAAGGTTGCAGTACAGATCATCAAAATATTTGGGGTGTCGTTCTAAAGCCTTCGCAAAGCTGGTGCCGCCGCTGACATCGGATTTTAGATCGTAGATAACCTTTTTCATTTTGGCTTTTTCAATACCGTTGGCGACGATTTCGAAGCCCTGAAGTAGGGGTACACCGGATTTCAGCATGGTGGCGGTCTGTCGAGTGAACAGGGCGATATCCAGCGGTTTTATCGGTTTGTTATGGTTGCTAAACATGCTGTGCGTTTGTTTACGCACTTTTTTCGGCATGATGCCTTGCTTGCGCAGCATCGCTTTAGCTTCCGTTATACTCTCAGCATTGATGGCCCCCTTACTTGGGTTGCCACTTTTGTCCTTGCCTTCCCAGTTAAAAGTCAGAGGGGTTTTGTCTGCTGCTTTCTTCGCCATCTGAATAACTTCCGTTTACAGGTTGAAATATTTTAAGGTTAGCATTATCAGAGCTTAATAACCCGGTTCATCTCTTCGAGGCTGGTAATGCCTTGAATGACTTTGCGTAGGCCTGATTTGCGCAACGATCTAAAGCCCTGTTTGTTTGCTTGGGCGAGTATATCCAAAGATGAACCATTATCCATGATGACCTGAGCAATTTCAGGCGTCATCTTCATTGTTTCATAGACACCCACGCGGCCCTTATAGCCCTTATTACATTTGTTACAGCCTTCGGGGTTGTGCTCAAATAGGTTTAGGCCTTCATCGATCTGTGCTTGGGTGAAGCCTTCCTCTAACAGTGTCGCTTCAGGGATAGTGGTCGGTTTTTTACAGCCACTGCATAGGCGTCTACCGAGGCGCTGGGCAATAATGAGCGATACCGAGGTGGCAATGTTGAAGGCGGGTACCCCCATATTACGTAATCGGGTTAATGTCTCAGCGGCACTGTTGGTGTGCAATGTAGATAACACCATATGGCCGGTTTGAGCGGCTTTGATAGCGATCTCTGCGGTTTCAATATCCCGTATTTCCCCCACCATAACCACATCCGGGTCTTGACGTAGGAAGGAGCGCAGTGCTTCGGCAAAGGTTAGACCTACTTTGTTATTCACATGGACCTGGTTGATCCCTTCGAGGTTGATCTCCACAGGGTCTTCAGCGGTTGAGATATTGCGTTCAACGGTGTTGAGGATATTCAGGCCGGTGTAGAGCGAAACGGTTTTACCACTACCGGTGGGGCCGGTGACCAGAATCATCCCCTGGGGCTTCTGTAGAGTCTCCATATAGAGATCTTTCTGATCATCATCATACCCCAGTGCTTCAATCCCCATCTGGGCACTCGTCGGATCGAGAATACGCAGCACGACCTTTTCGCCCCATAGCGTCGGCAGGGTGTTAACCCGGAAATCGATCGCTCGATTTTTAGATATTTTCATCTTAATCCGACCATCTTGCGGCATGCGTCGTTCAGAGATATCCATCTGAGACATGACTTTAAGACGGGCGCAGAGTCGGGGGGCTAAGTTTGAGGGGGTTTAGCGACCTCTTGTAAAATACCATCGATTCGGCAGCGGATTCGGTAAGTTTTTTCATAGGGTTCAAAGTGAATATCTGACGCGCCGTTTTTAATGGCATCAAGCAAAATCTTATTAACGAAACGCACGATAGGCGCATCGTTGGCCGCCTCTTCATTGTTATCCTCTTGAGGCTCTTGTAACCCTTCATCAATCTCTAGGTTGTCGAGGTCGGCATCTTCTAGGCCATCGAGAGCCGAGTTTTGTTCATCCAAGAAGGTGTCGATAAGGTGGGATAGTTTATCCTCTTCAACGATAACCCCTTCGGTGGTGGTACCGGTGTGAAATTTAAACTCATCTAACGCCTGGATGTTGGTAGGGTCAGAGATGGCCACATAGAGGCGATTTTCTCGCTTAATTAATGGTAGTGCGTGGTGCTTGGTAATGAGGTTCTCATCGACCAACCCTTGCGGCAGCGATTCGATATCGATCACATCGAGATCAAACAGTGGCATGCCAAACTCATCGGCGGCGGCTGCTGCTGCCCGATAAGCACTGACGAGACGGTTTTCGATAATATGGGCAATAAAGGGTTTATTGTCTTTACGGGCGGTTTTAAGTGCATCCATTGCCACATCGGATGAAAACACACCGTCGTTGACCAATCGTCTAGCCAAGCCGCTGAGGGGCTGAAAGGGTTGTACACTCATCGTTTCAGAGAATCCATTTTTTATCTGTTGCTCTCGGTTAAAATGGTCTTATTTAGCCTATTAATAGCGGCATGGAAAAGATCACCTGACGTACTGGCTTGATTTGCGACTTTAGTAGCAAGTTAAATGCCGCGCTAACCGCTTAACTGTCTTGTATTATTATCTATATGTAAAGTAACATCTATTAGTCGGTTTGAGAATCAACAGACGCTTGCTTTAAGTCACTGGACTGCCATAAAAAATAGGTTACTATTCATATCAGGCTCGTAAGGAGCAGGGATGAGGGGCCATATGGCAAGGGAAGGAGTCGTTCGGAGCAGGGACGATGAAGAATACTTTACTCGCTGGAGAGATAACTTATGAAAAAAACGATGAATAAACAACAGGGTTTTACCCTGATCGAATTGATGATCGTGGTCGCGATTATCGGCATCTTGGCAGCGATTGCGTTGCCGGCATATCAGACTTACACGCTCAAAGCCAAAATGTCTGAAGTGACCCTGGCTGCCAGTTCATGTCGGACAACGATTACAGAGAAGTATCAAACTGCATCGACAACCCCAGTTGCAGGTAATTGGGGGTGCGAATCTGCTACAGCTACAACTAAATATGTTAAGTCTATAGGGACTGGTACAAACGGTGCGGTTGGAGTTCAAATTCAAGGCCTTGGCACTGGGTTAGATGATGAATATGTCTTCTTGGAACCGATGACTTCTACAGCTAATACTGCGATGACGGTTGCGTCTAATTTGGGTCAGCCAGTATATGAATGGCGGTGTGGAGCGTCTAACGATGATGTATTGAACGTACTTCCTGGTTCTTGTAGTCATAAGTTTACAACAGCTCCGACTGTGAAATCTGCTCCTTAAAATTTCGAACATTACCTAAAGGGGCTTTATAGTCCCTTTTTTATTGTGTGTCTTTTTTATAAAGCTACAGACAAGGTAGTCTGGATTAATGAATAAAAAAACAATGCTCATTTTATTGGTTGCGATTACCGCAGCAGTGACTTACTTCCTTTATGATGAACCCTTATCGCTGGCTAAGCGGGCCGCGGTTGAGGCGGACTTAGCGACCCAACTGGAAAAGTATCCTGCTACGCCTGTTTGGTGGTCGGATGGTGGTATTTTGGCGATCGGTATGCTGCCCCGTGAGAATGGTGAAAAACGTAATGATAGTGCCACCGAAATCTGCCAGATTCTGTGGAATAATAACGTCAATAAAACTGTGGTTGAGGTTTATGACATTCTTCAAATTCAGAAAAGTGATGAGTGGGAACTGATCGGCGCAGCGGATTGTCGTCGTAAAGCGCCATAAGATGTTAGATTCATAATTCGCTAAAATCTATCTTTTATCGCAAATCAAGCGATAAATGGCGGGATTTATACTCAAAATGAGTATTTTATATTGGCGGTTTATTCTTTCCTTTTTGGAATAAGTTTTTTGAGCGGTATTTCGAATATTACTGGTTTGCATCGAGAATGAATCCACTTAAATAACGGATTCATTCTGTTTGTGCAACTGTAGATAGACCAAGTGGTCAATAAATAATCAGTGTGCTTTGTGGCTTTATAGCGTTAGCACTGAGTGCCTAAGGTGTTACACAAACCGCATCGATAGGTCGACCGCTTTACAATCCTTGGTTAACAGGCCAATAGAGATATAGTCGACGCCGGTTTCGGCAATGCTACGTAAAGTGTTTTGATCAATGCCGCCGGAGGCTTCTAGTTTGGCTGGGGTGGGGTGTTGTTTGTTTTTCTGTACCGCTAAACGCAGTCCTGCGTGATCAAAATTATCCAACATAACAATGTCGGCATTGGCGTCTAGCGCCTGCTGCAGTTCGTCAAAGGACTCGACTTCCACCTCAACCGCTTTGTCCGGTTCATTCTGTTTGGCGGTGGCCACCGCGTTGGCGATCGAGCCGCAGGCCATAATATGGTTCTCTTTAATCAGGAACGCGTCATAGAGGCCGATACGATGGTTATAGCACTGTCCGCAGCTGACCGCATATTTCTGTGCTAACCGAAGGCCTGGAATGGTTTTACGGGTATCGAGCAGTTTAACGCCGGTGCCTTCAACCAGTGAGGCATAATAAGCGCTGATGGTGGCGGTGCCGGAAAGGGTTTGCAGAAAGTTTAAGGCGCTGCGCTCACCGGTCAGTAGTGAACGGGCTGGGCCTTCAAGTTCAAACAAGGCTTGATTTGGCTTCACCCGGTCGCCGTCATCCACTAACCAGTTAACCTTGACGTTTTTATCCACTTGATAAAAAACTTCATTAACCCAACGAACGCCACAGATAACCGCGTCATCACGGCAGATCACCCGTGCTTTAGCCTGTTGCTCTGCTGGAATCAAACGGGCGGTAATATCGCCATCACCGATATCTTCCAACAATGCGGTACGCACGGTGGCGGGGATATCACTGAGTAGTTGGGTGTTGGCCATGGGAGCTCCGTTAAATGATCTGATTCCGGTTAATCAGCTATCACAGGCGAAGGCTGTGTTGATAGCTTGTCTGATGTGTGCGGCGTGGTACTATTCAGTCAGTGGTCGCTCACAGGCGGCTATTCTAACGGAAACCTGTCGGGTAAAGTAGTCGCTGTTCGAGGAAAAATGACGCAGTCTAAGGATAATTTACAGATCAACGCGGGGTGGTTGAGTGCTGCGGTGCATTGCCCATCGCCGAACTTTAATCAGCGCCCAGCAGAGCAGTTACCGCGCTTGCTGGTGGTGCATAATATCAGTTTACCGCCGGGCAAATTTGGCGGTGGCTATATCGAAGATTTCTTTGTTAATCAACTGGACGCGAATGCCGACCCCTATTTTGCCACGATCGACACCCTTAAGGTGTCTGCTCATCTATTGATTAAGCGCACAGGGCAGTTGGTGCAGTTCGTTAGTTTTGATCAGCGTGCCTGGCATGCAGGGCAGTCGCATTATGCTGGCTGCGACAACTGCAATGACTTCTCTATTGGTATTGAGCTTGAAGGTGCCGACCTTATTCCTTATACGGAACAACAGTATCAACAGCTAGCGCGTGTGGCCGCAGCGCTGATTGCTTACTATCCTGATATGAGACCAGATCAGATTACTGGCCATTCGGATATCGCGCCGCAACGTAAGACCGATCCGGGCCCTGCCTTTAATCGGGATTATTTTAATCGGCTGCTAACCATGGAGATACAGGGATGAAATTCTTAGCGGTCATGCTCGTGCTGATCTTCGGGCGTTATAAACGCCGCTCACAACGGGCGGTTGAGTTGGCTCAAGCGAATCAACCGGGAAAAGATCGTTATTGGTGGCTGCTTATTTTCGGTTTGCTCGTTGGAGAGGTGCTGCTGCTCGAATGGTTTAGTTGGTCCTTTGGTTTCTTGCTGTTGGTAGCCGAGTTGTTAGCGCTGTACTTCTATTTGGAAAACTGGTCGCCCAGCGATATAACCGGCAAATATTATCAGGATTGGTGTCGGGGCGACTTTGAAGCATCGTGGTTGCAGTTAGCCGGTTTGTTAGGGCTTCAGCGAACCGATGATGTGATCGACACTCCTGCAGCTCATTATGCTATTTGTCAGCAGTATCTCTACCTATCATTGACCGGCTTCTTTGCCGTGCTGTTTTGGTTTGTTTGTTTAGGGGTGCCGGGTTTGTTTCTCGCGCTGTGGGCCGGTTGGACGCTACAACGGTTGGCGGCTAAGCGGTTGGATAGCGTCGCGCAATGGGTGATTTTAATACCGGCTAGGCTGTTAGGATTCACATTCTTTATCGTCGGTAATGGCTTTAGTGCCTATAGCCAGTTGAAGCACCCAGAATCCAAGGGGTTAAAACCGCGTGAATGGTTATTTCAGATCGCGCTTGGAGCTATCGGAGAGGATAGCACTTATCAATTTCAACGGGCTAATGGAGGCGATGAGCAGTTTATGCATCATGCGGCAGAAGAGATTGTTAGCCTCAATCAATTGATTCGACGTGCCGCGATTCTGTGGTTGCTGGTGTTGGGGCTGCTTACCATGCTCGGTATCGAGTCGCCTTTTTATTGAAC
Organism: Amphritea sp. GJ51-11; assembly: GCF_055808735.1. Classification (NCBI taxonomy): domain Bacteria; kingdom Pseudomonadati; phylum Pseudomonadota; class Gammaproteobacteria; order Oceanospirillales; family Oceanospirillaceae; genus Amphritea; species Amphritea sp. GJ51-11. Next base: position 3,193,614 of record NZ_CM147881.1, on the reverse strand, counting down.
CGATGTTAGTGCTATCAAGAAAAACCTCAGCTTGATAGCGAGGTCTGTATAATCACCATCGTCAAATATTCCTTTTGATTGCTCGAGTTACAACGGTTAGATGGTTGAAATATTACCAGATATAAGCGAGAATCATTTTCATTTAGGATAGCGAGCACCCAACGTATGACCCCTCTACTGGAACTCAACTCACTTAGTTGTGGCTATGACGATACAGTGATCGCTGAACAGCTGAATTTTCAGCTGCACTCGGGCGAAATTGCCTGTCTGCTAGGCCCTAGTGGTTGCGGTAAAACGACGGTATTACGTGCGATTGCCGGTTTCAATCCGGTGTTAGCTGGGCGTATTCTACAGAATGGTCAAGCGATCTCTACCGCCGCCTTCACTCAGCCGCCAGAGCAGCGGAGTATCGGTGTTGTATTTCAAGATTATGCACTGTTTCCGCACTTGAGCGTGTTTGACAATATTGCTTTTGGCTTGCAGAAACACAGTGCGGCTGAAAAAAGACGCTCGGTGGCTGAGCTGTTGAAGCTGGTGGAGCTTCCTGATATTTCTGCCCGTTACCCCCATGAGTTATCCGGTGGTCAGCAGCAGCGGGTGGCGCTAGCCCGAGCATTAGCGCCGAAGCCCAACCTGCTATTGATGGACGAACCGTTTTCCAATTTGGATACCGATCTGCGTCGTCAGCTGGCCTTAGAAGTTCGGGCTATTCTTAAAGATCAAGGTATCGCCTCAATTATGGTGACCCATGATCAGGAAGAAGCGTTTGCGATCAGTGATAAGCTGGGGATTCTGGCACAGGGGCAACTGCAACAGTGGGGCTCGCCAACCGAACTCTACTATCAGCCAGTTAATCCTTTGGTGGCAGGCTTTGTCGGCAAAGGGGAGTTGTTTGATGGGGAGTGCTTGAATGAAACCTCAGTGAAAACCGAGCTAGGCACGCTGGATTTTGCTGAGCCTTTCGGTGGGGCTTCAGGTAAGCATCTATCTCTCTTTATCCGCCCTGCTGATATCCGTCCGAGTATGGATAAAGGGAGTGTGATGGCCCTTGTTGAGCAGAAAGAATTTTTGGGTCATTCGGTGGTATATCATCTGTTGCTGCCATCAGGCCGGCGAATTGAATCTGAAATATTTGAACCGCTGATGTTCGAAGTTGGTTCGCAGGTTTCGTTGCATGTCGCTGCACATCGCCCTATCGCGTTTTCTAGCTAAATCTATCGCCCCGGGACGGGGCTCCCACAGAGGCTTTATTAATGTGGGAACTGCCTTTGGCAGCGATGGTTTTTGGTTGGTCTTATCGCCCTCAGGACAGGGCTCCCTCAGGGGCTTTATTAATGTGGGAGCTGCCTCCGGCAGCGATGGTTTTAGCTGGTTTTATCGCCCCGGGACGGGGCTCCCACAGAGGCTTTATTAATGTGGGAGCTGCCTCTGGCAGCGATGGTTTTTGGTTGGTTTTATCGCCCCGGGACGGGGCTCCCACAGAGGCTTTATTAATATGGGAGCGGCCTCTGGCAGCGATGGTTTTTGGTTGGTTTTATCGCCCCGGGACAGGGCTCCCACAGGGGGGGCATTGTTATTGCTGGGATTGCCTCTGGCAGCGATGTTATTTAATCTCGTTTGGGTTTAGTGGATATCGCGGGTGCCAGATATGGTGCGGCTTAAGAGAATAACCGGAATAATGCCCACAAGTACAATCAATAGCGCTGCTAATGAGCAGGCTTCTAGCATTTCGTCAGAGGCATACTGGTAAACGTAGGTGGCTAAGGTGTCGTAATTAAAGGGCCGCAAAATTAGCGTTGCTGGCAGCTCCTTCATTGAATCAACAAACACCACTAAAGCCGCAGTGAGAATACCGCCTTTAATGAGCGGTAGGTGTACCTTCAGTAGGGTTTGCAGTGGCGAGAGACCTAATGAGCGGGAGGCCATATCCATACTTTCGGTAATCTTATTCAAGCTGGATTCTACCGACCCGAGGGAAACCGCTAAAAAGCGTACGACATAGGCGAAGATAACAGCAAAAGCGGTGCCGCTAAGCAATAGACCCGTGGAAATGCCAAAAAACTGATCCATCAGATTGTCGATGGTATTATCGAATGCTGCCAAAGGAATAATGACACCAATCGCTAGCACAGCTCCGGGCATGGCATAGCCGAGGCTTGAAAACTGCACGGCTATCTTGAGGCTCTTGTTGCGATGCAGTCGTTTGGAATAAGCCAGAAGTAGGGCGATGATAATGGTTAGTATCGCTGCGCTACTGGAGAGTATAAAGCTATGGCTCGCATAGGTGAAAAACTCAAGCGTCCAGAGCTGATCGATATGTTTCAGTGCATAGCCCGCTAATACCCACACCGGAATAGCAAAGCCTGTGATTACCGGTAGCGCGCAGAGTAGCGTGGCGCCCCAAGCTCGCCAGCCGGTTAATCGATAACCGGTGAGTGTTTTGTAGCGATCAGAGCTATTGAATTGCCGTTGCTTCGCGCGTGCAAGGCGCTCCAGTGAAATTAGTACCACGACAAAGATCATCATTAGGCTGGCGATCTGCGCTGCGCCGCCGAGGTTGCCCATATTTAGCCAGGTATCATAGATGCCCGCGCTCATGCTTTTGACGGCAAAATAATCCACCGTACCAAAATCATTAATGGTTTCCATGGAAACCAAAGATAAACCCACGGCGATTGCGGGGCGGGCAATTGGCAGGGATACCCGATAGAAGCTTTGTAGTGGCGTGCAGCCGAGAGTCCGGCTAGCGTCATGAATCGTTGTCGATTGTTCTAAAAATGTGGCGCGGGTTAATAGATAGACGTAGGGGTATAGCACCATCGATAGCATTAGAATCGCGCCACCAAGGGTACGAATATCGGGAAACCAGTAATCTCGCGCGGTTTGCCAGCCAAACAGCTCCCGCAGGGCTATCTGTAACGGCCCGGAGTATTCCAGTAGGTCGGTGTAGACATAAGCGATCACATAGGCTGGTACGGCAAAGGGCAGTAGCAATGCCCACTCGAACAGTTTGCGTCCAGGAAAGCGGCACATGGTTACCAGCCAAGCACCGCAAACGCCGGTCGCAATGGATAGTGCGCCTACGCCGACCATCAATGCGAGCGTCGTCGTGACATAGACCGGTAACACGGTGGCAGCGAGATGTGACCAGATATTTTCTTTGGGAAACAGAGCAAGATAAAAAACCGAGAGGATCGGCAGTGCCACCATCAACGCGGTGCCCCAGGTGCCACTGTACCAACCAAACAGATAGTTTTTTTGTGGTGTCATGAGAGTTGGGGGCTGCTTGATTTTTGGGATGGCTTGTTCTGCCTGCATAACGCTGTCTTCTTAAACAAAAAACGGTAGCGCGCAGACTACCGTTTTGATGTCGAATTGTCCAAATATGTCGGTGTCGGTTTAGTTATCAAAACCTACTTTATCAACCATACGTGCGGCGGTTGCGCGTAGTTCGGCAATTTCTTGCAGGCTGACGTTATCCTGTTTGAAGTCGCCCATATATTCGTCGAGTAGCGCCGAACGTTTGGTGCCTGGGCGAATTGGGAATTCAAAGTTAGCTTCAGCATACATGGATTGTGCTTTGGCTTGACTGAGGAACTCCATTAGTTGGATCGCCGCTTGTTTATTCGGTGCGTATTTTGTCAGTGCTGCTCCAGAGATGCTCATGTGTGAACCGCGGTCTTTCTGATTCGGGAACACGAGGTTAACGGCATTAGCCCACTCTTTCTGTTCTGGCTGCTTATCATTGGTCAGCATCTTGCCAAAGTAGTAAGAGTTACCCAGTGCGAGGTCGCAAACCCCCTCTTTAACGGCTTTAACTTGAGCGCGGTCGTTGCCCTGTGGTTTGCGAGCGAGGTTGGCTTTCAGACCTTCGAGCCACTGTTCCGCTTCGGCTTCGCCATGGTGAATAATCATTGAACCGATCAGTGACAGGTTGTAAGTGTGCTTACCGCTACGGGTGCAGATACGGCCTTCCCATTTAGGATCCGTGAGATCTTCGTAGGTTTCAATTTCGCCGGGTTTGACTCGATCTTTCGAAGCGTAGATCAAGCGGGTGCGGCTGGTTAAACCAAACCAGTGGGCATCAGGATCACGATAATGAGCTGGGATATTTTCTTCTAACACATCACTGTGGACCGCTTGGGTTAGACCCTTAGCGACAACATCGTAAAGCGGACCAATATCTGATGTCAGTACGATATCTGCAGGTGAGTTTTTGCCTTCATGCTCTAAGCGCTCGATCAGGCCTTTTTTCGCAAATACCACATTGGTTTTGATACCGGTCTCTTCAGTAAAGGCATCGAGCATCGGTTGAATTAAAAACTGCTGGCGGTAAGAGTAGATGTTCACTTCATCAGCGGCAGACACATGAGTGGCGGCTAGAGTGAGAGGTAGAGTAAGAAACGCCAGTTTTTTCAAATTATTACGCATTATAGGGATACCTGATCTATGAGACCGCATGCAGCTACCGGGTAACGGCGAATGCGTTACGCTCGAGAGCGTCGAGTCATTGTGTATTGCTAATGGGAACTATTCTTATTTATAGCGGGGTTAATGTCAATGGTAATGCGTATGATTCTCAATTAAATTGACCGAAATCAGTTTGACGGCTATTAATTAAGTTCTAAATCTCTGCTGTAGAGGGTTTCATACCGGGAATAGTTTGGCTAGTAACACTGGCACGGCGTTTTCGACCCTGAGGATACGGGGGCCGATATGAATAGCTGCAAACCCGACATCCTGCAGTTTTTCCACTTCATAGGGGATAAACCCCCCTTCAGGGCCGACGGCAAGGGTTGTTTTAACCGACTCTGCGGGCGGACAAATCGCGGCGTTATAAGGGTGGGCGACCAGTGCGCGGCTGTGCTGAACGATTACCGGTAACTCATCTTCGACAAAGGGTTTAAAGCGTTTGCGTAGGTGAACTTCAGGCATTTGGGTGTCGCCTGCTTGCTCTAGGCCAAGCAGTAACTGTTCTGTTAGGGATTGTGTCTGCAACAGAGGGGTCGACCAGTAACTCTTATCAACCTTATATGAGTTGATCAGGTAGATCTGCTTGACCCCCATACTGGTAACGGTTTGCAGGGTGCGCTTAAGCATTTTCGGCCGAGGCAGTGCTAGCAGTAGAGTCAGGGGGAGCGGCGCGGGTGGTTGCTGAGTCAGCTTAACCTGCAATGTGATGCTTTGCTCCGTCAGACTGAGGACAATGCCTTGGCCAATTTCGCCATTGAGCAAACCCACTTTAAGCGACTGCGCTGGCACCGGTTGGTGAAACTGTTTGATGTGGTGAAAACGTCGATCGCTGATGACGACGGTATCAACGGCGGTAAAATCACTTTCAAAAAGCAGAATCAGGTTCATGGTGTCCCAGCGTAGCATCAATTTAGGCTCGCCATTCTAAAGCAGCTTTTTTAACTTAGCTATCTTGTCGTTTGCGCAGTCGATATGCCAGCGCTGGACGGGTTAAGCCTAGCTTACGGGCTGCCTTTGACACATTGCCGTTGGCCTGAGCCATTGCTTCGTCTATTAGTTGTTGCTCTAATTCTTCTAGACTGAAGTTGTCGACGAGCAGTTGCTCAGCCGTTTGTGGGTCAGGCTGCTGATCCGATTGTGGCGAGTCTTCTTTATGTAATGAAACCCGGCCATTAATGATGTTGAGTGGGTGGGAGGGCTCAGATAACGAGGGGAATAAGCTTTCAAAACCAATGACATGATTACTTTCCGCCAGAATGACACCCCGTTCAATCATATTTTCTAGCTCGCGGATATTACCCGGCCATTTATATTGGGTGAGCCCCTGAAGGGCTTTGTCTGAAACGCCGGTAATTTTTTTGTTATACAGAGCGCAGTATTTTTTAAGAAAGTGCTCGATCAGTAGGGGGATGTCCTCCGTTCGATCGCGCAGTGGCGGAATATGTATTGGGTAGACATTGAGGCGATAGAAGAGGTCGGCTCGAAAGCGCCCTTCCTGTACCGCTAACTCTAGATCTTCATTAGCGGCAGCCACCACTCTGACATCAATGCGGCGGGTGTGGGTATCTCCCACTCGCTCAAATTCTGACTCTTGTAATACCCGTAATAGGGAGGCCTGCGCTCGAGGCGATAGTTCGATTACTTCATCGAGAAAAATGGTGCCTCGATGAGCCCGTTCAAACTTTCCCTCTCTGGATTGGCTTGCACCGGTATAGGCGCCTTTTTCAACGCCAAATAATTCAGCTTCGATTAGATCGGGTGGAATACAGGCGCAATTGACCGCAATAAAGGGTTGGCTGGCTCGATCACTTGAGCCGTGTAGGCTACGAGCGACAATCTCTTTTCCCACCCCTGTTTCTCCTTGAAGTAACACACTCACTTTGCTTTTTGAAGCCTTCTTGATTAGGTGGCAGACATTCTTAAATGCTGCAGAGTGTCCTACGCTGTTAAACAGTATATCTTCTTCGCTTTCTGAGCTGCGAACCTGATTTTTCAGGGTGCTTACCTCATCCTGCAGCGCTAGCAACTGCTCGATAATGGGATCGGGTAATAGGTATTTTTGCACCTCATCAGCATCGTCCCACTCCTCTGCGGGTCGGCCCTCAATATGGCAGTGATGGGCACCGGTGGCTGCACATTGGGTTTCTTTGATAACAATTTGGCGGCCCATATAGAAACTTGAAAAGCCACTGGCATAGCCGATGAGTGTCCAACAAACAGGAACATCAGAGTTGCCGAAATTGGAAAGGTGGGTTTCCACCTCATAAGAGTTGAACCAGTCAAACTCTGCATGGAAATGGCCGCTATCGGAGTCGAAATCTAGCGAATTAGGTTTTACTTTTACCATGCCTTTAATGGCATGAAGCTGCGGGCCAACCATAAAGGCCTCTTCAGCGCTCATATCCGGGCGGACTTTTTTGGCCAGCTCCGCATCTCGCCAGCCGGTATGGTAACCAAAACGCATTAGGAACCCTTTAGCGCGCTCAACCCCCATTGTTTGGATTAATTCATTACGCAGTAGGCCCATGACGGATGAGTGAATAAGCAGCATACGTTGCTCATCGAGCCAGATCTTACCCTCTTCAGTTTCAAAGCGAATCTGTTTGAGCAGGTCTTGCGGGTTTGGAAGTACAAGGCTTTGTTCGGTCATATTTTTTGCACATGGTCATTATAGTTATTTTTAGATAGCCGGTGGCCACTCTTTTATTGTGGCGCTATTTCTAAAAAAACAACACCCTAAATTTTCGGTGTGCGTTGTTCTTCGCTAGCGGCGGAGAAAAATTTAACTTTTTCATTAACTTTTAACCATTTGGTTGGTTTGAACAAGTGGGAAATGGGCGCGTCAACAATCTACTGTATTTGATGGGAATAGATAAATAATTCAATTATTTCAAGGGATTGCGGTTTTTTTTGTTGTTTTTTTCTGTCTGGCATAGCGCTTGCTCTATCTGTTTTGAGTAATTTAAGTTTCAAGGAGCACAGATGGTGACAACACAACGAGACGATCAGGGGGGCAACGATTGTTTAGATAGCCACACTGGGGAAAAGCTAATCCGCTATGTTCGGGTGCGAAGCCCGGAGCATGCACGCTTTGTGGAGTTTGATTTTGCTATCGGTGATCCCGCGTTATTTGTTGAGTTGATTATGCCTCAAAAGGTATTTGATCAGTTCTGTCAGACCAATAACGTGGTCTTTATGACCCAAGCGCAGCAGGACGCTGTCGATATTGAGATGAAGAAGTGGCGCTACGGTGAAGCGACATTGATGGCTCGTAACCGCTGATACTTATGCGGATGTTTTGAAAATAACAATAATGATCCAAAGAATGGGATAAAAACCAATGACCATTGAGATTAAAACTGCAATGCTGGAGCCCGTGCGCCATACCTTTGCGCATATCGAACGTCGTTTTGGCGACAAACCAGCAACCCGCTATCAAGAAGCCACCTATGACGTGGCGTCCGAACGTAACTTTCACTATAAGCCATTGTGGCAGCCCGAATATGAGTTGAATGATGTCACACGTACCGCGATTGTGATGCAGGATTGGTATGCCTTTAAAGACCCTCGCCAATTTTATTACGGCTCTTATGTTCAAGCCCGCGCCAAACAGCAAGAAGTGGCGGAGAGTAATTACAGTTTCTTTGAAAAACGTGATCTGGCTCGTCTTATCCCTGAAGCGATTCAGCAGAAGGTTATCCGCTTGTTAGTGCCTCTTCGTCATGTCGAGCAGGCGGCGAATTTGAACAATATGTATGGCAACTCCTTCGCCAGTGGAACCGCTATCTCTCAAGCGCTGCTATTTAACGGTATGGATCGTCTGGGGAATGCACAGTACCTGTCTCGTATCGGTCTAATTCTGGATGGTAACTCTGGTGATGCGCTGGTGGAGGCTAAAGGCTTCTGGATGAGTGATGCCGTGTGGCAGGGCATGCGCGCTTATTGTGAGGCGAATATCTGCGTCAAAGATTGGTTTGAGTCGTTTGTCGCCCAAGATGTGGTCCTCGATGGCTTGATCTATGAGCTTGTCTATCTGCAGTTTGATCAATGGCTAGCGGATAACGGCGGACAGGATTTCAGCATGTTGACCGAATTTATTCAAAATTGGAATAAAGAGACGAACCGCTGGGTGGATGCGGTGGTGAAGATTGCCGCCGCGGAATCGACCGCTAATCAGCAGCACTTAGAACTCTGGATTACCGCTTGGAAAGAGAAAGCGCTTAAGGCATTGCAACCGTTGGCACAAGAGATGATCGATGATCAGGCGCTCAATGTGGCAGAAGGCGCGCTGCTTAAACGCTTAAATAAAGCGGGTTTGTTCCAATAAACCGCCTATAAAAATAACAAGGTTAATACCATGTCAAAAGTATATATCGTGCTGCAGGACAATGATGAGTCCCGCTATATTGTCGAAGCCATAGAAGAAAGTAATCCCGATGCCACCATTATCCATCAACCAGCCATGATTCGTATTGAGCGGGAGGCGCGGTTGGTGATTGAACGTGAAGTGGTAGAAGAAAAAATGGGTCGGGATTGGGATGTGCAAGAGCTACACCTCAATCTAATCACTTTAGGCGGCAACGTCGATGAAGATGATGATCAGTTCGCGCTCGAGTGGAAACAGTAAGGGGGAAACATTATGGCTGCTAAAAAACTAACTATAAAAGATAAGTATCGCTTACTAACCCGTGACCTTGATTGGGAGTTTTCCTACGAAGACCGACAAGAGGCGTTTCCCTATGAGGCGTTTGAAGGAATAAAAATTACTGATTGGGATAAGTGGGAAGATCCGTTCCGCTTAACAATGGATGCGTACTGGAAATATCAGGCTGAGAAAGAAAAGAAACTCTATGCCATTCTGGACGCCTTCTCACAGAATAATGGTCACCTCAATGTCACAGATGCCCGTTATGTCAACGCAATTAAACTGTTCCTGACCGGTATTTCGCCGCAGGAATATCAGGCATCCGAGGGTTTTGCCCACGTGGGACGTCAATTAAGTGGTGTGGGTGCCAGAGTTGCTTGTCAGATGCAGGCACTGGATGAGTTACGTCATGTGCAGACCCAGATTCATGCGATGAGCCACTACAATAAATATTTTGATGGTTTCCAAGAATTCAGCCATATGCAGGATCGGGTATGGTATCTGTCGGTACCTCGATCGTTCTTTCATGATGCGCGTTCGGGTGGGCCGTTTGAGTTTATGTTGGCGATCGGCTTTTCCTTTGAATATGTGTTAACCAATTTACTATTTGTGCCCTTTATGTCGGGTGCTGCCCATAACGGTGATATGGCGACGGTAACGTTTGGCTTTTCGGCTCAATCGGATGAGGCTCGGCATATGACGCTGGGGTTGGAAGTGATTAAATTCCTGCTGGAACAGCATGAAGATAATCTGCCGATTGTGCAAAAGTGGCTGGATAAGTGGTTTTGGCGTGGCACTCGTTTGTTAAGCCTAGTGGCGATGATGATGGACTATATGTTGCCTAATAAGGTGATGTCGTGGAAGGAAGCCTGGGAGGTGTATTTTGAAGACGCCGGTGGCGCGCTGTTTAAGGATCTGGCCCGCTATGGCATTCGGATGCCGAAATATGCCGATGTGATTGAAAAAGAGAAACATCATGTTTCGCATCAGACGTGGTGGACATTCTATAGCTACGGCCATGCCGCTGGTTTCCATACTTGGATTCCATCGGATGAGGAACTCGATTGGTTGTCAGAGCAGTACCCCGACACCTTTGATAAATACTACCGCCCGCTGTGGGAGATGGCGAAAGAGAAGGAAGCTAAGGGCGAACGTTTTTATACCTCAGGATTACCACAGCTTTGTCAGGTGTGTCAGATCCCTATGTTATTTACCGATATGGAGAATCCAAACCAAAACTCGATGCGTGAGACGGTCTACGAGGGAGAACGCTATCATTTCTGCTCTGATGGTTGTTGTGACATCTTTAACGATGAGCCGGAAAAATATGTGCAGGCATGGTTACCCGTACATCAGATTTTTCAAGGCAACTGTGGCGGCCCAGATGTTGGCGATATTCTGAAGGATTATTACAAGATGAATGTCGGCCACGACAATATGGATATAAAAGGTTCGCCGGATGAGGTGCGTTGGAATAAATGGAAAGGCGTCGCGTAAGCCTCCAATAATAACAATAACAACGGATATGGCACGGCCATATCCGTAGCAGAAGAGGATATAACAATGCCAATTTTTTCATTGAATCCTGGTTATACAGGTGAAACACGAGACCGGGTTGAGAACTTTCATGGCAATCAGCTGGTTTATTTGTCGTGGGATGAACATCGGATGTTTTGTTCGGCCAAAACGTGTTTGCTGTCGCCGACTATGACATTTGGTGAACTGATCGAGAGCACTCTGCCCGAGGCGTTTGGACAGCATCCCGAATTCAGTCAGATCAACTGGAACAGCGTTGAGTGGTTGCTCGATGGCGAGTCGTTTAAACCGCAGTTAGAGGTCAGTCTTGAGGCGCAGGGCGTGGGGCATAAATCGTTGATACGTTTTAAGACCCCTGAACTGTTGGGTTATAAAAACGCCGGTGTTTAAATGCCGCCAGATTAAGGTAGGGCCGACGTTATTTGTCGTGGTCCTATAGCAAGGTGAAATTATGAGTTATGAAATAACCGTTGAACCAACCGGTGATGTCATTGAAGTTGAAGAGGGGCAGACGATTCTGGATGCCGCCTTGCGGCAAGGTGTCTGGTTGCCTTTTGCTTGTGGTCATGGCACCTGTGCAACCTGCAAGGTGCAGGTGTTGGAAGGGGAAAGCGATCTTGGTAATGCTTCGCCGTTTGCGCTGATGGATATGGAACGGGAAGAGGGTAAAGTCCTCGTTTGTTGCTGTATGCCTGAATCCGATATGGTGATTGAGGCGGATATTGACGTGGATGATGACTTCGCTGGTCATCCAGTGTTGGATTTTGTCGCGACGGTGATCGATATTAGGGATCTATCTCCGACGATTAAAGGGATCTTTTTTGAACTAGATAAACCGATGGCGTTTCAGGCGGGCCAGTATATTAATGTGAATATTCCTGGAGTGGAGGGGAGTCGAGCATTTTCGATTGCTAATAAACCCTCTGATGCCACTTGCTTAGAGTTGCATGTGCGGCGGGTGCCGGATGGTGTAGGCACGGCGTATCTCCATGAGCAATTGACGGTGGGGGATACGTTGGATGTGAGTGGACCCTATGGCCAGTTTTTTGTGCGTAAATCCGATCAACAAGGGGTGATCTTTATTGCCGGTGGTTCAGGGCTTTCTAGTCCGCAATCAATGATTCTTGATCTGTTAGAAGAGGGGGACCGTCGTCCGATTACGTTGTTGCAGGGCGCGCGCAATGTAGGGGAACTCTATAACCGTCACTTGTTTGAACAATTGGCAAAAGAGTTTGCCAATTTTACCTATGTGCCAGCCTTAAATGCTCCGCAAGCGGAGGATAACTGGCAGGGCTTTACCGGCTATGTCCATGAAGCGGCACAGGCCCACTTTAATGGCCGCTTTGATGGTAATAAAGCGTATCTGTGCGGCCCGCCACCGATGATCGATGCGGCTATTACCACCTTAATGCAGGGACGCTTATTCGAGCGGGATATCCATATGGAGCGGTTTGTAACTGCTGCAGATGGCGCAGAAGAGCAAAATCGATCCGCATTGTTTAAGCGCATCTAGTGGCTCTAAAAGGCAGATTGTCGGCATTGTTCCAGTGGTCTGAAATGAGAGAGCCGTCTTGTGTGGCTTTAATGAAGGTAGCTGATCAAGCCATCGGCAAAGGCCTTCACCTTGGCTGAAAGGTGTTGGCGGTGCGGATAGATAATATTTACCGGTATCTGTTTGTGGCAGAGGTCTGCCAATACCGGGACGAGTTCCCCGGTTTGTAGCATCCCATTGACGGCAAAGTCCGGGCAGTAAGCGATCACCGTGCCGCTGCGGGCCATATTCGCGGCGGCGAGGGCGCTGTTAACGCGGACCACAAATGTTGGACGGACTTCAATTAACCCGTCGTCCGTTTGAAAGCGCCAACTGGCACCTGCTCGATGGTTGCTATCAAAGACGCACGGCAGCTTGTTCAGCTGTGTTAGCTGATGCGGCGTGCCGTAGCGTTTTAAATAGTCAGGACTGGCACAGAGCATCATCTGTAAAGATCCGGCGGAGCGGGCGATAAGGTTGGAGTCGTCCATCTGACCAATACGAATGCCTAGGTCAAAGCCTTCAGCGATCAGGTCCGTAAAGCGATCATTCAGCACTAACTCAATGGTTAATTCCGGATTGTCTGTGAGTATCTGCGCGATATAGGGCATCAACACAAGTTCGCCGAAGGTGGTGGGGGCGGCAATTCGTAGGCGTCCGACTAATGTGCGATTTTGATGCTGCAGCTCGGCTTCTAGCGTGGCGATATCATCTATTATTTTCTTCGCCTGTTCATAGTAGCTCTGGCCTTCGGGGGTCAGCTTCATGCTGCGGGTCGAACGGGTAATCAGGCGAACTTTAAGCCACTCTTCTAATTGCGATACGTGAGTACTCAGCAGCGCTTTGGTTTTACCTAGTTGTCGTGCAGCGGCGGTAAAGCTGCCTTGTTCAGCCACCGCAATATAGGAGGTCATCAGGTTGAGCTTATCCATAACTGTTAAATATATCCGAACAATAAGTATAGTGAATGGATTATTGTTTATTTTTCCTCTGTGGTCAAAAATCACCTTATCCATTACATAGTTTTGCTTAAGGAACAGATAGAGATGAATACACAACAGGAATACGCAACCACCTTGCTTCGCATCGCACTGGGCGTGATGTATCTGGCTCATGGTTTGCTCAAGCTATTGGTGTTCTCACCCGAGGGCACCGCCGGCTATTTTGCCTCTTTAGGTGTACCCGCCTTTATGGGGCCGTTGACCATGGCGATCGAAATTGCCGGTGGCACTGCATTGGTGTTAGGTGTTTATGCTCGCTGGATCGCGTTGGCCTTGGTGCCGGTATTACTCGGTTCTATTGTGTTGGTACACGGGGCAAACGGTTGGGGCTTTGGTAATCAAGGTGGTGGTTGGGAATATCCTGCTTTTCTCATCATTGCTTCACTGGTACAGGGCTTATTAGGCAATGGTCGTTGGGTGTTGTTTGATGAACACAAAGCGGCTCAACGGTCTTTGAAAGCGGCGGTTTAAATACTCTGGTTTATGGCGAGGCCCCGATTTATGGGGTCTATTCCAAGGAGGACGAGTGATGTTAGTTAACGGCAAATGGCAAAAGAAATGGGATCCGGTACAGAGTAAAGATGCTCAAGGGCGGTTTGTACGCCAGAGTAGTGCTTTTAGAGCTGCCCCAGCGCTGCGCGCGTGATGACTGCGGTTGATGATGTCGAGGCGTTAGGGTTGAAGTTGTATGTGGCGTATATCTGCCCTTGGGCGACTCGCACACTGATTGCGCGATCACTATTGGGTTTGGATCACTATATCCCGATCAGTGTGGTTGAACCCGTATTGAGCGATAGCGGGTGGCAGTTTGGAGACTTTCCCGGTAGTACGCCGGTAGCGGAGGAAACCATCACCTATATTCATCAGCTGTATACCACTACTGATCCCGCATATAGCGGGCGGGCCACAGTGCCGGTGCTCTGGGATGCGGGCGCCGGTGCGATTATGAATAATGAGTCGGCCGATATTCTACGGATTTTCAACCATGACCTGCGGCCGTTACACCGTTCTGAGATCGATCTATTACCGGTTGCGCAGGCTTCTCAGATTGATCAATTTAATCAGGGGATCTATGAAAGCTTAAATAATGGTGTCTATAAGGCGGGGTTCGCTTCGTCGCAGCAGGCCTATGAAGAGGCGTATACTGGGGTGTTTGCAACCCTAGATCGTTTAGAACAGCACTTTAGTGAGCATCAGTTTGCCGTGGGTGAGCAGCTGACAGAGAGTGATATTCGGCTGTTTGTGACCTTGGTACGTTTCGATCCGGTCTATTTTAGTTTATTTAAAACCAACCGGCAGCGCATCGGCGATTATTCCGCTTTATCGGCTTATTTAGAGCGTTTATTACAGATCGATGCCTTTAGTCAAAATACTCGAATTGATCATATTAAGTCGGGTTACTATTCGATCAAGGCTTTAAACCCACAGGGTTTTGTCCCCGCTGGGCCTCAGCTTAGCTGGTATCGTTATTTACAGGATCGCTAACAATGTCTACAGCACCGGTTATGTTTATTAGTCATGGCTCGCCAATGTGGGCATTAGACCCCGGCGAAGCAGGCGCGCAGCTGATGCAGCTGACTGCGCAATTTGAACAGCTTAACGCCGTGGTCATTATCTCTCCTCATTGGATAACCGCTGAGGCCGAAGTGACCACGTCGTCGCAGCCTGACACCATTCATGATTTTGGTGGCTTTCCGGCGGCTCTGTATCAACTGCAATACCCGGCTCCCGGTAGCGCGGCGATTGCGGGCCAAGTGGCTGACTGCCTAGGTGGTGCGGGTATCAAGGTATCCCTTAATCACCAGCGTGGTTTGGATCACGGCGCTTGGGTGCCGCTGCGGTTTTTATTGCCGCAGGCGGATATTCCAGTGATTCAATTATCTCTGCCTGCGAGCTTATCACCGCTGCAGTTGGTGGCTTTGGGTGAGTCATTAGCACCCTTACGAGAACAGAATATTGCCGTGATTGCTTCGGGCAGCATCACCCATAATCTGCGCGATATTGTGCGACATGAAGATGCACCGCCTGCGGACTATGTGGTGCGCTTTCAAGCATGGGTTCGGCAGCAGGTGAGTGAGCGGCAGATTTCGGCGCTCTGTCAGCCGCAGCTTGAAACGGAAACGTTTGCTAGAGCTCATCCGTCAGCCGATCATTATCTACCGCTGCTGATTGCCATGGGGGCTAGTTGTGTAACCGACCGTTTAACCCTGTTGCAAAGCCCTATTTTATATAGTGCGCTATCAATGGAATCCTACCTCTGGCAATAACATTGTTTGATGTTAATCCTCTCTCAAAAGCCTGACTCTGTTCAGGCTTTTTTGATGCTTATGAGAAGCGTCAATTTCATCGGTTTAGGTTTAATCGCCGATTTAATCGTGACCGAATCCTGTTATTGGCTTGTTCAGCCGCTGTGATCTATTGGACATGAGGTGATGTTCAATTGCTTAAATGATCACTCGTTTTGGCTGGTATTGATCATTTGATGACTTGTTGCAGTATCAATGACTTCGTTATTTTCTGATGTGAATGATAAATGTATTTATAAACAATGACTTAGGTTGTTTTGTTTGATGCTGGCTCAGTGCTTGCTATGTTTATAGTGGTACAACCGAATGAACCGAGTGGAGATGCTTATGGCTGACTCGCTTATGCATCAGATCCATGTTGTTAATCGTGATCAATGTTTCAGTTGTCGGGAGGATCAAGCCTTATTGATAGGAATGGAGCGTCGCAATGCTGCTGCTATTAATATTGGTTGTCGAGGCGGGGGCTGTGGTGTCTGCAAAATCCGTATTCTCAGCGGAGAGTATGAGACCAAGCGGATGAGTAAAGTCCATGTGTCAGAGGAAGAGCTGCAGCAGGGGTTTGTTCTTGCTTGTCGAGTTTTCCCGAGAACCGATCTAGAAATTGAATCTGATCATTGTAAAGCGGCTGATAAGGTCACAGAGAACGACCGTTAGCTAAATAATAAAAGTTGATAAGAAGTGCAGAGGAAAATATGAGAAAAGGTGTAATGCGTCCCGGTCATGTGCAGATACGGGTACTGGATATTGAAGAAGCGCTGAAACATTACCGTGACCTGTTAGGTTTGATCGAAGTTGAGCGGGACACTCAAGGACGTGTTTACCTGAAAGCTTGGACCGAAATTGATAAGTTCTCGGTTGTTCTGCGTGAAGCAGATCATCCAGGTATGGACCTGATGGGCTTCAAAGTGCTTAACAACGAGGTGCTTGAACAGCTAGAGGCCGATCTGGTCGCTTATGGTTGTGAAGTGGAGCATATCGCCGCAGGTGAGTTAAATGGCTGCGGTCGCCGTATCCGTTTTGTAGCGCCAACTGGCCACCATTTTGAGCTATTTGCCGAGAAAGAGCAGCCCGGTAAATGGGGGGTTTCGAAGGTTAATCCTGAGGCTTGGCCGCGCGACTTGAAAGGGATGAAAGCCACCCGCTTTGATCACTGTTTGCTGTATGGGCCTAATATCGAGGAGACCTATGCGTTGTTTCGTGATGTATTGGGCTTTGATCTGGCTGAACAGGTGGTCGATCCCGAACAAAATCGCGTTGCCGTTTTCCTCACCGTCGGCATGAAAGCTCACGATGTTGCTTTTATTGATTGTCCAGAGCCGGATAAATTCCACCACGCCTCTTTCTACCTAGAAACTTGGGAATCAGTGTTACGCGCGGCTGATCTGATCTCAATGACCGAAACCCCTATCGATATTGGTCCGACTCGTCACGGTTTGACTCACGGTCAGACTATTTATTTCTTTGATCCATCGGGTAATCGTAATGAGGTGTTCTGTGGTGGTGATTATCACTATCCCGATCATGAGGCGGTCACCTGGAAAGCTGAAGATCTGGGTAAGGCGATTTTCTACCATGACCGAGTGCTGAATGAGCGCTTCCTGAGTGTATTAACCTGATTAGCAGCGCTGCTCGGCTGGTGGCCGGGCAGCTTGATTTGTTAGCTATTGTTATCTTCACCGAGGCTTAAGAATGAAACAATTTAAGAACTTTATTAATGGCGAATTTGTTACCAGCGCCAGCGGTAAAACCTTTGAAAATCGTAACCCGGTGGATAACAGTCTACTGGGTCAAGTACATGAAGCGGGTGAGCCTGAAGTGGCTGCCGCAGTGGCGGCGGCCAAAGCCGCAATGAAAGGCCCTTGGGGCAAAATGACCCAAGCCCAGCGAATTACCTTGCTAGACAAAGTGGCTGATCGCATCAATGAGCGTTTCGATGAGTTTCTGGATGCCGAGTGTAAAGACACCGGTAAACCCCACAAAATCGCTTCTCATATTGATATTCCCCGGGGGGCGGCAAATTTTAAAGCGTTCTCCGAAACCTTAGCAAACCATCCCACCGAAGCTTATAAACTGGATACACCGGATGGCCGTGGTGCGCTTAACTATGGCCACCGTTCTCCTAAAGGGGTGATTGCAGTCATCAGCCCATGGAACCTGCCGTTGTTGTTGATGACCTGGAAGGTCGGTCCAGCATTGGCCTGTGGTAATACCGTGGTGGTAAAACCGTCGGAAGAAACACCCGCAACGGCAACATTACTCGGCGAAGTAATGAACGAATGCGGCGTGCCGAAAGGCGTTTATAACGTGGTGCACGGCTTTGGCCCTGATTCTGCGGGCGCGTTCTTGACCGCTCACCCGGATGTTAACGCGATCACCTTTACCGGCGAAACCCGTACCGGCGAAACCATTATGCGAGCCGCTTCCGTTGGGCTGCGTAATATTTCCTTGGAGTGTGGCGGTAAGAATCCCGGTATTGTGTTTGCCGACTGTGATATAGAGAAAGCAATTGAGGGCACCATGCGTTCGGCTTTTGTGAACTGCGGTCAGGTCTGTTTGGGTACCGAGCGAATCTATGTTGAACGGCCTATTTTTGATGAGTTTGTGCAGCGTTTAAAAGCGGGTGTCGAGCAACTTAAGCTGGGTGTGCCGGAAGATCCTAACGTGGATTTTGGTCCCCTGGTCAGTCAAGAGCATAAAGAGAAAGTATTGTCTTATTACCGCCTTGCGGTGGAAGAGGGTGCCACGGTTGTTACCGGAGGCGGTGTACCAGAGATGGGTGCTGAACTGAATGCGGGAGCTTGGGTTGAACCTACTATTTGGACCGGCCTTGCGGATGACGCCCGGGTTGTCAAAGAGGAAATTTTTGGCCCTTGCTGCCATATCCGTCCATTCGATACGGAAGACGAAGTCATTGAACTAGCGAATGATACTAAATACGGTTTGTCGGCAGCGATCTGGACCGAGAATTCATCCCGTGCCTCCCGTGTGGCAGAAGCGATGGATGTGGGAATTGCTTGGGTTAACAGTTGGTTCCTAAGAGATCTGCGCACTGCTTTTGGGGGTGCTAAAGAGTCGGGGATTGGTCGTGAAGGCGGTGTTCACGGGCTGGAATTTTATACCGAACTGAAAAACGTCTGCATCAAGCTGTAACTGTCTGACTACAAGAGAATCATGATGAATAAAGAACAGATACTAATGTGCGGTGATGAGTTGTACGAGGCGATGACACAGCGTCACACCCTGCGTCCTTTTACCGAACGATTTGAAGATATCACGATTGAAGATGCTTATAACATCTCACTGCGCATGATGGAGCGACGGGTCGCGGCCGGGGAAAAGATTATCGGTAAAAAGATCGGCCTCACATCAAAAGCTGTGCAGAACATGCTCAAGGTAGGCCAGCCGGATTTTGGTTTTCTGACCGATGCGATGGCTTATTCTGAAGGCCAAGAGATGCCGATCAGTCAGCAGTTGATGCAGCCAAAAGCCGAGGGTGAGATTGCTTTTATCCTGAAAAAAGACTTGCTTGGGCCGGGAATTACTAATGCCGATGTGCTTGCCGCGACGGATTGCGTGATTCCCTGTTTTGAAGTGGTCGATTCACGTATCGAAAACTGGAATATCAAAATTCAGGACACGGTGGCGGATAACGCTTCTTGTGGTCTGTTTATTCTCGGTGATAAGGCGGTTGATCCCCGTAAAGTCGATTTGGCTACTTGCGGCATGGTGGTTGAGAAAAATGGTTCGATTATCTCAACCGGCGCCGGTGCTGCAGCACTGGGTAGCCCGGTGAACTGTGTCACCTGGTTGGCGAATACGCTGGGACAGTTTGGTATTCCATTGAAGGCCGGTGAAGTGATTCTGTCAGGCTCCTTGGTGCCGTTGGAGCCTGTGCAAGCAGGTGATTATATGAGCGTCAGTATCGGCGGTATCGGTTCTGCTTCAGTGCGGTTTGTCTAACGGCCGATGATATGGCTTGAAGCGCCTAGCAACAGCGCTTAAGGGAAAAATTATGAGCAAGAAATTAAAAGCAGTGATTATTGGGCCGGGTAATATTGGTACCGATTTACTCATGAAAATGAAACGCTCCGACTGGATCGAACCGGTTTGGATGGTCGGTATCGACCCTGAATCCGACGGTCTAAAACGGGCCAAAGAGATGGGCATTAAAACCACCGCGGAAGGCGTTGATGGTTTGCTGGCCCACATTATTGAAGATGATATTCGGGTTGCCTTTGATGCCACCTCGGCTTATGTCCATGCAGAGAACAGCCGTAAGCTGAACGAGCTGGGGGTGATCATGATCGATCTAACACCCGCTGCGATCGGCCCGTTCTGTGTGCCACCGGTGAATCTGGTACAGCACGCTAAAGAGTTGGAGATGAACGTCAATATGGTGACCTGTGGTGGCCAAGCGACAATTCCGATGGTCGCGGCGGTATCCAAAGTCCAACCGGTTGGGTATGGCGAAATTATCGCCACAGTCTCCTCTAAATCAGCGGGTCCCGGCACCCGTAAAAATATCGATGAGTTTACCCGCACCACCGCCAGCGCGGTGGAAAAAGTGGGTGGCGCTAAGCAGGGTAAAGCGATCATCATCATTAACCCAGCCGAGCCACCGCTGTTGATGCGCGATACTGTCCACTGTCTGACCGAAAGTGAGCCCGATCAAGCGGCGATCACCGCATCGGTTCAAGCGATGGTCAAAGAGGTGCAGAAATATGTGCCGGGTTACCGTCTGGTGAATGGCCCTGTCTTTGATGGCAATCGAGTGTCCATGTTTATGGAAGTTGAAGGGCTGGGTGATTACCTGCCTAAATACTCCGGCAATCTGGATATTATGACTGCCGCCGGACTGCGTACCGCTGAGATGTTTGCTGAAGAAGCGGCCAACGGCAATATCACCCTGCCAGCCCGCGGCTAAGTGGAGGAAAAGAAGATGAATTTGAACGGTAAAAAAGTAGTACTCCACGACATGAGCCTGCGAGATGGTATGCATGCTAAACGTCATCAGATCTCACTGGAACAGATGGTTGCCGTGGCAACTGGTTTAGATGCGGCGGGTATGCCGCTGA
Organism: Amphritea sp. GJ51-11; assembly: GCF_055808735.1. Taxonomy (NCBI): domain Bacteria; kingdom Pseudomonadati; phylum Pseudomonadota; class Gammaproteobacteria; order Oceanospirillales; family Oceanospirillaceae; genus Amphritea; species Amphritea sp. GJ51-11. Next base: position 3,173,047 of record NZ_CM147881.1, on the reverse strand, counting down.
TCGAAGTCACCCACGGTGATGGTCTCGGTGGCGCATCGGTTAACTACGGTTTCCCGGCCCACAGTGATGAAGAGTATCTCGGTGCGGTGATTCCAAAGCTGAAAAACGCCAAAGTATCAGCGCTGCTGTTGCCCGGGATCGGCACGGTTGATCATCTGCGCATGGCCAACGATATGGGCGTGAACACCATTCGTGTCGCGGCCCACTGTACTGAAGCGGATGTTACCGAGCAGCATATCGGCCTGGCCGCTAAGCTCGAAATGGACACGGTCGGGTTTCTGATGATGGCCCATATGGCCAGCCCAGAAAAGATTTTAGAACAAGCGCGGCTGATGGAATCCTATGGCGCCAACTGCATCTACTGCACCGATTCCGCTGGGTATATGCTGCCGGATGAAGTGACTGAAAAAATCGGTCTACTGCGGGCAGAATTAAACCCAACCACGGAAGTCGGTTTCCACGGTCATCATAATATGGGGATGGCGATCGCTAATTCACTCGCGGCGATTGATGCCGGTGCGATCCGTATCGATGGTTCGGTGGCTGGCTTAGGGGCCGGTGCCGGTAACACCCCTTTGGAGGTACTGGTAGCGGTGCTTGATCGAATGGGTGCAGATCATGGAATCGACCTCTACAGCATTATGGATGTGGCGGAAGACTTAGTGGTGCCGTTGATGGATCAGCCCATTCGGGTTGATCGAGATGCACTAACTCTGGGTTATGCCGGTGTGTACTCCTCGTTCCTACTGTTTGCCAAGCGCGCTGAGGCGAAGTATGGCATTCAAGCTCGGGATCTACTGGTGGAGCTGGGCCGTCGCGGCACGGTCGGTGGGCAGGAAGATATGATTGAAGATTTGGCGCTGACCATGGCCAAAGAAAAGGGGTTAATTTAATGTCCGAAGTAAACGAAAATAAGCTGACCACCGCGCAGATTGAAGCACTGGCCGAACACCTGGAAAACGCAGAATTACAGGCGTATGAAGTCACTAAAATTACCGATGATTATCCAGAGATGACCTATAAGGATGCGTTTGACATCCAATGGGAGATTCGTCGTCGTAAAGAAGCCCGCGGTCATAAGATTGTCGGTATGAAGATGGGACTGACCTCATGGGCGAAAATGTCCCAGATGGGAGTGGAACATCCTTGTTACGGCTTTCTAGCCGACTATTTTACCGTGCCCGAAAGCGGTGAAATCAAGATTGACGAATTGATCCATCCGAAAATTGAAGCGGAGCTGGCGTTTGTCACAAAAGCGCCGTTGAAAGGACCCGGTATCCATATTGGTGATGTGCTGCGGGCGACGGATTTTGTGATGCCTGCGGTGGAAGTGATTGATTCGCGTTATAAAGACTTCAAATTCGACCTTAAATCGGTGATTGCCGATAACTCATCGTCTACTCGGTTTATCACCGGTGGTCGTATGGCCGATGTGGCGGATCTTGATCTGAAAACCCTTGGCGTGGTGATGGAGATCAACGGCGAAGTGGTTGAAGTAGGCGCAGGCGCTGCGGTGCTGGGGCATCCGGCCTCATCGGTGGCGATGCTGGCGAATATGCTGGGCGAGCGTGGTGAAGAGCTACCTGCCGGGTCTTTTGTCATGATCGGTGCGATTACCGCAGCGGTGCAAGTGAACAAAGGTGATTCTTTTTGTGTTCGTTATCAGGGTTTGGGTACAATCAGTGGTAAATTTGTATAACTGATTGGGGTGGAACAGTGACGGGCGAAAGTGGTATTGAGCAACAACTGACCGAACCGGGTCAGGAAGGTCCCGTCACCGTCAGCATCTCCCGCAAGGTGATTCCGGGGAAAGAAGCGGACTTTGAACGCTGGGTTTCAGCTGTCGTTGAAGAGGCGTCGGTCTATCCGGGTCATCAGGGCAGTAATGTTTTGCGCCCCTCGGCTTCTACGGGCAACTGCTACGTGCTTATCTATCGGTTTGATAATTATCAGAATTGTCAAAACTGGGAAGGTTCTGAAGTTCGCCGGGCGTGGCTCAAAAAACTTGAGCCAATCATTGAGGGTGAGCCTGAAGTACAGCGTGGCACTGGACTCGAGTTTTGGTTTGACCTGCCCGAGCTACCGGTCAGCAAACCTTCGCCCCACAAGATGACGTTCGTGTTGCTGGTGGTGGTATATGCTTTGGTGATGGCGATCAATGTGCTATTAGGGCCATTCCTTAATAGTCTCGATCTATGGTTGAGGTCAGTCGTGATTGTGCTGTTACAGGTGTTATTGCTGACCTATATCGTAATGCCCCGCGTCACCCGGTTGCTGCAATCCTGGCTGTTTCGTCAGGGGCCTAAATAGGGCGATTAAGAAAGAGGAAAACGGCATGCCTATCGTGACGGTTAATATGATGGAAGGACGCTCTGATGAACAGAAAGAGCGGATGATAGCGGAAGTAAGTGATGCGTTGGTGCGTTCGCTGGGTGCACCGATTGAAAGTGTTCGGGTATTGATTAACGAGATGCCTAAACAGCATTTCGGTATTGCGGGCCAGTCGGCTAAAAAACTGGGCAAATAACTGTGAACATGAGCTGTTGGCATCCGTGGTTTCGATCAACACTTTGAGTCAGTCATGAAGTTGATGGATTCAAGTTGTGGTTGCTTAAAATCATATCGATAAAACCTCCTGCGGGAGGTTTTTGCGTTTAGCGGCAACAGCACTCAACTGGGCCGCGAGAGATGGTATGATGGCGGCTCGATAACTCCCGTCTATAAAGGTATTGAGTGAAATCCGATCTGCTGAACGATGATGTTCGTCCTACCCTGATTAAAATGACGCTGCCGATGATGCTCGGTATCGTTAGCCTGATGCTGTTTAATGTTGTTGATAGTTATTTTGTCAGTCAGCTAGGTACCCACCAACTGGCGGCACTGGGTTTTACCTTTCCTGTTTCATTTACGGTGATCAGCCTATCGATCGGCTTGAGTATTGGTACTTCTGCAACCATCGCTAGGCTGATCGGTTCGGGCAACGAATCCGGCGCTCGACAGCTAACCACCGACAATCTGTTAATGACCACCTTGTTGATGATCACCATCGCAGTGTTGGCTATTCAGGTGATCGATCCGCTGTTTCGTTTATTAGGGGCAGGGGACGATTTACTTCCCTATATCGACCAGTATATGTCGGTGTGGTTTGCTGGGGCGGTTTTCTATGTCCTGATTATGGTGTCTAACAGTTCATTACGGGCCAGCGGTGACACTCGCACACCCGCCTTATTGATGGGAATCTCATCGTTGCTTAACTTGGTACTCGATCCACTGATGATTTTTGGTTGGGGGCCGGTGCCTGGGCTAGGGATTCAAGGGGCTGCGATTGCCAGTGTGATTGCCTGGAGTGTGACGGCGGTGTTTGCTTTATTAAATCTTTATTTTAATAAAGGTTTATTGGTGCTGCGGATTGAATCGGTTTCTGCTGCACTGCAGCACTGGTTGATGGTGATGAAGATCGGTTTTCCCGCCGCGCTGTCGAATATGATGACACCGATTGCCGCGGCTATTATGACGGCGATTGTGGCAACTCACGGGCCTGAAGCGGTGGCGGCATTTGGTGTTGGCAGCCGCTTAGAATCACTCTCCTTACTGGCGAATTTGGCTCTGTCGATGACCCTGCCACCCTTTATCAGTCAGAACTTTGGGCGCGGTCATATTGAGCGTGTTCGCGGGGCTTACCTGTCCGCAGTGAAGTTCGCGCTGTTATGGCAAGCCATTGTTTATCTACTATTACTCCTCTTTGCCGGTGGCATTGGCTCGCTGTTTAGTGACAATGAATCGGTGATTAGCTTAATCGGATTGTGGATTCTTATTGTGCCGCTTGGGTTTGGCTTTCAGGCCGTCACCTTTCTGACTGCGTCCAGTTTCAACGCTTTACATCAGCCAATTAGAGCGATGCGGATCAGCGTGTTTCGATTGTTTTGTCTCTATGTGCCGTTGGGGCTATTAGGTAATTATTTGGCCGATTTACAAGGGATGTTTATCGGTTTTGTGATTGCGAATATGTGCACTGCAGCAATGTCGTATTGGTGGATGCAGCGACATCTCAAACGTCTGTAAAGTCTTTGACTTCAGTAAAATAAGTTGTATCTTGTCTTAAGGCCGTAACAGACGAAACCTAAACTCTTGAGCTAAGTCAAAGCTTAGTTATAGAGCTTATGTAAGTCTCTGTTATAGGGCTGCATATTGAATGATTTTGGGTGATACTGCTCGTTTGGTTTGCGATCAAATTGTTTATCACTCAACCAAAGTCATATTACACTGCGGTGCTGTTAACGCTATTATCCGCGCAGTGTTAATAATAACTAAATAATAACAACGCTATACAACGACTCGAAACAATCAACTCTCAAGAAGCAAAGGGGACACGAGCATGACACAGAAAATTGCTCTAGTAACAGGAGGTACGGGTGGTATTGGTACCGCTATCTGTCGGGCATTGGCTGACGCAGGCGTAAAAGTTGTTGCTGGTTATAATTCTGGCGGTAACCATGAAAAAGCTAAAGCTTGGCAGGCTGAGCAGAAAAACGATGGCTATGATATTTTGGTTGCCTATGGTGATGTTACCGATGAAGAATCATGTGCTGCCTGTATTAAAACGGTAGAAGAAGTCGCCGGCGGTAGCGTCGACATTCTGGTCAATAATGCGGGTATTACCCGTGATGGTACTTTCCGTAAAATGAGCTGGGAACAGTGGAACGAAGTATTATCCGCTAACCTAGACTCCATGTTCCATATGACCCGTTTGGTTATCAATCCTATGCTGGATAAAGGCTGGGGTCGGGTTATCAATATCTCATCTGTTAATGCACAGAAAGGTCAGTTTGGTCAGTGTAACTACTCTGCGGCTAAAGCGGGTATTCATGGCTTTACTAAAGCATTGGCGCAAGAAGTGGCCGCTAAAGGCGTAACAGTGAACACTGTTTCTCCTGGTTACGTCATGACACCGATGGTTGCTAAAATTCCTGAAGAAGTTCTGGAAAAGATTATTCGTCAGGTACCTGTCGGTCGTCTAGGTGAGCCTTCTGAGATCGGTAAAGCGGTTACTTACTTGGCTAGCGATGATTGTGGCTATGTAACCGGTTCTGACTTCTCCATTAATGGTGGTCAACACATGTCATAAGCTGTATTCAGCTGATAAAAAACCCGCTTTTGCGGGTTTTTTTGTGTTTCATTTTTTGTTTCAAGTGCTCAATTAATGAGCACTTGAGGACAATTTACGCAGGGTTTCAACGAGCCTGCTGAAGGTTACTGTAGAAACGGATCTGTAGAGCTTCATGTTGCAGGGTGAGTGGCTGACACTGCCACTCTAGCTCTAACTGTTTAAGATCGTTACTGTTGGTTGAGGTTTGACGTTGCTCTAGGGCCTTTTGCAGTCGGTCCATCTGATATTCCATGCGTAAGGTCTGGTCCTGTTCAGGTGACTCTAATCCGAGTAAAATTTCCAGTCGGATACAGAGTTGGCGCAGCGCTTTCTCGGTAACTTTAAGCAGATCTTCCAGTTCAATTTCGTCTGAGATGAAGGCCAGCAATTGCTCGTAGCGGGCATTGATCATCGGTCCAAACTCGCCCTCTACTGCATCACACTGATGCCATGCGGCTTCAATCTCATCCAGTGCTAACTGGTCGAGAGTGCCATCCTGAATAAAGTGCTCCAACTGATCGCACAATTCGATGCGTTGTAATAGGGCGGGATAGGTTTGGCTGTCAGCCAGAGATGTGTTTTTAACGCCAGTCGGATTTGGTTGTTGCTCGTTCTGTTTGTTCTTATTGAGGTTTTCAAATATCTGGTTACAGGCTTTACGAAACGCTGGCCAGAGTTCCCGTTCGAGGCTATGGAAAGTATTGCCTGCTTCCTTCCAACGCTTCTGCAAGGCCTTCACGTCGGCTGCCGCGGTGCTGAGATCTTCTTCTGTTAGCAGTTGCTCAGCCTGCGTAAGCAGGGCTTTCTTCACATTGGCTACTTCATCTCGGTGGGCCGCAATTTTCTGATCGATCTGTTTGAGTAGAGCATTAAACTCGGTTTGCACTTGGCGACCAGGGGTTCGATCTACCGGTGCATACTCTTTCCATTCTCGCTTAGCGGTGCGGCTGACCTGTTCGATCAAAGACCAGTCAGCTTGTTGCCAGTCGATCTGTTGGAGGAAGTTGCCAAGCTCTGACACCAGCGCGGTGCGTTTGTTGAGGTTATCCGTACGTTGCTGCTTCTGTAGTCGAAAATATTGCTCACAGGGCGTATAGGCCTGATCTGATGCGGCTTTAAAGCGCTGCCAGGTTTTATGTGAGTGTAGCGGGTCATCGCTGTCGAGCGCTTTCCATTGTAGCTGTAGCGAATTGATCTGTTTTGCCAGAAGCGGTGCCTCGGTGCTGCTGTCGATTAGGGCTTCCATCGCCTCGCATAAGGCTTCTTTCTTTTCTTTTACGGCAAAACCCTGCCAGTTTTTCAGTTCGTTGAGTTGCGCCAGTAGTCCTTTATAGCGTTGCTGCAGTGATTTGGGAGGATTTCCGCCCATATCGTTCAACTGTGTGTCGGCTTGCTGTGCCAGTTGGCAGGCATGTTTGATTTGCCCGGCTTCGATCTGTTGTTCGAGTTGGTTCAGCAGTTCAGTCAGATCCTGATAACAATGTTGCTGTTCCTGTTTTAAGCGATTGATCTGTTGTTGGATGTTGTCACGTTGTCCGCCAAGGCTATGTAACCCTTCGGGCGGTTTTATGTCGCTAGGCCAATTTAACTGTTTGATGAGTTTATTCCGCTGTTCAAGCTGGCTCAGCAAGAGGGTTTTATCGGCGTCATTGGGCTGTTCGTCATCGAGTAAAGCGGCAATGACTGGTTGCTGTTGCAACCATGTACGGCCAGCCTGTTGATAGTGATCAAAACGCTGTTTCAGCGGCTTGATCAGGATTGGGGCTTTTTGCGCATCGATGCGGTGTAATTGCTCGATGGTGTTATCCCAGCAGGTTTGTTCGGCATCCAGATCAGCTTTGCAAAAGAGTTCGCCGGAGATCAGACTGGCGCAACGGTTAACGGTGTCTTCTAAGGTTTGGCACAGCGCTGATTGCTGCAACGCTTCACTATGAACTTTTTGCTGTTCTGCCTGTTGTTGCTGGCATTTTAGCTGTTCGGCATTGACCGTTTTCTGGCAACATTCAACCAGCGTGTTATAACGCTGCTCTTGGTTGTCATCGTTGGCTTCTTTTAGACCTGCCCATTGCTGACAAAGGGCTTCCAGTTTGGCGCCATAAAGAGGGAAGTACTCGGTTCTACTGAGCTGTTCAAGACTGCAAAGCAGTTCTTCTTTACGCAACAGCCATTGTTCTTTAAGACGGGCTTGCTCCTGCTGTTGCTGCTGTTTATTGCGAATAATCCGATAGACGGTTTTATCCCGTCCTCGGATCGCTTTACCGGCTTGTTCTAATAGTTCTGGAGACTCGAGCTTTTCTGCTGCGAGTTGGCGCAGTTGAGTACAGTTGCCATTAAGAATGACTGAAATCAGACTTTGTTGATCGTTGATGCGACGTATCGCATGTTGCTGGATCTCTGCGTTTTCACTGTGCAGGGCAATATGCGCGAGCATATTCTCATCCTGGAGACAGTTAATGCACTCATGTTGCTGGCTGTAGGTATAGCCGGGGTCTAAGATGATTTCGCAGATCCGTTTAGCGACACTACGACGGATATCGGGATCCACATCATGGGCTAGAATGTCGGATAATAGATCGGGTGCGGCAATTTTTTCGACAGCCGCTAAACGAACTTCAACACTCTGATCCTGCCGGGCAAGCTGAGCAAGCACTTCACGGTGCTCGGTGTTACCAGGGCTTAATCGGTGCACTGCGCGAATGCGAACAGTGGCTTTATTGTGCTGCCAACGGGGTTTGAAAAACTTTGCAAACATTACATCGATCCTGCAAGGGCCACTTAAAAACAACGGTACTGGTGGCAAAAGGCCGTATTCTACCGGCGTTTAGCGGTGCAGGAAAAGCCTTGACAGAAAAGAAATAACGTCTCTTTACGGCGACGGCGGTGGTTGTTTGCCTGTCTGTGGGGCTTCACAGTGGTTTATCGAGGTAAAATTTATTTATGGTTATTTTATTATTTCGACTTCGCCATCAACGTAAACCCAGTGATTATCCTGTTTTCTAAAGAATGAGCGCTCGTGAAGATCAGCTTTTTGCTCAGAGGTTTCAAAATGGGCTATAAATTCCACGATACCTTCTTGATCATCCGGCTGTCCCGCCTCGGTGTTAAGGATCTTCAGTCCGGTCCAGGTGGTGGCTTTTATTTGTTCTGTAATCAGTGCGGCATCATCGGGGTCGCGGTGTTCAATCGCGGTGGTGCTGATGAGATAATCGACGGCACCAAGAACGAAAGCAGTATAGCGTGAACGCATCAATGCTTCGGCGGTGGGCGCCGGTTTATGTCCTTCAATGGCCGCTTCACAGCAGAATGAAAATGGCTTATTTGAGCCACAAGGGCAGGCAAGCGTGGTATCTTTATGATCGTGAAGCATATGGGCCCCGGCTAAGATAGAAATCAACTATTGATAGGCTATTATAAGGGGCGCGAAAATTAAACCTATTGATCAAAAGCATTAGCCGGTAATCCGGTATAAAGGCGAATAGAATGGCGGCATCCTCAACACCCACCTTTTTCTGGCATGACTATGAAACGTCGGGCGCGGACACAAAACGTGATAGGCCGCTGCAGTTTGCCGGTATCAGAACCGATCAGGAGCTGAATATCATCGAAGAGCCGGTGATGTTTTATTGTAAGCCAGCAGAAGACCTGTTGCCCCATCCACAAGCCTGTTTGATCACCGGTATTACACCGCAAAAAGCGTTACAAGAAGGTTATTGCGAAGCTGAGTTTATGGCTATGGTACACGAACAGTTAGCCCGCCCTGGCACTTGCGGCGTAGGGTATAACAGTATTCGTTTTGATGATGAAATTACCCGTTATGCACTGTATCGCAATTTTTTCGACCCCTACGGGCGTGAATATCAGAATGGTTGCTCCCGTTGGGATATTATCGATATGTTGCGATTGACCCGGGCACTTCGTCCTGAGGGTATCGAATGGCCGGTATACGAGGATGGACGCCCGAGTATGCGCCTCGAAGATTTAACCAAAGCCAATGGTATCGATCATGGCAATGCCCATGATGCCTTAGCAGATGTGTATGCCACGATTGCGATGGCTCGCTTGGTTAAAGAGCGGCAGCCTAAGTTATACCAATATGCGCTGAATAATCGTGATAAACGGACCATTCAGGGGCTGCTGGATGTTATGACGATGAAGCCGGTACTGCATATCTCATCTATGTATCCTTCTGAGTGGGGTAATGCGGCTGTGGTCGCTCCCCTTGCCCAACATCCGACTAATAAGAACGCGGTGTTAGCCTTTGACCTGCGTTGTGATCCGACCCCCTTGCTAAGCTTGCCAGTAGATGAAGTGCGTCGGTTAATCTACACCCGGGTTGAGGATCTGGCCGAAGGTGAACAGCGTATTCCACTAAAACAGATACATACCAATAAATCGCCAATTATTGCTCCGGCGTCGATGTTAACCGCAGCAGAGGCAGAACGGTTAAATATCTCGGGTGATCTGTGTCGTACGCACCTAGCGATGTTACGCAGCAGCTCTGATTTGAAGCAAAAATTGGCCGAGGTGTTTTCCGCCGCGGATTTTGCAGATGATTTTGACCCAGACCATATGCTTTATAGTGGCGGGTTCTTCGGGGATGCCGATAAGAAGAATATGGAGATCATCAGAAGTACCCCACCGGATCAATTAGCTACGCTGGACTTGGCGTTTCAAGATACCCGGTTGGAAGAGATGTTTCTGCGCTATCGTGCCCGTAACTATCCCTTTAGTTTGCATGAAGAGGAACGGGCCCGTTGGGAAGAGTTCCGCCACCTGCGGCTGCTTGGGCCTGATAATGGCGGCCATCTGACGATGACAGAGCTCTTTAGTCAATTGAATGAACTATATCAACAGCCGGATCTATCGGCCTCTCATAAAGAGATTCTTGAAGAATTGGCGTTGTATGCTGAAGCGATCTATCCGATGGATGAGGTGTATTGATGAACTCTTCTGTTAGCGCAAAGACATTCGCCCTGTTGACCTTGGTGGTCAGCGCGAGTGTTATGGCTGACAGAAAAGAGGATCTTATCAATCCGATCGCATATGACGTGGTTAAGCCTGACGGCTATATGGACTCGCCAGTGGATCCCGAAAACGTGTATAAGTATCGGCGGCGGGGTTATGTGGATAGTGAGCCGATGTCTGAAATTAAGCCCTACGACATTCCTGAACGACAATTGCCGCCCCCGACAGTGGTGCCCTACAGTGAACCGGCTGAGGTTGAACGGGTGGTTAGCGTAGAGCAAAAACCGCCGCCATTAACCGGCGAAGATAAGGTTTTTGCTCAAATTGCGCGTGATCAGTTAGAAATAAAATGTGCGCTGGATGATTCTTTGGCCGATTGTGAAGGCATTGAAATCGAGGTTAGGCCGGCGCCACAGGAAAAGAAACCCCGCTCGCGCAGGGTTATCGATCGTCAGCTTCAGGCCTCTGGCACAAACTGATGGGTTTGTTTGAGTTTACTAATATCAGCATCACAGATGGTTCTGAGTGCTTGCTGATCAACGCCGTCACGGTGCTGTTCTCCGAAGGAACGTACCGTTAGGCGTCGTAGAGGCAGTTGCTGATAACATTTATCTAAGTCTTCCCGTGTCAGCTCATTAATGGCGCGGGTCAATTGCGCCCGACTATCAAAATTGAGTTCTCCCCGATCAATCTCATGCCAGTAGCGTTCACTGAGCTCCGACATGCGATTTTCTTTCTTGTTGATGCGTGAGATAACACTTCGCTTAAACGCTTCGAGTTGCTGTTCATCCATGGCGGCCAAGGTGGTTGCTGTGGTTTGGATGAACTGGTCGATCTGTTGCTCTAGTCCGATGGGGTTGGTATTGGGTGATTGAATCACAAAGGCTAGTCCGGGGGCTTTACGCATCGGCAGGGATGTCTCGAAGACCACATAACCGAGTTGTTGCTCGGTGCGTAAGCTGCTGTAGAACGGCGCGGATAGCATCTCAGCTAAGAGGGCGTATTCAGCCCGGGTTTTCATATCGCTACTCTCACCTTGGAAATAGACACTGATAGCCGAGTCATTATGCTCTAACGGTAACGTCTGGGTGAGTTGCTGTTCTTGTTGCAACTGAATAACCGGTAGTGCATGACCGCTGGCCGAGGTTTTAGCCGATGGCAGGGCAGTGGTGACGGTATTGGCCATCTGTAAGGCTTCTGCCGCAGTCAGGTTGCCGTGTGCCAACATACGCACTTCAACTTGATCGAGTAGCTGCGGCACAAAGGCTTGTAAACGTTGTAAGGAGACCGTATTGAGGGCCGCTAGTTTTTTATCGGTGCTCCAGCTTTGCAGCAGTAGGTTATAGATTTCGCCGAGAGTTTGGTTAAAGGGCTTATCTTTACGGCTGTTCTCCAGTTCCTGGGTATATTTCTCTTTCAGCCGAGCAAAGCTAGCGTCAGTAAACTGTGCCTGTTGCAGGCTAGTCATAACCTGTTGCAGCAGCTGTTGCTGTTTATCATCATAGCCAGAGATACGAACACTCAAACCCCGCATATGAGGGTAGATCTGGGTATTTAGGCCCGCCAGCGAAGCATCATAAAAGGTTTCATTTAGCTGATCATTGATGAGCTTGGTAAAGAGTGCGGTCATGACCGCGTTCTCCGGCGTTTGGTTAGCCTGTTCTGAAATAATTGAGAAGAAAAAGTCTACTTTTGGCAGTTTGAAGGTCGCATCCTGTTTATGCCAGAGGGAATAGCCATCTCGTTGCAGAATTCGTTCGGGCCGTGACTGTTCATGCTCGAGGGGTTTAAGAGTGAAATTATCGGCGATAAAGGGGTTAAGCTGACGTACCTGTAAGGCCGGGTCAATAGACGGGTTTTGCCACTGTTGCAGGCGCTCGGGTGAGATTGGCGTAACACTGTACTCAGCCTTAAACCAAGGATCTTGTTGATCGGTTTCGAGGTTTTTAGCTTGCAGAGTGATGAGTAGGTTCTCTGGGGTTAACTGCTCTAGAATTTGATTAATTAAGGCCGGTTCAAACTTTTCCATCAAATAGTCGGCGCTGATAACGGCATCGGCAGGGTAGAGTTGTAAATTGTGTGCCAGCCTGGTGACTTCATGAATCGGCTCTGATTGCTCTTTGAAGCGGAAGCTGATATTGCTGAGTTGTTGCTCTTCTTGATAAAGGGCCGCAGATATTCCCTGCTGTTTTAATAGCTGAATCGCCGCAAAGGTGGTTTCGATAACCTGATTATAGTGGGCAAGGCCTTCGTCTGTGAGTGAAATTGATAATTCGATTGAGGATTGATCTGGTAGATCGGTGCCGCGGTATGCGCTCAGACCATTGACCCAACCTTTCGCTTTAAGGGCAGAAAAAAGGCTGCCTTTGCCTTCATAGCCAAGCATCGAGGTAATAAAGTGGGCGGGCTTTTCGCGATAATAGGCGCGGGTGGCCTGAATCGGAAAGGTTAACGTGAGTTGTTGGATATCTTTCAGCGTTTTAATATTCTGCTGTTCCGGCAGGTTGGTATATAGCGGAACGGCGGATAGAAAGGGGGTGGTATGACGATTTTTAACCGCTGAAAATTTTTCTTCGACGAGCTGCTTTAGTTCTGAAACCGGCGCCTTGCCCAACACCACAACGGACATCATATTGGCAGAATAGTAGCGTTCATAGAAGGCGATAAGATCATCTCTGAGTTTGCCATCCTTATTTGATAGTGTCTCTAGGCTACCCACAGCAAATTGGCTCATACTGTGCTGAGGGTTGATCAGATGTTTGCCAGCCGAGTATCCCCGCCGACCGTCGTCGCGTAATTTTGATTGATATTCGGAGTTCACCGCATGGCGTTCACGGTCGACATATTTTTCAGCAAATAAAGGCTCGACAAAAAAGCGTGAGAAGCGATCCAGTGCCGGGGCTAGCTGATCGGCTTTAATATCAAAAAAATAGTTGGTGTTCTCGAATGCCGTAAAGGCGTTGTGATTGCCACCATGATTACTGATGTATTCCTGATAACTACCCGCCTGCGGATATGTTTTGGTGCCTAGGAAGAGCATATGTTCAAGAAAGTGAGCCAGTCCGAGACGGTTTTTTGGATTCGCATTTGAGCCCACATTAATATTGACGGAAGCGGCCGCTTTATCGGTGGTTGGATCTGAAATGACCAGTACTTTCATCTCATTTGGTAAGGTGAAAGCAAGGTAGTCGCGGTTGTCCGTAGGGCTTTTTTGGATGGCAGCGTAGGCGGTGTTGACGGTAAACAATAGCAGCAAGAAAAGGCTGTAAACGATATTTTTATTATGTCGGGTGTTGCGCATACACTCAGGCCTCTGGATGTTAAAGCGGTCGTTAAAAATACAATCTAAACGTCTATCTAATCATGGCAACCTTACGATGCCTGCAAATGGCATAACAGGGGGACGCGAAGAGGGTCGCTCGATAGCGTTTGCAGATCTAAAGCTTTATATCGTCTTGCGATACTGCTTTAGTCGATTCGCTATGCGCCTCGCCTCGGTCATAAAAATCATTATCCTTAAGGCCCTGTTATTTATAGCCCTTTCTGTTATATATCATTGTTGTCTGGTTATATATACCAACGGTAACCAAATTGGACAGAGATTTTCTGACTAGGTTCGATTGTTTCTTTATTCGCTTAGGATGTTTTACAATCATCTCAGTAAGTTTTTGTTGTTATAACTGTTTTTTACACGGTGGATGGATTCTATGAATCGCGAAAAGGTGATTTACGCTTTCTTTATAGTGCTTGCCTTAACCATGAACTTCGGTTTTTTTATCGGCGAAATCGATGATCCGGCACATCATAATGTGTTTGAATTTTTTGCCGCTATCGTTATCAGCATCATCTGTACCGTACTGAAGTTTGGTGATCGTACCCATCTGGGCGCACTGATGATGGCGACGAGTTTGGTTGCTGATCTGCAGTTGGTTATTGCTGCCATGATATGGGGTTACGGGTCTCAGTTATCGGCGAACGGTGTTACCCCTGAGATGTTTAGCAGTGTGATTTCGATGTCGGGTGGCGCATTGCTGGCTAACATTGTCTCGGTGATTCTGCTGATGGTTGAGACCATTGTCGTGCGCCGTTAATCGTTCGCTGTTATGAACGATATCTTCTATTTGATGTTACGCCGCTTGCGGCACCCATTGATAACGCTGATTGTTGTCTATTCGGTGTCGATTTTAGGCTTTGTCATGGTGCCCGGTCAGGATGATCAGGGTAACCCTTGGCGCATGGATTTTTTCCACGCGATCTACTTCGTCAGTTTTATGGGGTCTACCATTGGTTTTGGTGAGATCCCCTATGCCTTTACCTCGGGACAACGAGCGTGGACCTTAGTTACCATCTACGGCACGGTGATTGCGTGGTTATACTGTATTGGTTCATTACTGGCTCTGTTTCAAGAGCCGGTATTTCGCCGTATGTTACGACGTCGCTCATTTGCGAATGAAGTGAAGCACTTTAACGAGCCATTCTATCTCGTATGTGGTTATGGTATCACCGGCAGTGCCATTATTAAGAAGCTCTGCGATCGAGGGGTTCGTTCAGTGGTCATCGATATTGATCAAGAACGGATCGATGAGCTGGAAATTGATGGCCTCGTATTAAGGGTGCCAGGGTTATGTGCCGACGCTTCCTTACCCGAAGCGTTGGATGATGCTGGCTTACAGCATCCCGACTGCATCGGTGTGCTAGCATTGACCAATGATGACAATGTTAACCTGTCGATCTCTATTGCGAGCAAGCTGTTAGTGCCGCAGCGGATCGTTGTCAGCCGCACCGAATCCGACGTGAATGCCCGCAATTTAGCCTCGTTCGGCACCGATCATATTATCGATCCTTTTAAGGATTATGCTGAATACCTCTCGCTGGCGGCCCACGCGCCCTATACCCATTTGGTTTATGATTGGCTGGTCAACCCCTTTCATAGACCCTTATCGAGTGTTTATAAGAAAGCCAGTGGTCTGTGGATTATTTGCGGCTTAGGGCGCTTTGGTAAGGCGCTGTACAAAGAGTTTGCTCGGCAGGATGTCGAACTGGTGCTGTTGGATGATGATGCGACCCAGCTCAAAGGTTATAACAATACCGTGATCGGTTTAGGCACGGAGGCGACTACGTTGCAGAGCGCCGGTATTATGGATGCCGTGGGTATTATCGCCGGAACGCACAATGATGCGGATAATCTGTCGATTATTATGACGGCCCGGGAAATGAATCCTAAATTGATTACCGTGGTACGTCAGAATCTAAATAGTAATACCTTGATTTATCAAAATTCCAAAGCTGATTTTATTATGGAGCCGGGAAGGATTATCGCTAACCGGATACTGGCTAAACTGAAAACACCTCTGCTGCCTGCTTTTATTGAACAGATGAAGCAGCAAGATGATGTTTGGGCGCATACCTTGTTAAATCGGATGAGCAGCGTCGCCTCGGATGAAGAGTTAGATAGCTGGTCGATCACGGTAAGCCCGACGACAACCCCGGCGATCTGTGCGATTACCGCGGAAGGGCTCGAAGTGAAGCTGAGTAATCTGATGAAGGATCCTCGCCATCGCAAAGATCAGCTCCCCTGTTTCCCCTTAATGTTTAGCCGTGACGGTGAGCGTAAACTGTTACCGGGTGAATTGATGGTGCTGCAAGAAGGTGATGAGATACTCTTCTGTGGGCTTGCCGAGGCGAGCAACCAGATGAGCTGGAGTATCAATAATTACAATATTCTGTTTTATCTCCAGACCGGTGAAGAGCCGAGTCATAATCTGTTGGCCAAACTGTTGAAGCGAATCTAATGCCATATTTCCTATTGACTATGACGGTGCTTTTTTGGGCCGGTAACTTTGTGACTGCCCGAGGTATTCATGCTGATTTTCCTCCCCTGACAATGTCGTTTATGCGCTGGGGCTTGGCGCTATTAATTATTCTGCCTTTCGTACTGCCACGTTTACGACGTAAGTGGTCAGTTATTATGCCTAACTTGCCGATTCTGGTGGTTTTATCGGTATTGAGTGTGGTTTGTTTTAACTCATTTATCTACCTAGGGGTGCAGACCACTCAGGCGACGAATGCCACCCTAATGCAATCGGCTATTCCGATTATTATTTTGGTGATTACGTCGCTGTTTTTGGGCGAGACGGTGGTGCGTCGCCAGTGGTTAGGCGTCTGTATCTCGCTGGCCGGGGTGATAATGCTGGTGGCCAAAGGCGATCCTGAAGTATTGCTCACGTTCTCGTTTAATACCGGTGATTTATGGATTTTGGCCGGGGTGCTGAGTTGGTCGGCTTATTCGGTGATGTTACGCCTGAAACCGATTGAATTAGATGGCTTCACCTTTTTTGGTTTTACCGTGGTGGTTGGTGTTATCGTGCTCTTCCCGTTTATGTTATGGGAGTATTTTGCCGGTGCTCGACCGAGCTGGAATGAACAGACGGTCTCGGCAATTGTCTACATGGCGATCTGTCCATCGATACTTTCCTATATATTCTGGAATCGCGGGGTTGCTCAGTTAGGGCCTGCCAAAGCGGGGTTGTTTATCCATCTAATGCCGCTGTTCGGTTTAATTCTGTCAGTTATCTTTCTCAATGAAGCCGTGGAACCTTTCCATTTTATAGGTATGGGGCTAATATTCAGCGGCATCTATCTAGCGATCATTACCGGTCGCAACCATAATGATAAAAAGTCACCGGCATAATTGATAACTAGCCGAGTGGTTTATTAAAACGAAACGAAGGAGTTTCTATGCGTACACTGTTGGTTCCATTTTTTGCACTGATTATCAGTTTTGGTCTGATCGTCCCTGATGCTGAAGCGAAACGGTTTGGTGGTGGTTTTAGTTTTGGAAAATCCTATTCAACCCCTAAACGCGTTCAACCTGCAGCACCAACGCAGCAAAAAGCCGCACCAACAGGAAGTAGTGCAAATGCTGCAGGTCAGCCTCGTCGCAGTGGTTTCGGTGGCTTGATGGGTGGTTTGTTAGCCGGTGGCTTACTCGGTGCGCTGTTTATGGGTGGTGCCTTCGATGGCATTCAATTTATGGATATCCTGTTAATCGGTTTGCTGATCTTTGCCGCAGTGAAAATTTTCTCGGCGATGAAAAAACCGGCTCAACCGCAGTATGCCGGTGCTCAGCATCGTCAGGCAGCGCAAGAAGCTGACGCAACTGAGACAGCGGATACATCAGAACCGGCTGCCTACCAAAGCGCGCCTGCGGCCAGCAGTGCTAGCGGTATGGATTTTGCCACAGAGCTGCAGCTGCCCGAATGGTTTAATGAACAGGCATTTTTGGAAGGGGCTAAAGGTCACTTTAGTCATCTGCAGAATGCTTGGGATAATAGCGACTGGGATGATATTAAGACTTACACCACGCCTGAATTGCTGGCAACACTGCAAGCGGAGCGGGCAAAGCAAGCGGATGGTCAGAAGACCGAAGTTGTCTCGGTTATGGCAGAGTTGGCGAACTTTATCGATAACGGTGATCATGTTGTCGCGTCGATTAACTTTTATGGCTGGCTGAAAGAAGACAGTGATGAAACCACCGAGTTTAGCGAAATCTGGCACCTGCGCCGGGATATGGATGGTGCGGATACCAATTGGGTGATTGTTGGTATCCAACAGCCCTGATTGAGTAGGTCAATGCTTTACAATAAGGCTTAACAGCAAGCCTAACTAAAAAACGCAGCCATGAGCTGCGTTTTTTGTTTTGGCGGAAACTAGCGGCTAGGCTTCTTTGCGAGTAAATACCCAGGTATCATTTTTAGATAATGCTTCATCATATTGATAACCGGCTAAATCAAACTGCTTTAGCTGTTCGGCATCGACAAGCTTATTTTTGATCGCGTAACGGCACATCAATCCGCGCGCTTTTTTGGCGTAGAAACTGATGATTTTAAACTGCCCATTCTTCCAATCTTTAAACACCGGCGTAATGATACGAGCCTGTAATGATTTAGGTTTAACGGCTTTAAAATACTCATTAGACGCGAGGTTAACCAGTACCGCTGGTTCGCTAGCGTTAGCGGCTAATGTTTGGTTTAGGTCATCGGTAACGATATCGCCCCAGAAACTATACAGGTCTTTGCCGCGAGGGTTACTTAGCTTAGTCCCCATTTCTAAACGATAAGGCTGCATAAGGTCTAAGGGTTTGAGCACCCCATAGAGCCCGGAGAGAATACGCAGGTGCTGTTGCGTAAAGGTCAGATCATCATCGCTGAAGTCTGCTGCATTCAGGCCGCTATAAACATCCCCGTTAAAAGCTAGCAGTGCCTGTTTGGCGTTCTCTTGGGTGAAGGGTTCGGACCAGCTTTCATAACGAGCCACATTGAGTGCTGATAGCTTATCGCTGAGCTTCATGAGTTCAGCAATATCCTGTACCGAGTAACCCCGCAGTTGCTCTATCAGTTGTTGAGACTGATCTAGGTGTTGTGGCTGTGTGGCGCGATCGCTGATGGCCGGGGTATCGTAATCAAGATTTTTTGCAGGTGAGATAACCAGTAGCATAGTATTTTCATGTCATTGTCTGATGATGTCTTGATCCTAAACTAAAAAGGCCAGCTCTGGAAAGAGTTGGCCCAATTAGTTCTGTTAATCAGCATGATAGTTTTAGCCGCAGGGTTGGGAATGTAGCCGAGTATTCAGCTCATCTACCACTTCAGTCCAGTCTGAATCGATGTCTAGGCACTCTTTGATAAAGTCAGCCTGACTATCGTTCCAGAAAGTTGCTTCGCTCAGTTTTACATCTTGGCTGAACAGTGTATGCGTGCGAATAAATTGATCGATATAGGCATCATCACTGGGCATTCCCAACTGGGCAAACAGGGCATTCATCGTATGTGTTGATCTGTCCATTGTGACCTCTGTTGTAACATTTCAGTTTACATACCGTTGAAATTCAGTGTCTCAAGTTTTGATCACCATTGTGGCGTTGTCAAAGTCCTTTGGCGGTTATCTCGCTAAGGCTTGATCTAGCCCTTGCCGTCAGGCAACTCCGCAGGATTACTTGGGGCGTTGCGCTTAGGTTGGCTGCGTTTTTGTTTTTCATCCAGTTTGATATAGATGGCTAATGAGCCAAAGGTGCCAATCGCTACTAGAATGGCGATAATGTAAGGATTGGAATTCTCATTGCCAACCGCACGGGTATACATCGCAGAAACTAACATGCCGCCAACAAAGCACAGTGCGGTCATAATAATGTTATTCACAATCGTGCCCGGTTGGTAATTGGGCGCGCGCTTGAGCATTAGAAACAGCGTTATGAGCAGTGAGCCGAGTACAATGGAGGAAGGGATAAGCGATGACATAGTGATTCCTTACATAAGAGATGGCTATTTGTACCACCGATCAGTGTTTGAAAAAACCCTCAGGCGTCATCTCAACCGCGATTACCTAGGCCAGAGGGCGAATTTTCTTGTATTATAGAGCGCAATTTTCGTTAGCTTCAGTATAAAAGATAAGCAGATGACCAAACAGACCGTTCTGACAGGGATTACAACCTCTGGTACTCCACATATTGGTAACTATCTAGGTGCCATTAAGCCAGCCATCGAAGCGAGCTTGAATAGCAATAATAACAGCTATTTTTTTCTCGCCGATTTTCATGCACTGATTAAATGCCACGATCCAGAGCGGGTTGCCCGTTCTACCCGTGAAATTGCCGCGACCTGGCTAGCATTGGGCTTGGATATCGATAAAGCCACGTTTTACCGTCAGACCGATATTCCTGAAATTACCGAGTTGGCTTGGATTCTCACGTGCATGACCTCAAAGGGGTTGATGAACCGAGCGCACGCTTACAAAGGTTCTGTTGATGTGAACCGTGAAGCCGGACGTCAAGATGATGACGATATCACCATGGGGTTGTTCAGTTATCCTATTCTAATGGCCGCCGATATTCTGATGTTTAACGCGGATATTATTCCGGTAGGTAAAGATCAGATCCAACATATTGAGATGGCGCGGGATATTGCGGGCCGTTTTAACCACACCTATGGCACGCTGTTTAACCTGCCGGAAGCTCAGGTTGATGAGCAAACTCAACTGATTCCCGGGTTAGATGGTCGCAAGATGTCTAAGAGTTATGACAACACCATTCCGTTGTTTAGTCACTCGGATGATCTGTATAAATTGATTAAACAGATCAAAACCGATGCCCTGCAACCGGGCGAGCCAAAAGACGCGGATAACAGCACCATCTTCCAGTTATACAGTAACTTTGCATCGCCGGCAGAACAGGCGCTGATGCGGACTAAGTTTGACAACGGTATTGGCTGGGGCGATGCCAAAAAAGAGCTATTCGAATATTTGGACAGCTACCTGAGCCATCCGCGAGAGGAATATAATCGTCTCATGGGCGATCTTGGTTATGTCGAAGAGCAGTTACTGAAGGGCGCGGACAAAGCCCGCCAGTTTGCTTCGCCAATGCTGGAAAAAGCGCGGGTTGCTGTCGGTATTCGACCCTTAAACTGGCAGGGCGCTGCGAATCAGCAACAGGAAGCTAAGCAAGAGAAAGAGCAATCGGCAGAGCAGATCGCCCGTGCTGAAGAGGGGCGTCGTCGCGCAATTCTGATGCAATTGAAACCATTACTGGACCGGGTTAACAACGCTGCTGACAAGGCCCAAGAAGCCGCTTCACTGTTAGCCGAAAAAGAACAGCAAGTCGCTGGTTTGAAAAAGAAAGCCAAACAGAAAGCTCAGAACGAGCTGGACCTGCTGCGCGAAGAACTGGCAGGCTTACTCGGCTAATAACGCTCGTTAGACTGAAAGGAGAAGGTTCCATGTTGACTACCCTGATATCAGTATCAGCGTTGGCTGATCGGCTGGATGGTAACGATATGACAACGGTCGTATTGGATTGTCGTTCATCGCTTATGGACCCTGCTCAAGGTCGACGGTTCTATGGGGAAGGTCATATTCCTTCGGCCGTTTTTATCGACTTAGAAACTGAGCTATCGTCCCCCATTACTGCGCAGAGTGGCCGTCATCCATTGCCAGATTTTACCGCGCTAGCAGCGATACTGCGTGGTGCCGGTGTCAATTCAACCACTCAGGTTGTGGTTTATGATGATTGTGGTGGGGCGATGGCCGCGCGTGCATGGTGGTTAATCCGTCTGCTTGGCCATGCGGCGGTAGCGGTATTGGATGGTGGCTATCCCGCGTGGTTGGCTGCAGGTTTTCCAGTGACGGATCAGGTTGCAGAGGTGATACCGGGCGATTTTTCCGGCGTGCCTGATCTAAGTATGATCGAGCCGTTACAACAGGTGGCCGATGTACCCGCGAAAGGGATGCTGATCGATGCCCGTAGTGCCGAGCGTTATCGTGGAGAGCAGGAACCTATTGATCCGGTTGCCGGACATATTCCGGGAGCGGTTAACCGGCCACTGCAGCAAAACTTAACGGCCGATGGGCTGTTTAAGTCGGTGGCGGTATTACAGCAGGAGTGGCGACATTTTATGGGTGATTATCAGCCGCAACAGATCGTTCACTATTGTGGCTCAGGGGTGACGGCCTGTCATAACCTGTTAGCGATGGAACACGCTGGTTTAGTGGGCGCTAAAGTTTACCCTGGTTCTTGGAGTGAGTGGATCCGTGATCCACAGCGGCCGGTGGCAACCGGTGCCGAGCCTCGAAGCTGAATACGCTTAGATGGATTATCAGGCTACCCGTCACTATATGTTAAGTCGTCCCGAGGCTTGGGAGGACTTTCCCTTTTATCCCCATATCGCGGTCATGAAAGTTCGTCATAAAATGTTTGCCACACTGTCTATGGATGGCGATATTGGGCGTATGAATCTTAAGTGTGATCCGGCCGAAGCGCAGATGTTAAGAGATGTCTTTAGTGCTGTTCTGCCGGGTTATCATATGAATAAACGTCATTGGAATACGGTGTTACTCGATGGCAGCATTCCTGCCGGTGAGTTGCAGCGGATGATCGATCGCTCTTATGGTTTGGTGGTGAAGGGGTTGCCCCGTAAAGACCGTTTGCCGCTAGAGCTTCAATATGGCCCCGAACGCTTATATCGCTAACGTTGGGCCAAGATAAATACCATAGTCATGTTTTATGGCATCCATTGAAAACCAGTACTTACAATTAGTTAATAGATTTATATACTGAGAGAAAGTTATCCACATAATGGAGTTTTCTATGTCCCGCTTTCAGTCAGGTGTTATTGCTGAGGCAAACAGCGATGCCCAGTTTATTACTCTAAATGTAGTTCGTTCAGCCGATGCGGTGGCGCATGTGCGCAAGGTGCTAGCGGAAATTCCCGCCACGGAAGTTAAATTTAGACAGCAATATCCCGATGCCGATTTACATATCACGGTTGCCATTGGCAGTGAGTATTGGGATCAACTCAGCCCAACGGAGCGCCCGGCTCAATTGACGGCTTTTCCTGCGTTCAGTAATGGGGATATTCATGCCCCTTATACCCCAGTCGATCTGTTATTGCATATCCGTTCTGAACGTCATGATCTTAATTACTTAGCCAGCGTCATGTTGATGCAGCGTTTAGGCGCGGATGCCTCATTGGTAGAAGAGATGCATGGTTTTCGCTATTTAGAGATGCGTGATCTGACCGGTTTCGTTGATGGCACAGAAAATCCGCAAGGGGATGATCGGATCAGTGTGGCGGTAGTTGGCGATGAAGACCCCGACTTCAGCGGTGGTAGCTATATTCATCTGCAGCGTTTTGAGCACGATCTTGAAGCTTGGAATAAGATCAGTGTTAAACAGCAGGAAGATATCTTTGGTCGCACCAAAGAGGATAATATTGAGTATGCCAGTGCCGATAAAGCCGCTTTTGCACATACTAAACGTACCTCATTGAAAGATGACGATGGCAACTCGATTGAAATTTTACGCCACAGTATGCCTTATGGCGACCTTAACCAACGCGGGCTGATGTTTATCGCTTACGGCTGTTCTCCGGTGCCTTTCACCAAAATGCTTGAAAGTATGATTATGGGCGACGATGCCGGTCACCATGATCATTTGATGGATTATACTCAAGCATTAACTGGGCAGGCTTTTTTCGCTCCCTCTGTTGATTGGTTAGAACAGTTGGCTTGAGCCTTTTTTTGATATCACCTCATCGACCTAAAAGTGTCATCGGTTTGTCAAATTGATTCCATAGACTACACTTAAGGGATAGCAATATTCTGGATTATCTGGAGATAAAAAAGTGGCAGTGCAAACAGTGTAGTCTACGTAGATAGGCACAATGCGCGTGCTGTAAAAAGTAAAGTGCAATGATAAAAGCGGAGCCGACTATGCAAAATGAGGCGATAAAAAGAACGATTGCGGTGCTGGGCGTTGATGGTGAAAACTTTGAAGTGGATGGCCACTTTGATGGTGATGAACGAAAGGCTCGTTGGTATACGGTAAAGAAACTCAGTGATGGTCAGGTCTTTGTTGACCATCTGCCAACCTTCCCAAGTCATGATGAAATTCGCAGAATGGTGTCTTAAATCGGAGTTATTTAGCTGATGAAATGCTAAATATAACCACTAAAAAACCGGGCAATCGCCCGGTTTTTTTATGATAAAAAAGGTTTACTGTACGGTTTCGTTGTCGCTGAAAGTGCCTTCAAAAAGAACCGTTGAAAGGTAGCGTTCGCCTGAATCTGGCAGGATAACCACGATCATTTTGTCTTCATTGCCCGGCTGCTCTGAAACCTTGAGGGCAGCATTCAGGGCTGCGCCACAAGAGATACCGGCCAAAATACCCTCTTTCAGCATCAATTGACGGGCCGTTTCGATGGCATCTTCGTTGCTAACCTGTTCAACCTGATCAACGATGGACAGGTCAAGGTTCTTCGGCACGAAGCCTGCGCCAATGCCCTGAATT
Source organism: Amphritea sp. GJ51-11 (assembly GCF_055808735.1). NCBI lineage: Bacteria > Pseudomonadati > Pseudomonadota > Gammaproteobacteria > Oceanospirillales > Oceanospirillaceae > Amphritea > Amphritea sp. GJ51-11. The sequence goes on along the minus strand of NZ_CM147881.1, from coordinate 3,149,099 downwards.
TTATGCGGTGAAGGTTTCAGTTCTTCGCCGTTCATCGCTTGAGTAATAATCGGAGAGGCCGTGGGCTCAACGGCCACACTGGTAATCGCTTTACCCTGCTGCTGTTTAATGTAGCGAGAGATACCGGTGATGGTACCGCCGGTGCCAACGCCCGCGACCAGAATATCGATCTGACCATCGGTATCATTCCAGATCTCCGGGCCTGTGGTTTGCTCATGGATCTGTGGGTTGGCTGGATTTTCAAACTGTTGCAGCATCAGGTGTTTATCCGGATCACTGCTAACAATCTCTTGGGCTTTATCAATGGCGCCTTTCATCCCTTTAGCCGGTTCAGTCAGGACGATCTCGGCACCGAGTGCTTTCATTAACTTACGTCGCTCGATACTCATTGACGAGGGCATAGTGAGTTTTAGTTGATAACCACGAGACGCTGCTACAAAGGCTAGCGCGATACCGGTGTTGCCTGAGGTGGGTTCGACCAGTGTCATCCCCGGCTTGAGCGAACCATCTTTTTCGGCGGCCCAGATCATGTTGGCACCAATACGGCATTTAATTGAACCCGCAGGGTTACGGCTTTCCAGCTTGGCATAGATTTTTTTGCCGGGAGCTAAGCGGTTCAGATGGACCAGTGGGGTTTCACCGATCGTCAGGGAGTTATCTTCAAATATTTTCATATAGGTACCAGTAACGACTCATCATCGGCCGCTGCAGCGCTTAGTCAGTAGGCGCCTGTCGACCGCACGTAAAAGATTATTAATCGGATTAAACTTATTTCCTTAGGGAATAAAAAAATGTTTTTCTATATCCAAACTGGCACTGATTTAAGCGCAATAATCGATATATATCAAGTATAAGGATTGAGGCTTGTCGTGGGTCTAGGCTTGCTTTGTTGTCTTTGTTTTTCAGCAGGTCGGTAGGGTGATAATTGATGCCCGGTTCATTTAACCTTTGAGTTTATCGGTTTAAATATTAGCAAATTCTGATATGGTGTCGTTTTTATCCTCTACCGCCTAAGGTATTTAGATAAGGTATTCAGATGCGTTTATTGATGACACTGATTGCTCCACTGCTGGGGTGGGTCGCTTTCCGCCTATTCCATTTGCGATTTATGAAACGCTCCCGCGCAAAACACCAGTTAGTGATGAAGCTGTTTCGCTATGCCGCCGATTATGGCAGCGTGCGCGCTTTATCGGTTTATGGCCATTTACTGTTTTTCCGAGGTGAGGGCATGACCAATCGGATACAGGGGCTGATCTATCTCGAGCGAGCGGCCGACAAAGGCGATAGCAAAGCGGCCTATCAGTTAGCCAAAGTGTTTGAAGAGGGTTATCAAACCTATCCCGTTGATCCGATTAAAGCGGTTAAATATTATCGTCAGGCGGCGCAGAGCGGTCATGTCTTGGCGATTAAGCGCATGGTGGATATCTTCACTCACGGTCAGCTGGAACAGGCTGAGTCAGGCGCTGAAGCGGCTCAGTGGTTGAAGAAACTGGAGACGGGAAGCGCTTAGTAACCATTCGGTGTTTGCTCTATGGCCGGTCACGCTCTGGGGCACAGTATTATGCTAATCATCATTGACCGCGATCCGGCAGACTATCGGATCGCGGTAGGGTTTTGTTGATATGGCTCAGGTTATCGGCTTTAAGGTTTTTTCAGTTCGGTGGTAAATGTGAGGGACGTTTGGCTATCAGCCGGGACGTCGATCTGCCAACGTAACTGGCTAGCATTAACGCGGTCATAGGGGTGATTACTCTCGTTCACCTTCCAGTCATAATGAAAGTTCGCGGTAATCTCAATGGTTTTAGCTTGGTCGCTGCTGTTACTGATTGCCAGTTGGTAACCGGTGAGGTAACTATCATAGGTTTTTTTAAACTGGGTTTGTTGTTGCTTAATACTTAGATCAAAAGCCTTGCCAATCGGCAGATCAATCTTTTGCCCTTGGCTGCTGTTGGCGATGGCGGCACTGCCAATAAAGTGGCGTGCCCCGTCAGCATCGGGACTAAACACGCGAGCGGTGCCCGCAGGAAGAGGAAATCCTAATCCCTCTTTTTGGGTATTTAGAAAGCTAATATTGATATCTGGTTTCTGCTCAAGGATCTGACGATCCAAGGATGGGGATACTTGAAATTGATAGTGATAACTTTTGCTCGCTTTCACATGATCAGCACTGATTAAACTGACCTGCTTGGTTTGTCCATTCAGTAGGCTGGCGCGTTGTGGCAAGCGATATAACTGATAATCTTGAAAAGATTGTGGTGCGCCGCTATCGGCCATTGATTCGGCCATCAGCATCACCGTTTTTTGTCGTATCATCGGCGCTTGAGTCTGATTAACTTGGCCTGCCATCAAGAGAACTTTCGTATTGCGAAAATCGACCCCGGTATGGTTATTGAGGGTAGCAAGGCCATCAAGTTTAAGTCGGTCCCCGGTGCTGTTGAGTATCAGTGCATAATCCATCTGCCAGCTTAGCCCCTGGGTCAAGTAGGTCAGCACGGCATCGCTTGCTTTGGTGGTGCCTGCGGAACGAATCTCTAGGCTTGGGCGAGCCTGCATTCCTTCAGGTAGGGTAGGGAAAATAAAGCGCCAGCCCTGTTGGTTAACCGGCAAGGTTTCGATATGACCGTTTTGTTCGATCAGCGCTTGGTTGCCATCGGCACTTAACAGACGTGCGGCGCTGACGGTTTCGGTGCCGGTAACGCTGTTAAAACGTGCTAATTGAATCATTTTACCGCTATAGGCGTTTAGCAGCGCCGGTACTGAGATTAGATGATTATTGAGGTTCTGTTCGAGAATCTTACCGGCATTTTCAACCTGTAGGGTTTGCCCCATGATCTGGTGGCTAACATCCCGGATATAGAGTATTTGGCCCTCATTAATCGGGGGCAACGCGCGCACGTCCCTGACCAGTCCGAGGTTTTGGTTGTATAGCGTGATCGATAGATCCTGCTGTTTTTGCGCATCAACCGTCAAGGGAGCGGCTGTGGCTTGGGTTAATAGTGTGCTTAGGGTCAGTGTGGCGACCACTCCCGCACTAACGTGTGTTTGGTTAAACATCAACTATTCCTCAGTTGTATTGTTAGGCAGGTCGAGAGCGATGCGGAACCCCCAGCTATTTTTGCTGCTTTCCGGTAAATAACGATAGCGGCTGGATGAACGGATCACTCTGCCAATATCAAACCAGGAGCCGCCGCGCATCACTCGGAAATTACACTCACCATCGATCATGGCTGAGCCGTCATCCGGGGCGCCAAAATAGGAATCTTGATAGCAGTCCTCGACCCATTCGTCGACATTACCGTTCATATCATGAATGCCCCATGAATTGGGTGGGAAGGACGCCACCGGTGCGGTTTTTTTACCATCCCATTCGGTGCCACACTCGCCACACACAGCACGCTGCGGTTCTAATTTGTCACCCCACCAGTAGTTGGTGTCGGTATTGGCCCTCGCGACATACTCCCATTCGGCTTCAGTTGGCAGGCGGTAAGGTTGTCCCGTTAACAGGGCCAGCCACTGCACATAGGCTTTGGCATCTTTCCAACTGACATTGATCACTGGGCGGTTACCACGTCCCCAACCTTCATCGTCGGGCAGCGGGCGCCCCATTGATCGAGCATAGTAATCGTAATCATTAAAGGTAACTTCATTGCGTGCGAGGGCGAACCGGTGGCTGATGGTCACCTTATGTGCGGGTAGTTCATTATCATCCCCCACCAATTTTTGATCACCCATGGTAAAACTACCTCGGGGGATAATGATCATCTGCGGGCCTTTAAATCCATCTTCTAACTGATCGGTGAAGACGGTTAGCTTATCCGGGTCGGAAAATTTTACGCTCAATAGCTCTTTATGCAGACTGTTAACTTCATTGATTTTCTCATTGAGTTCTGCTTGAAGGGCATCGGTTTCGAGGGAGCGCTGTTCCCGTTCAACACGCAGGGTGCTTTGCAGGTCGGCAATATCGGTTTGGACTTTCTGTAATGCTGCTTGGGTTTGATTCAGTGCTAGCTCGACTTTATGGGTGTTGTTAAGGCCTAAAAAGAAGGCGATGCTGAAACCCAATAAAAAGCCGAACCCGAAAATGAGAACAGGCACTGCCCAACGGGGCATGCTTAAACGCCATCGGCGGCCTTTGCTTTCCTCAGGTTCTAGCAGTGGAGCGGGGGCTTCCTCGTCATCATTGTCTTCTTCTTTGGGTTTGTCGGCGGCATCGAGAATCTGTTTGAGTAATGTACCTGCCTGACTAGGGCGGTTCTCAGGATCGGTAGTTAAGCCTGTTTGTAACAGGGCCCACTGTTCTGCATTGAGGGAGGTCGGTTTTTTAAGCTCTTTACGTACCCGAATGGATTCATCATCACTGACGAGAAAGGGCGCTTTACCACTGAGTAGTTGATAGGCGATGCAAGCAAAAGCGTAAATATCCGCTTTCATTGTGACCGGCGTCGGATGAAATGACTCGGGTGCTTGATAGGCTAAATGAGAGGAGGGGGTGTTGCTCATTTCACCGGTAGTGATCATCGCTTCATCAAAGGCAAAATTGGCCAGCTTTACCCCACCTTGCTTGTTGATAAAGATCGACTCAGGGCAGATTGCTTTGTGTGCCTGTCCGGCCCCTGCGTGGGCATTATCAATCGCGGTTGCTAGTTGCTGTAACAGGCCTTTCTTTTGATTATCTTTGAGTTTGCTAATCTGGCCACTGTTAATCAATTTATCCAGTGTCAGGCCATCCATCAGTTCCATGGCAAAAAATAGCAGCACCCCTTTATGACGGAACATACCGTAATATTCTGCCAGATGTGGGTGTCTGAATTTTTTACTGAGGACGATATGCTTTTGTGCTGAGTCGATAAAACCCTGATGTTTCAATAACGAGGGGTCGAAGATCTGCAGTGTGACAGGCACTGAACGGCTGGTGGATAGATCTTCTGCATACCAAAGTTGGCCAAACCGGTTAGGTTGTAACAGGCTGGTCAGTTTGAACTGATGATGATCCGGGCCAATGATCTGATCCGGTTTGAGTCCGTCGTAAATCGGTTCTAGTGAAGTCGCCATTGCATGCACCCGTAATCGAGAATCCTCGCGGTTTTATTCGATAATAGAGTATGACTAACAAAGAGTTAAGTGTCATTGTCATTTAGATACAAGGAACGGGTTGGCGGTTTGCCTAGGTAACGGATTGAGCGGCCCTGAAAGGGCCGCCTTATTGATTACTCAGTAACCAGCGGTGGGAAGCTTTTGATCAGTTCATCAACGGCTTTCATTTGAGCGAGATAAGGCTCTAGTTTGTCTAATGGCAAGGCGCAGGGGCCATCGCACTTAGCCTTAGTTGGATCAGGGTGGGCTTCTAAAAATAGACCCGCAATCCCTTGGGCTAAGCCGGCTCGGGAAAGCTGCGCGACCAGTGCTCGTCGGCCATCGGCGGAGTCACTGCGACCACCGGGCATTTGCAATGCATGGGTGGCGTCAAACATGATGGGATACCCCATCTCTTTCATAATAGAAAAGCCGAGCATATCTACGACCAGATTGTTATAGCCAAAGCTGCTGCCGCGTTCACACAGAATCAGGTTACTGTTGCCGGCCTCTTCACATTTGTTAAGGATGTGACGCATCTCTTGTGGTGCAAGAAATTGAGCTTTTTTGATATTAATCACTGCGCCGGTTTCCGCCATGGCCTGCACTAGATCGGTTTGACGGGATAGAAAGGCGGGCAGTTGAATAATATCGCAGACTTCGGCTACCGGAGCCGCTTGATGGGGTTCGTGAACATCGGTGATCAAAGGAACATTAAAGGTCTCTTTAATCTCCTGTAGGATTTTCAGACCTTCGTCTAGGCCAGGCCCGCGAAAAGAGGTCAGTGATGAGCGATTAGCTTTGTCGAAAGAGGCTTTAAATACATAGGGGATGTTGAGCCGACGGGTGACTTCAACATAATGTTCTGCGATCTGCATCGCTAGATCTCTTGATTCCAATACATTCATGCCGCCAAACAGAACCATCGGCATCTCGTTTGAGATTGAAATATCCCCGGCTTTAACCACTTTCTGTTGCATATTTACAAATCCTGATCAGTTTTTTATACGGGTTTGATTATACGTCAATCTGCTCTGATTGTAGGGTATATTTATAGTCAGTAGGTTTAAACAGATAATTAATGGAGGCGCGTATGGCGCAGTCAGCGGGGCTGAACGATGAGGCGTTTGAGTGGTTAAAGCGTTTGCTTGAATCGAGTTACAGTGTCCAGCTGGCTACGCAGGGGGAGGCCGGACCAGAAGCCAGTTATGCACCCTTTATTTTGTTTGAGGATGAGCTGTATATCTTTATTAGTCAGTTGGCTGGCCATACACAAAATTTAATAGATTCATCGGCAGTGGGGGTTATGTTGATTGAGGATGAAGCTCAAAGTCGTAATCAGTTTGCCCGAAACCGGCTAGCGCTGCACTGTCGCGCTGATGTAGTCGAGGTTACTGCGCCCGAGTATGAACCGATAATGCAGCGGTATCGGCACAGGCATGGCGCCACCGTAGATCTATTACGCAGCTTGCCAGACTTTATGTTATTTCGCTTGAAACCACTAAAAGGACGTTTAGTTATCGGCTTTGGTCGGGCATTTAACGTCCAGCTGCCCGGCTTTCAATTACAACCGATCACGGCCAAACAACCCTGACAATAAGGGCTCGTTGGTGGGGCTTCGATAAGCCGGTGTGGGTGCTTTAGGTTGGCATCGTTTTAGCCTTCCATCATGTAGATAATCACCGTTTTGACCAAAAAGGCCGCCAGCCCTAGCCCTAATGCAAAGAACAGCACGATGGTGCCAAACTTACCAGCATTCGATTTTTTGGCGAGATCATAGATGATAAAAAAGATGTAAGCGGCAAAGATGGTGATGCCGACGTTGAGAGAGATCGCTTCAATTTCTGCCAGGCGCACGCTGAAATCCTTGTGTGATAAATGAGAAAGGCCCCGGATTCTACCGATTCAGGCCGGCAGAGTGCAATCGTATGGGTACAAAAACGTTCGATTGACTGGATATATTCGCTCTAAGCTTATGCGTGCCGTTGTTAGTGAGCGATGTAGCGCTAAAAAATAACGCCTTATGCCCAGACTACACATCATGCGTGTTTGCTGTGTTACCGTACAGACCTCCTCGCATAATGGCAGGCAGGCTTAGGGTATCCAATAAATATGATTAGTGCTGATGAATAACCCCGTGGTGGGTTATTCATCGGCGCGGTTTATTGCCTAGGTTGGCACAACAACCGGTTAGACTGATTTTTTGTATAAGGTATAGGTAGTGAAAAGGGTGGCAATAATGGCGAATGGGCCAACCACCATTAGTGCTTCAGCCATGGTGATGCCGAATAGTAATTCTGGAGTCCAGCCGCAGAGTTCCCAGGGTTCAAAAATGGCGGGGAACCATTTATCCAGGGCGAACCAGTCGGGCAAGCCCGAGCCCATGGAGCAACTGCCATCAATCAGGTTGCGTTCAATGGCAAAGGTCATCCAAGAACGTTCAGTGAAGCCTATCGCTACGATGACAGTTAGCAGGCTAATCAGCAGGCTTAGAGGGCGGCGCTTATGGCACAGTAGCCCCGCAATACCGAGGATAATAAAGGCCATGACCCAGATGCGGATATGGATGCACAGAACACAGGGACCGTAGTTTAGGCCGTATTGGAAATAGAGTGCGACAGCCTCCATGATGAGCCCGCCAAAAATCATGGCTAGCCAGTACCATTGGCTGCGTACAAAACAGCTGAGAGCGTTGAGCATTGAAAATCCTGTTCATAAAAAAGTGAGAGATTATTGGTCTGATGCTAGATTATAAAAGAAGTTCAGCTAGCGGTTTAATATTACCTCGACAACCGATTGCAGCGATAGCGCCAGTTGTTGATGTTGTTCCAGATCGAGGTGAATTCCATCCTTAAGGCTCGCGCTAATAACGCTGCCGGTATCAAAAAAATCACAGTTATGCGTTGCTGCGACCTGTTGTAACGCGTCATTAAACCCAACCCATTTGTGCTCGGCGCCGTTGAATTTAGCTGCGATGCTCCCTTTGGGTTGGATAATGGGCGGTGGCGCTAAGATTAAAATATCTGCTATTGGCATGCCGGGCTCTATCGGAGCTTGACGAATATTCTGCACCAGCGTGGCAACCCCTTGGGCGGCCTCGGCTGCGGTAAAGGTATGAGGGCTCTGAAAGTCATTATTACCGAGCATGATAATGACTAATGCGAGTGGGGTGTTTATTTCGATTGTTTGTTGTATACCGGCGGCACCATTGCGCCCGGGTTTGAATGGATCCTCGAGTACCGTTCGGCGCCCGTTGAGGCAATCTTCGATAACACGGACTGGCTGATGTTGATCATTGAGGCGTTGTTCGAGTTTACCGGGCCAGCGTTGTGAAAAGTCGAACCGATGACGCGTATCAGGAATAATCCCCCAGCTGAGTGAATCGGCGTACACCAGAATCTGCTTCATTGGGGGCTCCTCGAGTTTATTCCTGAAAGTGTATCTGGCTATTAAAGGCGATAATCACACGATCTTTCTGGCCGAAATAGGGCATTGCGGCATGTTTGAGGTAGGAGGGGAAAATAACCACTTGGCCTTCAATTGGTGAAAAATCCCAACTGCCAGTGCCGTTGAGATAAGCGGTACCTGCATCAAGGTATTGGTCTGCACCGTGGCGCGGATCATAAAAACGGTTGATACCATTGCGGCTATTGATATCACACTCTCCGGCGTCGATATAATAGATACCACACCAAGAACAGTTAGGGTGTGCGTGGGTGTCGTGGTAGCCACCATCCTCGGTAATATGAAACCAAGATTCGACAATGTCGGCTCTAGCCTGAGCGCCTTCAGGCCAGAAGGGTTCATTAACAGCGCTGGCAACAGTCACGAGCATTGCTTCAATAAACTCGCGCAGCTCTGAAATTACCTCATCTGGACGCTGTAACAGGTCGAGGGTGCTTTCATAAAGAGCGTGTTTTGCCGTGGGTGCAACCTCGCTCTCTATCGCCTGTTGTTGGTTATCCCGCAAGTGGTAGATAAGTTCTAGCAGCGGGGCACGGATATCACTGTGTAATGGGTTCTGCACAGTAAACATCTGGGTTTCCCAGACACTGATATCTTCGATAAGGACATCCGGTTGATGCATAGTGGTCTTATTCAGCTGTATTAAGAATGTTCATGAGTGCATGTGCATGATCTGCTGCTTCATGGCCGAGGGGGGTCAGGTAGCCACCATCAAATAGCGTGATCAGCTTTTTATCAAACAGACGCTGAGTCGCTTCCACTAATGCGGGTGCGGCAACGTCGTGATGCACTTTGAGGCCCTGATGATCACTGCTTTGGCTAAAGCGAATGAGCATGTTAACTTCTTCCAAAATATCGTTTGTATAAGGCATTATGTAAGTCTCCGTGCTATTACATTTTTCCCACACATTGGCACAGGATAACGGTGAGGTACAGAGGGAGAGCTAATTAATCTGTCAGATATTGATTTGAGGTGTTGTTTTAGGGAAGGGGTTGCGTCTTGAATCGCGGTAAATTTTGTTGCGATTGGCTTGTGTTGTCTTGATCGAAAAATCACCAGGTTATTTTCGGGCCGTTGCGCAAAGAGCGCGCAACGTTGTCTTCGTTCGCAAGCTCACTTCGCTCGAACCACATCGGCGATTATTCGCTGAGCATCGCTCACCCTTGCAGGGCCATTGCCGCAAGCGTCAATGTTGTCTCGTTGCGTTCGACTCTCACCCATACCAATTCTCATAAATCGCAGACATAAAGAAGCCTCGCTATAAACGAGGCTGATTTATTTTTAATGAGATGGTGGTGGGTGGATTATTCCCCTTAGGGCCGTTGCACAAAGAGCGTGCAACGTTGTCTGCGTTCGCAAGCTCACTTCGACTTGAACCACATCGGCGGCTCTCACCCATCCCCTAATTCTCATAAATCCTAGACATAAAAAGCCTCGTTATAAACGAGGCTAATTTATTTTTAATGAGATGGTGGTGGGGGGATTATTCCCCTTCGGGCCGTTGCGCAAAGAGCGCGCAACGTTGTCTTCGTTCGCAAGCTCACTTCGGCTCGAACCACATCGGCGGCTCTCACCCACCCCCTAATTCTCATAAATCGCAGACATAAAAAAGCCTCGCTATAAACGAGGCTAATTTATTTTTAATGAGATGGTGGTGGGGGGTGGATTCGAACCACCGAAGCTCGCGCGTCAGATTTACAGTCTGATCCCTTTGGCCACTCGGGAACCCCACCACAGAGAGCGCGTATACTATTGATTTGTGGCGCTGCTGTAAAGCGAAAAGATGATTCTTTTTTAGATTAGCTAAGGTCTTTTCTGTGATTATTAGAATTAATCAACATGTGCTTTTTAATTAAAATTTTTCTTATTTTAGGGCTGTTTTCTACAATGCCGATGGCACGGGCTTTTGACCTATTTTTACGGGTCGACTACACCCATAAAAGGCCAAAATCAAGAGTTGTAATTTTGTTGTTTATCACTATATTTAGTGCCTGCTATTTAGGTGCGCACAACATGTAGTGTGACACAGGCGGAATCAACACAAGATTTGGGTAGGGTGTTGAGGAGATCGGAAAATTCGACATGTATATCTGTCTTTATTCGTATCCGGCCACTCGAAAAGGTTCAGTTAAGAAGCCTTCGTAAACGTTATTTTTTCATACTTGGGAACGCGAAATGCAAGACATATTGGTAACGAAGCGGGATGGTCGACAGGAAACTCTAGACCTTGAAAAAATTCACCGAGTCGTTATCTGGGCCGCTCATGGCCTGCAGAATGTCTCAGTTTCACAAGTAGAACTCAAAGCTCACATTCAGTTTTACGATGGTATTAAAACCGCTGATATCCATGAAACCCTGATTAAGTCAGCGGCAGACCTTATCTCAGAGGATGCGCCTGATTATCAGTATCTGGCTGCCCGTCTGGCTATCTTCCATTTGCGTAAGCGTGCCTTTGATAGTTTTGAGCCTCCCCACCTTTTAACCCATGTGGCTAAGATGGTGGATGCCGGTCGTTATGATAAGCACTTATTAGAAGATTACAGCGAAGCAGAATTTAATTTGCTTAACGAATACCTCGATCATGGTCGGGATATGAACTTCAGCTATGTTGCCGTTAAACAGCTGGAAGGTAAGTATCTGGTTCAGAACCGGGTCACCCATGAAATCTATGAGAGCCCTCAGATCCTTTATATGCTGGTGGCCGCTTGCCTGTTTGCTAACTATCCGAAAGATACTCGGTTAGAGTATGTGCGTCGTTTCTATGATGCCTGCTCACTGTTTAAACTGTCGTTGCCAACGCCGATTATGGCTGGGGTGCGTACTCCTACTCGTCAGTTCAGTTCTTGTGTGCTGATCGAATCCGGTGACTCACTCGATTCGATTAATGCCACTGCCAGTGCGATTGTTAAGTATGTTAGCCAGCGGGCTGGGATCGGTATCAACGCCGGCCGTATTCGTGCACTCGGTAGCCCTATCCGTGGTGGTGAAGCATTCCACACCGGTTGTATTCCTTTTTATAAGTATTTCCAAACGGCGGTAAAATCCTGTTCACAGGGTGGTGTTCGTGGTGGTGCGGCAACGCTGTTTTACCCGCTTTGGCATCTCGAAGTTGAATCCCTGCTGGTGTTGAAAAACAACCGGGGTGTAGAAGAGAACCGGGTGCGTCACCTAGATTATGGTGTGCAGCTAAACAAGCTAATGTATACCCGCTTGATTAAGGGGGGCGATATCACCCTCTTTAGTCCCCATGAAGTGCCAGGGCTCTACGATGCCTTCTTTGCCGATCAGGCCGAGTTTGAACGTCTGTATGTGAAGTATGAGCAGGATGAATCTATTCGTAAGAAGACCATTAAAGCGATTGAGCTGTTTGGTATTCTGGCATCAGAACGCGCCTCTACCGGTCGCATCTATATTCAGAACGTGGATCACTGTAATACCCACAGCCCATTTGATGCCAAGGTTGCGCCCGTTAAGCAGTCTAACCTCTGTCTTGAAATTGCGTTGCCAACGAAACCGTTGAACGATATTAATGACCCAGAGGGCGAGATCGCCCTGTGTACACTGTCTGCCTTTAACCTTGGCGCTTTGGATAATCTGGATGAATTGGAAAATCTAGCCGATCTGATTGTGCGGGCACTGGATAGTCTGCTGGATTATCAGGACTACCCGATCAAGGCGGCTAAAATTGCCTCGATGAATCGTCGTACGCTAGGCGTAGGTGTTACTAACTTTGCTTACTACCTCGCTAAAAATGGGGTTCGTTACTCTGATGGTTCGGCTAACGGTTTGGTACATAAGACATTTGAAGCTGTGCAGTATTACCTGTTGAAGGCATCGAATCAGTTAGCGAAAGAGCAGGGGCCTTGTAAGTTATTCCACGAGACTAATTACGCTAAAGGGATCTTGCCGACCGATACTTATAAGCGCGAAGTTGATGAGTTCTGTGATGAACCATTGCACTACTTCTGGGAAACGCTGCGTGAAGATATCCGCGAATTTGGCCTGCGTAATAGTACCTTGACCGCCTTGATGCCTTGCGAAACCTCTTCTCAAATCACTAACTCAACCAACGGTATTGAACCGCCACGTGGTTATGTGAGTGTGAAAGCCAGTAAAGATGGTGTGATGAAGCAGGTTGTGCCGGAATATGCCGAGCTGAAAGATGATTACGAACTTCTGTGGCAAATTCCTAATAACGAAGGTTATCTGCAGCTGGTAGGCATTATGCAAAAGTTTGTCGATCAGTCTATTTCGGCAAATACTAACTACGATCCTGCTAAGTTTCCGGGCGAAAAAGTGCCGATGAAACGGTTACTTCAAGATCTGTTAACCGCTTATAAATACGGTGTTAAAACTCTCTACTACCATAACACCCGTGATGGTGCGACCGACCAACATGATGATATGACCGGTTGTGACAGTGGTGCTTGCAAGCTATAGGCTTGTAAGGCTCCACGTTAATCAATTTCAGGCCCGGTGGTTATCCGCCGGCAATCAGTTTTGACCCTGTTATCAGGGTAAGAGTAATGACGCGACATGCTATATTCAACGTTTGATCCGACTTTCAACGATGCCACTAAAGAGCCGATGTTTTTTGGCCATAACGTTAATGTCGCCCGTTACGACAAACAGAAATACCCAATTATTGAGAAGCTAATCGATAAGCAGCTATCTTTTTTTGGCGTCCTGAAGAGGTCGATCTTTCGACTGACCGTAAAGACTTTATGGTGATGCCGGATCACGAGAAGCATATCTTTCTTAGTAACCTGAAGTATCAGACGCTGTTGGATTCTGTGCAGGGACGTTCGCCTAACATTGCGTTCCTACCGGTGGTATCGCTGCCTGAGTTAGAAACCTGGCTAGAAACCTGGTCTTTCAGTGAAACGATCCACAGTCGTTCATATACCCATATCATCCGTAATATCCTGACCGAACCGTCAGAGGTGTTTGACGAGATCGTGACCAACGAAGAGATCGTCAAGCGGGCACGTAGCGTGACTCGTTTATATGATGAGTTCATCGAATTGGTGAACGTCTATATGATACAGGGGCCGGGTGAGCACCTTATTGATGGCAAAACCTACGATACTAGCCTGTATAATCTTAAAACCAAGCTGTACCTAACGCTGGTCTCGGTAAACGTGCTCGAAGCGATTCGCTTCTACGTTAGCTTCGCTTGTTCGTTCGCCTTTGCTGAACGGGCCATTATGGAAGGTAACGCCAAAATTATTAAATTGATTGCTCGGGATGAGGCACTTCACCTCACGGGAACTCAGTTTATGCTTAATATGTTGGCGTCCGGTGCCGACGACCCTGAGTTCAAGACGATCGCTAAAGAGTGTGAGCCTCAGGTGTATGAGATCTTCCGTGAAGCGGCTGAGCAAGAGAAAGAGTGGGCGGGTTATCTCTTTAAAGATGGCTCAATGATCGGTCTTAATGCGCGTATTTTGTCAGATTACGTTGAATATATTACCAATGTGCGGATGAAAGCGCTCAACCTAAACGAAATGTTCCCAGCGAAGCAAAATCCACTACCTTGGATGAATGCGTGGCTGGTGAGTGACAATGTGCAGGTTGCACCTCAGGAAGCCGAAATTAGTTCCTATCTAGTGGGAGCGATTGATAATGAAATGGGTGAAGATGACTTCGATGGTTTCGACCTCTAAGGAAAAGGTCATGTCTGGAATACCGAGAATAAAGGTCAATAATCACAGCACCTTCTATTATCAGTATGAATACTCCTTGCTGGACGCGTTGGAAGCTCAGGAAATTCCTGCGCCTTATAACTGTCGCGGCGGCTACTGTGGTTGCTGCCGGGTGCGTTTGATCGAAGGCGAGGTCGAAGAAGTTCAAGATGCACTGTATGACACGGTAGGTGATGAGATTCTTGCCTGTTGTTGTAAACCGGTATCCCATGTTGAAATTGAGCTACTAGAAGATTGATCGATTTAATCCTCTAAATTCTCGTCGCTGATTTTTTAAGCTTAAGTTATCAGCTAGAACTATCATTTCCTGCTCGCTAGTTGCGTCGTGCGACGCCGATGCGATAGCGGCCATTCTCTTTTTATGATCTAAAATTTCTTACCGAATGAGTCTAAAGGGCTACTAGTGGATAACAATATGATGCTATCGGATAGGCAAATTTTAGCCAGCGTAGCGCGAGGTTAAAAAAGGCGAGGCTTAAAAGTTCTTCACAGCTTAGAGTTGCCAGCGATGATAGTGTATCAATGTTGTTAAGTTATACCGTCTTGCGGGGGGGCTAGAGCCTAACTTATTGAAAATAAATAGAGTTGTTCTGTTGTGATGCTTTTATAGACAATTTTCTTGAAGCCCCGTACTATCACCTTCCCAGCGACTTACCAAAAAGTAATGCACTGAGTTATCCACAGAATTTGTGCATGACAAAAAGCTTGAATAAGTGACAGTTTATAGGCAACGGTTGTGTGGGTGCTGACGGTAATGCATGGATGTGTCGGTTGACAGTGCAGCCTTAAGGCCAAGCCTCTAGGAATAAGCATCTAGTAAGAATAAGCCTCTAGGAATACACCGTTAGCAATGTAAAGCTAAGTCGCTAAGATTTAGCGGTGCTAGACCCTGCTGATGAGATTGAGTCTCTGTCGTGTTAGAGGCGCTTCAGACATTTTCAGTTAACGATCTTCTGAACCGAGAGCTAAACTTCGGTAGAATAGACACTACTTTTGTACCCGATCATATTTCAGGCGCCGTATTGATGAACAGAAAAAAGAAGATAAACAGTATTTTGAAAAAGCGGGCGAAGAAAGCCAATGCAAAAGTTCATGTATCGGGTAAGCCGCGTTATATCTCAAAGGATGAGCGTGCCAAAATGGACCCGCAGGATGCTGAACAATGATCGAGAATACCACCGGGGGTACGCAAAAAAATAATCCTCTGCATGGGGTTACCTTGCAACAGATCGTGACTGATCTCGAAGCTGAATATGGCTGGGAGGAGTTAGGGCGACGGATTAATATTCGCTGCTTTCAGAGTGACCCGAGCATTAAGTCGAGTCTGAAGTTTTTACGTAAGACGCCCTGGGCCAGAGAAAAGGTGGAACAGTTGTGGCTTCTGTTGCAGAAGGGCAAAACTGTTTGGGCCAGCACTAAGGCTTAATCGTTAAGCATTGACGCCTTATAAAAAGGGTTGGATTATAAACAGGCCCTTTAGCTGCGTTGTTATCTGCACAGCGCGATATATATCATTATCCTTCATCTTTGTCGCACGCTCTGCTTAGTTCTGTAAGAGCCGGGCGTCTACGCGTTTTAAACCCTCGTTATTCTTATTGCCCAGCACTGCGATCCAACCTTAATGCTTGTCACGTTGCCGTCGAGTGAATAGTGACTGAGAGTCTTTATTACGGGGTTGGAAGCAGCGTTAATTTTCGCTTGGTTGGTATTGAGTCCAAGCTTACCTATTTTCTCTCGTTACATTGGCAATGTAACCGGCCATCCATTTTCCCAGTTTAAGGCTCATGGGGGCGTTTGAACTCACCGTTTATTGGGGTTGTATTTGGTGTGAATTTGTACGTTTTACCACTTGTATTTAGGTAAATATTTTCGTAAGCGTCGACTGCTCACACGTTGCCTGAAAATAAGTGAGATGCGAAGTTCCCATTTAAAAATAGATGGGAACGTAACATGCATAAATCCACACTACCGCCACGACGTCGATATTCCCCCGAACTGAAACTCAAGATAGTTCATGAAGCGATTACAGGCCCTGAGTCTAAGGCGGCGATTGCGCGTGAATATGACATCAACGCAAATATGTTGTCGAACTGGATTAGAGAGTTTCGGAACGAGGCTCGCTGGGTTAAGAAAGCAAACTCGCCCATGATACCTATGATTGTTGTTGATGATTCAACTGATCAGCACGCGCCAAATCACCAACCATGTGCGCAGACACCAGAGTCGACACGGCCCTCTATGTCAGTTATGAGTATCCGGTTTAACTCAGGCCATCAGCTCAATTTGAGTAATCCGACGGATACCCAGCTCGGTCAGATCTTGAGGGCACTGGTATGATGGGGTTACCTTCAGGTACACGTGTTTGGCTGATCGCCGGTCATACGGATATGCGCAAAGGCTTTGATGGTCTTGCTGGTGTTGTCCAATATCAGATTGATAAAGATCCCTTTTCAGGGCAGCTCTTTGTGTTCAGAGGAAGGCGTGGTGACCGGATCAAAGTGCTCTGGTGGGACGGTCAAGGACTCTGCCTGTTTTATAAGCGTCTTGAACAGGGCCGATTCGTTTGGCCTCAGGCGAAAAATGGCGTTATTCACCTATCGACTGCGCAGCTCTCTATGCTGCTCGAAGGGATAGACTGGAGAGCTCCCAAACGTACTAATCGACCACATTTGTCTGCTTGAAAATCTAATAAATACGCGGATTTCAGAGGGTATTCTGATAAAATATACCTCATGAAAATGACCGCTGATTCCCTGCCCAATGATCCTGAACTGCTCAAGCAGATAGTGCTTTCTATGCAGCAGAATCTGACGGTGGAGCGGACCCGAAATGAGCATCTTGAGCTACGTCTTGCTGCGCTGCTTCGGAACCGTTTTGGCCGTTCCAGTGAACGCACGGATAGTACTGATCAGCTTGATCTTCTGATCGAAGATACCGAAACAGCGATCGCTCAGATATCGCCAAACTCCACAGTGTCTGCGCGGTCATCTTCCACCTCGCGCGGCCGTAAACGCTTTAGCGAATCACTCCCGCGTGAAGAGCGCCGTCATGAACCCGCAAGCTGTCACTGTCCTGACTGTGGAGGGAAGATGAAACTAATCGGGGAAGACCTCTCTGAGATGCTGCACGTGGTGCCGGAACAGTATGTGGTTCTGCAACAGGTTCGCCCTAAGTATGGCTGTAGTGCTTGCGATCAGATCGCTCAAGCACCTGCGCAAGAACGCGTCATTGATAAAGGGATCGCCTCGGCTGCACTGATCGCTCAGGTCATCGTTGATAAATACGCAGATCACTTGCCACTCTATCGTCAGGAAGGACGCTTCAAGCGTTCAGATATCGAACTGGATCGTTCGACGTTAGCGGGTTGGGTTGGCCGTGCCGGTGCGCTGTTAGAGCCCTTGGTGCAGGCCATCCGCACGCATGTGATGTCAGCACACAAACTCCATGCGGATGATACAACGGCACCAACGCTCAAGCCCGGAAATAACAAAACCCTAACGGGGCGCTACTGGAACTACGTACGAGATGATCGTCCCTGGGGAGGCGATGCAGCGCCTGCTGTTTGGTTCCAGTACAGTACCACCCGGTCAGGAAAAGAACCTGCCGCTCACTTGAAGGGTTATCGCGGGATCATCCAGACTGATGCTTATGCGGGTTATAACCTTGCCGTTCAGTCCGGCATCACGCGAGCGGGTTGCTGGGCTCATGTCCGC
Organism: Amphritea sp. GJ51-11; assembly: GCF_055808735.1. NCBI lineage: Bacteria > Pseudomonadati > Pseudomonadota > Gammaproteobacteria > Oceanospirillales > Oceanospirillaceae > Amphritea > Amphritea sp. GJ51-11. The sequence goes on along the minus strand of NZ_CM147881.1, from coordinate 3,131,142 downwards.
AGAAAGTTCTTCGAGCTTGCTGAATCGACAAAAAGCCCTGTTGCGCTGGAAGCCGTTGAACGAATAAACGCGTTGTATCAGGTTGAAAAACAGATCAAGGGTAAGCCGCCGGATGAACGGCAATATGATAGGCAGAAAAATGCCAAACCTTTGATGGATGATCTGTATACCTGGTTAGATCAGACCCTTCGACAATGCTCTAAAGGCTCGGCTTTGGGACGAGCGATCAACTATGCTCGCAAACAATGGGATAGCCTGACGCGGTATCTTGATGATGGCCGTATAGAAATAGACAACAACGCCGCTGAGCGGGCTATTCGCCCACTAGCGCTGGGGCGGAAGAATCACCTATTCGCCGGTTCTGAGGATGGAGGGCATTATGGTGCTGCGCTTTATAGCATCATGGGCACAGCGAAGCTCAACGGTATCGACCCAAAGGCTTACCTGACAGCCGTGCTAAAACGGATCAACAATACCAAGACCACAGATATTGAAAGTCTGCTGCCTTGGAATATCAATCTCAATGACTCTCAGGTAACCGAAGCGATCTAGGGTGTGAGCAGTCTACGCTTACATATTTTCGTCTATAAGTGGCGCTAAGTTGCTACATAAAAATAGTTAGTAACTACTCTCTTTATACACGGCGAAAGCAGCGCTGTAGCTAAATTGCAATATTTAATTCACAGCAAAATAAAATCTTTTACCCAGCCGGGTTAAAGTTCGCTAAAAAGTTTTATAAATTCCTGTTGAAATACGTAACTTATTGAAAAATAATAAGTTAAATTTGTGTGTCGTTTATGTGTACGATTTGTGTCAGGGCCAATAACCACGGGCGTTTTAGCCATCTGCCCCAATACTATTAACAGTTTTATCCACAGAAAATGTGTACAACTAGTCCGGTGTATAACCGCTCCATGTTGGCCGCATCCGTCGGGTATCGATGTGGCTAAATAGCTACTAAATGAATCCTTCTTGACGCTTAGATTTGCGCTGATCCAGATCAATTATTATGTACATTAAAGCGACTAGAGTTTAGTCATTGCCGGTGAGTCAGGTTTATCGGTGAGGGAGGATTTATGGATGCAATTTCAGAGCTTCAAATAGGGACCCAGCCAGCGCTGATTAAAGCAACGGCACAAGGAGTGAGTCAGCTCAGTCAAAAATCTTTTCAAGCAGTATCTGCCCAAGTGCATAGTGGCAAGACGATTGACTGGGTTAACCAGCAGTTTGAATGTAATGGCCGGTTTCCGGCACGCTGTACATTGAATGAAACCACCAATTACGCAATCACATTGCTACATGTGCAGGCTTACAATGATTGGTGTAAAGCGGTGTCGGCCAATGGTGCCGTCAGTGCTTGGGTAGATGACTGGCTTAGTGCGGATGAGATCACGCAGTTACGGGAGTATAAAGGTTCACACTGATCAATATTGTTTTGCTTTGAGAGTGGGTTAAAGAGAGGGTTATTCTGCCTTCTCTTTATATTCACACAGGTCTTCAATCAGGCAGGAGCCACAACGGGGTTTACGCGCGATACAGGTATAGCGTCCATGTAGAATAAGCCAGTGGTGGGCATCAATAAGAAACTCTTTTGGCACAAAGCGCATGAGTTTTTTCTCGACTTCCAATACATTTTTGCCCGGTGCAATTTTAGTGCGATTCGCTACTCTGAAAATATGGGTGTCTACTGCCATTGCTGGCTGCCCGAAGGCGGTGTTGAGCACGACATTAGCGGTTTTACGACCCACGCCCGGTAAAGCTTCAAGATCTTCCCGATTATCTGGCACGATGGAGTCGTGTTGCTCGATCAATATTTTACAGGCTTTGATTATATTCTCGGCTTTGGCGTTATACAGGCCGATGGTCTTTATATATTGCTTTAAACCATCCACACCTAATGCGTAGATCGCTGACGGTGTATTAGCTACCGGGAACAGCTTACGGGTGGCTTTATTGACCCCTACATCTGTTGCTTGAGCTGATAGCGTAACGGCCACTAATAGCTCGAATGGACTGCTGTATTCAAGCTCGGTCACTGGGTGTGGATTGGCTTCACGTAGGCGAGCAAATATTTCGTAGCGTTTGGCAGCGTTCATGGATTAACATTCGTTAGCAGTTGTCGGGAGCCGTATGGTATCGGGCTGAGTGGGTTCGGGCAAGCGCCGGCTCTTGGGCAAGGTTGTCTTGTCAGCATCCAATACTGCGCTAATCTTAATCAAACGGGTGCATCAAATCAGTGTTGGTGATGAAAATCGTTCAGCGTTGCTCTAATACCTCTGTGATGATAGCTATCAGTTGGATGACTGAGATATAGTTAACAGCGGTGTTTATTGACTTGGAGATTGTCTATATGGTGAGTGCTTCGCCGTTAGCTGAGGATAAAAAACTGTTGGTTATCTATCGGGTTGAACCCGGATGCTTGGGCCCCAATGGTAAAAACTTAGTCGATGCTTTCTGTCGCTTTGCCCAGTTAAATAGCCAATCACAGGATGGCGATATTATAAGATTGAATATCGTGCCGAGAAACAGTAAAACACTGCCTGAAATAGAATATAATGTGGTCGGCAAGAGATTAAGCTATGCTCAAGCTGTACGGTACTTAGCGTTGTTCGGTAAAAGCCTTGATGGATTCGAAGGCCATTTGGGTGAAAGGATTGCATTATTTATAGAGGATTTTATGAGTCGGCAGTGATCGTCTCATCAATACAGCTTCTTTACACCTCAGCTGATACGTTTAGCCACACGATTAAATGGTATTGAGAACCCATACCAGTCACCCTTATGGAATTACAATGAAAAAGACGTTTCACTTAGCGCACCCTAAGCTCACCGTTCCGCGGCATGTTGATGCGATTAAGCATGAAGTTAAAAAATATTTAAAAAGAGAGCGCAACAAGGCGCTGCCCGAAAATGCTGATTTCTGGGATTTTGATTGCCGTTTCGGCGATGATGAAGCCACTAGTTCGGTTATTCATTCATCTGAGATCTCGAAAAAGATCTCTGAAGTTGAAGCTAAAAACCAAGAATCGTTCTATTTAGAGATTCTGGCTAAACCCGGTTACCGCACTGAAAAGCCTGATCAGGCTGAATAACGCGATAATTAGCTAAAAAAAGCGACCCAGTGGTCGCTTTTTTTGTCTTTACTCGATGGCAATTATCTTTGCTATCGCTAGGGTAGTAAATGCTCTGTCATCGGTGATGCGTAAAGCTACTCAGGTGGCAGATGATGGCTTGCCGTTGCCTTTAGCGATGCTCACCTAATAATCCACTTGCTTCGCCCTTATCTCGTTTCGCCGCTTTTTTCTCTTTGGCGGTCATGAGTGGTTTTTTCTTCGACTCTTTCTTGCTGTTCTTATCTTTGCTCATGTTAGTGCTCCAGGAAATATTGAATATTTACAGAACAACCACCATTACTCGTTTTAACCGAACGATTAGGCGCCACAGAGAGGTGCCGGGTCTGTTAAATGGATAGAGTAATCATGGAGCTTTTGAACTTAGCCGAGGCTACACAGGAAGGATTGTCATGATGTGCAGGAAGGACAGACCATCATAGCACGCAAAGGGGCGGGCCGTGAGGATCATTCACTGCTCGCTGCGAGACCTAGAATTGCAGGGCTCGCAGCAAGTCATTGGATCTAAGAGATATTACCGGTTACCCGTACCCGGCGAGTTTCACCGCTTGGTTCCGTAGGGGCGGCCGGTGCTTTACGTTTTTCTTCTAAGCGCTTATCGATAATATTTTTCACGGCGATAAGCAATCCCATACCAACAAAGGCTCCCGGTGGTAGGATAGCGAACAGAAAGCCGACATAGTCTTCGACAATCACTATTTTCCAGCTTTCAGCTGCCGGACCAAATAGTAATTGCATATCGCTGAACAGTGTCCCTAGGCCAAGAATTTCGCGTATCCCCCCCAATACCATCAATACCAAGGTGAAACCAAGCCCCATCATGGCGCCATCGAGTAGCGAAGCGCCGACGGGGTTTTTAATCGCAAAGGCGTCGGCCCGGCCCATAATGGCGCAGTTGGTGACGATCAGCGGAATAAAGATGCCGAGAATAGTGTATAGCTCATAGGTGTATGCCTGCATGAGCAGCTCAATACAGGTGACGAACGAGGCGATAATCATAACGAAAACCGGCAAGCGTACGGATTCAGGAATCAGCTTACGGAACATCGAGATGCTAAGGTTTGATCCGATCAGTACGATGGTACTGGCAAGGCCTAAGCCCATGGCATTAACAACGGTGCCAGTAACCGCGAGCAGCGGACAAAGGCCGAGCAGTTGTACCAAGGCTGGATTGTTATCCCAGAGCCCATCGAGGGTGATTTTTTTATAATCATTCGCCATTTTATTCTGCTCCAGCCGGCGTTGAATTCAGATTAGATCTGGCTTCTAATAGCGCGGTTTTGTGTTCGCGAAAATAGTGAATTGCCCGAGCCGTCGCGTTAACCACGGCTCGGGGGGTAATGGTTGCGCCGGTAAATTGATCGAAGCGTCCGCCATCTTTTTTGACAGCCCAGGAAGGATCGTCATCGCCGTTATAGCGCTGGCCATCGAAGCCATGTAGCCAGGTCGATTTTTTCAGCTCGACTTTGTCGCCCAGTCCGGGGGTTTCTTTATGGGCTAATACCCTAACGCCGGCGACGGACTCATCGGCATTGATACCGACAATCATATCGATATTGCCGGTATAACCATCCGGTGCGGTGACGGGGATAATCACTGTGGTCACCTGACCATTGCGACGCGCCCGAAATAGATCGACCGGTACGGTGCTGCCGGTTAAAGCCGGCTCATTGATCGAGAGGGTATCTTCCAGCAGGTTATTCTCAATGCTGTCTTTGGGTACAATCTGGTACAGTGCTTTGGCACGTGCTTCCCGTTCATTGAGCTTGATTTGATCTTGGGTCGAGATCTGTGTCAGGGCAATAGCGCCAGAAGTGATCACGGCAAAGATGCTCAGCCCGAGTGCGCTGTTGCGGATAGCGGTTAACATGTCCATTATTTCATCCCCCGGTTGGGTTTGGCATGACCATAGCTGCGGGGCTGGGTGTATTGATCGATAAAGGGGGCACAGAGGTTCATTAGTAGTATCGCAAAGGCGACGGCATCGGGGTAGTTACCCCAAGTGCGAATAATAAATATCAGTATGCCTATCCCTACGCCAAACCATAGCTTGCCTTTATTACTAGTGGCTGAGGTGACCGGATCGGTGGCGATAAAGAACGCCCCCAGCATGGTGGCACCGGTGGTCAGGTGGAAAAACGGATCGGGATACTGGGCAGGCATCAAGAGGAAAGACAGGGTTGACAGTAGGGTTAGGCTGCCTAACAGCGCGACCGGAGTGTGCCAGGTGAAGATTTTTTTATATAGCAGAAATACGCCACCCATAAAGTAGGCTGCGCTGACGGCGTGCCAAGCACCGATACCATTGGCCAATAAGGCATTTTCAACCCACATCTCTTCTGTCGTAAAACCACCACGGTGACGCATAATATCCAGCGGCGTCGCCATAGTATGGGCATCGACGGCGGGCCCCGCGGTGCCGAAAATGGCCGCCAAGGTATCGCCTAAGGAAAGCACCGACCAGCCATCACCGATCATCACAAAGGGGCCAGCCCAACTGGTCATCTGTACGGGAAACGATACCAGCAGCAATGCATAGGCAACCATCGCGGGATTAAAGGGATTACTGCCCATACCGCCGTAGAGTTGCTTGGCAATGATAATGGCGACAATAATGCCCACCGTCATCACCCACCACGGGGCGAAGGGTGGCAGTGCCAGCCCTAGTAGTACGGCGGTCACAATCGCGCTGTAGTCGGTTAGGTAAAAGCTGACGGGGCGTTGACGCAACTTAACGCAGATCGCTTCCAGCGCGACGGCCAAGAGGGAACCCCAGAGTACTTGGATCAGCGTGCCCCAACCAAAAAAGAAGGTCATGGCCGCCAGCCCAGGGAGGGTTGCCATCAACACGGTAAGCATCACGTTACCGGTATTGCCTGCCCGGTGTGCGTGGGGTGATGTGATTCGGATCAGTGCCATTCTGTTTACTCAGGTCTGCCGCTTTATTTAACAGAAGGTTTAGTTAAGGAGATCTCACTAAACCTGTGTTTAATATGATTAAAAAATCCAAACTGACTCTCCTGACTGACATCTTCAGACTGTGCTGTACGACAGCGGTGTCTGGGGAGGTTAGTCGGAAAAACGTTCGAGGGTGGCGTTTAGTTTTTCCGCCTCCGCACGAACGGTGAGCAGTTCTGCTTCTAGGGTTTGTCGCTTGTCTGGTTCTGCCTTGCTCAAGGCCCGTTCCGCTTTCGTCACTGCAGCCCGCGCCATGGCCGCATCAATTTTGAGTTGTTTCAAATTGATGCCCTGTGCCGCTGCCGCCGCAATTTTTTCCGCTTCGGCAGCATCAAAGGAAGCCTTGGCTGCATCGTGGCGTGCTTTGAGTGCTTCGATCTCGGCGATTAGAGCGCTATTGTCCCCGTCTTCGGGCTGTTCTGCTAACTGCTTTTCCGCTTTCTTGAGTTTGGTGCGCATAATCGATACCTGCTGTTTCAACGCTTTAACGTCAATAACCGCAGGTGTTGCATCTGGCGCCGACTGTACAGATTGAGCGCCGCTGGTGTGCGCGAGTTCATCTTGCAGCTCTTTCAGCTTCGCTTTTAGCTTATCAACGCCGGCGGCCATCTTATCGGCGGCAGGGCTGGCGGATTCCACGGCCGCTTTCCAAGCGTTTTCAGCTTTATCGATTTTGCCTTGCAGAGTGGCGATCTCAGCTTCGAGAGCAGAAGTGTCGATGGTTGTGCTCGGTTGTGCCGTAGCGCGGGCTTGTTGCAGCTCGCCTTCTAGACCGGTTAATTTAACCTTTAGCTTATCAACTCCGGCGGCCATTTTATCGGCAGCAGGGCTGGCCGATTCGACGGCGGCTTTCCAAGCACTTTCAGCCTTAGCGATTTTACCTTGTAAGGTATTGATCTCGGCTTCGAGGTCTGATGTGTCGATGGGCGTGCTTGGTGCGGCAGAAGTGAGAGCTTGTTGGCGCTCAGCTTCAAGGCCGATTAATTTAGCTTTCAGCTTATCAACCCCGGCAGCCATCTTGTCGGCGGCTGGACTGGCGGCTTCAACCGCTGCTTTCCAGGCGTTTTCTGCTTTCGTTATCTTACCTTGTAGAGCGGTGATTTCAGCGTCCAGTGCCGAGGTGTCGATAGCAATACTCGCTGAGTTAGTGCCGTTTTCGGCTGCTTTGTAAGCCGCTTCAGCCTGGGCTGACTTTTCCTGTAGAGCGCTAACCTGGGCTTCGAGTGCTGCAATATCACCTTCGCCACTGGATTGCGCGGCACTCAGTAGTTTTTCAGCTTTCTTCAGCTTGGTTCGGGCGATGGCAGCATTGCTCTTTAACTGCTTCAGATCGGTCACGGGAGGCGCGGCGCTTTTTGCCGGTGCGTTTTGTGCTTCGCTGTAGGCTTTTTCGGCCTGATCTGATTTCAACTGCAGTTGCTTTAGAGTGTTCTGTAGGGTTTCAATGCCGTCGAGCCCTTTGTCTTGGGCGTTAGCCAAGGCTTTTTCCGCTTTTTTGAGCTTCGTACGGGCGATTGCCGCATTACTTTTAAGTTGCTTCAGGTCAGGGATACCGGCATCAGCGGTACTCGTGGTTGATGAAGTCGTTTTGCTCAGGGCTGCATCCTTCTTCGCTGCTTGAGCCGCAGCCGCTTCGATCGCCCGTTGTTTGCGGCGTTCCTCTTTCTCGATTTTGTCTCGTTCTAGGCGGGCAACACGAGCTTCAAAACGAATACGTGCATGGTCTGCTTTACGCTGCTCGTCATCTTCTTTGCGGATCTCGGCCTTAGCAAAGCGATAATACTGTACCAGCGGTATGTTACTCGGGCAGACATAGGAGCACGCACCACACTCGATGCAGTCAAATAGGTTGTGATGACGTGCTTTATCAAACTCTTTGCCTTTGGCGAACCAGTAAAGCTGTTGCGGTAGCAGTTCTGCTGGGCAAACCTGTTCACACATACCGCAACGAATACAGGCTTGTGCCGGCGGTTGCGCTGGCATCTCATCGATACTGGCAGCGATCAGGCAGTTAGTGGTTTTGATGACCGGAATCTGCTCATTGGTGACGGTAATGCCCATCATCGGTCCGCCGATAATCAGCCGCTGCATAGCTTGGCGATTAACATCAGCGTTGTTTAGCAGGTCGGCTATCGGGGTGCCAATACGCACTTCATAGTTCTGTTTATGGGCCGCGGACTCACCGGTGACGGTAATAATTCGAGATATCAGCGGCTCACCATGGGCAACGGCGCGGTAGACCGCCGTCGTCGTACCAACGTTCTGACAGACAATGCCTACATCGGCAGGGATCTTTCCGCTAGGCACTTCAACGCCAGTCAGTAGTTTGATCAGTTGCTTTTCACCCCCGGAAGGGTATTTCGTGGGGGTAATCACGATATCGAGATTCAGGTGGCTTTTATCCAATGCGGCATGCAGCGCACGAATCGCTTGAGGTTTGTTGTCCTCGATGCCAACCATGATATGCAATGGTTTAAGCAGATGGGCGATAATCTCAATACCACCAAGAATTTCATCTGCCCGTTCTCGCATGAGCATATCGTCGGCGGTAATATAGGGTTCACACTCGGCGGCGTTGATGATCAGTGTATTGACGATATGATCATCGCCGAGGTGTAGTTTTACATCGGTTGGAAAGCCTGCGCCACCCATACCAGCGACACCGGCTCGACGGATATATTCGATCAGTTCAGGCTTGGACAGTTGGGTGTAATCCGCTAGTCCCTGATGTTCGATCCATTGATCTTGACCGTCTGATTCGATAATCAGGCAACCGGCATCCATGCCCGACATATGGGGGACAGGGTGCGGCTCGATCGCTACCACGGTGCCAGAAATTGAGGCATGAATATTAGCGCTGATACGGCCGATCGCCTCGGCAACTAACTGTCCTTTTAAAACATGATCGCCGACATTAACCACTGGGTCTGCCGGTAAACCGATATGCTGCTGTAGTGGCAAAACCACCCGAGTTGGCAACGGTGCCAGTGTAATGGGTGCACCGGTGGACTGTTTCTTGTTCTCTGGTGGATGAATGCCGCCATGAAACTGATGTACGCGAATGGTATTTTTCATCCCTTAACCTCCAGCGCAATGCCCGGCTGACGGTCGGTGGCGATCAGTTCAATACCGGGTTTAGGGGCTGGCCACTGCCAGTTATTGAGGGTCGTTTCGAGGGGTAACATATCAATACAATCAACAGGGCAGGGTTCAACACAGAGGTCGCAGCCGGTACATTCCGAGATAATGACGGTGTGCATCTGTTTAGCGGCACCCAGAATGGCGTCTACTGGGCAGGCCTGAATACATTTGGTGCAGCCGATGCACTCATCTTCACGGATATAGGCGACTTTTTTGATCGGCTCTTCTGCATTTTCAGCATCCAGCGGCAAAACTTCGACATCCAGCAAGTCAGCGAGGGCTTCAACGGTGCTTTGCCCTCCCGGCGGGCACTTGTTAATGGCTTCACCGTTAACGATCGCTTCCGCATAGGGGCGACAACCGGGGTGGCCACACTGGCCACACTGGGTTTGGGGCAATAGGGAGTCGACCTGATCAACCAACGGGTTGCCTTCGACCTTAAAACGAATAGAGGAATAGCCCAGCAGTATGCCGAACACTAGACCCAGCCCTAACAATACCAGCACGGCGACTAATACAGCGCTCACGGTAACTCCTTAAAACTGAACCAGACCGGTAAAACCGAGGAAGGCGAGTGACATCAGGCCCGCAGTGACCATACCAATAGCCGTTCCCTGAAAAGGAACGGGGACATCGGCAACGGTGATGCGCTCCCGCATAGCGGAAAATAGAATCAGGGCGAGGGAAAAGCCCACTGCGGCACCAAAACCATAAACGATTGAATCGACAAAGCCGTTCATCTTTTTGATGTTTAACAGTGCGACACCCAGCACCGCACAGTTGGTGGTGATCAGAGGGAGAAAGATACCCAGTAATTTGTAAAGCAACGGGCTGGTTTTACGCACCACCATTTCAGTGAACTGCACCACCACGGCGATCACGAGAATAAATGAGATCGTTTTCAGATAGGTGATTTCAAGCGGGGCAAGTAAATAGGTATAAACCAGATAGCTGCACACCGATGATAGGGTAAGAACAAAGGTCGTTGCTAGGGACATCCCCATCGCTGTTTCGAGCTTGTTGGACACGCCCATAAAGGGACAGAGGCCAAGAAACTGAACCAGTACGAAATTGTTCACAAGAACAGTGCTGATAATAATTAACAGATAATCAGTCATAATACTCGTTACATCATCGCCGGCATTTGCGTACCGGGGCTGCCTGGAAATTAGAAAGTGCTAAAGTTTACCGATTTTAGCGACTTTCCGGTATAGCTTTATGGTTGATGTGTCACAACTTTTGTGGATCTGCATCATAGAAAACCGCATCTTAAAGGGCCGAATGTTTTGGCGAGGCATTATATCAGGCTAATCCGTTAATGCTTAATGGATCTTAGCAATCTGTAAAATGCATGGGATAAAACCAAACCGGGTCTAAACAATGTTTAGCCCGGTTAACATTCAGTCCACTTTGCGTTGGCTCAGATAGCGCCGTTATCGCGTAACTGCTCCAAAATTACATGGGTTTGCGTAGCAATCGATGTTTGTCCGCTCAGGGCTGCGCTGTCGAGATCAACCTGAATTGAGCCTTCTGGCAGTTGAGTGGATGCATCGGTCAGTACCAGCAGGCCATTATCATTAAACAGGGCCGCGATTTGGCCAACCTCTCCAGGTAGGCTGCCATCGTTCAGCAGGACAGAGATCGCCCGTCCCTGATTGAACAACTGTCGCTCAAGGGTATATAGCAGAGTGTTGCGCTGTTCTTGAGTGCCACCCTGAATCGCTAGTGTGATCGCTTTTTGCCCAAAACGCTGTTCCCGCTCGGCTTTACTAATGCTCGCATTGTGGCTGATCTCATCATTATTGAGGTCATTAGCGTCAGAATCGGCGACAATCATCCCAGCCGCGACCGTGATGTTGTTCAGGCGGTCGATAACAATAAAAGAGCCGGTAGTGTGGTGGGAGCGGTAATCATCAGTGACGATTGAACGTTCCAGAGTGATCTCACAACGGCCGATTTCGTTCAGCTTCAGGGTTGCCGCCGGATGCTGTTGTTGCGTATTAACATCGACACAGTGACGAATACTGCTGACACCGCCAGCGACGGTTTGTGTTGCTAGCTTAATATCGTATTGACGACCCGGCACCAGTTCCTGCTCTGCCATCCACACCAGCATGGCATCGAAGCGGTTGCCGACTTTGATGTTATCGCTGCTGTGTACGATCATATCGCCACGGCTAATATCGATCTCATCTTCCAATGTTAAGGTGACGGACATCGGCGGAAACGCTTCTGGCAATTCACCATCGAATGACACAATCGACTTAACCCGGCTGCTTTTACCTGATGGCAGAACTGTCACTTCATCACCTGGGCGGACAATACCGGACCCCAGTGTGCCGCAATAACCCCGGAAATCGAGGTTAGGACGGTTGACATACTGTACCGGGAAGCGCAATTCGTCGAAGTTCTGATCATTAGCGATCTGAATGGTTTCCAGATACTCCATCAGCGGCGCTTCTTTATACCAAGGCATATCGCTACTTAGATTAACGACGTTGTCGCCTTTTAGGGCTGACATCGGTACAAATTGGATATCGTTGAGATCAAGATCGGCAGAAAAATCGAGATAATCCTGTTTGATCTCTTCATAACGGGCTTCGCTAAAGTCGACTAAGTCCATTTTGTTGACGGCAACGATGGTGTGCTTAATGCCCAGCAAAGAAACGATAAAGCTATGACGCTTGGTTTGCACCTGCACACCATGACGGGCATCAATCAGGATGATGGCGAGGTCACAGGTTGATGCACCGGTTGCCATGTTACGGGTGTACTGCTCATGCCCCGGGGTGTCGGCAATGATGAATTTGCGAGTAGCGGTCGAGAAGTAGCGGTAAGCAACATCGATGGTGATGCCTTGCTCGCGCTCGGCCTGCAAGCCATCAACGAGGAGTGCTAGGTCGAGTTCTTCGCCAGCATTACCCATTTTGGCATTATCAGAGTGCAGGGCGGCTAATTGATCTTCATAGATCATTTTAGAGTCGTGTAGTAGGCGGCCAATCAGGGTTGATTTGCCGTCATCCACGCTACCGCAGGTGAGAAAGCGCAATAATTCTTTGTTTTCATGTTGTGCCAGATAAGCTTCGATATCGCTGGCGATCAGATCGGACTGATGACTCATGATTGTGTTCCGTATTCTTAAATTCTGTACAGTGCAGTAAAAGATCTATTCACGGGGTATAGCGGCTGAGATTCAATGAGCCAGCTATGCCTCCGTCTTAACTGAGGGAAATGATGCTATACCACCCTCGGTTAAGCGTATTAGAAGTAACCTTCCATCTTTTTCTGTTCCATGGAGCCTGCGCCGTCGTTATCAATAACCCGACCTTGACGTTCTGATGTGGTGGTTAACAACATCTCCTGAATAATCTCAGGTAGGGTTTGTGCGGATGATTCAACCGCCCCGGTGAGAGGGTAACAACCTAAGGTGCGGAAGCGGACCATCTTCATTTCAGGCACTTCGTTCTCTTCAAGCGGCAGACGGTCATCATCGACCATGATTTCTACGCCATCGCGAACCACAATCGGGCGTTCTGCAGCAAAGTAGAGCGGCACAATAGGAATGCCTTCAAGATAGATATATTGCCAGATGTCCAGCTCGGTCCAGTTGGACAGTGGGAATACCCGGATGCTTTCGCCTTTATCAATGCGAGTATTAAAGGTGTTCCACAATTCTGGACGCTGGTTCTTTGGATCCCAACGGTGATTCTTATCACGGAAAGAGAACACTCGCTCTTTGGCGCGAGACTTTTCTTCATCGCGACGCGCGCCACCAAAGGCCGCATCGAATTTGTATTTGTTCAGTGCCTGTTTAAGGCCCTGCGTCTTCATAATGTCAGTATGTTTTTTCGAGCCATGGGTGAAGGGGCTGATATTCATATCAACACCTTCCTGATTGATATGCACAATCAGATCCATACCCGCTTCTTCCGCCATCTTATCGCGGAAGCTAATCATCTCTTTAAATTTCCACGTGGTATCTACATGCATCAAGGGAAACGGCGGTTTGCCTGGGTAGAAGGCTTTGCGAGCTAGGTGCAGCATGACCGCAGAATCTTTACCGACGGAGTAAAGCATTACCGGGTTTTCAAACTCCGATGCAACTTCGCGAATGATGTGGATGCTTTCTGCTTCCAGCTGACGCAGATGGGTCAGTCTGTGTTCCGGCAATTGACTCATATTGATTAGCTCTTCTTACATACCTGAAAAATGTCGAGGTGGCGTGGGATGATAAATCCTATTGGATTTAGACAGCATCAATCGCGCGGCACCGTATATTGGCGGCCATTATGGCAGAACTATCTTTAAAATCAAAAAGAATATGTTGGAATGTTTTAGTAACTTTTTGGAATAAGATGGAGTTTCCTGTATAACACCGAGCTTGCCAGAGGGGGATATGGAGTGGAGCACTGTGTGCTAATATTGCTTATGCAAAAAAGGAATTAATAAATTAATAATTATTATTTTACGTTATAAGAAGCGGTCGCTATTATAGCCCACTCTGAATTTGCGGTATTCCGTCTGAAGCACGACGGGTAACTTTTGTAAGGCAGCTGAGAACGTTGATGGAAATAGCATACAGCTTTGCCGGCCTAGTGGTTGGTTTTATCGTCGGTCTAACGGGAATCGGAGGTGGCGCATTGATGACGCCAATTTTGATTGTCGGTTTTGGTATTCCCCCGGTGACGGCGGTCAGTACCGATTTGATCTATGCGGCGATCACCAAGTTAGGCGGCAGTGTTTCCTATGCCCGGAAAAAATTGGTTGAGTGGCGGGTGGTGTTTTTACTGCTCGGTGGTAGTATCCCCGGTGCGCTGCTGACACTGTATTACCTCGATGGTTTAGATGGCCTCGAGCAAATTGAACACCTAATGAATATTACCTTGGGTGTATCACTGGTGTTGACCTCGGTAGCGGTGTTTTTTCGGGCGAAGATTCGTGCCTCAGTGGTCAAACTGGAAGGCACACGTTTTGAGAAACATGGGCGGCGATATCGTCCCTATGTGACATTGCTCGTGGGGATTGCCTTAGGTGGCTTAGTGACGCTTTCATCAGTAGGCGCAGGCGCCTTGGGCACCGCGATGCTGATTTTGCTTTATCCACGGATGACCATGCAGACACTGGTCGGGACCGATCTGGTTCACGCGGTGGTGTTAACCAGTATTGCTGGTGCGGGTCATTACGGTATGGGCAGTGTCGATCTTTGGCTGCTCTTATGTCTGGTAATAGGTTCATTGCCAGGGGTGTTTTTGGGCAGCCATTTTGGTAGCAAACTGTCTCCTAGGGTTATCCAGCCAATTATGGGAACCCTGTTATTAGCCATCGGTATGCGTTTTGTTCTGGTTGGCTAATAGCTGGATAGTCTGAATTAAATAAAATTTCTGAATTGTAATTTTTATAGGGTGAGGGCCGGTTAGCCGGCGGTAATAGACATGTATCAATATAACGAACAGGATCAGACTCTGATCAATGCGCGGGTTGAGCAATACCGCGATCAGACCCGCCGTTTCTTGGCTGGTGAAATTCCCGATGAGGAATTCCGTGGCCTGCGCCTGATGAATGGCCTCTATATTCAGCGCCAAGCGCCGATGCTGCGGATTGCTGTGCCATATGGCCTGATGAACTCTGTACAGCTGCGTAAACTGGCAGATATCACCCGTAAGTATGATAAAAATTACGCCCACTTTACCACACGGACCAATGTTCAGTTGAACTGGCCGAAGCTGGAAGAGGTGCCGGATATTCTGGCTGAATTGGCTGAAGTGCAGATGCACGCGATCCAAACCAGTGGTAACTGTTTACGTAACACCACCACTGATCACTTTGCCGGGATTGTTCCGGAAGAGATTGAAGATCCACGTCCTTGGTGTGAAATTATCCGTCAGTGGACTACTTTCCACCCTGAGTTTGCTTACCTGCCGCGTAAGTTCAAAATCGCTGTGACCGGTGGCCCTGAAGACCGGGCGGCATCTCAGGTTCACGACATAGGCCTGCATTTGATTAAAAATGCTGACGGTGAAGTGGGATTTGAAGTGTTAGTCGGTGGCGGCCTTGGCCGTACCCCGGTGATTGGTAAACGGATCCGTGAGTTTTTGCCCAAGCGTGATCTATTGACCTATCTCGAAGCGATTTTGCGGGTTTATAACCTTAATGGTCGTCGGGATAACAAATATAAAGCGCGTATCAAAATTTTAGTCAATGCGTTAGGTATTGAAGAGTTTAGCAAGCGTGTTGAAGCCGAATGGGACATCATTCGCGAAACCGAGCTAGCGCTGACTGATGATTACATCACCAAAATTAAAGGCTATTTTGAGCCTCATCCTTATGCGGTTGATGCGGTCGATGGGTTGTCTGTGCTGGAAAATCAGCTGGCCGATAATCTTGAATTCCGTGCTTGGTATGAACGTAATACCCGCGAACATAAGATCGCTGGTTATCGGGCGGTGGTTATTTCGCTAAAACCTCATCTGAAACCGCCAGGTGATATCACCGATGTGCAGTTGGATGCGGTGGCAGATCTAGCCGATACCTTTAACTTTGGTGAGATTCGCAGTACCCACGATCAGAACCTAGTCTTCGCCCATGTGGCCGCCGGTGATCTGTACACCCTCTGGCAGTCATTACGTGATCTGAATTTGGCACGCGCCAACATTGGCACCCTGACCGATATGATCGTCTGCCCAGGCTTTGACTTCTGTTCACTCGCGAATGCCCACACACTGGGTGTGGCTGAGCAGATCAATGCAAAGTTTGATGATCTCGATTACCTTTATGATATCGGCGATATCAAACTGAATATGTCCGGTTGTATCAATGCCTGCGCCCATCACCACGTGGCACATATTGGTATTCTCGGGGTTGATAAAGGCGGTGAAGATTATTATCAGATCACCCTCGGTGGTTCATCTCGCGAAGATGCTTCACTGGGTAAGATTATTGGTAAATCAGTACCTCAAGCTGAGGTTGCCGATACTGTTGAAAAGATCCTGCAAGTGTATGTAGAAAATCGCCTAGAAGAAGAGCGTTTTATCGAGACCGTACGACGTATAGGTGTTGCACCGTTTAAGGAGAGAGTTTATGCCACTGTTAATTAATCGAGCGGTTGTTGAAGACAGCTGGTTACTGGTTGACGAAGATAATCTGACGGCTCATATCAACGAAGATATTGTTGTTCCCTATGAGCTGTTTGCACAGCACCTCGACTCATTGCTTAACGCGAAGGGAAAACTCGGTGTGCGTATTAACGGTGATCAAGATCTTGATCTACTGTTGCAACACCTGACTGCTTTGTCTTTGGTGGCGATTGAGTTTCCGGCCTTTACCGATGGTCGGGGTTTTAGTTTTGCGCGGATATTGCGTCGTGCAGGCTTCACCGGGCAGATCCGTGCCGAAGGTGATGTCAGTCGTGATCGTCTCGATCATATGCAGCGTTGTGGCTTCGATGCTTTTGCTATCCCGGCTGATCGCTACAGCGATGATATTCTCAACGCATTTGGCGAGATTCCAGTCCATTATCAGGGCAGTGCCGATGATGAGCGGCCTATTTTCCGCCAGTAACAGACTAGGATATCAGTCATGAGTGAGTTATTAACCGCAGAACTGGACGCTAAAGTTGCCCATACCATTGCGGTACTACAGCAGGCCGCGGCGGAGTATTCAGATACCGGTCTTGTGTTTGCCAACAGCCTTGGCGCGGAAGATGTGGTGATTACTGATCTGATTAGTAAACATACGCCACAAATTGGTATGTTTGTGCTCGATACCGGTCGTTTGCCGGAAGAAACACTGAAGTTGCTCACCGATGTGCAGGCGCTTTACGGTAATCTGAAGGTGCAGGTTTACTATCCTGACGCGGCCGATGTCGAAGAGTATGTGCAGACTAACGGCGTCAATGCTTTCTATGAAAGTCAGGCGATGCGTAAAGGCTGCTGTTTTGTCCGTAAGATTAAACCGTTGAAGCGGGCACTGGCTAATCGAGAGGCTTGGATCACCGGCCTGCGTCGCGAGCAATCAGTGACCCGTGATGAGATCGGTTTTAAAGAGTTTGATGAAGGCAACGGCATCGATAAGTTTAACCCCTTAGCGGATTGGACTGAGAAAGAGATCTGGGCCTATATTCGAGCCAATAAAGTGCCTTATAACGCGTTGCACGATCAGCATTATCCGAGTATCGGTTGTGCCCCCTGTACCCGAGCGGTTGCCGAGGGCGAAGATGTTCGCGCCGGACGCTGGTGGTGGGAGAACCCTGAAACCCGGGAGTGTGGCTTACACCCTGGCACCCCGGTGGATCACTCTGTTGAGGCTAAACCGGTCAATATTATGGATTTTCTCCCTAAGTAAATTGATCCTGTATCACTTAAAAGAGCCCGCTATTAGCGGGCTCTTTTCTGCATCGCTTTTTTGTATGCTATTTTAGATAGCAGTATTTCCTTAATATCTTTATATCAGGTTATTTTACCGCGCTTGCTGAGGACGACACATTGGACTATTTGCCGTTATTTTTTAAGCTGAACGACCGGACAGCTCTGTTAGTTGGGGGTGGCCAAGTGGCGCTGCGCAAGGCGAGTCTGTTAACTCGGGCCGGTGCGCGAGTGATTGTAGTGGCGCATCGGGTCGAGCCGGAGCTGGTTGAGCTGATTGAGCAGCACAATGGTCAGGTTATTGTTGGGGAATATCACAGCGGTTTATTGACCGATGCTTATCTGGTGATTGCCGCGACCGATGATGATCAGCTTAACGAGCGGGTTCATTTTGATGCGGTTGAACGGCATATTCCGGTTAATGTTGTTGATAATCAGCCGCTGTGTACCTTTATTTTCCCCGCGATCGTTGATCGCTCGCCCATCGTGATTGGTATCTCTTCTGGCGGCGAGTCGCCGGTGTTGGCTCGCTTGTTGCGGGCTAAGTTGGAAACCTGGATTCCGCAAGGCTATAGCCGGTTGGGTAAGTTGGTGGGGCAGTTCCGCCAGCAGGTGAAAGAGACCTTTAGTCATGTCGATCGTCGTCGCATCTTTTGGGAAAAAATCTTGCAAGGCCAGGTGGCCGAAAAGGTGTTTGCCGGGCGTGATAAAGAGGCCCGAGCGTTGTTAGAATCTGCACTAGAGACGGCTGATCCTGACCATCAGGTCGGTGAAGTTTATCTGGTCGGTGGTGGCCCGGGTGATCCTGAACTACTGACGTTTAAAGCGCTCCGGCTGATGCAACAGGCGGATGTGGTGCTCTATGATCAGTTAGTATCGCCCGCCATTGTCGATCTGTGTCGTCGAGATGCCGACCGTATCTTTGTTGGTAAGCGACGTGATAACCACGCCGTTCCCCAGGATGATATTAACGAGTTACTCGTTAAACATGCTCTGCAGGGGCGCCGGGTGCTGCGCTTGAAGGGGGGGATCCTTTTATCTTTGGTCGCGGAGGGGAAGAGCTCGAAACACTCAAACAGCATAATATTCCGTTTCAAGTGGTGCCGGGGATTACCGCCGCCAGTGCCTGTTCAACCTATGCGGGTATTCCACTGACGCATCGTAACTATGCACAGTCCGTCAGATTGGTAACGGGCCAGTTGAAAAACCGCACCTCCGATCTGAATTTTGACGAACTCGTGCATCCCAACCAAACCATCGTATTTTATATGGGGCTGCACACGTTGCCCTCACTGTTTCAGCAGTTAATCGCCCATGGTAAACCGCCAGAGACGCCGGCGGCGATTATCTCCAACGGCACCCGTGCGGATCAGCAAGTGTTAACCGGTACCTTAAGTAGTTTGCCGGAGCTACAGGCACAGGCGAAACTGCCGGCGCCCGCGTTGATTATCGTCGGTGAAGTAGTGCAGTTGCATGACAATCTGGCATGGTTTGGCGAGGAGGTTTTGCATAATCACGGTTTAATTCTGCCGGATGCCACGATGGTCTAAGGGTTTGAGTTTATGCTGAATGATGCCGAATAAACGGACGATAGGTGAATAATAACTATAATAAGAGTGTCTATGGCGTGGAGGCAGGCATTGTGCAGGAGCAACAAACGACAGTATTTAGCCCTGAGTTTATTGATCAGTGTATTAATACACTGCCTTTATTACCCCGCGTCGCGACTCAACTAAAGCAGTTGAGTCAGGAGTCGGTTGATTTTTATCCTAAGATTGCTGAGCTGGCTGAACATGATCCTCTATTGGCGACTAGAGTTCTGTGTGCCGCCCATACAGTTCCCTGTGGGCCGCTCAAGCCGGTTTATAATATCGAAAAAGCCCTTGAGCGCATCGGTGTATTCAATACCCTCAAGCTGATCGATAAGCTGAGTCTTATCGATCCCGATATCATTATGCCGGATGAGCCGTTCAACTGGCGTCACTCGATTGAAGTGGCTGTCTACAGCCGTTTTTTGGCTGAGAATATCAGTGCATTCAATGTTAGCAGTGATCTGGCCTATATGGCTGGCTTAATCCATGATATCGGTCATTTTGTACTCCTGCATATATCCTTGAATGCGGGTGAAAGCAGGGATACTCTGAGTTGGAATACAGCGGATGAACAGTCCGAGCTGGAACAACAACACTACGGTTTTAATCATGCTGATATGGGCTATCGGGTTGCCCAGCGTTGGAATCTGCCGCGCACGCTCACTAATATGCTACGGTTTCATCAGCACTATGATCTGTGGGCTTTTAAAACAGTATCGGTGGCGTTTAAGCAGTTGCTAACGATCGTTCAATTTGCCGATGCTCTCAGTGTTTTAACGATGCAAAATCCAGAATGGCCTGCCTGGTCGACTACCCAGCTTAAAGGCGCTATAGAAGATCATTGTATCCATACAAGTTGGCCGCCGATTGAGTTTCCTCTTGAACGTCTGATTGAGCAATTGCCGGCATTGTCGGAGCAATGTCAGTGGCGCTGACCACTAGCTCTTTCTGCGCGAGTTGAGTTTGTTTATTTCGTTGCTGACGTCAACTTATGTGTTACGTGTGTTCGCCTACAATGTTGTTCTGCGGTTGGTTAAAGACTGTTTGGTCCGGAGTGAGGGGTAGGTCTATCTGGAAGTGAGCCCCGTTGTTATCGGGCAGACTGCGTATATGGCCCTGAAGCAGCTGGCTGACTAAGTTATACACAATATGCATACCTAAGCCGCTGCAGCCTTGGTTGCGTTTGGTGGTCATAAAGGGCTCAAAAAGTCGCGTATGCCAGCCGTCAGGAATTCCCGCACCATTATCTCGATATTCAATGATCATCCGCTCGGCATAAGGGGTGATGGTGATCGATATTTTGCCGCCGGTTTGGTTATCAAAACCGTGTAATAAAGAGTTAAGTATCAGGTTGGTAAAAATCTGGTAGTAACTGCCTGGATAACTGTTGAGCATCAGCAGCGAGGGGCCCTGTACACTAATCTCAGGGTTAGACTGCTTCAATTTGGGTCTCAATGAGTGCTGGATTTCATCAAGGTATTGAATCAAGTCAAAGCGGCGGCGTTGCTCGCTGGCCTGATCGACCGATACTTGCTTGAATGAACGGATGAGTTGAGCGGCACGTTCTAGATTTTGGCAGATCAATTGACTACTTTCGACCGCCGTTTGAGCGAGCGGATTATCTTGATGCTGCTGTTGATACAGTTGTGCTTGATCGGCAAGAAAGGAGGCGGCGGTGTAGCCGATGCCAATCGGTGTATTAATCTCATGGGCGACCCCGGCGACTAAACCACCTAATGCCGCCAACTTTTTCGATTCGACCAGTTGCTGCTGGGCTTCTTGTAATTTTTCCAGTGTCGCGCGCAGCTCTTCGTTACTCTGTTCTAACGCTTGGGTGCGATCAAGTACACGCTGTTCCAGTTCGGCGTTTAAGCGGGCCAGTGAACGTTCTGCATCCTCCCGTTTGCCCATATCAATCAGCATGGCTTGACGCATGCTGTTCATCGAATTGGCGACCTGGCTCAGTTCATCTTCACGCTGGCGTGGTTTACGTTTCAGCACCAGCGGGGTATTTAGTTGATCGAGTTTGAGTCGTTGGGCGTACTGCGCCATGGTACTGAGGTGGCGGGTAACCAACTGATTAAACAGGGCCAGAATAAAGATCGATACCAGAAAGGTCTTGATGCCTTGGGAGGCGAGAATCAGTAGCACTTTATCCGCGAGGCGGCGGTACACTTCATCAAGACTGACGATGAGGGTCAGATCGCCCACGTTAACCGCTTCGTTGCTGCTATCGGTGTAGTTTAGGGCGTAATGCCGCTCGACGGTTGCGCCGACATGGGGTTTATCACCGGCGGTATATTGATCACCAAACTGGGATTTGAGTTCCAGATAACGGACATCGGGCAACTGCAAGATACCATCTAATTGCACCTGAATCTGAGTCGGGCTTATCTCCCATAGGCTGTTGGCGAGGCTGTTAAGTGAACTGGCTTCAATCTGTTGTAAGCGTTCCTCGATGGCCGATCGTTCATAGCGATAATCGAGCCACAGT
This sequence comes from Amphritea sp. GJ51-11, assembly GCF_055808735.1. NCBI lineage: Bacteria > Pseudomonadati > Pseudomonadota > Gammaproteobacteria > Oceanospirillales > Oceanospirillaceae > Amphritea > Amphritea sp. GJ51-11. The sequence continues at coordinate 3,109,466 of NZ_CM147881.1, read as the reverse complement.
TGGGTGGCGGTGGCAATCAGCGTAATGACGGAGCTGTAAAGCAAAATCGCTGTCAGCAGGCGTAGCCCCAACGGTTTTTGGTTGCACAGTTCATAAAAACGCTGGCTTAGAGGTGATCTATTCAACCGGCTCACCGAACATTAATCTCAGCCCTTAAGCCAATAACCTTGCCGACCGTGCGGTTCCAGTTAGCGGCACATTCCGGGCCACAGCGCTGCGTCCAGCGGGGTAAGATAACGTCTTTGGCAATCTGGTCACGAATGGCGAGATCTGTTTCGGAAGGAGCAACGAGCGTCATATTACCCATGTCGCCGATCGGGCAAGGTCCGCTCGATAAACAGGTCAGCGCGCTGTCATCGACGGTCGCGGTTTCCTGCCACATGTTGTCCGTGAGGGTGGCAACCTCCTGTTGCAGTAACGCTTTTTGAGGGGGACTTAAGCGGTTCCACTTATCCAAGTTCATGGCTCCGAATGCCAGTCCCCAGCCGACTCTGAGGGTAAAACCATAGGGTGTTTGTGAATACAGTTTGGCAGTATAAGCGGACATGCTGCCGGTGATGACGCAATCGATTTTGTGCTTGGCCAGTGCTTCAGGTACATCATGATAGGGCACACTAACCGGAATCGCGCCGGCTCCGTCAACGAAGTCAGCAAGGGTTTTTAAGAAGACTCTGATGCGCCGCCCTTGCAGATCCTTAATGTTGTTGACCGGTTCCGTACACCAGATCATCTGGCTTGGAAACGGATAGAGCATCATTAACTTAGCATTGTATTTCTCGGAAAACGCCCGCTCTAACGTCGGGAAGTAAGCATTCGCAACTTTTCGTTGGATGGCTATATTCTGCACCAGTGAGGAGAGATCGGCGCCTTCGAATATTTCACTTTCTTCCATGGTGTAAGCGGGCAAACCAAAGGCGAAATCGAACACGCCATTCTTTAGCAGACGCATGATCTCGAAGCCCCGTACACCGAGTTCATCCTGCGGCTTTATCTCACCAACAATTTGTCCCTCGGACACTTCGGCAATATGTTGATTCCAAAAAGGCCCTTCATGTTTTGGGTAGTTATGGAAATAGCTCCAAGTACCCACGGCTTTGATAATGATGGTATCGTTAGCCACACTTAAACGGCTGATGCCGCTGATGACTAGACCGATTAACAGTACCGCTATGTAGTGTTTAATGGTTTTCATATCTGCCGTTTTTTATACACAGGGGGCGCTCGATGCGTCATGTCGCCTAGCCTATTATGATAAGGGTTGAGTATAACCTACTGTCTTAGGCAGGTGAGGTGGATTTTTAATTAACCGCTGAAATAGCTATTATTCAGTATCGTTTTATTATGGCGTCCTTTTTATGAAAAGTGGTTATAAGTTAGGTATTCGAGGACGTTTTTTCTTAGCCTTTGGTGCCTTGAGTGCGCTGACCCTGTTGGCAACGATTATTAGTTGGATCTCCTTTGACCGTTTAGGGGATGAACTGAGCCGTTTGGTTGAAGGCAATATCCAGACCCTCAGTCTGATCTCTGATTTAAAGGAGGGCGGCACCAAAATAACCCTTATGGCGCCGACCCTGCTGGCGGTAGAGGATGAAGTGAGCCGTCAACAAATCTTGGCGGATCTTGATCTCAATATCACCATGATGAAGGGCTTGTTACCGTTGATTGCTGCGGTGACGCCCGACCCGCAACGGCAAGGCTCTTTGCTGAAACAGATAACAAAGCTGCAGATGACCCTGTCAGAACTCGATCAGAATGTTGTCAATAATCTCGCCATACAGCAGCACAAAGCAAAGGAAAATCAGCGTCTTCGATGGGCAGGTGCGAGTTTCCTAGCGGATATCAAAACGGTCACTGAAAATGCGCAGCTGCACCTGTTTAGTCGTATTAATGAGAATTATCCCGATGGCTGGGCGGTAACAAACTATTTTGGTAACGCGTCGGTGCGAGAGATCAATACTGATTTGCAACGTTTGTACCGTATTGAGGCGGACGTCAATTTGCTGACTAACTTAGTTGATCGCGCGGGACACCTGCCAGACCTTAATTCCCTGATCGCGACCCAGTTGCATTCCGCCGATATTGTTAAGCGCATCCAGCAAGATTTGCAGGCCGTGAATGAACTGTATGCGCTGCAAAACCTAAAACAGTCGGTGGACAATATTGTGCGGTTGGCTCAGGGAGAGGGGAATATTTTCACCATCAGGCGTGAAGAGCGACTGACGGGGCAGGCTGGTGAACAGTTGTTGCTAGCGATCAGTCAAGAACTGGATGATTTAAATCAGCTGATTGCGGTGCAGACCGCGAATACCGAAGCCGCGGCGCAGAGCTCGGCTAATAATGTGCGAGCAACGATCAAGAAAGGTCGCGTGTGGATGCTGCTGTTGGTGGCCATGAGCTTAATGTTATCTATTTTGATTGTTTGGTTATACGTTGGCCGAAATATGGTGGCCAGAATCACTAGCTTAGATGCCAGTATGCGTTCAATTGCGAGTGGTAATCTTGATCAGCAGGTGGTTGTTAAAGGGGGCGATGAGATTGGCACAATGGCGGGCTCGCTCGTTAGCTTTAGGGATCAGCTCTCTAATCTGCAAGAAGAGTTGGTTCAGGCGGGTAAATTAGCCGCCCTTGGTCAGCTCTCGGCGGGTATTGCCCATGAGATTAATCAGCCGTTATCTGCCATTGGGCATTACTCCCACAACGGCATTCGTTTTCTTCACGCCGGCAAGCTTGAGGAGGTCGAGAAAAACCTCAATCAGATCTCTAACCTAAAGAAACGTGCGGCGATCATTATTACCCGGCTGAAGTCATTAGCTCGACCACAAAAAGAGAATCTGGTGGCGGTTGAACTGCAACAGGTGGTGGATAATGTGTTGCTGATGTTGGCAGGGGATGAGGTCAGAAAGCTAACCGATATCCACGTTACCTTTGAAGCCCAGCAAAACTGGGTCAATGCCGACCCGATCCAGTTGGAGCAGGTGGTTTTGAACTTGGTTACGAACGCTTTGGATGCCATACATGAGCAACCGGAGAAGCAGATCAATATTGATTGTCGGCATCATAATGATTGGTTAACCATCCATGTCAGTGATAATGGCCCGGGTATTAGTCGTGAGCTGCGGGAGCAGATCTTTGAGCCGTTTTTTACCACCAAACGTCGGGGGCAGAGTCTTGGGCTCGGGTTATCGATCTCCTATAACATCATTAATAGTTTTGGTGGCAAGTTGAGCGTCGATCTTGAACCCCGTCAAGGTGCCTCATTTTCTATCCAGTTACCCGAATATCGGAGAAGTAAGTCATGACCTCATCGACCTATGATGGCCAGATAATCGTTATCGATGATGAAGAGATCGTCCGTGAATCGATGATTCAGACGCTGCAGCTAGAGGGCTATAACGCCCAAGCTTTCGAAAACCCTTTGGAGGCTATCGCTGAATGTTCGTTAGGCTGGTCCGGTGTGGTGATCTGCGATGTGCGGATGGGGAGCATGGGTGGGCTTGAGGTATTGCAGAGAATAATCGACGTGGATGCCGAAATACCGGTCATCATGTTTAGTGGCCATTCGGATATCGCTATTGCGATTCAGGCCATTAGAATGGGGGCTTATGATTTTCTGGAAAAGAATGACGACCCCCAACACCATCTGAATACTGTTCAGCGTGCTTGGAAGAAACGCCAGCTGGTGTTGGAAAACCGTGCTTTACGGCAAGTGGTTGAAGGCCAGCATGAAATTCATAATCGCTTAATTGGTCAGACCGCTAGTATCACGCGGCTGCGGGAAACCGTTATACAGCTGGCTCAGGTGGATGTTGACCTGATCATCAATGGTGCGACGGGTACCGGTAAGGAGGTGGTCGCCCGCTGTTTGCATGACTTCAGCCCGCGAGCCAATAAGCCATTTGTTGCGCTTAACTGCGGTGCGCTGGCGGAAACGCTGATAGAGAGTGAGTTGTTTGGCCATGAAGCCGGCGCTTTTACCGGGGCGAATAACAAACGTATTGGTAAAATCGAGTATGCCAGCGGTGGAACCCTGTTTCTCGATGAGATTGAAAGTATGCCGGCTTCGTTGCAGGTGCGTTTAATCCGGGTGCTGCAAGAGCGAGTGCTGCAACGATTGGGAGGGAATGCGGATATTAAGGTGGATATCCGGGTGCTCGGCGCCTCGAAGGTTGACCTACGGGTGGCGGCAGATGAAGGCTCTTTTCGAGAAGATCTGTATTACCGTTTAAATGTTGCCAGTATTGATATTCCCAGCCTCGATCAGCGCAAGCAGGACATTCCCTTTTTGTTCAGTCATTTTGCCGATCTGGCATCTCAACGTTTTAATCGCGATAGTCAGCCGATACCGGAATCCCTTCTGTTAGCGCTCGCTTCGCGGACTTGGCCGGGGAATGTGCGTGAACTGCGTAATGTGGCGGAACGCTGGGTCTTGGGTCTGGGGATTGTTGATGACAATGAACCGGCCCCTATCGACAGCGATGGTCAGTTGGATGAGATGGTTGCCTGCTATGAAAAGCAGGTAATTACGGCGGCATTAAAAGCCAACAAGGGGCAAGTGGAGCTAACTGCCGATAAACTGGGTATCCCACGGAAGAAGCTCTATCTACGTATGAAGAAACACGCTATCGAGCGAAGCGACTTTATCAGCGATTGAGTCAAAAGTGACTCATTGGCTTTAAATTAGTTGAGTCAAAAGTAACTCATTAGTGTTTGTTTGGCTTGTTTTAGGTTTATCTAACTAATTGTATTTTAACTATTTATTTTATTTTTATCTGTTTGGTATAGCTGTTGCTTTAGTCAGTGTTAGTTAATGGTCGTTAATGCCACTGCTATCGCAAGCTAACCTGTACTTGGAGAATAAAAATGAAATATGTAATTAAGCGAGCCGCTGTACTCTGTGCCTCTGTCGTGATGTTGGGTTCAGCCAGTATGGCCTCAGCCGCATCTCAATGGCATATGCCAACCCCCTATGGGGATGCAAACTTGCCGACAAAGATTGCCTATCAATTTGCTGAAGAGATCAAAAATAAGACCGGGGGTGAGTTAGATATTGTAGTGCATTCCGGTGCTTCGTTGATCAAACACCCAGAAATCCCACGCGCGGTCAAAACCGGTCAGGTACAGCTTGGCGAAGTCTTTATTGGCATCATGGGTAATACCCATCCGGTGTTTAAGCACGATAATATTCCGTTTCTGGCGACCTCTTTCGATAGCGCTGAAAAACTCTGGAAAGCGGCTAAGCCCGAAGTTGAAAAGCAACTGAACAAAGAGGGCATGATGCTGCTGTATACGGTGGCATGGCCTGCTCAGAGCCTCTATACCAAAGCCCCGGTCAACTCATTAGCCGACCTTGAAGGTTCAAAAATGCGCGCCTATAGCCCGTCGACCTCGCGCTTGGCTGATCTGATGAATACTTCACCGACTACCGTTCAGGTGCCGGAAATTCCACAAGCCTTCAGTACCGGCATTATCGACGCGATGATCACCTCACCGTCTACCGGCGTGAATGGTCAAGCATGGGATTATCTTAGCCACTACACCGATATTCGTGCTTGGATTCCAAAGAACATCGTGGTGGTAAATAAGCGTGCGTTTAAACGTCTCAATAAAGATACCCAAGCGGTCATTTTAGCTGCGGCGGCGAATGCCGAAGCGAAAGGCTGGGTCGGTGTGCGGGAGAAAGCGAAAGAAGACACGAAAACCCTAGCCGACAACGGTATTGTTGTGACTGAACCTTCTGCCGAGTTAATGAGCGAGTTGAATAAGATCGGTGCAACCATGATCGAGGAGTGGCAAGCCGAAGCGCCTGAAATCGAAACTATTTTGGCTAATTTCAAACAGTAATTTTGCGACCAACAAGCCCTGTCATACTGGCAGGGCTTCCAGGCAATAGGGGAGTACTATGCGTTCTCTACTGAACAAGCTTTATCTGGCATCCGGGTATCTATCGGGAGGCTGCATTGTCCTGATTACGCTGATTATCACCGCCCAAATTGTCGCTCGGTTATTTGGCTTTATTGTGCCGTCAGCCGAGGATTTTTCAGGCTATGCACTGGCTGCCGCTACCTTCTTTGGCTTGGCCTATACCTTCCGTGAAGGGGGGCATATCCGAGTGACGTTGGTGATTCAGAACTGGCGCAAAGGGAGCCGATATTATCAGGAACTGTTAGTGCTGCTATTGGCGCTGACGCTGGTGAGTTTTATGTCTTTCTATGCGGTTCATATGGTATGGGAATCCTACATTTTTGAAGAGGTGTCGTCCGGTTATGTATCGGTACCTATCTGGTTACCTCAGGTGCCTGTTGCGTTGGGGATCTTGATGTTGAATATCGCTATTGTGGATGATGTTATCGCCTTATTAAGGTGTCAAAACCCGTCCTACCAAGTACAGGAAAATGAACTGCAACTGGAGGATGTGTAATGGATATCACCGTGATAGGCATCACGCTTGCTGTGTTTATGTTGGTTATGCTGGCGTTGGGTTTTTGGGTCTCACTGGCGTTATTCGGGGTGGGCATCCTAGGGCTGTTTTTATCGGGCAATGATCAGATCGGCCTGTTATTTGCGACCTCTACTTGGGGCGCCAGTACCTCGTGGTCATTGACGGCACTACCGCTGTTTATTTGGATGGGCGAGATACTGTTTCGCACCCGACTGTCGGAGGATCTGTTCAAAGGTCTATCGCCTTGGTTAAGCGGTCTTCCTGGTAAGCTGCTACACGTTAATGTGCTCAGCTGTGGCATTTTTGCCGCGGTGTCTGGTTCATCGGCGGCGACAGCGGCGACCATCGGCCGCATGACGCTGCCGGAATTAAAGGCACAGGGCTATAGCGACCGTATGGCGGTCGGCACCTTGGCGGGGTCGGGCACCTTAGGGCTATTGATTCCTCCGTCGATAATTTTGATTGTTTACGGTGTGGCCGCGGAAGTTTCCATTGGTCGTTTGTTTATTGCCGGTGCGTTGCCGGGATTATTGTTGGTCACGCTATTTATGGGCTATACGGTAATTTGGGCGTTGCTGAATAAAAACGAACTGCCACCGCATGATAAAACCCATGTTTCACTGGCGGCAAAGATTAAAGCGCTGCGTTTACTGCTGCCTATTTTGTGTCTGATTGGCTTTGTACTGGGGTCAATATACGGTGGTTTTACCACCCCAACTGAAGCGGCGGCGTTAGGGGTTATTGGTGCACTCTTTTTAGCGGCTGTAACCGGTTCATTAAATGCACAAAGCTTTGGGGCGAGTTTGACTGGCGCGGTTAAGAGCTCCTGCATGATTGGGATGATTCTCGCCGGGGCGCACTTCCTCACATTGGCGATGGGTTTTCTCGGTATCCCTCGAGCTTTGGCCGAATGGATTGGGCATATGTCGTTGTCACCGGGCATGCTGTTGATCTATTTGACGGTGCTGTTTGTTGCTCTGGGTTGCTTTCTCGATGGTATCTCGGTGGTGGTGTTAACGGTGGCGGTGGTGTTGCCAATGGTTCAGCAGGCCGGTATTGATCTGCTTTGGTTTGGTATCTACATCGTGTTGGTGGTTGAAATGTCGCAAATCACCCCGCCGGTCGGTTTCAATCTGTTCGTTATTCAGGCATTAACCGGTAAGAATATTTTATATGTCGCTCGTGCGGCACTGCCGTTTTTTCTGCTGATCATGTTCGCGGTGGTATTGATCTATCTGTTCCCGCAGATCGTTACCTATTTGCCGATGTCTATGAGCCAGTGAAGCTTAGAGTCAATTAAACTTAGAGCCAGAGACGATTAACAATGCTGCGGCACTATGCTGCACCGTTGAGCTATAAAGCGGTTGTCCTCCACTATTTACATCAAGAGAGTGACAACCGGTTTTTTTATTGAGGAGGAGTCTGTGTGTTGTCAGTGGTTTATTCGCCGTGTTTCCATCTTATTAAGCCTGTTTGGCATACAAGGAGGTTTAATTGGCATGAAAGGGGGTTATTAAAAGTGCTTGTCAGCTATATTGTATTAGTATCTTCTGGGCAGCTCTCTGTCTGAACTTATATAAAATAATAAGAAGGTTTAAAAATGCCTGATCGCTCATCTGATAAATCAGTGTTGCTTACGCCGCTGAATGACTTAGTTATCGAAAAACTCCCAGCAGAGATGGCCAGTACAGCGGTCAATTTCGCTCATTACTACTACCAGACGTCGACCTATGACGAGCTCAAAGAACGCTCATTAGATAATCTCTATGGCTCAACCATGTCCTGTTGGCAGTTCCTGCAAAGCTTTGCAGGCAGCGAGCCGAAAGTGCGGGTGTATAACCCTGATCTTGAGCAGTTTGGTTGGTGGTCACAACATACTGTGATCGAGATTGTACAACGGGATATGCCATTTTTGGTTGACTCTATACGCATGGAGTTGAACCGTCGTGGGTTGGGCATTCACACCGTTCATAACGCGGTGCTTCACGTTGAGCGAGATGAGGGCAAATTGGTCAGCATTGTTGATGCTGATCATGAAGCGGCCCAGGCGGAATCGATTATCTATTTGGAAATTGACCGCACCAGCGATCCGGTTGAATTGAAAGCGATACTCACATCATTGTTGTTGGTACTCGAGAATGTCCGTATTGCGGTTGCTGATTACGACTTGATGCAGACACAGGCTCAGACTTTGCTTGATGAGTTATCCCAAGCATCGGCCCAGCCCGATGATGTCGAGGCTCAGGCATTTTTAAGTTGGATGCTCGATAATCATTTTACCTTTCTCGGTTACGATGAGCTGAGTGTCGAAGGTGAACGTGTGCGTCGTTGCGAAGGCAGCGAGTTAGGCACCTTAAAATTACATAAACATGCCGGCCAGGGGCATTCGAGCCTGCTGGATGATTTACGTGATGATGAGCGGGATTTTCTCTTAGAGCCTAGCCGGCTAATGTTTGCGAAAGATTATCATTATTCTTTAGTGCACCGACCGGCCTATATGGATCGAGTGGTCATTAAGCGTTTTGATGCGCAGGGGAATGTCATTGCTAAGTGCCGTTTCCATGGGTTGTATACTTCATCGGTGTATTCCGAACCGATGCTGATGATCCCGGTGATCCGCCGTAAAGCGGAAGCGGTGTTGAAACGTGCGGGTTTTGAGCGTCGTAGTCATAATGGCAAAGAGCTTCTGCAAATCATGAGTGATTTGCCCCGTGATGAGCTGTTTCTCTCCAGTGAGCAAGACCTGCTCGATACGGCGATGGGTATTTTCAGCTTACACGATCGCCGCAAAGTAAAACTGTTGGTGCGTAAAGACCGCTGTCATCAATTTATTACTTTTCTCTACTATGTCCCGCGAGATATTTTTTCCACGGCGTTGCGGCTGCAGGTTCAGGACCTGCTGGTAAAGGCTTGTCATGCGGATGAGGCTGAATTTACCACCACCTTCAGTGAGTCTATTCTGGCACGGGTGCAATATGTTCTGCGTATCGATCCAGAGACGGCTGACGCTCTTGATCTGTCTCAGTTGGAAGCGGATGTGATTAATATTTCCCGTGACTGGCGCGATGAACTGCATTCAGCACTGACGGGACTCTGTGGCGAAGAGCGGGGCAATCGACTGCATAACTATTATGGTCATGCCTTTACCAGCGCTTACCGAGAGCACTTCCCGGTTTTGAGTGCGGTATACGATATTCAACGTATCGAAGCCTTGAGTGATACTAACCCGGTGACCATGAGCTTTTACCGGGTGCTGGAGCAGAGCCAAGATGTTTTGCGTTTTAAATTGTTCCACGCAGATGAGCCGTTGGTACTGTCGGATGTGATCCCGGTGCTGGAAAATCTCGGCATGCGGGTGATCGGTGAGCATCCTTATGCGGTGAGCCGTAGTGATGGCAAGCAGTTCTGGATGCATGATTTCACCCTGATTAGTCAGGGGGCTGAACCGGTTGTGCTGGAAGAGGTGAAAGATGTTTTCCATGAGGCCTTCGCTAATATTTGGAGCGGTTGTGCCGAAAATGATGAGTTTAACCATCTGGTCATCGGCGCTAACCTGAATTGGCGAGAAGTGGCGATGCTGCGAGCTTATGCTCGTTATAATAAGCAGATTCGGTTCGGCTTCTCACAATCCTATATCGCCGGTACACTGGCACGACATATCCATGTGACTAAGTTGCTGGTGACTCTGTTTCGGGCGCGTTTTGATCCGAGCCGTTGGGGCAATCCTAAAGCTGAGGCGCTGGTGGAGCGTATTAGCAACAGTATTCTCGAAGCTCTAGAGAAGGTGGACAATCTCAATGAAGATCAGATCCTGCGACGCTTTCTTGAGTTAATCAAAGCCACCCTGCGTACGAGCTATTTTCAGCGTGATTCCGCCGGTGAGTTGAAGGACTACTTTGCCTTTAAACTCAACCCTCGGGCGATCGCTGGTATTCCTCAGCCTCGCCCCATGTTTGAAGTGTTCGTCTATTCGGCGCGGGTTGAAGGGGTGCATTTACGCGGCGGTAAAGTTGCCCGTGGCGGTCTACGTTGGTCGGATCGATTAGAAGATTATCGTACCGAGGTGCTGGGGCTGGTTAAAGCGCAGCAAGTGAAAAACTCGGTGATTGTGCCGGTCGGTGCGAAAGGCGGCTTTGTCGCGAAAAAGTTACCCACAACCGGTGGCCGTGAAGCTTTTCAGGCGGAAGGTATCGCCAGTTATCAGATCTTTATCTCGGCGTTGCTGGATATCACCGATAATTTGGTGGGCGGCGAAGTGGTTCCGCCCATTGAAGTGGTACGACATGATGAAGATGATCCCTATTTTGTAGTGGCGGCCGATAAAGGCACCGCGACTTTCTCTGATATTGCTAATGCTATCGCCGAAGAACGCGGTTTTTGGTTAGGCGATGCTTTTGCGTCCGGTGGCTCACAGGGCTATGACCATAAAGGTATGGGCATCACGGCACGGGGCGCATGGGAGTCGGTTAAATTGCACTTCCGTGAACTCGGCAAAGATATTCAATCGGAAGACTTTACGGTGGTTGCGATTGGCGATATGGCCGGAGATGTTTTCGGTAATGGGATGCTGCTGTCCGAGCATATTCAGCTCTGTGCGGCCTTTAACCATCTGCATATTTTCATCGATCCGACCCCGGATGCCGCCAGCAGCTTTATTGAGCGTAAGCGTCTATTTGAGCTGCCACGTTCTAGCTGGGAAGACTATAACAAAGAGCTAATCTCCGCCGGCGGTGGAATCTTCTCCCGTGGGGCTAAGTGGTTGGATATCAGCCCGCAGATGCAAGCCCGTTTTGATATTCAGGAGAGCCGCTTATCACCTAATGACCTGCTTACCGCGCTGTTGAAAGCACCGGTTGATCTGATTTGGAATGGTGGGATTGGCACCTATGTGAAAGCCTCCCATGAGAGTCATGCCGAGGTGGGTGATAAGGCCAATGATGGCCTGCGTATCAATGGCAATCAGCTGCGTTGTCGGGTGTTAGGCGAAGGCGGTAACCTTGGTTTTACTCAATTAGGTCGGATAGAGTTCTGTGCTAATGGCGGTAAATCCAATACCGACTTTATTGATAATGCCGGTGGTGTGGATTGTTCCGACCATGAGGTAAACATCAAGATACTGCTGAATGAGGTGGTTGCTAACGGTGATATGACCGTCAAGCAGCGTAACGCCTTGCTGCGTGAGATGACCGATGAAGTCGGTGATCTGGTGTTGCAGAATAACTATAAGCAGGCACAGGCGATCAGTATCGGCCATAGCCATGCGCGTCGTTCGATGGATGAATACATTCGTTTGATCCATCGTCTCGAGGCCTCGGGTAAGCTGGATCGAGAACTCGAGTTCATGCCTTCCGATGAGCTACTGCAGCACCGTAAACAAGCCCAAGAGGGATTAACCCGGCCAGAACTTTCGGTATTGATCTCCTATGTGAAAGCGGAGCTGAAAGAGGCGTTGAGCGAATCCTGGATTACCGAGGATAGCTACTTGAGTCGTGAGGCGGTCTCGGCCTTCCCGCAACGGCTGGTGAATGAGTTTGGCCTTGAGATCTCGCAGCACCGACTGCGTTCTGAAATTATCGCCACCCAAATTGCCAATGGCATGATCAATAGCATGGGGATCACCTTTGCGGATCGGCTCTGTCAAATTAGCGGTGCTGGTTTTGGTGATGTCGCGGCGGCCTTTGTGATCGCCCGAGATGTGTTTAATATCGATGCCCTGTGGCACCAGATTGAATCCTTGGATAACCAAGTGGATTCGGCGCTACAACAGCAGATGATGGCGGATGTTATTCGTTTAATACGGCGTGCCACCCAGTGGTTCCTGCGCTATCAACGGCCTTTGGATGTCACCGGTGCGGTGGATAAGTTTAGTGAGGGTGTCGCGACGCTGAGCGGTCAGCTATCGCAGTTGCTCAAAGGTGAACCGCTTAACCTCTGGCAGCACAAGCATGATCAACTCACGGGCGCAGGTGTGCCTGGCGATCTGGCGGCGATTGTTGCCGGTGCCGACAGCCTCTACGCGTTACTCAGTGTTATTCGGTCAGCCGAACAGACTGGTAAATCACCACAGCAGGTTGCACAGATTCACTTTGATCTGGGTGAGCGGCTGCAGTTGCAATGGTTTGATGAGCAAGTGAAAGAGCTTGCGGCGAGTAACCATTGGGAGTCGATGGCACGGGATGGCTTCCGTGAAGATCTGACCAGCCATCAGCAAGCGATTACAGTCAGTGTGTTGATGGCCGCCGATGGGACGGCATCCGACGCTGAGTTAGATGGTGATGCGCTAGTTGAACGTTGGCTGAGCAGTAATGATCGTCTGTTAGATCGGTGGCAGTCGCTGCTGAACGAAGTGCGAGGCAGTGCACAGCAGGATTTCGCGATTATTACCGTGGCAATCCGTGAACTGTTAGAGCTGGCTCAGGCGCAGTAATACTAAATGGGCAGGGGGCTACTGTTAGCCCTCTGCTACTATTAAGTATGAAATATGAGTAAAACTGAGTTAATACCCACAGGCTTGGCAACAAGCGAATAATATTAATAATAAACGTGCAGAATTATGAAAAATGCTAACGCGCTTTTAGCGATAAACACGCTGCAATACGCACTTAATATCAAACAGATGGCCGCCGATAGCTGGTGGGTTTATCGTCATGAAATTAGTGGTAACGGCACACTCAAACCGATGTCTCGGGTGGTCTTCTTTGGTCGCACCCGAAATGATGTTGAGCGCTGGGTCGATACCCAACGACAAGAAGCAACGGTGTATATGTTGTCTGACAACTAGCCTGTCGTTGCCGATATTTTTGCCGATCAACCTCGGTTGCCTGAGGGGCCATCGGTACAGGAGCACCAGGAGGGCGGGGTCTGTTTTAAGGCCCGGTCTTCCGCCATCTAAGGTCGGTCACTGAAGGCCGTCGGTTAGCGTTTGCTATGCGATTGAGAATATCGTCTGACGCTTTTGGCGTACTTAATCTTCGGCCTACTCAATCGTTGACGCACTAAAGCAACGTTACTTGGCAGTTAATGGTACCGCGCTCATCTGGCTCGCTTAAGCGTCCCTGCAGTTGCTGACACAAGCGTTGCAGGTGGTTTTGCAAACATTGTGACCAGTGGCTCGATGGAAACACGGGCTGACCATCGTTTAAGCTGACGCTGATGAGTAGTTGCCCTTGCTGCGCGGCTGGTTGCAGGCTGAGTTTCAGGTCGGCACCGTTGGCTTGCAGAATCGCCAGTTCAATCGCGCTAATGAGTATCTGCCTTATAAGGATAGAATCACAGTGAATCTCTGCGGCTAGCGCGGTATCGAGTTTGTAATCTAATAGCCAGCCATCTTGGCGACTCTGGGGTAAAAAAGTATGCAGTATCTCATCCATCAACGGTGCTAAGGCTACTGTGTCGGCTTGAGTGACTGATGTGCCGGGGTTGAGCATGGTGATGCTATTATCCAGCCGCTGATGATGGGCATGCAGGCCCACGGCTAAATCATTAGCCACCGGGTTGAGATCCATCTGCTGTAATCGTTGGCTCTGTTTGAGTAGTGGCCGCACCTGTTGATTTAACTGTTGTGATATTGTTGCAAGACGTTGCTCATCGGGGGCGCTAGAAAGATTGTCTTGGGTGGCTTGAGTGCGGGCATTCTTGATATCACGAAACGATCTCAGCGCCACAACCACTGAGGTCAACAGACGGGAGGCTGACAGCTCTGCTTTGCTTAAATAATCGTTGATATCATAATTGACGATGACCTGTGATTCGGGGGCATAACCGGGGTGTCCGGTCCGTAGGATGACCCGGATATCCTGATTATTGAGCTGGTTGCGGATATATTCGACCAGTTGTAATCCTTCGTCATCGTTCTCCATCACAACATCGAGTAGTGCTAGGGCAATATCCGGGTGCGCGGCTAATTGTGTGCGCGCTTCGTAACCACTCTTGGCGCTGATCAATTCAATTGGCCGCTGCTCAAATTCATACCCGCGGAAAATCATGCGGGTAATACCGTGAATACCTTCTTCGTCGTCAACGACCAATACTTTCCATGGAGTCATAAATTACTACATATTAGTGCTTTGCGTGAACGGCTATTTTGCCAGTAAAGGTGAGTAATGTGCTAGAAAAAGCAGCCAGTTTCCGCTAAACAGACGGTTAAGTTTAGCTCGCTTCTATTTGAGCGCGTCATTGTATATCACTCTTTCGGCTTTTCTCGCGGCAGTATTGTGACAGTGGCTGCTTTTGAGCCTGCCCAAAAGTCACCATAACGGTTATAGCGCAGCGTGGGTTAATAGCTAATGCTATGTCATACTATATCTACCTATTCTGGCGAGTCGTACTTAACAACGAGGTCGCTGATTAAGTACCAGCTAATCAACTTAATCAATTGTTATGCCAATGGAAGCTCCAATGAGTGAACCGCGCAGCTTAATGAATTCACCCGATGAAGACTATCAACTGACTCATTCGTTGCCTTCTCGCTCGGTGATACCGCTGATTCTATCTCTGTTTGGTATCAGCCTCGTATCGATTATCGGCTTGGTGATTATGACCTTCGTTAGTATGGAAGGGCTGACGGAGGATAACTTTAAACTGCGCGTCAAAACAGCCTTTGATATCGAAGCGATGCGTCAGCAAACGGTGTTGCAAGAATATTCTTTTTGGGACGAAGCGCATCAAAAGCTGATCGTTGAACGTGATGAGGATTGGGCGGAGGATCATATAGGCGAATACCTACAGGATAATTACGGAATCGACCTCGTCTGGGTGTTCACCGCCGATATGAAAACCGTCTTGACCTTTAAGGATGGCGAGCGGGTGACGATCAGCGCTTCTGAACTGCAACATAGCGATTTGCAAACCCTGGTACAGGCTGCGATTGATAACGATATGCCACATATTACGAGTGGTTATCGCGAGTTTTTTGGCTCACCCTATCTCGTTAGTATTGGTATGTTTCTGGATGAGTCTGACGATCAAAAAAGAGGTGATGATGCTTTTATGTTGTTCGCAGATCGCCTTGATAGGGAAAATATTCAGAATGTCGGCGATGTCTATCTGTTGCCTGGTTTACGTCTATCCACGAAACCCAGTAGTGAGAATGCTGGCTCTCTTGAGGTGTCTTTATATAACTCAAAAGGGAGGGCGCTAGCGAGTTTAAACTGGGATGAGGCCTCTCCCAGCGAGAAGTATTTTGTTCAATTGCTACTCCCGGTCGTACTGATTTTTATCGTGATGTCTTGGCTCACATGGCGGTTGCTTGCGCGTGAATATGCCAATCGTCAACTTTATTCATCCCATTTGATTGAGTTAGCGACGAAAGACTTTTTAACCAATATTAGTAATCGGCGGGAGTTTTATCTTCGGGCTAACCATGAGATCAATCGTAGTCACCGTGAGCAGGCACCTTTAGCACTACTCATGATGGATCTTGACCACTTTAAGAAAATCAATGACTCCTTAGGGCACAGCGCCGGTGATGATGTGCTCGCAGAGTTTGCCGGGCTAGTGCAGGAGAATATCAGAGAGTTTGATATCTTCGGGCGTGTTGGTGGGGAGGAGTTTGCCGTGCTGCTGGTGGCTGCTGATCTGGCACAAGCAGAGGAAACGGCGGAGCGAATTCGGCGCGTTATCAGTAAGCATGCATTCCCCAGTTTGTTGGGCAGCTTCCTTCAATGTACCGTGAGCATCGGTGTTGCTGTTTGGGATGGCGAAGAAGCACTGGATCGTTTGATGGTTCGCAGTGATGAAGCGCTTTACGCCGCCAAGGATCAGGGGCGCAATCGAGTCAGTGTTGCTTGAATTAAACCGTATGGTGATGCAAGGCTGATTCAAAGGCTTAGTGCTGAAGCTGATTTAACTGTTCAACTTTTGCCTGAGCGCCCCATTGTGCATAAATATCCCGGCTTTTATCGCGACAGAACTGTGCCAATCGCTGCTGTTGTTGCGTCTGTAAAAACGCCCCGTAGCGCTCATAGCACAGCGCTGAATGATAATTCACGCCGTGCTGTTCTGCACAGGTGATCGCCTGCTCAAATAATGGATAAGGGTCTTGATCTAGCAGGCGGGCTTTTTCGGCTTGTAGTAATAAGCGTTGGGTATTGAAATTTTCGGGACAGTGGGTGGCCCACAGCTCGAAGCGAGACTCGATCTGCTCAACTTCAATCCGTCGGCGGGGCAGCAGTGCTTGTTGTTGCTGGGCCAGCATTAGTCGCATCATCGCGGTGCAAAATAGGGCTTCACTGACACAGAAATAACCGGGCAGATCATTTTCCAGTCGAGCTTCCCAAGCGTATAAATCAGGCCATAGGTGCTGTTGATTGAGCAAGAAGGCGGCCATAATCGAGCTGAAGCCTTGCCACCCGTGTTGATAGTCGAGCTGTTGCGGCAGTGGCTTTTGACCACTGAGTTGCTCCATTAGCAGTAATGATGACGCCTGTAAGCGGGCCGCTTGATGGGACTGCTGCTGTGTTAGCATCTGTTGATAATGCTGACGACAGAGGCTTAGCTGCTCAGTTAAAGAGCGGCTGGTTAGAATCGATAGTTGATGTTGTAGTAGCCGAGATTCACTCTGCACCAGCCAATGGCCGTGTTTTTCGGCTAAGGAATCGATCTGTTGCAGCGGCTCCTTGGTCTGACGAAGGGGGTAAACCAGTGCTGTACCTGACTGGATTGTATGAGCGCCGCATGGGTGGCGATATCGGTGTCGGGCTCGGTGTTCGAAGGTAAGGCTGTGGTGGCGATTAAACCACCAAACTCATGCGCCAGTTGCATCCCTTGCACCGAGAACATCTGCGCCAGTCGAACATCGGCGCAGAACCAACTGGCCACCCAGGCGTAACTAACAAAGGCAAATGCCGTCAGGTGGCTACGACCCTGTTGCAAGCTTAGTGCGGTCATCAGGCCAATGGCGCAGGCGGCCAACAAAGGCTGGCCCTGTCGACGGGCGATGAGGCTGATTTTTTCTAGCAATTGTAGCTGCAGTTGATCTGTTTCGTCGGTTAGCGGTGTTAGTGGCGGTATGAGTCGCTCACCTATTAATTCGCTGATCGCTTGGTGTTGTGATAATAGCAGTAACAGCTGTTCATTTTCGTTGTCGGGTAGAGGTGTGTCAGTCAGTTGCTTGAGGCTTTCCTGCAGATGGTTTAACGCCTGTGCATACTGATCACGGTGCAGACAGATCTCGGCGCTCATCAAGGCTGATTTGATCCGCGCCACCGGTTGAACTTTATCATTCGGCAGTTGTTGCAGGCATTGATTTGCAAGCACGACTTCGCCGGCCAATAGGTGCAGTTTGGCCCGTTGTAGCAGTAGTTGGTGCTTCTTCTTGTATTGATCCCCACGGAGTAGGCGATAGGCGTTAGACAGATAACGGCTGGCGCTGCCAAACTGCTGTTCATACTGGGCGAGGGTGGCGGCGCGGATATTGAGTCGGCGCAGTTGTTTTTTCTGCTTGGGGTTCGTCTGCTGATATGCCCGGTTGAGATGCAGTAATGCGGGTGTAATCTGCTCTAGGGTAAAGTCAGCGGGGATACGCGCCAATAGTGTGCTGCCGCACTGGTGGTGCAGTTGGCATTTTTCTGCTTCATTGAGCCGCTGATAGATGGCGCTGCGAATCTCTGGGTGGCTAAAGCGACAGGGGCTCTGCCCATCCGGCGAACCTAGATCGCGGTGTGGATGCGGACGGTCAGCGGTGCTGGCGGAGCCTAAATCAATTAAACCGAGTTGTTCCGCAGGCCATAGATGGATCGCTAACCGCGCCACCTGATGCTGGGTCATCTGTTCTAGCTCGGTGAGGTTAAACTGTTCGCCGAGCAGTGCCGCCCATTCCAGTAGTTCCAGCGTAAAGCGGCTGAGTTGGTCGATCCGCTGCTCAATGCGTTTACTTCGCAGCCGATGGTTACTCTCTTCAAGCCATTTGGTTTGGCTATTAGCCGAGGTTGTTAGTGAGGAGGTTTCGATGACCGCCAAGGGTTTAATCTGCTGCCGGTAATGACTAGGGGCGACGCCCATCCAACGTTTAAAGGCTTTCTGAAAGGCCGATTGATTGGAAAAACCTAATTGAAAGGTGATCTCCCCAAAACTTAAACGGCCCTGCTGAATTAGCTGTAGACAGACTTCACGGCGAGTTTGATCATAAATATCTTGAAAGTTTGTGCCCAACTGCCCGAGTTTTCGCTGCAGCGTGCGTAAGCTGAGGCCGACCGCCTCGGCGATCTGTTCGCGCCTGACACAGCCTTGCCCCTCCGCCAGTTGGCGGCGGATCAGGTTGCGGGTCTGCGCGGTCAGGGCACTTTGCTGGGCTGATTTACTCAAGAGTGAATCGGCGAACTCCCGGTGTAACTGGTGCATTTCGGGGTTGGCGTCTAGGCAACCTAAGGCGAGGTAATCACTGGCAAATAAGAGCTGGTTACGGGGGGCATCAAAACGCACCTCGGCCGCAAAAAACTGTTGATAGGGCAGTGGGTTTTCCGGTTCGGGGAAGGCCAGTTGCACCAGTCTTACCGGGACCTGATGACCGGTTAAGCGACGCGGCCAATTGATCATGCAAGCCAGTAGATATTCAACCGGTGGCAGTTCTGGGTCATTCAGTTCGAGGGAGAGCAGGGTGCCATCAACGGTTTGTTCCATCTGAATCAGTGCGCCCTCAAGCAGCACCGGAAGGTAGTCGGTTAGGGCTTGGTAAGCTTTGCCCAAGGTTTCAGCGGATGACATGAGAAAGCCAATGGAGCCGAGCATTCGCGGTTGGGTCGCTTCGCCTAAATTTAGGGCGATACGAGGGTTATCGGTCGCCTGTGCGAGGGCCTGTAATATTTGGCCATAGGTTGAGGTTGGAAAGCGCGCATCTGGCTTGGCTAATTCCGCCGATGTGAGTGCGGCGATATCGAGTATCTGTGCTTGATCCAGCCTAAAATGTTGGATGAGCTGCAGTACGGGTTCTAAAAGTTTAGCAGAGGCAGTGGTTACGGACATTCGCGTAGATCTGGCATGGCTGGACGTATTTTGACGGTACTGTTAGGCGATAAGATTAACATAGCCTGTTTTTAAAGTATGTCCCTGCGTGCCGGTTAACAGCGGCCTTAACGGTAGCGGCTAATAATGGCGTCAATTTCGCCGGATGCCCGTAGTTGTCGAATAGAGTGGTTGATCAGATCAATATCCTTCTGTGGCACGGTTTTTTTACTGAACATTAAGTGTATCTCATCAATACTGGCGTTCCAATCTAAAGTCGTTATCTGCGCTTGCAAGCCGAACTCTTTGATCAGTTCTTTACCGTTATACAGATCATTGAGGACAATATTGGTGCGCTGACTATGCAACATCTTGAAGAGTTGTTCATATTTACTCAGCTGTTGGACGGGCAGGGCGTCTTTTATTTGATCCCACGCTTCACCATAAAATGCGCCATGTATCACTGCTGCACGGGGTTTTAAGCTGGCCAGTTGGGTAAAATTTTCTGCCGCGTTCCAGATAGAATATTCATCTTTACGAACAAAAATAGCCGTGGTTTCCGAGCGATAAGGTTCAGAAAAATAGGCCCATGGGCGCCGGTCAGCGGTTTTTGATGCGCCAATGGCGAGATCAAGCTCACCGGATTGAATATAGCGTTTAGTGCGCTCCCAAGGAATTTTTTTAAGTTGATAGGCACAACCGGCGTTATCCATGATCGCTTTTAGTAGCTCAATATCGATGCCGGTTACCTGTCGGTCTTTTAGCATTTGATAGGGCTTCCATTCCAACCAGGCAACGGAGAAGGTTGTTTGGCAAGCGGCATGAACAGTAAGGGGGCTAAGCAAAATAAGCAGTAGCGCCCGGGTGAGCATCTTTATAATAACAGAGGGATAGTTCACAGAGATGCCTAAATAGAGTCGAGTGGCCGCTTAGGCTTGGGAGAGCATGAGCGTGTTTCGATCTGATTATAGGGAGGAGGGGCCTTGCCTAGCAACCGTCTTTTTTCGGCGCAACGGGTTCTGTTTGTGACTAATCGTAAAAGCCCGTGCTGTTACCAGCACGGGCTTTAGTTTACATCCGATATGAGTCAGAGATGAAAAGGGTTATACCGTTTCAGCTTTTTTCTTCGGCGCTTTTTTAGCCGCGGCCATTTTCTTCTCGTAACGTTTTTCCCAGAAAGTGGCGTTTTTAATACCGAGTTTCAGCGGATTAAAGGTGTAGTGCTCGACGCCTGCTTTATGTTGCGCTTCATAGTCATTCAGTGCTTTTAGCGCAGGTTTAGACATAAAGAAGATGATCAGGATGCCGGCGATGTTCAGCCAGGCCATCAGGCCAACACCGATATCACCGAGTCCCCATGCTAGGTTGGCTGTTTTAACCGCACCATAGAAGGTTGCAGCCATCAGTACTAGCTTCAGTGCACCAACCATACCTGGGATTTTAATTGTCCGCTGGATATAGGCGATGTTGGTTTCGGCGATGTAGTAGTAAGCCAAAATAGTGGTAAAAGAGAAGAAGAACAGGGCAAAGGCAATAAATGGATTCCCCAAGCCAGGCAGCACGCTTTCGATCGCTTTCTGTGTGTACAGTGGGCCGTTGGCAGCGATATCCGCTCCGAGGTTCTGTACCAAGAAGGTATCCCCTGCACCGTGTACGTTGTATGCACCGGTAATCAGGATCATGAACGCGGTGGCAGAACAGACAAACAGTGTGTCGATGTAAACTGAGAACGCTTGAACCAGACCCTGTTGTGCCGGGTGTTCTACGGCAGCGGCAGCGGCTGCATGTGGCCCAGTACCTTGACCGGCTTCGTTGGAGTAAACACCACGTTTAACACCCCAGCCAATGGCTGCGCCCATACCGGCCATGGGTGTAAAGGCATCTTGGAAGATCATGCCGATAATGCCTGGCAGCATATCGATGTTCAGTAAAACGATAACGCCAGCGATGATGATGTAAGCCAGTGCCATGAAAGGTACAACAATCTGAGTGAAGCTGGCAATACGTTTAACCCCACCAAAGATGATGAAGCCAAGGATCAGCACAACAATGGTACCGGTGAGGATCTTCGCAAAGCTCAGGGTGCCCATCGCGGTGTCGATCATTGCGCCCGAACCAAAGGTCGCTTCAACCGCGTTGCCGATACTGTTGGACTGAACGCCCGGTAGGAATACACCACAAGCCATGATGGTAGCGATGGCAAAAATCCATGCAAACCATTTTTGTCCCATCGCTTTTTCAAAGTAGAACGCGGGGCCACCACGGTATTGGCCTTCGTGCTCTTCTTTGTAGATCTGAGCCAGTGTTGATTCAGTGTAAGCGGTTGCCGCGCCGAGGAAGGCAACGACCCACATCCAGAAAACTGCACCCGGGCCACCAAAACCGATGGCGGCTGCCACACCCGCAATGTTACCGGTACCGACACGACCTGAAAGTGATACGGCCAGAGCTTGGAAAGATGAAATACCTTTTTCAGAGGCTTTGCCTGAAAACAGTAGTACCCACATTTCACGGAACATACGAACCTGCACAAAGCGTGTCAGGATGGAGTAGAAAAGACCTGCGCCAAGGCACAGATAGATCAGAGCGGGACTCCAGATAATGCCGTTTGTGAAGTCGACAAATGCTTGCATGTGTAAATATCTCCGAAAGCAGCGTGCTGTGCACGAAATTAGAATTATTGTCTTGCTGTTTTATCCACGGGTTAAGGTGGATGGCTTTTAGCGGCGTTTGGCGCGAAATAGGTTGCGCACGAATAGCTTGCTAAAACTGCCGAAAGAAAGATCCATTTTCTCTATGGCGTATTGGATATAACCAGAGCACTGGTTAGAAGATAGCCCTATGATGCAGCCCGGTGTCGCATCCCCGATTGGCGATAACGCCATAAAGGGATGCAAGATGTGCCGAGTTTTCATCGCTTATCTGCATGCTTAAAACTTTAGTGGGGTTGTCTGGGAGAGGGAATATCCTGTCGTGCCTTGTTTACCTCCTTCTGTGCCAAATGCTGTGTTGCGCTGTTTATCGATGAGTTTGCCAATCGGGCAAGCAGATCGGCTCATTGGCTGAAGGTCTATTTAATACGGCTGATCAGGCTTAACTTTTTAGCTTATTAGGCCTATGGTGAGCACCGGATAGAGAGTTGATTATAAAGGGTGTTGTTATGTCAAAAGGCCATTCAAAACATCAAGAAAGGGATCATAGTCTGTCGCTGTTTGGCAAAGACTTGGTACGCCGTTGTGGCTCTAAATGTGAACTCTGTGAGGCGCACGGTGTGAAATTGGGCATTTATGAAGTGCCGCCAGAGGCCGTAGAGCCTGATTACGATCACTGTATTATGATTTGTGAAAACTGCAGTGCCCAGTTAAATCGGCCGAAAAAGATCGACCCCAGCTATTGGCGCTTTCTTGCTACGTCGATGTGGAGCACGCTGATGCCTGTCAAAGTGATCTCGGTAGTGCTGTTGCAACAGCTGGCAAAACAGCAGAGTTGGGCCGCCGCCCTCTTAGATCAGCTGTATATCGAACCTGAGGAGCAGGCTTGGGTGGATCAGATCGATCTGTTTTCAGGGCGGTGATTCATAGTGAAACGGCTGATGATGATTTTTTCATTATAGATTTCAGTTTTGCGGGCGATAACTGAGTAATTGAATCATAAAATGGGTCCCGGCGATGTTTAATCCCAGTTCATTTCCTTTCGTTATTAATCCAGCATTGAGTCATTCTTCTGGCTCTCAACAGAGCAGTGTCTCGACGTTTTCCGCCGCTGAAAAACTGTCAGGGCTAGCCGCGAATAATGGCGTCGCCGCAACGCAACAAAGCTACTCGTTGTCAGAGCGCTTTAGTCGGGATGATAGTTTTACCCTCAGTTTGACCACGCAGGATGGCGATCAGGTTGAAATAACCTTTAACAGTGAAACACGTTACCAGTCTGACTATGCCCAACGCAGCAGTCAGGGGCAGCAAGAGCAACGCTATAGTATCGATAAAGCACAAAGCAGTGAGTTTGGTTTTAGCGTGGCTGGCGAGCTGGATGTGGATGAACTGGATGCCATTGCTAATTTGGTGCAGGATCTATCATCGCTGGCGGCGAACTTTTTTAATGGTGATCTGCAAACGGCTATGCAGCAAGCCGGTGATCTGTCGTTTGATTCAACCCAGTTGGCACAGATGGATCTCTCGATGCAGCAGTCGATGGAGTACCGCGCGGTTGAGCAGTATCGGTCGGTGCAGTCGATAGGTGAACCCTCGGCGGCCGTTACTGAAAATGGTTTAATTCCCTTTGTTGAGCAGTTACAAGGGTTGGTAAATCGTAGTGAAACCTATATCGAGAGTGCTTCGAGCGTGTCGATGAAACTATTGGTAACGCTGGTGGAGCATGACCTGCGATTTACCAGTGCCAGTGATGTTGAACAGAGCAGTATGAAAGAGAATCTAGCCCAACTGAGTGATCGGGTTCATCAGGATCATCCGAGTCATCATGGCGAGCATAAAGCCTCGGGTGAGCGAGAACACAATAGTGGGCAGGATGAACTCAAGCACGAACATCGACATGACGCGCATGAGTCGGGTCGTGCTCGCCATGAGGGACAGACTATAGACAGTGATCAGGCTGCGGTTGAGCCGACCGATATCATCGCTTAATTCCATCTTGTTATAACGCCATCTTCTTGATGGCGTTTTTTTGCCTGAAATTCTATATCTGGCTGTTAGAATAGCCGCTTCTGTTTATCGCTAACCCGGAAGCACTCTACCGATGACCACTCTCCCCGTTTCAGATGTCCTGGATCAGCTGAATAGCGTTTTGAACGAGCATCATGATGTAGTGCTTGAAGCGCCACCAGGGGCTGGTAAAACCACGCTGGTGCCGTTAGAACTGTTGCGTCATCCACTGCTGGTGGGACAAAAAATTCTATTGTTGGAACCGCGTCGACTTGCTGCACGTATGGCGGCGGGACGGATGGCCGAACAGTTGGGTGAAACGGTGGGAAAAACCGTAGGCTATCGGGTACGGATGGATTCAAAGGTCGGCCCGCAGACCCGTATTGAGGTAGTCACCGAAGGTATCCTTACCCGGATGTTACAAGATGATCCTAGCCTTGAGGGTTATGGTTTGGTGATCTTCGATGAGTTTCATGAACGCAGCCTGGATGCGGATTTTGGTTTGGCGCTCACCTTGCAAGGGCGAGAACTGTTCCGCGATGATCAGCCCCTTAAATTATTACTGATGTCGGCGACACTGGATAAGCGGGTGATTGAACAATTACTCCCTACGGCGCCTCTGATCAGTAGTCAAGGGCGCATGTATCCGGTTGAAATTCACTATCTGGGCGCTGTCGGTCGTGAACAGGGTTTAGAGCAGCAAGTTGCCCGGGCGGTGTTACAGGCGTTGGATGATGAGCCGGGCAGTTTGTTGGTGTTTTTGCCCGGTCAGCGAGAGATTCGACGGGTAATGAGTGCTCTGGCGGGGCAGTTGGCTAACAATATAGTATTAGCGCCTCTCTACGGGGATCTTAGTATTCAGGCGCAGCAGCAGGCGATTGCCCCGGCTCCCGGAGGGCAGCGCAAGGTGGTCTTGGCAACTAATATCGCCGAAACCAGTTTAACCATTGAGGGTATTCGGGTTGTTATCGACGCCGGCTTAAGCCGTGAAGCCCGCCTAGATCCTGCTAGTGGCATGACTCGGCTGCATACGTGCCGGGTGTCACGGGCCGCGAGTATTCAGCGTGCAGGCCGGGCAGGGCGGATGCAGCCCGGTTGTTGCTATCGGCTTTGGTCCCAGACCCAGCAGGAGCAGTTAGCGCCCCATGCCACCCCTGAGATTATGTCTACCGATCTGACGGCACTGGCGTTGCAATTAGCCCGTTGGGGCGTGGATGATCCGGCGGAGCTTCGCTGGCTGAATCCACCACCCGACGCGGCGTTGAGTCAGGCGCGGGACCTCTTGGTGCGTTTACGGGCGTTAACGGCAACCGATAATGGGTTTCAATTGACCGGCGCCGGCGAACTGATGGCGCGACTGCCACTGCATCCTCGGCTTGCTCACCTTTTGCTGGTGGGCTGGGAAGCCGATGCCGCGCAGCTAGCCTGTGATGTGGCGGCACTGCTGAGTGAGCGTGATCCTCTTAATGGCGATGCAGATTTCGCTCGCCGCCTGAGCTGGTTGAAGGGCGAGAGTCACTGCGATGCGCGGCTAAAAGGGGCGTTACAGCGGACTCGGCAGCTCAGTCAGCAGTTTTACCGACTCTGCTGTCAGCATTTAAAGGGCCTGACTCAATCCTCGTCTGGACTATCGCCATCGGCACTGGTCGGAGTCTTGATCGCTCAGGCTTATCCGGATCGTATTGCCGCACGGCGGCCATCCGGTCGTGACTATCAGTTAAGTGGTGGTCGGGCCGTACGCCTCAACGATGCTGATCCGTTGGCCAAGCATCGTTGGCTGGCGGTAGCCAACTGTGGCGGTATGCAGGGGCAGAGCGCCGACCGTGTTTTTCTCGCTAGCCCGCTATTGGAAGCACTATTTGAGACCGCCTTAGCGGGATTGGTACAGCAGCAGACGGTGGTTGAATGGGATCGTCAGCAGAACCGTATGTGTTGTGAATTACAGTGCCGTATTGGCGTGTTAGTGGTGCGGCGGGAAGTATTACAAACTATCCCTTTGGCGGAGAAAAATCAGGTTCTGATCGAGCAGGTTCGCAAACAGGGATTAGCGTTGCTACCTTGGAGTGATGGGATAGACCGTTGGCGGCAGCGGGTTAATTTTCTTTACCAAGCACAACCCGCAGGCGGCCCCTGGCCGGATCTATCGGACCAAGCGTTACTGGCTGGCTTAGAGCAATGGTTAGCGCCCTATCTTGATCCTGTTAATCATTTAAATCATTTTTCCCGCCTAGACCTGGCCGCGATCCTACAGGGGTTACTGCCTTGGCCGCTGCCCAATGAACTGGAGAAATTGGCACCGACGCGATTAACACTGCCCTCAGGCCATACGGCGGCGATTGATTACAGTGACAACCCACCGGTGTTGGCGGTGAAGTTACAGGAGATGTTTGGCTCAACGGATACGCCGGTAATCGGTTATGGGGTGGCGTTAAAAATACACTTGCTGTCCCCGGCTCGCCGCCCATTAGCCGTGACGCAGGATCTCGCGAGTTTTTGGGCGAATAGTTATCGTGATGTCCAAAAAGATATGAAAGGGCGCTACCCGAAGCACCAATGGCCTGACAACCCTCAAGAGAGCCGCCCGGGGGACGGTATAAAACGAAAAATTCGCAAATAATCGGTGAGGCCTTTAATAATTTTCAAGATACCCCTGTTTTTGCTGTACTAGTATGTAGTTACTCTGCACTGATAGAGGGTTATAGCCCCAATCCGTTGGGGTCACCAAGAGAGTGTGTTAACGAGCTTACATGCTTCATGTCGCCCCGCCAGCGCGGGGCTTTCTCATTGGCTTAAGTGTCGTCATAGACAATCGCTAATGGGCTTTTTGAGATGAGCTTTTGGTGAGCTTATTGAGGCGTAACAATTCGATCGTGCCTCTTCATCAGCACTGTCGTTTGCTAATCAGTCAGCTGAAAATCATTGGTAATGGATGTGTCTGAGCTTTGCTAGCGTTTATCGTTATTTGATCACTAAATAAACTAGTTTGAATATCTGGGCTTTAAATATTCATAAAAAACGATGTTTAAGGCTTTTTTGATGCTTGTTTGTTGCGGTGCGGAAAAAAATGACCCGGCGGGCGCCGGGTCGAAGTAAGCCAAATTAGTGGCTCAAAAAGCAAAGTGCAACTACAATATAGCGAATTTTTTGTGCAATGCAAAATAAATTTGGTAAAGTTTTTATGACATCGTACTTTTCATGGATATCTCGCCCGCTTTGTTTGAATACCAGATTAAGTCTTATGTGATCACAATTTGATCGTTGTTGTTACTTTCATCGTCGTTTGTTAGGGAGGGCAACGCGTTGTCTTGTGGATATGGGGCACGGCTAGACACGGGGAGATTCGGCCTATGGGGTAGGCGCTTATTAGCGGTGGCCGTGGGGAAGGGGTTAAAGGCTCAGGGAAGGGTGAAGTAAAAACCTTCGGCTCGACTGATACCCCTTAGTGAGATCATCGGCTCATCTTCAAACAGCATTGCATCACCGGCTTCTAAAATACTGCCATTCACTTCTAGTTGGCCGCGAAACAGGTATAGAAATCCGTATTCAGAGGTCGGTAAGCCATAACTTTTGTGCTGCAAGCGAAATTGATACATCTCGGCTTGCTGGCCTATTTGTAGGGAGTCTTCCCGACCATCGGCTGAGACAATCAGTTGCACACCTTCACGGCTAAGCAGTTTACGCCATTGATAGCGCGGTGTTTGACCGGTTTTTTCAGGTACGACCCAGAATTGCAGCATTTTAAGAGTGGTTTCGAGGGAGGCGTTCTGCTCTATGAATTCAGTGCCCGTGCCGGTGCTGAGCAGTTGTAGGCTGCGGCCTTCGAGTAACTTGCGAGTTCCAAGGGAGTCTGTGTGTAGGTTTTTACCGTCTAAAATAACAGAGATAACTTCCATATCGACATGGGTGCTCGGGTCGATGGCTGCGCCGGGATGAAGGAGGTCTTCATTGGCGACCCGTAGCTCGGATATGCCCATCCAGTCTGGATCGAAATAACTACCAAAAGAGAAAACATGTCGAGATTCAAGCCAGCCGAAATGGGCATATCCCCGGTCTGAAGCGCGTTTTATTCTGATCATGTGGGTTCGCAAGTCGAAACAGTTCCCGTTAGTTTTACCCTGTCAGCGCCGGGCTGTAAATACGGTGATGAGTTTTCTCTTGTTACCGATCAGGATAAAATGCTGTTTTTATGGGGAATCATATGGAACAACTGTTATCTTTTAGTGCCGCTTTTTGGTTGTTAGCCGGGCTGGGCGTATTAATCACTGGGATCTCTAAATCCGGCTTCGCTGGTGGTGTTGGGGTGATTAGTGTGCCATTGATGTCGTTGTATATCGGGCCGGTGCAGGCTGCGGCTATCATGTTACCGTTGCTGATTCTAATGGACTTTTTCAGTGTACGAGCCTGGTGGCACAGTAAACGGGTTGATCTACTGAAGGTTATGGTGCCTGGGGCGATCGTGGGTATTTTGGTCGGTTATTGGCTGTTCGGTTATCTGAACGATGATATTTTGCGCATGTTATTGGGCGTTTTATCGATTGGTTTTGCCCTCTGGGGCTTACTTAAAGGTTCACGGCTGGGGCGCAGTAATTCACCGGTGATCGGCTATATTGCCAGCACAGTTGCGGGATTTACTAGTTTTGTCGCCCATGCCGGTGGGCCGCCGATGAACTTCTATCTGCTGCCAATGAAACTCCCTCGAGAGCAGTTTTTAGGTACTGCGGTGGTTTTTCTAGCGACTGTTAATTTCGTTAAACTTTTTGCCTATGGCGCCTTGGGGCAGATCAATACGGACAACCTGTTAGTTGGGCTCGTGTTGGCGCCCATTGCTTGGATCGGCACGCGATTGGGGTTAGTCATCCATAAGAAGCTGGATGATCAGTTGTTTTACCGAATTATTTTATGGATGTTGCTGATTATCGGTGTGAAATTGATCGCCGATGGGTTTTAGTAAGCTCTTTGGTAAGTACTTTGATACGCTGGTAAATAAGTTTTTAGTCAGCATAAGCGCAGAAACATGTTTTAAGCCAAGGGGGGATGCCGGATGGTCTATCCGGCGGTGAATTTGTCCTTTTAATCGGTCAGGGTGCCTTGTTGATACGCACGAATGGCTTGATCGATCTCCGCCTGAGTATTCATCACAAAAGGGCCGTAATGAACCATCGGTTCATTTAATGGCTGACCACTTAATAACAACGCCCCGGCGCCTTCCGCTGAACACAGTTGCAGTCTGTCGGCAGCGCTTACCTTGGCCATCTGCGAGGTTGCCAGTGGTTGGCCGTTGATACTCATCTCACCTTGATAAACATAGATGAGTAAGATTCGCTCGGCGCTATGTTCAAGGCGAATATCACTGTTTGATTGAAGACGCAGGTCGGCCACGGCGGCGTCACCGGGAAGCTGTTGTAATGGCCCGCTGAACGTTTGGGACTGTCGGTCGGCTGCTATTGTGTCATCTACGGCGCTTATAACGCGGTATTGCCCCGCAATCACTTTTAGCTCGGCTTTTGTTAAGGGCTGCCAAGGCAGTTGTTCAGGGTTGATATCCCGCCAGTCGGCCGGTTTCATTTTTTGTTCGGCGGGTAAGTTTATCCACAGCTGAAAACCGTGCATTAAGCCATCTTGCTGCAGCGGCATCTCTGAGTGAATGATGCCCCGTCCGGCAGACATCCATTGTGCCCCACCGCTTATAATTGCGCCTTTATTGCCTAGATGGTCTTCATGTACAAAGCCACCATGACGCATATAGGTGAGGGTTTCGATGCCCCGGTGTGGATGAGCGGGAAAGCCGGAGCCGTAGTCATCCGGATTATCCGAACGAATTTCATCGAGCATTAAGAAAGGATCGAGACCGTTATCACGAAAGCCGTGAGCACGCTGTATTTTGACGCCAGCACCGTCGGATGACGGATGGCTCGGGATGATGTGAATGGGCATATGGGGTCTCCTGCGATGCTGCTATCGGTCGAATCAAATCAAGCTATGGCTTTATAATAATCCTTTATTATGGAATAAAAATCGGTATAAATAGCGTTATATATTCTATTTATTAGAAAGGATTTGGTGTGAAAGTAACTTTAGAACAGTGGCGTATGCTCAAAGCGGTGGTTGATCATGGTGGCTTTGCCCATGCGGCGGCGGTTGTGCATAAGAGTCAGTCGAGCATTCATCATGCGATTCAAAAGATGGAGCAGATGCTGGATGTAAAGCTGCTTGAAGTGAAGGGCCGTAAAGCTTATTTGACTGATGCTGGCCGTTTACTGTTGCACCGGGCGGAGCATCTGTTGGAATCTGCCGCTAATATTGACTCGTTAGCGGCCAGTTTACATGCAGGCGCTGAAGCGGAAATATCGATAGCGGTGGATCAAATATTTCCGCCGGAATATATCGGCACTGTGCTGCAGAGATTTTCTAATGAATATCCAAACACTCGCATTCAGCTCTATGAAACTGTCCTTTCCGGTGCTGCAGAAGCCTTGACCAAGGGGCAGGTTGATTTGGCCATTGCGGGGGCCGGGGTTGCCCACTTTATGGCCGAACCGCTGTTTACGGTGGATTTTATGGCGGTTGCCTCACCCGAACATCCTATCTTTAGGCGCTATAGCGAAGCTCAGCCACTACAGCTCGACGATCTAATGAATTATCGACAACTGGTCACCCGAGATTCGGCGCTGGAGCAGCAGGTTGATTCCGGTTGGCTGCAAGCTGACGAGCGCTGGACGGTGAGTAATATTGCGACCTCTATTGAGATGATTTGCCGGGGTATGGGGTTTGCTTGGGTGCCGGTGACGCGTATCAGTTGTCTCTTGAGCCAAGAGGTACTTCGGCCGATACCGTTAGCCGTCGGTGGTCGTCGGCGGATAACTTTACAACTTTACTATGCCAAACATGATCAAGGCCCCGGATTGCAGCGAATTGCCGAGCTATTACATCAGTGCTGCGAGGAAGATGTTTCTAATTTATCGAACACAAAGTCCGAAATTAAGTAATTTTATTTTAAAAAACAGAAAGCTAATATGGAGGCATTACTTAACACAGACGCTTAGGATGACTCATGAACTACTCCGCAACCGCTTCACTATTCGCTCGTTTAGGGCTGGCCGCTATTTTTATTATGGCGGGATTAGCCAAACTCACAGCCTATGAAGGCACTGTCGGCTATATGGAGAGTGTCGGGGTGCCCGGTGCGCTGTTACCGCTGGTGATTGTAACTGAGGTGTTTGGCGGATTGGCGATTTTATTGGGCTTGCTGACCCGCTTTGCCGCGGCTGGGATGGCGCTCTTTACCCTGGCATCAGCACTGCTGTTTCACTTTGACCTGACGGATCAAACTCAATCCATTATGTTTTGGAAAAATATGGCCATCGCCGGTGGTTTTCTGCTGCTGCTTGCCCATGGACCAGGTGCGTACAGTGTTGATCACTGGCGACAGAGCACTAAGGCTTAAGTGCTAATAGGCTGTTTGATCGGCGATATCGTCATTAACCGCATCGTTGTTAACAGAATAGTCATCACCGGCAAAAACCGTTTGAGTGGTCGGCGACAAGTGAGGGGGGAATAGAGATGGGATTATTAATCGCAGGCAAGTGGCATGATCGTTGGTATGAAACTAAGAATTCAAAAGGCGAGTTTGTGCGTGAACAGGCGGGCTTTCGGAATTGGATTACTGCCGATGGTAGCGCAGGCCCTTCCGGAGAAGCCGGCTTTAAAGCCGAGCCGGGGCGTTATCATCTGTATGTGTCATTGGCCTGCCCTTGGGCTCATCGGACCCTGATCTTTCGTAAACTTAAAGGGTTAGAGACGCTGATTAGTGTGTCGGTGGTCAGCCCGCATATGCTGGATCAGGGTTGGAGTTTTGATCGCGCCAGTGGTTCTAGCGGTGATGATCTCTATGAGTCGGCCTTTATGCATCAACTGTATACCCGGGTGCAGCCAGATTATACCGGTCGAGTAACAGTACCGGTGTTATGGGATAAGCAGCAACAAATCATTGTGAGTAACGAATCAGCGGAGATTATCCGTATGTTTAATTCGGCATTCGATGAGCTGACGGGGAATACCCTAGATTATTGGCCAGCAGCGAAACGGGTTGAGATTGAGCAACTGAATGAATGGATCTACAACGATATTAATAATGGCGTCTATCGGGTTGGTTTTGCCACGACTCAAGCCGCTTATGAGCATAATGTAACAGCCGTGTTTGATGGTTTGGAGCGGGTCGAAACCATATTGGCGCACAAACGTTATCTCTCCGGGGACTCGTTAACCGAAGCGGATTGGCGTTTATTTACCACCTTGATTCGCTTTGATGCGGTGTATCACGGCCACTTTAAATGCAATCTCAAACAGTTACGGCAGTTTGTCAATATCAGTGGTTATATGCGTGAGTTGTATCAGCTGGAGGGGGTCGCCGAGACGGTCAATATTGAGCAGATTAAACAGCACTATTACTATAGTCATCCGACGATTAATCCTACTAGAGTGGTGCCGTTAGGGCCTGAGCTTGGTTTTAATGCAGCCCATGGGCGGGATAAGCTATAAAACAAAAAAATCCGGTCGCCATTGGGTCGACCGGATTTTAGTGTGCTTGTGCCGCTGATTTAGATGCGAGCGGTATCCGCGTCAGTCGATTTATTGTAGACCGACTCGTCTAACTCATTTTCGCTTTTGCCAACGAGAACCGAAACCATCAGGTCACCACAGACATTCACGCTGGTGCGTGCCATATCTAAAATGCGGTCGATACCGGCGACAATGGCAAGTCCTTCGATGGGCAAACCAACAGTGGTTAATACCAATGACAGCATGATCAGGCCTGCGCCTGGTACACCAGCGGTGCCGATAGAGGCCAGCGTTGAGGTCATGATGATTAACACATAATCAGAAAGCGCTAGATCCACACCAAACGCTTGGGCAATAAAGAGTGCACAAACACCTTGGTAGAGCGCGGTGCCATCCATATTAATGGTTGCGCCAAGGGGCAGAATAAAGCTTGAGATGCTTTTGGAAACGCCCATCTCTTCCTGTGAGGCTTTGATGGTAGCAGGTAGGGTGCCTGAACTACTGGTGGTCGTGAAAGCAACCGCCGCAGGGTTGAGTAAACCACGCAGATAGGGCATAGGGCTAAGGCGACCGACGATGCTAACCAAGCCGGTGTAGAACACCAGCACATGAATCACTGAACCGATATAGACCACGGCAATTACTTTAATCAGCGGCAAGAGAATATCCATGCCGTATTTACCTGCGACCCAAGCCATCAGGCCGAATACGCCGTAAGGGGCTAATTTCATCACCATTTCGGTCAGTTTGTACATCGCTTCTGCGAGACTTTCGAACAGTTTAATAGCGGGTTCCGCTTTCTCACCGCTCATGGTCAGGGCGATACCTAATCCCAGCGCAAAGACGATAATTTGCAGGATGTTACCGGCTGCCAGTGCGTTAACCGGATTTTTCGGAATCATATTGAGTAGGGTTTGTACCAGTGTCGGGGCTTCTTTGCCCACGGCAGCGGTATCGGTGATGACCATATTGAGCCCTGCGCCGGGGGTGAAAATAGTGGCTAGGCCAAGTCCAATAGTGATCGCGGCAGCAGTGGTGCCCAAATAGAGAATGACTGATTTAATACCGATGCGGCCCATTTTACGGGTGTCTTGCATGGACGTTACACCGACCACCAGAGAGCAGAATACCAGTGGTACGATCAACATTTTAATGGCGTTAATAAACAGGGTACCGATCGGTTTAAGCATCTCGGCATCGGGTCCCATGATCGCACCTGCGGCAACGCCGAGTATCATTCCGACGAGTATTTTTTTCCATAGAACCAGGCCGCTCCAGAATCCAGCGCGGTTGTCAGTCGTGTTGCTATTTGGCATGAGTCTTATCCTTTGTATAGTTATTGTATCGGCGCAATGAAGCGCCTTAGGCTTATGTCGTGGGTTAGGTTATTTTTGCCGACGTTGTGGGTTAATCATGTTGCTCGGGGTAAGTAGATCGTGCAGCGCTTCTTCACTCATTAAGGCTTCCTCTCTGATCAGTTCCAGCACACCACGGCCACTATCGAGGGCCGCTTTGGCAATCCGGGTAGCATTGTCATAGCCGATGTACGGCACAGCGGCGGTAATTATTCCGATGCTTTGGTCAACCAGTTCTTGGCAGCGTTCGCGGTTGGCGGTGATGCCTCGCACACAGCGGTTTTTCAGCATATCCATCGCCTGCGTTAGCATGCGGATGGATTCGAGAATGTTATAGGTGATCAGCGGTTCCATTGCGTTAAGCTGTAGTTGACCGGCTTCAGCCCCCATGGTGACGGCCAGATCATTGCCGATAACCTGATAGGCGACTTGGTTCATCGCTTCGGGAATAACGGGGTTTATTTTGCCGGGCATGATAGAGCTGCCGGGTTGCTGTGCGGGCAGGTTAATTTCTGACAGGCCGCAACGTGGACCCATACTCAACAGGCGTAGATCGTTGGATATTTTTGAGAGTTTTACCGCCAGACGTTTCAGCATGCCGGAAAACAGAACAAAGGCACCCATATCAGAGCTGGCTTCTACTAGGTCAGAGGCGCGTTTGAATTCGAAACCGCTAAGTTCGGAGAGGTTGTTGACGGCAAGCTTGGCGTATTCGGGGTCAGTATTGATGCCGGTGCCGATCGCGGTGCCGCCGAGGTTAATCTCTTTGAGTAGTTCAGATAGGCCGGCAATGCGGTCAATATCTTCGCTCAGGGTGCTAGCGTAGGATTTGAACTCTTGCCCGAGGGTCATAGGCACCGCGTCTTGCAGTTGGGTGCGCCCCATTTTAATGACATCGGCGAATTCATCACCTTTGGCCGCAAAGGCATCCCGTAACGAGGCCAGTGCTTTCACCAATACACCGTGCTTTAGCAAAATCGACAATCGTACCGCGGTAGGGTAGGCATCATTGGTCGATTGCGACATATTGACGTCATTGTTGGGGTGTAGGTAGCGGTATTCGCCCTTGGCATGGCCCATCTGCTCGAGCGCTATATTGGCGATGACCTCGTTAGCATTCATATTGGTGGAGGTGCCTGCACCGCCCTGAATCATATCAACCACGAACTGATCATGATGTTGACCGGCCAATACGGTTTTCACTGCATTCTCTATTGCCGAGGTTTTTTTATCATCGAGCAGTCCGAGGCTATTATTGGCTCTGGCGCAGGCCAGTTTGACCAATGCTAAGGCTTCAACGAGCTGAGGGAAGTGGCTGACGGGAATGCCGCTAAGGTCGAAGTTTTTCTGCGCTCGTTGGGTTTGAATACCATAATAGGCGTCGGTAGGAACCAACGCTTCGCCTAGTAGATCTTTCTCTCGGCGACCATTTTCTTGATGGAGTACCTGTATGGTTTCAGCCATGTTGCTATCCTCGAGGATTCTTATTCTGTAACCGGTGTCCTAATGGCACCTGTGCTTACAATGTCTGTTAATTCGTTCTGTTTAATTCAAACCATTACCATCAATTCCGCAGTACCGTCGATTCAACAGTACAAGTGCGGGACGATGCACAACGATTGATAGGTCTTACATAGCAGGGAAGATGCCAACAGGGCGTAATTTCTGTAACACGTTGTTTTTGAGGGTATAAATTTTATTTTTTATCGGCGATTAAAACCTCGAAGGGGTATAACGAAAGGCATAGAATTAGACTTTGATGGATGGCTAATGCATATAAATCATATAGTTAAGGCTGTTAATCTGGGTTATAACCATAGCGAAGGTTATAGGGGTTTAAGAGCCATTAATAAGAGGGAAGCCGCTTCGATCACGGTGTGCGAAGCGGTGTATCAACGAGCGAGGAAGGCAGTTTAAAGTTGTTTCTTTTTTAACCGTTTGCTGAGGGCTGGTTGAGAAATGCCCAATAATCGTGAGGCCAGTGATTGATTACCTTGGGCCCGTTCCATGGCCGCTTCGACCAGTAATTCTCCCACTTGTTGTAGCGTGGGCAGGGGTTGATCGGGATTAAACAGTGGGTTACCGGCATCGCTATCCGGTTCGCTTGGGGTAATCTCTTGGTTGAGAACCCGACGGAAGATATCCATGGAGAGCATTCTAGAGCGGTGCTGCGTCATGGCGTCATAGGCCAACGCCCGAAGCTCGCGAATATTGCCCGGAAAATCATAATTAGCGAGTAATACCGGCAGCTCTTTGGGAATGGTGGGTTTGTTCTTTTGTAGCTCTTCGGCCGCTTGGGCGAGAAAATATTCTAGCAGTAGGGCGATGTCGCCTTTACGTTGCCGTAGTGGGGGAATAGCAACCTGATGGATACGCAAACGGTAATAGAGATCTTTACGGAACTCGCCGGATTGCTGCTTAGCTTCTAGGTTTTGATGGGTGGCGACCACTACGCGGGCGCGAATTCGTTTGGGTCGATCGCTGCCCAAAGGATAGTATTCTCCCTCTTGTAGGAGGCGCAGTAATTTTACCTGAGATGCTAGACTCAGATCACCAATCTCATCGAGGAATAGGATGCCTCCCGCCGCTTGTTCAATCATCCCCGCCCGGGCACTATCGGCCCCGGTAAATGCGCCTCGCTGATGACCGAACAGAGTGTCAGCAAAGACATTGTCGTCTAGCCCGGCGACATTGACGCTGACTAATGGTCCACTGGCGTTACTTAGGGTGTGCAGGGCATGGGCTATCTGCTCTTTACCCGTGCCGCTTTCCCCCATAATCAGCACCGGCTGACTGCTGGCAGCGATGGATTCGAGGTATTGAAACACCGAACGCATCCCTTTGTCTTGGGTAATGATATCGGCGAATACTTCGGGTCGTTCTAAGGTGTCGGTGAGAAAGCGTTGCCGCATGGCTTGGCTTTCGTGGCGCATCTCTTGCAACTGAATCGCGCGTCGCACCCCTTCGATCAGTCGACCCTCTTCGGTGGTCTTAACGAAATAATCAAAGGCGCCAAGGCGAATACATTGAACGGCGGTTTCCAACTGGTTTAAACCGCTGATGATAATCACCCCGACTTCCGGGTGTTCTTCGACGATCTGCTGCAGCAAGGCTTCACCGGATAGATGAGGCATGGTTAGATCGAGCAGTACGAGGCCGATAGGCTCTTGCTCAATCATGGTCATCACCTGTCGGCTATCTTCGCAACGGTAGATATGATTGATTCCGCCGAGGCGTTCGAGGGCAATGCTCAAGCTACGCAAAAAAGACGCTTCATCATCCACCAGTAACACGCCAAAGCTGGGGTAGCGACGGTTATTCATAGGCTGTTGGCTCCTGGATTGAGAGGATCAGTAGAGTGACCAGCGTACCCTGACCGGGGGTTGAATCGTAGATCAGGTTGCCGCCGTGTTCTTGAATAATACTGGTTGAAACCGATAGGCCCAATCCAGTGCCGCCCTGTTCACGTTTGGTGGTGAAAAAGGGATCACTCAGGCGGGGCATATTTTCTGGCTCGATACCGCAGCCTTGATCTCGGACTTCGAGGCACAGGGTTTGTTCTTTGCTGCGGTAAAAGGTTCTGATGCTAATACTTTGCTCGGTTGAATCGAGCGCCTGACAGGCATTAACGATCAGGTTAATAATTACTTGCTCGATCCGTTGCGCATTGCCTTTAAAGGGTGGCAACTGTGCGCCATAGGCGACGCTAAAATGGTTGGTTGAGCTGCGAATGGTGTTATCCACCAAACGGATCGCCGTTGCGAGCACCTCATTTAGGTCGACGGTTTCGCTTAAGTCGGCAGGACTTTGTCGGGCAAAATCCCGCAGATCATCGACGATCCGGCGAATGCGTTGTGTCCCCGCCAGCATATCATCGAGCATCGGAGTAATTTCATCACGCATACGGCTGTAGGTCAGCCCGCCCATATAGAAATCACCATGGGTGCGGTAGTGGGTTTCGAGAATCTCTTCTAAGTCTTGATAGACCTCTTTGAGCACCGGCAGATTTAATAACAATAGACTGCTAGGATTGTTGATCTCATGGGCGACACCGGAAACTAAAATCCCTAATGAGGTCATTTTGTCGGCTTGTAATAGCTGCTGTTGCTGTAGTTTCAACTCGGCAGTACGACGGCTGACCTGCCGGGTTAACATGCGGTTCCAGATAACAATCCCGCCGAGCACGATCAATAGCAGGGCGCAGATCAGCGCTGCCGCCTGACCAATTCGCTTCCAGGGTAAGCCAGTATTTTCCAGTGGGCCGAGCCAGCGATCATAGATAGCCTGCTGTCGGCCGGTGTTCTTTAGAATGGCGAGGCCTTCACTGAACTGGGATAGCAGTTCTTCATTGTTATGCAGCACCGAGTAACCATAGTGTTGTGCTCCGAAGGGTTTGCCAACCGGAACGATATTCGATAGTGCTAACTCTTTACCCAGGTAGAGGCCGGGTAGATTGGCCACGAGAGCATAGTCGTGTTGCCCTGAGGCGAGTAGACGCAACGCTGCCGTATGGGTATCCACCAGTATTAGCTTAGCGCCGACATCATTTTGCCGTAGGTAATCGTGCATAATGCCACCCCGCTGAACGATCACCTCATAGCCTTGAAGTTCGGCTAATTGAGAGACTTTTGGCGTGCCTTTGCGAGCAAAAATAGATTGATGAACGATGGCATGGGGAGGCGAGAAGCGATATTTTTTCGCCCGATCATCGGAGTAGATCATCCCCTGCATGGTATCGATTGCACCCTTTTCAAACTGTTTACGCAGGGCATCCCAATCCCCCAGTTGGATCTCGATATTCATGCCCATGACTTCGGCAATCGCCTGGGTGAGTTCGGTGTTATAACCATCGGGTTCACCGGCTTCATTGATAAATTCGTAGGGGGGATAGTTATAATCACCGCCTACCCGGATCACCCGATCTTGATCGGCAGCCTGGGCGGTATTGATGAGTAGTACTACTAGTAGTACAAGCATGAAGCCGCTATGGCGAAAGATAGCGCCAGGGTCTGTCGTATTTACGGATAGCGTCATAGGTGGCCGCATAAACTGTTTGGGGTTAATGAACGGTCGGCTATTAAAAAGGAACCGTGGATAAAACGCAAAACAGGATTGAGTCCTGTATGAGCTTCGCTAAGGTTATTTGCCTTAAGCTTGCTAGCATAACCTTTAACCGAGACCGCTGTATAACGCGATAACCTTCGCAGGTCTGCAATGCTGCTTGCATGCGCAGCAACGTTACCAGTATTGCTTGGCGAAGCGCTAATCGAGCCGCTTCTTAAAACGCAATGATGCCACCGTTAGTCCCGCGATAGTGAACAGTGTCAACCAATACATATCAGCACTCATCTGAGTGACGGCGACATCTTTCAATACCACCCCGCGAACCAGCCGCATAAAGTGGGTCGCCGGTAGTGCCTCGGCAATATACTGCGCCGCCAGTGGCATCCCCTCATAGGGAAACATAAAGCCCGATAATAGGATCGAGGGCAATAGCACGAAGATCGTCATCTGTGTTGATTGCAGTTGGTTGGTGGCAATAGTGGAGATAATAAGCCCCAGTGTGAGGCTAGCGGTAATAAAGAGTAAGGTGGCCACCGCCAGTTGTATAGGGCTGCCATTCATCGGCACATTAAAGAGTAAGCGGCCTAATCCGAGAATGATGCCGACTTGGATGGCTCCGATAAAAATATAGGGGACGATTTTACCGACCATTAATTCGATGGGTCTTACCGGGGTTGTGATCAGCATCTCCATATTGCCCCGTTCTCGTTCCCGCACGATCGCGGCAGAGGTAAACATAATCATCGTCATGGTGAGGATGATCGCCGCTAATCCCGGCACAATATTAACCACGGAGCGCTGTTCAGGGTTGTATAACAGTGTGACTTCAAAGGTGGGTGTTTGGCGGTTGCTGGGTTTATCCAGCAGTTCTGTTAAAGGCATGCCTCGTAGACCTTTGATCGCACCGGCAACAATGGTGTCTGATCCATCAACGAGCCATTGTGCCACCGGGCGACTGGTCTCCGCATCGGTGGCTGATGGTGAGCCTAGACCGACACTGGGACTCCGTACGAGCCGTTGACTAACATCCTTTGGAATAATCAACACGGCGCGAACATCGGCACTGGCGATTGCGGTTTCCGCATCGGGCAGATTACTGAAATGGTGGGTAAAACTAACCACCTGTGTGGCACTGATCGTTTGGATCAGCACGCGACTCAAGCTGGTTTGGCTGTAATCGATAACCCCCACGGGCAGGTGTCGCACATTGGTATTGATGGCATAACCAAACAGCAGTAGTTGGATGAGCGGAATCATGACGATCATACCGAAAGTCATTTTATCCCGTTTTAGTTGCAGCAGTTCTTTAGCGGCAATGGCCTTGACCCGAACGAAAGGGTTCATTGTTTCAGTCTCCCGCTGCCGGTGCAGGTGACAAAGACATCCTCTAAACTTGGGCGCACCTGTAAGAGTTGGTCCTGTGTTTTGATGGCCGGCTGTTGTGTTAAAAACTGGATTGGATCGGCTACTGAGTTTTTAATCAGCACCCGTAAACGGGCCCCAAGCTGCGCCGCGGAGATAACGTCAGGCAGCGCGATGAGACTTTGTTTCAACTGCCGTAGATTTGCCGAGCTAATTTCCACAACGCTGGCCCCCATGTCCTGCATTAATTGCGCGGGACTGCCATCGGCTCGTTTGATACCGTTTTCTAAAATGGCCAGTTGATGGCAGCGTTCTGCTTCATCCATATAGTGAGTTGAAACCAAAATGCTGGTGCCCTGATCGCTGAGATCAAACAGTTGCTCCCAGAACTCACGGCGGTTTTCCGGATCGACCGCTGAGGTGGGCTCATCGAGAAAGAGCAGTTCGGGCTTGTGCAGGGTAGCGGCGGCTAAACTGAGCCGCTGTCGCTGTCCGCCGCTCATACTACCGGCCAGCTGTTTGGCTTTATCTTGTAGACCATAAATACTGAGCAGTTCTTCAGTGCGTTGTTTTTGCAGACGCGCGCTGAGACCGTAAATACTGGCAATAAATTTTAGGTTTTCCAGCACGGTTAGATCATCGTAGAGGGAAAATTTCTGCGTCATATAGCCAATATGTAGTCGCAGCTTTTCAGCATCATCGGGGAGGTTATAGCCGAGTACTCGAACTTGGCCCGCACTGGGTTGTAATAGACCGGTTAGCATACGAATAGTGGTTGTTTTACCACAACCATTGGGGCCGAGAAAACCGTAGATACAGCCTTTCTCAACGGCTAGGTCGAGGTCCTGTACGGCCAGTGAGTCACCGAAGCGGCGGCTTAGTTTTTCCGCCTGAATCACATAGCTTGGGGCTGCGGTCATGGCAGTTCAACCTGAGTCGGTATGCCATTCGGGAGGTTCGCTTGGCTATCAGGGAGTTGTACTTCTGCGAGATACATCAATCGTGCCCGCTCTTCCTGATTGAGTGCGTAGTAGGGGGTAAATGCAGGTTCGGTGGCGATCCAGCTTAATGTGCCGGTGATCGCTTCTTCAAGACCATCCACATGAATTGTTAGCGAGTCGCCAACATTAAGGTTAATCCGATAGGGCTCGGGAATATACACTCGTGCATGGGGCGCTTTACCGGCCAGTACAATCGCCAGAGGGCTGCCGGCAGTGACCCGTTCGCCGAGGTTCCAAGGAAGGTTATCGAGAATACCGTCACGGGTGGCAATAATGGTAAGATCGGCCAGCCGCTTGGTTTGAATCGTCAAGCTTGCTTGGGCCGATTTTAAACTGGCTTCAGCCGCCCGAAGATCTTCTTCTCGAGTACCATTGGTGAGTAATAATAGCGCTTCTTGAGCGCTTTGTAAGTTTGCCTGGGCGGCATCTTTAGCGGCAAGTACCCGGTCGAGTTCCGCTTGACTCACCAGTTGCTGCTGCTTGAGGCTAAGAATGCGCCGGTAGTTAGCGCGGCTTTCGATCAGCGCAGCTCTAGTGCCGGCAACTCGAGCCGTGGCGGCCGCGACTTCCTCCTCTCGTGCTCCGTTTCTGAGTTTTTCTAAGTTCGCCTGCGCCCGGGCAACCTCAGCTGTGGCTTTGTCCACTTCAGCTTGTTGCAGGGTGTTATCGAGTTTAACTAGAATGGTGCCTTTAGAAACATGACTACCGGGTGCAACGGGCAGCTCAACAACGATCTCATTGGTGGTGGCTGTATGGGCGATACGGTCGCGTTCTAAGGTGCCAAGAGCTAGAGGCTGCGAGTTACCATCACAGGCGCTTAATAGGGGTAATAGCAGACAGAGAAGGTAACGCATGATTTTGGCCTTTTGTGAGGTTGGCAAAGCACGGACATAATATAAAAACATTCGTAACCTGTTAATAATAGAACGATAATCTTAACTATTGCAGCTATTACTGCAGCTATCTTAAATTAGTTGAATGTTATCGCTACATTGAGGCGATGAAATATTTACTCGCTGCTTCATGTGCTAGGTTGCTCGGCGCCAGCTAGCGGTGTGGATTGATAGTCTTTATGGTTGATGGCCAATGGGATGATTGAAAGGGGGGGATGTCGAAGGTTATTCTGCAAGGTTTTATTATCGTTCCAGAAGAGGATTTAGCGGCGCTGAAGCAAGCACTGCCGGAGCACGCCGAACTTACCCGTGATGAGCCCGGCTGTTTACTGTTTGAGGTCGAGCCTTACGCCAGTGACCCATACCGTTTTGATGTCTATGAGGAATTTGTTAGTCAAGCGGCTTTCGATTTACATCAACAAAGAGTTAAACAATCTCGCTGGGGCGCGGTGAGTGCCCATGCCATTAGGCATTATGAAATTATCGGGTAAGCTTGGGCGAGTCGATCAATATGGCAGATAACCGCTGGCGTCGAGCCGGTTTAGCATCGGCTAAATGGTTCTGGAATACGATTAATCACTGTCTTAGGAGCGCTGCATGAAAGGAAGTTGCTTGTGTGGAGCCATTCAATATGAGTTATCGGCTTTAGATATGCCGATCATCTTCTGTCACTGCCACCGTTGTCGTAAAGCTCATGCCGCGCCGTATACAGCGACCGCAGGGGTAATGAAATCGCACTTTCGTTGGCTACAAGGCGAAGATAAACTGTCGAGTTTTGAATCGAGTCCCGGGAAACTAAGACGTTTTTGTTCTGTGTGTGGCTCACACCTAGTTGCGGAGCGGTTAGGGCAGCCACATATTATTTTGCGAGTGGCGACATTGGATGACGATCCCGGGGTTAAACCGCAGGCTCATATTTGGCAGCAGGAGGATGTTACCTGGCTTGAACCTGATAATATTCCCTGTCACGCCACTTGGCAGCCAGAGCGGTGATTCATGCTATGCATATTCGCTAAGGGAGATGCACGTAGAGCAGGTGCTAGGACAGAGCCGAGCTATCGCTAATTTAAAATCAGGCTGTTAACGCTGTTTTCATCGACTATCAGCCAACTGACTTAATCATTGAGGAAAATCTATGTCTAGCCGTGTGTATGTATTAGCGCAATTCAAGCCGAAAGAGGGTAAAGAAGCCGAGCTGTTTGAAGTATTAAAGGCGCTGGAGCCTGATGCTTACCGAGAAGAGGGGTGTGTTCAATACCGGGTAACCCGTCAAATTGATCACCCGAGTGCGACGCGCAATGACTACCCTATTGTGTTCAATGAAATTTGGCGAGATGCCGATGCTTGGGCTGCTCACGGTAGACGGAAACAGATTCAAGACTTTTTTACAAGCCAGGTTCAGGCTGATACCGGGATTGTCGAAGATGCGCTGGTGACCGCTTATACCGATGAGAGCGTTGATTTTGATGTGCCGGTGTTTGTCTGAGCCCCGCGGCTAAATCGGCTACCTGTCGTTTGCGCCAGTAAATTTTTTAACGGGTCGGCGGCTATTCTGACAGCCTAATCAATAGCGGATTAAACCTGTTGATAATACAAGAAAAGCAGGTTTAAGCGTGCGCTAATGGAATCGCAAACATTGATGAGGTTGATGATGAATAGTAAGAGCAAAAAAGTCGTTAAAATTACCCTGATGGTCAGCCTGATTGGCGCTATTGTTATCCCTTCGGTGGCGAATGCAATGCGTTGTCGTACCTGTACTGAAGCTGAGTGTAGCTATCTGGCGGATAAGTATAATGGTGGTCACTATCGTATGAAAAGTGATGGTTGTTACTACATCCTCGGTCCTGATCAAGATAAGCAAGACGCATTGAATGAACCGTTGATGAGGCAAGAAGGTAGTATCGCGGTTAAAAAGCCGATGAGTGCGGTGGGCCGGGCTGAAAAAACGTCGGCGTTGGAAGCCAAAAAAGCCACCAAACTCAATATTGC
The DNA here is from genome assembly GCF_055808735.1 of Amphritea sp. GJ51-11. Lineage (NCBI taxonomy): Bacteria > Pseudomonadati > Pseudomonadota > Gammaproteobacteria > Oceanospirillales > Oceanospirillaceae > Amphritea > Amphritea sp. GJ51-11. The sequence continues at coordinate 3,065,207 of NZ_CM147881.1, read as the reverse complement.
TGAACCTGCACAGTGATCGTAAATAAAGCTTGTGAGTGATAAAGGACAGCCGTTACTTTAGTGTTGCTTTGCTCCTTGCTTGGTTTATGAATAAATAGGCTGAGCAGATCAATGGCGCGCTATAATGGCTTTTTCTCACAGGTATTTTGGTTTTTATGCTTCAAGCAATGGTTGGCTTTCATAAAGATGATGAAGATGACTGGGTCGCTGAATTAGCGTGTGGCCATTTTCAACATGTTCGGCATAAACCGCCTTTTATTAACCGGCCTTGGGTGGTTACAGAAGCGGGGCGGCTTGATAGGCTTGGGGCTTGTTTGAAGTGTAAAAAGTGTGATCTAGGTGAACCGCAGGATGTTTTGCTCTAATACATGGCTGAGTCTATGAATCAGTCACTTGCTGATGAGCTGATCAGCATGATGAATGATGATCAGTGCCTATTGCAACAGCTGTTTGAGACGGGTGAATTGCCCACTCATTCCTATCACCCCGCGATAAAAGCGTTACATGAGCAACACACTGCTCGACTAAAAACGATCATCCATCGCGATGGTTGGCCAGGGATCGCATTGGTCGGTCCTGAAGGGGCTAAAGCGGCATGGCTGGTGGTGCAACATTCAGTCTCTGATGAAGCCTTTATGTCCAGCTGCGTTGAGCTATTGCAAGCGGCGGTTGCCCGAGAGGATATCGAGGCGTGGCAATTGGCTTTCCTGCAGGATCGAGTGCTGACATTATCGGGTAAACCACAGCGCTACGGCACTCAATTTGATGTTGATGAACAGGGTTGGCCAACTCCTTACCCAATTGACGCCGTTGAGAAGGTGAATGAACGGCGCGCGGCACTGGGGCTGAACTCATTAGAGCAGCGCCACGCGCAAATGATGGCGCAAGAGCGTCAGCGTCGTGTTCACGCTCAAACGAATGATTCGTAATTTGCATTTAGTCATCACTTGGCTGTCTTTGATGTGGTGATAATCGTTAAGATCCTTCGAGGTTGGCGCGGATCATTCGCGATGGGTGAAACCCTTGAATCTGCTGAAACCTTCTACGCTAGACAATCATTCATGGAGAGTTGTACATTTTAAGGCTAGGCTAGAGAAACACAGGTCAATATCGGTTGTATATGATGATTTTTGCCTATAACTATAATTATAAATAGAAGAGGTTTATGGAAAATTCGTATGAAGCCTTAAGTTTGATCTTAGATTCAATCACTGAGCATCTTGTGGTGATCGATGATGACGGCATTATTCAATACACCAATAAAAGCTGGTCTGAATTTGGCAATAGCAACGCCTGTGCTATTAGCGGTGACTGGCGGGGCGTGAATTACATCGAAGAGTGCGATAAAGCGTCCGTTATGGGGGATGATTTTGGCACTAAGGCGAAAAAAGGTATTTTAAGCGTTATCAAGAATAAGGTGCCGTTTTTTTATTTTGAATACCCCTGCCATAGTCTTGATCAGAAGCGTTGGTTCACGATGCGTGTCACCGCGTTGAAAATGGCTGAGAGAGACTACTTCGTTATCTCCCATCAAAATATTACCGAAAGGAAATTAGCCGAAGAGGAAGTGCGAAACCTTGCGCGACTCGATGGACTCACCGATATCCCTAATCGTCGTACCTTTGACGAATTTTTACATAATGAATGGCGGCGTTGTTTGCGGCTCAATAAGCCTATCTGTCTCGCGATTCTCGATTTAGACCATTTCAAATTACTCAATGACCTCTATGGACATCAGATTGGCGATGAGTGTTTGATTCAGATTGGTCAACTGCTTAAAGAGTTTGTCAGTCGTCCCGGTGATATCTGCGCTCGCTATGGTGGTGAAGAGTTCGCTCTGATCTGGAGTGATACCCCTTTAGAGCAGGCGGAACGATTATCAAATGAACTGCTGAGCAACATCATAGCGCTGGGTATTCCTAATGAGGGATCGCCTACCGAAAATTACCTGACGGCGAGCATTGGACTGGCAATGAGTGTTCCTACAGAGGGCAGCAATGAACGTGAGCTCATTGGTCTGGCCGATAGCATGCTTTACCGGGCGAAAAAGAGCGGTAGAAATAAAATCGAGCGGTGTCGCGATCGAGAACAGTAGCCAAGTTAATATTAATCTAGCCTCCATCCGTTACCCGCAAACGGGCAGTTCTAAAGATGTTCGTTCGCAGTTGGGTCGGTCAATTCAATTCAATCCAGTCCTCATCAGCTCGACTTAGCCGTCATCAGTACTCGTCATATCACTCATTTTATAGCTGTGTCTAAGGTGATAGACACGAGGCGCGTTATCGGCACCGATGGAAAAAATTCCGCCGAGATTACATAGGCATGGCATAATCCAGCGTTATTGCAGTGAGCCTGTTAAAGGCCATCGTTTTATATCTACATTGAACTTGGGTTGCGTTGCTGCAGAGCAGATCGATTTAAACAGGTTTGATACGCATTAATCGCGATGCCGTTTCAAAAGGAGAAGTTGTTTGGATAATGCCAGAGGTAGTATCTTCATGGTGGTCGCAATGGCGGCATTCGCGGTTGAAGATATGTTGATAAAAGCTGCCGCCAATACTATGGCAATTGGTGTGATATTGATGCTATTCGGTTTAGGTGGCATGTTGATTTTTATTTTTTTGACCTGGCGTCGTGGAGATGCGATTTTTCATCCCGCTATCCTGTCTCGGCCGATTTTAATGCGGGCGGTTTGTGAAGTCGTTGGACGTATGAGCTTTGCACTGGCTATTACCCTCACGGCCTTGTCCAATGCTTCCGCTATTCTTCAGGCGACCCCATTAATCACCATGCTCGGAGCCGCGCTGTTTTTTGGTGAGCGGATCGGTTTAAAACGTTGGTTAGCGGTGTTAGTTGGCTTTGCCGGGGTGTTGATGATTATTCGTCCCGGAATGGAAGGCTTTGAAGCCGCCTCGCTATTTGCCGTGGTGGCAACACTCGGTTTCGCGGGTCGAGACCTATCTACTCGGGCAGCCCCCGTGGTGTTATCGAATATGCAGTTGGGTGTGTATGGCTTTTTTGTCTTGATCCCCACAGGCTTCGTGTTACAGCTCTATAGTGGCGATACTTTACAACTGGATGGTATGGGGTTAGTCCAAGTGGGGGGCGCTATATTGTTTGGTGTATTAGCATATAACGCGCTGACTATTGCTATGCGCACCGGCGATGTTTCGGTGGTCTCCCCGTTCCGTTATACGCGTCTATTGTTTGCCCTGCTGTTAGGGGTGTTTGTGTTTGGTGAACGTCTCGACATGATGACCTTGCTGGGCAGTTTATTGGTTGTTCTGAGTGGTGTGTATACATTGATACACAGTCGACGTATTGCGGTGAAGTTGAAAGAACCGGTAAGTTAATGCTGAGCGGTTAAAGGCTCGTACGATTGCTTAGCATCTTTTTAGTTAGGTAGATATCATGCTATTAAAAGCGCTGCTGATTGGGTTGTTGCTGTTGATTGCAGAAGTCATTAACGGCAACATTCGGGTTCGTTTGTGGCATCGTCAATTCGGTAAGCAGCAGGCCAAGCAGTTGAGTTTTTTATCCGGTGTGGCACTGATCTATACTCTTTGCTGGTTTACCTTGCCTTGGGTATCACCGAGGGATTTTACCGATTGTTATCGTGTTGGTCTTGTTTGGCTGTTGATGATGTTATTGCTGGAAATCTATTTCGCCAAGCAGGTGTTTAAATTAAGCTGGGCTAACATTATTGAAGATTTTAACCCGCTGAAAGGTAATCTGCTGAGTCTGGGGATGCTATTACTTTTCTTTAGTCCGGCGGTTGTGTTTAGTCTGCAAAGCTAAAGGCTGTCGAATCTCTTATCGTGATTCGGCAGCCCAAGAGCGTGGATGGTCTTATTCCTGCAAAAACTGGTTTTGGGTACGGAATTCGTGGGCTTCGTAAGTGCCAAGGTTACGCATCTCTTTGGTGAAAAAGGCCAGTTCCTGAAGTGCATACTGCATCATACGATCATCCGGGTGACCTTCAACATCTAGGTGAAAACTCGCGCCTTTAGTCAGCCCGTTACGGATATAACTTTCCAGCTTCACCATATTGATGCCGTTGGTGGCAAACCCGCCCAGCGCTTTATAGAGTGCGGCTGGAATATTGCGCACGGTAAACATCAGAGAGGTGATGTAGGCGGTATCGGCTTTGCGTTCCGGGATGCCCTGTTCTCGGGAGAGAATCAGAAAGCGAGTGGTATTACCGGTAACATCTTGAAAATTTTCTTGTAGGATATCAAGATCGTACAGTTCTGCTGCGAGGCTGGAGGCGATGGCGCCGTGGCTTGGATCGGGGTTTTGCGATAGTTCATAGGCAGAACCAGCGGTATCAAAGCCGGCAATGGGTTCGATATTCAGCTGCTTGATATGGCCGTCACACTGAGCCAAAGCTTGAGGGTGTGATGAAACCGTTTTCAATTGCTCGATTGAACCGCCTTTCACCCCTAGTAGACAGTGGCTGACTGGCTCGAAATGTTCGCCAATAATGTGTAACTGGCTTTTGGGCATCAACCGATAGATCTCTTCGACCCGTCCGGCGGTGGAGTTTTCCAACGGAATCATCGCTAGCTTAGATTTGCCTTGGTCTACCATCAGCATTGCTTCAACAAAGGTTTCACAGGCAAACGCTTCCATCTCCGGGAAAACCCGGCGACAAGAAAGGTGAGAATAGGCGCCTTCGACGCCCTGAAACGCGATGATGTTAGGTGCAGATGACATGGGGATTCCGTTGTCGATATTAATAAGGCGGTAATTATGTCATAGATTTTAATATTTGCAGTGAGCCGACCGAAGTTTTTCAGTAATATGGCGGCAACTAATTTGCCCGTTTAATTTTACCCGCTTAATGTGAGAGCTCGATGACTCCGGAACGCACCGCTAAACTTATTCAGACCCTAAACCGGCGGCAGCCTGATTTGACCCTGATTACCGATCAGGTGCATAAGCCTCGCAATATCGCGGCGCTGATTCGTACCTGTGATGCGGTTGGTATCTCCCGCATTCATACCGTTAGTCCAAAAGAGGGGTATGAGTTTACCGGCACCACGCGGGGCAGTGATCGTTGGGTCGCCAGTGAAAACCATAACAGTATCGGTGAAGCGGTTGGGGCGGCTAAGGCCCAAGGGATGAAAATCTATGCCGCGCACTTTTCCGATCGGGCGATTGATTATCGGGATGTGGATTTTACCGTTCCTTGTGCCTTATTGATGGGGGCCGAAAAAGATGGTGTGAGCGATGCCGGTGCCGCATTGGCAGATGAGCATATCTTGATTCCGATGATGGGCATGGTTGGTTCGCTGAATGTGTCGACGGCGGCGGGTATTATTCTGGTTGAGGCGCAGAATCAACGTTTGCAGGCGGGCTTGTATGAGCAGTCTAGGCTTGACCCTCAGGAATATAGCGATACTCTGTTTGAGTGGAGTTTTCCTGAGTTGGCTGATTTCTGCCATAAAAAAGGTTTGGACTATCCGCCGTTGGATGAGTTGCTAGCGTTACAGGATGCGCCTGCGTGGTATCAAGCGGTCCGTGAGGGACTAGCGGCGAAACGGCAGTGGTAGCCTGAGTTTATTCCCCGTGAGTTTATCTACTGAGGCCTATTGGCCTCGCTGTTGCCAACTCGCTTCGTTTGATATGACCCCCCTACGCCTATAATCGGAGAGAGTGAGTGCAGTTTCCGCGTTTTTTCCCACTTGCCCTGCTGATGCTGTTGCTGTCTTTGATTGGCACCACGCTGGTCACACAGTTTGTCCGCAACTGGGCGTTGAATGATTTGCAGGAGAGTGGCGAGAGCCAGCTGCTGGGGATTATCAGTCAAACTCGCTCGGAATTAGCAGAATATCAATATTTGCCTTTTCTCGTGTCGCAGAGTCGAGAGGTGGCGGAACTGTTACAGCAACCTTCCGCTGATCAAGCCGCGCGGGTAAGCCGTTACCTTGAACAAACGAACCTTGTGGCCGGTACTACGGCACTGTTTGTTTTGGATGAGGAAGGGCGTCCTCAAGCATTTAGTCACTGGCGAGCGCAACAGGATTTCTATTCGGTTAGCCATGATCAACAGGCTTATTTTCTCCAAGCATTAGAAGGGTTGCAGGGCTTGCATGTGGTGCTTCCCTCGGCCGACAACGACGGCGCAGTGTATCTTTCAGCCCCGGTTTATGTGCAGCGGGAGTTACTGGGGGTGGCTACCGTGCGGATCAATTTGGCGCTTTTGCAGGCGGGGTTGGAGCAGAACAGTCAGTATCTGTTTAGTCGCAATGAACATATCCTGATGGCGAGTCAGCCCTTTCAGTCGCAAAAGCAGTTGCGCGATGTGTTTGTTAAACGGCAAACATCACAGCTTTACGATGGTTCTGATATCACGCTAGTCGAACTCGAGACGGGAGATAAAGGCATTCTGCAAACGGTCACCTTGGATGACCTTGGTTGGCAAGTGTCGGTATTTAATGATCTGGGTGAAGTGACTCGGATTCAACGGAATGCGAGCCTGTTTACGATCGCTTTCTGTATTGTTGTCTCGCTAGTGGTTTTTGCTGCGCGAGCGACAGCTTAAACATATCTCTCGGCGGGAAACACAGCAGGCGCTGGAACGCAGTGAAGCGCGCCAACGGGATATTATTAACAATGCCCATGTGGGGATGATTACCCTGGATAGCCAGGGATTAGTGCTGTTTATTAACCCCATGGCGATGCAGCAGTTTGGCGTTTCGATGCCGCGCATTCTTGGTACCTATATCGGTGAATTGATTGAGCCGGAAGTTTTTCAAGGGGTGATGAAGCGGGTGTTGGGCCGCTTGGGTACCCGGGGTTTTGCTCAGGTGACAGCGATGGAGACGGTGGGGAAGCGTTCGGATGGCAATAGCTTCCCAATGCTGTTTTCAATTAAACAGATGAAGCGGGAATCAACCGAACACTATCTGGTGACGGTGATCGATATTACCCAGCGTAAACGACTCGAACGCGCATTACGCAAGGCCAATGATGAACTTGAACATCAGGTGCAACAGCGGACGCAGGCGCTTAGAGAAGCGCAGGATGAGTTGGTGCAGGCCGAAAAAATGGCGGCGCTCGGGCGTATGTCCTCTGCGGTGGTGCATGAGCTAAACCAGCCTCTCACTGCACTGAGAACCTATATTGCGATCTGTCGTAAATTGATTGAACGGCAGGAAACTGAACAGCTAGATAGTAATCTACAGCTGATTAACGATCTGATCAGCCGTATGACGGTGCTAACACGACAGTTGAAAACCTTTGCCTATCAGAAGCCGCAGCATCTCTCGCCGGTTGATCCGGTATTGGCTCTCGATCAGGTGATTAATCTGTTCCGTGGACGGATGGAGCGAGAGCATATTGAATTGCTTTACCCCAACACCGATCTACAGGTGCAGGTGAGTGGTGATAGTGCTCGGCTAGAGCAGATTTTTGTTAATCTCATTAGTAATGCTTGTGATGCACTGGCGGGTGTCAGCGGAGCACAGTTGACGATTAATCTCCGTCAGGATGCCGACACGGTCAGTATTGAGGTGGCGGATAATGGCGCGGGTATCAATGAGCAAGATCAGCGACAACTGTTTGAACCCTTTTTTACCACTAAGCCGATTGGTGAGGGCCTGGGATTAGGGTTGTCGATTATTCGCTCGATTATCCGCGATCTGCAGGGGGATATTCGCGTCAGTAGCGAGCCAGGGCACACCTGTTTTACCGTGACCCTGCCATTAATTTTGGCTGAGGAGTGAACATGAAGAGAGGTCAGGTTTTGCTGGTGGATGATGATCCATTGATCCGCCAATCAACATCTCAATGGTTGCAAATGGCAGGCTTTGACGTGATTACCTGTGATCGTGCCGTCGAAGCCTTAACCCATCTGGATGAGCATTTTCCCGGCGTGGTGGTCAGTGATGTAAAAATGCCAGAGATGGATGGTCTGGAATTTATGCAGCAGGCCCGTTCGATCATTCCAGAATTGCCGGTTATTTTGATCACCGGCCACGGGGATGTGGATATGGCGATTGGCGCGATGCGTGATGGTGCCTATGATTTTATCGAAAAGCCCTTCGTCCCTGAACGTTTAGTCGAAACCATTAATCGCGCCTGTGAAAAACGCTTGCTGGTGTTAGAAAACCTGCGCTTACAGCAAGACTTAGCATCTCGGAGCGGCATCGACGGTAAGATTATTGGCATCTCACCCTCTATTCAGAAGCTGCGACGGGATATTCTTAAATATGCGGCGCTGAATACCAATGTCATTATCTATGGCGAAACAGGTAGTGGTAAAGAGCTGGTGGCCCAGTGTCTGCATGAGTTTAGCTTGCGCAGTGAACGCAACTTTGTGCCGATTAACTGCGGCGCTATTCCTGAAAATTTAATTGAGACGGAGCTGTTCGGCCATGAAGCGGGGGCCTTTACTGGCGCTGCGAAAAAACGTACCGGTAAGTTTCAACACGCAGATGGTGGCACCCTGCTATTGGATGAGATCGAGAGCATGCCGGCCAACTTACAGGTGAAAATCCTGCGTAGCATTCAAGAGGGGATGATTGAACCGCTAGGATCAAACAAACAAGTGCCGGTGGATCTACGGATTATCGCGGCGTCTAAAGCCGACCTCTCAGTGGAAGAGAATTTCCGTCAAGACCTGTATTATCGCCTGAACGTCTCCTGCCTCTATCTTTCACCGCTGCGTGAGCGCACCGAAGATATACCACTGTTATTTGAATACTATGCTCGTCAAGCGGCGACCCAGCATGGCCGGGAATTACGAGCGATCACCCGACAGGATCTGACCAATCTGCAACAGTATCCTTGGCCGGGTAATGTTAGGGAACTGAAAAATATTGCCGTGCGTTACGCAATCGATGACACCTTGCCGGTGGCGGACCTGATCTATCCTGAGGCTGCGATCGAACCGATGGGTAGTGAGCGGATGGAAAGTGGGTTACCACTGGCAGCTCAGGTCGCTAATTTTGAGTATAAAGTGATCTGTGATGCGTTGCGGCAACATAATGGCAATATCAAGGCGGTGATGGAGGTGCTTGATCTACCGCGGCGAACACTGAATCAAAAGATGGTTAAATATCAAATCGACCGCGCTCAGTTTATCGACGATAGTAAAGAATAAGAACGGTGTGACGGCTCTGTTACACCGAATCATCCTCAATAAGCAAAAAATTGCTTATTGCCCCTCCATTGCTACAAATCTGTGCTTAACTTCAGGGTGAAGCACGAATTAAGTCGCGGATTTTGTCGCTCAGGCGCTCAATGTACCGGGTTATAAGCAATATATTGCTTATGCTTGATCGTCGCTATAGGCAATATTTTGCTTATTGAACTTCTTTATTAAATTGCCGGTTGATAAATAACTATTATTTATCAACGATTTATATTTTTTATTTGAAGTTGGCATTAGCATTGCTTATACAGTAACAACACTAACAATAAATTTTAAATCCCGAGTGAAGGAATCCAACATGCAAAGTAGTAAACGAACTCTGATTAAAGGTATTGGCCTTGCTGTGACATTAAGTGCCGCTTTGGGCGGTGCTACAATGGTACAAGCAGCAGATAATCGCTCTTATATTCTTGCAACCGCTTCTACCGGTGGAACCTACTATCCTGTCGGTGTGGCGCTGGCAACACTGACTAAAGTAAAACTCGAACCTAAACATAAAGTGTCGCTGTCCGCGATTAACTCTGCCGGTTCCGGTGAAAACATTAAATTGCTGAGCGAAAATGAAGCTCAGTTTGCCATCCTTCAAGGTCTTTACGGCGCTTGGGCTTGGAACGGTGAAGGCGCATTTGCGGCCACCGGTGCGAAGAAAAATATCCGTTCAGTCTCTATGTTGTGGCAGAACGTTGAGCAGTTTGCGGTTAAAACTGATCTAGCAAAAACCGGCACGATTGATGATATTGCAGGCCTTGATGGCAAGAAGTTCTCTATCGGTAAGAAAAACTCAGGAACAGAAGGCTCCGGTCTGCAGATTCTGGGTGGCTTAGGCGTTAACGCTGATAGTCTAGATATGGCTTACATGGGTTATGGCCCAAGTGCAGACGCACTGCAAAACGGCACCATCGTGGGTATGAACATTCCGTCGGGTGTGCCAACCTCGGCGATTACCCGTGCATATGCTGCGCTGGGTAGTGATATGACCGTGTTGGACTTTACCGATGAGCAGATCAAGAAAGCGAACGGTAACTACCAGCTGTGGACTCGTTATGTGATCCCTGCGAATACATACCCAGGTCAGGTTAAAGATATCAACACCATGGCTCAGCCTAACTTCTTGGCGGTACGTGATGACCTGTCAGAAGACGACGTTTATCTGCTAACCAAAGCAATCTATGAAAACCTGTCATTCCTCAATGGTATCCATAAAGCCACTAAAGCGATGTCGCTAGAAAAAGCGATTGCCGGCTTGCCTGTACCACTGCACCCAGGTGCTGCGCGTTACTACAAAGAAGTAGGGCTGACTATCCCTGCACACCTTATCGCTGAGTAATCAGCGTCGCTGAATCGTTCAGCGAACCTGCCGGGGTCGATTATGGCCCCGGCTTACGTTTTACGTTCACCGTCAACGGGATACCGTTATGAGTTCTATTGATACCCATACTGATCAGGAAACGGCTGCAAAGCTGAAGAGTCTGGAGCTGGTTCAGCGTCCGGAACATTCACTGACAGGCCGTTTTATTTACTGGATCGGTGTAATATTTGCACTGGCACATATCTATTTTAATACCCTCAGTACCGTTTCTGAACTATGGGTGTCTGCCATCCATTTTGGCGGTTTTGCGATGCTTTGTGCCCTGATGGTGCCAGCGATACGCAGCAATACTGCGGCGGGCCGTCGGGTAGCTCTGATACTGGATATTTTATTAGGTTGTGCGGCGATTCTCTGCACCCTCTATTTGATCGGCTTTGAGGATGCACTGTACGCCCGTGGCGTTAAGTTTGATGATCTCGACTGGGTGTTCTCGCTGTGTGCCATCTTTATCGCATTGGAAATGGCACGTCGTACCACCGGTTGGTTTATCCCTTGTATGATCTTGTTTGCACTGACCTACGTGTTTTGGTGGGGACAGTACATCGACGGAATTTTTGGTTTTCCCGGCCTGAGCTTGGAAACCCTGCTATATCGTAGTTACTTCTCTTCGGAAGGGATGTTCGGCCAGATCGCGCGAATTTCCTGGACCTATGTGTTTATGTTTATCTTGTTTGGCGCTTTCTTGGTGAAATCCGGTGCCGGCGATTTTATTATTGAACTGTCTCGCTGTGCTGCGGGACGGATGGTGGGCGGTCCCGGTTTTGTTGCCGTACTCGGTTCTGGTTTGATGGGCTCTGTTTCAGGATCATCGGTTGCCAATACTGTTTCCACTGGTGTTATTACTATCCCGCTGATGCAGAAAGCCGGTTTTCCCGCGCGTTTTGCTGCGGGTGTTGAAGCTGCCGCGTCTACCGGTGGTCAGTTGATGCCCCCCGTGATGGGTGCCGGGGCTTTTATTATGGCCTCTTATACACAGATCCCGTATGTGGATGTCATCTCTGTTGCTGCGCTGCCTGCGCTGTTGTACTTCCTGTCGGTGGGCTTTTTTGTCCGGGTGGAAGCGATGCGTAGCCAAGCTCAAGCGGTCGAGCTTGATACGCGCCCGATCGGTGAAGTATTCCGTGATGGTTGGCACTACCTATTGCCGCTAGTGGTCTTGGTGAGCCTGCTTATCTATGGCTTTACGCCAACCTATGCTGCCGGTATCTCTATTATTTCGGTCGTCGCCGCCTCTTGGTTATCGAAGCACCCGATGGGGATTAAAGATATCTTCGATGCTCTCGCGCAGGGTTCCAAGAATATGGCGACAACGGCGATGTTGTTGATTGCCGTCGGCTTGGTGGTCAATGTGGTCGCCATGACCGGTATTGGTAATACCTTCTCGCTGATGGTCGCTGATTGGGCGAATGGTAGTCTGTTAATCACGATTTTGTTGGTGGCGCTGGCGTCATTGGTGCTGGGAATGGGCTTGCCGGTTACTGCTGCATATATCGTATTGGCAACGCTATCGGCCCCAGCGCTCTATAACCTGATTGCTGAAATGCAATTGATTGAGATGATGGTTGATGGCACCTTGCCTGAGGTTGCTCGGACGATCTTCATGTTGGTCGATATGGATAAAGCGGCGTTACTGGCAGAGCCGATGAGTAAAATCGATGCTCAGCAGTTGTTGGCGATGGTTCCCGGTGATTTCAAAGGTCAGCTACTCGAACAAGCGATTGATCCCGCCCGTTTGGCCATGATCTTGTTGGCAGCCCATATGATCATCTTCTGGTTATCACAGGATTCCAATGTCACACCTCCTGTTTGCTTAACAGCCTTTGCTGCCGCGGCGATCGCTAAAACACCGCCGATGGCGACCGGCTTTACCGCTTGGAAAATAGCCAAGGGGCTGTATATCGTACCGTTGCTGTTTGCTTACACTAACTTTATCGGTGGCACCACGGCAGAAGTAATGAGTATTTTCTTCTTCTCGGTGTTCGGCATATACGCTTTGGTTGGCTTTATGGAAGGCTACCTCGAAAGTCCGCTTAACCTGCTGCTTCGGTTGATCTCGGGTGTGGCTGGGATGCTAATGCTGTGGCCTCATGGTGAATGGATGATTAGCACGGTGGGCCTGTTGATCTTCCTGGCGCTGTTTATCTACAGCCGTTATAACCGTAAAGAGGAAGACGGTGTTGCTGTAACCGCCGGTTAATCACTGCTCTACAATCAAAAACCGGCCTATAATGGCCGGTTTTTTCGTTTTTGCAGCAAATAGTGAGCATTGTCACTTATTCCATGGGCGACAATTTGGTAAATTAGCAACTAGGATGCTGATTCCTTGTAGCTTGCGAGCAGGTATAACTTTTGTTTCCGCCTGTTCTAATGCTATTGTCAGTAGAATTAAAGCCGGTTTGATTTATAGCTTTCGACAGTGGATTGTTATGGTCGCCAGCTTTCGCTTAATTCCGGGGGGAATTAAGTCGTACAAATGTTATGAAGACGCTTTTAAAAGACGCTTCTGGCTCGCGGTAGGGACTATGTTAATAAAACCGAACTTAACACGATCACAGCTGTTTTTTCGTTTACCCACTCTCCTTGGCGTGAGTTCCGCGCTGCTCTTTTCACCTCTCGCTACCGCAAATGACGCCAATCAGGACTGTTATCAGCTTTTTGCCGCAGCAAAGTATGAAGAAGCCCGCAGTCAGTGTCAGGAACTTGCCGAACTCGGTGATGCCAAGGGCGCATTCTTATTAGCGACGATGTACTACCAAGCACTGGGTACTGACCGTGATGACCAACGGGGCATATTCTGGGATCAAGTGGCGGCAGAAAAAGGCCATCCAGAGTCTGCTTATCGCTTGGGACTCGCCTATCAAATTGGCCAAGGGGTTAGTCAGAGTAATAGCTTGGCTCGCCATTGGTATCAACAAGCCGCACTGGCGCAACATGCCAAAGCACAAAAGCTACTCGGATCAATGTTTGAATCCGGTTCAGCAGGCGAAAAAGATCAACACCGGGCCTATCAGTGGTATCTCAAAGCCGCCCAACAGGGGGTTATGGGCGCACAACTGAAGGTTGGCACCATGTTACTAGAAGGACGCGGTGTTGAAGCAAACCGGGCATCGGCTCAGCACTGGATCCGTAAGGCTGCTGAGGCGGGTAATTCCAATGCTCAGGTCGCGATGGGGGTTATTCTGGCGGAAGTGGATCCCGATGAAAGCCTTAGCTGGTACCAACAATCAGCCGATCAGGGTAATGGCTTAGCATTACAAAATTTGGCCCTGGTGTATTACGCCGGTCAAGGGGTCGATGCTGATCATGAGAAGGCGGCCGCTTTAGCGCAGCAGGCATTAGATGCTGGAAATACTGAGGCGGCTTCGTTATTAAATCTGATTCGCCTCGAAACAGAACAGAAAAAAGTGGTTGAGCTTCGAGCTGAGAAGCAACAGTTAACCCGACAGATTCGTGAGTCTATCCCGGACAATGGCTCCGGTGAGCAGCAATTATTATTGGCAACCTTAGAGGTTGATGGCGTTTTGCCGGAGGCCGCTAAAGCAGATCAAGCGGCGATAACCAGTACCAAAGCGGATGCTACCGTCTCTTCTGACCAGCCGAGCGTTGTAGTCGAAGATGGCGCCGCAACAGTCGCGACTAAGCCGAAAACGCCATGGGAGCCCAGCAATCAATATGCACTGCCTGATGGCTGGGTGATGGATCAACCGACCCCTCATTTCACTATTCAGCTGCTTTATGGCACCCATGAACGGGGCGTTCTTAACTATATTGAAAAACATAAGTTGCCGGACAGTGTTCGCTATTTCCGCACCCAACGGGAGGCGGGGCTGTATTATGTGTTGGTGTATGGTAACTACAGCACTATCACCGAGGCCCGTGCTGCCTTAGCAGAACTTCCTGAAGCGGTTCGTAAGAATCATTGGATGCGTGAATTTAAACGGTTACAGGAGCTCTACGTTGCTCCCTAATTGGATAGCGGTATTCAAAACGACAGCGTTATGATGACAGGCCTCGAAGAGGCCTGTTTTAAATTGATCCACTTTTAGCCTTGTTATCCGGATGATATATGGCCCGTATTGTTTTTTCTCTGTTGAGCCTTTTTCTCTTCTATTCGACAGCTGTGCGTGCTGAAGATCAGAGTTGTCGCACCTTTTATCAAAACCAACAAACCCGAGAAGCGCTGCATCACTGTATGCCATTGGCGGCACAAGGGGATGGTGAAGCTAGTTTCATCCTGTCTAGTCTTTATAGTCAGGGGTTTGAAGGTGGGTCGTCAGATTTGCAGCAGGCATTGCGCTGGCTAACTCGTTCTGCCGAGCAGGGTTATGCACCGGGCTGTTACAACTTGGCGGTACTCTATGAACGGGGAGATGTGGTTGCGCAGGACCTCAGTGTTGCGTTTCGGTGGTATCTTCAAGGTGCAAAATTAGGACATCTTGCGAGTCAGTTAAAAACGGGTATTGCTTACCTTAAAGGTAACGGCACTAACCAAGATTATGCCGAAGCTAAAAGCTGGTTAACTATGGCGGCTGATCGAGGCGATCAGAGTGCTAAGATCACCCTCGCGACACTACTTAAGGCGACGGAGCCAGAGCAGTCGGTAAAACTCTTTTGCGAAGCCGCACAGGGGGAGTCACTTTGCTTTTTATCAGTTAGCGCTGCTCTACCGTGAGCCACCTTCCGGCTTGACCAAGGATCTGCCGCAAGCGCTTCATTATGCGTCCGAAAGTGAGCGTTTAGGTTATGCTCCAGCAGTCGATCTTGTTGAAAGTATTAAACAGCAGCAGGTATTGGAAGAGGCTCATCGGATCGCACTTGCCGAGCATGGGGGGGCGTTAGTCTCCGATACTGAACTGCCAGAGTCTGCCTCGGTGGCATTAACAGCCACAGTGGTGGAGCCGTTATCCAACACCGTTGAGCAAACGGATGCCCAGAAGCGCGAATTAAATACAGTGGCGCTAAATGCCGAAGCTCAGAAAGCTGAGCTTAACGAACGAGCGTTGAAAGTTGCAGCAGAAAAAATGGCTGCGCAGAAAGCCGCCGCAGCACAACAGGCTGCGGATGAGAAAGCCAAGGCTGACGCGATTGCTGCTAAAAAAGCAGCGGAGGAGAAAGCTAAGGCCGACGCAATTGCAGCTAAACAAGCAGCGGATGAGAAATCTAAGGCTGAAGCTATCGCAGCCAAGCAAGCAGCGGATGAGAAAGCTAAGGCCGACGCTATCGCTGCCAAGCAAGCAGCGGACGAGAAAGCCAAGTCTGAAGCTATCGCAGCTAAACAAGCCGCGGATGAAAAAGCGAAGACCGCCCCTATCGCAACCAAGCAAACTGTCGATGGTGCAGCGGTGGGGTTACATGATTTTGCTTGGTTAAAGTCACAGCCTGGAAAACGTTATGTCCTACAGCTAGCGCAATTGAGCAGTGATGACTCAGTGAAGGCCTATATTGCTAATCATCAACTGAAAGGTAAGGTCAATTATTTCAGGGCGGTGACCGCTGGCGGTAATAAGTATGTGGTGCTGTATGCGCAGTCGGCAGCCTCGTTAGTTGAAGCTAAAGGTATTGCTGCCGCTCAATTGCCTAAAGATTTATCGGGTATGGTGTGGTACAGAACCTACCGGGCTATCCAGCGTGCCTATAAACCAGTTGATTAAGTATGGGCTCAGATGGTGGATCAGAGGCGTTTAATAGGATTATCTGTTTTGCCATTATCTAAATGGTGTTAATTCACTGTTGTTATTTAAGTAAAGGGATTCTAAATGTTTCAGGGAGTTAAGCTGCTACTAGCCGTAACAGTTATGTTACTTTCAAATATGGTTTTTTCAGCAGATATCCAACAGTGTCAGCGAGCCTATAGTGAAGGTAAGGTGGATAAGGCTTATGATAGCTGTTTGCCGTTAGCACAGGTTGGTGATCCCCAGGCTGCTTTTTTTCTGGCGCGTTTGTACGCGCTTGGGTTAGATGGAGGTATTGCAAACTGGGAAAAAGTGATCGAGTGGTTGACGATTTCGGCTGCCGGAGATCACGCTGAAGCCGCCTATAATCTCGCTATTGCTTACCAGTTGGGCAAGGGCACGCCGATTGATTTACCGAATAGTCTTAAATATTACCGTCAATCGGTCGCATTGGGAAACCCTAAGGCGATGCGTAATCTAGCGGTGTTGTATGAAAAAGGTGAGGCTGTTGAGCAGGATCTTAACCAAGCATTTTTACTCTATCTGCGTTCTGCAGAAGCGGGGTTGCCGGATAGTCAATTAAAGGCCGGATTGATGCTACTACAGGGCGAGGGTATTGTTAAGGATGCAGCGGCCGGGCGAGACTGGATTGAGAAATCATCTGAATCTGGGAATGATAAAGCACAATTAGTCTTGGGTGTTATGTTAATGGACTTTGATCCTGCCGGTGCGATCAAATGGTATAACCGTGCCGTTGTGAAAGGTAATGCTTATGCCGCACATAATCTCGCTTTGGTGTATTCTGAAGGGCATGCAATCCCTACCGATCTATTACAGGCGTTGGCCTATGCTGATCGAAGTATTGAGTTGGGTAATCATCGTACTCAGGCGCTGTATGATGCGATTTTAACTCGCATCCAAAAGACGGATCTGTATCAATCGCAGAGGGTTAATGTTGTGGTTTCGCCGAGTCAGCCTGATACTGTTCAGGCTGTTGGAAAAATTAATGCTGTGGTACAAAATCTAAATTGGCTGAAACAGCAACCTCCCGGATTGTTTACGGTGCAGCTGGCTCGATTGACGAGTGAAAAAGGTGCGTTGCGCTTTATTCATGAATACCAGTTAGAGAGGCAAGCCTATGCGGTAAGCCTTGCCGTGGATGATTATGTGGTGCTGTTAAAGGATAGCTTTGCCGATAAAAGCCTTGCCTTAAGTACTTATAAAACCAAACTCCCTTCGACCTTAACTCATGAGGCTTGGATTCGTAGTTATCGCTCCCTGTATGCAAAATAACTCGATACTAGGAATTTAAAACGCGTGAAGATACTGCTACTTTCAGCTTATGATGCCGCTAGTCATCGTTATTGGCATCAGGGGTTGGTGAGTAATCTCAATCAGCATCAGTGGACGGTGCTCACACTGCCTCCACGTTACTTTTCTTGGCGCATTCGCGGTAACAGCCTGAGTTGGGCCATGAATGAGCGAGAGACTCTCGAACAGCCTTACGACTTGATTATCGCTACTTCAATGACGGATCTATCAGCGCTAAGAGGATTTGTGCCCCATTTGGCGAGCATCCCGACGCTGGTGTATTTTCACGAGAACCAGTTTGCTTACCCGGAATCCGGTCGTGAATACGGTAATGTTGAGCCGAAGATTCTCAATATATATACGGCACTCGTCGCCGACCATATCTGTTTTAACACTGCGTACAATCGAGAGACTTTTCTAACGGGCTGTCGCGCTTTATTGAAAAAATTGCCGGATCAGGTGCCGGTTGGTGTGGTTGAACAGCTGGAGCAGCGTTCATCGGTGCTGCAAGTGCCCCTGCCATCGTCGGCTTACCAGCCTCATAATCCTCAGTGTGGCGCTGTACGGCTTATTTGGAACCACCGTTGGGAGTTTGATAAAGGCCCCGACCGTTTGCTGAGGGCGGTAGAGGGGCTCTGTGATGCCGGTGTGGATTTTCGTTTAGACGTGGTTGGACAGCAATTCCGTCGTGTACCACCGGTATTTGAAGAACTTAAAACTTTACTGGCGGAGCGGGCAGGGCACTGGGGCTTTGTTGAGTCGGTGGCTGAATACCGTTTGTTGTTGCAACAGGCGGATATCGTACTTTCAACGGCGCTACATGATTATCAGGGTATTGCGGTACTCGAAGGGGCAGCGGCGGGTGCGCTACCGTTAGTGCCAAATCGGCTAGCTTATCCTGAGCTTTTCCCACAAGAGTGCTGTTATCAAAGTGGTGATGCTGAAAGCCAAGCGCTGGTGAGTGCCGTTATTAATTATGCGGATGCAAAGCAGCAGGGCCACCCGCCGGCAGCGCCCGATATTTCGGGGTTAAGCTGGGGGAATATGGCACAACAATATGAACGATTACTGCAGGATGTTGCGAACTCCTCGATCTCTTATACCCGTTAATATGGATGAAACGCTGCGCTTAGGTTTATTGGCGTGCTGGGCGATTGCTTGCTTACTTCCTCTTTTCGCTAAGGAAAAGAGGCTGTTTTTGCTGTAGAGGCTAAATGACGGGTAACCCTTGAGCAAAAAACAGCTTTTGTTTAAAAAATGTACAATACGCACTCGACTTTAGGGGCTTAACTCTTTAAAGTGGCGCATTCTTTTACAATGCCGGTTTGGCACTGTGTAACCTGTACTTTTCCGGGCTCTTTATCAGGATTCTCTTTCAGTACATTCTTTCCAGAACTATCTTTTCAGGACTTATCCTTTGATCTCCTCCGCGAATATCACCATGCAGTTTGGCGCTGAGCCGCTGTTCCAAAATATTTCTGCTAAATTTGGCAACGGCAACCGTTATGGTTTGATCGGTGCGAATGGTTGTGGCAAATCCACCTTTATGAAAATTTTAAGTGGTGAGCTGACGCCAACGTCCGGTAATGTCTCTATGACACCGGGGGAAAAGCTAGGCATCCTTAATCAGGATCAGTTTGCCTTTGAAGAGTACACCGTTATCGATGCCGTGATTATGGGTGATACTGAGTTATGGAAAATTAAGCAGGAGCGTGAGCGGATCTACTCGCTGCCGGAGATGTCTGAAGAAGACGGCATGAAGGTGGCCCATCTGGAAGTCGAATTTGCCGAGATGGATGGCTACAGTGCCGAAAGCCGTGCTGGGGATATTTTGCTAGAAGCGGGTATCGCTGAAGAGTATCACTTTGGTTTGATGAGTCAGGTTGCCCCAGGTTGGAAGATTCGGGTGCTGTTGGCGCAGGCGTTGTTTGCTAACCCTGATGTATTGTTGCTGGATGAGCCAACCAACAACTTGGATATTCATACCATCAGCTGGTTGGAAAATGTGCTTAACCAGCGCAAGAGCACCATGATTATTATCTCCCACGACCGTCACTTCCTGAACTCAGTGTGTACGCACATGGCGGATATCGATTATGGTGAGCTGCGTATCTACCCGGGTAACTATGAATATTACCTAGAAGCTTCGGCGTTGATTCGTGAACAGTTATTGACTGCGAACGCGAAGAAGAGCCTCGAGATGGATGAGTTGCAGTCATTTGTTAACCGCTTCTCGGCTAACGCTTCGAAAGCAAAACAGGCGAGTTCTCGAGCTAAGAAACTGGAAAAGATCGAGCTGGATGAAGTTAAAAGTTCTAGCCGTCAATTTCCTTCTATCACCTATAAACAGGATAAGAGACTGCACCGTCAGGCGCTTATTCTGGAAGATATGGGTCATGGTTATGACGGTGAAATGTTGTTCCGTGATGGTAATCTGATTCTGGAAGCCGGCGCTAAATTGGCGATTGTTGGTGAAAATGGTGCCGGTAAAACTACCTTTTTGCGCTGCCTGATGAATGAATTAGAAACCAAAGAGGGCACCGTCAAGTGGTCTGAAAATGCGTCTATTGGTTATTGCCCTCAGGATAGTACCCAAGACTTTAATTGTGATCTGACCCTGTTTGAGTGGATGTCACAATGGCGCACGCCCAAGCATGATGATTTGAAAGTGCGGGCGATGTTAGGACGTTTGCTGTTTACTGCGGATGATTTCAATAAGAAAGCGCGGGTCTGTTCAGGTGGGGAAAAGAACCGTCTACTGTTTGGTAAGTTGATGATGATGGATATCAACGTGCTGATTATGGATGAGCCGACTAACCATATGGATATGGAAGCGATTGAATCATTGAATCTCGCCCTCGAAGACTTTGACGGTACGCTGATTTTTGTCAGCCATGACCGTGCCTTTATCTCTTCGCTGGCGAACAATATTATCGAGATTAAAGATAATAAAGTGATTCACTTCCCCGGCACCTTCGATGAGTATCTGGATAATCAAACCAATGCTTCACGCGTCGCTTAAGTTAATCTAACGGCACCGCTCTAAAAAAGCCCCCTCAAGGTGTGTTCTTGAGGGGGCTTTTTGCTTTTATGTGTCAGTAAGAATGCGTGGTTAGAGCATTTTTCGGACGTTATCGGTTGGGATATATGGCACTTCTAGCTCATCGAGTTCTTTGAATTCGAACTGTGCATTGATCGCGTTTACCCATTGTTTAGCGCGCGGCAGTAGTTGACGGTCATCGGATTGCATTCGCCCCCGGGCAACCAGAATACCCATATCGGCGCCTAGATAACTGTAGTCACCTTCGCCATAGACTCGCAGATAGAATGCATCGTTATTATCACTGACGTTACCCCAGTCGATGCTCTGACGCACAAATTCGATGCTGCCATCGTCTTGCATGCGCCAGATACCAGATTGTGGTGCTTTGGTGATCATACGCACATGGTCTTCGGTATGTTTGAGTACTAGCTGGGTCCAGGTATCAAAATCTTCCCAGCGCTTCTGTATTTCGTTGATATCGATATCAAAATCGACATCCATAAACTCCAACAGGTGAAACAGCATCAGTGGAATGCCGCCGTATTTAGAGGTGATCAAATTGGTGAGTGGGCTAGCACCACTGATGCGCGGGTTGATCTCGCCTAGATAGACTTCACCATCATCGGTATCCACCAGGTAATCGAAGCAGAAGGTGCCGCGATAGTCGTTTTCGTAGAGCTTATCCCCCATGGCTTTAACCATCGCAATGATTTTCTCCCGCTGCTCTCCTTGTAGCAGCTCAGGGAAAATATCATTACCACACCAGCCACCTTTGTAAGGTGTTAGCTCTTCATAGCCGGTAATGTCGGTTTGTAACGGCCCAACCATCGTGCCACAGCGAGTGGCAACCGCTTCAACTGTACCGGGGATATGGTTGATGTATTTCATGATCTTCAGTGTTTCACCGACGATCTTATCGGCATTTTTATCCCAATCGGCTTGGCTGCTAATAAAGAAAGTGGTTTTACCCGAGTCTCCATAGGGGGTCTGTACGACCAGTTTGTCGCCCAGATTTTTCTCCGCCGCTAGGGCCTGTAGGGTTGGGTAGTCATTGGCTTTAACATCAACGATGTTAGGGGCGCTGGGAACACCTGCTTCGTTAGCCAATTGGGTGGTGACGATTTTCGAGTCGATGCGGGAGCGAAGCTCAGCCGAGGGCAGGGCGAGTTCCATGCCGAGGCTTTTGGCGATCTTTTCGGCTTCTTCATCAAACATCACCGTGAGAATTTTACCTTTGCTGCCATTGGCTTCGAATAGCTCAACCGATTGTTTATGGCTCAACAGGTAGTTGACCATATCTTCCATCGATTGAAACTCTCGTTCGGTATTTTGTTCAACGTTGGTTACCCGAAAGTGGCCGCCATCGAAGGAATCAAAATGGGAGATATATTTAAAGCCCTGAATCCACTGGCCCAATCCGAGAATGTTATAGGCCGTTGGTGACACAAAATAGATGGGCGTTGTTGTATTGCGAAAGAAACGATAAATATCAGACAGGCTGCGAAGCTTTTCGGGAGTTTTAGTATCGGGTGTAGTCATAGTAACTTCCTCAGTATTTTTATCTTTATCTAAAGTCGGGGCTGTTATGGCTGATTCACTCTGTTCGGATGTCGGCGCAAAAATGGCTTTATATAACCAACAGAGTAGTGAGGTGAACTTATTCGTTTGTGTTTTCATTCCTTAGGTATGCACCTCGTTTTAGGTTGGTTAAAGATAACGGATATCCAGAATTTGTTCGGGAAACTGTTCGAAGCTCAGATCAACACTATGATGCGGCCAGACAAAGCTGACGATCCCCTCTGTGGGCAGATAAACCGCGGTGTATAGCGTTCCTGAGGTGTAAATGTCATGGGGCCGGTAGAGCGGTGGGCGCAGAAAGTGGCCGACGGTGTCGGTTAAGTTTGATTCTCTTGGTGCCGCCAATAGGTTGAGTGCATCTAGACGGATCAGTGTGTCATCCAATAGTAGCGGTTTTCCCGGTTCTGGGGCGCCCTGATGATTGGTTGACGTGGTGGCCAAGGTGATGCAGGTATCTCGATCGGGCGCGATAAAGACAGTCGCGTGTTGGCCCTGTTTATCGAGCAGGGCGATGTTGTAATCGAGATGTACCGGGACGCGTTTGAGGACGTCAATCGCCTCATCAACGGTGCTGCAGGTCTCCAATATATAGCGGATGACAATGGTGATACCGAAACCTTTGCCTTCAACTAGGCGGCCACCGTAGTTGATTGACACACTGAGACCGCTGTCATTCATGCCGTCTAACGCGCCCCAAAGGCAATCGGCGGTGGCAATTACTTTTTTATCCAGCCATTGGCTTTGCAAAATAGTGCCTTCGCAGAGAAACGCGGGGAAATCATAGTTGCGTATCAGTGCGGTACGTTCTTTCTTATAGATCAGTTGGGAGCAGGCTGAATAAAATGTTGGGGGGCAATATAGACTAAGAAAGCGTGCCTGCAGGTCATCACAGCCGAGCAGAACGGAGAGTTGTTGATATACCGGCAGCAACTCGGGCATATATTCTTTAAGGGCGTTTAAACACTCTAGATAGCTGGGCCGTGCGGCTTCTCCCTCATCCAGATACCAAGCGCGGTAAGCGGGCCAGGTGCGGTGGAACAACTGACTCAGCTTTTCGCCGGGCGCGAGTTCACTGATGAAGTCGAACTGTAGGGTTCTCACTTGGAAGTCGTCCCACGGAGTTGCAGCAGACGCGCTCGAGCACGTTTCATCTGATTAATGATCCCTTTGCTTTCATCTTCATCGAAGTCATCGTCATCGGTGTTTGCCTTGGGTTCGCTAGCGGAATCTTTTGGGGCATGATCCCAGCCAATAATGGCTTCTAAATGTTCAGCAAAGTCGAGTACGGCAGCATCGCTGCCCCGTGGACCTTGAACCTGAATTGAGAGGGGCAAACCCTCATTGCCCAGTCCCATTGGCAGAGCGCAGGCGGGCATGCCGATCAAATTAGCATCGTATAGAAAGGTTGCCCAGTCCAACCAAGGATAGGTAATCCGGGTCGAACCAACATATTTAGGGTGGCGCAGAGTGTGTTTGAACGCTTCAACCCCTAAGGTTGGGGTTATAAAGGTTGAGCAGTTATGCCGATCAAACATCGCTTTATAGGCAGCATGAATAGCTTCTCGATGGTCTTCCGCGGCATTAAATTCCTCTTCGGTAATGCTGGCACCGAAATTCATTGAATCCAATGTTCCCTGTTCGAGTCCGTCCAGTGGATTTTCTTTGTCTTTCTGAAAACTCCAGGTGTCATACATCGCCGAGGTAGCCCAAGCGATCACAGAGGAGGGCAGGTGAGGATGGTCATGAATAATCTCAACTCCTGCTTCCTGTAGCTGAGCAATGATCCAACGGAAAGTCATTCGCACATCATCGTCGATCGGTGCGATGCCGAGGTCTTCAGAGACAATTACTTTTTGTCCGGAGAGGGGTAAGGGGTGTAGACGATGGGCTTGCAGTGAATCCACATAAGCGTGTTCATCATTATTGGCGGCAATGACGGAATACATCAGCCGTGCATCGGCAACGGTACGGGCCATCGGGCCATAGGAGACGATAGTGCTCCAAGAGGGGTTGCAAGGCTCTCTTGGTACCGCTTTATAAGAGGGCTTAAAGCCTACAATACCGCAGAACGCGGCTGGAATGCGGATCGAGCCGCCACCGTCGCCGCCCAGTGAGAGGGTGCCGGCGCCCGCTGCAACGGCTGCGCCTGCACCACCGGAAGAGCCGCCACAGGTGCGTTCCCGGTTCCAAGGGTTAGTAGTGGTGCCATACAGTGCTGATGAGGTAGTGCCTGTAAGGCAGAATTCGGGACAGGTGGTTTTTGCAAAAATAACCGCACCGGCATCTTCTAAGCGTTGCACTGCCGCACTGGTTTCCTGCGGAATCATATCACCGGTACGAGAGCCATTGGCTAGGGGGATGCCGGCCAACCACTGTGATTCTTTGATGGTGATTGGTAAGCCACACAGTGGCCCGCCTAGACCTTGGGCCAGCAGTTCGTCGGCTTTTGCAGCGGCTTGACGGGCGCGATCATACAGTTTGACGGAAAACGGATTGTAGGTTTCGGCGACATATTCAGCATGCTGGATCGTTTGTTCGAGCAGGTCTGTGGCGGTAATTCGTTGAGCACGCAGATCTTCAAGTAGTTCAATCGCAGTTTTCTTATCTGAATTCATCTGAATTCCTTATTGCATTAGGCGGTTTTTTTAAGGTTCTAGAAAATGACCGAATAGAGCCTGTTTTAGGCCAATTTAGGCATGTCTTAATCGTTGTGGAACCTTTCATCATGCACCATAATGTATGTCTGTATTTTAAAAAAAGCAACACTATGGTTCATGATGTTTACAAATGAGAGTTTAGAAGTCTATCTAGAGATCGCCGGAAGTGTGACTCAGGCGGAGCTGCCGGGTTGCCGAGAGAAGGGATTACTAGGGGATTATGCGGTTGCTTATCGCATCTTTAGGAATAAACAGGGTGGTGGTTTCGGCGACCCAGATAAACATCCATATGCTTGGGCGGCTATCGTCTATGTGGATGGTTTACCGTTGAGGCTTAACAGTGCTCGGGGTGATTGTCGTGAATGGTCTACGCTCGACCGGATCGGTCAGTGGATGGTGGATAATGGTTTCCGTTATTGGTGGACCCGCAATGATTTAGAGTATGTTGAGTCACCTTTGCCGGCCGATGCATTGACGGCTCCAGCGGCTGACATCGCGGCTGAGAGTTCCTTGGGGGTGGACGCAGAGTTACCGATCAATCCTGATGCCGACAGCTATGTGATCTAGGGTAATGGATGGTTGTTACGGTTGGGGGCTACGTTGAGTGGGTGTGGTCATCATCGAAAAAACCGATGAGTGTGAGTGGTATCGCGTCTCATCGGTTATTCAATTGCATTCGGCCAATAACGGGTCAACTGTGCATAAGTTCTCTTATGGTTGTAATTCGCTTGCTAGAGTATCGGTTGTCGCTGCAGGTTGCTGTATAACAGGAAATACTCGGTCATATCCCCAGTTAAAGGCGAATGTGTAGGCCATTACCAGAAAGATCGAGATCAGATCGACCATTAAGGCCTGCATAAAGGTCACATCAAGCCACCAGATAATCAGCGGTAGCGAGGTGGCAATCAGCGTTACTTCTAGTCCAGCTGCATGAATCAATCGAGCAACAAATTTCCGTTCCGTGGGAATTCGACCCTGTTTAACGTCATAGCGATCAAATAGATAATTGAAAAACGGATTGACCATCATCGCTTTAAGACTGATCACCACGGATAACATACCCACTTCGACAATATCTCGGTCGAGTAGTAGCGCCATCATCGGTGCTAATAGTGTTAGCAGTAATAGTTCGAACATCAGGGTGTGACGCAGACGGTCGAGCGGGGTACGGGTAATAATTGGCTGATTCATGATGGCTCCTTACGATGCTTATTTGCGATGCTTAGTCAGCTAATGATGTTTTGAAGATGGGGCTATTCTAGGCTTTATTTCGATAGGAAAAAGTTAGATACTATCTAAAAATCAGATAGGTTGTTGAGAGGAATTATGGCCGGTATTGATCCATTAGAAGCCTTTGTGATTGCCGCCGAAACCGGTTCATTCTCTGCGGCCGCCCGGCGTTTGGGTAAAGCACAGTCAGCGGTGAGCACCGCGATTAGTAACCTCGAATTGGATAGCAATGTGGCGCTGTTTGATCGTAGCCACCGTAATCCGGTCTTGACCGACAGTGGCAAGGCACTATTGGAATACGCTCGCACGGTATTACACTCGCAACATGAATTTAGGGTACATGCTCAAGCCTTGGGTCAGAGTGATGAGGTGGAACTTTGTTTGGCGGTAGAGCAGAGTATTTCTAGTCAGCCGTTATTGGATATTCTACACCGCTTTGAGCAACGTTTTCCCCACATTCAGTTGGAGTTACTCGATCCCGGCGGCAGTGATGTTGCCGAGTTGATTCGCACCAATCGGGCCGATATCGGCATGATGTTAGAGCGGGAGTATTATCCACAGGGCTTTGGCTTTCGCGGTATTGGGTATTCTGAACTGGTGGCTGTGTGTCGTCATGACCACCCGATAGTTGATAAACAACCGGTCAGTCATGCAAACTTTAGAGCTCATCGCCAGCTCGTGTTGCGCAGTTTAGATTTAACGGATCGCAGCCATGAACGCTTAATGTTTAGCCCGAGTGTTTGGTTTTCGGAGAGTCCCCATATTATTCTTGAGCTGCTTTGTAGTGGTTTGGGCTGGGCTTTTCTTCATCGTAATGTGGTACAGGAAAAATTGGCTAGCGGTGAGCTATTAGTCTTGCAGCGGGACTTTCAGGCGGCGGCGTCCTTGCAGGGCGTTGATGTGGTTTGGACCGAAAGCCGCTCTTTAGGCACGGCGGGAAGTTGGTTGTTAGAAGAGTTATCGCAGCTGGATCTTACCGCAGTGCGCTAAGTACTTAAGGGGCGTTTTAGGCTAGAGCCAGGCAGCCCATTAACGGGCATAGCCTAATTGTGCTGAGATCGTTTTAGCGGTCTCCTTGAGGGCGTCGATCCACTCCAGGCTGCGTCGTTCGATGGGGGCTGAAATCGATAACCCAGCAACGGGAAGTTGAGTTTGATCGTAAATCAGTACTCCGATACAGCCCACACCCATTTCGGCTTCCTCATTATCCAATGCATAGCCCTGTTCGACGGATTGTAAGCATTCGGCGGTCAGCTCTGGCAGTGACGAAAAGGTATTTTGGGTGTAGGTTGGCAGGTTGGTGCGTTGTGCGTAGCGAAGAATTTCCGTTTCGCCGCCCATCCCCAACATCAGTTTACCTACCCCAGTGACATGTAGCGGTGCACGGCTACCGACTAATTGATGGACGTGCATCATGCGGTTCGGAATCGCCCGTTCAAAATAGATCACTACGTCGCCTTCGCGCACGGTGAGGTTGATACTCTCACCGAAGGTGTCTCTTAATCGTTCCATATAGGGCAGGGCAACGGCACGGAGGTCTACATCGGTTCGGCGTTTATTGGTTAGTTGTAGCAACCGATTGCCCAGCCAGTATTCACCATTTTCATTTCGATCCACAAAACGGTTATCGATCAGTGAGCGGAGTATCCGGTGGGTGGTTGAGGGATGTAAGCCGGTTTCGGCGCTAAGCACTTTCAGTGTGACTGGTTGCGAATAACGAGAGATGGCATCCAGAATATGGGCGGCCCGATCGATAACCTGTATACCACTGACCGGTTTAGTATCGGCTGCTGATGGCTTATTACTTGCTGGGTCAGCGTTTAACTCGCCAGGTTTGGTGGGGCTGGTTGGCATAAGGCACCTGAACAGAATGGTTTGAAGATACCGTATTGTAATAACTAACAGACTTTTTTCATATTATGAAAATGCATTTTGGCTGGTATGAGTTACTGTTTTAGCAATAGGGGAATGAGTTGATCCGCGGAGTGAATAACAAAGTCACTATTGGCGTTGTGGATCTCTGTTGTTTCGCCATAACCCCAGCTAACCGCAACGGAGTTAAGCCCGTGTGCTTTGGCTGCATCAATATCATTAGCTCGATCGCCGATCATCCAGTGGCGGTTATAAGGACGTGGGTGATCCTTGATAAGCTCACCGAGGTGGGCCGTTTTATCACTCTTATGTCCACTGAGTTCACTGCCGTGAACGCTTGCGAATAGATGAGCTAGTTGAGCATCTTGCAGTAACCATTCAGCCTGCGGTTGAGGTTTAATGGTCAGTACGCGTAAGCAAAAGCCCGCGCTGGATAGTTGTTTTAGTGAATGTTTTACGCCCGGGTAAACGCGATAGTTTTTGATACCCAGTTGCAAATAATGCTGGCGAAATAGATCCACAGCCTGTTCGATAAGGGCTGCTTCTTGGCTATTCATCAGCCGTGCAAAGCTGTCACGGATGGGTGGCCCAAAGCACCGTTGTAATTGGGCCGCTGACGCTTGTGGATAACCCAGCGCAAGCAGAGCGCTTTGGATCGATTCACCAATTCCCCTTTGAGAGTCGATCAGGGTGCCATCAAGGTCAAAAAATGCGGTATTCATTAATGCTCCGGGTCGTATAGCTGGTCAGGGATAGAATACTTGTCGTTATTTAGATCTGCGTTTAATCGGCCGCTTAAGCGGTTGTTGCTGCTTTGACGCCACAGCCCTTGAGGATTAACTGAATAAGCTGATTGGCGGCAAGGTCGTAGTCCTGCTGACTTAACTTTTGCTTGCCGGTCACACGGGATATCTGCCAGTCGAAGTCTGCATAGGTTTGGGTGGAGGCCCAGATGGTGAACAGTAAGTGGTTTGGGTCAACGGGGTCCATCAGACCTTGATCGATCCAGGCTTGAATTTTACCGCTGCTTTGGCGTGTCTGTGTCATCATCTGCTCGGCGATATCGTTGGGTAAGTGTGGTGCACCATACATGATCTCACTGGCAAACACCTTCGAGGCATGGGGGTACTGTTGAGACACGCGAATCTTGGCACGGATATACTGTTCTAGCACGGTTACCGGGTCATCATTTTCGTAGAAGGGCGTTGCTGCTGCTAATAGCGGCTCAATAACGCTTTCGATGACACTGTGGTAGAGGTTTTTTTTGCTTTTGAAATAGTAGTAAATGTTGGCCTTTGGTAGTCCTGCATGCTCGGCAATATCAATGGTTTTGGTCGCGGCAAAACCCCGGGCGGCAAATACTTCACTGGCGGCTTGAATAATCCGCTCTCGATTCCGCTCCCTTATCTTAGCCATCGGTTTACCTTGCTACCTATTTTCTTATTATTTTCATGCTATGAGTTTACTGCGGGGCAATGGTATCACCCGGCGTTAGCCGTGCTCAAGTTAGCATATGGGATTGAATGGAGGCAAAAAAGCCCCGTTGCAAAGAAAGGAGCTTAGATATACAGCGGATAGTTGTTGGCTATGGGGCCGAGAATTGATGGCTCAGGCTCAGGCAAACACCGTTTAGTCGCGGGTTTGCCTTCGCTTTAGGGAAGCGAGCAGGCTACTTTGTTAAAGCGCCTTGGGCGATCCATGTTCCAAGCAGATCTCTCTCCTGTTGGCTCATCTGGGTGATATTGCCAAGTGGCATCGCCTGCGTTGTGATCGCTTGCGCCTGAATTCTTGGTGCTAGCATTTGAATTTGCTCCGGGGTATCCATGACCACACCCAGTGGTGGCGCGTTGAAGCCAGCAAAGGTTGGTGTTGCCGAATGACATACCGAACAACGCTCATCAATAACCTGTTTGACCTGACTAAAACTCACCTGCGTAGCTGAGGTGGCGGCAGTTTTGGGCGCCGTTACAAACGCTAGGGCGATCATTCCCAAGGCGGCGGCGGGAAGTGTCCAGACATACTTCTGAGATTGGTGTCGGGTGTTAAAGTAGTGACGTACCAACACGCTCAGCACGGCGAGGCCGGCGAGAATTAGCCAGTTGTACTCAAATCCATAGGTGCTAGGGAAATGATTGCTGATCATGATGAACAGCACCGGCAGGGTGAAGTAGTTGTTATGCCGAGAGCGTAACAGCCCTTTAGCGGGGAGTGACGGATCGGGTTCGCGGCCGGCGTTAATGGCACTTACCATAGCGCTTTGCGCCGGCATGATGACAAAAAAGACGTTACCTACCATGATGCAACCGATAACTGCACCGATGTGGATAAAGGCTGCCCGGCCACTGAAGACTAGGGTGAATGCCCAGGCGGCGGTGACGAGTAAAACAAATAGCACTAAACCGAGCAGTGCGGGTTTTTTACCCAACGGTGAGTCGCACAGGGTGGTATAGATAAACCAACCGGCAATTAAGCTGGCAATACTGATGCCGATAGCTGCGGTAGAGCTAAGATCACTGCCGGGAGCCACGAGGTAGAGCTGGGCGTTAAGGTAATAAACGACCGCTAGCAGGCTAAAGCCGGATAAAAAGGTGGTATAGGCTTCCCATTTAAACCAATGTAACTGTTCTGGCATTTTTGGGGGCGCCAGTTTGTATTTTTCTAAATGGTAGATGCCGCCGCCGTGGATCGCCCACAGGTCGCCGGATAAGCCTTCCCGTGGATTGCGGCGGTCGAGGTGGTTTTCCAGCCAGACAAAATAAAAGGATGCGCCAATCCAGGCGATTCCGGTAATCATATGAACCCAGCGCACGGCTAGGTTTAACCATTCGGTGATATGGGGATCCATGGTTTACTCCTCATAGAGTGACACTCATCGCTTTCGCTAAAGGCCAACGATATTCATGTTGTGTTTAGCAGTGGCGCTACTGCTGCTGAGTGTTAAATTCGAGCACTATGTTGGTTTCTTCAGCAAAGAAATACTCATCACAATTGTTGCCTTCACCCTCACGGTCGACAACCAGAAAGTCATCTTCTGGAACGCAGCTTAAAACCGGGTGGTGCCATACGCCGGAGTGATAATTGATCCCTTGGCGGCCATCGGTGATAAAGGCGCGAATCTTTTCCAACGCCGGTTTATCACCGGGTTCGGCAACGACAATCAAAAACGGGTTCTGCTTGAGGGGCATAAAGGCCTGACTACCAAACGGATGCCGCTCTAGCAGTTTGATCCGCAGCGGCATAGCTAATCCCTGTGCCCGGAAAATACTCATGATGCCGCGGTCGCCGGCTTTACCCAGCATGACTTCGGCTAAGCGGTGAAAACGCTGAGTCGAACCGTTGTTGATCATGAAACAGTCACGATCCTGGGTCTCAATCACCGTGCCATAAGGGGCAAAGGCGGCGGCGGTCAGTGGTTCCGGTGTGAGGATAAGCGTCGTTTGTTGCGTCATCTAAAGGCTCCTCAGTTGCTAATGTTGCCAAACAGTCTTAGACGGCTGACACCACCGTCTGGGAAGATATTCAGACGGATATGGGTAATGGTGCCAATGGCGCTAATTTGCTCGCTAAACTCATGTTCTTGGTGCATCTCGAGTTTCTGCGAAGGTAATAGTTCTTTCCAGAATAAACTCTGGGTTTCGATCTGCTCATCGGTGCCGCCTTTAACAAAGGCCGCCTGAATGGAGCAGCTATCGGGGTAGTTGCCCTTAAAGTGCAGGGTATCAACGATGATACGGCTGATTTCACCCGGATGGCCTAAGGCGATAATCACCCAATCGTTACCCGGTGTACGGCGACGGGCGGTTTCCCAGCCATCGCCCATATTGATAGCGCGACCCGGGTTGAGAATATTACTCATGGTGCCGTAGTGTTGATCACTGCAGGCTAGCGCACGGCCGCCATTGAGGGAAGCGGCCAGATCGATCTCTTGATCACGGCTGATGGATGACCAGTTGAGGTAAGGGATGCCATATATTCTTAGACGCGCGACACCGCCGTCGGGGAAGATATTAAAGCGAATATGGGTCCAAGGGCGTTCATCATCGATGGCGTGGAGATGTTGGCTGTCGCCATTTAAGCTAACGGCGCCGAGTAGCTCAGTCCATTCGGCATCGTCGCTCGGGTCGCCATTGTCGCAGAAGCAGGCTTCTAGCGATGCTGAGGGGGAAAGTTTCCGGTAAAGAATGCGGTATCAATATCGATACCTTTAATGATGCCGGGGACACCGAGACGGATAATGGTGTAGTCATAGCCTTCAAAACGTTTACGGCGGGATTCCCAGCCATCCATCCATTTACCGTTGTCGTCAAAGACCCCATCTTTCCAAACGGGAGCTTCCGGTTGTAGCATTCGGTCGACGGCGGCAAACCAGTCGTCGGTTACAAAAATTGCTTTACTGCCCAGGCGGGCGTCAGCCAGGTTGATGTGTTTCTCAAATGTTGTTGTCATTATTTATCTCGTTCTGGCAAAAATGTATTAGATAGCATCCAGTCGAAACTGGGCTATTTTATTAATCTCCTGCAGGGCGCGGTTGAACTCCTGCTCGGGGTTGTTATGGATGCGTTCTTCAAAGGCGGCCAGTATCTGGTGCCGGTTACTGCCTTTGACCGCCATGATGAACGGAAAGCCAAAGGCCGTTTTATAGGCATCATTTAGTGCGGTAAAACGAGTAAACTCTTCCGCGGTGCACTCACTGATACCGGCACCGGCCTGTTCGGAGGTTGACGATTCGGTCAACTCGCCCGCGATAGCGGCTTTGCCGGCAAGATCCGGGTGGGCATTGATAAGATCCAGTTGAGATTGTTTATCTGCATCAAGCAAGATCTTTGCCATGCGCTTGTGCAGCGTCTCGATCTGGTCGTAACGACTATCGAGTCCGAGGTCATAGGCTTGTTCTGCTACCCAAGCGGAGTGTTCATAAACATCGCCAAAGGTGCTGACAAAGGCTTCACGGCTCATTTGGCTTGGGGTACAGCTTTTGAACTGTGGGCTACTCATGAGGCGGCCTCCGGGTTAAAGGGATGCTCGCGGTGCCAGTGTTCGGCAATATCAATACGGCGACTAAACCACACTTGCTCATGGCTTTGGGCATAACGGATAAAGCGTTCGAGTGCCGCGATCCGTGCCGGCCGTCCAATTAGGCGGCAGTGCAGACCAATAGAGAGCATTTTTGGTGCATCGGCCCCTTCGGCATACAGGGTATCGAAAGCATCTTTTAGATATTCGTAGAACTGTTCGCCACTATTGAAGCCCTGTTGTGTGGCAAAACGCATATCATTGGTATCGAGGGTATAGGGGATCACCAGATGTCCTTTGCCCTGATTATTTACCCAGTAGGGTAGGTCATCGTCATAGGCATCGGAGTCATACATAAAGCCGCCTTCTTCCATCACCAATTTACGGGTATTTGGGCTATTACGGCCGGTATACCATCCCTGTGGACGCTGACCGGTCACCTGGGTAATGACATCGATTGCGCGGTGAAGGTGATCGCGCTCTGCGGCTTCATCAAAATATTGGTAATCAATCCAGCGATAGCCGTGGCTGCAGATCTCATGACCGGCATCGACCATCGCCTGCGCTACTTCGGGGTGCCGTTCGATGGCCATTGCCACGGCAAAGATGGTGAGGGGGACGTTATATTTACTGAACAGTTTTAGCACCCGCCAGACACCCGCACGACTGCCATATTCATAGCAGGACTCCATGCTCATGTGCCGTACACCGGGTAGTGCCTGAGCACCGGGCATCTCTGACAGGAACGCTTCGGACTCACTATCGCCATGTAAGGTGCAGCGCTCACCGCCCTCTTCGTAGTTCAGAACAAATGATATAGCGATACGGGCCTTGTCAGGCCAGTGCGGATGGGGTGGCTTGCTACCATATCCGATCAGATCACGAGGATATTCATTGTTCACGGGGCACTCCTTAAAGATACTAAAAGCCTGTATTGGATTAGATAATGAATCAATCCAAACCGGTATGCAATCATTGTATACAATGTTTTTTGTGATTAACAAGGGTCAAGTATCGATAAAAACCTGCCTTTCGACCGTTGGATTCTCATAAGTCGCGGACAAAGCCTTTGGTATCAATGGATTCAACTGGTGATGATAGTGCAGGAAAATATGAACAGAATAATGTATACAATAAAGTTTAAAATTGTCTTTAAGTGTTTTTTTTACTGTTTTATAGTGTAGTCAACTGCAGATCAGTTTAGTCTGATCTTTATACATATAAGCTAGAGGATGCACACTCCATGGGTTATTTGACAACACATGTACTGGATTCAGCGCATGGCTGCCCCGGCAGCAACATACCGGTCGCACTCTACCGTATCAGCGATAACTATCGCGAACAGATTCATACCACTCTGACCAATGATGATGGCCGCTGCGATCAGCCAGTATTGGAAGGTGAAGACTTTAAAGTGGGGGTGTACGAATTGACCTTTAGTGTTGGCAACTATTATCGTCACCGTGGCATCGAGCTGCCAGAGCCGGCTTTCTTAGATGATGTGGTGATACGCTTCGGCATCGCCGACGAAGATCAGCACTACCATGTACCGTTGTTGATTTCGCCATATAGTTATTCGACCTATCGCGGATCATAATGTCAGTCGCTTGATGTCGTTTTAATCCCTGCTAGGCGTGGTCTTGCGGTATCTAGGGCACTCTACTTAGGCGCTCCTTATGAGGAGCGATTTAAACAGTGGTGTCTGGTTACTCGAGGGGCATGTTATTCGAGAGTTGAACTTGTTTTATAGCTTAAACTGCTTTTAGAGAATATAGTCAGCACGTCTAGGGCTTTGTTACTGACGTGAAGCCTATCTAAGATTTAATGCCTCTAGGCTTGTCTGTTTCGCTTAACGCAATCTTGCCGTGCGTCTTCGTGGCAATAATGCCCTTCAATTATTATGTCTTCTTTTCCATCGCCAAAATCTGTTGGTAGAGCTTATCTGCCTCAACGCTGAGTTCAGAATAGCGTTCTATGTTGCCATTTCGCTGGGCCTGCATGGCTTCTTCTAGGGTTGATTTGTATTGCTTATCCAGCTTTTTGCTAGGGTTGGACTTAAAGATAGAAAACATCAGTGTTTCTCGAGTAAGTTGATTGTGTTGTTGTACGGCGCAATGCTGTTGCTGGATCCTTTTGCTGTCAGGTAAGCATAAAGGCGATCCTCTATATGGGGCGGGTCTCAAATGTCTGGATATTTTCCAACCTCGCGCGAAGCAAGTATGATGATCGCCCGCATATCACGCTAGGATTGTTCTGCCATGCCATTATTTGAAGAAATCGATAGCCAAGCCTCGCCTTTAGGGCAGATATCTCTGCGTCGGCGGCGAATGCCCGCATTTGGTGAGCGTGAGATCTATGAGGTGAAGCTCGGCGAAGAGTTTTTGATGTCGAGTATGTTTGTGGCGGCGGAAGAGGCATTAGCGGATCTAGGTTTAGCCGCCGTTCAGGGTGAACAGTGTAGTGTTGTAGTGGGAGGGTTGGGGCTCGGCTATACTGCGGTGGCAGCCTTAAAAGATCAACGTATTGCCGAGTTGCTGGTGGTTGATGCGCTTGATACCGTGATTGGTTGGCATCAAGATGAACGGGTTCCGTTGGGTAAAATACTCAATGCCGATAACCGCAATCGCTATGTGCATGGTAGCTTCTTCGATTTAGCGGCTGAGCCGAGTAAGGGCTTTGATCCGAAGTGCGCCGGGAAACAGTTTGATGCCATTTTATTGGATATTGATCACTCCCCCACGGAGTATCTTAATTCAGCCAATGCGAGCTTTTATACCACCGAAAATCTGTCATTAATGGCTGAGCAGCTTAAACCCGGTGGTGTGTTTGCTATGTGGTCACAAAATTTGCCGGAAGCCCCCTTTGAGGCTTTGTTGAAAACGGTCTTTGCGCGGGTCGATGCCCATGTGGTGTCTTTTTATAACCCGTTTCAGAGTGATGAATCGACTAACTCGGTGTATGTTTGTGTTAAGGCCTAATATTACCCCGCCGCGAGTCGTTCGTTAGCCCTATTTTGTTCGCCTTATAAGGAAGCCAGTTATGTCAGAGATTGTCACAATCGTTGCGGCTGATGATCATTCAATGTTCTTGGAAGGGCTCAGTAGTTTGATTGGTAAATCGCCGACGTTTCAATTATTAGGCACAGGCAGTAATGGCGATGAATTGATTGAGCTCATTAAACAATTTAGCCCCGCTATTGCCTTAGTCGATCTGTCGATGCCGGGAGCTAAAACCGAAGAGATTCTTCAATTTGCCGAGCGTCATAGTCCGGCTACTCAACTGATTGCATTAACCATGCATCTTGAAGCGCATTTGGCTAAAACTTTATTGGGCTTAGGCTTATCCGGTTATGTACTCAAAGAGAGCGCATTTGAAGAGTTGAGCGATGCGATCGAAAATGTGCAGCAGGGAGAGCAGTTTTTATCTCCCGGGATGATTGAAGCGCTCTCGATATTTGAGTCGACCGATGGCAATGCGACCTTAACCACACGGGAGATCGAGGTGTTAGCCTGTGCCGCTCAAGGGCTTTCCAATAAGGAAACCGGACGGCAGTTGGATATCTCTGAACGCACGGTGCGCTTTCATATCTCTAACTCCTGCCTTAAATTAAATGCACATGGTCGTGCCAATGCGGTCGCTGAGGCGCTCAAACAGGGCTATATTCGTTAAGCAGCAATACCTGCAGCAGGAAACTTAATCTGTATATGACAGCCTGTGCCCTGATTGCTGGTGATATCGATATGACCGTTTAACAGGGTGATTCTTTCCTGCAGGCTGACAAAGCCATAACCGCCATCGTCGCGGTATTCCTGTTTGACGTTGTTGTTAAAGCCCACGCCATCATCCTTAATCGAGAGAAAGACATAGCCTTTTTTGGTCGCTAACTGGATCTCAACCTGACGCGCCAAGCCATGTTTGATCGCATTGGCGACACACTCCTGAAATATTCGAAATACGTGAATCTCGGTGCGTTTATCGAGGTCGATATCGGTGACGTTGAGTTGGGTGCTAATGCCATATATTTTTTCAATATTCTTGCACTCAGTTTCGAGCGCCCCCTTGATGGGAGTCTGATCGATAATCACGGGGTGTAGGCCGTTGATCAGGCGTCTTAACCCCTGAACAGCTCTTTCTAACTCCGCTTTGACATACTCTAGATGTTTGTCTTTATCTTCGGTGTGTAATGCTAAATTTGTCTGAAGTTTCGCTGAGGCAAGGTGCTGACCAATGCCATCATGGAGTTCTCGAGCAATTGAATGGCGAACATTGTCGGTGATATCGACGATTCTGATAGAGAGTTTCTTAAAGTCCATGCGGATATGGGTTAGCTGCTGAAAGTATGCGAACAGCAGTGCATAGCGATAGATGATACTACCGAATTGAATATTCCGGTGGCCAAAGAAATCATCGGGAAGCCATTGGCTACGAATAGAAAAGACATAAATGATAATGCCAAAAAACTGAGCGTAGGCGCCGACACGTTTATAGATAAGCCCTTTAAACGCGGCATAGATAGCATAAAGGAAAAACGCCACCGCCTGTAGGTTCCAGAGATACCAGCAGAGATTTTTCAGCTCGAATGAGATGTTGGGTAATAAAATCACCGCAACGTTGACTGCCCAGGTCACAGAAAAAACGGTGATGAGCTTGCCGGGGATATCCCGGTACTGACTCCAAAAATACATAGCGGTGGTGTAGGGCAGCACCAGCATTGCCGTCACCATGGCAAGGTTGGCGCTGATGAATTTAATCGAATAGATGTAGTTGATATCGTGGGCAGCCGCCCCTAATAGCAGGAAAAAGCTACAGGCGAGTAGCCATTTGAATTCAGGTACTGGGCCTAAGGCTGTTTTCAGCAGCACAATAATAATAACAAACTCGATGACCCCTAAGACCGCAAAGACGGTGTCTAGGGTGATGATCTTAAGGGTTGTTTTATGGACTTTTTCGAGCAATGCATCGTATTGACCAATAACCACTTGGCCCTTGGTAATGCCAGCCCCACCGGGAAACATCGCCCCCCAGGCGGCGCCGAAACCGACATTGGTTTTGATCGCTAAAACATTGTTTTGCGGCTGTAGCAACTGATCGGGTATTTTATACAGTCGCGGTAAACTTTGTGGGTTTGTATGTAAAAAATCCCAAGCATTATAGGTTTCTCCCAATCCGCCGATACGAGTGCCATTGAGCCAGGTTTCATCGCCGTGGCGGATGGTTTCAATGAAAAGAGCTAAGTTTTGTTGGTTTGATGTTTGAAAATCGAAATGGATTCGATACCAGCCTTTGACCGGGGTGTTATGTCCTTGAAATAGCAGTTTAGGGACTTCAACGGTTTCCCATGGCTTGTCATCGAATGAGGGTTGGCTCCAGTCTGGGCTATCGCCGTGTTGAAACAACCAGTTATTTTTAAGCTGAACATCATTTGCCACAGCAAAGCTATTACCGATCAAGAGGGTAATAAATAGGCATGCTTTGATGCAGTTGATCATCGCGGGTTACTCGGGCCGGTCGTTAGAGGGGTACTGGCTAAAATATCAATCACCGATTTTAGTTGAGTTTATCTCAGCCTAATGGGTTAACCGAAAAGGCTACTAAGCCTCCATCGCTGAGGGGCTGTGTAGCCCCTCAGTCTGCAGGATAAATAGGGCTATTTATTGCTTTAATTGCGGCACCTGAACCGCTTTATGTACTACATTCCCGCCGGGTATGGATGGTTTTGTTAG
The DNA here is from genome assembly GCF_055808735.1 of Amphritea sp. GJ51-11. Classification (NCBI taxonomy): domain Bacteria; kingdom Pseudomonadati; phylum Pseudomonadota; class Gammaproteobacteria; order Oceanospirillales; family Oceanospirillaceae; genus Amphritea; species Amphritea sp. GJ51-11. The sequence goes on along the minus strand of NZ_CM147881.1, from coordinate 3,026,579 downwards.
CAGTACGGTCGCTTTTTTGACGGCTACTTTGTCTGCAGCGGAAGTGGTCTTTGCACAGCCGCCGCAGGGGTGAAAGGTTCCGCCGCCGGCCCATCTCATCGCACCGCTAAGGGCGGGGTATCGCATCAACATAAGGGTATCACCGGTTGCGTTGTATTGCGCTTCGGAGAAACTACCATCGCTTTTGCTTAGCTTGGAGCGTATTAATATGCCATTAGCCGTGCGTGCTCGCAGGATAAGATCAGCTGTTTGTCCTTTATCGATATTACCGATCAAAGCAGAAAAATTATCGATTTGAGGCCCGTCTCCGGCGATATGTTGAACATGGGTATAATGACCATCACCTTTGGCGAGTTTAAGCCGCAGAATCAAACCTTGTTGTGGGTCACGCTTACGTAGCAGAATATCAGTTCTGCGATCACCATTGAAATCACCGACTAAGGTTTCCAGTTTATCAACGTCGGCGGTTTCGGCGAGATCCTGTATGACTCGATGATAGGTACCATCCCCTTGAGAGAGATAAGTATTGGCGCGTAATAACTTCGTGCCATGGTCACGGGTGATTAGGATGAGATCAGACTTCTTATCGCGATTCACATCACCGACAAAGCTTTGCATATTATTCATATGCCACCAACCACCGGGGATCAGTTTTTTATAGGTGAAGCTGCCATCGCCATTAGAGATTTGGGTTCGTATTTGGAAGTTATTTGAACCACTTTGGAAGTGGTAGATTAGGTCGGTTTTACCATCACCGTTAACATCGGCGGCATGCATACGCATAGAGTCACCCATGGCGCCATCACCGGAGCGGTGATCAGTTTCTCGGTAAGTACCATCGCCATTCGAGTATTTAACGCGGATGTGCAACCCAGAGGTGGGGTGCTGATACAGTGAGATGAGATCGGACAGTTTATCGCCATCGACATCACCGATAAACGCCAGTTTTTCTGCTGCACTATGGCCATCGCCAGCCTGATACTCTTTTTCTGTGAAGCTGCCATCACCATTGGAAAACTTGGTGCGCAGCATTAAGCCTTTCTGTGGGTGGTAATAACGTAACAGTAGATCTGTTTTGTTGTCGGCATTGAAATAACCGGAGAGCATCGGTAGTAAGTCTACCGCTGCACCATCACCGGAGATAAACGCTTTATCGGTGAATGAGCCATCGCCGTTGGATAATTTTGTATGAATGATGAGCCCTTGTTGCGGGTTTCGAGAGCGTAGCACTATGTCACTTAAGCCATCGCCATTGATATCAACCGGATGTTGAGCGGTTGATTTGAAATGGGTGCTGCCAAATAGGTACATCGAGTCGTAAATATGGGTAACCGCTAAGTCAACAGTTTGCCATGAGTGTTCATATTTCCCCCCCATATCTTCATGACCGGCATTCACCCACTTTTGTTTCCACCAGCCGAGGTCGGTATCGCTGGCCTTCCATGTGAATGAACGGATGTCCGGTTCTAGGTCCCATACTTCACCGCCACCGTGAATATCCAGAACCGCCAGTTTGTTACGGTGGTCGCTGGGGAAAACTTGATCCATATCGATAGGATAGGATTCATAACCACTATTGAGTGGGTTTTTATATACGCCACTTAACGGAGGGAGTTCCCGGCCAACATTTGGGGTGCCGGTGGTGGAGCAAACAGGGTCTAAGCCTTGCACGATTAAGGGGATATTTTCATAGGTGGATGTTGCCCGCAGCTTTTGTCCGAGTCGGAACATCATGCAGCCCCCGCGGCTTTGCCCCGCCAAGACGATTAACTCCACTTTTTTAGGATCAAACTTTGACGTGAGAAACTCCCAATAAGCGTTTTCTCGTTTCTGTTTTTCGGCGGTGGATCGATAGTAGCCAAAGCGCATATCAAACGCGGCGATAAACAGGGTGTCGTTATCACTAAATTTACCATCCCCCCGCAAGCGACCGAGGACTGACCGAGCGTCAATCGTACGGGTGCAGCTTTTGGTGGCGTTCATACAGCCATCTTTATAATCGTTGGGTTGCCCCGTTAGTACGTTAGGATAGCCCTTACCAAACTTGCCTTTTTTCTCTCCACCGGGGTCTGTTTGTTGTCCTGCTGAGATAAACACAACCTTACGGACCTGATCTTTTGGTGGCTGGTTAACGATCGCGATATAGGTGTTGCGTTGCCCCTCGGTTGAAACGCCTGCATCATTCCAAGCTTGAAATTTTGATGGGGTGGAGGCTGTGCCGGCGCAAACATTATTAATACCACGAAAATCGCAGTAGCGTACCCGCTCGAGTAACACGTTCTCATCGGCATAACTGACCAACGAGGTCAGCAGTAAAGAGAGCGTGATTGATGATTTAATCACGGTGCTTTTTAGGCTCGACCTAAGAGGTGGTGATGGCGTGGTTAAATTCTGTTTTAGATATTTATCGCTCATGACGCTACCTGTCTTGTTATCCTTAAGCCAACATCATCGCTCAAATGGATAGATTTTTTATTAAAGTTATCAGACTACACTCTAGAGACAGTGGTGGTGATAGACAACTGTCGTATGCGACAGGTGCTTGAGTTAGATCTCAGGCAGGCTGACAAGGATATGTTTTAGGGTGTTGTTCCAGTATTACAGCGGTAATGATCTGAATGGCAAGCGCGACGTATGATGCTTTAAACGTTTAGCATAAGGTCTTTCAAGTGGCGGTGAACATTTTATTAACGCTGATGATGGCACTGTTACTGAATGGTTGCTTAGGCATGCCGAAGTCAGTGACACCGGTCGATCAGTTTGAACTAGAGCGATATTTAGGTCAGTGGTATGAAATTGCTCGACTCGATCACTCATTTGAACGAGGGTTAACCCAGGTTTTGGCTGAATATACTCGGCGAGAGGATGGTGGCGTGGCCGTGCTCAATCGGGGTTTTTCAACGGCAAAAGGAGAATGGCAGGAAGCAGAGGGGAAGGCTTATTTTGTTAACGAAAGCGATGAAGGCTATTTGAAGGTTTCCTTTTTTGGGCCATTCTACGGCTCGTATGTGGTGTTTGAACTGGACCACGAAGGCTATCAGTATGCATTTGTCTCTGGGCCTGACACCTCTTATTTGTGGCTGCTGTCCCGAACGCCTGACGTTAAACCTGAGGTCATGCAGAAATTTATGAAAATGGCTAAGGTTAGAGGCTTTGATACTGACGCTGTTATTGTTGTTGAACAGCGTCAGTAACCACGCAGGGAAGATGATGTTCTATTTAGATATTGGGCCCAATATCTAAGGTGCTGCCATCACTGAAACGAGAGAAGCGGAAGCGTGATAAATCATGTTCGCTATCTTCTTTGTTCACCATTTGTGCCACGATTTTACCGAACGCCGGGCCGATACCGAAGCCGTGGCCACTCATCCCTGTCGCCACAATGAGTCCTGCAAAATTGGGCACTCGGTCAACGATAGGCACAATATCAGGCATGGCATCGATCATGCCAGCCCAAGCATCCAGAATCTGAGGCTCACCTATTTGTGGAAACCTTTGCGCAAAGCGTTGTTGCATCACTTTTACCTTGCCCTTAGCGGGCGCTGGGTCGAGAACGCGGGTTAGTTCAAAGGGGCTAATTTCATCCGCAGCCCAATGACGTTCAACCCGCCACGCATCAGGAGAGTTGGCTATTTCATTGACCCAAGGGCGGATTTCATGAATATTTTGCAACCCGGTTTTTATCCATTTAGGCAACAAACGAAACGAATCCGGACCAATAAAGTGATCATGGGAATCCGTGAGCGCAAGCGAGTAACCACCGTCATTGCGTCGACGCACCGCCAGTTTTTTATCGGCAAAGCTGGTGGTGGTAATGCTTTGAATAGGCGCGGTTCTGGCCACAGAGGCGCGTACCGATAACTGGGGAATAGTGATTCCATGACGGCGTAGAAACAACGATGACCAAGCGCCTCCGGCGACCACGACTTGCGCTGTTTTAATGCGTCCCGCCTCGGTAATAACGCCGGTGATTTGGCCGGCTTCAATGTCTAATGTGCGCACGGCGCAATTTTCTTTAATCAGCACGCCTTCACTGTGGGCCAGTTCGGCGATCGCGGGGATCGCCTGCCAAGGTTCGGCACGCGCATCGCTGGCGGTATAGGTTGCACCAACCCAAGGATTCTTCGAGTGTGCATCCAGTTGTATGTGTTGCCCTATTTGTGCACTCGATAGGGCCACGGTATCGACACCATGTGCAGCGGCAGTGCTAAGCCATGCTTCGCGCTGAGCCTGGGCCTCTTCTGTTTGTGAGAGGTACATCACGCCGACACGCTTGAACCCTGTGCGGCCTTTGACCTCTTGATCAATGTTTTCCCATAACCGAGTGGCTTCCATCATAATAGGTAATTCGGCCGCATCACGGCCATGTTGGCGAATCCAACCCCAATTGCGGGATGATTGTTCCCCCGCGATACGGCCTTTTTCGATCACCATCACGCTGAGACCCGAGCGGGCAATATTTAGGGCGGAGAAGATACCGATAATGCCTCCGCCAATAACCACCACATCGACCGCGTCGGGGAGTGTGTCATTGAACGCAATAGGTGTGCTTAGATTGATCATATTGAAGTCCCTGAAGTGTTGTGCGCTATCAACATTCGCCAGTAGGCTCAACTAACCATTGGCTATGGCCTATCTGGCTGAGTGATAGTTGACTGAGTGATTGCCGCAAGCGGTAATAACCGCTCGACGATTCCTAATCCTTTATGAGGTTTGTTTTTGGAACACTTCGACACCTTCGGGAATCTCAAACCAGTCCTGTTTTTGGCTAACCCATATATGTCGAGTGGGTTTTAAAATACGGGTGTCGGACAGAGTAGAGGGTTTGAGTTTGATAACGTTGGGTGTAGCCGGGTCGAAATGGTAGATCCGGTTACCACAGCTAGGGCAAAATTTGGCTGCAGAGATATTACCGCTGTCGGCGGGACGACTCCATTCTTTCATCTCACCTTTAAACTCAATGGCGCTGGCGTCAACGATGGCGGTAATGCTGAAGGCGCTGGTGGATAGCTTCTGACATGCGATGCAATGACAGGCCAAAATGAACTGCGGGGCTGATAATAACTTATAAGTTACGCCGCCACATTGGCAGGCACCCTCAATTGGATAAGTCATCTATATCTCCTGATTAAATAGATCGCGGTCGTTGGGTTTTACGGTCTACAGCCGTTAAGCAAGAATATGCCAAGCAGGAGCGTGGGTAAAGTGAGGGTTTTTTAGCGGCTGGTAAACGAAAGCCCTCAGAGGAGGGCTTGAGAGTTGTACTAAAACGTCCGTTCTAAGACGTGTTTAAGGCTTAGGGCAGAAAGATAAACTTAGCCACAAAGATAGCGGTTAGCACCCATACACCGCTAGTGATGGATGATGCTTTACCGGTGGTGACTTTCATAACGGTATAGGTGATAAAGCCGATAGCGATACCGTTAGCGATAGAGAAGGTCAGTGGCATCATGATGGTGGTCATCAGGGCGGGGGCAAACTCGGTAAGATCATCCCAGTCGATACTGGCTAGGGAACCCATCATTAACATGGCGACATAGATCAATGCACCGTCCACGGCAAAGCCGGGCAGCATCTGCGCCAGAGGTAGTAGGAACACGCCTAGCAAGAACATGATGCCAATGACGACAGCGGTTAAACCGGTACGGCCACCGGCGGCGACACCTGCGGCTGATTCAACATAGGAGGTAACGGGAGGGCAACCGAAGGCGGTACCGATAACGGAGGAGATTGAGTCGGCCTTGAGGGACTTATCCAGGCCTTCGATCTTACCGTTTTCATCTTGTAGGTTAGCCCGTTGAGCGACCCCCATTAGGGTGCCTGCGGTATCGAAAATGTTAACAAACAGAAAGGTGATAATCACTGGAATCAGTGCAACATCCAATGCGCCCATGATATCGAGCTGCATAAAGACGGGAGCGAGGTCGGCAAAGTTAGGCACGGCGACGAGACCATTCTCGGGCCAAGCCATAAAACCAGACAGTGGCGCCCTATCGGAGGTCACTGTGAAAAAATCGACAGGCAGTAGTGCGGTCATTAGGAAGGCAATGGCGGTTGTCACGACAATGCCGATAATCACCGAACCAAACACTCGGAGATAGCTTAGCACACTGATAATCAGGAAACTGAGTAACCCTAGGGCTGGCGCTTCAGGGCCGAACGGGCCGAAACCAAAGTGAGTTAGATCGGCTAAGGCGAGCATGTTGTCGGGGTTAGGTACGATCAAACCGGTAAAACGTAGTCCGATAAAGCCGAGGAAGAGGCCGACACCAGCGGTCATCGCTAGACGCATACTCATGGGAATACTTTCTAACATCCATTCTCGTAAGCGGGTGACGCTCATCAGTACAAATAGAATGCCGGAGAGAAACACGGCCCCCAGTGCGATCTGCCAGCTGTAGTTCATCTCTAGCACGACGGTAAAGGTAAAGAAGGCGTTTAGACCCATGCCCGGTGCTAAGCCGATCGGCCAGTTGGCATAGATGCCCATAAAAATGGTGGCGATGGCGGCACCGATACAGGTCGCGAGAAAGAGGCCATCGAAGGGCATGCCGGTTTTAGACATGATAATGGGGTTGAGAAACATAATGTAGGACATGGTCACGAAGGTGTGAGGCCTGCGATGATCTCTGTGCGCACATTGGTTTTATGTTTGCTGAGTTTAAAAAAACGATCTACAACGCTACGGTTGCCTGGCGACGATGGCGAATCCGTCTTGGTTGCATCAAGTTGTATGTTATCCACAACTTTAACTCCTGATTTGGGGTCTCACCCATATTATTGTTATTAAGGCTGCCATTGGGTAGATTGACCGCCGGGTTGTTGTGTTTCATTCCTTGGAAATGTGACGTGTCCTAAACAGCATTGTGTTTTATTCATACTATAATTGTATACAAAAAAGTCAACCCAAAAGTCAGGTTTTTGAGTTTTGACGATTTTAGTGTCTTCTTGAATGGCTGTTTATTGATGACAAAGAACGCCGGTAGAGTCTCGGTTATGGCCGATGATATCGCTTATTTTGTTAGAATTTCCGGGAGTGCGAGTATTTTTTGTGACCGGTGAATATGTGTACAAAATATACCCTTATATGTATAATTAATGACGTTTTCAATCAAAAAGTTATGGCTGTTTTTCCATTAGCTTTTGGCCGGTGAGTCGGTGTTAATGAGGCTTTATGAGTCAGATATCTGAGTTAAAAAAGAGTGATACCAAACGGGACGGTAAAAAGACCCAAGATGATATTGTCTACGCATATATTTTCGATGCGATCCTAGAGCAGCGTCTTGCCCCGGGTACTAAACTCAATGAAGAATCGCTGGGTGAGATCTTTGGTGTTAGCCGTACCATCATTCGTCGAGCCCTATCGCGTTTAGGTTATGAACAGGTGGTGGTATTGCGGCCGAACCGGGGAGCGGTAGTCGCCTCACCAACGATAGAAGAAGCTCGGCAGATCGTGTTTGCCCGCCGGGTGGTGGAAAAATCAGTCACTGAACTGGTCTGTGATCATGCTCAGAAAAAACAGTTGGAACAGCTTAGACAGATGGTTCGTGATGAGCAGGCGTGTTTTGACCGTGGTGATCGTGGTGCGGGTATCCGACTGTCCGGAGAGTTTCACCTGTTGCTGGCTGAAATTGCAAACAACCCTCCTCTGTTGAGTTTTCAGCGCAGCCTTGTATCTCTTTGTTCACTGATTATTGCGCAGTATGAAAGCGGAGCTAAATCCCACTGTTCTTATGATGAACATTTTGAACTGATCGATGCGATTGCGGAGCAAGACAAACCCCGTGCAGTGAGTTTGATGATGCACCATCTTGATCATATAGAAGAAAAACTCAGTTTGGATGATGAGATTGCCACCGATGATTTACGAGCTATCTTCTCCCATGTGCGCAATCCCCGCTGATCTCGGTCGTCGAGAATAGAACGAAATAGCGATGTTGGAGTACCCATTGGGTCATAAAAAAGGCTGATCTTGATAGGATCAGCCTTTTTTTATGATTATTTTTACAGTTGATATATTTGATAAGCCCTATTGTCCAAGGGCCTAACTGCGATCGTAAACCGATTTACCCATGGCAAAAGTATGTTTGATCATCCGGTCGTCCCCGAGGGTCATCATCACAAATAGCCGCTCCTCGATGGTTTTTGTCTGGGCCATGCGATAGCTCAACAGTGGTGTCGCCTTATAATCCAAGACGATAAAGTCAGCTTCGCTACCCGGTTCGAGGTTGCCGATTTTATCATCCAGTTGCAGCGCTCGGGCACCGCCGAGGGTCGCTAGATAAAAGGATTTATAGGGGTGTAGCTTGACCCCCTGTAACTGCATCACTTTATAGGCTTCATTCAAGGTTTGCAGTATTGAAAAGCTAGTGCCAGCGCCGACATCGGTGCCTAGGCCAACCTTAATGTTGTGTTGCTCTGCTTGGGGTAGGTTAAACAGGCCGCTGCCGAGAAATAGATTCGAGGTAGGGCAGAAGGCGATTGCAGAGCCGGTTTCACCTAGCCGCGCGCACTCCTCATCACAAAGATGCACACCGTGGGCAAACACTGAACGTTCCCCTAAAAGCTGGTGATGGTCATACACATCGAGATAGCCTTTTTGTTCTGGGAACAGTGCTTTAACCCATTCGATTTCACTCTTATTCTCTGACAAGTGGGTATGCATGTAGAGGCCGTCGTACTCTTGCAACAGCTGACCGGCCATCGCTAACTGTTCTGGTGAGCTGGTAGGGGCGAAGCGAGGCGTAACGGCATAATGTAATCGGCCCTTGCCGTGCCAGCGCTCGATCAGTGCTTTACTCTCTTCATAACTGTTTTGTGGGCTGTCCGTGAGCGCGGCTGGAGCGTTACGATCCATCATCACCTTGCCGGCAATCATGCGCAGGTTTTGTGGCTCTGCACGGGCAAAAAAAGCATCCACTGATTCAGGGTGAACCGTGCCAAACACCAGCGCAGTGGTGGTCCCGTTACGCAGCAGTTCGGTGACAAAGATATCGGCGACCTCATCAGCATGTTGGCGGTCGGCAAACTGCTGTTCAGCCGGGAAGGTATAGTTTTCGAGCCAGTCGAGCAGCTGCTCGCCATAGGAGGCGATCATACCGGTTTGCGGATAGTGGATATGGGTATCAATAAAGCCCGGTGCGATCAGGGCGTCTTCATAGTGTTTGATTTCACAACCCTGAGGTAGGTTGGGTAACAGTGCCGTGGCATCGCCCAAAGCCGTGATTGTGCCATTTTCAACCAGCATCAGACCATCTTCAAAATAGCGGATACTGTTGTTTAAGCCGATCTCTGCGGGATCGCCAAGGCTATCTAGAATCGCTGCGCGGTAAGCGGTTACAGTGTTATGTGTCATGCGGGCTCTCAGTTTTACTTCAAGGTGTGTTCTATTTCTTGCCGGGTCGATTTAGATCGCCAAACGATCAACCACGGAGGCAACGGTGCTATGGCTGCTGCCTTTTCGTTGTGCGTTAAATCCGGCGTTATAGTGGGCAATGACTTCCCCTGCGACCGATACGGCGATCTCGGCGGGGAGCTTGCCGCTCACTTCGGCGATCCCCATAGGGCAAGTCATCCTAGCAATCTGTTCGCTGGTAAAGCCTTTTGCTTGCAGCCGGTGGATAAATTTATTGCGCTTGGTGAGGGAGCCAATCAGCCCGAAATAGCTAAAATCATTCCGTTTGAGTATGCCTTCGGTGAGTTCTTGATCGAGTTGGTGGTTGTGGGTCATGACAATAAAGTAACTGCCGCTGGGTTGTTTCTCTATCTCATCCACCGGGTATTCATTGACTACTTTTTCCACCCCTTCAGGAATATGATCGGGGAACTCATCTTCACGGGCGTCGACCCAACGCACTCGGCAGGGCAGGCTAGCGAGTATGGGAATTAGCGCCCGGCCAACATGGCCTGCGCCGAAGAGGGTGATGTTGACGGTGTCGGTATTCAGTGGCTCAAACAATAGCGTGGTGGCCCCGCCGCAACACTGTCCGAGGCTTGCGCCGAGGGAGAAGCGTTCTAGTTGTGGTTGGGTTTGGCCTTGGGCTAATAGTTTACGGGCAATTTTGATCGCTTTATATTCCAAATGCCCACCGCCGATGGTGTCAAACTGCTGGACCTGACTGACGATCATTTTAGCTCCGGCATTACGCGGTGTTGAACCCCGTTCCTCGACCACCGTAATCATGACGGCCGGGGTAGCATCGGCTTCAATTTGGCTTAGCGCTGCGATCCACGGAGTATTCATGATAGGGCTCCTAACAGTGCGGTTAGCGAAAACTTGAGAGTCATTTTGCTGCTGCAGCCTGCTGTTCTTGCACTGCCCACAACACCCGTTCTGGGGTGGCGGGTGCATCTAATGCAGGGCTGTTGCGATAATCGGCAATGCTGGATATGGCGTCTTTTATGGCACAGAAGACGGAGATACCGAGCATAAAGGGGGGTTCGCCTACGGCTTTGGAGTGGTATACGGTGTCTTCTTTGTTTTTACGGTTTTCGACCAAGCGGACGCGGAAATCGATTGGCATATCGGTTATCGCCGGGATTTTATAACCAGCAGGCCCGGAGGTCATAAGACGGCCTTGATCGTTCCACACCAACTCTTCCGTGGTGAGCCAGCCTGCGCCTTGTACGAATGCGCCTTCGACCTGACCAATATCGATCGCTGGGTTCAGTGATGCGCCGACATCATGGAGGATATCAACCCGCAGAATTTTATACTCGCCGGTTAGCGTATCGATCACTACCTCACTGCAGGCGGCGCCATAGGCAAAGTAGTAGAACGGCCGACCACTGGCTTTTTCACGATCATAGAAGATCTTCGGCGTGCGATAGAAGCCGGTGCTTGAGAGTGAAACTTGATTGAAATAGGCCAGCTGGATAAAGTCAGCGAAGCTCATCAACTCATTACGAATCATCACATGGTTATTGCGGAACTCAACATCCTCAGGCGTCACTTTAAAGTGATTGGCAGCAAACTCGAGCAATCGCTGTTTAATGGTGCGGGCTGCGTTCTGGGCGGCTTTACCGTTCAAATCTGTCCCAGATGATGCCGCGGTTGGTGAAGTATTCGGTACTTTCTCAGTATTGGTGGCGGTTATTTGGATGGTGTCGATATCCACCTGAAACTCTTCGGCAACAATTTGAGCCACTTTGGTGTTGAGGCCTTGGCCCATCTCGGTGCCGCCATGGTTAAGATGGATACTGCCGTCGGTGTAGATATGAACAAGCGCCCCGGCTTGGTTAAGGAAGCTGGCGGTAAAGGATATGCCGAATTTCACCGGTGTCAGTGCTAATCCCTTTTTAAGAATCGGGCTGGTGGCGTTGTAGGCTTTAATCTCTTGGCGGCGCTGTTGGTAATCGCTACTGCGTTCAAGGTCATCAAGCATTTCAGGGAGAACATTATCTCCCACTTTCTGGTAGTAGTGGGTGGTGTCCCGGCCTGCTTCGCCATAGAGGTTGTGTTTACGAACCTCTAAGGGATCTTTGCCTAGTTTTCGGGCAATTTCATCGAGAATAATTTCCGGCATAATCAGACCCTGAGGTCCGCCAAAACCACGATAGGCGGTATTGGATGCGGTGTTGGTTTTACAGCGGTAGCCGGTGATGGTGGCATCACCGAGGTAGTAACCGTTATCGCTGTGGAACATTGCTCGGTCAATGATCGAGTCTGATAGGTCCGGTGAGTAGCCGCAGTTGCCTGCTAGCTTCATCTCACAACCGGTTATTCTGCCATTATCGTCATAGCCAACTTGATATTGATTGAAGAAAGGATGCCGTTTACCGGTCATCATCATATCTTCCATCCGTGGGAGTCGCATCTTGGCCGGACGCCCCGTCAGCTTAGCAACCACTGCCGCGATACACGCAGGGCCTGCCGCCTGTGTTTCTTTACCCCCAAAGCCGCCACCCATGCGGCGCATATCGATCTGCACTTTGTTAAACGGGATATCCAGTACTTCGGCGACCAGTTTCTGCACTTCGGTAGGATTCTGGGTGGAGGAATAAACAATCATCCCGCCGTCTTCGGTGGGCATTACGGAAGCAATCTGGGTTTCCAGATAAAAGTGCTCCTGACCGCCGATATGAACGCTGCCGGATACGCTGTGCTTCGCGCCAGCCAATGCCGCCGTGGAGTCACCCCGCTTATGGGTGTGTGGCTCGCTAACATAGTGTTTGTTGTTAAATGCTTGTTCTACTGAGAGCACCGGTTCGAGCGCTTCATACTCTACGATAGCCGCCATTGCGGCTTTACGGGCGGTCTCATGGTCATCGGCGGCCACTGCTAATAGTGGCTGGCCGACATATTCAACTAACTCCTCTACCAGTAACGGGTCGCCAGGCTTGAGTGCGCCAATATCGACGATGCCGGGAATATCCTTTGCAGTAATGGCAATGGCGACACCGGGAAATGCGTAGCAGGGGGTTGTGTCGATACGGGTGATGCGAGCATGGGCGTTGTCGGACATACGTGCATAGATATGCAGTTGATTGGGGAATTCTAAGCGGTCATCAATATAGATCGCTTCACCACTGACCTGCTTCGCTGCGCTTTCATGTTTAACGCTACGGCCTACGCCGGTGGTGATATCCTGTTGAACTTTTTCCAGCATCGCTGCATAACTGCTGGCTTTTTGATGATTAGACATAGGCAGTTACCCGTGTTTCGACGTCTGGCGTTTCGATCTCAATAAAGTAACGGGTCAGCATATTGGTGGCGACCAATAGGCGATACTCTCGTGAGGCACGAAAATCTGAGATAGGATTGAAATCCTGTTGCAGTGCTGCTTTAGCTTGTTCAATGCTGGTCCTTGTCCAAGGAGCACCGATGAGTGCCTGTTCACAGTAGCTGGCCCGTTTAGGAATTGCCGCCATACCGCCAAAGGCGATCCGCGCGGATTCAACCACACCATTGCTGATTTTAAGATTAAAACAGCCTAATACAGCGGAGATATCGTCATCGATCCGCTTGGAGATTTTATAGCTGCGAAACTCACCGTTATCGGCGGCGCGGGGCACGATCACTTTTTCTATAAACTCCCCCGGTTGCTGAGCGGTGACTTTGTAATCGATAAAGTAATCTTGCAGATCTAGGGTGCGTTGTTGCTCACCTTTTCTTAGCACCAGTTTTGCATCCAGAGCAATTAACATCGGTGGTGCATCGCCGATAGGGGATGCGTTGCCAATATTACCGCCTAAGGTGCCTTGATTACGGATCTGCAGTGACGCAAAGCGGTGTAACAGTGCGCCAACATCGGGGTAATCGTAGTTTAAACGCTGGTAGCAGTTGCTCAATGAGGCGCTAGCGCCGAGTTCTAACTGTTGATCCGTTATATGAATCTCTTTTAAGGCGGGAATATCGGCGATGTAAATTAGGGTTTCGATGGGGCGATGAAATTGGGTTACTTCGAGTGCCAAATCAGTGCCGCCGGCAAGCAGTCGAGCGTTTGGATAGGCGGTTAAGAGGTCAGCTAGTTCTGCGATAGTGGTGGGGTTGAAAGCCCGTTTTGTACCATCCGACAGTTCCACTTGTTGTTGTGGCTGTATCTGCCGTAATTTTGCCACTGTGGCTGCCTCTTCCGAGGTGAAGCTATCCGGGGTTACATCGTTAGCCATCTTTTCGGCGGCTTCAATAATCGGCCGATAGCCGGTGCAGCGACAGAGGTTGCCTGCCAATGCTTCGTTAATCTCTTCTTTATTGGGATGGGTTATATTTTTTCCCAGGGCAAACATCGACATCACGATGCCGGGGGTACAGAAGCCACATTGACTACCATGACAGTCAACCATCGCCTGCTGAGCGGGGTGTAAAGTTGACCCCTGCTTGAGGTCTTCAACGCTGATCAGTTGTTTTCCGTTGAGGGTGGCGATGAAGGTGAGGCAGGCGTTGATGCTTTTGTAACGGATTCGATCGCCATCCAGTTCGCCTAGTACTACGGTACAGGCGCCACAGTCACCCGAAGCACAACCCTCTTTGGTACCGGTTTTACTGCGTTCGTCGCGGAGATAGTTGAGTACCGTCATATTGGGGTCTAACTGCTGCTCGACGCGAAGCTCCTTGTTGAGTAAGAACCTGATCAAGGTGGACCTCCTGTTATTATGGTTATCTATCTTGGAGTTTAGTTCGGATTTCAATCATTAAATTAAAACCTGACTTTTTAGTCAACTTATTTTAGGTCCTCAGTTACTAAAACCGATCATTACCTATACGCTATTTATCTACTCTACCGTTTTAATGCACTAAATTACTCTGTTCTTTTTGGGTTGTTTGGCGTTAATTTCTGCTGATCTCCGCATCTTTACGGTGTATCCCTTTATTTAGAGATTTATTGTATACAATTCAAACAGCCTTCTTTTGGATCGATATGTTGGTCTATTGAGTCCTTTCTATTATGCTAAAACACTTAAGTTGCGGTGATTTTCCATTGATTCAGTTCAGTGGGCTGAGGGTCATGGTGTTCAAACTGAGCGTTGTGAGCGTGATAGTGGTTGTTAATATTACCGGTTATCGACGCTAATCTTTTTCGTAATATGGATACATATATTTTCTGTTTTGTAGACAATTAGCTTCTCCTCTATTATTTTTGTAGCCCATCATCCAGCATTAGCGCCATCGTTGCCGGCATTCATGCTGCTTAAACGGCCAACGAGTGCCGAGCACAGGCATTTTGAGCGTGTTGGGATTGGCAAACTTGATGCCTAAAGGGCTGAAAACGAGTATCGATTCGCCACGGATTAACAGCGTGGATTCAAATGTAAATGGCTAGATATTAGCCAGATCATTAATTAAGACATTATTGACTAACGGAGTTACTAAGTTGAACAGTTCTGGTCGTATCTGGATTAAGACGCCTCTGGCGACACTCAGCAGTGATGCTGCTGGCGGGGTCGTGATTGAAGACAAGCTTATAGTCGAGGTGCTGGCCGCCGGGGCGCAACCTTCTAAGCCGGTGGATGAGGTGTTTGATGCACGAGAACATGTGTTGTTACCGGGACTAATTAACGGCCATCACCATTTTTATCAGACGCTGACGCGGGCTTTTCCTCAGGCGTTGAATAAATCCCTGTTTAGCTGGTTAAAAAGTCTCTATCCGGTGTGGGCAAAGCTGGGTGAGGAGATGATTGAAGTTTCCACTCAGGTGGCATTAGCCGAGCTGTTGTTATCCGGTTGTACCACCGCCAGCGATCATCATTATCTGTTCCCTGAAGGGTTAGAAAACGCCATTGATATTCAGATGGCGCAGGCAGATAAACTCGGTATTCGAGTGCATCTTACCCGTGGTTCAATGAGCTTAGGGGAGGATGACGGCGGGTTGCCGCCCCAATCTACCGTACAGGATGAAGAGACTATTTTGGATGATAGTGAACGGCTAATCAGTCGCTATCATCAGGCTGAAGCGGGGGGCATGAGCCGGGTTGCCTTGGCGCCCTGTTCACCTTTTTCGGTAAGTGAGAGTTTAATGCGGGCCAGTGCCGAACTAGCACAGAAATATGATGTGCGTTTACATACTCATTTGGCCGAAACCCATGATGAAACGGCTTTCTGCATTAAGATGTTTGGGCTGCGGCCGCTGGATTATCTGGAGAAAGTCGGTTGGTTGAGTGATCGAGTCTGGCTGGCTCATGGTATTCACTTTAATGATGATGAAATTCGTCGTTTGGGGGCTGCCGGTACGGGTATCTGTCACTGTCCATCGTCCAATATGTTGCTGGCGTCAGGCTTATGCCCAACATTGGATCTTGAGCGAGCCGGAAGTCCAGTAGGGCTGGGGGTCGATGGCTCTGCATCTAATGATGGCTCGAATATGATTCAGGAAGTGCGTCAGGCATTTCTCTTAGGACGGCTTAAATATGATGCCGCTGAAATCACCCATCAAAAGGTGCTGTCTTGGGCGACCGAAGGGTCTGCGCGCTGTCTCGGTCGGGATGATCTTGGCTCCCTTAAAGTGGGGCAGCAAGCGGATATCGCGTTGTTTAAACTGGATGAGCTGCGCTTTGCCGGTGCTGGTGATCCGTTGGCGGCACTGGTGCTCTGTGGTGCTCATCAGGCCGATAGAGTGATGGTTGCCGGTCAATGGCGGGTGCTCGACGGCGCCATTGTTGATTTCGATATTGCGCAATTGATTCAACGTCAGAAAGCGTTGGCGCACCGCTTGGCGGTGAGTTAACCGGCGTTACTGCCCGCTGCGTTTTGCTGTGATGCTGAAATAGGCGGGCAATCACGTTGTTAAGTTGAAATTGAGATGTAGAAATGTATTAGCGGTTGTTATGATAGCAGGCGTTATAGACAGAGCATAAAACGATGGAAAAAACATACCTCGATGCCCAGACGTTATTGGAAGACTCATTCCGGTTAGGGGCAAAAATAGTCAATGACGGTTTTAAGCCGACCTATATTATTGCTATCTGGCGTGGCGGCACACCGATTGGTGTAGCGGTGCAGGAGTTTCTCGCCTACTACGATATACACAGTGATCATATTGCCATTCGTACCTCATCCTATAGTGATGGGATTGATCAACAGGCTAAGAAGGTTAATGTTCATGGTATGGATTATCTGATCAAGAATATCCAAGCCACTGACAGTCTACTGATTGTTGATGATGTGTATGACACCGGTCTCACTATTCAAGCGGTGATCGCCGAACTGCGAGACAAGTGTCGTTTAAATACCCCTGAGGATATCCGTATAGCGGTGCCGTATTTTAAGCCGACCCGTAATAAGACCGGTGTCGATCCTGAATATTATCTCTATGAGACTGAAGCGTGGCTGAAATACCCGCACTCACTGGAAGGACTAACGGTTGATGAGCTGCAGCAGCATCGCCCGGAACTGTTCAGCATTATCGGTCATCTAGTGCCTGATGCGGGCTGATTGATCGGCAACAGTGACTACTCTTATGGGGAAGGTGAAGATTGTGGAAAAACATTTTATTACAGAGCAGGAACTGATCTGCGATTCGTTTCGTTTAGGGGCGCAGATTTTTGAAAGCGGCTATCGGCCTGATTTTATTGTCGGTATTTGGCGGGGCGGTAGCACCGTCGGTATTTACGTGCAGGAGTGTTTGCAATACCTCGGCGTGAAAACCGATCATATCTCTATTCGCACCTCCTATCGTGGCTTACCCGGTTATCAATCGATGATTGAAGGTGAAAACAGTATCAAAGCCCACGGCTTGCGCTATCTGCTGGAAAACCTTAACCGGGACGATAAGTTATTGATCGTGGATGATGTTTTTGGTTCTGGCAAGAGTATCGATGCGGTGCTATCGCAATTGTCGCAGCGAGCTAAGCGGAATATGCCAAAGGATGTCAAAGTGGCGGTGCCTTGGTTTAAACCGTCCCATAATCGCACCGATAGAACTCCCGATTTCTATACCCATACCACCGATAAATGGTTGGTATTACCCTATGAAATGGTGGGTTTAACCGAGGCAGAAATCTTTGCCAATAAACCCGGCTTACAGGCGATTATGACCTCTGTGCAGCGTTGATTCACTGGATAACCGTAATCACCTGTAATCAGCCTCACTAATGTGTTTAAAATCCTTTATTATATGCGCCCGAGAAATAGGGCGGGTGAAGTTGATGCCTGTTAAGTTAAAACAGTGACGTTATTTACACCTGCCCTTGCTATAGCACGGTATACAGAGGATTTATCATGAAGTTTTCAGCATTAGATCTTGCTCCAGAGATTCAGCAGGCGCTGGATGCCTGTGGCTATAGTCAGATGACCCCAGTACAGGAGCAGGCGATAGTGCCCGCCCGTCGGGGTAAGAATGTACTTGCCAACGCCCAAACCGGCACCGGCAAAACCGCTGCATTCAGTCTGCCGATTCTACAACAGATGAGCGACCGGCCTAAACCGACAGAACCCGGTTGTCCTCGCGCATTGATCCTGACCCCTACCCGCGAATTGGCCGAACAGCTGGCCGAGACGATTAAGCGTTATGCTCAGTTTATGCCACTAACCGTGACGGCCCTCTATGGTGGCGTCAATATGGATGGCCAGCAGAAAAAACTTAAAGCGGGCGTCGATATTCTTATCTCTACCCCGGGCCGTTTGCTAGAACATGTGGTGCAGTGCAATGTGAGTTTAGCGAAAGCTGAATTTGTTGTGCTCGATGAGGCCGACCGTATGCTTGATATGGGCTTTATCACCGATGTTGGCACTCTGTTGCAGCAAACTGCGAAAAAACATCAAACTTTGATGTTTTCAGCGACGATATCGCCGACGGTTAATACCGTGGCTAAACAGTTGATGACACCTTACGAAACCGTGCGGGTGGCAAAACTGAACGCGACCGCCGATACCATTGAACATGTGGTCTATCCAGTAGAAGAGAAGCGTAAGGCTGATCTGTTTGCGGAACTGATCAATAAGCATCAGTGGTTTCAGGTACTGGTGTTTACCAGTACTAAAGCTCAAGCCGATTCTTTGATGGTTGACCTGAAAATCGACGGTATTCGTGCGGCGCTTTGCCATGGGGATAAGTCACAGGGGTCTCGTCGTCGCGCTATTGCCGATTTTAAATCGGGTAAAATTCAGGTGTTGGTGGCGACTGAAGTTGCCGCTCGTGGCTTGGATATTCAAGGCTTAGAGCTGGTGGTTAACTTTAACCTGCCCTATCTAGCTGAAGATTATGTTCACCGTATTGGCCGTACCGGGCGTGCCGGTGCGAAAGGTAAAGCGATCTCTTTTGTCAGCCGTGAAGAAGAGCGGGCATTGGATGATATCGAACGCCTTATCGGTAACCGGATTCAGCGGGTTTATATGCCAGGTTATGAGGTCGGTAGTCGCGATAATCTGCGTAAGCAGATGAGTAAGAAGGTGCATCGTCCACGCACCAATAAGGCCGGACGGACGAAGATTATTCGTAGTAAACCGGCGGCAGGTCGTACGACGAAGAAAAAATCGAAGTAAAGTCTAAGTCTGGATAGCGGAGCGCTGCGAGTTGCACTTTGGCTCGCGGTGGTGCGGGCTTTTTGAGCAAAAACGTTTTTATCGCGCAGGTTTTCACCAGAGCGGGCCACGAAAGGTGTCAGATAATCGCTGAGTGGTATATAACAGGATAATGAAATGTTTGCGGGGCCGTCCATCGAGTAATTATGTTACTTGATGGCTCGCTGGAGAAAGGGATTTGAATATGTTGCGGGCGTCAATTTTATGTTTAGTGGTTTTGGTTCTGGGGTGCAGCGACGAGGCTGATACTGCAAGTCATTCTACAGAGCAAGTCACTGCGGCGAATGCTGTAGAGGCTATTCAGTCAAGCGCCACGGGGGCCGATGCGGCCGCTATCGATGCGACAAATTCCTCTCAGGCGGCTCCGCCAACTGATAGTCTGGTTATTGCCAGCAATCCACAAATCGACCTGCAGTGGCAGGATGTTTTCAATCATCAACCGATCGTCCGCGATAGTGAGGCCGATAGAGTTGAAATTCATGCTCAGATTAGCGGTGCCGAGGGCCTTGATGCCGCAAGCTTAACCTCCTTAATTCAGGTGTCCGATAGTGATGCCAGTGTCTCCGTTACGACCAAGGAAGGACAGGCACCACAGCTGATTATCAGTAATATTCGCCGAGCCGATAGCTGTGCTCAAGAGGTGGAAGTTAGCTGGGGTGAAGGGCTGCAACAAGGTTTTACTGTGCCGACCATGGACGGTGCCGATAATCGACCATTAGAACTGATCTCCGGTGCGATTGTGGCTGATAGCGGTGTGCTGGCATTACGATTTAATCGTCAACTCAAACAGAACCAAGCCCTTAAACATCTAATTTCGAGCCAGTATCGCTTTACTCATTATCAGGTGGACGGCAATACCCTGCGGTTAGGCTTGAATAACTCGGCCGCGGACAAGCTGAATATCACCATCCATAAAGAGTTACAGGACCGGTGTGATATTGGCTTAGCGACCAGTCTTAAGAAAAGCTTCAGCATTGCCCCGCATAATCCAGCGGTACGGTTTGCCGGCAGTGGTGTTATTTTGCCGGATGCTGCCCGTATCGAGTTACCGTTCCAGGCCGTCAGCGCAAAGTCGGTAACGGTCACTGCGTTTGAAGTGTTCGATGATAATATCCATCAGTTTTTACAAGAAAATCGTTTAGGTGAAGCCCGCCAACTGGATAAAGTCGGGCGCTTTATTTGGCAGAAATCAGTGCCGCTGAAGGATAATAATCTGCGCAGCTGGCAAGATTATCGGTTAGATATCACCGAACTGATGGCCCAAAAGGGCGGTAGTCTTATCCGTCTTTATCTCTCATTGGATCGAGGGGATTCGATGATCGCCTGTAGCGACGCCGAAAACGCGATACCCGTGCCGCCCCGTCAGCTTCCCGCTAATAGTGAGGCGCTCGATTACAGTGGCGGTTACAGTTCTTGGGATAATCTAGAGCCAGGCTCTTCCCGTTCAAATTCTTTAAGTGCCTGCAGTGATCGTTACTATCGTTATGCGGCGGAGAGTAAAGACGCGAAAAACCTGCTGCGTTCGAATATTGGCATCGTTGTTAAACAAACTCCGGCGGGCAAGATTGCTCGAGTGATCACTACCAACTTAAAAACCGCGGAGCCGCTGGTGGGCAGCACGGTTGAGCTGTTCAATTTCCAAGGTCAGTCGGTGGGTAAAGGGGTCAGCGATGATGATGGCTTTACGATGGTTGAACTCAAAGGCAAGCCTTTTTATCTGCAAGCGACATCCGGTGAGCAGGTCGGTTACCTCAAGCTGAATGATGCTGGGGCGTTAACCACCAGTCAGTTTGATATCGGCGGCACCCATCTGCAAAGTAATATCGACGGCTTTATCTTTGGTGAGCGGGATGTTTGGCGTCCCGGCGATGATATTTATCTGACCTTTATCCTCAAAGATAAGCTTAATGAACTGCCTGCGGAACATCCTGTGGTGGCCGACCTCTATAACCCCTCGGGTCAGTTGGTGGAATCGATTTACAGTAATCAGCCGGTTGGACGGCTATATAGCTTTAAACTGGCTACGCCGGAAAGCGCGCCGACCGGTAATTGGGAAGCGATTGTCCGTGTCGGGGGACAGGATTTTCATCATCCTCTGCGGATCGAAACTGTAGTGCCGAATCGCCTTAAAGTGGAGTTGGATATCCCCCGGGATACTCGTTTAGAAAACGGTGTTACGCGGTCGGTTGGATTGCAGTCAAAATGGCTGCACGGAGCCCCCGCTAGCGGTTTAGAGGCGGATGTTTCGGTGACGCTGGTGCCGGTAAAAACAGCCTTTGCGGGTAAATTTCCTGACTATACCTTCGATGATCCCGCGCGGGATTATCGCGCGAGCAAAACAAAACTGTTTGAAGGTTCATTGGATAAGCAGGGCAATACCCAGTTTGATTTACGTATCGAAAGTAAAACCCCGCCACCGGGGATGCTTAAAGCCGTGTTTACGAATCGGGTGTTTGAGCCGAGTGGTCAGTTTAGTAGCAATCGTTTTAGCCGGCCGTTTGATTACTACGAGCGTTACCTCGGGCTGCAACTGCCTAAAGGTGATGCGGAACGGGGGATGTTGTTGACCGATGAGGATCATAAAACCCGTCTCGTGGTATTGGATAAAACTGGCCAGCCGGTGAGCAATACCGATCTCGAGGTGACGGTGTATAAACTCGATTGGAAGTGGTGGTATGAAAAAAGCAGCGAATCGTTAGCGCGTTATACCGATGGTCGACATAGTAGTGTGGTTGCCTCGGGCCATGTTGCGACCGATGAGAACGGCATGGCTGAATGGCCATTGCGGGTTAATTATCCCCAGTGGGGCCGTTATCTTGTGCGCGGCTGTATTGCCGGCGAAGATAGTCATTGCACCGGTAAAGTTGTTTATATCGACTGGCCCGGTTGGGCAGGGCGGCAACAGGAGTCACAGGGCGATAATGTTGATCGGTTAACGCTATTCAGTGATAAAAAAGCTTATCAGGTGGGTGAAATCGCCACGGTTACCCTGCCTGAATTGCAGCATGGTCGGGCGTTGGTTACGGTTGAATCGGCTAATCAGGTGTTGCAGCAATTCTGGGTGAAGAGCGAACAAGCTGACGCTTCGGCAACGCCGCTGTTACAACAGCAAGTTACGTTCGATATCACCGCGGAGATGACGCCGAATGTGTATGTCAGTGTGACCTACCTGCAGCCCCATGAAAAACGCGACAATGATCGGCCGATGCGTCTGATGGGCATTATCCCAATAGCCGTTGAAAACCCTGAAAACCATCTTCATCCGTTGATTACCACGAAACAAGAGGTGCGTTCCCGTGCCAGCTTTGATATTCAAGTTGCCGAGGCCGATGGCCGTCCGATGGCTTACACCCTGGCGTTGGTTGATGAGGGATTATTAGGGCTGACTAACTACCGAACCCCTGATCCTTTTGGTTATTTCTATCGTCGTCAGGCATTGCAGGTGAAAACTTGGGATCTCTATAAAGATGTCGTGGGTGCCTATAGCGGTGAGCTACACGGCCTATTACCGGTCGGTGGTAGTGACGCCCAGAAGGATGACGATAAGAGTAAGAAAAATCGACGTTTTCCTCCTTTGGTGCAATATATTGGCCGGTTTGAATTACAGCCCGGCGAAACGCGCAACCATCAGGTGACCCTGCCGATGTATCTGGGTGCCGTGCGGGTGATGGTGGTTGCTGAAGATGGTGGGGCCTACGGTAAAGCGGAGCAGGAAGTGGTCGTACGGGATGATATCTCCATGTTCCCAACGCTACCTCGAGTGCTGAGAATCGGTGAACAAGCGGGTGTGCCGGTCGAGCTATTTAATAATACGGCTGAAGCAGCTGAAGTTGAGGTGACGTTGGCGGTGGATAGCGAACAGGTGAAGATTGCTGAAGCCTTAAAGCGTGTCACTGTGGGAGCGTATTCATCGGCAATTACCGAGTTTGCCATTGAGACCGGTGCGTTGGCGGGTAAAGTGGCCTTCACCTTTACGACACAATCCGCCTCAGGGGAAAGCCGTCAGACACTCTATTTGGATATAAACGCGCCTAATAGCCCATCGACTCGCACAGCCTCCTATCGTTTGGATAGTCAGGCGGCCTTGGCGCTGGATCTGCAGCCCTTTGGTATTGCCGGTAGTAATGGTGCGTCCATCGCGCTGAGTCAGTTTAAACCGATTCACCTAAGGTCACGGTTGGACTATCTGGTTAAATATCCTCACGGTTGCCTTGAGCAGACTACCTCGTCAGTGTTTCCTCAGCTCTACCTTAATCAGCTGAGTCATCTGGCCGGTGAAACAGAGCAGCAGGTGCAACAGAACATTAGCGCGGCGATCGATCGTTTGCAGTCATTTCAAACCCTAGAAGGTGGTTTTGCCTACTGGCCGGGTCAGACTCAGAGCCATGCTTGGGGAGTAGTTATGCAGGGCATTTCCTCTTGCTGGCGAAACAGGCCGGCTATGATGTGCCGGAAAACCTGTTACAACAGTGGTTGTCATATCAGCATCAGGCGTCGGAGTTAGCTGTCGATAGCAGTGATAGCGAAAAAATCAGAGCCCAAGCGTACCGTTTATTTACATTGAGTCTCGCTGGTACGCCTAACTGGTCTGCCATGTATCGTTTGAAAGCCTTGCAGATTGATGATGGAGCAAGCCGGGCGATGCTGTCATTGGCATATCTGTATGCCGGGCAGGATGATATAGCTCGGACGCTGATTGACGATGGCCTAACGGTTGCGGACGCTTATGATGTTAACTCACCAAGCTTCGGTTCAGCCCTGCGGGATAAAGCGTTATTCCTGATGCTCTATGCCAATATGGCTGATCCTGAGAGTGCCGCAAAGCTGGCGGATGAAGTGGCTGACAAGCTGGCCGAAAATCGCTGGTATAGCACTCAGAGCGCTGCTTATGCCTTGGTGGCGTTGGCGAACTATCAGCAATTGGCGCTGAGTGATCAGGCCAATGAGGTGGCGCCTACCGAGGTGTTGTTACAGCAAGCTCAGGCGCAACAGCGTTTGAGTGTTGGTCGACAGGTCGTCGAAGCGGCGCTGCAAAGTGGTGATGTCGCCGAAGCGCTTAATATTGCTAATAACGGCGATGCACCGGTCTGGCTAACCCTAACGCAGAGCGGCGTTGCAGGCCCCGGCTCCGAGCAGAGCTATGCTGAGGGGTTAGAGTTGCAGGTTGATTATCTCGATAGCCAGGGTGATGAAGCGAATATCCGCTCACTCAAGCAGGGGAGTAATATCACTGCTCAGATTTGGTTGCGTAATACCAGCCGTAACGATATGACCAATGTGGCGCTGAACTTTAGGGCGCCGAGTGGTTGGCAGATCGATAATGAGCGTGAGGCTTGCAGTGAGGCTGCCTGTCAGTTTGATTATGTTGATATCCGCGATGATCGAGTGAGCGGTTACATGGCCCTCAAGGCTGGCGAACAGAAAAATCTGACACTGCAGTTGAATGCCTCTTTTGTCGGTCGTTTTTACCTGCCAGCTATCTCTGCTTATGCGATGTATGACGAAACGATTAAAGCGCAACGAAAAGGCCTAAGTGTTGAGGTTGTTCAGTAAACGTAGCATCGCCCTAACGGGCTTACTGCTATTACTGGCGGTCGCTACCCTGTGGTGGCCGCTGCCCGAGCCGTTGTTTAATCAGCCGCTTTCGCGGCAGTTGTTGGATGAAAATCAGCAATTGCTGAGTGCCCGCATCGCCACTGATCAGCAGTGGCGTTTCGCTTTGATGTCACCTCTATCTAAAACCTATAAAACCGCTTTGATCGCCTATGAAGATAAGCGTTTTATGCAGCACCCCGGGGTTGACCCTGTCGCGATTATTCGGGCCTTGTATCTCAACCTGAAATCCGGTCGGGTGGTCAGTGGTGGAAGCACCATTACCATGCAGTTGGCGCGTATGGTGTATGGCAATCGAGCCCGAACGGTGTGGCAAAAATTACAGGAATTGCATCTCGCACTGCGGCTTGAAACCCAATTAAGCAAAACGGAAATCCTTAATTACTATGCCGCCAATGCGCCGATGGGAGGGAATACGGTGGGGATTGAAGCGGCGGCTTGGCGTTATTTTGGCCGGCGATTAGCGGAACTTAGCTGGGCCGAATCCGCACTGTTGGCGGTGCTGCCCAATAACCCGGCGGCGATGCACCTTTCTCGCAGTCGAGATAAACTACGCGCAAAACGGGATTTTCTGCTGCATAAACTGTGGCAGCAGAGGGTATTAACTGAGCAGGATTACCGTCTTTCACTGTTAGAAACGATACCTGCGCGACCGCGGCGCTGGCCGGTTTATGCTCAGCACCTGTTGGATCGGTTGAGTCAGCAGTCTCCGGATCAGGCGGTATTTCAGACTCAGATCGACCGTCGTTTAAGTCAGAAAATTGGCTTTATTGCTCGGCAACATAGTCAGCGCCTCGGGGCGATCGGGATTCATAATTTAGCGCTCGTGGTGGTAGATAATGCCACTATGCAGGTGAAGGCCTACGTGGGTAATCTGGCCTATAGTCAACGGGTTGAAGATGCTGCCCATGTTGATATCGCCAGTCGACCCCGATCATCCGGCAGCACTTTAAAGCCGTTTTTGTATGCCGCTATGCTCGATAATGGCGATATTACCCCACAAACACTGATTCCCGATGTGCCGACCGCCTATGGCAGTTATCAACCGAGTAATTATGATGAAGGTTTTCGGGGGGCCGTGACCGCCCGTGCAGCGCTTACCGCGTCGCTGAATATCCCCTCGGTGCGGATGTTAAACAGCTATAGCTATCAGGCGTTCTATCAACGTTTACAGACGCTCGGTTTTAGTCACCTGTTTCGGCCGCCGGACGACTATGGCTTATCACTGATATTGGGCGGCGCGGAAGTGAGTTTAACGGACCTGACTGCGGCCTATGCGAACCTGAGTCGTCGGGCGCAAACCGCCCAAGCGTTGACGGTGCTACCGCTGCGCTACGGTGAATCGGGTGCGGCTGATGCACCGCCATACCCTTTTAGTCAGGGCGCTGCGTGGCTGACACTTGATACCTTGTCGGATGTTACCCGTCCGGGGTTACATAAGATTCATCGGCTGTTTTCTGGATCAGCCCGGGTGGCTTGGAAAACCGGCACCAGCTATGGCCTAAGAGATGGCTGGGCCGTGGGTACCACCGCTAACGTCACGGTTGGTGTATGGGTCGGTAATGCCAATGGCGAGGGGCGGCAATTACTGACCGGCACCCGTGCTGCGGCGCCGCTATTGTTTGATACCCTAAATGTAATTAATGATCTGGGGTGGCCAGAAGAACCTAGTGCGGCGTTGAAGTCGATTGAAGTCTGCCGCGAGAATGGTTTTTTACCGAAGTTTGGCTGTCCCCGGGAAAGTGTATTGATTCCGGTGGCGACGCAGTTTGAGAAGGTTAGTCCGCACCATTTTCAGGTAACGGTGGATCGTAACAGTGGTTTGCGCAGCAGCATTGCTTGCAACCCTAGCGGCAGTATTATTAGTAAAACTTATTTCCAATTACCCCCATCACAGGCGGCGTTCTATCGTATCGCGCATGCTTCTTATCGTCCGGTGCCAGATTTTGAGCCAAATTGCACGCCTGACAGACGTGCGCTCAGGGGCAGTTTTGAAGTGACCTATCCCCGTGTCGGCCAGATTATCAGCTTGCCACGCTATATGAATGGCCAGCAAGGTGAGGTGATCTTTCGCGCGACGGCGAAAAAGGATTCAGCGCAGCTATTTTGGCACCTTGATAAACGTTACTTAGGCGCTACACGCACCTTCCATGAGTTGAGTGAAACGCTTTCGCCGGGTAAACACCTGTTGCGGGTAGTCGATCAGCAAGGGGTATGGCAGGAGGTTAAGTTTACGGTGATCCCTTAACGGAAATCTTAGTTTTAGTTGCTGTCGCACGGTATTTTTGTTTGCTGGCCGGTGGTAACCCAGATAAGGCTTTTTAAACGGTGTTTTTTTATTACACAGAGGCGATAAAAAGTTGATCAATAGAGTTTGTTGGTATACAACTAAGGTATAAAGATAAACCAGCCCAGCGCTGGTTTTCGTCCCTATTATTATAGCTGTCAGGGATAACGATAATAATAAAGCAACCGGAACTGTTGCAGGAGCGAGCGCACATGAATTCTGTTTTGAAGGACCAGAATGATTTTTTTGCTTTTCTCAAGGGATCAGGTGTACCTCTTAAGCAAACATGGACACCGCAACAATGTAGTCAAGCCGCCCTGGCTTGGTTAGTCGATCAAAATGATATTATCCGTACCCAATTCGCCGTTTCGGTAACCGAGTTACAGGACAAAGATCAGGCGATGCAGCCTGAAATAAAAGAGGCGCTTTCTATCCTGTTGGATAATTGAGCTTTTCTATCGTACAGATACTATCGGCCTAGCATCAGCAAACATCTATGCTGCTACCCCAACAGGTGTTGGGGGCGTTTGCTCAAAGCGTCATTTCGGGTTTGAGTTCATACTCACCTAATTTCTTAATAATGGCCTGCACCTGAAACTGGCGTTCAGAGTCTTTCACGTATACCGCAAACACCGAGCGTTTAACCGATTTAATTGAATTGACCCGGTGGAGCTGAGCGGATGCCAAATAGGGGCCAGCCAATACTAACGGTAAGAAGGCCGAGCCGCCGTGACTGAGAATAAATTCCAGTGCGATCTGGCTCTGTTCAGTATGTAAAATCGGCGTCAGAGTTTTTTTGAACAGCTTAGCTGTTCGCATATTGAATGCCACTCCCCAGTCGACAAAGACAAAGTCATTATCTTGCACCAGCTCGGGTGTCAGGCCTGCTTGATTGCTGACCAACACCAGTTCGATCTGACCAATTTTTGCATGATCTAATTCATCGAGATTGGGGGGATCGAGCACAATGGCGAGATCCAGTGTGCCCGAGAGTAGTGATCGGGTTAGCTCCAGATGATTATTAATTTCAGTCCGGATAATCATATTGGGAAAGCTCCCCGCCAATTTTGGCAAGGTGGATTGGAGAAAGGTGCCCCAGAGATTGGAAATGCCCCCCAGCACTAATTGTCGTTCCTGTTCTTCCGATATAGCCACATCCTGTAAAGCCATCTGCCAGTTCTTAATAATATTTTCCGCATGAGGAATCAGCCGCTCACCGGCACTGGTGAGGAGAATATTGTTGCGTTGGCGAGTGAATAAGGCGACGCCTACCAACTCTTCTAAGTGGCGAATACGAAAGCTAACCGCTGACTGAGTAAGGTAAAGATTCTGCGCCGCTTTGCCGAAGTGGCGGGTACGGGTGACTTCCAGAAAGGTGCGTAGTAATCCTATTTCCATGGTGTAGGCCATCTGCTTGGAGGGTGGGTATTGATCAGGAGCCTGAGGAGGCAGTGTGATCATTACTTCGATTAGTAATTTCGATCGAAGTCATAAAAAAGCATCATTTTACAGCGCTTAAAAGTCTGATAATAATCAAAGTGTACTTCAAACAGTACAAACAATAGTAGATCAATATTTTTTATGGTCAGGCTTTATGATGCCTATGGATGGCTTTTGATGCCTGATCAGGTGAGTAGTGCGCTAACAGCACTTTCTTATCAACGCCCTTAAGGTATTAAAGAGAAGCATTATGAGTAACAAGCAGCGTTTCAATAACTACTCAGACGACCAAGATGGCTGGGAAGACTGGGGTGACGAGAGTTATAAAGGCAGCAAGCGTCGAGCGCGCTCGGCACGAGCGGTAGAGTTTATCGCTGACGATTATTGGGACGAGGCCGATGATGAGCTTCCAGAAGAGCTGGGGCGTAAATCTCATAGCCGTCGACGCGATATTGAAGACCGTTTAGAACGGCAGCGGCTGAGGCAAGATATCTTCGGTGATATCGACCGACAAGACCGGGCATAATTCCCATAAGCAGGCATCGCCTGCTTTTTTTTGATTTGAGACAGTTTTAATCATACTGAAACCGCATTATAGGATTTTTTCTTATATACCCCGTCGCTCTGATTTCTGAGAATAGTCCTAGGGTCGAGTGGATCTAATGGTCGTTAAAATACTCTGAGACCTGTAGTAGCGCATTATATTAAGGAGCATCAGATGCATACGGGAACAGTAAAGTGGTTTAACAACGCTAAAGGCTTTGGCTTTATAGTATCGCCTGATTTTGAAGAGGACTTATTTGTCCATTATTCGGCGATCGTTACCGAGGGGTATAAAAGTCTTAGAACAGGGCAGTCTGTGCAATTTGAAGCTGCACCCAAAGACGTGGGTATACACGCCGTTAATATCACACCGATCACCGCTAGCTAAGCCTTTCGAAAATTGGCCTTGCGGTAAATATCCTATCTTATGCACAGCCCCCGAGGCTGTGCATTCTTGTGCTATCAGTCGATAGCCATGAGTCTCTGTCAGCGCCTGTTATAGTCAGTTATTTATTATCGGCATGTGTCTGGAGAGGCTGATGACCCGCTTTACCCCTTCCTCTGCTGAGGTATTGGCCGTTCCCATTGTGGAGTGTGGTGAACCGTTGGTGGATATTCGCCGAATGGGAGGTCTCGAATATGGCCCCCTCCGGAGTGTCCAGCCACCCTCAACGACTATACCTTTGGCCGTCATGGGACCGATCTTCGCTTGTTGCATGCGCAGTCATTACTCCCTGAGGGTATCCGGCTGAAATTGTATGAAGGTTATCGCAGCCTGACGGTGCAGTAAATGCTATTCGACCATGAACTAGCGCGACTGCGCTATTGTCAGCCTAGTTTGGATGATGCTGCATTATTTATTGCCGCTACCCGAATGGTGTCAGCGGTGACCTATCCTGATGGCTCAACGCAGCTGCCACCCAATAATAGCGGTGCAGCGGTGGATCTGTTCTTAATAGATGAGCAGGGCGCTATGCTCGATTTTGGTATGGATATCTATCGTTGGAATGAAACTGACCCAGACCCAGACCTATGTTTAAGTCATTGTTCGACGCTCAGTGAGCAGGCGATGGCTAACCGACGCTTGCTTGCCAACGTAATGAGCACGGTCGGCTTGGTTAATTATCAGCAAGAGTGGTGGCACTTTTCTTACTGTGATCGTTTTTGGGCCTACCTGACCGGCCACAAAAGTGCACTCTCTGGTGCTATACAGCCTTCATCAGATTGAGTTTGCTGCTTTTAGGAGCGTTCTACCAGTATATTGTTGGTCTTTCTTAATGTTCGGGCCATCTCGCGGGCTAGGTTCATCATCAAGATACCGAACTCCATAGGCTGACTCAGATGAAAATCATGAAATGTGTCTGAGTCTATCTCTAATGAGATCACCGCTTCGCAGGCTTCGGCGCGACCGACACGATCATGAAGGGCAATCATGCTAACAAAACCGATCTGCTCGCCGGGGTTGAAGGTGCGGATATAGGCATAGCGACCGTCATGAAATTTATAATAGGCCACCGAGCCCTGCAGAATAATGTGAAAACTATTGCCTGGCTGTGCCGGACTGAAGAGTTCGTCTGCGGCATTAAAACGCCTTATCACCCCATGATCTAATAACCAGCGGATTGCGCTTTCCGGCAGTGCCCCAAACACCGACGCGTTGGCAAGCTGACTTAATTCGCAGCTTGTTAGAAGCGTTTGGGTGGTGATTCTTTCCATTGTTGCTTCCTCTACATCTTACCCTGTTAAGTCTAGTCGGCTTGCCATTATTGTCAGCCTTTTTATTGCGGTTCGCATGACGCAGGCAGGATGGCGGCCGGTTAATTATGCTGGATATTAGCAGGCGTTATTCTGATCGCCATCTATACTTTTATAAGTGATGTTGATTGATACATTTTTTGTTTAATGTGCCTGAATTAAGTTTCATAAATAAGAGCTGATGTGGGATTAGTAATGAATATATTTCATCTAGGCGGCATTTCCATTGGTCTTAAAGTGATACATAAAAGTTGTCAATCATGATGATTTGTGTAATATTAACTCAATCCGGGAATGACGGACTTTATTGTCACCACAGTTTTCCACACTGATTGACGCTATGTTGTGCGTTCTCAGGAAAATAGAAATGAGGAAATAATAATGACAGATGCCTATATCTGCGATGCTATCCGTACCCCCTTTGGGCGTTACGGTGGCGGTCTTTCTGCTGTTCGGGCTGACGATCTGGGTGCGGTGCCTTTGAAGGCATTGATAGATCGTAATCCACAGGTGGACTGGTCTCAGGTAGATGATGTTATCTACGGAAATGCCAATCAGGCGGGTGAAGATAACCGTAATGTTGCACGTATGTCCGCGCTACTGGCGGGGATGCCAACCGAGGTGCCAGGCACCACGGTTAACCGTCTGTGTGGTTCAGGTATGGATGCCATTGGTATGGCAGCGCGGGCGATTAAAGCCGGCGAAACTCAATTGATGATTGCAGGTGGTTGTGAGTCGATGTCACGGGCACCGTTCGTGATGGGTAAAGCAGAAGCTGCATTTAGTCGCACACCGAATGGACTGTATGACACCACTATCGGTTGGCGTTTCATCAACAAAAAGATGAAAGAGCAATACGGCGTCGATAGTATGCCGGAGACTGCTGAAAACGTCGCTGAAGAGTTCAACATCTCTCGCGAAGATCAGGATCTGTTTGCGCTGCGTAGTCAGCAAAAAACCGCCGCCGCGATGGCAAAAGGTCTTTTCGATGAAGAGATTGTGCCGGTCATTATTCCTCAGCGTAAGGGTGAACCATTAGTGGTTGATACCGATGAGCATCCTCGCGCATCAACAACCTTGCAAGATCTCGCTAAATTGAAAGCGCCTTTTCGCGCCGGAGGTTCGGTTACAGCGGGTAACGCTTCTGGCGTTAATGATGGTGCCTGTGCATTGCTGATCGCCTCGAAAGCCGCAGCAGATAAATACGGCCTGACCCCGAAAGCTCGAGTCGTCGGTATGGCGACGGCGGGTCTCGCGCCACGGATTATGGGTTTTGGTCCATCGCCAGCGACCAAAAAGGTACTGGCACAAACCGGTCTGACGTTAGATCAGATGGATGTCATTGAGCTGAATGAAGCGTTTGCGGCTCAAGGCTTAGCGGTCATGCGAGATTTAGGTTTGGAAGATGATGCCGCGCATGTGAACCCGAACGGCGGTGCTATTTCATTAGGGCATCCTCTGGGAGCCAGTGGCGCGCGTCTTGTGATGACGTCGATGTATCAATTGCACCGTACCGGTGGCCGTTATGCGCTGTGCACCATGTGTATTGGCGTCGGACAAGGAATCGCGATGATCATCG
The DNA here is from genome assembly GCF_055808735.1 of Amphritea sp. GJ51-11. Classification (NCBI taxonomy): domain Bacteria; kingdom Pseudomonadati; phylum Pseudomonadota; class Gammaproteobacteria; order Oceanospirillales; family Oceanospirillaceae; genus Amphritea; species Amphritea sp. GJ51-11. Next base: position 2,994,404 of record NZ_CM147881.1, on the reverse strand, counting down.
AACGCGTGTAAGACTGTTCATCAGCTCGGCAGAACCGAATGTTTGCCGAGCTGCTATTTACCCTGTGCTGAATGCCTGAAATATAAGAAATACAGGACGACAAAATTATGAAATATGAGAAGCATCCCCGCCGGGCTTTAGACCCGATTGAAACCGCCAGTATTGATGAGCTTCGTGCCCTGCAGCTCGTGCGTATGCAGTGGAGTATCGCCCATGCTTATAACAATGTGCCGGCCTACAAGCGTCTATGTGACGAGGCTGGGGTTCACCCTTTTGAACTGAAACAGCTAGAAGATCTGAGTCTGTTTCCTTTCACGACCAAATCTTATCTGCGCGATGCTTATCCGTTTGATTCCTTCGCCGTGCCAATGGATGACGTTGTGCGGGTGCATGCCTCATCCGGTACGACCGGTAAACCAACCGTTGTCGGTTATACCCAGAATGATATTAATGTCTGGGCTGATGTAGTGGCGCGTTCAATCCGTGCGGCGGGTGGTCATGCCGGCGATAAAGTCCATATCTCTTACGGTTACGGTTTGTTTACCGGTGGGATGGGTGCTCATTATGGTGCTGAACGTTTGGGTTGTACTGTTATTCCGATGTCGGGCGGCCAGACGGAGAAACAGGTTCAGCTGATGAACGATTTTGATCCCGATATCATCATGGTGACCCCTTCTTATATGCTCAACATTATCGATGAGATGGAGCGCCAAGGATTAGATCCTCATAAGATGGCGCTTCGTTGTGGCATCTTTGGTGCCGAGCCTTGGACCGATGAGATGCGTAAAAACATCGAACATCGTTTAGGTATTGATGCCGTGGATATCTATGGTCTGTCTGAAGTGATGGGACCTGGTGTGGCACAAGAATGTATCGAAACCAAAGATGGTCCAACTATCTGGGAAGATCATTTCTACCCTGAAATTATCGATCCGAATACCGGTGCAGTATTACCAGACGGTGAGTACGGCGAGCTGGTGTTTACCTCTCTGACCAAAGAAGCGTTGCCGATTATTCGTTATCGTACCCGTGATTTGACCCGCCTATTGCCGGGTACTGCGCGTCCAATGCGCCGGATCGACAAAATTACCGGCCGTTCCGATGACATGATGATTATCCGTGGTGTGAATGTCTTCCCGACCCAGATCGAAGAACAGATTTTGAAGATTTCTGCTCTGGCTCCGCACTATGAAATTGTGGTTGAGAAGCAGGGCAACCTCGACACCGTACTGATCAAGGTCGAGCTAACCCAGGGCGGCTTGAGTGCACATCAGGATCAAGTGGCGAAAGAACTAGCTCACCATATTAAAGCGGTGGTTGGTATCTCTACCAAGATCGATATTTTGCAGCCGGGAGCTATTCCTCGCTCCGAAGGTAAGGCCAAGCGGGTTTTTGATAACCGCCCTAAAATAAAATAACACGGGTGCCCTGTTGTGGGGTCGCCAACGACATGTCATCGCGAAAGACCTGTTTGGGTCTTAAACCGAAGTGGAGACGATTGAAATGACAATACCTCAAGAAGAAAACTTCATGCGTAAGATTTCGGCCGAAGAGAAAATTGAGCCGAAAGACTGGATGCCGGATGCCTATCGTAAGAACCTGATTCGTCAGATCTCACAGCATGCGCACTCTGAAATCATTGGCATGCAGCCAGAAGGAAACTGGATTACTCGGGCACCTTCTTTGCGTCGTAAGGCGGTACTGCTGTCCAAAGTTCAGGATGAAGCGGGTCACGGTCTGTATCTTTACAGTGCCTGTGAAACGCTGGGTATTTCCCGTTCTGAGATGATCGAGCAGCTACAAACGGGTGCCGCTAAGTACTCTTCAATCTTCAACTATCCGACCCTTACTTGGGCGGATGTTGGCGCGATTGGCTGGTTGGTTGATGGTGCGGCGATTGTGAACCAAGTTTCTTTGCAGCGTACCTCATACGGCCCATATTCACGGGGCATGATTCGTATTTGTAAAGAGGAATCCTTCCATCAGCGTCAAGGTTATGAAGCCATGCTAGCGCTGGCGAAAGGTTCTGAAGGACAGAAAGCGATGGCTCAAGATGCCCTCGATCGCTTTTACTGGCCTGCCTTGATGATGTTTGGACCACACGATTCGGAGTCCGCGCATTCGCAGAAATCGATGGAATGGAAAATCAAACGTGAAACCAACGATGATCTGCGACAAAAGTTCATCGATCAAACGGTGCAGCAGATTGAAGTGCTGGGTCTGGAACATCCAGACAAAGCGATTAAATGGAATGAAGAGCGGGGTCACTACGATAGCAGTGATCTGAACTGGGATGAGTTCTGGAGTGTTATCAACGGTAACGGCCACTGTAACCGTCAACGTATTGAACACCATGTAGCGGCTCATGAAGAAGGTGAGTGGGTACGTGATGCGATCACCGCCTATAACGAAAAGAAACGTGCCCAAAAAGCACAGAACGCGGCATAAGGGGTAACTGAGATGACAACGACAACTGAAAAGCTGGAACTGTTTGAGGTATTTGTGCGTTCCAAGCGTGGCTTGGACCACAAGCATATCGGCAGCCTGCATGCCGAAGATCATGAACAAGCGCTGGAATATGCCCGCGACTGTTACACCCGCCGTAGTGAAGGTGTCAGTATCTGGGTTGTTAAATCCAATGATATTTGCGCTTCTCAGGAAGACGATGCAGATTGCTTCTATGATCCGAGCGATGACAAACCTTATCGTCATGCAACGTATTATGTTTTGCCTGACCCCGTCAACAACATGTAATTGGGGAGAGCCTGCATGAGTGATCAAATGAAAAATGCACTGCTGGAATACACGACCCGTCTGGGCGATGACGCGGTAGTACTTGGCCACCGGATTTCTGAATGGGTGAGCTATGGGCCTTTCCTCGAAGAGGATATCGCCTACGGTAACGTGGCCCTCGATTATATTGGCCGTGCCCGGATGCTTTATACCTATGCCGCCGAGTTGGCTGATGATGGCCGTGACGAAGACGATTTCGCCTATATGCGCAATGATCGTGAATATCACAACCTGCTATTGTTGGAACTGCCGAAAGGGGATTTTGCCTATTCGCAGATCCGTCAGCTGTTTGCTGATGTGTATTACACCCTGATGTTGCCACAGCTACTGCAATCTAAAGATGAACGGTTAGCGGCGATCGCCGCCAAAGCGATTAAAGAAACCAAATACCATCTGCGTCGCAGCCGTGACTGGGTGCTACGTCTTGGTGATGGCACTGAAGAGAGTCATCAACGGGCTCAGAAAGCCCTCGATCAGCTATGGGGTTACACCCATGAACTGTTCGATATGGATGAAACTGAACAACTGTTGGCAGATGCCGGTATCGGTGTCGATGTGTCGGTTTTGCGGGATGATTGGCTGGCGATGGTGACTGAGATTATCACTAACGCGACCTTGAGCGTGCCTGAAGATAGTTGGGCCGTGCGTGGTGGTCGTATTGGTTATCATACCGAAAATCTAGGTCACATGCTGACTGAAATGCAGATTGTGCACCGTTCTCACCCCGGCTGTAAGTGGTAAGGGCTATGAATGAAATCTCTCTGATGGCTGAAGAGCACTACCAGCGTCTGCAACAGCGTAATGCTGATGACGTTAAAGTGCTCTGGGATCTTCTGGATGCGGTTAAAGACCCCGAGGTGCCGGCGTTAAGCATCTGGGATCTGGGCATATTGCGGGATATCCAACGTAATGGTGATCAAATTGTGATCATCATTACACCGACGTACTCCGGTTGCCCGGCAATGGATAATATCAGCACCGATGTTGTTCAGTGTCTGAACGAACATGGCTACGCCGATGTGACGGTGAAAATGTCACTGTCGCCGGCGTGGAGTTCCGAGTGGATGTCACCCGAGGGACGCATCAAGTTGCGCCAATATGGTATCGCCCCGCCGGAAGATGCGGAGCTGGATGCGGATGGCCTGACGCCCGATGCGCACGCCGCCTGTCCCCACTGCGGATCACGCAATACCCGCAGAGTCAGTGAGTTTGGTTCAACCGCCTGTAAAGCACTGTTTCAGTGTGACGATTGCGGTGAACCGTTCGATTATTTCAAAAAGATCTGATCTCGTATCAGCTCTGATAAAAACAATAGGTGAAGCATGTCTGACACCAATTTTTACACGCTGAAAGTCGCCGATGTACAGCCCGAAACGGATACAGCGATCTGCGTAACCTTCGCGGTTCCGGCCGACCTAACCGATAAGTTCCGCTTTATACAGGGGCAGTTTCTGACCCTGCGAGCGACCATTGATGGTGAAGAAGTACGTCGTTCCTATTCGATCTGCTCCGGTATTCATGATGGCCATATGCGGGTCGGCATCAAACGAGTTAAGAACGGGCGCTTCTCAAACTACGCCAATGATGTTTTTAAACCGGGTATGTCGGTGGATGTGATGCCGCCTCAGGGCAGTTTCTATACCGAACTGAACCCGGCTAACAGCAAAAACTATATGTGCTTGGCCGTCGGCTCGGGTATTACGCCGATGATCTCCATCATGAAGTCGATTCTTGATACCGAGCCGGGTTCCAAAGTGACTCTGATCTACGGTAACCGTCGCAGCAACTCGGTGATGTTTAAAGAGGAACTGAACTTCGTTAAAAACCGTTTTATGGATCGCTTCCATTGGATCAATATCATGGATTATGAAGATCAGGGCGCGGATCTGCTCAATGGTCGCATCGATAATGCTAAAGGCTATGCACTGCAAAAAGCGGGTCTGATCGATATCAAAAATGTAGATGACGCCTTTATCTGTGGTCCTGAAGCGATGATGTCGGAAATCTCACGGGGCTTCCGGTTGGAAGGCCTAAGCGATGAACAGATCCATTACGAACTGTTTGCTAACTCATCCGCTGACTCGAAAGAGATGCTGGAAAAAGCGGCTAAACGTAAAGAACAGTTTGGTGAAGAGAAAACCTCTAAAGTGACCGTGCGGGCTGATGGACGGGCGGTGATGTTCGATTTGGCGACCGTGGGTGAAAATATCCTAGATGCCGGTATGCACAATGGCATGGATCTTCCTTACTCCTGTAAAGCGGGGGTTTGCTCAACCTGTAAATGTAAGCTGGTTGAAGGCGAGGTCGATATGGATATTTCTCATGGTTTAGAAAAGCATGAAATCGAAGCGGGTTATATCCTTAGCTGTCAGGCACACCCAATCACCGATACTGTGGTGGTCGATTTCGATCAGCGCTAACCGCTAACCGCATCGCTCTGCCAACCTAGGTAGATGCGAATAGACTTAAAAGCCACCTAAACGTCTTCTTTGTGTTTACAAAGGGCACGGTTAGGTGGCTTTTTGTTATCCAATAACTATCGCTTAATCACTTGCCAATAGGGGTCATTGAATCCCTTTTTCTGGCCTTATCGAAAACGTTGCCTGTTAGGTTCTCTTAATCGTTGTATTTACTACGATATGCTGGAGGTGCGTTTAGACGGCTAGGCATGGCGTTGGCGCCGTTGTAAGCTTAATCACTATTGATTTACCGCATTTATCCGCGCATAAATGCCACTAATTCACCGTTTTGCGGGCGGCTGTACTCGTTTGTCTGACGTTTATTTGTTATGGTTGCGCCGAAATTAGGATTGGGTATCTCGTGCATGAGGCAGAGATGTTCAGGGGGTGTTATGGCGACTCAGTCTAAAAAGTTAGAAAAATATAATCCAGCCAGTGAATGTTTTGATATTCACGAATTTCCCTTTTATTGGGTAGCGCGGGTCAACGCACTGTATTCGGTAGAGATGGAAAAGACCCTCAAACCGATGGGCATGGATATCGCCCGCTGGCGGGTGGCAGCGATACTGCAATTTAACGGTCCATCGAGCATTTCTGAACTGGCGATACATGCGATCGGCAAACTGCCGACGATTACCAAAATCGTCTATCGGATGCGTGATGCTGGACTGGTTGAGGTGAATGCCAGCGAGAGTGATGGCCGGGTGGCGATTGTTTCCCTCACTGAAGAGGGGCATGAGAAGGTGGATGCAGTGCTTCAAACCACCACGAAGAAAGTTTTTTCTCGGGCCTTTAAAGGCTTTTCTGAGCCTCAGATTAAAAAAACGAATGAGCTGCTCAAACGATTATTTGTTAACTTATCGGAGGATTGACCTCTATTCGCCGCCCCTCGCGATAATTTTTTGGCTGTTCTGGCCATTTTTTTAATGCTATTTCGATTTCTTATATTTTTCATAGAGTTAAATCTGAATTTTTGTTTTATAAATTGATATTTACACGTCTATAAAAAATCTCCCAGCTGAATCTGCTAATCACTTTTGTCTTCATTTAAGTCATTGATTTTAAATTAATTATGTTTTTTGTTTTATTGGGTTAGAGTCCTTTTTATTCATTTAAGATGCATGTTAAAGGTTGAATATTCAAGTAAATTTAGTTGACAATTCAACCTTTAAGTAGAATTATTAGTCCATGACAAGGGCGTTGGGTTAAGCGATCAGCGGCCAATAATAAGAATGATAAGAGTGACCGGACTATGCCAATTTTCTCTCAACGGGTGTCACTAGGTGATGGTTTACGGGTTGCCGTAAAGGACAGCATCGATATTGAAGGGTTGCCAACGCGCTGTGGCAGCCGAGCGTTAGAGCATGCACTACCTGCGAGTCAGCATGCTGATGTGGTCGCGATGCTGTTACAGTCCGGCTGTCAGATTGTCGGTAAAACGACGCTGCATGAATTAGCGTACGGCATGACGGGCCTCAATCAGTGGGGTGGCACCCCCGTTAACTTTCGTTATCCCGATCTTATTCCAGGTGGTTCCTCTAGTGGTTCAGCAGTGGCTGTCGCCGCCGCTGAGGCCGATTTCTCTATCGGCACCGATACCGGTGGCTCTATTCGTGTACCGGCAGCCTGCTGCGGTGTGTTTGGTTTTAAACCCACTTTTGGTCGGCTGAGTCGCCGGGGGGTGATGCCTGAACAAAGCAGCCTTGATTGCGTCGGCGTGCTCGCTGATTCCGCCGATATGTTAATAACGGCGATGCAAGCGATAGAGCCCGGTTTCAAAACAGCACCGCTATCAGGTGATATTCGCCTCGGTGTGATCGAGGTCGTCGCCGATGAGGCGATCGATGCGTGTATCTCCGCATGCCTACAACGTACCCCATTTCAGTTACAACCGCTGACGTTAGCCGCCTTTAATGATGCCTTTACGGCCGGCATGGTGTTGATTAATGCTGAAACTTGGCATGCCTGTGGTCATCTACTCGACACCGGCAAGGTTGGCGATGATGTGGCGGCCCGCTTAGCTCAGGCTGCCCATACGACTGATCAGCAGGTCGCGGCTGCCGAGTCAATCCGTACGCAATTCAGTCAACAGGTTGATGCCGCGTTAGCGCAGGTAACGGCGTTAGTCTTGCCCACGCTTCCTGCTTTTCCGATGAGCCTTGCCGATGCGCAGGCAGGTAAAACCGATCTGAGTATTTCGACGTTTGTGCGGCCTTTTAATCTTTCGGGCCACCCGGCGATATCGATTCCCCTACAAACGTCAGACCAGCGCCCAGTGGGTTTGCAGTTGGTCGGCCGTAAAGGTGACGACGAACGTTTATGTGAACTTGCCCGGTTGTTGAGTGAGTTTATGCCTAATCAAAATAATAACCGTGTGGAGTTTTGAGTCATGACTGCCAACGTCATCAATAAAGACGCCTGGGGTGGAGCAGCAACATTTGATGCTCTGCTGGCTGATATCCGTAGCCGCCGCCAGGAGTTTGAGCAACAAAAATATATCTCACAAGACATCATCGAGCGTTTTAAGGCGATCGGTGTCTACCGTGCGCTAGTGCCTAAACGTTTTGGTGGTGATGAGAAATCGCCAACTGAGTTTTTGCAGATGGTTGAAGCGCTATCGGCTGCGGATGGCTCGGCAGGCTGGGTCGCCAGCTTTGGTATGAACCCGGTGTATTTAGCCAGCCTTCCCCTTGAGACCATTGAAAAAGTTTGGGCCGATAGTCCTGATGTCGTGTTTGCCGGCGGTATTTTTCCGCCGCAACCGGCACAGCGGGTCGAGGGTGGTTTTAAGGTTAAAGGCCGGTGGCAGTTTGGCAGTGGCTGTATGGGCGCTTCTCTCTGTGGCGTGGGTATTCTGCCGGATGATGGCGAATCCTTACCGCGTATGGCGGTGATGCCAAGAGAACAAGTGAACATCGATATGACTTGGAACGTTGTCGGCATGGTTGGGACAGGCTCCCACGATCTGGTGGTTGATGACGTGATAGTGCCGGAAGAATGGACTTTCACGCGGGGCGGAAAATCGAATTTAGATGACCCATTCTTTAAATATCCATCGTTGGCGTTTGCGGCACAGGTACTGGCAGTAACGACATTAGGACTGGCCCGTGAAGCTATTGATGTGGTGCGCGGTATGGCCGCTGGACGACGCTCCGTTACCGGTGCCCCTAACCTCGGTGAGCGCGAATATGTGCAGATGGAGATCGCTAAGGCTGAAGCAAAAGTACGCTCATCCAAGGCCTTTTTCTATCAAGCTACCGATGAGGCTTGGGCCAGCATTCTTGACGGTGAGGTGCCTACGCCAGAGCAGATCAGCATGCTGCGTTTATCCGCCACCAATTTAACCCACGAATGCGCCGAAGCGATTCGTATTGCTTATCAGGTATCAGGTATGACCGGTGCCTATAACGACCACCCACTGTCGCGCATTATGCGTGATTCCATGATGTGCACACAGCACGCCTTCATGGGGGCGATCACCTATAAAAATGCCGGGGCGATGCTGTTTGATCATAAACCATTGCCTGGATATCTGTGATCCGCGGCACACCTTACATTAACCAACACTAATTTAAGCGAGATTGTTATGAGCGAAACTACGATGCACCGAGTTCTTTTCTGTATTGGCGTTAACCAAAACTTTATGGATGCGCCGCAAAGTGAGATGGGGGATGTATGGCAAGCCTTTAGCGGCATGATGAAAGGCATTGCTGATCTGCCGGGGGTGAATGTACTGGGCATTATGGACGACGACCGTCTGCAAGTCGGCCCTTCGACTAGTGCGCCTTGGACCGCCTATATTATGGCCGATGTGCCAGATCTGGAAACGGTGATTAAAGGTTGTGATCTGTTTCGTTCGACGCCGGTGGGCGATGGCACTTACAAGCTATGGAAATACTGCAAAGTTGAGGCCCGTATCGGTCGCGAACTTGTTGTACCTGCCTGATCACCTGTTGGGAGACTCACCATGGCTAGCCGAGAAACCGTTGCCTCTTTATCTAAACGTCTAGCGGCGTTTGAAGCGGAAAAGGCCGTTCGCCGTTGTATGAACCGGTATATGTACCTCTGTGATCGACTCGATGCCGGCTTTGAGCTGGATGATCTGATGGTGCTCTTCACTGACGATGCCGTCTGGGAAGGTCGTGGTGGTCGTTACGGTAAAACCTTCGGCTGTCACCAAGGAGCCGAGGCGATTCGGGCGATGTTTGCCAAATATACCCAACCACCGGCCCATTTTGAAACCAATGTTCACTTTCTTACCAGTGAGTTGATTGAGGTGGCTGAGCGTGATGCGCAGGGCAGTTGGGTGTTGTTACAAACCTCGACTTTCAGTAGCGGCAAATCTCAGTTGAGTAGTGCTCGGCTAACGGTGTCCTTTCGTTGTGATCACGGGCAGTGGCGTATTAGCCATTTCCAGACCGAGAGCTTATTTAACCGGCCCGTGTCAACGCCTTGGGATCAGCCGGCGGACCTGCCGGTGCCTGATTGAATACCCGGCCAACTAAGTACATGACGTTAATAACAAAAAATAGTGGGGAGCCCCATGAGCAAAATGATTGATGTAAAAAATATAGCGGCGGATTACCAAAATATGGTCAAGCCGGACAAGGTGCACAGTGCTCTTTATTCAAACCCCGAGATCTTTGAAGAAGAGCTGGATAAGATTTTTAACAGCACCTGGGTGTGGGTTGGACACGAAAGTGAAGTGCCAGACGTAGGCTCATACAAAACCGCCATGATTGGTCGCCATTCGGTCATTGTTAGTCGTGATCGCAAGAAGAAGATCCATGTCCTGCTGAATCGCTGCCGTCACCGGGCGGCCACCGTCTGTGAAGGGAAGAAGGGCAATACTAAAAGCTTTATGTGTCCTTATCACGGCTGGGGCTACTCCCTCGATGGTGCGCTGCGCGCCATTCCGAAGCCGGAAGAGTATGACGGCGTGTTGGACAAATCTGAACTGCCATTGATCAGTCTGCGTTATGAAACCTATCAAGGGCTGATTTTTGCTACCTTCAAAAATGATATTGAACCGCTGGAAGAGTTCCTTGGCGGAGCCAAAAAATGGATCGACCTGTTTGTTAAACAGGGCGGTGGCTATCCATTAAAAGTGTTAGGCGATCACCGTTTCCGTTTCCCGGGTAACTGGAAAATTCAGTTAGAAAATACCACCGATGCTTATCACTTCCCGATAGTGCATAAATCATTTGTCTCTTCGGTTGATGATCAGACCGCAGATATCTTCGACTTCCTCGATGGTGAAGGACATGTAGAAGATCTGGGCAATGGTCACAGTGTGATGGTGATGATCCCTGAACTGGTGGATCTTGAAGAGGATCTAGACGCGCCGATTCCGGGCCGTTTTCAGGCGTTGGCCGATGAGCTGGCGGCTGAAGGGCATAGTGATCTTGAAGTGCGCCGTATGGTACGTGCCGTGGGTGGTTCCGGCTTCAACCTGAATCTGTTCCCTAATGTGGCCTGTTCGATGGCGTTTTTCCGGGTACTGGCACCGGTTTCTGTGACCGAGACCGAGATTCACCATGTTGCCATCGGTGGCGAGGGTGCGCCGGCGGCATTTAACCAAACTCGTCTGCGTTTACATGAACATTTTCAAGGGCCTATGGGCTTTGGTACACCGGATGATGCTGAAGCATGGCAGCGGGTACAGAAAGGCTCTCAAGCGGGTGCCGATGAGTGGATCTTGCTGAATCGGGGTCAAGCTAATTTGACCACGAGCCCAGATGGCAATGTATCTGGTGCGGTGTGCTCTGAAACCGGTATGCGCGCTGCTTATCAGCAGTGGAAAAAGATGATGATTGCCTGATTGATCGGCTTTGAGGAGAAATAACAATGACAGATTTAAGTTTGCTGAATCAGGTGACTGACTTTATCAGTATCGAAGCCGATATGCTCGATTTCAGAGAGTATGAACAGTGGTTAACCCTGTGGAGCGAGAACGGTATGTATGTGGTGCCGATTGATCCCGACGAAACCGACTTCGCGAACAGCCTTAATTATGCCTATGACAAAGCTGAGATGCGTCGTTTACGGGTGAACCGTTTGCTCAGTGGTGAAGCGGTGTCGACCCAGACTACGGATAAAACCGTCCGTAGTGTGTCGCGTTTTCGCATTCTTGACGATAGCGATACGCAGGTGACAGTGCGTTGCGCCATGTTTCTTAGCGAATGTCGCTACGGCAAGCTGAGCAGCTATCCGGCAGATGTGACCTATACGCTGTTAAAGGAGGGGGACGGATTCAAGATCGAACAGAAAGTTATCCGCTTACAAAACTCCGATGCATATCTCAGCAGTATTGGTTACATCCTTTAAGGAGGCTTAGATGAATCAGGAAACGCATAACGATCAGGTGGCGTTAGTCACTGGCGCGGCGCAAGGCTTGGGTAAAGCGATTGCTCAAAGCCTGTTTAAGGCCGGCTTTCGGGTGGTGTTAACCGATATGAACGAAGCGGCAGTTAAAGCGACGGCGTTAGAGATTGATGCAAGTGAGCAGCGGGTGATGGCGCTACAACTGAATGTGCTTAACAAGGCCGATTTCAGCACGGCACTCGAGGCGACGGTGGTTCGCTTTGGTCAGGTGCATGCACTGGTGAACAATGCGGCGATGACACCCACTACCCCGGTAATGGAAATCACCGCCGAAGAGTTCGATCAAGTGGTCGGCGTGAATATGCGCGGCACCTTCTTTGGTTGCCAGGTGTTTGGGCAGTATTTTGCCGATAACGGCTACGGTCGCATCGTCAATATGGCGTCGCTGGCAGGGCAAAACGGTGGCACCGCATCGGGGGCTCATTATGCGTCCAGTAAAGGGGCCATTTTGACCATGACTAAAATCTTCGCTCGTCAGTTAGCCGAAGCGGGTGTCACGGTTAATTCCGTTGCTCCGGGACCTATCGACCTACCATCGGTACGGGCGCTGGTGCCCCCAGAGCGATTAGCTGAAATTATCGATCAGATGATTCCGGTTAAAGCGTTGGGTAATGCCGATTTTGTCGCCGATACGGTGACCCGTTTGGCTAGCCCCGAGGCTTCGTTTGTTACCGGTGCTGCCTGGGATGTTAATGGCGGCATCTTTATGCGCTAAGGCGTAATGACCGATTAGGTCGGCGTCGAAGACGGGCCGTGGGTACGGCCCGACAGTCATATATTTTTAAAGGGTGAGATGATGAGTGAACCACTAATCGATGTTGTTATTAGCCAGCGTGAAGATCAGGCTGACGCGGTGGCGGTCTTTGAACTTAAGGCTAAAGATGGCACCGCATTGCCTGGATTTGATGCCGGGTCCCACATTGATGTGCATGTCACCCCGGACATCGTGCGTCAGTATTCTTTGAGTAATGATCCGAGTATGAGTGACCGGTACCGACTCGGTATTCTTAACGATCCCAATTCCCGTGGTGGCTCGCAGGCGATTCACCATGATTTTAACGTCGGTAAAACACTGCAAATCAGTGCGCCGCGTAATCACTTCCCACTGGATCTGAGCGCCGCGCGCACGGTCTTGGTCGGCGGCGGTATCGGTATCACTCCGATGCTAACCATGGCCTATAGCTTACGAGCCGCGGGTAAAGCCTTTGAACTGCACTATTGCTGTCGTAGTCGCGCCAGTGCTGCGTTTCTCGATGAACTGGCTGCCGAGTTCGATGCCCATGTGTCGCTGCATTTTGATGATGAAGCGGATGAGCAACGTTTCGATCCTCAGCAAACATTAGCCCCGGCAGCAGCGGATACCCATGTGTATGTTTGTGGCCCATCTGGCTTTATGGATTGGGTGATTGGCACCGCAGAGACGGTCGGCTATGACAAACATAATGTCCACTTTGAATATTTTAACGCCGAGATTGATACCAGTGGAACGGCGTTTGAAGTGGTGGCCGAGCAAAGCGGTGTGACCGTGATGGTCGGCGAAGATCAGACCATTGTTGAGGCGTTATCCGCCGCCGGTATTGCCGTTGATGTTTCCTGTGAACAGGGTGTTTGTGGTACCTGTTTGTGTGATGTTTTGGAAGGCACACCGGATCATAAAGATAAGTTTTTGACCGATGAAGAGCGTGACGATAACGACCAGATTATTTTGTGTTGTTCTCGCTCGAAAAGTAAGCGGTTGGTGTTAGATATCTAACTGCGGGATCGCTTATCAGGCCTTCGCTATTAGGTAGGCCTGCAGCCGATGCAGGGCGATTAAACCGGGGTGAGTCTGTCTTTAAAAAGTTGAATTTTCAATTATTAAAGGCGGCGATATAGCGATAAAAAAAACAGGTCAACTAGACAGGGGTGATGATCTTAACGAGGCATAAAAACGCAGTATCAGTGAATAAAGCTTTGCCATAAAAACAGATAAAAAAGCGATAAACGGAGATTATAACAATGAAAAATTATCTTAAAACAGTTGCTGCTGGCGTGTTATTCGCCTCTACCGGTATGGCCAATGCCGATACAACACTGACGTTATCTTCTTGGCTTCCACCGACCCATCCAGTGGTGGCGCAGATGATTGTGCCCTGGACACAACAGGTTGAAGAGGTGACCGAAGGCCGGGTGAAAATCAATATTTTGGCCAAAGGGTTGGGACATCCAAAGATTCACTATGATATCGCCCGTGATGGTCTGGCGGATATTACCTATAGCGTTCACGGCTATACCCCGGGCCGGTTTACTTTAACTAAAGTGGTTGAGTTTCCCTTTGGTGGCAACAGTGCAGAAGCGCTGTCGGTGGCCTACTGGCGTGTACATCAAAAATACTTGGCGCAAGCGAATGAACACAAAGGTACACAGCTGCTGAGTGTCTTTACCCATGGCCCCGGTCAAATTCATAACAGCCAGAAAAAAGTCTCCACGGTGGCCGATCTAAAAGGGATGAAGCTGCGAGTGGGTGGTGGTGTGGTGAATGATGTTGCCAGAGCGCTTGATACCGTGCCGTTGTTGAAGCCCGCGTCGAAAAGTTATGAACTGCTGTCCCACGGTGTGGCCGATGGCACATTGCTGCCGATGGAATCCGTCACGGCGTTTAAAGTGCAAGATATTGTTAAGCACACCACGGTTGTCCCCGGTGGCTTATATAACATTAGTTTCTTCCTCGTGATGAATCGGGATCGCTTCAAGAGTGTTTCTGCAGCAGATCAGGCTGCCATCATGAGTGTTTCCGGTGAAGCCTTTGCCAAACTAGCGGGTCGCGCTTGGGATGCTGCCGATGCTAAAGCGCTAACGGCGATGAAAGCCAACGGTAATGAAATCACGACGGCAGACGCTGCTTTTATCAACGACGTGAAACAGCGCACCTCAACCCTCGAAGCCGAGTGGATTAAAGCTGCGAAGAAAAAGGGTGTTGATGGGGCAGCGGCATTGGCCGAACTGCGTCAGATCACTGCTGATTATCCTCAGTAAGCGAGGCTGTTATGAATATCCTTATCGCTGTGTTTAAGGCAAAGGTATGGATCAGTCCGCTCGAATTCTTATTCGAGCGGGTGCTGGCTTACACCGCCGCGTTGGCGATGTTTTTAATGATGGCGGTCACATTGGTGGACGTCATTGGCCGGGATCTGTTTGCTGCGCCGTTACCCGGCGGCTTTGAATTGACTGAACTTTTGTTGGCCGCGCTGATCTTTCTCGGTTTGCCGATGGTCACGGCCGAAGGTTCTCATGTGGACGTTGATCTCATGGACTCCACGGTGCCGGCTTTTCTCAAGCCGGTGCAGGATATAGCGGTGTGCTTGGTAAACGTCATCGTCTTTGGTGTGATGTCCTGGATGATGTGGAAGTTGGCGATTCGCACCTATGAATATCAAGACACCACCGCGATGTTAGAAATCCCCTACGCGGGGTTGGTGTTTCTGATGGCGGTGTGTTGTTCGCTTTCAACCTGGGCGTTGCTGCTGATGCTGCTGTTTAAACGGGGTAAAAAACTGTTTACCCGTCATGCTGATAAACCAACCCCCGAGGTGGAGTGATTTATGGAGATTAGTCTGATCGGCTTTGCCGTTTTGTTGCTTATCATCTTCGCCCGTGTGCCATTGGGCTTCGCGATGGCGCTGGTCGGGGTGTGCGGCTTTGCCTATGTGCAGCAGGTGGAGTTTGGTAATCCACGGGGCTGGGATGCGGCGTTAAATATGATCTCGCAGGTGTCCTTTGAAACCGGCTTATCGTATAGCCTTTCGGTGGTGCCGCTGTTTATCCTGATGGGTAATTTCATCACGGAGGCGGGACTATCCTCGCAGCTGTATCGTGCCTCCAATGCGTTTCTTGGGCATTTCAAAGGCGGTTTGGCCTTGGCTACGGTTGTCTCATGTGGTGCATTCTCGGCGGTCTGTGGTAGCTCTATGGCTACAGCGGCAACCATGTCAAAGGTGGCGATGCCATCGATGCGCAAATACAACTACTCCGATGAATTGGCCACCGGTTCGATTGCTGCCGGAGGCACACTGGGCATTCTGATTCCACCCAGTGTGATTCTGGTGGTGTACGGCATTATCACGGAAACCGATATCGGCTTGCTGTTTATCGCCGGACTGTTGCCTGGTTTACTCGGCATCATTCTGTATATGGCGGCGGTGACCGTCACCGTGAAACTGAAGCCGGAAAAAGGCCCTGCAGGGGAGCGATCCAGCTGGACTGAGCGACTAGTCGCGTTTAAAAACGTTTGGACGATCTGCTTGCTGTTTGTGGTGGTGATGGGGGGCATCTATAGCGGTGTGTTCACGCCAACCGAAGCGGCGGGTATCGGCGCATCGGGGGCTTTTTTTATCGCTTTGCTGCGTGGTCGTCTGACCTTTAAAAGTCTGGTTGAAACCCTCGTTGGTACGGTGAGAACTACCGCGATGCTGTTCTTCTTGGTGATTGGTGCGGTGCTGTTTTCTAACTTTATCAACCTCGCCGGATTGCCTGATTCGCTGCGCGATATGGTGCTGGAAATGAACCTCAGCCCGATCTGGGTGATTATGGCGATCATTGCTATCTATGTGTTACTAGGCTGTGTGCTCGAGAGTATGTCGATGATTCTGTTGACGGTGCCAGTCTTTTTTCCACTGGTTCAAGCATTGGGATTCGATCTGATCTGGTTCGGTATTTTGGTGGTTGTGGTCACCGAGATCAGTTTGATTACGCCGCCGGTGGGCTTAAATGTGTTCGTGCTCAAATCGGTGTTACCGGATGTCAGGCTCGCCACTATATTCAAAGGCGTCACGCCCTTTTGGATTGCCGATATTATTCGACTGGTGCTGATTGCAACGATCCCGGCGATCTCACTGCTGTTGCCTGGCATGGTTGGCTAGCACAATTTGATGGGTCGCGTGTCTGTGGTGCGTTGCACTGCAGGCCGCATCCGCGACTGAAAAGGCGGTAATGATGATTCAGGATATTAATCGGGTGCTATATGCCTCGGATCTAGGTGAAAGTTCTAAGCAAGCGTTCTATATGGCGGTTAATGAAGCTGCTAAACATAATGCTCAATTAATCTTCTTACATGTGGTCGAGCCGGCAAATGCGGCGACCAAAACACTGGTCGAAGGCTATCTGAGCTCCCCCGGGTTGGCGGAAATGCGTGCCGAGGGTATCGATAAACTGAAAGCCTTGATGACTGATCGTATCGAGACGTTTTGTCTTGAGGAGCTCATGGATAAGCCGCTGCAACAGCAACCTATCACGCGCCTAGAAGAAGGGCCCGCCGCTGAGACCATCATTAAGGTGGCCGATGAGCTGCAGGCTGATCTGATCGTGATGGGCTCGCGCACACGAACTCATTCGTTATTGGGGCGGTTTTTTCTCGGCTCTGCCGCCCAAGCGGTATTACAGCTATCGGATCGCCCCGTGCTGATTGTGCCGATTAAAGAGTGATATGGCGGTCTGCGAATAACACATTGGCACGGCATCCCCGAATGGACCGATGACCGGTTGGGTTGCTTGTCACTTAGACAATAATAAGAAAGAAGGTGTCACGATGAGAAAAGGTATTATGCGGCCGGGTCATGTGCAGATTCGGGTTTTAGATTTGGCTGAAGCGGTCAGCCATTATAGTGAACTGTTGGGCTTAATTGAGGTGGACCGAGATGCTCAAGGGCGGGTCTATCTTAAGGGCTGGACCGAAGTGGATAAGTTTTCTGTTGTGCTTCGGCAGGCCGATACGGCAGGCATGGATTTTATGGGCTTTAAAGTGCTCAATAATGCCGTGCTGGAGCAGCTTGAAGGGGATTTAATCGCCTATGGCTGTGAGGTTGAACATATTCCCGCTGATGAGTTGTTTGGCTGCGGTCGTCGAATTCGTTTTCAGGCACCGACGGGTCATTACTTTGAGCTCTATGCGGACAAGCAACAAACCGGCAAGTGGGGCATATCTAATATTAACCCTGACGCTTGGCCTCGCAATCTGAAGGGCATGAAGGCGACCCGTTTTGATCATTGTCTGTTATATGGTCCAAATATCGAACAGACCCATATGTTGTTTCGCGATGTACTGGGTTTTGAACTAGCCGAGCAAGTGGTTGATCCTGAAAATCAGAAGGTCGGTATCTTTATGACCGTGGGGATGAAATCCCATGATGTCGCCTTTATCGACTGTCCCGAACCGAATAAATTCCACCATGCCTCTTTTTTCCTCGATAGCTGGGAGGCGGTCCTGCGAGCCGGTGATCTGATCTCGATGACCGATACCCCGATCGATATCGGGCCTACCCGGCATGGTTTAACCCACGGTCAGACCATCTATTTTTTTGACCCCTCGGGCAACCGTAATGAAGTGTTCTGTGGCGGCGATTATCACTACCCCGATCATCAACCGGTCATTTGGAAGGTTGAAGATCTAGGCAAAGCTATTTTCTATCACGACCGGGTGCTGAATGAACGGTTTCTGACGGTATTAACCTGAGAGTAGCCGGTAAACAGTGATTTAGAAGTGCAAGCTGATAGATGTAGGTATTAGGTGTTAAGCAGTCGATATAGATGCTGGTGTTTCAAATATAAAGGGTGATAAAGATGAGTATGCAAAATTTAGATATACGTGATTTTCGACGGGCGCTATCGCAATTCCCCACCGGGGTAACCGTTATAACAACCCGTGATGAACAGGGTGAGCCGGTCGGTGTAACCGCCAGCAGTTTTAATTCTGTGTCGATCGACCCCCTTTGATTTTGTGGAGCATCGATAAAGGGGCGCATAGCTTAGCCACCTTTGAAAATGCTGAATTCTTTGCCGTTAATGTACTCAGCCGAGATCAAGTTGAGACCTCTAACCGTTTTGCCAGTCGGGGCGAAGATAAATTTAAAGATGTTGAGTATACCCAAGGGGTAGGGGACAGCCCGTTGCTGAGTGATTATTCGGCCCAGTTTGAATGTAAAACCTGGGCTGTTTATGAAGGTGGTGATCATCTGATTTTAGTCGGTGAAGTTATCGATTACCGCTACCGGGATAGTAATTTACCCTTGGTGTTTACCCGGGGCAGCTATTCGGTATCGAGCCAGCATCCCTCAACCGTGACCTATGAAAAACCGGATCAATCCGGTGCCTTTATCTCCGACTATCTGTTGTATATGTTGCGTGAATCCTATAACCGTTTCAGTGCGGATCTATATCCTTTATTACAAGCCAAAGGCGATGTTAACCCGGAAGAGTGGCGTATTCTGGCGATGGTGCGTGATAGGGGAGCAATTACCCTCGAGGCGCTTGCGCCGATCGTAATGCAGCCCGAGGTTGCGCTACTACAAACCATTGACTGGATGGTCGATAAAGGGCTGGTGCAACTACAAGACAATACGCTGGCTTTATTACCCGAGGGGCGGCGGCGGGCCGATGAACTACTGGCACTGGCTAAGCAACATGAAGCGCAGGTGCTTATGGGGCTATCTGAAGAGCAATCCTTACAGCTAAAAAATGGCTTGAAAGTCATTATGGCCAGCCACGCTTAACACTCACCGAGTGTATTCAGTTATAAACAGTGAGGCAGGGGCGAGCTAAGACGCCCCCTGTTTTCAGCCTAGGATGCTGCATGAAAGCGCTTAAACAAGGGGTGTCGGTCGAGTTTATTGGTCTGATGGCGTTGCTGATGTGCATGGTTGCGCTATCGATCGATGCGGTTTTACCGGCCCTCGACCCGATGGCCGCCGATTTAGATGTCGGTGAATCGAATAATATTCAGTTAGTTGTTTCGACTATCTTCGCGGGCATGGCGGTTGGACAGTTGATTTATGGTTTTCTGGCCGATGCTAAAGGCCGGAAAACATCAATCTACTTAGGTCTTGGGATCTTCTTGTGCGGAACCTTGGTTGCGCTCTGGGCCGATAGCTTAGAAATGATGTTAGTGGGGCGCTTTCTACAAGGTCTGGGAGCGGCGGGCCCAAGAACGATCACCTTGGCCATTATTCGAGATCAATATAAAGGCGATGAGATGGCGCACGTGCTGTCCCTTGTGATGACGGTGTTTATTTTATCGCCGGTGGTTGCGCCCTTAATTGGACAGGGAGTGCTTTGGCTGTTTGGGTGGCGGGAAATCTTTATCTTTCTGTTGGCGCTGGCGGTGATAGCTGGGCTGTGGTTTTGGTTAAGACAGCCAGAGACATTAGTCGAGCATGACCGAGTGCCGTTTTCGATTAGTGAGACGGTTAAAAGTTTTAAATCAATCTTGCAAGCACGGGCGGCGGTGTATTACGTGCTGGCGTTGGGGTTTATTTTTGGTGCCTTTATTGGTTTTATCAATTCCGTTCAGCCGGTGATGCAGGGTGTTTATCAGATGGGTGATATGTTCCCAGCGCTATTCGCGACACTCACGGTCAGTTTTGCGGGGGCTTCCTATTTGAATTCACGTCTAGTGATGCGTTGGGGAGCACCGCGGTTAGCGTTGACGGCGGCGCTATCGGTGGCGGGATTGTCGTGCATCATGCTGCTACTCTCTTGGCGATTACAGGGCGTTCCACCGTTATGGTTGTTGATGACCTATCTCTGGAGCATACTGTTTTTTGTTGGTTTGCAGTTTGGTAATTTAAATGCCATGGCGATGGAACCTTTTGGCCGAATTGCCGGTGTTGCCTCTGCGGTTATTGGTAATCTTTCGACTCTGTTGGCGGTTGTTTTTGGCACGATAGTTGGTCAGCTTTTCAATGATACGGTGCTGCCATTAGTCTCAGGCTTTTTACTGTTGGGTTTTGGAGCAGCCTTTTTCATTTATAAGGCAAACTCAATGCAATTGGCCTCTGCATCACACTGTTCACGGAGTAGTTTCTGACGTCTCCATCCCCACCATTGGGCGGTGAAACCGGTTTCGTTACCTCGTACATATTTATTTAACTGGATGCACCGCTCCCATGAACACTCGGTTTTAGCGGTTAGTTGTTCCGGCCTGTTTTTAAACACAGGCCCATTCGTTCAGTCATTACGTTTTTGTGTCACTGATGTTGCCGATATAGAAAAGCGCCCTGAGGGGGCCTCTGGCGCTTTTCGTTTGTCTGATCTCATGTTTGCTTTGTGTTGAAAACGAACACTCTAACCCGATTTTTGCCTGCCATCCTCTACAGCACGCTGATTTAGCCATTACTATTGAAGACGCTTTTTAGAGAAGGGCTCTTTCGCTTAACAGTACAAAAGCCAGGTAGCTTGCTGGTTTTCTCCGTTTGTTTTATTTCGTTACATTTCTGCACAACATTACACATTTTTCAGGAAACTGGTTTACACGCCACGGTTAGTCTGGTCTCAGTGCTTAATGTATCTGTTTGACCGGCCGAGGTTTCCCCTATCTCGCAGCCGGCTAATCGATAGCAATCTTGGGTTATTCAGTGATTGCAGCACCCCAATATTATAAAAAAATCGCGGCTTCGCGGAGGATCACATCGATGAAAAAATTTACCAGCCATAAGCTTTCAGGCTACATGCTGACTGCAGCAGTGGCGGCAGTCACGGCGGCTATGGCCGTGCCAGCACAGGCTTATAACCTCTATGCCGAAGATGGCGCCGAACTGAATCTGGATATTGAAGCGGTGCTTGGTACCTTCAGCAGTGATGAAAACTACTTTGGTAAAGCGGGTAACGGCTCTACTTGGCAGGAAGGCTATTTGAAGGCCGGGTTCAGCGGTAGTAAAGCGATCTCCGAAGCCGCGACCGTCTATGGCGGCATCAATTTTGTGTCGTCCGGTACTTGGGGCGACGGTGATGCCGGCGGTAATACCGATGGTAGTGAACGTCGGACAGCCCTCGAAGATGCGTATATCGGCTTTCGTACCGATACCCTAGACCTTTCATTTGGTCGTCAAAACTTTTCCATCGGTGATGGGTTTTTGATTAATGGCGATGCACTGAATTTTGGTGAAGGTGTGTTCCCCGATTCTAACCGTGGTGGTGCTTACTGGCTGGCTGCCCGTAAGGCATTCGACCAGACAGCGATTGCCCGTATTGGCGGAGATGATGGCCTGCGGGGGGATCTGTTCTATCTACATTCTGATAACACCGGACAGGCCGAAATGGAGCTAGCCGGGGCTAATATTGAGTATATTACTGAGTTAGGTACCTTTGGTGGTACTTATATCAAAGGTCTGGACGCGGTGAATAATACCGCCCGTGATGGCCAAAAAACCATGAGTGTGCGTTATCAGGGTAACGCCGGTGTTGAGAACCTGTTCCTGTCGGCTGAATATGCTGATCAGAGCCAAGGTGATAACTCCGATGATGCCAATGCTTGGTATGCTGAGGCGGGTTGGACCTTTGCTGATGTCGCATGGTCACCTCAAGTGACCTACCGTTATACCAAATATGATGAAGGTTTTGATTCACTGTTTTATGGTTTCAACCGTGGCTACGGCACTTGGTTCCAAGGTGAAGTCGCCGCTAACTATGCTGGACCATTCGGTTCATCTGCGACGATTCAGCATGTCGCTCTGAAAGCCTCTCCAACCGAGATGTTATCGATCGGTGCACTGTATTTTGATTTCAGTGATTCATCGACCTTTGGTGCTAACTCGGAAGGCCAAGAAGTGGATCTTTACGCGGAGTGGGTGGTTAACGAGCACCTGATTATTAGCCCGTTAATTGGTGTTTATTCACCGGATAATAGCAACCAAACTCAGAATACTCAGTCGGATAACTTTTACGCACAGGTTATTGCGATCGTACCGTTCTGATTGCACAGCATAATTATAAATGAGCCGTTGCCCTCGGTTAGGGCAACGGCATTTCGGTAACAAAGGAATATGAGCATGAAACACTACTCGTTAATTATTAATGGTCAGAAAGTGGCCGGCGCTGCTGGCCAGTTTGAGGTTTTAAATCCCGCCACGGAAGATGTGGTTGCGCACTGCCCTGAAGCGAGTTTGGCACAGCTCGACGATGCGATTGCTGCAGCACAGGCCTGTTTTGAGACTTGGCAGTATTCCAGCACTGAAGAACGCAAGGCGTTGTTACATAGCATTGCTGATCGAATTGAAGCGAATGCCGATGAGTTGGCACGTATTGTCGTTGAAGAGCAGGGTAAACCGCTGTTTTTGGCACAGATGGAAGTGGGCGGAGCCGTTGCTTGGACTCGGGCTACCGCTGAGTTAGAGATGCCGGTTGAAGTGCTCGAAGATGGCGAGGCTAAACGGGTTGAAGTACACCGTAAGCCATTGGGCGTTGTGGGTTCGATCACGCCTTGGAACTGGCCGCTGATGATTGCTGTTTGGCATATTATGCCAGCGATCCGTTCGGGTAATACGGTGGTATCTAAACCGTCCGGTTTGACGCCGTTCAACACGATTCGTCTGGTTGAGATTATCAATGAAGTCGCACCGGCAGGGCTGGTGAATGTTGTTACCGGTGAATCCGGTATTGGTAGTGGTATGTCTGGTCATCCAGGGATTAGCAAAATCGTCTTTACGGGATCGACCCCGACCGGTCAAAATATTATGCGTGGCGCCGCTGGAAACCTTAAGCGTCTGACGCTGGAACTGGGCGGTAACGATGCGGGTATTGTGTTGCCCGATGCTGATCCTTCGGCGATTGCGGAAGCGGTTTTCCAGACCTCATTCCTTAATATGGGACAGACCTGTGCGGCGCTAAAACGTCTCTATGTACATGATTCTATCTACGAAGAGATGTGCGAGAAGCTGGCCGATGAAGCAGCGAAGCAAACCGTAGGTAATGGTTTGGACGAGGGCGTTACTTTTGGCCCTATTCAAAATCGTAAGCAGTTTAGCTTAGTGAATGATTTGGTCGAAGATGCACGGGCTAATGGCGCGCGGATTCTGTGTGGTGGTGCACCGATCGAAGGTGCTGGTTACTTCTATCCACCGACCATTGTTGCTGATGTAACCGATGGTTGTCGTTTGGTGGATGAAGAGCAGTTTGGCCCGGTCTTACCGGTGATCCGTTATAGCGATGTTGATGATGCGATTAAGCGAGCCAACGCCTCTGATGAGGGCTTAGGGGGTTCGGTATGGTCTTCGGATACGGCCAAAGCAGCGCTGGTTGCAGCCCGACTTGAGTGTGGCACCGCGTGGGTCAATGGTCATTCCGAGTTGCTGCCTTATGCTCCCTTTGGTGGCTGTAAGATGTCTGGCTTTGGTGTTGAATTTGGCCAAGAAGGTCTGCTGGAATATACCTCAATTCAGGTGCTTAATATCAATAAATAGGGGCTGATTTATGCCTCTCATCATGGCTGTCACTCGATAGATGACAGCCATGTGAGCCTGTATTCCTGCAGGCTTGTCTTTTCTACCCTGCCGGAGGGTTATCCGGTGATCTCCTTTTGTTTTACCGTTTTGCCCCTCATTGAGGGGCTTTTTTCGTTTAATGGCCGAGGGCTAGCGATTCTTAGCGGTTAAGGTTTAGCGCCGTGTTGTTGATTAAATTCCCGCAGCTTAGTCAGACTGGTCAGTAACAGGTCACGCAGTGCATCATAGGTGTTTGGCGTTGGGGTCTCGCGGTTTTCTTCTAAGGCTTTACACTGGCTGGCTAAAGCCAGCAGACCAAAATTGGCGGCGGCACCGCTAAGTTGGTGGGCGATCGAGCGAAGTTGTGTCAGATTGTTTTGTTGCTGAGCGTGTTTTAATTCGCTGATCAGCTGTTCACATTGGGATTCAAGCTGGCCGATCAGACGTGCGAATTTTTCCATTCCCAGCATATCGGCGTGCTGTTGCACCAGTGAGGGGTTTAGGTAGTGATTGTCACTGGTGGGTTGTGCGTTATTCGCAGGCGTATCCATGGTAGTGATTGACTTACCTAATTTTGATTGTTGTTTACCAATCAGTTGCTGTAGTTCGGTGAATTGGATCGGTTTGCCGATCACCGCATCGATACCGGCGGAATAGTAGTTATTGATCTCTGCTTCGGTGATGCTGGCGGTGAGAGCGATCACCCGGATATGGGCTTTGGCTGACTGAGCATGCTGGCGCAACCGGCGGGTGGTTTCCATACCGTCCATATCGGGCAGGTGGATATCCATTAATACCAGATCATAGTCATGCTGATCATGCAGTTGCAGCGCTTGATAGCCGTTGGCGGCAATATCCACCGAGTGCCCGTCACTTTCCAGTAAACCGGTCGCCACCTGTTGATTAATTTCAGTATCTTCAACCAGTAGAATACGCAGCGGTTGACCTTTGATTTGCTTGGCGGGCTGGGCAGGGTTTTGTGTCGCTTCAGTGGGCCGCTGGTAGGGTAGGCTAAACCAGAAGCGGCTGCCTTTACCGGCTTCACTATCAAAGCCGATCTCTCCCTGTTGCAGCTCGACTATTTTTTTACTGATCGCCAGCCCGAGTCCAGTGCCCCCATAACGGCGAGTAATCGAGGAATCGGCTTGGGAAAAGTGCTGGAAAATTCGATGGTGGGATTCTTTGGGAATGCCAATGCCGCTGTCTTCTATGGTGACATGGAGTCCGATAGTGTCACCGCTGGTTTCACAGCACACGGTGATGGTCACATAGCCTTGCTGGGTAAACTTAATCGCATTGGCGCAGAGGTTCATCAGCACCTGGCCTAAGCTGCGCCGATCACCGATCACCACCTCGGGCAATGGGTCGTTAATCGTAAGTTGTAATTGCAGTTGTTTATTGTGCGCCATCGGCCGAAGAATCAGTTCGAGTTCTTCCAACACCTGCTGGATTGAAAAAGGGGTTAGATCGAGTTCGGTCTGCCCGGCTTCAACCTTGGTGAAATCGAGCACATCATTAAGAATGGAAAGCAGGGTTTGTCCCGACTGGTAGATAGCCTGTACATGTTTACGTTGCTCCGGTTGCAGTTGCTGGGTTTCCAACAGCTGCGCCATACCTAGAATACCATTCATCGGGGTTCTGATTTCATGGCTGATGGTGGCCAAGAATTCTGATTTAGCCTGACTGGACGCTTCTGAGCGCTGTAGGTTTAGTTGGGCCTGCTCTTTGGCTTTGCGCTCGGTGATATTGGTAAGCGAGCCTTCGTAATAGAGTGCATTACCGCGATTATCCAATTCACGTCGGGCCGAGATCGATAGATTGACGCTGGAGCCATCCCGGCGCAACCATTCGGTTTCAAAATCGGTGACACGGTTGTTCTGAGCCAGCTGTTGTAGAAAACTGTGCAAATCATGGCTGTTAGCAAAACACTGGCTGGCAATATCGGTAATCGCGTTAAGAAACTCTGCCGGAGAGGAATAGCCAAGTAACTCGGCCAACGCTGGATTGGCGGAGATAAAGTGTCCTTGAGGGCTGGCTCTAAAAATCGCCTCGACGGTGTTTTCAAACAGTGAACGGTATTCCTGTTCTGAATGTTTTAGGCTGGAGTAGAGCTTGGCATTTTCGATGGAGATCGCTGCCTGCGCCGAGAGGATTTGCAGCGTTTCTAAACGAGACGGGTCAAAGACATTGCGACTCTCATTGTTTTCGAGATATAGCACCGCGGTCAGTTCGCCATGATATAAAATAGGTTTGCACAGCAGTGAACGTGGTTTATGTTTGCGGATATAACTGTCCTGCATAAACATTTCATGGCTGTGGGCATTACTCAATACCACGGTTTCTTTGGTACGGGCCGCATAGTGAATAATGCTGGTGGGTAAGCGGTTGCTATCCTCCAAGGCTAGGCCGTTAAAGAAGTGGGGCGTCCGGTCGGATTCGGCTTCCGCTTCGATATACAGATGTTCTTTGTCTTTAAGGATCAGAATGGCGCGCTGAGCACCGGCGCTTTCTAACGCCAAGGTCATCAATCGACCGAGCAATTTTTCCAGTTCGATCTCATCGGAAATCGCCTGAGAAGAACGGATCACCGAGATAATATCCAGATGTTGGTTGGAAATATTAGCGGAGTCATCGACGCTAATGACGGTCTTGTTATTGTGGTTACTGGTGATGTTCCGGTCACCAAACATCTCGGGGTATTGTTGCTGTAATTGCTGCAGTTTAGGCTTGACCTGTAACTTCAGATAATCGCTCCACGCCTCATTTAAATAGGTGCTAGCAATATTATCCTTACCCCATTCGAGATAGCAGCGGCCAGCCACTTCCCGGGCCAATGCGGCAATCAAATGAAAGTGGTTATTCTGCGCTTCACGGATAGCCGCATCGTAAAAGTCCATCGCCTGACTATAGCGGTGGCAGACGCGGTGATATTCGGCCTGCAGTAGATCGGCGAAATACTGATGGTTCTCCGGGCCGTGATAGGCCCAGCGTTTAGCCCGGCGGATAATGCGTCGTACCGTTGTTAACTTTTGTCGCTGCTGCAACACGCTGAACTCATCGAGCTGTGCCAGTAGCGATAGGGCGGTCAGATACTCTAAACAGGCCGAGGTATAGGTGCCGACAATATGGGGTAGGTAGGGCATACCGGTCTGACAATGTTGTAGTGCCTGAGGGTAGTCTTCGATGATATAGCAGAACAGCGCCGCATAATAATGGTAGGTGGCGATGGCGGTGCGGTGATCTTCACGATGGTTTTGATCGAGCATCTCTTGGGTGAAGAAGCGGCCGAAAAAGCCATTGGGATTGGCATTTCGCCCCAGTAGATTATCGATGGCCTGCAATGCTTGTAACGAGTATTGGATCGAGGGTTTCTGACCGTATTGTTGCAACGAACGGGTATAACTCTCGATGGTTGGTTGAATCTCGGCGAAGTTATCCGCTTGGGTGAAGGCATATTGAATCCAGGCGGCGAGGCAATAACTACCCCATTCCACATCACCGCAGTTAATGGCCTGTTGATGCCCCTCTAACAGGGAGTCGATAGAGTTTTTCAATGGCTCTTTCCAATGCCGTACATAGGAGTCAAACAGGGAGGTGGTGCGGTGATGTAACAGACGATCGGGTTGTCGCTGATCGAGTTCCATTGCCACACAGCCCAAGCGATAACCCTGTTCAATGGCGGAATACTTACCACAGAGGGTGCCGGCATAACCGGCAAAGGCCATCGCCGAATGGGCGGTTATGCCCCGCGTTAGGGTTAATTCGACCTCTTTGGCCATTACCAGTGGTCGCAGTGCCGAACTGGAGAATTTTACCGCGCCAAACATACTTGCCAGAATCGACAGGGCCGCCAAATCATGGGGATCTTGCATCGGTGGAGCGCTGAGTATCTGTTCGGCTGTGCGCCGATGTAACAGCCACTGGGTACGCAGAATGCCTTTCCAAATATGCACTCGGCCGGGATTCTGCGGCAAAACGACCCCGAGCATCGGCAGTACTTGTAAGGCTTCATTCATCGCCTGATCAAATTTGTTGCGGGCGATATAGGATTGAATTCTGATCTCATAGACTTTGACACGGTCGAGGACATTATTGCCGTTGGCAATGACCTGATCGATCAGAGTGTCCATCTGCTCATACCGCGAGCGAATATAAGCGGCTTCAGCGCCACTTTTATAGAGTGTTAAGGTCAGTTCGTAGTGTTGCTGCCAACAATCCTCAGGCAGCAGTTCGATACCGGTTTCAAAATAATCTTGAGCGGCATCAAAGGCGGCGGAATCGAGTGCTTGTATACCGGATTGGCAGTTGAGTGATGCCAGCTCGGTGAGTTCGGCAGTCGATTCTATGAGTGAGCGAGCACTGTTGAGGTGGTTGGTGATTTCAAATATTGGGGCGCTGCTTTGGCCGGCGAAACGTTGCTGTAATAACCGACCAATCTGTAGGTGGAGCTGTTGTCGCAGCGCTTCAGGGATCAGTGAGTAAGCGGCCTGTTGAATTCGGTCATGGACAAACCGGTAGCGGTGTCGCTCAAAGGTGAGTCCCGAAAGGCTTGGGTAGTTGATATTCAGAGGAATCAATAGCCCTTCACGCACCGCGTTAAAAAGCCCTTCAGTCAGCTGCGGAATGGTTAACTCGAGGACCGTTGAAAGGGTGTTAAGGTCGAAGGGGCTACCGATACAGGCGGCCATCTGCAGGGCGTTCTGGCTATTTTTAGGCAGTTTCTGAATCTTACTGACCATCAAATCGATAACGTTGTCGCTCATCTCCCGCGACTGAATTTTCTGCTCATCCCACTGCCAGCGGTTTTCATGGAAACTGATTAAACCGTCATCGTGAAGCGAGTAGAGAAACTGAATCAGGAAAAAAGGGTTACCCTGGGTTTTTTCGAGACAGATCTGTGCTAGCGCGGTACAGCGTTGCGGTTCGGTTCTCAAGGTGTCGGCGATGAGGCGGATAATTTGCGCTTTATTCAGCGGCTCAAGCAATATTTCACTGAGGTGGCAGCCGCCTTTTTTGATACGCCCGATGGCCAGTGTTAACGGATGGGTCGGGCCGACTTCTTGGTCGCGATAGCTACCGACCAGTAATAAATTGGGAATATCGCCGTTTTCGCATAGTGAGGTAATTAGGTTAAAGGATGCTAGATCGCCCCAATGGAGATCATCAAGAAACAGTAACAGTGGCTGCTCTTCGGTGGCGAACACCTGCAGCAGTGCTTTGACCAGACGGGAAAAACGGTTTTGTTCTTCCAAGACCGAGACTCGATTTTCGCTCGGTTGCTTGCCGATTACCAGTTCCAGTTCGGGCAGCAGTCGCACCAGTGCACCAGCATGTTGGCCCAGTGATTTAAGAATGGCTTCCCGGTATAACGAGATCTCTTGTTCGCTCTCGGTCAGCAGTTGCCGGATGAGCGCTTGTAACGCGATAAAAATACCAGAATAGGGGCGTGTTCGACGAAATTGGTCGAATTTGCCACTAATAAAGCGTCCGTTTTGCTCATGAATATAATGCCGTAATTCATGTACCAGACTCGATTTACCGACTCCCGCATAACCGGTGATAAGGATCAATTCTTGGCGCCGCATCATCATCTGATCAAAACTGTTACGCAGCTTTTGGATGGTCGCGGCGCGGCCATAGAGTCGCTGGGGCACCGAAAAGTGTTCAGAAATATCTTGGCTGGCCAAGTTAAATAGCGGGATCGATGCTAACTGATGCCAGAGGTCGAGACATTTTTTCAGGTCTTGCGATAGAGC
Organism: Amphritea sp. GJ51-11; assembly: GCF_055808735.1. Classification (NCBI taxonomy): domain Bacteria; kingdom Pseudomonadati; phylum Pseudomonadota; class Gammaproteobacteria; order Oceanospirillales; family Oceanospirillaceae; genus Amphritea; species Amphritea sp. GJ51-11. Next base: position 2,964,785 of record NZ_CM147881.1, on the reverse strand, counting down.
AAAACTGGATTGGTAGCGCTCTGAGGCATCTTTGGCCATCAGTTTTAGCACGATACGACTCAGCATCTCTGGTACTGCTGGATTGACTTTGTGTGGTGCTTTCGGGTGCTTGGCAATATGGCTGTGAATAAGCTTTAGGCGTTCGTCACTGCGAAAGGGTGGGCGGCCACAAAAGGCTTCATATAGGGTGACGCCGAGACTGTAGAAATCGCTGCGATAATCGATATGACGGTTGATACGGCCGGTTTGTTCTGGGGCGATATAACGAAGATCATCAATCGAGATCTGTTGTGAGTTCCAACTAGCCTGTTCGCGGGTGAGGCGGGTGGCTAGCGAAAAGTCGATCAACTGAGCCGTGCCGCTGTCGGCTAACCAGAGAATATTATCCGGTGATAGTTTCTTGTGAATCACCCGTTCACTGTGAAGTCTGCCCAGTAGCTCGCTGATGGCAATGGCCATCGGCAGTATCTCATGCCAATGGGCCTCTTTTTGCTGCAATGTTTGTCGTAGGGAGAGACCGCCTCGGTCGGGGAATACCAATATCGGGCGAGTGTTCACGCTGGCGAACATTAGCGGTGCGACGATGCCATCAATATTTAAGGCGCTGAGTAACTCATCTTCATGTTCGAAACGGTGTAACTCTTCCGGGGTGTTGGTGCTGTTATTCAGCTGTTTGATGATGACGAGGCGTTGATCGCTCTCTCTGATGGCCCGTCTGATGGTGCAGTGTTTACCCCGATGGATGATGCTCAGTAGTTTAAACCCAGGCAAGACCCCCATGGGTTATTTTACCTCACCGGCAAACATGTAACCGGCTCCGTGGGCGGTCAAAATAAAGTGAGGGTCGAGAGGGTTGTCGTTGAGTTTACGCCGTAAGCGACCCACTAAAACATCGATCGAGCGGTCATTGGGGGTCCATTCGCGGTCATGGATCGCATCCATTAGCTGGTCTCGGCTGAGCACCTGTCCACGGCTGCTGATCAGTGCATGAAAGAGTTTAAACTCACCCTCTGGCAGCCGCTCCGAACCATCGGGGCCTTCTAATAAGCGGCGGCTGCAGTCGAGGGTCCAGCCTTCAAACTGGATTAGATGACGACTGTTGTTTTTTTCTGGGGTTGCCTGATCGGTCACCCGCCAGAGCAGGTTTTTGGCCCGCACCAGTAGCTCGCGAGGGTTAAAGGGTTTGGTAACATAATCATCGGCCCCGAGCTCGAGGCCAACAATACGGTCGATCTCATCGCCTTTGCTGGTGACCAGAATAATGCCCACTTTGGAATGCGCCCGCAGTTCCCGGGTGAGGGATAAGCCATCTTTACCCGGCAGGTTAATATCGAGCAGCACGAGGTTGATGGTTTCATCCAATACCCGTTGTACTAGGCTTTCGCCATGATCTGTCTCACTGACCCGGTAGCCTTCGCTTTCGAAATAGCTGACCAGCAGCGCACGGGAGGCAAAGTCATCTTCAACAATCAGAATGTGTGGCTGTTCAATGGATAGATTCATGGTCTGCAACTATTATCATTTTGTGGTTACTCGTCACCATCGAGTCTACCAAGCACTTCGCTGTCGGAACAGTGATTCATGCGAAACCCGGGTGTAGATCGTTTTCAGGGTAACTAATTGTAACGTAATAAGTTTATTTGTTATTAATCGGTAATCGTTACATCTTGTTACATTAACGGACAACTTAACACAAATCCCCGGAAATTCATTTACACCTGACCGTTAGTTTGGGTGAAGCTGGTGAGCAGCGATCTAATAATGAAAGATGAGGGCCTGCGCCGGTATTTAATTGACAATACCGGTGCTGCAAAATAATTCTTACAGGAGTGATTGGCCTTGAATAATAATAAATCCAAGTATGCACTACTCAATGCGAGTGCACTGGCGCTGGTGGGGACGATGCTAACCCCTGGGGCGAGTTGGGCTATGGGTGGGGATGAGATCATTAAGGCTAAGTGCCTTCTTTGTCATACTCAGACCGATAATCCTGACAAACCTTATTCTAGAATCAGTGAACAACGCAAAACGCCGGAAGGCTGGCAGATGACGCTGCAACGTATGGAGCATCTTAATGGCTTACATATAACCAGCGAAGAAAAACAGACACTGATTAAGTATCTGTCTGATACTCAAGGCTTGGCGCCGTCCGAAACCGCTAAGCATCGCTATGCGTTAGAACAACAGCCAAATGTTGTTGAAGACGTTGATCCAGCGTATGTCGAAATGTGTGCCCGGTGTCATTCAAACGCCCGCTTTGGTCTGCAGCGCCGGACTGAAGGCGAGTGGAAAGAGTTGGTAACCACCCATATGGCGGTGCATCCAACCCTAGAACTACACGCCTTGTCGCGAGATCGTCGTTGGTACGATATTGCGCTGAATGAAACGGCCCCTAAGCTGGCGATGGATTATGCCTTCAATGATGCAGCTTGGGCTAAGTGGGAAAACGCAGCCAAGCCTGTGCTTAATGGTAGCTGGTCTGTTTCTGGCTTCATGCCAGAAAAAGGTGATTACAGTGCTGTGCTGACGGCCGCTCAAACCTCAAAAGATAACTATTCCGTCACCATGGTCGGGCATTATGCCGATGGCTCTGAACTGCGCGGTACGGGTAGTGCTAAAGTCTTTTCTGGTTTTGAATGGCGTGCCGGTTTGACCCTTGATGGTGTTCGTGTACGTCAAGTCATGGCCGCTTCTGAAGATGGCTCTACGCTGACTGGACGGATGTATCAAAGCGCCCATGACGAAATCGGTGGCGAACTGAAAGCCGTCAATGGAACGGGTATCGTTGCTCTGTCTCCGGCGGCGATTAAGCAAGGCCAGCAAACTCAAATCACCATTAAAGGTGGTTACCTCAACGGTGCGGTGAAACTAGGCAAAGGTGTTCAGGTGGTTAAAGTCCTGTCACGTGATGCGGATCGTGTTGTGGTGTTAGCGAAAGCGTCGGGTTCTGCCGCTGTGGGTATGCGTGATGTTTCCGTTGGTTCGGCCAAGGCGAAAGCGCAGCTAGCGGTGTACGATAAAGTGGCGGCGGTGCAGGTTTCTCCTATGCATGGCTTGGCACGTATCGGTGGCAATGGCGGCAAGATTCCTAAGATCAAATCAACCTTCCGCGCCATCGCTTTTGCCGCGGGTGCTGACGGTAAACCAGGCACTGAGGATGATTTAAACCTCGGTTATATGCCTGCTAACTGGTCGCTTAAACCTCAAAACGAAGTGGCGGCTGAAGATAAAGATCTTGAGTATGCTGGCACCATCGATAGCAAAGGTATCTTCACTCCGGGCGATACGGGTCTTAACCCTAAACGTCGCATGTCTGCCAATAACGTCGGTATGTTGACGGTGGTAGCGACGGTTAAAGAGGGTGGTAAAGCGGTTGAAGGTGAAGCGGATCTGTTGGTGGCAGTGCCGAGTTATATCAAACGCGCCATTCAGTAAGACTGGCACCGATAACAATTGTTAATGACCGCTGTTACCAATAACAAGAAGAGAAATTGAATATGGGATCTTTAACTCTGGTAAAACCCAATCTACACCTCGTAGATGTGGAGGAACGACGGATGTTGTTCCATGTGCCAACCAGCAGTCTGTTTGAGCTGGATGATCTGGGCCGTGAGCTTATTGAACTGTTTACCTCAGAGGGGGAGGTCTCTGCTCCTCAAATTCGTGAACGGTTTGATGGTCGGTTCAGTGCCGGTGATGTGGTTGATACTCTGGATGAGTTAAAGACACTGAAAATTGTGGTTGAAAAGGGTGCCCGGGAGCAGATCAATATTGATCCGAAACCGGTGGACCAGTTTCCATTGACAACCATTGTTTTGAACACCAATACCGGTTGTAACCTCAGCTGTACTTACTGTTATAAAGAAGATCTGACCACCCCATCTGAGGGTGACAAGATGAGCTTTGAAACAGCGGTTCAGTCGATCGAGATGATGCTGAAAGAGTCTCCGGATCAGCGTCAGTACAACGTGGTGTTCTTCGGTGGCGAACCGCTCACCAATATGCCGTTAATACGTAATGTCGTGGCTTATTGTGAAGAGTTGTTTTCGACCCGTGAAGCAGAGGTGAGTTTCACCATGACCACCAACGCCACCATGCTGAACGAAAAGCTGGTGGACTGGTTTAACGAGCACCGTTTTGGCTTAACCATCTCGATGGATGGGCCGAAGGCGATGCACGATAAAAACCGGATCAGTGTCGGTGGCCAAGGCACTTACGATGTCGTTAAACGTAAGGCGCAAATGGTGTTAGCACGCTACAACGCCCGCCCTGTTGGCTGTCGGGTGACGTTGACGCGAGGTATCACCGATGTAGAAGCTATATTCGATCACCTGTATCACGATCTCGGCTTTGCCGAAGTGGGCTTTGGCCCTGTGACCTCAGGCGATATTTCCTCATTCAACCTCACCGGTGAAGAGATGGTTGAGGTGTTTGCGGGTATGAAGCGGTTAGGCCAAAAGTATCTGGATGCGGCTCTTGAGGGCAAAAATCTAGGCTACGGCAATATGCATATGCTGATGACCGATATTCACGAGGGTAATAAGAAACAATTGCCCTGTGGTGCGGGTGTTGGCTTGCTTGCGGTTGATACTAAAGGCGGTATTAACCTCTGTCACCGGTTTACCGGCTCGGATCAGCCTCTGTTTGGCGATGTGAGCGAAGGCTTGGATAAACCGGCATTAGCTGAATTTGTTGAAACCCGATTAGATCGTACCGATACCGGCTGCGAAACCTGCCGAATCCGCAATATCTGTTCTGGCGGTTGTTATCACGAGAGTTATGCCAAATACGGTGATGCGACCGTACCCTCTTATCACTATTGCGACCTACTGCGTGACTGGGTCGACTTCGGTGTTAGAGCGTACACCCACATCATGCTAGAAAATCCGGGCTTTTTTGATGCCCATGTGACTCCGCGACGAGGAGCTTGAAAATGAAACATCTTAAGTCGTTTAATAAAAAAGCAAGAATGATCGACAAGGCAACATCGACCGGTGATGTCGAAGAAGTCGTTGCTATGCAAACCATCGTGGGCTGTACGTCCACTAATGATCCAGGCTGGGAAGTCGATGCGTTCGGTGGTTTGGGTTCACTGTGTCAACCGATGGAATCTGATCTATATGGTTGTGCTGATGCCTGCTGGTGGCCTGCTCAGGTGCCTGACACCATGAGTAACTATCCTGATTGGTCTCAGGATGTGGCGAAGGCGGATGAAGACTGGCGCAAGCTGGACGGCATTTTCCCTGAAGAGCAGAAGTGAAGGAGGCACAGATGAAATTTACCCATACAATAAAAGCCGCTGCCTTGGTTGGTATCGCCGGTACTGTTGCCCTGATGTCTGGTTGTGCGATGAGCCCGTCGGCGGATCTCAACGGTATGAAAGGCGGTGGCCATGAATATCTGTTGACGGTGACCCGTCCGAATCAGTTGCATGTGATCGATACTGAAACCAATAAAATTGTGCGCAGCTGTGATGTGCCAGGCACCTTTGGTCAGGGGACGGTTGAACCGTCTCCGGATGGCCGTATTGCCTATGTCGGCACCAATAAATGGGAAGATGTGGTTGGCTTTGATATTACCAACTGCGATATCGTCTTCTCGGCGAAGCAATCTTATGACAACGTTACCGTTAAAAGCTTTGTGTCACTGGCGGTTAGCCGAGATGGTAAAGAGCTGTACACGGTGCAAAACCCAACCCGTAAGTTGAATGATCGCTATGAAGTGATGGAACCTCAACTGGCGGTATATGACACCAGTGCTGGGCTTAATGCTAAGCCGATCAGAACTTTCCCGGTCGATCGTCAGATCACCAAGATCATGGCAATGGATACCGGTGAAGTCATTCTCGGTGGTAATGATGTGCAGGCGATTAATCCGCAAAACGGTGATATTCGTGTACTGACGTTGTTACAAAACTGGAAGCGGGGCGATAGCTGGACACAGCCTGACGCGTTTGCCATGCACACCTTAGGGGAGCAAGCAGATGAGTTTATCCTGCCGTACTTCACCATTAAGTGGAACGGTGATCCGGGTGATATGGAGAAAGCTGAGTTCTGGTGGGGTATGAGCCGGGTAGATCTTAAAACCGGTGAGGTTGAACAGGGCGAAATATTGCCGTTTGAGTTTATCGTGTTCAACTTTATTACCGATCCGACCGATAGTAATATACTCTACGGAGCGTTTAATACGCTGTCCAAACATGACATTAGCGAGAAAAAGACCCTCGCAGTGCATAATATGGAACATACCTATTACGACCTAAATATGACGCAAAACCGGACCATCTATGTGGGTGGTACTTCGAGTGATATCTCGATCCACGATCCTGATACATTAGAGAAAATTGGTTCAATCAAATTACCGGGTGATCAGTCTACCTCAGCCATGCGGATCGCATTTTTGAAGTAAGCTGACGATTGTTGTTCTGTTAAGTAAAAGGCTGTCCGGTGACAGCCTTTTTTGTATTTAAAGCGAATAATAAAAAGAGTCAACATGATCAGATGGTTAAGTGCAGCAATTGATGGGCAGGATCGAGAGCGGTTAGAAGAGGCGTTTCGTTGGCTCTATACCTTTGTTCGACCGCAATCAAAAGCGATAATTGGCTTAATGCTGCTGTCGGTGTGTTCCTCCGCGTTAGTGTTGCTGCAACCCTGGCTAACCAAGTTGCTGATTGATGAGGGCTTGCTGGCGAAAGATTACGGCATGTTAGTCACCATGGCGGTAACGATGATTTTCGTCGGTATCTTCAGCACCGGCTTGTCGGGTATTAGCCGCTATCTACACACCCGTTTATCGGGTCGAATTCTGTTTGCCCTGCGCGAACATCTGTATGAGCATTTACAAACCCTGTCGCCGCAGTTTTATGGTGGCCGACGGATCGGCGATATTCTCTCCCGTCTCGATGGGGATGTGTCTCAGATTCAGCGCTTTGCCGTTGATAGTATGTTCTCGGCATTAAGCAGTGTGTTGGGTTTGGCTGGCGCGTTCGCACTCTTGATAACGCTTTCATGGAAGCTCTCGTTATTAGTGTTGGTGCTGATTCCTTTAGAAGTGCTTTGGCTGCGCTGGATGCGCCGTAAAGTTGAGCGCCAAGCGCGGATTATTCGCGAACGTTCGGCCGATCTTAGCTCTTTTTTAGTGGAAACCCTGCCTGCAATGAAGTTTATTCAGGCGGTATCCCAAGAAAAACGGGAATCCAGTAAACTGCATAACCTGAGTAATCACTATCTTACCGATCTGCTTAAACTACAGGTCACCGAATTTTTCACTCAAGCGGTGCCCGGCACCCTGACCTCACTGACCCGCGCCACAGCATTTCTGATCGGCGGTTATTGGGTGATTGAAGGGCAGTGGCAATTGGGCTCTTTAATCGCGTTTTCGACCTATTTGGGGATGGCCACCGGCCCAGTGCAAAGTTTATTGGGGCTGTATGTGGCGATTCAGCGGATGTCGGTCAGCCTCGATCGGGTCATGGACTTGCGTCGGGCAGAGCCGGATATCGCTGCACCTGAGAACCCCACCACACTGGCCGATGATATGCGCGGTGAAATTCAGTTTGATCGGGTGTGCTTCCGCTATCAAGATCGCGCAACGATTCTCGATCATGCCAGTGTTGTGCTGCCTGCTGGCGGCAGTATCGCCTTGATTGGCCCCTCTGGGGTGGGTAAATCCACTGTGATTGATCTGCTGATGCGCTATTACGATCCGCAGCAGGGGCGTATTTTGATCGATGGTATTAATTTGAAGCAATTGGCACCAATGGAACTGCGTAAGCGGGTGGCGTTGGTGAGCCAAGATATCACTATCTTTCGCGGCACCTTGATGGAGAATATCCGTTATGCCGCGCCAGAGGCGACCGATGCCGAGGTGTTAGCCGCCACGGAACAGGCCCAATTGTCGGCGTTAATTGAGTCCCTGCCGTTGGGCTTAGAAACCCCGTTGGGTGAACGTGGTAGTCAGCTGTCTGGTGGCCAGAAACAACGGGTGGCGATCGCTCGGGCGATTTTGCAGCAGCCGGTGATCTTGATTTTAGATGAGGCGACCTCGGCGGTGGATGAAGCCACCGAAACCGAAGTGATTGCCAATGTTAACCGGGTGTTTGCCGGTAAAACCCGGATCCTGATCAGCCATCGGGCCTCGACGCTCAGTGGGGTTGATCTGCGGATTGAATTAAAAGGTGGCCAGCTGGTGGTAGAAAACTCAGTGTCGGAGGTTGAGTAACATGGGATTAACAACATCCAACCCGGTGATAATCGGTATTGTTGATAGCGGTTGTGGTTTTGCCAGATCGGCAAAGACCGGCGTCGAGCGGGTGATTGCCGCGCAGGGGTTTAAATATGATGAGGGTGTCGTCTTAACACCGGCCGGTGATGATCAACTTGGGCATGGTTCTGCGCTGTTAGAGGTGATGGCAACCCAAGCACCGGCAGCAGACTTTGCTATTGCCCAGATCTTCCACGAGCGTTTAAGCACAACACCGGCACAAGTGGCCGCCGCCATCGATTGGTTGGTGGAACAGAAGGTTGATCTTATCAATCTGAGCTTAGGGCTTCGTAATGACCGAGAGGTGTTACGCCGTGCCTGTGAAAAGGCGGTTGCTGCTGGGGTGATCATCTGTGCCTCGTCGCCTGCTAAAGGGGACCCTGTTTACCCTTCGGCTTATCCCGGTGTGTTTCGTATGACCGGCGATGCCCGTTGTGAAAACGTTACTCAGTTATCCTGTTTGAAAACCCAATATGCGGATTTTGGTGGTTATGTAAAAGCCGCCAACGGGGTGATCGGTGCCAGTGCCGGCTGTGCTCAGTTGACCGGTCATATTGGCCGCTATTTGAGCGAAGGTGGAAAGGCTCAGCAGGCGGCGGTCGATCACTGGCTGGAAAGTCAGGCCGGTTACTTTGGCGTCGAAGTGCGCTTCCCCGCGGCGGAAGGTGCCCGCAACGGAGGGAGTGAATAATGAACAGTGTCCAACAGAGCATGGCAAAGATTGTCGTGCTTGGGGGCGGCCCTGCTGGAGGAGCCACCGCATTAGGGTTAAAAAAACTGGGTTATCAAGTCACCGTCATCACTCAGCCGCGACCTTTTAAAGCGGTTGAGGGGATCTCAGAACGCGTGTTGGAAGGTTTACGTAATGCGGGCTTTCAACAGGCTCTCGCCAATTTACCAGCGGCGTCTCCACGGATGGCTAGTTGGAACGGTGAAACCAATAGCGCCAATACCGAAAGATTGATTAATCGTAGTGAGTTAGACCGAGGGATCGGGTTGGATTTGCAGGCCGCGGGCGTTACGGTTATTGATGGTCGTGTGGACAGGGTTAACCCGAACGATGACGGTTATGCTATTTCGGTTAAGACTGATGGGGATGTTGCTGCCGCACAACTGATCACCGCTGATTTTCTGGTGGAAGCGCGGGGTCGCAGTGCGCCCGGTGCCGGTCTTGAACGCTTACGCGGCAGTGAAGCGGTGTCATTGTTGCAATATTGGCAGGGTGCGCCCTGTCAACCACAGTCCGCCGCTGAGAGCTTTCAGGATGGCTGGGCGTGGATGGCGGCTTGGTCCGATGGCACACGCTATCTGCAGCTGACCTTTGATGTGGCTAGTGCTAATCTGCCGGATAAATCCCAGTTAATTGATCACTGCAATCGCATCTTACGGACGCTACCGAGTGCCGGGCCCTTTTTAGATAGTGCCGAGCCAAGCGGGATTATCCATGCCCGCACCAGTACGCCGGTACTTTGCAAGGAAGCGGTGGGGGGGAACTGGATCAGGGTGGGGGATGCCGCGATGGCTGTCGATCCACTCTCGGGTAATGGTATTTTTCAAGCGCTTTCCAGTGCCCTACAAGCCCCTGCAGTGATCAACACCCTGTTACAGCAACCAGAACGTGCCGCGTTAGCGAAGCAGTTTTATCAACAACGGGTCGACCATCTGTTTTACCGTTTTGCCCGTATTGGACGAGATTTTTATGCCTCTGAAGCGCGTTGGGATAATCCATTCTGGGTCACTCGACGAAACTGGCCCGATAGCGAACCGTTACATCAGGAAACCGATCCCGCGTCCTTAAAGGTTGAGACATTACCCGTAGTCAGTAACGGCTTGATTACCGCTCAAGAAGTGGTCACGACCAATGATCAACCTCTCGGTATTTGGCATTTGAATGGCTTAGCGATGGCGCCAGTGGTGCGGGCTTTGCAACAGCGCGCGGCGGATGAGAATCCTCAGGACTGTCTGCAACAAACATTAGGGCTGGCACCGTCCACGGCAGAAGGTTTGACCCGCTGGCTGTATCAGAATAGTTGGCTAGCATCCGTGCGGTAGAGTAAGCTGAGCTTAAAACTCGTTATTCTAGGCTGTCGGTGAGTGAGGCTAAGACTTCTTTTGTTGCGCCTCTTCGGCTAGCTTGTTACGGATATCCATCAGCATGTGACCGTAGGCATTATGACCTCGCATATCGCGGCCACTGCCCCAGAAATAGTCGTACTGGCTAAGGTCAGCAATGTCGATATCGCCGCTATCGAGCAGTGTTTGAGCGATATCGGGATAGGTACGGCATTTGATGTAAGTACCACGGGTCATGACGGTGACCTTAATCTTATCCCAGTCTTTGCGTTTATCGTGTTGTCTGCTTTTACCGAGCTTCACCGCGTCTGTCGGTGTGGCCGCCTGACGAATCTGCTTAGCATACTCCGCATCACCAAATTTCATTGCCTGATAATAGTGTTCTACCGAAGGCCATTCATAACCATCCAATTCAAATGTGTGTTTTGAATATGATGCCAGTGGATTATTCGGGTCACCGCGGTTGACTGTTAGGCGCTTTTTCTCTTCTTTCGGTTTAAAAAACATGTTTTTTCCAAGTGACTAACGGTGTTTACCTAACAGCAGTAGGATTAGCGGCATTAGGCTGAGTGAGTCGTCGAGTGGGTATTTCAAGGCTGATTAGCGGTTAGCCTAGAGTCCTTAACTGACTAAATTAAAGTATTAAATTAGCGGTTTTTCTGCTTGAGGGAAAGCGTTGTTTTTACGTGGGGTGACGGTTGCTTTGTCAGGCGAGAGGATTCGTTGTCAAAGGGGGAAAAGTGAAAGTGGATAGTCGTGTTAAGCGTCGTTGCACTATGGTCAGGGTGAAAAAAGAGCAACAGATCACTCCGCTACTCTTTTTGTTAAGTGCTGATCGGGTTTAGATGCTCATCAATACCGATTTTACTTCGGTGTAATGTTCGATCACATCACTGCCCATCTCCCGGCCTAGGCCTGACTGTTTATAGCCACCGAACGGTAGGGCCGGATCGAGTGCGGTATGGCAGTTAACCCAGACGGAACCGGATTTGATGCGCGGGATCATCCGGTGTACCTGCGAGAGGTTGTTTGACCAGATGCTGGCACCGAGGCCGTATTGGCTGTCGTTCGCGATACGTACCGCTTCTTCAATATCATCAAAAGGCATCGCGACCAGTACCGGGCCAAAGATCTCTTCCTGTACCACCGCAGATTTTTGGTCGACATCCACCATCACTGTTGGTTTAACGAAGAAACCCGGGCCATCTACGGCACCGCCACCGGTGGTAATAGTGGCACCACTCTGACGTCCTTGATCGATATAGTTACACACTCGTTGTTGCTGTTTCGCCGAGATCAGTGGGCCCATCTGCGTATTAGGGTTTAGGCCTGCTCCGATGGTCATCTCTTCGGCAATGCTTGAGATATCGGCAACGACGTTATCGAAGTGTTTTTTGTGCACATATAAACGTGAACCGGCACAGCATACCTGCCCTTGGTTAAAGAAGATGGCATTGGCTGCACCGGCCGCTGCAGTAGGGATATCGGCATCTTCTAAAACGATGGTGGGGGATTTACCACCGAGTTCCAGTGTCACCCGTGTCATGGTATCCATCGCGGCTTTACCGATGAGCTTGCCGACCTCTGTCGAACCGGTAAAGGTGAGTTTATCCACATCGGGGTGATGAGATAGGGCTGAACCTGCTTCGATACCGGTGCCGGTAACAACATTCAAGACGCCCGGTGGATAACCCGCTTCCAGTGCCAGTTTACCTAGCATCAGGGCGGTGAGTGGTGTTTCATCAGCTGGTTTCAGTACCACGGTACAACCTGACGCGAGTGCTGGGCCGAGTTTCCAGCAGGCGAGTAGCAGAGGGAAGTTCCAAGCGACAATAGCGCCGACCACACCGACCGCTTCCCGACGGGTATAGCCATGGAACTGAGCATCCGGCATAAAGGGCACGGAAACATCAACACTACGCCCCTCGATTTTAGTGGCAAAACCAGCCATATAGCGCAGGAAGTCGATACCCAGACGGATATCCACATGTTCTGCGACGGCGACATTTTTACCATTATCCAGTGTTTCGATTTCAGCCAGCAAGCCCGCATTTTTTTCAATCAGATCGGCGAAGTTCCATAACAGTTTTTGACGATCGACGGGCTTGATACGGCTCCATTCTGAATCTTCAAACGTTTTACGGGCTGTAGCGACCGCTTTATCAATATCCGCTTTGCTGCCACTCGGTACGGTGGCCATCTGTTCGCCATTGGCAGGGTTGATAACCGGTAGAGTGCGGCCATCTTCGGCATCAAGCCATTGGTCGCCGATCAAAAATTTATGCTGACGTTGAATAAAATCTAGCGCTGCTGTCGAAGGGGAGAATTGTGTTTCGCTCATATTTATAAACCTTATTATCGTTATGTTTTTTGTGACCGAGGTCTGAAATCCTATACAGACAATCCGCAACTCAGTGGGATGGCTATTCAGTAGAGTTGCTATCGCAAGGGCTGTGCCAGAGTTATTAAATGCAATTAACTGATTGTTTTATATGCATTTGTTCATGATTTTTAGGCGAGCTTTGACAGCGTCCAACTGTTTTACTCTGAGACAGAGTGTTAAAAAATAAGTCAGTTGGCAGGCTTGTTTGTACGACTGCTGTTCATGGAGGCGGTCAGCGTATAGGCGAGATAAGCGCCCTATATCGGGCGGATCATGGGCTGAGGGGGCAGAGAGGGCGCTGTATTGAGGTGGGTTGTCTTTTAAGGGTTGCTTTCTCGATCAACGATGCGGTGAAAAGCGCAAGGGGTATCTCGATACTGTTACATTTTTGTACAGCGGTGTTACGTAATAAAACACTCGCCAAGCCGTTTATTCCTAGTGGTTTACCCTTATTTCTAGCTAGATGATTGAAAAATATAGAATTATTTCTCTTGGCACACGCCGTGCTACATATCTTCACAGGTTAGAACTATGAGCGGTGTGAGGCTGCCCAATTAAATTAACAACAAAGGAGTCTGGCCTTGATGAAGAATTTTAAACTACCCCGGTTGACGGGTGGGTTTCTGCTGGGGTTGATGTTACCAACAGGAGCCATACAGGCGGCTGATGCTGAAGCCATTATTCAAACGAAGTGTGTGGCGTGCCATACCCAAGAGAAAGCTGAACCTTTGCAGATGAGCCGTATGAGCCATCAACGGAAAACCCCTGAGGGTTGGTTGATGACCATCGCCAGAATGCAGGTGATGCATGGTCTTGAGGTCACCGATGATGAGCGGCGAACCTTGGTGAAATACTTTGCTGATAAGCAAGGGCTGGCACCCGAGGAGACCGAAGGTTCTCGTTATGCCTTAGAACGTCGTCTGACTACCATGGAAAGCTTTGAATCGACTGACTTTGAACAGATGTGTGCCCGATGTCACTCAGGTGCGCGGGTGCAGTTACAGCGCCGTTCGGCGTCTGAGTGGACCCATCTGGTGAACTTCCATTTAGGCCAGTGGCCGAGTCTTGAATATCAAGCCCAGGCACGGGACCGTGATTGGATGGGGCTGGCACTGAATAAGATGGTGCCGGAACTCGCCAGCAATTTCCCTCTGCAATCAACCAGTTGGGATAACTGGCAAAAAGTCACTAAGGTACCCGTGAGTGGTCGCTGGAGTTTTAGTGCACAGATGCCTGTCAAAGGTAATGCCCGTGGCGTGATGACGATCTCTGGCGGTAAAGGGGATCAGTATAAAGTCAGTGTTGATGGCGAGTATGCGGATGGTTCGGCACTGAAGGGTAGCGGTAGCGCAGTGGTTTATACCGGTTATGAATGGCGTGCTAACTTGACCGTCGATGGTGTCAAAATGCGCCAGGTGTTTGCTTTGTCTGCCGATGGTGATGAACTCACCGGCCGTATGTTTGAAACGGTGCATGATGAAGCCGGTATGGATTTCTCCGCGGTGCGTAGCGGTAGCACACCAACACTGCTCTCGGTGCAGCCTAACTATATCCGCGCAGGTAGCACAGAGGTGTTAACGCTGGTGGGAACCGGCTTAGGCAAGCAGATCTCTCTCGGCGATGGTGTGAGCGTAGTCAGTGAAATCTATCGTGATGATAACAAAGTGGTGGTGCAAGCCACGGCTAACAATAAGGCACAACCGGGCCCACGCAAGGTGGATGCGGGTAAAGCGGAAGGCGCCACACTCAACGTCTATAACAAAATTGATCGCATCAATGTCGTGCCTGACTTCACGGTTGCGCGTGTCGGTGGCAATGGCGGTTCAACGCCGAAATATAATGCTTATTTTCAAGCGGAAGCCTGGATGAATGGTGCCGATGGTCAGCCGGGTACGGCGGATGATATGCGCATCGGTTATCTACCGGCTAAATGGCATGTTGAAGCATTCAATGAGCAGGCTGAAGCGGATCGGGATGTTCACTTTACCGGCCGTATGAATGAGAAAACCGGTGTCTTCATCACCGCCGGGGCAGGACCCAACCCTGAACGGCGTATGTCGACCAATAATGCGGGTAATCTCAAAGTCATTGCTGAAGTAATGGATGGGGACAAGGCGCTGAATGCCGAAGGTCAGATGATCGTGACGGTGCAGCGTTGGAATAATCCACCACTGCCATAAGCCGTTCCTGACTAACAGATAAGCGATGTTGTGAACCCGGCAGCATCCTGAAAATAATAATAGTGAGGAGGGTCGTTCTATGGGCGCCCAATTAAATCTGGTAGAGCAAAACTTGCATCTCGTCGCCGTCAGTTCGCGGCAGATGTTGTTCCATATTCCATCAAGCAGCTTGTTTGAGCTGGATGGTTTGACCGCACAGCTCATTGAGTTACTGCGTAACCGGCCAGAGCAGACTGCAGAGCAGTTGATTGGTGAGCTGGCCAACCAGTATCCCACTGCGCAGGTGGCGGAAACGCTGCAAGAGCTGATTGCACTGGAACTGGTGAGTGATGGTTCGCCATTAACGCCTGAAATTGCGCTGAAAAAGATCACCGAGTTTCCCTTAAATACTTTGGTATTGAATGTGAACACCGGTTGTAATCTCAGCTGTAGTTATTGTTATAAAGAAGATCTGGATAAGCCCTCTGAAGGTAAGAAGATGCAGTTCGATACGGCGCGTCAGTCGATCGAAATGTTGATTGCAGAATCCCCTCAAGAGCAGCGCTATAACATCGTTTTCTTCGGTGGTGAGCCGCTGTCGAATCTGGGGCTTATCAAAGATGTGGTGGCCTATTGCGAAGCGCGTTTTGCCGAGCTAGGTAAACCGGTGGACTTTACCATGACCACCAATGCCACTTTGCTGACAGAGGATATCGCCGACTGGCTTAATGAACATCGTTTTGGTCTGTCCGTCAGTATGGATGGACCTAAAGCGATTCACGATAAAAACCGCATCACCGTGGGTGGCCAGGGAACCTATGATGTGGTCAGTCGCAAAGCCAAAATGTTGCTATCTCGCTTCCGTGCCCGGCCCATCGGTGCCCGTGTGACGCTGACTAAGGGCATCACCGATGTGCGTCAGATTTGGCATCACCTGTTCAACGAGCTGGGCTTTGCCGAGGTGGGTTTTGCGCCAGTGACCTCAGGTGATATCAGTTATTACAACCTGAGCGATGCCGAGCTGGTGGATGTTTTCCACAACATGAAAGAGCTTGGTAAAGAGTATCTTGAAGCGGCACTGGAGCACCGAAATATTGGTTTTTCTAATATGCATCAGTTGATTACGGATCTCCATGAAGGCAACAAGAAGGCGTTACCCTGTGGTGCCGGTGTTGCTTTACTGGCGGTCGATCATGAAGGCGGTTTAAACCTGTGTCACCGTTTTACCGGATCAGGGCTGGATACCTTTGGTGATGTGCAGACCGGTATCGATAAGGAGCGCCTCGGCGGTTTCCTTGAACAGCGTTTGGATCGCACCGACACCGGTTGCTCTAGTTGCCGTATTCGTAACCTCTGCTCCGGCGGCTGTTATCACGAAAGCTACGCCCGTTTTGAAGACCCCACTCAACCTGTTTATCACTACTGCGATTTGATGCGCGACTGGGTGGACTTCGGTATCGAAGTTTACAGCCGCATCATGGCCGAAAATCCGGCCTTTATCGACAGCTACATATCTCCCCGGAGGGCTCATTGATATGAAACATCTCAAGCCTGTTAATAACAAAGCACACACTCTCACTAAAGCCGTAGCCGACGATCAGGTCGAAGAAGTCGTGGCGATGCAATCGATTGCGGGCTGTACCGCGACCACCGATCCAGGTTGGGAAATCGATGCTTTTGGGGGCGTAACGTCCCTGTGTCAGCCGATGGAATCCGACCTCTATGGTTGTGCCGATCCATGCTGGTGGCCTGCTCAGGTGCCCGACATGATGAATACCTATCCGGACTGGAATGAGAAAGCAGCGAGCTCCGGCGAAAACTGGCGCAACTTGGGAACTGTGTTCCCTGCTGATAAAGACTAACCGAACAGGATGCTTACGATGAGAAAAAGAACGATGCTTCCTCGCAGTATGACCATCATGCTGACGACGTTAACGTTGGGATTAACAACTTTAACCAGTGGTTTGGCGGTTGCTGCCAAGGGGCCTGCACTGAAGCCAGGCAACGAATATATGGTAGTGGCTAATTACCCTAATCAGATGCATGTGTTGGATTTGCAAACCGAGAGTGTTTACAAAACCTGTGATATGCCCGGGCGGTTTGGCCCGGGGGCACTGCAGGTGGCTCCGGATAAAAAAACCGCTTATATCCTTAATAATGGCTATGAAGATATCTACGGTGTGGATATGGATACTTGCGAGGTTAAGTTCCACGCCAAAATGGCACAGAGCCACAAAGAGCGGACGAAGACTATGTATGCCTTTGCCCTGAGTTATGATGGTAAAGAGCTATACGCGGTGCAAAATCCAACGCTGATGGAGCGAGATCACTATGTTGTGCAGCCAACCCGGTTGGCGGTTTACAACACCGATGCTGGTTTGGATGCTAAGCCAACCCGGATGCTACCAACTCCTCGACTGGTTACGGCGATGCAGATGGGTAAAGATGGTGGCTTATACTTGGCCGGTGCCGATATTTATAAAATGGATGTACAAACCGGTGAGTATGAAGTCGCGGTGCCAAGTCGTAACTGGCAACGGGAACGCTATATTCAGCCGGATGTGTTGAACGTCTGGGCGGTGCAAACGCCGACCCAAGACTTCACCATTCTCTACACCACGGCCCGTTTTCAGAAAGGTTCTGATGATCTGAATACGGCGGATTGGATCTATGGTTATTTCAATATCAATTTGGAAACCGGTGCTACCGAAACCAAAGATTTTGGCCCATTAACGGAGATCTATTTTACCGGTACTCGTTCACCTAAAGACCCTAATATTATGTATGGTGTACTCAACCGGTTAGCCAAATATGATATTGAGAAACAAACGCTGGTTAAAGCGGCCGAGCTGGAGCACTCCTACTATTGCGTAACGGTCAACCAGACCGGTAGCAAAGTCTATCTAGCGGGTACTTCCAATCATGTGGCGGTGTTTGATGCTGACTCCCTTGAACGTTTAAATACCATTGATCTACCGGGTGGCGATATGTCTACCACGACGGCTCAGGTGTTTATTCGCTAAACGATTTCTCTAATACGGTAACTCCCCTTTGTGCGCTCTTGATGAGCGGCTTTGGGGGAGCTTTGCCTGAAAACTATCGCAGCGGTGTGTATGGGCGCTTTGTTGAAGCTTTAACAAGGCTATTGGCACCGCGTTGTCTGGGATTTGATGATGAAAAATAATAAAAGACACTTTGTTAAAGTGAATGCCTTGGTTGGCGCACTGTTCGCCACCGGCATGGCTCACGCGGCCACGGTATATGAACAAGATGGCAAAACGGTTGAGTTTAATGTGGAAGGGATGGCGGGTGTTTTTTCCACCAACGAAAACTATGATGGCGTCGATAATGGCGGTAACGATTGGCAAGAAGGTTATATCAAAGGGGATCTGGTTGGCCGTCAGGCGACCGCAAATGGCACGATTTACAGCGGCTTAGGGTTGATTGCGTTGGGTACCGGTGGTGATGGCGATGCGGGAGGCTATACCAGCGGTGGTGAGAGTGAAGTGAAGGTAGAGAACGCTTTCGTCGGTTGGCAGAGCCGTACCGGTCTGTTTGATCTCTCTATCGGACGTCAAGCCTTCACCGTTGGCGATGGCTTTATCTTAGCCGGCGATGCCATCAGCTTAGGGGATATGGGGATCTCCGGTGTGGATGTGGATCGCGGTGGTGCTTACTATTTAGCGGGTCAAAAAAGCTTTAAGCAAACCGCCATACTCAAAGTTGACCCGGAAGGCCCATTACGCAGTGATCTATTTTGGTTACAGTCAGACAACCCCTATCATCAGGATACCGAGCTTGCTGGGGTTAACCTTGAGTGGGTCGATGAGACTCATGGCACACTGGGGCTGAGTTATATGTCGGTGCTGGATGTCGATCAAGGCGCTGGTTTTGGTCTTTGGGATCAGCGTAAGGGGATGGATGTGGTCAGCCTGCGTGGACAGGGGAATGCCGGGGTTGAGAACCTGTTTCTATCGTTTGAATATGTCGATGAGCAGGGTGGCGATACGGCGGTTAAAAATGATGCGAATGCTTGGTATGTTGAAGGCGGTTGGACCTTTGCCGATCTACCTTGGTCGCCAACGCTTAATTATCGTCATGCGAAGTTCTCTGGTGATGATAGCGCTACCAGCGATAATGAAGCCTTCGATCCACTATTTTTCGGTTTCACCCGTGGCTTTGGTACTTGGTTTCAGGGTGAAGTGGCCTCTAACTATGCCGGGCCTGCGAACAGCGGTAATGATGTTGATCGTTTAGAGCTGCTGCTGCAACCTCGGGACGATCTGACTCTCGGTATGCAGTATTGGGATTTTGGCAAACAGGATGATGCTGGGGATATGTCCGGCCATGAAGTTGATCTGTATGCCCTCTGGTCGATTAACGACAACTTTGTCTTTAGTCCGTTGATTGGTTATTACACACCGGATGGTTCCGCTGTGGTAGCGAATCAGGCGAATGATGACAGCAATGTGTATATGCAAGCGGTGCTGATGTACTTCTATTGAGTGTTTATTATTCATGATTGAGGAGGCCCTACTCCTTCAGCCGCGATAACAGGTTTTATTGCTTGCCTCGATATCGCTTTCCCACGCGCTGTTTCAGTGTCGTGGGTTTTTTAGTCTGTTATAGACGGGCATTTTATATGAGCCATCAGCAGATGTTGGCCGGTTCGTATGAAGACGCTTGGGTTGCTATCGTTAAGGTGATACGGTAAAAAATTAGATGGTGTGTATGTGACTCGTTAAGTCTAGACGTGGTGAGTGATTATAATAATGAAAAAAACAGCCGTTACAGCCCCGACGACCGATCAACTTCAGACGGTGGAAATTGCGCGCAGTCGCCTTATCGAGCAGGGTGAGGTGCCCAGTGGGGTATTGCGTAGCGAAATAGAAGATTCTTGGTTACGCAGTGTCAATGCCGGGCTTAATTGCGATGCGCCGTTAGATCTAGAAAACCTGTCCAAAGACGGTATCGATGACCTGAGAGATAAAAATCGCCGGCTGATTGAAGCCGCGCATCCCGAAATTAAACAACTGGTCGAATATTTTCGTTCCGATGGCGGTTTGGTCATGCTGACCGATGAGTCGGCTACCATTCTTAAAGTCAAAGGCGAAACCCGTCATCTGGACAGCAGCACCCGCTATGCTTTAGCTCCTGGTGCCAACTGGGGGGAAGAGTTACGAGGCACGAACGGCCCAGGCACGGCGGTGGTGAATCGCTCACCGCTGATGATTCGCGGCAATGAACATTTCTTAGACTCTATTGGTTATCTCTCTTGCTGCTCAGCCCCTATTTCTGATCCTAAAGGGGAGCTTCTCGGCGTACTCGATCTGACATCACCAACGGATTACCAAAATTTACCGCCCAACCTCAGCCTCGTACAGCAGGCGATACGGTCTATCGAAAACCGTATCTTTAGCGGTCAATTTCAACAGCATATTGTGCTGAGTGTACATTCAAGACCGGAATACCTTCGTTCGTCTTGGCAAGGTTTGTTGGCGCTGGAATTGGACGGTCATATTCAAGCGGCTAACGAGCAGATCTGTCAATTACTTAACCGGAAACGGGAACAGTTGGTAGGACGCAATCTCGAAGAGCTGTTTGGTGTGCGCGCTGAAGTGCTACTCACCGATCTACACCGTAAGGGGCGTGGTCAGCTGCGCACTCGAGGTGGTGATTTCTACTGTGAGTTACTGCATTTCCCCAATAGTTTACCGACCGCTTATAACGCTCCACTCAAGCCGAGTCGCCATAAAGCCTCACCGGCGCCACTGCATGCACCACCTTTGAGCGAACTGGCAGGCCAAGATCCACGGTTACAGAAAGGTGTCAGGATGGGCAGCCGAGCACTGTCCCATGAACTGCCAGTCTTGATTCAGGGGGAAACCGGTACCGGTAAAGAGGTGATGGCTAAATCTCTGCATCTTGATAGCCGCCGCAGCCGAGGAGCGTTTGTCGCGGTTAACTGTGCCTCCATTCCCGAAGGGCTGATAGAGTCGGAGCTATTTGGCTATCGTGAAGGTGCATTTACCGGATCACGAAAAGGCGGCATGGTTGGGCGTCTGGAACAGGCTCAGGGCGGCACACTGTTTCTCGATGAGATCGGCGATATGCCGCTGGCATTGCAGGCGAGGTTGTTGCGGGTTTTGCAGGAACGGACTATTTCTCCATTGGGAGGGGGGATGAGATTGCATTGGATATCGCGGTGATCTGTGCATCCCATCGGGATCTAAAATCCTTAGTGGCGGACGGCCTGTTTCGCGAAGATTTATATTACCGTCTCAATGGTGTCTGTCTGCGTATTCCGGCGTTCCGTGATCGCACTGACAAAGAAGACTTTATTCGCTATTTCTTGCAGCAATTGACACCTGATGGCCGCCAGATAGATATCGATGCAGAGATGATGGCGCAACTGCTGAATTATCATTGGCCGGGTAATATCCGCCAGTTGGAAACAACGCTGAGAGTGGCGATCGCCTTTATGGAGCCCGATGAGGTGAAAATCGATAGTAGTCATATCAGTGATGACTTTCTTGAAGAGCTGAGTGGGCAGGGCGCTGCGATGGGCTGCTTAGGGCAGCACCAGAGCGGTGGCACATTGAAAACCAGCGAGTTGTTAACTATTCAACAGGTGCTAGAACAGCATGAGGGGAATATTTCGGCAACCGCCACAGAACTCGGTATCAGCCGAGCAACCCTGTATCGCAAACTTAAGCAACTCGACGATGCTTAGTTAAATAATAGGGCGTTTTTAGGGGCGCTTACCGACTCTTAAACGCTTCTATTCAAAACGCCACTCATCCGACAGCCCTGGGATCTTAGCATTCACTAAAGGTCCCGGTTGTTTATTCAAGCGTTGCAACAATATCTGCCAGATCTCTGCCACCGGGATACTGTTATCCAGCCGCTCGAGAAACTCAATGTTATCTCCAAGACGGAGCTGACCGGCTTCTAATACTCGGTAATACCAGCCAGAAATCGCTTCGGACATCAACAATGAGGCGATATGTGCATTGCCATATTTATGATTGACCTTCCAACAGGGGCGGCGAGGTTGGGATACCTGCACAATAGCACTGCCAAGCCGAAAGGTATCACCGATATGAACCTCGGTATCGATTAGCCCATGGGTCGATATATTCTCCCCGATAGAGCCCGGTATAAAGCTATCACTGAGATGGGGCAGTGCTTCTTGTAACAGTGAGTAATGTTCAGCGGGGTAATGATAGATCGCCTTTTCTGGCCCACCATGCACCCGTTTATCCACCTGGATATCACCATTCAACCCCATCTCACTAATTTCATGGGTTATGTCTGAATGAATTTTAACAATACCGGTAGGCGTCTTTGCCGGGCCGATAGTCGATAACTGGCCAATATAAAGGCCTTCAACAGGAGAGCTTAGTTGCTTTATTTTATTATCCATCACTCATTACCCATGACTTACTATAAGACAATCATTCTAAAGTTACGTGCTTCAAATCACCACCCCAAGCACTTCCGCTTTTTTAAACAGGGACAGGCACTACTTAATTGACTCAAGTTCTTTATATGGGACAGGCACCCTTAATTGACACATGGCTTTCAAAATGGACAGGCGCTGTAAAATTGACAACTCGATATGCCAACCCTAAGCTCAAAATCAGCATTGATTCACACATCGTTAAAAGGACTTTACCGATGACTCGACCTCGACAGGAACTCGTATCTCTTCAAGACACTCCCTATTATCATGTCGTCTCCCGCTGCGTGCGCCGTTCATATCTATGCGGTGTTGATCCTATTTCCGGTAAAGATTATCAACACCGGCGTCAATGGATCGAAGATCGTATCCGGATCCTATCCTCTCTTTTTGCGATTGATGTTTGTGCCTATGCGGTGATGTCTAACCACCATCATCTGGTCGTGAAGATATGCTCTGATCAAGCCCTGTCCTGGACGGATACTGATGTTGCAAGCCGTTGGACTAGTTTATTCAAAGGCCCACTACTGGTACGTCAGTGGATGTCTGGTGAGCCTTTAACCGCTTCAGAAGCAGAAACCGTTAGTCATATCATCTCGGTTTATCGTGAGCGGTTGAGCAGCCTTAGTTGGTTTATGAAATGCTTAAATGAACCTATTGCCCGACAAGCCAATCAGGAAGACCAATGCACCGGCCATTTCTGGGAATCACGTTTCAAATCCCAGGCCTTATTAAGTGAAGAAGCCCTGCTATCCTGCATGGCCTATGTGGATCTAAATCCGATACGATCCGGAATAGCAGAAACGCCGGAAGATTCAGCACATACCAGTATTAAAGAACGAATCAAATCAAAATTTAATCAGCATGACGCGATTACATCACAACAAGAACAGAAGTCTCTGCAACGCTTTAAACATCCAATAAAGCCCCTTGCAGTGTTTGAAGAGTGCATCAAGAATGATGAACAGATGGGCATTTCATGCTGTTTAAAAGACTACCTCGAGCTAGTCGACAGCACCGGCCGTGTGGTCAAAAATAACAAACGAGGTGCTATCCCACTGCATCACCCTCCTATCCTCGAACGACTGAGGCTAGACTCACAAAATTGGCTTAGAAACGCCACTGAATTTGAACAACTCTATCCGAAGAAATTTGCAGCCAAAAGACGACCTAAGCGACGGTCAAGGCTGACTGCTTAAGGCTCACCAAAAGCTATCTTTGCTAATTAATGATCAGTTATTGTACTGAGGCTCCAACATCAGAAAATTTCGGATAACACCCGATTATGGGGTTGATTTTTAAGTTACTAACCCGAAACGTAAACCTATCAGATATAAATATCTGAATACTAATTCAATGGTTTATTGATTTTTTTAAGCGAGCCTGTCCTTCTTTAGGAACTTTCTTTAAGAACCTCCTTCTTCAAGAACTGAGTATTTCAAACTATTTGGATGCCATTTGCTGGAAATAGGGTAACCTTATGAAAGTGCTAATAATTTACTGAATGAGGGTAGAACATGGATATGGATCTGAGTCTTTTGCAAACCCGAGTGATTGGTTGTCTGATTGAGAAAGAGAAAACCACGCCGGATCAGTATCCTCTCACGCTGAACGCTTTGACTACGGCCTGTAATCAGAAAAGTAATCGTGATCCGGTGATGGATCTGTCGGATACGGATGTGCAGACGGTGATTGATGAGTTGAGTCAGAAGCGTCTGGTGCGTGAAGAAACCGGCTTTGGCAGTCGGGTAGCGAAATATAAACACCGTTTTTGTAATACCGAATTTTCTGAATTGAAGCTAAGTGAACAAGAGCTGGCGATTATCTGTACGCTGTTTCTGCGGGGACCACAAACCCCCGGCGAACTGCGTAGTCGTACCAATCGTTTATGTAGTTTTCGTGATGTGCATGAAACAGAGACTGTGTTGCAAAAAATGAGTGAACGGGAAGAGTATCCGTTGGTGGTGCGTATGCCGCGAGAGCCGGGTAAGCGGGAATCTCGTTATGCTCATTTGTTCAGTGGGACAGTGGAAGCCGCTGATCCAGCGGAATATAACGCACCAGCGCAAAATATCCGAGTGAGTCCCGATACGATCCAAGCGCTGGAAGAGCGTCTCGCCACACTTGAAGCAACCGTTGCTGAGTTACAGGCAAAACTGGCGGACTAAATAATGTTTTCTGCTTTGCTTAGTGGCTATTGTCTTTTTGCTGCGCACTCTGCATGTGTGGGATGCCGCTAAACCCGGATGGCACCTCTGTCACCACGCCACCTTGTTGTAAAAACTGGTGAGTTTGTTGGCGAATAGATTCGTGGGTTTCATGGGCGGCAGGTGGCTTAGGAATATTTCGTTGACGCAGGGGTTTCATCTTAATTGCTCGCTGGTTGTTAGTTCAGGGATACCGAAGTATAGGCAATATTTCTTGCTTTGCTTAAAAAATAGCCAATTAAACGAGCGTTAGACTCAAGTGGGGCTATTCTTATTCATACATTGGCTTGGTGCGGTTAATTAATTTAGCGAAAGGAGATTTCAAGGATGAGGCATCTGATGGTGTTGGTCTTGATGGCGGTGTTGTCCGGGTGTTCCGGCAGCGAAGAATTGAAACCCTTTACCAGTGATGGCTGCAGCTCGTTCCCTAATGGCACTCGGGCTGAGAATACGCTTTGGCTTTCCTGTTGTGAGCAACATGATTTAGCTTACTGGCAAGGCGGTACTTATCAACAGCGCCTAGAGGCGGATAAGGCGTTAAAAGCCTGTGTGGCTGATGTTGGTAAGCCGGAAGTCGCTCTATTAATGCTGGCGGGCGTCAGAGTGGGTGGCAGTCCTTTTTGGCCGACTCAGTTTCGCTGGGGTTATGGTTGGCCCTATTTGAAACCTTACGGTGAGCTGAGTGCCTCGGAACAGGCGCAAGTTAAAAAGTTATTGCCGCTTAAACCGTAACTCACTTTGGTAGATCATTACTTATTTCTGTCTGTTAGCGGTGATAGCGCCTGATTATGGGTTGACAGTCTAGGGTCAGAAGAGCATTTTTAATTAAACGACTATTTAAGTATACGGATTTCGATTAATGCCTAAAGTGGGAATGTCTGAAATAAGAAAGCCACAGTTAATCAATGCCACGATGGATGCGATTAATGCGGTGGGTTTACATAAAGCCAGTGTAGTGATGATCAGTAGTTATGCCGGCGTATCCCCCGCCATTATTAACCATTATTTTGGTGGCAAAAGTGGTTTGCTTGAAGCGACGATGCGCTCAGTTTTGAAACAACTTTCCGAAGGCGTTAAAACCCGTTTACAAAACACCGACCCCGATGATGCGGTATTGCGGATTCAGGCGATCGTTGGCGGTAATTTTTCGTCGGATCAGATGGAGAGTAAAGTTGTAAAAACCTGGTTGGCATTCTGGTCTCAATCGATGCACGATGACGCGCTGTTTCGCTTACAGCGCGTTAACGAAAAGCGGCTGCTTTCCTATCTGCAACTAGAGTTAAAAAAGCTATTGCCTGCGGAGAAAGCGATTTTTGTCGCGCAGGGGATTGCGGCATTGATCGATGGTATCTGGTTGCGAGGCGCGTTGTCGCCTGAGGGTATTAATGCTGAATTGGCGCAGCGAATGATTTCTGATTATTTAACACGTCAGTTAGTCTGATAACTTTGCACGTTTTTGTGTGTCGTACTTCGAGTTGAATTCGTAAGTATTTGATAAAATGGTGTAGCTTTAGGTGCGTTGAATAAAAAGCCCCAGCGTTAATTAGGGCTTTTTTTTGGCTTCAATATAAAGCACGCACGGCGCTTATAGGCTTTTATATCTACGTTGCCGTATTCTTGGTAGGTTTATTCAAACGTACGGCTGATGCTAAAGACTGCCCGTGCATCAGCGGTGTCACCCCAGTAGTTATCTTCGATATCCGTGTCGGTATAACCTAGCGCTAGATCAAATCCTGCAAGAGATTTAGCGACAGAGATACCCCAATGATTGTAGGAATCGTCATCGACATTAGAACCGAAATAGTAGTCTCCACCGTCTTCTAATAATTTGGTGTGCGAAGCGTCCAGCGTCAGTGCAAAGTCTGCTGGCAGGTTGATGGTATGGCTCAGGGTGATAACGATTGAGTTACCAACTTCACCGAAATAATCATCAGAATAGAGTACTTTAGCGGAGGTGTTTTCTTTATAGGTAATGGCGCCATAGAGTTCACCGTAATCGAACTCTCCGCCGGCATCGTTGGCACCGGGGTAGGTATAGAAGGCATAGCCTACATCAAAGCCGAAGTCGTCATTGATACTGCCGGCATAGCCTGCGTAATAATCGATCTCGACTTCAGCGGTACTGTAGCCAACATCATCTAAGCCTGAAGCCCAGGCTCCGACATAGAAACCGGCATCGTTATACCAATCGACACTGCCTTGCAGAGTCGCATCACCATCGGTGCTACTAACACCGTTATAGACGTAGTCAGATACCAGTGAGACGGTGGCTGAAACATCTGCTTGAGCCGGTAATGCAAAGCTGGCGGATGAGGCAACCAGAGCGGTATAGAGTGCTTTTTTCAACATGTTAAATCTCCGAGATTAAAAGGGTTTTGTCGTTATCTTTATACTGTTCAGCTGTATTTTGCCGAATTTAGCGCGCGCTTGGTCGCTACCTGACGGATCAGGTAGTGACTAAACAGCGTTTTAAACGATTGAACGTGGTGCGGGTCAGCGTGCCGTTTTATCTGTTTGGGTTAGCGGTCCATTGCATCGGCTTCTGTTGTGGTGAAGTGTTTGCCCAGCAGGGCATGATAGAAGTCTTTATCGGAAAGAATGCCAACCAGGCGGTCCTGCTCGTTGAGCAAGACCGGGAGCCCTGTGTGGTAGCGGATCTCTATCGCATCGCGCATCGATATCTCAGGGGTGGCAATGACCAGCATTCCCTCCGTTAGTTGCTCAATCTCTTGCCCCGTCTGCCAATGATGTAACACTAGCGGTTTATCTTGACGCAGGGCTGAGGATACTTGCCCTGAACCATCGACGCTGATGCGGGTGTTGTCATTGCGACTTAGTATCAACATATCGTCAAGGCGTTCTAGTGTTGCCGCCTCGGTCATAAGCGAGCGGCCTTTGAGAACATTGAGAGGGTTGGTGTGGGCGACAAAGTTTTCCACATAGGTATTCACGGGGTTGAGCACGATATCTTCTGGTTTGCCATGTTGGATAATCTCCGCAGATTCCATAATGGCGATGTTTGTGCCGATCTTTAGCGCTTCATCCAAATCATGGCTGACGAACAGGATGGTTTTATTCAACCGCTGCTGTAACTCAATCAGCTCATCCTGAAGTTGGCTACGAATCAGAGGGTCTAGCGCCGAAAAGGGTTCGTCCATCAGTAAGATGTCGCTGTCCATCGCGAAGGCTCTGGCAAGACCAACCCGTTGCTGCATACCGCCGGACAACTCATGAGCATATTTATCGCTCCACTCATGTAGTCCAACCATTTCTAGTTTTTCCATCGCCTTGGCGCGACGTGCTTGTTTGCCCATCCCTTGCATCTCTAGACCAAAAGCGACGTTATCCAACACGGTTAACCAGGGCATCAAGGCGAAGTTTTGAAATACCATTGAGACACGACGGGTACGCATATGGCGCAAGGTTGTTTCATCGCAAGAGCCGATATCGACCATTTGATCGCCATCTTGCACCAGCAACTCACCACGGCTTACAGGGTTTAAGCCGTTGACGGCCCGCAGCAGGCTCGATTTACCTGAGCCGGAAAGGCCCATTAGAACACAGATTTCGCCTTCAGCGACCTCGATATTGGCGTTATGAACACCGACAACGCTGCCCGTTAGGTCGATGATCTCCTGACGAGTTTTACCCTGATCCAGTAGCGTTAGGCTGGTTTCGACATTGTCGCCGAATACCACATCTAAATTACGAATACTGATAGCCGACATGTTTAGCCTTCCTCTTTAGAACCGGGATTTTTAAAGATACGATCGAGGATGATCGCCACCAAGACAATTGCGAGGCCCGCTTCAAATCCCTGTGAAATATTCACAGTGTTGAGTGCTCGAATGACTGGTTTGCCTAAACCATCTGCGCCGACCAATGCTGCAATGACTACCATGGATAGTGACAGCATGATGCATTGGGTGATGCCTGCCATAATGCTTGGCATCGCCGCCGGTAGTTCGACTTTAAACAGTAGTTTCGACGGCGTCGCACCAAAGGCTTTACCCGCTTCGATCAGGTCGTCCGGTACTTTGCTGATACCCAAATAGGTGAGTCGGATCGGTGCGGCGATGGCAAAAATAATGGTAGAGATCAGTCCCGGTACCACACCTAAGCCAAACAGTACCAAGGTTGGAATTAGGTAAACAAAGGTGGGGATAGTCTGCATCATGTCCAAGATGGGCCGCAGATAGGTGTAGAGTCTCGGGTTGTGTGCAGCCAAGATACCGATAGGAATACCGACTACGACCGAAATGGTGGTGGCGGTTAACACCAGCACAAAGGTTTCTAGCATCTCTTGCCAATAACCTAAATTGAGAATTAATAGCAGTGCAACCACGACAAAGATCACCAGTGGAATACTGCGGTGTATCGCCCAAGCAACCGCTGCTGCCATGATCATCGGCACATAGGGTGGGAACCACTGAAAAATATCCACCACCGAGAGGATCAACCACTCGAGGGATATCGAAATAGCATCGAAGAATCCAGCTGCATTAAACGTCAGCCAGTCGACAAAAGCTTCCATCCAGCTACCCAGAGGGATTTTATGTTCTGTAATCCAGTTCATACGACTGCCTTTTTATAGTTGGGTTGCCGATATTCAGGTTAGCGTTGTGAATACCGACGGGTAAAGATCACCTGACTATCGGATTAAGTATGCTGATACTTAATCCGATAGGGCTTGAAGAGTGTTGCAGGTGTTACAGACCCAGCGTGTTAAAGTTTTAAATATTGGCGCACAGCAGGCAATGACGCTTTACCATCCAGTGTGGTGACACCGTCAAGCCAGTTGTTCAGTACTTCAGGGTGGGTTTTTAACCAAGCACGGGCTGCGGCAGCAGGTTTCATACCATCATCTAAGATAGCGCCCATGATCTGGTTTTCCATTTCTAGACTGAAAGAGAGGTTTTTTAGCAGGTGACCGACATTAGGACACTCTTGGGTGTAATTCTGGCGTACATTGGTATACACACTGGCGCCACCATAGTTTGGCCCAAAGAAGTCGTCGCCACCGGACAGGTATTCCATATCAATATTGGCGTTCATCGGGTGTGGTGCCCAGCCTAGGAAGACAACCCATTGCTCACGTTTTGCCGAACGGCTGACTTGGGAGATCATACCCGCTTCACTGGATTCAACCAGCTTGAAGCCTTTTAGACCGAAGGCATCATCATCGATCATGCTCTGGATTAGACGGTTACCGTCGTTGCCCGGTTCAATCCCGTAGATACGGTCTTTCAATTGGTCTTTAAATTTGGCAATGTCGGCAAAGCTTTTTAGACCAGCGTCATAAGCATATTTTGGCACGGCTAGGGTATATTTTGCCCCTTCTAGGTTAGCGCGAACGGTTTCAACGGTGCCTGCTTCACGGTAGCTGGCGATGTCCGCTTCCATGGTGGGCATCCAGTTACCCAGAAAGACATCGATATCACCATTGGCTAATGAGGTGTAGGTGACGGGTACGGACAACAGTTGGGTCGATGGGGTGTAACCTAGGCCAGTAACAACCTCGCTTGCGACGGCGGTGGTGGCGGTGATATCGGTCCAACCGACATCTGAGAAACGAATATTATCGCACTGTCCAGCAAAGGCAGTGGAGGCTGTTAGGCTGGCGACGGTAAGCCCTAATACGCGAGTGAAGCGGTTAAGCATCGGTGTTGAACTGGTGTTTTTCCGTTGTACATTCATGCGTGAATACCTTTGTTGTCATTAAATTAGATGCGCTAGTGTTCTCTTCTGTTGTGTTTCTTTGAACGCTGCAACAGTCCCTGTGCAGCAAGGCAGAACAATATTCTGCCGGTGTCGATTAATGAGCGTTTATGAGCGGCCTTTTGGCGTTACCTAGACGTTGATGATTTTGCCATTCATCATCAATCCAGACATCAACATGGGCCGCGGGTAATGGCTGCTTACCGAGAATGAGGTCTGCTGCTTTTTCGGCCACCATAATGGTTGGGGCGTTGAGGTTGCCATTGGGAATGGTGGGAAAGATTGATGAATCAACCACCCGCAGGGCTTCGATTCCTCGGACTTTACACTGGTTATCCAGTACAGCCATAGGGTCGTTATCCGCCCCCATCTTACAGCTACAGGATGGGTGGTAGGCGCTTTCTACGTTTTCCCGCACCCACTGATCAATCGCTTCATCGGATTCAATGTCAGTGCCGGGCTGAATCTCATCGCCCCGGTAAGCGTCCATCGCCGGCTGGTTAAGCAGTTCACGGGTTAGGCGAATCGTATCGCGCCAGTCCTGTTTATCCTGTGGGGTACTGATGTAGTTAAACAGGATGCTCGGTTTTGCTTTAGGGTCGGCAGATGTTATTCGAATTCGGCCACGGCTTTCGGGTTTGTTAGGCCCGACATGCACCTGGAAACCATGTCCATCAATTGCTTTGCCGCCATCGTATCGTATGGCCGCGGGTAGAAAATGATACTGCACATTGGGCCATTTCAGCCCGGCTCTCGAACGGATAAAACCACAAGACTCAAAGTGATTGGTTGCTCCTAGGCCATCTTTAAATAGCATCCATCGGGCGCCGATCAACCCTTTGCTGATTAAATCCAGTTTGCCGTTTAGGGTGATGGGCTGCTTGCAGTGATATTGGAAATAGACTTCCAAATGATCTTGTAAGTTTTCGCCAACACCGGGTAGGTCGTGTATCACCTCAACGCCAGCGTCTTGAAGCACTTTTTCTGGACCGATACCGGACAGTTGCAGCAGTTGAGGTGAACCGACGGAACCTGCTGCAAGAATAATCTCTTTAGATGCGCTGACTTCGGTGATTTGACCATCTTGTTCATATTCGACGGCGACGGCACGTTTACCATCCATAACCACCTTGCGGGTCAATACACCGCTGAGCAGCGTCAAGTTACTGCGTTTCATGGCATCACGCAGGTAAGCATTTGACGTGGACGCCCTCACACCGTTTTTAACGGTCATATGCATGCTGCCAAAGCCTTCCTGACAATAACCATTGTAATCGTCAGTGGTGGGGTAGCCTGCGTCTTCTCCAGCATTAATAAAGGCCTGATAAAGGGGGTTGAGCTGCATATCATTACCACCACAGGTGGTGAGTGGGCCGTTGCCGCCTCGGTATTGATCGCCACCATGATCCCAGCTCTCTGCTTTTTTGAAGTAGGGCAGACACTGTTGATAACCCCAGCCAGCCGCACCGTGAGCTTCCCATTCATCGAAGTCGCAGGCATGACCACGGACATACACCATGCCATTTATAGACGAGCCGCCCCCGAGCACTTTACCGCGAGGGCAGTGCATCGAACGATAACCGAGGTGCGGTTCGTTCTCGCTATGAAACTGCCAAGCGTATTTGGGGGTGTTCATTGGGTAGGATAGCGCGGTGGGCATCTGAATAAAGATACTTTTATCACTACCGCCCGCTTCAAGGATCAGCACACTGTGTTTGCCATCCTCGGTCAGTCTATTGGCTAGAACGCAACCCGCAGAACCTGCGCCAACAATAATGTAATCGTACTGTTTTTTATCTGTCATAGGTCTACCGCTGAAAAATAAGCTGAATATACTGGCCACTCGGTGCCATACCATTTCATCGTTTCGTGACGCCCTTTCTGTTTAAAAGGACGATTGTTAAGAACGATGGGGAAGCGCTATTCGTAAGGGCACTCGACATCACCCAACTCAACATAGACGCTCTTAACTTGGGTGTAATGATTGAGGGTCTCAATCCCATTTTCCCGGCCAACCCCAGATTGTTTATAACCACCGACGGGCATCTCAGCGGGCGAAGCGCCCCATGTATTAATCCAACAAATACCTGCCTGAAGGCGTGCAATGACTCGATGGGCACGGGAGAAATTTGTTGAGAAAACCCCGGCTGCTAGTCCGTATTCGGTATCGTTGGCCCGCTGGATAACCTCGTCTTCGTCGCTAAAGCGTAGAATCGACATCACCGGCCCGAAGATCTCCTCTTTGACATTTGGCATCTCATCGGTACAGTCAGCAAACACGGTTGGTTTTACAAAGCAGCCTTTCTCAAGGCCGTTTTCAGTGGCCCGCTCACCACCGCATACAAGGCGGGCACCGGCGGCCTTAGCCGCAGAGATGAATCCCAGCACTTTTTCCATATGGTCTGTTGAGATCAGCGCTCCGACCTGAGTATTGAGGTCAGTAGGATCGCCAATAATCATTCGCTCGGTACGAGCAGCGATCTTACTGACAAACTCATCATAGATATTCTCGTGGACGAATACCCGCGTACCATTGGTGCACACCTCGCCCTGAGTGTAAAAGTTCGCCAACATGGCACCGGCGACGGCGTTTTCAATATTGGCATCGGCGAACACGATTAAAGGTGATTTACCGCCTAACTCCATGGTGACCTCTTTGAGTGATCCGGCAGCATCGGCCATAACCTTTTTGCCCGTACCGCATTCACCGGTGAAGGATACTTTGGCAATATCAGGGTGGCGGGATAGTGCTTGGCCGACACGATAATCACCCTGCACAACATTAAACACGCCATCGGGCAAGCCCGCTTCGCTAAAGATCTCCGCCAGTTTAAGTACGCTCAGCGGCGTTTCTTCAGATGGTTTAAAAATCATGCAGTTACCGGCAGCGAGCGCTGGGCCTGATTTCCACATGGCAATCTGAATAGGGTAGTTCCATGCACCGATACCGGCGCAGATGCCGAGCGGTTCGCGACGACTATAAAAGAAGTTTGTGCCGCCTAGATCCTGTTGTTGTCCATGAATGGTTGCTGCCAAACCCGCATAATATTCGATCACATCCGCGCCGGTGGCGATATCAACACAGTTAGCTTCTTGCAGTGGTTTCCCGGTGTCGAGCACTTCCAGCAAAGCTAACTCATCGTTACGTTCACGTAATATAGCTACTGCGCGCATAAGAATTCGGCCCCGTTCGGCCCCACTCATTGCCGACCACACCTTGAAGCCCGCTTGGGCGGCGGTAACGGCTAGATCAACATCGGCGAGAGAAGCCTGTTGCACCGCGGCAAGCACCTCACCCGTGGCTGGGTTGATGCTGTTAAAGGTTTCGCCGGAGGTCGCGTTTTGATAGCGACCGTTAATATATAGAGCTGTTTGCATGGGGCTTAGTCTCGCTTATACGATGCCATTAATGGGGACAGGCATTGGTTATGTACAACGAACCCGGTGAAAAAGGCTGTTGTTAGCGTTGTCAGGAACGATCATTTTTTATTGATTGATCGTTTAATTAAAAATAATACTGGCTATTTAGTGAGCAAATGTCAAAAGTGAAAAGTGTCGTTTTTAGAACTTAAATTTTTTAATCGACAATAAGTGAGTGTGTTCTTTTTAAACAGTAGTCGTTATTTTTAAAATAAATGCATGATTTTAAAGAAATAAATTTATTTAGGTTTTTAGGTTGATTTTTAGCTGATAGAGGCGAAATGTCGCAAAAAGATATTTTCATGACGTGAACGGTCAGTGATTTTAACGCCGGTATATTGACTATTAGGGGATATGTCGTTTCTGATTCATGTCGTTTGACGGTTTTTAACTGCGACTTATCGTTGAATATCTGGGCGAAGACGTTGCTGAATGCTCTGGCGTTAACATTCGGGCTTAATCGTCAGTCTCAATGAGAGGGTTATCTGGAGGGTTTATCGATAAGGGATAGAGAGTCTGGCAGTTGTATTATAGCTCTTGAGTGATCGATGTTAATGATTTGAGATGTGAGCCGCTCGACCATGCTTGGCTCACATCAACGTTGGGCGAGTCCGCTTAAAAAGCGGACCCGCCCTGATTTATGCCTATCGATCAGTGTGCTTGATAGTCATTAAGGTGTTCATAGCTATCAACAAAGCGGCGGTACTTATGTTGTCCACAGGTATAGGGCTGATAGCGTGGTGGGTTATCTACCCCCTGACACTGATCAATCACTTTCACTTCAGCATTGAAATCCAGATCCATGAAGAAGGGGATTGAGTAGCGTTCTTGGCCACTGGTGTTAACCACTCGGTGAAGCGTAGAGATATAACGGTCATTGGTAAACGTTTGCACTAGATCACCAATATTAACAATAAAGGTATCGTCAATTGGGGGCGCACTGATCCATTCGCCATGGGCATTCTGTACTTGAAGTCCGCCAACATTATCCTGCGACAGTATGGTGAGAAAACCATAATCGGTATGTGCACCGATACCAATCTCGCGCTGACTCACCGCGCCTGCCTGCGGAGGGTAGTGGAGTAAGCGTTGAATGGTGATGGGGTTTTGTTGTAGCTTTTCAAAATAATCAGCCGGTAGGCCTAAGCTTAATGCGATACCACTGACTAAGGTTCGCCCTAGCGTCATCATGGCTTGATGGTATTGTTCGGTGATGATGCGAAAACCGTCGGGGTCATTTTCGGGCATAAGGTTTGGGCCGAAGAAGGGCGAGACCTTATTCTCGTGCAAGCCAAAATCAAAGACTTCTTTATAATCACGGGTATTGTCTGGATCTACATTTTCACCATACATGGGAATATAGCCGCGTAATGTTGGCCCTGAATGAATAATATTGAGTTTCTGCTTCTCTTCCATGGGGCGATCGAAGAAGGCTTTTGTTTGTGCATACATCTGTGAGATAAGCTGCTTATCAATACCGTGATTTTTGATATAGAGGAAACCGACATGTTCACAGACAAAGGCCAGTTCTTCGGCGACTTGCTGAGGGTTACTGCCATCGATCAGAGGAGCTATATCGATGACCGGTATTTCGTTGAAGGTTGTGGTTTTACTTTGTAGTGCTGGATCGATTTGAATGGCGGCTGCAGTAGACACGATATCACCCCTAAAATGATGGTCTGAATTGTTTTTTTCTGTGATCTTAAGTGTCAGTGATGAGGGGGTGTATGAACTATCACCAAAGCGAAATAATAGCGTGTAAAAGCGAGAAATTAATGTTTTCTAAGGGCCGAGGGGGAACAGCCGTAGCGTTCTTTAAAGCATTTGCCAAAGTGGCTTTGTGAACTGAATCCGGTGGCCTGAGCAATGGCACTGAGATTCAGGTGACTTTCTTCCAGTAACTGTTTGGCTTGCTGTAAACGCAGTTGAATATAGTAACGGCCGGGGGTTGTTTGTTCATATTTTTGGAACACCATTTCTAAATTGCGCTGCGTCGTGCCTATCCGCTTGGCCAGTGTGGCAATGGGATAGGGGTTATCAAGGTGTTTCTTCATGAGTTCGACCGCCGCCCCTAAGCTGGGTGATTTAATTCGCAAGCTGACTTGCTGGCAAGTGGTCTGCATCTCAGCACTACTACGGACTCTTTCTTGCATAAATTGCTGCGAGACTTGATAAATAAAATCGCGTCCCTGATCTTGCCCGATAAGGTAGAGCATCAGGTCGAGAGTGGCAGTGCCACCGGCACTGGTGAAAATGTTATCGGTGACCGTATAGAGATTTTCCTGTAGAGCAATCTGCGGGTAAAGCTCAGCAAAAATATTCAAATGTTCAGGCACTAAGGTACAGCTCTTACCCTGTAATAAACCACATTTTGCAAGAATAAAGCTGGCGCTACTCAACGAGACAATTCGACGACCCTGTCGGTTTAATTGTTTGAGCAGATGGGTTAACGCGTCGTTGTGATAGCGGGCGCAATGTTGATAGCCGGCAATAAAGACAAGATCGCTTTGATAGCTGCTATCTAAGCTTGCCGTTACTTCAACGGGTACACCATTAGAGCTGATAATATGGTTGAGGTGAGGGCTGCTTTCAGGAGAGCAGATAGTGAATTCATATAGCGCTTCACCACTGAGTTGATTAGCAACGCTGAGGGCTTCAATCGCCAGTGAAAAGGAGGTTAGGGCGAACCCTGGCAGTAGTATAAAGCTAACATGGATACTCAAGGCCGCACCTCTCTTTATGCTCAGCTATTCTGCTTTTGTCGAGCAGCGCTGGGTGATAAACCGAAATAGTCTTTAAAGCAGTTGCTAAAATGACTCGTACTGACAAAACCGCAGGCTAGTGACACATTGGTAATACTCTCATTGCTCTGTAGCAACAAGCGGCGGGCATGGGTGATACGTAGTTCCAAATAATAGCGTGATGGACTGGTTTCTAAGTGTGATTGAAACAGACGTTCCATCTGGCGGCGGGAGATATCGATGCAATCAGCCAGCTCTTCAAGGCTGAGAGGCTCTTCGATATTATTGCGCATCAATACCATGATATTGCGCAGCGTTTCTGGAAAGGTTGGATTATCACCGACCTGTAACGGAATTGATTCTTGATTTTCGGCAACCTGATCGCAGCTCAGAATCTCTCTTACGGCACGAACAATGTCATTACCTTGCCGTTGGGCAATCAGTTTCAGCATCATCTCTAGG
Source organism: Amphritea sp. GJ51-11 (assembly GCF_055808735.1). Lineage (NCBI taxonomy): Bacteria > Pseudomonadati > Pseudomonadota > Gammaproteobacteria > Oceanospirillales > Oceanospirillaceae > Amphritea > Amphritea sp. GJ51-11. The sequence continues at coordinate 2,927,898 of NZ_CM147881.1, read as the reverse complement.
GCGCTGACGGGCCCGGCACAGGTGGCGCGTTTTTCACCAATCACCAGCGTTTTGTCGGACACCTTGGTATTAGGGAACTGTTCGCGCATATAAGCATGGTTGTCTGGATGGGCGGCACACGCTTGTTGTGTCATTAGGCCGGCATGGGCCAGTGGAATGGCGCCGTTCCATAGGCCAGCCAAGGTGATGCCCAGTTTATCAGCCGCTCTTAGGCAGGTGGTAAGTTTTGCATTGGGGGCCAGTGAGCAGCGAAAACCGCCGCAGACAACCAGTATGTCCAGCTCATTACGATGTTGAATAGGCAGGGTTTCAATGGTGCCGCCGGTGGCGATATCGATACCTAGATCACTGGTGACCATACGGGAATCGATCCCGAGGGTCATATAATCAAAGCGCTGCCCCGGCAGTACGAGGTTGGCGGTTACCAGCACATCGACCGCCCCAGTAAAGGCCACCATCGAGAAGTTTTTCTGCAGAATGAAACCGACTTTAACCAGCTGTTGCTCAGCGTTATTTTCGTTTAAAAATACCTTGTTGGTATCACTGATCGCTTTGCTGAAGTCTCGTTTGGTCGGTGAGTCTGTCATTGATCGCGTCTCTATAGATGAAAAGATGGGCCGTTTAAGGAGGTAATTGTACTGTTATTTTTAACAATAGATGTAGTCATTGCGACCTTAACGGCTTTTTATCTCGCTTTATCAACGGGTTGTGTGGGGTTGGAAAAACGTTCCAACAACCTTTTTAGGGTTGCATAATTAGATTAAATAGCGTGTTACAGTGTGGGGCATTATCCAATTGTTCAACCGCGGCCACTATCTGCTGGCATCGGGCTAGGTCAAGGTTAACACCGGCGAGTCGGGCAAACTTCTCTTTAAACTCGAGGTCACTCATCGGTGTGTTTGGATCACCTTTGGCCTGGGTGATCGGACTAGTGAAACAGCGACCGTCTTTCAGCGTTAGGGTAACGCGGGACAGGATCTCTTGCGGAAACCGTGCAGACAGGTCAGCCGCTTCTTTAATCTCGATCTTGCCACTGATCGCTAGAATATCATCGGCAAAGATAGCGTCCCCGGTTACTTCAGACGGGCCTACCTGACCCCTGGCAATTAAGGCGGCGACCGGAAAGGCCAGCCCATATTGCGCTTCATCGGCATTTTGCGGGAAATGCCCTTGGAGTCGCATCGACTCGTGAAAAGTTTCAATTTCGATCTTATTGACACTGTCGCCGTTAATCTCTGGATGCTCGTTCAGTAGTTCTGTAACGGCGGTCAGTGATGGCTGTGCCCAGCGGCATACGGGCCAAGGCTTAAAGTATTGGGCATCGATCTCCCAGCGTTCACCTAGGTCATCCCAGCAGTGGGCGATCGTCTCGTCTGCAACGGTTTCTGCTGGTGCGCCGGTAATACCCGATTGCGCCATAAAAACGGCATTAAGACCGGCATAGGCACCCGCACCATGGGCATCGCGCAGGTTGGATGGAAAATCAACTAAACGCATCATTGGGCAGCGTGGGCCAAAGTATTCGGCGATTCCCAATGCGTGCATAAAGGTGTCTTCATCTAAGTTCAATAGACGGGCTGCGCCGCACACCACGCCGATCCCGGAAAATGCTCCCGATGCATGGTAAACAGGGGCGTTGTGCATCAGTGCAACACCGGCACGCAGTCCGGTTTCATAGGCCACGGTCAACGCGGACAAGAAAGTTTCACCGCTGATCTCATGACCCTGCTGACGATAGGCATCGGCCAGTGCCAGTAGGGCAGGTACGACCGTCGCGCCAGCATGACCTTTAGAGGTGAAATGGCCTTCGTGGGCGTCCAAACTATCGGCACTGAAACCACCGGCCCAGGCTGCACCGAGAGGATGGACTGAACGTCCGTCAAACAGTAGCCGAGCGCTATGATTGACGCCAGGGTAGTGTTGTTGGGCATAGTTGCGGATGTTCTGACTGGTTTGGTTATTGATGGCGCCCGCTAGCACGCCAATGATATCCAGCAATGAGGTGCTGACACGGTGACGGGTTGCTTCAGGTAGGTTAGAAAAACTCAGCGTTTGCACAAAGTGATACAAATTCATGACAAGTAATCCTGCTGATAAAGACTCAGTAGAGGGTAAAAAAGGCACTCGAAAGAGCTTCTCGAAAGCGTCTCTCGAAAGTGCCTTTGTTTAGCGTAGGGTGAGATTATTTTGCCACGGCGCGGGCAGCGGCTAACCAGCTATCAAACTTAGCTTGATGAGCGGCAATCCAGTCGTGCGCATGACGCTTGATATCAGCAACGGATTTTTCACCATTTTGCATCTTCAAGTTTTGTGCACTTTCATCGCCAGCCGAGATCTGTACCAATGATAGGAACTTAGTGGCGACTGGGTTTTCTTCAGCGAATTCGCGATTCAAGACAGATTTCACCTGATCGACAGCAAAACCAAGATTTTTACCCTCGAAGCTGGTGTTAACATCGTTGTTGCCATCGGGGAGTGAGGTGTAAGGCACTTCCAACCAAACAACATCTTCACCTTCTACCAGTACACCAGCGATCCATTGTGGAACCCAAGTGAAGTAGAATACTGGCTGCCCTTCTTTATAACGGGTAATAGTATCGGCCATTAAGGCAAAGTAAGATCCCTGATTGTGGCTAACGGTGTCTTCTAAATCATAGGCTTTCATATGATGGTTAATCACCAGTTCACAGCCCCAGCCGGGGTTACAACCGGTTAGATCGGCTTTACCATCATCGTTGGCATCGAATAGTTTGGCAATCTCCGGCTTTTGAAGATCGGTCAGCTTGGTGATGTTGTATTTATCGGCGGTCTTTTTATCGATCAGGTAACCCTGTAAAACACCGGGAATGATATCCCCTGCTTTAACCATGTACTTATCGCCACCGGCTTTTTGATAAAAGCTGTCATGGAGGATATCCCACATGTGTACACTGAAGTCTGCATCACCATAAGACAGCGCCAGCATCATGGTGGCATATTCGGTTTCTTTAGGCTTTTCAACTTCGTAACCGAGGGCTTCCAATCCGGCAATGGCTATTTCGCCACGAAAACGTTCTTCGGCAATACTGGGAAAGATGGGGGTGACTTCAACGCCTTTACCCGGCATGGATTCCGCTTGGCTGGTCGCACTGAAGGTCAATGCTGCGAGGGCAGCGGTTGCGGTCAGTTTGACCATAGAGCGGTTGAGCTTTTTCAGGTGTGACTGGATCATGTTTAAATCCTCATTTATTTTTTTAAGTTGAGTATCATTTAGCTAACGGATTAGCGGGTTTGCATGCTGCGATAGCCACGCACGAAAAAACCAACGGGACCGGTTTCGTACCAGTGCAAGGTATTGCTTGTATCGGAACGTTCGCCCATTGCCTGTGTTAAGCGATCAAGGAAGATGGCCAGCAGTACCAGACCTGCTCCGCCAACGGTTGCCAGTCCCATATCTAAACGACCGATACCTCGTAATACCATCTGCCCAAGCCCGCCGACCGAAATCATTGAAGCGATAACAACCATTGAGAGTGACAGCATTAGGGTTTGGTTTACGCCAGCCATAATTGTGGGCATGGCTAAGGGAAGCTGAACCTTCACGAGCATCTGTTTGGGTGTGCAGCCGAATGCGCGGGCGGCTTCAATCTTATCTTCGGGCACCTGACGGATACCGAGATTAGTAAGACGAACCAGCGGTGGCAGGGCAAAGATGATGGTGACCAATACGCCGGGCACATTACCAATACCAAACAGCATGACGACCGGCACTAGATAAACAAATGCGGGCAGTGTTTGCATAGCGTCGAGCAACGGACGGACGATTCTTTCTACGCGGTCGCTACGGGCTGACAGAATGCCCAGTGGCACGCCGAATACAACACAGAAAAACAGTGAGGTGAGCACCAGTGAGAGGGTGGTCATTGATTCCGACCAGACACCGATCAAACCGAGGCTGAAAAGAGTAACGGCGCAAAATAGCCCCATTTTTTTGCCGGCGAGTTGCCAGCCCAAGAGTGACGATAAGATGATACCGATCAGTGGTGGAATCGATTGTAATATCGCTTCGGAGAACTCTAAGACCTGATCAATTGGCCAGCGGATAGCGCGAAAAAATTCACGAAAATTTTGTACTAAATAGTTAAGAATGCTCTCGACCCAGTCACCCAGCGGGATAGTGAGAAACTGAAAAGGGTCTAGCAGGTTAAATTCTGACATAGTTCTTCCCCGAATTATTGTTATTAAAGAGTGATTAGCTGTGGCTCAGTGTTTGCAGCAGTAAATCTTTGGAGATCACACCACAGAAGCTGCCGTTGCGAGCGATGACCGGCACCGGATAGCTAGAATTGGCGACTTTTTTGATCACATCTTTGATCATGTCGTCGCTATAAATGGATTGATGCTGTTTGACCTGCCGGGAGAGGAGGGCATCAACACTATCGGAGGCGTCAACCTCGTTAAGCGGCACAACTCCCTGTAACTTGTCCTGGCCATCCAGTAGATAACCAAACTGGCTATTGGCTGGATTAAACGGCTGTACAGCGCCATTGATGCGAATGGTGCAACTGCTTTCTTTACAGGCAATGTCGCCGGCTTTAAGAAACTTACTGACATCGACACCTTTGAAGAAGGTTTCAACATACTCATCAGCGGGGTTGCTCATAATCTCTTTCGGGGTACCGACCTGAATAATTCGGCCGCCTTCCATAATGGCGATACGATCGCCGATACGGATCGCTTCATCGAGATCGTGGGAGATGAAAATAATGGTGCGCTCTTGCTCTTTCTGCAGCCGGATCAGTTCACCTTGCATCTCATAGCGAATCAATGGATCGAGTGCCGAAAAGGCTTCATCCATCAGGAGAATGGTCGGGTCATTTGCCAGCGCGCGTGCTAAGCCTACGCGTTGCTGCATACCGCCGGATAACTGGTGTGGGAAGCTCGAGCCATGTTCACCTAAGCCCACCTGTTCGAGTGCTTCAAGGGCTCTGCGTTCGCGTTCGTGGCGTTCGATACCTGAGATCTCCAGACCGAAAGCGGCATTTTCCATCACTGACATATGTGGCATCAGTGCGAAGGACTGGAACACCATGCTCATCTCTTTACGGCGAACATCCAGCAGGTCGGCATCACCTAGGGCGGTAATATCCTTACCGTTTAACTCAATGGTGCCAGCGGTGGGTTCGATCAGCCGATTGAGCAACCGGACCATGGTTGATTTGCCTGAGCCTGAAAGGCCCATGATGACAAAAATTTCACCCTTCTTAACGGTAAATGACGCATCGAAAACACCGACCGTCTGACCCGTTTTATCAAAAATTTGATCTTTACTTTCGCCGTTACGGAGCATCTGCATTGCCGTATCCGGTTGGTCGCCGAATACTTTATAGACGTTTCTGATAGACAGAATATTTGTGGAGTCTGTCATGCTGCCCTCTATCAATTTTTATGATTGTTATCTTTATGAACTACGGTGAGCGTCTCCGTCAGTCCTTTAATGGCTGTACCGCCAGGTGATCGTCTCGATGATCAATTTTCGGTGCAGCATTTTTCTTATTGTTCGTTGTTCACCCCATTTAAGTTAAGGGGTTTAAGAAAAATCGTCCAACGACTAATTTTCCGTAAAAACCATAACGTTTGGTTATCAGTGATGATAAAAATGCAGCTTAAAACTGTATTAATAACTAAAAATGGGGGAAAGCAGGGGCGAGAGGGTGAATCAGCTCTATCGTCATATGCAGGGCGTGAGTGTGGCGAATGCGGTATTTAGAACTATTTAAGGACTGTCTTGAGGGCTATCTTGAAGAGTATAAACAGAAATACCCAGCCTGCAGAAACAGGCTGGGTGGTGGACAGTTGTTGCTTAACTCAACTTGCTTTTCATCGTATCGCAGTACCAATCGACAAACTGACATACGCCATTTTCGGCAACTTCAGAGAATGGACCAGGGATATAAGAGGGCGAGCTAACACCTCTAAAGGTTTCTTCGACGAGCTGACGGTCCTGATCGTTAGTGGCCAGCCAAACTTTGGTGAGTGTGTCGAGGTCATAATCGACACCTTCAACGGCATCTTTCGGCACGATCCATTTGGTGGTGACCAATGTTTCACCGGAAGATAGCGGTAATATCCTGAAGCTCAGTGCATGGTCGCCCAAAAAGTGATTCCAGGTGGATGGGTAGTTGAAATAGAGCAGTGCGCCGATATCTTCAACATCGGTATTATCTAAACGACCGTTGACCGCTGGCTTGCCGTCCATAGTGTAACTCACCGCTTTGGTGGCCAGTGGAATGCGGGTCATGCGGTATTGGCCCGCTTCATCCATCACTAGACGACTTGGTAAACCCGCTGCTTCGCACTTATCCCAATGAGCGGTCAGTTCTGGATCATCGCTACCGCCAACACCGGCAACCGAGAGGTTTTCGACGAATGAATTTAGCAGCTCTGGATGGTTACTGTCGCAGTGATAACATTCGCGGTTGTTTTCAAATACCAGTTTCCAGTTGCCTTTTTCAAGCAAGTTGGCTTCATGGGCGACTTTACAGTTTTCTAAGTTGTGTGGCGCAATAAAGGGGGAAACATCCTGACGAAACTGCTCGAAATCCGAAGCCTGCTCTGCAACACAGATATAGATGAAGCTGTTGACGATCTCGCAGTGTACCGGCATCAGGCCGTGATCATCATTGTTGAATTTTTCACCCATGTTACCCGCGAATAGAAGTTTACCATCGAGGCCGAACGTCCATTTGTGGTAAGGACAGACTAATTTAGCGGTTTTACCTTTGGCTTCAGAGCAAACGCGCGAACCCCGATGACGACAAGCATTATGAAAGGCGCGCACATTATTTTGATCGTCACGCACAATAACGACAGGGTAATCACCCACCTGAATGGTCAAATACTCGCCAGGCTTTTCGATCTCAAAAGTATGACCGGCAAAAATCCACTCTTTATGCCAGATCTGTTCTAGATCTTGCTGATAGACCTCTTCGTCACGATAGATCTCGCGGGTCAGTGCGTGCCGAGGTTTACGTTGATTGATGAGCGCCAGAGTTTTGGTTTTGCTAGTCATTACTATGGTTCCTATGACCCTACACTGCGGTAGGTTTTTATTGTTATGGCTTTATCGGCCGCCGAAGTTACACTGGTGCTGCTGTCGTTGACGTTCATGCCGGTGTCGTAAGGCTGAGTGACGAAAGCTGCAGCACGGTTTAAACTGCTGTTAGTAAACTGAAACCTGTTTATATTTGTGATCTCAGTTTATGGCCGGGTGAGAAACCGATAAAGCGACTTTTTATTAAGAGAATTGAATACCTGACGTTATGGTTAAACATGTAGAGCCTGATCAGATTTTGGTGAAGATGCCGTCGTTGCGAGCGGTTAGGTCTTTTGTTGCAGCCGCGAAGTATCAAAACTTCACCCGTGCAGCAGAAGCATTGTGTGTTACTCAGGCGGCAATCAGTCGTCAAATTAGAGAGTTGGAAGCCTCTCTAGGGGTTAGTTTATTTAAACGAGCAGGTCGAGCCGTTGAACTAACCGAAGCGGGCACCATTTTTTATGATGCGGCCTACCTATCGTTCGTTAACATTGCTCAGGCAGCCCAGCGGATTAAAAATAGCGATAAACGTAAACAGGAACTTATTATCTGTTGTTCGCCTGCCTTTTCGGCGTTTTGGTTATCGAGTCGCTTACCCAGTTTTTTTGCGGATCATCCTGAAATTGATGTGAATATTGTCACCACCAATAATTTTTTACAGATGGAGCCGGGTGTTCATCCAGATATCTTTATCAATAAAGTGAGTGACCCCCGCGAAGGCTATCATTCGATCCCCCTGTTTTATGATCTGATCTATCCGGTATGTTCACCTCTGTTTCTGAAACAGAACCCGGATATTGTCACGCTGGATGGTTTGTTAAATACCACTTTACTCAATCTTAGCCCCTATGGCCGTTCTCAGATTGCCGAGCATGTTGATTGGGAAGTCTGGTTGGCTAGTCAAGGGGTGTCCATTGATGCCGATGGCCGTCGGCATGTATTCAATGCCAATGATTACAATATGCTGATTCAGATGGTGCTCAACCATCAAGGTGTTAGCCTCGGCTGGAATCAGTTAGTGAAACCGATGATCGAGCAGGGCTGGCTGGTACGGGTCGGTGAGTTTGATACGGATTATCGAGAAAAGCTTCATTATTTGACCTACTCCGAAAGTAGAAAGGATAATCCCGCTTTTCGTTCATTCAGAGACTGGTTTTTGGAGGTTATCCAAGCAGAAGAAACTTGGGTGGGTGAGTAAAGTTGCTGAGTTAACACTCAAACATTACTTGTCTATCATCTTTGATAAAAAGCCCCCCGAAACGGGGGGAAGTCACTTAGATTAGATCGCTGACCAATCGTCTCACAGTAAGCACTGCGCCGAATGGCGATCAGTCAGGATCGAGTGAAGCGAGCTTTAGATATTCGTGGCTGCCATTTCACGGGCAATGTATTCAGATTGCCTAATGGCTAACGCGACAATGGTGAGGGTTGGGTTTTCAGTCGCCCCGGTGGTGAACTGACTACCATCGGATATAAAAAGATTATCGATATCGTGGCTCTGTCCCCAGCCATTAACAACTCCATCCTTGGCGTTGAGGCTCATTCTGTTGGTGCCAAGGTTGTGGGTGCTAGGGTATGGAGGCACTCGAATGGTATTGAGCGCACCAATCGATTCATATACCGCGGCCCCTTGCTTGTAAGCATGTTCTCGCATGGCAACATCATTCGGGTGATCGGTCACATGAACATTGGCAACCGGTAGGCCATATTGGTCTTTGACCTCATGGTTTAGGGTAATACGGTTGGTTTCTTGCGGCATATCTTCACCAACGAGCCACATACCGGCCATATTTTCATAGTTGTCCAATTCGCCGGTAAACTCTTTGCCCCAACTACCTGGGTTCAGGAAAGCGGCTAAAAAGGGTAGACCGAGTGATATGGTTTCCATTTCATAGCCTGCGACAAAACCCCGTTTTGGATTATGTTCGGATTCATCCTGAATAATACCTGCCATGGTGGTGCCGCGATGCATATTGACGGGTTTCTCAAATACGCCATAAACGGAGCCGGTCACATGGCGCATATAGTTTCTGCCTACCTGACCTGAGCTGTTAGCCAGTCCATCTGGAAATAATGCGCTGGCGGAATTGAGTAATAGGCGTGGGCTTTCAATTGAGTTACCGGCGACGCAGACAACGCGAGCCTTCTGGTTGTGTTGCTGACCGTTAGCATCGACGTAAATCACGCCGTCGACTTTACCCGCCTTGTCATGGGTTATTTTTAATACATGCGCTTCGGCTCGCAGTTCAAAATGGCCGGTAGCCTGTGCTTTAGGAATCTCGGTATAAAGCGTTGACCACTTCGCGCCCATTCTGCAACCTTGAAAACAAAACCCTAGCTGGCGGCATGATGCTCGGCCATCTCGGGGCTGTGAGTTGATGGCCATACGTCCGGTGTGAACTTCTTTGTAGCCAAGCTGTTTTGCGCCGGCTTCCATCACCTTATAGTTATTGTTGCCGGGTAGTGCAGGAATGCCGTTGGTTTGCGTGACGCCCATTTTATCTTCGGCCATATCATAATAAGGCTCTAGATCTTGAAGCGTAATAGGCCAATCTAATAGGTTAGCGCCCTCAACATGGCCATAGGTGCTAAGACCTTTAAATTCATGTTCTTGAAACCTCAAGCTGGCGCCTGCCCAGTGCAACGTCGAACCGCCGACGGTTTTACAGATCCAAGCGGGTAGGTTAGGAAAGTCTTTAGCCACTCGCCATTCGCCGGACGCGGTGCGTTTGTCCAGCCATGCTTCTTTGGAAAACATTTCCCACTCTTTGTTGACGAAATCAGTTTTAAAATCGAGGTGCTTACCTGCTTCGAGACAGACAACGTTAATGCCTTTCTGTGCTAATTCATTACTGAGTGTACCGCCACCTGCACCGGAGCCGATGACAACCACAACACCGCTATCGTTTAGATCAAATTTTTTCATTGTTATTATCCTCAATCTTTTTAGTGGTTTGGCAGCCAGTCGATATCGTTGAAACCGCGTTCTAGATAACCACCGTAAGGGAAGGATGGGCCTTCATAACCGAATAGGCTCCAGATCTTGTCATTGTTATACAGTGCCACCACGATGTGACTACGTACCTGATTAAAGAAAGGGCTGCCTTCGATCTGCTTTACGACAATAAGTTGCTGCTCGGCAGACAAGGCTAAGAAATTGTCTTGGCTGTGTGAATTGAGGGTTTTTACGCCTTCGTTAAGCAATTTCAGCAATGCAGGGTCGTTTTTGGCTTTCGCATCCAGACTTTCAACGCAAGCGTCATAGTAGACGTCAGTCAGTTGGCTGTGAGGGTATAGCGTTCGACAGAAAGCCGAGAGGCTCTTGCCGGTTGTATTATCGATGGTTGTCAGCGTCATTGCCCACGCACTGGGACTAATGCTGATGCCTGATAGGGCGAGCGCAACCGCACTTGCCGCGGTAATCGTGCCTTTTTTTAAGAAGCTTCTACGGCTCAAGCTTTGCTTTTTCATACTCAACTCCGGACTTTTATTGTTGTGGTCTTTCGGAATGGTGTAACGGGTCTCTATTGATAGCGGCCATGTTTTTCTAAAAACTCGATTTTGTAACCGTCTGGATCGGTGACAAAAAAGAAACGCGCTAATAATTGATTATCACGGTGAAACTCTTTTACCTCAGCAGGTTGATAGCCTAGTTTTGTGAGTTTCTCTTGCGAGGCGGCGGCATTGTCAACACAGACGGCGAGGTGGCCGTAGCCGGAGCCATGGGAATAGGGTTCGGTTTGGTTGTGGTTATGGGTGAGTTCTAATTCGAAATCGTTTTCGTCGTTACGCAGGTACACCAGTGTGAAATCGTCAAAATCGAGACGTTCTGCGATATTCAGGTCTAGCGCCTGTTGGTAAAAAGAGAGTGAGCGATCTAAGTCGAACACTCGGATCATTGAGTGGATAGCTTTTGCCATGGCGGAATAAACCTCATCTGATTGATACAGTAGAGGTTAATTCTTTCCGCGCAAGCTTGGTGGTACTGGAGTACCACAGGGAAGGTTAGTCAGAAAAAAGATGGTTTAGCTCGCTACCGACAGTTGCTCGTGGGCGGTTGTCATGACTTCGTCGGGTTGTTCTAGGTAGAGGGCGCAGGCACAACGTAACAATGAAGCGAAATTAGGGACATCGCCATTAATAACCAGTGCCTCATCATAAATCTTGGAGAGAAATTGCGGTGTACTCATGACCTGCTCAGCGGCGACCCCATCGAGAATATTCCAGAATTTAGCTTCCAACTTAACGCTTGTCGAGTGGCCAGCTAGACGGAGTGAGCGGGATATGAATTTATAATTCTCAGGGTTCTGACCAGCAAATATATGGCACATGGTGAGGTCTCTTTTTATTTTTAGAATATTTATTGAGCAACAGTATAGGTATTGGGAGGCTGTGTTTCCAGAGAAGTTATCGGCGACCTAGCGCTTTTTTTCGTTCTCCGTGGTGCCATTAGTCAGCTGATTTATCATTTATTTTCATAACCTAAAGTTATGAATAGCGCGCAAAAAAGGTTGATTGCGGAGATATCGGCCCTGTCGTTACCATTTTAGTAAGTTCGGATAGCCCATTCAGTAGGAAGAATCCGGTCATATAACAATGATAACGAAGGTAAATGAAATGTATTTTGCAGGGATCTATACGCCAGTTGTTACGCCATTTAAAGCAGATTATACGGTTGATTATGATGCTTATGCTATACATGTACAGTATCTGCTTGATTCCGGCGTTCAGGGCCTGATGATTGGTGGTACCACGGGTGAATACTATGTTGAGAGCCATGCGGAAAGGGTTGAGTTGCTGAAGATAGCGCGCCAGATCTGCGGTGATAAGCTACAAATTATTTTTGGTACCGGCTCTCTTAATCCTCTTGAGTCGATCAAATTAGCCGAAGATGGCGCTAAGTATCAGGCCGATGTGATTCTTATCTCTACGCCGCCTTACTCTTTGCCAACTCAGAAAGAGCTGGCTGAACATGCATTGACCATTGACCGGGCCGCTAACCTACCCGCGATGCTTTATAACTACCCAGATCGCATGGGTGTGAATATGGAAGCTGAGTTTTTCGATCGCATCGCCGACTGCAGCAATATTTGCAGCATTAAAGAGAGCTCAGGCGACATCAACCGTCTGCATATGCTGATCAATGACTATCCAAACATTCAGGTTGCCTGTGGTATGGATGATCAGGCGCTGGAGTTCTTCGCTTGGGGCGCTAAAAGCTGGGTGTGTGCTGGATCTAACTTCTTGCCGCAGGAACATAAGGCTCTCTATCAAGCCTGTGTTGTCGATAATGACTTTGCCAAAGGCCGTCGTATTATGGCTGAGATGATGCCGCTGATGCATGTGTTGGAACAGGGTGGCAAGTTTATCCAGAGCGTTAAGTATGGTGTCACACTGGACGGTCGTGTTGGCGGGGAAGTGCGTAAGCCGCTGCTGGGGCTAGATGATGCAGAGAAAGAGGCGATGGCTCAGGTTGTCGCTCAACTAAAAGAGAATATTGCCAACATTGTTGCGGAGGGTTAAGCGATGGCTGATTTACTGACACATGATGAATATAAAGCGATTGCGGCTCAGCTGACGCCGCCGTCTATGAGTTTTATTAATGGTAGCTTACGGCCAGCCAGTGATGGCGGCACCATTGCGGTGACCAATCCAGCGACCGGCGAGCGGATTACCGAGATTGCCGCCTGCACCACTGAGGATGTTGATTATGCGGTCGCAAGTGCGCGTGCGGCGTTTGAAAGTGGCTGCTGGAGCAAGATGCATCCGTCTGAACGTAAAGGCATCTTGATTAAGCTAACTCAGTTGATCGAACAGCACGGTGATGAACTGGCGGTCTTGGAATCTATCGATTCGGGTAAGCCCATCTCTGATTGCGTTACCATCGATATTCCTGAAGTGGTGCATACCATTAGCTGGCATGCGGAATTGATCGATAAAATTTATGATCAGACGGCCCCTGTTGGCTCTGGTGCGATGGCTATGGTAGTGCGTGAGCCGGTCGGTGTGGTCGGTGCGGTGTTGCCGTGGAACTTCCCCATTTTGATGCTCGCTTGGAAAATGGCCCCTTCACTGGCGGCAGGCTGTTCAGTGGTGTTGAAGCCTGCTGCGCAGACCTCATTGACAGCCATTCGGGTGGCTGAATTGGCGGCCGAAGCGGGCGTGCCTGCGGGCGTGTTCAATGTGGTGACGGGTTCGGGTCGTGTCGTAGGCGAGGCGATTGGCCGTCATATGGATGTTGATATGGTGACCTTTACGGGCTCTACCGTCACTGGACGCCGTTTCCTTAACTATTCTGCGGACTCTAATATCAAAGAAGTCGTGCTGGAATTGGGCGGTAAAAACCCCTGTGTAGTGCTCGATGATGCGGAAGATCTCGATACCGTTGCCGAGCAAGTGGTTGCTGCGGCTTTCTGGAACATGGGTGAAAACTGCTCTGCGGGTTCTCGCTTAATAGTGCAGGAAGGGGTTAAAGAGGCACTGCTGGCGAAAATTGTAGAACATGCCAAAGAGTGGAAAACGGGTGATCCCCTCGATCCTAGCAATCAATTAGGTGCGCTGGTCGATAAAGGTCATTTCGATAAGGTTACCGAATATTTCGACATCGCAAAACAAGACGGGCACCGGCTAATCATGGGTGGCGAGTCTGTTGATGGTTGCTATGTTCTGCCGACGATCTACGACGGTGTTAAAAACAGTGATCGTTTAGCCACAGAAGAGATTTTTGGCCCTGTGCTTTCGGTCATCACCGTGAGCAGTTATGAAGAAGCGATCGCCGTTGCCAATGATACTGAATATGGTCTGGCCGCCTCTGTCTTTACGGCGAATGCGCGTAAGTCTATGCGTGCCGCTCAGGCACTTAGGGCGGGTACGGTTACGGTTAACTGCTTTGGTGAAGGTGATATCACCACGCCATTCGGTGGCTACAAGCAATCCGGTTTTGGTGGCCGTGATAACTCCATTCATGCCCATGATCAGTTTACGCAGTTGAAAACAATCTGGGTCGATCTCGGTGATGAAGCGTAGATCGTTGCGCTGATTGACAGCTAAAGCACCCTATATTCAGGTAAAAAATTCAGGGCGAACCACTGTAAAGGGGTTCGCTCACGGGAGGCGCTTGCCTGATGATAGGGGCGGAAAAAGTTATGAAGAACACGATAAATGTAAAACGATTGCCGAAAGACCCAGGTCCCGCCGCGTGGAATCGTATTCTGCCATCATCCGCCGGTTATCCGACACTGAAGGATGATATTCATGCGGATTGGGTGGTGATCGGCGGCGGATTTGCCGGATTAGCGGCGGCACGTCGTCTCAGTCAGTTAGTGGGGGATGAATCCATAGTGGTACTGGAAGCCAGCCGGATAGCCGATGGCCCCGCTGGTCGTAACAGTGGTTTTATGATTGATCTGCCCCATGAGCTAAATTCGGATACTTATGCTGGCACTCAGCATCAGGATCAACAACAGATTCGTCTTAACCGTGCCGCGATTGAGTTTGCCCGTGAAACGGCAGAAGCCTACGGCATGGGGCGTCAGGTATTCGATCCGTGCGGAAAAATGACCGCCGCAGGCACAGCCAAAGGTATGGCGCATATCGAAAGTTATCGCGGCCACTTGGATGCTCTGGGCGAAGCCTATGAACTGAAAAGTGCCGCCGATATGAAAGATTGGACCGGTAGCGATTTTTATCAACAGGGATTATTCACCCCTGGGGCGGTGATGATTCAGCCCGCCGCCTTTGTGCGACAAGCGGCGAGAGGCATGAGTGAGCGGGTATCTATCTATGAGAATAGCCCGGTAACGTCGATGCAGTTTGGGGTGGAGCATCGTTTAATCACACCGGGCGGAAGTGTACGTGCTAAGCGGGTGATTCTGGCGGTCAATGGGCATATTCAATCCTTTGGCTTTTTCCCTAGCCGGTTGTTGCATGTGTTTACCTATGCATCGATGACTCGGGCGCTGAGTCCGCAGGAAGTCACCCGTTTGGGGGGCGTGGAAGACTGGGGGATTTTACCTGCCGATCCGATGGGCACCACGGTTCGGCGCAGCTCAGATTACCGAGGCAGTGGCAACCGGATAGTGATCCGTAACCATGCAACCCTGAATCAGTCGATTGAAGTCAGCCCTAACAATATGAAGCGGGCAGCGGGCTTACAGGATCGCTCCTTTGCTAATCGTTTTCCGATGCTTGAAGGGGTGGAGATGGAGTATCGCTGGGGTGGACGACTCTGTTTGTCATTGAACTCCATGCCCGCGTTTGGCGAGATTGAAGAGCGGGTCTGGTCGGCTTGCTGTCAGAACGGGCTCGGTACTGTTAAAGGCACATTGTCAGGCATGATGGCAGCGGAGATAGCGGTATTAGGCCGTTCAGATCTGTTAACCGATTATCTTGATCATCAACAGCCTAAACGTTTACCCCCTGAACCTTTTTTATCGTTAGGGGCTAATGTGACCATGCGCTGGAAAGAGTGGATGGCCGGTACTGAACTCTGAAGGGATATCCCGAACAGCGTTTAAATAATAATGATAAACACCAGCCAATAACTGGATGGGAGAAACTGATGAGTGAATTTAATACCAGTGATTTTATGAACCCAATGATGACTCAGACCTGGTCTAACGGTCGTCATCTGGTGCGTTGCGTTAAAGTGATTGCTGAAACCCATGACGTCACAACTTTTACCTTTGGTATGAATCAGCCGGTATTGTTTTTCTTTAAACCCGGTCAGTTTGTGACCCTAGAGCTGGAGATCGATGGCGAGCGTTTAATGCGTTCTTATACCATATCGAGTTCGCCATCGATCCCTTACAGTTTTTCGATTACGGTTAAAAAAGTACCGGGCGGTACCGTATCGAATTGGTTGCATGACAACCTGAAATCAGGTGATCAGGTCGCGATTCACGGCCCAGTAGGGCAATTTAATAGTATGGATTTCCCTGCCGATAAAGTGTTACTACTTTCCGGCGGTGTGGGGATTACGCCGGTGATGTCGATGGCACGCTGGTGGTTTGATACGGATTCTGAAGTCGATATGGTGTTCGCCCATAGCGCCCGAACACCAAAAGATATTATCTATGCCCGTGAGTTGGAATATATGAGCACACGGGTGGAAAACTTCCGTTTACATCTCATCAGTGCCCATACAGAAATAGGCCAAGTGTGGGGAGGCTATCGAGGTCATCTTAATCTACCGATGCTGAACTTGATTGCGCCGGATTTTCTGCAACGGGAGGTTTTTTGCTGTGGCCCTGAAGCTTACATGGCGGCGGTTAAAGCGATGTTGCAGGAGGCCGGTTTCGACATGGATCATTACCATGAAGAATCCTTTGGTGCGACCCCTGTTAAGGATGTCGAACGGGCCGAAAAACATGCTGATGAAGCTGAAGTTGAGGCGTTGGAGCCTAAAGACCTCGTTGAAGTGTGTTTCACCGATGCGGGCAAATCGACCTCCGTTGCTATTGGGGTCAATCTGAATGAAGCGGCAGCCGAGGCGGGTGTTAATATCGCTAAGGCTTGTGGTGTTGGTATCTGTGGTGCTTGCCGAGTGAGAGTGATCTCCGGCGAATATGATATGCAACAGAATGGTGGCATTACGGACGAGGAAATTGCTCAGGGATATGTTTTGTCTTGCTGTACTCAAGTACAGAGTAATATGGAAATTGATTACTAATTTCGTCATCTAGTGTAATAATCGCTACTTCAATACAGGGCTTCGGCCCTGTTTTTGCTTTAAGGTTTTTGCTTTAAGGGATTAAGTGTGAAGAACGATCGTAGACAGTTTTGGTTGGGCGTGCGGGATCTGCTGCCATTGATGTCAGGGGTGCTGCCGTTCGGTTTGATTACCGGCGCTACTGGGATGTCATTAGGTATGGACCCTGGGATGGTGGTGGGAATGACGGCGCTATTCTTTGCGGGATCTGCGCAATTGGCGGCTTATTCACTGATTCAAGACAATGCGCCATTCATTATTATCGTGGCGACTACGATGGTGATTAATCTGCGGTTTGCGATTTATAGCGCTTCTTTTGCCCCGATACTGGGGCCGTTGCCCAAACGCTACCGTTTTTCGTTAGCCTATATCTTATCGGATCAGGTCTATGGGCTTTGCTCAATGCCGGTGCAGATGGCTAAGAATCGCTCGGAACGGATTTGGTATTTAGCCGGGGTGGCATTAGCGCTCTACGTTACTTGGATGATATCGGTGATACTGGGGATCGTATTAGGCGCGGGGATTCCTGCCCATTGGTCGCTAGAATTTACTATTCCCTTGGCTTTTCTGGCGATGTTGGTCACCACCATTACGAGTCGTCTGCTATTGATGGTGGCCGTGCTCTCCGGCTGCTGTGCCATCGCTTTTCAGCTGTTGCCTTTTAATAGCGGCTTTATTGTTGCTGTGGTGGCAGGCGTGCTAGGGGGTTGGTTGTTACCGGGTTGGTTGAAAATGAGGGGGACCCATGAGTGATAACCTGCAACTCTGGTTACTGTTTGTGGCCGTTGGCTTGGGTACCTTTTTGATCCGGCTCTCTTTTATTCAATTTCATGGTAGTGCTGAGGCGCTGATCGCCCGCAGTAAGCATGTTTTAACGTTGTTACCTCCGGCGATTTTAGCCGCGCTCTGTATTCCGGCGATTGTTTTTACCCGTCCCCTAACGGCGTATCAGCCGGACTATTTTCAATGGATCGCTGCCCTTATCGCTATCTTAATTGCTCGGTTTAGCCGCAGTGTTTTTTGGCCCGTTGCGGGTGGCATGATCTGTCTGTGGTTATTGCGCTATCTGACCAGTTAGCACCGTTAGTCGTTGGCGTCTGTTGCTCGGAGGTGAATCGCAGCGATGGCGCGCATGTGAGTAGGGGTGGGTCTAGCGTTGAGTAGGGAGTTAAGTTGAACGTATATTATTCAGCCTTAGGGGGCGTGAATGGCTATTGCTAAATCGCCATCTAAATTAACTTTGCCGCAGGTTAATCCTGGGGTTGAGACGGTATTAGAGTATCTGATTAGCAAGTTTCCACAGGTCGATGCTCAGGTATGGCGACAACGGGCGATCGATGGCAAGTTGCATTGGCATGACGGCACGCTCATTCATTCAGAATCCCTCTACCGGCCTCAGCAGCGAGTGTATTATTATCGCGAGGTTGAGTGTGAACCGATTATTCCGTTTGCTGAAACCATCTTGTTTCAAGATGCGGATATTCTGGTGGCCTATAAACCGTCTTTTCTTCCGGTCACCCCCGGTGGTAAATATGTGAGTCAATGTCTGCAAAATCGGTTGCGCCAGACGACCGGCCTAAACAACCTACAGGCGGTACACCGGATCGATCGGGTGACGGCGGGGTTGGTGATCTTTTCGGTTAATCCGCAAACCTGTCACCTCTATCATCGGCTATTCGAGACCCGACAAGTCAATAAGACCTATCAAGCGATCGCTAAAATAGATCCGCAGGCTGATGAACCGCAGATCGGTCAACAATGGCAGGTGATCAATCGGTTGCAATCGTCACAGCCACGTTTTCTGATGACGGTTGTTGACGGCGAGCCGAACAGCCACTCCCGTATTCGCTGTATCGATCGCTGTCAGGATAAAGCGTTATTTGAACTAAACCCCGTGAGCGGTAAGACCCATCAACTGCGGGTGCATATGCAAACGCTGGGATGGCCTATCTTGCATGATCGTTATTACCCCAGCTTACAGCCTGAGTCTGCCGATAATCTTGCTCAGCCTTTGCAGCTCTTGGCACAACAGCTACGTTTTATCGACCCAGTGACACAGCAGCCTAGAGTGTTTCATAGTGGTTATGGCATGAACCCCGCCACTTGGCAGTTTGAACGCGAGCCGTTCACGATAGATTAACCTGTCGTATCAAATTCGGCGGTGCGGTACATCTCTATCGCTAGAGGATGTTTTCGGCCCGCCCCGTTCTTTTATCTTTGCGGGAATCCCTTATAAGGCCTTAGACTTGGGTCGCTAAAGTCACTTTTCTTTTCTCTGTCGTAATTGGACATTCCCGAGGCGTGTTCGAGCATAGCGCCTTTAAGCAGACCCGCTACTATCAATTTTAAGAAACCTAGTTCGGCTTTAATTTGCATGATGGCCATGCAGGGTATTCGCAGACATAACGATAAATTGATATTAAGGCTCGCCTGCTTTGGTCTGGCGTGGAGGTTCAGATGTTTAAGAAAGATGACTTGATCCAAGGGTATGATGACGTATTGTGGAATGCGATCTGTAACGAAGAAGTGCGTCAAGAAGATCATATCGAGTTGATCGCATCTGAGAACTATACCAGCCCTCGGGTAATGCAGGCGCAAGGCTCTGCTTTAACCAATAAATACGCCGAAGGTTATCCTGAAAAGCGTTATTACGGTGGTTGTGAATATGTTGATGTGGTCGAACAACTGGCGCTAGACCGTGCTAAAGAGCTGTTCGGTGCCGAATATGCCAATGTTCAGCCACACTCAGGCTCTCAAGCGAATGCTGCCGTTTATATGGCGTTGTGTGCTCCGGGCGATACGGTGCTAGGTATGAGCTTGGCCCACGGTGGCCACTTGACCCATGGTTCTCATGTTAACTTTTCCGGCAAGATCTATCATGCGGTTCAATATGGACTAAACGAAGCGACCGGCGAGATCGACTACGATGAAGTTGAACGTCTGGCGTTAGAGCACAAGCCGAAAATGATCGTTGCCGGTTTCTCGGCGTATTCACAGATTGTTGACTGGGCCCGTTTCCGTGAAATCGCGGATAAAGTCGGGGCTTATCTGTTTGTTGATATGGCTCACGTGGCTGGTTTAGTGGCGGCGGGTCTTTATCCAAACCCTGTACCGATTGCCGATGTCGTTACCACGACAACACACAAAACATTGCGTGGCCCCCGTGGCGGTTTGATTCTGTCCCGTGACAATGAGTTGGAAAAGAAACTGAACTCAGCGGTATTCCCCGGTGGCCAAGGCGGCCCACTGATGCACGTCATTGCAGCGAAAGCGGTCGCTTTTAAAGAAGCCTTAGAACCTGAATTTAAAGTCTACCAAGCGCAGGTGATCAAAAATGCCAGTGTGATGGCTGATGTATTGACCGAGCGTGGGTATGAAATTGTCTCCGGCGGTACTAAAAACCACCTATTCCTGTTGAGCCTGATCAAGCAGGGCCTGACGGGTAAAGATGCCGATGCAGCCCTGGGTCTTGCCAATATCACCGTTAATAAAAATGCGGTACCGGGCGATCCACAGTCACCGTTTGTAACCTCGGGTCTGCGTATCGGTTCTCCTGTGATTACCACCCGTGGCTTTAAAGAAGAGCAGTGCCGCGTACTCGCCGGCTGGATCGCTGATCTGCTCGATGTACTGAGTCAGCCTGAAGCGCTGGAAGCCAAAATCACTGAAGTGAAACAGCAGGTTAAGGCGTTGTGCGCTGAATACCCGGTTTATAAGTAATGATTTAAACACCCGGCGGCCCCTGTTTGAGTGACTGGCCGCCCATTAAATTGGAGCTGATGTTATGCAGAAATATTCAGGTTTCGGGCTGTTTAAACACAGTCTGACGCATCATGAAAACTGGCAGCGCGTGTGGCGCAACCCTACGCCAAAGAAAAAATATGACGTGATTATCATCGGTGGTGGTGGCCATGGTTTGGCGACCGCCTATTATTTGGCGAAAGAGCACGGTATCACCAATGTGGCGGTGCTCGAAAAAGGTCATCTGGGTGGCGGTAACGCCTGTCGTAATACCACGATTGTACGTTCTAACTATCTGTGGGATGAGTCTGCTGCACTGTATGAACATTCCATGCAGCTGTGGGAAGGCTTGGCGCAAGAACTGAACTATAACGTGATGTTCTCTCAGCGGGGCGTTTATCATACCTGTCACACCTTACAGGATATGCGCAGCAACGAGCGTTTGGTCGCGGCTAACCGTTTGCAGGGTATCGACAACGAAATGGTAGATGCCGAACAGCTGCAAAAAGAGATTCCCTCGCTAGATTGCTCTAAAAATGCCCGCTATCCCATTATGGGTGCTTCGGTTCAGCGTCGTGCCGGTAACGCACGTCATGATGCGGTGGCTTGGGGCTATGCCCGTGCCGCAGATGCTTTAGGTGTCGATCTGATTCAAAGCTGTGAAGTGGTCGATATGGAGATCAGTGACGGCAAAATCACCGGTGTTAAAACCAAGCAGTACGGTGTACTGAAAGCCGATCGTGTCGGTTGTGTTGTCGCGGGTAACAGTGGCGTACTGGCGAAAATGGCTGGTTTCGAACTGCCGGTTGAATCTCATCCGCTACAGGCGTTGGTGTCTGAACCGATCAAACCCTTCCTTGATACCGTAGTGATGTCCAACCATGTGCATGGTTATATGAGTCAGTCTGATAAGGGTGACTTGGTTATCGGTGCCGGTATTGATGGCTGGGTCGGTTATGGTCAGCGCGGTTCTTACGGCATTATCGAACATACCATTCAAGCGATTGTGGAAATGTTCCCTTGCACTAGCCGAGTACGCATGAACCGCCAGTGGGGCGGTATCGTCGATGCGTGCCCAGATGCGAGCCCGATTATTTCTGAAACACCGATTAAGAACCTGTTCTTCAACTGTGGTTGGGGAACTGGCGGATTTAAAGGGACGCCGGGTTCTGGCAATCTGTTTGCACATACCTTGGCTGATGGTAAGCCACATCCGATTGCTGAACCTTTCTCCATGCAGCGCTTCCATACCGGAGCATTGATCGATGAACATGGCGCTGCCGGCGTCGCACACTAACAGGGGCTTAACATGTTACATATTTACTGCCCGCATTGTGCGGAATACCGTGAAGAAGATGAGTTTCACTGCGCTGGTCAGGCACATATCGCCCGCCCGCTAGATCCAGAAGCTTGTTCTGACCAGGAGTGGGGTGAGTATCTGTTTTTCCGTAAGAACCCACGGGGTCTTCATCATGAATTATGGGTGCACGCGGCCGGTTGTCGGAAGTTTTTCAATATGACTCGCGATACCCAGAGCTACGAAATTAAAGAAGTCTACAAGATCGGCGAACAGCCATCTGTAGTCGCTGAGTAACAGGAGCGGAATCATGACACAGCAGAACCGCCTCAGTAGCGGAGGTCGTATTGACCGTTCCACACCGCTAACGTTTACCTACAACGGTAAACAGTATAAAGGCTTTAAGGGTGATACGCTGGCATCAGCGATGCTGGCAAATGGCATCGACGTGGTCGCCCGTAGTTTTAAATATAGCCGTCCTCGCGGCATCGTTGCCTGTGGTGCAGAAGAGCCGAATGCGGTCCTGCAACTGGGTGCGACTGAAGCGACACAGGTACCTAATGTACGCGCCACACAGCAGGAGCTGTTTGATGGCTTAGTGTCAGCATCAACCAATGGTTGGCCGAGTGTTGATACCGATGTGATGGGTATGATCGGTAAAATGGGTGGCAATATGATGCCACCGGGTTTCTATTACAAAACCTTCATGTTCCCTGAATCCCTGTGGGATACCTACGAATCTATGATTCGTAAAGCCGCCGGTATTGGCCGTGCACCCCGGGAAAGAGATCCCGATACTTATGACAGCATCAATCAGCACTGCGATGTGATGATTGTCGGTGCCGGGCCTGCCGGTTTGGCCGCTGCATTGACCGCTGCACGTGGTGGTGCTCGGGTGATTATTGCCGATGAGCAGAATGAGTTTGGTGGTAGCCTGCTAAATAGCACAGAACAGCTTGATGG
This sequence comes from Amphritea sp. GJ51-11, assembly GCF_055808735.1. NCBI lineage: Bacteria > Pseudomonadati > Pseudomonadota > Gammaproteobacteria > Oceanospirillales > Oceanospirillaceae > Amphritea > Amphritea sp. GJ51-11. The sequence continues at coordinate 2,905,113 of NZ_CM147881.1, read as the reverse complement.
CAAGCCTGCCGCTGAGTGGGTTCGTGCCGTGGTTGAAGAACTCAGCACTTACGATGATGTTTTGCTGTTGCCGCGTTCAACGGTAAACGGTTATCACGATCATAACTTCCTCACCGTTCATGAGCGTCGTACTGATCATTTGGCGGATATCGCCCCTGTTAATACGGTTCGTCAACGGATTCACCGGGTACGGGCTAAATGGGTTGTACTGGCAACCGGCGCCCATGAACGTCCTCTGGTGTATGCCAATAATGATGTGCCTGGCTGCATGATTACCGGTGCGGTATCAGCTTATATCAACCGTTATGGCGTCGTCCCGGGTAACGAGTTGGTGGTGATGACCACCAACGATTATGGTTATCAAGCGGCGTTAGATTGGGCTGATGCAGGGCGTAAAGTTGTCGCTATTGTTGATACCCGTGAAGCGGCGGTCGGTGATCGTACTGAAGCGGCGCGTCAGCGTGGTCTCAATATTATTTCTGGCTCTGCAGTTATTGAAGTGCAGGGGACTAAACGTGTAACTGGTGTATCGGTCGCAGGGTTGAGTGCTAGTGGCGCGAAAGTGATCGGTTCCGTGACGAAGCTTAAAGCCGACACAGTAGCAACGTCTGGCGGTTGGAGTCCGGTTATTCACCTGTCTTGTCATACCGGTAGTCGCCCTGTTTGGAGTGATTCCGTCGTCGGTTTCCTGCCGGGACCGACTGTGCAGAAACAACTGACCGCGGGTGGCATTAATGGCCAGTATGAAACGGCGATCGCTTTACAAGAAGGCTTAGATGCCGGTCAGAAAGCGTTAGCTGAAGTAGGCCTAGCGGCTGCTGATGTGGTTCTACCCGAAGCGAAAACCCTGAAAGTCGCTGCACCGATGAGCTTGTTCCATATTCCTCATATAAAACCGACCTCTCAGGCACCTAAGCAGTTTGTCGATTATCAAACCGATGTGACGGCGGCGGGTATTGAAATCGCTTGCCGCGAAGGTTTTGAAGCGATCGAGCACGTGAAACGTTATACCGCGATGGGTTTTGGTACCGATCAGGGTAAGCTGGGTAACATCAACGGCATGGCGGTTGCGGCCAAAGCGCTAAATAAGTCGATTCCTGAAACCGGCACCACCGTCTTCCGTCCAAACTATACGCCGATTGCGTTCGGTGCGATTATTGGCCGTAACTGCGGAGCGCTATTTGAACCTGAACGTTACACAGCGATGCACAAATGGCACGTCGAGAAAGGCGCCATGTTTGAGGATGTCGGCCAATGGAAACGTCCATGGTACTACCCGCAGAAAGGTGAAAGCATGCAGCAGTCACTTAATCGTGAGTGTATGGCAGTGCGTAATTCTGTTGGTATTTTGGATGCATCAACTCTCGGTAAGATCGATATTCAGGGTAAAGATGCGCGTGAATTCCTCGGTCGTGTTTACTCGAATGCTTGGGCTAAGCTGGCCGTCGGTAAATGTCGTTATGGCCTGATGTGTGGCGAAGACGGCATGGTGTTTGACGATGGTGTGACCGCTTGTCTCGGTGAAAACCACTTTGTCATGACTACCACAACCGGCGGTGCGGCACATGTGTATGAATGGTTGGAAATTTACCATCAGACTGAATGGCCAGAGCTGGAAGTTTACTTCAACACCGTCACCGATCATTGGTCTACTGCGACAATCACCGGCCCTAACAGCCGTAAGTTGTTGGAAGAGTTGACTGACTTTGATGTGAGTAATGACAACTTCCGTTATATGGATTGGAAACAGATTACCGTGGCGGGTGTTCCTGCTCGGGTATTCCGTATCTCCTTTACCGGCGAGCTGTCGTTTGAGATCAACGTGCAGGCGAACTACGGCATGGCTGTATGGGAGCAACTAATCGAAGCGGGAGCTAAATATGGTCTGACGCCTTACGGTACAGAAACCATGCACATCCTGCGTGCCGAGAAAGGCTTTATCATTGCCGGTCAGGATACCGATGGTTCGGTTCATCCTTATGATCTGGGTATGGGTTGGTGCGTCTCTAACCAGAAACCGTTCAGCTATATTGGTAAGCGGGGCATGAATCGTTCGGATTGCACTCGTGCTAATCGGAAACAGTTAGTAGGTCTGAAAACCAAAGATCCTCGGCAGGTGATTCCGGAAGGCTCCGCCGCGGTATTGGATCCTAATGGGCCTAAGCCGCTGGAAATCCAAGGGCATATTAGTTCCAGTTATTGGAGTGAAACATTGGGTCATTCGATCGCCATGGGCTTTATCAAAGGCGGTCTCGATAAAATGGGTGAAACGGTGTATTACCCATTGGCCGATGGCAGTGTGATTGAAGCTGAAATTTGCAGCCCGATCTTCTTTGATCCGAAAGGGGAGCGTCAAAATGTCTGATCTAAATAACATGACGGCTGCAGAGAGTGCAGCCACCAAAGCCGCGGTGATGAATCAGGTACCGGGTCCTGAAATTGAGGGACAGTCGCCATTGCATCATGCGGATTTTGCCAGCCTTGCGAAGCAGGGGCCTAAAACGGGCGGTGTCCATCTGCGTGAGCTTAAGCTGTTGGGTCACTTGACGCTGCGTTGCAATCCCGCTAATGCTGATCAGTTAGCCGCGGTGGAGCGTGTATTGGGGGTAGCGTTACCGCTACAACCATTGACCTCTACCGAAAACGGTAATTACTCGATTCGTTGGATGTCACCGGATGAGTGGTTGATTCTGGTGCCGGGGTTAGAAACCTTCGACATTGAAACAAAGTTCCGTGATGAGATGCCTGATCACTATTCGCTGGTTAACAGCAGCGGTGGTTCAACGGTATTAGAGCTGTCCGGTGAGAATGCGGTGGAGTTGTTGAAAAAAGCCACATCGGTTGATCTGCATGCTAAATCGTTTCCGGTGGGTAAGGTGGTGTCTACGCTGTTTGCTAAAAGCACCGCGACCATTCGCCGTACCGGTGAACAACGCTTTGAGCTGGTGATTCGTCGCTCGTTTTCAGACTATATCTGGCTCTGGATTCAAGACGCTAGCCTTGAGTTTGGTCTAGTCGTTGAAGCCTAACACTCGACTGGTTTAACTGAGTAAAAGCCAGTCCTGAAAGGGGCTGGCTTTGTTTGTTTACTCGGGTGTTTACTTGATAAACACATGAAAATGTTTCTTTCGCGTTATACAACAGATCAGGAGTCTTTTATGACAACGATAACAAAATCAAAACCCTGGATCTTTACTGCAAGCTGTCCAAGTATGTTGGGCACCGTGGACGTAGTCACCCGCTTTATGGCGGAGTCGGGCTACTATGTTGATGAGATTCATTCATTTGATGACCGCGTGTCTAAGCAATTTTTTATCCGTATTGAGTTTCAGCCCATTAGTGATGACTTTAGTGAGGCTAAATTCGATGCTGAGTTCGCCCCGCGAGCCACTGAGTTTGGCATGGAGTGGACGCTAACTCGACCTGACCACCGCCCTCGGGTGGCGATTATGGTATCCAAATATGATCACTGTCTTAACGATCTACTGTACCGTTATCGTACCGGCCAGTTGAATATCGAAGTGCCAGTGATTATCTCTAACCACCCGGATCTTGAGTCGCTGGCACAGTGGCATGATATTCCGTATTACCACCTGCCGATTACGCCGGAGACCAAGCCGGAACAGGAAGCTGAGATTGTTAAGCTGCTGGAAGAGTATGATATTGAACTGACCGTATTAGCCCGTTATATGCAGGTGCTCTCGCCTTGGATGTGCGACAAGCTAAACGGTAAAGCGATCAATATCCACCACTCACTGCTGCCGGGCTTTAAAGGCGCTAGACCCTACCATCAAGCTTGGGAAAAAGGCGTGAAGATGGTTGGGGCAACCGCGCACTATGTCAACAATGATCTCGATGAAGGGCCTATCATTACCCAAGGTATTCAGACCGTTGATCATGCACTCTATGCGGAAGATCTGATCTCTAAAGGGCAGGATGTTGAGCGGGTGACACTGTTTAACGCTATCCGTTATCACATTGAAAAACGCGTGTTTCTTAATGGTGGCCGTACGGTGGTGTTTTCTAGCTAGAGGTTAACGTTTATCGCGTTACTCAGCATTTCCCCTGTTGAGTAATGTATCCTTTTCGAGGTTCGTCGGGATTACTTCTTCCAGAGAGGTATGAGTGTGTGGCTCATCCTGGCCAACCTCTTTTTCTTTGCTGTTGTTACTGACATAAACTGATATAAAACGCTGTTGGAAAATATCAGGTCGTAAACTGACATACAGCTACACTGATATCAGCCCATAATGGTTTCTTTTAAGTATAAATACAGCGCACAGAATGCGCGGTGGAGCCTCTATGTCTATCTCTGTTTTTGATCTTTTTAAAATAGGCGTTGGTCCGTCCAGTTCCCATACCGTTGGCCCGATGGTCGCCGCGGCTAACTTTGCGGAGCATTTAGCACAGCAGGGCTTGGCATCTGCTGTAGTCCATATTCAGGTTGATCTGTATGGCTCACTAAGTGCTACCGGTATTGGGCATGGCACGGATAACTCTGTGATTGTCGGTTTGATGGGGGAGCGTCCTGCGACCATTAATCCGGAGATGATTCTACCCGCTATCGTTGCGTTGAAAGAGAGCAATACACTTCAACTGCTGGGACAATACCCCATCGAGTTTATCTGGCAGCGAGATATGAATCTGCTAGAAGAAAACCTACCCTATCATCCGAATGCCATGCGTCTAAGTGCCTTTGGTGTCGATGAAGCGCTGCTGTATGACAATGTTTATTACTCTGTTGGCGGTGGGTTTGTGATTGACGAAAGCGAGGCAACGGCCGATGCGCATCTGGTGCCGCAAGTCGATCTACCCTATGAGTTTAATAATGCCGTAGAGCTGCTAAAGCTTTGTGAAGAGAATCATTTCTCGGTCAGTCAGTTGATGATGGAGAACGAAAAGGTTTGGCGTACAGAGCGGGAGATCCGTGATGGCCTGATGGATATCTGGGCGGCGATGAAAGACTGTATCGCCAATGGTCTGCATAGCGAGGGCATTCTACCGGGTGGTTTAAACGTTAAGCGTCGGGCAATGAGTTTGCATAAATCACTGATCCGCTCGACTAAACCCAATATTATCTCGTCTACATTGGGGGCGATGGATTGGATTAATCTGTATGCGTTAGCGGTGAATGAAGAGAATGCCGCCGGTGGTCGTATGGTGACTGCACCCACCAATGGCGCAGCGGGCATTCTACCGGCTGTGTTGATGTACTACACCGAGTTTACCCCGCACTCCACCGAAGAAAATGTCGTTGATTTTATGCTAGCCGCCGCTGCGATTGGGGCGTTGTGCAAAAAAAATGCCTCGATCTCGGGTGCCGAGGTGGGTTGTCAGGGCGAGGTGGGTTCTGCCTGTGCCATGGCTGCTGCGGGCTTATGTGAAGTACTTGGCGGTACCCCAGAGCAGGTTGAAAATGCCGCTGAGATTGGTCTTGAGCATAACCTAGGGCTGACCTGTGATCCCGTGGGCGGTTTAGTGCAAGTGCCTTGCATTGAACGTAACGCGATTGGTGCGATGAAGTCGATCAATGCCGCTCAGATGGCTTTGCGTGGGGATGGTAAACACTTTATCTCTCTGGATAAGGTGATTAGAACCATGCGGGATACCGGCATGGATATGCAGGACAAATATAAAGAAACCTCGCGGGGAGGACTGGCGGTTAACGCGATTGAGTGTTGATTGGTAGTGAGTGTTGTTTAATACCACCAATTAAAACGCCCCTAAGGCATTGAAGTTTTAGGGGCGTTTTAGTTGATACGCTGCTAATCGATGTCAATCACCTAGGTTAACGGCTGCCTTTGGCATCATGGTTGTTACGCCATGACTGCGTTTGGCTTGTTCCCGTGCATGACTCGGGGAGGCACCGAAATAGTCTTTGTAACAATTACTGAAATGGCTGGTGCTGACAAAACCACTGGCTAGCGCAATATTGGTGATTGATTCATTGCTCTGTAAGAGTAAACGACGAGCATGGGTAATGCGCAGCTCTAAATAGTAACGTCCCGGCGATGTCTCTAGGTGATTCTGGAATAAACGCTCGATTTGTCGACGTGAGATGCCGGTACAAGCGGCTAACTCTTCAACGCTCATCGGCTCTTCAATATTAGCCGCCATTAACGCCATAATATCGCGTAAGTTTTGCGGCAAACAGGGGTTGTCCCCTGGCTGATTAATTCGCACATGGCTACTTTCTGAGAGCTGATCACAACTGATAATCTCGCGAATAGCGCGGGTGATATCCTTGCCCCGCAGTTGGCTGATCAACTGTAACATCATCCCCATTGCACTCATCGGTCCAGCACTGCTAAGGCGTTTTCCTTCGATGATGCTCACCTGTTCACTGACCTTCACCTTTGGAAACTGTTCGCGCATATAGGCATGATTATCTGGGTGTAAAGCACAGCTTAACTGATCTAATAATCCGGCATGAGCCAACGCAATCGCGCCATTCCAAAGGCCGCCAATCAATCGGTCTTGGCTATCGGCTAACTTAAGTAGGCGGGTGAGGGTAGCATCCGGTTGGGTTGAACAACGGTAACCACCGCAGATAATCAACAGGTCGGGTAGTGGCTGGTTAATCAGGGTGCTGAGCGACCCCTGAGAGGTTATCTCGATGCCAAGGTCACTCAACACCGGAGAGGTTTCAGCAGCATAGGTTTGATAGTGAAATAACGGTGTCGTACAGACGAGGTTAGCGGTGACCAGTGTATCGACCGCGGCGGTAAAGCTGGCGAGAGAGAAGTGCTGTTGAAGAATAAAACCAACTTCTACGGTGGCTTCATCCTGTCTGTCTGGTGGCAGAAAAGCACTGTTCGTATCACGCATCAGTGCACTAAAATGTCGTTTGTCTTTTATGATGGTCATGGCTTAACTCTTTTATTATGTCTGTGTTATATCAGCTTTATCCTCGTGGTGATAATTAGATGATGTGTTTTTTTTCTAATAGTGTAAAAGATTGTAAATAGATGTTAATAGCTATTTATTTGATAGATTTATACTGTGAATCTCATTGTTATTTGTAATATTTATATAACTGTTGTTGGGTTGATTTAGCCGTTTAGGTCGTCTAGGAATAGTTTTGTTTTTTTTGGTTTACATTTGTTTTTATGAATAAATTTCATGCATTTTTTGTGGTTTTTTAGGGGCTTTTTAACTGAGTTTTAACCCTGTATAAAATAGATGTTCGTTTTTTAAAAGACTGATTAAGGCCGACGATAAATTGATGGCTTTTTTGATGTCTATGTTAATTAATACATAAAAATAACCTGCTTATAAAAACGCGGAGACCACAATGAAAAAAATCAATAGTCGCTATAGCTTAAAATCAGTTATCGCCTCCAGCCTAGTATTAGGCGCTGTATTGGCGACACCTGTTGCCTCTGCTACCACCCTGCGTATTGCTAGTCAGCACGCGCCCGATCAATATGCATCGCAAGTATTACGTCAGATTAAAGCCGACTTGGAAGGTGCCGGCGTTGATTTGAAAATCAAACTCTATCCGGCAGGTCAGCTTGGCTCTGGTGAGCAACTGATCGGTGAAGCAGTACGTGGCAGTATCGATATTGTTCACTCATTTGTTTATAGCCATAAAGACCCCGTGTTGGAGATTAACTCGCTGCCATATCTGGTATCTAACTACGATGAAATGGAGAAGGTATTTAGCCCCGGTTCTAATTTCTACGGTATATTCGATCAGCGTATGGATAAGATGGGCTTGAAATTGCTGGGCGTGACGGCCGAAGGCTTTATCGGTGTGATGTCCTCTTCTATGCCGGAGAACTATACAACCATCGGCCCTAAAGGCCAGAATATCCGTGTGTGGAGTGCTCAGTCTGCTAAGTTAGCCACTAAAGATATGGGTTATAACACCACTACCATCGATTGGGGTGATGCGTTTCCTGCGATTCAACAGGGCGTGGTTGACGGCATGATTGGTGCAACACCTGAAGCCGCTTACACAACCTTTAAAGAAGCGATAGAAAACTATATTCCTTACAACGCCTTTGTTGAAAACTACGCTTATTATGCCAGTAAGAAAACTTGGGAGAAAAAGCTAAACGAAGAGCAGCGTAGAGTGATTACCGAAGTGTTTGCCAAAGCAGCAGCAGGCTTTGTTGACTGGAGCCGTGAAAACGATGCCGCTAACCTGAAAAAGCTTGAAGAGTTTGGCGTTAAGATCTTACCGCTGACCGATGCTGAACGAAGTGCGATTGCCACTGAAATTCGTGCTAAAACTTGGCCTAAACTGGAAGATCGATTAGGTAAAGATATCTTAGAAAAAGTAAAAGCCGACCTGTAAGTTTTACTCTTGACTCTCCGCCTTACAGTGGGGAGTGTTACGTCGATACTATTTAATATTCTTATTAATACATATGAAAAAATGTTTTTAAAAGAATTTTACCTGTCGTCGATATATTCAAAAATAAGAGTGTAATTTTATGCATCTAAATATACCTCGCCCATTGGGCTCGTTGGTCAATGTGATGATCCGTTGCCAAGGATATATATTAGCAGCGGCCAGTTTGATCATGGCTTTTGTCTTTTTCTTTGTCGTCATCCTTCGTTATTGGTTTCAGGCTGATCTGTTTGCCTACGAAGAATGGGTGTTAATGATCGCCTTCTGGGTTTATTTCCTAGGGGGAGCAATGGGTAGTTATGAAAACACCCATGTAAAAGCCGATTTTTTGCTATCGGTGATCGACAATGTGCGTACTAAATGGATTGTTGTGAACTGTACGCTGCTCTTGGAAATCATGATTGGTATCGTCCTCTGTTACTGGGGCTGGCTGATGTTGTGGGAAGAGATTAGTGCTTACCCAGATTGGCAACGTACCACCGGACTGGAACTGCCTTTTTTTATTCCTAAGCTAGGCATCTTTCTGGGTTTTGTCCTGATGTCATTCTACAGCGCGTTGCATCTTTGGAGCGGTTTACGGGATGGACCAACCGAAGAATGGGCTTCGGACGAAGCGCCACCCCATATCTAATTTAGGTATTCCTTATGTTGATTTTACTGACACTTTTAGTGATCTGTGTTGCTTTGGCGGTGGGTATTCCCGTCCCTTTCGCCTTTGGCTTGGCATTGATCTACATGTCTATGACCGGTGATCATGATCCGGCTGGTTTTCTGACGTCCGGTCACTGGCGTATGAATGTTCTAGTGCTACTGGCTATTCCGCTGTTTATTATGGCGGGTACTATTATGGAACGGGGTAAGATTGCTGAGCCCCTTGTTGAGTTGGCTGAGTTGTTTGTCGGTCGTTTCAAAGGCGGTATTGCTTATACTGCGGTGGGTGCGAGTGCCATTTTCGGCTCGATTGCTGGTAGTGCGACGGCTACGCTCACCTGTATCGGCAGCATTATGATGCCGCAACTACGCAAAGCCAACTATCCGGAAGGGCTATCAGCGGCGTTGATCACCAATGCTGCACCATTGGGTTTGTTAATTCCTCCCAGTGCTATTCAGATTATCTATGCGTGGGTCACTCGGCAATCGGTACTCAAGTGCTTTTTAGCGACGATTATTCCGGGTCTGATTTTGGTGTTCCTGCTCTGCGTTGTTAACTACGTGCTGTTACGTAAACACAAAGATATTAAAGTGCTGCCAAAATCCGATAACTTCACTAAAGAGGTGGCCAAGAAAACCCGTTTTGCCTTTCCTGCTCTGTTGATGCCGTTTATGATTTTGGGCGGTATTTACGGTGGTATCATGACGCCGACTGAAGCGGCAGGTATCGCAGTCGTATATGCTATCCCAGTAGGTTTCTTTATCTACCGTGGTTTGAATATAGCTAACTTTAAAGAAGCATTAGTACAGTCAGCGACCACCACCGGTGTGGTGATGGTGATGTTCTTTATGGTGATGATTGTCAGCCGTCTGCTGATTTTTGAAGATATCCCTGATCTAGCTAAAGAGCTGATCTTCTCCGTATCGGATAATCCTATAATTGTGCTGATTATGATCAACGTGGTGATGATTCTGATTGGTATGTTGATGGATGATGTCAGCGGTGTACTGCTCGCATCGCCGTTGCTATTCCCGATCGTAGTTGAGTTGGGTATTGATCCGATTCAGTTTGCGGCGATTGTTGGGGTGAATCTAGGTATGGGTAATATCACACCGCCGACTGCGCCACTTCTTTATCTCGGCTCTCGGGTTACAGGTGTTAGAGTCAGTGCGATGCTCAAACCGACACTGATTATGATTCTGTTTGCCTGGATTCCAACACTGATTATCACTACGTATATTCCACAGGTATCACTCTTTCTACCGGAGATGCTCTTTGGTTAATCGTTCCCGTTAGGCCATGGGCCATGAGAGCAAAACAAAAGCCCCTAAGTGTTTAACTTAGGGGCTTTTTTGTAGGTTTTTAAGACTGATGGGGTTTAGGCATCAATAGACTAGCGGGATACAGGAGGAGTAAGTGCTTAGTTAAGCTTTCCACTGTTGCGCTAGTTTGAGGGTATCCGCCATCACCTGCTGGAGTGTTTCGAGGAATGAAGGGAGTGCTATGTCACCGTTTTCAGCCAGTTCCTCAAGCTGTCGGAGTAGATGACTAGCATGGGTAAAACCGATGGTGTCGCAAGCCCCTGCGAGCTTATGTGCCTGCTGCGAAATTTCATAGTCGTCCTCGGCTTGCAGGCTTTGTTGCAGTGTCGGCCAGAGATCACAGTGGACTTTGCAATAGCCCTGCATCAGAGTGGCGAGTTTTTCCGGTCCGAGCATCTGTTGGTGAACCTGAATAACAGCCTGATCGAGTAACGGTTGTGTCTCTGTTGGTGTTGGCGCGACGGTAATCTGTTGCCCGCCTGAAATCGCGTCGAGTAGTTGTTTTTTGCGTACAGGTTTAGCGATGACACTACTAATACCTGCTTCAAGATAACGATGGATATCTTCCGGCCTGACGCTGGCGGTTAAGGCGATGATGCGGGTATGGTAATTAATACAGTCGGGGTCGTTATTGAGTCGGCCGCTGACTTCCAGACCGCTGAGTCCCGGTAGGTGCATGTCCATGAGAATAAGGTCAAAATGTTGACTCCGGCCAAGCTCGAGGGCTTTGATACCATCGCTGACGATTGTTACCTGATGGGGAGTGTCAGCCAATAATCCCAGTACGACCTGTTGATTGATATCGACATCTTCAACCATTAGGATATGTAACCCTGTATTGTCTTGCCATACAGGTTCGGTTGTCGCGACTGAAGTTCTCTGCGTTGCGATCGGCAGATCTAATTCAAACCAAAAGGTACTGCCCGTGCCCACGTTACTGGAGACTCCAATCTCTCCTCCGAGATGCTCTGCCAACTCCTTACAGATGGCCAAGCCTAAGCCGGTTCCCCCAAAACGACGGGTAATGGTTTCATCGGCCTGGGTGAAACGATCAAAAATATGTTGTTGTAGTTCGGGTTCAATCCCAATACCTGAATCGCGGATACTGAATTTGATGCGTTGTTGGTTCGCGTCCTGAGAAACTAATTTTGCGCTCAGGATAACATCGCCCTGGTCGGTAAATTTGATAGCATTGCTGAGTAGGTTGGTGATGATCTGTCGTAGGCTGCTCTCTTCAGTATAAAACTGTTCGGCAATGTCATGGCCGTATTTTAACTGGAGGTTGAGTTGTTTACGGTTCGCCTCGGGGGTTAGCAGGGCGGTTAGGTTATGCAGTAAGTGTTTGAGAGAAAAGTGAGACGGACTGATGCTGTAAGCGCCTTCAACTAATCGGCCATATTCGAGGATATTATTAAAGGTTTCCAGCAGTGCATTAGTGGCATCGAAGAGTACCTGTATATGTTGCTGCTGACTCGGATTTAGGGCGGAGCTTTCTAACAGTTGAATCATTCCTAACATGCCGTTCATAGGCGTGCGGATTTCATGGCTCATCGTTGAAAGGAAACGGGATTTTGCATTGCTGGCTTCTTCGGCCGCCTCTTTCGCTTGCAATAGGCTAGCGGTGCGTCGTTCAACCATCGTTTGCAGTTGATCTCGGTTGTAGCGAAGTTCTCGCTGTTCCTGTTCGCGGTGATCAATCTCTTGACGAATAGACTGACGCATCTCATTCAGGGCGGTGACTAGCTGATCTAATTCGTCACTACTGCTGGGCGGTTGTCGGTCGAGGGTAAGGCTGTGCTCTAGTTGTCCGGCACCGATATCTCGGCTGTAGTTGGCCATCGCTTCCAAGTGGCGCGTGATCTGCCGATGAAAGATGATCAATATGACCAGTACAATCAGGATGACCAAGAGGGTCTGAGTAAGCAGAATGCTAAAGCCTCGGCTCCAGATCCCTTGGTAGACGGCTCTTAGGTCGAAGCTAACTTCTAACTGTCCAAGTTTGCGCTGTTGTTCTGGCGTCTGGTGAATGAGATCAAAGCTTTGAGTTTGTAATGGGCTGTCGGACAAGAGATCAGCGTCCCCTTCGCTGATAGATTCGCCGGTATCGGTATTTTTAAGCACTAAGTAGCTAACATCTGGGAGGTTATGTATTCCTTTGAGTTGCAGTGCGATTTGCGCATGGTCCACATCCCAAAGACTTTTCGCCAGACTGGCAAGGTAACTGCTGCGAATCAGCTGTACCTGTTGATCAATGGCGCGAAACTCACGGCGATAATCGAGGGTCAGTTGTAGGGCGGTGGAAAAGAGGATGAATAAAAAGCTGCAGCTACAGACATATAACATAATGCGGTATCCCAGAGGGTGTTGACTGGAATAGCGGGTTATTTTCGGTATCAGCCCTTTAGGCTGGATCATTGATTGGGCTCCGTGGCTATTTGGTCGAGATATTGCAGGCTATATTGATTGGTTAATCGTTTGATTGTGCCATTTTGGTGCAGCTCTTTTAATCGATCGTTGATAAAGGGTAGGTGCTTTTGCAAACCACTATTCTTACCGACTGCCAGAAAGTAGAGCTCGGTGCTAACTTTTTCTTCCAGCGGCATGATCAGCTCATGAAAACCCATTTTTCGACTTTGTAGGCGGCCACTGAGCAAACCGATCGGCATAAAATCGATTCTTTGGTGGACAAGTTTGTCAAAGTTCTGTCGATTACGGGACACATACTCAATACGGGTGTTATTTAATAGGAATTGGTCTAGTTCCTCGCCAAAACTATCACCGAGAAGCAAGCCGGTCACCTTCCCCCGTAAATCATCGAGACTGGTATACACGATTGGGTTTTGACGGTTAACAAACAGGGTGATGGGGTCGGCAATCACGGGTACACGGCTAAACCAGAGATAAGAGTCTCGGCTAGGAATATGATAGGCGGCGACCACGATATCTGCATTACCCTGTTGCACTTCCAGTAGACAGCGTTTCCAGTTATAGCCTGCTCTTAGCTCCACCCGGTAACCCAATTCAGCAAAGAGTTGCTGAGTTACCGTGGGGGCAAGTCCCATTAAGCGTTTATCGTTAATCCAAGAGACCGGTGGATAAAAGGGGTGGCCGCAGGCTTTTAGGGTGCGACTATGACTGTTGGAGGGTAATAGCACTAGTACCGCGCTTAGTAACACGCTCAGTAATATCGACCCACGATACATCATGACATATCGACAGGCTTGGGCGTGAATAGGTAGCCGGTACCGTGCACCGTTAGTATCGTTCTGGGGTTAGCGGGATCGTCATTGAGTTTGCGTCGCAGCCGACCAATGAGCACATCAACGGTACGATCACTGGGAATCCATTCGCGATTGCGGATCTGTTCCAATATCTGTACCCGGCTCATCACTTTACCGGCGTTAACCATCAGTGTGTTGAGCAGTTGAAATTCGCCTTCGGTCAGCTGTGTCGTCTGTTGTTGCTCATCAATCAGTTGACGTCGGTCTAGGTTTAATTTCCAGCGATCGAAACTTTTAAAGCTATGGGGGAGGGAATCGGTGGGTTTCTGATCAGTGCAGTGGCGCACCCGACGTACGAGGTTTTTCGTGCGGGCAAGGATTTCACGGGGGTTGAAGGGTTTGGTGACATACTCATCGGCGCCGCACTCTAAACCGATTAAACGGTCGACCTCATCCTGTCGGCCCGTGACTAGGATAATACCAACTTCGGTACTGACTCTGAGTTCTCGGGTGAGGGTGAGGCCATCTTTGCCGGGTAGGCGGATATCTAACAGCAAGACGTCGATCGCTTCGCTGCGAAGAATCGCTTCAGCTTGTTCGGCCGTGTCTGCGGTAAACACATTGTAGCCTTCTTCTTCGAAATAACTTCTCAGGCAGTGCCGGGTTAGCTCTTCATCGTCGACTACAAGAATGCGGGCATCTGTGCTCATAAAAGCGTATTTTCCTCAGCACCGGTATATGGGTAATACCTCTGTGCCTGATTGTTTTTATAATCTCTCGGGTAAAGATGAACTCGTGCCCTGAAAGTAGTGCTTTTTAGGGGGTGTTGGCAAGTCTGTTTACATATTGTTTACAAGGTTTTACATGTTTAGACTTTTAAAACGGTGCAAATGAGTCCAGAGAGGCCGGTTGTGAAAGGATCAAGGGGGCAGCACTATGGCTTTAGCATTATGGGTGAATTAGAGTCGTTTGTTAGACTGCGCTGATTAGCGCAATCATTAGCGACACCTATTTACAGTGGACTGTAGTGGATAAAGTGTTCTCATTCCCCGCAATTGATGGTAAAAATGAGCTTAGGCCGATATAAGAGATCCGATGTCTTTTAGGGCTGTATTTTAGACCGTCTTTTACGACTAGGCATAGCGCCTTTTTGGCTTGGCTGTTTCAAATGACTTCATGAATAACCTAGTTAACAATGTCACACAACTGATGTAGGTGCGTGTCTCCTTATGATCGATGAAGTGAACGGTAGCCAGTCCCGTGCTATCGGTTTTCTGCTATTAGATAATTTCACCATGATCTCGTTGGCGTCGGCGGTTGAAGCGCTGCGGATGGCGAATCAGTTGAGCGGCGAAGCGTTATATTATTGGCATACTCTGACGTTGGATGGTCAGCCGGTGAGCGCCAGTGATGGGATCACCATCACGCCAGATATGAGTGTCTCATCTTGCCCCGTATTTGATACCGTGATCGTTGCCGGTGGTTTGGATGTGACACGGGCTTATGGGCCAGAGCACATCAGTTGGTTACAACTGGTGGCCCGTCAAGGCACTAAACTCGGGGCGATCTGTACCGGTAGCTATCTATTAGGTGATGCCGGTTTATTGGATGGTTATGAATGTAGCGCTCACTGGGAATATCTTGCCGCGTTGCAGGAAGCGTTTCCCCGGGTGAAGTGTTCTAACCGCCTATTCAGTTTTGATCGTGACCGGATGACCTGTACCGGTGGCACAGTGCCGCTGGATATGATGCTGAACATGATCAAGCTAGAGCATGGCTATCAGCTCTCGACCGCGATCTCCGAGATGTTTATTTGTGATCGTATTCGCGACGAGAGTGATCAGCAAAAGGTTCCGTTACAGCATGTGCTCGGGACGACCCAGCCAAAGCTGCTGGAAATCGTGGCATTGATGGAAGCGAATATTGAAGAAGTGATCGAGATGGATGAGCTAGCTGGTTATGTCAATCTGTCTCGCCGGCAGATGGAGCGGTTGTTTCAGAAATACCTCGAATGCTCTCCCTCACGCTACTATCTGCGCCTAAGGTTGCTCCGCGCCAGACAACTGTTGAAACAAAGCACACTGTCGATTATTGATATTGCTGCCGCCTGCGGTTTTGTTTCCAGCCCGCATTTCAGTAAATGCTATCGTGAACAGATGGGGATTCCTCCCCGAGAAGAACGCGCCATGCTGCGCCAGCAGGATGGAAAAATCATCGACGATGCCGGTATAAAGCCGCTTAATGCGCAGAATCCAAGTACTGTTGATGAGCTGCCTGCTCGAGAAACACCACGGGATAACTTGTCTATCGCGCGTACTGAGTCCACTTTTGGCTCGGTTAACCTTGGTGATAAAAAAGAGTCAAAATAGCTTATATCACTTGATCTCCGTGCGTAGTTTAACGGCTAGTGATTCAAGTACACTTGTAGGCACAAGCCAATGGTGTCGTAATGATGTATTGGTATAAAGCCTTGGGTACTTTTTATGACCAAGATCGTTGTTCACTCGGACCGCGGACAACTCATTCGTGCGCTGTTTGATGAGTATATCGAGCTTTACGCTGCTCGCGATGATCGTTTAACTAGCCTTTTTAGCGACGACTTCAGTGGCTATGCGGGGGGCGGTACAACGCTAATCACTGATCGTGATGAGTGGGTCAAAATCACCCGGCAAGACTTTGCTGAGGTCTCTGGGCGAATACATATCGACCTGCTGGATATTGCCATACAGGATTTGAGCGAGACGGTTGTCGCGGTGACCGCTTTTTTCAATATTCAACTGCCGATTCCCGAACATATTTTATCCCATGAAGTGGCACGATTAGTGTTGATCTTTCGCCTTGAAGGTAAGGCGTGGAAAATTGTCCATAGTGGCATCTCCATTCCCTATCATTTAGTGCAGGGTAGCGAAGTTTATCCACTCACTAATCTGTCAAAGCGTAATCGGGCACTGGAAGCCTTGGTTGAACAACGGACTCGAGAGTTAAATGAACGGGAGTCTTTCTATCGACTGCTAACGGAAGATGCGATGGATGTTATCTGGCGTACGGATAGGGAGCTTCGCATCACCTATATCAGCCCCTCCGATAAGTTCCATCGAGGCTTTAAGGCCGAGGAGGTGATTGGGCATCATGTGTTTGAGCTATTCAGTCAAGAGGGCGTGGCCATCGTCACCGAGGTTCTTCGCCAACGACAGCAAGCTGAGCGTGAGGGTCATGTTGAGGGTTTTGCTCAATTTGAGGCCCCCCATCGCTGTAAGGATGGCAGCGTTATTTGGGGTGAGGTGTTTTCAAACACCGTATTGGACGAGCAGGGGCATATTACCGGCTTTCATGGCATTACGCGGGAAATTACCCAACGTAAGCAGATGGAGGACCAGATCCGACAGTTGGCATTTTATGACACACTCACCCAACTTCCTAATCGTCGTTTACTGATTGATCGCCTGACTCAAGCGCAACTTGCTAGCCAACGCACGGGTCACTATAGCGCCTTAATGTTTGTCGATCTGGATAACTTTAAACCGCTCAATGATCAACAAGGGCATTTTGTGGGTGACCTGTTGCTTATTGAGGCGGCTAATCGATTAACGGCCAGTGTGCGTGAGATGGATTCGGTGGCTCGTTTTGGCGGTGATGAGTTTATCGTGCTATTGGGTGATCTCGTGGCGGATCGCGAGACCTCTACCGTATATGCTAAGAGGGTTGCTGAAAAAATACGTGTTAGGCTAGCCGAACTGTACCAGTTGCATGTGAGTCGTGAGAATGAAGCTGAGATATGGGTTGAGCATCATTGCTCAGCCAGTATTGGGGTGTTTGTTTTTCTCGGTCACGAGACTGGGGTGGATGACATTCTAAAATGTGCCGATAAAGCGATGTATCAGGCAAAAGAAGCGGGGCGTAATACCTTTCACTGCTATGCCGATGCACTAGGGTAAAAAGTAACCTGGCGGGGCTAGTAGAGCACCTCGTGGTCCATCGGTCGGCAGTGGCGTTTATAATTTGGGTTTCAGTTTGGCGAAGATTCCAATAAGCTTCTCACTACGTTAGGTAACGCACTGTTTAGTCTAAGGCGAGACAATATTTCGATGAAAATGGTTTTAAGCATATTGGTGGCAAGCTTAGTCCAGTTGCCTTGGCAGAGTGCAACGGCTGCTGATGCACTGACGCAGTGTCTGCAAGAGCAGCTAGCGCATGCGGCGGATGATCAGACAGTAGGACAACTCAAAGCCGTATGTCAACGATCGCTCGATGATCAGGATAATGGCTTAGTGTCTGCTGGTTCAGTATTCGGCGATACTTCGCTTGCCGGGGAAAATCCAGAATCAGCGGTGCAAAATCGGTTAGAGATTGAAGCGCACTATGAAGACTCGATGTTTAGTCTTATTCCCCATAACCCAAACTATATTATCGTCAGTCATAACTTTGCTGAGCCGAATGACGAGCCGTTTAAAAACGCTTTCCCTAATCGCGATATCAACCTTGAACCCTTGGAAACTAAGTTTCAGATCAGTGTGAAAGTCCCTTTGGCTAAAGGGCTATGGGATGGAAATGGGGATCTGTATGCAGCCTATACAGGGCGGTTTTTCTGGCAGCAGTTTAATAAAAGTAGCTCGTCACCGTTTCGTGAAACCGATCATGAACCGGAGCTGTGGATCGCCTTTAATAATGATGCTGAGTTATGGGACTTTCGTAATTCACTCATCATGGCGGGTTTAGTCCACCAGTCTAACGGTCAGGCGGGGTCGCTATCTCGCAGCTGGAACCGAGTCTATGCTAATTTTATTATTGAAAAAGGGAATGCCTATTTTTCGTTTAAACCTTGGATCCGTTTATCTGAAGACTTCGACGATGATGATAATCCTGATATTGAAGATTATATGGGCAACTTTGAACTGACCGGTATTTATAAATGGGGCACACACTCCTTTAGTTTGAAAACCCGTCATAATCTCAATTTTAGCGATAGCCATGGTGCGGCTGAATTGGGCTGGACCTTCCCGTTAACGGATAACCTGAGTGGCTATGTACAGTGGTTCAATGGTTATGGTGAAAGCTTGATAGACTATAACGCTTACTCGAATAGCCTAGGTGTCGGGGTTAAACTAAGCGATTGGTTGTGATCATTCTGGACGAGCTTTGCTGAAGGTTCGCCGCTGTAACTATTAGCAAGGCTTTTGTATCCCTACACGCTCCTAAACCGTTTATCAGTGTTACTGTTATGAAGGTTATTACGAGCTGGTTATTAGTGTTGGAGGTACAAAATATTGTATCAGGAAGAAAAGTCACTAATAACAATGGAGAGCGTGTTGCAACGCTTGATCTAATTATTTCAGATATGCTTTAATCATTCCCATAAATAATGACTTTTTAGCATGTTTTTTGCTCACTATTGTGAAAAGTTTTTGTTTGATATTTACTTGGTGAGAAAATGGACATACTAAAGCGAAACCTGTCTTTTCAAAAGTTTGTTATCATCTGCAAAGGACGAACGGGTTCTTCTATGTTGACGAGAATGCTCGATTCACATTCTCAGATAAAATGTAAAGGCGAGATTTTAAAAGATCCGGATAGTGAGCCTAGAGATGAAATAAATAATATCTATTCACCTCAGTATCGGCATGTTAAAGCTGTTGGTTTTAAGTTGCACTACAATCACCCTGGTGGTGCGAATCACGATATCACTTGGGACCTTATTAAAGCTGATTCTGATATTAAAATAATACACTTGCATCGCCGCAATGTTTTGAGGTCGCATGTTTCCGAAATTATATCCCAAAAAACAAGGGTTTTTCAGCTAAAGAGTGAGGCAAAAAGGCCTGATATTTCTACTAGGAAGATAGGTTTAAGTATCGATGAGGTGGTAAATCTATCAAATTTATACGAGCACCGAAGGTCGCGCTACAATGAGTTGTTTTCAGATCATGAGGTGCTAGAAATCTTCTACGAAGATCTTGTTGATCCCTTATCATCAGTACAACGAAAAATAACCGATTTTCTTTCGGTTGATACAAAAAAAATGAGAGCCAATACATCGATTATGAATCCTGAAAGCTTGGGTGATCTAATTACAAACTTCACTGAAGTTGAAGAGGCGCTTAAGTCCACTGAGATGGAATGGATGCTGTATTCATAAAAATAGTTGGCCTGAAGTTTAATTGATTGATAGCGCCTTTGAAATTCTACAGTTCTTAAAAAAGGAATAGTTAAATAAAAATCTCAGATGCTCATGTGTAAAATAACCTTTCTTGCTTCTGATCGCTAAATACATGCCCATTGTATAGCTTAGCGGGCGTTACGTTGATCTGGCATCGAAGACTTGTTCAGCAAAGCCTGAAATGTCGATACCGTTTAGTGCAAGTAGTGCAAGCGATCGTCGGCTTTTAGGTTAAGTGAGCTTAACTTTTTTAGTTTACCTTTGAGCTTCTGCGGACAATCTTACCCTCCCCCGTCGCTTTTAGTAGCGTGTAAGTCGTTTCCAGCCCCTTTTGATTCTTCATGAAAAACTACACTGATCCTAATGATGAAAGGCCGCCAAAGGTCTTTTTACCTGAGGGCCTGAGCTTGATGTGCCGGGGCCTTAACTCTGATTCATAAGGATATCGACAATGAATGCAGCTGATCTACACAAAGACGCCATTGTTATCGACGGTTTGATCTGCGCCAAATGGGAGCGCGCACTGTTTGAAGATATGGCCAAAGGCGGCCTAACGGCGGCGAACTGTACCGTGGCCTTCTGGGAAAACTTTGAAGGCACCGTACAAAATATCGTTGAGATGAATAACCTGATCGAAGAGAGCAGTGATCTGCTGATCAAGGTGCGCACCACCGAAGATATCAAACGCGCCAAGCGGGAAGGTAAAACCGGTGTGATGATGGGCTTTCAGAATGCCAATCCGTTTCAAGATCAGATCGGCTACGTTAAGGCGTTTAAAGATCTAGGCGTGGGCATTGTACAGATGTGCTACAACACCCAGAACCTCGTTGGCACCGGCTGCTATGAGCGTGATGGTGGTTTGTCCGGTTTCGGTCGAGAGATCGTCGCTGAGATGAATAAGCATGGTTTACTGTGTGATCTATCCCACGTTGGCCCGAATACCGCAAAAGAGGTGATCGACGAATCCAAGCAACGTGTTTGTTACTCCCACTGCCTACCATCGGGTTTGAAAGAACACCCGCGCAATCGTAGCGATGAAGAGCTGAAGTATATTGCGGATAAAGGCGGTTTTGTCGGCGTCACCATGTTTACCCCCTTCCTGAAGGCGGGTGTTAACGCCACTATCGATGATTACGTCGAAGCGATTCAATATGTGTACAACATCGTTGGTGAAGATGCGATCGGTATCGGCACTGACTTCACTCAAGGCCACGGCCACGATTTCTTTGAGTACCTAACCCACGATAAAGGTTATGCCCGTCGTTTGACTCGCTTTGGCGAAATCGTCAACCCGAAGGGTATTCGTACGGTCGGAGAGTTTCCTAATCTGACTGAAGCGCTGTTACGCCACGGTTTCTCTGAAACCCAAGTACGCAAGATTATGGGTGAGAACTGGGTAACCCTGCTGAAAGATGTTTGGGGCGAGTAATTGTAGCCAAGATTAGTTACCGGCTGACCTTACCCAATCGACACCATTATTAGACTTTTCAGCCGATTTGATCGGCTGAGATAAACAGAATTGATAGAGAGTTTTGAGGTAGAGAATCATGAGTGGACACGCACCCGAAATGCCAATTGTTGTTGATGATGAAACCGGCGTATGGACCACCGACGCACTGCCGATGCTATATGTGCCGCGTCACTTCTTCGTTAACAACCATATGGGTATAGAAGAGGAGATCGGCGCCGAACGTTATGCCGATATTCTTTATAAAGCCGGCTACAAATCAGCTTATTACTGGTGTGAAAAGGAGGCCGAAGAGCATGGTCTCGAAGGTGCGGATATTTGGCATCACTATCTGAAGCGTTTGTCTCAGCGGGGGTGGGGATTCTTTATCACTGAAGCGCTGGATGTTGAAGCGGGCACGGCCACCGTTCGGTTGGAAAACTCTTGCTTCGTTTATCAGTACGGTCAGGTGAATCGTAAGGTGGACTATATGTTTACCGGTTGGTTTGCCGGTGCGCTGGACCAGGTTGCCGAGAGTTTAGGCTATCCGGTTCGCACGCAATCTGAACAAACACAGTGCGCTGCCGAAGAGGGTTGCGAGGTGGGTTATTTTGAGGTCAAACCGCTGTAGCTAACGGTTAATAACAAGATCGGCTCGGTGCAACAGATCTCACCGAGTTGAGCGGCCTTTGCACTGCTTTTTATAACAATGATTATGCCTAGCATAAGGGATCGATTAGTCCGCCAATGGGCTAGTTGAGCCTTCCTAATTAATGGTAATCGGGGTGAGATATCATGTCCCAGTTTGATGTTCTGTTTGAGCCTTTAAAGATTAATAATCTGACTATTCGTAACCGTATTGTCAGTACGGCTCACGCCGAGGTGTATGCGACCGACGGCGGTATGACCACGGATCGCTACGTTAAATACTATGAGGAAAAAGCCCAGGGTGGCTGTGGCCTCTGTATCTGCGGTGGTTCCAGTGTGGTGTCCATCGACAGTCCACAAAGCTGGTGGAGTTCGGTTAACCTATCGACAGATCGGATTATCCCACATTTCCAGAATCTAGCTGACGCGGTGCATAAGCACGGCGGTAAGATCATGATTCAGATTAGCCATATGGGTCGCCGTTCCCGTTGGGATGGTGAAAACTGGCCCAACCTGATGTCGCCTTCTGGTATTCGTGAGCCGGTTCACCGTGCCACCTGCAAAGTGATTGAAGAAGAAGAGATTTGGCGGGTGGTGGGTGATTTCGCTCAGGCAGCACGTCGCGCTAAAGAGGGTGGCCTAGACGGTGTTGAACTGTCTGCCGTACACCAACACCTCATCGATCAATTCTGGTCACCACGGGTTAACAAACGTACCGACCGATGGGGCGGCAGCTTTGAAAACCGTATGCGTTTCGGTATGGAAGTGCTCAAAGCGGTGCGGGCCGAAGTAGGGCGTGATTTTGTCGTGGGCATGCGTATCACCGGTGATGAATTCCATCCCGACGGCTTGAACCATGAGGATATGAAAGAGATAGCCGTCTATTACAATGCGACTGGCGAGCTGGATTTCTTCGGCGTGGTCGGCTCCGGTTGTGATACGCACAATACCTTGGCCAATGTTATCCCAAATATGAGTTATCCACCGGAGCCGTTTTTACATCTGGCCGCCGGTATTAAAGAAGTCGTTGATGTGCCGGTGATCCATGCCCAGAACATTAAAGACCCAAATCAGGCGAAACGTATTATTGAAGCCGGTTATGTCGATTTTGTCGGTATGACCCGGGCGCATATTGCCGATCCGCATATTATCGCCAAAATCAAAAACGATCAGGTGGATCAGATCCGTCAGTGTGTCGGTGCTAACTACTGTATCGACCGTCAATATCAGGGCCTCGATGTGCTCTGTATCCAGAACGCGGCAACGTCCCGTGAATATATGGGCTTGCCACATATTATCGAGAAAACCACTGGGCCGATTCGTAAGGTCGTCGTGGTCGGTGGTGGGCCAGGTGGATTGGAGTCTGCTCGGGTTGCGGCGGAACGGGGCCATGAGGTTATTCTGCTGGAAAAAGCTGACGAACTCGGCGGACAAATTACCCTAGCGGCTAAAGCACCGCAGCGGGATCAAATTGCCGGTATTACCCGTTGGTTAGGAATGGAGCTTGAGCGTCTCGGTGTGGATGTCCGTTTAGGCACGGCCGCCAATGAAGCGCTGATTAATGAGCTAAAGCCGGATGTTTGCGTTCTCGCGACAGGCGGTCGGCCATTTATCGATCAGAACCCTGAATGGGGTGCTGCAGAGGGCTTGGTTGTGTCTAGCTGGGATATTCTTAGTGGCAAGGTTGAACCGGGTAAGAACGTGTTGATCTACGATACTATCTGCGAATTTTCGGGTCTGTCGGCGGCGGATTACCTGTCGGCTAAAGGCTCGTTAGTAGAGATTGTCACCGATGATATTAAGCCCGGTGTCGGTATTGGCGGTACCACCTTCCCCACGTACTACCGTTCTTTGTATGAGAAAGAGGTGATTATGACCTCAGATTTCTTGCTGGAAAAAGTCTATCGCGAAGGGGATAGCTTAGTGGCGGTGTTGGAGAACGAATACACCGGTCAGCGTGAAGAACGTGTGGTCGATCAGGTGGTAGTTGAAAACGGTACTCGCCCGAATGAAGAGCTGTATTACGACCTGAAAGAGGCGTCTCGCAACAAGGGGCAGATCAATAATGAGGCGCTGTTTGATATCAAACCGCAACCGGTATTGAGTGAATCTGGCGACGGCATGATTCTGTGGCGCTTAGGTGATTGTGTGTCGCAGCGTAACGTTCATGCGGCGATGTATGATGCCTTGAGATTGTGCAAGGACTTGTAATCCGTTTGAGCTATTGCGTTTGTAATCGCTGTGTTAAAGGTCGGTGGCTGCTTAGATAGCAGGGCTATGCTCAGCTCCGCCGCCGACGTTTACCTTGCTCTTACTGCGCTCATGACGCTTATCAACGTTACGGTTTCAGTTCGAAAAAACGGGTATGTCAGATTATGAGAGTAGTCATTGCTCTCCGCCTGAGTTACGAGGGTGAAGTATGAGTTTCGAATGGTTAAATCCTTTATTGATTGCAACGGCACTGCTGCTGGCAGTGATCGGTGCTGTACGTCGGGTTAAGTTATGGCGTGCGGGTCAGCCAGATCAGATTGATCTGATGGCGGGCTTGATGGCGATGCCTGGACGTTACCTGCATGATCTGCATGATATTGTCGAACGTGACAAATACATGTCTAAAACCCATGCGGCCACGGGCGGCGGTTTTGTCTTGTCGGCATTGTTGATCATGCTGGTACATCTGCTAGGTGTCGATAGCCAGCTATTGGCATGGGCGTTGCTGGCCTCGCTGACGTTGATGTTTGTCGGCGCGCTGTTTGTCTTTAAACGTCGTTTGAATCCGCCTAGTCGGATCTCCAAAGGTCCGTGGATGCGTCTACCGAAAAGCTTGCTGGCCTTTGCCGGTGGGTTCTTTGTGTTGACGCTACCGGCGGCCGGTGTGCTGTCTGATGGTTTTATGGCACAGACCAGTGGGGTTCTATTAACGCTGGTGCTGACGGCGCTGATTATTTGGGGCATGGGCGAGCTGTTTTTTGGCATGACCTGGGGTGGTCCGATGAAGCACGCCTTTGCTGGGGCGTTACATTTGGCATTCCATCGGCGGCAAGAAAGGTTTGGTGGTGGTCGTTCAACGGGTTTGAAACCGGTAGATCTATCGCTGGCCACTGAGGTTGGTGGTGTGTTGGGTGTCGCTAAACCGACCGATTTTAAATGGAATCAATTGCTCGGCTTTGATGCCTGCGTGCAGTGCGGTAAGTGCGAAGCGGTCTGTCCTGCTTTTGCCGCCGGTCAGCCATTGAATCCGAAGAAACTGATTCAAGATATGGTGGTTGGCCTAGCGGGTGGCAGCGATGCGAAGTATGCCGGTAGTCCCTATCCTGGGAAAGAGGTAGGTCATGCCCAAGGTGGGCCGGATCAGATCATTACGGAAGGCTTATTAGACCCAGAAACACTTTGGTCTTGTACTACCTGTCGTGCCTGTGTGGAAGAGTGTCCGATGATGATCGAGCACGTCGATGCCATTGTTGATATGCGCCGCTTCCTAACGATGGAAAAGGGCAGCACTCCCAACAAGGGCGCTGAAGTGCTGGATAACATTATTGCCACGGATAACCCGAACGGTTATGCACCCGCGAGTCGGACACACTGGGCGGCGGATCAAAACTTGCCATTGATGAAAGAGGTACGTGAAGCTGAGGTGTTGTTTTGGGTGTCCGATGGTGCTTTCGATATGCGCAGCCAGCGTATTCTGCGGGCCTTCGTGAAATTGCTGAAAGCAGCGAAGGTTGATTTTGCGGTACTCGGAGATGAAGAACTCGATAGCGGCGATGTTGCTCGTCGCTTGGGTGATGATGCGACTTTCCAAAATCTGGCGAAGCGTAACCTAGCGGTACTCTCTCAATATAAGTTCAGCAAAATTGTTACCACCGATCCGCACGCCTTTCACTGCTTACGCAATGAATATAACGATTTCGGCTCGGATGCATTAGAGGGGGTTGAGGTGTTCCACCATACGACCTTCCTGAATTCATTGGTGCAACAGGGGCGTTTACAGTTAGATCCATTCATCGGTGGCAAAGTGACCTATCACGATCCCTGTTATCTGGGACGCTATAACGGTGAATATGAAGCGCCCCGTGAACTGCTGCGTTCGATGGGTATTGAAATCGCGGAGATGGAGCGTTCCGGTTTCCGTTCCCGCTGTTGTGGCGGCGGCGGTGGCGCACCGGTGACGGATATCCCGGGTGATCGTCGTATTGCCGATATGCGGATGGAAGATGTGAATGAGACAGGTGCCGAGCTTGTCGCGGTAGGCTGTCAACAGTGCACAGCGATGCTCGAAGGGGTGGTTGAACCGCGTCCGCAGGTGAAAGATATTGCTGAGATCCTAGTGGATCAGTTGGTTGATCCTGCTGCCAACGGCTTAGCTAAGGAGGTGCACTGATGTCCAATCATAATTTGTTAGATATCGTGCGACGTGACCCTCGTGCAGAATGGATTGCCCGTAACCGGTTACATCCGTTACATGGCACGCTGGTGAGTGATGATGCCGCTGAGGTACGTGGACCAAGTGGTTTATTGCGTAAAAACCCTCATCGTGTCGGCTTTATTGGGCCGAACGGTATTAAGCGTATCGATCGCCTGAAAGGTAATGCCGCGGCCTCTGGTAAAGGACGACGCAGTGCTTCCCAAGAGGTTCAGCTGCCGTTACACCGGGTTGAAAACCCTGATTTCTATATCGTTGTTGTGGCGGATATGGTGGGCGGCCGGCTCACGGGCCATGATAAAGATGTGCTTGGCCAAGCACATAAATTGACCGCAGGCATTGAAGGTGCCGGCGCAGTATTAACCGTCGGCTTTGGGGCCTCGAAAGAGGAACATTTCGATACCGCCGGTGTGGATCGACTGTTACTGCTCGATGACGATATTTATGAGGGATATTGCCCAGAGCAGCGTCTTGCGGCACTGCTACAGGTCGAAAACGAGTATCAGCCGCGCCACTGGTTATTTCCCGATAGTGTCAATGGTGGCACTGATCTGGGGTCTCGTTTGGCGGCGCGACTTTATGAACGCCCAGCAGTACAGGCGTGGCAGGTGGATCATCAAACAGCGGTGTGTCGTGGTGCTGGTGGCACGATGGATATTACCCGTGCCACGCCACGGTTACTGATGTTAGCTGAGGAGTGTGCGGATCAGATCGATGAAACTCGACATGAAGCCCTGCCGGTGACATTGACGTCAAGGCCGTTAGTAATGTCGCAGTTGCACGATCAAGGGCCCGTGGCTGTTGATCCTAATGCGGTTGCATTAGCTGAGGCTGAATTTATTCTGTCGGCCGGTAATGGCATCCATGACTGGGATCAGTTTCATGCGGCGGCGGCGGTGTTGGGTGCGACAGAAGGTGCCAGCCGAGTGGCGGTGGATGATGGCTTTATGCCACGTTTCCGCCAAGTCGGCGCGACCGGTACTTGGGTGACCGCGCGGGTTTATCTGGCGGTGGGTATCTCCGGTGCGATTCAACATATGCAGGGTATCGGGCAGTGCGATAAGGTCATTGCGATCAATACCGATGCCGGCTGCGATATGGTTAAACGCGCGTCGCTCAGTGCTATCGGTGATAGTGAAGAGATTCTAGGTGAACTGATAAAGCGGGTGCAGGCGTTTCGTGCACAGCCATCGATAGAGGGAGATCAGGATGCAGCCTAATTCATCACAACAGCTAAAAATTGTCACCTTAGTGTCGGTGGGAAAACATCCACAGTCGGGTCGGGTGCGGCGTGCTGATCAAGACAGTCGAGCGGTCGAATTAGGCCTGCGACTATCGGCGGATCATGCCGATGGATTGGTGGTGCTGCATGCCGGTGATCCCAACGAGCCAAGTTTGAGAAGTTATGCTGGCATGGGGCTGACCGCGATTAATGTTTTACAGCTTGATCCGGTGGCGGATGCGGTCGCGCCTTTAGGGGAACAGCTACAGCAGTCCGATGTGGATATTGTCCTGACCGGCGTGCGTGCCGAAAGCGGTGAAGGCTCGGGTATGCTGCCATATCAATTGGCAGAAAAACTCGGTTGGCCTATTGTCCCTCGCGTCGCGGATATTGTCTCTGTTAAAGAGGGCGTCGCCGAAGTATTACAGGCGTTACCTCGGGGCCAGCGCCGTGCGGTCAAGGTGCGACTCCCCTTTATTGCTAGCATTGATACGGCCGCACCGATGGCACGTCAAAGCGCTTTCGGTCCGGCTCAACGAGCGGCAATGACGGTCACGGTTGTCGATGCTGAAACCGATACGTTACGTCAATCGTGGCATGAAGCGGTGGCCAAAAAACGGCCTAAACGATTGAAGGTGATTAAGGCTAAAACGGCAGCTGAACGATTTAAAGCGGCGACGGCTAAGTCTCAATCTGAAGGGGGCCGGATAATGAAGCAGGAATCCGCCGGTGAACAAGCGCAGGCTATTGTTGATCTGTTAATAGAAGAGGGTGTGTTACGTTAATCCTCGTGATGCTATCAGCAGTCAATAAGCGGTTAAATGTCGTTAATACGTTAAAAAATGCCGCTAAATGAGGAGTGTCTTGAGAACGACTTTTATATGATGAGGATGCTTCATTATTGGTGATTTTTTACCGCCGCCTGACCCAAAATCGAATCTGTAATTAAATTTGATCATCAGGTTATTGTTCACCACTTCGAGGGTTCACGGCTTCGAAGTGGTTTTTTTTGCTTTTCATCATTATTCACCCCCTTTTTCCGTTAGTATAACGCGCTGTCGAAAACAGGCATTTTGTCGTTTTTTCTGTCGTAACGAGTCAGTTGTCAATCGGCCAATACTCGTAATATCGATGCAACCTGCGATCTCTTTTTCGTTGAAGGTAATAACTGTCTTCTTAATCTGAGATTGATCCAGGCACTGTTGCGTGAGGTTGCTGAGTATGGAACCTGTTGGCTCTGATGGTTTACTGGTAATTCTGCACCCTGTTTGACAGTTCTATAAAAAAGAATCTGGAGTAATTCTATGAACCATAAAGTTCAAAGCGGTCCGAAATCAGCGGAATACACCTCTGATTATAAGGCCGGTCAGGATAACGTTCAGGTGTTGGGAATGGATATCCACAACCCCGTGTTTACCACCAGCGCGTTGGCTATTATTGTGTTTATTGTGCTAACCCTGGTTTTCCCTGCTGATGCGAAAGAGATGCTTGAAGGCGCACGTACTTGGTCAACAGAAACCTTCGACTGGTTATTTATGATCGGTGGTAATGTGTTTGTGTTGTTTTGCTTACTGATGATTGTGCTGCCCGTGGGCCGTATTCGTTTGGGTGGCGATGATGCCAAACCCGATTTTAACCGCATGTCATGGTTCTCTATGCTCTTTGCTGCGGGTATGGGCATTGGTTTGATGTTTTGGAGTGTTGCCGAGCCGGTGGCTTACTATACCGATTGGTGGGGCACACCGTTAAATGCGGTACCGAATACACCTGAAGGTGCTGCGGCTGCGATGGGCGCAACCCTGTTTCATTGGGGTCTACACCCTTGGGCGATCTATGGTGTTGTCGCACTGGCCTTGGCTTTCTTTACCTACAATAAAGGTTTACCACTGACGATCCGCTCTGCTTTCTATCCCATCTTGGGAGAGCGCGTATGGGGACCTATCGGCCATGTTATCGATATAGTGGCGGTGCTGGCAACGATCTTTGGTCTGGCTACTTCACTGGGGTTGGGCGCGTCTCAAGCCTCTGCCGGTCTGCATTTTCTGTTTGGGGTCGATAACGATATCACCACGCAGATTATTATCATTGCCGCGGTTTCAGGGATTGCCATTCTCTCGGTTATTCGTGGTTTGGAAGGCGGCGTAAAAGTATTGAGTAATATCAATATGGGGATCGCCGGCGTGCTGTTGCTGTTTGTGATTCTCGCCGGGTCACTGACCGGGTTCTTTAGCAACTTGGTCATGACGGTCACCAACTATGCTACGGATATTGTACCGTTGAGTAACTGGGTTGGCCGCGAAGATGACAAGTTCTATAACGGTTGGACTGTCTTCTACTGGGCTTGGTGGGTTTCTTGGTCTCCTTTTGTCGGTATGTTTATCGCGCGGGTTTCTAGAGGCCGTACAGTACGTGAGTTTATGATCGCTGTGCTGTTGATTCCAACGATTGTATCCGCCATCTGGATGGCTGCGTTTGGCGCACTGGCGTTGGATCAAGTACAAAGTGGTACGGGTGCTTTGGCGAACGGCTTGACCGATGTGTCACTGGCGATGTTCCAGATGTTGGAAAACCTGCCGTTTACGGCGATTACTTCAGCCTTGGCAATTATTCTGGTGTTGGTATTCTTTATCACTTCATCGGACTCCGGTTCACTGGTGATCGATTCGATCACCGCCGGTGGTAAAGTGGATGCCCCCGTACCGCAACGGATTTTCTGGGCGGTATTACAGGGTTTGATTGCCGCAGTACTACTGTATGGCGGTGGTGCTGAAGCGCTCAAAGCTTTGCAAGCCGGTGCTGTGACCACAGGGTTACCGTTTACGGCGATTCTGTTATTGATGTGTTTTAGTATTTACAAAGGTTTAAAAACCGAGCTCTAAGACGGTTTTTGTTAGCCTGTTTTAATGTTTTAAAAAGCTGGCGATGTGCCAGCTTTTTTTGTTTTAATCGCGTGCTATAAACCTTTTTAAATCGAGTTTAACGGGAGATATCCTATGATGATTACCGAATTGATCGACCAAGATGATTATCGTGACTGGTTGATGCAGGTAGGCATTCCCTTACCGGCAGAGATCGATTCACCGGCCGAATGTAGCGAGGTGGCGTTGCGCTGGCTTGAGGCTCAGAATGATGGGATACGTGCCGAGTTTAGAGCAGCATTTACTGAGTTTAATGCGAAGCGTCCGATTATGTTGCCGGTGGTGCAAGAGGCCTTGTGCTTACTTGAAAGCGCTTAGGGCTTGCTGAGCGTAGTGAATTAACACTGATAAAAATTGAGAAACATACTCACCGAGTCATCAATAATTTTTTGACACTGCTGCGCTTCGGGTAATGGCTGGTTCATCAGTAGTTGAGGCCAGAAGGTGACGCTCTTGATTAACCCCATAAACTGCTCTGAGGCATAGTGGGGGTCGACCTCTTTTAACCGATTATCTGCAATCGCCGCGCTAATCCAGCTTTCTAATCCCAACTCCTGTTGTTGAAATTTCTGCAGTGCATCTTGTACTAATGTTGGCGAGTGGATGCATTCAGAAAAAATAACCCGAACAAGGTTGTTCATATGCGGATCGTTAAACAGTTTGATTTTACGTTCCGCAATGGTGCTGAGCTGCTGTTTGAGTGACTGGTCGGCATAGTAGCGATAGTCCTGCTGTTCGGCACTGAGTTCAAATAGTTGCTGAACCATCACCTGAAACAACGCCTCTTTATTCTCAAAGTGGTTGTAGACCGTTCGCTTGGATACCTTTGCTCGCAATGAAATAGCATCCATGCTGCTGCCTTGAAAGCCTTTTTCCTGGAATTCACTGATGGCGGCGGCAAGAATGGCCGCTTGTTTACGTTCGCGTTGATTCATCGATAGCTACTTAAAAGAGTGATAGATGAGTGATGATATTTTAAATATTACACTAAGTAGTTTACTTTTAAAGATATAAATATAAACTACACCGTATAGTTTACTTTTGGTGCCGAGTTATGCGCGGGCTTGTGTTAGTTCTTATTGGAGGAATCATGATGGCGGGTATTAGTTGTTCATTGAGTCAGTCGAAGCGGAGCTACCCTGATTCAGCTCAGTTTGAGACAGGGCGTTTTCATAATCTGACCCCCATTCGCCAAGACGGTGTGATGCAAGTGGCTAAAATTGCTTGGCGTTTTATGACTGAGAAACATGCCGAAGCGACCCCATCGACCGAGATGCCGATCGTGCCCATCGATTCTCAGTCGTTATTGCAGGAATACGCCGACACGGTTATCTACCGCTTAGGTCACTCAACACTACTACTAGCAGTGCAGGGGAAGTATTGGCTCATTGATCCGGTTTTTTCAAGGCGGGCATCTCCGGTGAATTGGGCCGGGCCAAAACGATTCCATGAAACGCCGATCACGATTGCGGAGCTACCACCCTTGGCTGGGGTGTTGATCTCCCACGATCATTATGATCATTTGGATAAAGAGAGTATTCGCCAGTTGGCTGGCAAGGCAGATTATTTTGTTGTTCCCTTAGGGTTGGCAGACTACCTGACTCGCTGGGGAGTAACCACTGAAAAAGTCACCGAACTGGATTGGTGGCAATCGGTGCAGTTAGGTGCGGTACAGTTAACCGCAACGCCTGCACAGCATTTTTCTGGCCGAGGGCTTAATGATCGCGATAAAACGCTATGGGCATCTTGGGTGATCAAAACGCCGCAGCACAATCTCTTTTTCAGTGGCGATAGTGGCTATTTTGCCGGCTTCAAGGCGATCGGTGATCGCTTCGGTCCCTTTGATCTGACGATGATTGAAAACGGGGCCTACAATGAGCTTTGGTCCGAGGTACACATGACGCCGGAGGAAAGTCTGCAAGCCCATAAAGATTTGCAGGGCAAGGTGATGATGCCGGTGCATAACGGCACTTTTGATTTGGCTATGCATGCTTGGTATGAACCTTTGGAGCGCATAAGCGAACTGGCGTGGAATGCTTCAGTTGCGTTAGCCGTGCCTAAAATTGGTGAACGGATGGTGGTGGGTGAGCTGCATACGTTTGCCTATTGGTGGGCGCCGATGATGGCGGTAGAGTCAGCCTATGCTAAGTGAGCCAAGTAAACAGGTTTACGACACGATTAAGATCAGAATACCCGCAAACAATGCGGGTATTCTTTTTTATCATTAACGTAAAGGCTGAGTGTAAGCCCACTTAACGCTGCTTTAAATTGCTCTGCACGGTGTCGCTATACCATTCCATAAAGTTAACAATGCCAAACTCGTAGGTTTCTGAGTATGGGCCTGGCTGATAGCCGATAGAGTTAATACCGCGCTGGTTTTCTTCCCCCAGAATACGGTCTTGATCGTTGGTCGCATCCCACACCTGCCGGAGACGTTCTGGATCGTAATCAACCCCTTCTACGGCATCTTTATGGACAAACCACTTAGTGGTCACAATCGATTCCTGAGCCGAGATCGGCAAGACGCGGAATACAATAAAGTGATCGGACTGCATATGGTTCCAAGAGTTCGGTAGATGCAGAATACGCATGGAGCCAAGCTGGGGGTTTTTAATGCGCCCTAGAAGTTTGTTACAGGCGGCTTCGCCATCTAAGGTCATCACTTGGGTGCCTTTTTTCAGAGGCATACGCACAATACGGTTGCGCAGACCGGGGCCGAAACTGCGGTGTTCGTGGGGAATACCTTCGGCATCCCATCGGGCAGCTTGCTCTTTGCAGTGATCGATAAACTCTTGTGAGGCACGGGGGTCATTGGTGTCATCCCATTCGAGCAGGGTGTTCAGTAGCTCAGGGTGGTTGCCGACACAGTGATAGCATTCACGGTTATTTTCTAGCACCAGCTTCCAGTTGGCTTGTTCATACATGTTAGATTCCACCGCTAGTTTGGTGTTTTCCACATCATAAGGGGCCATATATTCTTCAAGGGTGGCTAAAAAATCATCGAAGTCGCCTTCGGGCTCGTCTTTTCCTAAGCAAACAAAGATAAAGCCACCGGCGGTTTTACAGAAGGCTTTTTTCAGGCCGTGTTCTTTGTTGTCAAAGCTTTCATTCATTTCGGTACCGGCAAACAGCAGGTTACCTTTTAGGTCGTAGGTCCATTGGTGGTAAGGGCACACAAGGTTAGCGACTTTGCCCCGGTGTTCGGTGCAGATGCGTGATCCACGATGGCGACAGGTGTTATGAAAGGCGTTGATGCTGCCGTCAGCATCGCGGATAACCAGCACCGGATTTTGTGCAACCTCCACCGTCAAGTAGTCCCCACGGGACGGGATTTCGCTGGTCATGCCAACGAACAGCCACTCTTTCTGGAACACCTCTTCCACATCAATCCGGAACATCAGCGGATCGTTATACAATGGTTGGGCTAGTGAGTAGTTTGCCGGCCGTGCTTCAAGTAGATTCGCCATTTCCTCACGCGCTTCATGGATCGTCGCGCAGGTTGTATTGAGTAGGTCATTTTGGTTCATCAGTTGGATCTTCCTTCAAAGCACTCTGTGCTGCTTAAATAGTTGATCAGGATTAACCCTGACCGGAGTAGAGGTATTGCATGGAGTCATCTTCTACCTAGCTGTGTTTCCGAGGTTGACTATTCGCGACAGGATTCAGTACCTTTTTCGACCTATTGCAGGCGCTGTTGTGCCGCTAGCGTTAGCTTTGTCATGGATATGGTCGCATTAAGCAATTAAGTGTCGTTTATGGTTAATAGCGCGAGGCAGTGTCGGCAGACAATGCAATGAATGAATATGAAATGATGAGTCACTGTTTCTGTCACCGCCGTGTAATGGCATTAGGGGGCAAGCAGTTGAGTCAGTAACTGAACCGATGCATTACCGCGCACTGATGAGAGATACACCATGACGACTACCATTCCTGCTACCGTTGGTTCCGAGAGTTTTATTCCGGTTAATACCCAAACCTGGGTTAATGGTCGACACAATGTCCGTTGTGTCAAAGTGATTCAAGAAACTTGGGATGTGCGCACCTTCTGTTTTATGTCTGAACAGCCAGTGATGTACTTCTTTAAACCGGGCCAGTTTGTCACCCTAGAGCTGGAGATTAACGGTGAGATGGTGATGCGTTCCTATACCATTTCTAGCTCACCCTCGGTGCCCTATAGCTTTTCGATTACGGTGAAAAGAGACCCGAACGGTTTGGTTTCAAGTTGGCTGCATGACAACATGAAAGAAGGTGATGAGCTGGCGGTGCATGGCCCGGTCGGCTTATTTAACTGTATTGATTTTCCGGCTAAAAAAGTATTACTGCTCTCCGGTGGCGTGGGTATCACACCGATGATGTCGATGGCGCGCTGGTGGTTTGATACCAATGCCGATGTGGATATCACCTTTGTTCATAGCGCTCGTACCCCGCAAGATATCATCTACCCTAGGGAGTTGGATCATATGTCTTCCCGGGTGGGTAACTTTGGTCTGCATCTGATTTGCGAGAAAATTGAAAGCGGTCAGGCGTGGCATGGTTATCGGGGTTATCTCGATCAGACGAAACTCGATATTATCGCCTCTGATTTTATGGAGCGTGAAGTGTTCTGTTGTGGCCCGGCACCCTATATGAATGCGGTTAAAACACTGCTGCAGAATAATAACTTTGATATGTCCCATTATCATGAGGAGTCGTTTGGTGCGACGCCGGTTGAGGTGGAAGAAGATGCGATTGAAAATGCGGAAATCGCTCAGGAAGAAGCCGATGCGCTGACTCAGGCGGATATGTTGCGAGTTGAGTTTGCTGGGAAAGGTAAGAGTATTCAGATCGCACCGGGTGAAACGCTACACGCCGCCGCCTCTAAGCTAGATCTGCTGATTCCGAAAGCCTGTGGTATGGGGATCTGTGGTACCTGTAAAGTGCTGATCAAAGCCGGTGAAACCAATATGGAGCACAACGGTGGTATTACCGAGGAGGATGTTGCCGCAGGCTATGTATTGTCCTGTTGTAGCGTGCCGGTGACCGATGTTGTGATTGATTACTAAGCGCTGCGTACGCCGATAAAATCGCCTGTAATCGCCGTCTAAATAAGCTCTGTCAACGTAACTGACAGGGTCTTGTTTAGGGGCCGTTATGGGCGATTTTTTTGTTTTTTACGCTCATAATAGTGCCATCAGACATAAACGGAATGACCGATGCAGGCAGAACAGGTTGAGATTGCAGGATTTCTGAAACAATATCCCCCCTTTGATGAGTTACCGGAAGCGGAGGTGGATGAAATCGCCTGTCAGGTGGAGATCAGCTATTTTCGTGCGGGTACCGATATCTACCTCTTTGGTGATGAAATCCATGAGCTGAGTGTTATACGCAGCGGGGCGGTAGAGATCTATCGTCGCAATGGAGACCTCTATAATCGGCTGAGTGAGGGCGAGGTGTTTGGTCAGTTAAGCTTGCTGATGAGTCAGAAGGTTCGCTTACCGGCGCGGACGATCGAAGATTCGCTGATCTACTTTATCCCCGAAGCGCTGTTTATGTCACTGTGTGAACGTTACGATTCCTTCGCTTATTTTGTTGAGGTGGATGATAACCTGCTGCATCAGGCGGTGTCTGATAAGCAGGAAAAAAGTGATCTGATGGTGTCTAAAGTGACTACCCTGATTTCACGCACCCCGGTAATGGCCGATACCTCGGCGACAATACGCCAAGCGGCGCAGAAGATGACCGAAGCGGGGGTTTCTTCGCTGCTGATTATGCACTCTCCCGAGAACCTGTTAAACCGACCGGTGTCGCCTGACGGTGATGAGTTGAGTGATACCTCTGACCGACTGCTTGCCGGTATTATTACCGATCGGGATCTACGTACCCGAGTGGTTGCACCGGGACTGGATCTGGATTCTCCGGTGACGGAGGTGATGACCACTGAACCGGTCAGCCTTGATGTCGATGCCTATGCTTTTGAGGCGATGCTGACCATGTTGCGTTATAACCTGCATCATTTGCCCATTCTCGAGGATGATTATCCGGTGGGGGTGTTAGCGACCTCGGATATTATCCGTTACGAATCCCAGAGTAGCCTGTATATGGTTAGCACCATTATGCGTCAAACCAGTATTGATGAGCTGGCGGAACTACAACCGCAGATCAACGCTTGTTTTGTCCGCATGGTGGCCGAGGGTGCTAACTCTCATATGATCGGCAGCGCGATGTCGGTGATTGGGCGCACCTTTAAACAGCGTCTGCTTGAGTTAGGAGAGGCCGAGCTGGGGGCTGCACC
This sequence comes from Amphritea sp. GJ51-11, assembly GCF_055808735.1. Taxonomy (NCBI): domain Bacteria; kingdom Pseudomonadati; phylum Pseudomonadota; class Gammaproteobacteria; order Oceanospirillales; family Oceanospirillaceae; genus Amphritea; species Amphritea sp. GJ51-11. The sequence goes on along the minus strand of NZ_CM147881.1, from coordinate 2,868,476 downwards.
ACTGCCTTACTGTTTTCTTGCCTTGGGCTCGATGGCGAGGGATGAACAATTAGTGGTGACCGATCAGGACAATGCTTTGATTTTGGATAACCGCTATCAGCCAGAGCAACATGGTGAATATTTTGCTCAGCTAGCCAAGTTTGTCAGTGATGGGCTGGATCGCTGCGGCTATGTGTACTGTACCGGTAATATTATGGCAACCAATTCAACATGGCGTAAAACCCGCAAAGAGTGGCAGCAAACCTTTACCGACTGGATCGAGAACCCATCCCCGGATGCATTGTTGAACTGTTCAATCTTCTTTGATCTGGACGGTGTCTGGGGCAAAGTGGACTGGGCCGCCCAGCTGAATAGTTTTGTGGCGCATAAAGCGCAGCGTTCGCCTAAGTTTTTAGCCAGCTTGGCCCGTAATGCGCTGAATCGCACCCCGCCATTGGGCTTTTTTAAAGACTTCGTGATGGAGAAGGATGGGCAGCACGGTAATGCGATCAATCTCAAGCGTCGAGGAACGGCGCCACTGTCGGATCTCATCCGCGTGCATGCGTTAGCGGTTGGCTCCAAAGTACAAAACTCTTTTGAGCGCCTCAATGATGTCTCTGAAGCGGGCATTCTACCGCCGGGCCGGGCCGCTGATTTGCGCGATGCGTTAGAATTTATTTCGATGGTGCGTATTCGTCATCAGGCGGCAGATGTGGAAGCGGGTCGAGAGCCTTCTAACAGTATTAAACCGGAAACGCTGACGGATTTTGATCGGCGTAATCTGAAAGAGGCTTTCAAGGTATTGAGTAATAGCCAGCGCTTTCTTAAATTCCGTTATCCCTTTGCGGGCCGTTAGGGGTGTCTATGATCGGTAGTCATAGCGTCAATTGGCCGGTGCTGTTTCGGCAGCGGGCGGAAAAAGCCACTGATGAGCGGTTAAAGCATTTCTATCAGCAGGGTGTCGTTGGCGCGGATACACCATTGGTGGATGTCCCCTTTGTGGCGTTGGATTTTGAAACCACGGGGCTAGACGCCAAAAAGAACGAGATCATCAGTATTGGTTTAGTACCTTTTGATTTGCATCGGATACGGTTGCGAGAAAGCCGCTATTGGTTGCTTAAACCGAATGAAGGGCTGACCGAAACCTCTGTGCCTTTTCATGGTATTACCCACTCGCAGTTGTCTGCGGCACCGGATTTAAACCTGATATTAGAAGCGGTATTAGACGAGATTGCTGGCAAAATTGTGGTGGTACACTACCGCAATATCGAACGAGAGTTCCTCGATAGCGCGATTAAAAAACGCTTAGGGGAGGGGATCATCTTTCCAATGATCGATACGATGGAGCTAGAAGCGATGCTGTATCGTCGCGGTATCTTGAATCGATTGAAACGCTTGATCGGTTGGCGGCTAGAATCGATTCGCTTAGGCGATAGTCGGTTGCGTTATCACCTGCCACACTATGGTCAACACCATGCGCTGACCGATGCCATTGCCACGGCAGAGTTGCTGCAAGCACAGGTGCTGCACCGTTACAGTGAGGCGACACAGTTGAGTGAATTGTGGATCTGATTGATTAACGACTTAAGAATAATTGAAGGGTTTAGTGGGCGATAGGGTGACGGGTGAGCAATCGTTAAATAAGAGAAAACCACCAGGTGATCTGGTGGTTTTTATGATTAAGCTGCTAGCTAATCATTAGCCTCATTAAGCGGCAACACTTCCGTGTGGATCGATAACAAATTTCTTCGCGGCTCCACCATCAAAATCGGCATAGCCTTCAGGTGCTTGATCGAGTGAAATCATCTGCACATTAACCGCTTTAGCGATATCCACTTTATCAAACAGGATCGCCTGCATCAGTGGTCGATGATATTTCATCACCGGGCACTGACCGGTATGGAACGAATGGGATTTCGCCCAGCCTAAGCCAAAGCGCATACTCAGCGCACCCTGTTTAGCCGCATCATCGATGGCGCCAGGATCTTCTGTTACATACAGACCAGGAATACCAATTGCGCCCCCAGCACGGGTCATCTGCATCGCCGAGTTAAGCACGGTCGCTGGCGCTTCTGCACCATGGTTACAACCACAGGCATGGGCTTCAAAACCTACGCAATCGACAAAGGCATCGACTTCACGTTCGCCGAGAATCACTTCCAGCTTATCGGCCATATCGCCATCTTGACGCAGATCGATGGTCTCACAGCCAAAACTGCGCGCTTGCTGCAAACGTTCATCAACCATATCACCGACTATCACACAGGCGGCACCTAATAACTGCGCAGATACGGCGGCAGCCAAACCAACTGGGCCGGCACCGGCGATATAGACAGTGGAACCTGGGCCAACGCCCGCTGTGACACAGCCATGGAAGCCGGTAGGGAAGATATCGGATAGTAGAGTCAGATCGCGGATCTTCTCCATCGCCTGATCAGAATCGGGGAACTTCAGTAGATTGAAGTCAGCATAGGGCACCATCACATATTCTGCTTGACCACCGACCCAGCCGCCCATATCCACATAGCCGTAAGCAGCACCTGGACGGGCAGGGTTAACGTTGAGACAGATGCCGGTATTGCCTTCTTTGCAGTTGCGGCAACGGCCACAGGCGATATTAAAGGGAACTGAAACGATATCACCGGGCTTGAGGAATTCGACATCGTTGCCGCATTCGATAATTTGTCCGGTGATCTCATGACCGAGCACCAAACCGGCTTCAGCAGTCGTACGGCCTCGCACCATATGTTGATCGGAACCACAGATATTGGTGGTGAGTACCCGCAAGATAACGCCGTGGTTGCACTTACGCTTACCCAAAGAGAGTTCTGGAAAGGCGATCTCTTCAATCGCAACTTCGCCCGCACCTTTATAAACAACACCACGGTTGGCATGATTGCTACACATGGTCACACTCCTGTTATTTTTGTATTCGTCTCACCCGGTAATGGGTGTCAGGACATAGTAGGCTTGTGGTTAGGGTGGTGACTGCCTAGCACCGCGCAGGAATTGATCATAACCGACATAATTCAGCTTATTGAACGCTGATATCCGGGTTTAAGTGACGCTAGCAAAGGGTACTACTTGGTAGGGCCTAAGGACGCGCGTGCAGGTGAAGAGGCAAGACAAAAAAGCGCGTCGTTTACAGATAAATAAAAAACTCCTTAAGTCGTTTTTAGGTATTCTTCCTTTGATATAAATCAAATAATATTGATCCCATCGTTCGGTTAACAACATCAGACTTAGGTCATAAAAACGACTGAATAAAAACGATAAAAATGGTCTGTGAATTAACTCTCTGTGGGTTCGCTGGCCTCCCTTAAATGTCCAAAAAAATAAAAAATAACGTGAGTAATTAGCATCGGTGCGACGCTGCTTAGCTCTTTGCATCCAGTATTGATTATGCGTTAAAAGGGGCACTATCATGACATCTTCGACTGCGTTCGCGCCAATTAAAGACTACCAAAAAGTAACTAGGGTGGGATTCTTACTGCTGGATAACTTCACCATGATTGCGGTGGCATCGGCCATTGAACCACTGCGTATGGCGAACCAGTTGTCTGGCTTTGAGTTGTATAGCTGGCATATGATTTCAGAGACGGGTACGCCGGTGAGTGCCAGCGACGGTCTCAGCTTCGCCCCGGATTTCTCGGTTGCCGATATGCCGGAGTTGGATCTCATAATTGTCTGTGGTGGCGTGGATATCACCCGCAGCTTTACACCTAAACAGGTGAGCTGGTTACAGTTAATGAGCCGCCGTGGCGTCACGCTTGGCGGTATCTGTACCGGCGCTTATCTGCTAGCCCATGCCGGGCTGTTAGATGGTTATGACTGCAGCACCCACTGGGAATGCATGGCATCATTGCAAGAGCATTACCCTAAGGTGAACTGCAATAATCGGCTATTCACTATCGATCGTAATCGTATGACCTCATCCGGGGGAATTTCGCCCATGGATATGTTGTTACATATGGTGTCGTTGCAGCATGGGCCAAAGTTGTCCATGGCGGTTTCAGATATGTTTATCTGCGATCGTATTCGTAGCGAATTTGATCAACAACGGGTGCCTCTGCGTCAGCTACACAACGGTGGTGATAGCAAGCCGAAGCTGGTGGATGTGATAGAACTGATGGAAAATAATCTTGAAGAGCCGATAGGCTTGGATGAGCTAGCGGCTTTTGTCAGTGTTTCCCGGCGACAGTTGGAACGGATGTTCCTGAAATATCTTAACTGCTCGCCGTCCCGTTATTATCTCAAACTGCGCCTCGATCGAGCTCGGCAGCTATTAAAGCAATCGGGTATGCCCATTGTTGAGATATCCACCGCCTGTGGCTTTGTTTCAACGCCCCATTTCAGTCGTTGCTACCGTAAACATATCGGTATCTCGCCTAGGGATGAACGTAAGGGAGTATTACCAGTGTCAGCGCAGGGTGATAGCGAACCACAACACAGTGATGGTTTCTTTGCCAGTATGAAGCGCTCGGTGGCGGTGCTTAATTCGGCCCAGGCAGAGCCCAGTTTTGGTTCGGTGGCAATTTAAGGGTTTTATCCACAGGCTGTGTCCCGTGCCGATGATTCGTTTAAATGTATAAACGGCATCCATCGGCGCAGGGCACACCTCCTACATGATAGTGCCATACCTGTCGCGATTCATCTCGGTAGCGAGCACGCCCTTGTGCCGATAAACGCCGTAAATGAAAGCATCGGCGTGGGGGCATGTCTCCTACATGGTGCGGTCATACCTGTCGTGATTCTATCGAAGGATTGACTCACACAGGTCACTAAAACAGATCCGAACCTGAACGTGGTGCTTTATCGAATTAATCGCGCAGCGACACCAAGGAGGACTCGGTGTGGTAAACGGCTCGTTTGGTTGCTGTGGGTAAAAAAATGCCCAGCATCACTGCTGGGCATTTGGCTTTTTTGAACGACGGATTTCACTCAATGCTTCAGCATCAACACCGCTTGCTTGGCTATCGGCAGCAGCTCGCTACCATCCTGCTCTAGATATTCCCTTATCTGTGCTTTCATGGTGCGGGCCCAGAATTTGGTCATATGATCTGCGACCATAGCGGCTTCAGCATGATCATCGCCGATGTGGGTGTTATTGGCGGCGATCTGGTTGGCCATGCGGATAAGACTGGTGAGTTGATGATTTCCCATGTTTATAATTCCTCTGAACCATCGGATGGTTGCGCTGAATCGGTATTGACCGCCCGGTTATAAATAACGTGGCGGCCGGGACGGGCGAAGCCGATTAGGTTGAGTCCAGCTTGTTTTGCCAGTGTCAGGGCCAGTCCCGTGGGGGCGGATACGGCCACCAAGGTACTAACGCCACAGCTAGCGGCCTTGTGTACCATCTCATAACTGGCACGGCTGGAAACCAGCACAAAGCCTTCATTCAGGTTGGTTTTAGCCCGTTTAAGTGCGCCGATTAGCTTATCCAGCGCGTTATGTCGGCCAACATCTTCCCTCAATAGTTGAATATTGCCCTGCTGATCACACCATGCGGCCCCATGACAGGCACCCGTGAGCGCTTGCAAGGGTTGGTTTTTCTTCAGTTGCTGCAACCCCCGTTCAACCGCTGCGGCAGATGGGGCTGGCTGAATGGGCACCGCTTTGACCGGTCGAATGGCCTGTTGCAGTGATTCAGTGCCGCATAACCCACAGCCGGTACGACCGGTAAGATTACGACGGCGCTGTTTGAGTTGCATCGAGCGTTGAGTGGTAATCGATAATTGAACTTCGATTCCTGCGGCTAAGTTGTCCGGCTCAGCCATCACCAACTCCAGCCCGTAGATCTCATCGGCTGTTTTGATAATGCCTTCGCTGAGGCTAAAGCCCAACGCGAAGTCTTCGAGGTCGCAGGGGCTGGCCATCATTACCGCGTGGGAGATGCCGTTATAGACCATGGCCACAGGAATCTCATCGGCAATCTGATCTAACGCATCCAGCGTTTGACCCTCTTGCCAACGGTTAACCGCCGCTTGTGTATAACAGTCATCCAGTTTCAGCGTTAGGTTGTCGGATGTGGTTGTCTTGGGCTGCTTCAAGGCCATATTAACCTCCAGCCGAGGCCGGTTTACCGTGCCCTTTTTCCTGTCGGGCACTATCGAGGTGACCAATCTGTTCTTTATGGAAGGCATGATATCGCTGCTGCCACTCGGACGGCTCGGACACTTTGATCGCTTGAATCGCGGTGACTTTATATTCCGGACAGTTAGTCGCCCAGTCAGAGTTGTCGGTGGTGACCACGTTTGCGCCACTGTGAGGGTGGTGGAAGGTGGTATACACGACGCCCGGTTGCATCCGGTCGGAGATCTTCGCCAGCATCACGGTTTCACCGGAACGGCTGGTGATCCCCACCCAATCGTTATCTTTGATACCGCGATCTTCGGCATCCTGAGGGTGCAGCTCAAGCACATCGTCATCATGCCAAACCTGATTTTCGGTACGCCGGGTCTGGGCGCCAACATTGTATTGCGACAGTGTACGGCCGGTGGTCAGCAGTAATGGGTATTTACGGGTAGAGCGTTCTTCGGTGGCGACATATTCGGTGATTGCAAATTGACCTTTACCGATCGGAAAGCTATCCAAATGCATGATCGGGGTGCCTTCGGGGGCACTGTCGTTACATGGCCATTGTAAGCTGCCCATCTCTTCTAAGCGTTCATAGCTAACATTGCTAAAGGTCGGCGTTAGCAGGGCGATCTCATCCATAATTTCGGATGGATGGTTGTAGTTCATCGGATAGCCCAAGGCGTTGGACAGCGCTTGGGTGACTTCCCAATCCTGCTTGCCTGCTAGCGGTGGCATGACCTTGCGTACACGGTTGATGCGTCGCTCGGCATTGGTGAAGGTGCCATCTTTCTCAAGGAAAGAGGAGCCGGGCAGGAATACGTGGGCAAATTTAGCGGTTTCGTTAAGGAAGATATCCTGCACCACCAGACATTCCAGCGCCCGCATTGCGGCGTGAACATGGTTGGTGTTCGGGTCTGACTGGGCAATATCTTCGCCCTGACAATACATTCCTTTGTAGGTGCCATCCATCGCAGCATCAAACATATTGGGAATACGTAGGCCCGGTTCATTATCGAGTTCAACACCCCAGACGGCTTCAAAGCGCGCCCGTACGGCATCGTCGGAGACATGTTGATAGCCCGGCAGTTCATGGGGGAAGGAACCCATATCGCAGGACCCTTGGACATTGTTTTGTCCCCGAAGTGGATTCACACCCACACCATCACGGCCAATGTTACCGGTCGCCAGTGCGAGGTTGGCGATACCCATGACCATGCTTGACCCTTGGCTGTGTTCGGTAACACCTAAACCGTAGTAGATGGCTGCATTGTTTGCGTTGGCATAGATCCGGGCGGCACTACGCAGCTCGGCGGCGGGAATACCGGTAATGGATTCGGTGTTCTCCGGTGAGTGGCGCGCTTCACTGATAAAGTCGCGCCAAGCGTTAAAGGCGTCGGTTGCACAGCGCTCGGCGATAAAGGCTTTGTCTTCTAAGCCTTCGCTGATAATGACATGGGCCATAGCATTCACAAACGCCACATTACTACCGGGGCGCAGTGATAGATGGTGATGGGTTTCGACATGGGGCGTCTTCACTAGGTCGATACGCCGTGGATCGGCAACGATCAGCTTGGCACCCTGACGTAGACGTTTTTTCAGCAATGAGCCAAATACCGGATGGGCATCGGTAGGGTTGGCACCGATCACCATAATGGCGTCGGCATGCATCACGGAATCAAACGTTTGTGTCCCGGCGGATTCCCCTAAGGTGGCTTTCAAACCATAGCCGGTCGGTGAATGACAGACTCGCGCACAGGTGTCGGTATTGTTATTACCGAAGGCGGCGCGAATCAGTTTTTGCACCAAATAAGTTTCTTCATTGGTACAGCGGGATGAGGTGATACCGCCGATGCTTTCACGGCCATATTTCGCTTGGATACCGCGCAGTTTGTTGGCCGCAAAGGTGAGCGCTTCATCCCAGCTAACTTCTTGCCAAGGTTGATCGATTGAATCCCGAATCATCGGTTTGGTGATGCGGTCGCCATGGGTGGCATAACCAAAAGCAAAGCGGCCTTTAACACAGGAGTGACCATGGTTCGCTTGGCCACCTTTATAAGGCACCATGCGGATGATTTCAGCGCCTTTCATTTCGGCTTTAAACTGACAGCCGACACCGCAATAGGCACAGGTTGTCACCACGCTGTGTTCCGGTTGGCCCGCTTCAATGACTGATTTTTCCATCAGTGTTGAGGTGGGGCAGGCTTGCACACAAGCACCGCAAGAGACACATTCTGAATCAAGAAAGGCTTCTGTTTTGTCCGGGGGATACTTTGGAATCGAAGCCGCGACCATCGATGGTCAGGGCGAAGGTGCCTTGCACTTCGCTACAGGCTCGCACACAGCGGGAGCAGACGATACATTTGCTCGGATCAAAACTGAAATAGGGGTTGGAATGGTCTTTTTCTGCGTCGAGGTGATTCTCTCCCTCGAAGCCGTAACGCACTTCTCGCAGGCCGACTTCACCCGCCACATCCTGCAGTTCACAATTACCATTGGCCGGGCAGGTCAGGCAGTCCAGCGGGTGGTCGGAGATGTACAGCTCCATAATATTACGGCGTAGCTTACCCAACCGTTTATTCTGAGTGGTGACTTTCATGCCCGCTTCAGCCGGTGTGGTGCATGATGCTGGCGTCCCCCGGCGGCCTTCGATCTCAACCGCGCAGATGCGGCACGAACCAAAGGCTTCAAGGTTATCGGTAGCGCAGAGCTTAGGGATATTAATATCGGCTTCGGCAGCAGCGCGCAGCACCGAAGTACCTTCAGGCACAGTGATTGATTTACCATCGATCTCAAGGGTGATCAGGTTTTCGGAAACACTCGCGGGGGTGCCATAATCTTTATGATAATCGGTGCTGTTAGGATCAAAGATCTGAATCATGACCGGGCTCCCTTGTTGTTTTGCGCAGGTTGATTAAAGTCTTCCGGGAAGTGTTTAACGGCGCTTTGTACGGGGAACGGGGTCATGCCGCCCATAGCACAGAGTGAGCCATCGATCATGGTGTCACAGAGATCGCTCAGCAGTTCCATGTTGGCAGCGCGGTTTTCATCATTACGAATCCGGTCGATCACCTCGACACCGCGAGTAGAGCCGATACGGCAAGGGGTACACTTACCGCAGGATTCAGCGACGCAGAACTCCATGGAAAAGCGCGCTTGGGCAGACATATCCACGGTGTCATCAAACACCACAATACCGCCGTGGCCAAGACCCGCGCCGATGGCCTGAAAAGATTCATAATCCATCGGTGTATCCCACTGGCTTTCCGGCAGATAGGCACAGAGTGGCCCACCCACTTGAACCGCCCGCATTGGCCGTCCACTGAAGGTACCACCGCCGTATTCTTCCAGCAGTTCACGTAGGGTGACACCGAAGGCCAGCTCAATCAGGCCGCCGCGTTTAATATTACCCGCTAGCTGAAATGGCAATGTGCCGAGGGAGCGGCCCATACCGAAATCAGCATAGGCTTGGCCACCTTGCGAGAGGATGTAAGGTATCGCTGCCAGTGACAATACATTATTGACGATGGTGGGCTGGCCAAATAATCCGACAATGGCAGGTAGCGGCGGTTTCGCTCGCACCATGCCACGTTTCCCTTCAAGACTTTCCAGTAGCGAGGTTTCTTCGCCGCAGATATAGGCTTTAGCACCTAGGCGTACTTCAAGCTTAAAGGTTTTACCACTATCGAGAATATTCTCGCCAAGATAATCGGCGGCTTCGGCATTGGCAATCGCTTCATTTAGAATCTGATAGGCAACCGGGTATTCTGAGCGCAGATAGATATACCCCTGATCGGCACCCACCGCCAGACCCGCGATGGTCATGCCTTCGATCAGCATATAGGGATCGGCTTCCATCACCATACGGTCGGCAAAGGTGCCGGAGTCGCCCTCATCGGCATTACAGACGATATATTTTTGTGGGCTATGAGGGGATATTGCATCCAATACGGTTTGCCATTTGATGCCGGTGGGGAACGCTGCGCCACCACGGCCACGCAATCCAGAGGCTTTGACCTCATCAACAATCTGCTGACCATCCAGCTGTAAGGCTTTTTTCAAACCATTGAAACCATCTAACTGGCAATAATCATCCAATGAAACGGGATCGGTAATGCCTGCGCGGGCGAAGGTCAGCCGTTGCTGTTGTTTCAGATAAGGAATCTCTTCGGTCAACCCCTGACACAGTGGGTGGTCAGTCGCACCGCTAACGAAGGCTTGGTCAAACAGACTATCGATATCAGCACTGCTGACTGGGCCATAGGCAATACGGCCAGCACTTGTTTCAACTTCGATTAAAGGTTCCAGCCAGAAGAGACCGCGGGAGCCGTTACGAATAATCTCAATGGTTTCGCCGCGCTGCTTAGCTTCGGCAGCGATCTCTAGCGCCAACTGATCGGCACCCATTGCTAGGGCTGTGGTGTCACGCGGAATATACAGTTTGGTTACGCTCATCAGTGTACCTCCAGCGTTTGTGAACGCAGCCCATCAACTAGCTGATCAAATTTTTCGGGGGTCACTCGGCCAACGATCTCATCGTCAATCCGCACGGAAGGGGAGCAAGCGCAGTTGCCTAGACAGTAAACTTCTTCCAAGGTGATCGTCTGATCGCTCGTGGTGCCGTGATAATCCACCCCGAGAGTCGCTTTGGCATGGGCTTCGAGTTGACGCGCCCCCATCGCCTGACAGGCTTCAGCGCGGCACACTTCAACGGTATGTTTACCGGGTGCTGTGGTGCGAAACTGATGATAAAAGCTTATGACTCCGTGAATGTCGGCGCGGGATTGGTTTAAGGATTCCGCAATCAGCGGCACTGATTCGGGAGGGACAAAGCCCAAACGATTTTGAATCTCATGAAGGATAGGCAGCAAAGCGCCCGGTTTATGTTTCAGACCGGTAATGGCGTCGTTTACTACCGATAATAACTGCTCTTTGGCTGCGGTCATTTTGTTATTCTCACTTAACATATGAAGTGGAGTTCATATGTTGCTATTCGAGTGTCTTAGAAGCCCAAAATATGTGCTTTATAGTGGTGTTTAAAGTAGCATTAGTTGGTCTTCTACGAAATATGAAATATTGTGCATATGAAACGTATTCAAGTTGTTCCAAGTTGGTCTTTTCGCGATGCTGGCGGTAACCAGTTGAATCCCCAATTATTTTCGCTGTTAGGGGCGATACATGAGACGGGCAAGCTGACCGCGGCGACTAAAAAAATTGGCATCTCATACCGCCATGGATGGAACCTGTTGAATACGTGGGCGGCCTTTTTTGGTTTGCCGCTGGTCGATATGAAAAAAGGTAAGGGGGCGACACTATCGGCCTTAGGTGAAAAATTGCTCTGGGCCGAACAGCGTGTATTGGCAAGGTTAGAACCACAATTAGAGAGTTTAGCCTCCGAACTTAATTTAGAGATCCACCGAGCGCTGGAGGGGGTTAACCCCTTGCTACGCGTCCATGCGAGCTACGGTTATGCGGTGGCTTTATTACCCGATTTCAGCAGCGATATTCAACTGGATCTGCAGTACAAAAGTGCTGAAGAAGCACTGGCCTCACTCAACCGGGGCGTCTGTGATGTGGCGGGTTTTCATGTGCCGGTAAATGGCCGGGCAGGGGGCATGAGCGATGCCCTCTATGAAACCTATAGCCGTCACCTGAAACCACGGGTGCATAAGATCGTTAAATTTATAACTCGCCAGCAGGGGCTAATGGTCAAACCCGGTAATCCTAAACAGATTAACGGGTTGCAGGACTTAGTACGTAAAGACGTTAAGTTTATCAATCGTCAGAAGGACTCCGGTACCCGGGCACTGCTTGATGAACTATTAATCCGCGAGGGGGTAAACAGCAAGCGGATTAACGGTTTTGCCGATGAGGAATTCACCCATTCAGCGGTGGCGGCTTTCGTCGGTGCAGGGATGGCAGATGTCGGCATGGGAGTGAAGGCAGCAGCGAGCCAGTTCGGTCTTGATTTTATACCGTTATCCTCTGAGTATTATCTGTTTGTGTGTCACCATAAAACCCTTAAACAGGAGGCGATGCTGCGTTTGTTAGCCAGTATTCGTCGTGAGGTATTTCAGACTGCCGTACAGCAACTGCCAGGGTATTCACCGGAGGATTGTGGGGAGGTGGTCGCTCTAGATACGATCTTTAGTGGGTAATGCGAGCAAGCGACTCGTCAGGCTTGTCTATCAGTTAGGTTATATGAGTTGAGTGGGCAGCGGTCGCGACACTTCCTATTCTCTCTGCAGCCTAAGCCTTCGCTTTACGTTATTGTTTGTCAGACAGTGAGCGTCAGTTTGACGTTGATCCATTCTCATTCATCCGATAGATGAGATTCAAATACTGCTCGATGGTGTCATTACTAAACAATCTAAATAGTTGCCTATTTGTTGAGCGATGAGTGAATCTTTTCGAGTTTAGAAGATCATATATTTATGGCGTTTAAAGTGGTGCTCAACTGAGTCTTCGTGTTATCAGGTGGCATCGCCTTGGCTTTTGCTAGAGATCAACCTTAATCCGATGAGGCTTGGGTAGACTGACAATAAAGCAGAACTGTTTATTCGCTAAACCTATGTGTGTCTCGGGCTGGCATTTGAGGCCGCGGGTTAGAAGCGTTGATCAATGAATAATGGACTATAAGCAACCGATAAGGAGCATCAATTGATAGAACTAATCACACAGTCATCTTTTACTGAAGTGGCTGCGCTACTGGTGCTGGCTGCCATTATGGGGTTTGCGGGTTTATTTTTGCGGCAGCCTCTTATCGTGAGTTTCATCGCCGTGGGATTAATCTCGGGGCCCTCCGTTTTAGACATCGTACACTCCAAAGAACAGATCCAACTACTGTCCGAATTAGGGATCGCAGTGCTGCTGTTTTTGGTCGGTATCAAGCTGGATGTGAAGCTTATTCGTTCTATCGGTTCGGTGTCGATTATGACCGGGCTTGGGCAGGTAGCCTTTACATCGATAGTCGGTTATTTCATCGGCCTTGGGATAGGCCTAGATCACATCACCAGCATCTATGTTGCTGTAGCCCTTACTTTTTCTTCGACCATTATTATCGTCAAGCTGCTTTCGGATAAACGAGAGATCGATTCCCTTCATGGTAAAATCGCTCTCGGCTTTTTGATTGTGCAAGATCTGGTCGTAGTGGTGGCGATGATTGTGTTGGCGACCATTGGCATCGGCACAGGACATGGCGGTGATGCGAATAGCTCCATCTGGCAGGTGGCTTTGGCGGGCATGGGGTTGCTGTTATTTGTGATCTTCTTTGTGCGTTTCATCGCTAATCCACTGACCCAGCAATTGGCCAAAACACCTGAACTATTGGTTATTTACGCTATCGCTCAGGCGGCACTGTTTGCTGCAGTCGGTAATATTATTGGCTTGGGTATGGAAGTCGGCGGTTTGTTGGCAGGGGTGGCATTAGCCTCAACACCTTATCGTGAAAGTATTGCTGCTCGGTTGGCTCCCTTACGGGATTTCTTATTACTGTTTTTCTTTATCGCCTTGGGCGCTACCTTAGACTTATCGTTGTTGGGATCGCACCTGTCAGGGGCTGCGATTTTCTCACTCTTCGTACTTATCGGTAATCCTCTGATTGTTTTGGCGATTATGGGGGCGATGGGTTATCGCAAACGAACCGGTTTTCTCGCGGGCTTAACCGTTGCACAAATCAGTGAGTTTTCACTTATTTTCATCACTATGGGAGTCAGTTTAGGCCATGTGCAGCATGATATTCTCGGCTTAGTCACCCTCGTTGGGATCGTTACGATTACCGCATCGACTTACATGATTACCTATTCCCATCAGCTCTATGCTTTTTTTGAACCGGTTATTGGCATCTTTGAACGGACGGGTGCGCCGCGGGAGCAATCAACGGAGCACCATACGGGTAGCGCTTATCAAGTGGTTATCTTCGGTTTAGGTCGGCTGGGCACTGAGATTGCTGCACGTTTACAGGAGCAGGGCGTGAGTGTTTTAGGATTAGACTTCAACCCTGCCGCCATTAAGCATTGGCAGTATTTAGGCTTAGAGACTGAGTACGGTGATGTGACTGATCCTGAATTTATCGCCGAACTGCCGCTCAAACATACCCAATGGATTGTCTCCACTATTCCACAACATCATACTGGGCTGTCGTCAGAGGACACCCGCAAAACAATTATTCAATTAACGTTAGCCGCAGGCTTTTCGGGCAAGTTAGCCACGGTGTCGCACAGTAAAGCAGACACCGAAGAGTTACAACTGCTCGGTATTGATCTAGTGCTGGAGCCTTTTCAGGATGCCGCCGACCGAGCGACGGAGTTATTGCTTGAAGGCATTGATAACCCCTCTTTTCAATCTCCCACATCCATCGGAGGCTCGCGATGAAACAGTTTAAAAATATTCTCTATGTGCTCAATCATGATACGCATCGGTCTTCGGCATCACTCTTACGGGCTGTAGCACTGGCGAAGTCGAATCAAGCAGACCTTACGCTGTTACAGATGTTGCCTGATGTTTCACCTATCGCCCAAGCTCTTGATAGCGGTGCTGATGAGTTAGCCGCTAAAATTTTGCAGCAGGAACAAGCGACGCTGCAACAGCTTATTGCCTCGTTAGATGTGGATTTCAGTTTAAAAATGGAACAGAAAATTGGCACTCCATACATTGAGATTATTCGTCTGGTTAAGGCGCAAGATTTCGATCTGGTGATTAAAGAGATTGAGGATATCGATTGGCTCGATCGCTTGCTAGGGAGCGATGATATGCATTTGCTGCGTAAATGCCCCTGTCCGGTATGGTTGATGAAAAAAGATGATAATACCCAATATAAACATATTATGGCGGCGGTTGATTTAACCGATGAAAGCGATCGCTGTAACGATGAATTGAATTCAGAAATACTCGAGTTTGCTTGTTCGCTGTCATTAGCTGAATTTACCATGCTGCATGTTGTGAGCGCCTACGATGTGCCTCAAGCCGGGTTTATTAGCCTGTGGGCAGAGCAGCCCGATAGAGTGAACAGTCAATTATTTGATGCTGAATCCCGTGATAAACAGCAGAAAATGAGAGTGCTGATGAATGGCTTGAAATCGAAGGTTGGCGTTGAATCTTATAATTACTTATCGCCACAAACCCATATCGTTCAGGGGCCTCCGGGTCGAGAACTACCACGCTTAGCGAATGAGCTTAATGTTGATCTCGTGGTGATGGGAACAATTGCGCGTACCGGTATCGCGGGGGTGATTATCGGAAATACGGCGGAGAATGTTTTGCCGCAGTTACGCTGTTCGGTGTTGGCTATCAAACCTAAAGGTTTTGTATCACCGGTATCTTAGGCAGAGCACGTTAGCCAATAGCGGTTTGCAGAGCTTTGTATGGTTGCGCGTCTATGGTGATTTAGTCGTGATTGGCTGTATGCGCTAACGCGCATGCTTGGCAGATACAGGCTTTCCCTTTGGCCTCTAGTGGCACCTGATCCAATAGCGGTTGAGTGAACGCTATGTCGCTAGTGTAGCACCAGCAGTCGGGTTGCGAGCCACAGCTTGACCGGTTGCCGCAGTGGTTAGCCTGTTTGCACAGAGGGCATAAGCTTGGGTCAATGGATTCGATTGCTGTCGTCACTCTAATTCTCTGTTGTGGTCTAGGGTGGTTTTTTATTGGCTGTTAATGAATGGGGTTTACCCGCTATAAATCAGCGCAAGGCTGGCTGAAAAGCTGGTCGGTATTTTTACACTGAGCATAACGGCTTGCTAGAACAAAATACACCGCTGAGGTTGTGGGTCGTATGATGGTTGCTTGCCATAATGCCGTGAGGGCACGGCTTCTAGGTATTTTCTATTTATTCGTAGGGAGTAGATGTTGTAGATCATTAATCATAACAGAGAGGTCAAAGCCTTTTTAAGCGTTGTAAAGCTAATCATATTAACAGCTGAAGGCTTTGACCTGGTAGCGAGAATCAGTATGGCCCCTTTCTCTATTGAACAGATGAGTATGAGGCTTATTGACTCAGCCTTTAGCGGTACGTTTTTTCTTATCGGGATCGTCAAAGGGTAATGAGTGAGCAATCGCCGAAACACTCAAGCTGCCTTTAACTTCCAAAGGGGTACCTTGCACGGCATAGTCGGTATCAAAACGTACTAGCGCCATCGATTTTTCAGTCAAGCGTGAATACATAGCACAGGTAATAACACCCACTTGCTTACCATCGGCCCATAGCGTATCACCTTCTTGAGCGGCTTGATCACCTTCCAATAGCGCGCCAAAAATCTTGAAGCGTTCTTGACCTTTTAACCTAAAGTGTTCGTTGGCGCCGCGGAAGTCGGTTTTATCTTTCGAGACGGTAAAGTCTAAGCCCAGCTCCCACAGAGTATCGCCCGCCGCTTCATCGGCAAAAGGGTACATCTCAGAGTTGTCATAGGGATAAAACAGCAGATAGCTTTCTACACGCAGCATATCCAAGGCGGTAAAGGCGCAAGGAATGATACCTTGTGGTGCACCGAGTTCCAGAATGGTGTCCCAGATAGCGGGGGCGTCGGCGGCTTTACAGAAGATTTCATAGCCTCTTTCGCCAGTATAACCGGTGCGGGAGATCATCACGGGCAAGCCAAATAGACGGGTCTGCAGATGGTGGAAGTAAGGTAGTTCGCGAATCCCCGGTACATGCTCAGCCAGAAAATCGACCGCGAGAGGGCCCTGTAATGATAGATCATGCAGATCATCATCAAATAACACGCTTACCTGACGGCCTTGGGAAGCGCGCACCAGCATTTCATAGCCATTACCTGCGCCAAACACCACCATAAAGGCATTAGGGCCGGTGCGGTAGATAACGCAGTCATCAACAAACTTACCGGATTCGTTCAGAATCGTGGCATAGACGGATTTGCCGGGGTACAGCTTGGTGATATCTCGGGTGCACGTATACTCAAGTAAGCTTTCGGCATGGGGGCCAACAAAGTGTACTTTTTTTAAGCCTGATACATCCATCAAGCCTGCTTTCGTACGGATCGCTTCATGAGCAAGCGATAAATCGCTATCGTAGCTCCAAGGAGTTCCCATACCGTTCCAATCTTCCAGTTTTGAACCAAGAGCTCGATGCTTCTCAGCAAGTGCAGAATGTCGCCACGAATTTGCCATGTTACGTTCCCTTTTATCGGTGTATAAAAAAACTACTAGGAAATAATATTTCCTCTCAGGAATAGCAATTAGTATGCCAGCCGCCTTTAATGTTGCTTAAATGGCGTGCCGTGGAGGCTATGAATATTGGGCTGCGGAACAGCGCAAAAGGATTGAAGCGCTACCGTTGCGGTGGGGTGACGGTGCGGTTTATTAGGCGAATTAATACAGAGCCGAGTGTCTGTGAACAATAGAGCTTCTCTTGCTTTGAGTGAAAAAAGGCTGTGTTTATGATTGGCTCAGAACCCGGGTGTAATAGAGGGCGAGTTTCGTCCTGTGTGAATGAACGCAGTGATCGGGGTGAACACTAAACAGGCGGTTCGTTTTAGCCGCTGGCACAAAGTGTGCTGCTAATAATTGTTAGGGGTTATCGTACAAATTAGCGTTATTTCGCCTTTAAGTAGTGCAATTCGTGCACTCGATGTCTTTTATTGCACTAAGTTTGTGCGCATTGGTGGGCTATGTCAGGGTTTCAGAAAATCCTAAAAGTAAGGCGTCACTACAATAAATGGGTGGCCGATCAGACGCTGGAAGATTATGCGTTGCGTTTTACCGCACGCAAAGGGCGGCATATGAGTATCTCCCGGGTGGGTAAAACCGCACTCGGGGCGGCTTCTTTTTTAGCCTTGGAAAGTCTGGCGGCGGCGGTCACCTTAAGTTATGGCTTCACTAATACCGTAATGGCGATGGTGGCCGTCTGTGTGGTGTTATTTATCACCGGCTTTCCGATTGTCTATTACTCGGCCAAACATGGCTTGGATATAGACCTGCTCACCCGAGGGGCAGGCTTTGGCTATCTCGGCTCCACCTTAACCTCGCTGATCTACGCATCCTTTACCTTTATCTTCTTTGCCATCGAAGCGGCTATTTTGGCCTCGGCTCTGAAAGCGTTATTTGGTATTCCATTGGCCTTAGGCTATCTCTTTTGTGCCGTCGCGGTGATTCCTATCGTGACCCACGGCATCACGGCGATCAGTCGGTTTCAGGTGCGCACTCATAATCTTTGGGTCGGGTTACAGCTGTCAGCGGTGATTGCCGTGCTGTGGTATGAGTTTGATAGCCTCGAAGGCTGGACCGAGTTTAGTCCGGGCATGGGAGCAACCGCCAGCGGCGAGTTCGACATCATTATGTTTGGCGCGGCGGTGTCAGTGTTTTTTGCTCTGTTTGCGCAGATTGGCGAGCAGGTGGATTATCTGCGCTTTATGCCGGAAAAAACCGAAGAGAATAAGCGCCAATGGTGGTTTTGGTTGATTCTGGCCGGCCCCGGCTGGGTGTTTACTGGCCTGATTAAGATGCTATTGGGTTCGTTTTTGGCCTATCTGGCGATTACTCAAGGAATGAGCCTACAGGAAGCGTCTGACCCTACCTATATGTATCAGCGGGTGTTTCAGCGGCTCACCGGTTCGCCAGAGATTGCTTTGCTATTGGCGGCATTGATGGTGGTGGTGTGCCAGATGAAAATCAATGTTACCAATGCCTATGCCGGCTCGATCGCATGGTCGAACTTCTTCTCCCGCTTAACTCACAGTCACCCCGGTCGGGTTGTGTGGTTGGTGTTTAATGTCACCATCGCCCTGATTCTGATGGAGCTGGGTATCTATCAGGCATTGGAAGCGATTTTAGGAATCTTTGCCATTATCGCCATAAGCTGGCTGGCATCCCTATCGGCGGATCTGTTAATCAATAAACCGTTGGGGTTAAGCCCACCGGAAATCGAATTTAAACGGGGTCATCTATACGATATCAATCCGGTGGGGATGGGGTCGATGGTGATCTCCACCGCTTTGGGGATGCTCAGTTATCTCGGTCTGTTTGGTGAGGTGGCGCGTAATCTCTGCCATTTTGTTAGTTTGGCCAGTTGCTTTATCTGTGTGCCATTGATCGCTTGGTTAACGGGTGGGCGCTACTATATTGCCCGTACCAATGAAGAGTTAAACCAGTATATCCGCTTGGTGCCGGTGTCGGGTCAGGCGCGTAATGTTTCGGTGGTGAACTGCGGTATCTGTGAGAACGATTTTGAACGGGAGGATATGAGTTACTGTCCGGCTTATGATCTGCCGATCTGCTCCCTCTGTTGCTCGTTAGATGTACGCTGCCTCGATAGCTGTAAGCCGAAGGCGCGGATGTCCCGTCAGGTGATGGAGATGTTACATCTATTTTTGCCGCGCCGTGGCGTTAAGCTGGTGAGTTCCCGGTTGGGCAAGTTTATCGGCCTATTGCTGGTGGTGAATTTGGTATTGGGGGCTTTGTTAGCGGTTATCTATCGTCAGTTAGCACCGGAAAATCCAGAAGAAACGGCGCTGGTATTGCAGACTATTTGGACGCTGTTCTTCACTCTCTTTATCGCCTCTGGGGTGGTTACTTGGTTGTTTTTGCTCACCCATGAGAGCCGTTTGGTGGCGCAGCAAGAATCCAACCGGCAAACGATGAAACTCACCCGTGAGATCGAAGCGCATGAGCAAACCGATCTGGAATTGCAGGAGGCGAAAGAGCTGGCCGAACGGGCTAATGCGGCTAAGAGCCGCTATTTATCCGGCATCAGCCATGAACTGCGCACACCGTTACAGTCGATTTTGGGCTATGCCCAGCTGCTGCGGGAACGTTCAGATTTGCAGGAAGATCAGCAACGGGGGTTGGATATTATTCACCGCAGCGGCCGCTATCTAACCGATCTGATCGAGGGGTTGCTGGATATATCGAAGATCGAGGCGGGGCGGTTAGATCTTTATCGTAATCAGGTTAATCTGCCGGAGCTGATTGAACAGTTGGCCGAGATGTTCCGTTTGCAAGCGTTACAAAAAGGCATCGCGTTTAACTGTCATATTGCCAATCCGCTACCGCAACGGATCGTCACGGATGAAAAACGCTTACGGCAAATTCTGATTAACCTGCTCTCCAATGCGGTGAAATATACACCGAACGGGCAGGTGGATTTTGATATTCGTTACCGTAATCAGGTGGCCGAGTTTTCGATTCGGGATACCGGGCCGGGGATCGATGAATATCAGATGCAGCGAATCTTCTCGCCCTTTGAACGCATTCGTAACCGTGATACCGCACATCTGCCGGGTACTGGGTTGGGCCTCACCATCGTTAAACTGCTTACCGAGATTATGGGCGGCGATCTGCAGGTGGATAGTCACCCCGGGCAGGGCAGTTGTTTTCGTATCTCAATAATGTTGCCTTGGGTTAGCAGTGAGGCACTAACACCGATATTACAGGAACAGCGGATTATCGGTTTTGAAGGTTATCAGCGCACGCTGTGCTTGGTGGATGATGACCCTGTATTGCGTGGCTTGTTGGCGGATATTCTGGTGCCCTTAGGGTTTGCCATTCTCGAAGCGCAGGATGCTGAAGCCTGTTTAGATCTGTTGCAGCACAGTGAGCCGGACCTCTTTCTGCTGGATATCTCGATGCCGGGAATGTCGGGCTTAGAGCTGGCCGCGCTACTGCGCCAACGCAATGTTGCGGGGCGTATTGTGATGTTATCGGCGGATGCGCGGGAACTCTCGGTCGGTGCTGAGGGGCACGATAGTTATGATGATTATCTGGTTAAGCCGGTGGCGAATCATCGCTTGCTAGAAAGCTTGGGCCGTCACCTTGAACTGAAATGGATCTACCGGGGTGAATCCGAATCAAGCGCGACGGAATGCGTTGCGAACGAGGACGTAAACAGCTGCGATGCTCCTACATCCGGTATGAGTCACACGGGGCAGAGCCCTGTGACTGACGCCGGTGACAATCCCCCGAAGAGCTTGTTGCAGCCGGATCACCCGTTGCTGCAAGAACTAAAAAACTGTGCCGAATTGGGTTATCACAAAGGGGTTATGCAGTGTTTGAAAGAGATCGAACCCCTCGACATTTTGTCGCCGGGGGCATTAACTCATTTGCGACAACTGAGTGAAAACTTTCTGTTTGGTAAGCTGGTGATGTATCTGGAGACGCAGCGTCAATGAATATGAGTGAATCTGTATCAACCCGAAATGATGTGGTGCTGGTGGTGGATGATTCCCCCAATGCTTTGAGCCTAATCAACGATGCACTGGAAGGGGCTGGACTGGATATTCTAGTGGCCTTGGAAGGCCGTCAGGCATTGACCATCTGTCAGCGTATCCGCCCCGATATTATTCTTATGGATGCCGTGATGCCGGTGATGGATGGTTTTGAAACTTGTCGGGCGCTGAAAGCCGATCCCAATCTGGCCACCATCCCGGTGGTGTTTATGACCGGCTTGACCGACACCGATGATATTGTCCGTGGCCTCGATAGCGGCGGGGTCGATTATCTCACCAAACCGATCAGCCCCAATGAGTTGTTGGCTCGTATTCGGGTGCATCTCGGTAATGCGCGCCAGACCAGCAGTGTTCACAGTGCCTTAGACAGTACCGGGCAACACCTGTTAACCGTAACCCAGGAGAGCTTGCTACGTTGGGCGACCCCTAGAGCTTATGCTCTACTTGGTCGAGCAGGGGTGACCGAGCAGCTGCAAGAAAGCTGTTTACTACCGCAAATTCGTCGCTGGCTGTCTCATAATCCGTTAGAGCAAGAACGCCTACCAGTGAAGGATATCGATTATCCTCTGATGCTTAAATTAATTGGCTATCAGAGCAACGGTGAGGTGTTGATGCAATTGATCGATGGCAATAAACCCACCGGAGCCGAACTACTAAAATTAGAGCTGGAACTCACCGAGCGGGAAGCCGAGGTACTGTATTGGCTGGCTAACGGTAAAACCAACAGAGAGATTGCCGAAATCCTGGAGATCAGCCCGCGCACGATTAACAAGCATTTGGAGCAGATCTTCCCTAAACTCGGGGTTGAAAACCGCACTGCGGCGGCAGGTGTAGCGTTGCGATTGATTGCCAGTCACGAGTAAAACACCGTTGCTCGAACGTAACAACGAGCGAGAAGGACGTTTGCCACTCACCTTGGTGTTGCTGCATCGACGTTAAACCCTGTCGTTAAAGGTAAGAGTGCTGTTACGTCGGAAATGGCGCTACGGTTATCTAAGGAACAGGGAGGACTCCAGAAAGTTGGCTCAGTATGCAAGGCAACTTTGAACTTTGGTAAGCGAAACAAAACGTCAATTTAGACAATATTAAACCTTTAGACTTGGATGCGCGTAATAAGATATTTCGATTAGTGGTGTAAGCCCTCAGCGCATTAATTTTCAACTTCCTACCTATAGCTCTTGGCTTTGTTTTTTCTAACAAGCGAAGCCAAGAGCAACTATCCACAAACGATGAATTCACCCCTATACGTCATTTGACGTATAGGGGTGCGTTAATCACCCCATACCGCCGTGCAGCGTATTTCCTAATAATGATTGTGTGACGTTCATCAATGACCGGGGCTTTTAGTTCCACCCGGAAAAGAATTGAAGTTTAACCTCAATAAGGGAAGTGGATATGAAGATCAAACATCTGGTTACGGGTATTGCTTTATCGATGGGTGCTACGGTATTGAGTGTCAGCGCGATGGCAGGGGATACAATCAAAGTGGGTGTGTTGCACTCGCTGTCCGGCACCATGGCGATCAGTGAAACGACATTGAAAGACACGGTTCTGATGATGGTTGAAGAGCAGAACAAGAAAGGCGGTCTGCTGGGTAAGAAATTGGAAGCGGTGGTGGTTGACCCTGCCTCTAACTGGCCTCTGTTTGCTGAGAAAGGCCGTGAGCTTTTAACCCAAGAGAAAGTCGACGTCATTTTTGGTAGCTGGACATCGGTTTCCCGTAAATCGGTTCTACCGGTATTAGAAGAACTAAACGGTTTAATGTTCTACCCGGTGCAGTATGAAGGTGAAGAATCCTCTAAAAATGTATTTTATACCGGTGCGGCGCCAAACCAACAGGCCATTCCTGCGGTTAACTATCTAAAAGATGATCTTGGGGTTGAGCGTTGGGTGTTAGCAGGTACCGATTATGTTTATCCACGTACCACCAACAAAATCTTAGAAGCCTATCTGAAAGCCAATGGTGTGGCTGAAGAAGATATCATGATCAACTACACACCCTTTGGTCATTCTGATTGGCAGTCGATCGTTTCGGATATTAAAAAATTCGGTAGCGAAGGTAAGAAAACAGCGGTGGTTTCAACTATCAACGGTGATGCAAACATTCCCTTTTACAAAGAGCTGGGTAACCAGGGTATCTCGGCAGAAGACATTCCCGTGGTTGCATTCTCGGTGGGTGAAGAAGAACTATCCGGCCTAGACACCAAGCCTTTGGTCGGTCATCTAGCGGCATGGAATTACTTCCAGAGTGTTGAAAGCGATGCCAATACTGACTTTATCGCTAAGTGGAAAGCGTTCACGGGTAATCCTAAACGTGTGACTAACGATCCTATGGAAGCCACTTATATCGGTTTCAAAATGTGGACTCAAGCGGTCGAGAAAGCCGGCACAACTGATGTTGATTCAGTTGAGCAAGCGATGATTGGTCAGGAAACGGAAAACCTCACCGGTGGCATGGCTTATATGAATAAGAACCATCACCTGAGCAAGCCGGTATTGATTGGTGAGATTCAGGAAGATGGTCAGCTTGAAGTGGTTTGGGAAACCGAAGGCTTAGTGGCCGGTGATGCTTGGTCTGACTTTCTGCCGGGTTCTAAAGATCTGATGGCTGATTGGACCGCACCGATCTCTTGCGGTAACTACAATGTTGTCACTAAGACCTGTTCAGGTCAGACCTATTAATCTTTAGCGCTTAACATCTTCATCCGCAGGCTTCGTGATAGAAGCCTGCTCTTTTTCAAGCGTGAATCAACAGAGCTTATAAAAAAAGCTGACCTAGATGAATGGCGCTGCCTTTGATATGGGCTAACAGCCTTTTTTATAAGCGCTTTTAAAGAGCAAAAGTCAGAACGGACTCAAGCGCTGTGAGTGCTTATCCGCCTTAATGTGAACGGAGAACGCCTGTGAGATATTTAATGGCTATCGGTGGCTTCTTGTTCAGCTTGCTGGTGAGTACCAGTGCGCTGGCCGAGCCGCCATCCACGGTTCAGCAGCCTCTATTGATGCAACTGACCGAGGTTAAACTGAGCAAAGCGTTACCTGTTTTGCAGCAGCTAGAAACATCAACCGGAGCCGATATGATGGTTCTGTTCAAAACGATGTTGGCCGGTAAACTTTACTATGTGAAAGAGGATCGCAGCTTGATCGTGGCCTCTAAAGAGGCGGGTGAAACGCGTTATAGCGATCTATTCTCGGCGGAACCGCGACATGATCTGAGTAAAAAACAGGTCAAGAAGATCAAGGTGAATAACAAACTACGGGGGTATCTGCGTGAATCGATTGCGCGGATGCAACTGCATCACACCGACCCCGAAGTGCGTGTCGAGGCGGTGCGTTCACTGTTTTCTGATCTTGATAAGCCGACCATTGAGTTAATTCGTACTGCTAGGCTAGATGAGCAGAGCCGTTCGGTGCAGGCGGTGATGGATGTGGCGCTGGCACTGTATCGGGTTAAACATGCCGAAGACGCCACCGAACGTTTAAAAGGTGTGAATGCGCTGCAAGGTAGTTTAGAGCCTGAAGTGCGCAATCAGTTAACACTGTTGGTGGTGAATGATCCGGCCCGTAGTGTCCGTAAAGCGGCGCAAAAAGGCTTGGATAAAATTGCTCAACAAGCTGAAATGTATGGCTTTATTAATCAGCTATTTTTTGGCCTGAGTCTCGGTTCGGTGTTGTTGCTGGCGGCGATCGGCTTGGCGATCACCTTTGGCGTCATGGGCGTGATCAATATGGCCCACGGCGAGATGATTATGCTGGGCGCCTATACCACCTATGTGGTGCAGCTGTTGTTGCCGGAGATGATTGAATATTCTCTGTGGATCTCAGTGCCGCTGGCCTTTTTAGTGTCCGGGCTTGCCGGTGTGCTGCTTGAACGCTTAGTGATTCGTCATCTGCACGGTCGTCCTTTAGAAACCCTGCTAGCTACCTTTGGTATTAGCCTAATCTTACAGCAGTTAGTGCGCACCGTGTTCTCGCCGCTGAATCGTCAGGTGGCAACGCCCGAGTGGATGAGTGGTTCTATCGAGATTAATCCATTGCTCAGCCTTACGCTCAACCGTTTATATATCATTGCCTTTGCGCTACTGGTGTTTATGTTGTTGCTGCTGGTGTTAAAGAAAACCTCGCTAGGGCTGAATGTTCGGGCGGTGTCGCAAAACCGAAATATGGCAAAAGCAATGGGGATTCGCACCGACCGAGTCGATGCGCTGACCTTCGGGCTCGGCTCGGGTATTGCGGGTATCGCTGGTGTGGCGTTAAGTCAGCTCACTAATGTGGGGCCAAACCTTGGACAGGCATACATCATCGACTCCTTTATGGTGGTGGTCTTTGGTGGAGTAGGTAATTTATGGGGCACGCTGGTGGCAGCCTTTACCCTTGGGATCGCAAACAAGTTTTTGGAACCGGTTACCGGTGCCGTACTGGCCAGCATTCTGGTGTTGGTGTTTATCATTCTGTTTATCCAGAAACGGCCTAAAGGGTTGTTTCCACAAAAAGGGAGGGCTGCAGAATGAGCACCTTGTTGCAACATGTATTCGGCAACGCCAAGGGCTTTGCCCGGCTTAACGGCGAAAGTAAGGTGGCGCCCTTTGTGGTGTTGTTGCTGGTAGTCACGGTGCTGGCATCGGCCTGTAACCTGTTGCTGCCGCAGGATTCTATCTTTTATGTTTCCACCTATACCATCACCCTGTTAGGTAAATATCTCTGTTATGCCATGTTGGCACTGGCGGTGGATGTGATTTGGGGCTTCTGCGGCATCCTCAGTTTGGGGCACGGCGCTTTCTTCGCCTTAGGCGGCTATGCCATGGGGATGTATTTGATGCGTCAGATCGGAGATCGGGGTGTTTATGGCAACCCGGAACTGCCCGACTTCATGGTGTTTCTTAGCTGGAATGAGCTGCCGTGGTTTTGGCAGGGGATGGATCAATTCTGGTTAGCGATGCTGATGGTATTGCTGGTGCCTGGATTATTAGCCTATGTGTTTGGTTGGTTGGCGTTTCGCTCTCGGGTCACCGGGGTGTATCTGTCGATCATGACCCAAGCGCTAACCTATGCGCTGTTGCTGTCTTTCTTCCGTAATGAGATGGGTTTTGGTGGCAACAATGGCTTAACCGACTTTAAAGATATTCTCGGCTTTGATCTGCAATCGGATAACACCCGAGTGACGCTGTTTATTATCACCGCGCTGATGTTATCGGGCTTGCTGGTGCTGAGCAAAAAAATCATGCAGACCCGTTTCGGTAAAGTGGTTGTGGCGATCCGTGATGGTGAAAGCCGGGCTCGGTTTATTGGCTATCGTACGGAAAATTATAAAGTCTGGTTGTTTGTCTATTCCGCCATGATTGCTGGTATCGCCGGGGCGCTCTATGTTCCTCAGGTGGGTATTATCAACCCCGGTGAGTTCTCCCCAATTAACTCAATCGAGATCGTGATTTGGGTCGCGGTTGGTGGGCGTGGCACCTTGGTTGGCGCGGTCATCGGTGCGATTTTGGTGAACTATGCCAAGACGAAATTTACCGCCATCATGCCTGATGGTTGGTTGTTTGCATTGGGGGCGATGTTTGTATTGGTTACGCTCTATCTACCCAAAGGGTTGATGGGGCTGTGGTCGCAGTTTAAAGGTGAGCAACCTGCAGCGCCGACACCCGCTAATCCGCCGAATGAAACACCGACAAGTCATAATCCAGAGGAGGGCCGCGCATGAGCTTACTCGATACCACCCGTGAAGTGATGCGCCGAGATCAGGTTTGGCCATTTTTACAGGACGATACCACCACGGTGGATATCTCCCATCAGGTGTTGCTCTATGTCGAAGGCTTAAATCTGAGCTTTGATGGCTTTAAAGCCCTGAATGACCTGAACCTGTATATCAATGATGGTGAACTGCGCTGTTTGATCGGCGCTAACGGTGCCGGTAAAACCACCCTAATGGATGTGATTACCGGCAAAACCCAGTGCGATAGCGGCACGGTGTATTTTGGTCAATCACTTAACTTGCTGGAAAAAGATGAGGCGGAGATCGCACAGCTCGGGATTGGCCGTAAGTTTCAGAAACCGACGGTGTTTGAAGCCCATACGGTGATGGACAATCTTGAGTTATCCCTGAAAAGTAATAAATCGGTGATCCCGACTCTGCTGGCGACCCTGACCGGTGAAGAGTATGACCAGATGGATCAGGTACTCGAAACGATTGGCTTGAAAGGTGAACGGATGATGTTGGCCGGCTCACTATCTCACGGTCAGAAACAGTGGCTGGAGATCGGTATGCTGCTGATGGCTAATCCGCGCTTATTGCTGGTGGATGAGCCGGTGGCGGGTATGACGGTGCAGGAAGGTGAGCGCACCGCCGAGCTGTTAACCTCCTTGGCCGGTGAGCGCACCGTGGTGGTAGTAGAACATGATATGGAGTTTGTTCGCAGTATCGCCCGCACCGTGACGGTGTTACATCAAGGCTCGGTACTGGCGGAGGGTAGTATGGATGAGATTCAGAATAATCCCGATGTTATTGAAGTGTATCTGGGAGAAGCGCCATGATCAGTATTAAGAACGTTAATCAGTTTTACGGTGGCACGCAGATACTCTGGGATCTTAACCTAGAGATTAAAGCGGGCTCGTGCACCTGCATTATGGGTCGTAACGGCGTGGGTAAAACGACCCTGTTGAAATGTCTGATGGGGTTGTTGCCAGTCAGTAGCGGTGAAATTTTATTGCAAGGTGAACCGTTGCAAAGCAAAAAAGCGGAATACCGAGCACCGGCGGGGATCGGTTATGTACCGCAAGGACGGGATATCTTTCCGCTGCTGACCGTGGAGGAAAACCTAAAGGTCGGTTTGCCAGTGCGCAAAGATGGTGCAAAAGAGATTCCGGATAAGATCTTTGAGTTGTTTCCAGTGTTGCAAGAGATGTTGCAGCGTCGCGGCGGTGATCTTTCCGGTGGTCAGCAGCAACAGTTGGCTATTGGTCGGGCACTCGTGATTGATCCCAAGGTACTTATTTTGGATGAACCCAATGAAGGGATACAACCAAATATTGTTAAACAGATCGGCGATGTTATTCTAAAACTCAATAAAGAAGAGGGCTTGACCGTGATACTTATTGAGCAAAAATTGGGCTTTGCCCGCCGCGTAGGTGAAGAGTTTCGACTCATGGAGCGGGGACGG
Source organism: Amphritea sp. GJ51-11 (assembly GCF_055808735.1). NCBI lineage: Bacteria > Pseudomonadati > Pseudomonadota > Gammaproteobacteria > Oceanospirillales > Oceanospirillaceae > Amphritea > Amphritea sp. GJ51-11. Next base: position 2,840,086 of record NZ_CM147881.1, on the reverse strand, counting down.
GTGGTCGCCAGTGATCGGATGGACAACCTCAGCGAGGCGTTAATCCGTCAATATTTGGCGGTGTAGATGATGACCTTGGCACAACCAATAACCGAGATTGAAGCACCAGGCTCCGCCTCTGCTTGGAACGCCGAACTATTTCTGCAGTTTGCACGCACAGCCCGAGGCACGGTGCTACAGCGGGCTGAACATCAGGGGCCGCTCTATGTGCAGAAAGCGTTTTATCCCGAAGGGCCAGATCTGGCTCAGGTTTATCTACTCCATCCACCGGGCGGTATGGTCTCCGGTGATCGTTTACAGGTCAGGGTTGAGTGTACCGCGGACAGTCACGCACTGTTAACCACGCCGGGGGCGGGGCGGGTTTATCGGGCTAGGCCTGACCGCAGCCTGCAACACCAAACTAATACCCTCAATGTGAGTGCCGGCGGCTCGATCGAGTGGCTGCCGATGGAAACGATTCTTTATCCTGATGCCTGCACGCGACTGGATACCTATGTCAATCTGGCTGACAACGCCCACTATATTGGCTGGGAGGTCACCAGTTTAGGTATGCCCAACCGTGATCAGCTGTTTAGCACCGGTAACTTGGCGCAAACGTTGCAGATTAATCGAGGTGAACGAATTCTGTTGCGTGAGCGACTTCAGATCGACGATCATAATCGTGCCCTATTAGAGGGCCCAGCAGGGCTGCGCGGGCACCCTGTGAATGGTTTGATGGTTGCTGGGCCTTTTGAAATGGCAGGTATGCAGGCGGAAAATACCCAAATAAGTGCATTGGTGGATAAGTTACGTCAGGTTGTGAGTGGTTGTGGTGCGTTAGCGTCTGTGAGTTTGACTGGTGAGTTTATAACGGTTCGTTATTTGGGACAGCAAACCGATCAGGCGATGCAACTGTTTATTCATTGCTGGCAGGTGATCAGGCCGTTATTACTCGGGCGTGAGGCGTGTGAACCCCGTATCTGGGCAACCTGAATGCAAGAGATGTTAGTTGCGCCATCAATGAGATAGGTTAAAAAGGATAGATTATGGAACTGCTTCCAAGAGAGAAAGACAAACTGCTGGTCTTTACCGCGGCATTACTGGCCGAACGGCGTCTGAACCGGGGCTTGAAATTAAACTACCCCGAAGCGATGGCTTATCTAACCATGGAAATCATAGAAGGCGCACGGGATGGTAAAACCGTTGCCGAGTTGATGGGGTATGGCAAAACGCTACTGACCGCTGACCAGGTGATGCCCGGCGTGGTGGAGCTGATTCATGAAGTTCAAGTGGAAGCGACCTTTCCCGATGGCACCAAACTGGTGACCGTACACAACCCGATCTGCTGATAGGAGAATATGATGATTCCCGGTGAAATTCAGTCTGTTAAAGGCGATATCCAGCTTAATGAGGGGCGTAAAACGGTGTCTCTGCGGGTCGAAAACCGCGGTGACCGTCCGGTGCAGATCGGCTCTCACTATCATTTTTTTGAGGTTAACCCCGCGTTGGAGTTTGACCGCTCTAAGGCTCGAGGCTTTCGTCTTAATATTGCCTCCGGCACCGCGGTACGCTTTGAACCGGGGCAGGGACGCAATGTCGAGCTCGTCGAATATGCGGGTAGCCGCACGATCTATGGCTTTCGTGGTGAAGTGATGGGTAAGCTGGATGCCGAGGAGACAGACGTATGACCAAGATTGATCGGGCGGCTTATGCACAGATGTTTGGCCCTACCACCGGTGACCGAGTGCGACTCGGGGATACCGAACTGTGGATAGAGGTCGAGAAAGATTTCACGACCTATGGTGATGAGGTTAAGTTTGGCGGCGGTAAGGTGATTCGTGATGGGCAGGGGCAGAGCCAGTTTTGCAATGATATCTGCGTCGATCTCGTGATCACCAATGCACTGGTACTGGATCACTGGGGGATTGTGAAAGGCGATGTCGGTATCCGTGAAGGCCGTATTTTTAAAGTCGGTAAAGCGGGTAATCCAGACACTCAGGACGACGTCGATATTGTGATTGGCCCAGGCACAGAAGTGATCGCCGGAGAAGGTAGTATTCTCACCGCCGGTGGTATCGATGCCCATATCCATTTTATCTGTCCTCAACAGATCGATGAGGCATTGATGTCCGGTGTTACCACTATGCTCGGTGGCGGTACTGGCCCAGCGACCGGCACGAATGCGACTACCTGTACGCCGGGGCCGTGGAATATCGGCAAGATGTTACAGGCAACCGATTCGATGCCGATGAACTTTGGTTTTCTTGGCAAGGGTAATGGTAGTTTGCCAAAACCACTTGAAGATCAGTTGGAAGCGGGTGCCTGTGGTTTGAAGCTCCATGAAGATTGGGGTACTACGCCGGCCTCGATCGATAACTGCCTATCGGTGGCCGATAAATATGATGTTCAGGTAGCGATTCATACCGATACCCTGAACGAGTCAGGCTTTGTTGATGATACCTTGGCGGCCTTTAAAGACCGAGTTATCCACACCTATCACACTGAAGGGGCGGGCGGTGGTCATGCACCGGATATTATCCGTGCCTGCGCGTATCCCAATGTGCTACCGTCATCGACCAACCCAACTCGGCCCTTTACCCGGAATACCGTCGATGAACATCTCGATATGCTGATGGTGTGTCACCATTTGGACAGTAATATCCCCGAAGATGTGGCCTTTGCCGATTCCCGTATTCGGAAAGAAACCATCGCCGCTGAAGATCTCTTCCATGATCGCGGTGCGTTTAGCATGATCTCCTCAGACTCGCAGGCGATGGGACGCGTGGGTGAGGTCGTGACCCGTACTTGGCAAACAGCTCATAAGATGAAAACCCAGTTTGGTCTGTTGCCTGAAGATGAGGAGCGGGGCTGTGATAACTTTCGGGCACGCCGCTATATTGCTAAATACACCATTAATCCGGCGATTGCCCACGGTATTTCCCATGAAGTCGGCTCTATTGAACCGGGTAAACTGGCAGATCTGGTGCTATGGAAGCCCGCTTTCTTTGGCGTGAAACCCTCGTTGATTATTAAAGGGGGGATGATTGCCGCGGCGCCGATGGGCGACCCTAATGCATCGATTCCAACCCCTCAGCCGGTACATTACCGGCCGATGTTTGGATCCTATGGGCAGGCACCGGCTAAAATCTCAGTCACTTTTGTATCGGGTGCTGCATTGGAACGGGATATTGGTACGCAGCTGGGCTTGAATCGTCGGCTGGTGGCCTGTTGTAACACCCGCAATATCGGTAAGAAAGATATGATTCACAACAGCTGGATGCCGACCATTACCGTTGATCCGCAGACCTATGAGGTGCGGGCGGATGGTGAGTTACTCACCTGTGAACCCGCCGACGTGCTGCCGTTGGCCCAGCTATATAACCTGTTTTAATCATGAAGACCGTTTTTAAGCGAATTAGCAGTAAGGAGATCGGATGCTTGAAGTATATGAGCGTTTAGGCGATCACTGTCATGGTGTGGTGTATACCACTGTGATATTGAATCAAGAACAACGTGATCGTGGTCGGCTGAAGTTGACCGGTGAGAATGGCGAAGAGATTCGGTTGTTTTTGGAACGGGGCAAGCCGTTACAGGTGGGCGAATATTTAAAAACCCGCTGCGGTAAATATATTCAGGTGGAAGGCGCAGTCGAAGCGGTCACCTATGCGGAGTGTGACGATTGGCATACCTTCGCTCGGGCCTGTTATCACTTAGGTAACCGCCATGTGAAACTGCAGGTGGGCGATCGCTGGTTAAAGATGCAGCCCGATCATGTATTGGAAGAGATGCTGGTGTTGTTGGGACTTAAATTGACCCATCAACAAGCGGTATTTGTACCCGAATCGGGAGCCTATAGTCATGGCGGCCATCACCACCACTGATACCTCGTTGTTACGGCTGATGCAGCTAAGCAGTGTCAGCCTGCCGGTGGGTGGCTATGCTTTTTCACAAGGGCTGGAATTCGCCATTGAACGTGGTTGGATTCGCAATGCTGTGCAGGTGTCTGAATGGTTAGAACAGCAGTTGCTTTATTCGGTGGCACAAACCGATCTGCCGCTGTTACAACGGGCGATGCTGGCGACTGAACAGCAAGATTATCAACGCTTGCAATGGTGTAATGATCTAGCTTTGGCATGTCGTGAAACCCGTGAACTGCGGTTGACCGATAGCGCGATGGGTGAGGCGATGAACCGCTTACTCGTTAGTCTCGGTCAGCCCCAGCCACTCCCCACCGCAGAAGATGTCAGCTTTGTCGTGCTGTTTGGTGTGGCGGCGCAAAATTGGCAGATTGATTATCCAACCACCGCCTTAGGATTTCTTTGGTCATGGTTGGAAAATCAGGTGGCGGCGGCCACTAAGCTAGTGCCACTCGGTCAGACACAGGCGCAGCAGTTATTAGTTGAGTTACAACCGCTGTTACCTCAAGCGGTGAGTCAGGCGGCGTTGATCGCCGATGATGGTATAGGTAATGGGCTACAGGCATTGGCGATTGCCAGTGCAGGCCATGAGACACAGTATTCAAGATTATTTCGTTCCTGATCGAAACACAGGGCGAGTGGTGATATTCAGGAGAGTGACAGTGAGCACACAGATAGCGACACCAAAACAAACTTTGCGGGTGGGGGTTGGCGGCCCAGTCGGTTCGGGCAAAACCGCATTGTTACGTTCACTCTGTTCGGCGATGCGTGAGCATTATGATATCGCCGTGGTGACCAACGATATTTATACTCAGGAAGATGCTAAGTTTTTGACCGAACATGAAGCGCTCGATGCGGACCGGATTATCGGTGTTGAAACCGGTGGTTGTCCACATACGGCGATTAGAGAAGATGCCTCAATGAACCTTGCGGCGATTGACCAGCTGATCGCACGCCATGGTGAACTCGATGTGGTGTTTGTTGAGAGCGGTGGGGATAATCTCAGCGCAACCTTTAGCCCAGAACTGTCGGATTTAACGATCTACGTTATTGATGTGTCTGCCGGTGATAAGATTCCCCGTAAAGGTGGCCCGGGTATTACTCGTTCAGATCTGCTGATTATCAACAAAACAGATCTAGCACCGCTGGTAGGTGCGTCACTAGAGGTAATGGATGTGGATGCGAAACGGATGCGCGGTGAGCGTCCCTTTGTGTTCTCCAATCTTAAAAAAGCTGAAGGGTTGCAACAAATCATAGAGTTTATCGTCTCTGAAGGGATGCTGGATTTGAAGCCTTTACCACCGGTTAAGGCCGTTGTTTGATTGCATTAGAAATGTTTAATTATTGTTAGAAAACTTGGTTGTTATAAACCAGTTTGATTGTTACTAAAAAGTTTAAGGATCACATCATGAATAAACGCAATCAGTTATGTCTGTTAACCTTAGCTGCGGGTCTAGTACCGCTGTCAGCAATGGCGCATACCGGCCATGAAGTGTCTGGTTTTGTACAGGGGATGCTGCACCCCTTGTCTGGCGCTGATCATCTGTTGGTGATGTTAGCGGTTGGATTATTGGCGGCGGGTCGCACTCGTCTGAGCCACAACCGTGCCGGTATGGCGATAGCCGGCGCATTTCTGTTAACAATGGTGGGTGGAACCTTGCTGGGACTGGCCGGCGTTGCGGTGCCGTTAGTCGAGCAGGGAATTTTAGTCTCTGTGATAGCAGGTGGTATTCTGTTAAGCCTTGCTGTGCGTCTTTCATTAACCACCGGCATTTCCGTCGCGGCAGGCTTTGCGCTGTTTCATGGATTGGCACATGGTGCGGAATTGCCGTTGGCTGCCAGCCCATTCGCTTATATTGCCGGCTTCCTTATCAGCACCTCCGCATTGTTATTTGTGGGCACTCGTTTAGGGCAACTGGCTGATCACTACCGTATGGGAATGTTGACCCGGCTAGCGGGTATCGGCATGGCGACCTTTGGTGTGTTAGCGGCACTGTGATTAGTGGATAAACTCCCCGCGCCTAGCGGGGAGTTTTTTACTGTAAGATGCATGCATCTTTAATGATAAGCAGGGTTGGTCATGCCATTTGAACGTTGGTGAGTCGATTCGGTTTTTAGGACATTGAGTCTAATGCCTGTTAATATCCATCAGGTTTTTGAAATTTATTACGTTTATAGATCTAGGTAAAAAATGGCGATTGAAATCATCTCTGGTGAAACGGCATGGTTAAGGAATAACCAGCGTAACAAAACTCAACGTTGGCCTACTAGGCGAGATCCAGACCGTATTTATCCTATAGCGACACCCGTCGCAAAGACTAGCTTTAATATTAATCTGGATGAAAAAGTGTTTTGTATCGGCTCATGTTTTGCTAACGAAATAAGCCAAGCATTGCATCGACTTAATTATGATGTATTGTCGATATTTCATGATCTGCCAACACCATCTGACCGTCAGCTTAATACTGATTCAGTATTCCATAAATATAATGTTGCTTCTATCTACAATGAGCTAGCCTGGGCGTTAGATTCATCGAAGCCTTACAGCCATGATCAGGCATTAATTCATGCAGGTAAGGATAATATTCAGGATTATCAGTTAACAGGAAAGCAGCGTAGCTATAGTGAAGAGTTTGCCAAAACTTTTCGTAATTCTTTTAATTCAGCTTTTGCAAAAGTTAAGGATGCTGATGTTGTTATATTAACGTTGGGTGTCAGTGAAGTCTGGTACGATAATGAAACCGGACTGTATTTGAATGTTGCTGTCCCCCACAGTCTAATAAAAAGTTATCCAGGACGTTTCGAGCTCCATGTGTTTGATTACGAAACGACATCGTTTTTTTTGACGGCAATTTATGACCTGCTTAAAGCTAATTTGAACTCAGGTTTTAGGTTGTTAGTGACTGTTTCACCTATACCATTGACTTATACTTTTCGAGAGCAGGATGTTTTTATATCGAATAGTTATTCAAAAGCGGTATTACGTGTTGCTGTTGAAGAGCTCGTTAGTGAACATAATAATATTAATTATTTTCCAAGTTATGAATTTGTTACTCTGAGTAACCCTTCATCCGTTTGGCGTAGTGATGATTTTCGCCATGTAGACTCTAGCTTTGTTGATTACATTATGGGTAATGTAATGGCTCAGTTTACAGAGGATTCAGATGCGGTGAGAGGAAATAATTTATTGTTAAAAGTGAAGTCTTTGTATTATGGAGGCTTTGTTAAAGAGGCGAAGGTATTATTACGATCTCTAAGAAACAACGATAGTGTTAGTTCTAAAGAAATGCTTATGCTTTGGCTCGCGATGCAAACGGGGCTTAGTGGGAAAGTTAAAGTATTTTTACTAAAATTATCTACATATTTTAAGACATATAGCCACCTGAGTATCGTTCAACATATTTATTCTGTTCCGGACTTTTTCAAAAAAATAGCTAGGGATGCGTTTGTTGGGCATGTTGATCAATGGGATGGTCAGTGTTTGAGTGGTTGGGCATGTAACCAAAAAAGCTCTAAACCTATAAAAGTTAAGGTTTTATTGGGGAGTGACGTGATCACAACGGCGACGGCAGAGGTTGCCCGTCCAGATGTTGCTCGACATTTGGGTGTTAAAAGTGCGCAGCTAGGTTTTAAAATCCCATTAGACTTAAGCAAAGTTGAAGGTCAACTTGTGCGTGTTGTTTTTGCTGAGACCGGAGAAGATTTGAATTTAAGCCCTATTTATATTGATGCCAAGGCTAACGACTAAGGGTTTTGCTACGTTTGGAATTAAATTCTAAACTATTTTTTATTTTGGCTGACTGTGCCTGTTTTACTGCGTTATCGTTTTACGAGACTCTAAAGCCGACATTGAGCGCTTCTAAAGTGTGGGTTAACTCTTCAAAAACTAGATTTCTTAACCACATATGCGCTGGATCTTTGATGTAGCGCTCATGCCAGATAATCGAATAGGTAAAGCCTTTTTGTGGCATCGGAAAGGGCAGAATTTTTAACTGATATTGTTTGGCGAAGCTGCTCGCTAAGCCGTAGGGCACGGTGAGAATCATGTCACTTTGTGAAATGATGGCCAGCGCCGCAACAAAGTGCGGCACGCGCAGGGCGATACGTCGTTTTAGCCCACGTTCCTCCAATAGATAATCGATAGCGCCTTTGCGTGCTCCGCCCATGGTGATTAAAGCATGGGGATAGTTAGCGTAGTGTTCTAAATCCAGTGGTTGTTCAGCGGCGGGATGGTTGTCTCGCACCACACAGACAAACCGATCACTTCCCACACCACGGCCATGAATCGCGGCTGGGGCATCTTCCACCGTGCAGGTGGCCAGATCAATATCATGTTGATCCAGTTCCTGTAAGAGGCTCTCTTGCCAGGGCACAATTTCTAAATTGACCCCCGGTGCTTCAGTGCGCAACCGTTTTATGACCGGTGGTAAAAGTACCTGTGCGCCGTAATCGGTGGTGGCTAATCTGAAGTTTTTGGTTGCGCTTTCAGGTGTGAAAACGGCAGGGCTGATTAGGTGACTTAAGTCTTGTAACGATTGGCGTAACTGCAATGCGAGCATCTCTGCGCGAGGTGTTGGGATTAAGCCTTTTGGAGTGCGGGTAAATAACGGGTCGTTAAAGAGTGTTCGCAGCCGCGCTAGGTTGCGGCTGATAGCGGGTTGGGTCAGGTTTAATCGGCCTGCCGCTCGAGTGACACTGCGTTCTTCAAGGAGCACTTGAAAAACAGGCAGAAGGTTGAGGTCGGTAGTCGTTAGGTTGTTTATGTTCATTCATGATTTCTATTTATGTTAGATATTTACCCAATGCATTGGATGCATGTAGAGAGGAAGCATAGACTAATCAACATTATCAGACAATGTTCTACGTAAGGTGCCGCATGTATATTGAATCTAATCGTGAAATCCAACTTGTTCGTCGTCCTGTCGGTATGCCGACTAAGGATGATTTTCAGCTCGTTAGCCACCCGGTACCTGAGTTAAAAGAGGGCGAAGTGTTGGTTAAGAATCTATGGCTGTCGGTGGATCCTTATATGCGGGGTCGGATGATGGAGCGTGCAAGTTATATCGAACCTTTCGCTCTGAATGCCGCACTTGGTGGTGGTGCGGTAGGTGAAATTGTTGAATCTCGTAACGCTGATTTTACCGTGGGCCGTAAGGTGTCCAGTATGAATGGCTGGCGGGAATATTTTACCTCCGCTGGTGATGATATTCAGTTGTTACCGCAAACTGAGATTGCCGATCAAGCTTTTCTAAGTGTGCTGGGGATGACGGGTATGACGGCATTTACTGGATTGACTAAGATTGCCGAACTCAAGGCAGGAGACCGAGTCTTTGTTTCAGCGGCGTCTGGTGCTGTTGGTGCGATGGTGTGTCAGATCGCTAAACTGAAGGGTTGCTACGTGGCTGGCAGTGTAGGTTCTGAGGCTAAAGCCCGTTATCTGCTAGATGAACTGAATGTCGATGCGGTGGTTAACTATAAAACCACTGACGATCTGCAGGACAGCATTGCCAAGGCTTGCCCTGAAGGCATTGATGTCTATTTTGAGAATGTCGGCGGTGCTCACCTAGAAGCAGTATTAAACCTGATGAATGATCATGGGCGTATCGCTGTTTGCGGCATGATCGATCAGTACAACGCCACCACGCCACAGGCTGGGCCAGCGAATTTATCCCAATTGATTATTAAGAAACTCAAAGTTCAGGGCTTTATCGTGTTTGAGCATTGGGATGGGTATCCCGCGTTTGTTGAGCAGATGACTCAGTGGATCGAAGCGGGAAAAATCACTTGGAAAGAAACGGTTTATAACGGTATTGAACAAGCGCCCGATGCCTTTATTGGCCTATTTAAGGGTGAGAATACCGGCAAGATGTTGGTGAAACTGGCTTAGGCAGTCTGTGGTTCAGTTGAGCATTCGATGATTAATTAAAGTGCGGGCTGGTCTGAAATTTGATCGCCCGACAGAAAGGAAAGATTACGATGAATATTTTATTTGTACTGACGTCACATGATGAATTGGGTAATACCGGTGAGAAAACGGGTTTCTGGGTTGAGGAATTTGCTGCACCTTATTACGTTCTAGCGGACGCTGGCGTTAATATTACCTTGGCGTCGCCTGCCGGTGGTCAACCACCGATCGATCCTAAAAGTGCACTGGAAGATTTCCAGACCGAGGATACTCGTCGTTTTGATCAGGATGCTGAGCTGCAACAAAAGCTGGCCAACACGTTACCATTAAGCAGCGTTTCTGCCGATGATTACGATGCAATCTTTTATCCCGGTGGCCATGGGCCAATGTGGGATCTGACTCAGAATAAAGCTTCTATTGCCTTGATTGAAACCTTTGCTCGTCAAGGCAAGCCTGTGTCAGCAGTCTGTCATGCACCGAGTGTTTTGTTAAACACCAAAGATGAAGCGGGCGAACCGCTGGTTAAGAACAAGAAGGTTACAGGCTTTACGAATACTGAAGAAGCAGCGGTAGGCTTAACAGAGGTAGTGCCATTCCTGTTAGAAGACGAGCTGAAACAGCGCGGCGGTGTTTATTCTCAGGGACCAGACTGGGGGCCCTATCTGATTGAAGATGGTTTATTGATTACCGGCCAGAACCCAGCCTCTTCAACGCTGGTAGCGAAGGCAGTGTTAGCCCGCTTGAGAAAATAGCTATTTAATAACGTGGTGATATAAAAAAGTCACTGGGAGCGAGAGCTGCCAGTGACTTTTTTGCTTTAAGCTGAAATCAGTGATTAATGCGCGCTGATACCGCGAATCGCTTCGGAGCGACGACGTAGGTATTCCACAGTGCTTAGCAGCAAGATAGACATACAAACCAGCAAGGTTGCAACAGCCAAGATCGTTGGGCTAATTTGCTCACGAATACCTGCCCACATCTGCATCGGTACAGTTCGCTGTTCAGCGCCCGCAATAAAGATCGCGACAACCACTTCATCCACTGAAGTCATTAGGGCGAACAAGCCGCCTGAAATAACACCGGTCATAATTAGCGGTACAGTGATTTTAAAGAATGCATAGGTTGGAGAAGCACCAAGGCTGTTAGCTGCTCTGACTAAGTTATAGTCAAAGCCGCTGAGTGTCGCTGTCACCGTAATCACCACAAAAGGAGTACCTAGTGCTGTATGAGCAAGGATTAAGCCCAGATAGCTCTGTGATACACCCATTGATGAGTAGAAAAAGAACATGCCCGCGGCTGATATAATCAGCGGTACGATCATCGGGGAGATCAGTAATCCCATGATCAGACCTTTAAAGGGTAGTTCTGAACGACTCAAGCCTAATGCTGCCAGGGTACCCAGCACCATTGAGAGGAAGGTCGAGCAGATCGCCACAATAAAGGTGTTCTTGATCGCTGCCATCCAACGCTCACTGCCAAAAAACTCCTCATACCAACGAAACGAATAGGCATCAGGGTCGAACGCCAACATCCCTTCAGTAAAACTGAAGTAGGGCTCGATATTGAATGACAATGGGATGATGATCAGCAATGGCGTGATCAGAAAAATAAACACCATGCCGCAAAAAACACGAAACGCATAGTACCAGAATGTTTCTAAGGGGCCGGCATATGATGGAAGAGCCATAATCTTACCTCAACGTCATCTGATTGTTTCCGCCAAAGAGACGGCTGTAAAGGGCATAGATACCTAAGACGAGTGCTAGCAGTACCACACCGAGTGCGGCAGCAAGACCCCAGTTAAGCGAACTTTGCATATGGTATGCAATCATATTGCCGATAAACTGTCCGGTTTGACCACCCACCAATGCAGGGGTGATGTAGTAACCAATCGCGAGAATAAACACCAAGATGGCACCCGCAGAAATACCGGGCACTGATTGAGGTAGGTAAACCTTAACGAATGCGGTAAAGGGGGTTGCACCAAGGGAACGGGCGGCCCGCATATAGCTTGGTGGAATCGTCTTCATCACTGAATAAAGAGGCAGAATCATAAACGGCAGCAGTATATGAGTCATAGCGATGACGGTACCGGTGGCGTTGTAGATCATACTCAGCCGGCTCTCATCATTGACTAGGCCGAACCAGACGAGAATGTCATTAATTACCCCTTGGCCCTGAAGTAACGCGATCCAGGATGAGGTTCGTACCAACAGAGAGGTCCAGAAGGGGAGTAGTACCAAGATCATCAGGGTGTTGGCTACGCGCATGGGAAGTGATGCCAGCAGATAGGAAACCGGATAGCCGAGCAGCAAGGTCAATAAGGTGATGACCACGGACATCCAGACGGTTCGCCAGAGCATCTGCAGATAGACACGCTGATTCTCCGGTAGCATTCTGATTTCACCCTCGGGGGTGGTTTCCATATCGAATGCTGCAATGTAATACGACGCGGTATAGGGTTTAGATTCGCGTTTAATGACTCGCCAGTTGTCAATATCGCCCCAACCTTTGTTGATTTTGATCAGTTGGGCTTTGTATGGCGGTTTGAGTCTAGCAGCTTTACGCGCGGTGCCTGTTAACAGGCTACGCATCTGGCTTTTTTCATAATTAAGTCGGGTAGCCGCTTTACCAATGGTATGGTTTTTACGACCCACTACCAAGTCTTCAACCAGTGCGGCATAGGTTGCTTCATCTGGTAGTTCGTTGCTATCACCATCCCAGTCAGCTAATGCTGCGGTGGTGTTCGGCATATACTCGGAGACCTGAGGGTTATCTATCGACCGGAATAGCATGGTTGCGATAGGTGAAACAAAGGTGACCATGATAAAGATAAGCAGCGGTGCTACCAGAAACAGGGCGCGGATTTTTTTGCGGCGCAGTGAGCGATGCATATCCGAGGTTAAGCGTTTCTGTTCGTCCGGGGTTAATTGGCCTTCGGCCTCGACAGTATTTGCCATCATGAGGAATACAAACCCTTTTTTGAAGATGAATTAAAATGGCGGTTGATTGTGCGTCTTACCGTTGATAATAATGAATCATCATCTGATCGTGTGGTTAGATGATCGATCAAATCATGACTCGAAAATCAGCCTTTAACTCATAAAGGGGCTTGGCAGCCCCCCAACATTTACGTTCTTATTGTACTAACCAAGCGTTAAAGCGTTGACGTAGTTCGTCACCGTTATCAGCCCAGAATTCAGCATTTTTCTTAATAGGAGTCTTGAAGTTAACTGGCGTAGTTGGCATGTGGGGAGCCATTTCTACACCGGTTTCCGCATGAGTAGAAACCAGTGGTGCAGAGGATTTACGCGCTGGACCGTAAGAGATGTATTTAGTCTGGTCGGCTAGACGTTGCGTGTCAGTAGCGAAACGCAAGTAGTCCATTGCCGCTTTCTTATGTGGCGCACCTTTTGGAATAATATAGCCATCTAGCTCATAAACCTGACCGTCCCAAATAATAGTGAACGGCTGGTTTTCTACAACTTGAGCGTTAAAGATACGACCGTTATAAGCAGACGCGATTGCAACTTCACCATCGGCTAGCAGCTGTGGTGGTTGAGCACCAGCATCCCACCAGATGATAGAATCTTTGATGGTATCCAGTTTAGCGAAAGCACGTTCTACACCTTCAGGCGTGCCGAGTACATCGTAAACTTGATCATAAGGTACGCCATCAGCGGCGAGAGCCCACTCTAGGTTAGCATCAGGTTTTTTCTCAAAGGCGCGCTTACCTGGGAATTTTTTGACGTTGAATACATCAGCAATCGTTTTCGGCTTTTCACCTGGGAATGCTTTATCGTTGAAAGAGAACAGTGTGGCGTAAACGATAGTTGGAACGTAGCAACCAGAAAGAGAACCTTCAACAAAGTCTTCCATTACTGGCGTGCCGTCAGCACCAGGGTTTAGATCTTTTTCATAATCCAATTCTTGTGCAATACCTTCATCACACGCCAGAATTGCGTCACCTTCCAGAATATCCAGTACATCCCAGGTTACATTGCCGGCTTCTGTTTGTGCACGAAGACCCGCTAGACCATTACCTGATTTATCTTCATCGACAATCTTAATGCCTGTTTTTGCAGTGAACGGATCACTGTAGGCCATCCGTTGGGATTTTGTGTACGCTCCACCCCATGATACGACCGTTAGTGGTTCGGCTGCAGTTGCAGAGCCCACGCATACAGCAGCACCTAGTGCTAGGACAGATGATAGTTTGGAAAATTTCTTCATTTGGCATTTCCTCTCGGGCTTTAATGACATGACATCTTCTTCATGAAGACGCTGTTTATTCGCTCATCATAACTATGATGTAGCCTTTATTGTTTTTCAGTAGCAATGACATTTGATCCTGGTCAGATCGTATCCAACGCCCTACAGTCTTTAGACGACCAACCGATAGGGGCGGTGCCGCCAACTTGCAATCCTTTATGGTCTGTAGAATTCGGTACTTTGACGATAAATTCATCGTGGCCGCAGACATTCATACGAACCCGCTTATGATCTCCTAGGTAGATAACTTCCTCGACTTTACCCGTGAATACGTTGTCACACTGACCTTCAACCGGATCAAGAAAAACGCGCTCAGGTCGGAGTGATAGGGTGCTTTCTTTACCAATATCGTCGGTGTTGATATCCAGGGCGGTAACTAACTCGCCACTAGGTAGACGAACGGTGCAAATGCCGTCTTGTGTAGATTGTAAAATACCGGATAACTTATTGTTTTCACCAATAAACTGGGCAACAAAGGAGTTAGTCGGTTTTTCGTAGAGCTCGGTGGGTGGGGCGAGTTGTTGAATGATACCGTCGTTGAAAACGGCGATTCGATTCGACATCGTGAGTGCTTCAGATTGGTCATGGGTCACATAGACGACGGTTACGCCCAATCGTTCATGAATATGCTTGATTTCGTATTGCATCTGTTCCCGCAGATTCTTATCCAGCGCACCGAGTGGTTCGTCCATTAGAATCAAATCGGGTTCAAATACTAGGGCACGGGCAACCGCGACTCGCTGTTGTTGACCTCCGGATAACTGTGCGGGACGACGATCGCCAAAGCTACCGAGTTCAACCATATCCAAGGCTTTATTAACGCGCTCTTCGATCTCCGATTTACCCATGTTACGAACTTTAAGAGGAAAGGCGAGGTTTTCTGCCACGGTCATATGGGGAAATAACGCATAGTTTTGGAAAACCATGCCGATGCCGCGTTTATGGGGCGCTACATTGTTGATTGAACGGCCATCCAGATAGATATCACCATGGGTCGCTGTTTCAAAACCGGCCAACATCATCAGCGATGTGGTTTTCCCTGAGCCGGATGGCCCAAGCATGGTTAAAAATTCACCGCGTGGGACATCAATATTCAAATCTTTTACTACGAGAATCTTGCCATCGTAGCTTTTCTGAACTCCGTCAAACCGTACAAAAGCCTCATTGGAAGCTGAATTTTCCATTTGTTATTATGCCTCTCTACAATTTATGGGTTGTGATCCGCAAGCTTAAAATCTGTCGTTGGTTCTTGTTGATTACTGTTTCGCGTCTGTTTATACCCTACGATAATTTGAAGTGAGAGTGCAAACATTACCTTTCAAAACTGAGGATTAAGTATTTTTACTCTGTTTTGATGTTTAAAAATCGTCAATTTGTCCACGAATATTGACTGTTTACGACATTTCACTAATTTTGTTTTACGCCAACTATCTTAAAGTAGCCAAATTCAACCTGCTTTAATTTAGTGCGGGCCATTACGTCTATCGCTCATTTCATATCTGTGTTGTTTGTCTAAGTAAAATGGGTGCCCCATTCTGGTTTAATCTAAGGCCATTCTTTGTCCCGCCTCTATCTGCCTTGTTTCGCCCGCCTACTTGGATATATTGCTGGTTCTACGCACACAGTAATCGGGTTGTTTCATCAATCTCGACGTAACTCGTTATTTTTTGACTGTATTTTCGCTGTTCCTGAGGTCATTAAGTTGGTATTTCAGCCTTGTTTATTGCTTAAACGGCGCTGTATCGGCGATCAAACTGTCCTTCGACATGGATAAAGCATAGCTAGAGTCTGGGTAATTGCACTGTCTCTATTGGTTTTTATAAATCGGTATGTTTCCTGCAGTGTCCGATGTATGGATAAAGTTTTCTGCTTAAAAGGTTGCTATATGGTCAATATTGGTGCGTTTTTGTTGTTGCTTAGACCGCTGTGCACTGCCGTTGCTAAGGGGAGTGAGAGATGACGACTAAGGTTTTAATTTTTACCGATCTCGATGGTTCATTGCTGGACCACTTTAGCTATCGTTTTGATACAGCAAAGCCGCTATTGGCGTTATTAAAAACGGTTAAAATTCCGGTTATTCCTGTGACCAGTAAGACCCGTGCTGAACTGTCTGTTTTACGTCAGCAGTTAGCTAGCGAAGACCCTTTTGTCGTTGAGAATGGAGCCGCTATTTTCATCCCCGTTGATTACTTTTCGCTGCCGCCGAGTGGCTGCTCTATCGTAGATGGTTTTTATTGTTACTCATTTTCTAAACCTCGTGAACATTGGTTAACGCTGTTAGCAGCACAAGCGACTGAGTTTGCGGGCGAGTTTGAGACTTTCACCTCCTTAGGGGTTGAAGGAATAAAAGCATGTACTGGACTTTCGACAGAGGCTGCCTCGCGGGCCAATAATCGCGAATTTAGTGAGCCGGTCAAATGGCTTGGCTCTGAGAGCCGTAAATCGTTATTCGTAACAACATTAAGGCGAGCAGGGGCGACGGTGCTACAAGGTGGGCGTTTTCTACATGTAACAGGGGGTTGCAATAAAGGGAAGGCGTTGCAATGGCTTTATCAACAATACCGCGACTCAATTTCACATGAAGTGGGTAAAAGCGAATTTTTAACCATAGCGGCTGGTGACAGTGATAACGATGTCGATATGTTACAGGTGGCTGACTGTCCCGTGTTGATCCGTTCACCGGTGCATGAGCCTCCTGTGTTTGAGCATCTCAATGTTTATCGAACAAAACAAACCGGGCCGGATGGTTGGGTTGAAGGGGTGAGTTGGTTTTTAGGTGCCTCAGAGCGACCGCAAGAGATGAATTCAATTGAATACCTGCAAAAGAAGCTAAGGAGTAATGTGTATGGGTGATTTCTATCAGAATGGCATTATTACAACGTTACATCATCTAGCAAACAGACCGATTGAGGAGGTTGAAGAGGAGTTAACACGTTTCGGTCGTAAAAGACCATTGGCCCTGATTCTACCGTCGTTATTCTCTGAGTTGGAAGGGCCTGCGCTGGCGCATATTATTGATGAAATAAGCCAGGTGCCATACCTGTCTGAAATTGTGATTGGACTGGACCGGGCCAATGAAGCGCAGTTTCGTTATGCCCGGCAGTTTTTTAGCAAGCTCCCTCAGCATCATCGTATTCTTTGGAATGATGGACCGCGTTTACGGGCATTGGATGCCGAGTTGCAAGCCCTAAAGCTAGCCCCAAAGGAGGCGGGCAAAGGGCGTAATGTGTGGTATTGCATGGGGTATATTTTGGCCTCAGGGCGGGCCGAGTCAGTGGCATTGCACGATTGCGATGTCACCACTTACAGTCGTGAGATGTTGGCCCGGTTGATCTATCCGGTAGCCAATCCGCAATTTAACTATGAGTTCTGCAAAGGGTTTTACGCCCGAGTATCTGATGGCAAGATCAATGGGCGAGTGAGTCGTCTATTGGTGACGCCACTGCTGCGAGCGTTGAAGAGGGTCTTCGGTGAAATCGAATATCTGCAGTTTCTCGATAGCTTTCGTTATCCGTTAGCGGGGGAGTTCTCTTTTCGGCGTGATGTACTGAGTGATATCCGTATACCAAGCGACTGGGGTTTGGAGATCGGTGTGCTGTCAGAGATGCACCGTAACTATGCTAACAACCGACTCTGTCAGGTGGATATTGCCGACCAATACGATCATAAGCATCAAGATCTCTCCCTTGATGATATGCAGGCGGGCCTGTCGAAGATGTCGATCGATATCACCAAATCATTGTTCCGTAAGCTAGCCACTCAAGGGCATACTTTTAATAGCGAAACCTTCCGTTCAGTCAAAGCGACCTATTACCGTATCGCCTTAGATTTCGTTGAAACCTATCACAATGATGCGGTGATGAATGGCCTGCAACTGGATATTCATGCTGAAGAAATGGCGGTAGAGATGTTCTCTCGCAATATCATTTCCGCCGGTGAGCAGTTCTTGAGTAACCCGATGGAAACCCCTTTTATTCCTAGTTGGAGTCGGGTTTCCAGTGCCATGCCCGATGTGTTTGATCGTTTAATCGAAGCGGTTGAGTTGGATCATCAAGAGTTTATGGCGGAGTAATATGGATAGCGTATTCAATAATGCCAGTGATCAGCTAGTCAGTCAGATTGAAAATCATCTGCATAATATCTATTGCTCATTTGAAGCGCAGGAGATCACTCACCTGGTATCGGACCTAATCTCTATCATGCGTCTCGGCAGTGTCGAGCAACTTCCTATGCCGTTTAAAAACCATTGGAGTCAGCAAGATATTATTATGATCACCTACGGTGATAGTCTCCATCGACCTGATGAGCGGGCGATGAGTACTCTGCATCATTTTCTCAATGAGCAGTGCGACGGGGTTATTAGTGGTGTACATGTGCTACCGTTTTTCCCATATAGCTCGGATGATGGCTTTGCCGTGAGTGATTATTATCAGGTACGGGCATCGGTGGGAGAGTGGCAGGATATTCAGCGGCTCTCAGGAGAATACCGATTGATGTCAGATCTGGTTATCAATCATGGTTCAGGTGAAAGTGAGTGGTTTGCCAACTTTATTAAGGGGGAGGGTGTTGGTCATGATTACTTTTTCACCGCTAGCCCTACGGATGACCTTTCACAGGTTGTAAGGCCGCGTACCAGTCCACTGTTGCGCGCAGTTGAAACCGAGGAAGGAGTGAAGCATGTGTGGTGTACCTTTAGCCACGATCAAGTGGATTTTGATTTTCGTAATACGGCGGTGTTAAAAGAGTTTGTGCGCATTATTCGCTTCTATCTCGATCAGGGGGTGAATATCTTTCGCTTGGATGCGATAGCGTTTCTGTGGAAAGAGGCGGGTAGTCGTTGTCTTAATTTGGAACAAACCCATGAAGTAGTGCGGTTGTTTAGAACATTGATTGAGTATGCTTGCCCGACGGCAATGATTATCACCGAGACCAATATTCCCAGTCGGGAGAATTTATCCTATTTCGGTAATGCCAACGAGGCTCACTGTGTCTACAACTTCTCACTGCCGCCGTTATTGTTGCATGCTTTAATCACGGGCCAGAATTTCTATCTAAAGCAGTGGATGATGAGTATGCCACCGGCGCAGGATGGTACCTGTTTCTTTAACTTTATTGCCTCCCATGATGGTATTGGGCTTCGCCCGGTGGAGGGTATTCTGCCTGATAGCGAGGTTGAGCTGATAATCGAAACGATGCAAAACTTTGGTGGGCATGTCTCTTGGCGGGCGTTGGATGATGGCGGTAAAAAACCTTACGAAATTAATATCGCCCTATTTGAGGCATTACAAGGAACGACGGAGGGAAAAGATAGCTGGGGCGAAGCACGTTTTATCTGCGCCCATCGTATTATGTTGGCGCTGGAAGGTATTCCGGGTATCTACCTTCACAGTCTGCTCGGCACGCTGAACGATCATGACCGGGTTGCCATGACTGGCCACTCCCGCTCGATTAATCGCCATCAGTGGGACTATAGTGCGTTAGAGGTGTTGTTGGCTGATAATACAACCCATCATTACCGGGTGTTTAATGCCCTAAAGTCGTTAATTGCTATTCGTGCGCGACAGAAAGCATTTCACCCTAATGGGACGCAGTTTACGCTGCACTTAGGTGAGCAGGTGTTTGGTTTTTGGCGCCAGAGTGTTGATCGAACGCAGAATATCTTTTGTTTGAATAATATCAGTGCCGAACCGGCCACTTTATCACTATCGGATCTGAATTTGATTAGTACCCAGGACTGGTTAGATTTACTCAGTGGACAGCATTATACCGACCTTCTGGGTGATCTTGAGTTAGCCCCCTATCAGAGTGTTTGGTTGGCCAACGGGTAGGTTTTTAAGAACGTTAGGATATGAACCGGAGCAAGCGAGACCTGTTATCGCATTACTAGATTAACACCGGGAGCCTATGGCAGGCTCCCTAGCGATTAGCCGATTACTTCTTGCTGTATTTACGATTACCTTTGCCGCGGCCTTTACGAGCCTTCGGTTTAGTGGATGCAGCGGCATCGTCTTTGTAAGCTAGTTCAAATTCGATCTTACGCTGATCCATATCGACCCGTACCACGCGAATTTCGATCTTGTCGCCAATACCGAAGTTAACTCGCGTGCGTTCACCAACTAAGCGTTGCTGGGCGGCATCGAACTGGTAGTAATCGTTGTTCAGCGCGGTGACATGCACTAAGCCTTCCACCTGAGTGTCATCCAGTTCGATAAACAGACCGAAGTTGGTGACCGTACTAATGACACCACTAAAGACATCACCGACATGGTCTTGCATGTATTCGCACTTCAACCAAGCTTCAACATCCCAGCCGGCTTTATCGGCGCGGCGAGATACCAGTGAACAATGTTCAGCCATACTCTTCATGGCTGTGAGGTCATAAGGGTAGCTTTTAGTTTGCTCAAGAGGCGCGGCGCTTTTTACGCGGTGAACCGAGTCAGCGGTGCCGGTCAGTTTTTTCAGCGTGCGACTTAAAATACTACCTGTTTCACTGCGACGAATAACCGAACGAATAGCACGGTGAACCAGTAGATCGGGGTAGCGGCGGATCGGTGAGGTAAAGTGAGCATAGGCTGGGTAAGCCAAGCCGAAGTGGCCTTGGTTGTCAGAACTATACTCGGCTTGACTCAACGAGCGCAGCATCATTGTACGGATAATCTGAGCATCCGGACGGTCGCCAAGGCTTTTCAGCAACCGGTCGTAATGGGCCGGTGTTGGTTTTTCACCACCGGCGAGGTTGAGGCCTCTTTCGCTTAGAAAAGCTCGGAGGTTAGTCAGTTTTTTCTCGACCGGACCTTCATGAACCCGGTACAGCGCAGGCAGGTTCACTTTTTCGAGGAATTGTGCCGTGGCTACGTTGGCGCAGAGCATAAACTCTTCAATCATTTTATGCGCATCGTTACGCACCACCGGTACGATCTGATCGATCTTACGGTCTTCGGTAAATTTGAACTGCACTTCCTGCTTTTCAAAATCGATAGAGCCACGTTTAGTGCGGGCTTTTCTTAATACCGCATAGAGGTGATGAAGGGCGTGTAGATGCGGCACCACGTCAGCATGTTTGTGTGCGACGTCTTTGCCAAGCCCGGTTTCTGGCGCAGATACGAGTGCACCAACCTGGGTATAGGTTAGGCGGGCATGGGAGTGAATGATCCCTTCTGAAAACGTATAGCTGGTCATCTTGCCGGCATTATTGATCGACATTTCGCAGACCATGACTAGACGGTCGACATTGGGGTTCAGTGAGCATAGGCCATTGGACAGTGCTTCAGGTAGCATGGGTACTACATGGCCAGGGAAGTAAACTGAGGTGCCTCGTTCAGCGGCTTCGACATCTAACGGACTACCGGGCACAACATAGTGTGACACATCGGCAATCGCCACAAATAGACGCCAGCCGCCAGATTTACGCTTTTCACAATAGACGGCATCATCGAAATCTCGTGCATCTTCACCATCAATGGTGACGAAAGGCAGTGCCCGTAGATCGGCGCGGTGCTGTTTATCAGAAGTGCTGACTTCATCGCCTAAGGCGTCGGCTGCATCCAGTGCATCCTGAGGCCACTTGTGTGGGATGTCATGGTTACGAATGGCAACATCAATTTCCATACCCGGCGCCATAGAGTCGCCCAATAGTTCAACAACCTTGCCTTCGGCATTAAAACGATTACAAGGGTATTCGGTAATCTCTACGGTGACATACTGTCCCGCTTCAGCGCCATTGAGTTGATCATCGGGAATATCGATCTCATTGCGCATACGGCTATTTTCAGGCTGTAAAAAGTATTCGCCATCATCAACCCGTAAGCGACCAACGACCTGAGTCATATTTTGTTCAAGCACTTTTATGATCTGGGCTTCTTGGCGTCCACGACGGTCGATGCCGCTAATACGAGCTTGTACGCGATCACCAGGGAAGGCTTTCAGCATCTGACTTTCGTGCAGATATAGATCATCGCCAGGGCCGTCTATCGATAAGAAGCCAAAGCCATCGGGGTGACCAATAACCGTACCTTCAATCAGATCGTCTTGGGTGAGTAGGCTGTAGCCTTTACGTGGATCAAAATTGAGTTGGCCATCACGCTCCATCGCACGCAAACGGCGGCGTAGGGCTTCTTTTTCTTCATCTTCAAATAATTTAAGGGTTTTACCGAGCTGCTCTCGGTTGAGGAACTTTCCTGGTTCATCGAACAATCCCATGATGTATTCCCGGCCAGGAATTGGGTTGCTATATTTTTCAAAATCTTCGGCATTGATGGCAGTTTTAATATGATTACTCATTCTTTTCTCAAATAAACCAGCGCTTGGCTATCCGAATGGCTCGAACTCACTGCTGATGCAGCTTATCTATAACCGGGAAAGTGGCGCTGGTATCACTCATTTCGCAGAGTGAATTAAATTGGGCTGGTGTTCAGAACGGCTCTGTTTAGCCGAATATTCAGCGCGAAGCTGCAACTCACGGTTGCGGCCTCCGCCTGAAAACCAAAAATATCATGCAGAGATGGGTTATATCGTATCTCCGACAGATGACAAAACTATGTATTGCTGCGCAGTACCCGCAGCACTGTTATTCAGCAAGCGACCTTTATTTTGATCCAATGTTGTAACATTAGAAACAGTCAATACTCACGGTTTTAGTCGCTTTGTCACAACGTGGGCATTGATCGGGACAATTCCTGAGATCCTGAGAATTTAAGCGGCTGTATTCGATATTGATTCAGCGTTTTGATAGACGCAGGATTGATGCTCAAATGCAGGGCAGGTTTGGCCTGATAGCTAGCGAAAAAATAAGACTGGAATTTAAAAACAGTGGGACGAGAATACTTAAGTAAAATAACGAGAGTAATACAACGACAACAAATGGTTAAAAAATAGACTTTTTCTAAGCTATTCATCACTATATAGAGTTATGAGACTTTGTCAATGGGCACTTTGGTTTGTTGACCATGAAAGATGATAGCGGCCGGTTTGATATCGCGCATTATTAGAAATGCCCCCATAGGCTGATATCTGCCCCTTTAGGCTGAAGTTTGACATGGTCGCCACTGTTTAACGTCACATTTGGCAGCTCAATATTAAAACCTGCATTTCCGGTGTTGCTTTTACCTGCTACAACCAGATCTCCTCGAAACTCATCGCAAACGAGATCAGTGATAAATTGATTGTTAACGAAGAGGTCTACAGAAATAGGACTATCTGAGTTTTTGTTAATAATCCAGCCTGAAATTCGGTTGGTCGATATGTTGTCGATAAAGCCATCATAGCCCGCCTCGCTTAAAGTTGTAATTTGTCGTGATATGTCTACCCATTGGTTATAGCGCTGTGGTGAAGGTTCAATGGCTTCGCTAACTTGATTAATTAAGTCCTCTGATGCCTGAATATCGCAAAAATCAGCTAATTTTATCAAGTGAGCCTTTTTCTCTAATAATAACTTTTCATAGGATATATGCAGTGCAGGATAGTCATATTTGTCACTAAATTTTATGATACGACTATAGGCAGAAAGGCCTGTTTGCATGGCTTCGATGAGTTCAACATCCGCAGCGGTTTGTTTGCGACTAGCAATGGCAAAGATGTCTCGATAGATATAGATAAAACTGGGATTTGAGAAGAGCTTCGAAATCCTTCGAAGTTGAGTGTTGCTGTCAGGAAGTTTCCAAGCAAATTTTGTGTGTTTTAGCTCATGTGCAACTATTAGTTTTTTTAGCTTTTTCCAGTTTTTGGCGCGAAATGCGGCCGCCATATCTAGGTCTTCATAAATAGGTTCATGAAAATTATTTCCCAGAGATATACCTAGTGCCTGAAGGGCCAATGCTATTGCAGACGTTCCGCCTCTCTGGACGCCGACGACAATAAATTGCCTGCGTTGATTGTCGCTATTGATATTTTTTTTTGCTGAGAAAATCATATTTTTTCATTACTCGTGGTGACTGTTTTTTTATAGATATTGTGCCCTGAGAGGGATGCTGCTAGGTAAGAATGACAATGATAACAAATATTTTATGGTTTTTTCTTAAATAGAAAATGTATTGATTGCATCATGGGTGAGCAGATACCGCTATCTTGGTTTATTAAATTGAAGTTTGGTCTGTGGTCAGAGTGTAGGTATAGGTAGCACTGTTAGTAAGTTGTATTGATTCAGCATGGGGACGCTAACAGCGCTTGGTTGCGGCCATTGTTTTTGGCTTGATAGAGTGCGGCATCGACGGCCAATAGTAGTTTGCGAATATTTTTATAATTTTGCTTAGATAGCGTAGCAATGCCCGCACTCACGGTAACCCGCTCGAAGGGGGAATGCTGATGGCTTATGTTGAGCGCTTCAATGGATGTGCATATCTTTATGGCGATATGTTGGGCGGTAACACTATCGGTATCGGGAAGGATGAGTAAAAACTCTTCACCGCCATAGCGTGCGGCGATATCTGTCGCACGCTGTCCTGATTTGAGCAGAACTTGAGCAACCTGTTTTAAGCAGTCATCGCCGGCTTGATGGCCGTAATGGTCGTTATAGTGTTTAAAAAAGTCGATATCTAGCATCACTACGGACAAGCATCGTTGATGGCGATCTGCTCTTGACCATTCCTGTTTGAGGGCTTGATCCATACTGCGTCGATTAGCCAGCCCCGTGAGTTGATCGGTACTAGATTCTTTTTGGAGTTTGAGTTGAATGTCTTCGGTAAAGCTTAACAGAGTAAAAACACCACTGATAACGCTAAATGCCGGCCATATGATTTGTGAGGCAATGATGGTGGTGGTAAAAATGTTCGGTGCGATGATCAGCAGTAGTGAGCGGGCAGCAACAATGATCCCCATCAAGCCGCAGGCGTAAGCCATAATGACGTCGGAGGAGTTTCGAGGCTTAATGAGATGGTTCCCCTCGCTTTTAACCAGCTATGCTGGAAAGGTGACGAAACCAACAAGGAGAACCATCTCATGTATATCAAAGTCCTTGGAATCGATTTAGGCAAGTCTTCTTTTCATTTAATGGGTCGTGACGCCCAAGATCAGCAAGTTTGCAAAAAGAAACTCTCTCGTCAAAAACTCATTACGTTTATCGCTCAACTCCCACCATGTCTCATTGCATTTGAGGCCTGCGGCGGTGCTCATTGGTTAGGTCGCCTCTGCTTGGATCATGGCCATGACGTTCGATTAATCCCACCTCAATACGTTAAACCTTTCGTTAAAGGCAACAAAAATGACTTTATCGATGCATTGGCGATTACTGAAGCGGCCCGTCGTCCTGACATGCGTTTTGTCGCCGTTAAGTCGATTGAGTCACAAAGTCAGCTCATCGTACACCGAGTGCGTGAAGGCTTTGTCGCCGATCGTACCGCCTGTATGTCGCGTATAGGTGCGTTATTATTAGAGTTTGGATTATCTTTCCCGCGTGGGCACTCGGCCATGAAAAGACTGTTTTCATGGTTAAGTATGCAAAAAGTAACACTATGCCCAGCCATCATTGGTGAGCTTCAGGTGATGCATGATCACTACTGTTACTTAAATGAAAAAATCGCCGCTCAGGACGCAAAAATCGTTAAACAGGTTAAGGAAAGTAGTCGTTGTCAGCTATTAAAAACGGTTCCAGGCATTGGTGACATGACAGCAAGCCAGTTAGCGGCAGAAGTAGGCAATGCGCATCAGTTTAAAAACGGTCGGGAAATGGCTGCCTGGTTAGGGTTGGTGCCACGGCAATATTCAACAGGAGGAAAACCGACATTATTAGGTATTAGTAAACGAGGTAATAAGCGCCTCAGGTGTTTACTGGTACAGGGTGCGAGAGCGATCTTATCGCGATTAGACAGTTATCGAGGCGTAATGTACGACTGGCTAAGAAAACTACGCGCAAAAAAATCATTTAATACAGTGTGCATTGCCTTAGCGAATAAGCTATCGAGAATAGCCTATGCCATTTTAAGTAAGAATGAGCCTTATCAGGTGCAACAAGTTTAATCAGGTTTGCAATAATAGAGCGTGATGATGAAAACGGTTGACCGTCTGGGTAGTAAACCTGTCATAAAAAACAGCTGTTATAGGCTGTCGGCTTTTTAAGGGCTATCTGGCGCGGATGCTCATCGTGGAGCGGGAATAAAAGCTTCCCAACTTAAGACTCCGAATACATTAGCGCAAAACCACCTCACGATCACAAATCTATGTTGCAATCATGAGGGGAACCATACATTTTTATGTTAAGAAACAGGTAGGCCATGATAAATAGTGCTAAGGGGACAAAAATAGCGCTAACGTGGAGTGCATTGTAGGGCTGCGTTGTATAGGTGAAGTACCCTAATGCCAAGCAGTTGAGTATGAAGAGGAAAGCTATCAGTACGCTAGGTATAGGGGATTCGCATCGTCGATAACTAAATACCACCATACCCCAAATAAAGGTGGTTGATAGGATGGCGGAGACAATTTTCAGCGGTACGCCGATATCGAATATATATAGAAACCAGCTTAGGCAATTTGCGGTAATTGCCACCGTGAAGAAGAATGTAGAGCGCTGTTTGCCTTCCGGGTTTTTGATTCGCGTGCCTGAAAAAGCTAACACTAGATTGATGAGCGCTACGGTAAAGAAATAAGCTTGCTCTGTTGTCATATCTTATCCTTGATATGCAGTCTTTGACGGCCTAGGTTAGGCGGTCGACCTGAGTGTTTCGCAATGATTATATTAGACATAAATGAAACGCTATTGTCAGTCTAAATCGTTATCAAGGCTACTAATTATCTATTAATGATAAGTAAGGCATCAGTCATGGCTGTTTGGCTTGAGCATCTGCAATGATCAGGCGTGGCTAAGTCTAACGAATTTGATAACAGAGAGCGCCGAGAAGTCATGTTGAATAACAGAGAGTGTATGAGAAAAAAATCCGGAGTAGCTGTATACAAGATAAAACAGACGGTGATGTATACCCCGGTGAATAACGAAATAACTTCTGTTAAGGTTCAGCGAAGGGGAGGTGCTGAAAAACAGTATTGTTTGTATGAAAAATCATATAAACGAAAAAAGGGAGTGTAAATCATCTAGTAGTTAGAGCAGTAATATATAAGTGGTCGGGGCAGCAGGATTCGAACCTACGACCCTCTGGTCCCAAACCAGATGCGCTACCAGGCTGCGCTATGCCCCGACTAAGGGTTGTATCTGGGTAGATACAGTGTTGCTCAATACCAGTAATAAAATAAGTATTACAAATTATGGTCGGGGCAGCAGGATTCGAACCTACGACCCTCTGGTCCCAAACCAGATGCGCTACCAGGCTGCGCTATGCCCCGACTAAGGGTTGTATCCGGGTAGATACGATACTTACGTTAAACTTTAAATGGTCGGGGCAGCAGGATTCGAACCTACGACCCTCTGGTCCCAAACCAGATGCGCTACCAGGCTGCGCTATGCCCCGACGAAGAACGATGTTTATACACGAACGATCAAACGTGTTTCAGAAACTAACCACTCAAAGTTTTAGGGAAACTTTAAAGTGGTCGGGGCAGCAGGATTCGAACCTACGACCCTCTGGTCCCAAACCAGATGCGCTACCAGGCTGCGCTATGCCCCGTTCTGAGTGAATGGCTCCTCGAGCTGGACTCGAACCAGCGACCAATAGATTAACAGTCTACTGCTCTACCAACTGAGCTATCGAGGAATGTCATTCATTACGGTTAAAAGGTTGGCTCCTCGAGCTGGACTCGAACCAGCGACCAATAGATTAACAGTCTACTGCTCTACCAACTGAGCTATCAAGGAACGTCTCAACCGTGGCGGCGTATATTAATGATGAGGTGGGTATGCGTCAAGTGGGTTAGGTAAATATTTTACTGTTTTATTAAGTGGTTAAATAACGATCTAACTAGTAGCGCTTTTCTTTTTTGGGTTCATAGGGGGATAATGCCGTAGTGATTTTTTAGTTGTTGTTTGTTTGTCGCTCAAACAAACCTTATAACCGAGCTAGATGGGCTTAAACGATGCTTTTTTGCCGTTCTAAAATAGGTTTTCACTCACAACGGGCAGCAAAGGTCCCTTATCTTTATGAATATGATTCCCGGTAAAGATGTATCGCTGAAAGATATGATAGCGCTTATGAGTGCCCGTTTACAGGCATTAGGCTTTGATGTTGAAGTGGAGCAATGTCAGAACCCGGTAGTGAATGTCTGGTCCGTGCAATTACAGGATCGTCGTTGCTCTATCTGTTGTACCCGCGGCAAGGGCACTTCCAAAGAGGCGGCATTGGCGAGTGCGTTATGGTCTTTTTTTGAGCGTTTGAGCAGTGGCTATTTCTTTAGCGGCTATTATTTCGGACAGGCGGTAGCTGCGGGTGATGTGGTTTACGCACCTAATGAGCGCTGGTTTCCGGTGAGTGGTAACGATTTACCCGATGGTTTGTTAGATCAACCCACACGGTTGCATTACAACATGAATGGTGAACTGAAAGCGTCGATGTTGATGGACATTCATGCGAACCATCGCGCTTCAGCTATCTGTGCCATTCCATTTGAACATCAGCGTAGTGGTGATCAGGTGTGGATCCCGGTAAATATTATTAACAACCTTTACGCAAGTAATGGCATGGCGGCGGGGAATACTGCTACTGAGGCTAGGGTGCAGGCGCTGGCGGAAATTTTCCAACGGCATATCAAAAATACGATTATTTCATCCGGGATTAGTTTGCCGACTATTCCTGCTGAGGTGCTGGGCCGTTATCCCACCATCATGGCGTCAATTGAAAGTTTGCGGCGTGATGGTTACCTAGTGTTGGTGAAAGATGCCTCATTGGGCGGCCAATTTCCATTGGTGAATGTAACCTTAATTAGCCCTTTGGATGGCGGCTGTTGTGCCGCGTTTGGTGCGCACCCTAAATTTGCCGTGGCGTTTGAACGAGCGGTGGCTGAGTTGCTGCAAGGGCGCAGTCTGGATGATCTATCTGGGTTCTTACTGCCATCATTCGATCTTGCTGAGGTGGCGGATCAGCATAATTTAAATGCACATTTGATAAATTCGAGTGGCTCAGTAGCGTGGGATCTGTTCGCTACCGAAACCGATTATGACTATACCGAGTGGAATATCGAAGGTGATGCGCAGGCTGAATTTGAGCGTTTGTGTTATTTGATTCATAAAGTTGATATGGATATCTATATCGCCGATTACGATCACTTAGGTGTGCCCTGTTGTCACATTATCGTGCCGGGCATGTCGGAGGTGTGTCCTGTTGATGTGTTGGTGCGAGATAACTGCAATGCCGGTGTGGTATTGCGTCAGCCATTGCTGAATTTGTCGACGCTAAGCGATGCGGCCATCGAGGCGTTGTTAGTCGCGCTGGAAGAAGGCGGTTTTGATGATGGTCAGCGGGTCGTTGAGGTCATCGGTATTTTGCCTGACGACGATAGTGCTTGGGGGAGTCTGCGGGTAGGTGAGCTTAAATGCTTGTTAAACCTACGCTTAGGTGAACTCGATGAAGCACTGATTTGGAGCGAGTGGATACAGCAATGTAGGCCACAAGATCAAGGTCTTGAGCGTTTATATCGCTGTTTGCATCAGTGTTTGATGTTCCGTCTTGATGCTGAGCGGTCATTAGAGCAATACCATGATCTGCTGAATCAGATTTATGGTGTTGAGCGGGTCAATCAGGTATTGGAGATGGTCGATGGCCATGGTGTTTTTGTTGGTTTAGTCTCATCAACGCTAGCGCTGGAGTCTTTTCAGACGCACTTGGCAATGGTGTCGGTTTATACTCACTTACTCGATGTTAAAAAAGTTCTTGATCAAACATTAATCAATATTTTATCTGTTTGATTTTTAATGTTTTTTGGCCGGCTTTTCGAAAAATTGAAGGGCTTTGATTGAGCCGTCTTGTTTGCCACTTGGTCAGTGTGGCTATTTCCGCTATCATCGGTAACCTTATTAAGGAAGTGGTCCGCCAAGAACTTATTTGGACCTATTTCTACCTTCCCCGACAGCGTGCCCGGAGATTTTAGCTGAGATGCTTTTTAAAAAGCTTCCCGAAACAATATTTGTCCCTTTATCGGGGCAAAATAAACATATCTACGAGGCAGTTCTACTGGATCTTGCTGATCAGTTCTTCGATGAAGACCTGGTTGATCCGTTCGTGCCTAAAGATCTGATTCGTTCCTGTATCGAGGATACCGTGGTGCGCCTTGGCGTGCGTCGTTGGGAGCCAGAAGAGGGTGAATCTGAGGCTGAACGGCAAGAGCTTCCTCGTTCAACGGCGGAATATACCAATCGTATTTATCGTCGTTTGGTGGATACCGGCTGGCTTGAAGAAGAGCAGCGGATCTACCGTACTTTTGTGCTGTTGTCGCCGGCCATTAGTTATCTGCTGCGGACGCTCGTGGGCATTAATGAGTTGGAAAAGCGCAGTTATGGTGGTGCGGTTCTCAACGTCTTGAGCTCTCTGGAATCCGCGATTAGTGATCCAGCGGGGCGTGGTATTACCTTGCAGGAAGCGGCGCAAACTGCGGCAGATTTCAGCGCTCACCTGACCGATATGATGTTGGGGTTGCGGGAGCTTAAAATCAGTCTCGCGGCGACGTCGAATCCTCAAGAAATTGTGCGTAGTTTCTTCGATCGCTTTGTGGCCCACATATTGGTATCCGACTATAAAACCCTGAAGACCAAGAACAACCCGTTCCGTTTTCGGCGGCAGATCCTCTCTATGCTGCGGGATCTTCAATTTGACCCGCTCAAGGTCGAGAAGCTCACTAAGCATTATCAGGAACAGTTTGAACTGAACTTTGTTGATGCCGAAGCGATGGTGCATAGCCATATCAATCGGATCATCCGTATTTTTGAGTCGGTCGACCAACGTTTAGCCACGATCGATGATTTCCGTTACCGTCTCGAGAAACGGGTGGCGGATACGGTTCGCTATATGGATAAGACGACGCCGGGCATGAGTTCACGGCTGTCGCGCCTAATCTCCGATGTATCTAAGCTCGATGATCGTGTCATACCGCATATTGATACCCTTGACGGTGTGGCGTTCTTGGCGCCGGGTAGTGTGCGTTCGCCGATTAAACGTCGGGTTGAAACTAAACCTCGAGTAATTCGCCCCGTAGAGATCGATCCGCGGGTGCTGGAGATGCGCCAGCTGTTTAAAGAGTATAAAGCGCGTCGCGAAGTGAAGCCGGAAAATATCGAACTCTATGTCGAACGCCATCTTTTGGATAGAAAAGTGATCTCCGCCACCGATTTCACCATTGAGTGTATCGAGGATTACATCTGCTTCAGTTATCTGCGGCATATGCGCTCACTGGGTAAAAAAGGGCGGGGCACGGCCAATAAGTATGAAATTAAGTTTGAAGATAATTATGTCAATGTCGCGGATATGGTTGAGTGTCGCGATTTCAGTATTCAGAGGAAAGTATAATGCTGGGTGATCTGCAGAAAATCATCGGTCGTAGCGATCAGTACCAGGAAGAGGATTTCGTTCATGCGGCCAATATGCTGCTGGTAAATCAGTTTCTTTATTCTGAACGCTCTGGGCATCGTGATAGCTATTTCCTTGTGGCGTCCCATATCGATTACTTTACCAATCTGTTTGCGGCTATTGGCTGGTCATTGATTTATCAACCGGATGAAGCCTATTTAGGGATTCTGCCTAAAGGTGAAGAGCGCTTTATGCGGCTGAAGTTGGATGAGTCTCTGTTTCTGTTGTGCTTGCGTCAGCAGTATGAGCAAAAGCTGGAAGCCTTTGATGTAGAGGCCGGTCGCGCTTATATCACCACCAACGATCTGCTAACCCTGTATGAAAACCTCACCGGGCGTGAAATCCCTAATGAGACGCGGTTAAAAGAGCTGTTGTCGTTATTCAGCCGACACGGGGTTATTGAGCGGGGCAAGCCGCATGAAACCGATCCGAAGAATATTCCATTAACCATTAATCCATCTATTCGTCAGGTAGTGGTAGAGGACTTTATCGGGCAGCTCGAAGCACTGTGCGAAGAGCGGGATGATGAGTTACCCCCAAAAGTGGCGGCAGAGGATGGTCAAGCACAGCCAGAGGTGCAAGCCGATACTGCGGCTGATAACGCGACTGGTGAGGCAGACGCGTCAACGCCTGAGGCCGTGTCTACCGTTGAAACTGATGCCGCTGAAACTAATGAAAGTGCAGATCGTGCCTCTGAAGAAACTGAAGACAATAATACCGGCACGGCCGCCGAGGAGAACCGCTCATGAAACAGCTCAATAGAATGGTGCTGGTGAACTGGTATGTGCTGGGTGCCGTCGAAATTCCGATTAAGGGTAATGTGGCAGTGATTGGCCCGAACGGTTCGGGTAAATCCTCGTTGCTGGATGCGATTCAGACGGTGTTGATGGGCGGCAACAAAAAGTTTCTCAGCTTTAACGCCAGTGCTGGTGAGAAGAGTGAGCGTAGCCTGCGCACCTACTGCCTTGGCTTTATGGATGATCTAGGCAAAAAAGAGAATGCTCGACAGGATTCCGTCAGTTATCTGGCGCTCAGTTTCTTCGATACCGAAACCGGTAAAGAGACTTGCGTAGGCTTGGCGATCAGTGCTTCGCTCTCCTCCCCTGAGGAAGATATTTTAGGGCGCTTTATTCTGCCTGATTTTTCCGTCAGCCTCGAAGATTTTACGGTGAAGCAGGATGGCGGTCGCTTACCTAAAGAGTGGCCGGTGGTTAAAGAAAGCCTGCTGAAGCAGTGTCCCGAGATGAAGTTAGAGAAACGGGCCAACCGTTTTATTCGCGAGCTGGTGACAGAACTCAGTTACGATCAGCAGATGCCCAACGATGATGAAAAGTTTGTGAAAAACTTTCGTAATGCGTTGAAGTTTATACCGATCAACAGTCCTACACGGTTTATTCGCGAATTTGTCCTCGATGAGAATATTGTCCATGTGGGGGCTTTCGCAAATCGCTGGATGAATACCGAGCGATGGAGCAGAAAACCCGCGAAGTTTCAAACCGCATTGATGAACTGGAAAAGGTTCAGGAGCAGTGTAAAGGGATCGATCGTAACGTTAAGAACTCGGTCGAGTATGAATGGGTGGTGCATGAAACCCGCTTTGAACACGCCGATCTGAAAAAAGAGGAAGCGCAAGAGCGGCTTGAGGTTAATCAGGTCAAAGAGACCACGCTGCAAACCAATCTTGAAACGAAGAGTGAAGAGCTCAATGAGATTATGCAGTCGCTGGCGAATACCCGTGCCGAGCTGAATAACACGGACAGTGCACATAAAGTCAAAGCGCTGGAAAACTCCATCGATGCGCGTCAGCATGAGCTGAATGTAGTGAAAGAGAAAGTCCAGCATGTGTATTCACTGCTGCGTTCGGCCGTGAGTTTTGCTAACTATCAGCAATACCTGCCGGATAGTTTTATTCCGGTGGTTAAAGATTCGGTTGAGCTATGGCGTTCCGGTGAAGATATGATGGCCGAAACCTGGCCTCAGGCGCCGGTGGATGTGGATAACAATCTGAACCAGCTGAAAGCCTCGGTGGACTCCGTGCGGCGAGAGATTGCGCGCCGTTTTGAATCCTCGGTAATTCGTATGAATGAGCTGCGCAGTGAGATTCAGAATCAGAAAAGTGCCGTTGAACAGCTAAAAGAGGGCCGCGCCCCCTTGCGCCGGAATACTCGTGAGCTGATGCAGCTGTTAAAAGATTATGGCATCGATTCCACGCCTATCTGTGAGTTGGTCGATATCAATGATGAGAAATGGCGCATTG
This sequence comes from Amphritea sp. GJ51-11, assembly GCF_055808735.1. Classification (NCBI taxonomy): domain Bacteria; kingdom Pseudomonadati; phylum Pseudomonadota; class Gammaproteobacteria; order Oceanospirillales; family Oceanospirillaceae; genus Amphritea; species Amphritea sp. GJ51-11. The sequence continues at coordinate 2,806,324 of NZ_CM147881.1, read as the reverse complement.
CGATCGAAAGTTTTCTCGGTGCGCGCCGTGAAGCGTTAATTGTCGATCCCGATCGGGTGAAAGAAGCGATCACTCTCTATCGCCGTAAGGGTCGCCATCTGAAAGGTTGTCGAGTTGTTAATACCACTAAATCCCATGAGTGGCTTAACCGTTCTAAACCTGGCTCGTTAGCGCAGTTTGTTGATTGTCAGAGCGACGATGCTCTGGCCTATATGAACCGTGCGTTGGGCGGGGTGATGGCGGTTGAAACCGAAAGCCAGCTGCTGAAGCAAGAGCGTGCCTTAACCTACGATTGCATGCTGCAAACCGAAGGCACCACCACTTCGATCCGTGAAGAGGCGCCGATGATGGGCAGCGGTGGTGGTCGACGTCAGCATCAACTGCAGCAGCAGGATCGTCAAGTTGATCAGATGATGGCTGAGTTCAGTGCGCTGAACAAGGATCATGAAGCCTTGGATAGTCTGCGGGAAAATCTAATCCGCATGACGGCGGCGCTGACTGGAGTGACTGAGCGCACCTTTGATCTAGTGAATCAGCGGGAGATGCTGCAAACCGAGATCGAAGGTTATCGTCAAGGTATTACCGATCTGCGTAACCAAGATGACAGCGGTATCCAAAAACGGATAAGTGAGTTGGTCGAGGCGCAAAAAGCCACCCAGCTCGCCCAGAAAAAACTGATGGATCAGTTGCAGTCTACCCGGACTAGCTTGATTAAAGACAATGCCTCCCTAGAAGTGTTGGATAATGAGCTGGGTGATCATGCGAATGCCCGGACACGATGCGAAGCAGATGCGAATTTTGACGCCCAGTCGGCCCAAGAGAAGCGCGATTATATGGATGAGTCTTGTTCTGGTGACTTGGATCGGATTATCTTTGAGTCGGCCAAGAAAGCGCAATCCGAGCTGGCCTTAGTCGAGCGTAAAAAGAATATTGTCCGTGATGGTGTGGCTCAGTATAAGGCTCGTTACCATGGCTCAGGCCTGAGTCATCAGGACTTGGATAAAGTGAGTGAAGATTCATCCCATGAGCAGTTAGCACAGTTTGTTGATGACACGATTCAGTCGTTGCGTGATAGCGAGCTGGCGGAATACACCGAAAAGGCTGAGCGCGCGAGACTCGAGGCTGAAACCTCATTCCGTTCAGACTTTGTGGCGCACCTTAAAGATCAGATCGATAAGATTAAAGAGCTGATTCGTGAACTGAATGCACACCTTAAAAATCGTCCATTCCATCGTGAAATGTATAGTTTTGAGATGATGCCAAACCCCGAATTGAAAGATATTCTTGAGTTGGTCGAAGCCTATACCCGCATGGATCAGGCGAATGTCGGTTCACTGTTTGACTTCAAATATGATGAAAAACGTCCGCACCAAGACGCACTGGCTAAGATTCATGAAGTGTTGAAAGATGAGGGTGAAAGCAGCCTGCTGCAGGACTACCGTAACTTCTATAACTTTGAATTGGTGGTTAAAGATCTTGATGGTAACCGCAAAACCACCCTGTCTCAGCGGATTAAAACCGGTTCCGGTGGTGAGCATCAGGTGCCATTTTATGTGGCAATTGCTGCTGCAATGGGGGCGACCTATCGTCTTCGGGATAGCGCTGATGGTGTCACGTTGGGTGGTATTAGCTTGTCGGTCTTCGATGAAGCCTTCAATAAACTGGATGCGGAAAACACCGTGACCTCATTGGGCTTTATGAGTGACTTAGGCTTGCAGACGCTGATTGCGGCACCGGATGATAAGTATTCGCTGATGGCGACCACCATGGATACCATTATCAATGTGTGTCGGGATGGCCGGATTGTGGATATTGATGTGGAGTTCCCAACCATCAATGGCAAGGAGCTACTTAACTCCGATAACCCTTATCGACTGATTGAGAAATCGACCGATATTGATGATGTTGAAGGATTAGTGCCCGCCTAAGTGTTCGCTTAACAAGTGCCTGGATCAGCGGTAATGGTTCAGGCGCTTAGCGCTTACTCATGGTTTAGCTCGTCTTAGCTATTCACTGCACTTGTCCAGCGGGTTCCTCGTTGGGCAATTTTTGGTTTTGGGGTGTGAAAATTCGGCTCGAAGCTACACAGTGGTGTGTTTTGGCGCAGAATAGTCAGGCGGCTCGAGTCATTTGGGTGTGGTCGCACCTGCCACAGCTGTGGTTGGTTGATTATCTCTACCAACATGCTCTGTATCTCGGGTGTCGGTATGCCTCTAAACTCAACCATAAATTGATCGTTGCCGGGCAGTGCTAGCTGTTCGGTACGCATATCTTGGTATTGTTGGTTCGCCAGTAGGCAGGCTAGATGGCGCAGCTCCCAGTGCGCTGGCGGGGCGGTGAGAGGGATCAACCGTCCAAGGTTGCCCGGTGAGATGATTGATCGATCGCGAGAAAAAAACTTGCGCACCGTCAGGTCGGTATGAGCTTTCAATAGTGAGTTGTCGCGCACATTACCATCAAAGTTAATCTGCGCCAGCCCGTCGATCATTATTTCGAGATTAAAATCACAGGCCTTAATAAACTTCCACGCCGGTGCCATCGAGGAGCGAGAGCCGAGGCTATATTTCATCGCCTGTTTGCCGTGCCGGGTGTTTCGTTCCAGTACGGTGATCATCAGATAGGTGGTTTGAAAGTCGACCATCGCCTCGGGTTGTTCGGTAAAGCAGCAGGAGACTTCTCTTTTGCAGAAGTTAAGCCAGGCTTGTTTGGTATTCAGATGGGGCAAGCAGCGGATATTCATTCACATCTCAAAGGCTGGGGTTATAATGCTGGCCTCTAGTTTAGCTGAAGTTGGGAGAAGCCTCTATGAAACTGATTAATCGTTCGGGATTTGCGGTGCTGCCACGTCAGCCGTTTGTTGAGTGGGCCAACCAGCAGCAGGATGAGTTGAATCAGACCATGAGTCTTGCCGATCATCGCGCTGAGGGGAGTGTGTATTTAGCGGAAGAGTTTCAGAGTGAGGAGGATATCACTGAGCAACTGGCCCAGCATTATGGCAGCATCTTTGAGAATGAGTTGGCCGCATGGGATGAGTTCGGTGATCATTGGCCCGAGCAGCGTACGCTTGCGCTGTTTCACAAATGGTTTGAGGTTATCCCTCAAGTTATGGCGGTTGATCTGTTACAGGAACCCCTATTGTTGGCTCCTTTGGCGGATTAACATCACCTTTTCGGTGTAGGTCTTCAGGATGGTTGCTTTAATAAGCGGTAATCGCTGAGAATAGTAGTTTGTTAATGGTTAACAGGTAGTTCGATGTCGGCAAGTTCTCTTCAGCTTAATATGCATCCGTTGCGTGAATCACTCTATGAAGAGATGCATTCACGGCCGTTCCAGGTTATCCCCAGTCCGGCACGCATTACCCATCTTTCGGTTGTCTCTAGTGAACAGCAAAAGGCTGAGCAGTTCAGTCATTTGCAGCAGTTGTGTAAGGTGCTTGGCGGTGCTGTACCCAACGAGGATCTGCCCTGCTTTCAACAGCAGTTTGGTGATCTTCAGGTTCGCTGGGAAAAGCATATGGAGTTTGTCTCCTATACCTTTATCTGGTTGGGCGGACAGTCGAGTGACCCCTTTGCTGAAACCGGTATTAGCCATCTACCCGAGGGGTGGCTAGAAGGAATTTGTGGCGAGGTGGTGGCCGCGTTCCATATGTCCATTGAAGATGTCCGCAGTCGGGGTGAACCGGCGCTTCCTGAAGTTAAAAAGCACTTCGAGTCGATGCGTCTGGTCGGTAGCCAGCCGTCCCAAGGGGCGGCTCAGGTGTGGACCAGCTACCGTATGCACAGTGATGGTTATGGGCGGTTTTTGATCTACAATCGGGAGATGAGTGACAGTCAGTTAGGGCGCTTGATTCAGCGTTTACTAGAGATCGAATCCTATCGCTTAATGACGTTGATGGGCTTACCAATGGCGCGTTCCATCGGCCCGCAGTTACAGTTGATGGATCAGCAGTTGGCTGAGTTAACACAGATCTTGTCGGTCGAGGAATATGATGATGAAAAGTGCCGTGATGAACGGGAACTGTTAGGCCGCTTGATTCATTTAGCTTCACGCGTCGAGGCCTACCGTGCCCGTTCCACCTTTCGCTTTAATGCCACCAATGCCTATCAGGATTTAGTGATGCAGCGTTTGGCTGATCTACGCGAAGACGAGGTATCGGGTCACCTGACACTGCATGAGTTTATTACGCGGCGGATGATTCCAGCCGTTCGGACCTGTAAAGCCACCGCCGAGCGATTAGAAGATCTGTCACGCCGTATCGACCGGGTGAGTGATATGCTGCGCACCCAAGTCGAACTGTCGATTCAGGGGCAAAATCAAGAGTTGCTTAGTTCGATGGACCGGCGTTCGCGGATTCAATTAATGATGCAGCACACTGTCGAAGGGTTATCGGTTGCGGCGATCAGTTATTACACCATTGGGCTGGTGAAAATTTTTATCGGCGTGTTATATGATCAGGGGCTGCATATTAACAAAAGCCTCTCGCTGGGGATCTCGATGCCATTGGTCATTGTGACGGTGGCGCTGCTTACCCGACGAATTCATTCCAAATTTAGTAAATTAGCTGCCGATTCGGCGGATAAAACCAAATAAACCAGATTAGGATCGATATGAGTATTGCAACCGCGATTGAGCAACGTTTGACCCAAGGGTTAGGGTTACAGCATCTTGTGATTGAAAATGAAAGCCATATGCACAGTGGTCCTGCCACGGAAAGTCACTTTAAATTGGCGGTCGTGGCGGATGATTTTGAGGGAAAGCGGGCTGTCGCTCGCCATCAGATGATTTATGGGTTGCTGTCGGAATTGATGAATAACCCCATTCATGCATTGGCGCTGCATCTGTATACCGTGGCTGAATGGCAGGAAAAAAATGGTGCGATTCCGGCTTCACCTAACTGTATGGGTGGCTCAAAAAGCGATGCTTGATGGCAAGCTTAAGTCCGCATCCAGCGATAGACTCCCTCGATACACAGCCTAGAGATATGACTCTGCATGAATCAGCCGACCTATAATTGGAAGTATATTTTCAGTGTAGCGCTGGAATACCGCCCGTTATTGATTAAGGCCAATCTTATCGCCTTGCTGGCGACCTGCGCCAGTGTACCGTTGCCGTTGTTGATGCCGATGTTAGTTGATGAGGTGTTGCTGGATCAGCCCGGAGCCTTGGTGCGTTTATGTCACCAACTGTTTCCCGATGATTGGGCCGGACCGGTGTTATATATCAGCGCAGTGCTGTTGTTGACGATTATTTTACGCGGTGCGGCGCTGATTTTTAATGTCTGGCAGGGGCGGCAATTTTCGATTATTTCCAAGGAGGTTATCTTTCGCATCAGGGCTGGTTTATTGCAACGGCTCAAGCGGATCTCTATGGCTGAATATGAGTCCTTGGGGAGTGGCTCGGTTAGTTCTCATTTTATTACCGATCTGGATACCGTTGATCGCTTCGTCGGGGCATCGGTCAGTCGGTTGTTAATCGCACTGTTAACCATTATTGGCACGGCCATCGTCTTAATCTGGATGAATTGGCAACTGGCACTGTTTATTTTGCTGTTAAATCCGTTGGTCGTTTGGCTAACGATGCTGATCGGCAAGCAGGTGAAAGAGCTTAAAAAGCATGAAAATCGTGCCTACGAGCAATTTCAGGGTGGCTTAACCGAAGTGTTGGAGGCGATCTACCAAATTCGAGCCGCCAACCGAGAAAACCATTATCTGCAACGGTTAATCGGTGATGCTCGTTCATTGCGTGATCACTCAACCCGCTTTGAATGGCGCAGTGAGGCGGCCAACCGCTTTAGTTTTATGGTGTTTCTGGTGGGGTTTGATCTCTTTCGAGCTTTATCGATGGGAATGGTGGTGTTTTCCGATCTCAGTATCGGCCAGATGATGGCCGTATTTGGTTATCTTTGGTTTATGATGGGGCCGGTACAGGAGGTGCTAGGGATCCAGTATGCTTTTTATGGCGCGAAAGCGGCTTTGCAGCGTATCAATCGGTTGACGGAGTTGGATGAAGAACCCGATTATCCGCACCAGAAAAACCCTTTCTCTGGCTCGGCATCGGTGTCTATCGAGTTGAAAGATATCTATTTTAGCTATATTGATGGGCAGGAAATACTCAAAGGTCTATCGCTTAAAATTCCGGCTGGGCAAAAGATTGCTTTAGTGGGGGCGAGCGGTGGGGGGAAGTCGACATTGGTGCAGGTGTTGCTGGGGCTTTATCAGGCGGAGCGCGGGCAGGTGCTATTTAATGATGTGCCGGTGGAGCAGATCGGCCTTGACCGGGTGCGGGAAAATGTCGCGACCGTTTTGCAGCATCCCGCACTATTTAATGATTCGATCCGGGGTAATCTTACACTCGGGCGAGATTTCAGTGATCGACAACTGTGGCAAGCACTCGAGGTGGCGCAACTGGAGCCTTATGTCCGTCAGTTAGATGAGGGGCTAGATACCATGGTGGGTCGCCAAGGCGTGAGATTATCCGGTGGTCAGCGCCAGCGTCTAGCGATAGCAAGGATGGTGTTGACCGATCCTAAGGTGGTGATTTTGGATGAAGCGACCTCAGCTTTAGATGCTGAAACCGAATATAACTTACACCGTGATTTAGCGCACTTTTTACAGGGGCGAACTACCATTATTGTTGCTCATCGATTAAGCGCTGTGAAGCAGGCTGAACATGTGTATGTTTTTGAAGATGGTCAGGTGGCAGAGCAGGGTGATCATGATGCGTTGTTACAGCAGAATGGATTATATGCTCGGTTATATGGTCAGCATCAACACTGACCGCTGAACGATTGTCGATCCTCATGTTTGAACTTATGTTTGTGCTCTTATCTGTGTGAAGGGAGATCCGTATGCGAGGTCGATATCGTTGGTCTGGAGGCAATCGGGTTGAACTGCTGGTTGAAGGTGAGCGGTTTTTCCCGCGTATGTTACAGGTTATCAACGAGGCCCAAACGACGCTGCTACTGGAATTTTATATGGTCAGCTCAGGTGAAGTGGCTGATCAATTTATTGCCGCTTTGATCAATGCCGCCCGGCGAGGGGTGAGTGTCTGCTGGTTGATTGATGACTTTGGTGGTCGCCACTTTAAGCAGCAGGATAGCGAAAAGCTTCAGCGGGACGGGGTGCAGGTGCTGCGTTATAACCCCATTAGTCTGTTCAACAAGCTAGACAGTAACCTAGCGCGAGATCATCGGAAACTGATGATTGTTGATCAGCGTATCGGCTTTATCGGCGGTACTGGTATCAGTGATGAATACCTTCGTACCACACCGCTACATGGGGCACTTGCTTGGCACGAAGTGATGCTGCAGGTTGAGGGCGCGGTGGTGGCGGATATGGTGCAACTCTTTTCTCGTCAATGGCTTAAAAGTGGCGGTGTTATGCCGGCGATTAGCCCTCCAGATATGTTGCGCCAAGGCGATGCTTTGGCGCGGGTGACCGAAGTGGAAGGGCTGAAAATACAGCAGATTAAACGTAGTTTTGTGCATCATATGAATCAGGCAAGCGAACGGGTCTGGTTGGAAACCGCGTATTTCATTCCGGCTTTTTCAGTGCGTCGAAGTCTGCGGCAAGCCGCCCTGAGAGGGGTAGATGTCCGCTTGGTTGTTGCGGGCCCCGATACCGATCATCCTTGGGTTTACCATGCGTCAAAGCGCTATTATCGGCGTTTATTGCAAGCCGGAGTGAGAATCTTCGAATATCAAACGACGTTTTTGCATGCCAAGTTAGGGTTGTGTGATCAGTGGGTGTCCGTCGGTTCTTGTAACTTGGATCATTGGAACCTGCGTTGGAATCTTGAAGCGAATTTAGAAGTTGTGGAACCGACGTTAACCGCCACGGTCGAACAGCTGTTGCTCAGTGATATGCAGCGAAGCCGTGAGGTTTGTTATGAGCAGTGGTCACAGCGTCCTTGGTATCAGAAACTCAAAGAGGTGTGCTGGTCGATGTTATGTCAGTTGTTGTTAAAGATACGTTAAGCTGATAGCTGCTATCTTTTTATATAGCCTTGGGGTTTTCATATTACTTTCGGGCTATAGTGCAGGGAGTGGTGAGAGACGCTAATAAGCAACCCGCTTTTATATTTCAAAGTAAGTTTAGGATTGATGATATGAACAGAGTAACCATTATTGTATTTACCGCGGTAATGCTGATGCTTCAAGGGTGTGCTTCCTCATTGAGCGGCGATACCTATTCTCGGAGTGAAGCACGTAAGGTGCAGAATGTTGAATACGCTTGGGTTGATGCGGTTAAACCGGTTGTTATCGAGGGTCGTTCAGATAGTCCATTAGGTGCTGGTGCTGGCGCTATCGTAGGTGGTATTGCCGGTAGCACGGTCGGTGGTGGTAAAGGTAGCAGTATTGCCACGGTTGTAGGCGCCATTGCTGGTGGTATTGTTGGCCAGAAGGTCGAAGAAAGCTCTACCCGCAAGCAGGGGCAGGAAGTGACAGTAACACTTGAAAGTGGTCGGACTATTTCAGTTGTTCAGGAAGTCGATGGCGATGGCTTCTTTCAGCCCGGCGAGCGGGTGCGTGTGTTACGTCAAGGTTCAACCGCCCGAATTGTTCGTTAACCAAGGCTTGGCTGCCTGCTAATGCTATCCTTGTGTCGATATGACTAGCTGGCGGTATTGTTGAGATGTAAAAAAGCCCGCTATGTACAGCGGGCTTTTTTTGATCGAAATTATTAATGGCGGAAGTTATTTTTTGTCAGCAGGTGCGTGGAACAGCAAATACAGATCTACCAGCAGGTCTGGGATAGTACGGCACATCTCGTCGCATAAGGGTGTGTCGGCGCGCATTTTAACGAACTCTTCATCATCAAACAGTTCAGAGGCGATCATGATCGGTAGCATCAGTTCAGCGACTTCCTCTTCTGCCTGATGGTTAAACCACTCATCTTCTTTTAGGAAGACGCCTTCCATAAAGGCTTGGGACCAAGTGGTTAGGGCGCTTTGTTCTTCGTCATCTTCTGTCTCCAGGGTCAGATCGCAAGGTAGCAGCATGTCTTGGTCGTTATACAGATCGCTGCCGATACTAAAATAGAGTCGACGGAGCAGGCCTTCAATCCGGGATTTTTCTGTCTCTGAAAGGTATTCAGGGGTGCCGTCAAACAGCTCCTGTAGCCATTGTTTCTCAGTGATTTTAACTGGGCTGATGTTCAGCGCACAGAAATAGCCATGAGTCCCTATCAGATCCAAAGCATCCTCAGACACAGTTTCTGAGAACAAAAACGCTTCAAGCTCATCCAGTTCCTCATCGGTGAGTGGTGTATTCAGCATCGCATTTTGCATAGGTTCGGGTCCGGCTAATAAAGTGTGAGCCGATTCTATCAGTGAAAGGGCTTTGATCGTAGTGTTAATCTGCCCGAATCTTATAAATCTGGATGACAGTCTGCAATTCATACCGGATAATGCCGGGCATGATAGAAAAGGCGCAACAACTCTTAAAACAAATCTTTGGTTATGACCAGTTTAGGCATCCGCAGCAAGACGTGATTGAGACCTTGCTTGGCGATGGTGATGCTCTGGTGGTAATGCCAACTGGGGGCGGAAAATCGCTCTGTTATCAACTGCCGGCACTGATTCGCCCTGGGGTTGCCATCGTCGTATCACCGCTGATTGCGTTGATGCAAGATCAGGTGCAGGCACTGTCTCAATGGGGCATTAGTGCGGGCTATCTGAACTCATCCATGGATTACAGTATGGCGCAGGAGGTGGAGCACCAGCTGCGCAGCGGCACGCTGGATCTGCTCTATGTTGCGCCAGAGCGTTTGCTGCAACCTCGCACCTTGAAAATGCTATCAGAGTGCAAGTTAGCGCTGTTTGCGATCGATGAAGCCCACTGCGTTTCTCAGTGGGGGCATGATTTCCGACCAGAATATTTACAGCTCAGTTACTTGCAAGAGTGTTTTCCCGGTGTGCCTCGCATTGCTTTGACCGCGACCGCCGATGAGCGCACTCGAGATGAGATTTGTGAACGGCTTGGGCTACAGAATGCACGAAAATTTATTCAAGGGTTCGATCGGCCTAATATTCGTTATCGTATCGGCCAAAAGCACCGTGCTAAAGAGCAGTTGCTGAAGTTTCTGAAAGCGGAACATGCCACCGACTCCGGTATTGTGTATTGTCTATCGCGTAAAAAAGTCGAAGACACTGCCCAGTGGCTGCAGGAACAAGGGTTTAATGCTTTGCCTTATCATGCAGGCTTGCATGCTGAGCTACGCCGACATAATCAGCACCGTTTTCTAACTGAAGAAAATATTTTAATGGTGGCGACGGTGGCCTTTGGGATGGGAATTGATAAACCAAATGTGCGCTTCGTCGCCCATCTCGATCTACCAAAAAGTGTTGAAGCCTATTATCAAGAGACCGGGCGGGCGGGGCGTGATGGCCTGCCAGCTGATGCGTGGATGGTCTATGGTTTACAAGATGTAATTTTCTTGCGGCAGATGCTCGAAAGCTCGCAGGCCGATGAGCTACATAAAAGCATTGAACGGCAAAAACTCGAAGCGATGCTAGGGTTGTGCGAAATTACTAGTTGTCGGCGACAGACGTTATTGACTTACTTTGGTGAGCCGCTGCCGGAGCCCTGTGGTAATTGTGATACCTGTTTGGAGCCAGTGCCTGTTTGGGATGCTACTGAGTCGGCCCGTAAAGCGTTATCGGCCGTATATCGCTGTGGTCAGCGCTTTGGCGTTAACCACGTGATCGAGGTGCTGCTGGGTAAAAGCAGCGATCGAGTGACGGAGCTTAAACATCATGAGTTAAGCACCTTTGGTATTGGTAAAGAGCTGGATCGTAATCAGTGGCGTTCGGTGTTTCGTCAGTTAGTGGCGCGGGGCTATCTCAGTGTGGCGGCGAATAGTCATGGCGTACTCTATTTGACCGATAGTTGTCGGCCCTTGCTGAAGGGACAATTGCAGATTGAGATGCGTCAAGATAAGCGCAAGCAGGAGTCGTTCAGTAAACGTAATGACCCCCAACAAAAGCTCGATGTTGAAGATTATGGTCTGTGGAATGCGCTTAAAACGCTGCGTATGGCGTTGTCGAAAGAGCAGGATGTGCCGCCTTATGTAATCTTTCATGATGCAACCCTCATGGAAATGGTGATGTATCGCCCATTGACGCATCAGCAGATGGGGCGGTTGAACGGTATTGGTGAGCGAAAGCTTGAGCTGTACGGCGAACAGTTTTTAGAACTCATTCGTGAATACCAGACCGAACAGCAGCAGCCGCAAAATAAAGATCTGCAGGTGCAGCAATCTGTTGCCCTGTATCGCTCCGGCATGACGGTTGCGCAAGTTTCGAGGCAGCAGCACCTGTCTGAAAATGTGATCTATAACCACTTGGCAGAGGGGATTGGTTCTGGGGAGTTGGGGCTGACGGATGTGGTAGTGCTAACGGCAGAACAGTTACAGCAAGTGCAAAATGTGATGTGTGAATGTATGGCCTCTTATGGTGTATCTCTGAAGCCTGTCCATGAGGCGTTAGACGGACTTTATGAGTTTGGTGTGCTGCGCTGTATTCGGGCCGATATGGAGCGTCTTGAATCGAATCGTTAATAGGCCTTATCGATCCCGCGTTATGGGGTTTGTTCTTTAGTAGTTTTATTGCTTCAACCTTAATGCCCGGCGGCTCAGAAGTGTTGCTGGGTTATCTTTTGACTCAGCCAGATGCACAGCCTATTCTGTTGCTGCTGGTGGCCAGCTTAGGAAATAGCTTAGGTGGCATCCTGACTTACTTGATGGGGCGGTGGATCAGTCGGCGCTGGTCGGTGCCTGAGCCGCACAAAAGAAACCAGCAGCGAGCATGGGTTGTCATCAAGCGGTTTGGTGTCATCACCTTATTATTTTCATGGTTACCTCTCATTGGTGATCCTCTCTGTCTCGTAGCCGGTTGGCTTCGTTGTCGTCTGTGGCTATCGGTGCTGCTGATTATCATGGGTAAAACGCTACGCTACCTATTAATCGTTTTAGCTATTCACTAATATGATTGGCCAGTGCCCCGAGTGTGCTAAGCGTGTGTATAGGGGTAAATGTCAGCATTAAGAGTGGAGGCACTATGCTGAAATCGTCTCGCTTTCGTTTATTACGGATTATCCTGCTACTGATTGTGCTGTTTGTTGTTGCAATGAATGGCTGGTTAACAGACATGCGGATACAGGCTTGGGAGCGGCCAGTCTGGGTTGTCTTGTATCCGATTAATGCTGATGGCCGGGCTGATACTCAAGCCTATATCGATGCGCTGCGCGCGGATCATTTTGCCGAGATCAGTACTTTCTTACAGCGAGAGGCGTTGCGTTATCATCTTGCCCAGCAATCGCTTGCTGAGTTTTACCTAGCCCCCGTACTGACGACGCAGCCGCCTCAAATCGAGATTGGGGCTGATATGTTGGATCGCATAATCTGGAGTCTTCATATGCGCTGGTGGTCATGGCGAAATGATAATTGGGTTGGGCCTGAGCCTGATGTCAGAATCTATCTGCGCTATTTTTCACCACAGAAAAACCAACAGTTATCTCATTCCTTAGGGTTGCAGAAAGGTATGATTGGGTTGGTGAATGGTTTTGCCGGTGTCGATTATATGGGTACCAATAATTTTGTGATAACGCATGAGTTGATGCATACCTTTGGTGCATCGGATAAATATAATCTTGACACAAACGAGCCGCTTTACCCTGATGGCTATGCCGATCCGCAGCAGGAACCACTTTTGCCACAAACGCGGGCGGAAGTGATGGCGGGTCGTATAAAGGTTTCTCCGGGTTGGCTATTGATGCCGCAGAGCTTAGAGAGTGTTGTTGTTGGGCCTAAAACAGCCAATGAAATTGGTTGGGCTTCCTTTTAACAATTTTCGCAATAGAAATTGACGGATTTGATACGCGGCAACTGAGCAAATGAGAGAAATACCCATAATGAGATAATGGTTATTCGCTGGGTGAGCATATTAAAGCTAGACTATAACGACTGTATGTGGTTATTCTAGCACGATAAAAACGTTGATAATCAATATGTAAAAATGCTTAACAAGCACAGCTGGCGGTTGATTGGGGCCTTTGTGGTTATTTCAAAGTGGCGAATTTAAACAAGTTTGACACTTTCATGGTTTAACCGGAATGAGTACTAAACCCTTACTTACCGCTATTTCAGCTGATTTTCCTATGTTACTATCGACTAAATTTAAACAAATTGATGCTTGCGCCTGTATATCCTCGAAAGCCATGCTTTTGATGTCACTTGAATGCAACGAAAACATCATATTTTGATGCAAGAGTCTTATTGAATACTCTGAATCAGCAAAATATCTTCTGGGGGAAGTTATGGAAAATGTAGAAACGACCAAAGGAACAGTGGTTAATGTATCAGGCGAAGTGGTTGTAGTTGATACCAAAGGCGCTGAGCATGCTTTACAGCCTGGTGAACAGGTTAGCCCAGGCGATATGCTGATTGTTCGAGCGAACAGTGAAGCAACACTTGATCTGGGTAAAGCGCAACCCGAAACGGTACCTGAAGATACGACCGCTATTCTTGAGGTAGACCCGAATACCGGCGAAATTACACTCGTTTTCCATTCTGTCAGCGCAGAAGCGCTTGACGTTGCTGATATTCAGGCTGCAATTCTTGCGGGCCAGGATCCAACTCAAATACTGGAAGAAACAGCTGCCGGTAATACCCCCAACATCGTCCGGCTTCTCTGAATTTCAGGCAGTCGACCGTACCGCTGAAGAGGTTTTAGCGCGCGCAGGATATGATACGGATCCAGAGAATTGGCAGCGTGACCCTTATGTCGATCACGAAGCTGACATCTTTATCCCTCCTTCGCTTTACAGCGTTGCTGATGTCGAAGTTAGTGAAGGTGGCATGATGACCTTCACCGTTACTCGTACTGGTGGTACGGGGGCTGCGACAATTGATTATGCTACCAGCATTGAAGCTACTGATAATACTGAAACTGAAGATTTTACGGCCGCGAGTGGTACTTTGATTTTTGCTGCCGGCGAAGTGAGTAAAACTTTTACCGTACAGACTACTCAGGATGATGTTTTTGAAGGGCCAGAAAGCTTCAGCGTTAACCTGAGTAATGCCAGTAATGATGGCGAGATTGTTGATGGTACAGCAGTTGGTACTATTGTCGATGATGGCACCGGTCCAGGGCCAAACCCAGACGATGATACAACGAGTTTTAGTGTGTCCGATGCGAGCGTTAGTGAAGGTGATTTGATGACTTTCACTGTTACTCGTACGGGTGATGCGGCTGAAGATCAGACGGTTAAATTTACTACCAGTATTGAGTCTAACGATAATACTGACACGAATGATTTTACCGCTAATAGTGGTACGTTGATCTTTGCCCCAGGTGAAATGAGCAAAACTTTCACGGTGCAAACCACGGGTGACTTAATAGACGAAGCGGATGAAACCTTCACTGTAACGTTAAGTGATAATTCACCCGGTAGCGCTATTGGTGACGCTACAGCTGTCGGTACTATTGAAGATAACGACGCGCCGACTTTTAGCTTTGTTAATCCTGCTGATGAGTCTCAGAGTGGTATTATCGTACCAGAAGGTCAGGATGCAGTATTCGGGGTGAAAGTGACCGATGCTGCTGCCGGTTCGACTTTAGTTCTGAGTCTTGCTGATGGTACAGCGTTAGATGCCGATTACTTTAATAGTCATTCGCTGACGTCTAATTCAGTTAGTAGTTTTGCTGTTGGTGCACCAGCGACAGGTTACTTTCAGTACAGTACCGATGATGGTGCAACTTGGACTGATATTAGCGGTGCTATTAATGTGCCAGAAGGTGATACTGACCTGCTAGTGCGTACTGATACCATTATCGATTTCATTGATGAGCTAGATGAAACCTTTACCCTGAACGGCACGCTAACGAGTGTTGGGGTTGATTACAGTGATACAGCCGTCGCTACCATTGTCGATGGTGATGTTCCTACTGTCACTTTAGGCGATCCTGCCGACATGACGCAGGGCGGGATCAATGTCTCAGAAGGTGATGACGCGGTGTTTGGTGTAGAGGTGACTCACGCCGGAGCCGGTTCGACCCTGACCCTGAGTCTGGCGGACGGCACGGCCTTGGATGCGGATTACTTCAGCAGCCCAGCGGCGGGTAACTTCCAGTACAGCACCGACGGCGGCACCACCTGGACCGATGTAAGCGGCGCGATCAGCCTGAGCGAAGGCGATAGCAGCCTGCAGGTGCGGACCGATACCATTGATGATCTGCTCGACGAAGCGGATGAGACCTTCAGCCTGAACGGTACGTTGACCAGTTTAGGAACGGATTATAGCGCCAGTTCTGAAGCGACTATCGTTGATAATGATGAGCCCGTGGTGACCTTCGGTGATCCTGCCGACATGACGCAAAATGGTATTGCTGTACAAGAAGGTGATGATGCCATCTTCGGCGTTGACGTGACTGGCGCGGCGGCCGGATCGATCCTGACCCTGAGTCTGGCGGACGGCACGGCCATGGATGCGGATTACTTCAGCGATCCAGCGGCAGGTAACTTCCAGTACAGCACCGACGGCGGCACCACCTGGACCGATGTGAGCGGCGCGATCAGCCTGAGCGAAGGCGATAGCAGCCTGCAAGTACGGACCGATACCATTGATGATCTGCTCGACGAAGCAGATGAAACTTTCCGTCTGAATGGTACCCTGACAAGCGAAGGTCAGGATTATGATGCCAGTTCTGAAGCGACTATCGTTGATAATGATGAGCCAGTAGTGACCTTCGGTGATCCTGCCGACATGACACAAAATGGTATTGCTGTACAAGAAGGTGATGATGCCGTCTTCGGCGTTGACGTGACCGGCGCGGCGGCCGGATCGATCCTGACCCTGAGTCTGGCGGACGGCACGGCCATGGATGCGGATTACTTCAGCGATCCAGCGGCAGGTAACTTCCAGTACAGCACCGACGGCGGCACCACCTGGACCGATGTGAGCGGCGCGATCAGCCTGAGCGAAGGCGATAGCAGCCTGCAAGTACGGACCGATACCATTGATGATCTGCTCGACGAAGCAGATGAAACTTTCCGTCTGAATGGTACCCTGACAAGCGAAGGTCAGGATTATGATGCCAGTTCTGAAGCGACTATCGTTGATAATGATGAGCCAGTAGTGACCTTCGGTGATCCTGCCGACATGACACAAAATGGTATTGCTGTACAAGAAGGTGATGATGCCGTCTTCGGCGTTGACGTAACCGGCGCAGCAGCCGGATCGACCCTGACCCTGAGTCTGGCGGACGGCACGGCCATGGATGCGGATTACTTCAGCGATCCAGCGGCGGGTAACTTCCAGTACAGCACCGACGGCGGCACCACCTGGACCGATGTGAACGGCGCGATCAGCCTGAGCGAAGGCGATAGCAGCCTGCAGGTGCGGACCGATACCATTGATGACCTGTTCGACGAAGTGGATGAGACCTTCAGCCTGAACGGCACGTTGACCAGTAACGCGCAGGATTACAGCGCCAGCGCGGTGGCCACCATTGAAGATAATGACAGCCCAACGCTGACCTTTGGCGACCCTGCGGATATGACGCAGAGCGGCATTAGCATCCCCGAAGGTGATGATGCGGTGTTCGGCGTTGACGTAACCGGCGCAGCAGCCGGATCGACCCTGACCCTGAGTCTGGCGGACGGCACGGCCATGGATGCGGATTACTTCAGCGATCCAGCGGCGGGTAACTTCCAGTACAGCACCGACGGCGGCACCACCTGGACCGATGTGAACGGCGCGATCAGCCTGAGCGAAGGCGATAGCAGCCTGCAGGTGCGGACCGATACCATTGATGACCTGTTCGACGAAGTGGATGAAACCTTCAGCCTGAACGGCACGTTGACCAGTAACGCGCAGGATTACAGCGCCAGCGCGGTGGCCACGATTGAAGATAATGACAGCCCAACGCTGACCTTTGGCGACCCTGCGGATATGACGCAGAGCGGCATTAGCATCCCCGAAGGTGATGATGCGGTGTTCGGCGTTGACGTAACCGGCGCGGCAGCCGGATCGACCCTGACCCTGAGTCTGGCGGACGGCACGGCCATGGATGCGGATTACTTCAGCGATCCAGCGGCGGGTAACTTCCAGTACAGCACCGACGGCGGCACCACCTGGACCGATGTGAACGGCGCCATCAGCCTGAGCGAAGGCGATAGCAGCCTGCAGGTACGGACCGATACCATTGATGACCTGTTCGACGAAGTGGATGAGACCTTCAGCCTGAACGGCACGTTGACCAGTAACGCGCAGGATTACAGCGCCAGCGCGGTGGCCACCATTGAAGATAATGACAGCCCAACGCTGACCTTTGGCGACCCTGCGGATATGACGCAGAGCGGCATTAGCATCCCCGAAGGTGATGATGCGGTGTTCGGCGTTGACGTAACCGGCGCGGCAGCCGGATCGACCCTGACCCTGAGTCTGGCGGACGGCACGGCCATGGATGCGGATTACTTCAGCGATCCAGCGGCGGGTAACTTCCAGTACAGCACCGACGGCGGCACCACCTGGACCGATGTGAACGGCCCCATCAGCCTGAGCGAAGGCGATAGCAGCCTGCAGGTACGGACCGATACCATTGATGACCTGTTCGACGAAGTGGATGAGACCTTCAGCCTGAACGGCACGTTGACCAGTAACGCGCAGGATTACAGCGCCAGCGCGGTGGCCACCATTGAAGATAATGACAGCCCAACGCTGACCTTTGGCGACCCTGCGGATATGACGCAGAGCGGCATTAGCATCCCCGAAGGTGATGATGCGGTGTTCGGCGTTGACGTAACCGGCGCGGCGGCCGGATCGACCCTGACCCTGAGTCTGGCGGACGGCACGGCCATGGATGCGGATTACTTCAGCGATCCAGCGGCGGGTAACTTCCAGTACAGCACCGACGGCGGCACCACCTGGACCGATGTGAACGGCGCGATCAGCCTGAGCGAAGGCGATAGCAGCCTGCAGGTGCGGACCGATACCATTGATGACCTGTTCGACGAAGTGGATGAGACCTTCAGCCTGAACGGCACGTTGACCAGTAACGCGCAGGATTACAGCGCCAGCGCGGTGGCCACCATTGAAGATAATGACAGCCCAACGCTGACCTTTGGCGACCCTGCGGATATGACGCAGAGCGGCATTAGCATCCCCGAAGGTGATGATGCGGTGTTCGGCGTTGACGTAACCGGCGCAGCAGCCGGATCGACCCTGACCCTGAGTCTGGCGGACGGCACGGCCATGGATGCGGATTACTTCAGCGATCCAGCGGCGGGTAACTTCCAGTACAGCACCGACGGCGGCACCACCTGGACCGATGTGAACGGCGCGATCAGCCTGAGCGAAGGCGATAGCAGCCTGCAGGTGCGGACCGATACCATTGATGACCTGTTCGACGAAGTGGATGAAACCTTCAGCCTGAACGGCACGTTGACCAGTAACGCGCAGGATTACAGCGCCAGCGCGGTGGCCACGATTGAAGATAATGACAGCCCAACGCTGACCTTTGGCGACCCTGCGGATATGACGCAGAGCGGCATTAGCATCCCCGAAGGTGATGATGCGGTGTTCGGCGTTGACGTAACCGGCGCGGCAGCCGGATCGACCCTGACCCTGAGTCTGGCGGACGGCACGGCCATGGATGCGGATTACTTCAGCGATCCAGCGGCGGGTAACTTCCAGTACAGCACCGACGGCGGCACCACCTGGACCGATGTGAACGGCGCCATCAGCCTGAGCGAAGGCGATAGCAGCCTGCAGGTACGGACCGATACCATTGATGACCTGTTCGACGAAGTGGATGAGACCTTCAGCCTGAACGGCACGTTGACCAGTAACGCGCAGGATTACAGCGCCAGCGCGGTGGCCACCATTGAAGATAATGACAGCCCAACGCTGACCTTTGGCGACCCTGCGGATATGACGCAGAGCGGCATTAGCATCCCCGAAGGTGATGATGCGGTGTTCGGCGTTGACGTAACCGGCGCGGCAGCCGGATCGACCCTGACCCTGAGTCTGGCGGACGGCACGGCCATGGATGCGGATTACTTCAGCGATCCAGCGGCGGGTAACTTCCAGTACAGCACCGACGGCGGCACCACCTGGACCGATGTGAACGGCCCCATCAGCCTGAGCGAAGGCGATAGCAGCCTGCAGGTACGGACCGATACCATTGATGACCTGTTCGACGAAGTGGATGAGACCTTCAGCCTGAACGGCACGTTGACCAGTAACGCGCAGGATTACAGCGCCAGCGCGGTGGCCACCATTGAAGATAATGACAGCCCAACGCTGACCTTTGGCGACCCTGCGGATATGACGCAGAGCGGCATTAGCATCCCCGAAGGTGATGATGCGGTGTTCGGCGTTGACGTAACCGGCGCGGCGGCCGGATCGACCCTGACCCTGAGTCTGGCGGACGGCACGGCGATGGATGCGGATTACTTCAGCGATCCAGCGGCGGGTAACTTCCAGTACAGCACCGACGGCGGCACCACCTGGACCGATGTGAACGGCGCGATCAGCCTGAGCGAAGGCGATAGCAGCCTGCAGGTACGGACCGATACCATTGATGACCTGTTCGACGAAGTGGATGAGACCTTCAGCCTGAACGGCACGTTGACCAGTAACGCGCAGGATTACAGCGCCAGCGCGGTGGCCACCATTGAAGATAATGACAGCCCAACGCTGACCTTTGGCGACCCTGCGGATATGACGCAGAGCGGCATTAGCATCCCCGAAGGTGATGATGCGGTGTTCGGCGTTGACGTAACCGGCGCGGCGGCCGGATCGACCCTGACCCTGAGTCTGGCGGACGGCACGGCGATGGATGCGGATTACTTCAGCGATCCAGCGGCGGGTAACTTCCAGTACAGCACCGACGGCGGCACCACCTGGACCGATGTGAACGGCGCCATCAGCCTGAGCGAAGGCGATAGCAGCCTGCAGGTACGGACCGATACCATTGATGACCTGTTCGACGAAGTGGATGAGACCTTCAGCCTGAACGGCACGTTGACCAGTAACGCGCAGGATTACAGCGCCAGCGCGGTGGCCACCATTGAAGATAATGACAGCCCAACGCTGACCTTTGGCGACCCTGCGGATATGACGCAGAGCGGCATTAGCATCCCCGAAGGTGATGATGCGGTGTTCGGCGTTGACGTAACCGGCGCGGCGGCCGGATCGACCCTGACCCTGAGTCTGGCGGACGGCACGGCCATGGATGCGGATTACTTCAGCGATCCAGCGGCGGGTAACTTCCAGTACAGCACCGACGGCGGCACCACCTGGACCGATGTGAACGGCGCGATCAGCCTGAGCGAAGGCGATAGCAGCCTGCAGGTACGGACCGATACCATTGATGACCTGTTCGACGAAGTGGATGAGACCTTCAGCTTGAACGGCACGTTGACCAGTAACGCGCAGGATTACAGCGCCAGCGCGGTGGCCACCATTGAAGATAATGACAGCCCAACGCTGACCTTTGGCGACCCTGCGGATATGACGCAGAGCGGCATTAGCATCCCCGAAGGTGATGATGCGGTGTTCGGCGTTGACGTAACCGGCGCGGCGGCCGGATCGACCCTGACCCTGAGTCTGGCGGACGGCACGGCGATGGATGCGGATTACTTCAGCGATCCAGCGGCGGGTAACTTCCAGTACAGCACCGACGGCGGCACCACCTGGACCGATGTGAACGGCGCGATCAGCCTGAGCGAAGGCGATAGCAGCCTGCAGGTACGGACCGATACCATTGATGACCTGTTCGACGAAGTGGATGAGACCTTCAGCCTGAACGGCACGTTGACCAGTAACGCGCAGGATTACAGCGCCAGCGCGGTGGCCACCATTGAAGATAATGACAGCCCAACGCTGACCTTTGGCGACCCTGCGGATATGACGCAGAGCGGCATTAGCATCCCCGAAGGTGATGATGCGGTGTTCGGCGTTGACGTAACCGGCGCGGCGGCCGGATCGACCCTGACCCTGAGTCTGGCGGACGGCACGGCGATGGATGCGGATTACTTCAGCGATCCAGCGGCGGGTAACTTCCAGTACAGCACCGACGGCGGCACCACCTGGACCGATGTGAACGGCGCGATCAGCCTGAGCGAAGGCGATAGCAGCCTGCAGGTACGGACCGATACCATTGATGACCTGTTCGACGAAGTGGATGAGACCTTCAGCCTGAACGGCACGTTGACCAGTAACGCGCAGGATTACAGCGCCAGCGCGGTGGCCACCATTGAAGATAATGACAGCCCAACGCTGACCTTTGGCGACCCTGCGGATATGACGCAGAGCGGCATTAGCATCCCCGAAGGTGATGATGCGGTGTTCGGCGTTGACGTAACCGGCGCGGCGGCCGGATCGACCCTGACCCTGAGTCTGGCGGACGGCACGGCGATGGATGCGGATTACTTCAGCGATCCAGCGGCGGGTAACTTCCAGTACAGCACCGACGGCGGCACCACCTGGACCGATGTGAACGGCGCGATCAGCCTGAGCGAAGGCGATAGCAGCCTGCAGGTACGGACCGATACCATTGATGACCTGTTCGACGAAGTGGATGAGACCTTCAGCCTGAACGGCACGTTGACCAGTAACGCGCAGGATTACAGCGCCAGCGCGGTGGCCACCATTGAAGATAATGACAGCCCAACGCTGACCTTTGGCGACCCTGCGGATATGACGCAGAGCGGCATTAGCATCCCCGAAGGTGATGATGCGGTGTTCGGCGTTGACGTAACCGGCGCGGCGGCCGGATCGACCCTGACCCTGAGTCTGGCGGACGGCACGGCGATGGATGCGGATTACTTCAGCGATCCAGCGGCGGGTAACTTCCAGTACAGCACCGACGGCGGCACCACCTGGACCGATGTGAACGGCGCCATCAGCCTGAGCGAAGGCGATAGCAGCCTGCAGGTACGGACCGATACCATTGATGACCTGTTCGACGAAGTGGATGAGACCTTCAGCCTGAACGGCACGTTGACCAGTAACGCGCAGGATTACAGCGCCAGCGCGGTGGCCACCATTGAAGATAATGACAGCCCAACGCTGACCTTTGGCGACCCTGCGGATATGACGCAGAGCGGCATTAGCATCCCCGAAGGTGATGATGCGGTGTTCGGCGTTGACGTAACCGGCGCGGCGGCCGGATCGACCCTGACCCTGAGTCTGGCGGACGGCACGGCCATGGATGCGGATTACTTCAGCGATCCAGCGGCGGGTAACTTCCAGTACAGCACCGACGGCGGCACCACCTGGACCGATGTGAACGGCGCGATCAGCCTGAGCGAAGGCGATAGCAGCCTGCAGGTACGGACCGATACCATTGATGACCTGTTCGACGAAGTGGATGAGACCTTCAGCTTGAACGGCACGTTGACCAGTAACGCGCAGGATTACAGCGCCAGCGCGGTGGCCACCATTGAAGATAATGACAGCCCAACGCTGACCTTTGGCGACCCTGCGGATATGACGCAGAGCGGCATTAGCATCCCCGAAGGTGATGATGCGGTGTTCGGCGTTGACGTAACCGGCGCGGCGGCCGGATCGACCCTGACCCTGAGTCTGGCGGACGGCACGGCGATGGATGCGGATTACTTCAGCGATCCAGCGGCGGGTAACTTCCAGTACAGCACCGACGGCGGCACCACCTGGACCGATGTGAACGGCGCGATCAGCCTGAGCGAAGGCGATAGCAGCCTGCAGGTACGGACCGATACCATTGATGACCTGTTCGACGAAGTGGATGAGACCTTCAGCCTGAACGGCACGTTGACCAGTAACGCGCAGGATTACAGCGCCAGCGCGGTGGCCACCATTGAAGATAATGACAGCCCAACGCTGACCTTTGGCGACCCTGCGGATATGACGCAGAGCGGCATTAGCATCCCCGAAGGTGATGATGCGGTGTTCGGCGTTGACGTAACCGGCGCGGCGGCCGGATCGACCCTGACCCTGAGTCTGGCGGACGGCACGGCGATGGATGCGGATTACTTCAGCGATCCAGCGGCGGGTAACTTCCAGTACAGCACCGACGGCGGCACCACCTGGACCGATGTGAACGGCGCGATCAGCCTGAGCGAAGGCGATAGCAGCCTGCAGGTACGGACCGATACCATTGATGACCTGTTCGACGAAGTGGATGAGACCTTCAGCCTGAACGGCACGTTGACCAGTAACGCGCAGGATTACAGCGCCAGCGCGGTGGCCACCATTGAAGATAATGACAGCCCAACGCTGACCTTTGGCGACCCTGCGGATATGACGCAGAGCGGCATTAGCATCCCCGAAGGTGATGATGCGGTGTTCGGCGTTGACGTAACCGGCGCGGCGGCCGGATCGACCCTGACCCTGAGTCTGGCGGACGGCACGGCCATGGATGCGGATTACTTCAGCGATCCAGCGGCGGGTAACTTCCAGTACAGCACCGACGGCGGCACCACCTGGACCGATGTGAACGGCGCGATCAGCCTGAGCGAAGGCGATAGCAGCCTGCAGGTACGGACCGATACCATTGATGACCTGTTCGACGAAGTGGATGAGACCTTCAGCCTGAACGGCACGTTGACCAGTAACGCGCAGGATTACAGCGCCAGCGCGGTGGCCACCATTGAAGATAATGACAGCCCAACGCTGACCTTTGGCGACCCTGCGGATATGACGCAGAGCGGCATTAGCATCCCCGAAGGTGATGATGCGGTGTTCGGCGTTGACGTAACCGGCGCGGCGGCCGGATCGACCCTGACCCTGAGTCTGGCGGACGGCACGGCGATGGATGCGGATTACTTCAGCGATCCAGCGGCGGGTAACTTCCAGTACAGCACCGACGGCGGCACCACCTGGACCGATGTGAACGGCGCGATCAGCCTGAGCGAAGGCGATAGCAGCCTGCAGGTACGGACCGATACCATTGATGACCTGTTCGACGAAGTGGATGAGACCTTCAGCCTGAACGGCACGTTGACCAGTAACGCGCAGGATTACAGCGCCAGCGCGGTGGCCACCATTGAAGATAATGACAGCCCAACGCTGACCTTTGGCGACCCTGCGGATATGACGCAGAGCGGCATTAGCATCCCCGAAGGTGATGATGCGGTGTTCGGCGTTGACGTAACCGGCGCGGCGGCCGGATCGACCCTGACCCTGAGTCTGGCGGACGGCACGGCGATGGATGCGGATTACTTCAGCGATCCAGCGGCGGGTAACTTCCAGTACAGCACCGACGGCGGCACCACCTGGACCGATGTGAACGGCGCCATCAGCCTGAGCGAAGGCGATAGCAGCCTGCAGGTACGGACCGATACCATTGATGACCTGTTCGACGAAGTGGATGAGACCTTCAGCCTGAACGGCACGTTGACCAGTAACGCGCAGGATTACAGCGCCAGCGCGGTGGCCACCATTGAAGATAATGACAGCCCAACGCTGACCTTTGGCGACCCTGCGGATATGACGCAGAGCGGCATTAGCATCCCCGAAGGTGATGATGCGGTGTTCGGCGTTGACGTAACCGGCGCGGCGGCCGGATCGACCCTGACCCTGAGTCTGGCGGACGGCACGGCCATGGATGCGGATTACTTCAGCGATCCAGCGGCGGGTAACTTCCAGTACAGCACCGACGGCGGCACCACCTGGACCGATGTGAACGGCGCGATCAGCCTGAGCGAAGGCGATAGCAGCCTGCAGGTACGGACCGATACCATTGATGACCTGTTCGACGAAGTGGATGAGACCTTCAGCCTGAACGGCACGTTGACCAGTAACGCGCAGGATTACAGCGCCAGCGCGGTGGCCACCATTGAAGATAATGACAGCCCAACGCTGACCTTTGGCGACCCTGCGGATATGACGCAGAGCGGCATTAGCATCCCCGAAGGTGATGATGCGGTGTTCGGCGTTGACGTAACCGGCGCGGCGGCCGGATCGACCCTGACCCTGAGTCTGGCGGACGGCACGGCGATGGATGCGGATTACTTCAGCGATCCAGCGGCGGGTAACTTCCAGTACAGCACCGACGGCGGCACCACCTGGACCGATGTGAACGGCGCCATCAGCCTGAGCGAAGGCGATAGCAGCCTGCAGGTACGGACCGATACCATTGATGACCTGTTCGACGAAGTGGATGAGACCTTCAGCCTGAACGGCACGTTGACCAGTAACGCGCAGGATTACAGCGCCAGCGCGGTGGCCACCATTGAAGATAATGACAGCCCAACGCTGACCTTTGGCGACCCTGCGGATATGACGCAGAGCGGCATTAGCATCCCCGAAGGTGATGATGCGGTGTTCGGCGTTGACGTAACCGGCGCGGCGGCCGGATCGACCCTGACCCTGAGTCTGGCGGACGGCACGGCGATGGATGCGGATTACTTCAGCGATCCAGCGGCGGGTAACTTCCAGTACAGCACCGACGGCGGCACCACCTGGACCGATGTGAACGGCGCCATCAGCCTGAGCGAAGGCGATAGCAGCCTGCAGGTACGGACCGATACCATTGATGACCTGTTCGACGAAGTGGATGAGACCTTCAGCCTGAACGGCACGTTGACCAGTAACGCGCAGGATTACAGCGCCAGCGCGGTGGCCACCATTGAAGATAATGACAGCCCAACGCTGACCTTTGGCGACCCTGCGGATATGACGCAGAGCGGCATTAGCATCCCCGAAGGTGATGATGCGGTGTTCGGCGTTGACGTAACCGGCGCGGCGGCCGGATCGACCCTGACCCTGAGTCTGGCGGACGGCACGGCCATGGATGCGGATTACTTCAGCGATCCAGCGGCGGGTAACTTCCAGTACAGCACCGACGGCGGCACCACCTGGACCGATGTGAACGGCGCGATCAGCCTGAGCGAAGGCGATAGCAGCCTGCAGGTACGGACCGATACCATTGATGACCTGTTCGACGAAGTGGATGAGACCTTCAGCTTGAACGGCACGTTGACCAGTAACGCGCAGGATTACAGCGCCAGCGCGGTGGCCACCATTGAAGATAATGACAGCCCAACGCTGACCTTTGGCGACCCTGCGGATATGACGCAGAGCGGCATTAGCATCCCCGAAGGTGATGATGCGGTGTTCGGCGTTGACGTAACCGGCGCGGCAGCCGGATCGACCCTGACCCTGAGTCTGGCGGACGGCACGGCCATGGATGCGGATTACTTCAGCGATCCAGCGGCGGGTAACTTCCAGTACAGCACCGACGGCGGCACCACCTGGACCGATGTGAACGGCGCCATCAGCCTGAGCGAAGGCGATAGCAGCCTGCAGGTACGGACCGATACCATTGATGACCTGTTCGACGAAGTGGATGAGACCTTCAGCCTGAACGGCACGTTGACCAGTAACGCGCAGGATTACAGCGCCAGCGCGGTGGCCACCATTGAAGATAATGACAGCCCAACGCTGACCTTTGGCGACCCTGCGGATATGACGCAGAGCGGCATTAGCATCCCCGAAGGTGATGATGCGGTGTTCGGCGTTGACGTAACCGGCGCGGCGGCCGGATCGACCCTGACCCTGAGTCTGGCGGACGGCACGGCCATGGATGCGGATTACTTCAGCGATCCAGCGGCGGGTAACTTCCAGTACAGCACCGACGGCGGCACCACCTGGACCGATGTGAACGGCGCGATCAGCCTGAGCGAAGGCGATAGCAGCCTGCAGGTACGGACCGATACCATTGATGACCTGTTCGACGAAGTGGATGAGACCTTCAGCCTGAACGGCACGTTGACCAGTAACGCGCAGGATTACAGCGCCAGCGCGGTGGCCACCATTGAAGATAATGACAGCCCAACGCTGACCTTTGGCGACCCTGCGGATATGACGCAGAGCGGCATTAGCATCCCCGAAGGTGATGATGCGGTGTTCGGCGTTGACGTAACCGGCGCGGCGGCCGGATCGACCCTGACCCTGAGTCTGGCGGACGGCACGGCGATGGATGCGGATTACTTCAGCGATCCAGCGGCGGGTAACTTCCAGTACAGCACCGACGGCGGCACCACCTGGACCGATGTGAACGGCCCCATCAGCCTGAGCGAAGGCGATAGCAGCCTGCAGGTACGGACCGATACCATTGATGACCTGTTCGACGAAGTGGATGAGACCTTCAGCCTGAACGGCACGTTGACCAGTAACGCGCAGGATTACAGCGCCAGCGCGGTGGCCACCATTGAAGATAATGACAGCCCAACGCTGACCTTTGGCGACCCTGCGGATATGACGCAGAGCGGCATTAGCATCCCCGAAGGTGATGATGCGGTGTTCGGCGTTGACGTAACCGGCGCGGCGGCCGGATCGACCCTGACCCTGAGTCTGGCGGACGGCACGGCGATGGATGCGGATTACTTCAGCGATCCAGCGGCGGGTAACTTCCAGTACAGCACCGACGGCGGCACCACCTGGACCGATGTGAACGGCGCGATCAGCCTGAGCGAAGGCGATAGCAGCCTGCAGGTACGGACCGATACCATTGATGACCTGTTCGACGAAGTGGATGAGACCTTCAGCCTGAACGGCACGTTGACCAGTAACGCGCAGGATTACAGCGCCAGCGCGGTGGCCACCATTGAAGATAATGACAGCCCAACGCTGACCTTTGGCGACCCTGCGGATATGACGCAGAGCGGCATTAGCATCCCCGAAGGTGATGATGCGGTGTTCGGCGTTGACGTAACCGGCGCGGCGGCCGGATCGACCCTGACCCTGAGTCTGGCGGACGGCACGGCCATGGATGCGGATTACTTCAGCGATCCAGCGGCGGGTAACTTCCAGTACAGCACCGACGGCGGCACCACCTGGACCGATGTGAACGGCGCGATCAGCCTGAGCGAAGGCGATAGCAGCCTGCAGGTACGGACCGATACCATTGATGACCTGTTCGACGAAGTGGATGAGACCTTCAGCTTGAACGGCACGTTGACCAGTAACGCGCAGGATTACAGCGCCAGCGCGGTGGCCACCATTGAAGATAATGACAGCCCAACGCTGACCTTTGGCGACCCTGCGGATATGACGCAGAGCGGCATTAGCATCCCCGAAGGTGATGATGCGGTGTTCGGCGTTGACGTAACCGGCGCGGCGGCCGGATCGACCCTGACCCTGAGTCTGGCGGACGGCACGGCGATGGATGCGGATTACTTCAGCGATCCAGCGGCGGGTAACTTCCAGTACAGCACCGACGGCGGCACCACCTGGACCGATGTGAACGGCGCCATCAGCCTGAGCGAAGGCGATAGCAGCCTGCAGGTACGGACCGATACCATTGATGACCTGTTCGACGAAGTGGATGAGACCTTCAGCCTGAACGGCACGTTGACCAGTAACGCGCAGGATTACAGCGCCAGCGCGGTGGCCACCATTGAAGATAATGATGAAACCCCTGTAATAACGCTACCCGCTGCGGTTTCTGTATCGGAGGAAGGGTTATCGGGTGGCTTAGCCGATAATACTGGCGACCCAGTAGATACAACAGATGCGACATTTGACAGTGGTACGTTACGCTTTAGTGACACTGATAGTACGGTGTTTGATATCTCACTGACAGGACCATTAACCGCGCTTAAGAGTGGTGGTGCCGATGTCGATAACTGGGATTGGGATGCGGCTAGTAGCACCTTGACGGGTAGCACATCGACCGGTGTAGATGTTATGACTATTTCGCTGAGCAGTGTGACGACTGATACAACAGGACATAGTGTTGATTACAGCGTGAACTTACTGGCACCACTTGATCACCCCGTCAACAGTACTGAAGATATTATGGATCTTCAGTTTGGCGTCTCTATTTCAGATGGCGTTAACAGTGACGATAGTATCCTAACTGTCAGCGTTGAGGATGATAGCCCGGTTAATGGAGATTTGAGTAATTCCCTTGAAGTACCGTTGGCTTTATCTAATGTCATGCTGATATTGGATTTCTCCGGCAGTATGGATGGCAATAATCTTATCGAAATGAAAGCTGCTGTTATCAGTATGCTGGATTCTTATGATAATACCGGTTATACCGCGGTTCAGATCGTTAATTTCAGCAGCAGTGCTAGCGTGCCAGGTGACGGCGGTTGGATTAGCGTGGCGGATGCGAAAGCTTATGTTAATGCCTTAACCGATGCTGATATGAACGGTAGTACAAACTATGATGCCGCATTAGCTGCAGCCCAAACGGCATTCGTAGAAACCAATGGTTATATTAGCGGTGGCAAAAATATTTCATATTTCTTATCTGATGGTCAGCCAACGACGGGTGATGGTACGACCGGTATCGATGCGACGGAAGAAACTGAATGGGAAACTTTTGTCACGGCTAATCAGATCGATTCCTTTGCGGTTGGTTTTGGTGCGCCATCGATCACAGCCCTTGAGCCGATTGCTTTCAATGGTGCTAGTGGTGTCGAACGTGATGCCATCGACTCAACTCTTGCGGGTACCTCATTGGTTGATGAGTTATTAGCGACAGTGCCTGTTTCAACGCAGGGTAATCTATTTGGCTCACTGTCTAGCGGTGGGTTTGGTGCTGATGGTAACGGGCATATACGTACGGTAAGTATTGACTCGGTCACCTATAGTTACGATGCTGATACAAACAGGATTACTAATACCGCTAATGGTACTGTGGTAAATGGTAACGCCATTACGATTAACACGGCGCAAGAAGGTGTTCTGACTCTCAATATGTCCACGGGCGTATATGAATATGTCACCGACGCAGGTTTTGTGACTGATTATGACGAAGTGATTGGTTTTACCATTCAAGATGCTGACGGCGATGTTAGCTCTGGTACGGTAACCCTCGATGTCAGCCGAGAAGCTCGGCCTGTGCCTACGCTGAATGCCAATGCCGATGACGTGTTCGAAGCCGATATGGCGAGTGGTACGAACAGTATCGGCACGGGTGAAACTGCTACCGGGAATATTCTCTCAGACGATACCATTCCGACAGGCATCTCTCTCAGTAATGTGACAATTGCTGGCGGTACCACAGTGGTTAATGGCAATTTGGTGACCGTTACCACGGCTGAAGGTAATACGCTCGTGGTTGATAGCGCTACCGGGGATTACACTTATACCCTCAATAATGCGATTGATCATGTTCAATACACAGCAACCGGCGCCACTGTTACTTTGGCTAGTGATACATTCACTAATTCTGTCGATGGTTGGGGTGGTAGTAACGCGGTTGAAAGCGGCGATAGACTACTCATTGATGGTAATAATGATACAGCCACTAAGCTGTTTGATTTTGGTAATGCCTATGCCAATCAAACAGTCACAGTTTCTTTCGATTTTGAAGCGACGAGTGATTGGGATGGTGGCAATGATAATTTTGTTGTGACAGTTAATGGTACTGAAGTCGTGAATGACTCCCATTCAGGAGGCTCTCAGTCTTACTCTTTTGATATCACGCTGGATGATCAGGGCCAGGCTGACTTTGAACTGTTGGCAAGTAGTAGTCGGGGTGATGAAGACGCCTATATCGATAACTTTACGATCACTGGACCTGAGATGTCGGCAACATTGACAGATACAGCGGTTGATAGCTTTATCTATGAAATGACTGACTTAGGTGGAGCAACCTATACCTCAACATTGGATATCACTATCCATGATGATGTACCAGCAGTGAGTAATAATACGATTGGCATCTCTGTTAATGTCCCTGAATCAGTCTCTACTAATATGGTTCTGACTCTTGATGTTTCTGGCTCTATGAATCGAGATGCAGGCAATGGTTCAACTCGTTTCGATATTGCGAAGCAGGCTCTAATTGATACCATTAATGCCTACGAGGTGCAGGGAGTAACCAATGTTAACTTGACGTTATTTAGTACTCAGGGTGTTAATTTGGGCTGGATGACGTCGACACAAGCGTTGACATACCTAAGCCTGCTAACCATGAATGGCAATGATAATATACTTGAAAATGGCGTTGCTATTTCTGGTATGTCTGATAGCTGGACTAACTATGAAGCTGCGGTGGCGGTAACTGAATCCGGATATGCCGGGGCTCCAGTAGCTGATCATACCGTTGCATACTTCCTTTCTGATGGCGCACCAACCAAAGAGTACAATGACGCTACGTCGAACTCGACAGATGTTACTGGTTCAAATAGCCAGGATGGTGTGGGTACGGGATACCTTGACGATGCCTATTTAACTAGCTGGGATGCCTTTATCAATGGTAACGGGATCGATTTAGAAGTAGTGGGCATTGGTTCGAGCTTAAGTACCGCTTACCTCAATACTGTGCAAGTTATCGCAGGTAAGACGTCAGAGATTGTTGCTGATGTTATTAGCCTAAGTGATGTACTGCTGGCCACCGTTGATCCTGTTCAAGGAACCCTGTTTGCGAGTGATGGTAGTTCTGGTGTGGTGTTTGGTGCTGATGGTGGTCATATTTTAGAGCTCACCTATGATGGTGTGACTTATAGCTATGATGCTGCTAACCCAATCAAAACGATAAGTTTGACCGAAGGTGAGATGGATCTGGACTTTACCACCGGAAACTTTACCTATGTCTCTACTGTCCATAATGACGCTGATGTGACGGAAAACTTCATTATTAGTGTTATGGATAATGATGGTGATAAGTCGTTAGATCAGCCGCTTACGCTGTTGATAGAAAAGTATCAAACCACGGCAACTTCAGGTGATGATCGTTTACTTGGCACTGATGGCAATGACATTATTGATGGCCTAGGTGGCAATGATATTCTGATCGGTGGTGAGGGCGATGATCTGCTGATGGGCGGTGTTGGTGCTGATACATTCAAGTGGAACAGTGGTGATCAGGGCAGTGCAACAACTCCTGCAAGTGATCATATTCAAGACTTTAGCGTTGCTGAGGATAAGCTTGACCTGTCTGATCTGCTTGACTCTTTGGGCCTAGCAACTTCGGGTGGTGTGATTGAATCCTACCTGAGCTTGACAGAAAACAGTGGTGACACTGTGTTGAATGTCAAAGACAGCGCCGCTGGCGATGTTGTGCAGGAAATTGTTCTCGATAATGTGAGTCTTGATAGCCTGAGAAGTGATTTGAGTTTGGATTCATCGGCGACTAATAATGATCTTCTGACGCAATTGATTGATCAATCTAAACTGATCGTTTGACCGTTAATGGGTGGCTCTTGGGAGCTGCCCATTTTTTTGTTTATCAATCAATATCGAACAACTGTTTGGTATTTTGTTTGGTGGGAATGTCTTCATCTGCTAATTGCAAACCAATGGGCATGTGAGGTAGTTAGTTTTCCAAAGAGGCAATAAAAAATAGTGGAAGAATCACAGTCAGATTGGGTATTTGGCACTAGCCGAGAGCAGTTTGTTGATCCTTTGCTGGATGCATTGGTTCTCTTGAGTAAATACTACGGGACGCCTGCATCAGAAGACTCTCTGAGTAGTGGGCTACCGCTCGTTGATAACCGATTAACTTTGGAGTTATTTCCCCGTGCAGCGGAACGTGCGGGGTTGTCAGCTCGGTTAGCAGACCAATCGTTGTCAGAGATACATGAGTTACTGCTGCCCTGTGTATTGTTATTACAGAATCATAACAGCTGCATCTTAATGTCTATCGATCAAGATGCGGGCACGGCGCGGATTTTACAATCAGAGAGCGGTGATGGTGAGGTTGAACTGTCGCTTGAAGCGCTGCAAGAAATCTATTCCGGCCACCTTTTTTATATACGTAAAAAATATCGTTTTGATCAGCGTAGTCCAGATGTATTAGATACACAGGAAGGACACTGGTTTTGGGCGACATTTCGCAGTGCTGCACCGATCTATCGTGATGTCATGATCGCTTCGTTGTTGATTAACTTATTTGCCATTGCTTCACCTTTATTTGTCATGAATGTGTACGACAGGATTGTACCGAACCTTGCGTTTGACTCACTCTGGGTTTTAGCTATTGGTGTGGCTATCGTGTTTGTTTTTGATCTCATTTTGAAACATCTGCGATCCTATTTTATTGATGTCGCAGGTAAAAAACTCGATCTACAGTTGTCAGCCAAAATATTTGCCAGAGTGATGGGCATCCGTTTGGAAGCACGACCTTTATCCGTCGGTGCCTTTGCAAACAATTTGCAATCGTTTGAAATGATTCGTGAATTCATTACCTCGGCAACTCTAGGGGCACTAATTGATCTACCGTTTGCGCTGTTGTTCCTCTTGGTGATATGGGCCGTCGGTGGACCTTTGGTGCTTGTGCCACTGGTGGTGATGATCATCTTAATCGGCTATAGCCTATATATTCAAAAACCATTAGCGAAGCAGATAGAGTTAACGTCAAAAATTGCATCGCAGAAACAGGCCACGCTGGTTGAAGGTTTAACCGGCATAGAGGCTGTTAAAATCAATGGTGCCCAAAGTCAGTATCAAGTTGTTTGGGAACAGGCTGTTAGTAAAATGGGACAGCACGATATTCAAACTCGTAAATTGGCTAATGGTGCATCTACTTTATCCGGCTTTCTGCAACAGATGATGACCGTGGGAACGGTTGTTATGGGGGTCTACTTAGTTGCTGCGGGTGATTTGAGTATGGGGGGGATTATTGCTGCTGTGATGCTCGGAGGACGTGCTGTTCAGCCGTTGGCACAACTGTCTTTATTGGCGACGCGCTATAATCAAGCCAAGGCTTCCATGAGCCTGATTAATCAGGTGATGGAGATGCCTGTCGAAGAGGAAGAGGGTAAAAGTTATGTGAGTCGCCCTACGCTAAAAGGAAAAATAGAGTTTGATAAAGTTTGTTTTTCCTACCCAGGGCAGCAAAATTACGCCCTGCATGAAGTTAGTTTTACGATTCAACCGGGAGAGCGTGTCGCTTTAATTGGCGGCATTGGTGCTGGTAAAAGTTCATTAGAGAAGTTGATTCTCGGATTATATCAATGCACTAAGGGTGATGTACGTATTGATGGTGTCAATATTGGCCAGTTACACCCGGCAGATCTGCGGCGTAATATTGGTGCGATTATGCAGGAAAACCATCTGTTCTTTGGCAGTATTAGGGACAATATTGTGATGGGAGCCCCTTTTACCAGTGATGAGAACCTGTTACGCGCTGCGCAGTGGGGCGGCGTAACGGCTTTCACTGATCAAGACCCAGAGGGTTTGGAGCGCCAAGTGGGGGAAGGTGGTCGGCAGTTGTCAGGTGGCCAACGTCAATCCGTCGCTGCGGCAAGGGCAATTGTTATGGATCCGCCTATTATGCTTCTGGATGAACCGAGCAGTCATCTTGATCGTAAATCAGAAGTTAGGCTGATGAATCAACTTAAAGCATTGGATCGAAGTAAAACGGTGATTCTGAGTACCCATAAATCAAGTTTGTTAGATGTTGTCGATCGTATTATCGTGCTTGAAAATGGTCGTTTGATTGCAGACGGACCTAAAGCTGAAGTGGTCAATTGGTTGCGTGAAGGGGTCAATCAACAAAAGGCCAAACAAGGGGCGAAATCCTGATGGGTGATTTCAAAACCGATAACGCACCGGCAGCTGTCGAAAAAGAACCGTCAAAGGTAAAACGCGCTCTTGGGCTGATGACTCAATCGAAACAGGATAAACATGCGGTCGATGATGGCTTGCATGATTTTATTGATAATGCGGCAGCCAGTGTATTGCTTGATACGCCACGAAGTTCCCAGATTTTGCTATGGGGTGTTGTTTGTTTTGTCTTTGTGGCGATTACTTGGGCTTATTTTGCTGAGTTAGATGAAATTACCCGAGGCGAAGGCAGTGTAATTCCATCGCAACAGATACAGGTTGTGCAATATCTGGAAGGCGGCATACTCAAAGAGTTATATGTTAAAGAGGGCGATAAGGTTGAAGCTGGAGAGCCTTTACTCCGGTTAGATGAAACACGGTTTTTATCGGACTTTAGAGGCCAGGCACAGGAGAAAGCCTATCTTGAGGTTTCGATTGCTCGGCATCGGGCTGAACTCGAAAGCATTATTATCAATGATGTAGAGCCTAAGAGTGGCTGGAAGGAGCAGGTAAAGATTGACCCGCAGCCTATTGCACTCGATGCTGACTGGCAGGCAAAGAACCCCGATTTACTCGACCGAGAGCAATCCCAGTTGAGTGAATATCTGAGAAACCTAAATAATCAGCTAGATATTATTGGCCGTCAGATTGAGCAGGGTGATCAGGAAGCAAAAGAGCTGGAGTCTAAAATTAGCCATCTTTACCGTTCTTATAAACTTGGCCTGCGTGAACTGGATATGACTAAACCGTTAGCAGATGATGGCGTGATTCCAGAAATTGAGCTAATTAAGTTACAACGGGAGCTCAATCGCTATAAGCAGGATCTTGAAGGGGCGAAGCTGCTGTTGCCGAAAGTCCGGCTAAGTATCGAGGAATCGGTTGCGAAACGTCGGGAAATCGCGTTAAATGCCCGAAGTGAAAGTCAGCAAAAGTTGAACGAAAGTCTGGCTCAGTTGAAACAAAAAACTGAAGCGCAGGTTAACTTACGTGATCGGGTTGATCGAACCACCGTTGTATCACCAGTACATGGGACGATTAAAACCATCTCTGTTAATACGATCGGCGGTGTTATACAGCCGGGTATGGATTTGATTGAGATTGTACCGACAGAAGATCATTTGCTCATCGAAGCGAAGATTTCACCTAAGGATATTGCTTTTCTGCGACCTGGGTTAAATGCGGTAGTTCGGCTTACAGCGTATGATTTCTCCATCTATGGTGGATTGAAGGGTACACTAGAGCATATTAGTGCGGATACGATTGAAGATGAAAAGGGTAATCTTTATTACTTGATTCGTGTACGTACAGAGAATACAGATCTTGGGCGGGGGGTTACATCTCTACCCATTATACCTGGCATGACAGCGACAGTTGATATCATGACAGGTAAGAAAAGTGTACTTGATTATCTGCTTAAGCCTATATTTAAGGCACAGCAGCAAGCATTAAGAGAACGATAACGTTTAAATGGACTTTATCCGGGGGGAACGGTTCAATGGGTCATAAAAATAAATTGAGTGCTGGCGCACTGGCACTAATGATGTGGTCGGGTACCGTCTCGTCACAAACATTGGTGGAAGCAACGTCTTTTGCCATTGGAAACTCACCTGATGTGGCAATTGTCAAAAATCAGTATCTGAGTCGTGTCGAGCAGGTTGGCGCATCCAAAGCGGGTTATAAGCCAAAAGTGGATGTGGCATTTGGTTGGGGTGGAGAGTGGACCAATAGCCCAACAACGCGTGCAGCGACTGGCAGTTCTAACTATGTTGATCTCGAACGTGGTGAAGCATCGCTGACCGTGAGTCAGTTATTGTACGATGGCCGACGCACTCGAAATGATAATGATCGGACGACTGCTGAAGCTGAAGCGCATCGCTACCAACTTTGGAATGTGGCAGAAAATACCACCCTTGAAGTGGCCGATGCATACATGTCGGTGATTCATGCGCAAGAAGAGTCCGTATTGGCGGCGGCTAACCTCGAAGCTCATATCGAAATTCTGAATGGTATTCGTAAGCGTTCAGAGCATGGTCTGGGGTCAGCGTCAGATCTTTCTCAGGTTAAAGGTCGACTGAGTCGTGCCCATACTAATTATCTGGCAACTGATAATAATGTGCTTGATGCGAAAGCCCGCTATTACAAAATTGTTGGTCAGGAAGCCGTTGGTTTGGTTAAGCCTGAAGCGGTGGATGAGCATATGCCGGTTGCTTATGAGCAGGCTTTAGAGCGAGCTGGTCGGATTCACCCAACGTTATTGTCGGCTCAGTTAGATGTGGATGCCGCAGTTGCGCAGTTGAAAACCCGTGATTCTGATTTCCATCCTGATGTGCGTTTAGAGCTTGGCGGAACATGGAATAATAATCTAGATGGTACCGAGGGTTATAATAATGACCTTACGGCCATGATTCGGATGCGTTATAACCTATTCAATGGTAATGGCGACGCTTATCGTAAGAAAGCGGCTTACTATCAATTGATGGAAGCGAGTGCTATTCGTGATCGTGCACAACGTGAAGTCGCTGAGGGTATGAGTCTGTCATGGAATGCCTATCAGTTGCTGGAACGTCAGATGGAGTTTCTTGAAGCGCATGTGATCGAATCTGAGAAAACGTTAGACGCTTATCAGCAGCAGTTTAGTTTGGGTCGTCGTACATTGGTCGATTTGCTTGATGCCGAAAATGAGCTCTTTGAAGCGCGTCGTGAACTGCTTAAAGCAGATAAAGATCGTGTCTTGACTCAATTCCGGGTACTTAATGCGATGGGTGAGCTGTTAACAGTTCTTAATCTTGATCGGGAGTCGGTACTGACCGTAGCTGATCAGGCTGAAGTTTCCGCCCAGCGTGACTAAACATCTTTAATCTCTGTGACTTAGTGGTAGCCTGCCCGGGGTGCCACTGATTTGCAGGCTGATTCTTCTATTACAATCC
Source organism: Amphritea sp. GJ51-11 (assembly GCF_055808735.1). Lineage (NCBI taxonomy): Bacteria > Pseudomonadati > Pseudomonadota > Gammaproteobacteria > Oceanospirillales > Oceanospirillaceae > Amphritea > Amphritea sp. GJ51-11. The sequence goes on along the minus strand of NZ_CM147881.1, from coordinate 2,768,901 downwards.
GCTATAATCCCCGCCTTTTTTAACAGCCTGAATGTGTATATGAGCGAAGAACTGGCAAAACAACAGAAAACTCGACTGAATAAATTGCAGAAACGTCTGCGTCGAGAAACTGGCCGCGCGATCGAAGACTTTAATATGATCGAAGATGGCGACAAAATAATGGTGTGCTTATCCGGTGGCAAAGATTCATTTGCTATGTTGGATATTCTGATGAATTTACAGAAGAGTGCGCCAATCCGTTTTGATATCATTGCCGTCAATTTAGACCAAAAGCAGCCAGGCTTTCCTGAGCATGTCTTGCCTGAGTACTTAGCTAAAATTGATGTACCGTTTCACATTATTGAAAGAGACACTTATTCGGTTGTGAAAGAGTTGGTGCCGGAGGGCAAAACGACCTGTTCGCTCTGCTCTCGTTTACGACGTGGTACCTTGTATGGTTTTGCTGAAGAGATCGGTGCCAATAAGATTGCACTAGGGCATCACCGTGATGATATCCTTGAAACCTTTTTCTTGAATATGTTTTATGGTGGCAAGCTTAAATCGATGCCTCCTAAGCTCGTGAGTGACGATGGCAAAAACATGGTGATCCGACCGCTAGCCTATGCACGGGAAAAAGATATTGCTGCCTATGCGGAGTTGCGGGCGTTTCCGATAATCCCTTGTAACCTGTGTGGATCGCAGGATGGATTACAGCGTCAGGTTGTTAAAGAGATGCTGCAGGATTGGGATAAGCATCATCCTGGCCGTATTGAAATTATGTTCCGCTCGTTACGCAACGTCGTACCCTCTCATTTGGCCGATACTGAGCTATTTGACTTTAAAGGATTGCAACGGGGTTATTCCCAAGGTGTTGTCGAGCCTAGCGGGTCGGCTCGTTCGAATTCGGGGCCACTCCCTGAAATGATAGATATCCTTTCACTCTGATTAGCTGGAGTCTACGTTATGAATATCTGGGTTGATGCTGATGCCTGTCCTAACGTGGTTAAAGAGATTCTTTTTCGGGCTGCGCAGCGCACCAAAGTAAATACGGTACTGGTTGCTAATCAGTTTTTGCAGACACCGCCATCCGCTTTTATTAGTGCGGTGCAGGTGCCTGCTGGCTTTGATGTGGCGGATAACTATATCGTGCAGAAGAGCGCTGTTGGGGATTTAGTGATTACTGCGGATATTCCGCTGGCATCTGAGGTGCTTGAAAAGGGGGCTCATGCGCTCAATCCCAGAGGAGAGTTTTATACCCCTGAAAATATTCGGCAACGACTGAATATGCGCGATTTTATGGATCAGTTGCGGGGTTCTGGTATTGATACTGGTGGTCCTGCCAAGCTGAATCAGCAGGATCGACAACAGTTTGCCAATCAATTAGATCGTTTTTTAGTCAAACACCTTTCTGCTTAATGCCATCAATTTAGTCTACTAAATAAGGGTAAACCTTTATTTTTGGATTGTTTTGCTTTAGTTTTTCAATAATTAAAAATAACAATTGAGGTTTCTATGAGCGATGCACTATTGATGCGTGAGGATAATGATGGCATTTGTAAGCTAACATTAAGCCGTCCCGATGCTTACAACTCCCTATCAATGGAGCTGATGCAAGCGCTGATCGCTGCGTTTGATGCCATTGCTGATGATCACAGTGTTCGGGTGGTTGTGTTAAGCGGCAGTGGTCGAGGTTTTTGTTCTGGCCATGATCTAAAGCAGATGCTGGGTGAAGGTGCAGAGGATTACTATCAATGCACTTTTGATACCTGTTCAGAGCTTATGCAGCGAGTTGTTAACTTACCGATCCCCGTGATTGCGCAGGTACATGGTGTTGCAACGGCAGCAGGGTGTCAGTTAGTGGCGAGCTGTGATCTGGCGGTTGTTGCCGCATCGTCACGTTTTGCTACCCCCGGCGTGAATATTGGTCTTTTTTGTTCCACGCCAATGGTTGCCCTGAGTAGGTCTGTGAGTAAAAAACATGCGATGGAGATGTTGTTGCTTGGCGATATGATCAGTGCCGAGAAAGCGGCAGAGATTGGTTTGGTCAACTGGGTCGTAGACGATGATTTGGTCGCACAAAAAGCCTTAGAGGTAGCGGGCAAAATTGCTGCTAGCTCGCGTAAAGCGATTTCGATTGGTAAACAAGCCTATGTCCGTCAGATTGATAAACCGCTTAATGAGGCTTATGCGGAGTGCAGTCGGGTGATGACTGAAAATATGCTCACCCATGATGCAGGCGAAGGTATTGATGCCTTTATTCAGAAGCGAAAACCGCTTTGGCAGCATCGTTAAAATAGCATCAAGCCCTTAAAGCCGCAGCCTTGGCTGCGGCTTTTTGCTGCTCCGCTGATGAAGCGATAGACAGGGCCTGCGAGTAGGGTAATATTCGTCTATTGCAAAGGCGAGTCGTATTCGATGGTTAAGGCCGCGATGCTAGAGAATTAAGGATATAAAATGATGAATCGTCGAGCAGTGATGAAAGCGATGATCAGTTGTGGGGCATTGGTTAGTGTTGGCGGGTTACTGCCTCGACAGGTTATGGCTGGATGGAATGCAGCCGCATTTTCGGCAGCGACTCAGGAGGATGCGATACAGATGATGTTTGCGGCAGAGCCTGTGGTTAGTGATGATATCCATCTGCAAGTGCCCCGTGTTGCTGTTGACGGCTCAGTGGTACCGGTATCCGTTACCGTGTCGTTGGCAAATGTTGAGTCTATTAGTTTATTTCTTGAGGGCAGCCCCAACCCTTTGGTTGCTGAGTTTATGCTCCCGGAGGGGACTCAGGCAGAGGTGCTCACTCGTATTCGTATGGCAAAAACTACGGTGGTTACCGCCGTGGTTAAAGCGGATGGTCAACTGCTTAGTGCATCTCAGGAGGTTGAGGTTAAATCGATAGCTAAGCTGGCCCCTTTGCCTACAGAAGCTAATATGACGGATATTATGGCCGTTAGGGCTAAGATGAAAGGGGAAGCGACTCAGGTTAAATTGGCGATAAATCACCCAATGCAGGATGGCTTGAGTTCAGATGAGGCGACTGGTGAGTTGACTTCAGCAGCGTTCCTTCAGGAGATAACAGTACTGCATGGTGAAAAAACAGTTTTCGAGGCCAATCTCGGAATCAATATCGCCGCAAACCCTTTTATTGGGTTTAGCTTTATCGGGGCAGTGAGCGATGATGAGTTGATCATTAACTGGGTTGAAAATACCGGTAAAACGGGTAGCCAAACGGCTGTTATTAAATAATTGGATCTATTTTGCGACCTGCGTTATAAGCGGTACTACTCAGTCTTGCCATCCGTTAGAATAAGCGCAGCCAAACATAGGAGAACATTGTGAATCGAGTCGCTGCATTAACCTTTCTTAGCCTGTTTACACTGGCGGGTTGTAACGCTGCTAATGTGCAGCCAGACAATGCGTCAATGGCTGAGTCACCGGTTGCCCCAGCAGCTGTTGCGGTGGACCAGGGGGCGCAGTTTGATCAACTTAATAGCCGTATTACCCTGTTGCAGGAACAGTTTCTCGAACTTAAAGTGCAAAATAGTGCGGTTGCTGAGCGGGTGCAATTGTTGTTGACTCAATTTCAAGTACTAGCGCAAGAGGTGAAGCGATCCTCCGGTGCAACTCCCGCTGCCGCGCCTCCTAATAATGAAATGCAAGAGATGATGGCGCGCTTAGACCAGCAACTGATTGAGCTGCAACAACTAGCACCGGAACTTGGCGGAGGTGATCCCTTTAAATTGGCTAGTTGCTATACCGCTAAAGGTCAGTGGGTGATGATCCGTTATAATCGTTTTTCTGGTGAGAGTTGGATTTCCGCAGCGAATAGCTGGCAGCCTTTGGAAGAGGCAGACGCTCCTGCGATTTCGTCCTACGATGTTCAGTTGTTACGTGCTAACGGTGATGTAAAAGGCTATGTAGCAGCCCGTATCGATCACAATACTGGTGAAAGTTGGTGGCTGAATCAAACTACCTGGGTTAAGTATCAGCCATAAACGCGACCGACCTTATATGAACCCACGCACACCTGACAGTTTGATTCATCTATTCAACGGGCTTTTTAGTGACAGCTTGAATACCGTGTTAGAGCGGGGCGATGATGAACCTATCTATCTGCCTGCCGATGATCAAAACCCTCATCATCGCATCATTTTTGCCCATGGTTTTTTTGCCAGTGCATTACACGAGATTAGCCATTGGTGTGTCGCTGGAGAGCAGCGCCGCTTATTGGTTGATTTTGGCTATTGGTATAAACCGGATGGCCGAACGGCTGCAGAGCAGGCTGAATTTGAAAAAGTCGAGGTTAAGCCGCAAGCATTGGAATGGCTGTTGTCAGAAGCCGCAGGGCATAAATTTCACTTCAGCGCGGATAACCTTGGGGCCAATATGGGCGCAAGCGACACCTTTAAAAGCGCCGTTCAGCAGCAGGTTATAAATTATCTTGTTAGCGGGCTTCCCTCGCGTGCAGCGAAGTTGCTTGCTGCTTTGCAGCAGTATTACGGCACTGAACCTCTATGCGCAGAGAGATTCTCGCTGCAAAGTAAGTAAAGCGACTTGTCGGATATATTAATGGGGGTATGTTGTCACTATCATTGCGACAGCATACCGCTATGCGCTATCTAGATAAAGTTGAGATCGGGCGCAGTACTCCAAATCGTTTTGCTCAATTTTCCAATTCGTAATCCTCTTTTAATATCCTCGCTGTAACCTGCTTGCAACGATCTGGCTGTGTTGTGTGCTGCTCTTTGTAAAGTAGTGTGTATGTGCTTCTATACAGCTAGGGGAGGGTTTTCTCGTCCCTTGCTGTCGAACATCAGCGAAGTGTCAGTGTGTTTGACCATGATACACACAGTAAAGGTGCGGCGATTACTCTGATAGATCTGTTTTTGCAAATATTATGTAACCATTTTGTGTAAATCTCGATAAAAGTTGGTCAAAAATTGTACTGAAATGACGTTTTTGTAAAAAAAAATTAATATTTTTTTTGTGAATTTATAGTGCTGGAGGCTGCAGAATTTTGGAAGTTTTTAATGGATTTTTTATCTTTCCGTCATCAGTTTTTATTTGCTGTAGCCCGTGAATTATCAGGGTTTGAGTCGTTTTCGCTGTTTTTTTTGAAGCTGTTAACCTGTGCCTTCAGTGGCATTGGTTGTGATTTTAACCCTACTTTTTTGGCTGTTATTGCTAGTTGATATTTAATATTTATTTATTTAGTATTCATTTCAAGGATTGTTGTTGTTTGAAAGGGAAACTCATATGTTAGCAAAACCTCTTTTTATTGCCTGTCTTTCCGCTTCAGTTATTTTGTCTTCAGGGTGTTCTTCGAATACGCCAAACTATTTGGTCGGACCTGAAGGTAGTATTCAAGAAAGCCTCATTTCACCTAGTTTAAACAAAGCAGAATTGATCGTTTATCGGACGGATAAGGATGCTGATAATTTTATTGATAGTTCGGTCTTAATAACCCATGACGATCGTGTTGTTGGTGGGCTTATGCCGGGTCAATACTTGGTTAGTAATATTTGTTTTGGTGAAAACGAAGTCACACTAAAAACTGTTAAAGATATTAAACAGAGTCTAATTTTTCAGTCAGTCCCTGGTCAAAATGAATTTATAAAAATAGTTTCAGCTTCTAAAGGTGCGATACAGTTTGAACGAGTTAGCGAAGATGTTGCGAAAGATGAATTATCTGATCTAGAGCATCGATCTTTTTTAACTAACCGAAATTATCCTCGCTGTTCTCCAGAAAAAGAAATCGTCCTTAAAGAGATAGATTTAAATGCAGATGCTCTTTTTGAGTTTGATGGTGCAATGCTGGTTGATTTGATCGCTAAAGATCGATTGGATGATTTGGTTAAAGAAGTTAGCTCTTTTGATCTCAAGTCAAATCGCGTGGTTATTGTTGGCCATGCCGACCGGTTGGGGGGATGCTTACAATCAAGCTTTATCGGAAGCGCGTGCGCAAACGATCGCCTCTTATTTAACTAGTCATGGCATACAGGGTGATATTCAAGCTGTTGGGTTTGGCAGTGCTGAACCTGTCACAACAGATTGCCCTGATTCACTTACCCGTCCAGCGCTTATTCAATGCTTGCAACCAGACCGTCGAGTCAGTGTTCAGCTGAGAGGGCACTACGAGTCTTTGTCTGAGTAATCAAATTAAGTTTAAGAAGCCTTAATCAAATAAATTATTTTGTAGGTTCATTATGACAACCACTTTTCAAGTCATTGTTCAGAATTCTGAAGGGGTTTTAGACTCTAAGGTTGCGGGTTTAAATGAGAGTCTTGTTAATATAAATGCCCAAGCCGATACGGTTATTGAACTTCGTCAGCTAGATTTTAATGTCGCTCCACAGCAGGTTCTTTTTAAAAGAAATAATGCTGATTTAGAAGTTAGACTAAGTGATTCTGCAGCAGATGCAGCCCCTGATTTAGTTATTTCTGATTATTATGATCTTGAAAATCCACCTGCATTAGTTGGTTTGGCTGAAGACGGTTCTTATTATAATTTTGTACCTCAAACTGGTTTGGAAAGTGACCTTTTATGGGAGCTTAAAGACGGCGAAGAGAGCTATCAAAGCCTCGGCTATGATTCGGTCAATTTTTTGTTTCCGTGGTTGCCGGTTGTTTTGGGAGGGCTTGTATTAGGTGCAGCACTCGCTGGCGGCTCGGATGGTTCGGATGCTGCGCCAGTGGATAATACTGGGCCAAATGTTACCGTTGATTCCATCCTTAGTAATGATAATACACCGGCTTTAACCGGCACTGTTGATGACCATGATGCAGAGATCACGGTTATTGTTGATGGTGCTGAATATAATGCTGTTAATAATGGTGATGGTACTTGGCAATTAGCTGATGATGAACTTGCTGAACTACCTGAAGGCGAAACGCCCGTTATCGTCGTTGCAACAGACCCCGCAGGTAATGAGAGCCAAACCGATGGCTTAATTACCATCGATACAATTCCTCCTGAAGCGCCAATTATTGACCCGAGCAACGGTGAAGAACTGACGGGTACTGCCGAAGCGGGTAGTACGGTCAATCTCGACATTGATGAAGATGGTCAAACCGATTTAACAACTACAGCCGATGAGAATGGTGATTGGAGTGTGACGCCGATAACACCGATTGCGGATGGTGTTGAGGTGAGTGCCACCGCGACCGATGAGGCGGGTAATACTAGTGGCCCAAGTGCTGTGATTATCGATGCGGCTCCTCCGAGTAATGGTGATGGTGTTAACAGTATTGCTTTTGATGATGCTCTGATTAATGCCGTTGAAGCACTGGCTGTAACACTGAGTGGTCAAATTGAAAACGGTGGTGTGGTTGGTAACGTCACTTTAAGTGATGGGACAAGCACACTGTTAGTTGATAGTGCGGATGTGAGCGTTGATGCTAATGGTGTGCTGACGATCAGCGGTCAAGATATTAGTGGTCTTAGTGATGGCGAAATTATCGTCACCATGGAGGTCACCGATGCTGTTGGTAATAGCGGGAACCTAACTAACACCAGTGTGCTTGATGCGACGGCACCAGCGGCGCCAATTATTGACCCAAGTGCGGGCTTTGAACTTAGCGGTACTGCAGAAGCGGGTAGTACGGTTAATATCGACATTGATGGCGACGGGCAAACTGATTTGGCCACCCAGGCCGATACTGATGGTGATTGGAGTGTTACTCCGTCTACACCGATTACCGATGGTGTTGAAGTGAGTGCTACAGCGACTGATGAAGCAGGTAATACTAGTGCGCCAGGCACAGAGATTATTGATGCGACCGCACCAGGTAATGGCGATGGCCTTAATAGTATTGCCTTTGATGATGACTTGATTAATGCGGCTGAAGCATTAGGCGTTACCTTGACGGGTAAGGTTGAAACGGGTGGTGTTATCGGCACTATTACCTTGACCGATGGTACCACTGACCTACAAGTTGATAGCGCCGATGTGAGCATTGATGCCAATGGTGTGGTTACGATCAGCGGTCAAAATATTAGTAGTTTGACCGATGGTAAAATTACGGTGTCGATGGTTGTGACCGATTCTGACGGAAATACGGGTAACTTAACCGCTACCAGTACCCTCGATGCAACAGCGCCAGCAGCGCCGATTATCGATCCGAGCAATGGTGAAGAACTGACAGGGACTGCAGAAGCGAATAGCACGGTCAATATCGATATTGATGAAGATGGCCAAACCGATCTGACCGCCAATGCGGATGCCAATGGTGACTGGAGTGCAACGCCGTCTACACCGATTGCCGATGGTGTTGAAGTGAGTGCCACCGCGACTGATGCGGCGGGTAATACCGGGGCTCCGGGTACTGAAGTTATCGATGCAACTGCGCCAACCAATGGCGATGGCCTTAATAGTATTGCCTTTGATGATGACTTGATTAATGCGGCTGAAGCATTGAGCGTCACCCTGAGTGGTCAGGTTGAAAGCGGCGGTGTAGTAGGTAACGTCACCTTAAGTGATGGGACCAGTACACTGTTAGTTGATAGTGCCGATGTGAGTGTAGATGCCAATGGTGTGTTGACCATCAGTGGTCAAGATATCAGTAGCCTGACAGATGGTGTTATCAGCGTCGATATGGAGGTTACTGACTTAGCCGGCAATACGGGTAACTTAAGCGCTACCAGTACCCTCGATGCAACAGCGCCAGCAGCGCCGATTATCGATCCGAGCAATGGTGAAGAACTGACGGGGACTGCAGAAGCTAATAGCACGGTCAATATCGATATTGATGAAGATGGCCAAACCGATCTGACCGCCAATGCGGATGCCAATGGTGACTGGAGTGCAACGCCGTCTACACCGATTGCCGATGGTGTTGAAGTGAGTGCCACCGCGACTGATGCGGCGGGTAATACCGGGGCTCCGGGTACTGAAGTTATCGATGCAACTGCGCCAACCAATGGCGATGGCCTTAATAGTATTGCCTTTGATGATGACTTGATTAATGCGGCTGAAGCATTGAGCGTCACCCTGAGTGGTCAGGTTGAAAGCGGCGGTGTGGTAGGTAACGTCACCTTAAGTGATGGGACCAGCACACTGTTAGTTGATAGTGCCGATGTGAGTGTGGATGCCAATGGTGTGTTGACCATCAGTGGTCAAGATATCAGTAGCCTGACCGATGGTGTTATCAGCGTCGATATGGAGGTTACTGACTTAGCCGGCAATACGGGTAACTTAACCGCTACCAGTACCCTCGATGCAACAGCGCCGGCAGCGCCGATTATCGATCCGAGCAATGGTGAAGAACTGACGGGGACTGCAGAAGCGAATAGCACGGTCAATATCGATATTGATGAAGATGGCCAAACCGATCTGACCGCCAATGCGGATGCCAATGGTGACTGGAGTGCAACGCCGGCGACACCGATTGCCGATGGTATTGAAGTGAGTGCCACCGCGACTGATGCGGCGGGTAATACCGGGGCTCCCGGTACTGAAGTTATCGATGCAACTGCGCCAACCAATGGCGATGGCCTTAATAGTATTGCCTTTGATGATGACTTGATTAATGCGGCTGAAGCATTGAGCGTCACCCTGAGTGGTCAGGTTGAAAGCGGCGGTGTGGTAGGTAACGTCACCTTAAGTGATGGGACCAGCACACTGTTAGTTGATAGCGCCGATGTGAGTGTGGATGCCAATGGTGTGTTGACCATCAGTGGTCAAGATATCAGTAGCCTGACCGATGGTGTTATCAGCGTCGATATGGAGGTTACTGACTTAGCCGGCAATACGGGTAGCTTAACCGCTACCAGTACCCTCGATGCAACAGCGCCAGCAGCGCCGATTATCGATCCGAGCAACGGTGAAGAACTGACAGGGACTGCAGAAGCGAATAGCACGGTCAATATCGATATTGATGAAGATGGCCAAACCGATCTGACCGCCAATGCGGATGCCAATGGTGACTGGAGTGCAACGCCGGCGACACCGATTGCAGATGGTGTTGAAGTGAGTGCCACCGCGACTGATGCGGCGGGTAATACCGGGGTTCCCGGTACTGAAGTTATCGATGCAACTGCGCCAACCAATGGCGATGGTGTTAACAGCATTACCTTTGATGATGACTTGATTAATGCGGCTGAAGCATTGAGCGTCACCCTGAGTGGTCAGGTTGAAAGCGGCGGTGTGGTAGGTAACGTCACCTTAAGTGATGGGACCAGCACACTGTTAGTTGGTAGTGCCGATGTGAGCGTCGATGCCAATGGTGTGTTGACCATCAGTGGTCAAGATATCAGTAGCCTGACCGATGGTGTTATCAGCGTCGATATGGAGGTTACTGACTTAGCCGGAAATACGGGTAACTTAACTGCTACCAGTACCCTCGATGCAACAGCGCCAGCAGCGCCGATTATCGATCCGAGCAATGGTGAAGAACTGACGGGGACTGCAGAAGCGAATAGCACGGTCAATATTGATATTGATGAAGATGGCCAAACCGATCTGACCGCCAATGCGGATGCCAATGGTGACTGGAGTGCAACGCCGTCGACACCGATTGCAGATGGTGTTGAAGTGAGTGCCACCGCGACTGATGCGGCGGGTAATACCGGGGCTCCGGGTACTGAAGTTATCGATGCAACTGCGCCAACCAATGGCGATGGTGTTAACAGCATTACCTTTGATGATGACTTGATTAATGCGGCTGAAGCATTGAGCGTCACCCTGAGTGGTCAGGTTGAAAGCGGCGGTGTGGTAGGTAACGTCACCTTAAGTGATGGGACCAGTACACTGTTAGTTGATAGTGCCGATGTGAGTGTCGATGCCAATGGTGTGTTGACCATCAGTGGTCAAGATATCAGTAGCCTGACAGACGGCGAAATTGTCGCGAAGATGGTCGTTACCGATGCGGTGGGGAATAGCGGAAATCTGACGAGTACCAGTACCTTAGATGCCACTGCCCCGGTCATCGTTGATCAGATAAAATTGGTTGATGAGTCTGCACTTAACAGCGCTGTTAATGGCCAACTGGTTATCAATGAACCTTTAGATTCCGTTTCCGTCAGCCTGACTGGCGATGCTGTCACATCAGGCGGCGACCCGGTTATTTGGGTATTGAGCGTTGATCAAGCCACAGGTCAGAATATCTATACCGGTTCGACAGCAACGGATGTTGTCGCAACCCTCGAAGTAAATCCTGATGGCAGCTATCAGTTTAATCTGCAGCAGCCTTTAGATCATGCTCGGTTAGGCAGTGACTCGTCAGCATTAGAGTTTGCTATTCAGGCTGTCGATCAAGCCGGTAATAGTAGTTCTGATGGTCGTATCATTATTGAAGTACTGGATGATGTACCCGTTGCTAAAGCCTATACACAGCTAACGGTTACAGATGTTGATACACCGGTTTCTGGCAGTGTAGTGCAGGAAATTAGTGTCGATGGCACGACCGTATCGAGTATTACCATTGACGGCTATACATTTGAGTACGACGCAGATACAAATAGCGTGAGTACTTATGGTGAATCAGACTTGGTACTGAACTTCAGTGCGAATGATTTTGATGCGGCTACGAATACATTGGTTATTAATACCATTAAAGGTGAAAGCATAACGGTTGATCTTGCAACGGGGGATTATAGCTATACCACAACGGGTGTGGCTGTTGTTGACCCTGAGGTTCAAGAGGCACCGACGGCGAGTCTTGGCGATAATAGTGCACTACTCGGACTCGTTGGGGCTGATGCGTTGAACCTCATCAATCTAAGTGATTCACAGGCTTTCTCGGTTAATGATAGTAATAATGATATTACGCAAGTGGTTATTCAAACCTCTGCGGTGTTAACCCTCGCCTTAGGTACAATCAGTTTTGAATATTCACAAGCACTTGCCGCTGATTTTGGCTTAGCTGTCACGACACAGGATATAGCTGTACTCAGTGTTGGTGGCGCGGCTTCGATTACGATTGAATCTCTGGATGGAGGGCCTATTGATAATCAGGTCATTAATGAATTTTTAGGAACAGTTTACCTCAATGAGCCAGCAGTCACTCTGGGGGCTGTTTCTTCATTTAGTATTGAGGTCACTGACTCTTTAAATAACACGGTGACAGAGTCGTCAAATGACTTAGTCGGCTTGAATGCGCTTAACGCTGCGTCAGCATCAACAACCCTGCTTGAAGGTGATAATACCAATAATACGATTGATGGTACCACCGAGTCAGATCGCCTATACGGTTATGATGGTGATGATACGCTTAATGGCGATCAAGGGGCCGATATCCTGAGAGGCGGCACCGGAGATGACATTTTAGACGGTGGCACTGGTAATGATATTCTTATCGGTGGTCAGGGAAGCGATACGCTAACCGGTGGCTCTGGTGCTGATGTTTTCCGCTGGGAAAAGGGTGATACCGGCAGTGCAGCTGATGCGTTTGCTGATGTGATAACCGATTTTGATAATAGCCCCGTAAGCTCCGGTGGTGATCTGTTGGATTTCACCGGTGTGCTTGATGGTGAAGGTAAGATTGGCACCTTTAACGCGGGTAACTTAGCCAATTACTTACACTTTGTTTATGACGGTTCGAATACCATTGTTTACCTGCACACAACAGGTGGCTTCCGGGATGGTTTTAATGAGCTTGATGCACAACAAAGTATTGTGATTCAGGGTGTTGACCTGGTTGGCAGCGCGACGACCGATCAAGAGGTTGTTGAGTCACTGCTAGCGCAAGGGACGCTCTTAGTTGATGATGTTGATGTTGATAGTGACCTGCTTGGCGGAACCACCACGGTTGATGTTGAGTTAGTCGATGGCGATGGGGATACCGATACCGCTCGCGTCGATTTTGAAAGTTCCAGTGCAACGCCTGAGCCCGATACGGTGGCTAACAATACTGCGCCTACCATTCAAGCAGATTCTAGTGCTGTGGGTGGTATCGCAGGTGTGAGTGCTCTGGGTGCACTGGACTTTAGCGGTCAGGATGTCACGGTATTTGATTTGGAGGGGAACTTACAAAGTGTTGAAGTTGACTATCAAGCCCCGATTAATATCAATTTAGCGCCACTGAACTTAGCGGTTTCAGACCGGTTAGCATCAGAGCTGGGGCTTAAGGTTGAGGTTGTCAATGACACGGGTGTATTAGGACTTCTAGGCACTTCATCGACATTAACGATAACCGCAATCGATGGTGGTGATATTGATAATCAAGCGATTAATGAACTGTTATCTACATTAAACATGTACGACGATCAGAGTCTACTCGCGGGTGCTCTGTCTTTAGATTTGCGAGCCGAGGTGCTTAATAATATCACTCTTACCGCCACCGATAGCTTGGGTGAAAGTAGTTCTGAATCGCTGGGTAACTTGGTTGATACTAATGTGGCTGAGGGGTTGCTGTTAGATAATGACGCTGCAGTGGTGGAAGGCACCGATAATCAAGACTTGCTTGATTATGCGACTGAGACCGACGATGTCCATATCTACGGCTATGGCGATAATGATGTCATTAATGGCGGGGCAGGTAGCGACCTCATACGTGGTGGTGCCGGTGACGATACTATCAATGCCGGTGCGGGTGATGATGTTATTATTGATGGTTCAGGGCTCGATGTAATCAATGCTGGTGACGGCGATGATGATATCTATCTAATCGGTAGCGGTTTTGACTCTATTGATGGTGGTGCCGGTATTGATACTCTAACGTTAGAGGGTAGTGTTAATCTTGATTTGAGTACTAATCGATCCATTACCAATATTGAGAAAATTGCTTTTGCCGAGGATGACACGGCCAATACTCTGACATTAACAGAGCAAGCAGTTAAAGATTTAACCGAAGTAGATGATGAGCTGATTATTGCGGGTAATAGCAGTGATACTGTTCAAATATTAGGTGGGTCTTTAGAAGGTAGTACTACTATTGATAATGTTGCGTATGCAGAATATTCACTGGGTACAACGACGCTTTATATAGATGATGATGTCAATGTTAGCGTATAAACGTTTATCTAATGTTGCGCTAATACTGTTTAGTGTTTATTTCGCGGCCCCTGTTTTTGCTGAACAAAATCAGGGGGAAGCGTCACTAACGGATCTGGTTAACCTTGGTCTCAGCTTAAACCCTCGAGTTCATGCGGCTATTGCTGAATTAGATAGCGCGGAAATGAATATTGAGGTTGAAGAGGGCGGCTATTGGCCCTCTGTCAGTGTTTCTGCTGGGCCAGTACAAGGTGTCAGTGGTGAGCTCGGCTATGATCTAGCACTTACTCAGATGTTATATGACTGGGGAGAGACTCAAAGCAACGTTGATGTGGCTTCTGCTCAAATGAAGCAGAAAATGTATTCATTACTGATGGTGCGTTCTGAAGTGTCTTTGGAAATTATCGAAGCGTCTCTCGATATATCCTTGGCAAAAAAGAAATTAACACTGGTTGATGATTATAACGATCGGCTAAAAAAGATTTTGAATCTCGCGGATAAGCGAATGCGGGGTAATTTTAGCGATCATGCGGAGTTAAGCCGGGTTAGACAGGCGATTAGTTATGCTGAGCAACAGCAAGCATTTTTGCTTGGTGAGTTGAAAGGCGCAGAGTGGCGCTATATTAATTTGCTCCACCGCCAGCCGGAAAACCTACCGTTACTAACGCAAATGGACGACCTTTTAACGCGAAAACTTATTGATGAAGTCGCTGTTAAGCAACTTATCAACAATTCGCCAAAATATATGAAGGCGAAAGAGGATCTGTTTATTGCCGAGGCGAATGTGCAAAAAGCACAAGCGGTTGAAAAACCAAACTTGGTGTTGCAGGCTCAAGCACAAAGAAGGGAGATCGATGGGGAGTTAACGGATGACTCCTCTGTCGCGGTTCGATTTCAAATGGATTTAGGGCAGGGATTTTCTAACTTCAAACGCACGGATATGCAGCGTATCCAAGTTGAAGCGGCTCAATGGAGTCTCGATTCTGTTGCCTTAGAGATGGAGCGTGATCTGTATTCAAATAAGGAAAGTGTAACGGCATTGCATCATCAGCAAAAAGCGATTGAGGATCAGTTACAGCAGACAAAAATTTTGATTAACACTTATCAATCTCAGTTTAATGCGGGTATTCGTACCATTGAAGAACTGCTGAATGCAGAAAGAGAAAATTACGAGTTAATCAATCAACTCGTTAATAATATTGTCGAAACTTACCGCTTGCCTTATCGGAGTGCATCAGCGTTAGGTATTCTTCCTCAACTTCTTATCGAGCAAGCTAAAACGGCTCTGAACTAATGGATAGAACAAAGGTAAACGAGCAGCGGGATTTGCCGGATGCTTCACGTCGTTTTAGATTTAAAAAAGTAAAACAGGATAAGTTAAGACAAGCTTTAGTTCGCTATAGTGCTTTGTTTGGTCGTAGCACGACCGAATCTGAATTAGCCGATGGCTTTCCGCTTGAAGAGGGGCGATTGCCCATCGAGCATATTAGCCGTGCGCTTAAGCGGGTCGGTTTGAGTGCTAAAGTCACGGCAATGGATCTGAATGACCTCAGCGAAATACATTTCCCTGTTATCTTAATCACTAATGATCATGCTGGTCTGATTCTGCTTGAGCTGAAACAAGCGATGGCAACGGTGTTAGAGAATGAGAGCGGCGGAAAAGTCGAACTCAGCCTTGATCAATTGCAAGCACAGTATAGCGGCGTTTTAATCATAGGGAAGCCTGAGTATGTCGCTGATAATCGGGCTGAAAATTTTGCTCAAGCGAAGGAAAAGCACTGGTTAAAAGATAGCTTAAAAGCCTGTTGGCCAATCTATTTAGAGGTGGGTGCCGCTTCGTTGGTGGCCAATTGCTTGACGGTGGCAACCTCTTTATTCGCATTACAAGTTTATGACCGCGTGGTGCCGAATGATGCATTTGATACGTTATTTGTTTTGGCATCAGGGGTCGTGCTGGCGATCGTGTTGGATTTTGTTTTACGCTTATTGCGAACACATCTGTTAGACATGACCGGTAAAAAGTTAGACCTTGAGTTGTCCTCTGCACTGTTTAATAGGGTATTGCAGATTCGTTTGTCCGCTAAACCTCGATCAACAGGAGCTTTTTCCAGCCAACTGCGAGAGTTTGAAAGCGTGCGTGAATTTTTTACCGCGTCGACGGCCAGTACCATCAGTGATTTCCCCTTTATATTTTTATTCCTATTACTGATTGGCTATTTAGGAGGCCCCATTGTTTGGGTGCCTTTAGTGGCTATCGTTTTGATGTTATTACCGAGTCTATTAATGCAGGGCAAATTAGCGGCATTGTCACGTGAAAATATTCGTGAAGGGGCGGTTAAATATGGACTAATGCTCGAGGTTATTGAGAACTTAGAGAGCGTGAAGGCAATTAAAGCCGAAGGAAGAAACCTACGGTTATGGGACAACTTATCCAACAAGCTGGCCAGCGATAATATTAAACTGAGACGATTATCCTCCTTTTTGAATCAAGGAGCATCGATGATTCAGCAACTCTGTTATGTTGCTGTCGTGGTGGTCGGTGTTTATTTAATCAGTAGTGGAGAGTTAACCATTGGTGGGCTTATCGCCTGTACGATGCTCGCTTCACGGACCATTGCGCCAGTGAACCAAATGACAGGCGTGTTAGTTCGTTGGCAACATGTCAAGGTTGCACTGGAAGGCCTGAATGACCTGATGAAAGCGCCCATTGAAAGGCCTTTGGGCCGTCAGTTTGCTCGCAAAGAAACTCTTCTGGGTGAATACCAGTTAGAGGGCGTTAAACTGCATTACAACCCTGATGCACCGCCGGCACTCAATATTGCTAAGTTAAACATTTCGGCGGGTAGCCGAGTCATTTTATTGGGTAGTAATGGCGCGGGTAAATCGACTCTTTTGCGAGTGTTGTCTGGGCTAGAAGATATTCAAGAAGGTACCTTTCTGCTTGACCATATTGCGATGTCTCAGTTGGACCCCGCCGATCGGCAGAAAAATATTGGTTATCTACCGCAAGATGTTGCCCTATTTCATGGTTCGCTCCGTGATAACTTATTGCTGAGCGGTAATATCTATGACGATGACGTTCTTTATGAAGTGCTTGATGCGATTGGTCTTGGCACGGCTGTGCGGGCTCATCCTCAGGGTTTAGACTTACCTATTTTAAGTAACCGCAGCTTATCCGGAGGGCAACGGCAAGCCGTTGGATTGGCGCGCCTTATCTTACAAGACCCGAAAATTGTTTTACTCGATGAGCCCACTGCCGCTTTTGATCAGTCGACGGAAGAGAGCGTTATCCGTTTTTTACAGACCTGGTTAAAAGGCAGAACATTAATTATGGCCACTCATAAACGAAAAATGCTGGCATTAGGTGATAGAGGCATTGTGTTAACTAACGGCAAAATCCACATGGATGGTGCATTTGAAGATTTAATGAAACAGCAGGCTGTTAATAAGGCGTCTTGATATGTTAGAACTCGATAGACTAAAGGGTGCAAAGGGTACTTCTAAGGTACGACCGGCACTCTGGTTATGCTGCTTCGTGGTTATTATCTTTATTGTTTGGGCCAGTTTTGCTGAAATTGATGAAGTCACTCGTGGTGAAGGACGGATTATTCCCTCTAGCCGATTACAGCTTATTCAGAGCTTAGAAGGCGGCATTATTGATAAGCTTCTGGTGCAAGAAGGTGAAATGGTCGAAGCCGGGCAAGCGCTGATCGAATTGGATAAGACACGTTTCTTTTCAGCTTATATGGAAGGTAAAAGTCAGGCTTCATCATTGCGGGCCTCGATTGCACGATTAGAGGCAGAAGTTAAAAGCAATCGAAAAATTAGTTTTCCAGAGGATGATGCGATCGATAGTAAGGATATTGCTGTTGAAACCTCTTTTTTTAAAGCACGTAGAGAAAAGAAACGGCAAAGGATTGCTTCACTCAAAAGTAAAATGTCTATCGTCAAAGACGAACTTAAAATTATACGGCCACTCGTTGCTGAGGGTGCTGTTAGCCAAATGGAACAACTGCGTCTAGAAAAAGAGATCGAAGACCTGAATGGTCAAATTGTGCAAACCAATAATGGTTATATGCAGGATGCTTATACTGAATTGACGCAGAAAAAAGCGGAACTGAACGCACTCACTGAAATGTTGGTGCAAAAAAAGGATCAGCTGCGACGAACCGTCATAACATCACCGGTAAAAGGCATGGTGAACGATATTCTGGTTACCACTAAGGGTGGGATCGTTCAGCCGGGTGAGCCTATCATGAAGGTGCTTCCTATTGATGAGCAGCTGGTTATTGAAGCTAAAATCAAACCCAAGGATATCGCTTTTCTCGCCCCAGGCATGCCCGCAAGAGTTAAAGTGACGGCTTACGATTACACCATCTATGGCGATTTAAAAGGTGAGGTTGTACAAATAAGTCCTGACACGATTGAAGAAGATACTACGCAAGGAAAAGAGTTTTATTACCAGATATTAGTACACACCACTAAAAATTATTTGGAAAAAGAGAATGTTATGTTGCCTATTCGTCCTGGAATGATTGCCCAGGTTGATATCCTTGGAGGCAAGCGGACAATATTAAACTACATACTCAATCCGCTGTTGAAGGCTAAGTTACATTAAATTTTAGTCGGGTTAGGTTCTGCTATATCGGTAGTGAGCTAGACAGTGCTTGTAGGAATGAAGAGTTGAGTAACCGGATTAACCTTTAAGGTCCCCCCAAAACCCCTGTGTCTTCGAACTTTCGAATAACAGGGGTTTTTCTTAGCGATTTTGGGGTGCCAGCGGTGCTGAGTAGGCAATATTATTCAGCTGACATGCTCTTTTTCATATCATGATGCATCTTCATATTGCCCATTCCTGCCATCACATCCATGACTTGAATATCGAGCTTTTCAGTGCTGCCATCACTGAAATTGAGGGTCAGGTCGATCATTTCATCCTTAGCCAGATTACGCTTAAGCCCGATCAACATGATATGTAAGCCGCCGGGTTTTAGCTCTACTTCGCTATTGGCTTGCAGAGTGATTTGAGGAATCTGACGCATCTTCATGACCCCGTCAGCATGGGTGTGGGTATGCAGTTCGGCGACTTGGGCGATAGAGGTTGATGCGGACACCAGTGATACCTCTTCATTACTGTTGTTTTTTAAGCTCATGAAAGCGGCGCTATTGGGCTGTCCTGGTGGCACAGCACGAGCATAGGGGTGATCTACAACCACTTCAGCGAAAGCCGAAGCAGACAGTGTCAGTGCGGCAACCAGCGTAATTAGCTTTTTCATAACAGTCCTATTGTCATCACGGTTTATGTGGAACCGTATTTATCGGTCAAGGTTTAAGGTAAATAAAATTATCATCAACGCCTTTGTGAGGGGTCATAGCAGGTTTTTTATTTCGCTGACGACTTGATCAGGTGTTGTACCGTGTAGGAGTGCTTTTGCCAGCTCTCCCTGTTTGTTAATCATATAGATGCGCGATGAGTGATCGACGGCATAGCCCATCGCTGAATCTTTCATCTCAACGATACGGTAGAAGGCGCCATACTGAGCGACAATATTGTCAATGCTCTCACGACTACCGGTAACGCCGATGATAGAGGGGTGGAAAAAGTGGCTATATTCGGCTAAACGTGCCGGAGTATCGCGTTCAGGGTCTACGCTGATAAAGATCGGTTGAACCTGCTTTTGTTGCTCACTGCTAAGATTTTTTAAGGCTTGTGAGATAACAGCGAGTGAGGTGGGACACACGTCAGGGCAATGGGTATAGCCGATATAGAGCATCACGACTTTTCCCTGAAAGTCATGCAGTGAAACATCACCATCGACTCCCTGGAGGGTAAAGTCGCCCCCGAGCTTTTTTAACATCGAGCCGCTATTGGCGTTGTTTGGCTGTGGCGCTAGTAGATAGGCGGTGACAATACCTGCCAGCAGAGCCAGTGTTAGCAGTAACAGATTACGCAGTGTCGTTAGGTTGTTTGCCATTATTTTGCTCTAAATTCAAACCATGTTGATAGTGGTCCCGCAGCCGTGTCTGCTGAGACGGTTAAGTGCCATAACATCTCTCCGGTGGTGCAGACAGCGAGCTGTCCAACACCATGGAAAACGCCAGGCTTGCCCTCAACAGCGGTCAATGCTGTTTGGTTGATACCCATGAACATCTCACTACCCTGTAGATTCACCATTACCTCGATGACATCAGCCCCTTCGATGGTTACCTGATAGTCGAAAGGTGTCATCGAACGAATGGGCCGAGGCTGGATATCCAGTGTCAAACGGGCTTCGCCGATGTTGACCGTACAGGCCTGGTGATTAATATCGCAGCGACTCTCAACTCCTACCGCTTCGTTGGTTGGCAAACTGAATATCGAAGATCCTAACCAGACGGCCAAAATAAAGCCTCCGAGTAGGATGAGGTAAAGATAGTTAGCACTGCTTTTATTGGCTTTAGGTTGCGCCATTGATAGGTATTTCCTTTAGCTGAATTGTCACCGATTCGGGCGTGGATCTGAATGTGGCAAATTGTCGCATTATCAATGAGGATAGTGAAATGAAGCGCGGTTTTATTTTGCTATGTCTTCAGGCCGAAAGCCGATCACTTAGGGCCTGTCACCGATGGATGTCAGTGGCTGGAAGTGAGGTCTCTTAGCGTTAGCCTAACGGTTTCTGCCGCGAGACTGAGCGGTCACGACAGGCCTGAAGCTCGACCTCAAGATCGCTAAGCCGTTGCGCCTCATGTCGCAGTGCGATCCTGATCGTCTGTGTGCCTACATACACCGCCAATGGAGCTGTTTGAAATGACAATGATTGTTGTTGTGCTTCTGGGTAGCGGATTTGCGCAAACATGATATGGATATCGTGATCACAGGGTATAACCGAAAGGGGTAAAGACATATTCCGCTCCAGTGGCGTAAATCGCTGCGAGCAGACCGCTCAAAACGGTGTGTCTGACCTCGGTATCGATTGATTTGCGTGGTTTGATATCGCACACTAGACGTAACAATCGTTGACGGACCTGTATCATGGAGTGGGATAAACTACTGACAACCAAGCGTTATGGCCATGAATATCTAACCCCGAAAGAGGTTGGGCGGAGCCATTTTCACAAGGACCATGACCGCATTATATTTTCCAGTGCTTTTCGGCGACTGGGGCGTAAAACTCAGGTGCATCCTTTATCGCTTAATGATCATATTCATACCCGTCTGACCCACAGTATCGAAGTGGGAAGCCTTGGGCGTAGCTTAGGGATTCGGGTGGGCGAGCTGCTGGCTGATCAGTTGCCCGAATGGATAAGTCCCCATGATCTGGGCACTATTGTACAGTCGGCCTGTTTAGCGCACGATATTGGTAATCCTCCTTTTGGTCATGCGGGTGAATATGCGATTCGCGATTGGTTTAAGCATAAGGCACCGAAACATTACCTCGACGAGTTATCGGCTGCTGAGCTATTAGACTTGCAGACCTTTGAAGGTAACGCGCAGGGCTTTAGAGTGGTGACACGAATTGAAAATCACCTCTTTGATGGCGGTCTTCGATTGACTTACCCGACCCTCGGGACGCTGCTGAAATACCCCTGGACTGTCGATCGAGCTGGTAAAAAAGGCAAGTTCAGTTGCTTTGGCACCGAGCGCGAAATTCTTAATGCCTTAGGACGAGAATTGGGCTTGGTTAAGCTCGGTGAGGACTACTGGTGTCGTCACCCGTTAGCTTTCTTGGTGGAGGCGGCGGATGACATCTGTTATGCGATTTTAGATCTTGAAGATGCAATCGAGTTAAATATTCTTGGTTTTGACGATATTAAGCCGATTATGCTGCAAATTTGCGGTGACCTTAACTACCAAGATCAGATCTTTTTCACACAGGCCTCGGCGCGGCGTAAAATCTCGGCCCTGCGCGGTATGGCAATGGAAAATATGGTCGAATCAACGGTTTCGGCTTTTATGGCTAACCTTGAGGGGATCATGGCCGGTGAATATACAGGAGAGTTGCTGGCCGACGGTGACCCTGGGGTACGAGAAGGGCTTGAGAAAGCCAAAAATTTAGCTCGTGATCGCGTGTTTCCCGATAACCGTAAAGCAGAACTTGAGGTGGGCGCTTATAGTACCTTAGGTAGTTTGTTAGATGCTTTTTGTGCGGCGGCCTATGAACTGCATACTCAAAACAGTGATCAGCTGAGTTATCGCAGCCAAAAGATTATTAGTTTGATGGGCATTCATAGTCCAGAACCCCAGTGGCCACTGTACCCCTCTTATATGCGGGTACTCGATTTTATTGGCGGAATGACCGACAATTACGCCGCCTATCTGGCGCGTCAGATCGGTGGTATGTCTGTCAACTAAGCTTTATTTAATTCACTCTATTCTGACAATGAAGAAGGTATAACGTAGTGTCAATGCGTGATCAGTTAAGTGGCCTGGTATTCTCTACTGAAAAAGGTCAAGTGTGTCCGGGCTGCCAAGAGGCGGTCGATCAATGTATCTGCGATCAACTGGCCGATCAGCAGCGTTTGGAAAACCTCGACGGTGTGATCCGTATTCGCCGTGAAACCTCGGGTCGCAAAGGGAAAGGCGTCACCACGATTGCCGGAGTTCCATTGGCGGATAAAGCACTTAAAGAGCTAGCTAAAAAGCTTAAGCAACAGTGTGGTACCGGGGGCTCATTGAAAGATGGCATTATCGAGATACAGGGTGATCATCGAGAGAAGCTAAAGCAGCTACTCGAAAAGCAGGGCTATCGTGTGAAATTGGCGGGTGGTTAATATGACGGTGCCAAAGAGGAAAAGAAAAAGAGTCTGTAAGTTCTGTTTGATGATGCGCTTCATGTTGCTGTTTCTAGCGATCGTTGCGGTTTTCCTATTAAATGGTGTTTATCAGTTTTGGAATTGAGTCATCACATAGCGGCAAGGAGCCGGTGATGCAATAACAGGGAGCCGGTACGATGTGTCGATCTATCTATGTGATATCTTTTTTACTTTGCGTGAGCGTATCGTTTTCGCCTACCGTCACTGCACAAATCTTTCATTATACCGATGGCAATGGACGCAAAGTCTATGTTGATAGTGAACATAAAATTCCGCCCCAGTACCGTCAAAAAAGTCAGTCGATCGATACTGATCGTCAAACTGATGAGGAAAAACAAGCCAGTGAAGTGAGTCGGCAGCAGCTCAGTAATGAGTTTCAACGCAAGCAGCAGATTCGTAAGTTAGAAAGCACCATCGCTAAAATGACAACCCCCGTGAAAATTATTGGTAACCAAGTATTGGTGCCGGTGGATGTTGTTTGGCGGGGGCGTAAAGCCAGTCTACACCTGTTGCTCGATACCGGCGCGAGTATGACCGTACTTCATCGTGACGGGGTTAGCTCACTGAATATCTCCAGCCGTAATTCCAGTTATGCACAGGTGGCTGGTGGCGGCATTATCAAAACCGAACGGGTGGTGTTTGATCGGGTTGAACTCGGGCCCTATCGGATTGAAAATAAATCCACCGCGGTAATTGAAACAACCGGCCAGCAAGCCTTTGATGGGCTTTTAGGCATGGATATCCTCGGTGGTGGTCAATATAAAATCGACTTTCAGCAACGTAAGATTATCTGGTCGCCGGAGAAATACCAGCAGTTCTCGGATGCGCTTGTGCAGCTAAAGGCTATTAATGTCGACAACGCTTCGGAGGATAATGAGGCTGATAAGTCTAAGGCTGGAGACGCACTGTAGTCGAACAGCGTAACCCTAAGTTCATGACGGTTAAGGACACTGAGAAAACAAGTTTATCCATTTCTCTGTGTCTTTTCTTTTTTGTTCTATTTTTGCCAGCACGCTTAAGACTATCCCCTAAATGACAGCTGACTGCTGTGTTCGTCTAAGCTGTCGTTCTGTTATCAGAGGTGACTTATAGTTCTAGTTCGGCGAGTTTCAAATCCAGTGTGGCTTTGAGAAGTTTATACAGGCGAATCGCCGCGTCTATCTCTTCTTTTCGGTTGGTTAAGCTTTCGATGTTCAGTCCCAACGGAATACCTAGGCCGCCACAGGCCTCAAGAATCTGATCAAGATTATTGCGACAGATACGGATCGATTCGCCCAGCGGGTTGTGCGCATCAAGGATTCGGTGGCAGGTCGCTTGAGGGACTGAGATGCCGAGCCATTCCATAAATTCGAGTGTCTTTGCGCTACCGCAAGGTGTGAAGGTGAGAATAATCCGCTTGGGTGCTAAACCACGCTCTTTACATTCACGGGCATAGGAACTCAGCAGGTCAATAGTGGCTTGAGGGTTATACACCGCTTGCGAGATAAAAAATTCACAGCCTTGGGCGCTTTTTTCTAGCAACCGTAGGTGCTCGTTGCCTTTGCTGGCATGACGCTCTGCAATGGTGACGCCACCGAGGTTGAAGTTGAGACTGTGTTCCTGCATTGAGGCATACGCCTGTGGCAGGGTCAGCTTGATATCCCCGTCAGAGGAGGGGCTACCGACTAACACCAGGTCACGAACACCATGGGGACACCAAGCACGGTCTAGCCACTGATCAAAGTCATCTCGGCTACGCTGAGAAACGCTCTTATAGGTGATCACCGGACGGCCAGATTTTTCTCGCAGAATGGCAGAGTAATCTCGTGGGTCGTGGGTGTTCATGAAAGGAAACGGACGAGGCTTATCGGTTCGGCTGCTTTCGTCCTGAATGTCATAGACGATCACGCCATCGTAATCGATCTGCTCGAGACGTTCCAGCAGCTTGGTGCCTATCTCGGATACCTGTGCCATAGAAACAGAAGACTTCGGCGGGGTGGTGCCAATAAAATAGACGCCGCGTTTTGGGTCGGCGAATTTCTGTTTCAATTGTGAGTCGCTCATTAGGGTATCCGTATATGCTTAATCAGGTGCTAAATCAAATATGTTTCTCGCGAATCGATCGCTTGTGCTGGCTAAATCGTATTCGCTACTGTGCGTCGATGCTTTGACGGCTGTGTTTTACTTTTTAAGTACGATCTATTCTAACAATGAATGTCTTTCATGTGTTTAAGTTATAAGGTGAAATTTTTTGCAGTCAATATGAGCCGATTTAATGACAACTGAAATACAATACCCATAAACCCGTTTTAGATAGCCAAGGATACGTCGTGAACGAGAGCAAATCGGACCTGAGTTCTATACAGCAACAGTTGGAAGGTGATCATAAAAAGCGCCGTGCATTGCCGCCGGTGCATCTTTGGAAACCTGATTTCAGTGGTGATCTAGATATACAGATTACGCGCGATGGACGTTGGATTCATGAGGGTGGGCAGATCAAGCGCCCCGCGATGGTGACGTTGTTCTCGACTATTTTATGGCGTGAAGGGGAGCGTTACTTTTTGGTCACGCCGGTCGAAAAAGTAGGCATACAGGTTGAAGATGTACCGTTCTTCTTTGTTGGCCTAGATGTGCGTCAAGGGTCGCAGGGGCAGGAGCTCGTGTTTACCTCATCCACCGATGATGTGGTGGTGGCATCGGCGGAGCATCCGTTACGTGTCGAAACGGCCCCGGATAGTGATGAACCTTCACCCTATCTGATGGTGCGCTATGGCATGGAGGGACGCTTGAATCGAGCTGTTTTCTATCAACTGGCTGACTTAGCAGAAGAACGGGATGGGGAGTTTGGAGTGGAAAGCTGTGGTCAGTGGTTTGTGTTGGGTAAAAGTTAACCGCTTTAATCCTTAGTAGGCCGAACGCCCTTAAATGCAGGGCTTGTTCGGGGTTTAATATCTAATAAAGGCTGTTTTGGGCGGGCGTTAATTATACAGCTGTAATGGCGGCTCTTGCAGGGCAAACAGTTGCTCTCTCAATTCGAGAATATGTTCGCTCCAGTAGCGCACGGTATTAAACCATGGGAAGTTGTGTGGGAACGCGGGATCTTCCCAGCGTCTAGCGACCCAGGCGGCATAATTCATAATACGCAGAGTACGTAGGGTTTCGGTTAATCGTAGTTGCGCTGGGTTAAAGTCGCAGAATTCACGATAACCTTCAATAATCTCCAATAGTTGGGCTTGCTGACTGTCCCGCTCACCGGAGAGTAGCATCCAGATATCCTGAATCGCTGGTGCCATTCTGGCATCATCAAAATCAACGAAATGTGGTGCATTATCCCGCCAGAGCATATTGCCGATATGGCAGTCGCCGTGGACTCGGATGTGGTTGATAGGCTCGCAAACTTGCCAGTGTTGCTCCATCAGCTTGAGTAGGTCGGCGGTGAGAGTGTCATAGGAGGTTTTCAGTTCAGCGGGAATAAACTGTTCGCTGATCAGTTTAGCACTTTCATGGCCATAGCTAGCGATATCAATGGCTGGCCGGTGGGTAAAGGGGCGACTGGCGCCGATGGTGTGTATGCGACCGAGCATTCGTCCTAAGGTGAAGAGGTTATCCATATTGTCCAGTTCGGGGGCATGACCGCCCTTGCGAGGGAACAGGGCAAACATAAAGTCGCCATAACAAAATAGGCTTTCCCCATCACGGATTAACGGTGCAACCACGGGCAGCTCTTGCGCCAATAGCTCAAAGCAAAACTGATGCTCCTCGAGAATCTGTTCTTTGCTCCAGCGGGCGGGGCGATAAAACTTTGCAATCAACGGCTCGCTTTCTTCAATGCCAATTTGATAGACGCGATTTTCATAACTATTTAAGCCAAATACCCGCCCATCACAAAGATAGCCGAGGCTTTCAATGGCATCCTGAATAAAGCTCGGGGTGAGATGTTCGAACGGGTGTACTGTGCTCATCGGATTACCAGTTTTTGAAAGGGTGGGTCAGCAGGTTCGAATTGTAGTAGCGCTTGTCGCCGGTCACTTCTTGGGTTATCCAGTCGGGCAGTTCCGGTTGTTCTGTTTCGCTGCTCAGTTCTACTTCGGCGACGATCAGCCCTTGGTTGTCGCCGGCAAAGATATCCAGCTCCCAAAGATGTTGTTGATGCTGAATCAGGTAGCGGGTTTTATCGACCACGGGGCCTTTGCAGAGCTCATCGAGCATTTGGCGGGCATCGCTGACCGGGATTTCATATTCAAACTCACTGCGAGAGAAACCGTGGGTTTCCCCTTTGAGGGTTAGAAACGCTTTATCGCCCATGATGCGGATGCGCACGGTGGTTTTATCGGCCGTTTGAATATAACCCTGACAGATGGTTAGACCCTGCTTTGGTAGATCGACTTTATCTATATCCACGAGGAACTTGCGTTCAATTTCCTGTGCCATATCGACTCCTCAATAAAAAAGGCACTCTACAGTGCCTTTAATCATAATGGTATAACGGTGATAAAGACCGTTTACATAATCCGCATGCCCGGCTGTGCGCCTTCGTGGGGTTCGAGTATCCAGAGATCTTTACCGCCGGGGCCTGCTGCCAACACCATACCTTCAGACATGCCAAACTTCATTTTCCGCGGTGCCAAGTTGGCTACCATGACGGTCAGTTTGCCTTGCAAGTCTTCGGGGTTGTAAGCAGATTTGATACCGGCAAAGACGTTGCGGTTTTCGCCACCGATATCCAGCGTTAGCTGCAGTAGTTTATCGGCACCTTTTACATGTTCTGCTTTGACGATCAGCGCAACTCGGAGATCGACCTTAGCAAACTCATCAAAAGTGATTTCATCGGCCACTGGGTCTTTCTCTAACTCAGTTTTAACTGCCGTTGGCGCCGCAGGGGTAGTCGCTGCGATAGCGGCTAGTGTTGCTTTGCTATCTTCGATCATCGCTTCAATGCTGCTTTCTTCAACCCGTTGCATCAGCGGCTTAAACTTGTTGATCTGATGATCCAGCAGCGGTGTTTTAATCGCATCCCACGCAAAACCATCGATGTTCAGGAAGGCGGCGGTATCGTCTGCGACCTGAGGCAGTACGGGGGCCAGATAGGAGATAATCACCCGGAACAGGTTAATGCCCATGGTGCAGCAGTCTTGAACCTGCTGCTGTTTATCGTCCTGTTTCGCCAGCACCCAAGGTTCAGCCGCATCAATATACTGGTTGGCTTTATCGGCGAGATGCATGATCTCACGCATCGCTTTACCGTATTCGCGCGCTTCATAGGCATTGGCAATCAATTCGCCAGAGGCGATCGCTTCATCATACAGTGCCGGTTCGGCTAAGGTGCTGCCGAGTTGACCATCAAATTTCTTGTAGATAAAGCCAGCGCAACGAGAGGCGATATTGACGACTTTGTTAACCAGGTCGGCATTCACCCGCATACGGAAATCGTCCAGACTCAAATCGATATCATCGATACCGGAGCCTAACTTGGCGGCGAAGTAATAACGCAGGTATTCTGGGCGCAGATGTTTAAGATAGGTCTCCGCCATAATAAAGGTGCCGCGAGACTTGGACATCTTCTGACCGTTAACCGTCAGGAAACCATGGCAGAACACTTTGGTGGGAATACGGAAACCCGCACCTTCAAGCATGGCTGGCCAGAACAGGGTATGGAAGTAAGCGATATCTTTACCGATGAAGTGATACAGCTCGGTGTCGGAATCTTTATTCCAATACTCGTCAAAGTCGACATCGTTTTTATCGCACCAGTTTTTAAAGCTGGCGATATAGCCGATGGGGGCATCCAGCCAAACATAGAAGTATTTACCCGGCGCATCGGGGATTTCAAAGCCCCAATAAGGCGCATCGCGGGAGATATCCCAGTTTTGTAAACCGGATTCAAACCACTCGTTGAGCTTGTGAATCATCTGCTCTTGGACGCAAGTATCGACCCAGTTGCGCAGGAACTTTTCGAAATCACCCAGTTTGAAAAAGTAGTGTTCAGATTCTTTTTCAATCGGTTTAGCACCCGAGACCGCGGAATAAGCGTTCTTCATGTCGACCGGGCTGTAAGTTGCGCCACAGACTTCACAGGAATCGCCGTATTGATCCTGCGCGCCGCATTTCGGGCAGTCACCCTTGACGAAACGGTCTGGCAGGAACATCTCTTTTTCGGGGTCGTAGGCTTGCGTAATGGTTTTACGATCGATATGACCGGCATCACGTAGGCGACTATAAATCAATGATGAGAAGTGCTTGTTCTCTTCGGAATGGGTGGAGTAGTAGTTATCAAAACCCACCATAAACCCTGCGAAATCACGCTGATGTTCTTGGCTTACCTGATTAATCAGCGCTTCTGGCGTGGTACCCATTTGATCAGCTTTAAGCATAATGGGGGTGCCATGGGCATCATCGGCGCACACATAGGTGCAATGATTGCCGCGCTGGTTTTGGAAGCGTGTCCAGATGTCAGTCTGGATATACTCTACCAAGTGTCCCAGATGGATAGGGCCGTTGGCATAAGGCAGAGCGCTGGTAACAAGAATCTTACGTTGTTTGTCAGTCATGATTCAGAGCAGGTCTAGGTTCAGAGATAAGCGCGCAATTTTACTCTTAAATGATTGAGAATACAGCCATAAAGGGGATCTTTTTTGTTCGCCAGAGGAATCCAGGTGCAGCGAATATTCTCACTATAGTGGGCAGTCATCATTGGCAAGTTGGGTAAATAAGACTACAACTTAATGAGCGTCTGAATAATACATCTGGATCATGAGTGGCAACCTCAATACCGTTTTGCGGCTGTGTTATGCGTCGATAAGTATGATCGTTGGGCATGGAGCTGAATAAAGAGAGGGTTCTATGAGCCGATGGAGAGGACTATGTTCGAGTACATTCTAAAAGAAGATCAGGTTGCCGTGCTCTGGCTCGGTAAGCCGTTAGTTGATCTGAATGCGATTCCGGCCACATTAGAAGGTAAGGTCACTATCGATTTAGCACAACAGCCTGAACAAGCTGAACAGATGCTTGATAGTGGTGATTATCGAGTGATTGTGGTGCAGTTATCGGTGGAAAATTTTGATTTTCGTTACCACTGGTTGCGTAAGGTGGTCGAACATCATCCTGGGGTGGTCCGGGTTATGTTGAATGATGGTCTACATCCACCGCAAGTGGCTAAAGCGTCGGAGCTTTGTCACCGTTCGCTCCTGTTTACCTCCGCCGTTGGTGAACTCTTCAAAGAGATTGGAGAAAGCTTTCATCTATTGCAGGCATCGAAGAAACCGGCGATCCGCGAATATGTTGGTGCGATTGAACGTTTACCATCATTACCCGGGGTCTATATTGCCTTGAATGATGCGCTGGCATCGGATGTAACCCGGGCTGAAGATATTGCTGCGATCATCGAAAGAGATCCGGCTATGTGTGCGAAGATTTTACAGCTGGTTAATTCTGCATTTTTTGCGCTCAGCAATAAAGTATTCAAAATTAAAGATGCGGTGGTGATTCTTGGGGTGCGCCAGGTGCGAGATCTGTTCCTCGTGTCGCGTTTGTTTGAACATTTTCCCCAGAGTAAAAGTTGGTCTGGATTTTCTTTTGAAAACCTCTTCGACCGCTCAATGGTGGTAGGGCGTTTTGCTCAAGCCATTTGCCGTGAACAGCGGGTTAGCCCGGATATCGCCGATAAAGCATTTTTGGGCGCACTGTTACAAGATATCGGTATGCTAGTGATCGCTACCCGTGAAGCTGAGCACTATAGTGCCGTACTGCAAGAAGCGGCGGCGCTGAATCAGCCTCTCTATGCAATTGAAAAACTTCGCCTTGGTGTGAACCATATGGAAGTGGGGGCTTATATGTTGGGGCTGTGGAATTTATCCCCAGAGGTGGTTGAGGCGGTGTTGTATCACTCTAACCCGAATGCCACCACCAGTGAAAAATTCACGCCATTAACGGCGGTGCATCTGGCGGACTCTATTTTACCCGATGTGGTAAATATCAATGAATGTCGTATCTGTAGTCGCATCAGTCAGAAGTATCTTACTCGTTTGGGGTTACAGAATAATCTATCGCGTTGGCAGCAGATGTCTGAAGAGTTTGCCTCACAGTTGTATTCCGGCGTAGGCCAGGGTTTTTAAACCCTATTGAACGCTTGGAGTGATGGGGGCGTACTGGTAGAATGCGCGGCCTATTTCCCCTTACATTCTATCGAGGTTTAGATGGCGCTGCCTGTTGTTGATCCGTCCCGCTATGATGCTCAGCTGAGCGAAAAGAAAGCTGAAATCGAACAGCAGTTTAGCGATTTTTGTCCGCCTGATATCGAACTGTTTGAATCCGAGAAAACCGCTTATCGTTTGCGCGCCGAATTTCGTGTTTGGCATGAGGGTGATGATCTTTACTACGTGATGTTCCAACCCGGCGATAAGCATCAGCACAGCCGCTTAGAAAGTTGTCCGATGGTGTCTGAACCGATCCAGCAGGTTATGTTTAAGCTGTTGGACTATCTGCGACCGAATGAACTGTTACGCCGTCGTCTGTTTCAGGTGGATTTCCTCAGCACCCTGTCCGGTGAAGTGATTATCAGCTTGCTCTATCACAAACCGTTGGATGAAGCCTGGACCGAGGAAGCGAAAAAGCTTAAACAGCATTTTGGCATCCACTTTATTGGTCGTAGCCGTAAAACCAAAATTATATTGGATCAAGATTACGCCATTGAAAAGATGCCCGTGGGTGGTCGTGAGCTGATTTACAAACAGGTTGAAAACAGCTTCACTCAACCGAATGGTGGTGTCTGTATTCAGATGTTGGAGTGGGCGCAGGATGTCACGCGAAACGCGGGTGGTGATCTGGTTGAGTTGTATTGTGGTAATGGCAATTTCACCATGGCGCTGGCGCAAAACTTCGATCAGGTGATCGCCACCGAGATAGCCAAAGTGTCGGTTGAAGCGGCGCAATATAATATCGCCGCCAATCAGGTGGATAACGTTAAGATTCTGCGGATGTCCAGCGAGGAGTTTTCCCAAGCCCTGCAAGGGGTACGTGAATTCCGTCGCCTGAAACAGAGTAAGGTTGACCTGAGTACCTATAATTTTAGTACGGTGTTAGTCGATCCACCGCGCAGCGGGCTGGATGATGAGACCGTTAAACAGGTGGCCGAGTATGACAATATTGTTTATGTTTCCTGTAATCCGGAAACGCTGCATAATAATTTGCAACAATTGACCCAGACCCATGAGTTGCAACGTTTTGCGATCTTCGATCAGTTTCCCTATACCCACCACCTCGAGTGCGGTGTTTATCTGACCCGGAAATAATGGTTTGATCCTGCTTAAATACTCCTTGGGTGCTCTGAACTCACCCAAGGGTATTATATTTCAATACTCCTTCTGCATAGATAGCGTTATTCGCGTGATAAAAAGATACTTCCGGAATCATTTTAACGGGAGGTAGTGTTATGCTCAGTTTAACTTCAGCGCCGGTTGTCATCGCATCGGTATGGTCCGTCACTGCTTCGTTCTGTCAAGGAGAGTAGGATGTCAGCACTTCTTCGTATCAATGGTTTTCTGGCATTTATTGCCATTGCCTTTATCAATGCGTTTGTCGATCTTGGGCATAAAATCATTATTCAAAATACGTTGTTTAAAGCGTATGACGGTGATCTACAGATTGTCTTGACCGCCGTGGTTAATGGTTTGATTTTGCTCCCCTTTATTATGCTGTTCACCCCGGCGGGGTTTCTGGCCGATAAATACCCTAAAAATCGGGTGATGAGATTTTCCGCTTGGGCGGCGGTCGGTGCCACGCTGCTAATAACGCTCTGTTATTTTCAAGGTTGGTTTTTAGCCGCCTTTGCGTTGACCTTTGTGTTGGCGCTGCAAAGCGCTTTTTACTCCCCGGCTAAATATGGTTTTATCCGCGAACTGGTAGGCGAAGAAAATATTACCGAAGGGAATGGTTGGGTTCAGGCGGTCACCATGGTGGCTATCCTTTCCGGTATTGCCGTATTTTCGTTGCTGTTTGAGATGCGGGTTGAGGGGGCTTTTCAGCTATCGCCTGAAGAGAGTTTACGTAAGATCGCCCCGTTAGGATGGTTGTTGGTGCTGGGCGCTATCGGTGAGTTGCTCTTAGCGTATCGTTTGCCTAAAACCCGGGAGACCGATGATCAGTTAAATTATGATTGGCAGGCTTACCGTACTGGTAAGACCTTGCGCCAGAATGTCTCAGGTATCTATCATAATCGCACTATTTGGTTGTCGATTGTTGGTGTCTCGTTGTTTTGGTCGATCAGCCAAGTGATGTTGGCGGTGTTTCCTGCGGTAGCGGAAGCTCATCATGGGATTCATAACACCTTTGTGATTCAGGGCACGATGGCGTTAGCCGGCGTCGGTATTATGGCTGGCTCCGTGCTGGCGGGTCGTTGGTCACCTCACTATATCAATATTGGTCTGATTCCTTTGGGCGCGGTAGGTATTGCCACTGGCTTGGTGTTGTTGCCGCAAGCGGCATCGGTCTATTCTCAGGGCGGTATTTTTTTCCTGATCGGCCTGAGCGGCGCACTGCTGAATGTCCCGCTGCAATCACTGATTCAATTTAATGCGGGTCAAAAAGAAACCGGTAAAGTATTAGCGGGCAGTAACTTCATTCAAAATATCGCCATGCTCGGTTTTCTCGGTTTAACCGTGTTATTTGCCTGGGCGGGCATCGATGGTTTGTGGCTGCTTTGGTTGCTGGCCTTTATTGCTGTGATCGGTGCGCTCTGCGCGATTCGGATGCTACCGCAAGCATTGGTGCGGGTGCTGGTGGCCGGGTTGATTAAGCGTAAATATAACCTGCAGGTATTAGGGTTTGAGAACCTGCCCCGTTCTGGCCAAGGGGTACTCTTATTGGGCAATCACATTAGTTGGTTGGATTGGGCGATGATTCAGATGGCTTGCCCACGCCATATTCATTTTGTGATGGAGCGTTCAATCTATGAGCGCTGGTATCTGAAATGGTTTTTATCGATGTATAAAGTGGTGCCTATCTCTAAGGGCAAAAGCCGCGAAGCATTGAACAGTGTCAGAGACCTGATTAGTGCGGGGCATGTGGTCTGCCTCTTCCCTGAGGGGGCGATCAGTTATACCGGTCAGATCGGTGAGTTTAAGCGGGGTTTTGAGCACGCTTGTGAAGGGGCAAACGGGGTCATTGTACCGTTTTATCTTCGGGGCTTATGGGGCAGTCGCTTTTCTCGCTCTACCGATAAGATGAAAACCATTCGCCGTGGTGGATTGAAGCGTGATGTGATCGTTGCTTACGGTCAGCCGATGCCGGTTAGCAGTAATGCTTCAGAGGTTAAAAAGAAAGTCACAGAACTATCGATTCATACATGGGAGCGTTATACCCAGACCCTGAAACCGATACCCCAGAGCTTTATTCAGACGGCTAAGTCGCAGTTGTCTGATATGGCCATTACCGATGTGCAGGGTGAACCACTCAGCTATCGACGTTTGTTAACCGCCGTGGTGCTGTTTAGTCGACGTCTCAAAAAGACACCGGGGCAGCGGTTGGGATTATTACTGCCGACCTCGAGTGCCGGTGCCATTGCTAACCTCGCCGGGTTATTTGCCGGACGGACACTGGTTAACCTGAACTTTACCGCCAGTGAGGCGGCTCAACTGGCTGCCTTGGAGCAGGCTGAGGTTAGTACTATTCTGACGGCACATAAGTTTGTTGCTAAGCTGAAGGCCCGTGGTATCGATCCTGAACCGCTGTTTGCTGGGCGTCGGGTAATCTACATGGAAGAGGTTAAAGAGGCGATTGGCAAAACTGAAGCACTGCTAACCATGGGGTTGCTGAGCTTTCTTCCTACCTCTTTTCTACAGGGTTGGTTAGGTGCCGGGCGTCGAGTTGAAGATACCGCCGCGATTATGTTTTCGTCCGGCAGTGAGGGCGCGCCGAAGGGTGTTATGCTGAGTCATCGGAATATTTTGGCTAATCTGCGTCAGATTGCCGATGTGCTGAATGTGCGTGATGATGACTGCATTATGGCGACATTGCCGCTGTTCCACGCTTTTGGTCTGACAGTCACTACCTTTATGCCATTGATTGAAGGGATACCGGTGGTGTGTCACCCGGATCCAACCGATGGTTACAATATCGGTAAAGGGGTGGCTAAATACCGGGCGACGATGATCTGTGCTACTTCGACGTTTTTACGGCTCTATACCCATACTAAAAAGCTTCATCCGTTGATGTTCCAGTCTATTCGCGTGGCGGTTGCTGGTGCGGAGCGGCTTGATCCTGCGGTGCAGCAAGCCTTTGAAACCCGTTTTCGGGTGCCGGTGGTTGAGGGCTATGGTTCGACGGAGACAACCCCGGTGGCCAGTGTTAATTTGCCGGATCACCTTTCTGTCGATGGCTGGTTTTTACAGGTGGGTACCCGTCCCGGGACGGTAGGCTTGGCGTTACCGGGGTCGACTTTTAGGATTGTTGATCCCGAGACGTTGGCGGAGTTACCGACCGGTGAGGATGGTCTGATTCTGATCGGTGGCACTCAGATTATGCAGGGCTACCTTAATAACCCAACCAAAACCGCAGAGGTTATTGTCGAGTTGGACGGGCTGCGCTGGTATAAGAGCGGAGATAAGGGTCACCTCGATGAGGATGGTTTTTTGACCATTGTTGATCGCTATTCTCGCTTTGCCAAACTCGGTGGCGAGATGGTCAGCCTGGGGGCGGTCGAACTTGAGATTCGCAAGCACCTTGAGCAAGATGATGCGGGGCTGGTGGCGATTAATATGCCGGATGAGCGTAAAGGCGAGCAGGTGGTGTTGTTAGTGGATGCGGATATCGAGGTTGACACTTTCCGCCGAGTCTTGGTTAGTCAGGTTGCACCGTTGATGCTGCCGACCAAGGTCTTTCGGGTTGATCAGGTGCCGCTGTTGGGCAGCGGTAAAACGGATTATCCCGCTGCACGTCTAATGGCCGAGCAACTGATGCAAGCTTGATGGTTTATCGCGCCTCCGAAAAGAGTTCTTTTTAGAGGCGCTGTCATCTTTCTTGGCTTTGGTCAGGTTAAATTGCTTTATGCCAGCATAAATTCAGCAAAAAATGCACTCAACTCTTCAGTCGCATTGAGGGGTAATATCGTCGCAATATGCTGGTCGGGTCGCACTACAACCATGCAACCACTGGTGCGGTCGATACCTCGTTGAGAAAAAATATCGCTGTCTTGTTTGGCATGAAAGACCTTTTCATAATCTCTGAGTCCGTATTTTCCTTTGGTAGGCCAGAGATAATCTGGTAGGTTTTCAATTAACAGGTCTTGTTGTTGAAACACGCCATAGACATCAATGACTGCGTCGATATCGGCATTATCTTGGGTGTATTTTTTAACCGGCGAGGTGACCGAAGACTCGAGGAACTGTACCAACTGATAGACGTCTGATGCTCTATCGGTAGGGTTTTGTTGATTGCCAAAGATAAAGGTACGCCAGCGACCATCGGCTTTATTGAGATGACCTAAGTGCTGTGGGCGACCGTCGGCTAGTCGTATAGCTTCGGCGGAATGGAAGCGCTGACCAATCGTAAATCCTGTTGCGAGGTGTTGATGTTCAGTGCCGCTGCAGATAAATGAAGGATTATATTGGATTGAGGTGCCGGCAATAAAACCATTCTGGCGGGCTATAAATTTCTCGATATCAGCGGTATTGGTTTTCACTTGGGTATCTTTCTGCGCGCTTGGGCGGGTTGCTACCAGCGCTGACATCTGCTGATCTGCTTCAATCAGCTGTTGAGCGATTTTCCGGCGCTCTGATGAATAAGTCTGCAGTAGTTTTGCATCACTTTGGCCACGCAATACCGCTGCCAGTTTCCAGCCAAGATTAAAGGTGTCGGGCAGGGAGGTATTTAAACCCCATCCCCCTTTTGGACTGTGGGTATGACAGGCATCACCGGCAACAAAGGCACGGGGAATCAGTCCTTCTGGGTTACCTGCCGGGGTATTATCAAACCGGTCCGCGACCCGTTGGCCAACCTCGTAGATCGACCACCAAGCAACCTCTTTCACATCCACTTGATAAGGGCTCATGATCAGTTGCGCCTTGGCGATAATATCATCAACGTTGAGTTCTAGATTGGAGGCTCTTTGATCTTTGTCCAATAGGTCGAGCTCGACATAGAGTCTGACGAGATAACCCCCTTCTCGGGGGATCAGCATCACCGCGCCATTGTCTTTCGATTGTATAAAGCTCTTCACCCGGATGTCGGGGAAGTCGGTGACTAATAAAACATCCATCACTCCCCATGCCTTATTGGCGGAATCACCTTCCAATACAATCGACAGATTTTTGCGCACAGCGCTTCTTGCACCATCACAGCCGACTACATAGCGTGCCCTGATGGTTTCGACCTTGGCAGGCTGGGCGTCAACGCGTTCAAAGCTGGCCGTAATCGGATAAGCATTAAGGTCTTGGGTTAGCTCAGAATCGACTTCGAGCGTTAGTAGTTGGCGGTTGTAGTGGGGCACGAGATGAGTTACTGATTGCGCCATACCTTCCAGTAAGATGTCATGAAGCCGAGCCTGGTTAACAACGCTATGGGTGAACTCAGAGAGCCCAAGCCGGGCATCGGCGACTTTGTGGGTACGCTTTATGTGGTTGGGTTGTTCGTTGTCGGGTTCCCAGAAGGCATTTTTATGGAGTTGGTAAGCTTCTTTAACCAGCATCTCGCTGCTATTAAAGGCTTCCATAATCTCCATCGTTCGGCAGGATATTCCATCGGCTTGGCCAAACAGCATTGGGCCCGGTTTCTGTTCAACGATGCAGGTTTTGATATCACCGAAAGCGGCCAGCTGCCGTGCTAACGCTAACCCTGCAGGGCCACAGCCGACAATTAATACATCCACCTCGCTAGGTAGATCGACTATCGGTGCTAGGCTGGCGGGTTCTCGTGCGGCATCGGGAATTTGGTGGTTGCCGGGTTTAAAACCATTGAGATGATACTGCATCACTTAATCCTCTTCGCATGTTTGCGGGGTCTTATTGTCGTTATCAACCTGTGCTTGATACGAATAGACTACGTGGATTGAGGTCGTGAGTTTGTCCCCTAAAAATGGGGACTCTAGCATGAAGGGCGGTAAAGGATTTTGGTGAATGGTATGCTATTAAAGTGACAGGGGATCTTCAGTGGCGATTGTTGGTCATCATTAGCGCATAAGATTGTCACTCCCCGTCTATGGTTTGATAGCGTCTGTTATCGACGTGGCCTATCAGGTTCAATTGACGGGCCTGAACAGATTTCACTTATCCTTAAGTTGCTCTTTCATGGCCGCTTGCATCTCTTTTTCGAGTGAGATAAACAGTTCGATATAGTTATTAACCAGATGGCTTTCTTTCTTGGCATCAATGGACGCTTTTAGCAGGTCTTTATGATGTTGCTGCTCGGTCTGGTAATACACTGATTTCGCTTTTTCGGCGGTACTCTGTGAAAAGCCTAATACCTGTAATGATGTTTTGCTCATTTCTAAGGCTGTAAAATAGGATTCAATAAAGACATGATCTGCGCCGGCCTCTTCGAGGGCATAGGCATGACCACGATCGTAAGCGCGTGCAATGATCGGTAGGTTTGGGTGAAACTGTTTCACATGTTTAACCAATGGTAAAACACGCTCTTTGTCATCGATGGCTATGACGAACAGCGACGCTTCATCGAGCCCTGCGGTGTATAGCAGTGCAGAGTCGGTGGCATCACCATAGTAGGCATGCATGCCGATTTTTTTCACTCGATCAATAACCGTGGTCGATTGGTCAATAACCGTGGTTTCAAAGCCATTGGCCGTTAATAAACGATTGATTACCTGACCGAAGCGGCCAATGCCTGCAATGATGACTTGGCCTTTTTTATCGATACTATCGGCTTCTTTCGATTGCTGACTGATTAGATACTTAGGAGTAATAACCCTGTCATATAAGATGAATAGTAGCGGGGTTAAAAACATAGAAAGGGTGATCACCGGCGATAGAATGGCGATCCATTCGTTAGGGAGTGCCTGACTCTGTGATGACACACTGAGTACGACAAAGCCAAATTCACCCGCTTGTGCCAAGCTTAACGTTAGTAACCAACCATCTGCTTTTCTAATACTGAAAATAATCGCTAAGCACAATAATACCGCGGCTTTTATGATGATAACGCCAAGGGTTAAGCTGCTGATAAGCCAAAAGTTCTCCGCAATAACGGCGAAGCTAATACCCGCTCCCACGGTGATGAAAAACAACCCCAGCAATAAACCTTTAAAGGGTTGGATATTACTCTCCAGCTCGTGGCGAAACTCGCTATTAGCTAACACGACCCCGGCTAAAAATGTCCCTAGGGCAGGTGACAGACCAACCAAACTCATTAAAGCGGCAATGGCGATAACCAGTAATAATGCGGTGGCGGTATATATTTCACGTAGCCCGGTATTGGCGACCCAGGTAAATAAGGGTTTCGAAATATAATGGCCGAGGACAATAATTAGGGTGATTGCAAAGGCGATAACGCCGGCATATTGCCAACCGGATAGCTGCTCAACCAATGAAATACTGTCGTGCTCTGAGGCTGATGAGGCAACCTCTGGCATACCAAAATAGGCCGGGATCGCTAAGAGAGGAATGACCGCTAGCATCGGGATAACGGCGATATCTTGAGATAGCAGGATAGAGAATGCGGCCCGGCCACCATCTGTCTTGTTGAGTGATTTCTCCGCAAAGCTCTGCATTACAATGGCGGTTGATGACAACGAGAATATCAGCCCAACCACTAGTGAGGGTTGCCATGGAAACTCTAACGCCATCCCCAATAGAGTGATCGCGAGGGTGGTTAAACTAATTTGTAAACCGCCCAAACTAATGAGCCGATTTTTCATATTCCATAATGCTTTCGGTGAAAGCTCTAGGCCCACAACAAAGAGCATCATTACGACACCAAACTCAGCGAAATGCTGAATAGTGGTTGTTTCGTCGCCGACTAATCCGGTAATGGGGCCGATGATGACACCAGCGATGAGGTAACCGAGCACCGAACCTAACCCCAGTCTTTTGGCGAGTGGCACACAGATGACTGCAACTAAGAGATAGATAGCGGCTTGGATAAAGTAGGTCGTCATAATGAATTCTTTTTGGTTCAAAAGTCTTATTGTTAGCGATAGTGCTGCTAGTACAGCAAGTCTGGATGCGTTAATAAGCTAAATATTGGCTGATGTGGGCACGGATTAGTATGCCATTTTTCGAGTGGTGTTATCGAGAAAATAGTAGCGATGCACAGCTGTTATTTCAGTGGTTGGGGCTGGGGTTCAATGGTTAGCATCAAGCAAGCGAATCGTTCACCGCTACTAGTACTTCACCGTTCACATGAATTACTTTTTCAATACACGGGAGAGTGCCACGTTAGGTAGGCGGTCAGGTTGTCTACAGATCAGCGTTATCGTGATATAGGGTGAGGTTTATAGCGCTAGCGGTATGTCAAAATACAGCTGTATAACGGCGGGTGAATATTAGATCCTTTATCTAATCGCGTTGGGGGTTAAACACTATTTTCTGGTGATAAATTGACAGTCATTATTGAAGCAAAGCGGCAGCGATGAACTGAGTCAGCGTTATCGCTGCCGCTGTTGTCGTAAGGATGTTTGGGTTAGGGATTAGTTGTAGGCACCTGAGGCATAGTGCAGTTCGTAACTATGGCTGTAAATTTCTAGAATATTGCCGAACGGGTCTTCCATATAGATCATCCGGTAAGGCTTTTCACCGGGGTAGTAATAACGTGGTTTTGCCATGCGTTTTTTGCCACCGGCGGCGACAATTTTGTCTGCTAGGCCTTCAACGTCAGGGTCTTGCACGCAGAAGTGAAATACGCCGGTTTTCCAGTATTCAAAATTATCTTCAGGGTTTTGCTGGTTTTTAAATTGGAACAGCTCAACCCCGATGCGATCACCGGTTGATAGGTGGGCAATTCTGAATGATTCCCAGTTGGCTCCAAAGACATCGGTGCACATCTCACCAATGGGACTGTCATCTTCGACGATCAGTGTCGGTTCCATAATGAGATACCAGCCGAGTACCTCGGTATAGAATTTGACAGCCGCCTCTAGGTCAGGGACTGAAATACCTATATGGGAAAAAGTACGCGGGTAGGCGTTAGGTGTGTTAGTAGGTGAATCTTGCATGGTATTCGCTCCAACGCGGTTGATGTGGCTTGGGGGGAGAGTGGGTATAGAAAGAGTGTATAAAACCATGCGATTAATATAAAATTATCATTTATGATTATTTTAATAACTTTATATTATGATTAATCCCGTTTTTCTACGTACCTTCATGAGTCTGGTTCAAACTAAGCATTTCACCCGCACCGCACAAATGTTGCATATGACTCAACCAGGGGTGAGCCAGCATATTAAAAAACTTGAAACCGCGCTGGATAAGCCATTGTTGAATCGTTATGGCAAAACATTTGAGCTAACGCCGGCGGGTGAGCGCTTGTATCAGTTTGGCTTACAGCAAGCGGATGCCGAGGCTGAATTAGTGAGTGCACTGGCTAATGATGACCAGTATCGAGGGGCGTGCAAGGTCGCTTGTTCGGGTTCTATGGCCATGCAGCTTTACCCTCAGTTACTTGAGTTACAAAAGCAATATCCGGCCATTACTGTGAATATTGAGGCGGCACCTAATACGGCCATTATTGAACGTATTCAAAAAAATCGTTCAGATATTGGCATTGTGACGCAATTAATTGCTGAACCCACATTAGAGCAGCAGGTGCTGGGTGAGGACGCGCTTTGCTTAGTGCTGCCTGTAGGGGGTGATGCTAATTGGGAGACATTGCTGCAGTTGGGGTTTATTGATCATCCCGACGGGCAGCATTACGCCACACAAGTGTTGCAGGCGAACTTTCCTGAGTTATATCAAGGCATCGAAAAGATCGCGACATCGGGCTATATTAATCAGCTCAGTCAGATTTTGCTGCCGGTGTCGCAGGGGTTAGGTTTTTCGGTTTTGCCTCGGTCTTCGGTAAAGGCTTTTCCTTATCCCGAGCAAATTCAATTGGCAGCGCTGGCATCACCCGTCAATGAAACGGTGTATCTTATCTATAAAAAACACCGGCCTTTAGCGGCGCGCTATGGGTTAATAAAAAACCTTCTGCTGAGGCTTTGGGCCTAGTTAAGTTTGGCGGCGGCAGGCGTTATTAGCGAGTAGGCAAGGGCTAACTATCAGCTGACTATCTTGTTCCGACCACTATTTTTGGCTTGATAAAGTTTTCTGTCGGCTTGTTCAATCAGATCATCTGCAGACAACGATGAACCTGCATCTATATGCACTACGCCAAAGCTCATAGTGATGTGCTGGTTCTTAATTACTGGGTGGGTCTTGAAGTTCTCTTGGATACTGCTGAGCCGGCTCATGACCTGAGTAACATCGGTATTAATGAATACCATGATGAACTCTTCACCGCCGTAGCGGGCAACAATATCGACAGATGCTCGTGTGTTATTTCTTAGGTTTGTGGCAACGGCCACTAAGGCAATATCACCGGCGGTGTGGCCAAACTCATCGTTAATGCGCTTAAAGTGGTCAATATCACATAAGACAAAGGTGATTTGCTGGTGGGATTGTTGAGCTTTGTTCAAGGCGAGTTCCAATATCTGGTTAAACCCTCGTCTGTTGTATAGCTGTGTTAATTCATCGGTTAGCGAGTTCTCGAGTAGAGAATCATTTTCGTCCTGTAAAACAGATGTTCTTTCCGCCACTTTTTTCTCTAGGTTTTGCATGATGTCGGAAAGGGTATCGGCCATTGAACTGAGTCCTTGGCTGAGGGAGTTGATCTCACTCACGTGACTCAGAGGATGAGGTAACAGCTGAATACTTTTTATATTCTTGCTGTTAGCGGCTTGATTGAGCACCTGTATCGGTTTGCCGATATACCAAGCGATCAGTGAGCCGAGTAAGCCTATGCAGATAAACAGTGCCAAGGTAATGATAATCGTACTTTGAGTGTAGTCCGTTAATAAACTCTTATGATAAGCGCTAGGGATGAGAATCCCGATGAGCCAGTTTTTACCATACTTGAGCGAAATCGAGCGGACGAAATATAAATATTCCTGTCCGTTATCGCTGAATTTGTGAGTGCCTGGGGTTAAGGTTTGGCTCGCCAACTGTAAGGTTGTGTTCGGATGATTGTTGAGGTTAACACGGTGGGTAACTCCATCTGCTTTGCGATACAACTCGCCCTGTTCTGAGGTGGCGATTAACGCACCATCCTCTTCGGCTAAAAAGAGGTAAGCCCCTTCGACTAGTTCGAGCGATTCAAGGTATTTATCGAGTTCAATTAACGCGATGCTTGTCGCTGTTACCCCTAAAAGGGTGCCCTGCTGATCATATATGGGCGCAGATAAGCCGATGCCGAGGGTTGGATAACCATAATAAGAATGAATATCACTCCAGGTCATTTTATTTTCTTTTATGGCGTCCTTATAAAAAGGTCTTCCCCGTGGGTCGTAACTAAAGGTAGCATCGGACAGTATCTTCGGGCCAATAAAGTTGACTGGATCGTACTCAAAACCTTCCATTGTCAGCGGTTTGTTAATGAAGTTGGCGGCGATATTGTGCTTGCCGCTGATGGTCGGGTCTTGTGCCGAGGCAAGGTAGCGGCCATCGGCGGTTGCCGTGGAGATAAAGGTCATCTGATTGTAAGGCGTGGCTTGTTCGTAAAACCGATCGGCAATCTGGGGTAGGT
This sequence comes from Amphritea sp. GJ51-11, assembly GCF_055808735.1. Lineage (NCBI taxonomy): Bacteria > Pseudomonadati > Pseudomonadota > Gammaproteobacteria > Oceanospirillales > Oceanospirillaceae > Amphritea > Amphritea sp. GJ51-11. Next base: position 2,725,504 of record NZ_CM147881.1, on the reverse strand, counting down.
CATCAAGCAGTTCTGGGCGGTGAGAAAAGGCGCTGAGGTTAAGCTCGACAATATCGCTTAACGGTGCCATGAAGTCTTGAACGCGATCATAAATTCGGTTTTCGACCTCTTTGATATATTGGGCGCCGACGCTGGTGGCAATATTTGAAATAGTGACGGTGGATACAAAGTACATCGTTATACCCGATATCAATGCAAGCACGACGAACGGGGTGACGATCAACCAGCGTAATGGAACAGACTTCATCTACGGTTTTCTCATTTTATAGGTGTCGCCTCAACACATGCCCGACCAACAACTGGTTGGTGATGGCTTTAACTATAGTCATTAATCAATGACAAATCTGTTGCTGATGGCTAAATTCATGATAAATCAGCTGTTTACTACCCATAATGACAGCGTGGTTTAATGTGAATCGTTTTGGCTGTGCTACAGCGCCCTCGCTGGCTTTCCCCGGAAGCTATCGGCATCGTAATGGTGGTAAAACCCCGCTTCGATGTTATGAGTAATTGTCTGCATCCACATGGTGTGACCTTCATCATTGCAAGGGATAAAATCGCTTTCTACCATCAACGAGAACTTCTAGCATCATTGGAGTTATGGGCTACTTTAAGGCATAATTCCTACTAAATTGGTTGGTTATTATTGAGCGGTAATCGGTACGACCGCTGTTTGGGGTATTTCTAATGCAGAATGTAAAAAATATAGTGGCGGTTGCATCCGGTAAAGGCGGTGTTGGTAAGTCGACTACAACGGTTAATTTGGCGCTGGCGATGGCGGCTGAAGGTTATCGTGTCGGTGTGCTGGATGCGGATATTTACGGTCCGAGTATGGGGACGATGTTAGGTGTACCGCCGGGCACACGGCCTGAACCGGTCGGTGAAAAAGCGATGAAACCGTTGATCGCACACGGTGTGGAAGTGATGTCTATTGCGTTTCTGATTGATGAGACACAGCCGATGGTTTGGCGTGGGCCGATGGCCAGCGGTGCCTTGCAACAGTTGCTAACGCAGACCGAGTGGAGTGATCTGGATTATCTGTTTGTTGATATGCCACCGGGTACGGGTGATATTCAACTGACTCTGTCACAGAAAGTGCCGGTGAGCGGAGCAGTGATCGTCACGACACCACAAGATATTGCGTTGTTGGATGCTCGTAAAGGGATAGAAATGTTCCGTAAGGTTGATATCCCAGTATTGGGTATTGTTGAAAATATGAGTGTGCATATCTGTAGCCAGTGTGGCCATACCGAAGCTATTTTTGGCAGCGGCGGCGGTGAAGAGTTGTCGCGAACTTATGATGCACCCTTGTTGGGACAGTTACCGCTTAAAATGTCGATTCGCGAAGCAGTTGATGGTGGTGTTCCCACGTTGGTGGCAGACCCTCAGGGCCCTGAGTCTCAGATTTATCGTGCGACGGCGCGTCAGGTTGTTGAGGCGTTGAAGGCACGCAGTGGTGCACAACAGGCGATGCCGAATATCTCGATCAATCAGGACTAATATATAGGCAGTTGACGCCGTCGTATTAGATGGCGTGTAGGCTACCGGCCAACCGCATTTTTTTTGTAAAAGTGCGGTTTTTTTTGAGCAAAAACGATATTATGTGCGGCCGCACAATTAACATACAACTGGAACTGAAAAGATGGGTATCAAATCTGACAGCTGGATTCGTCGTAGGTCTTTGGAACAGCGCATGATCGAGCCTTTTGAGCCGGGTCAGGTACGTCGCCGCGGTGATGAACGACTGATCTCTTATGGCACGTCTAGTTATGGTTATGATGTTCGTTGTGCCGATGAATTTAAGATTTTCACTAATATCAACTCCTCTATTGTCGATCCGAAAAATTTCGATGATGGGAGCTTTGTTGATGTCCAATCAGATGTTTGTATTATCCCGCCGAACTCCTTTGCGTTAGCGCGCACGGTTGAGTATTTTCGGATTCCTCGGGATGTATTGACTATTTGTCTGGGTAAAAGCACCTATGCCCGCTGCGGTATTATTGTCAATGTCACGCCGTTAGAGCCTGAGTGGGAAGGTCATGTGACCCTTGAATTCTCTAATACCACGCCTCTGCCGGCTAGGATCTATGCCAACGAAGGCGTGGCTCAGATGTTGTTCTTAGGGGCGGATGAAGTGTGTGAAACCTCATATAAAGATCGTGATGGTAAGTATCAGGGTCAAACCGGAGTGGTTGTACCGCGTACATGATTGAAGCAAGTAAAAAAATTCAGAGTTTCTGGCAGCAGGTAGAGCAGACAATCGAACGGCTGTTAATCAGTGAATCGGAAAGTCAGTTTGAAAATGAATCCTTGTTGCTGGAATACAGTAAAAGCCTCAGAAACATCGATGCGAATCTAACCTTTCATTTTGAGCGTGAAGAGGGGGAAGGTAATGTTGAGATGGTGTTCGGCTGTGATGGCTATCCTGAATCAATCAGCTCGGTGCTGACCTTGGTGGGGGCGGCGCCGGATATCGGTGGTGTCAGTTTTGTAGCGTTTAATAATCGCTATGATCCCGTGCCTGCGACGGTTAATTTTGGCGATGAGCAGTTTCAATTAGATGAATTCTGGTTTGGCTTTCGGGTTGAATCTGGGCGTTATCATCTGGATATTTATATGCAGGACCTGCCAGTCACGTTGGATATGGAGCCGCGTATTGAAGCGGTGATGATCTATCTGGATGCTTTGATCGGCGAATACGATCTTATGACCCGGGTTTCAACCCTGGACTGGTATGATTTGCCTGTTGACCCGATTGATTATGCGCTGCAGCCTTTGTCGGCATTGCGCAGCTGTTTTGATCAGCGGCGTCATCAGATTAGCCCTATCGGGCTAATCTATCATTGAATCGGTGGTGTTAGTTATCCGATAGTATGTAGATGCTCCCTTCTTCGTCATCTTCATCCGCCGCGTTGTTCCAGAGTATCCAGCTAGACATAATGCATCCTCTTCTTATTTTTATCCGTAGAGGTATGGAGTCCGGGCCTGTTGTAAGGAGTCCTGCCTCTTTTTATAGCTTCGGCTGACAAGCGTTAAACATTAGGCTGATATAAATCGCTCCCGTTATTATTGGGCTAGGTTAGGGTATATATCCTATATATCAAGATATGGGGCGCTTTAATAGAGTGTTTACTGGCCTGTTTGCGGGCAGCCAATTCAGTATAGATGAAGGATTAGCTTCTTTGCGAGTTGATCGACTAATATTAAATGATGCTGTGGGCTGCGGCATTATGGAGATAAATATGAGCCAGTTATTAACAACGCTGATATCACAGGTAAGAGCTGACTATCTTGATTTGATGGAGACAGGGGGGGCGTTACCCCTATACCACGGCGGAAAAAATCTGTCATGAGCGGCTCTATCTCAATGCTGATGAATTGGCGCGTGTCGTAGCTGAAGATCCAACGCTGCTGGCAGCCCGTCGAGGGGTGTTGGTGGTCAGTGAGAGTGAGCGTGAAAATCCCAGTGTTGGCATGATAATCAGCGCCAATATCGCGGCGGCGATGATGGAAGGGTTGATTGATATAGCGCTAGAGAATGGTTGGCTAGGGTTAGGTGATGATGGGCGCCTACAGCTTGATGCTGAAGAGTTATCGTTGCCAGAGCCAGAGGTAACGGAAGTGGATTACAGTACTTCAGATACTGCCCGTGAAAATTTGGTTAAACCGGGTGAGAGTCTATTGACCGGTGTGATGACTCGTGCCGAATCGGCCTATGCCCAGTTGTTGAGTAGTGCTCCACATAATGCGTATAACTTGGCGCTGCAGGTGGCTTCGGAATACTCGCTGTTTGCCCCAGATGATATTGCTCCATTAATACAAGAGAACCCTCTGTTGCTGGGGTTGCGTGGTGATGGCATGGTCGATGAGGTCTTGTTTGAGGGCGATCCACCGGCGGGTATGATTATCAGTGCGCATATCACTCAGATGGTGGTTTCTCAGCTGCTTGAGTTGGCGGTAGAGCAGGGGGCGTTAGGCACCGATAGCAGTGGTCATCCATTGTTGCCGGGGAGTGATGCTGGCGAGCCGATTATTCACTGATTTTATAGGACGACGCCGACCGGGTGTCGTCATTTTTTGGCATATTCCTGCTGGGTACGGTCAAGCTCGCCGATATCCAGTAGCGGCGCGGCATCTAGGTGTTGTGCGTTGAGCATAAAGGCGATCCGCTCGAGGCTTGCCACCACCATCGATTGTTCCCAGTTCTGCATATCCTCGAAATTTCTGACAAAAATATCCTGCTGTGTGGTCGGCGCACCTTTCATGAGTTCAGTGCCTTTATCGGTTAGGCTAACCCATACTTTACGTTTGTCATCTTTGCCTCGTTCGCGGGCAACCAATTCTTTTTTCCAAACGATCAAGAATGCTGGTGATGGTGGCCTGAGTTAACACCATCTCTTTGGCGAGTTCGCCGCTGGTGAGCTGGGTGTTCTCACGGAGTGTTTGCATGACCATCAACTGTGGTGGTGTCACCCCGGTGCCGCGGCTGATCTCTTTATCTTGCATATCGGTCGAGCGGATAATCTGACGCAGCAATACCAGTGCCTTCTGGCTGTTTTCCATGGCTTATCTCATGTCAATTTTGGTTGGCTATTCTACGGATATCCACTCCTATAATCTATGGGTTTAGGCGGATTATGAGTGTGAAAGTAAATATAATTAGCATATCTAATTAATATTTTTGTTTTGTTTGTGTTATATTGGCGCAAATATTACGAAATCAGTGTGTTTTTTGGCTTCTTATGGTGTATTTTTCATAAAAATAGCGTTGTTTATCTGTTTTCAGTATGTTTTATAATGTAAAAATAAATTGTAAAGCTAAATAAAAGTAATTCTAAATATTTGAGGATCAATGGATATTGCAAGCGTAATCTTACGCAAACCTGGGGCTGCCGACGGCGACTCCGTTAATACTCTCATTAGTCATATACCCGAATTAGATAGCAACTCCTGTTACTGTAACCTGCTGCAATGTAGCCATTTTTCAGACACCTCTGTGTTGGCTGAAAGTAAGGGTGAAGTCGTCGGTTTCGTGAGTGGATATCAGCAACCGAAAGACCCTTCAGTGCTCTTTATCTGGCAGGTTGCTATCGCACCAAAAGCCCGTGGAATAGGCCTTGCAAGTAATATGCTTCAGGCGCTGCTGGCACGTAAAACCTCTGTCTCTGTCACCCACCTAGAGACTACCATTACGGCTGATAATAGTGCTTCTTGGGCGCTCTTTAACCGACTAGCAGATGATTGTGGCGCGCCACTTGAGCGTTCTCTGATGTTTGATCGCAGCGATCATTTCAACGATAAGCACGATTCCGAGTTCTTGGCACGTATCGGCCCTCTACCGCGCTAATCCTTCGTATAGCGATATAAATTCCTTTTTTGACTAATTAAGTTTTAAATAACTAAGAGTACTGTTATGAAAATTTTTGAACAGATTGAATCTGAAGTTCAGTCCTATGCTCGTTCGTTCCCGCGTATTTTTAACAAGGCGCAAGCCGAATTCCTCTATGATGAAGATGGCAATCGCTATCTCGATTTTCTCGCCGGTGCCGGTACGCTGAACTACGGTCACAACAACCCGCTGTTTAAAGAAAAGTTGCTGGAATATATCCATAGCGATGGTATCACCCATGGTTTAGACCTGCATACCAAAGCAAAAGGCGAATTTCTCGAAGCGTTTAACGAGAAAATTCTGAAGCCGCGCAACTTAGATTATGTCATGCAGTTTACCGGGCCAACCGGAACGAATGCGGTAGAGGCGGCACTGAAATTGGCACGTAACCTGACTGGCCGTGAAAACATTATCAGCTTCACCAATGGTTTCCATGGCGTGACGATGGGTGCGCTGGCCGCAACCGGCAACTCTCATCACCGGGGCGCCGCAGGCGTCAGCTTAAGTGGTGTGAGCCGGATGCCCTATGACGGCTATCTTGGCGATGATATCGATACCACCGTATATCTAGATAAAGTATTGAGCGATTCCAGTAGCGGTATCGATAAGCCGGCGGCGGTTATTGTCGAAACGGTGCAGGGTGAAGGTGGTATTAACGCTGCTAGTTTTGAATGGTTAAGAAACCTAGACCAAGTTTGTAAAAAACATGATGTGCTGCTGATTGTTGATGATATTCAGGCGGGCTGTGGTCGCACCGGTACTTACTTCAGTTTTGAAGAGGCCGGTATTAAACCGGATATCGTCACGCTGTCGAAATCGTTGGGCGGCTATGGTTTACCGTTCGCTGTCGTTTTGTTCCGCCCAGAGCTGGATTTGTGGAAGCCGGGTGAGCACAACGGCACATTCCGAGGTAACAACTTTGCCTTCATCACGGCGACGGCGGCGATCAACAGTTATTGGTCCGATGATACTTTCTCAAAAGAGGTGAAGGAGAAAGGCCGTTATATTTCACAGCGGCTGGAGAGCATTGTTGAAGCGTATGGTAATGGCAACTTTACCACCCGTGGCCGCGGTATGTTTCAGGGCATTAGCTGTGTGAACGGTGAACTGGCAGACAAAATTACCACCATCGCGTTCAAGAATGGTTTGATGATTGAAACCAGCGGTGCCGATGATCAGGTTGTTAAATTGCTCTGCCCGTTGATTATCACCATGGAAAACCTGGCAACGGGTATTGATATTCTTGAGAGCGCGATTCGTGAAGTATGCGCCACAGAAGACCGTATACCGAAGCAAAAAAAGTATTTCGATCCTATCGTGCTGGCAAGCTAAGTCGGGTTTGATGGATTGATGCACTCGGCGTGGATTAGACGCGCCATTGGTTGCTGGCGAAAAGCACTGTGTGAGGGCGCGAGTTGCGCCCGGTCTTGAAGCCTGCAACACACTTACCATAATTGAATAAAAAGGGAATAATATGATCGTTCGTGATTTAGCTGCAGCAGAACAGAGCAATCGCCGCATAGTATCGCCGGATGGCAATTGGGAAAGTACGCGGATGCTGCTGAAAGACGACAATATGGGGTTTTCATTTCATATTACCACCATCTACAAAGGGGCTGATTTTGGTATGCATTATCAGAACCATCTGGAATCGGTGTATTGCGTCTCAGGAGAAGGGGAGATTGAAACTCTAGCCGATGGCAAAGTCTATCCGATTAAAGCGGGCACACTGTATGTGCTGGATAAACATGATAAGCATATTTTACGTGCTTTCGAAGAGATGAAAATGGCCTGTGTGTTTAATCCGCCGCTCAACGGTAAAGAAGTGCATAACGCAGAAGGAGCCTACGAACTGGATGCTGACACTGTTACAGCATGAAAACTGGAGGAGAGAGTATGTCAGCCTCGCAGTCGTTCGAGGATCTTTACCCGTCTCGCCAAGGAGTGCATCAGTTTACCCCACGGCATGAGCCTACGGTGTATGCTCCAAATGACCGTCCGGCGCCAATCGATCGAGAACAGATAGACGCCTATGCTAAGGATGGCTTCGTGGTGCTTGATGATCTATTCTCGGATGTTGAAATACGGATGTTTCAGCAGGAGATGGAGCGCTTAACCACCGGTGCTAAAGCCTCAGGGGAAACCATCACTGAGCCCGGAAGCGGTGAAGTACGCTCGATCTTTCGGATACATGCGCGCAGCGCCTTGTTTAAAAAGTTGGCGGCTGACCCTCGTTTGGCTGAACTAGCCCGTTATATTCTTAACGATGAGGTGTATATCCATCAGTCTCGATTGAACTACAAGCCGGGATTTCGCGGTAAAGAGTTTTATTGGCACTCTGATTTTGAAACCTGGCATGTTGAGGATGGGATGCCTCGGATGCGGGCGCTGAGTATGTCGATCACGCTGACCGAGAACTTTGATTTCAATGGTCCGCTGATGTTGGTGCCGGGATCCCATCGCCAGTTTGCCGCCTGCGCCGGTGAAACACCTGATGATCATTTCAAAGCCTCGTTGAAAAAGCAGGAGTATGGCGTGCCCTCGGATGATCAGCTAAAGCAGCTGATCGGCCGCGGCTCCATCGTTACTGCGAAATGTAAGCCGGGCAGTGTGATTGTGTTTGATTGTAATGTGCTGCACGGTTCCAATGGCAATATTACGCCAGCACCCCGTTCTAATGTGTTTTTTGTATATAACGCGCTGACTAACCGGGTGGGCGAACCATTTTGCCATCAGCCGGCTCGGCCGGAATATATTTGTAGCCGTCAGCATATTGTGCCATTGGCTAACTAGCCGGTCTCTGCAACTTGCGTTACCCGTTTAAGGTGAGGTGCAGGCTAGGGTGACCTTCTATTTATCTAAAATTCTGAGAGTTATGCATACTATAGAAAAAATCGGCGGCACATCGATGTCAGATTATGTGTCGGTACGCGATAATATTATTTTTAAACCTTCTAATCCCGACAGTCTCTATCAGCGAGTGTTTGTTGTCTCCGCTTACGGTGGTATCACCGACAAATTGCTGGAACATAAGCGCAGTGGTCAGCCAGGTGTCTACGGCTTGTTTGCCAGTAGCATCGAAGATCGCAGTTGGTTACTGGCATTAGAGCAATTGAAATGTGAAATGTATGACCACAACCTGCAGCTGTTTGGTAAAGGTGATGCGCTGATTCGCGCCAATAACTTTATTGATGAGCGATTACAGGATGCGCAAAAGTGTCTGACGGATCTGCACAGCCTGTGTATGCATGGCCATTTCGCACTGGATGCTCACCTGACTACTGTGCGGGAGATGCTTGCCAGTATTGGTGAAGCTCACAGCGCTTGGAATATGGTTGAGCTGTTAAAGCGAGATGGTGTTAATGCCTGCTATATCGATTTGACTGGCTGGGATACTGATCGCCATATGTCCCTCGATGATCGAATCTGTTCTGCTTTTAAGCATATCGATCTGCAGACGCAATTACCGGTCGTCACCGGTTATGCCCATAGTCAGGATGGTCTGATGTCCTCCTTTGATCGGGGCTACAGTGAGATGATCTTTAGTCGTCTGGCAGTGCTGACAGAGGCACGGGAAGCCGTTATTCATAAAGAGTTCCATCTGAGCAGCGCTGATCCGCGTCTCGTGGGTGAAGATAACGCCGTGCCTATTGGTCGCACCAACTATGATGTGGCTGATCAGTTAGCCAACCTGGGTATGGAAGCGATCCACCCGAAAGCGGCGAAAGGGTTGCGTCAGCACAATGTGCCGTTACGCGTGAAAAATACCTTCGAGCCAGAGCATACGGGCACCCTAATTACCGGTGACTATGTCAGTGATACGCCTCGGGTCGAGATTATTGCCGGTTGTCGTGGTGTGTACGCACTGGAGCTATTTGATCAAGATATGGCGGGCAGTCTTGAAGATTATGATCGTGAGATCTTGGCGTTGATTAAGCGTTTTCGGGCGCAGATTGTCTCGAAAGATGTGAATGCTAACACCATCACGCACTACTTGGCGACTAACTTGAAGACGGTTAAGCGTATTCGTGCCGCCCTAGCTGAGCGTTTCTCCGATGCAGAGTTAGATCACAAAAAGGTCGCTATCGTGTCGGCGATTGGCAGTGATATGGAAGTGCCGGGCATTTTGGCGAAAGCGGTGTCGGCCATCGCTGAGGGTGATATCAGTGTATTGGCGATTCATCAGTCGATGCGTCAGGTGGATATGCAGTTTGTGATTCAAGAAAGTGATTATGATGCGGCGGTTAAGAGTCTGCATAAAGCGCTGGTGGAAGTACATGATCACGGTCGGGCGATCTGCTTGTCGAGCTACTCGGCACAACGGCTGAACTAATACTATGTTCGATGGTGCCAGAAACTGATAAGTTAGCAGCCTGAACGTTATACCGTTGTTAGCGGTGTCGATAGCGGAACTATCGAGCAGTCATGACGTTCAGTTCGTTTAATATCAGGAGTGCTATGCATGTCTCAGACAAGTCTACGTATTGATCAGATTCACACAGCGATCGAGCGAGAGGATGAGGTTACACTCAATAATCTGCTGGCCGAGGTGAGCGCTAGTGAAACGGCCCGATTGATAGAGGGGTCCGCCCCTGAAAGACGTAGTGTGATTTGGGATGTGCTGGATGTCCAAAAGCGCGCCGGTGTGCTCAAGAGTGTTAACGGCGATATCCGTCAGTATCTGATCGATAATACTTCCCACGATGAGCTATTAGAAAGCTTGTTTCTACTGCAGCCTGATGAATTGGCTGATATTGATGAGGATCTGCCCGGTACGGTGATCAACGCTATGATCGCCGCGATGGATGAGCTGCGTAAGCGACGTTATAACAGCGTTAAGCATTACCCTGATAATACGGCAGGTGGTTTGATGGATACCGATACCACCGCTGTTAGGGCCGATGTGTCGATTCTTTCGGTGTTACGTTATTTGCGCCTGCTACGAAATAAAGAAGGCGAGATGCCGGAGCAGCTTGATAGCTTAATGGTGGTTGACCGAAACAATAAGCTATTAGGTGTATTGCCCCTCAGTGATATTGTTTCGCTGCCCACGGACACTTTGGTCGCAGATATTCTCGATGATAGTTTTCAGGCGATTCAGGTTGATGCTAGCCAAGAGAAGGTCGCGCGTATATTCCAGGATTGCGACCTGCTATCTGCCCCCGTCGTCGATGGTAATTACCGTTTGCTCGGGCGTATCACCATCGATGATGTGGTCGATGTGATTCAGGCGCAGGCCGATGCTAAAGTGCTGAGTTCTGCCGGTTTGAAAAATCACACCGATATGTTTTCGCCGATTTTAAGTAGCGCGTATAAGCGTGGCTATTGGTTGGGGATCAATCTGATAACCGCCTTTGTCGCGGCTTGGGTGATTGGCTTATTTGAAGCGGTCATCGAGCAGCTCATCGCCTTAGCGGTGTTGATGCCGGTGGTGGCGAGTATGGGCGGCGTGGCGGGCTCGCAAACATTGACGATCGTTACCCGAGGTTTGGCCTTAAATCAGATTGGCCGTACCAATATTGCCCAGTTAATTATCCATGAAGCCTCGGTGGTGTTCCTTAATGGTATTGTCTGGGCGCTGGCGGTGGCGGCGATTGCGTTGTATTGGTTTGGCGATCCGATGCTTGGCGCGGTGTTTGGTATAGCGCTGATGATTGTGTTGATTACCGGTGTTATCGGGGGGATTTTTATTCCGCTGATTCTTCAGCGGTTGGCTATTGATCCTGCGGTGGCTGGCAGCGTGGTGTTGACCACCTTTACCGATGCCATTGGCTTTTTCTCGTTCCTCGGATTAGCCAAGGTGTTGATCTGATTCTTCCCCCGCAGTGAGTTTTTAAGCTGACGTTTATAGCCTGAATACAGATTTATAGGCCCCGTTATGCGGGGCCTTTTGCACGGTCTTCCAACAAGTTCATCAACTGCTCTTCACCCATCGGTTTTGCCAGTAGGTAGCCCTGTATCATCGGCGAGCCATACTGCCTTAAGATATCGAGTTGAGCCTGGGTTTCAACACCTTCAACAATGGTTTTTAATGACAGCGAGCTGGCGAGAGAGAGTATCCCTGATACCAGTGCCTGATCATCTTTATCGGTTTCGAGGTCATCAATAAAGGACTTATCGATTTTTAACCGTTTGACGGGGTATTTTTTCAGATAGCTGAGGGATGAATAGCCGGTGCCAAAGTCATCGATGGCGATATCGATACCTTGGGAGACGATACTATTGAGTTGACTATGGATTCTAGCTTGATCCATCATCAATGCGCTTTCGGTGATTTCCACCACAATGTCCGAGCCGTCGAGCTCAAAGTTTGCTAGCTCGCGGGTGAGAATGTCGGCGACATTGCCTCTCATGAACTGAGCGCTGGAAATATTAATACTGACTTTCGGGATTTTTATGGGGGGAGCACCGAAGACAATGCGCAGCTGTTTAGTAAACTGGCATGCCTCTCGGATAATCCACTCACCTAGGCTGTGGATCAGCGCGGACTCTTCCGCTAATGGGATAAATTCCAGCGGATAGACGGTACCTCTTTCGGGGTGGAGCCAGCGTACCAAAGCTTCTACCGATTCAATATGCTGTCCGTCGGTGGACCAGATGGGTTGGTAGACGAGGAAGAACTCGTTTCGTTCCAGTGCTTTATAAATATTCTGCTCAAGAGTACTACGTTTGAGCGAGCCTTCATTCATCTCCTGATTGAAATACTCACGGGTGTTACGGCCCGCCTCTTTCGCTTTATACATGGCGTTATCGGCATTGATGACCAGTTTTTCACTGATTTCGCCATTGTCAGGGTAGATGGCGATACCGATACTGCAGGATATGTAGGCTTCATTGCCGTCCAAAATGTAGGGATGGCCAAGGGTGCTTAACACCTTATCGGCGATCTTCTCGATAGTGGATACTTTTTCCAGCTCGGGCACAATGATGGCGAACTCATCACCACCGAGTCGGGCAACGGTATCGCTTTTGCGGATGCAGGCTTGTAGCCGTTCCGAGACCTGCTGTAGTAACAGATCACCAATATAGTGGCCGAAGGTATCGTTAACATATTTAAAGCGGTCGAGATCGATATAGAGCAGTGCCGCCTTGGCTTGGGCGCGCTCGGTAAAGGCGATTGCCTGATTGAGCCGGTCTTCAAACAGGTTTCTGTTGGGCAACCCGGTTAGCGCATCATAGTTTGCCTGATGAATAATAATGGCTTCGTTATGTTTACGTTTAGTGATATCGCTGAAGAGGGCGACATAGCCCTCCAGCTTACCTTCTGGATCGAAGCGGGATGAGATCACAACCCATTGAGGGTAAAGCTCGCCGTTTTTGCGCCGATTCCAAATTTCGCCTTCCCAGAAATGCTGCTCTTCGAGTTCTTCGTAAACGGTCTTATAAAAGTTATCGGTGTGTTTGCCTGATTTAAGCATTGCCGGGGTTTTGCCAATCACTTCTGACTGTTGATAACCGGTAATATGTTCAAATGATGGGTTAACCATCTGAATACGGGTGTCCTGATCGGTGACCATAATGGCTTCAGCGGCAGCGCTAAAGACATCGGAGGCTAATCGAAGCTTTTCTTGGGCTTCTTTTTCTTCAGTGATCGGCCGTTTGAGAGCAATAAAATGGGTGATGATACCGTCATCATTAATCAGTGGGCTGATTGATGCATCTTCCCAATAGAGGGTGCCATCTTTGCTCTTATTGTGGAACTCACCTCTCCAGGTTTCACCGTTTACCAGTGTTTGCCACATCGTTTCATACTCATGGTCGGCCATATCACCGGATTTGAGAATGCGAGGGTTTTGGCCAATGACATCTTTACGGTTATAGCCGGTAATGGTTTCGAAGCTTTCGTTTACATATTCAATTAGCCCATCAGGATCGGTAATCGCAATAATGGTTGGGTTATGTTCGACGACTTCAGACAGCAGGTGAACTTCATCTTTCATCTTGAGCGCTTTTTTACTCAGGCGTACAACAAAGAATGTGCCAAAAATGAGCAGAGTGGTGGCGATCAACAGGATGAGTATCAGGCCATTTTTCTGTTTTAACCACAGTGTCATCGAGCGGTTATGATTGGTAATGACGGTGACCGCAAGTGGGTACTTGGATAACAGCTCCATGGTGACGGTTGAAAAAGGCACGCCTATCAGTGAATCACGCACCTCGGCTGCATCACGGTTTTCCTCTAAAGCAGCCTTGAGGTGGCTGAGAACACTTTTTCGGTTGGGACCGTATAAGCCTTTTTGTAACAGTGCGTTGCCGTCAAAATCGGTGAGATAAACACTGTCAGATTGTTCTAGGTGGAGATCGTTAATATAGCGTTTGAAATAGCTGGGGTTAAAGGTGGCGACAATGAGTAATCGTTCGCCATCGGCGGTACGGGTTTCATAGCCGATGGGGATTAAACTGCGTCGATTGCCCTCTTCCGGAAAGTAACCCTCGAGTGGTAGGAAGCGCCCTTTGAGTGGTGTGCCGACCACCATTCCTAAGGAAAAGGGGCTACGGTTGGGGTTATTTAACCCGAGAATATTCAGGTTGATATTATTGTTTGCGCTATTGTGTGTATCGATGATGGTATCGCGGCCTTTGACCACCGTAATCTGCCGCAGTTGTGGGGCAAATTTCAGGGTTTTCAGTGCCCGGTTGCGCATGCTACTGATATGCTCAGGGCTGAGGTCACCGTCGCGTAGATCATCCGAGAGTGAGATCAGAGTGATTTCCAGCGCTTCAAATGTTCGGGTGATGGTGCTTTCAATCATCCGGGCATAAAGGGCTGATCTTTCGTTTCTTTCATCGATGCTTTGTAGAAAACTAAGCCAAAGGGTTGTGCAGATGAGGCTCAGCGCACAAATAAGTCCTCCGTAGAGCCATTTTGAAAAGGATGGCGGTCTTTTTACATCATTTTTGTGCATAGATTTACAACTTAAATCAAAGAAGCGCTATAAAGAAGGACCTAGCTCACATAAGATATTGTACATTAGAACGCAATTGATAGTAGAAAGTCACGCAGGAAGTAACGTATATGACTAACAAGCATCGCATCTCTATGTTTCTTATGGCCTGTTTAATGACGATGTCATCTACGGCTAGCATTGCCAGTGAACGGGCTCAGCGGATCATGGCTTCGGGTGAGATTAAAGTGTGTATCTGGCCGGACTATTTTGCCATTAGTTATCGTAACCCTCGCACCTTAAAGTTGGAGGGCATCGATATTGATATGGCGCATGCATTGGCCGATCGATTGGGGGTTAAGTTAACCTTTGTTGAAAGTTCTTTTTCTAAATTGGTTGAGAACATGGAAAACAATGCCTGCGATATTAGTATGCATGCGATTGGTGTTCGAGACGATCGTAAACCTCATATGGAATTTTCGAAGCCTTACCTCGCCAGTGGTATCTATGCCGTGGGTACTAAAGATAATCCTGATCTCAATAGCTGGGACAGCATTGATCAAGAGGGGGTTGTGGTTGTGGTGCAAAAGGGCACCTTTATGGAGCCGGTGGTTAAAGCGCGTTTTAAGCATGCAGAGGTGGCGGTTGTTGATAGTTTCAAGGCCCGCGAACAGGAAGTGTTGAGTGGTCGCGCCGATGTCTTTATGGGCGACTACCCCTACGGTAAGCGGATGGTGTCGCTGACAAAGTGGGCGGTATTGCTGTCACCGGATGAGCCGTTTGCTAAAACCGATTATGCGTATGCGGTTCCGAAGGGTGAGTTAGAATGGTTAAAAGAGATTGATGGGTTTCTCCTAGAGATGAAAAAATCGGGTAAGTTAAGTGAATACGCGGAAAAAAATGGTCTGAGTGAAATCGTTGTTATGGATTAGATAGCGCCATCGATTGAGGCAAAGGAAACGGCTGTTTGGCCTTAAAGCCTTGAGCTGATGACGGATGATCATGAAAAAGGCGGATATCGATGATATCCGCCTTTTTTGTATGCCTAAGGTTCAGGTCTGTATGAGGCTTACTCTGTTTTAGCTTTCATCCACTGGTCTAGACCGATCACATCATCCGGGCTGAGAGTGCCAATCTGTTGCTTAAAGCTGAACAGGTTTTGGATATAGTCAAACCGGGCATTGGCATAATCGCGCTGAGCAGAATAAAGCTGTTGCTCGGCTTGCAGCACATCGACCACGTTCCGGGTGCCCACATTGAAGCCCTCTTCAGTGGCTTTCAAGGCAGTCTCACTCGACAGAATGCTCTGCTTACGGGCGGCAACGCTTAAGACATTGGTTTGTAAGTTGCGCAACAGGTTGCGTGTTTCAAGGATCACACCTCGTAGGGTGTCGTCTTGATTAAAACGTGTCTGCGTGAGTCCATATTCCGCCTGACGACTCTTGGAGCTAGTAGCGCCCCCAGAGAAGATTGGCATCGACAGCGTTAACCCAATTTGATTGGTTTCCCAGTCATCATCGGGGTAGGTTGCAGAGCCATTGTCTTTATCATGGCTGGCGGTCAGCGACAGGGTTGGTAAATGACCGCTGGAGGCGGCTTGGGATTGACGTCGCGCCGCTTCGGTATTGGCTTGGGCGACTTTGAGTGCCAAATTACCCGCTTGGGCTTTTTCGATCCAAGCTTGTGGGTCTATTGGACTGATGTTTTCAACCGGATAGTCTTTGGCGAGTGGGTCGATCGTACCGACCGGTTGCCCGGTAAGTCGCTCAAGTGATTGGAAACTATTATCGAGATCACCCTCGGCGAGGATGCGAGATACCTTCGCGTTGTCATAAGATGCCTGAGCTTCTTGAACATCGGTAATGGCAATGAGGCCTACTTCAAACTGTGCATTTACTTGATCAAGACGACGTTTAATCGCGCGCTCTTGTGCTTGAGATGTTTCCAGCGCGGTCTGTGCCCGCAATACGCTTAGGTAGCTGTTAACTACTCTGAGAATCAGGCTTTGTTGCGCCTGATCGAACTGCAAAGACGCGGCTTCTGATTGGGCAATGCCTTGCTTGTAGGTAAACCATGCCGCCGCTGAAAACAACGGCTGGCTCAGGCTGACGGTATAGCCGTGGTTATTGTAATCGGTCGAGTCGTAGTTCACCCAGGTGGTGTTACCCGTTAACGCAACCGTTGGCAGTAATCCTGCTCGCCCTTGGGGCAGGGCTTCTTCACCGGCTTTAGCCGCTGCTTCAGCCGCTTTGAGTTGCGGATCCTGAGCGAGCGCTTGTTGATAGATATCGGTCAGTGCACCAGCGCTGACGTATGGCGTCATCAGGGCGCAGCTGATCGCTGTCGCCAGAATCGTATGTTGAATGGCTTTCACTGCTCTGATCCTTGTTCCATAAGTTTAATGTCCGGCTCTACTTGCTTGAAGAGACGCCGTCCTAAATAACTGTAAACCGTCGGTACTATAAATAAGGTTAACAGGGTACCAAAGGTCAAACCACCCACAATTACCCAGCCAATTTGTTGTCGGCTTTCGGCGCCGGCACCAAAGGCGATTGCCAGCGGTATAGTACCCAGCACCATGGCACCGGTGGTCATGAGAATAGGGCGCAAACGCATGGTGGCTGATTCGATAATCGCCTCCTGGAGGTCGCGTCCCTGATCCTGTAGTTGGTTAGCAAATTCGACGATCAAAATACCATGCTTGGTGATAAGGCCAATCAGGGTAATCAAACCGATCTGGCTGTAGATGTTTAGACTACCGCCGGTGATGTATAGCGCTGATAGGCCACCAAACAGGGCGGGTGGTACGGACAGCATAATAATCATCGGATTTCGGAAGCTTTCAAACTGCGCCGCCAATACCAGGAAGGTAAATACCAACGCTAAGGCTGCCGTTAGCATCAGACCGCTACCCGATTTCTTGAATTCGCGGGATTGTCCACCGAAGTCATAAAGGGTTTCTGGACTAATTTCGGCCATTTGCTGTTCAATAAAGTCGAGTGCTTCACCGACGCTGTAACCCGGTGCCAGAATTGCCTGGAATTTAACCGCTTTCATCTTATCAAAGTGGTTAAGTTCGGTTGGCGCAACGCTCTCTTTAATATCAACCACGGAGCTTAGCTGGACCATATCATTGTCATTAGTACGCAGATATAAGTTGCTCAGGTCGCTTGGACTGCGTCGCAGAGAGGGCTCTACTTGAAGGATAACATCGTATTGATCACCATCCTTTTTAAAGCGGGTGACATTACGGCTAGCCATATAGGTTTCGATACTGCGACCGATCAGGTTGATATCCAAGCCCATTTCAGAGGCTTTATCCCGGTTGACGTTGAGTGTCAGCTCCGGTTTATTCAGCTTAAGGTCAATATCCGGTTGGATGAATCCAGGATTCTTAAGGATACGCGCCATCAACTGATCGGAGATGGTTTTCAACTCAGCAAAGTCGGTATTCGATTTGATAATGAATTCCACCGGGCGGGAGATAAAGCTCTGTCCCAGCGAGGGTGGGTTCATGGCAAATGACATGGTGCCGGTGATGCCGCCAAAGAGTTGCGGTGTTAGCTCGGCGACGATGCTTTGTTGTTTCTCTGCCCTCTCGCTCCAAGGTTTAAGACCGAGGAATGACATTGAGTTGGTATCTGTTGGGAAGCCTACAATGGTGAAGTAGCGGTCAGCGGAGGTTTGTTTTGCCAATACACCTTCAACCTGTTTCGCATAACGGTCAACATAGTCAACAGATGCGCCGTCTGGTGAGATCGACATGGCCAGAATTGTACCCCGGTCTTCGACGGGAGCCAGCTCTTGCGGTAGCTGAGTGAACAGGAAGCCTGCACCGGCTAAGCTGCCGACCATGATAACCACCGCTAACAGACGAGAGCGTAGGACTTTTTTCAGCAGTGACTGATAACCGTTGGTTAAGCTGATGATCCAGCCCTCAATCATGTTGAATACTGCACTATGGCGCTTTTCATGATGCAATAAGCGAGAACACATCATCGGTGATAGTGTTAAGGCGATAAAGCCTGATACCAATACCGCGCCGGCTAGTGTAAGTGCAAACTCAGTGAATAGCTTACCGGTGCGGCCCGGTGTAAAGGCGACGGGGGCAAATACCGCTACCAGTGTGAGAGTCGTCGCGATAATCGCAAAGCCAATCTCTTTACTACCTTTGAAGGCCGCTTGAATGGGGGATAAGCCCTCTTCAACGTGACGGTAGATATTTTCCAGCATGACGATGGCGTCATCCACTACCAAGCCGATCGCCAATACCATCGCGAGCAGGGTGAGGGTGTTAATACTGAAACCCATCATCAGCATCAGGGCAAAGCCACCAATCAATGACAATGGAATAGTTACGACCGGAATCAGCGTGGCCCGCAGGTTTCGCAGGAAGAAGAAGATCACCGCGATAACCAAGATACTGGCTTCAAAAATGGTTTGGAATACCGACTTAATCGACTCTGAAATAAAGATGGAAGAGTCGTAAGCGATCTCAACATTCACACCTTCAGGTAGTGCAGCCTTAATTTGTGGTAGACGTTCCTGAATACCATTGGACACATCCAGCGGGTTCGAGGTGGATTGTTTAACAACCCCTAGCGCCACCGCTGACTTACCTTTGAAACGTGATTTTTTACGTTCATCTTCCGGTGCGATCTCTACCCGGGCGACATCTTTAATGCGTACAGGGTAGCTGTTCTCATTACGAATAATGATGTTTTCAAACTGCTCGACAGAGTTCAGGTCTGTCTGTGACAGCACGCTGAATTCACGCTGATTACTTTCGATACGTCCAGCTGGAATCTCAACGTTCTGACTGCTCAGCGCAGCTTCGATATCCTGTGGAATAATCTGGTAAGCGGCCATACGAGAAGGGTCGAGCCAGATACGCATGGCAAAACGACGATCGCCAAACAGCATCACGTTAGCCACACCATCGACCGTTTGTAGCGGATCTTTCACCATCCGGTCGGCGATCTCTGAGATCTCCATCATCGAATGATTATCTGAGGAGAGTGCCAGCCAGAATACCGGCTGAGCATCCGCTTCGGTTTTAGCGGTGATGGGTTCTTCTACATCATCGGGTAAGTTACCGCGGACACGGCCGACACGGTCACGCACATCACTGGCCGCATCATCCGGATCCCGGGTGAGCTTAAAGGTAACGGTAATCTGGCTCTTTTCCGAACGGCTGACCGAGCTGATATAGTCGATGCCTTCAATACCGGAAAGTGAGTCCTCGATGATCTGGGTGACTTGGGTCTCAATAATCGAGGCACTGGCACCGGGATAACTGGTTTCAACGGTGACCACCGGAACATCGATCTTCGGATATTCCCGCACCGTGAGGCGGTCGTAAGACACTGCCCCGATGAGTAATATCAGCAGGCTCATGACTGTTGCCAGTACCGGCCGTTTGATACTAATTTCAGTAAGTATCATGCTTAGGCTCCTGGTTGTTCAGCAGCAGGCTGGCTAGGTTGTTCCCCAGTGCCGTCTACAAAGATAGGTGTTACCGGTGAGCCCGGGAAGAGTTTGAGCTGACCGGCGGTAACGATGACCTGATCAACGCTAAGCCCAGAGATAATGTTCACCGCACCGTTACGACGAATACCCAGTTTTACCTGTGCCATGTCGATCTTGTCATCGGTGACGGTCATGACAAAAAAGTCATTGTTCTTCGGGATGATTGCCTCTTCAGGCACCATGATCGCATTCGCATCGGTATGGGTAATAATCTGAATGCGGGCAAAGAGACCGGGGCGCAGCAGGTTATCGCGGTTTTCAACTTTCGCCCGAATGGCAATATTGTGGTTACGATCATTGATGCTAGGTGAGATCGCATAGATGACACCATCGAAGCTTTCGCCTGGCAGAGCATCAACGAGCACTCTTATCGCTTGCCCGGATTTGATTTTAGAGAGCTGATTTTCTGGCACATTAAAATTGACTTTCATGATTTTCATGTCGGTCAGTTCAACGAGGTCTTGGCCAATATTGACGTAATCGCCAGGGCTAAATTTACGCAGACCGATAACGCCATCAAAGGGGGCATTGATGGTCATTTTATTCAGTTTGGTTTGTGCCACCGCTTGTTGGGCTTGATCAACCTGTAACTGAGCCAGCGAAGAGTCTTTATCTTGCTGGGAGCCAACCCGTTTTTTGACTAGGCTATCGGCACGTTGATAATCGATACGGCTAAGATTAACCCGGGCTTTGCTCTCTTGTAGCTGAGCTTTATAGAGGGACGATTCGAGCACGATGAGTTTATCACCCGCTTTGACCTCACTGCCTTCGGTGAACAGTACCTTTTCGACGGCACCGCTTTGTTCTGGGCGCAGTATTATGGACTCGTTAGCGTTGAGTGTACCCACCGCTTCAATCATATGAACCAGCGGTTCACTTTTAACATGGACAACTTCTGCCGGTAAGCCAGCGGCTTGGGCTAAGGATGTCATATTGAGCGCCACACCTAAGAGTAAGGGGGCGAAAAGGCGATTAATTTTCATTATGTGGTTTATCCTTAGTCGTCGGATTAAGTGGTGCAAAGAGTGTGCAGAGCATATCAGCGGCGTCGCTTAAGGGTTGGGTCGATGCTTCTACTTTTGTGCGAAGTAAGGCCCCTTGCCAGCAGTCCCAAAACAGTTGCGCGAGTGCTCGGGCGGGCATATCGTTACGGAAACTACCTTCGAGTTGGGCTTCTCGACAATCTTTTTCAATACAGTCGATCACCCGTGTACAGGAAGAGTCGATAATTTGCCGGAATGACTCACTGGCATTGCCAACTTCGCCCATTAGATTAGTGAGCAGGCTACCGCAGCGGTCCGGGTCTTGTTCATACTCTTCGATAAAGACCTGCAGGGCAGCACGAAACCGTGCCCGTATATCACCGGTGGCCATTGCGCCCCGGCGTTCCCATTTAGCATCGTCCTGCTGGTGTTGGTATTCCAATACCGCGACGGCAAATTGCTCTTTACTTTCAAAGTAATTATAGAAAGAGCCTTTAGGTACTTGGCAGGCATTTAAAATCTCTTTCAGTCCAGTGCCGTGGTAGCCCTTGCGGCTAAAGAGTTCCATCCCGGTTTGTAAAATCTTTTCCCGATTGTGCTCATTTTTTTTGGGTCGATTCATGTTGATTAGACCGGTCGTCTTAAAAGGTAAAAAAGGATTATAAGTCCCGCTCTCATAAAAGCAAATGAAGATTTTAAGAAAAATTGTCAGGGTATGTAAATCATCAATAATGGTGCACAGTAATCACGAGTTTTCAAATGATTTCAGTACGTCTTGACGTGAAAAAGCCGGGACTCGCCCGGCTTTTTATCAAGGGCTAGAATTATTTTTCTAGCGCTGTTTTGATGCGGTTAAGTGCGTCTTCGAGAACATCCAATGAGGTTGCAAAGGATAAGCGCATATTGCCCGGAGCACCAAAGGCCGAGCCCGGTACTAAGGCGACGCCGGCTTCGAGTAGCAGGAATTCAGCTAGATCGATATCGTTTTTGAACTGCTCATTGTTGTCGATCACCTGCTGAAAGCTAGGGAACGCATAAAAGGTTCCATCGGCAGGGATGCAGTCAACGCCTTCAATTTCATTCAGTTTCTTAATAACGAAATCATGACGCTGTTTAAATGCCTTAACCATCTCTTTTACGCAGTCTTGATCGCCATCGAGTGCTGCTTGCGCAGCGACCTGAGAAATCGAGGTTGGGTTAGAGGTGCTTTGCGACTGAATCTTCTTCATCGCACCGATTAGTTTCGCCGGGCCGGCGGCATAGCCGATGCGCCATCCGGTCATGGAGTAGGCTTTAGACACACCGTTCAATACGATGGTACGGTCATACAGCTCAGGCGCGACATTGAGGATGTTGATGAAAGGCGTCTCTGTGAACAGAATATGCTCATACATATCATCGGTAGCGACCAGTACCTCAGGGTACTTAGCCAATACATCGGCCAATGCTTTTAGTTCTGCTTCGGTATAAGCAACACCGGTTGGGTTGGATGGACTGTTCAATACCAGCAAGCGGGTTTTGTCAGTGATCGCCGCTTCCAGTTGTGCCGGGGTTATTTTGAAGCGGGCTTCCTGGGTTGTTGTGACAATAACCGGCACGCCTTCAGCCATTAACACCATATCGGGATAGGAAACCCAATAGGGGGCAGGAATGATCACTTCATCGCCTGGGTTGAGCAGTGCTAACGATAGGTTAAAGAAGCTCTGCTTACCGCCACATGACACCAAAATTTGATTGGCTTCATAGTCAAAGCCGTTATCCCGCTTGAACTTTGCAATAATCGCTTTTTTCAGTCCTGGCGTGCCATCAACCGCTGTGTATTTGGTGAAGCCGTTGTTTAGCGCCTCAATCGCAGCGTTCTTAATATGATCTGGGGTGTCGAAATCAGGTTCGCCGGCGCCCAGGCCAATAATGTTTTTACCTGCTGCACGTAGTTCAGCAGCACGGTTTGTCACTGCCAGTGTCGGAGAAGGTTTGATGCTGTTAACGCGATTGGAAAGTTGCATTGTCCTAGCCATATCCTCTGAAAAAAGTGGTCGTGTGCCACGGTGTAGCCAACCGATAAATAATACCGGAATCCGCTGGGCGGAAAAATCATTTTCGTCGCGGAAAAGGGTTAAAAGTAAACTTTATGTCAATAAAGTGTCATAGCGGTTGTATTTCAGCTGTTTTTTCTTTCATTGCACGATCAGGCAGCAGAAAATTTTCCATAAGCGTATAATGTCCCGCTCAGTTTTTCCCGCTATCTATGAAGACAACCGATATGAAACAGCGCTTCCAGTTACAATCCAAGTTTCAGCCCGCCGGTGATCAGCCTGCTGCGATCAAAGGCTTAGTTGATGGGATTCATGCCGGTCTTGCCGCGCAGACGTTGCTGGGGGTCACCGGTTCCGGTAAGACTTTTACCATTGCCAATGTGATTGCCGAGCTGCAGCGCCCGACAATTATTATGGCGCACAACAAAACCTTGGCGGCGCAGCTGTATGGTGAATTTCGCGAGTTCTTCCCGAATAATGCGGTCGAGTATTTTGTCTCGTATTACGATTATTATCAGCCTGAGGCGTATGTGCCCTCATCGGACACCTTTATTGAGAAGGATGCCTCAATCAATGAGCATATCGAACAGATGCGTTTGTCGGCTACTAAAGCTTTATTAGAGCGGGATGACGCTATTATTGTCGCCACGGTTTCGGCGATCTATGGTTTGGGTGATCCGAAATCCTATTTAGGCATGATGTTGCATCTGGACCGAGGCGATCAGGCGGATCAGCGCACTATTTTGCGGCGCTTGGCTGAGCTGCAATACACCCGCAACGATATCGAGCTACACCGAGGTACCTATCGGGTGCGCGGAGATGTGATTGATGTCTTTCCGGCGGAGTCGGAAAAAGAAGCGGTCCGGATTGAACTGTTTGATGATGAAGTAGAAAACCTTAGCTATTTTGATCCTCTTACTGGCGCGGTGTTGCGTCGTGTGCCACGGGCGACCATCTATCCCAAATCCCACTATGTCACCCCAAGGGAAACCCTGTTAGCCGCGGTGGACAAAATACTTGCCGAATTGCATCCGCGTTTAGAGCAGCTGCGTGAAAACGATAAGTTGGTCGAGCTACAGCGTCTTGAGCAGCGGGTGATGTATGACGTGGAGATGATCAAAGAACTGGGGTATTGCTCGGGTATTGAAAACTATTCTCGTTATCTCTCAGGACGAGATCCCGGCGATGCACCGCCGACCCTGTTTGACTACCTACCCGATGATGCCCTATTGGTGATGGATGAGTCTCATGTCACCATTCCGCAGTTAGGTGCAATGTATAAGGGTGACCGTTCCCGTAAAGAAACCTTGGTGGAGTATGGCTTCCGGTTACCGTCGGCATTGGATAACCGGCCAATGAAGTTTGATGAATGGGAACGTCAGGCACCGCAGATGATTATGGTGTCGGCTACACCCAGTAAATATGAAGCGGCCAACGCCGGCCAGGTGGTTGAGCAGGTGGTGCGTCCCACCGGCTTGCTTGACCCTATCGTTGAGATTCGTCCAGCGCTGACTCAGGTCGATGACCTCTTGGGTGAGATCAATAAGGTGGCGGCTTTGGATCAGCGTATTGTGGTCACCGTGTTAACAAAGCGGATGGCTGAAGATCTCACTGAATATCTGGACGAACATGGGGTGCGGGTGCGTTATCTGCACTCGGATATCGATACGGTGGAACGGGTTGAGATTATCCGTGATCTCCGGATCGGTGAGTTTGATGTGTTGGTGGGGATTAACTTGCTGCGTGAAGGTATCGATATGCCTGAAGTGTCACTGGTGGCGATTCTGGATGCGGATAAAGAGGGCTTTCTGCGGTCTGAAACCTCAATGATTCAGACCATTGGTCGGGCGGCGCGAAATATCAATGGCCGGGCGATTCTCTATGCTGATCGGGTAACCGGTTCAATGCAGCGGGCGATGGATGAAACCGAGCGCCGTCGTAACAAACAGATTGCCTATAATAAAGAGCATGGTATTACCCCCGTAGGCATTCAAAAATCCGTAGCCGATATTATGGAAGGGGCTTCGGCGATTCCCGGCCGTAAAACGCAAACCGGTCGTAAAGCCGCCGAGCCGGTGGCAGAATATCAGATTGATCCTAAGAAACTGAGCACCAAAGAGTTGGCCAAGGCGATGGGTCGGTTGGAAGATCAGATGTATGAAGCGGCTAAAAATCTGGAGTTTGAAAAAGCGGCACAATACCGTGATCAGTTGGAGAAACTCAAGCATAGTGGATTGTGAGTCTATTCCTACGCTACTCATTCGGTGAGCGTGTTTGGGGTTTAGATCCGAGTTGAACACTGAGGTTAAATGAAGGCCGTCCAGATTGGGCGGCCTTTTTTTGTATCGCAGGTTAACGGATTGCGTCCGTCGGAGTTAGATAGTCATAATCGAGTGCTTGAGCAACGGCTTTGCAGGTGATTTTGCCACGGTGCACATTCAGCCCATTCATGAGATGGGGATCATCCTGCAGCGCCTGTTGATAACCCTTGTTAGCGAGTGCGAGGGCAAAGGGCAGGGTGGCGTTAGTCAGGGCAAAGGTTGAGGTGCGAGCGACACCCCCGGGCATATTGGCGACGCAATAATGGATCACGCCGTCGATTTCATAGGTCGGCTCCTCATGGGTAGTGGCATGGGATGTTTCAAAGCAACCGCCCTGATCAATCGCTACATCCACCAGAACTGAACCGTTCTTCATGGTTTTTAGCATCTCCCGAGTGACTAGTTTGGGGGCTGCTGCGCCGGGTATCAAGACTGCCCCAATCACCAGATCAGCATGGCTGACTTCAGCGTCGATGGTTTCAACGCTGGAATAGAGGGTTTTTAGCTGTGGGCCGTACTGCTCATCGAGGGTTTTTAAACGGGGGATCGATCGGTCGAGAATGGTCACGTCTGCTCCCAGTCCCATCGCCATGCGGGCGGCGTTAATACCGACAACGCCACCACCAATAACGGTGACTTTCGCGGGTGCTACACCGGGTACGCCACCGAGCAAAATACCCATGCCGCCCTGCGCTTTTTCTAACGCATGGGCGCCGGCTTGAATCGACATGCGCCCAGCCACTTCACTCATGGGGGCTAGCAGCGGCAGGCCGCCTTGTGAGTCGGTGACGGTTTCATAGGCGATGGCGATAGCATCGGAGGCTATCAGTAAGCGGGTTTGTTCTGGATCGGGTGCTAGGTGAAGATAGGTAAATAACAGTTGACCCGGCCGCAACATTTTACATTCGTCCGGTTGTGGCTCTTTTACCTTAATGATCATCTCGGCGCTTTTGAATATCTCAGCGGCGGTATCAACCAAGGTGGCTCCCGCTGCCGTATATTGTTCATTCAATAAACCGATAGCCGTGCCGCCATCACGCTGCACCACCACTTGATGACCGTGGCTGACGAGCTCGCGCACGCCGGCGGGTGTCATACCTATCCGATACTCGTTATTTTTAATCTCTTTGGGGATACCGATCAGCATACAGAACACTCCTCTTAGGGGATGTAACATCTTTATTATGATTATTTTTTATGTAGTTGCTTTTAACTTAGCACTGCTTTAAGAGATTTATATTCTGTAAATGACTCATTAGAAGAAATATAGCGGCAGTCATGACCGAAATACAGTAATAACCTAGGGTGAAATTTTAGCAATGGCTGCTACGGCGAGCCGTCAAATGTCACTACGGGTGTCATCTATTTAGCGATGGCTTAAGCTTCAACGGGGAGGTGAATTTCAAAACAGCTGCCTTGGCCCTCGGTGCTGGTCACATTAATACTGCCCTTGTGATCTTGAATAATGCCATAGGCGATGGATAAGCCCATACCGGTGCCTTGGCCGACCGGTTTAGTGGTAAAAAACGGATCGAAAATAGATTTTAAGACCGTTTCGGGTATACCACTGCCATTATCTTTTATGTGAATCACAATGCAATCGTCTTTAGTGTCCGTGGTGATATCTATCTGTGCATCCTGGGTTTCGGATAGTGCATGGCAGGCATTCATAATCAGGTTTAGAAAGACCTGGTTGAGCTCTCCGGGATTGCACTTAGTGGCAGGAATGTCGGCTAGCTGGCAATTAACCTTAATATTATTTTTCAGCTCGCTTTGCAGTATTTTCAGAGTGCTGTCGAGACCTTCATTAAGGTTGTACTGAGTGCGTTCCGTGTTGCCGCCATGGGAAAAGTTACGTAATCCTTGGACGATATCTCGTAGGCGAATTAGACCTTGATCGGTATCGCTGAGCAGTTCGGCGACATCTTCACAGATAAAGTCGAGATCCTGTTGCGTGATGAGTGTTTGTAATTGTATCGCCTGTTGCTCTGTCAGTTGTTGCTCGGTCAGCCAATTTCGGCCCAGTTGTAGCAATGCGTTATAGGCTTCGACATAGCGCTTTAGGCTGTCCATATTACTGAGCACAAAGGCCAGTGGGTTGTTGATCTCATGGGCAACGCCGGCTGCAAGGGTGCCTAAAGTTGCCAGTTTTTCGGTACGGATAAGCAGCGCTTGTTGATTTTTCAGCAGGGTATTTTGGTCTCGCAACTGCTGATTGGCAAGAAATAGGTTGCGGGTTTTTACCTCAAGTAGTTGTTCTGCTTCCAATCGGGCTTGCTTCTCGCGTTGATAAGCGGCTTTGTAAGCTTCGGCTTCACTCATGCTATGTCCTTCGATTACAAAAACTCGATGATTAAGTCGCAATGGTCTGCATGTTGATGCATACACACCGGATGAGTCATGCGAATCTCTGTGTTGTAGTGTTGCGCGGCTCCGCGGGTTAGACCTTCCGCGAGAATGCATAATTTTCGCGGCGAACGATATTGCATCACTAAGATGTTGTCGGCCGGTTGGCGATAACTAAAGGTTGGCAAACTTGGATTTTCATAAAGCTTATCCACCTCGACATGAATCACGTCATGTACGCTCAGCAGAAACCGTTTTAGGTCCGGTTGTTGCGCCGTAAATTCTGGATAGCGCTGATTCAATTGACGAAATAGATATTCGCCAAAGTGGCCAATGACCTTTGGGATCGATAGGGCAAGGCGAATAGAAATCTCTTGTACCAGTGCCATCAGTTCTTCATCGGGATAGCTGTGGCCGGCAGTATAAATACCTTTCAGCTGTAGCGACGCCAGAATGGCATTCCACGTCGGCATACCGGCTTCTTCAATGACCAGCTCTTCCAGAATATTAAAAATAACCCCTTTCATTTTAGCGA
Source organism: Amphritea sp. GJ51-11 (assembly GCF_055808735.1). Classification (NCBI taxonomy): domain Bacteria; kingdom Pseudomonadati; phylum Pseudomonadota; class Gammaproteobacteria; order Oceanospirillales; family Oceanospirillaceae; genus Amphritea; species Amphritea sp. GJ51-11. The sequence continues at coordinate 2,697,480 of NZ_CM147881.1, read as the reverse complement.
CCTCTCGGTGGTGTGCCGGTTTAAATCATTTTGCTTTATAGAGCAGTAAGAAGCTATTGCTAGCGATATTGACTCAGTGAGCGCAGCGATGCGATAGGAATACTCATATTAATACCTAGACTAATGTACAAACAGTGCAAATGTCACAAATGTCGCTTTTGTATTAAAAGTATACTATGCTATAAATGTCATCAAGTTAAAAGGACCTAAATTGTAAGAGCATTGGTGTCAGAAAATGAAAACATTAAGTACTGGAGATATAGCCCAATGGTGCGATGTAAACCTACGCACCGTAATTCGTTGGATCGAGAAAGGCGATTTAAAAGGGTTTAAATTGCCGGGGCGTGGCAACAATCGGGTACTGGTTGAGGATTTTATTGCTTTTCTCGACCGTCATGGGATGCCGGTGCCAGAAGAGTTACAGAGCTTTGTTAATAGTCGTGTATTGATTGTCGATGATGAAGAGGCCATTACTCGGGCTATCCGGCGGGCGTTAAGGCCGGCGGGTTTTGAAACGCTTATTGCACATGATGGTTTTCAAGCAGGGAGCTTATTGATGCAGGAGAAGCCGGCATTGATGACCTTGGATTTGAGTATGCCAGGGCTTGATGGTTTTGCGGTGCTTGAGTTTGTCCGACAACAGCCAAATTTGAGTGGACTTAAAATTTTAGTGGTCTCAGCACTCGACCAGCACAACCTCGATCGAGCGCTGCAGTTAGGGGCCGATCAAGTACTGAGCAAACCCTTTACTGAGAAAGAGCTATTGGATGCTGTTGAAGGGCTGTTGGGCTCAGTAACACAAACGTGAAACACAATTGATTATAGCGAAGCTGCACATAATGTTTCATATGTGGATGTCTGTCGACGCTATTCAGGTAAATACGATACCTGAGCATTAGGGGGAAACATGAAAAGAAGAATCCTGCTCGTCGACGATGAATCCGCTATTCTCAATGCGTTAACACGGCTGTTAATCCGTAACGGTTATGAGGTATTAACGGCAAATAATGGTGTCGAAGCTTTAGCGTTGATGGAGACAGCGTCGATCTCAGTGGTTCTCTCCGATTATAAAATGCCGACGATGAGTGGCACACAATTATTAACCATCATTCATCAACAGTACCCCGAAACCGTTGGTTTAATTATGAGTGGCTACGCCGATTTCAACGCCGTTGTTGAAGCGTTGAACAGCGGGGCGGTGTATCGCTTCGTGGAGAAACCTTGGCAGGATCAGCAGTTACTGATGGTTCTTGATGGAGCCTTTGCGGCGCTACGTGCGCGGCAGCGCAAAGCCAGTTATCAACGTTTGTTAATCGAAAGTGAAGAAGCGCTATTTGAAATTGATGCCCATGGTGCTATCCATCTGATTAATCCCGCTGCAGTGGTTCTGTGTGACGCTGAACAGGAATCCGTTGTGGGTCGGCGGATCGATCTGGTGTGCCCTTTATTGGGGTATCAACAGCTAATGGATCTTTGTACCGAACAACAAGAGGTGCTGGAGCTTGCCGACATCGAGAATAGCCGGTCATTACGCTTGGTGGTTAAGCCGGTAGCGACAGATCGCTGGGTGATCTCGGCACAATACCGCGCCACTACTGCTTTAGGGGTGAGTGAGCTATTAACCCGTGAACAGCTTATGAGTTATCTGCAGCATCAGTTGGCGGAGACCGATAATCCAATCACGGTGATCTATCTGGATGTGAACGGTTTTAAACGCTTTAACGACAGTTTAGGGTTTAAGGATGCCGACTGTTTGCTGGCGCAGATTGCCGCCATGTTGTTAGAAGATAAGCCCGCCGACAGCCAGTGGGGGCGCATGAGCGGTGACGAGTTTGCCATGGTTCTGAATGGTCATTATTCAGCGGAGCAAATCGAGGCTTTAGCGACTCAATTGCTAGTACCCTTTGAAGGCGTGATTGCCTTTAATGATCAGGAGATCCATGTGTCGTTTCGGGTGGGCTATGCATCCTCTCCCGAGGATGGTGATAGCGCCATTGAGTTAATTCGTAATGCGCAAGCATCGGCGAACCACTGTAAAAGAGGAGGCCGGCTTCGCGCGCAACGATATCAGGTGGATAAAAATGGGCCTGATGTTGATTCGATCGGCTTACACAGTGACCTTTATCGGGCATTAGAGCGCAAAGAGCTGTTTGTTGTTTACCAACCCAAAGTGTCATTGATATCCGGATGTGTGGAGGGGGCTGAAGCCCTACTGCGTTGGCAGCATGGCACACAGGGTTTAATCTCGCCAACACAGTTTATTCCCATCGCCGAAGAAACCGGTTTAATCGAACCGATCGGTGAGTGGGTTATGGCCACGGCGAGTTCGCAAGGGCGCATCTGGCAGGCTGAAGGTTTACCGCCGTTTGTCATGTCGATCAACCTATCTGGCCGACAGTTCCAGGATGTATCGTTGATTTCTCAGGTTGAAAACATTCTCAAGCAGTCAGGTTTAGCCCCAGATCAGATCGAGCTAGAAATCACAGAAACTTTTTTGATGCAGGATATCGGCCACAGTATAGGATTGTTACAAGAACTCAAGAAGCTGGGGGTTCGGCTGGCGATTGATGATTTTGGCATCGGCTACTCGTCACTAAAATATTTGCATCGTATCCCATTCGACACTCTGAAAATTGATCGCTCCTTTGTGAGCGGTCTCGGGACACAAAAAGAGAGTCTCGAACTGATTAAACATATTATCGTGATGTCCCGTGACCTCGGAAAGAAAGTGGTGGCTGAAGGGGTTGAATCTGAGTTGCAGATGGAACTGCTTCGAGGGCTAGGATGTGACGAAATTCAAGGTTTCTTTTATAGCCCAGCGGTTTCTGCTGAGCGGTTTCGCGAATTATTAGAGTGTCAGCCACTGGTCGGCGTTGAATACCGTGCGGATGCATCCAAGCGCGCTGCTGCGGGGCTACGATTATGAGATGGCGATGGGATAGGTAACTTAGGCGAGTCATCATCAACGGGTCACGCGGCTGTTAAGGTGTGACATAAAGGAGCCCGAGGAGGGATAAGCATGGACTGTTCAGAATTTACAATACTGCTGGTGGACGATGAAGCAGCAGTGCTCAGCTCGCTCAAACGGCTGATGCGACCGTTAAAGTGTACGCTGTACACGGCTGAATCGGCGGCGTTGGGGATTGAGGTGCTGGAACAGCACCCGATTGATTTAGTGATCAGTGATATGCGCATGCCGGAAACCAGTGGCGATCAGTTTTTGGCCGAAGTCGCTGAGCGGTGGCCCGCTACCGAGCGGGTTGTAATGACCGGTTATGCCGATACGCAGGCGGCGATCGATGCGATTAATAATGGCCGTATTAGCCGTTTTATGTCCAAGCCCTGGGATGATGCTGATGTTATCAACGTGGTTCAAAAAAGCTTTGAGCTGACTAACCTGCGGCGGATGAACGAACGTTTAGTGCGTGACAATGCGGATAAGCAGGCGCGGCTTGAACAACTTAATCAGTCATTAGAAAAAACCATTGAACAGCGCACACTGCAGTTACAGAAAAATCATGAACAACTGATCAATAGCTATCGCTCGACCGTGAGAATGTTTTCCGCCTTGATTGCACGCCGTTTAGGACAGAATGCAGAGCAGGGGGTGTCGCTGAATAAGCTGTTTTTAGCCGTGGTCAATCAAGCCCAGATAGACAGGAAAGACCTCAAGCAGCTGTATTATGCCTGGCAGTTGCGAAACCTCGGTAAGCTGAGTTTTGATGATGAGCTGTTAAAGCCGGCCTATACCGATATGACACCGATACAGCAACGGCGCTTTCATCAGCACCCGCTGTTAGCCCATGCATCGATCAGCCTTGTGAGACCTCTTTATGGTGCCGGGGAAATTATTCGTCAGCATAAAGAGTATTTAGATGGCAGTGGTTATCCCAATGGTTTAAGTGAAGATGATATTACCCCGGCCGCTCAGTTGTTATGTGTTGTTAATGATTTTGTTGAGCTGACTAATGGGCGCTATCAGGCGCAAGCGATGAGTACTGCGGCGGCGCTGGATTATATGCGAGGTTATGCCCATGAGCGCTATAACGCTGAAGATGTTGAACGGCTTAATGTGGCGCTGGAAACGCTGAGCCAAGAGGGGGAAGCCCTACATGATCGGGTTATTCGTAGCTCTGACATGGCGGTGGGTATGACGCTGAGTCGGGATCTACTTTCGGCTCAGGGCGTGCTGTTGTTGAGTGCTGGTCAGGTGTTAGATGATTTAACCATACAGCGGGTTATTGATATGGAAATAAACCTAGCTGAAATTCTAAAAATTTATATCGACCAATAAAGGCAGAAACACACCTTTAGGGTATCGGGAGAGCGTAATGCGATTTTCAACATTGATGGCGATATGTGTTTTTTGTACAACTAGCGTGAGCGCAGCGGCTGAAACCTTGAGTTTTGGTATTGTCCCTCAGCAATCAGCACAAAAACTGGCCCATTTGTGGACACCTATAACCGATTACTTAAGTGCCAAAACAGGTTATCAGATTCGCTTTACCACCGCGAAAGATATCCCCACCTTTGAGCGACGCCTCGATGCAGGTTTATACGATATCGCCTACATGAACCCTTACCATTTTACGGTGTTTAATCAGAAGCCCGGTTATCGGGCGATAGCACGGCAGAAAGATAAGCGGATTAAAGGCATTGTGGTGGTGCGTAAAGAGAGCTTGATTAACAGCCTTATGGATTTAAACGGTACAAAAATGGCGTTTCCATCACCCGCTGCTTTTGCGGCCAGTGTGATCCCCCAGAGCCGACTAAAGCAGGACCATATTGAGTTTTCACCGAGCTATGTATCATCCCATGATTCGGTCTACCTCGGGGTGGCGCGGGGTTTTTTTCAAGCCGGCGGCGGGGTACTGCGTACTTTTAATAACACCACCCCTGCTATCCGGGAACAGCTGAGAATACTTTGGACCAGTGAGGGGTATACACCCCATGCGGTTGCCGTCGCGCCGAGTATCAGCACCAAGCAGCAACAGCGTATTCGCGAGGCTTTGTTGGGTATGGTGGATGATCCGCAGGGGATTAAATTGCTAAACAGCATTCGTTTTAATGAATTTACGGCTGCAGAAAATGCCGATTGGGATGATGTTCGCTCACTCAATATTACCTTGCTAGACCATCTACTGGCTGACTAAGCCGAGGCTAACTGATATGTCTATCCGCTTAAAAACCATTATTGGCGTGGCATTGATTGAAGGGGTTTTATTGTTGGTTTTGCTGCTGACCATTATGGAATTTATCCGTGAATCCAGCTACGAGGCTCTGAATAAACGGGCGACGACCACCGCGACTTTATTCGCCACCACAACGAAAGATGCGGTGCTGTCGTTTGACCTTGCTTCTGTTGGAGTCGTTTGTCCACGAAGTGATGCAAAACCCTGATCTGATTTATGCCCGTGTTTTAGCTGCTGATGGCACTTTGTTTGCGCAGGCCGGTGATACATCGCACCAGTTAAACGACCTGTTTGTTATCGATCATGGCGCCGGAGAGATTGCTGATGGTGTCTTTGATGCCACCGCGCAGATTGTCGAAGGTGGGCATGTGTATGGCACGGTTGAGTTGGGTATTGGTATCGGCTCGATTAATGAATCCATTGATCAAGTTTATACCTGGGGCTTGGTATTAGCGTCCGGTGAAATGCTGCTGGTGGCACTGTTCTCGTTTTTACTCGGTGGGTATTTGACCGGCCAGTTACAAAAATTAAGAGAAGCTGCCACAGCTGTCGCCCAAGGTGTTTTTGATATTGAAGTGCCGGTGAGTGGGCGTGATGAGGTTGCGGTGGTGGGACGATCGTTTAACCTGATGGCCAGCAATCTTAAAAAAGCCAGTGAATCAGAGCAATGCTATAAAGCGGAATTACAGGCCTTGAACCAGTCGTTGGAGCAAAGGGTTGCCAAACGGACAGAGCAGCTACAAGCGCAAAATAGGCAATTAGAAGAGACGCTGGAAACCCTCAAGAGCACCCAGCAAAAATTGATTCAGGCTGAAAAAATGGCGGGCTTAGGCACCATGGCTGCAGGCGTCGCTCATGAAATAAACAACCCGGTGAGCTATATAAAAAGCAATCTTGGTTCGTTACAACGATATACAGATGACCTGCTGCGCTATGCTGAATCCATTGAACTACTGATTGAATCCGAGGATGGATACACAACGCCACTTAGGCTCGCCGCGCTCAAAGAGGAGCAAGATATCGCTTATCTTATTGAGGACTTGCCCATGCTGTTGAATGAATCTCTCGAAGGCATTACCCGCGTTGAAGAGATCGTAGCGGGTTTAAAAAGCTTTTCACGGTTAGACAGTGATGAGGTAAAACCGGCGGATATTAATCAAGGGATTTCCAGCACGCTTAAGCTGGTGAGTAATCAGTTGAAATATCATTGCAGCGTTCATGAAGACTATGGCGAGCTGCCCCTCGTTAACTGTAATTTGGCGCAGATAAATCAAGTGGTGATGAATTTGCTGGTCAACGCATCCCACGCAATTGAGGGGCAGGGGGATATCTATATTAAAACCCGCTGTGTTGAGGAGCAGGTGCAGATTGAGATACGTGATACAGGCTGTGGTATGCCGGCCGAGGTCGTTAGTCAGCTGTTTGATCCGTTCTTTACTACTAAAAGTGTTGATCAAGGTACGGGGCTAGGGTTGTCCATTAGTCACGGTATTGTGCAGAAGCATGGCGGTGATATTCAGGTGGTGAGTGAGCTAGGACAGGGCAGCTGTTTTACTGTGATTCTGCCCCTTTGATGGGCGTCATGAATGCTGGCTAGTCCTCATGGGTAGTGACTTGATGATGGGATTGGACGGTGCTGATAGAGTCGCCCTAAAGCGAGCCTCTGTTGGCTTGCTTTAGGGGCGTTAGAGCGTCGATTTATGCCGCTGTTCTTTTGACGTGTCCACCGGTGATATGTTGCACTTCATGGCCGGTTAGCCCATTGCCTGCCAGAGTGTAGGCTCTGCCAAAACCTTTGACATAACGGCCACCGGTTGGCTTCAGTTTGAACAGCTTAAAGTCGGACAGTTGGCTTAACTTATCGATTCTGTCGCCATGCCGATCGGCTAGCGCATTAATGCCTCGTGCCCATTGCTCATCGGCATAATCGAGCCATTCAGCGTCTATCGAATAGTTGACGCGCACCCGAGCAAATAACTCTTTTGAACTGTCTTCATCTTGAATGATCATCACTGCCGCCTTCGGATTGGTTCGAAGGTTGCTGGCATGTACCGCCATTTCGCTGAGCAAGACATACAGGCAGTCATCCCCAATGGCGAAGGGTGAATATGACGCATACGGTTGGTTATCGTCGCCAATGGTTGCCAGCTGTAAACTTTGGCGGCTGTTGATAAAGGTTAAAACCTCGGCTTGTACACGGGCTTGTAGTGATTCTTTGCTCATGGGGTTTCCTAATCTTTGTTTAAATTAAGCTGTTGTTTAATCGCTTTAAAACGAGTGACTTGCTCGGCGATCAGTTCGCCATCTGCCTGTCGTCCTAAAAAAACTTTGAAGATATTGTGGTTGTCTTTGTCTTGAAAATTAAAGGCGTAACTGGTTCGGCTTCGATGGGGTTTATCTTGGAAATCAATATGATCGATGGCGCTTAGGTTGATGTGCCCATGCAGGCCCGGCACCGGACCGCTCAGGTTGTAGTAACCATGGCCATTACTGCCTTCGGGAAAGCAGCCTTTAAACTCAAATACACAACCGCCATGCAAAATAATGGTGGTGGTATGCCCCCAGTTGGCGAGTTCTCGAAGCAGCGCTTCGGCCTTATCCCCAGGAAGGCACTCTCTGATGCTGTTTTCAGTTTTCATTAATGACATTGCTCCAACAGACATTAACAAGGCTACTTGAAGGGTAGGTAGCCCGTTAATGCGGTGTAATTATTAGAACTTATAGGTGGCGGCTAGAGACACTTCTCGTCCGGCTTCATAGAGCTCAGCCCATGCCCGGCGGTAGTATTCATCAGTCACATTGTTGACCGTTAGGTTGAGTGTTAAGTGCTTAATCGCTGCAGGCTCCCATGCCGCATATAGATCGGTGAGGGTGTAATCATCGTAGCTATCACCGGTAGATAAGGTCTGTTCTTCTGCATGTAGCAGACGGATACCGGCTTTAAACTGTTGATTAAAGAAGGCGCGGTTTAGATCTGCAGTCCAAGTATCGGCGGGGATATTATTGAGCGGATCGCCAGTTGATTCATCTTTGCCTCGGGTCTGACCATAACCAAGGGCTAAGTTCAGGTTGTCTTGGCTATAGTGGGCGCTGATTTCAAAGCCATAGAGTTTGGCATCATCGACGTTTTCCCAATAGGTATTACCCGGGAAAGGCGAGAAGGAAACGGTTTGTTCTATAAAGTTATCGACATGGTTTTCAAATAATGCTGTGGTGATCGACCATGCGGGGCTAACGTTCCATTTAGCAATTAACTCGGTGTTTTCTGCTTTTTCTGCGTCTAAATCAGGATTGGGCAGAAAGGTGTTACACATTCCCGGTCCCATGCAGAAGTGGGTGCCGGTACTGTAGAGTTCTTCCGCCGTTGGGGCTCTAAAGGCTCGGTCATGGCGCAGGGTCAGTTGTAAATTGTCAGTGGTTTGCCAGATTAGCGCAGCAGAAGGCGATAAAGCACTGTCCGAACGACTTTCATCTAAATTTTTCGCATTGACAGCGAAGTCATCATAACGAGCTCCCAGTTCTACCGACCAAGTGGATGATAGGGGGATATTCGCTTGGGTAAACGCGCCCCACATATCAATATCGGCTTTAGGTGGTGTGGGGCGGTCAGTTCCGCCACGCTCAGTCGAAAAAGTACTATGAGAACCATCAACCCCATAGAGCAGCGTGATCTTGTCAAGCTGTGACAGGTTATTGATGTTTAGGCCGTAAGTGGTTTTCTCTGTGCTGTCTGCACGATCATCACTGACTCGGGTTTCATCAATGCCCACCTTGTCCCAATAGGCCATGATCTGTGCATTAACCAGTGGAGACTGGGTGTTAATTTTATAGTCGATAGAGGCGCCATCATTGACTTGATCTTTGTCTAACAGAAAAACACTGCTGCCATTGACTTGAGAGGTGCCATTCGAGGGGACTCCTCCTTCAGCGGCTGCGTGGCGAAGGTTAAAGGCAACCGATTGGTCTTCATCGATCTGCCAGTCTAGCTTTGCTAAAGCACCTTGATCCTGAGATGCTGAGTTTTCCAGCGCATCCCCATTACCCATTTCAATATCATCAGAATCACGATAGTAACCACTCAACAGCCAATCAACGGTCTCGGTACGGCCAGCGATCACCGCCGTGGTGGTGCTCTGGTTGTTATTAAAATTAAAGCCGTTTTTAATTAGCCCTCCGAAATCATCCCCCGGCGCTAAAATATCCGCCGCATCAATGGTGGATTGCGCCACAACACCACCCAAAGCACCTGAACCCCAGAGGTTACTCGCAGGCCCTTTAATTACTTCCACTGATTTCAGTAGTACAGGATCTAAAAAGTAGCTTGGGCGGTGGCCAGATTCAAAATCTTGGCGTACGCCATCGACCGTTTGTAATACCTGATTACCACCGAGGCCGCGAATGTTGACGCTTTGATAACCTGGACGGGAACCACCTTCAATTAGAATATTGGGTTCATTGGCTAATACTTCAGCGACCGATTGCGGCTGAATGGAGTCGATACTCTCTTTATCAATAACGATGACTTGGCGTGAAACGTCGTCAGCGTCTTGCTCCATCCGTGTTGCATTAACAACGACTTTGCCCACATTAAAGACCGGGTTTTCAGCTGTTGATGCTGCGACCGCTGGCATCGCAATGATACTGCTAATCAGCACCGCTAAAGGATTAGGTTTCATGAATCATCCTGTTGAGTTGATGTGAATTGAGTTAATAAAAAACCAGCGATTTAATCGAAAGATTCAGGTGAAAAGGTCATACCAAGCCTTGTTATTGCTGCTAACGGAGAACCCTTGTACGCACTTAATCCCGTGTTTTTTCATCGCTCGCTGATCGAGATTGACAGCATGGTACTCGACGTGAAAGCGAATGTAAATGATAACGATTTGTATTTACATCTATGTGGAAAGTGTTCTAAGATGATTATGCTTTGCTGCTCGAAGGACTGATTTTGAAAGGCAAATTTAGAATTTTATTAGGCAAACGCTAGGGCGAAGGTTTGAATTGATGGCTCAGTTCGTTATAAAAAAAGGCTTACTCAGTTGGCGTATATTATTTCTTGGGGGGCTGTTTTTATTACAAAACTGGGCGGTAGCGGCACTCGGTAAACCTCATGTTATGGCGGGGCATACCGCTGAGAGCAGTAACCTAGCCGTGGCGATTTCATTTGCCACATCGCTGAAGGTTAACAGCACTCCGGCAAAGACGGTGATTGATGGTAGTACCGAGACGCTTGAGTCCGTTCAGAAACCTACTGCGAAAGTGGTTCCAGCGAAGACATCGCAGCGCTCTGTGTCCGAATCGGCAGCAGCATTCACCCAGCCCGAGGCGAAGGTTGTAGCGTCAACGAAGGCAACGCTGGCGGTCACTAAAGCTTCTCCACCATCCGCAAAGGCAGCACAAGCTAAACCGGTCGAGCTATCGTCTAAGCAGCCTGTTGTCTTAGCTGTTAGCGGTGAGCCTCGGCCCAAAACCGCGCCGGTGAATAACCGACCCGCAGTGTCATCGGCGGATTCAAATACCGAAGCCAATCCTAATTTCAATCTCAGCCCCACAGAACACAACGCAGGGCAAGCCGGTAACCATGAAACGATTATTACCGAACCGGTTTTTGCTGCACAGCCTAAGCCTCCACGTTATCCCACGGTTGCCCGCAAACGGGGCCAAGAAGGCACTGTTTGGCTTGATATTTGGCTGGATGAGAAAGGTCAAAAATCGAAGTTGGAAGTAACCCAGAGCTCTGGCTTAGCTCTGTTAGATGCCTCTGCGTTAAAAGCGGTTTCTGGTTGGCAATTTAAACCCTATGAAGAAAACGGCATTCGCACTGCTTCACGGGTACGTATTCCGGTTATTTTTTCACTTAATTGATCTTTGTTGAAGGTTATAAACGGACATTATGAATATCTTTATCTTATCCCTGCAGTATCTCGGGCCGTTAGGTGTGCCCTTGTTAATCTGTTTTGTGCTGACGCTGTTGATTCTACTCGAACGGGTTGCGGTGCTCTGTTATCACAGTATCAAGCGTAGTTTGCCTGCTGCGGGCATGTTATTGCTTGATCAACACGCAGATCAACCACGCAGCATGCGGTCAGAAATTGCGGCGATCTGGTTACAGAGTCGTCAACGGACACTCAATCATGGTGTTCGTTTGTTACATATTATTGCTTTAATTGCGCCATTGCTGGGATTGTTGGGGACGGTGATCGGCTTGATTCAAGTGTTTGATTCCTTAGGTGGGCATCAAGGTCCGATCGACCCTTCAATGATGGCCGAGGGGTTGGGTATCGCGATGAAAACCACGGCGGCAGGTTTAATTATCGCCATACCGGCAGTGTTGGGTGCGCATGGCTTTCAGCTATGGGTGGATAAACTGATTAGCATGACCGAACAGGGTTTGAATGTCGCCAACCTTCGCCTTGAAGGCGTCAAGATGACGGGCGATGGTCGCGGTGGATTGAAATGATCCGCGTGCAACATAAAACGCAGCTTCACAGCAGCTTAGAACTCACATCGCTGATCGATATCATTTTTATTGTGGTGGTATTTTTGCTGCTAACCACCAATGCTCGGCTGCTTTCCCTGCCGGTGGATATACCCAGTAGTGATCGTGAGATCAGCCAACAAGAAACGACAACCAAGCCCATCGTCGTGAGTTTATTCAATGCATCGCCAGCTTATGCCATCGGTGAGGAACGTTTCGATACCTGGCCAGAGTTTAAGGCGTCGCTGATGCTGAATATCGCCGCAGCCCCAACACCGGAGTTATCGATAGCGGCCGCCCGCGATGTGGAGGTTGAGCCGTTATTAAAACTTCTGGCGCTGCTGAATGAGCAGCAGGTAACCAATACCCACATTTTAATGGAAGATGCACAGCCATGAGTTCAGTACTGTTTCGATCGATTAGACGCAAGTCTGTAAAACTTGTCACTTTTATCTGCATTAAATTGATGTTGCTAACGGCCGTCCCCTTATCGGTTTATGCCGAGCAGCCGGTGCGGGTGATTAGTACGGATGCTGGCGTGACCGAATTGATGTTCGCCCTCGGGCTCGATAAACAGTTGGTAGCCGTCGATGTCACCAGTCAATTACCGCCTGATTATCCCAAGCTAGCTAATATTGGCTATCACCGTACCTTATCTGCTGAAGGTTTATTGAGTTTGAATCCAACGGTTGTCATCGGTAGTGAACATACGGGCCCAGAGAATGTGTTGATGGCACTCAAGCAGGCCAACGTTAAATTTGTGCCATTGAAGAGTGCTAACACGGGCCAGCATTTAGAGGACAATATTCTGCAATTGTCGACGGCATTGAATCAAGTAGATAAGGGGCAGGCCTTACTCGTCAGCGTTAACGATAAATTGGCTAAGATTGAACAACATCATTTAGCTGGGGAGCGGGTCGCTTTTCTGCTGGCGATGGATGAAACCAAGTTACATTTGGCGGGTAGAGGCACCAGTGGTGATGCGTTTATTCACCTAATGAAAGCCGAGAATGTCGCTGGGTTTGATAACTATCGCAATATATCCGCTGAGTCTTTGCTAGAGATGCAACCGAGCATCATTATTGTCGCGGGGCGTACCGCTGACACGGCGGTGCCTAACCTACTTGCAGCTAATGCCGTATTGGCGCATACCCCCGCCGGAAAACAGCAGCGTATTGTGGCCGTTGACGGCGCTTCCTTGGTGGTTGGCTTGAGTGTATCAGCCATCGATGAAGCGATCCGCTTAACGCAGCAGTTATCCACAATCCGCGCGCTTGCTGAACAGGGTGATCATTGATGCCGCGGTCGGTCCCACTTTACACTTTTGCATTGATCGGTCTGTTACTGGTTTGTGGATTATTATCACTGGTGGTCGGTGCTATGAGTCTGCCGGTACTTGATAGCTTACTCATTGTTGTCGACAAAGCTTTTGATGCAAATTTCAGCCAGTTACACGATTATCAAGAAGTGGTGGTGTTAGAACTGCGACTACCGCGTTTGTTATTGGCTATTTTTGTGGGCGCTATCTTGGCCCAGTGCGGCGCCGTTGTGCAGGGTTTATTCCGTAACCCCTTGGCCGATCCAGGCATCATCGGAGTATCGTCTGGGGCGGCGGTGGGAGCGATTGTTGCCATTGTTTTATTTCCGTCTGCTTGGGGCAGCTGGACGATACCGGTGAGTGCTTTTTTAGGGGGCTTACTCACAACGCTGCTTGTCTATGGTTTTGCGCAATCAAAAAATGGCACCTCGGTATTGGTATTACTATTAGCCGGTGTGGCGATATCGGCGTTTGCTGGGGCGGCCATTGGTTTTTTAAGTTACTTCGCTGATGACAGCAGTTTACGGGAGTTGAGCGTTTGGCAGATGGGATCATTAACCTCTGCGAGCAGCGCTAATTTATGGTTAGCCTTCACCACGATGGTGGTCTTAATGATCGCATTTCAGCGTCGCGCACAAGCATTGAATGCTGTACTGCTCGGTGAGTCGGAAGCGCGTCATCTAGGCATCGATGTTGAACAACTCAAACTGCAAATGATTATTCTCACCGCGGTGGGTGTCGGCGTGGCGGTATCTTGTGCCGGCATTATCGGTTTTATCGGTTTGGTTGTTCCCCACTTAGTCCGTTTGGCCACCGGATCAAATCATCACTATCTACTGCCGCTGTCTGCGTTACTGGGGGCCGTGTTGTTGATGTGTTCCGATCTCTTGGCACGTGTGGTTGTGCAACCTGCCGAGTTGCCCGTGGGATTAGTTACGGTATTACTTGGCGCGCCGTTCTTTTTGGTTTTATTAGTTCAGCAGCGAAAAAATTGGAGTTGAGCATGTTACAACTTGATAACGTGACTTTCGCCCCTCAAGGTAAACGGCTGCTAGATGATGTCTCTATAGAGGTCGTGGCGGGGGAGGTGTACGGCTTGCTTGGGCCTAACGGTGCAGGTAAAACCACCTTATTGAAAGCCATCAGCGGTGATATTAAGACCCTGGGTTCTATTCGGTTGTACGATAAAACATTAAACGACTGGAACCGGCGAGACTTAGCTCAGCATTTAGCGGTGCTTCCTCAAGCGAGTCAGCTGGCGTTTCCCTTCAGTGCTAGAGAAGTTGTTGCGTTAGGTTTAACCCCGTTATCACTCTCACGAGGGCAAGCGAGCCGATTGATCGATGAGAAAATGCAACTCACTGACTGCACTCGTTTTGCCGATCGGCCCTATCCTTCATTGTCTGGCGGAGAGCGACAGCGGGTGCAGCTAGCCCGAGTATTGTTACAGCTAAGTCAGGCTAGCCGGGCACCATTGTTATTGCTTGATGAACCAACGTCAGCACAGGATTTAGGCCAACAACATAATCTACTCGGATTGGTTCAGCAGCTGGCTAGGGCGAACGGTTTTGGCGTGATCGCCATCCTTCACGATCTTAATCAAGTACTGCGTTATTGCGATAATTGCTGTTTATTGGATAAAGGACAGGTTAGCGTAATTGATAGTCCCGCTGAGGTGTTATCCGATGCGCGGATTCAGCAGCATTGGCAGTATCAATCCCAGCGAGTAGTGCTTGGTAATGGCCAGGTTGTTTTGGTCTAATATCGGCTCCTTTGCTGATCCATTGCCTGTTTTTCGGTGGGTTGTTTAAAATCGTCATAAAAATGCAAATTAAGGCTTGAACCCGTTTAATCGCTGCGTATAATAGCCAGCGTTGTTTCCCAACAGGGATCAAACACTTTAGGACTATAGCTCAGTTGGTTAGAGCGCTACCTTGACATGGTAGAGGTCGGCAGTTCGAATCTGCCTAGTCCTACCAAACATAGAAAACCTCGCAATTGCGAGGTTTTTTGCTATCTGGATCAAGTTAATAAAGAGCTGCTCAGCTCGAGCCTAGCGTTTAATTCAGCGTTTTCTTTATAGGTTTCATCGCGGCTTCGTGGGATTGTGGACGAGCATCCGTGATGTGCTTTTTCAATGATGGAGCACAGAATATTTGACGCTCTCCGGTTTGTAATCCATTACCTTCGAACTGGTTGTTAATCTGTACTTTCAGGCTTTTAGGCGAGCGCTGCTTGATGATGTGATAGCAAACCAGATGACGCTCTTTATTTTGTATGCGGTAGCTTTTTTTACCGTGAATTTTAGCTGACGGGTTACACAGCATAACGGGTTGTCCTAATACCACTTTATCGCGACCAAACTGGTCCTGAATGGTAATTTCAACCGGCTTCGATTTTTCTGCAGGTTTCACGTCGTAACATTGGAAATGCTCACCTTTTACATCGACCGGGCCACCGTAGGGGTTAGGATCAGGGCAGGTAACCGTGGTGCGTAACGTTACGCTATTCACGGCAGTATCATCTTGTAGGTATATGCTGAAGGTGCCGTCATTGAGTGTATTCAAAATAGAGCCCACGCCCGGCACGGAGGCTAAGTTGTAGGATAGATTTTTTGATGTACCGGGGGCTTCATTTTGATTCCAGATGGAAGTGCTAAAAATACCTTGGGCATTATTCAAAAAACCTAATTTATCATTAACCGGTACCTCCGATTTTCCCAGTGCTGTCACTTTCATGTTTAAGGATGCTGCCGATACGCTGCATCCTTTGCCGACCTTAATATTAAAGGTGTGCATAAACATTCTATCAGTGCTGGTCTCGTTAAACGTGGCAGGCCAGCGATCACTTATCTGAGTTGGATAATCATAAACACCGGGAGGGAACTCGCTATTCGTAATGCTGAGTGGGCCTGAGTTCTGCGTTGAAGTATAGGAGACGCTTTGAGCATTCACTAATGTAGGGCTGGCAATCCCCATTGCTGTGATGCCTAGGAAAAGTAGATACTTTTTCATGATTAAATTCCATTTTGTCGGTTTATTAACGTTATGGTTTCTAATCTATATAAGTTATTGCTTAGGGGTAACTGTCGTGGACGACAGGTAGGAGCCGATAGGTCAGCCTGTTGATTATAAAGAAAAAATGACGTGCTACTGTGAAGTCGTTGGCTTTATAGGGTAAATTAGATGATCGGCTGACAACCTCACCTTCAACGGTGAATGTCGATTTAATAACCTATCCAACCCGAAGGCGCTAGTATGTTTTTAGTGATTTTTTCTATTTTGATGCCCATTTTTGTCTGTGTTGGGATTGGTTACGGTTGGTCTAAAAGCGGAAAAGATTTTGATACCTCGCTGGTGACCGCGATCGTCACCTATTTTGCGACTCCCTGTTTAGTTTTTTATGCCTTGGCGAAGGTGGAGTTAGCGCCATCGTATCTATGGAATATGGGGCTGGCGGCTTTGGTTGCTATTCTGGCGTTTGCGCTGATTGGTGGCGCAGTTCTCGCTATTTTTAAACTACCGCAACGGGCATTTCTGCAGGCGTTAACCTGGCCGAATGTGGGGAATATCGGTTTGCCACTGTGTATGTTAGCTTTTGGTGAGGAAGGGTTAGCCTTAGCGGTCGCTTTTTTTACTGTTTATGTGGTAGTGCAGATGACCTTAGGGGTCGCATTTGTCTCCGGTAGTTTTTCACTTAAATCTCTGTTGAAGATGCCTATTATTCCGGCGACAGCGCTGGCTGCGGTATTTTTATTGAGTGATCTGACGGTGCCAGATTGGTTGTTTAACACCACAAAACTGATTGGAGATCTGACGGTGCCCTTGATGCTGTTTACCTTGGGGGTATCGTTAGCGAGTTTAAAAATAGGGCGTTTAAAGGTGGCTTTTGGTTTGTCGGCTCTGCGGTTGGTGATGGGGTTTTGTGTTGGATTGGCGATAGTTTGGGGGTTGGATCTTTCAGGTCCTGCCGCTGGCGTTATTATTCTCCAATGTGCCATGCCCGCCGCGGTGTTCTGTTATCTGTTCGCACAGCTATATGATCAGCGACCAGAAGAGGTTGCCGGATTGGTTATTGTGTCAACTTTTATGGGGTTTGTTTCGCTACCGGCACTGCTTTGGTATGTGCTTTAGATTTAGTAAAAGACTTGGGGAAAGTCGACCATTATTTAAGGCTGTTAAGTAATGGTCAATTGATCGGAATTGCCCCTTTAATCGTGTGCGGAGGTTGTGTTAATCGTTAGATCGGCAAACTAAACAGGTAATAAACCCAACCGGCACTAAGACCTAGGCAGAGTACTAATGCAATCGGATTGATTGGTTCTCTTGGTGTCGCACCACCTAGATCCTTCTTCGAGCCTGTCACCATTGAGGCAACCAGTTTCTCTTTAAACAGAACACTGTGGGCGAGTACGCCAAGAATATGAAAGCCAACGAGGTACTGCAGTATTAATTGAACCGTATGATGAATTTCGGCCCCTAAGCTGGCGAGCTCATCACTCACGCTGGCGTAAAATGGTCCTTCCCATAGGATTTCATCCGAAGTCACCAAGCCTGACGCGACTTGTAATATCAATAGTAGAATCAACATCACGACCATAATGCCCCCGGCGGGGTTATGTCCGTAAAAGTGTTCAGGGTCACCTTTGATCATTGCTTTTAAGTAGCTTAAGCCCTTCACTGGCGAGGTAATGAACGAGCAGAAACGAGCATAGCGGGTCCCGACCAGTCCCCAAAAAACACGAAACATAATCAAGCCAGAAAGAAGGTAGCCACTATAAAAGTGCCACTCCATCAGGCTGTCATCCCAACTGCCGCTGTAAATCATAAACAGGAAAAGCGCAACAAGTACCCAGTGAAAAATTCGAGTTGGAATGTCCCAAATTTTAACCATCAATTCGATACTCCTTATGCTGTTGAAGAGGGGTAGGGGCAGCTTTATAACAGGGGTATAAAGCTGCCGTTGGTGTTTTATTTAGCGCGGTAGTCTGTGTGGCAAGACTTGCATGATTTACCTAAAGGACCGATAGCACTGCGAAGCGCGTCAAGGCCTTGTCCAGCATTGGCTGCCATGGTTTCAGTTGCGTCGGCAAAATTCTTAAATTTAGCACCGATTTCGGAGTCTGCTTGCCAAATGGCGGCTTTCGCTTTGGTTTTGTCGGACAGTCCTTCCGCATCCATATCAGAACCCTGTGGCCACATCATTTGGTTATCCATTGATGCTGCACTTTTCAGGTTGTTTGCGATTGCTTGAGCTAGGTCGGCATCGTAATCGCGTTTGCCTTTAGCCATTTCGCCGAGCACACCCATATTGAATTTAACCATTTGGAAGTAGCCTTGACGGGCTTCAATTTGGTCTTTAAACGCGAAATCTTCTGCTACCGCCGGTGTAGCTGCTGTCGCTAATACGCTTGCGCACAGTACTGCTTTAACAAACATCTTCATTGCTCGACACTCCTAGTCGTATTTATAAATCTGCATAATGGTATCACTCTCAGCTATATGAGGAGAGACTAATGTTATTGGCGCATATGTAAAGTTATGTAAAGTAATGTAACAAAGTCTCGATTTTTTATGGGGGGTTATTGCGGCAAAATCAAACGCTTGTTTTATAGGCGTTTCTAAGCGGTCATTGAATGCGTTTGAGAACGGTCATGACTTGTTTTATGGAGCATAATTCCTGTTGCTCGAGGCGGCTAAATGGTTACGGCGCTTTGATTCAAGGCTTGTTCTAGCTTACTCACCACTACTTTTAGCTTGGCGGATGTTTCTAGTCTTGAGGGGTAGAGTGCGTAAACATCGGCGGGCTGTGCGTATTGGGGGAGAACCCTGACCAGTTGTCCGGCATTAATCTCCTGTTGCACATTCCAAATCGATCGCAACATGATGCCCTGTCCATCAAGGCACCACTGCTTTGCTACGCTGCCGTTATTGGTGGTGAGTGGCGCAGTTAATTGAATACTTGTTTGTTTCGTCCCGCTATTTAGGTGCCACAGACCATCGGTTTGATCGCGTTCGCGGATGCCGATGCAGCGGTGATGATTGAGTTCAGCGAGTTGTGTAGGTGTGCCCTGTGATTGCAGATAGGCCGGGGAGGCGCAGAGGATCCGTTGGTTAGTGGCAAGCCGTTTGGCAATCATCTGTTGTGGCAGCTCGCCTCCTACCTGTAATTCAATATCGAAGCCCTCTGAAATCAAATCAACAGGGCGATCTAGGAGTTCTAAATCGATACTCAACTGTGGATACTGATGGCTGATCTGCGAGATTATGGGGGCAATAAAGTGGCTGCCAAAGCCAGTGCTGGTGACGATTCTCAGTTTCCCCTTGGGGATCAACTGTTCATTATTGATCTCCGCCTGCATCCGCTCCATGGTTTCCAATAGCTGTTCTGACCACAGTAAGGCCACCTTACCCTCTGGGCTGAGCGTGACTTGCCGCGCGGCACGGATAAACAAACGGACGCTGAGGTGTTTTTCTAGCAGGCCGATGCGTTTACTGATATAGGCTGGGGAAACATTCAAGCGGTCTGCCGCAAGGCTAAAACTCTGTTGTCGGGCTGCCATTACGAACGCTTGTATATCATTAAGGGGAGGAAGATGGTTCACGGTTTGTGTTCCTTATCTTTACGCTGAGGCTTTTAAGTTCACATAGTATATCGGATATGATGCTGGCAGTTTAAAGACAATGCTTGGCAGAAACAGTTGAATGTGACGTATGGAGGTGCAGATGATGAGCAAGGTCAGAATAGCGGTTATTCCCGGTGATGGCATTGGTAAAGAGGTGATCCCTGTGGGGATGAAAATGTTGGAAGCTGCCGGACGTCTACAGGGGGTCGAGTTTAGTTGGACCGAGTTTGACTGGTCCTGTGAAACCTATCATAAAACTGGCCGGATGATGCCGGAGGATGGCCTTGATCAGTTGAAAGACTTTGATGCGATCTACCTAGGCGCCGTGGGCTTCCCAGGGGTACCCGATCATATTTCGCTGTGGGGGTTATTACTGCCGATTCGGCGGGCCTTTGATCAGTATGTTAATTTACGTCCAGTGCGGTTATTCGACGGGATTCCCTGTCCACTGGCGGGTAAGAAACCCGGTGATATCGATTTTTATGTGGTCCGGGAAAATGTTGAAGGGGAATACTCCTCGGTGGGCGGTATTCAGTATGAAGGTACGGAACATGAGGTGGTATCGCAACAGAGTATCTTTACCCGTCGAGGCACCGATCGTATTCTGCGCTATGCCTTTGATCTGGCGCAAAGTCGACCAGCCAAACATCTGAGTTCTGCCACTAAGTCGAACGGTATCTATCACTCCATGCCCTATTGGGATAGCCGGGTAGAGGCGATGGCCGCGTCATATCCTGAAGTGAAGGTTGATCAATATCATATCGATATTCTCACGGCGAACTTTGTGCGGATGCCGGAACATTTTGATGTAGTCGTGGGCTCTAACCTGTTCGGTGATATTTTGTCGGATCTTGGGCCAGCCTGTACCGGCACGATTGCTATAGCGCCCTCAGCCAATATCAATCCAGAAAAAACCTTCCCATCAATGTTTGAACCGGTACATGGTTCGGCACCGGATATTGCCGGGCAGGGGATTGCTAATCCACTGGGCACGATCTGGGCCGGTGCGATGATGATGCAACATCTGGGTTTTGACGCGGTGCACGATACGCTCATGGCAGCGATGGCACAGGTGTTAAAAGAGGGGAAAGCGCTGACTCGCGATATGGGTGGCAAGGCTAGTATGTTGACCTTAGCGGCGGCCGTTGAAGCCGCTATACAGGCGTAACTCTTAGGCCGCTAGTGGCTTATGAGTTGTCGCATAAAGCGAAACCGCCGACGGGCGGTTTCGTGGCTAATTTATCTATTCAGGTACTGGAATTGATGCAAAGACCTCATCCAGAATCGTTAAGATATGCTCAAGTTGTGCCTCAGTGATACACAGAGCCGGACTCATATTGAGTATGTTGTTGTATTGCTCGAAGCTACGGTTGGTACGACCAATCAGCAATCCTGCTTGTTTACAGGCGTTGGCAATTTGAATTGCCACGGACTCGTCGACCGGTTCTTTTGTTTCCCGATTTTTAACCAGCTCGATACCGCAGAACAAACCGAGACAGCGGACATCACCGATAATAGGGTATTTAGCTTGCAGGGCTTTTAAGCCGGTCAGCAAACTTTTACCCAATTCGGTGCAGTTTTCGAGTAGATTTTCATCTTCGAGAATCTTCATATTAGCGGCCGCAGCGGCAGGGCCTGCAAGGCAGCCGCCATAGGTCGAAATATCTCTGAAATAGCCCATTTTATCCTCTGCCGAATCCTCCTGTAGACTCTGATAAACGGCTTCGGTGGTGACAGTACAGGAGATTGCTGCATAGCCGGATGCGACACCTTTTGCCATGGTGACGATATCGGGCTGAATATCGTAATGCTGATAACCAAACCACTTGCCTGTCCGGCCCAGTCCACAAACCACTTCATCGATGATGAGTAGAACACTGTGTTTTTTACAGATCTGTTCAACCGCTTTTAAGTAACCTTCGGGAGGGAGAATGACGCCACCGCCCGCAGTGATAGGCTCGATAATAATTGCACCAACGGTTTCGGGGCCTTCTCGCAGAATAACATCTTCTAACAGTTGAGCCGCTTTTAGACCGTAATCTTCGGTTTCGCCAAACTGGCTGCGATATTCGAAACAGTGTGGAAATTCGACAAAATCGGGCACAAAGGGGCCAAACTGTTCCTTACGTTGTGACTGGCCGGTGGCGCTCAAGGCCGCAATTGTGGTGCCGTGATAATCCCGTTCACGGTAGAGAATTTTGTTCTTTTTACCGGCGTATTTTTTGTGTGAGATCTGTCGCACCATTTTAAAGGCTTTTTCGTTGGCCTCAGAACCTGAACTAGAGTAGAAAACCCGCTGCATGCCAGGCATTTTTTCGATCAGTTTTTTGGCAAAGATAGCGGCGGGTTTACTTGCCATTGAACTGGCAAAGAAGTTGAGTTGCATCAACTGCTCGCTGATCGCATCGACAATCTCTTTTCGGCCGTAGCCTACATTGGTGACCCAAACTCCGCCTGCGGAGGCATCGAGGTATTGGTTGCCTTCGATATCCCATAGGTTTAAACCTTCTCCTTTAACAAACAGTGGCATACCTTTCTGGGCTGCAGCATTCGGTGTGAGGTGATGCCAAACATACTCTTTGTCTAGGGATCTAATTTGGTCGGTGTTGTATTGTGACATGTGGTTACTCCTGCTGTTCGTGTTATGAGGCGTCACGGGTAATTGAAAAAGGTGCCCAGCTTTGGCGCACAGGCATGATTTCTAAGGTGTTAACGTTGAGGTGTGCCGGGAGCTGCGCAATCCACAGTAATGTGTCGGCGATATCGTCCGGTTGAATGGCTTCAGCACCGCTATAAAGGGCATCGTATGCTTGTTGATCACCGCCGGTTCTGACCAGTGTGAACTCACTCTCGGATAATCCTGGCGCTAGGCAGCTGACCCGCACGCCCGTGCCAGCTAGGTCGCAGCGTAGGGCTAGGGAAAACTGCTCAACAAAGGCTTTGGTACCGCAATAAACATTACCGCCTGGGTAGGGCCAATTTGCAGCAATGGAGCCAATATTGATAATGCTGCTGCCTTTTCCTTGGGCAATGAGTTTGGGGAGTAGGGCATGGGTGACAGTGGTTAATCCCTTTATGTTGGTCTCAATCATGGTATGCCAATCGTTGAGTTCTGAGTGCTGTGCCCGCTTAGTACCCAGTGCTAACCCTGCGTTGTTAATCAGTAGATCAATACGGTCAAACGGGCTCGGAAGGTTAGCAAACGCCTGTTGCACTGCATCGGTATCGCAGACATCCAGTACCAGAGTCATGATGCGACTCTTTGCTGATAGTTCTGCCGCAATTTTGGCAAGGCGCTCCTCTCGGCGGCCAGTGATGATGAGGTTCCAACCGGCATCGGCAAAGCGGTGAGCGGCGGCTAAACCAAAGCCAGATGTTGCACCGGTAATAACGGCTGTTTTGTTCATATAAACTCCTTAGCTTAATATTTGCTGGCCGCTGTAGTAGATACTGATACTCGACAGCAGCATGAGAACGGGGAGGGCAATTGGGCGAAAAGATTGCGGTGGTTTACGATGGAAAAACCACTGGCCACACTGCACCCCTACTAGCGTTGGAATTAACAGTAGTAGGGTGGGCTGTAGCAGTGCGCTGGAAATCACGCCGCTGGTGGCAATTAAGCCAACAGAGATAAGATCGGTGGCGCTAAGAAAAATAACCATTGTTGCTCTTTGTACCTGCGCGACATGAGCGGTCATTAAGAGAAAGCAAACAATGGGGAGTCCGCCAACGGAAGCCGCAGCAGAAAAAGCTCCTGATACACCGCCAACAATACGGGTGTGCCATGGGGCGATCGATAATGAGATATTTCGGGCGAATAGAATCCAGAGAGTCATCGCTAAAATAGCGCTACCGATGGCGAATTTGAGTATCGAGTCAGGCACCTGAATCAGAATGGTCAGCCCTATCGGAAGACCGATAATGGCTCCGATACTGAGGTTTTTAAGCAGAGCACGGTCGGCGAATTGCCAGGCGCTGGCTAACATGCCGACTGAGCCGAGTAGATCGATAATAAGGATAACGGGCACGCTAACCTGTGCCGGCCAGATAAGGCTTAGACCGGATATTGCGATCGCGGCGAAACCAAAGCCGGTATAGCCGCGGACGAGTGCGGCTATAAAAACTAATAGCATGGCCAGTTCCAGATGGGGCATAAATGATCTCCGATCTCAATGGCCCGAAATTAAAAAAGAGGGGCGGGCCGAGGGAGATACGGTAGATGGGAAGTGAGAATTTGCTATAGGTCCAGCAGGCAGGGATTTTGGTACCAGGGTTCTAAAATTGGGCAAAAACCTCTTTTAGAGCGGCGATCCCCGGTTCGATTTTATGATTGGCGATGGCTGAAAACCCTAGTCGGAAGTAGTTTTCAGGCGGATTGTCACAGGCAAAATGGATTGCACCGGATTCGATCAGAATACTTTTTCGGGCGGCGGCCCAAGAGACCTCTTCGGTATTGACCCCTGCAGGGGCTTTAAGCCAAACGGAGGTCACGCCTTGGCCAATTTCGTCAGCGGTGCGCATGTGCGGAAGGTGACGGTCGACCGATTCAATAACGCGCTGAAGTTTAGCAGCATTGATCTCACGGATTTTACGTAGATAAGTATCGTAGTATCCGAGTGACAAGAAAAGCGCCAGTTGCCGCTGGTTATTTACCGGAGGATGGCGATACATCAGCCGTCGTAATGCTCGAATTTCAGAGATCAGTTCTTCATCGGCCACCATATAGCCGATTCTAAGTCCCGGAGAGATCGATTTTGACATGCTACCGATATAGATGACTCGGTTGTGTTCATCGTTGGCTTTCAGAGCGGGCTTCGGGTTGTACTTCATGTTTATTTCCGCATCGTAGTCATCCTCAATAATGATGAGGTCTTGCTCACGGGATAGCGCCATCAGTTGCTGCCGGCGTACATCGCTGAGTTCTGCCCCGGTCGGTACCTGATTACTAGGGGTGATGTAGAGATAATCACAATCGTTTAAGCGTTCATCGATAAGCATGCCGTCTTGATCGACCGGTTGCTGATGTATCTGGCTGTTAAATAGCGAGAAGATATTGAAGGCATCGCGAAAGCCCGGAGTCTCAACCGCCATCCGAGTGTTGCTGTTACACAGTAGGTTGGCCAATAAGTAGAGCGAGTTTTGCGTACCAATGGTAATAATGATCTCGTTAGGTTCAACATAGATGCCCCGTCGTGGTAGCAGGCGGGTGCGAATCTGTTCAATCAAAATAGGGTCATCGGTATCGACCATGTCATTGACCCAGTATTTGTTCCAATGCCCACTCATGCTTTTGCGGGCGACATCGCGCCATTGCTCTAAGGGAAAAAATTCATGCTGAATCTGGCCATAGATGAACGGGTATTCAAAGCTCTGCCAGTTATTCGGTTTGACGATATTGCGCTCCGTACTGGGTTTTTTCTTAAAGCGTTGCAGCCAATCAGGTGAGCCAGCATCGTCGTTTTGCACAACATTGGTGCTGATGACCTCGGGAGTGCTGAAATTGTGAGTGACAAAGAAGCCTTTTCTGGGCCGCGATTCGATATAACCGCTATCGACCAAACTCTCATAGATGAGCACGATGGTATTGCGTGAAACCCCCAGCATCTGGGCAAGGTTTCGAGAGGACGGCAGGGCTTCGTTGACGGGTAAACGGCCCGAGAGGATAAGGTTGACCAAATGCTCACGGGTTTGCTCTTGTAGTGTTCGTTCGGGGTCAAATTCGATTTGAAAATGTTGTTCGAGCATGTTCTGTCAATACCTTGGCAAAGTTATGCGCCAATCTGATGCAAATTTTAGTCCAGCTATCATCTCTGGCTCCATTATTTCAAGTTGCTGGATCTATCGCTTGTGCCGCGTCTGCTCCTAATCTGAATACCGATCAACCGACTTCACACCTCTAGGAGTATTAAGATGAGAGCAAGAAAGATTACCTCGTTTGTTAAAAAAGCAGTCACGCTATCGGTTCTTGCAAGCGGTTTCGTTTTTTCGAATATCGCCAGTGCGGATACGGTGACAATCGGCTATCAAGGCATGATGAACCCTTGGAAAGCGGTGATAGCGGAGAAGCAATTAGAACAAGCAACGGGGATGGACATTGAATGGCGGCGCTTTGATTCCGGTGCGAAAGTCATTACGGCGATGGCATCCGGTGATATTGATATGGCATCAGCCGGTTCGAGTCCAATAGCGGCAGCGGTTAATCGCGGTTTGGATATTGAGCTGGTCTGGGTGTTAGAAAACATTAATAACGCCGAGGCGTTGGTGGTTCGTGATGGCTCAGGTATTGCTGCGCCACAAGACCTAAAAGGTAAATCAATCGGTGTACCGTTCGTGTCCACCACCCACTTCCATATGCTGTTTGCGTTAGAGCAGTTTGGCTTAACCGATAAGGACCTGAAACTGATTAATATGCAGCCTAATGCCATTGCGGCGGCTTGGGAGCGGGGCGATATTGATGGGGCTTTTATTTGGGATCCAGCGCTTGGACGTATTAAACAGTCAGGTCATGTCATGATCAGCTCCGGCGAGTTGAGCCGTTGGGGTAAAGCCACTTTCGATGGTTTGGTGATTAATAAGTCATTAGGTGAAGAGAAGCCTGAATTTGTTGCCCAAGTGATTAAATTGATTGCCGATGCTGACAACCAATATCGTGCTGAAAAAGACAGCCTGACGGTTGATTCCCCGATGATTAAAGGGATTGCGGCGATGACAGGTGGCGCGCCTGAAAACGTTGCAGGAGTCTTGGCTCTGTATGACTTTCCTGATTTGCAAACACAGACCGGCTGCACTTGGTTGGGTTGTGGGGCGGAAGGTGGCGCGGCAAAAGCGCTGCAGTTTACCTCTGAGTTCTTAAAACAGCAGGGTAAAGTGCGCACCTTAGCGGATGATTACAGTGTGTTTGTTAACCCCTCTTTTGCCGAAGCTGCTGCCAAGCTTTGATTCAATAGCCGCTTCGCTCAGATGGCTGATGCTGTCTGAGTGAAGCGATTTGAGCTGCCACGGCTATTTATAGGAGATTAGCTATGAGCCGATTACAAATTCATGATGTATCCGTTCTTTATCCCGGAATGAACGGTGGTGAAACAGTCACTGCTCTGTCCGGTATTAATTTTAATATTGAGCCTGGAGAGTTTGTGGTCGCACTAGGCGCTTCCGGGTGCGGAAAGACAACGTTGCTAAACCTGATGGCAGGTTTTATCCAACCGAGTGAAGGCTATCTAACGCTGGGTGATAGTAGTATTGCCGGTTTACCTCGGGTGGCCTGCGGTCTGGATTTAAAGGATCAGATTTCTGGGCCAGGGAAAGACCGTGGCGTCGTGTTTCAAAAACATGCCTTATTACCTTGGCTCGACGTGTTGGAAAATGCGGCCTTTGGTTTAAAGCTACAGGGGGTGGGTGAGCAAGAGCGAAATGCTCGAGCGGCAGATTTTTTACAGCTGGTTGGACTGGAGGATTTTCATCATCATCCGGTGTATCAGTTGTCCGGCGGGATGCAGCAGCGGGTCGGTATTGCCCGTGCGTTGACCAATGACCCACAGATGTTACTACTTGATGAGCCGTTAGGCGCATTGGATGCTCTCACGCGAGAAGTGCTGCAGGAGTTACTGTTGGATGTCTGGCTAGAGACGAAGAAAATGATGTTCTTTATCACTCACAGTGTCGAGGAAGCCCTATTTATGGCTTCGCGCTTGATTATTATGTCGCCACGGCCCGGCCGCATTACCCATGAGTTTTCGTTAGATTTTAATAAGATTTTCTTGGAAAACCGGGATGCGCGAAAAGTTAAATCGATGCCTGAATTTATCGCGATGCGAGAGAAAGTATTAGGCATTATTCACGGCGATGAAGTGGCTGGTGGAGGACTACACTGATGAATGATTCGACCATAATCACAACGCCGGTTAATACGTTAATTAATCGCCCTATGTCACGTCCGAGTCTGCTAAAACGCTGTCTATCCGTATTTGCTGCTGGGCCCGTCAAACCGGGTGAGTCCTACGGTGCGCCGGGACAGGGTAAAAGCTTGGCGATCAGTTTATTCACGACGGCATTACTGATTGGCTTATGGTATGTCGCCACCTATTTTGAATGGGTTAAACCGCTGTTTCTGCCTTCGCCAGGTGCGGTTGTGATGCGTTTTTGGGAGGTGGCGACCGAAGGTTTTGCCAATGCCACACTATTAGAACATACCGGTTGGAGTATGATGCGCGTCTTTTCCGCCTTTTTGCTAGCGTTAGTGACTGCGGTGCCGATTGGTATTTTTATGGGCGTTAACCGTATTGCTCGTGGGATCTTTGATCCGATTATTGAGTTCTATCGTCCACTGCCGCCCTTGGCTTACTTGCCCTTGGTCATTATTTGGTTGGGTATTGGTGAGGTGTCCAAAATTGTACTGATCTATCTGGCGATTTTCGCACCAATGGCGCTCAGTGCCCGTGCCGGTGTTAAGTCGGTTGCGATGGAGCAGATTCATGCGGCTTTTTCGATGGGCGGCAGTCGCTGGCAAGTGATTCGGCATATCATTTTGATCAATGCGCTGCCCGAGATCCTTACCGGTATGCGTATTGGTATTGGCTTTGGTTGGACAACCCTTGTGGCGGCGGAAATGGTGGCTGCACAGGCGGGGTTAGGCTTTATGGTGCTCAATGCCGCTGAGTTTTTAGTCACAGATATTGTCATCATGGGGATTATTGTCATTGGTATTATCGCTTACCTTTTCGATATGTTGATGCGTTATCTGGAGAAAAAATTGGTGCCTTGGAAGGGGCATTGATCTAACGGTGGTTGATTTCGGCCGGGATTAAACCCGGCCAGTACAGATAAATCTGAGCATGGGTTTATCTGTTTTATTTTGTTTCCGCTTTGGTTTGAGTCAGCTTTTGGTTGCATAAAACCCCTTCCTATTTAGCTTAAAAATGTCGGCTATCCGCGTCCTGATTAAAGAGATTCATTAACGCATCTTCCCTAAAAGCTAACGGCTCATTTTGATCACCTACGCAGTGCTATGACTCTTTTATGGCTCGGTCTAGAGGGTGAATTGTTGCTAGGAATCGTCTGGTGATAGACTGGCGTGAGAGCTGTCGGTGTATTCGCAGGGATGGTTGACAATAATAATAGGGATTTTGCATGGTACTTGAGCCGGGCGCTGCCGTTGTTATATCTGTTTTGATGCATGTCACCTGGAACCTTATCGCCCGCTATCAACCCTCCAATGCCTTTCCGTTGTGGTGGGTACTGCTGGCACATCTGATTATTTTTGCCCCTTGGGGCTGGTGGTCTCTGATCACACAAGTTAACTGGAATCTCTCGTTTGCGTTGCTGCTACTCATTTCTACAGTCGCTAATGTGGTCTATTTTATGGGCTTACGGCAGGCTTATTGCCATGCGCCAGTGCCGCTGGTATATCCTCTGGTTAGAAGCTCGCCGTTATTGATCGCGCTATGGAGTGTGCTGTTATTAGGTGAGGAGTTAGGCAGTTGGGCGTGGTTGGGGATCATTGTTAATGTGATCGGTTTGCTTATCCTCGCGTCAAGTTCCGGTTCGGCCACGGATAAGCGGGCACTACCTTGGGCGATGGTCGCGATGCTTGGAACCAGTGTGTATTCCCTGAGTGATAAAGCGGCGGTTGCCAATCTCGATAGCTTTGGCGCTATTGTGGGCTTTATCTCAGTTGGGTATTGCTGTACTTGGTTGGCCATGACGCTGACACTGTATCGTCAGACCGGTGGTTGGCGACCGGCGCAATGTATCTCGCCTTTAGCGCTGTTGCTTGGCGGGCTCTGTATCGGCTTGGCCTATGCTCTGGTGGTGTTTGCGATGAAGCAGATGCCTTCAGCGGTCGTGGTGGCATATTCTAACGGCGGTATTATTATCGCCTCGTTAGTTTCCATTATCTTTTTTCGCGAGCATGTTGCGTGGCGCCAGCGAATACTGGCGGCCTTTATTATCCTAATCGGTATTGTGATGATCTATCAGGGTTAGTGAGTCGATGCTGATCGCGAGCTTTTGGGGTGCGCGATCTAGGTAGGCGAGGCTGTTTTATCGTTATGCCCCACTAGGCCGCGTATGGCGATTGGCAGTTAAACGCATCCTTTAAGACTGTTTAAACACCAAGCGATTATTCACATCGCGACTCTGTTTGATTCGCTCGCTATGATCTATTAATTGGCCCTGTTTCGCCATGCGGTCATAGAGCAAGACATTGACGGTGGCCGCGAGATTCATACAGCCGATTGTGGGAACATAAACCACCGCATCAGCGGCATCCACCGTGGCTTGATCAATCGAGCCATCTTCTGGGCCAAAGATATACAGGGCATGTTCTGGATGTTCGAAGTCGGGCAGGGGAGTTGCACCTTCAGCGAGTTCGATACAGATCAGCTTTTGTTGATCGTTCGCTAGGCCGATAAAGGAGTCTACCGCTGTTAAGGGAATAGTCTGATTAGCATTACGCGTATCGGTGTGATACTTGGCGGCACGTTCAAAACGGCTACCGCTATAGTATATCGCCGAGGCACCGTAGCAGCCCGCCGCCCGCATGACGGCGCCAACATTGGAGGGGCTTTTGGGATTACACAATGCGATCGCTGCTGTACCTGGGTTGTCCACTCTTTTCTCCATCATCTTGTTTATTCTGGCTGCTTACCAATACCGGTTTTTAATCAGTATTTAGGTAAACGCTCAGTGCTGTTTTAAACCATTGTGCCGATGTTAGGGCCACGTTGTACGCTAACCGAAGATTGACCAGCCGGTGTGTTGTACCAGTTTTTCCAGTGCTTCGGTGCCGAGTTTGCTGTTGCCGACTTCAACGCTAACCGAAGATTGACCAGCCGGTGTGTTGTACCAGTTTTTCCAGCGCTTCGGTGCCGAGTTTGCTGTTGCCGACTTCAACGCTAACCGAAGATTGACCAGCCGGTGTGTTGTACCAGTTTTTCCAGTGCTTCGGTGCCGAGTTTGCTGTTGCCGACTTCAACGCTAACCGAAGATTGACCAGCCGGTGTGTTGTACCAGTTTTTCCAGCGCTTCGGTGCCGAGTTTGCTGTTGCCGACTTCAACGCTAACCGAAGATTGACCAGCCGGTGTGTTGTACCAGTTTTTCCAGTGCTTCGGTGCCGAGTTTACTGTTGCCGACTTCATCCAAACCGGGTGACCAGACGGCGATGGAAGCCTTACCCGGCGCAACGGCCAAGATACCGCCACCGACACCGCTTTTGCCGGGCAGACCGACCCGGAAGGCGAACTCCCCGGAACCATCGTAGTGACCACACATCAGCATAAGCGAGTTGATGCGTCTGGCGCGTTCAGTTGAGACTACGCGAATACCGGTGACTGGATTGCGGCCATTATCGACTAGAAATAAGCCGGCTTTGGCCAGTTGATGGGTATTCATGGCGATTGAACAGTGATGGAAGTAGGTGCCTAAGACACAGTCAACAGGGTTTACCATCCGTCCAAACGAGGCCATAAAGTGAGCCAAGGAAGCATTGCGATCGCCAGTGCTCAGTTCAGACAGGGCGACTTTTTCATCGATACTGATACTGTCATCGTCGGCGATAAAGCGCACAAACTGGAGTATTTCCCCGAGGGTTTCTTTCGGCTGGTGACCCATCAGAATAGCATCAACGATAGCGATTGCGCCGGCATTGATAAAGGGGTTTCTTGGTTTACCCTGTTCATGTTCCAGCTGGACGATGGAGTTAAACGGATCCCCTGAGGGTTCGCGTCCTACCCGTGACCAGACGGCGCCACCGAGTTTGCCGAGGGCGATTGTCAGGGTAAAGACTTTAGAAATACTCTGAATCGAGAACAGTTGATCGCTGTGACCGGCGCTAAAGACTCGGCCATCGGCCATCGCAACGGTGATGGCAAACTGTTTTGGATCAACACAGGCCAATTGTGGAATATAATCCGCCACGTGGCCCCGTTCGTCGCTCGCGCCAATCGTGGCGACGATCTCATCGAGAATCGCTTGCATCAGTTTGCCTCCTATCGTCTACGTGAACGACCTCTGGGTTTCGCCGAATTACCTCGACCACGGCCCTTTTTAGGGGTGTGGGAAAAATCCAGCTCTAGGCTCGGCTCATAACCCGGTAACCATTGCTGCATCAGATGGGTATCGAGAATTTTATGTACCTCATCAAGCAGCCATTTTTCATCGGCGCTTAACAGTGTTATCGCGGTGCCGGTTTCGCCCGCCCGGCCAGTGCGGCCAATACGGTGGATATAATCTTCCGCATTGTGGGGCAGTTCATAGTTGATCACATACTTGAGTTGTGGAATATCTAAACCACGGGACGCGACATCGGTGGCAACCAAGACACGAATCGAACCCTCTTTAAATCCTTCCAGTGCTCGTTCACGGGCACCTTGGGATTTGTCGCCATGTATCGCCGCGGTTTTTAAGCCATCTTTACACATCTCTTTGGCGAGATCGTCGGCACCCTGTTTAGTGCGGGTAAACACCAACACCTGTTGCCAGTTCTTAGAGCCAATCAGATAGGAGGTGATCTCACGCTTACGGTGTTTGTCTACTTCATAGGCGATCTGTTCGACTTGGCTGGCGGCGGCATTACGCTGATCCACCTCGATAAGTTCAGGGTTATTGAGCAGTTGTTGGCTGAGTTTAAAGATCGCATCATCAAAGGTGGCTGAAAACAGCAGGGTTTGCCGCTCTTTCTGCATAGTCCGCAGAATGCGTTTGATATCATCGATAAAGCCCATGTCAAGCATACGATCGGCTTCATCTAAAACGAAATAGGTCAGCGCGCTTAAATCAATTGCTTGGCGAGAGAGTAGGTCAATCAATCGGCCCGGTGTCGCCACGAGAATATCCACGCCCTGTTCTATCGCACTGAGCTGAGGGTTAATACTAACGCCCCCGTAGGCGATAACGGTATGCAGTGGTAGATATTGGCCGTAGTCTTTAAAACTTTGGCCAACTTGCTGGGCGAGTTCCCGGGTGGGCGTCAATATCAGCGCTTTAACCGTAGAGGCAGCGCTGGTGACATCGGCGAGGGCATGCAGAATCGGCAGCGCGAAGGCGGCGGTTTTGCCGGTCCCGGTTTGGGCACCCGCCATAACATCCTGTTGATTTAAAATAGCGGGAATGGCGGCTTGTTGAATCGGCGTCGGCTGCTGATAGCCCAGCTCTTCAACCGCTTTTAACAGTGATGGGTGTAACCCAAATGATGCGAAACTCATAACCTAGCCTTAACGTTGGAATAGGCGCGAGTTTAGCAGATAAGTGGGCTTTTTGCGGAGTTAAAACATTGAGCAACGTGGCTTTAATTTACCGGACTTGAGTGAATATCAAGCCCGGCACATTAGCCATATGATTGGTTAACGAGTTATTACCCTTGGCTGATTAAGTTATCGAGGGTTTGTTGGATTTTATTCACCCACACACGGCTGCGTTGTCTTTCCATCAGTCCAAGGTGTGGTTGTTCATTGTCTTTTAAATTGGCGGCCGCCCAAAAACTCAGCCCCAGCTTTTCAATCTTTTGCATGGTCGGTGTATGCAGGGCCGGGATATAAAACTGTTGGATCGGTTGGCTCTGAACGCCGTTGTCAAAATCAGTGCTGTTAGTCGGGCTGAGATACGACTGTTGCAGCTGACTTAATGCTTCAATATTTGAAAAATCAGTGCCTCGCCCTTGGTTCTTCGCCACAATAACATCGAGTTGATGGCTGTATTTATTGAGGAAATTATCCAGTAGGTTGACCGAATCTGGTCCGCTATCCACGGCATACCAGTAAACCAAGCGAACATTCATCTCTTGGCACATATCGATAACACCGTTTTCTTCAATCCAGCGATCCAAAAAGCGTTCGCTTTGCGCGGGAAGGTCAATCAGCACATTACAGTCGTCCTCTAATGCCAGCTCCATAATCTGATCGATGCTTTCAAACTGATCAAGATTAATTTGCCGGGTGTAATCGAGGTAATAGCGGCTCAGTGTCGGGTGTGACTGATCGGCATCCAAGCCGACATAGGGCTGTGATTTATCCAGAAAATACTGTGATAGCAGACGGGATAATACCGATTTACCCACGCCACCTTTTTCACCACCGACAAAATGAATCGTACTCATGAATTTAATACCCGTAATAATCGTTTAGTGTAAATATTGAAGTATAAAATGCGCTAATGAATAAGGTATTTCAAGCCTATTGTGTTAATCATTGATCTGATGAGGTAAATCCCTCTAAACGCACTAAAGCGGGGCGAGTTAGCAGGTCAATTAAGCCAAGCGAAGAGAATGCTTTGAATGTTTAGATTAAAGGATTCTGCCTCATTTTATAGGCTAGGATATTGATTCGCTGACAGGCAAACCTTAAGCGCGAATATAAGACCAACCAGCGGCTTGTTGATGAGCAAGGTACTGCACAGCGGCGTCCACCAGCTTAACGTCTGCTTGAGCGGTTAGGGATTGCGCTTGTAAGCTATTACGACACATCACCAATCGATTCAGAATATCTGAGTCTGTCAAGGTGACCGCCACTGCCATCGCGGGGCCATTAACGACGATTTCTATCTGGGCATCCGGTTCTAATTTAAGCAAATTGCGCGCGTTATTTTGCGCGCGCTTTAATGCATCCACTGTGGGTGCATGGATCAACAATTGAGTAACGGGCATGGGGCTGTCCTTCTAAGCATTCGTCTAAAAATTAAAGCGCGTTTGCGATCTCTTGAGCCATTTTTTGCAATCTGTCTGTGCCGCGATCTCTTGGACGGGGCAGATCAATGGGTTTATCTAACACGACGTTCGCCGGTGAACCCGATAGTACAATGACTCGATCGGCTAAATACACCGCTTCTTCTATATCGTGGGTGATAAACATCACCGCTTTGCGCGTCTGTTCCCAGATCGCCAGTAATTGATCTTGCAAGTGTTGTCGCGTGATTGCATCCACGGCACTAAAAGGCTCATCCATCAACAATAAGTGAGGTTTGACCGCCAACGCTCGGGCAATACCGCCCCGTTGTACTTGGCCACCCGACAACTGGTGTGGCCAACGCTCAGCCAACGGGTCAAGGCGAGTTAGTTTAAGTACGTCGTCGACTCGGTTGCGTTTTTCTTCGGCGGTCAGTTTGAGCCCTGTCAGCCCATAAGCTATATTGCTGCGCAATCGACGCCAAGGCATAAGGCGACCATCTTGAAACACAACGCTACGAGAGCGGCGGGTTTCGTCTTCTTCCACGTTCAGTGAAATAGTGCCATGACTGGCTGAAGTGAGGCCAGCGACACAACGTAACAGGGTTGATTTACCCACACCCGAGCCACCAACGACCGCTATAAACTCGCCGTCTTCTATTTGAAGATTCAAATGAGCAAACACGGGGTCAGGATTGTTGCCGTAGTGATAACTCAGATCTTCGATCTTTAGGATGGGCGCCATGTTAACACTCGCTTTTCAATGAAACCAAATAGGGTATCGCTCAAGGTATACACCAGAGAGATAATCAGCATGTAAACCACAACCACTTCGTAAGCGCCTACGCCGGCGGCTGAATTCATCTCTTGTCCCATACCCGGAACGCCCAACAATTCGGCGGCGATTAAGGTCATCCACGCTTGTCCGATACCGGTACGAATGCCTGAAAAAATACCGGTGGCAGCACCCGGCAGGGTTACTTGAAAGGTTTGACGTAAATGGCCATTTTGACCAAAAGCACGGGCCAGTTCATAAAAACGAGAATCCACATTGCGTACCGCAGAATAGGTTGCAAAGTAGTTTACCCAGAATACACCTATGGCAATCACGAAGGCGGCCCCCGCATGGCTTACTTTAAACCAAGCGATGGCAAAGACCACCCACGCCAATGGCGGAATGGGACGTAGAATCCGTGCGAGCAAAGCATGTAATGCGTCTAACAGTGATGAAGACGCCGCTAATGTACCCACTAAGAAACCAAGAAACGTACCAATCGCCAAGCCCCACGCGTAATGCACTAAACTTGAGAGGACGGCTGGCATTAAACGCTCGGATGTCCATTCATCAACCAGTGCTTGTGGCAGTTTAAAGGGGTCTGGAATGGTGCCAGCCGCTGCCCAGCCTGCCGCTTGCGCGTATTTCCATAACAGTACAAAGGCTGCTACACCTATTATTCCCAGTAAAGCACGCCCCCATTGTGAGCGTGTCAAAGGGTGAGTGTGTGATTCCATGAGGTGGAATTACTCCCTAATGAGTTCGTTATAAAAACGAACATCAAACAGTGCGTTTAGGTCAACGCTTGCTTTAAGCGTGCCTTGACTGGCTTGAAAATCACGCATGGTACGGGTGCCATCTATGATGGCGTTCGGATCTGCTTGGAACTGATCGTGTGAATTCTGCAACGCATTCAAAACAATCTTGCTAGGTAAACGACCACCACCGACGTATTTGCCAACCGCTTTGACCGCCTTTTCTGGTGCATCACGCAGTTCATGGGTGGCGGCGATATGTGCTTTCACGAGCGCTTTCACCAATTCAGGATGCTCATTGATCAACGATTCACGCACGGCTAATACCGCGCCTGGTTGATGAGGGAACATACCCGAGCCTGAGGCTACGACTTTTGCATCGGATTTTTTATCACGAATAATACTAACAACTGGCTCTAAAATAGCTGCGCCATCGACCGCTTCGGTCATGAGTGCTTGCTGTACCTGAGCTGCGCCTTGGTAAATGATGTCGATGTTTTGCTTAATCTCATCACGGCTCATACCTAACTGGTTCTGCAACCAATACTGCAATACTGTTTCTGGTACTGAACCTCTAGGGAAGGTGGAGATAACGGCTTTACGGCCTTTATCCGCTTGAAAGCGGGCAAACGCTGTTTTTGCATCACTATTCTCAAAGTAAGGAGACAGTTCGCCTAGGGCGACCATGCTGATTTGTTCAACAATGTTAGAGGCAACCACTTTAATGTCTGCCCCTTTGGCACGCGCAACCATGGCAGGTCCAATACCAAGGTAGGCAACATCTAATTGACCGGCTAGCAGCGCTTGCACAATAGCGGGGCCATTTTGAAATTGGAACAACTTAGGATCGCTCACGCCGGCGTTTTTCAAGGTGTCGCCTTCCAAAACAATAAAAGCTTGGGAAATAGGGATAATGGGCATATAGCCAATTTCAAGGTTTTTGTCGGCCGCAGTCACTAAACTACTCCAGCCACACAAGAACAAGGTCATCAGGGCCACGAATCGGGACATTAGAGCACTCCAGAGAATTAAAATTTGGCTATGAATTATATATAAACTAAAAGAATATCAAAGCTTATTTTAAGATCGTTTTGAGCTAAACAAATAAGCTATTTTATCGGGGAGCAATAGATAGACCTTTTACAAGAAACATAAAAGTAAAAGGGGCAGGTCGTGTTTTTGAACGAATCTAAGGCTCTGTTGGAGCGCTTTGTTGGAACAGAGTATTTTTCATTTTCAGAAAGCGTTTATTAAACCCTTCATAAATCACCTGCCGGCCATGATCTAAAAGGCGATAGTGGTTTACATGCGAGTCAGGTCGAAGCGCAACCTTAATTAGGCTTGTATATCGATCTGTAACGATATATATTTCGTTATATCGTGTTTTTACGATATTGGTATTTTGATTCATTTATGTCCATGGCGCTCGATAGTGCAAGGTGATGAATTTGTCATGCAGAACCGAAAACCAGTATTCAGCGTTAAATTGATTTTATGTGATGAAGCAGAATTGTAAAAATGACAGTCCGAGTATACCAAGAGGAAGGCTATGAGCGCTGCTGAACTCGATGAGATGATCAAAGCACTGTCACATCCCGTGCGCCGAGATATCTTACACTGGCTAAAACAACCTGAACTGTTTTTTGCTGATCAGGAACACCCACTGAGTTTTGGTGTGTGTGCCGGGATGATTGATCGACAAGCCGGTTTATCCCAGTCAACGGTGTCGGCGCATTTGGCAACGTTACAGCGGGCCGGATTTATCAGTAGCAAAAAACTGGGGCAGTGGAATTTCTTTATGCGTAATGAGGCTGTGATTCAGCAGTTTATTACGCGTCTAAACGAACAGCTTTAATAAACGTACCGATAGGAAACGTGAATGCCTACTCTTTTTGATCCGATTACCTTGGGTGATTTGACCCTTAAAAACCGTATTGTTATGTCACCATTAACCCGTTGCCGCGCCGATGAAGGTCGAGTGCCAAACGCGTTGATGGCTGAATATTACCGGCAACGCAGTAGTGCTGGTTTGATTTTGTCGGAAGCGACGTCAGTAACGCCGATGGGGGTGGGTTACCCCGATACTCCGGGCATCTGGTCCGCTGAGCAGGTAGCGGGTTGGCAGCTCGTCACCGATGCGGTTCATCAGGCTGGTGGGCGTATCTTCCTGCAGTTGTGGCATGTGGGGCGTATCTCCGATCCGCTGTATCTTAATGGTGAGTTGCCGGTTGCCCCGAGTGCCGTTAAACCTGCGGGCCATGTTAGCCTCGTGCGGCCGGTGAAAGATTATGTTGAGCCCCGGGCGATGACATTGGCAGAGATTGAAGCGGTTATCGGCGATTTCCGTCAGGGCGCGGTGAATGCTAAAGCGGCTGGTTTTGATGGTGTGCATATCCATGGGGCTAACGGTTATCTGCTGGACGAATTTTTGCAAGACAGTACTAACCAGCGTGATGACCAGTATGGCGGTTCATTAGAAAACCGTGCCCGCTTAATACTGGAGGTCACCGATGCCTGTATCGAGGTTTGGGGTAAAGATCGCGTGGCGATGCACTTAGCACCGCGAACGGATGCCCATGATATGGGGGATTCAAACCCGAAAGCGACCTTTAGCTATGTGGCTACAGAACTAGGTAAGCGAGGAATTGCCTTTATTTCAACGCGAGAACATGCCGCCGATGACAGTCTAACGCCGTTGTTAAAAGAGCACTTTGGTGGCCCGGTAATCGCCAATGAGAAGTTCACTAAAGCGCTGGCTAATCAGTGGTTAGCCGATGGTAAAGCCGACGCGATTGCCTTTGGTGTACCTTTTATTGCCAACCCAGATCTGCCGAAACGGTTAGAACTCGATGCAGAGCTCAATCCACCCCGTTCGAACCTGTTTTATGCTCAAGGGGCTGAGGGGTACACCGATTACCCAACGCTGACTTAATACCGTTAATGAATCGCCCACTGCTGCGTGAATAACGAGTGATTGGGCGTTACGAATGACAACAGAAGCCTGTATTATGCAGGCTTTTTTTGTTGTTAGCGCTCATGCCTAAGTTACGCCGCCTTTGCGGGTTTTGTCCCTAGGCGCGGAGTGTCAGGTTGGTGATAAAGGATGCGTCTAGCGGTGGAGTGGTTTATGGCTGCGTCATTGAGTCATGGCTGTTAAGAAGAACGGTCAAGCAGAATCGTTAAGTTGAGTAAGCAGTAGAGCTAGATAGAGTTATGATGGAAACTAATCTTTTAGCCACGATTGAGTGGTTGCAGTTATTTGGCAGTACTCCACTGGAAATACTGGCGACAAGCAGTGCTATCGTGGCTGTGATTTTGATTGCCCGGCAGCATATGCTGGGGTGGCCGCTGGGCATCCTTTGGGCATCTATTTCGGCTTGGCTGGCAATTACCGAATGGCAATTGGTGTCCGATGGTATTCTCTATCTCTCCTATATACCGATTCAACTGTATTGCTGGCGGGCTTGGGTTATCGGTGGCGCAGTTCAGACAGCACCTTTTATACCCAGATGGCTAACCGGGCAGCGGCAATTAGCCTTGCTGGTAGCCGCCATCATCTGCATTGTCGTATGGGGGCAAGGGATTTTGGTCTTGGCAGAGCAGGTCAGCTGGATTCCTCAGCCATCGTTATTATGGTTGGATGCGACTACCACCGTGTTAAGCTTTTTTGCTCAGTTTTTACAAGCGCGTAAGCGGATGGAAAACTGGGTTATCTGGACCATCGTTAATATGCTGGGTATCTATATCTATTGGCTAAAAGGTTCGCCTATTTATTCAATTCAGTATGGTATTTTCCTCGTGCTTGGCATCTACGGCTGGATTCAGTGGCATCGATCATGTCAATCGAGCCCGCAATCGTCAGCGGTGAATCCTTGATGCGGATCGTGATCACTGGAGCGGAGTCTTGCGGCAAAAGTACCTTAACCGAGCAGCTGAGTCAGCGGTTAAACCTTCCTTTTGCCGCGGAATATGCTCGTGTTTACTTAGAGCAGAATGGACCTGATTATGACCTTGATCAACTGGTACACCTGAGTCAGCTCCATCGGCACTATCAGCAAGCCGAGGTAGGGGATTCCCCGTTAGGCATTTTTGATACGGATCTGATCAATTATAAAATCTGGGCTGAGGTGGTATTTGGCCACTGTCCGGCGATGATCAGTGATGCAATGGCGGAAGAGTCATCCCACCGCTATTTGCTCTGTAAGCCTGATATTCCTTGGCAGCCCGATCCATTGCGGCATAACCCCAATGATCGGGAGATGCTTTATCAGCGCCATTTGCGTGAAATACAGCGATTAAATCGGCGTTATGAAATTGTTGAAGGGGTGGGAGAGCAGCGTTTGACCAATGCATTGGCGGCGTCAGAACGGCTGCTTTTAGGTTAGGCAGAGTATTCGGCATTCCGTTAGCCCTATAAAAATAGTTTGCTGAGTATTGAAATCCTTGTGTTGTACTCTTTCGGCCACGAATCGGTTAGGATGAAGAATATGCTCTGGAAGTACTCACTTGTGACCGCGTTAATAGAAGGCAATTAATGATCTGCACCCGCCCCCGTGCCGTTTTTTCATTCCTGTTGATTTTGTGTATTTTCCTCTTTTCTGGTGCGTCATTCGCCACGACTCAAACTCAGATCCCAACTCAGGTTATTGGCAGCGATACGATAAAGCTCGAGACGTTCAGGATGGGCTATTTTGTTGATAAAACAGAAGCGATGACGTTTGCGGATGTGCAACCGCAAACCTTTGTACCCTCGGCCAATGGATTATCGTTGGGCACCACCTCGAAGGCTACCTGGGTAAAGATCGAACTAGAGAATGCTAACGCTTCGCCGATTAAGGTTTATCTTCACCATCCGTATGCTTATCACAACAGTAAGGTTGAGCTGTATGAGGTGGTCGATGGCCAGCTAACCCGCTCCCGCGTGCTGGATATGGACGATAAAACGACGTTGCAATGGATGTATCGTGGTAGCGCGGTGTTTGATATTGAGCTGCAGGCGTCGCAACAT
Organism: Amphritea sp. GJ51-11; assembly: GCF_055808735.1. Classification (NCBI taxonomy): domain Bacteria; kingdom Pseudomonadati; phylum Pseudomonadota; class Gammaproteobacteria; order Oceanospirillales; family Oceanospirillaceae; genus Amphritea; species Amphritea sp. GJ51-11. The sequence continues at coordinate 2,656,675 of NZ_CM147881.1, read as the reverse complement.
AAGACGCTGTTTGTCAAAAGCCAAGCGTTTTCTCATCAATGGTTCGTGCTGAATCTTTACGATGAAAATCAATCTAAACGGGCACTGCTTGGTCAGTACACCGATATCGCGCTCTTGGTCGGGATGATATTGGCGCTGATTATCTATAACTTTTTGCTGTTCTTCTCTTCGCGGTTAAGAGAGCACTTTTTCTACGCCTGTTATCTGGTTTCGGGTGGCTTTTGGATAGCCCTCTCCTATGGCTTGTTGGCGGATCTGTTCGATGTTTATGGCAGTATTACGCTGAAGTGGCATCTATCGTTAGTGTCTATGCCGATTTTTATCTTGCTGTTTATGATCAATATTTTTGAAACCAAGAAAAAATATCCCGTTGAACATTGGGCGCTGCTGTCCATTCTGACACTGTTAACCGGTGAGTTTATCTATGGCTTATTTGATATTGTTACCGCACTAAAGTATTCCAGTACATTGGCCGCGATCATGATGCTCGTTACACTCTGTGTGACCTTGTCTATGTTGATACGTAAGCATCCTATCGCCTTTTTCTTTTTGTTGGGGCATGGCTTATTTATTGCTTTTAGCGTGTTAGCGGTTTTATTTTATAAGGGAAAAATCGCTTTTAATTATGTTAACAGTCATGGCGTCGGTATTGGCATCGTGCTTGAAGCATTGGTGTTGGCACTGATCATCGCCTACCGTATTCGCTCCCTAGAAAGTTTAAAAGCGAACCAGGCTGACCTTCAGCTATTAGCTTCAACAGACCCCTTAACACAGTTGTTTAACCGTCGTCATTTTAGTCTTGCTGCGAACCAGTTATTAGAGCTAGCGGCACAAGCACAACAACCAGTCTCTATTGCGATTATCGATATCGATCACTTTAAAGTCATTAATGATACCTATGGGCATGCACTAGGTGATAAATCCATTAAACAGGTTGCCGATGTCATTCGATCTCAGTGTCGTCACGAAGATCTACTGGCGCGTTATGGCGGTGAAGAGTTCGTGATTATGATGCCAGATACTTTTGGTCAAGAGGGTTTCTCGTTGTCTGAACGGATTCGCCAGACAATCGAGACCATGACTTTGAAAATGGATCGCGAACAGTCGGTCAGCTTTACCATCAGTGTCGGTATTGCCGAAGTGGACGCTACAGCACCGGATCTGCAAGACACCATCAACCGGGCTGATAAAGCACTGTATCAAGCGAAAAATAGCGGCAGAAACCAGTCGCAGTTATACCGGGTTTAAGCCTAGTTAAAAGGCGAGTTCGCTGCATTAGCTTATATACTATCGGGTAGCTGAAAGGGTGCTGGGTGAACATTGCCCATCTATTAAATAGCAGGGTCGCTGAAAGTGCTTCGGCTAACCTGCTTGACCATCTTAATATTTGCCCATCTCCAACAGCGTCGAGGCACTGACTTTATCATCGGTAAGCGTTTTGACCGTCACATAGTAGGCATGACCTTTACCGCCAGAGCATGGCGGCATATAAGCACCGGCTTTATCCCAACCAGGGCTGCGGTGTGCTTCAATCATTTTGAATTCAGCAGGGAGGTCAAAACTATGCCCAGTAACCGAAGGTATGGTTACTTGATGTGCCGATGAATTGAGCGTGAATTGCATGATGCCATGTCCGCCGTTATTCATCTTTGCAGAATCACGGTCGCTGTATGCCAGTACGATTGCGTTAGTGCCCGCTGGAATGTCACTGACAATCAGTGCTGGTGTGGATGGGTTTTGTCCTGCAAATTTTTGGCATTGTTGGCCAGCAGGTATTTGCTTGCCGTCCCAAGCCGTATCTGCAAAATTAGCCTCTAGAGCGAATACGTTAGCACTCATCATTGAGATTACGGCTAATGGCAAAAGTAATTTGGAGTGGTTCATAACGGCTCCTATTGTGGTGGGTTTTGTTCTGCATATCGGCAACGCATGACGTCAGTATAGGCAGGGTTTGTTATATAGCTCTCCCAGTATAGTGATAATAACCTGAGCCGTGATTAAGTTGTGTCGATGGTGGTTAGATTATTGTCGCTATTGTGACTCAGTGCGTAATTCCGTTAGCGCATGTTTCATTACTTCTAGGGCCGCGCTTAGGCTCAGCGCTGCGATGAGGGCTGCAACGGCAAGATCGGGCCAGCCGGTGTCGGTTGCAATGACGCCGCCTGCGGCGAGCATGACGGCGATATTACCGAATGCATCATTGCGGCTACATAACCAAATCGAGCGCATATTGCTGTCGCCGCTGCGGTAGCGAAACAGCAGTAAGGCAACCACAACGTTAACGGCCAGTGCCGACAGGCCGATGGTGCCCATCACAATAGGGTCGGGGACGCTGCCGGTATAGGCGCGGTAGATAGCGCTGCCAATGACCCAAAGGCCGAAAATAGCCATCGTAGCGCTCTTAAACAGGGCCGCTTTTGCGCGGACATGCAGTGCCATTGCGATGACGAATAAGGTAATCCCGTAGTTCACAGTGTCGCCGAAGAAGTCCAGAGCATCGGCTTGTAATGATATTGAGCCGCTGGCAATACTGCCTGCGATCTCGACAAAAAACATCGCAGCGTTACTTAAGAGCGCGATCCATAAGATACGCCGGAACAGTGGATTATTGCGTTCAGCATCCGTTGTATTGTCACTAGCACAGCTATTACACCCCGCCATGATTGATACTCCCATTTATTTATTAGGCTAAAAAACATAGTCTACAACCTACAGTCGCTGTAGGTTCAAGAGGAACTTTGAAAATGGCACAGCAGTTTTCGATTGGTGAAATGGCTAAGGTTGGCAATTGTAAGGTGCAGACTATCCGCTATTACGAAGAGATCGGCTTATTACTGAAGCCGGGTCGCACGGCGGGTAATCAGCGTATCTATTTGCAGGCACATCGTGATCGCCTGAATTTTATCCGTCATAGCCGTGAACTGGGGTTTTCACTGGAGCAGATTCGAACAATATTGGCGTTAAATGATGATCCGAGCCATTGTTGCGCTGAGGTGGATAAGATCGCCCACGCGCACCTAAGTGAAGTCGAATCAAAAATTGCTCGGCTAGAGGATATGCGCACAGAACTGAAGCGAATGATCGGCGCGTGTGCAGGAGGGCAGGTATCAGATTGCCGTATCATCGAAGCCCTCTCTGATCATCGCTTGTGTTTATCGGAGGCACATCAGAAATGACCTAGGTTACTGTTATCTTGAGGGTTTAATCAGCAGCGCTTTTTGCTTGCATTGAGTTCGCTAGCCTTATGGGGGGCAAGTAAAAAAAATAGCTCAAGGGTTATTCTGCAGGAGAAATAAGCGTTATAGTGTCAGCTTAGGTCTTGGTTCGCTTTGCGCAATGGCGTCATTGGCGGTAAAGCAACTTGCAGTGACTTGATGAGATTATCCTGGTAACACGAGGGTGTCTCTCTATGTAGATCGCATGTTAGGTCAAACAGACTGATCCGTTTCAGTCGGACAAGCAAAACATATTTACCTGCTTGTTAATGTGACCGCCTGATAGGCATAATGTTTTTTTGACTGCGAGAGTTTTATGATCAATCAGCTACAGGAAAAATATCAACAGTCGTTATTGTTGTTACTCAGTTCTGTTGCTTCAATGGGTATCTTCCCCTTTGTGGTCATGCGTTATCTTCGAGGCGATGTGTCCGGTGCGATTATTGATGTGCTGTTGATTTTAGGTATCACATCGTTAGTCGCTTATGGCTATTTCTGCAAGAAGGTCCGGTTGGTCAGCGCTATCATCGCCATATTTATCAATATCGGGGTTGTCGTGGTGGTTGTCGCGAACGGTGTCGATAGTTTTTTGTGGATCTATCCGGTTTTAGCCAGCACCTTTGTTCTGATCAAGCCACTAGAAGCCTTATTTATCAATGTTGTGGTCGGTACTTCGCTGCTGTTCTTAGCGGATATTTTTGATACGGTCTCGGTGCTTTCCTATGTGGTGACTATCTTGATGCTTTCGATAAGCACTTTTGTGTATGCCAGCCATAGTGCAAAACAGTTTGATTTGCTTGAAAAGCTCAATACGGTTGATCCGTTAACGGGGGCTTTAAATCGCCGAGCGATGAATAGCGATATGAATGCTGCTCTAGCCAACGCCGAGCGCAACGGTATAGAGCAGCTATTGGCCATTCTTGATTTAGATTACTTCAAAGCAGTAAATGATAAGTATGGTCATGCTGTTGGCGACCAAGTACTGCAAGATTTTGTCGCCATTATCACCTCGCATATTCGACAATATGATCGGCTCTATCGCTTTGGTGGCGAGGAGTTTGTGTTATTGATTTCGGGGGGGTGAGCAACAACAGGCGTTTATTCACAACCTTAAAGCCGCCATTAAAAACACGTTAAAAACCCCCGATGGTGATGAAATAACAGTGTCATTTGGTGTTGCTTCTTGGGTGCCGGGCACCACCGCAGATACTTGGTTGCAACGCGCAGATGAAGCACTATACCTTGCTAAGGCAAACGGTCGAGACTGTGCCGTGTTCAATAATGATTAGCTAATTTGGTTTGCTTACATTCTCCATTTTATACCTCAAAGACGTTTCTATCTTGTTGCAACGCTTTCTCATCTATCCTGATTAGCTTCGCTAAGCCAATCCCTCGGGGGTTGTGCTTATCATTTGCTATCCCGATGGTTATGCGAGAGGAGATCGTATTCTGAATATAAAAACTCAGGTTGGTGGCTGGCGGGTTGATGATATGAGGCCTGCTTTATGCAGGTCGGTGCTAGCAAGCAACAAAAAGGCCCGATAACGGCTTATCGTTATCAGGCCTTTTGGCTGCGTCTCATCAATGCTGAGATGCGTTAAGCGCTTACAAAACGTAGGGCTTAGTAGTCGAACTTTGCCGCTGTGTAGATGTTGAAGGCTTTTTCCCAGATCTCGCCAACTTCACCATTGCCGACAGGCTTGCCGTCAAGTTTAGTCACCGGAGCGATCTCTTTAGATGAGCTTGTTACCCAAACTTCGTCAGCATTACGGACTTCATCCATTGTAACGGTGCGTTCTTCCAGTTTCAGAGAACCGTCAGCTTTGATGCTGTCGATGATGATGCGACGGGTAATACCCGGCAGGATCTGGTTGTCTTGAATTGGGGTGATAATCACGCCATCTTTAACGATGAAAGCGTTACAAGAACTACCTTCAGTCAGCTCGCCTTTGGCATTGTAAAGCAGTGCTTCGTCATTGCCGCTTGAGTGGCCTTCCTGATAGTGAATAACGTTACCTAGCAGTGCGGTAGACTTGATGTGGCAACGCTGCCAGCGCAGGTCTTCAGTGCTGATCAAGCTGTACTGGTGTACTTTAGCGCGGTCAGCAGGTTCAGGTGACTTGATACCGAAGGCAAAACAGAAGATGGTTGGTTCAACATTTTCTGGGTAAGCGTGGTTACGCTTGGTGTCAGTACCACGGGAAACGTGTACGTAAACGCCTAAGTTTTCGCCGAGGTCGCTGTTTTTGGCAATCAGATCATCAAGCAGCGTTTTCCACTCGTCAGCAGTGTGGCTGTTTTTGATCTCGATGATGGATAAGCCGTTGATCATACGGTTGATATGAGGCATCAGGCCTACAGATTTACCGTTGTAGTATGGAATTACTTCATAGATACCATCACCAAATAAGAAACCACGGTCGAGTGGAGAGATGCGGGCTTCTTCTAGTGGTAAGTATTCGCCATTCAGGTAAGCAATGCTCATATTAACCTTCCTTAAACTGTTAGGGACAATGCGGGATCGGCAGCCTGAGAAAATAGACAGGGCTGTATCGCCTTACTAGCAATGTCCGGAATTATTTGACACTGAGTCGCTGAGTAACATTTGATCGGGAATCGATCGGAGGACAGCTTCCGGGTCTCGTGATCGTGCAGCAAACCGAGCCGTGCTTGTGGCGGGAAGCTATAGGTTTACTGCAATATGACTTTTTGGGTTGCGTCCAGTTTCTAAGAAAAGTGGAATAGTTGCAATAGCTGGAAAAAGATAAGAAAAATAATCTGTATCTTCGGCTTATTTAGGAAGATCTGTTGAAAAAAAAGATGATGCAGTTATAACGCCTATCCATTATAAGGTTATGACTAAACTTCATAGCAGCGCTTAGGCGGTTTTGACGATGATATCTCGGCCACTTTTAACTAATAGCTGCGGTAAAATCCGATCATCGTCCAAACGCCAGCAGGCGCAAAAAGCCAGTTCGGGTGGTGTGGGGCCGGGATTAAACTGGATCAATCGTCCCTGTTCGAGATGGGGGCGAATCACCGCTTCAGGCAACAGTGCCATCCCCGCACCTTCGAGGGTGAGGGTGAGTAAGTTGGCTACCGAGCTGCAGGTATGAAATATCGGTGTTTCTTCAAGCGGTCGAAACAACTGTTGTAGGTAATCCCAGGGGCGAGTATCTCGAGGAAAACTCAGAATAGGGGATTGGCACAGTTCTTCGACACTGTTCACGGGGTTCTGTGCTAAGCGCAGCGGCGTCGTGCACCAATACTGAGGAAAACTGCAGAGCGGCTCTGTCACCAGTCCAGACTGATCATTATCCCCTGCCACCATAAAGGCGAGATCCAACTGATTATCCCGTAACTGGCGGGTGAGGGTTGGCGTGACATCACTGATCAATTCAAACGACATGAGTGGATGTTGTTGCTGCCATTGTTGTAGTAGTGGTGACAGATAGAGGTGCGCCAGAGTATCGGTAATGCCGATTCTGAGGGTGCCCTTTTGTGGGTTTTGATCGGTGATCTGCTGTTTCATCTCCTGACTGATGGCCAGCAGTTTTTCCGCGTAGGGTAATAGTTGTAGGCCACGTGAGGAGATGCGTGTGCCGCTTTTATCGCGGATAAATAATTGCGCGCCGAGTTCTTCTTCCAGTGCGTGGATTCTGGCCGATATCGCCGGTTGTGTGGCATGTAGTTGTTGAGCGGCGGCATGAAAACTACCCAGACGGGCAACATTAACAAAAGTGTTTAGGTTTCTCAGTCGCATGGATATAAGGCTCAGCAGATAGTAGTGCCACTATATACAAGCAGATCAATGCTTGGAAGCGGTGCACAGATGAAGTTTTAACAGTTTGTCAGTGGCAGTCGGGTAGAGAACTTAATCTCCTCCATGGCAAAACTGGATGTGACATCGGTTAAGCCTGGCACCTCACTAATTAGCTTTTTATAGAAACGGTCAAACGAGTGAATATCTTGGGTAGCTACCCGAATAAGATAATCCCATTCCCCTGCCATCCGGTAACATTCCATCACCTCATCAAAACGTAATATTGATGCAGCAAAGTTTGTCAGCCATTGTTCTTCATGTTGCTGTGTTTTGATATGTACAAACACCGAAACACCGGCACCCACTTTGGCGCTATCGAGCAGGGCGACACGGGCTTTGATCACGCCACTGTCTTCTAGCCGTTTAATGCGTTTCCAGCAGGGGGTTGTCGATAGGTTAACCTGTTCGGCAATGTCGGCAACCGACAGGGTTATATCCTGTTGCAGTATGGTGAGAATTTTCTTGTCGATACTGTCCATAAAAAATAATCCCCCAGTTTGTTAATAATAAGAAAAATTATTCTATATATTGGGCTTTTTTTCCAGTAAAAGGCAAAAAATATCTCTATCGACAGCTCTATACTGTAGACCTAAATAACGTATAAGGAGTGGGTCATGAGTGCTTGGATACAAGAGGCGGTGGCGCTGATTAAAGCGGATGCACAGCGCTCAGCGGATACTCATTTGATTAAACTTGAGCTGCCGATCTTGGCGGGGGTTGATCTCTACCTAAAAGATGAGAGTAGTCATCCGACGGGAAGTCTAAAGCATCGCTTGGCTCGTTCACTGTTTTTATATGCTTTATGTAATGGTCAGATCCGCCAGGATACTACCGTCATCGAAGCATCATCTGGTAGTACTGCAGTATCAGAAGCCTATTTTGCGCGGATGATTGGTGTGCCTTTTGTTGCTGTGATGCCGCGTAAAACCGCTAAAGCTAAAATTAAACAGGTCGAATTTTATGGCGGACGTTGTCACTTTGTTGAATGTGCCACCGAAATGCATGATGCGGCCGCAGCTTTAGCCCAAGAGTGTAACGGTCACTTTATGGATCAGTTTCGTTATGCCGAGCGGGCAACCGACTGGCGGGGTAACAGCAATATTGCCGAAAGTATCTTTAGGCAGATGAAGCTTGAGAGCCACCCGGTACCCAGTGCGATTGTGATGAGTGCAGGCACCGGAGGCACTACTGCAACATTGGGCCGGTATATCCGTTATAAGGGGTTTAATACTCTGCTATTAGCGGTCGATCCTGAGAATTCGGTGTTTTATGACGTGTGGCAAACCGGTGATCGCTCTATTGAAATTCATCAGGGTGGGCGGATCGAAGGCATCGGACGGCCTAAAGCGGAAGAATCTTTTCAGCCCAGTGTCATTGATCGGATGATCAAAGTACCGGATGGCGCGTCTGTCGCCGCCATGGAGTGGCTGGAGCAGTTAACCGGCCGGAGAGTCGGTGCATCAACAGGCACTAATCTTTGGGGGATGTTAACTTTGGCGGTGGAAATGTATCAGCGCGGTGAGACAGGCTCTTTGGTAACGCTGATCTGCGATAGTGGTGAACGTTATCTCGATAGTTATTACGACCGCGACTGGGTGATGCAGAATATCGGTGATATTACTGTCTATCAACAGCAGCTAGCAGCAATGTTAGATGGCTGTTGTCGGTCATAGCCATAAGGCAAAAAAAGCTGCAGTGTTTGTTGGGTTATTGCGCTAAAGCAAAGGAACTACAGCAAAGCACAGCGGCGTGGATCGCGCGCCTCCGTGCCTATCATAAAGCGACGGTGCGAGGTTTCTGGTGGGCCTACTCTACTAGTACGCTTACTTATTAGGCTGTCTGCTGTTTGTTTTTCCTGTTACAAACGAGGGCTTAAAGCGTTTTTTTTGCTGCTTCCATGATTCAATAAAAAAGGCCGATGTTAGTTACATCAGCCTTTTTAGATTAGCGAGAAAACCACCATAGAACAGCGTAATAGCCAGTCTTGAATGGTGGTTTTGCACTTTGAATATTAGTCGGTATAGCCGATCAAAGCACGTAATCCGGCAATCACGCTGTCGCCTTCTTCCAACGGCAGGCCATCTTCGGTGAGCTGATTGATGCGGGTAACCCCATCGACACTGCCTAGTTTAGATAGATATTCGATAATGGCGAGCGGGTCGGTTTCACCCAATAGATCACGGCCGCTCCAGAGGCTGAAGAAGGTGATCAGGCCATAAGCACCCCAGTTGGATACATCGGCGATCAGCAATTCATCCACACAGGTGGCGGCAGGGGTGATATCTAAACCTTTGATTGCTTCGGTGATGTTACCCATGCCGATTTCGTTACCACCATCACCAATACCAATCGTTGGGCATTTCGCATTGTTGACAAAGGTGTCAAAACAGGCGGTACGTGCGCTAATGCTTTCGCCACGCATGTTGTAGTAGTCGCCGTCAGCTGCTTGTCCTGGGCGTTCAATTGATAGCACCGCATCGGGGTTGTAGTTGTAAAGTGCTTGGAAGGCTTCAAGGGTGCGCTCTTGGTGTTCACCAACACGGATCTCATGAACGCGGTACTTGTCCATCAGTGCTTGAGACACCGGTGGGCCGCAGACTAAAACGGGGGTAGCACCGAGTTTTTCGAGGGCATCGTAAAGTGCAATAGCACCCAATGGTCCGTCGGTTTCAAAGGTGTCGACAACGGGAAAACCGGTGCCGATCAGAACGTGGCCTCGGCACTTATACAGCGTGCGGGCGGCGCGCAGATAATAGCCGGTGGATAGGGCGGGCTGAACTGTTTTCATGCCGCGCAGGTTACGTGCAACTAACAGGTCTTCAACCTGCTTGCTCAGCACTGTTTCGTTGATCTGATTCTGTGACATAGAGAGTTCGCTCTTTAGTAATTTTGCAAAGGGCCGGCGTTGTACATAGGGCCGGCCATGTGATGTTTGGTTACTGTGTTAACAAGACTGTTTAGTCGACTGGTTCTGGCTCGGTATTGTTAAACCGTACATGCGCTAAGCAGTGCAGGTTGTGGGCATCATCGATGGTGATTTCATCGAAGGATATCCGTGAACCGGGCAGTAGCTGTGCCATACGGGCGGTATCCATTGCAATCATGGAGCCTATTTTGGGATAGCCGCCAATGGTTTGCCGATCATTCAGCAACACAATGGGTTGGCCATCGGCTGGAATCTGAATCGCACCATGACAAATACCTTCTGACAAAATGCCATCAATGGTGGGTTTTACTTCCGGGCCTTCTAGGCGATAACCCATACGGTCGGCGCGATCTGTAACTTTATACTCGCTGCTAAAGAACAGCCGTTTTTGATAGTCGCTGAAGGCATTTTGCTGATAACCCGTAATCACCCGCAGGCTAATATTATCGGCATAATCAGGCCGGTGGGTTTCGGCTAAACGGAAACCACGGTGCGTCGTTGATGCGCTGCAATTGAGAAAGTCGCCTTGCTGTAGTTTTTCACCGGTAAAGCCGCCGATGCCTTCACGGGTCACGGTGGCGCTACTAGAAAAACTATGTTCAACCTGAAAACCGCCGCTGACGGCTAGGTAGGCACGGGCTCCCTGAGCTGAAAAGCCGACTTCAATTTTGTCGCCGGCTTTGACCTTATGAGCATGCCAGCGATCTTGTTCAACGCCATTAATCTTTAATGGCATTTCGGCGCCGGTCAGCACGATCTGTGCATCGGTATCCGCTAGCAGTACCAACCCGCCAAAGCTAATTTCTAGGGCGGTGGTATTGAGTGGGTTGTCGACCAGTCGGTTGGCCCATTTGAAGGCTTGCGAATCGAGCGGGCCGCCGGTGGTTAAACCGATCCGGTGATGGCCAAAACGGCCGGCATCCTGAATCAGTGTTAACAGCCCTGGTTGGATCACTTTAAAACCGCTCATTTGATCTCTCCCAATTCGCCACCGAGGGCAAAAAATTCGTCTCGGCTGATAGGGTTAAATTTGATACGGTCGCCAACCTGCACCGGCATGGTGGGGGTGGCTTTAGGATCAAACATACGCGTCGGACACAGGCCGATAAGGTTCCAGCCACCGGGGGATACCGCCGGATAAACGGCGGTTTGGCGGTCAGCGATAGCGATAGCGCCTCGGGGAACCTTCATTCTTGGGGTCGATAGGCGTGGTGCAGCAATGCGCTCGTCGACTTCGCCAAGGTAGGCAAAGCCAGGAGCAAAGCCGATAGCGTAGACGCGGTATTCCATCTCGCTATGTAGCTTAATAACATCATCAATACTTAAATCGGCGCGTTGAGCCAACGCTTCCAAGTCAGGGCCAGATTCGGTGCTGTAATAGGCGGGCAGGACGACTAGGTTGCCCTCACTGTTGTCACTGTCACCTAATTGGCTTAATACTTGGCGAATGCAGCGGCGCACTTCCAGGTGATCGGTTGCCAATTGGTCATAAATCACCAAAAGGGAGGCATAGGAGGGCACCATGTCAATCAGCTTGCCGCTCAATTCAGATTCAAGAATTGTCACGGCCTGTTGTACCTGCGCCGACACCCGAGGGTCGGTTTTTTCACCAAAATAGATAATCAGGGCATTTTCACCCGCGACATCAATACGCATATTGGCCACCTCGGTTATCATTGACTGATCAATTCGCGAATTTCTTGGATCGCATTGACGCCATCCATATTATCGCCATGCACACAGAGCGTATCGGCCCGCAGTGTTAGAGTTTCACCACTAACGGTGGTGACGGTGCCCAGCTCTTTGAGTTGCTTAACTTGCGCGAGCATCTTTTCTTTGTTATGCACTGCACCGGGTTTGGTGCGTGACAGTAGCTTGCCATCATCGTCATAACAACGGTCGGCGAAGATTTCAAACCATAGTTCTAGGCCGATGCTATTCGCTTCTTGCTGATGCAGTTCTGCTTGGGGCGTGCTTTGTAGCATTAATACTAATGGACGGTGATATTCCGACACCGCTTGCATGATGGTGGCGCGAATCGCGCTATCGGCCATCATGTCGTTGTACATAGCACCGTGGGGTTTAACGTAGGTTAGCGTTTGTCCCTGTGTGGTGGCCATGCCATCGATGGCGGCAATCTGATAGAGCACCATCGCCTTCAGTTCGGCGGCGCTGGCGCTAATGCTACGACGACCAAAGCCGACGAGATCAGGGTAGCCGGGATGAGCGCCGATGGTGACATTGTTTTGTTTCGCCAGAGCTAAGGTTTTTTGCAGCACCAGTGGGTCACCCGCGTGAAAACCGCAGGCGATGTTCGCTTGATCAATAAAGGGCATTACGGCTTCATCGAGGCCCATTTTCCAAGAACCGAAACTTTCACCCAGATCGCAATTGAGACGTAAAGACATCGTTGTTACTCCTCTTACAAAATGGCCAGACGGCTGTTGGGTAAATCCGTAATGAGCATGTGACCTGGACTATGAGTGATGCAGAAATCGGGTTTGGCTTGCTCAATGGCGACCTGAGGTGTCACACCACAGGCCCAAAACACCGGCAGTTCACCCTCTTTAATGGTGACCGCATCGCCAAAGTCTGGAGTGTTAATATCGTGGATACCGATTTGCGCTGGATCACCTAGGTGTAAGGGGGCACCGTGTACTGATGGGAAACGGGTACAGATCTGCACCGCACGGATGGCATCGGCAGCTTTCATCGGGCGCATGCTGACCACCGTGGTGCCACTGAAACGGCCGGCACTTTTACATTCAATATTGGTGCGGTACATTGGCACGTTAACCCCTTCAGTGATATTACGTACTTCAAGGCCGTCGGCGATCAGGGCTTCTTCGAAAGAGAATGAACAGCCTAGGACAAAGGTGACAAGATCATCACGCCAGAATGATTTAAGATCCGCGACTTCCTGCGTTAGCACGCCATGTTCGTAGATGCGGTATTTAGGGACATCGCTACGGATATCGATATCTTGGCCAAGATCGCCAAGCATAAATTCACCGGGTTGGCTGGACATGCCAACAATCGGGCAGGGCTTGGGATTCTTTTGGCAGAACTGCAGAAAATCGTTTGCCCAGTCTTGCGGCATAATGGCGAGGTTGCCTTGTACAAACCCCTGGCCGAAACCCGAGGTATTGCCGGTAAACTCACCACGACGAATCTGCTGGCGGATTTCAAAAGGTGTCATCTCTTTGTTCATCAGTAAAGCCTTATTCTGCGGGCCGCATAGCGCGGCGATTCTTGAATTGTCGTTACCTTTCAGTGCTATCGCTTCATGGAGGAAACGCTGTTGGAGCATTCACCGGCACAGGGTGTCAGGTGATAATATCTATGTTGCAAGGCTATAGCTTAACCCTTGCGGTGATAAAAAGATGCAGGACGCGGGCGAGAGTGCCTGAGGAGTGTGCGCTAGACCGTATAATGCCAAGACGGCATAGAGCTTGCGCTATTCCTGAATGGCAAGGGGATGACTGACCAGGATCGCTGGCCAGTCGGTTAACTGAGTATCTACTGGTGCAGAGATATCAGTTTAAAAACCTATTGGCGCTTACTGCGCGGCCATCCACTGATCAACCTGCTCCTTGGTGCGACCGAAAAACACCACCCGGGCAGTTGTATTCAGGCTACCGTTGTGCCCGATAGTACGGCGATAAACCCACCAGCTGTTTTCGGCTTTCGCAATGATTTCGTCAACGTGACGCAGTTGCTGAAATTGGTTCAGCGCTATCATTGTGCTCATGGTGTTTGTCGCTCTCCTATTAGAATCATCATTATCAATAAGACATTATTGTGGCGGTGCTATGGTGGGCTGTCTAATGAATAATCGCTTACAGATCTGATAACTTTTTTTATCAGTCAGTGCGGTGTTGATGATCGCGATTAAGGCTGGGGCTAGTGACTTTATAGTGCTATTCGTTCTCATAGAGGAAAGGTAGGGCTGACGCGATAGCGTCCGTATAGGGGGTGAGCTAGGCTGCGCGTGTTGGTGAGCGCAGCACTCTGAAACGATAAGCTTATGAGGTGATTTTTTCCATGGTTTCACGTACCCAGCCAAGACTGTCTTGGTAGGCTTGGTTGAGCTGAGCCGGGTCATAACTCGTAGTTAATGAGGCCCACTCGCCTAGAATAAAGCTATCAACGTTGGTTAATAACTCGCCGTAGGGGCCTGCGCCTTCTCGAATGGCGAGTTCAATGTCTTCGCTCAGGAATACTTGTTCTAAAATCTCATTTTTAGGCGTATCGAGTAAGGCTTCGAGGCCCGCAAAAATACCGATCATAAACGCGCTAGAGCCAGACAAACTGGAGCTAGATTCTGCTAGAAGTTCACACATTCTGGCGCGGATTAGGGTGTGTCGAGTTAATTCATCGGGCTTGCCTTTATCGCCGGAAAACGCAATCAGAGCGCACCAGCGTTTTATTTCGGCGGTGCCTAGCATGGTGACTGCTTCTTCGATGCTGTCTATTTTTCTTATCAGATTAAACAGTGGCGAATTCACGATACGAATTATTTGCAGCGTCAGTTGAGGGTCTTTTTTGACAATCTGGCCAACGGCGGCGGTGGTTGCTGTTGGGTCGGTTAACAGTGCCAGCAGTTCTAGCATGACAAATTCGTTTGAGCTTAATTTACGGCCTTCGACGAGTTGCGGACGGCAAAGGAAATACCCTTGAAATAACTTAAAGCCGAGCGCTTTACAGCGGGTGAACTCTTCGAGGGTTTCGATTTTTTCAGCCAGCAGGGTGACGTTGAATTGACTGAGCAGTTCGGTATGTTGTGCCAGCTCTTCATCGCTCATGGCAAGCAGGTCGAGTTTAACGATATGCACCATCTTGAGGATGGGGTCGTATTCTGGGCTATAGATAAAATCATCTAATGCCATCCGGTAGCCTGCATCAATATATCGCTGTATGGCGGCGATTAGGCTGTCGTCGACCTCCATACCTTCGAGGATTTCGAGGACAATATGTTTGCGGGATATTTCTGGAATATGCTCTGACTGCAACATCTCTTTGGTGAGATTGATAAATGCAGGCAGAGTCGTCATTTTGCGGGACTGGCAGATACTAGTGTAGTTGTTAAGTAACACTTGGGATGTCGCGCTGTTACCATCAGTGATTAAACAGGGCGCCTTATTGTTGATATCCCGATAGAGTAGCTCATAGGCAACAACGTTCAGATTTGCATCATAGATTGGCTGGCGGGCCATTAAGATATCCTGCGCCATGGACGACTCCTCGAAGTGGCCGAATCGATCTTTCACTCAACACCATAGGAAGGTGTTATCTAACTGTTATCAGTATAGCGCTTTTTCACCTGACTGAACCATCATCAATAGGACTAAATAGACTGTTTTCGGGTGGATATTTAGTCACGTTAGGTTACTACCGTAGATACACTTGCTATGATTGAATCTGTTGTAGTTGATTTCGAAGGATTGAATGACGTGAAAGTCTCTCTTTTAAATTCTGTGATGCTGATGCTCTTAAGCCTTTTTTCGGTGGCTGCTCAGGCATTTGATTATTTTGTGGTTAATCATGATTCGACGGTTTATTCCGCACCGGATAATGGCCAAGCTTTAACTCATTTGAGCAAGGGTAATGTATTGCTGCAAATCGATAAGAAAGGTGCTTGGTCGAAGGTTTTTTTCTGTCACAGAATCGGCAGCCCCTGAAAGGCTGGATGCTCAGTGAAAAGCTGACTGCGCAACAGAATGGGCAGCAACGTCCGTCGTTGGGTGATGGAAATAGATTAACCGTGACCGCCAATAGTCTGCGTTTACGCCAGGGGCCGGGGACTGATTTTCCGGTGGTGGGTAGTATAAAACTTAACCAACAAGTGGTAGAGCGTCAGCGCCAGGGTGATTGGGTCAAAGTTGCTTATCACGAGACATCAGGGCAAGCCGCAGAAGCTTGGACTGCCGGTCGTTTCTTACGTTCGACTCAGCAGGCGGGTGTTAAACAAGTCGCTACGACGAAATCGAGTGGAGAAAAAGCTTCGGGTCACTATCAAGTTAAAGGTAGTCATGTGTATTTCCGCTCTGGCCCTGGGACTCAATTTTCGGCAGTGGGCAAACTGAGTAATCCCCAGCGGGTGACGGCGATCGAGCGTCAGAATGGTTGGCTGAAAATAAGCGCTGATCTTAATGGTCGAGCGACGACGGGTTGGATGCTTGAGCGTCTACTTAAACCGGTCAAATAAACTCGGTTCAGTGCTGTTTCTGGTTACGCTGCTAATTGGTTTTGCATGTAATTCACGTGGTTTAGACATAATGAATAGATATAAGAAAGGCTGAACACTGTTCAGCCTTTTTTGGTTCTGACGGAAGGTTATTCCTCTTCGTCTAGAATGTCGTCGGCTTCGGCCATCACAGGGACGCTGGCACCTTTTTTGTTGGTTTGAATATCGCGTATCTTAGCCAACTGTTTGTCGATTTTTTGAGCCATAGAATCCAGCGCGGCAAACAGGTTTTCTTCACTGGCTTTTGCAAACAGATCTTTACCGGTGGCGTGGACTGTCGCTTCTACCACTTCTACTTTACCATTGCTCTTTTCAATAGTGACCTGGGCGCTGGTGATAACGTTATAGCGTCTTTGACTCTCCTCTAACCAGGCTTCAATTTTTTCTCGTAATGCAGGAGAAACTTTGTCATTGCGGTTGGTAATATTGATATTCATGATGTAACCCTTACTGCAAACTATGCTTGATGTCACATCTACAGAATGCCCTTTTCAGAATATTTTGCAAGCGAATATGTCATAAAAAAATAACCATTCTGTGTTAATTGATTTGGCGTGGTTTTAGTTGCTTAAATTGCCATTCGTAAGGGTTGAAATCGCGCGACTAGTCCCCATTTCGGGGCCTGAAATAGAGGGGTTTGTTGGTGTCGGTTGAGGGCAAAAGAATCGTTAAGGTCATTGCCGTTAGCGGCTAGTTCGATCATTACGGGAGATACTGCCGCCTTTGATTTGGGCAAATAGTTGCTCGCCGAGCTGTATGCCGAGCTCTTCGGCGGCCCAGCGGGTGATCGAAGCCTTCAGTCTATGTTCTCCGGCCTGCAGTGTAACTAAGCACGCAGAGCGGTCCTGTGGTGTCATGCTGATGATCGTCACCGGCAAGATATTACGGATGCTACTCTGTTCGGGCGGCTTGCGAACCAGTGATATGTCTCGGGCATGGATGCGCATGCGTATCCGGCTGGACTCGGGGGCGTCGATAAAGGGGGTCCACAGGGCTTGATGATTACCGAGATCAAGGCAGCTCATCGAATAACGACTGCTATGTTCCTGTATGCGGGCTTCCAGAATGACGCTGATATCTTGGTCCGGTTGCCAAGGCAGCATCGCATCGGAGTTCCAGATATCGGCAACCGCACCGCAATGAACAACTTTTCCTTGATCGAGCAAGACCATCTGATCGGCTAGCCGTAGCAGTTCATCCAGGCTATGGCTGACATAGATGATCGGAATATTGACCTCTTTGACGAGCTGTTCGATATAGGGCAACAACTCCTTTTTGCGGGGCTCGTCTAATGAGGCTAGGGGCTCATCCATCAATAACATCGCGGGATTGCTCAGTAATGCCCGACCAATGGCTACGCGCTGTTGCTCGCCGCCGGATAGTGCTGCGGGATAACGGTGTAACAGGTGTTCGATGCCCAGCAGTTCGGCGATGAGCGTTAGCTGTTGAGAGGCTTTGCTCCGTTGCCCATAGCGCAAGTTGCCGCTGACCGTATAGTGGGGAAAGAGCCGTGAGCCTTGAAAAACATAGCCGATCTGGCGTTTTTCCGGTGCTAGGTTGATGTTTTGTTCGGCATCAAACACGACCCGCTCGCCAATTACTATTTTCCCTGTATCCGGTGTTTGCAGCCCTGCGATTAGATTGATAATCGAGGTTTTACCCGCGCCCGAGCGGCCAAACAGTGCGGTAATGCCGCTTTCCTGCAGATTAAGATCGGTGTCGATGCACAGGTTGCCTAATTGCTTTTTGAGCCTGATTTGCAAGGTCATAATGCCAACCTCTTTTGTGCTAAGCGGGTTAGCCACTCGGAGACCAGTAGTGCAAGAAGGGCGACGATAATTGAGATGAGGCAGAGACGGGCGGCTTCGGCTTCCGCACCGGGGGTTTCAATAAAACTAAACATTGCCAGCGGCAAGGTGCGGGTTTCCCCTGGAATATTCGAAACAAAGGTGATGGTTGCGCCAAACTCCCCCAAACTTCTGGCAAATGCCAATAGCGTGCCTGCTAGTAGACCGGGGATCGTTAGGGGCAGGGTGATCGTCATAAATACTTTAAGCGGCGAGGCGCCTAGGGTGCGGGCGGCCTGTTCAAGTTTAATATCGACGGATTGCAGTGACAGACGGATGGCTCTGACCATCAACGGAAAAGCCACAATTGCCGCCGCCAGCGCTGCACCTTGCCAACTGAAACTGAATGAAACCCCAAACCAGTCATATAAGCGACTGCCAATGACTCCTTGCCGACCCATGCTGATCAGCAATAAATAACCGATGACGACGGGGGGTAACACTAGAGGTAGATGTACTAAGCTATCGAGTAGTTGTTTACCGGGGAAGTGCTTACGGGCCAATACCCAGGCCACCAATATTGCCAGTGGTAGGCTGAATGCGACGGCACTGAGAGAGACCTTGAGACTGAGTAGTAGTGCGCTGACCTCATACTCACTGAGCATCACTTGGCTCCGATGTTAAAGGTTGAAACCCGTAGCGGTTGAAGATGTCGCGAGCCTCCCTCGAAAAGAGCAATTGATAGAGTTGCTTGGCTTCAGTCAAGTGCTGTGAGGTCAGTGCGGCAGGGTAAATAATAGCATCATGCAAATTGTCAGGGATCTGTTCGATAATGCTGACTTTGTCACTTTGCTGTGCGTCGGTGTTGTAAACAATACCGTAGGGGGCTTCCCCTCGTTCCACCAATAACAGCGTGGAGCGAACATTCTGTCCTAGCGCTAAGCGTGATACGAGTGATGGCCATTGGCCGGTATGCTGCAAGGCTTGACGGGCATAGATACCCGCGGGCACATGATCAGGGTTCGCGATCGCCAGTCGTTCGGTGCCTAGCTGTTCGGCAAGCGTTGCTAGACTGACGTGCTGTTCCTTTGTGTAGTGGCTACGAATTAATACTAACTGGTTTTTTAAAAGGGGCTTTAACGTTGTCGCTTGAATGGCGTCTTGTTCGGCCAAAAAATTCATCCAGCGAGTGTTTGCCGATATGAAAATATCGGCTGGAGCACCAGCGGCGATCTGTCGGGCGAGTGAGGATGATGAGGCAAAGGATCTGACTACCGGTTGCTGATAGCGGGCTTGGTAGAGGCTGCAAATCTCATCAATAGCATTGGTCATTGATGACGCGGCAAACAGTGTTAGAGGGCGTGCTTGTAACGATAATGGGGCAGTGAAAATACAGAGCAGCAGTAAAAATCGGTACATGGTGTGTCCAGCAAGTGGTCAAAGGCTTGAGGCGATAATACAGTGAAGGGTCGTTAGACGGACTGATCTGTATTTCGTTATATACTCAACTGTATAGCGATACGTTATATAATAATTTATATAGCGTCAATTTATACTGATATCGGAGTGGCTATTGATGGATTTAACCGCACAACTGACTCTCTCCTTGGCAGAGCATCCGTATGCTAACCCACGGCGGATGCATTTGTTGGCCTGTATTGTTGAATCGGGCTCTTTGAGTGGTGGCGCAAAGCGAGCTGAGATGAGCTATAAAGCCGCTTGGGATGCGGTGAACGATATGAATACTCGAGCGGCACAACCGGTATTAACCCTAGCAGTTGGCGGCAAAGGGGGCGGCGGTGCAAAGCTAACTCCCTTTGGCGAACGGTTAGTTAAGTTGTATCAGATGCTCAGTGATATTCAGAACCGTGCCTTGCAGGCTCTGCAGGATGAGACGGTCCCGTTAGATAGCCTGCTAGGGGCCGTTTCCCTGTTTTCGGCCCAGAACAGCGCTCGCAACCAACTGTTGGGGCGAGTCTCACGGATTGTTTCGGATCAGGTTAATGATCGGGTCTCTATTGATGTGCAGGCCGGTGAAGCGAGTGTGACGTTAGTCGCCGAAGTAACCCATCGCAGCCGGCTACGTTTAGATCTACACCCCTTTGGCGAGGTACTGGTGCTGATTAAAGCGCCGGCTATTTGTCTTCAACGGCCATCGGTGAGTGCAGCGGCTAATCATTTATCCGCCACCATTGTCCGGGTTTCGGGTAGTGACCACGAAGCGGAAGTTATCCTCGCCATAGGGAGCATCGAGTTGTGTGCAGTGGTCAACGTTGAGTCGGCTAATGAGTGGCAGGTGGGACAAAAAGTAACCGTGGTGATCGATGCGAAACAAATTGTGTTGGCGGCATTGAGGCAGTGATTGACCTTGGGGTTTATAGTGTGGGATTTTAAGAGCCACAGGTTAAACGTCGGCCTATATCAGCGGAACTGAGTCTATGACCAACGAGCATCAGAAAATATCAACTACAGCACTGGCTAAGGCGCTGACTAAACAGAGTCGACAAATGTTTGCCGAGCTGGAAGCGCTGGGCTGGATCAAGCGGGTAGACAATCAATGGCAACTGACGGCCAAAGGTGAATTTGAACAGGGCAGCTATCGCGATAGTGAACGCTATGGTCGTTATATTGTGTGGCCAGAGAGTGTCATTGGCCATCGGGCATTGGTTAACCCTGAAGATCAATTCACCAGTGCGAAGGGCTTAGGTTTAAAAACCGGTTTGGCGGCAGCAAAAATTAACCAGTTACTGGCAGAACTTGGCTGGATAAAACCCTGGTTGAAAGGCTGGCAAATAACTGATTTCGGTACAGCCCAAGGTGGGGTGCAGAAAGAGGATGCTAATACCGCAATCCCCTATGTCAGTTGGCCGAAAAAACTTACGGATAACCCGTTATTTAAACGTTCACTCGACCAATTTAAGCAGGCTCCAGCACAGCAAAAGGTTGCCGGCTGTTACGCTATGGACGGCCATCTGTTGCGTTCAGAGGCGGAAGTGAAGATCGACAACTGGTTGTATCTATCTGGTATTCCCCATGCTTGCTATAAGCTGTTGCCGGTTGCAGAGGAGGCGCGAGCGGATTTTTATTTACCGCAGATTCATTTGTATATCGAATTTTGGGGCAGTGAACATGATCCGGCTTATCTCGCTGAGAAAATGCGTAAGAAGACGCTCTATGAGGCTCATGATTTGGACGTTATCGAATTTCAGGCCAGTGACTTAACCTTGTTAGATGAACTGCTTCCTCGACAACTGCGCAGATTTGGGTTGGCGTGTTAAGTGCTTATCTTAGTGTTTGCTTATCTATAACGCCCACTTGAATAGGCGTTATAGGGACCTTATGCTGAAACCGACGGATGGCTTAAGGAATTGCCATGCCGCGCTGTACGAATTCGATATTGCCCATCCGTTCCATCCAGGCTTTCACATTGGGGAAGTCATCTAAAGAGACTTCTTGCCATTCATAGCGACAGGCCCAAGGGTAGATTGCGAAGTCGGCGATACTGAGGTCTTGATCGAGGATAAAGGTGCGGCCCGTTAACTGCTTATCCAGCACACCCCAAAGTCGTAGAGTTTCATCTTTATAGCGTTTTTTAGCGTAGGGCACAGATTCTTTCGCAAAACGGTTAAAGTGGTGAGATTGGCCTAAAATCGGGCCGAATCCGCCCATTTGCCACATCAGCCATTGCAGGCATTCGATCCGCTTCATTGGATCGCTGGGGATGAAATTACCGGTTTTTTCCGCCAAATAGATCAGAATGGCGCCACTCTCAAAGAGTTGTACCCGTTGCCCACTGGGACCTTCTTCGTCGGTGATTGCCGGTATTTTATTATTTGGGCTGATACTAAGGAATTCCGGTTTAAACTGATCATCCGCGAGAATATTGATGGGATGAACCATGTAGGGTAGTCCGGTGGCTTCCAGCATAATGGACACTTTGCGGCCATTGGGCGTGCCCCACGTATAGAGGTCAATCATATATATTTCCTGTCACTGTTGCTGGCTAAAGTGCTGGTAGATTTCAATCAGTTCATCCTGACTGAAGGTGACGATAATCAGTTCTTGCCCCGGGGTAATTAGATCGGGGTTTTGGCCGAGCACGCCTTTATGATAATTGTAGACATAGGTGTCTTTGACCTTGCCATCGAGGATGGTGCCGAGAAATGAACTGTTACGGTTGGCCAGTCGTTCATCGGCTTCTAGGGGAATCTCCGCACTAATTTTTTGTTTTTCTAACTGAATGCCACTGCTGAAAGTGTCAATCAACCCTTGCTGTATAATGCCCCACAATCCCTGTTTATCGGCCGCATTGACGCCGTGAATATAAAACAGTGTGTCGGCGGTATTATCGGGGTTATTCAGCAGTTCTTTGAGCCTGATCTGGTCGGCCATCGGTAATTGACTGGCTAATATAATGGCGTTTTGATGCTGTGGGGTGTTACCGATGGTGTCGAGTTGTACCCCGAAGGTGATGGCATTGCCGTCGCCGACCGCTTGTGTACCGGCCGTTGCCGTTTGTGTGGTCGGTAGTTTCAGCAGCTGATCTTGGGTGACAAAATTATTGGCTTTACCAATTTCGATAACCTGATCAGGTTTGGCGGTCAGACTCTCTATATGGCGTTGAGCGGCCATTTTGGATAGCTCATCCTGTTGTATCTTTGGTTGCACTATCGGGCTTTGTTGCGATTGGTTGAGGAACAGATAACCGGCAAACCCTGCCACGGCCAATATGACTAAAATCAGTAAGTTCCGCATCTTTCCCCCGTTAGATATTATGACTCGACCGTACTCACATTATAAAGAGTGATTTATGTTATTAAGGTTCAGACTAAAACAGATTTCCACTAGATAAAAGTTAAATTACCAAACGGGCCAATCGCTGTCGTGATGATGACTCTCACAGAGTTTACGCATCTCTTCTATACTGGTTAAGATATAACGTGGTGTGCTGGCTATCAATGATGGCATACGAGGGGCTCTTTCGGGATGTTTAAATGGGTGTGGGTATAAGGAAATATCGCCTTCAATCATGGGTCACACATTAGAGGTATCGTCTTTAGCTGAGTCGTAACAAGCGGATAGTGAGATGACAGAGCAGATCGAAGAAATTTTACAATTCTGGTTTGGTGAATTGCGACAGGGGTTTCCTGTCACGAATCGAAAGTCGTTGTGGTGGTTTGGTGATGAGGCCGTGGACCGACAACTGGAAGAGTTGTTTGGTCATCAGGTTCGTCAGGCTCTTTGGGGGCAGCTAGATGATTGGGCTGGACAGCCTCGAGGACGTTTAGCGTTGATTATTTTACTCGATCAGTTTACCCGCAGTATCTATCGTGGCTCTGCCGATGCGTTTTCCGGCGATAGTCGCGCTGAACAACTGTGCCGTGAGGGCTTAGCGAAGGGGCACGATGCCGCCTTGGAAGGCAGTGAAAAACTGTTCTTTCTGATGCCGTTGGAGCATGCAGAAGATATTAGCGCCCAGAACCTCTGTGTTGCTCAGTTAGAAGGGTTGCTTTGCACGACCCCTCGTGAATATCGGCACCATATTGATAATGCCCTTGATTTTGCCCATGAACATCGTGATCTGATTGTACGTTTTGGTCGCTTCCCTTATCGCAATAAAATCCTTGAGCGTTCATCAACACCGGAAGAGTTAGCTTACTTGAATCAGCCCCATAAACGTTATGGGCAGTAGGTATTTGCATCGCTCTATAAAAAAGTATCTACTAAACATCAACATGGGTGTGATTTAAGGAAATAAACGGTGATAGATACCAGGCAGACTGAACGCCGTGATCGGCTTCAGACCATTGTCATTCTGGTGGTTTCAATAATAGTGTTTGCTGTGCTGTATCTCGGCGTGCGCGCCTATGAAGAACGGGTGTCTGTGCAAGCGGTTCGGCTTGCGATTGAACACCGGGTTGATGAGGTCGATAGCGTCCGGGCCAGTGAAGCAACGGATATTGATGCGTTGTGGTCTGTTTATGGGCCACAAGTGGAGTTAACTGAGGATGAGTTTTATCAGTTGGCTGAACCCATTATCGACAGCCATCAAACCTTTTTGCCACTGTTCATTGCGTTGATGGCCGCCGGACTTACCTTTATCACGCTCGGCATGTTGCTAAATATGAAGGCGCGGACGCGGCGTTACGATAAAATTATTGCCGATAAAGAGAGTGCTTTAAAACAAAGTCATGAAAAACTGGCGGCAGTCATGATTATTGATGAGCTAACCGGTTTGATCAATGGTCGTCATTTTAGTGAAGTTTTGTCAACTGAGTGCCGTCGCGCCGTGCGTGACTTTAATCCGTTGACGCTGATGCTGGTGGCTATTGATAAGCCAGAGACGGGGGATATCGATGACCAGCAGGTGGGCTGCGTTGCCGATGTACTTAAAGAGGCAATTGCGCGTCCGGGGGATCAAGTTGCCCGAATCGATCCCTATCGCTTTGCACTATTACTTCCCTCAACAAATGAACAGTCTCCACTACTGGCTGAACGGCTTTGTCAGAATGTTCAGAATAGTGCGTTGGCAGGGCAGCGGCTAAGCATCAGTATTGGTAGTAGTACCTTACAGCCTTCGGCGCTGTTGACTGCGGAGACTATTTTGGCACATACGGAGTCGGCCTTAGCCGAGGCGATTCAATGCGGTGGCGGACAGGTGCGTGCCCATACGGATGATTCGACAGAGGTGCCCGTTATCTTTACCTAGGGTGTGATTAGGTGATCTCAATGTGTTGAAAAGCCTGCATCATGCAGGCTTTTTTGTATCACTAATGTTGTGCTATTTGAGGCCGCAGAGAAATTGACTGGTTAATCTTCTTGTTCATTAAACGTCTTTAGGTAGTCATTAAAGGTGTTCAGCCAAACAAGGTAACGCTGTTCAAGAACGGGGTTTTCTTGCGGCTCAAAAGTACTATCCGCTTCGATCTGTCTGACGCTATTGGGCAGTGTCTGCCAAGCAGCCCCTAAGGCGGTAATATCATGTTGATCGTAGCGTAATACGGTTAAGCCACTGAGGTCAGCCACCCGTTGGCAGAGTGAGTCAAATTGGCTGGCTTGGCCATCGATGATGATCTGCTTGGCTGGAGGCAGCGCAGACATCGCTTTGAGGTTACGATAGACTAGGAAAGCAATGCTCTCCATCACCGCGACCATCTGTGCTTTCGGATCGTCTGATTCATTGATCCAGCATGAACGTTCTAAAGGTTGCCAATAGGGTGAGCCAACTCCACCAACCATATTCATAAACAAAGGCGGATCGGTGTAATCGGCCGCCCATTCATCAATATTTTGTGATTCGGGGCGACAGTGATTGAAAGCCCAATCGAGCGCATTGGCTGCTCCGTTGATAGTGGCTTCGGCGCTATAGAGTGGCTGTTTAGCTGCGAGAATTAGGTGGTGAAGCACTCGTTCTTGAGGGTGAAGCCCGCGTTCCGTCAAGGCTCTATTCATAAAGCCGCCGTTGCCTAGATGAATATAGAGGTTGTCCTGTGAGGGCTCGCCAAAGGCAAATAGTGCGGCGGCCTGATCGCTGCCAACAAAGTCCAGCGGTAGGTTTAAACCGGGTATCTTTAGGGTGCCGAAATGAGATTGGCTGTATTGTACTTTTGGCAAGAGTGAGCTTGGTAGCTCGAATAGCTCGACCAGTTCAGGATGCCAATTACGATCTTTGAGCGAATACAGCATGGTTCTAGCTGCGGTTACACCATCGATCAGATCTGGTTGTTCATGTAATAGCTGCTTAATCAGCCAGCCGGAGAGAGGCCCTCCTCGGATGCGGTGCTTGGGGTTATTGGCGGTCATATGCTCCATACACCAGCGTAGCTTTGCGGCGGGTAGGTGGGCATTGGGATAAAGCCCTGTGAGTTGCCGAATCATGCTTGCCAGCGGCATCAACGCTTCGATGTAGGGGCGACCACGTTGATCCTGCCAACTGATAATGGGCGTGAGCGGCTTACCGTTATCCGCATCCCAGCAGAGCATGCTAGCCCGTTGGGATATTAGGGCTGCGCTTCTTAGATGGCGGCGTTGATCGCGGGTGAGTTTGCTGACCGCTTCGAGGGAGGCCTGCTTCAGGGATATAAGAACCGCCTCGGGTTGTTGTTCTGCTCGATTTGGCGGTGTGAGTTGGGTTTTAACCGTTACCTTGCCAAAGCTTAGACGGATTCCCTGACGGTCATAAACCATCGCCCGGCAGTAGTGGCTGCCTTGGTCTATCACTAGGCACAAATCAGCGCGCATCGCTTAGCTCCCGAGCAGATTTGCTGAGTGCGGATAAGATTCTCGTGTTAATAGCCATGATCGCTGATGTCATCTCCCTAACGTTTTATTCCCTATAACTTATACCCTGACAGCAAGGAGCGTGTAAAATTCAAAAATTGACGCAGTTAAAGGTAGTAGTGTGGGCGCTCAGGGATCAATTTTGAATGACCTTAAAGGGGTACTGGCGAGTGCGGGTCGCCGATCGCACCGGCAGTTGGTGGTGTTAAGTGGTACACAAGCTTGGTGTCAGGCGCAGATGGATGGTTTTTCGTATCCGCCCCTGCAGCAAACTGAATCCGACGATCAGGCACCGGGCTGGCTGTGGGTGGGCGAGCCGGAAGGTTTAAAACCACCGGCCATGCTGCAACTCGTGAGTGCTAAACAGGCGCATCAACTGCTAGGGCGAGAGTGCCAAGGCATTGTGTTTGATAGTTGGAGTGGCTTTAATCCGAATGGTTTTGGTCAGGTGGTAGGGACTTTAGTCGCTGGCGGAGTGTTTATTTTGATCACCCCTCCCACTGACCAGTGGTTGCGTTTTGATGATCCCGAATATCGCCATATTGCCGTGCCACCTTTTACGGCGGCGGATGTGGGGCGGCGTTTTATTCTACATCTGCAAAATACTATCGCTGCCGATAGCGAGCTACTTCATTTTGAGCAGGGTAAGCCCGATCCTCGGCGGCTGTTACCGGGAGATTCGCATCGGTTGTTACCGGTACCTGCGATCGCTTTAGAAGCAGAGCTTGCACCCTTTAAAACCCTCGATCAGCAAGCCGCGGTTGAACACGGTGAAGATATTCTCAATCAATCACGTGCGGTCACGGTTATCACCGCTGATCGGGGGCGGGGAAAGAGTGCTGCATTGGGGCTTCTTGCCGCCCGCTTGATGCAACAGCGTTATCGCCAAGCAGTGACTGATACCGGGTCAGTGTTAGACATCTTGTTAACGGCGCCTTCCCGAAGCGCGATACAGGCGGTTGTGCTACAGCTACAGCGGTCTTTTACCGAGGGATCGTTGCAGTGCGAAAGGGACTGTTGGCGAGTGGGGCAAAGTCGGTTGCGTTTTTTCCTACCGGATCAATTATTACAGTGCCGCCCAGAAGCTGACCTGTTGCTGGTGGATGAGGCGGCTGCGATACCTGCGCCGGTATTACTCAGTTTATTAGCCTATCCCCGGGTTGTGTTTGCATCGACCCTGCATGGCTATGAGGGCACCGGGCAGGGGTTTGCCGTGCGCTTTATGCCCTACCTTGATCGCCAAGTACCCCAGCGGCAGCTGTTATGTTTGCGTCAGCCGGTACGTTGGGCTGAGGGCGATCCGCTGGAGCGATTTAGTTATCAAGCATTGATGCTGGATGCAGAACCCGCTGATATGACGGCGGCTAAGCATTTAGCGCTGTGTTTTAGAAAACTCGATCGGGATGTGTTAGTGGCTGATACTCGCCAACTAAAACAGCTATTTGGCTTGTTGATTTTGGCGCACTACCGAACCACACCTGGCGATCTGAGGATCTTATTAGATAGTCCTAATATTGAAATCTGGGCCGGCTTTATTGAGCAGGCGGGTGAAGAGCAGTTGGTTGCGGCGGTGTTGCTGGCCTATGAAGGCCCGATCGAGACTGAATTGGCTAATGCGATTATTAACGGCACTCGCCGGCCTAAGGGGCAGTTGATTCCTCAGACCTTGCTAGCTCATTGTCAAATCCCCGCAGCGGCCGATTGTCGAGGACTTCGCGTCATGCGCATCGCGGTGCACCCTCAGCTGCAGCGGCGAGGCATCGGCAGCCAGCTGTTGCATGCTGTCGAGCAAGGGATTGTTGATATCGATTGGTTGGGGGCTAGCTTTGGAGCCACCCCGGCACTGTGTTGTTTCTGGCAGCGTTTTGGGTTGCAGTTACAGCGGCTAGGCCACCATCGGGATAAAGTCAGTGGCACCTATGCGGCGGTGATGTTGCGAGGCGTCTCTGATGCGGGTATGGCATTGCAGCAGCAGGGCGCAGAGAAGGCCGCGCAACAGCTACAACAATTAGCACTTACCGGCACCATGATTGATGCTGATCTGTTAGCGGCGTTGGATGGTCAATCCTTTAACAGCTCGCTTGGATAGTGTTCCGGTTCTCCTGTTTCGAGTATCTCTACAGGGTCATTTAAGTTAACGATACCACTGTTGAGGGCGATTAGGTTTTGACCGAAGTGAGCCTCACCATCGCTTCCTTTACGGTATTTCTTTAATACACTAAGGGGCTCCCGTTCTGGATTGCGAGTCAATGTGGTTGGGTCTGTGGTGGTGAGGATGCAGCGCCCACAAGGTTTCACAACGGCAAATTCAACGCTACCAATACGGATCCGTTTCCAACGATCTTCCGCATAAGCTACGCAGTTGTCGACCACTAAGTTGGGGCGCATCTGTTCCATCAATACGGCGTTTTGGCAGCGTTGGTTTAGATCACTCAGGGACGCTTTCGAGATGAGTAACAGCGGGTAACCGTCGGCAAAGGCAACTTGATGCTCTGAATGGTCACTCACGGGGCGGTCAGATTGCGGGCCAAAGCGATACAACTTGCAAGGTTGTTGTAGATAGCTTTCAAACCATTGTTGAGCGGCCAAGCCGCAATATTGGGCATGGATAGTATCCTTCCAAACGGCGATCTCATCGTATTGTTGCCCTAGGGCGCTGAACTCAAGATGCAGTGGCACCATGTCTGGTGCCGTGATAAGCAATCCTTCTTGTAGCAAGGCTGTTTTAATTGCCAAGAGTTGCGGATGGCTGCGGGCGGTGAGGAACTTGCCCTGCTCATTACACAGGACAAATTGTCGGTCGAAGGCCAGTCCCGTTACGGTTACTGCGCTGCGGCTTAGGCTAATCGGCGCGGTGGATTTGATTGGGTAAACCGTGATAGCGGAAAGGCTTGGTGACATCTCAGGTTCTCTCGTGATTCGGTGGCGGTGATGGCAATATTGGCTGCCGTTGATGATGCTTGCTATCCTCGCTTCGATCGGCTGAAAAAGCAATTTTTCTAGGCATGGGCCTATCGTGCCAGTAAGGTCGTTTTGCCATTAATAGCACTGCGTTTTGATGTATAGTGAATGGCTTGAGCCGTGTAAACGGTCCATCGATTCAATATGAGGCCACTATGGAGATTACCCCCGAAAGGTTACAAAAATTGGCGAATATGCCGATGCCATTTGGTAAATACAAAGGCCGACTCTTGCTAGAACTGCCGGAGCCTTATCTCGTGTGGTTTGCCGGTAAGGGCTTTCCTGAGGGCGAGATTGGTATTTTGTTGCAGATCCTCTATGAGGTGAAGCTCAATGGGCTGGAAGATGTTTTACGGCCACTCACACAGCGATATTGATCGGCGATTTTATTAATCGCCGCAGCACTATTGTCTTCGTATTACTAGGGTAAGGTGTGGTTAGGCTGGGTTAGGTTGCTGCTACGGGGTTTGTCACTCATACTTTCAGTAGGCATTTTATCGTCATAGGGTTATGTGTACCTTGTGTGATAGTCCGAATGGATAGCCTAAATAGACAGTCACATTGGAGAACCACGATGAAATCTGTAATCGCTTTTCTGACCGCTTCCTTGCTGTTATTGATGCCACTGAATGCCAACGCCGCATCAGCTCAAGAGATTGATGCTAAGGTTGATCAGGCACTGCAGGCGCTTTATCAGCATAGCGCTGCAGGTAAAGCGTTGAGCCGTAAGGCGGTGGGAGTATTAGTCTTTCCTGATGTTATCAAGGCGGGTATTGGTATTGGTGGTGAGTATGGTGAAGGGGCTTTGCGCATCGGCGGTAAAACCGCGGGATATTACAATGTAGCTGCGGCGTCTATCGGTTTTCAGTTAGGTGCACAGATAAAATCACAGGTGTTGCTTTTTATGACTCAAGCAGCGCTGACTAAATTTCGCAACAGTGATGGTTGGGAAGCCGGGGTCGATGGTAGTGTCGCCTTGGCAACACTCGGTGCGGGCGGCACCATCGACTCGAATACCGTACAGCAGCCGATTATTGGTTTTATATTTTCTAATAAAGGGCTGATGTATAACTTGAGTATTGAAGGCTCAAAAATAACGCGGATTAACCGGTAACGGGTGAGTTAATGTGGCATCGAATTAGGCAAAATAAAATGCGAAATCAAATGATAACTTTATGGTTGGCGAGTGCATTGTTGTTAGCCCCGCTATCGGTGCTGGCTAAAAAACCGGAATGGGCTGGCAACGGCGCTGAGCAATCCGCTGCAGATAATCATCAAGGATACAAAGAGTCCGATCAACAGGGTAAAGCGTCTCACCGTTTTGATGATAATGAGCAGCGTAATATTCGCCAGTATTATCTTGGTGATGACTATTCATATGAGACTAAAGGAAAGGGCAAGCATAAGCCGAAGTCACTGCCGCCGGGGTTGCAGAAAAAACTTGCTAGAGGAGGAAAACTGCCTCCCGGTTGGCAGGAAAAAGTTATTGCAGGCGAAGTTCTAGATCAAGATCTGTATCGCCGTTCAGAGGCCTTACCCTATGAGCTGGAGCGACGGTTAGACCGCATCGCGGGAGAGGAGCATCGTCGAATAGGCCATAAGATTATTCGAGTGCTTGAGGGGAATGGCACCATTATTGATGTGATTGATATACTGGATGGTACAGGCCTGTTGGAGTAAACCTCTGGAGAAATATTTGGAGTGAAGCTATAGATGACCCCTGCGATTAAGTTAGCAAAACGAGCAAAAATAAGTTTTACGCTGCATGAATATGCCCATGATCCTGACTGTGATTCCTATGGCGATGAAGCGGCTAAGGCATTGAATATTTTACCCCAGCAAGTGTACAAAACACTGATGGTGGCGCTTAACGGTGATAATCGTCAGTTGGCGGTGGCGGTTGTGCCTGTTGCCGGACAACTAAATCTTAAGGCGGCGGCGAGTGCTTTAAAAGCGAAAAAAGTGACCATGGCTGAACCGCAGCAGGCGCAGCGTAGTAGTGGTTATTTGGTCGGTGGTATCAGCCCGCTGGGACAAAAAAAACGCTTACCAACATTGCTAGATGATTCTGCCAGTGAGTTTGAAACAATCTTTGTCAGTGCGGGCAAGCGAGGTTTGGAAGTTGAATTAAGTCCGGCTGATTTATTGCAGTTAACGAATGGTGTTATGGCGAGTATTGGCCGTTAGCGATCATATGGGCGTGTAGACTAAAAGGGTATCAATGAACAACAACCAAGAGATTATCGTGCGATTGCGTGAGCGTATCCCCTCATTTGAGTGCACGCCGGGTTGTCACGATTGCTGTGGTCCTGTAACAGCCTCATCGGAGGAGATGTCGCGGTTACCGGTAAAGTCTGATGCAGAGCATGAGGCGGCATTAAATGAATTTAGCTGCGTTCATCTCGGGCCAAAGGGCTGTACGGTTTATGCAGAGCGGCCATTGATTTGCCGTTTATTTGGTACGACACCACGTTTAGCCTGTCCAAACGGTTGCCGGCCGGAAGAGATGATCGAGCCTGCCATTGAAGACCAAGTGCATCAACTTATCGCAAATACTCGGCAAGTGTTGGTATAAACTGATTGGCTTACTGAGTGTCTAGTCGATGGGGTAAAAAGGAAAACCGCTTACAACGAAAAAGGCTGATGTGTTTGCATCAGCCTTTTTTGTCGCTGGGTTTTATCCCGCTTTTTTCTGTTCGAGATACTCATTACTTTTGCGGCTTAGCTTGAACTGCGAGGCTTCTAAATCATGCTTGTTAAGCAGTTTATAGAAGTCGGTGCGGTTGCGCTGGGCAATCTTGGCCGCTTGGGTCACATTGCCTGCGGTGATATGCATCACTTTGGTGAGATAGCTGCGTTCAAAGCTGGATCGGGCTTCGTTAAAGGAGGGGATAACCCGGTCCTGATTAGCGATTGCCTGATTGACCAAGCCTTCGCTGATAATCGGTGCGCTGGATAGCGCAACGGTCTGCTCGACGACGTTTTCTAGTTGACGCACATTTCCCGGCCAAGCGGCTTGAGCAAGAATATGCAACGCCCCCGGTGAGATGCCTTTGACCTTAGGGTTATGTCGCTTAGCCGATTGCTCGACAAAAAAGCGCGCCAATAGTGGGATATCTTCAGGCCGATCCCGTAGAGGTGGAAGGTCTAGATTAACCACATTGAGACGGTAATACAGGTCTTCACGGAACTCACCATCTTCCATGGCGAGTTCAAGGTTGCGATGAGTGGCCGATATTACCCGTACATCGATATCGAGGGAACGGGTCGAGCCGACAGGGCGAATGGTGCGTTCTTGAATCGCCCGCAGCAGTTTAACCTGCAGCGTGGTTGGCATATCACCGATCTCATCCAGAAACAGAGTGCCACCTTGGGCTGATTGAAATAGGCCTTCATGCTGGGTGACTGCGCCGGTGAATGCGCCTTTGGCATGACCAAATAGCTCTGATTCCAGCAGCTGTTCGGGTAGAGCACCACAGTTGATAGCGACAAAAGGTTTACTGTGACGGTCGCTGGCATTATGAATAGCTTTGGCCATCAGCTCTTTGCCGGTACCGCTCGGGCCGGTAATCAGTACGCTAACATTAGATTTAGCAACCCGTTCAGCTTGGCTGAGTCGTTCATTCATCAATGGGCTTTGGGTGACGATAGCACTGCGCCAACTATCATCCTGCGCATGAGCAGAATCCAGTGCAGAATTGATGGTGCTGAGTAGCTGGTCTTTATCGATCGGTTTAGTCAGGAAGCCGAAAATGCCTTTCTGGGTTGCATCAACGGCATCAGGAATAGAGCCGTGGGCCGTGATAATGACCACTGGCAATGCAGGGTGATCCTCTTGAATGGCGGAAAATAACGCCATGCCATCCATACCATCCATGCGCAAATCGCTCAGAACAAGGTCAGGAGTTTCATGCTTGATACGTTGTAGTGCTTCAACGCCTGAGTTGGCGGTGTCTATGCGAAAGCCAGAAGCACTTAAGCGCAGGCTCAGAACTTTTAGGATACCCGGATCATCATCAACGATCAGGATGAGTTGCTGAGTCGATTTCATATTTTTCTCCTCTCTGTCTTTCTAGCGAGACAGGTCATTCTCAATGCGAGTTAAGGCTTCTATTTGCTGCTTGAGCTTATCCCGTTCGGTGGATAGCGCTTTGCGTTCAAGGTCTGCGGTGTTCAAAGCACGTTGTAATGTCATGACCGCCAGTGTGTATTGGTAGCGCACTAGCAGGTATTGCTCCGCATCTGATTGGGGGGGATTATTTAAATCGAGCTGTTCAAATAGTGCGATGGATTTTTTTAATTGGGCCGTGGTGTTATCCGGCTGACTGAGCAAAATAGCCAGCGTGATCGTTTTCTTATCGGCAGTCGCTTTTTTGAGTAGTAAGGATCTAACATTGGATGAGGCCTGTTGGTACTGTTGTTCCTGTGCCATCCATTCGGTCATATCGCCTAATACACATGAGGCTTCTAAGTGTTTCTCAGGTGTGGGCATGAGTTGCCTTGCCTGACAGCCGCTGATGATGACCGCGGCCAATACGATTAGCAGTGCTTTACGCATGGGTAGCCTGTTTTTGGTTTGGAATACTGATCATAAAACTTACAAAACCATCCTTATTGCTATGTAGTTCTAAATTGCCGCCCATGGCTTTGATTGATTCACGGGCAATACTTAAACCGATGCCGGAGCCTTTGACTGATCCTTGACGTTTATTGACCCCCTGATAGAAGGGATCAAACAGCTGTGCTAAGTCGCTATCGGGGATCTCTGGGCCGGTATTTCCGATCTCTATTTTGAGACTGTCATTTTGGGTTGTTAATCCTATTTTGAGTAGCCCCTTTTCACAACCGTAAACCGATGCATTGGAAATAAGATTGCTTAACGCACGTTGTAATAACGCTTTGTTGACACACCAAGGGCAATCTTGTTTCGGTAATGTTACCTGAATCTGCTTCTGTTTGAGCAACAGTTTATGGGATGCCAGAGATTCTTTGATGATGGGCAAAACCGACTGGCTGTTTAGTTCATGCTCGCCGCCGTGTTGTAAGCGGTTGTAATCTAATAATTGCTCAATAAGTGACTGTAGCGAGAGGCTGTTTTCCTGCATCAGCGCGATAATTTCTTTCTGGTTCTGGGTCAGCGGACCGGCCAGCTCTTCGGCGAGTAAATCGGTCCCTTCTCTCAGTGTTGTTAGAGGTGTCTTTAACTCATGAGACATATGCCTTAAAAAAGCCTGTTTTTCCTGTTCGAGCAACTGCAAATGGGTTTCAAGCCATTCGAGTTGATCATTCAGAGCAAGAAACTCTTTTGGTCCCTTAAAGGGTTCAGACATATCCAGCTGACCATGACCTAAGGCCTTGATCCGTAACATCAGTTGTTTGACCGGCCGGGTGATTCGGATGCTGAAAAAGAGAATCAGAATGGTCGATAGGGTTATCAGTAACCCTGCCTGCAGCCAGAGCAGATTTTGCTGTTCTTCTGCTTTCGCATTGAGAAATTCTAAGCGTTGGTCAAGTTTCTTGCGGGTGTCATCATACAATGTCTGGGTTAGAGGCACCAGTCTACTGACTTTTTCGGCGGTCTCTTTATCCAGTGGTAAGGTTTCAAGTTCGGCGATCAGCGAAAAAATAGTGGCGATATTACCGGAATCAATCAGAAAGCTGTGTAGCTGTAGGAGTTCTTTATATTCAGCGAGTTGCGACCGAAAACGATCTTCTATTTCGGTCTTTTTAAGCACTTCGTATTGTCGTGCTGAGCGAACTAGATCGCCGGAGAGCTCTCGGAGGTGTTGGCTGCGACTGAAAAAATCAAGCGCTTCTTTGGCGTGCTCGCGTCCCTGGCGAGACAAAGTCACCATCGAGTCCGTTGCTTGGTAGATAAGTACACCCAAGGGGGCGACAACTAGAAAAAAGCCAACACCACCAGTTGCATTAATGATCGTGTTTGCAGCGAAGAACGCTTCACAGTATTTAAATTATTTATAGTATGACGTTTCCTAAACAATGCATTGTTAGATAATTCTCAGTGCTGAAAGGTTGAGTATGCTTCGAAACCCTTTCACTTCTGCTTGGAGTGGTGCGACCTCTTGCTGGTTAAGCACGCCATCATTGTTGATATCCAGTTTATGAAAACTGCTTGCCAGTGTTGGATGCTGCCGCATCTCAGTTAATGATACTTCATTGTCATGATTTCTATCGAGTGATTCAAACATTGTTAATGAACGTGTTCTGTTCACAAGCTTTGCCTCTTTAGGCAGCTCAGAACGAATATGTTCAATGACTTCGACATTCGATAGCCGTTTTAATCGGTATTCAGGTTCCGCCTGTGCCATTGTTGCTGTCAATGTCAGTGCTAATAGTATGGTTGCCCTATGCATACCCGATCTCCTAATAATTGCCTGTTATTCAGTGATAAGCAATTGTTAGGCCGTATTTATAAAATAACCTATTAAACAATAAGATAGCTTTTGTTTAATGGGCGTTCATGTAGGCTAGTATGAACTAACTTCTTAATGTTGTCTCTAAAAGCAGACGTGTATTTAGTCGGTGTTTACTGTTCTTTTATAAAACAATAACTTAAAGGGTTATTATTTTAAGACACTGGCCGTTGACTGATGAAGCTATTGTTCTCTGATTCTTGCAAAATAGGGTTGCTCAAGCGGCCAATATTTTCGATTTCGATCGTTACGATATCACCCGGTTTCATATAACCTCGGGGTTTCATTTTTACACCCACGCCGCTGCAGGTGCCGGTGGCGATGACATCTCCGGGTTTGAGCGTGCATACCGACGAGAGTGTAGCGACTAACTGATAGCAGTCGAAGATTAGGTGGCGGGTGTTGGAGTGCTGGCGTAACTCGCCATTTAGCCAAGTCTTGAGGTCTAGATTGTGTGGCTCAATACTGTCGGATGTAACAATCCAAGGCCCCATGGGACCGTGACTATCAAACGATTTCCCCAGAGTCCAAGTGGGGGATTTAATTTGCCAGTCTCTCACCGATACATCATTAACGATGGTATATCCAGCAATGGCTTGAGGTGCCTGCGCCGCACTAATGTTGCGGCAATATTGCCCAATCACCAGTGCCAGTTCGCCTTCATAATCGAGCTTGTCAGAGATATGAGGACGGTAAATAGGCGCCTCTGGGTCAGTGACGCAACTTGATTGTTTATTAAACAGAGTTGGGAATTCCGGGATGGCTAAGCCGGTTTCCGCGATATGGTCGGCATAATTCAGCCCGACGCCGATAAATTTTTCCGGCTGAGGAATCGGTGCCAATAGTTGTACTTGATGCAAATCAAGAGGGCTGTTAGCGGTGGATATCAGCTGTTCCAGTTGTGGCTTAAATACTTCAAACTGGTTCAGCAACGCTGGCATTGTGCCCGAAAAAAGCGTTTCAGGAATGGCTATGATCTGCTGAGCAACAACACACCCTAGCTGTTCTTTTTCTGCATGCTTAAATCGCGCTAGCTTCATTGCCTAGGGGCCCTAATTATTTGAAAGTGAGAGTGATTTTAGCAGAGTATAAACTGATAATTCGTCCCCGTGCACTACTTTAAGTGGTCTGTATTGCAGGGTATGCTAGAAGGAATTTAATGAGTTAGACATGACAAAACTGATGATTCGAACGGTTGTTCATATTTCGCCTTTGTTAATGACGCTGATGTTAGCAGGATGTGCGGTAGAAAAGCCGAAGCCTTTTCCTTCTCAAGCGCCGCTACAGTCGCTGTCCGGTGTGGTGGTTGAAAGCCAGGATCAGCTCTGGTTTCAACCTTGCCATGAAAAGCGTTGGTGGCCGCTGCAGGATTTTACCGAACAGCAAGCGTTGACGGGGTATTACCAGCGGTTCACTGAATTTAGCAAAAAAGAGCTATATATGGAGTTGCAGGGGGCGGTGGAGCCTGCACTGGATAATCGATTATTGGTTAAACAGATCGATACGGTGGGCGGTACGGCCGCCACCTGTAACTTTCGCCTTGATGGTATAGTGTTTCGGGCGGCGAGTAGCGATCCTTATTGGGTTGCCGATATAAGAACTGACCATGTTGTGGTTAAAAGTATCAAGCCGCTGGGACGTTACCGTTTTAAAACGCTGGGGGAGTCCGAAGCCAAGGGCTCCAAAGATGATGACACCGAGGTTGAGACGCCATTTCCTGTGATAGCCCGTTATCAGGAGGTAAAGCCAAGTAAAAAGCCATTTCAGATAACCATAATGCAGCAGCGTTGCATCGATAGCGCCAGTGGCACCCTGTTGCCGTTGACGGCGCAGATGACTTTTTTCGGCCAGCAGTATTCCGGGTGTGCCCGTCAAGGTCATACGGCGATCGAAGCGGTGACAGGACTATACTGGTATCAGCCGCCAGAGGGACATCAGGTGATGTTTAAGTTATCTGACGATAATCAAGTTCAGTTGGTCAGCCGTGATGCCGCTGGCAAGGTTGTGACTGAAAAGGGGCGTTGGCAATACCTTCAGTCAGGCAAGCTAATTTTTAGTATGTTGGATGCTAATCAACACGAGTATCTGATGTTATTTCGTCGTACCACCGCTGGGCCGTTGGTGTTACAAACCGGTTCCGAGCGTTTGGCGGCCTTAGGCGCCACGTTTCAGCTTTGGCAGCCTTCAGGGTTGGAGGGGGGCAGTTATTGCCGTCTGACCAAGAACGGCAGATAAGCGATGATCATGACACTATCATGAATGTATTGTTAGCGAGTGATAACCCAGTACCCACTGCGACCGCGTCTGAGATTGACGATTCATCGACGCCCGCCCCCTCTCCACTGACGGGTGCCGTGTTGCATAACTCGCCCGTGCAGGCGGCGGATATCGATGATGAACTGTTAAACGAGATTATTGTGGATGATGCTAAGCAAAAGTAGCTACGGTGTTTGCTTAGCCAAATTGTTTTAATAAAAGATCCTTGGCTTGATTAATCTCCGCCGCTAAGTAATCGCTACCGCCTCGGTCCGGGTGCAGTTTCTGCATCAGCCGGCGGTGGGCTTCAATAATGTCATCTTTTGATGCCCCAGACTCAAGGCCGAGTATTTGATAGGCCTTGTCTATTTCGCTGGGTGCGCTGGCGTGATCGTGATCATCGGTATGCCAGCTGTCACCAAAACGTTTATCTAGATAGGTTTCTAGCAGTCGGGCGGATTGGACATCGTGTTGGCGGCAGTAACTCAGTAGATCAATAAACTCCGCTTCACTTAGGCTCGCCAGTTGACGCCCCAGTAATGGACCCTCCAGCACCTCTCCCTCGAGTGAGCCACTGTCGTGATCTAGTTGCATCTTGAGAATCCGGCTTTTGACCTCTGAGGTGTTGCCGGCGCTGCTTTGCTTGCTTTGATAGTGTTTAAAGAGCTTGCCAACGATAGGGAGCATCGGAATCAATCGCCGCGCGAAGGGCAGTAGGATAGCAAATACGGCACCTAGCCAATGGAGCTTGCCGGTAAAGGTGAGATAGAAGAGGGCGGCGCCGAGTACACCGAGCAGTAGCATAATATTGGCTTTGCGTTGATCTGCAGGTGATTTGCGGCGCAGCCAAAAGAACCAACACAATAACAGTAAGCCGAGCAGTATAAGAACAATGGGGTTCAAGATGAGAATCCTTAGGATTTGAGCTGATGAGTAAGTTGAAGAACATCCGGATGGCCTTGCTTAGCATACTCGAGCAGCGCCCGTCGACCACCTGTCGCATAGACCGCTACGGCACTTAATAACGCTTTTAAGGTGGCAGCACTGCTGTTGTCAAAGCGACAGTAAGCTCCGCCTGAGAGTTTAGCCATCTGTTTAAAGGCGTTAGCTGCGGTGATGTCGCGGCCCTCCTGAAAGATAAATAATGGCGTGGAGTGAATACCGAGCTGTCCGGCAAGTTGGCAGAGAAAATCGACCGGCTCCTCGACGCTGTCGCCAATAAAGATAATCGCTTGGATGGCCTGTTGGCGGGTTTGTTTGAGGCTGTGTTGTAGCAAACGAGCAATCTGGGTATGACCCCCGAGGCACTGTACTTGATTCATTCGGTTGAGCAAGCTGTGGGTGTCCTGTAGCCATTCACTGGCGCGGAATTGCTGCATGCCACCGTAGTGACACAGCTGCACTGCTAGCTTGCCGAGTTCTTGAGTTTCGAGAAACATCTCACTTTGTAGATGGCAAGCATGATCCCAGGTTTTCTCGCGGCTCGCGGTGGCATCGAGGGCAAAGATTAACCGGCCGTTACCTTGGGGGACTGTCAACTGTCGTGCTTGTTGCAGAAACGCTTCAATTTCTTGCTCGCTGGAGCGTGGGCTGAGAGCGTGTTTATCTTTCATAGGGTTCAGACCTGACGAGTATTGACTGAAAATAAGTGTCTGTCGGAAAGTCTGGCAGAAAAAAAGAGGCCTTGCAGCCTCTTTATGATCTAAAACTAAATGGGTTAATTCAATGAGCCGATATAGCGGCTGCGTTTTTTGGCTTTTAGGTGGTTCATATCGACCAATACCAACCCATCCACACAGAAATTGAAGTCGGCATCGACACCAAAATCAAGAAAGCGCACGCCCCCGGCTTCGCAGACATCCGCATATTGTTTGTACAGGGTTGGCACCGTGCAGTTAAGGAAATCCATCTGCTGTTTGAGTATCTTGAAATCTTCTTTATAGTCGTTGCCGCAGAATAGCGTTTGTAGGTCGCTAATGGTGTCCGGTTTAATGCTATAAGGGGTCAATGACTTGCCTAGGCTATCGTTGTCGGGGAAATACAAACGATAAAAATATACCAGTAGATCTTTAGCATGTTGCGGATAGCTATTACTCAGACTTACCGGGCCAAACATATAGCGTACTTCTGGGTGCCGTTTAAGGTAGGCGCCGATTCCATACCAGAGATAATCTAGGCTGCGTTTTCCCCAATATTTAGGTTGCACAAAGCTTCGGCCCAACTCGATACCCTGTTCAAAATATTGCTGCATTGCAGGAGTATAGTTGAACAGTGTCGAGCTATAGAGCTGATCATCTTCACTGTTATTCATGCGCCAAGCTTCAGCAAGACGGTAGGCTCCAACGATCTCTAGCTCTTCCTCATCCCATAGAATGAGGTGGCGATAGTGGGCATCATAACGATCGATATCGAGTTTTTCGCCGGTACCTTCACCAACACAGCGGAACGATACTTCCCGCAGGCGGCCCACCTCCCGCATAACAGCCGAGTCGGCATGGTAGTCGAATAGGTAGATGCGTTTACCGTCGGCGGTCTCTCCTAGACGCTCAGATTGCTTGAGTTCTTTTTTTAACGCTTGTCGGTTTTGCGGGTGAGCGATGGTTTTTTCGGTTTTAAAGATTGGCTTTCGACCTTTTGCCAGCCGGTAGAGATGCTTACGTACCATTTTGCTTTTTTCTTGGCTGGGTAGTGGCAGCTTATCTAATTGGCTGTAGGGAATGGGTTCGCCGATTTTGAACTGCAGGTTCATGGCGCGTTTATTAAACATTTCCCGCGGAAGCAGCAGTGCGGCAAGCGCTTTATTGAAACCGGATACGGTGTAAAACAGTGAGGAGTTTTTACCGCCAATGAAAATGGGTAGGATCGGGCTATTGGTTTTGCGCGCAAAGTGAAGAAAGCCCTGATTCCAGTGGCTATCTTTAATACCGGTAGGGCCGGCTCTGGAGACCTCGCCGGCAGGGAAAATAATCACCGCTTCTTCGTTATGGAGAGCGTTGTTGATATTGGCGATATCCTGTTTGCGGGTCGCTTTATTGAGATTGTCGACGGGCAGTAATAGCGGGCTCAGCTGAGTAAATGATGACAGCATGTCATTAGCGACAATACGTACATCCTTACGTATTTCACCAATCATTTTTAACAGAGCCAGTCCATCGAGCGCCCCTAGGGGGTGATTCGCAATGATCAGCACTCGCCCGCTGGAGGGGATATTCATTACATCTTTATGGCTCAGCGAGTACGTGAAATTAAAGTAATCGAGTACGCGGTCAATAAAATCAAACCCTTGATAGGTGTGGTTTTCCTCAAGAAAGCGGTTGACCTCCTGTTCATGAAAAATACGTCGCATAGCAAATAGCGCAGTATTTCGAATAACGGAGGGTCTGGACGCAAAAGAGGGGTATTTATGGGTGATGACCTGTTCAACGTTGATCACGATCGCTAACCTTTCTGATGACTATTCAGCTGTCGAATTTATGTGATTTGCGTGACAGTAGGTTGTCAGAAAGGTGACAGTGTAGTTACAACGCCGGCAGTAACCGGCGAGTGCTGTTAAGAGAAGGGCTATTAATCAAACTCGAGGGCATCCTTCCAAGGGTCTTTATCTTCGATACGACGTCCGTGGTTTTTACGCCGATTCTCTTGGAAGCGTATCTCATCACGGCGGTCTTTGTGTTCACGTCGGTCATGACCTGAACGCTTGTCGTTAAAGGGCGTTTCATGACCGGTTGTTTTGTTGGTTTTATCGCTTGTCATCATTTATGTCCTATTTCTTATAGCTAAAGCTTAGAAGACTTTTGATTTATTTCGAGGCTGAAAAATGCTTCATGGGGCTATATACGATCAAGGTCGAGTTTTGATCCGATTGTTTGGACGTTATCATGCTTAGGCCTTATAATAAGGTTTTCTAATTTAGCAATTGTGAATCTTAGTCTTTTGGCTTTGAGTTCGTCTAAGGAATCTGAAGTATCATGAACAATCTCAACAGGACGTTTGCGCGTCGGTTGTTTATCTCATATTTGATAGCAACAACCGAACGTCCAAGTGTACCGGTCCTGATGGAGCAAACTGGTTGGCCACGGCGTACCATTCAGGATGTTATTAAAGCAATTCCCGGGATGGGGGTTAATGTCTATTTTAAGCAGGATGGGCGGCGTAATAACGATGGTTACTATGTGGTCGATAATTGGGGGGCTATTAATCCTGACTGGTTACGCGAAAATATTAATCGTGTAAAGC
Organism: Amphritea sp. GJ51-11; assembly: GCF_055808735.1. Lineage (NCBI taxonomy): Bacteria > Pseudomonadati > Pseudomonadota > Gammaproteobacteria > Oceanospirillales > Oceanospirillaceae > Amphritea > Amphritea sp. GJ51-11. Next base: position 2,614,510 of record NZ_CM147881.1, on the reverse strand, counting down.
AAGCGTTAGAAATCAAGTAACTGTTTTTTTGTACAGTATTTCGTAGTAGGCTTGGGTAAATACAAAACCAGTTTGTGTTGATCCGGGCCATGAAGTGACTGATACACCTTTACGTAAAATTATTCATTGTGATTGTGACTGCTTCTTTGCTGCCGTTGAGATGCGGGATAATCCATCCCTGAGTGATATCCCCTTAGCCATTGGTGGTTCATCTGACCGTCGTGGTGTGATCTCCACCTGCAATTATCCCGCTAGACAATTTGGTATTCACTCGGCAATGGCAACCGCCCATGCCATGAAGTTGTGCCCCAATCTGACCGTCATTCCCGGTAACATGGAAAAATACCGACAGGCATCCGTCGCGATCATGTCGATCTATTCCGACTATACTGATCAGATTGAACCGCTATCCCTCGATGAAGCTTATCTTGATGTGACCGGTTCGACGATTAAGGGCGGTAGTGCAACCTTAATTGCACAGGAGATACGGCAGCGGGTGAGGGACAATGTTGGGATTACTATTTCCGCCGGCGTCGCGCCTAATAAGTTTATCGCTAAAATAGCCAGCGATTGGTATAAGCCGGATGGGCTTTGCGTCATAACCCCGGAAAAGTTAGAAGCCTTTGTGCTTGAGTTGCCGGTTAAAAAGATTTTTGGTGTAGGCAAGGTGACTGGCGCTAAGTTACAACAGATGGGCATAGAAACCTGTGCTGATCTAAGAACATTGAGCATGGCTCAGTTGGTCGATCGCTTTGGTCGCTTCGGTAAACGCTTATATGAACTAAGCCGAGGTGTTGATGACCGCCCGGTGAAAACGAGCCGAGAACGTAAATCGATCAGTGTGGAGCATACCTTTGCTGCTGATTTACCTGATCTCGATAGCTGTATTGAAAAGTTGCCGGCCATGTTGAGCGAACTGGCACTACGCTTTCAGAAACATGCGCAGCAGCGTGAGATAGCCGGTGCAGTGATGAAGTTAAAGTTTTCGGATTTTACCCAGACCACCGTTGAGCAAAGTGCTGCGGAATGTCCGTTGGTGCTGTATCAGCATCTCTGTCATGAAGCTTGGTTTCGAGGCAAAAAAAGTGCGTTTAATTGGGGTAGGCTACCGTTTGCAAGCAAAGAACCAACAACAAGCGGTGCAGTTAAAATTACTGGAATAATTGCTTAAACGAATAATTAAGTATGCTAACTAAACACCTAGTGATGGGGTTAATAGTCGCTTCTTTAATGGGGGCGCCGAAGAGGTAGACCGATGGTTAGAGTTGATCAGGAAAGCGTTCAAGATAGTGCGCAAATAAGCACACTGATCAATCGCTTAAATCGGCTTCAGCCTGACCCGGCGTATCGTGACGATCTGTATGGCATAGATGCTTGCCGCCTAGCGCTTGATGCGCTGGAACAGGGGAATTATGGTGTCGCGGCGCTACTCATTGATCCCCAAGGGCAGGTGGTGGCGCAATCGGAAAATCGGGTTTTCAGTCAGGCAGTGGCCTCTAAAGACAGTGCGAACGCGGCCTTTGCTGATTACCACAGCAGCGCTCATGCGGAGATGTTGCTTATTGATCAGTTGGAAGCTGGGCTGGTGCCACACCCTGCGGAGCAGTTAACGCTGTTGGTGACATTGGAACCTTGCCCAATGTGTCTTACACGCTTACTGGTTTCAGGCATTGGCTCTGTCCGTTATATCGCCCGAGACCCTGACGGCGGAATGCTAACCCAAGCCGATAAACTCCCCCTGCATGGCGTAATTTGATGCAACTGCAAAGTCATTATAAAGCCCATGTATCTACCGCGGTGAGAGCGCTAGCCTCGGATATTGCCGCGACTAACCTTGTTACCCTTCGTGGTAAACTGTTCAAGCATATCCGTTCCTGACTCTATTTTGTGCAGTTGCACAGTGCTATAATCGCGCTTTTTTTGCCGCCAGAGCTCGATTTGAAAGCTCAATTTAGGAAAAGTATTCTATTATGCTGCAGTTGATTTATAAACGTTCTCAAAGCATGAAATCCGATGTGCTATCCGGCCTTACGGTTGCATTAGCGCTGGTTCCGGAAGCCGTGGCATTCGCGTTTGTTGCTGGGGTGGATCCATTAGTCGGCCTTTATGCGGCCTTTATGGTCGGTTTGATTACCGCGACAATCGGTGGTCGTCCAGGCATGATTTCCGGTGCTACCGGTGCCTTGGCCGTAGTGATGGTTAGTCTTGTGGCTGAACATGGAGTTGAATATCTGTTTGCCACCGTGGTGTTAATGGGGATTCTGCAAATACTGGCTGGGGCTTTCCGGCTGGGCAAGTTTATCCGCATGGTGCCTCATCCTGTCATGTTGGGTTTTGTTAATGGTTTAGCGATCGTTATCTTTCTGGCGCAGATGAAGCAGTTTCAAGTGTCAGATGCCGATGGCGTGTTGGGCTGGATGCAAGGCTCACAACTGGGGGTGATGTTAGGGTTGGTGGTCTTGACGATGGCAATTATCCACTTCCTACCTAAATTGACGAAAGCCGTACCATCGACGCTGGTGGCCATTCTGGTCGTGACCGGTTTAGTGATTGGCCTTGATATTGATGCGGCACGCAGTGTACAGGATGTGCTGGTTGATATGACCGGTGATCCTGCTGCGAGCATTGCGGGTGGGCTGCCACAGTTCCATATTCCAATGGTCGATCTTAACTTTGAAACCCTGCGTATTATCTTGCCATATGCGCTTATTCTTGCGGCCATCGGTTTGATCGAGTCGTTGCTGACACTAACCTTAATCGATGAGATTACTGAGACCCGTGGTCGAGGCAACCGGGAATGTGTAGGCCAGGGCGTAGCCAATGTTGCTACCGGTTTCTTCGGTGGTATGGGGGGTTGTGCAATGATTGGTCAGAGCATGATTAATATTGGCTCGGGTGGTACGGGGCGTGCTTCCGGTATTTCTGCAGCGCTGTTTTTGCTGCTCTTCATTCTGGTGGGTTCTAGCTGGATCGAGATGATTCCAGTGGCAGCGCTCGTTGGGGTGATGTTTATCGTCGTGATCGGCACCTTTGAGTGGGCTAGCCTTAATTTGATGCGTAAAATCCCACCCTCGGATGCTATCGTGGTTGTGGTCGTCACCGTCGTTACTGTATTGACTGATCTGGCAATTGCGGTGATTGTTGGTGTGATCGTGTCGGCACTGGTGTTTGCCTGGAAGCATGCTAAGCATATGCGTATCGATACCAGCATCGAAAATAACGGTTTTTTGAAGGTTTATAAGCCCCATGGCCCACTGTTTTTTGGTTCGGTCCAAGCCTTCCGTGATAACTTCACGCCTAAGTTTGACCCACAGGAAGTGATTATCGATTTCGCTAACTGTCGTGTGATGGATCATTCCGGTGTAGAGGTGATTGATTCCCTGGTCGAACGGTATGAGAAAGCGAATATCGATATTCATATTCGCCACCTTAGCGATGAGTGTATTCATCTGTTGGAAAAAGCGGGTACGGCTGTTGAAATCAATCGGGATGAAGATCCAGACTATAAGGTTGCGGCCGATAAGTTGGGTTGATTAGATTTTGTTAACGATGAAAAACCGCGACAACCATCGCGGTTTTTATTTATAGCGGATGTAGAGAATGGATATTGAATTAATTATTGCGTTTATCGTGCTGGGCACGGTGGTCGGTTTCTTAGCGGGTTTGCTGGGTATTGGTGGCGGCCTCGTGATGGTGCCGGTGCTAACGTCGTTATTTATCTGGCAGGGGATTCCTGTCGATCAGGTGGTTCACTTAGCACTGGGAACATCAATGGCATCGATTGTGGTTACATCGATTTCCAGTATGCGAGCGCATCATAAGAAAGGCGGTGTAATTTGGTCGGTGGTTCAGCGACTGGCACCGGGTATCGTTGTCGGGGCTTTTCTGGCAACCTTTTTGGCCTCAGTGCTTAGCTCCGCTTTTCTGGGGATCTTTTTTTCCTGCTTTCTGGTGTATGCATCAACGCAGATGTTTCTTAATATTAAGCCTAAACCGAGCCGAAATTTGCCGGGTACGCCGGCGCTGTTTGCCGCTGGTAGTGTGATTGGCAGCATCTCAGCATTAGTGTCCATTGGTGGCGGAACTCTGACGGTGCCCTACCTTAGCTGGCACAATATCGATGTGAAGAAAGCGATCGGCACCTCAGCGGCCATTGGCTTGCCTATTTCAGTTGCTGGTACCATCGGTTATATCGTTAACGGTTTATCGGCAGATTTGCAGATCGATTATGTGGTTGGTTTTATCTACCTTCCCGGCGTGATACTGATTTCATTGATGAGTTCGATGATGGCGCCTGTCGGCGCACATGTGGCGCACCTGTTGCCGGTGCCTATATTGAAGAAAGTATTCGCGCTGCTGCTGTTAGGGCTGGCAATTAAGATGATCAGCTCGGTTATGTAAATCTTGCTGTAGGTGGATAGCCTTACCTAGACGTATTGAGCGGATTGGCGTTCTGGGTTTGTGGTGGGCTTTGCCTGTGATATCGCGAATGTTAGTACTGATTAGTGGAAATAAAAAAAGAGCTACAGTCGCCTGTAGCTCTTTTTTCTATAATCCATCCTGCTGTGGTTGCAGATCCATACTGCAGCCTCTTCAAGATCCCAGAAGAGGCCTCCCGTCCATGGAAATTATTATGCGAAATCCCCGCTAGCGTCCTGCCAATAGGACATATCCATATCGCTTTACTACGTCCTTGTTCCCCCAGCTTGTTCCTCATCCCTAAAGAGTGTCGATCCAACGGAAGTAATTATGGCTATATCGTTATAACCTGGCTATAGGAAAAAGTCTTAAAATTGTCTGGATTAGGCGACCTTAGCGTCTGCTTTTGGTGACAGTAATCGCTAGGCCTAGCTATAGAAACTTTTTCCTCAGGTATGCGGCTGTTGGTGTAAGGTTATTTCGGCACTAATGCAGCTTGATCAAAAGACACACCCGACCATCCGTGGGTGATAAAATTACGGATATTGCCATGATCATTACCATTTGGATGTTGCAATACATCTTGATGATAGAAGCGGCCAAAGCAGTTCAGTGTTTGCTGCTCTGACAGACCGTTTAGCTGTGCAAAGGCGAAGATTTTACAAGAGCCTTCATTGGTGCCGGCTTCATTGATTAGTTCGCCATTGAAGAAGCGGGTCGGTGAATAATCGTAGTTCGCTTCGATAACAGCCATGCTATCTTCAAAGTCGATGTTACCGGGTTGGTCTAGTTGTTGGATAAACTGCTGCAGATCCATTCGGAACTCCTGTCTTGCTCAATTAAAAGGCTTATTCCTGCTGTAATAGCAGGGCATGAATTAATTCGGTATTGGGCACCTCAATATTGAGTTTAATTGCCCGGCTAATTACTGCGCCGCTAATGCCATCCAACTCAAGGGGGCGGCCCTTCTCTTTGTCGACCAACATCGAGGTTTTAATCGCATCAAAATGACAAATCAACTGATACATCTCATCCACATCTGTCTGACTGAGGATAACATCATCCGCTGGCGCGACGGCGGCCACTTCCTGCATCATTCGGTAGACGGTTTTACCGAAGGCGGGGTGGGAGGTCAGTGTTCGGGTATCCAGTCGGGTCAGTGCTGAAAGCGGGTTAACGCCATTATTAATAATGAGCTTACGCCATAGTTCATGACGGATGTCATGGCTGAGTTGGGTGGGAATGCCGGCGTCATTAAAGGCAGTGGCAAAGGTGTCTAGTGTTGCTGCAGGAAAAATATCTTCACTTTGATGGTTTGGCCAGCTGCCCATAACGACTTGGGCAGGGCCGGTAGCCTCAATCTTGCCGGGTGCGATGATATGGCCGCCAATGCGGACTGCCAGCCCGCCGAGGGTCCTGTGACGGCCAAGGGCCTGTGCAATCAGTGGTTCGTTATCAACGCCGTTTTGTAATGACAGAACGGGTGTTTCTGCGGTATTGAGCCAGTCGGCCATCTGATCTAGTACGCTGGCAGTGGCGCCAGCTTTGAGGGTCATCAGAATGAGGTCGAAATTGTCACAGTGATAGCGGCGTTGCAGGCTTTTATCGTCCAGAGCCTCAACCGGTTGGTTGAAGCTAAGCTCGGGGTGATTGATACTCAGGCCGTTGTCCTGCAGTGCTCGTAGGTGTTCACCTCGAGCTAGATACACAACCTGGTGCCCCTGTTGCTGAAGTCTAGCGCCGTAGTAACAGCCGATACCGCCGGCGCCGATAAAAAGAAAACGCATTGTGTTACCTACTCATATTGTTTTCTGAATGAGAGTAGCACTTTACCTTAAGCGGTGATGATTTCCACCCGTAATAGCCGACCATCCGGCACGATTAACCGCGACTAGGGCCGGGGTTATTGCGTGCTGGACGACGGTTGCCCGGTTTTGCCGGAACATTGCCGTTATTAGAGCGGCCGCGGTTAGCGGGCTGTTGTGCTGTGCCGCTGGCTTTACCTTGGGCGGCTTTAGCCGGCGCTTTACGTTGAGCAGGTTTACCTGCTGCGTTTGGCTGCTCCTGACGGTTACCGGTGCTGCTACGATGACGTTTGTTTTTGCCCGCTGGTTTGTGACCCCGAGCGACATCGCCTGAGCGCTGCCCATCTTGATGACCACCTTGTGGTTTAGCGCGTTTCGGTTTGTTGGGTTTGCGCTTACGGTTGCTGAGGCTCGATTCTGGTAAATTGTGCAGTGGCTGAAAGCCGAGTACTTCTTCACGCTCGAGTATTCGACCAATCAGGTGTTCTATATCGGACAGTTGATCAAACTCATCGGCACTGACTAATGAGATAGCCTGTCCGCTTGCACCCGCACGGCCAGTACGACCGATCCGGTGAACATAATCTTCAGCGACATTCGGTAGATCAAAATTGACCACCTGAGGCAGTTGGTCGATATCCAGACCGCGGGCCGCGATATCGGTGGCAACTAAGACCTGTATCTTACCCTGTTTGAACTCAAGCAGTGCTTTGGTCCGGGCTGATTGGCTCTTGTTGCCATGAATAGCCGCCGCTTTAACACCCTCTGAGTCGAGGTGTTTGCAGAGTTGGTTTGCGCCACGCTTGGTACGGGTGAAAACCAATACCTGATGCCATTGATGCTCGGCCAGCAAATGGCTGAACAGGCCTGATTTCTGTTTTTTATCGACCGGACAGATCCACTGCTTGACGTTGCTCGCCGTGGTGTTGCGAGGGGCGACGGAAATCTCAACTGGGTTGTTGACCAGGCCTTTTGCCAGATTGCGGATTGAATCTGAGAAGGTCGCAGAGAACATTAGATTTTGCCGTTGCTTAGGCAACAGGTTGATGATTTTTTTGATATCGGTAATAAAGCCCATATCCAGCATCCGGTCGGCTTCATCCAGCACCAGTACTTCGACTTTATTGAATTTGACAGCATTCTGGTTATACAGATCCATCAAGCGGCCCGGGGTGGCGATCAGAATGTCGACCCCTTTACGTAGCTGCATCATTTGTGGGTTGATGCTGACACCACCAAATACCACAGCGGAGCGTAACGGCAGATGTTTACCGTAGTCACCGACACTTTCGGCAACCTGTGCCGCCAGTTCTCGGGTGGGGGTCAGAATCAGGGCACGAATCTGTGTGCCTTGGGCGCGTTCACCACGACTTAATAGCTCAAGTAGTGGCAGGGTAAAGCCTGCGGTCTTGCCGGTGCCAGTCTGGGCCGCAGCCATCAGGTCTTTGCCTTCCAGCACCGCCGGAATTGCTTGCGCCTGAATGGGCGAAGGGGTCTCGTAACCTTTATCGGTAACGGCATCAAGTATCGGTGCCGATAGGCCCAGATCAGTAAATTTCATGCACTCTCTCTATAACTACATTGTCGAAATGACAGGAGCGCGAAGGATACAGGAAAGGCGTCCGAAATGGCAGTGATTATGCCTTTTGACCCCGACAACTGAGTTGCCACACCTCAACTGCACCGGCATTTAGATTGGCCATCACATTCGGCCCCATCTGGCTGAATGTTTTACCCAGAATCTTTGACGGTGACAGGGTCGCAGGACTTTTAACTGAATCTTCTTTTTTGGCCTGTCGTTGGCGCCATTGTAACGCGTCACTAGACCAATTTTCAGCCCTTTCGAGGCTAAAATTATGCTGTTGTAACATACCATTGATCGCTTCAAATGTTAGCAGGTGAGATTGTTCAGCACAGCTCGCCCACGGGACAGGATAACGCATGTTATGAGGGTTAGGTCCCTGGAGTACCTCATGTAACAATAATGAGCCGTTGGTAGTAAGTACTCGACGACACTCTTGCAAGCAAAGATCGGTTTGGGGAATATTTAATAAGCTGTGTTGAAATATAATGCAGTCAAAGTAATGGTTGGCGAAAGGTAGTTGGCGAGCATCACAGGTGATCACTGAGGGTGATGTTACGGGGACTGTTAGGTTGCTAATGGCACGATTAAGGCGGTTAAAACGGTGGGTGATATCAATACCAATCACCTCGGTCTCTGTGGCCGCCAGCATACGCATCAGTCCTCCGATGCCGGAGCCAATTTCAAGAATACGCTTTGGTTGGTCTTGTTTCAGTTGGTGTAACAGCTTTTCAGAGGCTTTGATGCCACCAATGTGTAGTTGATCCAACGGGGCGAGTTGATAAACCGAGGGGCCCTCAGGGTAACGTTCACGTAACTGCTGCAGTAGAAAGGTTTCATCTGTGTGATGGCTGTAATGTTGATCAATATCCATCGGTGTGTCCTTACTCTTAAGCGTTGGTCTGTTGTTTAGATGATTTAATGGGCTGTTTAGCGGGGTTAAGCGCCAAAAAAAACGGGGTCATAAGACCCCGTATAGTATCACCCTGATGCTTTAGATATCATCGAGTCCTAGTTCTTTAATGGAGATCTCGCGCATTTTAAATTTCTGGATCTTACCGGTCACCGTCATCGGAAATTCATCGACAAATTTAAAGTATCGAGGGATTTTAAAGTGGGTGATCTGGCCTTTGCAGAACTCCCGCAGTTGATGTTCGGTAACGCTTTCAGAATCGACACTCAGTTTCACCCAGGCGATCAGCTCTTCACCATATTTTTTATCCGGTACGCCTGTCACCTGAACATCGGTGATATTAGGATGGGTGTAGAGAAACTCTTCGATCTCTTTAGGGTAAACATTCTCACCGCCGCGGATAACCATATCTTTGATACGGCCCACGATCTGAATGTAGCCTTCTTCATCCATGGTGGCGAGATCTTCGGTATGCATCCAGCCATTTTCATCAATGGCTTTTTTCGTACCCTCTTCATTGTTCCAGTATTTGACCATCACACTGTAACCTCGAGTGCAAAGCTCTCCGATTTCGCCGCGGGGCACAATGCGTCCGGTTAGCGGATCAGTAATTTTACTTTCCAGGTGAGGCTGAGTCCGGCCAACGGTGGTAACCTGCTTATCAAACGGGTCGTCAGCGGCGGTTTGCGTCGATACCGGGCTGGTTTCGGTCATACCGTAGGCGATCTGCACCTCTTTCATATTCATCTTAGCGTTAACCGCTTTCATGACTTCTGCGGGGCAGATTGAACCCGCCATAATACCGGTGCGCAGGGAGGAGAGGTCATAACTATCGAAGTCAGGATCTTCCAGTTCGGCGATGAACATAGTTGGCACGCCATACAGTGCAGTGGCCTTTTCTTTTTGTACGGCTTCCAATACCGCTTTAGGTTCGAAACCTTCAGTGGGGTAGATCATGGTAGCACCATGGGTGACGCAACCTAAGTTACCCATCACCATGCCAAAGCAGTGGTAGAGCGGCACAGGAATAATCAGCCGGTCTTTGTGGGTAAAGTTCTGGCTTTCGGCAACAAAAAAACCGTTATTAAGAATATTATGGTGGCTCAGCGTAGCGCCTTTGGGGAAGCCTGTGGTGCCCGAGGTGTACTGGATATTGATGGGGTCATCGAACTGTAGGGTTGCCTGAATATCTTTCACCCGTTGCAGCTCAACTTTATCCGCCTGTTCGACAAAATCATCCCAACGCCACATACCGGGATGTTGCTCATCCGAGAGATTGATAATGCATTCAAGTTGCTTCAGCTTGGCAGATTTGAGCTGGCCTGGTTCGCACTGGTTTAGCTCGGGCGCAAGCTCTAGCAGCATTTGGGTGTAGTTAGAGCTTTTAAAGGTGTCCGCTGTTACTAAGAACCGGGCGCCGGACTGGTTCAGGGCGTATTCCAGTTCGTGCAGGCGATAAGCTGGGTTGATGTTCACCAGTATGGCGCCGACTTTGGCGCTGGCAAATTGGGTGATGGTCCACTGTGCCGTATTCGGCGACCACATACCAATTCGGTCACCGGGTTCGATACCGACGGCCAGCAGGGCGCGAGCGCACTGTTCTACTTTTGCTTGTAATTCTGCGTAGCTCCAATGAATATTCTGATAATGCACGATTAACGCATCGTTATCAGGATAGGTCGCGCAGGTTTCATCAAATTTATCGCCAATGGTCATGCCCAGCAAGGGAGTGTTGCTGGTGCCGCTGGTATAGCTGGGTTGTGTGTTGCTCATTGCTTGTTTCCCACCGTTATTTTTATAAATCGAGGATTAGTTCTTCGTCCTGTCAATCTGGCAGGGCGGTCCTTTGCTGTGTTGTCTTTATCGTGCTTGGGCGTGATATTCAGGATTAGGCTGCATATCAACGGCGCCGGCGACCCGGTTGGTCATATTGTAGAACCCGGCCACGTTAGCAATATCCCAGATATCTTGGTCACTGAATTCAGCGTCTCTTAGGGCCTGACGATCACTCTCGATAATGCAATCAGGTGAAATCGTCATTTTGACGACGAAATCAAGCATGGCGCGATGGCGCAGTGATAGATCAGCGGCCCGATAGTTAATTGCGATCAGTTCACCTAAAGCGGGATCGCCGGAATAGTTTCGTAGTGCTGCGCCATGAGCGGCGATGCAATAGAAACAATGGTTCTGAGAGGAAACCGCCACGGCGATCATCTCGCGTTCGAGGGGGGTTATATTGCTTTCGCCGAACATGAGTTCGTTATAAAACTTAGAGAAAACCTCTAATTGCGCCAGATTTTGACTGTAGGCTTTCAGGACATTCGGAATCATGCCCAGTTTTTCATTGCAGACATCAAAGTATTTTTTAACATCGTCAGGTAATTCGTCCCGTGACGGATAGTTAAGGTCTAGTGCGGTAACATGATCAGGTTGTGACATTGTCGTACTCCGTATTATTTTTGTCCTTCAGAGCCAATAAGCAGTGGCTTATCCTGAGTCTTATAGAGTGTCTATACTAGGGTAAACCCTTATGTTCTTTCAAGGCGTTCTTTTAAGGCCAAGATGGCAGGGCGCTTAGAAAGCGCCCGCATCATTATTTAACCGCTTGGCAGCCCAGTGCTAAGGCCACTTTAGAGCCGCTCGGGCGACCTAATTGGGCACTGATCCAGTGGCCCGTTTGTGCCAACTTATCAAGCTCGACCCCGGTCTCGATACCTAGGCCATTTAGCATGTACAGCACGTCTTCTGTGGCGACATTGCCCGATGCGCCTTTGGCATAGGGGCAACCCCTAAACCTGCAACAGACGCATCAATGACGGCAACGCCTTCTTCGATAACCGCATAGAGGTTGGCTAAGGCTTGGCCGTAGGTATCATGAAAATGAGCCGCGAGTTTGTCTATGGGCACCTGTTGGCTTACGGCTTCGAGCATCCGTTTAGCCTTTAACGGTGTACCAACACCGATGGTGTCGCCTAAGGAAATTTCATAGCAGCCCATATCCAGTAGATCACGGCTAACGCTGGCAACCTGTGCTGGGTCAATCTCACCTTCGTAAGGACAACCCATCACGGTGGAAACATAGCCACGGACGCGGATGTTGTTGGCCCGCGCCAGCTCAATCACCGGTGCGAAGCGCGCTAAGCTCTCTTTTATTGAGCAGTTAATATTTTTTTGGGTAAACGCCTCAGAGGCCGCGCCAAACACGGCAACTTCATCGACGCCAGCGGCGATAGCGCTCTCTAATCCTTTCAAATTGGGGGTTAAAGCAGAGTAAGTGATACCCGGTTTGCGCTGAATAGCGGCCATGACGGCTGCCGCATCGCCCATTTGAGGCACCCATTTTGGCGACACAAAACTCGCCGCCTCAATGTGGCTCAGGCCGGTTTCGCTGAGCCGATTAATCAGCTCAACTTTAATGGCCGTTTCAATGATGGGCCCCGACTCGTTTTGCAATCCATCTCTGGCGCCCATCTCGAATAGGCGCACCGTTTTTGGCAATGCCATTGTTACGCCTCCATGATATCAAGGGAGATCAGTTCGGCTCCGTCGGCCACGAGATCGCCTTCTGCGAAATAGATCTCTGCTACCGTGCCATCATGGGGCGCCTTAAGACTATGTTCCATCTTCATTGCTTCCATAATGACCAAGGTGTCGCCGGCTTTTACCTGCTGACCCGAAGTCACTAGCACCGCGACGACAGCACCATTCATCGGTGCGGTAAGGCTGTTATCAGCGGCGTGATCATCACTACCGAACGTCTCCCGGTGCTGTTCACAGATAAACTGCTCGCCTTCGTGGAACAGGGTGAGGTGGTCGCCATCGTTATACAGATGCACACTCAGTTGATGGCCGTTAATAACTACTTTGAGCTGATCGTCAGTGAGCACAGCGCTGACCTGATAGCTGGCATCATCAATCTGTACCTGATAATGACCTGAGTCTTCAGCGCTTTGCTCCAGAATATTAAGCTGATACTCGGTTTCGGCATGGATCAGTGTTAACGGGCGGGCATACTCTGAGTTAAGCCGCCAGTTGTTCTGGTAGCCAAATGGGGAGTAGGGGTCATCTGGATTATTCGCCTGTTGCTTGGTTTTCTCGCTAAAGAAACATGCCGCCATGACTAAACAAAACGCGGTGTTAAGATTGCTGGCAGGGAACAGCAACTGCTCATGCTTATCGATAAAGCCGGTGTCTAAATCTAGCGCTTTAAACGGCGCACTACCGGCTAGATTACGTAAGAAACGCAGGTTGGTGGTTAAACCGCTAATGCGGTACTCCTCAAGAGCTTGTTCCATACGGGCAATCGCGCGGTCGCGGTCATCATCCCAAACGATCAGTTTGGCGATCATCGGATCGTAAAATACACTGACTTCATCGCCTTCGACGACTCCGGTATCAACCCGTACATGCCGGTTTTCTTCAGGGGTGCGCAGATAGCGCAGGGTACCGGTGGCTGGCAAGAAATCATTATCAGGGTCTTCTGCATAGACACGGGCTTCCAGTGCATGGCCGTTAATACGAATCTCATCTTGCTGTAACGGTAGCGGTTCACCGCTGGCGATTCTGAGCTGCCATTCGACTAAGTCCTGGCCGGTAATCATCTCAGTGACCGGGTGCTCAACCTGCAATCGGGTGTTCATCTCCATAAAGTAGAATGAACCATCGACATCATAGAGGAACTCGACGGTACCGGCGCCGACATAATCGATCGCTTGTGCGGCGCGGACCGCGGCTTCACCCATTGCTTTGCGGGTGGCATCAGGCAAGTTGGGTGCCGGTGCTTCCTCAATAACTTTTTGATGGCGGCGTTGTACTGAACAGTCCCGTTCTGCTAGATAAACCCCATTGCCCTGTTTATCACAGAAAACTTGGATTTCAACATGGCGGGGTTGGGTCAGATAGCGTTCGATCAGCATATCCGGGTTGCCGAAGGCATTTTTCGCTTCGCGGCACGCCGATACCAGTGCTTCATCGAACTCTTCAATCGATTCCACTACCCGCATCCCTTTACCACCACCACCGGCGACGGCTTTCAGCAGTTGAGGGAAACCACAGCGAACGGATTCGGCTTTTAACACTTCAGATGATTGATCTTCGCCATGATAGCCCGGCACCAGAGGCACTGAAGCATGAGACATAATCTCTTTAGCGGCAGACTTTGAGCCCATCGCCTCGATAGCACCGGTTGGTGGCCCGATAAACTCGATACCATTATCGAAGCAGGATTTGGCGAAGGCGGCATTTTCCGACAGGAAACCGTATCCAGGGTGCACCGCTTGGGCACCGGACTGTATCGCTATCTCAAGAATTTTATCGCCGCGCAGGTAGCTTTCACTGCTCGGCGCAGGACCTAGCAGAAAGGCTTCATCGGCCATGGCGACGTGACGGGCGTTTTTGTCGGCTTCAGAGTAGACGGCGACACAACGGATACCCATGCGGTGAGCGGTTTGGATAACCCTGCAGGCAATTTCGCCACGGTTTGCGATTAAGATTTTATTAAACATAGTGAGTCTCCGTGTCGAACTTGCCTGCACGCACTGCGTGCTTAAGCATGCAATTTGGCTTCGCCGCCAGCTTGCTGCGCAACTGGTCACCACGGTTAGCAATTAAAATTTTATTAAACATGCCGTTTACTCCTGAATCCAGTTCGGTTTACGCTTTTGCAGAAAGGAGCTAAGCCCTTCCTGGCCTTCGTCGCTGACACGGATATCGGCAATGCGACGGGCGGTGTCATCAATCACTTCAGCAGTGATCTCTTTTTGACTGACGGCATAGATAAGCTGTTTAGCGGCTAGCATCCCCTGCGGGCTGTTTTTTTGCAGCGTGGCGGTCATGCGGTCGCAGGCTTCGTCCAGTTGTTCAACGTTCTCGACCACTTCATGTACCAAGCCAAACTGCTGAGCCGTGTGGGCTGAGAAGGGTTCGGCGGTGAGGAAATAGCGGCGCGATTGACGCTCACCAATGGCCCGTACGACATAGGGGCTGATGACGGCGGGGATCAAGCCAATTTTAACTTCCGACAGGCAGAAAGCACTGCTTTGGGCGGCGATGACAATGTCGCAACAGGCAGCGAGACCGACGGCGCCCCCGTAGGCGGCACCTTGGATCAGGGCGATGGTCGGTTTGCTATGGTTATTCAGCAATTCCATCAGTTTGGCTAGACGACCCGCATCCACCCGATTTTCTGCATGGGTGTTGTTAGCCATGCGTTTCATCCAGGCCAAGTCGGCACCGGCGGAAAAATTCTTGCCGCGAGAACGTAGCACTAACACCCGAACGTCGGGATCTATGTGGGTTGCTTCTAGCTGCTCAATAAGCTGTTCGATAACCGCATCATCGAAAGCATTGTGCACTTCAGGACGGTTGATAATCAGCTCAGCAACACCGTTACTGCTTTTTTCTAGCAGCACAAATTGTTTTTGTTTGATCGACATCTGCAGGCTCTCCATTACATCCGGAATACGCCGAAGTGGGTATCGCCCACCGGCTTATTGAGTGCGGCCGATAAACTCATGCCGATCACATCGCGGGTTTGTTTTGGATCGATGACGCCATCATCCCAAAGGCGAGCAGAGGCATAATAGGGGTGCCCTTGGTGCTCATAGGTATCGATGATCGGCTGCTTAAAATCGGCCTCTTCAGTCGCTGACCACTGCTCACCGGTACGGTCCATGTTATCGCGTTTAACGGTTGCCAGTACGCCGGCGGCCTGTTCGCCACCCATTACCGAGATGCGGGCATTGGGCCACATAAACATCAGGTTAGGACTATAGGCTCGGCCACACATGCCGTAGTTACCGGCCCCAAAGCTACCACCGATCAGAACGGTAAATTTAGGTACATCGGCACAGGCCACGGCGGTAACCATTTTGGCACCATGCTTAGCGATCCCTTCGGATTCATATTTTTGCCCAACCATAAAGCCAGTAATGTTTTGCAGAAACAGTAGCGGTATTTTTCGTTGGCAGCACAGTTCAATAAAGTGCGCACCTTTCTGAGCCGATTCACCAAACAGAATGCCGTTATTAGCGACAATACCGACTGGATAGCCATGAATATGGGCAAAACCGGTAACGAGGGTGGTGCCATAGAGTTTTTTGAATTCGTCAAACTCAGAACCATCGACAATCCGGGCAATCACTTCACGGACATCGTAAGGTTTTCTCAAATCAGTACCGACAATGCCGTACAGTTCATCAGCCGGGTAGAGTGGTGCTTTGCTGGCCTGGGTCTTGATATTGATCTCTTTACGGCGATTCAAATTAGCGATGCAGGTGCGGGCAATTTCCAGTGCATGGGCATCGTTTTCGGCATAATGATCGGCTACCCCGGAGACTTTACAGTGCACATCGGCACCGCCTAGATCTTCAGCACTGACCACTTCACCCGTGGCGGCTTTTACCAATGGCGGACCGGCTAGGAAAATAGTGCCTTGATCGCGGACGATAATGGATTCGTCAGCCATCGCGGGGACATAAGCACCGCCTGCGGTACACAAACCCATGACGACGGCAATTTGCGGAATCCCTTTGGCAGACATGCGTGCCTGATTGTAAAAGATGCGGCCAAAATGGTCGCGGTCGGGGAACACATCATCTTGTTGCGGCAGGTTGGCGCCGCCGGAATCGACTAGGTAGATGCAGGGCAGGTGATTTTGTTCGGCAATCTCTTGAGCGCGAAGGTGTTTTTTCACGGTCAGTGGAAAATAAGTACCGCCTTTTACGGTGGCATCGTTGGCGATAATCATGCATTCGATACCGCTAACCCGGCCTATGCCAGTGATGATACCCGCAGCGGGTACATCGTCATCGTAGACTTTATAGGCGGCTAGTTGAGAGAGTTCCAACAGCGGGGAACCGTCATCTAGCAGAGTATTAATACGTTCCCGTGGCAGTAGTTTTCCGCGGGACAGATGGCGTTCTTGGTATTTAGCGCCGCCACCTTGGTGAATCCTGGCTGCTTTCTCGCGCAGGTCGTTTACCTCGGCGGTCATCGCGTCGTAATTAGCGCGAAACTCTTCCGCTCGGGGATTTATTTTTGTTGTAATTGTAGCCATTGCTCTTCCTCTGATATCACGCCCGCTGGACGTACCATCGGTATCTGACATCGTTTATCTATGTGAAAACGAGGGGTGGATTGCGCCACCCCCAAACCTTCTTACGAAGGATCCACTGATGAAACGGATCTATTTATTCAGGAACAATTCGCGGCCGATCAGCATCCGGCGGATCTCAGAGGTGCCGGCACCGATTTCATAAAGCTTGGCATCGCGCAGCAGTCGTCCGGTTGGGAACTCATTGATATAACCGTTGCCGCCCAGTAACTGAATAGCGTCGAGGGCAATCTTGGTAGCCATCTCCGCGGTATAGAGAATGACCGCAGCACAGTCTTTACGTGATGTTTCGCCGCGCATTGCAGATTGTGCAACGGTGTAAGCGTAGGATTTAGAGGCGTTCATCAGGGTGTACATATCGGCTACTTTGCCCTGTACCATTTCGAACTCACCGATCGCTTTACCAAACTGTACCCGGTCGCGGGTGTAAGGAATGGTGATATCCATCGCCGCTTGCATAATGCCCAGTGGGCCGCCTGCTAGTACCAGTCGTTCGTAGTCTAGGCCAGACATCAATACGCGAACACCACCATTCAGCTCACCGAGAATATTTTCTTTTGGTACTGGGCAGTCTTGGAAAACGAGCTCACAGGTGTTGGATCCACGCATCCCCAGTTTGTCGAGTTTCTGGTGACGAGAAAAGCCAGGGTAATCACGTTCAACGATAAAGGCGGTGATCCCTTTAGCACCTGCAGCAACATCGGTTTTAGCATAAATAACGTACGTGTTGGCATCTGGACCATTGGTGATCCACATCTTGTTGCCGTTCAGCAAGTAATGATCGCCGTTATCGCGGGCGGTGAGTTTCATGGAAACGACATCGGAGCCCGCATTCGGTTCGGACATTGCCAGTGCGCCGATGTGTTCGCCGCTGATCAGCTTCGGTAGGTAAGTTAACTTTTGTTCATGAGTACCATTGCGGTGGATCTGGTTGATACACAGGTTTGAATGGGCACCGTAGGACAGACCAACAGAAGCAGACGCTCGGCTAATCTCTTCCATCGCGATCATATGGGCAAGGTAACCCATCTCAACGCCGCCGTACTCTTCTTTAACGGTAATCCCGAGCAAACCCATATCACCAAATTTGCGCCATAGATCATTGGGGAACTCGTTATCGCGGTCGATCTGGTCAGCGCGAGGGGCGATTTCCTGTGCAGCAAAACTGTTGACCTGCTCTCGCAGCATGTCCAGTGTTTCGCCGAGTCCAAAATTAAGTGAGCTATACTGTGCAATCATTTTCTGTCCACCTGGCTTTAGGAGTTGGCTGGGCAAGTTGTTAAGGTTGCCTTGGCCGTTTCCGGTTTACGTTTATTGTTGTTGGTTTGTCGCCAACCTATCGTTATCTGGCATGGGCTGCATTAATGCAGTGACCTAAACCGACTTCTCAGTTGCTGTTTTTGCATTTAATTCTGTCATCGCCTCACGGCAGCGGCTTTCTGCACTGTCCAGCTCCAACTGCAGCATGGCGATATCGTTAAGCTGTTGCTCAAGAGCAGCCTTCTTCTCTTCGATCTTGGCCATTAGTAACTGTAGCTGCTTTATGCTGCCGGTGGGCGTTTCATCCCAAAGGGCGAACAATTCGCGCGTTTCTGCAAGAGAGAAGCCTAAGCGTTTGCCTCGTAAAATCAGCTTTAACCGTACTCTGTCCTGCGCGCTGTAGATACGGGTTTGCCCGCGGCGGGTAGGGAAGAGTAGCTGCTGATCTTCATAAAAACGGATGCTACGCGTCGTTACATCAAACTCGCTGGCCAGTTCGCTAATTGAAAAAGTACCTGTATTGTTAATCTGCATACTGACCTCGCTGATTGACTCATTGAGGGATAATGTAGCGGAAGTTTACGTAAACGTAAAGCATATAAGTGAAATCCCCTAAACTGTTACATTTTGTATGAATTGACTTAACTGATTGATAAATAACGATTCTAGTTGTGGTAGCTAATCACATAGTTGTAGTGTTAGACTAAAGTAGTACTTGTTATCCAGTAGGGGAAATTGCTAACTTGGTTGCAAGGCTGATATGGGCAGTAGATATTTCTGTCCATTTGATAATAAAAACAAATATAAACAAAATAAGTGGGGCTGGTTCTTCATGAGTGCCGACTATGTTCTCGAAACCAGGAATCTGGTTAAGGAATTCAAGGGCTTTACCGCCGTTGATGATGTAAATCTCAAAGTTGAGCGGGGAACAATACATGCGCTGATCGGGCCTAATGGTGCCGGTAAGACAACTGTATTTAACCTGCTAACAAAATTTCTCACGCCCACTCGGGGCACTATTCTTTATAACGGTGAAGATATCACCTCAATGAAGTCTGCGGCGATTGCTCGAAAAGGCATTGTTCGTTCATTTCAAATTTCCGCCGTATTCCCACATCTATCCGTTATTGAAAATGTACGTATTGCTCTGCAACGTAATGAGGGTAATAGTTTCCATTTTTGGAAGTCAGTTAAGGTGTTGGATAAACTCAATGACCGGGCGCTGGAACTGTTAGATGAAGTCGGTCTGAAAGAGTATGCCGATGCGTTGACCGTGGATCTGCCCTATGGCCGTAAACGAGCTCTTGAAATCGCTACTACTTTGGCACTCGATCCTGAAATGTTATTGCTGGATGAGCCAACTCAAGGCATGGGACATGAAGATGTCAGCGTGGTTGCCGATCTGATTAAAAAGGTTTCGGCGAATCGCACTATCTTGATGGTTGAGCATAACTTACATGTAGTGGCTCAACTGGCGGATACTATCACTGTATTACAGCGTGGTGCCATCCTAACTGAAGGTGACTACGAAACGGTGTCACAAGATCCACAGGTACGCGAGGCGTATATGGGGGTTGAAGCCGATGATGAAGTCGCTCAGGCGATTGCCGCCGCCAATGTCGCTGGAAAAGCGAGCGCAGCCAAAGGGGAGGAGGTATGAGCACAACAGGTGAAAAGATCCGCATAAATGATCTGCATGCTTATTACGGTGAATCCCATATTCTGCATGGTATCGATATGACCATTATGCAGGGTGAGTTGGTCACGCTGCTCGGACGTAACGGTGCGGGTCGTTCGACAACACTGAAAGCCATCATGAATATGGTCGGTCGGCGTACCGGTTCAATTAATATCAACGGTAATGAAGCTATCGGCATGCCGGCACATAAAATTGCCCATCTCGGTGTTGGTTACTGTCCAGAAGAGCGCGGTATTTTTTCAAGCTTGAATGTTGAAGAAAACTTGATGCTACCGCCGAACGTTCGTTCCGACGGCATGAGTGTTGATGAAATTTATGAGATCTTCCCTAACTTAGCTGAACGCCGCTATAGTCAAGGGACCCGTTTATCCGGTGGTGAACAACAGATGCTAGCGATGGCGCGTATTTTACGTACCGGCGCTAATATTCTGCTGCTAGATGAAATTACCGAGGGTTTAGCTCCGGTAATTGTGCAAAAGCTCGCGGAGGTTCTCTTAATGCTTAAAGAACGGGGGTTGACCATTTTATTGGTCGAACAAAACTTCCGTTTCGCCGCACCGATTGCGGATCGGCACTATGTGATGGAGCACGGGCATATTGTTGAGCAAGTTCAGAAAGATGAGCTGGCGGCAAAAACAGAACTATTGAATACCTATCTAGGTGTTTAAACCAAGATTATCCAGCAAGAAAAAGCTCTAAAAATGAAGTTCGATAAAAATAAAAAGTTCTCAATCAGGAGTGACAACATGAAAGCAATGAAGAAGACCCTTTTGGCTGTAGCAATGACTGTGGCTGCAACCACCGGTGTTCAGGCTGCAGGTATCTCTAATGATGTGGTTAAAATCGGTGTTTTGGTCGATATGGGCGGTGTTTATGCCGATATCTGTGGTCAAGGCTGTGTAACTGCGGTAGAAATGGCCGTTGAAGATTTTGGCGGTACTGTTCTGGGTAAGCCCATTGAAATAGTGAGTGCCGATGATCAAAACAAGCCTGACGTGGGTTCCGCTAAAGTTCGCCAGTGGATTGAAAGTGATAATGTTGATGTGGTAACCGGCTTGGTGGCTTCATCAGTGACCGGTGCGGCGACTAAAGTACTGACCGATGCGAAGAAAATTGCCCTGATCTCGACCTCTGCAAGTAATGCGTTCACGACGAAATCATGTTCACCTTATAATGTTCATTGGACCTATAACGTTGCCGCACTGGCTAACGGTACCGTTAAGCCGATGGTGGCTGCGGGTAAGAAAAAATGGTTCTTTATCACCGCTGATTACGCCTTTGGTCATGCGCTAGAAGGTATTGCGACTAAGGTTATCGAATCCAGTGGTGGTGAAGTGGTAGGTGCGGTGCGTGCACCTTTCGGTACTACCGATTTCTCTTCTTACGTACTTCAGGCTCAAGCATCCGGTGCTGACGTAGTCGGTCTGGCTAATGCCGGCGGTGACTTTGTTAACTCATTGAAAACATCTGCTGAATTTGGTTTGACTGAAACAACAGAAGTTGCTGGTTTGTTGGTATTTACCAATGATGCCTTGGCACTTGATCCCGCTATTGCCGCGGGTATGAAAGCGACTTCCGGTTTCTATTGGGATATGGATGATCAAACACGTGAGTGGTCTGCTCGCTTTAAGGCACGTCATGGTGTTATCCCATCAATGGGTCAGGCAGGTCAGTATTCAATGGTCATGCATTACCTGAATGCGATTAAAGCGGCCGGCACTGATGAGTCTGATGCGGTTATGAAGCAGATGAAGCAAACTAAGCCTGATGACTTCTTTGCCCGTAATGCGACCCTGCGTAACGATGGCCGGATGGTTCACGATATGTTATTGGTTAGCATCAAAGATGCAGCAAGCCGTTCATCTTCAGATGATATTTATAACATCGAAGCGGTGATTCCAGGTGACGTGGCATTTAACCCTATGCTACCTGAGTGTGACTTCAAATAAGGCTGAGTAACAACTCTTATCGGTTTTACTTGAAATTAGGGGGTGGCGTAGCGCTGTTACCTACCCCCGGTCTTATCTGAAAAGATAGTTTGAAAGGCGTATGTGAGGTTGGCCGAAGGGGACAATTTTACATCGCGCCTTGCTTCTGGGTGATGTTATGGCGACGATATTTGGTATTAATCTGTTTGCGCTGTCGGGACAATTGTTAGTAGGACTGATCAATGGATCTTTCTATGCACTACTAAGTCTTGGCCTCGCGATTATTTTTGGTTTGTTAAAAATTATAAACTTCGCGCAGGGCGCGATGTATATGCTCGGCGCTTTCTTTGCTTGGATGGCCCTTAATTACATGGGCATCAATTATTGGTGGGCGCTGATTCTGGTGCCGATAGCGATTGGCTTGTTAGCCATTCTGATGGAGCGCTTTTTAGTGCGTCCGATTGCTAACGAGGACCACCTTTACAGTCTGCTGCTAACCTTTGGTATTGCCTTGGTGCTGCAGGGGGCGTTTACCCATATTTATGGTTCTTCCGGTTTGCCTTATCAGATTCCTGATGAGCTGAAAGGTGGGACTAAATTACCCTTTATGTATCTGCCTAACTACCGTGCATGGATTATCGTCAGCTCGTTGGTGGTCTGTTTTAGCACCTGGTGGGTGATAGAAAAAACCAAGCTTGGAGCTTATTTGCGGGCAGGCACGGAAAATCCTCAGTTAATGCAAGGGTTCGGTATTAATGTGCCGTTGATTACTACCTTAACCTTCGGTTTTGGTGTGGCATTAGCCGGATTCGCGGGTGTGCTGGCAGCGCCTGTTTATTCCGTCAGTCCTGATATGGGGTCGAATCTTCTCATTGTGGTGTTTGCCATCGTGGTTATTGGTGGGATGGGGTCCATTGGCGGCGCGATTCTCACCGGCCTGATGATGGGGGTGGTTGAAGGACTAACTAAGTTTTTCTACCCAGAGGCATCCACGACTGTGATTTTCCTCTTTATGGTGATCGTACTGCTGGTTAAGCCAGCCGGTCTGTTTGGTAAAGAGGCGTAGGAGTTAGACATGAAAATAAATAAACTCTACCTGTTTCTGATCGTTGTTGCTTTGGTTGCACCGAGTCTTGTGTATCCAGTTTTTTTGATGAAACTACTGTGCTTTGCACTGTTTGCTTGCGCCTTTAACCTGTTGTTGGGGTATGTTGGTTTACTTTCATTTGGTCATGCCGCGTTTCTCGGAACCGGGGGCTATATCACCGGTTATCTAATGTTGGAAACCGGAATTACGCCTGAGCTGGGTATTTTGGCCGGGACGGTTGGTGCCGGATTGCTAGGCGCTGTTTACGGTAAGTTGGCGGTTAAACGTGAGGGTATCTACTTTGCGATGGTGACACTGGCATTGGCTCAGTTAGCCTTCTTCTTCTATCTGCAAGCGCCATTTACCGGTGGTGAAGATGGGGTGCAAGGGGTGCCGCGTGGTTCGCTGTTCGGTTTGATCGATCTATCTGACAACTTCGCCATGTACTATTTTGTCTTAGCGATCTTTGTCTTCGGGTTCTGGTTAATTCATCGGACGGTGCACTCTCCATTTGGGCAAATCTTGAAAGCGATTCGTGAAAATGAACCGCGTGCCGTGTCTCTGGGTTACAACGTTAATGATTACAAATGGGTCGCCTTTATTATTTCGTCAGCCTTGGCCGGTTTGGCTGGCTCAACCAAAACATTGGTATTCCAGTTGGCGTCATTGACCGATGTTCATTGGCACATGTCCGGTGAAGTGGTGTTGATGACCTTGCTCGGTGGTATGGGCACTATTTTCGGACCCTTGGTGGGGGCCGGTGTGGTGGTCTCAATTCAGAACCTACTGTCTGGGGGCGAATTGGGTAACTATATCAATATTGTGATGGGCGTTATCTTTATTATCTGTGTCTTGGCATTCCGCAGCGGTTTAGTGGGTGAGTTCCAAAAGATGATGAAGAAAAACTTCAACTAAGGCTGTCATGCTAATTATCTGAATGCGCTGTTTTTAAACGCATAGATACTATAAAAGGGACGCAAGCCTGCGTCCCTTTTTACCGTCAAGTTTACCGTTAAGGTTTAATCTATCTGGTCAGGAGTGGAGAAAGATGAGTCAGGATTCAATTGTAATTGTCAGTGCAGCCCGTACACCTATGGGCGGAATGATGGGCGCGTTGAGTGATGTGCGCTCTCCTGATCTGTGTGCCACGGCGATTAAAGCGGCGCTGGAGCGCGCAGGTGTCCAGGGTAACGAAGTTGATGAAGTTATCATGGGTTGTGTGCTGCCAGCTGGTTTGGGGCAAGCGCCCGCGCGTCAAGCGGCTCGTGGTGCAGGCATTCATGATGCTGCTGGAGCAACCACCGTCAATAAGATGTGTGGTTCTGGTATGAAAGCCGTGATGCTGGCGCATGATCAGCTCAAAGCGGGGCAGGTTGATATTATGGTTGCTGGTGGCATGGAAAATATGAGTCAGGCACCGTATTTGTTACCTAAGGCGCGGGCAGGTATGCGTATGGGGCATCAACAAGCGATAGACCATATGTTTTTTGATGGCCTTGAAGATGCTTACGAAGGTGGTTTGATGGGTAGTTTTGCTCAGCAAAGCGCTGATGATTTTAATGTGACCCGCGAAGCGATGGATGATTTCGCCATTGGCTCACTGGAAAAGGCATTGAAAGCGATCGAAACCGGCCGTTTCAAAGATGAGATCGCCGCGGTAACGGTTAAGTCCCGTAAAGGGGATACGGTGATTGATACCGATGAGCAGCCTGGTAATGCCCAGGTTGAAAAAATTCGTAAGCTGAACCCCGCCTTTAAAAAGGATGGCACTATCACTGCGGCGAATTCAAGTTCAATCTCTGATGGTGGTTCTGCATTGGTGTTGATGCGCGAATCTGAAGCACAAAAACGGGGTCTTAAACCGATGGCCCGTATCGTTGCACATTCGACTCATGCACAGTTACCGGCCGAGTTTTCTATCGCCCCAATTGGTGCCATCAGTAAAGTGCTGGCGCGTGCGGGTTGGAGCAAAGATGATGTTGATCTGTATGAGATCAATGAAGCCTTTGCGGTGGTGTCTATGTTGGCGATTAGTGAGCTGGATCTGGACGCTAGTAAAGTGAATGTTAACGGTGGTGCTTGTGCCTTGGGTCATCCGATCGGTTCATCCGGTTCACGCATTCTGGTGACACTGCTTTATGCACTGAAAAACCTAGGTAAGAAAACGGGTGTTGCGACGCTCTGTATCGGCGGCGGAGAAGCGACAGCCGTTGCGGTTGAAATGCTTTAAGAGCTGTTAATGTCGAGTATGTAAAAAGGCCGATACCGCGATGTATCGGCCTTTTTGGTTTATTAAAGCGTACTTGTTTTCATTTGTGTCTCAGTGTCGTCTTCAGGCAAGTACTCTGAGCAAGCGTTAATGATTGGCAGTGTTAGTGGCCGGTAAGGCCACCATAGGCGGATGCTAAGGGTGTATGGTTGATGAAGCTAAAGCAGCGGACCCGTTGATATTTTATGGCTTAAGTGAGTGTCTATCTTGGTGGAGAGTCTTGGTGAATTCTCATCAATAAGGCGTCGTTAACGGGCATTGACCTTCTTGTGCAGACTATTAAGAATGATCGTTCTTGATAGAGTCGTGGGTTCTGTTTTGTGCCCTGCAGCGTTAAAAAGGAATAGCCGACGTTATGATTGATACTCACCTTAAGCTTATTTTCAGTGGATTGGCCATCCTGTTAACCTTCGCGGCGTTTGTTCCCTATATTCGTTCAATCTTACGAGGTAACACGCGGCCACATGTTTTTTCTTGGTTTATCTGGGGCATCACCACGGTTATTGTTTTCTTTGCTCAGCTTGAAGCGCAAGGCGGCATCGGGGCTTGGCCTATCGGTTTATCCGGCGTTGTTACCGTGGGGGTTGCTGTATTAGCCTTCCTTAAGCGAGCGGATATCAGTATTACGCGTACAGATTGGGTGTTCTTTACGATTGCATTGGCGTCGTTGCCGTTCTGGTATTTAACCTCAGATCCGTTATGGACGGTGGTTGTTTTGACCCTAGTTGATCTGCTGGGCTTTGGGCCGACAATGCGTAAAGCCTATGGTTTTCCACATCAAGAGAATCAGCTGTTTTTTCTCTCGTTTATGCTGCGTAATGTGTTTGTTATTCTTGCGTTGGAACATTACTCCATCACAACGGTGCTGTTTCCGTTGTCTATTGCTGTTGCCTGTAGCTGTTTGCTGATGATCGTGGCGTATCGGCGTAGAGTTATTGCGGTTTGAGGGTGGGATAGCTGAATATTAATGCGTCCGGGCGTTCTAATAGAAATGCTGAGACCGAAGCTTTGCTGAATAGGTTATATTGCCGTTATGAATTCTAAATATTTTGTAGGTCTCTTTTGTGGTTTGTTATTGCTGCCGGGTGTTTCGCTGGGCGGTGCGGCGGATGTTATTGCGGTTAAGATGATTCCGCAGGGAGCACATCGTTATGATGTGAGTGTCACTGTTCGACATGCAGACAGTGGTTGGGATCACTATGCCAATCAGTGGGACCTAATTGATGTTGAAGGTAACATTATTGCGAGTCGAGTCTTACTGCATCCCCATGTAGATGAGCAGCCTTTTACCCGTGGTTTGACCGGCGTGGTGATTCCTGCCCATATTACGCGAGTGATAGTGCGTGCACATGATCTTGTGCATGGCTATGGTGGTGAGGAAGTGTCGGTTGATCTGGCTCGCTAATGGGTTATTGAGGCGTGTTTGCCAGCTCGGTGTGAACAGCTTTGTCTTTGAGTTTAACGGCAGTAAGCTACTAATTTTACGTGTTTTTCAGTCCTATTTCTAAGTGTTTACTCTTGTGAATAATCTGGTTGGCGTTAGAATGAAAACCATTCAAACTGGGCGCAACAGGGATATTTGCAAATGTCAGATCAATTTAAAGTAGTCTTTACTGGAACGCTGGCCAACGAGCATGAGCCAGAAGACGTCATAGCGGCATTTGCTGAAAAATTCAGATGTAGTGAAACCAAGGCGCGGGCGTTGGTGATGTCGGGTAAAGAAACCGTCATCAAAAGTGATCTCGATAAACTGCAGGCTGAAAAATATCAGGCGGTATTAACGGCGATAGGACTTGAGACTGAGGTTGTCGCCCTAGTCGTTAAGCCAAGCATTAGCTTTGAACTCGAAGGTGATGAACCCGACAATGAGACGGTGGATCCCGCTTCTGGAGAAACCATTAAATCCTGCCCTAAATGTGGTTCGGTGGAAATGGCGGATGACCGCTGCCTAAGCTGTAAGATTATTATCTCTAAATATTTGGCACTACAGTCCGGTGGTCTTGCACCGGCCGCGTCAGGTGTGGTTGATTATTCTGTTTCTAATGCCTCATCTAGTGCCTCGTCCAGCTCTTCAGATGATCAAGCCACCGCGGATACCGGCTATTCAAACCCTTATCAGGCACCCGAAGCTGATTTGACTCAGGCGTATGAAGATGACGATTTAACCGGACCTGTTTCTGTACCTGCAGGTCATGGTTGGCGCTGGTTGGCGGATGGGTTTAACCATTTCAAACAAAACCCCGTTGCTTGGCTTGTCGCATTGCTAATCTGGGTCGTGCTGTCTACCGTCTTGAGTATTATTCCGGTGGTTGGCTCCATTTTAGTGACGTTGCTATCGCCGGTGATTACCGCTGGCTTTATGTTGGGCTGCCAGGCTCAAGAGGAGGGCGATGATTTCCGTATCGGTCATCTCTTTAGTGGCTTTAGTCATAATGTGGGGCAGCTGATCTTGGTGGGTCTGCTCTATCTCGTGTTTATTTTTGTGGCGATGTTGCTCATTATCGGTGGCTTCTTTTTGGTAGCGGGCAATAGCTTTGAAAGTTTAGGACAGGATATGTCAGCGATGATGTTGCCTGTTTTGATCGGTACGCTATTGATTATCCCTATTGTGATGGCGTATTGGTTTGCACCGGCGTTGGTCGCGCTGAATGATATGTCCGCCGTTGCGGCGATGAAGCTAAGCTTCAGTGCTTGTCTGAAAAACATGCTGCCCGGTTTGGTCTTTTCGCTTATCGCAATGGTTCTGTTTATCGTGGGTGCTATTCCGTTTGGCTTAGGGCTGCTGGTGGTGGTGCCGATGATTGCTGCATCAATGTATACCGCCTATCGTGATATTTTTTACGGTTAATGCGTGAAATTGACGCTTGTGCGTAACCCAGTGCCCCTGACTGATACCGTCAGAGAACATGAAACGCCGGAAGGCATCTTACTCGAGCTACGCTTAGCGGGGCCTGTAGTAAGAGCCTGTGCCTGGAGTATCGATATGCTAATCCGGGTCATTCTGTATGGCTTGGTAGCGGGCGTTTTCGCCTTTTTCGGTGGTGTGGGTACTTCGCTGATGTTGATATTGTTCTTCCTGATCGAGTGGTTCTACCCGGTGTTGTTTGAGTTATATAACGGTGCTTCGCCGGGTAAAAAAGCCATGGGGCTGGTGGTGATTCAGGATAATGGCACCCCGGTAACATTCTCCTCTTCTCTGATTCGCAATCTTTTACGCGCAGCGGACTTCTTACCCTTTCTCTATGCCGCAGGTCTATTGTCAATGTTGCTGAATCGTCAATTTCAGCGTCTTGGTGATTTGGCTGCCGGCACCTTAGTTATCTATCGTGAGACCGCCTCGCCGCGGGTTCAGTTACCAGAAACGGAGCGGCGCCGTCCGCCGGTAGATTTGAGTGTCGATGAACAACGCGAGCTTATTCGTTTTGCCGAGCGTTGCCCGCAATTGAGTCGGGAACGGCAGATTGAGTTAGCGAGTTTACTTTTCCCGGTGACCGGTAAGCGATGCGCGGGTGCTGTGCAAGAGATTTTAGCTTATGCAGCTTGGCTAACTCGGGGCAGTCGATGAAGCAGGAGCAGTTCGAAGCGCGTTATCAGCCGCTTTGGCAACGGCTAGATGAGCAACTGAATCAGCTGGAATCCTTTCGTTTACGCCGCAAGGCTGAGTTGCCCGCTGACCTGCCCCAACTGTATCGCCAACTGTGTAATCATTATGCGTTATCTAAGACGCGTCGTTATAGCCCTCAGTTAGTCGAGTTTTTACACCGCCTTGTGCTGCGTGGACATCAACAACTCTATACCCGCCGAGGGGCTTGGTTATGGCGTTTGCTGACCTTTCTGGGGCGTGACTTCCCCGTGAGCCTGAGATTGAATCGTGGATACTTCTGGGTGGCGTTATCACTGTTTTTGCTGCCGGGGATGTTGGTGGGGGGATATTGCATCTATGACGATAGCTTTATCTACAGCCTGATGAGTGAGGCTGAAGTGAGCAAAATGGAAGAGATGTATCGGCCCGACAATGCTCATCTAGGTCGAACTTTTGAGCGCAGCGCAGAATCTGATTTCGCTATGTTTGGTTTTTACATTTATAACAATATCGGTATCGGCTTTCGTACCTTTGCCATGGGCATTTTGGCCGGTATTGGTACGGTGTTTACATTGTTTTATAACGGTCTGGTGATCGGTGGTGTGGCGGGCTATCTCACTGGTCTTGGGTATACCGAGACATTTTGGCCCTTTGTCAGCGGGCATTCGGCATTGGAGCTGACGGCGATTGTTATCAGTGGAGCGGCGGGTTTGATGGTCGGTCGAGGGGTGATCTGCCCCGGTCGTTATCGTCGCCTCGATGCTATTCGGTTGCAGGCGGGCCGCGCCATACCCTTGGTGATGGGGGCGGGGCTGATGTTGTTGGCAGCGGCTTTTATTGAGGCGTTCTGGTCGGCGAGTAGCCTGCCTAATGGGATTAAGTATGTAGCTTCGCTGATTCTCTGGATAACCATGATTGTTTATTTTGTCTATGCAGGCCGGGGGGCGAGTGGAGCTCGATAAACTCGAAATATCCCTGCGTCGGCGAACTCCTTGGGAGGCGATCGATCTTGGCTTTGCGCTAGCCCGTCGATGGTTTATGCCGCTTTGGTTACTTTGGATCAGTACCGCCGTGCCGGTAGGGCTCTGCCTGTTTTTCTTTTTATATGACCAGTTCTGGTTACTGATGTTATTGATCTGGTGGTTTAAACCATTATACGAACCGCCACTCATGTTTTGGTTGAGTCGCGCAGTATTTGGTGAATCGCTACCGGTTAAAGTTGTATTACGACAGTGGTGGGCGGTTGTTCGGCCGCAACTGCTGCTTAATCTTACTTTGCGTCGTCTTAATCCTTCCCGTTCATTTACGCTGCCGGTTGCGTTACTTGAAGGGTTGCAGGGAAAAGCTCGGCGTCAGCGGATACGGGTCTTGTCCCGGAATCAGCATGCGGCAACTTGGTTGACGGTGGTGGGTATTCATCTTGAGACGGTATTGGAGGTCGCCTTTATGACTGGGGTCTACTTGCTGATACCGGAGGATTTACGCTGGGCTAGTTTTAGCGATTTGCTATTGGCCCCAGGTAGTGTTGGCGACTGGTTGCAGTGGTTCGGTGGTTTGCTCTGTATGTCGATTATTGCCCCCTTTTATGTAGCGGCAGGGTTTGCCCTCTATCTTAACCGTCGCAGTGAGTTAGAAGCTTGGGATATTGAGATCAGCTTTCGCCGTACCGGTGAGCGTATTAAAGCGGCGTCAGTAGGTTTGCGTCGCGGTAAAACCCTGTTACTAATCGCAGTCTTCGTGTGCCTGTCGCCACTCACCAGTTCGCCTGCCGATGCAGCCCAATCAGTAAATGCCGCCGATGCTAAACCGTTAATTGAGCAAGTGCTGCAGGATGAAGCCTTTGGCCGGATAGAAGAAACCCAATACTGGCAGTATATTGGTCAACCCAACGAAGCTGAAGAAAGCTCAGACCCCAATGCTTTTATTGAGTGGCTGGCGGGTTTTTTTAACGGTGCAGAGGATTCCTATGATGCTATTGCGGCAGTGGGCAAAATTCTTATCTGGATTGCGGGGATTTTACTGAGTGTTTTTCTGCTCTATAAAGTGGTTAATAATCGCCAATGGTTACGAGCATTTCAGCGCCAGTCCTCAGGTGCCGATAAAACCTTACCGGTAGAACTGTTTGGTTTAGATCTGCGACCGGAGGCGTTGCCGTCAGATCCTGCAGTTGATGCCCATCGACTGATAACGCAAGGGGAATACCGTGAAGCGTTGAGCTTACTATATCGCGGTGCGTTGGTGTATCTAGTGACTCGAGCGCATATCGATATACCGGATAGTGCCACTGAGGGTGAGTGTGAAATATTGGTTCGAACTTATCGCAGTGAGTTAGAAGCGGAATACTTTAATCAGTTGACCGAGCATTGGTTGCGCATGGCTTATGGGCATATAGCCCCTGCTGAAGCGCCTGTGTTAGCGCTTTGTGAACATTGGCAGGAGGTCTACGGCCGTGTCGAAGACTAATCGCCTTGTGTTGTGGGGCTTAGGCGGCGTGTTGCTACTGTGCCTCGCGTGGTATGGCCAATGGTTTTTTAACAACTACCAGCGGCAGACCCAGTCACAGCGGGTGGACGTATCGCCGGCGGCGCAGCGCAACCCTTTTTTGGCGGCGGAACGATTTCTACAAACGCTGGGGTATCAGGCAGAGAGTTTTCGCGCCCGGGATTTAATCTCGAAGTTACCGCCACCTAGTGATGCACTGTTGGTGCGGCGGATGCAAACGGATCTTTCGGATGAGCAGCGGGAGCGGTTAAATACATGGTTAGAGGCCGGTGGTGTACTGATTGTAACCCCTCCTTATTTTACTGGTGACGGCTCTAACCGTGATGACTTTCTGTCGGATCTTGGTGTGGTGATGGTGTCCGGCAGTATCGATGAGCCTGTGGACGAGATCGAGACAGAAATGGACATCTTACACGCTGGCCAACCGGGTAGCGAAAGCGAAGCAGCCAGTGATGGTGGTTATCAAACCATTCGGTTGTTGTTCACTGGTGAAGCTGAACCGATAGAGGCGAGTTTTCGACGTAATCGATACCTTCAGGATCGTGACCACTGGGCATCTCAGCAGTTTGGTGTCGACGGCACTCAGTATCTACTGTTTGAAACCGGTCTGGGGCGCGTGATTGTACTCAGTGATCTTGATCTGTTTACCAACGAACGCATCGGGTTATTCGATCATGCCTATTTACTCGGTCAACTGGTCGGCGGGCGTCATAAGGTGTGGTTGCAATATGGTAATGATACACCGGCGTTGCCTCAGCTGTTATGGCAGAAAATACCCTTTGTAATCATGACATTGGCTGTGCTGTTGTTGTGCATGGGCTGGCGTTTGTTTTTATATACCGGTCCACCGCTTAATTTACATAAAGAGCAGCGGCGCAACCTATTGGAGCACATCGATGCTACGGCTGATTATGCTTGGCGTATCGATAAGGCTGACAGTCTGTTTGAACATAATCGTAACGTAATTGAGCAGGCTTGGCGTAAGCGCCATCCAAGCTTGAATAGCATGGATAACCAGCAGCGGGCGCAGTGGATTGGCGAGAAAACCGGTATGGCCGGCGCGGCGGTCGAGCGTAGCCTTTATCAGGATATTGCCAAAGATCAGGATTTTATTAAAGCGACACTGGTATTGCAGCAACTGGCCAGTGGTTTAAAACAGCGGGAGTTAAGATGAGCGATTTGCAGGGGCAGGAGCAACTGTCAGACAAGGTGCTGCGCAAGCTCGGGCAGTTGGAGCAGGAGATCGGTAAAGCGGTCATCGGGCAGCGTCAGGTGATTCGTGATACCACGGTTGCGCTATTGGCCGGTGGTCATGTGCTGGTGGAGGGTGTGCCTGGCTTAGGTAAAACGTTGTTGGTGCGCAGTTTAGCTGCGGCAGTGGGCGGAGTATTCAATCGGGTACAGTTTACGCCGGATTTGATGCCCAGCGATATCAGTGGTCATATTATGTTTGATCGCAAAAGTGATTCCTTCCGAGTACGCAAAGGGCCTGTATTCTGTAACTTCTTACTGGCTGATGAGATCAACCGGGCACCGGCAAAAACGCAATCTTCATTGTTAGAAGTGATGCAAGAACAGCAGGTTACGATCGAAGGGCAGACCTATGGCTTGCAGTTGCCCTTTTTGGTGTTGGCGACGCAAAACCCGATTGAGCAGGAAGGCACCTACCCGTTGCCCCAGGCTCAGCTCGATCGGTTTCTACTCAAGGTATTTATC
Source organism: Amphritea sp. GJ51-11 (assembly GCF_055808735.1). Taxonomy (NCBI): domain Bacteria; kingdom Pseudomonadati; phylum Pseudomonadota; class Gammaproteobacteria; order Oceanospirillales; family Oceanospirillaceae; genus Amphritea; species Amphritea sp. GJ51-11. Next base: position 2,581,634 of record NZ_CM147881.1, on the reverse strand, counting down.
GATTTCCCCGATAGGTCGGAAGAGCTGGAGATGGTGAAGCAGATTACCGCCGGTTCAGTCGCCGATAAGCTCGATGTGTCACAGATTGAAGAGGTGTTAACCCCTGCGGAGATTCTTAATCTCCAACGCTATACCTCCACATTAGCGGTGGATGAGCAGATTTTGGGTTATGCGGTGAATATTGTTCGTGCCACCCGAGACTGGAGTGGTATTGAATCTGGTAGCGGCCCTCGTGGCAGCATTGCGTTATTGCGGGCGGGTCGAGCGAATGCGGTGTTATCCGGGCGAAGCTTTGTTACGCCCGATGATATCAAGGCGGTTGCGCCGGCGGTATTGCGTCATCGCATTAAGCTCAGTGCCGATTTGGAGATTGAGGGCTATAAGGTCGATGATGTGTTAAACGACATCCTCAGTAATGTGCAGGCTCCACGAGTATGATCCCATCCCGCCGGACGGTGATGCTGGCCGCACTGCTATTGGTCGTAGCGGTCTGTGCTGCATTCTGGCCTGCGTTGGCAGGGCTGCGTAATGTGATCGTGGCGGCGGCGAGCACCTTATTGTTACTGGATTTGTTGTTACATCGACGAGAGCCGACTGCGCAGGTCTCGCGAGAGTTAAAGGGCAGTATTCCGGTAGGCGTATGGAGTAAGGTCACGCTGCGATTAACCAATCTCACTCAGCGAGCGCAGCAGCTAACATTGCATGACCATCACCCGGCTGATTATGGTGTCGAGGGCTTGCCGCTAACACTCACACTGCCGGCGCAACGGGGCGCTAAAGCGGTTTACCGTATTAAACCAGATCGACGCGGGGATGGTGACTTTAGCGGTATCGATCTGGTTACCGTATCACCGCTGGGATTGTGGCAGCGTAAGCAGCATGTGGCACTGCCGGATAGCGTTAAGGTTTATCCTAATTTTAGAGCCGTTAGCCAATACACCTTATTGGCGACCGATCATCAACTGAGCCAGTTGGGTATAAAGCATCGATTACGCCGTGGTGAAGGTAACGACTTTCATCAGTTACGGGAATATCGCGCCGGGGATGCACTGCGTCAAATCGATTGGAAGGCGACCTCCCGCTATCACAAGCTAATCTCCCGTGAATACCAGGATGAGCGGGATCAGCAGATTGTTTTTATGTTGGATTGTGGTCGGCGTATGCGTCACCGTGAAGAGGAGAGTGGACATCTCGATGAAGCTTTGAATGCGATGTTGCTGCTGGCCTATGTGGCGGCCCAGCAGGGCGATGCGGTGGGTTTTCATACCTTTGGTGGTGTCAAGCGGTGGTTTCCGCCGGTCAAAGGTAGCGCCGTTGTTCGCCAAATGATTGCCGGTAGCTATGATCTTGAAGCGACGATGGAAGCGGCTGACTATCTTGAAGCGGCGCGGGAACTGATGCCGCTACAGCGTCGACGAGCGTTGATCGTATTGGTCACCAATACCCGTGATGAAGACAGTGATGATCTTGCGATGGCGGTGCGCTTACTGTCTCGCCGCCACCTAGTGGTGGTGGCTGATCTGCGTGAACAGGTGCTCGATAAGGCACAAGCTACGCGAGTTTCTGATCTCGATTCAGCGCTGCGTTTTCATGGAGTGCAGCAGTACCTTGACAGCCGACAGCAGCACCATGAGACCTTACGGCATCAAGGTGCAATGCCTCTCGATCTGCTGGCTAAGCAGCTGCCGGTGGCTTTAATCAATCAGTACTTAACGGTGAAGGCATCGGGCCGGTTGTGATCGTCGTTGACTAGCGCCTCGATCGGTGGCGTATTAGCTCGCTTCGCTATGAGCCACCGGGCTACGATGTCGGAACAGGTTGAGCTGAGAGATGATCATCCCCAATAACATCAAACCGCAGCCGATCATGGCTCGCTGACTAAAGGCTTCATTCAGTAACCACCAACCGCCGATTACCGCAAACACCGCTTCTAAACTCATAATGATTGCCGCGTGGGACGCCGGAGCATGGCGTTGTGCTACTACCTGCAAGGTGTAGGCAACACCAACGGATAATAGTCCTGCATAAGCGATCGGCTGCCATGCTAGTAACAGGTTGGTGAGGTTGAGACTATCCATCTCGAAGATAAGGGCGATCAAAAAGCTCAGCAGTGCACAGATAAAAAATTGGATGATGGCGAGTCGCAGGTTGTCGAGCTGACTGGCTAACTTGCCAATTACCACCACATGCGCAGCCCAGAAGAAGGCACTACCTAAGACTAACAGGTCGCCGGTGTTGATATCGAGGCTGTCGCCACCGGTTTGCGTTACGGTGAGAAAATAGAGCCCCATCACCGCTAATAACCCACCGAGCCAGGTATTAATGCGGGTAACATGACCGAGAAAGAGACCAATGATGGGGACGATAATGATGTAGAGCCCGGTGATAAAACCGGCATTCCCAGCGGATGTCCAGAGTAGTCCAACTTGCTGTAATGAGGCCCCGAGAAACAGAAAAAGACCCGCGGTAATACTGCCTTTGAGCATCGCCCGGGGGGCGGTTGGTGCCGCACTCGGGCGAAATATCAGCAGTAATGGTAGTAATGATATGGCGCCTAGCAGAAAGCGAGCACCGTTAAAGCTAAAGGGGCCGAGATGGTCCATGCCCATCCGTTGTGCAACAAAAGCGAGTCCCCAGATAGCAGCGACGAGCAGTAGCGTTAGATCAGCACGGATATTGCGGGTTTCCATCAAAGAAGCCTCTGAGTACAGAAATAAAGCGGCTATTGTAGATCGCTGTTTAGCTAACGCAATGGGTAAGGCTATTTTATCTTCTGCGAGGCTAACGTTGTATTCATATCGAGTCGCAAATGGTTCGCGTCTATTGGTTAGACGATTGCATATAGCGCTCAACCGTATCAACCACGGCTTGCGTTTGACTGTCCACTTCTAAATTGATGGGGTCGCCTACCGCGGCTTGGCCAAACAGCGTCACTGAGAGTGTTTCGGGAATCAGAAAGACGTTGAAACGGTTTGCCTCGACTTCGCCGATGGTAAGGCTGCAGCCATTCAGGGCGACAAAGCCTTTGGGTAAAATGTATTTGATGATTTCGGCGGGGGCTTCAAACCAAACGATGCGATTATCCGCCGGTTGCTCAATGTCGACAATGGTCGCTTGCCCATGGACATGACCCGATAGCAGGTGTCCGCCGATTTCATCGCCGATACGGGCGGCTCGCTCAAAATTCACCCGGTCGCCAGCTTTGAGTTTGCCTAGGTTGGTGACTCTTAAGGTCTCCATAATAAGGTCGAATTGGATCTGATTATCGTTAAACGCCGTAATGGTTAAGCAGGTGCCATTAATGGCGATGCTGGCGCCGGTTTGTAGGTTGTCGCAATGAGAGTGGGGAAAGGCCAGTGTGAGCTGCATAAACTGGTCTTTAATGATTGCCGTAACAACTGTAGCCGTGCCCTGAACGATACCGGTGAACATAATTTTTCCTGTTGATTATCACTGGACTATGGTTATAAAGACAGACTGCATTGATTGCAATGCCTTAAAGGAGATCTGCATGAAGGTTCTTATCAGTGGCGCTACCGGTTTTATCGGTAGCCATCTCGTACCGCGTTTGCTTGAGGATGGACATGCGTTGATCATTTTGACCCGTGATGCAGCAAAAGCACGTGGGCTGTTCGGTGATCGGGTACAGGTCATTACTCACCTTGATCAGTTGTTATGTGACGAGAGGCTTGATGGCATTATTAACCTTGCCGGTGCGGGAATTGCCGATAAGCGCTGGAGCGAAGCACATAAAAAGACTCTCGTCGATAGTCGTGTTGATCTGACCGCTCAAATAAACGGCTTGATTAGCCGGCTGGAAGATAAACCTGATGTGATGATCAGTGGCTCTGCTATTGGTTACTATGGGTGCCGCAGTGACGGACTGCAACTGGATGAACAGGGAGAGGTGGTTGATGATTTCACCCATCAATTATGTCAACGCTGGGAAGCGGAAGCGCTTAAGGCCCAGACGCAGGGCGTTCGAGTGTGTTTACTGAGAACCGGAATTGTATTGGGAGACGGTGGCGCATTAGCGAAAATGTTACCGGCGTTTAAGCTTGGGCTAGGAGGGCCTGTCGCGCAGGGCAGTCAGTGGATGTCTTGGATCCATATGGATGATCAAATAGAGAGCATCTGTCTGTTGTTAACCCATGATCAGTTTAACGGGGCCTTCAACCTTACCTCACCAGAGGCGGTGACGAATGCCGTCTTTAGTGATCAACTGGCGGCAGCACTATCTCGCCCCGCTTGGTTTAGAGTGCCTGCTTTTGTGATTCAGTTATTGCTGGGTCAGGGCAGTGATCTATTGGTTAAGGGGCAGCGGGTTTACCCCCAGCGTCTGCTCGACGCGGGTTATCAATTTGCCTACCCTAAACTGTCCGCCGCTTTGAAGCAGATTATTGATAAACCACATTAAGGGGCATTAAATACAGCGAATAGCGTCGGATTTTGTTTAGTTGTTATGAGCGGATATGCTCGAGGGCTTTGGCTAATAGGTCGCCGGACCACTGGCCGGACTCAGAGCCGCTAATATAACTTTCCATATCGATCAATAAGAGCTCGAGTGTTTTACTCTTTTTTAGATCACTTAAATCGAGACTGTCATTAAAGCGGTTGTGGGGCCAGAACAGCCTAGCCCACTCGAGAATTAATAGCCGAGCTTCCAGCGGTTGATCGTTGTAGCAGGCCTCAATGGCGAGGTTAAATGCTTTTTGCTCGGCCTGTAGCATTTTATTCAATTTGTCCCGATTAGTTTCCTGCTTCCCGCGGGATTTTTGTGCCTGCGGCGATGGCGGCACTTGCGGTTTCTGTGCTGTTGATCCTTTGTCTTGCTCACCGATATCAAACTTCTTACGGCGTTGAGAGGCATAGCTATATAACCAGCCAAGGGAGGAAATGATTGCGATTGCCGCCAATAACCATACCAACAACTGTGCATTTTTTTCTGTCTCTGGATCGAGACTTGGTTCGGGGGGATCGGCGGGCTTGTCATTGCTGTTTAAGACAACGGCCTGAGAGGCTGGCGTCGCTGGCGTAACGTTTAAAATTCGCAGGGGTAAGCGGGCGGTTGCACTACTATCTTGATTGATATTCCACCAAGGAATTGCAATCTCGGGGAGGGTGACTTCGCCACGCTCGGTTGGGGTGATGTGTACGGTTTCGGTTCGACTACTGATAATGCCACTCGGCGTGACTTTTTGTTCTAGGCTAACATCATCGACACGAATTTGTGCCAGTTCATTACGCAGCGGCATAATGGCCGGCAGCTGATCGGCCAGTAAGCCCTCGGCACTGATTCTAAATGTACGCACCTGGCTTTCACCCAGCGTCAGGGTGTTTACAGCACCGCTGGTCAGTTCTTCAAGGTCTAATCTGGTGGTTGGTAGCCAATAGCCACGTTTTTGCTGCGCTACAGGGGGAAAGACATCGATCGCCATCGGTTCGGTATTGAGTTCGGGTGCCCCAGGGCCGGCACTGAAAATTGCACCGGGAATCGTCAGTTGGCCGGTTTTTTCCGGGAATAAGGCATAACTTTGCTCCGTCACCTGATAGGTCTGGCCCTTCATTTGGCGACTGTAGTGTTGTTGGTCGCCGAGTGGAATGATCTTAGTGCCCGGCAGCACGGGGGCTGACAGTGTGGACATTGGCGGAAGATCATTAAGGTGAAACAATCGGGTGCTGTAGAGCAGTTGACTGTTTTGGTAGACCTCATGACTGTTAACGGAGCTTTCGAGATAATCATCATGGCTAACCAGTGCCGCGGCCCCGCTAGAACCCTCAACACTGATCAGTTGCGGTTCGCTATATTGGTTGTTCATGTGTAGCGCGGGAATTTGTATATCCCCAGCCCGGCGAGGACGTAGTAGGATTTTCCAGCGTGTGGTGTTTTGGTTTGCACCATTGGCGTAGCTAGACACTGTCATCTGCTTGCTGCCGAGAAAATGAAAATCTTGTGTGAGTGGCGAAAAGTCTGGCCGGCTAGCGGTGCGTTGGTCGACTTCAACCGTCAGCAGAATGGTTTCCCCTTCCGCAATGGCGAAGCGATCAGGATAAACATTCAGTTGGGCATATGCCGGAAAAGATAAGCAGGCGATGAGTCCGGCAAAGAGTAAACGGGTATGGTGAAGCAAGTGTGACATAAGTGGCTTTATCTCCGGTTGACTATCCGGCTCCAAGAGTCATGTGACGGGCTACAGCGGCCTATAGACGGTCTCGCGACCGCTATTACAACGCATCGTAGCATAACTGAAAAATAGCTCTAAAAGATATCTTTTGGGGTTTTATAAGCCATTGTTTTTGCTATATTCAGAATCCTGAATGGTCTAGCTGCAGGCTAAATCACCGAGTGCCTTCATTGTCCTGTGACTGGGTTATGGTGGATCTCGGTGTAAAACCGATCGCCGATGCAGGCTAACCGTAAATAGCTATCAAACCATAACGAGGCCGCAGAGCTGGTCTTAAGCGCTGAGTATATGCAATCTATCATCGTCGATATCAGTTTAACTGCCGAACAATACCTCGCCCACTATCGGCAAGAGGTAAAGGATGTGGTGGCCAGAAGCCGTGATGGCCGACGGGTGCGGTTTCCATCATCATTGTTGCAGCCTTATCTGCTTCATAATGGCATTCAGGGGAGTTTTCGCATCTCTTTTAGTGATTCTGGTAAATTCAGTGCCATAGAAAAGCTCTGATTTTTTTACAGTGCCGGCGACTTTGCATATAATGCCCGCACTTTAAATTGACTTGTGGAATTCCATGCTCTATCAAGCTGCCCGATCTCTGTTGTTTAAGCTCGACCCTGAAACGGCCCATGACCTGTCTCTGAACAGTCTCAACCTGATGGCCAGTGTCGGATTAAATTCACTTTTTCGTGTTAAAACACTCAGTCAACCGGTTGAAGTGATGGGAATTCAATTCCCAAACCCGGTGGGACTGGCGGCAGGGCTGGATAAAAACGGCATTGCGATTGACGGTATGGCGTCATTGGGGTTTGGTTTTGTTGAGGTGGGCACTGTTACGCCACGGCCTCAGCCGGGTAATCCTCAACCAAGACTGTTCCGTATCCCTGAGCACCAAGCGATCATAAACCGGATGGGGTTTAATAATCAGGGGGTTGATACGCTGCTGAAAAATATTGAGAAGAGCCGTTATAACGGTATTCTCGGGATTAACATCGGTAAAAATTTCGATACCCCGGTGGAAAATGCCATCGATGATTATCTGATCTGTATGCGTAAAGTGTACGATAAAGCAACCTATATTACAGTTAATGTCTCCTCGCCAAATACGCCGGGGCTGCGCTCCCTTCAGTTTGGTGATTCCCTTAATGAGTTGTTGGCAGCGCTTAAAACCGAGCAAGCCCGACTTGCCTTATTGCATGGGAAGTATGTTCCGGTTGCGGTTAAGATTGCACCTGATATGAGTGAAGAAGAGTTCGTGCTGGTGGCTGCAGCGCTTAAATCTTATGAAATGGATGGAGTGATTGCGACCAATACGACGCTTTCGCGAGCCGGTGTTGAAGACTCTGCGGTGGCACAAGAAGCGGGAGGTTTAAGTGGCGTGCCGGTGCGTAATGCGGCGACCAAAGCGATCCGTATACTGTCTCGTGAACTGGGTGGCGCATTGCCGATTATCGGTGTTGGTGGTATTACCAATGGTTTTGATGCGGCGGAGAAGATTGAAGCGGGTGCTTCATTGGTGCAGGTGTATACCGGTTTTATCTATCGCGGCCCTGAATTGATTGCGGAATCGGTTAAAGCGATCGCCGAGCTTGATGCTGTGACGCTATAAAAGAGCTATCTGAACTAGGGTTCTAGATCTCAGTTAGGTTATTTTGAGTGAGATGATGCATAGCTTTTTCTTAAGTGGTTAATCGCCTGTGGTGTAAACAAAAAGAAAGGCTCCCTAGGAGCCTTTCTCAGTTTATATGCCTTAGCATTAATATGGTGGCTTAATGTAAAGATGGATTTATATGTATAGCCGAGACACCCGACTGACCATCCCAATGTGCTTCACGGCCCTCGCGCCAACCACTTAACCAGTGGTTACGGAGCTCACCCAGAGTGACTGGGCACTCGTCTTTAGATTTACCCACGAGTCCGGCTGTAAAGCCACGGTTGAAAAGTACTGAAGAACGATCACGTTTTTGTCTCTTCATGTAAAGATGCCTCTATATAGTGCTTAATATTTTCGGGTGGGTTACTGATGTGGCAACCAAGCGCATTGGCTCTTTGTTAAGCGTGGCGCCGGTTACATTTCAGTAATCCCAGTTACAGTGACATATAGCTCCTGTTGTTGGTGTTAAATACTATGATTCACAATGGCTGAAATGGTTTCCTGTGTGTAATTAAAAAAAAGTATCAAGAATCGAATTTTAATTGAATTGTCATAAATGTATTGGCAAAAGAGCATGACTTCAACGGCTTGCGTGGGGGTTGTCAAACAACAATGGCTGATTGAAAAAAATTCACTTTATTAGAGTTTTCTTTGAATTCGCATCTTAGTCATTGGTCTTAAAAGCGTTTGCCGTTAATATGCCTGTTCTTAAAAGAGGTATCCCCTGAGTATGAAATTCTTTGCTACCTGCCCGAAAGGGCTGGAGCCTGTTCTGTTTGATGAACTTCAGGCCCTGAATGTTGAAACGCCAAAACAAACCTTGGCCGGTGTATATTTTTCTGGCGGTTTAGAAGCCGCTTATCGCGCCTGCTTATGGTCGCGTGTGGCTAACCGTGTGTTGCTTGAGTTGCACCGTTGCCCAGCGGAAACAGCTGAAGCGCTTTACCGTGGTGTTCAGGAAATCAAGTGGCTCGAGCATATGCGGCCTGAAGGGACTTTAATTATTGACTTTACCGGCCAGTCCGAGGGGATTAACCATAGTCGGTTCGGTGCGCAAAAGGTTAAGGATGCGATTGTCGATCAGATTCGTGATGAAACCGGTCGTCGACCCTCGGTGGATCGGCAGAAGCCTGATCTACGGGTAAATGTTCACCTGCAACGGGGTGAGGCGACCATTGCCGTGGATATTTCCGGAGATAGTTTGCATCGCCGTGGTTATCGCTTGCAGTCGGGGGCTGCGCCAATGAAGGAAAACCTGGCTGCTGCGCTGCTATATCGCTGTGGTTGGCCTGAGAAGGCGCGTGAAGGCCAAGCGTTGCTCGACCCCATGTGTGGCTCAGGCACCCTGTTAATTGAAGGTGTGTTGATGGCGGCTGATATTGCCCCAGGTCTGTTGCGGCGTGATTACGGCTTCACTTACTGGACACAGCATAACAACGTCCTTTGGCAAACCTTGCTGGAGGAGGCGCGGGAGCGCCGTGACGTTGGTCTCAAACAGGTGGCAAGTCGTTTTGAGGGCTTTGATGCGGATGCGAAGGTGTTGGGGATTGCGCGGGATAATGCGCGCCGTGCCGGTGTCGAAAATCTGATTCATCTTGAGCGCCGCGAATTATCTCGATTATCGCATCCCGCCATTGATACCGCAGGCTTGGTATTAACGAACCCGCCTTATGGTGAGCGTTTAGGGGATGAGCCGACCCTGTTTTTCCTTTATCAGCACCTTGGCGAGCGCTTGAAAGCAGAGTTTACCGGTTGGCAGGCGGCGGTTTTTACCGGCAACCCTGAACTTTGCAAGATGATGAAACTGGCGTCGGATAAAACCTATAAGTTGTATAACGGTGCGATCCCTAGTCAGCTACAAATCTTTAATATTCGCGCCCGTAGTGAGAAAGAGGTCGCGGCAGCCAGTAAGCCTGTGCTGGCCGCGAAGGCTATGCCTGAGGTGGTAACGGAATCCGTTGATGATGCGGTGGCAGACGCTGCGCCTGTTGTATTAAGCGATGGCGCGCAGATGTTAGCTAATCGATTGAGCAAAAATCTGAAGCAGTTGAGTAAGTGGGCTAAACGTCAGAATATCACTTGTTATCGATTATACGATGCTGATTTGCCGGAATATTCCGCCGCCATCGATATCTATAATGATTGGGTGCATGTGCAGGAATATCAGGCGCCTAAAAGTGTCGATGTGGTTAAAGCCTTTGCGCGTTTGCAAGAAATTGTCGCGGTGTTGCCAGCGGTGCTGAATATCCCGGCGGAGAATATTATTCTCAAGCAACGGCGCAAGCAGCAGGGGACTAATCAATATGAGAAGCAGGATCAAACCGAACGCTTTATTGATATCACTGAAGGGGGTTGTCGGATTCTGGTTAACCTAGATGATTATCTTGATACTGGTTTGTTTTTGGATCATCGTCCGATTCGCTTGCAGATTCAGCAAGAGGCGAAAGGCAAAGATTTTCTTAATCTATTCAGTTATACCGGCACAGCCTCTCTGCACGCTGCCAAAGGTGGTGCACGGTCGACCACTAGTATTGATATGTCCGCCACCTATATGAACTGGGCTAAGAAAAATTTTGCCCTGAATGGCTTTGCCGAAGCGCGTAACCACTTTCTGCAGGAAGATTGTGTAAAATGGCTGCGGGCGCAGAAGGGTGAGGGCTATGACCTGATCTTTATGGACCCGCCTACATTCTCCAATTCAAAGCGGATGCATGATGTCTTTGATGTGCAGCGTGATCATGGGGAGCTAATCAGTCTAGCGATGGGTCTGCTGCGTCCCGACGGTAAGTTGATTTTCTCCAATAACTACCGACGCTTTAAAATTGATGCGGTATTGTCTGAGCGCTTTAAGGTGGTCGATATTACCCGTAAAACGATCGACCTGGATTTCAAGCGTAACAGTAAGATTCACCAGTGCTTTGAAATATCCGCTAAATCTGAGATTGATGGCGATTAATGCTTAGATGACGCTGCATGTTAAAAAAACCACCTCGCGGTGGTTTTTTTGGCGCGTTTAGGCTGCGTTGAACTGGTGCGTTGATTAGATTGGCATGGTCTATGCTTTATATATTGCGCCTTTTTGGAGCGATTTTGGCTATTGTCGATAAACCCTCGCTATCAGGTTGATATAGAGGGTTGCTGCCAGCATCCAAACTATTCTAATAAAATTTAAATGCACTATTTAGGTGCTGATGATAGAAGTCAGCCTTAAATGAGTGCGTTATTCAGCAGGAGATCTCCGTGGAAAGCGTTAATAGTGCTGTAGAAACACTCGTCCAGAGTTCAAATACGTTATTTATTCTGATGGGGGCGATCATGGTGTTTGCCATGCATGCTGGGTTTGCCTTTCTTGAGGTAGGCACAGTACGGCAGAAGAACCAAGTGAATGCGTTGGTGAAAATAATGACGGACTTCGGATTTTCCGCAGTGGCTTATTTTTTTATCGGCTATTGGGTGGCGTACGATGTGACGTTTTTTCAGGATGCGGAAACGTTATCTCAAGGTAATGGCTATGAGTTGGTTAAATTCTTCTTTCTGCTGACCTTTGCGGCAGCAATTCCCGCTATTGTCTCGGGTGGTATTGCTGAGCGGGCGCGGTTTTGGCCCTTCTTGATTGCCTCGTCGTTGATTGTTGGTTTTGTTTATCCATTTTTTGAAGGCATTATCTGGAACGGTAACTATGGTATTCAGGATTGGCTTGAGGCGTCTTTTGGTGCTGCATTTCATGACTTTGCTGGATCGGTTGTGGTACATGGCGTCGGTGGTTGGTTAGGTCTTGTGGCGGTGATTATGTTGGGTATCCGTAAGGGGCGTTATCGCGGTGGCAAGTTGGTGGCGTTTCCGCCATCGAATATTCCGTTTTTGGCGCTCGGTGCGTGGATTCTATGTATCGGTTGGTTCGGTTTTAATGTGATGTCTGCGCAGACGCTGGAAGGTATTTCGGGCTTAGTGGCGGTGAACAGTTTGATGGCGATGGTTGGTGGTATTATCGTGTCATTGCTGTTGGGTAAAAATGACCCGGGTTTCATTCATAATGGGCCTTTGGCTGGGCTGGTGGCGATCTGTGCGGGTTCCGATATTGTCCATCCTATCGGTGCGCTGATAATTGGTGGTGTAGCTGGAGCATTATTTGTCTGGATGTTTACCATCGTGCAAAACCGTTGGAAGATTGATGATGTTCTCGGTGTGTGGCCATTACACGGTCTCTGTGGTGCCTGGGGCGGGATTGCGGCCGGTATCTTTGGCTCAACCGCGTTAGGTGGTTTGGGCGGTGTCAGTCTGCTGACGCAGTTGGTCGGTACTGGGATGGGTATTGCTATCGCGGTGGTCGGTGGTGTTATCGTTTATGGTGGGTTGAAGGTCGTTATGGGGCTGCGGCTTGATGAAGAAGAGGAATTCAGCGGTGCGGACCTCTCTATTCATAATATTGAGTCGGTATCGGCTGACTAAGCTTGCATAAACACTATGCTTAAGCCTGCCTCAGCGGGCCGATTAAAAAACCAGGCTTGCCTGGTTTTTTTGTGTTTATGGCATAGGTGTTGAAAGCGGTTAAGTTTTTGTTGCTTGAGTGGTGAGGTTGTTGAAAAGGCCTTAGGATTGATCTTTAGGGTTTTGTTGGGTTGTTCTTCGTTTTGCCGGTATCTGGGGCTCATGACGGGCTTGGGCTGTGCTGCGAACTGTGCGGATTAATGATCGTGCTGTGGCTGTGGTCATCGTGTGAAGGAGTGGTTGGTGTGGATCTGTGCGTGCATTATTGAAGAGACAAAAAAAGCCGCTAGTAGCGGCTTTTTTGTCTTTGGCGTATTACTTCTTAGGGTAATCGCGTTGTACAGGTCCTGTGTACAGCTGACGTGGACGACCGATTTTGTTCGGGCTGCTGTGGAATTCACTCCAATGGGAGATCCAGCCGATAGTACGTGACAGCGCGAAGATAACGGTGAACATGTTAGTCGGAATGCCGACCGCTTTAAGGATGATGCCTGAGTAGAAGTCTACGTTTGGATAGAGTTTGCGATCCACGAAATATTGATCTTCTAGGGCGATCTGCTCGAGGCGTTTAGCGATCTTCAGCAGAGGGTCATTTTCGATGCCTAGCTCAGCCAGTACTTCGTCGCAGGTTTGCTTCATCACTTTGGCGCGAGGGTCAAAGTTACGGTAAACCCGGTGACCGAAGCCCATTAGGCGGAAAGAATCGTCAGGATCTTTAGCGCGCTGGATGAACTCTTCGATATTGGATTCATCACCAATTTCGTTCAGCATGGTCAGCACGGCTTCGTTTGCGCCGCCGTGGGCAGGGCCCCAAAGTGCAGCAATACCGGAAGCGATACAGGCGAATGGGTTAGCGCCAGAAGAGCCAGCCAGACGCACGGTAGATGTAGAGGCGTTTTGTTCATGATCTGCATGCAACAGGAAGATCTTGTCCATCGCTTTGGCGAGCACAGGATTAGTGACATAGTCAGAACATGGGTTGCCAAACATCATTTGTAGGAAGTTGTCAGCATAGTCCAGATCGTTACGTGGATACTGGAATGGCTGGCCGATGCTGTACTTGTAACACATGGCCGCAATCGTCGGCATTTTAGCAATCAGACGGTAAGCGCAGACTTCCCGATGATGCGCATCATCGATATCCAAGGAGTCGTGGTAGAAGGCCGACAGTGCGCCCACAACGCCGACCATGATAGCCATTGGGTGTGCGTCACGGCGGAAGCCGTTAAAGAAGTGGAGCATCTGTTCGTGAACCATAGTGTGGTTCTTAACAGTATCGACGAAGGTTTGCTTTTGCTCGGGAGTTGGTAGTTCTCCATTCAGCAGCAAGTAACATACTTCGAGGTAATCAGAATTTTCTGCCAGCTGCTCAATCGGATAGCCACCGTGCAATAGAACGCCTTTGCCACCATCGATGTAGGTAATAGCGGAATCACAAGCCGCAGTAGAAACAAAGCCAGGATCGTAAGTGAACAGGCCTTTACCAGTCAGGGCGCGTACATCAATAACATCAGGTCCCATAGTACCGGTGTAAACCGGTAATTCGAATACCTCGTCGATGCCGTCGACTGTTAAGCGTGCTTTTTTGTCAGCCATTATAGGCTCCTATCATTTCTGTTTAATCTGAATGACTTTATAAATTGTAGTAGGGTAATTTTGTCGCCACAGCAGGGTTTGCAGTTAATCCTGTGGGCGCACGGCCCTTAATTATCAGTCACAGTCTAAAGGGTTTAGCTCGTAACAGGACCCTGACACTATAGTGAGTTGAATGCGTTTGTCAATTCAATTACGCCTCCTTTTATTGCAATGCAGCAATGCGCTAAGCCTTTGTATTAGCGCTCTAACAGGAAAATTAAATTAGCTGAATAATCATTTGGTTGTAGGCGATTAGAAGGCTGTGTGCAGTATAAAAAACACTAGACAATAGACGTAGAAACAGTGTTGGTTAATTGTATTGCGACAATTTGCTGGTATACTCCGTTTCCAGCTTGCATTGCTCATTTCGGGATGGGGTGCAGGCGCTGGACCGAGGTACTTATCTTTGTCTTTGTACACTACCTTTAACAACCTGGCCCTGCAATTGGGCTTAACATAAGTGTGAACAAGAGCCGTGAACGAGAAAAGACCCGTAAACTTAGATCTACGAACTATTAAACAGCCACTTCCGGCTATCACTTCCATACTGCACCGTGCAACGGGGCTAGCGTTGTTCTTTGGCGCTTTCTTTATGCTGTATGCACTTGGAATGTCTCTTGAGTCCGAGCAAGGCTTTAATGCTGCTGCTCAGATGTTGACTGAGAGCTTCTTCGCGAAGCTGATTGCGTGGGGACTGGTTTCAGCGTTGCTGTATCACTTCTTTGCCGGTATCAAACATCTAGTAATGGATTTTGGTCATTGTGAAGAGTTAGAGAGCGGTAAGATGGCTGCCAAGGTTACTTTGGTGGTATCTGCTGTTGCTATTCTGCTGGCAGGAGTATGGATATGGTAACTTCAATTACAAGTTTTGGCCGGAGTGGGCTATACGACTGGATGATTCAGCGTGTAACTGCTGTTGTGCTGCTTGCTTTTACAGTTTTTATGATGGGCTACATGCTGTTCAATCCAGATTTGGATTATCAGCAGTGGAGTGAATTGTTCAGTTGTACCGCTATGCGCATTTTTGCATTGCTGGCGATACTGTCTATGGCGGCTCACGCCTGGATCGGTATGTGGTCAATTTCAACTGACTACATCAAGCCAACTGGCATTCGCTTCTTGTTCCAGTCCGCTTGTGGTCTCTTGACGTTTATATACGTCGCTTGGGGCGTTCAGATTCTGTGGGGAGTGTAAGATGAGCAGCAAGTTACGTACGCTGACTTTTGACGGTATTGTCATCGGTGGTGGTGGCGCAGGAATGCGTGCCGCACTGCAATTGGCCCAGGGTGGCCTCAATACCGCGTGTATTACTAAAGTATTTCCAACCCGTTCGCACACCGTATCAGCACAGGGTGGTATTACCTGTGCGATTGCGAGTGTTGATCCGAACGATGATTGGCGCTGGCACATGTACGATACCGTTAAAGGTTCCGATTATATCGGTGACCAAGACGCTATCGAATACATGTGTTCTGTTGGCCCTCAAGCGGTATTTGAGCTAGACCATATGGGTCTGCCGTTCTCCCGTACTGAAGAAGGCCGTATCTACCAACGTCCGTTTGGTGGTCAGTCTAAAAACTTCGGTGAGGGCGGTCAGGCTGCTCGTACCTGTGCTGCCGCTGACCGTACGGGTCACGCACTGTTGCACACGCTGTATCAGGCGAATATTAAAGCCGGTACGACCTTCATGAATGAATGGTATGCGGTTGATCTGGTCAAAAATAAAGACGGTGCAGTTGTTGGTGTTATCGCTATCTGTATTGAAACCGGTGAAACGGTTTACGTTAAAGCGAAAGCTACGGTGCTGGCTACTGGCGGCGCTGGACGTATCTTCCAGTCTACTACCAATGCTCTGATCAATACCGGTGACGGTATGGGTATGTCTTTGCGTGCGGGTGTGCCTGCGCAGGATATGGAGATGTGGCAGTTCCACCCAACCGGTATTGCGGGTGCGGGTGTACTGGTGACTGAAGGTTGTCGTGGTGAAGGTGGTTACCTGGTCAATAAAGACGGTGAGCGCTTCATGGAACGTTATGCGCCAAACGCCAAAGACCTTGCAGGTCGTGACGTTGTTGCACGTTCAATGGTACTTGAGATCCTAGCGGGTCGTGGTTGCGGTGAAAACGGCGATCATGTATTCCTGAAACTCGATCACCTCGGCGAAGAAGTCTTGCAGTCTCGTCTACCAGGTATTTGTGAGTTGTCTAAGACATTCGCTCATGCTGATCCCGTTAAAGAGCCTGTGCCGGTTGTACCGACCTGTCACTACCAGATGGGTGGCGTTGCCACTAACGTTGGTGGCCAAGCGATTGGTCGCGATACGGACGGCAATGATTATATCATTGATGGTCTGTTTGCTTGTGGTGAAGTGGCTTGTGTATCAGTACACGGTGCTAACCGCTTAGGTGGTAACTCACTGCTTGACTTGGTTGTCTTTGGTCGTGCTGCGGGTATACAAATCGAGAAGCAGATGGCTGAAGGCTACGCTGTTGATGATGCAACTGAAGCTGACATTGAACAAGCGATGGCACGTCTGAATCGTCTGAACAATTCTACCGGTGGTGAGCGTGTTTCTGAGGTTCGTGCTGATCTTCAGAAAACCATGCAGTTGTATTTCGGTGTATTCCGTGAAGGCGAAAGCATGGAGAAAGGCCTTGAGATGCTGAAGGAGATTCGTACACGTGTCTCTAATCTGCACCTTGAAGATAAGTCTAAGTCTTTCAACACTGCACGCATCGAAGCCCTTGAGTTGGAAAACCTGATGGAAGTTGCTGAGGCAACGGCTATCGCAGCACTGACACGGACGGAAAGTCGCGGCGCTCACGCCCGTAATGATTACACTGAACGTGATGATGTTAACTGGTTGTGCCACTCAATGTTTGATCCGAAGACCAAAGAGATCACTAAGCGTGATGTAAACTTTGCTCCGAAGACCATGGATGCATTCCCACCAAAAGTTCGAACTTACTAAGGGGTTGTTACGATGCTGGTAAGTGTATATCGCTATAATCCTGAGATCGATGATGCGCCTTACATGCAGGATATCCATATTGATATCCCGGGTGGCAAGGACATCATGGTATTGGATCTGCTGCAACTACTGAAAGACAAGGATCCGACGTTAGGATATCGTCGTTCATGTCGTGAAGGTGTATGTGGCTCAGATGGTATGAACATGAACGGCCTGAATGGTCTGGCATGTATCACACCATTATCTGAAGTTGTTGAAAGTGACAAGCTTGTATTGCGTCCGTTGCCGGGTCTGCCGGTTATTCGTGACCTAGTTGTCGATATGACTCAGTTCTATACGCAGTACGAAAAGATCAAGCCGTTCTTGATCAACGATACGCCGCCACCGGCGATCGAACGTCTGCAGTCACCAGAAGAGCGCGCTGAGCTGGATGGTTTGTACGAGTGTATTCTCTGTGCATGCTGTTCTACTGCCTGCCCATCTTTCTGGTGGAACCCTGATAAGTTTGTTGGACCGTCTGGTCTGCTGCAGGCTTATCGCTTCTTGGCTGACAGTCGTGATACCGCTACTTCGGAGCGACTGGCTGAGTTGGATGATCCTTTCAGTGTATTCCGCTGCCACGGGATCATGAACTGTGTCGCGGTTTGTCCTAAAGGGCTTAACCCGACTAAGGCAATCGGTAAGATCCGCAACATGTTGCTTTCACAAGCGACCTGATTGCAAAAATAAGGCGGCTCCTGTTGGAGCCGCTTTTTTTAAGTAATTTTTGGATACTAGTCAAAAGACTTATATCCGTTTGTATGGAAAGTTTTTAGAATTCCCTCTGCATTGATATATGAACCAAGCGTTAAAAAGCGTAGAATCACGTCCCGTATGCTCTGTACCTCTAACAGGGCATAGACGTGAGAAATAATAACGGTAACTAAACAGGGGACGGCCCAAAAGGCCAGTTGGACAGGACGTGGTGCATCCTGTACTTCCAAAGTACCCCTGAGCCAGGGTGATCAAGAATGCAAGAAGGCATAATGGAGCTGATGTGGAAGAATGCCCATCTATACGGTGGCAACCTGTCTTACATTGAGCAGCTATATGAATCCTATCTGATGGACCCCAACGCGATTCCTCAGGAATGGCGTGAAGAATTTGACCGACTACCCAAAGTCGGCGACAACCTGACCCAGGATGTTCCACATTCTACGGTTCGGGATCATTTCCTCTATTTGGCTAAGAATCAGCGCCATGCTGCGCCTGTGGGCGGTAACAGCAGTAGCTCTGAACATGAGAAAAAGCAGATCCGTGTATTGCGGATGATTAATGCTTATCGTGTCCGTGGTCATCAGGCAGCCGATATCGATCCGCTGAACCTGAGTCAGCGTGAACCGGTGCCGGATCTCGATCCGCGTTTTCATGAATTATCTGCAGCCGATTTCGATACTACATTCCAAACAGGTTCCCTGTTCTTTGGTAGTGAAGAGGCCACGCTTAAAGAGATTCTCGACGATCTAAACAAAACCTACTGCACAACAGTGGGCGCTGAATATATGCATATTGTCGATACTCAAGAAAAACGCTGGATTCAATCTCGACTGGAACCCGTTCGCTCTCATCCCGTTGTCGATGCCGACAAGAAGATGATGGTGCTTGAACGTCTGACAGCGGCAGAAGGTCTGGAAAAATATCTGGGTTCCCGCTTTGCTGGTGCTAAACGTTTTGGTCTTGAGGGCGGTGAAACACTGATTGTTTCATTGAATACCTTGATCCAGCGTGCTGGTAAGCAAGGTGCTCGTGAGGTGGTTATCGGTATGGCTCACCGGGGGCGTTTGAACACCCTAGTGAATATCTTCGGTAAAAACCCGACCGAACTGTTTGGTGAGTTTGAAGGTAAGAAAACGCTGGAAACTTCGGGTGATGTGAAATACCACCAGGGCTTTTCATCCAACGTAATGACCGGTGGTGGTGAAGTTCACCTCGCGATGGCGTTTAACCCATCCCACCTTGAGATTTCGTCACCCGTTGTTGAAGGCTCCGTACGTGCTCGTCAAGATCGTCGTGAAGATTCGGTTGGTACGACGGTTGTGCCGGTCAATATTCACGGTGACCAAGCATTTGCGGGTCAGGGTGTGGTGATGGAGACATTCCAGATGTCCCAGACCCGTGCTTACAAGACCGGTGGTACGATTCATATTGTGGTGAATAACCAAGTTGGTTTTACCACTAACAAGCAGGAAGACTCCCGCTCGACTGAATACTGTACTGATATCGCTAAGATGGTTCAGGCGCCTATTTTCCATGTGAATGGTGATGACCCTGAAGCGGTGCGCTTTGTTACTCAGTTGGCGGTTGATTACCGTACTGAATTTAAGAAAGATGTGGTCATTGACCTGGTTTGTTATCGTCGTCGTGGTCATAACGAAGCGGATGAGCCTTCAGGCACGCAGCCATTGATGTACAAACAGATCAAAGTGCAGAAGTCGACCCGTGAGCTCTATGCGCAGCAGTTGATCTCTGAGGGGCTTCTTACTGCTGAGCAAAGTAAGCAGCTAGAGCTGGATTACCGTAAGGATCTGGAAGAGGGTAAGCATGTCACCCATTCCTTGGTATTGCAGCCTAACCAAGAGTTGTTTGTTGACTGGACGCCTTACTTAGGGCACCAGTGGTCATTTGATTGCGATACCCGTGTCGATAACAAGTTGCTGCAAGAGCTAGGCACTAAAATCTGTGAAGTGCCGGAAGGCTTCCAGGTTCAGCGTCAGGTTCAGAAAATCTACGACGACCGTAAGCGTATGGCGGTCGGTGCTATGCAATTGAACTGGGGTATGGCTGAATCGTTGGCTTATGCCACTATTCTGGCGGAAGGTTTCCCGGTTCGCTTGACCGGTCAGGACGTCGGCCGCGGTACATTCTCGCATCGTCACGCTGTGCTGCATGATCAGCGCAATGGTGAAGTCTATGAGCCACTGAAAAACATCGATGCGGATCAGCCTGTGCTAACCCTGCATGACTCCTTCTTGTCAGAAGAAGCGGTGTTAGCATTTGAATATGGTTATTCAACCACGATGCCGAACGCGCTCGTGATCTGGGAAGCTCAGTTTGGTGATTTCGCCAACGGCGCTCAGGTTGTTATCGACCAGTTTATTACCAGTGGTGAGCATAAATGGGCTCGACTGTGTGGTTTGACCATGCTGTTGCCACATGGCTTTGAAGGACAGGGACCAGAGCACTCCTCCGCACGTCTAGAGCGCTACCTACAATTGTGTGCTGAACACAATATTCAGGTGTGTGTACCGACTACGCCGGCGCAGATGTTCCACCTGTTACGTCGTCAGATTGTTCGCCCACTGCGTAAGCCGTTAGTCGTCATGACACCGAAGAGCTTGTTGCGTCATAAGCAGGCGGTTTCTTCGCTGGATGAATTGTCCGATGGTGCTTTCTATCCCGTTATCGCTGAAACCGATACGCTGGAGCCGAAGAAGGTTAAACGCCTTGTGCTGTGTAGCGGTAAGGTTTATTACGATCTGTATAACCGTCGTGCTGAATTAGAGAAGGATGACGTTGCGATTATTCGTATTGAGCAACTGTATCCGTTCCCTGAAGATCAAATGTTTGATGCGATCAAAGATTACACTAACCTTGAATCTGTTGTTTGGTGTCAAGAAGAGCCAATGAACCAAGGTGCTTGGTATTGTTCGCAGCATCATATGCGCCATGCACTGGCTCGTCACAATGACAAGATTCATATGGAAGGTGTGGGTCGTCCACATGCCGCAGCTCCTGCCGTAGGTTACATTTCTGTACACCTTGAACAGCAGGAAAAACTGGTTAATGAAGCAATCAATGGCTAACAGGCCAGACAAAAAAGCCTGTTATGTAGCACTGAGAAAGGAAAAGACATGTCAATCGAAATCAAAACGCCGACCTTCCCTGAATCCGTAGCCGACGGTACTGTAGCGACCTGGCACAAACAGCCAGGTGAAGCTTGTGCTACCGATGAGCTGATCGTTGATATTGAAACTGATAAAGTTGTTTTGGAAGTTGTAGCGCCGTCTGATGGTGTGATCAAAGAGATCATCAAAGGTGAAGGCGATACTGTACTGAGTGAAGAAGTACTGGCTATTTTTGAAGCGGGTGCTGCGGCGTCTGCTGCACCGGCGGCCGCTGAAGCGCCTGCAGCATCTACGGATGCTTCTGCTTCAACGGATGCTGAAAAAGTCGGTCCAGCAGCACGAAAGCTGATTGAAGAAAATGGTTTGGATGCAAACCAGATCTCAGGTACTGGCAAGAATGGCGGTATCACTAAGGAAGATGTGGTTAACTTCCTGAAAACTAAACCTGCTGCAGCACCTGCCGCGCCGGTTAAGGTTGATAATGCAGCAGCACTGAATATCGTTAGCGGTGAGCGAGTCGAGAAGCGTGTACCAATGACGCGTCTGCGTGCCACTATCGCTAAGCGTTTGGTTGAAGCACAGCAAAGCGCTGCCATGCTGACAACCTATAACGAAGTCAATATGAAGCCGATCATGGAACTGCGTAAGCAGTACAAAGATCTGTTCGAGAAGACCCATAACGGTACTCGTTTAGGCTTTATGTCTTTCTTCGTTAAAGCCGCGACTGAAGCGTTGAAGCGTTTCCCAGCGGTGAATGCCTCTATCGATGGTAACGACATGGTTTATCATGGTTATCAAGATATTGGTGTTGCTGTATCCACTGAACGTGGCCTGATGGTGCCTGTTCTGCGTGACACGGATGCAATGACATTGGCTGATGTTGAATCTACGATTGCCGATTTCGGTAAACGTGGCCGTGACGGTAAGCTGGGTCTGGATGATATGCAAGGCGGTACATTCACAATCACCAACGGTGGTGTGTTTGGTTCGTTGATGTCCACACCTATTCTGAATCCGCCACAAACCGCTATCATGGGTATGCACAAAATCCAGGACCGCCCTATGGCTGTGAATGGACAGGTTGAAATTCTGCCTATGATGTATCTAGCGTTGTCCTACGACCATCGTATGATTGATGGTAAGGAAGCGGTACAATTCCTCGTGACTATTAAAGACCTTCTGGAAGATCCTGCACGTATGCTGCTGGAAGTTTAATTCAGTCCATTAATAGAACGAATCGATAGGTAGGAAAGAGATGTCTGATAAATTTGACGTAATTGTAATTGGTGCAGGCCCTGGCGGTTATGTAGCCGCTATTCGCGCAGCACAGTTGGGTCTGAAAACTGCGTGTGTAGAAAAATGGGTTGATGGCAAAGGGGCTCCTGTATTGGGAGGTACTTGTCTAAACGTGGGTTGTATCCCTTCTAAAGCATTGCTTGAGTCAACACATCAGTTCCATAAGACACAGCACGCTGACGTACATGGCATCCAGACGGGTGATATCTCCATGGATGTTAAAAAAATGGTTGCCCGCAAGAATAAAATCGTTAGCAACCTGACCATGGGTGTTGCCGGTCTATTTAAGGCCAATGGTGTTACCGTTATCCAAGGTATGGGTAAATTGCTGGCGAATAAGCAGGTTCAAGTGACTGCTGCTGATGGCACGGCAACTGTTTATGCTGCTGACAATGTGATTCTCGCTTCAGGTTCTGTGCCGGTAGAAATTCCGCCAGCTCCGCTGACTGAAGGTCTGATTCTGGATAACGAAGGCGCATTGAATATCGATGAAACACCGAAGCGTTTGGGTGTTATCGGTGCCGGTGTTATCGGGCTTGAAATGGGTTCTGTCTGGGCGCGTTTGGGTACTGAAGTCACCGTGTTGGAAGCGATGGATGAGTTCTTGGGGATGGCCGATAAGGACGTTGCTAAAGAAGCGGCTAAAGTCTTTAAGAAGCAGAACCTTGATATCAAACTGGGTGCACGTTGCACCGGTACAGAGATCAATGGTCAAGAAGTCACCCTGAAGTATACCGATGCTGAAGGCGATAAAGAGCTGGTTGTCGATAAGTTGATCGTTGCTGTTGGTCGTCGTCCATTGACTAAAGGTCTGTTGGCGGATGATTCTGGCGTTAAACTGGATGAGCGCGGCTTTATCTTTGTTGATGGTCAGTGTCGTACTGAAGCGCCGGGCGTGTATGCGGTTGGTGACTCTGTACGTGGCCCTATGTTGGCTCACAAGGCATCTGAAGAAGGCATCATGGTGGCTGATATTATCGCCGGACATCATGCACAGATGAATTACGATGTTATTCCTAGCATTATCTACACTCATCCTGAATTGGCCTGGGTTGGTAAGACTGAGCAAGAGCTTAAAGCGGCTGGCGTTGCCATTAAAGTGGGTAAATTCCCATTCGCTGCTTCGGGTCGTGCGATGGCTGCCGATGATACAGACGGTTTCGTTAAAATGATTGCCGATGAAGCAACCGATCGTATTTTGGGTGTTCATATGGTGGGTGGTATGGCTTCTGAGTTGATTGCTCAGGCGGCGATTGCGATGGAATTTGGTTCAACTGCAGAAGACTTGCAGTTAACTGTATTTGCGCACCCAACTGTATCGGAAGTAATCCATGAAGCAGCTTTGGCTGTTGATGGTCATGCTATCCATATGGCTAATCGTAAAAAGCGTTAATCGCTGTACAATAAGATTTTAAATTTCGGCCGGGTATTTCCCGGCCGATTATTGTAGAAGGTGGATCTGTTATCACCGGACGCAATTGGGCTGCGAAAAGGTACACTCTCCTATCTTTTCGCAGGTTCCTAGATAAGTGTGAAATAGACGACGGATTAGAGCATGAATCTTCATGAGTACCAAGGTAAACAGCTGTTTGCCGAATATGGTCTGCCGGTTTCAAAAGGAATCGCGGTAGATACTCCAGAAGCTGCTGCGGCGGCTGCTGAGAAAATTGGCGGTGATAAGTGGGTAGTTAAAACGCAGGTTCACGCAGGTGGCCGCGGTAAGGCTGGCGGCGTAAAGCTGATCAACTCTCCTGCTGAAGCAAAGGAATTTGCTGCCAACTGGCTGGGTAAAAACCTGGTAACTTACCAAACTGACGCTAATGGTCAGCCTGTTTCCAAAATTCTGGTTGAAGACTGCACTGATATTGCTAATGAGCTGTATCTGGGTGCGGTTGTTGATCGTTCATCTCGTCGTATCGTCTTCATGGCCTCTACTGAAGGTGGTGTTGAGATCGAGAAGGTTGCGGAAGAAACACCAGAGAAAATTCTTAAAGCGACAATTGATCCTGTCACCGGTGCACAGCCATATCAGGCGCGTGAACTGGCATTCAAACTGGGTCTTGAAGGCGTTCAGATTAAGCAGTTTACTCAGATTTTCCTGGGTCTGGCTAAGATGTTCAAAGAGAAAGATCTGGCTCTGCTTGAAATTAACCCGCTGGTTATTACTACCGAAGGCAACCTGCACTGCTTGGATGCTAAAGTAGCGATTGATGGTAACTCTGTTTACCGTCATAAAGATCTGCAAGCGATGCAAGATCCTTCACAAGAAGACGAGCGTGAAGCACGCGCGGCTCAGTGGGAACTTAACTATGTAGCGCTGGATGGTACCATCGGTTGTATGGTTAACGGTGCTGGCTTGGCAATGGGTACGATGGATATCGTTTCTTTGTTCGGCGGATTTCCGGCTAACTTCCTGGACGTTGGTGGCGGCGCAACTAAAGAGCGTGTTACCGAAGCTTTCAAGATTATTCTTGAAGATTCTAAGGTTAAAGCCGTTCTGGTTAACATCTTTGGCGGTATCGTACGTTGCGATCTGATTGCTGAAGGTATTATCGGTGCAGTGAAGGAAGTAGGCGTAAAAGTACCAGTAGTTGTACGTCTGGAAGGTAACAATGCAGAGCTTGGTTCTAAGCTGTTGTCTGAGTCTGGTCTGGCTATCATTGCCGCGACTAGCCTGACAGATGCCGCTGAGCAAGCCGTTAAAGCAGCGGAGGGTAAATAACAATGTCCGTTCTGATTAATAAAGACACCAAAGTAATCTGTCAAGGTTTCACTGGTGGTCAGGGTACCTTCCACTCTGAACAAGCGATTGCTTACGGTACTAAAATGGTCGGTGGTGTTACACCGGGTAAAGGCGGTACTGAGCATTTAGGTCTGCCTGTATTTAATACGGTTGCCGAAGCGGTTGAAGTAACGGGTGCTGAAGCATCTGTTATCTATGTACCTGCTGCTTTCTGTAAGGATTCTATCCTTGAAGCGGCTAACAGTGGTATCAAGCTGATCGTTTGTATCACTGAGCACATCCCAGTTCTTGATATGCTGGAATGTAAAGTGGTATGTGACAATCTAGGTGTTCGTCTGATCGGACCAAACTGCCCGGGTGTTATCACGCCGGGAGAGTGTAAGATTGGTATCATGCCAGGCCACATTCATCTGCCAGGTAAGGTCGGAATCGTTTCACGTTCCGGTACCCTGACTTATGAAGCGGTTAAGCAGACGACAGATGCTGGCTTCGGTCAGTCTACCTGTGTCGGTATTGGTGGTGACCCAATTCCAGGTTCTAACTTCATCGATATTCTGGAACTGTTCCAGAACGATCCACAGACTGAAGCGATTGTTATGATCGGTGAGATCGGTGGTTCTGCTGAAGAAGAAGCGGCAGCTTACATCAAAGCTAACGTAACTAAGCCTGTTGTCTCTTACATTGCTGGTGTTACTGCACCTGCTGGTAAGCGTATGGGTCATGCTGGCGCGATCATCTCTGGTGGTAAAGGTACAGCAGACGAGAAGTTTGCTGCTCTGGAAGCTGCTGGTGTAAAAACTGTTCGTTCCCTTGCTCAGATCGCTGACGGTCTGCGTGAAGTAACTGGCTGGAAATAAACGCACTGCGTTGTTCGAGTCGTTATGAGTGCTTAGCTACTTGTTAACGACTCGATGTTAGAAAAACCGCCTATCGGCGGTTTTTTTGTGCCTGTTGATTGCGTTTGATTCTTATCTACAGGTATTCTGGTTTGATCTATTAAAGGAGTTGTTATGAGTCTGTTTTCTACTATCAAATCGGTTTTTGGTGCGGCGGATAAAAAGCCGGAAGTGCCGCAAGAGTTGCCATCAGAAGAGTATCAAGGCTTCACGATTACGCCGGCGCCCGTGCATGAAGATGGCGGCTATCGTGTCAACGGGGTAATCACTAAGGGTGAGCAGAGCCACCGGTTTATTCGGGCTGACATGCTGCCCTCCAGTGAAAGTTGTGCAACTGAGACGATACGTAAAGCTAAGCAGATGATTGATCAGCAGGGTGAGGGGATCTTTTAGTCGCTATGACGCAAAAAAAACTGTTTGCTCGCTATGGCAAAGACCTTAAGCCTGGTCGGCTCGAGTGGATCGGCTTACGGCCCGGGCGTAAGCAGGCAATGTTAGTGGTTGATCAGGCGCAAGCGCTTGCGGGTTTAGGTCTTGAAGGCGATCATCGGTGTGCTAAAACACCGGGTTCTGCACGGCAGGTCACACTGATCTCCAGTGAGTTCATCGGTTTGATTGAAACTTATACGGGCATCGCGCAGATAGATCCAAGTTTGCTGCGACGTAATTTAGTGGTTAGTGGTATCAATCTTAATGCCTTGCGGCATCAAACCTTTAGTATTGGTGGTGCGATCTTCGAAGCAACGGCATTATGTTATCCCTGTGTGCGGATGAATCAAGCGCTAGGGCAGGGCGGTGCAGCCTCGATGCTAGGCTATGGCGGGCTGTGTGCGCGGATTCTTGAGTCGGGGCTTGTGCGCCTCGGTGATCAGTTGAAGCCTTTAGAAGCTAGTTGAGTGAGTAATTGATGGCCTTTACGGAAGGGGTGGAGAAAAGAGAGCCTTAGACTCTCTTTTCTCTGGAGGGTTATGCTTCGTTTTTGCTGGTTTTAAAGTACAGCCAAGCAAAGCCGATGAGGCCTGAGATTAAAGAGGCAAACAGAATGCCGGTTTTAGCCATCAGTAGGTCTGATGGGTATTGGGCAAAGCCTAATTCAGCGATGAAAATCGACATGGTGAAACCGATGCCGCCCATGAAGGCTACCCCGATGATATGATCGAAATTCAGGCCTTTCGGCAGTGAGCTAACTTTCAGTTTGACAGCCAGCCATGTAAATCCAGCGATACCAATTAACTTACCAAAAATCAGACCTGCACCTATACCCAGCGTGACCTGGTGTGAAAGTACTTCGGCATATTCAGACCAGTTAATAGGCACGCCGGCATTGGCAAGAGCGAAGATTGGAATGATCAGATAAGCCGATGGTAGGTGCAGTTTATGTTCGAGTACTTGAGCCGGTGCTTGAACTTTATAAACCCCTTCTCCAAGTGCCCGCACACGGGACCTTAATGCATCGTTTAATATAATATTCTCGTTTTGACCGAATACGCTTTTAATATGATCGGCGCTGTCGCGGACTAGAGCCAGAAAGCGCTTGGGGTCATATTTAGGTTTCATCGGAATAGTGAAGGCGAGTAAAACCCCTGCTAGGGTGGCATGTACGCCACTTTTTAGCATCGCGATCCAGAGAATAACGCCAATCAGGGAATAGGGTAGGATACGTCGTACACCACCAAGGTTGAGGCAGATGAGGACGAAGACCATTGCCCCTGCGGTCAATAGGGCAGGGATATTGATCGTTTCGGTATAAAATACCGCAATAACGACCACTGCGCCTAAGTCATCGACAATTGCTAGTGCCACCAGAAACATCAGTAGATTCTGTGGTACCCGGTTGCCTAGCAGCGCCAACGCGCCAAGGGCAAATGCGATGTCGGTGGCCATAGGGATACCCCAACCGTTCAGGGTATGGCCTTCTGGGTTGATAGCTGCATAAATCAGCGCGGGCATCAGCATGCCGCCCACAGCGGCAATAATGGGTAATGATGCTTGCTTTATATTCGCCAGTTCGCCGACCAGCAGCTCGCGTTTCAATTCGAGGCCGACGACCAAGAAGAAAAGCGCCATTAGGCCGTCATTAATCCAATGGTGTAGCGTTTTGGATAATTGGAAGCCTTCGAAACCGATAACGAAGTGTGTTTGCAGTATGTGGTGATAGCCTTCATTTAGCTGGGTGTTAGCGACAACCAGTGCGACCACTGCAAACAGCATCAGTAAGATACCACTGGTGGTCTGGCGATGGATAAACTCCTCTAAAGGGGTCAGAACAGTCGCGAAAGCTTTTTCCCAGGGTGCGGTATACACTTTACCTACAGCCTTACTTTTACGTCTCATTGGTGACTCCTA
Source organism: Amphritea sp. GJ51-11 (assembly GCF_055808735.1). NCBI lineage: Bacteria > Pseudomonadati > Pseudomonadota > Gammaproteobacteria > Oceanospirillales > Oceanospirillaceae > Amphritea > Amphritea sp. GJ51-11. The sequence continues at coordinate 2,553,539 of NZ_CM147881.1, read as the reverse complement.
AACTCTGTAATCGGCTAATTAATCTAAACTGTGTCGCTATCATAAATATTAGTCGCATCTGTTTTCTACGGTGTTCTCTGTCGTGTGTGGGTTGGATTAAGGGGTTTACTCTCGGCAAGGGTAGAGTGATTTGATGGTGTTATAAACGATGACATCCCGTTGAGTATTTTCGGGGTATGTGGTGCTTTTTAGTTTTTCGGTGACTTTATGGATCACTGTTTTGTCATCTATTCCCTCGGGTAGGCAGAAGCCTGCTAGATAGGTCGCTTGTGCATTAGGATGTTTTTTACCGAGTCGAGTGCGGTAGGCTCGCTGTAAAAAATCGCTTTCATTGCCTGTGTTGATGTTCTGAATAATAGCGCCATCGGTCAAGTTAGCACCAGCCAAAAAACCGGCAATATATTCAGAACTGATATCCATATGGGCGTGTTCGTGGGCCATCGCGGGCGGCACAGAAAGAAAGGTCATTGCGAAAACTAAAGTAATGGCTTTTTTCATGGTGGGTTTCCTTTGATGTCAATTATCTGCTCAGGTGTGCGTTCAAGGTCAAGGCTGACAATGTCAACGTTGATCCTGTACGGCATTGGGGTGCAGATCAGCGAGAGGATTAATACGGCTGCCTTGGTTGTTCTGCTGTTTGATACTGATGGTTAATATCCTGTATTGAGACCGAATTGCTGGTGATAGGCCAGCTAGATTGTTTTTAATGAAAGCGGTTTAAGATGCATTCAATGCCTATGTTGGGCGCTTTAAAGACACCTTGCTGTGAGGCTTAATGATCGATCTTTAGTTAGAGGTTAGCAGAGGGTGATGCGCTGTTGCAACTGAATCCTTAGTTAGATTTTTGTTGCTTTTGGATTGCTTTCAAGTAGTTATGCTGCAGTGCCTTGTAGGGCTTATTAGCATTTCATTGGCGGTTAACATTGGCTAATGTGGACGCAAAAAAAGAGAGCCAATAGGCTCTCTTTTAATTAGTTTTTTAACGCATAGGAGTGCTTAGCCTTCGCGTTTTGGCCGTGGCTTGCGAGGTGCACTACGATCGTTAGGGCCGCGACCTTTGCCTTTAAACTCTCCGCGTGGTTTGCGAGGAGCAGGGCGAGCAATTTCACCTTCCATCAGACTGATATCGATCTTCTTGCGACAGATAAACACGCCTTTGAGTTGCTGCAATACTTCGGTCGGCATACCTTTAGGTAGCTGAACGGTGCTGTAATCATCAAATAGCCGGATATCCCCGATATGGCGGCTGTTAATGTCCGCTTCGTTAGCAATTGCGCCGACGATGTTTTTAACCTGTATGCCGTCGTTACGGCCGACTTCAAGGCGGTATACATCGAGATCCGCATAGTTAATGCGTTCGCGCTTGGCACCACGATCGCTATCACGGTCGTTGTCTCGTTCGCGGCGAGCACGTGGCTCAGGCTCAGGCGGTAGAATCAGTGGTTTCTCTTTCTGTGCCATAAACAGCAAGGCAGAGGCTAGATCCAATGTTTCCAGCTTGGTTTCAGAAGCCAGTTGATCGATCAGCTCGCGGTAGGTTCCCATGTCTTCATCATTGAAGATAGTGGTAATCTGTTCGCGGAAAGATTCAAGGCGTTTGCTCTGCACCATATCCCGTGAAGGAAGGTCCATCTGCTTGATTGGCTGACGTGTCGCTTGTTCGATCTGTTTCAGCAGGCGACGTTCGCGTGGTGCAACAAAGAGAATCGCCTTGCCGTCACGTCCAGCACGACCGGTACGACCGATACGGTGAACATAGGCTTCGGTGTCATAAGGGATATCATAGTTGATCACCATGCCGACACGCTCAACATCAAGACCCCGTGCGGCAACATCGGTTGCAACAACAATATCGAGTTTGGCGTCTTTCAGGCGCTGTACGGTGCGTTCACGTAGCTGCTGGTTCATGTCACCGTTAAGTGCTGCTGCAGAATAGCCACGAGCTTCAAGTTTTTCGGCAATTTCGGTGGTGGCTGTTTTCGTGCGGGCAAAAATAATGATACCGCCACAGTCTTCTGTTTCCAGAATACGAACCAGTGCATCAAGTTTGTTGACACCAGAAACGATCCAGCAGCGCTGATCGATGTTTTCCATGGTGGATGTTTTTGATGCAATTTTGATCTCTTGCGGATCGCGCATATAACGCTTAGTAATCCGACGGATCTGTTCCGGCATGGTGGCCGAAAATAGTGCAGTCTGACGTTCTGACGGCGTTTTAGCCATAATGGTTTCAACGTCATCGATAAAGCCCATGCGCAGCATTTCGTCGGCTTCGTCAAGCACCATTGCTTTGAGTTCGTCAAGCTTGAGTGTGCCGCGATCCAAGTGATCCATTACGCGACCAGGTGTACCCACGACAACATGTGGGCCACGACGCAGTTGTTTCAGCTGCAGGGCATAGCTCTGACCACCGTAGATCGGCAGTACATGGAAACCAGGAACGTGACGTGCATACGCTTGGAACGCTTCAGCCACCTGAACCGCGAGTTCGCGTGTTGGTGCTAGCACCAAAACCTGAGGTTTGTTGAGTTTCAGGTCAATACGGCTCAGTAAAGGTAAAGCGAAAGCAGCGGTTTTACCGGTACCTGTTTGTGCCATCCCCAGAACATCCTGCCCGTTCAGTAATAGCGGGATACAAGCGGCTTGAATTGGTGATGGTGTTTCATAGCCAAGCTCTGTGATGGATTTAAGAACGGAAGAGGGGAGATCAAGGTCGCTGAACGCGACTTGTGTGTCTGACATATTTGAAGGTACCGGAAGGAATGGAATTGTAAAACGCGGTATTATACGCCCATTATTAAATAAATGCCCGTTTTTTCTTGTTGCGATCACAGAGGGCGGATATTGTTCAGTTTAGTTCGATGTTGTCATACCAGCTGAGGAAGCTTGAGCCACCATTATCGCTGTCGGTCATGATGGCAATGGCCTCGATTTCGGTGTAAATGGTGTCAAAGGCTGTCTTGAGGTCGGCTTGTAAAGGGCGGTGGTGTTCGGTCCATTGCCCGGCCAGTTCTGTACCGCTATCAACTGCCCACATCAGCGCCTTGCTGGTGTACGGGTTATCCCAGCGGCTGTTGATCGGTTTGTTGTTAGACCAGACATAGACGAGGGTGCGTTTTTGCCAAAAAAACGGGCCGTCTGAAACTACGATGTAAACGCGTACCGGAAAGTCATCACCGGTTTTGCTGGTTTCGACCGCGTCAGGCCAGGTGTTGTTGATTTTCCAGCGCCAACTGAGTCGGGTGTCTGCGGTAATGGGTAAGGCCTGTTTATAAAAGAGGCCGGATGCTGATTGGTTAGAGCGGGCTTCCAATATCTCATTATCGCCTTCGGTTGTAAGGCTGTAGCGGGTTTCACCAACAAAGTTTTCGCTTTCCCATTGTGTTAGCCCTTGTTGATCAAAATCAGGAATGGCCGAGGCGAAGGCGCTTGCTGGACTCAGTGTTAGCAGTAGAAGCAAGTAGTGAGTTTGTATGAGTGCTTTTATACGGGGCATTATTTTCTTCATCATGGTGGCTTTGGGTTGCACTGCCGCTGAGCTTCAGACCAATGTATCAGAGTTTGGTGTCTAATTCTCGTGGTGGTTGTTCTCTGGGGCGTTGTTATCGATAGTATTGTTTATCGCTTGGTGTTGGTCTGTTGGAGTGCGCGCGAATGGGGGGGCTCTAAATGTAATTGTTGTCGCCGTTTTTTCGCTCAGAAGGCGCTTGAATGATTTCAAACTTTCTTTTTATGATGTTTTTATTTGGTTCGGTTGGTCGCAATGGGCGTTTTGTTTAGGCTCAGTGTTTAGGCGTCGAATATCTAATGTTTGGTTTGCTTGAGGAGTGGTATGGCGCAGAATCCGGCGTATGAGATGATATGGCATGCGGTGGCGGCGATTCCTGAGGGGAGGGTTGCTACCTATGGTCAGGTGGCCCAGATGGCGGGTATGCCCGGTGCGGCTAGAATGGTGGGGCGTTGTTTGAGTCAGTTGCCTAAGGATACTCAACTGCCTTGGTTTCGTGTGATTAATGCCAGTGGCCGAATATCTATGCCGGTTGGCAGTGAGGGGTATTTGAGGCAGGTGGAATTGTTGCAAGAGGAGGGGGTTGCGGTGCTGAATGGGCGAATCAGCCTGGCTAAGTTTCGCTTTTAAGCCGTTTCGTTTTGAATAGGCTTTGTGTGGAAATGGGCTTGGTTTGTAGGTGAGTTTTGTTTTGCGTGAAGGCGCTAGCGGCGAAGCAGGCCCTCACTTTGCTGGCAAAGGGTGCTGCTATTCTAAGTTGCCTGCGTCCATGTCGTATGGGAAGCAGCCAACAAAGTGCACGTATTCGTCTTCGAAGATATGAGTTTTCTTGGCGCGGTATTCAAAATCAAACAGCAGAATTATCCAGCTAACCTGTTTGTCACCCAGCTTTTCGATCTTTTTAATGATGGCATCACCATAGGAATATGACCAAGAGCATGGGGCGATAATCTCACGGATGGGAGCAATGCCTTTCTCACAGCCGTTAGTTTCCATGTTTTCAGGATCATATTCAGTAATTTCAAAGTTTTTAGCCCAACGATCTAGGCCCTGTTCATCTTCTTCAAAATAACTATCGGGAATGGTTGCGAAGTCGGTGGTCGAATACCAGACTGAGACTATACCCTCTTTGTCAAAATTCATGCATTTGTCTCGCTGAGCTGTTGCCAGAGGGCGCGAATATCATTGATATCTTGCTCGCTTAGCTGGTCAATTTTAAAGGCGTTTTCTAAGCTTTGTTCTAGTTTTTGTCTAAACTGTTGAGCGGTATCGCCTTGCTCCGCGCTGACCAAGCTTATGTGACCGAGAAGGTAGCTGCACAGAAACAGTTGATTGGGTTCGGCGCCGTTCTCCATCTCGATCAGCTGGTTATACATTGAGTCGGCCTGTTGTTCGTATGGGGTCATCAGGGTTCCATAAATTCCAGTTTGTCGATTAGCAAGCTGTACTCCTTGCCGCTTTTTTCGACCTGTTGCAGTTTTACAACCATATAGTCGAGTTCTGGGGCGCACCACAGGAAGGTTTCGCGTTTACTGTCAGCCCCGCGATCGCGTTGAATCTTAACGGCTTCAAAAGTGCCTATAGCAGTTTCGACTGTTTCCGTGCCGACAATAATAAAGGGATAGATTTTGATCTTGTTGCCATCGGCCACTTGATAAGACAGCTGCTGTTTTCCGGCGGCTAAGTCGAGGCGCAGCTGCATTTGATAGCTGATTTTATCCTGAGTGCCGGTGGGGATTGTCATTGTTTTAGGCTGCTTTTTGCTAGCCTTTAAGACGCTGCTGTTGTTCCAGTCAAACTGCAACACGGTGTCCTTGTTGTTGCCAATGACTTTGCGATGATATTCGTAATGCTGTGGTACGACGTTATCGTCTTCTAGGGTGAATTCGGAATATTCGTCGACTTTGGCAATTAATGCCTCGGCACTGAGAGAGGCTTTCCACTGGTTACCGTTGCGTGTTAGTTCGCCAATAGCGTCGCCTCCGAAGGCGATGCCTATATCCCATTGGGCTTTATAAACAGCCTTGTAGGGTTTGAATAGTTCGGCGGCCTGTACCGTGAGTGAGCAAGAAAGTAGTAAGGCCGGGATAAGTAGTTTACTGAATCGCATCAGTTACTCCTGAATGAATTGGTATCCTTCAGGTGGCAGATTAGTGCCATCGAGCTGAACAGCGCCTGAAACGGATAGCGTCAGACGGTCGGCACAGAACCACTCAACCGCTAGCGGATAAATTGTATGTTCCGTGCTGTGGACACGCTGCTGTAAGCTTTCGGCTGTATCGGTTGACTCAATACTCAGGGGTGCTTGGATGGCGAGCGGGCCACCATCGAGTTCTTCTGTAACAAAGTGAACTGTGCAACCATGCTGTGCATCACCGGCATCCAAAGCGCGTTGGTGAGTATGCAGGCCTTTATATTTAGGTAGCAGGGATGGATGGATGTTAAGCATGCGTCCCTGATAGTGCCGCACAAACGCGGGCGTGAGGATGCGCATAAAGCCCGCCAGCACAATGAGATCTGGCGTATATGCATCAATGGCATCGATCATCGCTTTATCGAAATTTTCGCGGCTGTCATAATCGTTATGATTGATCATGATTTGAGGAATGCCGGCTGTTTTAGCCCGCTCAAGGCCGAACGCTTCTGCTTTATTACTCAGTACCGCAGCGATGCGGCCATCAATCTGGCCGCTCGCGATAGCATCGATGATCGCTTGCAGGTTTGAGCCGCTGCCGGAGATCAGAACAACAATGCTTTTGTCTGCCATTCTTAGGCCTCCAGGCCCAGTAGATCGACCTGTTCTTCGCCCTCGGCGGCGGTTGCAATTTCGCCAACAATAAAGGGAGCTTCACCGGCATCTTTAAGGATTTGCAGGGCAGTATTTGCGGTTTCCGCGGGTACGCAGATCACCATGCCGATACCGCAGTTGAGGGTGCGGTACATTTCACGGGCATCAACGTTACCCAGCTTTTGAATCCAACGGAACACTTCCGGCATCTGCCAGCTATTAATATCAATAACGGCTTTAGCATTTTGTGGCAGTACGCGGGGAATGTTTTCCAGCAAGCCGCCACCAGTAATGTGGGATAGCGCATTAACCTGGCTGTTTTTGATTAATTGCAGCACTGGCTTAACGTAGATACGGGTTGGCTCAAGCAGCGCTTCAGTCAGTGGCTTACCATCGACGGTGCCGCTTAGGTCGGCGTCACGGACTTCGATGATCTTGCGGATCAGAGAATAACCGTTGGAGTGTGGGCCGGATGAAGGAAGGGCAATAATTTTATCGCCGACGCTGACTTTAGAGCCATCGATGATGTCATCTTTCTCAACAACACCAACACAGAAACCCGCGAGATCATAATCTTCGCCTTCATACATGCCGGGCATTTCCGCGGTTTCACCACCGACAAGTGCTGCGCCGGCGAGTTCACAGCCCGCACCAATACCGGTCACAACGTCGGCGGCGATATCGATATTTAGTTTGCCCGTCGCATAATAGTCGAGAAAGAACAGGGGTTCGGCACCCGCAACAATAAGGTCGTTAACACACATGGCGACTAGGTCGATGCCGATGGTATCGTGCTTTTTCAGGTCCATTGCTAGACGCAACTTAGTACCTACACCGTCGGTACCGGATACCAGTACAGGCTTTTTATAGCCTTCTGGGATTTCGCATAGAGCGCCAAAGCCACCTAGGCCACCCATAACTTCGGGACGGGCGGTGCGTTTTGCAACGCCTTTAATGCGATCTACCAGTGCGTTTCCGGCATCGATATCGACACCAGCGTCTTTGTAGCTGATAGGAGTGTTATGGTCAGTTGCAGACATAGTTTGTATGAACCTGTTCGGGCTGATTACTGATTGAAAAAATTTGACGCGTATTCTATCAGGTTGATGGTGAGGGGGCTATTGTGTGTTAAAGTTTATGCCGCTTAAAAAGACACTTTTTTCAGACTGTCTGAATTGATTATCAAACAGTCAAATGGGGCTAATGAACAATCATGATACGTAAGCTTTGTAATGGTCTGCTGCTAGTGATGCTGCTAGGCCTGTGTACCTTAACCCAGGCGGGTATGGTGAAGGGTTTATATAGCGCTGAAATGCTGGTGCCGGAACAATTGGCTCAACCTTCCGATGAGCAGCTACAGCAGGGGTTGAAAGCCGTCCTTATTAAAGTGTCTGGGCGAAGTAATGTGATGAATAAACCCGCGGTGGTGAGTGCCTTGCAGCAGCCCTCGGCGTGGTTAAATCAATTTAGTTATCAGGCAACACAGACGCCTATCTCGGCGGGCGATGGGCGCGAGGTGCTAGGTCAGCGTTTATTATTGGAGTTCGATCAGGTGCTGGTTGAGCGGTTGTTGCAGCAGGCCAATCTCAACCCGGTTGGGTCTGCCCGCCCAGTTGTCTTGGTTTGGTTGGCCGAACAGCGTGGTGCAGCCCCGCGTGATTATGTGGCGCCTGAAAGTGAAATTTACACTCAGTTGACTCAGCAGGCTCAAGCGCGGGGAGTTCCCTTAGATATACCGCTATTCGATCTGAATGATCAGACGGCACTGGATGTGAGTGACTTATGGGGCTTTTTTCGCGAGCCTATTGAGCAAGCATCGCAACGTTACCAGCCCGATGCTATTTTGATTGGCCGGTTAACACAGAGTCACAGTGGTGGTTGGCAAACCGAATGGTTGTTATTGCAAGCAGGCAACGCCCGCTCAATTAAACCAGAGGGAGCATTGTCCGATCAATTACAAGAGGTTATCGATGATACTGCGGATACCGTGCTAGCGTCATTGGGTGCTGTCCGTTTTAATTACGTCGAAACCGGTTTGCAACTCGAAGTCACCAATGTCGCCGATACAGAAGATTACCTGCAGTTGTTGGATTATTTGCGTCAGTTGCCTCCGGTTGAGGCGTTGCGGATCAGCGGAGTCCAGGCTGATCGAGTACAGTTTCGAGTTGAGGTCCAAGGTGGTGTGTCATCGTTGGAACAGGCTATCCGCCTGAATCCCCGTATGTCGCCAACGCCAAGGCTAAATGCCGGCGGTGCTGAAACGGTTTATTCATACCGCTGGCAGGACTAACACATCATGCTGATAAAATCGGTGTCAACGCGTGTCCTACCCGTCAGTGGAAGAGGGAATGTTTATGAGTGATTCACAGCGGTGGTTTTTTCTTATCCTCGGGGTCGTGATGGCCTTGCTGCTGTATTTGCTGCAACCTATTTTATCCCCGTTTGTTGTAGCCGCTCTACTGGCCTATTTAACCGATCCATTAGCCGATAGGTTGGAAGCTCGCGGGTTGAGCCGTACCCTGTCGGTGGTCGTGGTATTTCTGGTGATGACTACGGTGTTGTTGTTATTGGTGATCTGGTTATTGCCTAAGCTGGGATATCAGTTGCAGGTGATGATTAAAATGGTGCCTCAGGTGTTTGCTATGATCCAAACGGTCTGGATACCTTGGTTGGAGACAAATACGGGTATCTCATTGGCTGGTTTTGATCTACAGAGTTTGCAGGCGTTGATGAGTGGTCATTGGCAGCAAACCGGGAGTCTGGTTAAAACCGTTTTTAGTAGTGTCGGCGAGTCGGGTTTGGCGGTGGCCGCTTGGGTGGCTAACTTAGTGCTGATTCCCGTAGTGATGTTCTATCTGTTACGTGACTGGGATGTCATGATGGGGAAAATTGGTTATCTCTTGCCGCGTAACCTAGAAAAAAAGGTCACCCTCTGGGCGAATGAATGTGATGAGGTGCTAGGTGCCTTTATTAAAGGTCAGTTGTTGGTGATGTTGGCGCTAGGCATTATCTACGCGCTAGGGCTTTGGACGGTCGGTTTGGATTTAGCTTTGCTGGTGGGGATGTTAGCCGGCGTGGCCAGTATTGTGCCTTATATGGGCTTTATCGTGGGGATTGTGGCTGCGGGTGTCGCCGCCATGTTGCAGTTCAATGATATTACTATGTTGGCTTGGGTGGGGGTGGTATTTGCTATCGGTCAAGCATTGGAAGGTATGGTCCTGACACCGCTGTTGGTGGGGGATCGTATTGGCTTGCATCCTGTTGCTGTTATCTTCGCCATTATGGCCGGTGGCCAGCTATTCGGTTTTGTAGGGATTTTGATTGCACTTCCCGTTGCGGCGGTTATTATGGTGCTCCTTCGCCACCTGCATCAGGGTTATAAAAGTAGTAAACTTTATGATTGTTGAGCGGTCGTAGGATTGAAGCAAGAGATTTAAGATTCAGTGCTCAATTGTGAATGAGCATCGTAATACCGGGCTAACCACGAAAACAGACGCTAAGCCTATGTTTTTGATGCGATATAGCTTGGAAGCCCAGAAACTTAAAATGTGAGTAAAGGCCCGGTGCCTAGCTGCTGGCCATATAAGTATTGATATAGATGAGTAGTCCTGAGCCGTTTCAGATACCCCTAGGGATCACCCTGAGGGATGATGCCCGATTTGAAAATTTCCTTTATCAGGGGAATGAACTGCTTTGCAGTACCCTCGATCAGGCTGCCCGCGGTGAAGGCGAGCAGTACTTATATATCTGGGGTAATAGCGATAGCGGTTGTTCGCACCTGTTGCAGGCGGTTTGTCATGCCTCGGATCCGGTGGGCCGTACGGCGGTATACCTGCCCTTAGATGAGCTGATGGATATGGGGCCGGGTATCCTTGAAGGGATGGAACATCTGGATCTAGTCTGCATCGATCATATTCAAATTATTGCGGGTAACAAAGCTTGGGAAGAAGGAGTGTTTCACTTTTTTAACCGTATTCGGGCTGAAAACAATCGTTTGTTGGTCGCGGGTGATCGCGCGCCACGTCAGTTAAATCTGAACCTGCCTGATCTGGCGTCCCGCTTGAGTTGGGGAATGGTGTTTCAGGTGCATAATCTTGATGATGATGGCAAAGTGCAGGCTCTGCAGTTACGTGCCCGTGGGCGTGGTTTTACCATCAGTGAAGAGGTTGCATGGTTTCTTATCCATCGAGCCAGTCGCAGCATGTCCGATCTGTTTAAATTGTTAGATAAGCTGGATTCGGCTTCGTTGAGCGCCAAACGTAAAGTGACGATTCCCTTTGTTAAGCAAGTTCTAGGTCTCTGACCTTACGCTGGATCACTATGAAAATTATTCTGGCAGGCTTTACGTCTGATGTGTCTGAAGCCGAGTTACAAGAAATGTTAGCGCATTACACCGAAGTGGACGCTTTAGAGCTGGTTCCCGGGGATCTGTCTGAGCAGACCGTCGCGGTACTCACCATTGAAGGCACTAACGCCGAAGCCCACTGGGTGACCCGTCGTCTGAACGGACTGTATTGGCACGGCCACTCTCTGCGGGCTTTTGTGTCGCTGTTTTGAGTTGGGAAAACCATTGATGTCTAACTTTTCTCTGATTGCTCAGACCCCCGATTATATCATTATCAATAAAGCCCCCGGTATTTCAGTACATCGAGATCAGGCCGAGGCAGGGCTGTTACAACAGATATCAACAGCGTTAAATTGTGGCCCACTCTATCTTGTGCATCGACTCGATAAAATGACTTCAGGATTGCTGATCTTGGCCCGTCATGGCGAAGCCGCTTCCTATCTATCCCGTCAGTTTCAGGCTAAAACAGTCGAAAAATATTATATTGCGCTCTCCGATCAGAAGCCCCGTAAAAAGCAGGGTTTGATTAAAGGCGATATGGAACGTGCCCGTCGAGGTAGCTGGAAGCTCACGACCACACAGAATAACCCCGCTATCACGCGGTTTTTCAGCTGTTCACCGCAGCCCGGGATGCGTTTGTTTTTGTTGCGTCCTTTAACCGGTAAGACGCATCAGCTGCGAGTGGCACTGAAAAGTATTGGTGCGGCGATTCTGGGTGATCAGCGTTATCACAGTGTGTCCGACTCACCGGTAGATCGTGGTTATTTACATGCCTGGAGTATTGCTTTCGATTGGCAGGGGCAGCGTTGTGAATATCGCTGTGATCCGACTGTGGGGGAGCTTTTTCTTCAACCGTCGGTAAAACAGCAGTTAGAAACATGGGTGCCGCCAGGCAACCTCGCATGGCCAAGATCATCATAAGTTGTCAGAATGACGCGAAACCAGACCGTTAGTAAGGGTACTCCTATGCAAGAAGAACGAATCGAGCGGGATTTCAGTGCCCGCAGTGAGGAAGAGCAGCAAGCATTTTTGCAACAAACTTGGTGTGATAGCTGCCAGGCGGTTAATTTGGGAATGATTAATCCGCGGGAATATCTGCTCAAGGGTATTGTGTTTATCGAGGGTGATTGTTGCCATTGTGGTGATGCTGTTATAACGGAGCTGACGGAAGATGACTTTTAGGGTGCATTTTATTTATGTCTGATACCTTTCAACAGCGATTTGGTGGTACCCAGCGACTCTACGGTGTAGCCGGGGTCGAGCTGTTTCAGCAGGCCAGTATCTGTGTCATTGGTATCGGTGGTGTGGGCTCGTGGGCGGCAGAGGCATTAGCCCGCTCAGCCATTGGCCATATCACATTGATTGATCTCGACGATATCTGTATTACCAATACCAATCGTCAGATCCATACATTGAACACCACTATCGGTGAGCCTAAAACCGAGGCAATGGCGGAGCGAATTCGGCTGATTAATCCAGATTGTCAGGTTGAGGTGGTCGATGATTTTATCACCTTAGATAATATTTCAACCTTAATCGGTAAACAGTTCGATTACGTAATTGACTGTATTGACAGTGTTAAAGAGAAAGCGGCACTGATTGCTCACTGTAAACGTAGTAAAATTCCGGTGATTACCGTGGGTGGTGCGGGCGGACAAACGGACCCTACCCAGATCAATATTGCCGATCTGAGTAAAACCCATCATGATCCTCTGGCGGCGAAAACCCGCTCCTTATTGCGTCGTTATTATAACTTCAGTAAAAGCGGTCGGCGGTTTGCGGTTGATTGTGTCTATTCTACTGAGCAACTGGTCTACCCGCAGCCCGACGGCAGTGTCTGTCAGATGAAAACAGTGGCTGATGGCAATACGCGGTTAGATTGCAGTGGTGGTTTTGGTGCCTCAACTTGTGTCACCGCGACCTTTGGTTTTGTGGCGGTCTCCCGAGTACTGCAGAAAATGCTTGAGCGGGCTGCGCGTGAACAAAAGGTGCTATAATTCATTTAATTGACGATAGCAGATGGCATGCGCTGTCTTTTCTGATTGATTTTTAGCTTGGCGAACAGAGTGTCTAGATCGTTTCATCAATAACTATTTGGCTTTATTACTATGTCAGCATGCTTTTCGGAAGGATTCTATAAAGCTATCTTTGAAGGCTGTAGCGATGCGATCTATGTATTAGAGCCGCAAACCTCCCGCATTCTTGATGCGAATACCTGTGCTTGGCAAGATTTGGGCATGAGTCGCGAGCAGCTCTTACAACACAGTGTTATCTCACTGCAGCATGGCGTTGAAAATGAGGAGCATTGGGCGCAGATTTCTGAATTGATCTATGCTGCCCGACCTCAAGCGTTTACCTTTATCGGCCGTCATTTCCATCAGCAAGGAACCTTCTTTCCCGTCGAGGTGTATACCTCGGTGATAGAGTTTGAAGGCCAAGAACTATTCCTCTCGATTGCTCGCAACTTGGATCGCACTTCCTCTCAGCGCGAAGAATTTCGCACCAAGGATGCACGGCTCACCTATGCCCTTAATGAGGCCTCAGATGGCCTGTGGGATTGGAATACCCAGACAAATGAGGTGTTTTTCTCGCCGCAATTGAAACGCTTGCAAGGCTATCTGCCCCATGAGATGGAACCCTGCGTTGAAACATGGATCTCCTCGGTGCATGAAGCAGATCGCGAGCGGGTGATGGCGACCTTAGGGGCGCATATCGACGGTGATACCGACAGCTACGAAGCGGAATATCAGCTTAAGCGGCGAGATGGTAGCTATATTTGGGTGAGGGACCGGGGGCGTGTATGCGAACGTGATGCTGATGGCAAGGCGGTACGCGTTGTCGGGATGTGTCACGACATTACTCGGAGTAAGCAACTAGAAGAGATGCTGCGCTCCCAAGCGAGTCATGATCACCTTACCGGGTTATTGAATCGTCGAGCAGGTTATATTCATTTTTCTAAGCAGCTGAGTTATGCGGTGCGTTATCAGCAGCAACTAACAATCTGTTTGATCGACCTTGATCACTTTAAAAATATTAATGATGCCTATGGTCATTTGGCCGGTGATGCAGCGCTAAAGCATTTTGTAACCTTGATCAACGGTGTGTTGCGTCGTTCGGACTCGCTGATGCGTTGGGGTGGTGAAGAGTTTCTCTTGTTGCTGCCCAATACCGGCATTGATAGTGCTGTCCAGCTACTGATGCAATTTAAATCAACACTTCGCGACAACCCGGTTGTGCTAGAGGATGAATCACAGGAAATCCAGTATACCTTTAGTGCTGGGGTATCCTGCTTCCCCCATAACTCATCGAACCTTGATGGGCTGGTTAAAGCGGCAGATGATGCGCTCTATGATGCCAAAGATGATGGGCGCGACTTGATTATGATTAGCGCCGATACGATGAGTTAGACTGCCGGTTTTAAATCATAAGCCGGTAGCGCGTCATCCGCTTGCTGTTCTGCTTTACTCCCTATCAAGACATACCTTTGTTAAACTGGGCTCTCGTTGAGGGCATCATGAGCGTGGTGTTTGACCACTTCAATAATCGCTTTCAAACCGTTGCCCCTAGAAGGGCTAAGATGTCGGCTTAGCTGTAGTTGTTCAAAGTAGCCATCAATATCAAAGTCCAGAATCTCTTGTGCCGTCCGGCCGTTTAGCGCAGCGAGGACGAGGGCGATTAATCCGCGAATAATGCGGGCATCCGAGTCGGCGGCAAACCAGAGTGCGCCGTCAGCGTCTTTTTCGACCATGACCCAGGCATCACTTTCACAACCGTTAATGCGCGGCGTATCGCTTTTCATCGTCGCTGTAAATGATGGTAGGCGCTTGCCAAGTAGCATGATCTCCCGATAACGATCATTCCAGTTTTTTAAGGGGGTCAGTTTGGCCAGAATATCACGGTCATTCACTTCTCGACCAAAAGGGGAGCTATCAAAAACGGATTGAGTGGGCGCCGTATCAGCGGTTGAAAACGAGCCGCCTTGGGCAATTAGGCTGAGGGCTTCGGCAAAGCGTTCAACATCCTTAATGCTATTATAAAACGCGAATGAAGCGCGGATGGTGCCCGGCAGGCCAAGTCGTTCCATCAAGGGCATCGCACAGTGATGGCCGGTACGTACCGCAATACCTTGTTGGTCCAGCATCAGGCCGACATCCTGTTGATGGTGGCTGATCAACTGAAATGACAAAATCGATGCACAGGCGGTGGGGTTACCGATGCGGGTAAAGCCGGGAATCGCTGAGCATAACTCAACCGCTTTGCTCATCAGCGCCCGCTCATGATGCGCTAGGGCTTTACGATCCAGGCGATTGAGAAAACGAATCGCTTCTGCTAATCCCAATGCGCCGCTGATATTGGGTGTGCCGGCTTCAAACTTAAACGGTAGATCGTTGTATTCAGTGCCCGAAAATGACACCTTACGGATCATCTCGCCCCCGCTTTGCCAAGGAGGCATCGCCTCTAGCAGCGCTTGGCGTCCATAGAGAACACCGATACCGGTTGGGCCAAACAGTTTATGACCGGAAAATAGATAAAAGTCACAGCCGAGCCGTTGTACATCGATCTCGAGATGAGATACTGCCTGGGCACCATCCACAATCACGGTGGCACCGATGCTCTTCGCTTGGCGGATTAGCCCGGCAACCGGGGTGATCGTGCCTAGGGCATTGGATATGTGAGTCAGGCTGACAATGCGTGTTCGCTCATTGAGCAGCTCGGCAAAACGTGGCAGGTTAAGGTCGCCATTATCGTGAATCGGCACGACCTTGATCGCTGCGCCGGTTTGTTCTGCCACGATCTGCCAGGGGACGATATTAGCGTGGTGTTCCAATTCGGTCAGGAGAATCTCATCACCCAGTTGCAGTAACGGACGGGCATAGCTTTGCGCTATCAAATTGATCCCCTCCGTGGTGCCTCGGGTCCAGATAATCTCCTGCTCAGCGGCGGCATTGATAAAAACTTTGACCTCTGTGCGCGCCGCTTCAAACAAGCGGGTGGCTTGTTCGCTCAGTTGGTGAGCGCCCCGGTGAACGTTGGCATTTTGTTGCCGATAAAACTGTTCCACGGCGCGGATAACGGCCTCGGGCTTCTGACTAGTGGCAGCATTATCGAGGTATACCAGTGGCTGGCTGTTTATCTGCTGTTGCAGCGCCGGGAACTGTTTTCTGACTGACTTGAGATCCACGCGAGCTTCCCGTTACCGGTTTTGTTCAGGGTTATTTAACAGTTTGTTTAACTGGCTCTGCCAGCGGGCAAACATCATAGCGCCAATAAACAGTGCCGCGACCAGCAGTGTTTCGGCTAAGCCGAGAATAGCGCTGCTATGGGCGGACATAGCGATGGTCACCGAATGCATGAAGTACACCGTAATAAAGAAACATAACCAGATATGCCCGCGTAGATGTTTCTTCAGAATAGCCGGATAGAACAGTAGCAACGGCACTGTCTGGAAGGCCCAGATACTATAAGGGTTGGCGTTTTCGGGTGGCGCAATGATCAGGTGCCAAGCGGTGAGCAAGAGAATCAGACCAAAATAGCTGAACAGTGTCACGGCCCGGCTGATAGTCACTTTTTTTGCGAGTGTTTGCTGCATCTTTAATCCTGAGATTTTAAGCTGATAACTGAAGCGCTAATCGCCCAAGTCGTTTTCCCTGTGCCAGACAGAGTGCGGTTTCGGTGTCATCGACAGCTCGATCGCTCTGTTGTCCAGCCAGATGGGTAGCTCCGTAAGGGGTGCCGCCGCTGGTGGTACTGAGCAATCCTGATTCGCTGTAGGGCAAACCGCAGATCACCATGCCGTGATGCATTAAAGGTAACATCATGCTTAACAGGGTGCTTTCTTGACCGCCATGTAGGCTGGAGCTGGAGCTAAATAGTGCGGCGGGTTTATCAATTAGGGCGCCATTTAACCAAAGGTTGCTGGTTGAATCGATAAAGTATTTCAGCGGCGCGGCCATGTTGCCAAAGCGGGTAGGGCTACCGAGTGCGAGGCCGCAACAGTGAGCAAGATCGGCTTCGCTGCAATACAGATCGCCATTCTCGGGGATGCTGTCCTCGGTGGCTTCACAGTTTGCTGAGATCGCCGGGACAGTCCGCAGGCGAGCTTCTATACCGCTCTGTTCGATGCCTCTAGCGATCAGATTCGCCATGGCGCGGGTAGCACCGTGGCGACTGTAATAGAGTACGAGGACGTAAGGTTGCGACACTTACAGAATCTCCAGTACAGACTCAGGTGGGCGACCGATGCGGGCCTGGCCTTTGGTAATAACGATAGGGCGTTCAATTAGACGCGGAAACTGAACCATCAGGTCGACTAACTGAGCATCCGTTAGGTTCGTATCGCTAAGGTTGTTTTCTTTGTATTCCGCTTCACCTTTACGCAGTAGCTCGCGAGGGCTGATACCGAGTTGAGTAATGACATCGGTCAGCTCGGCCGCGGTCGGTGGATTTTCAAGATAAAGGCGCACTTGGGGGGTAACGTTATGCTCCTCTAATAGCGCCAATGTAGTGCGGGATTTTGAGCAGCGAGGGTTGTGATAAATTTCAACAGACATAGTACTGATCCTGTTCGTAACGACAGATTTTGATGTAAGTGCGATATTGTATACAGCTTAGCTACCAGCCTAAAGAGCGGCAGGGTATTATATCGCTTTAATTCATCGTTACAGGATCGTTATGAAGGGCAATCATCTGTTGACACTGCGGGGCATTGGGCATTTTTTGCTGTATCTTGCTCGTCAATTTATCCGCAATAAAGGCATGTTGAACGCGTCGGCGCTCACCTATACCACTCTGTTTGCGGTTGTGCCTTTGATGACAGTGTCCTATGCGATGTTAGCCGCGATCCCTTCCTTTCAGGGGGCAGGAGAGCAATTGCAGGGTTGGATTTTTGAAAATTTTGTCCCCGCGACCGGCGCGGTCGTACAAGAGTATCTTTCTGATTTCGCCGCTCAGGCCAGTAAGCTAACGGCGGTGGGGTTAGTGTTCCTATTCGTCACGTCGATCATGATGATGAAAAATATTGAGGGCGCGTTTAACCGCATCTGGCGGGTGAGCGAGCCGCGTAAAGGGATGTCGAGCTTTCTACTGTACTGGGCCGTCTTGAGCCTTGGGCCGATTCTGATCGGCTTGGGTTTGTTGGTGAGTTCCTATATCGCTTCGTTATCGCTGTTTACCAGTGCAACGGAGTTAGTCGGTCGAGCGCGGTTATTATCGGCCTTGCCTTTGGTGATGTCGGCTGCCGCCTTTACGCTGCTCTATGCGGCGGTGCCTAATTGTAAGGTACCGCTGCGCAATGCGGTGATCGGTGGGTTAGTGGTGGCGATACTGTTTGAGACAGCTAAGCGCGCGTTTGCCCTGTTTGTTACTCAATTTCCGTCTTATGAGTTGATCTATGGCGCTTTCGCTGCTGTGCCGTTATTTCTGGCGTGGATATTTATCTCTTGGACGATCATTCTGTTAGGCGCAGAGTTAAGTCGGGCATTGAGTGTCTATCGAGACCACCGTAAGGGTAAACATCTGTCCCACCTACATACGCTGGTGGCGGTGTTGCAGCGTTTATGGCAGGCTCAGCAGTCGGGTAAGTCGCTGTCCG
Source organism: Amphritea sp. GJ51-11 (assembly GCF_055808735.1). Classification (NCBI taxonomy): domain Bacteria; kingdom Pseudomonadati; phylum Pseudomonadota; class Gammaproteobacteria; order Oceanospirillales; family Oceanospirillaceae; genus Amphritea; species Amphritea sp. GJ51-11. The sequence goes on along the minus strand of NZ_CM147881.1, from coordinate 2,535,307 downwards.
ACCGGCAGCTGTTGCAACAGGTTGAAGGCTTAGAGCAGAATGAGTGGGATCATTACAATGTTATTCTCTTGGATGCTTCGGTGATTAGCCGAACCGATCGTGGGGGCTATATCCTCGCCCGTGATATGGGAAGCTTTACGCTGGAGCAATTAAACAAACTACTGCCATGGCCGTTACCGGAGCGCTCTTCTGTTGAGTCGACCCGTTATTGGCAACAGCAGTTAGACCAGCGTTTACAGCAGCTCAGCGAGGTGCGCCAACAACAGTTGAGTTTGACCTTAGAACAGCTTTTTATCGCGCCGTCAGACGCTCAGGTTAAGCCCGGTGCTGAACCATCGCTCAACGGCTAGCGTTAAATAGGGTGTGTGAAATGATTGATCAACGATAAGAGGATTCTTTATGGGACAATGCTTACATGCGTTCGTCAGTGGCCGAGTGCAAGGGGTTTGGTTTCGCAAGTCTACATTGGAAAAAGCTCAAGCGCATGGTTTAACGGGCTGGGTACGTAATCTGGACGATGGGCGGGTCGAAGTGATGGCCCGTGGTCATGAGCATGGGGTCATGCAGTTGGAGGCTTGGCTCAGTATTGGCCCGGCGTTAGCAACGGTTGCCGAAGTGACAAGCTCACGGGTTGAAGCACCTGAGGAGTTTATCGAGTTCGTGATCCTTTAAAACCCTAGATAACCCTATTAGCCATTATTGACATGAGTCGTTTTTGGGCTGCTAGGGTTAGCCTACTTAATCTTCATAGCGGCGTTGGCTGCGATACACTTTTTCGGGATACCAAACTTTACCATAGCTGCCGTTATAACGGGCCAAGGCTTCGGTTAGGTTGCCTTTGGAGCGCTTGAGGTAGTGTTTCAAAATAGTAGCACCGTAGCGAAGATTGGTTTTGATATTGGTAAGGTTGTCGTCGTTGCGGCCAATTTCTTTTTTCCAGAAAGGCATAACCTGCATCAGCCCCTGTGCGCCAACGACCGATACGGCAAAACGATTGAAGCGGCTCTCTGTGTGGATGACGCCGAGCAATAGCGCCGGTGGCAGTTGCACCCGGTCTGCTTCGGCGTGTACGGTTCTGAGAATCTCGATGCGTTCCCGATCACTGTCGACATAGCGTTTGATACGGCCGGACATATCCGTTAACCAAACCTCAGCAGCAAAGCGGTCTTCAAAGCTGCTGCTATCAGCAAACGCCTGTTTCAATTCTTCCCGCAGTTCGGGATCGATTTCTTGCGTTGCCGCCGATAGCGATAAACTCCATGCCAGTAACAGCAGTGTCATAATCAGTCGCACAAACAGATTCCTACAGCGGTTTAAACGTGGATTATAGCGGTTTTTAAATAACTGTTTCAAAGCCTTCAAATTGTGGTGGGCCCATATAGATATCCTTGCGGCCACCGGCGTTAGCATGGGCTTTTTTGAAAGCATCGGATTTTAGCCAGCCATCAAATGCTGCCTTGTCCTGCCAGACAGCATGGGATGACATCAGTGTGTACTCTTCGGTGGTATCGCCCTGCAATAGGTTGAAGGAGATGAAGCCCGGCACTGATTCGAGGTGGCTATCGCGGTTTTTCCAGATATCGATAAAGTCCTGTTCGTGGCCCAGTTTAATACGGAAACGGTTCATGGCAATAAACATAGCGAGTGAATTCCTCTCAGAGTGTAAGACGATTCAGCGAGGCGCTGATGAGCAAGGGCTGAATCTTATGGCGTTAATAATGCTTGGCTTTGCTGGGGATTTCCAGCCCACAGGCAAGGTATTCAGTAATACTGTGTGATAGACCCGTTTTTCGTGCTGTTGTTCCCGTTCTCTTGAGGAGAATAACCCGTGGATGAGTGCCAATATGGCGGTGGGCGGGTTATTTCAGGCGAAAAAAAGCAGGCGCGAGGCCTGCTTCGATTATCGAGGGCTTAGATGAAATAAGCCTCGAAAGATTTTACTGTGTGAAGGTTGAGCGCATAAACGCCTCGAGTTCAGCCAGTTGAATCTCTTGCTTATCAGCAGCGCGGCGGTATTTATACTCCACGGTGCCTGCTTCAAGACCGCGATCAGAGATCACGATACGATGAGGAATGCCCATCAACTCCATATCGGCCATCTTAGCGCCAGGGCTAACCTTAGGACGGTCATCTAGAATCACGTCATAGCCTGCCGCCGTCAGTGTTTCATACAGCGCATCAGCTTGGTTACGAACCGCTTCCGATTTTTCATACTTAAGAGCAACCAGTGCGATGCTAAAGGGTGCAATCGCTTCAGGCCAGATAATGCCGCGGTCGTCATAGTTCTGCTCAATCGCCGCAGCAACCACGCGGGAAACCCCAATACCGTAACAACCCATATCCATGGTGACGGCTTTGCCATTCTCATCTAGGACGTTGGCATTCAGCGCTGCAGCATACTGTTGTCCAAGTTGGAAAATATGGCCCACTTCTATACCGCGTTTAATCACGATATTACCTTTACCGCAAGGGCTAGGGTCGCCTTCGACAACATTCCGCAGGTCGGCCACTTCAGGTAGCGCGACATCACGCTCCCAGTTGACGCCGAAATAATGTTTGCCTTCAATATTGGCACCGGCACCGAAGTCAGACATCTGTGCAACGGTACGGTCTACGATGCAAGGGATCGGCAGGTTAACAGGGCCGAGGGAGCCAGGGCCTGCACCGATAAGTGCTTTGATCGCCTCTTCATCGGCCATTTCTAGCGGTACGGCAACTTGCGGTAGTTTTTCGGCTTTAATTTCGTTGAGGTCATGGTCACCGCGCACCAGCAATGCGACAAAGTCGGCATCGCATTCATCGGATGCGTTCACAAACAGTGTCTTGATGGTTTTTTCAATCGGTAAATTATGCAGCTCAACCAGCTGGGCGATGGTTTTGGCGTCGGGCGTGTCTACCAATCTCATCTCTTCAGTGGGCGCTGCACGTTCACCGGCTGGGGCAATGGCCTCGGCTTTTTCAATATTTGCGGCAAAATCACTGCTATCGGAAAAGGCGATATCGTCTTCGCCCGAGTCAGCCAGTACATGGAATTCATGGGATGAATTACCACCAATAGAACCGTTATCGGCGAGTACAGGGCGGTAATCCAGTCCGATACGGTCGAAGATTTTGCAGTAGGTCTGGTGCATCAGATCATAGGTCTGTTGCAGAGACTCTAAATTACAGTGGAACGAGTAGGCGTCTTTCATGATGAATTCACGGGAGCGCATAATGCCAAAGCGTGGGCGAACTTCATCACGGAACTTTGTTTGTACCTGATAGAAGTTAGCGGGCAACTGCTTATAGCTGTGAATCTCGTTGCGCACCAGATCAGTGATCACCTCTTCATGGGTTGGGCCAACACAGAATTCACGGTTATGACGGTCATGCAAACGCAGCAGTTCTGGGCCGTATTTTTCCCAGCGGCCAGATTCCTGCCACAGTTCAGCGGGCTGAATCGACGGCATTAGGACTTCCTGTGCGCCGGATTTGTCCATCTCTTCACGAACAATGCGTTCAACTTTGCGCAGGGTACGCAGCCCCGTCGGAAGCCAGTTGTACAGCCCTGCCGCGACTCGACGGACCATGCCCGAGCGAAGCATCAGCTGGTGGCTGATAACTTCTGCATCAGAAGGGGTTTCTTTCAGTGTTGCAATCAGAAATTGACTGGCGCGCATAGATTTTTATACCTGATATCCGAAACTTTAAGAGCAAGCATTTTAGGGGGGAGGCGTTTGGAACAAGGGGGCAGCGAAACTATTCAATATAAAAACCTAAATACTGATATTGCACAGGTTCCTTTGACCGCCGGAGGCTCTATAATCGGCCGCTGATGTTACAGGGGAAAAACGATGCAGCTTAAAGAGATCAACAAAGAACGTTACAGTAAGCATTATAAGCAGATTATGATTGGCGTAGTGATCATTCTGGCGGTGATTGCATTAGCGGTGTCTAGCCTCTTAATCCAAGTCATGGGCAATGCCGACGGTAATAATTTTTGGCTTAACGTGGCCGGCGTAGTGATCGGCGGTATTGTGGTGGTAGCGTTACTTCGTCACCACCGCGACCATGAGTATATGTATGAGGTGAGCTATGTTTGGGATCTTAAACAGATGCTTAACAAAATTTATCGCAAGCAGAAAAAACTCAAAGAAGCGGTTGAAGCCGGCGACCGCGATGCGATGGTTATCATGCATTGGAGCTATAATGGCTCAGAGCAGCTGTATAACCTTGATAACAACACCCTTACGATGGAAGAGTTGCACAAGTCGATGAAAGAGCTGCAACTGACCATGGAGAAGTATGGGGTGAACGTGACTAATGATGATTTCCGTCCAGAGATGCTGGATAAGTTTTGAGCTCAAGCACTTAACTTCAGCATAATGTGCCCTATCTCAGGGCGCAGTCGCTGCCTGATGTGGTGACTTGGTCAGAAAAATATTGAGTGTTACCCGTGCTCAGCTATTACGGCTAATCTTCCGCTAAGGAGTCTATGCTTAAGTGCCCGAGTTTTAGTTAATTCGCTGACTCAAACAGAATGATCAAAATTTGGCCTAACAGTTCTCTTATCTCACCGTCGGCATCATGATTTCTCTGGGTGCAGGCGGACTTGCCCTACGCTCTAAGTATTTGATCAATTCCTGTGATGTTGGCTAGTGTGAATAACATCGCTAACTTGCTATCGTTTTTCATCAAACCGGGATAGGGTGCTTTCACGAAACCAAATTGGCACTTAATGATTCGAAATGGATACTCAACTATTAGCCTCGATTGTTGCTGCGCTGACAGCTAAGTTAACATCGCCATCCTGGCCAAAGAATGACTAGAATGTTTTTGAAATGGGTATAAGTGATTGCTTATACCCATTTCTTATTTATCAAAGGTTTAGATAGCAGGTTACCCGTAATCTGCTAAGGTTTGAGGGTTTCAGCCTGCTTGAGGGTCACTTCCCGTTGTGGGAATGGAATCTCAATGCCTGCATCATTGAAGGCTTTGTAAACAGCACCATTAATTTGAAACTGAAGTTCAAATAGTTGTTTCGTTGGCACCCAGTAGCGATAAGCAATATCGACACCCGAATCGCCGAAGTTGGCGATCCCCACCTGTGGGGCCGGTTCTTTCACGATCCCCTGGTTGGCTTGCAATTGCGCTTGAATTAATGCGATGGCTTGGTCTGAATTAGCCGAGTAGCTGATGCCGATGCTGGCCTCGACAATGGTATTTTCAAACGAGTTAATCAGTACCTCGCCAACGATATGTTTATTGGGGATGGTAATGATCTCGCCATCTTCGGTCGACAGCTGCGTATAGGCCAAACGGATCTCTTCTACGACACCGCAGACATTGTTGCAGCGTAGGGTATTACCCACGACAAAAGGGCGGGTCAAGATAATGGTAAAGCCCGCGCCGTAGTTTGAGAAAACCCCTTGCAGTGCCAAACCGATACTCAGTGAAATAGCACCAATCGCCGCGATAAAGGGGGCGACACTGATACCAAACTTACCGAGACAGATAATCGCCACCATAGCGATAAGGAGTAGCTTAATAGTGCTGCTGATAAAGTTGCTGAGAGTGACATCGACATTGTGGCGTAGGCAGATGTTGAGTACTAATTTACCCACCCAGCGCGCCACGATGAGGCCAATAATCAAGATGATGATGGCGCCGATAACCTGAAAACTGTAGTTAACAAAGAAATCGATAATGAGGGTATAAAGCTGTGACAGATTTGCCAGCTCGTCTGTGATCATAGACGGGTCTCCTGTAGCTGAACGGCGGTTGATTGCCTTGCCGGGCAAGGCTAATCAGCTGTAAAGGCGAGCGAAACCGGGTTTAGCGGTCCTGCAACGCCATAAATTCGGTCAGCTGATCGAGTTGCCGTTCATTGTATACCGGAAAGCCTTTACGCATAAGCTCATCGGCGGTCACACCGGAGCCAGGCTTAATCGTATTGTTGAAATGTCCATCATAGACTTCATGATTGCCACAGGAGGGACTGCGGGACTTCATGAGGGCGCAACAGCAGCCTTCTCGTAGGGCGATTTCGAGGGTTTTTTCTGCGCCGCTCAAAAACTGTGGGGTAACATCTTCATCATCGATATTGGTGATACGTAGCGGAAATTTATCTTGGATTTCTGCAGGCGCTCGAGGGGTGCTTAGGCCGCCTTCGATTTCAGGGCAGACCGGAACTAAACGTCCCTCATCCCGTAGTCGTTGGATGAGTGGGCTGTCGATGAGATTATCTTTGCCGTCGTAACGGACTTTACTACCTAGTAGGCAGGCACTGATCAGTATTTTATTGTTTTTTTTGTTATTCATCATTCTTAGGTACAGATAGCGTGGTTTTGTGACGGGGCGGATTCTAACAGGTAAAACGGACAGGGCAATTAAACTCAGAAGAAAGCTGATGTTATCGCGATATTTTTATGATCTAGGGCAGTTTCCAGTCGAGATTCCTTGTGGGTGCAGGGTAAAAAAATTTATTTACTGTTTACGACTTTACTGTTTTTAGGGTATATACTTAGGGGTATACCCTAATTATGCTTTGGCACTTGCCAAGCTTAGATAATAAAAACTAGGAATTTCCGATGGATCTGAATCTCACCGAAGAACAACAAATGATTCAGGACGCCGCTCGCCGCTATGCGGAAAGTGAATTGGCGCCGACCGCTGAGCAACTCGACCAAACCAAAGATCGTAGTATTCTTACCGGCCATTGCCGTGAACTTGCCGAGCTGGGCTTTATGGGCCTGAATATCGATGCCGACTACGGCGGAACAGAAGCGGGTGCGGTTGCCTTCAGTCTAGCGGTGACAGAGATCGCTCGAGCCTGTGCATCAACGGCCGTGACCATGTCCGTTACCAATATGGTGGCTGAGGTTATTCAGGTGGTGGGCAATGAAGAACAGAAACAACATTACTTGCCGAAGATTTGTAGTGGTGAATACCTCAGTGGCAGCTTCTGTTTAACGGAAGCGGGAGCAGGCTCTGATCCGGCTTCGATGCGCACCAAAGCCGTCAAAACGGATACTGGCTGGTCTATTTCCGGCACTAAACAATGGATCACCAGTGCCGAATTTGCCGGTGTCTTCGTGGTCTGGGCCGTGACTGATCCTGAGGCGAGAAAAGGCAAAGGGATCACCTGCTTTTTGGTGCCCGCCGATGCTGCCGGTATTACCGTCGGTGCTGCCGAGAAAAAAATGGGGCAGCACGGTTCAGCCACCAATGAAGTCCATTTTGATCAGTGTGAAGTTCCCGACTCAGCCATTCTTGGTAAGCTGAATGATGGCTTTCGCATCGCCGTGAGTGAGCTTGCCGGTGGTCGTATCGGGGTTGGTTCATTGGCACTGGGGGTTGGTTTAGCGGCGATGGATTACGCCATTGCCTACACCAAAGAGCGTCAGCAGTTTGGTAAGCCGATTGCTGATTTCCAAGGGTTGCAATGGATGATTGCCGACCGGATGACGGAACTTGAAGCGGCGCGCCTTTTGTTGATGAGCGCCGCGGATCGCAAACAACGGGGCCAGAGCTTTGCTAAAGAAGCATCGATGGCCAAGCTGTTTGCCAGTGAAAAGGCTAATCAGGCTTGTTACACCGCCTTACAGCTACTCGGTGGTTACGGCTATATGCAGGAATATCCGTTAGAGCGGCTGAGTCGGGATGTTCGGATTACCTCAATCTATGAGGGCACCAGCGAAGTTCAAAGGTTGATCATCGCACGCGAAATTCTTAACGCTGCTAGCTGAGGATCTACCCTTGAAAGAGCCCTTGAAAGGTCTAAAAGTACTCGATCTGTCAACGTTGTTGCCCGGCCCTTATGCAACCATGATGTTAGCGGATTTAGGTGCTGAGGTGTTACGGGTTGAGTCGGCTTCTCGGCATGATCTGGTGCGCAATATGAAACCGTTGATCGATGGCCAGTCGGCTGCCTTTAGCTACCTTAACCGGGGCAAACAATCTCTTGCGTTGAATTTGAAACATCCGGAGGCGGTTGGACTGATCAGTCAGTTGGTGGCGGAATACGATATTTTAATTGAACAGTTTCGCCCGGGGGTGATGGCGCGTTTGGGATTGGATTACGACACCCTAAAGCAGGTTAACCCACGGCTGATTTACTGTTCTATCACAGGTTATGGTCAAACGGGTCCCTACCGCGACAAAGCGGGCCACGATCTTAACTATCTGGCGTTGTCGGGTGCGGCCAGCCATATGGGGCGTAAGGCAAGTGGCCCTGCCCCGATGGGGTTGCAGGTAGCGGATGTGGCGGCCGGCTCTCACCCCGCCGTGATTTCCATATTGGCGGCGGTGATTGGTCGGCAAAGTAGTGGTGAAGGTTGCTATCTGGATATCTCGATGGCGGATAACACCCTCGCGTTACAAGCATTAATGATACCCGCTGCGCTAAATGGCGCGCCGGACCCACAGCCCGAGAGTAACTTTCTCAATGGCGGTGGCGTTTATGATTATTACCGTACCTCCGATGATCGTTACCTGTCGGTGGGTAGCTTAGAGCCGCAGTTTCGTCAGCGGCTGGCGAGAGCATTGAATATTCAAGATAACCCGCCTTTAGAAGATCGTCAGCTGAAAACCTTATTACAGCAAAAATTTGCCAAGCAGGACCTCGAAACCTGGTGTGAGGAACTGGCCGACCAAGATATCTGTGTCGAGCCGGTCTTGACGGTGTCTGAAGCCGCCGAACACCCCCAGTTTGTTGCCCGCCATATGATCGTCACGCAACCGAGTGGTGAGCGGCAGGTCGATTCGGCCCTCGGATTTGAGCAACAACCGATACAGCCTGCTCCTCGGTGTGGTGAGCAGGGTGCACAAATAATGGAAAGATTAGGCTATAGCCAGGCTGAAATTGACAAACTAAGGGATGCCGGGCTGTTTGATTAGCCGGTGACCCTAGGTTACATCAATTGTGGTTTCGCTAGATAAAATAAGCACACAAAGGGATGAGCCTGTTACGGGGACGTATCGCGTTCTCTAGCAGGGCCTTAATAAACATAATAACGAGGCAAATAATGACTATTGCTAATTACCAGGAATTTTACGATTCCTTTACGCCGTCCATGATCGAAGAGAAGCTGATCGGAGATCTGAAACAGGGTTTTAATGTCTGTGAAGAGATCTGTGACCGTTGGGCTGAGGATGATCAACGCATCGCGCTAAATTACGAAGGTGCGAGCCGTCCGGCATCGAGTCATTCTTTTGCTGAGTTGCAGCAGCGCGCGGCACAGTTTGCCAATCTGCTGACGGCTCGGGGTATTGGTAAAGGCGATCGGGTAGCGTGTTTAATGCCTCGGACGCCAGAACTACTGGTGGTCGTGTTAGGCACACTGCGAGCCGGCGCGGTGTATCAACCGCTGTTTACCGCGTTTGGCAGTGGTGCGATTGAGTATCGAGTGACGCAAGCGGAGACAAAACTGATTGTCACGGATCCCGACAATATTGAAAAATTGGACACCGTGAATGGTTGCCCTCCGGTGCTGTTATTTAACCGTGCGGCAGCGGCCGATAACTATGCAGCATTACCTGATTTTGAAACAGAGATGGCCGCTCAGAGCAGTGAGTTTGAGCCCGTTAGAATAAGTGCGGATGATCCCTTCCTGCAGATGTTTACCTCCGGTACGGTGGGTAAGGCGAAAGGGGTGGCTGTGCCTGCGCGTGCATTGTTGTCATTCTATGTTTATATGCGCTATGCCATCGGCTTAGAACCACAAGATCGTTATTGGAATGTGGCAGATCCGGGTTGGGCTTACGGTCTCTATTATGCGGTTGTCGGCCCCTTACTGTTAGGTAACACCACGCATTTCAATGAGAATGCGTTTACCCCTGAAACCACTTATCAGATGCTGAGCAAGTATAAGATTACCAATCTTGCCGCAGCACCGACGGCTTATCGTTTATTGATGGCCCATGAGAACTTGTTGGCCGAGCACAGCGGTTTCGAACTACGGCTGGCGAGCAGTGCTGGTGAGCCACTAAATCCTGAAGTGATTGGCTGGGTTGAGCGTCGTTTAGGCTGCCCTGTGATGGATCATTATGGTCAAACCGAAACCGGCATGACCGCCTGTAATCACCATAATCTTAAACAGGATATCGTCCGTGTTGGATCTATGGGATTCTCTCTGCCAGGACATCGTGTAGTGGCATTGGATAATGATCTCAATGAACTACAAGAAGGTCAGATTGGTGAGCTAGCCGTGGACATGGAAAAATCCCCGCTGTTTATTTTCCCTGGCTACACTTGGGGCGAGAAAAACCCGTTCCGGGGTAAATACTATCTGACCGGCGATGTGGTGGTTAGCCATGGTGATGGCAGTTACTCCTTCAATGGCCGTGATGACGACATTATCACGACTGCCGGTTACCGTGTTGGGCCATCAGATGTTGAAAATACGCTGCTGGAACATGAAGCCGTGGCAGAAAGTGGCGTGATCGGTAAGCCGGATCTTGAGCGTGGTGCGATTATTAAAGCCTATGTGGTGCTTCGCGAACAGTTTGATCCGAGCGATGAATTGATTGCCGAGTTGAAAACGCACGTCCGCAGCCGTCTATCGACCCACGCTTTCCCACGGGAGATCGAATTTATGCAGGAGCTACCGAAAACGCCGAGTGGCAAAATTCAGCGTTTCATTCTGCGTAATCGCGCCAAGGATGAAGCGGATGGCATGTCATAACGATGATTGAGCTACCGGCGTTACCGACGGAGTACCGGGTGCGTAACCCGAACTTCGCGGCAGAAGTTGAACGGGTATTTTCTCAGGCACCGTTTGTCCAAGCATTAGGGTTTCAGCTAACTGATTTTGAAGCAGGACGCTGTAATACGGCTTTGACGCTGCAAGAGAACCATCTGCAACAGGACGGCTATGTCCACGCCGGAGTGCAAGCTACTCTGGCTGATCACAGTGCCGGAACCGCCGCGGCGACCCTATTGGCCGAAGGGCAGATTATTCTCACGGCAGAGTTTAAGATTAATCTGCTGCGGGCGGCTAAAGGTGAGCGGCTATGCTGTCAGGCGCGGGTGTTAAAGCCTGGTGCCAGTTTAATCATTGCCGAGGCGGAGGTATTCTGCTTTCGGGAGGATCACGCCGAACTGGTATCCAAAGCGACGGTAACGCTAGCGGTGGTCGATAAACCTGAATAATAAAATGAATAAAAACTATGGGGCGACGTTTTTATGCCTGTTATGACAATTGAACAGATGAGTGATTTTCTGGCGGAGCATTTTCCGCAGGGTGAAAAGTTTGGTCTACTCTCCGACTTAGGAGATAGTTGGGCCGAGATGAGGCTGCCGGTTGATACCGGACACTTGCGGCCGGGCGGTACTGTTTCTGGGCCATCGATGATGGCGCTGGCGGATGTTTGTATGTATGCGGCACTACTAGGCCAGATTGGTCCTGTGGCGTTGGCAGTGACGACCAACTTGAATATCAACTTTATGAGTAAACCTAGACCGGATTGCGACCTGATCGCCCGCTGTAATTTGATGAAAGTGGGCAAGCGATTGGCGGTTGGAGAGGTGTGGATTCGCTCAGAGGGCAGTGAAGAGGTGGTGGCGCACACGACGCTGACCTACTCAATACCAGCGGAGCGTTAAAGAATGGCTGAGATTCAGTGGCAAGAGCGGCGACTTATCCTCAACGATGGTACTGAGATTTTTGCGCTGCACGGTCGTCATCCCCATAACGAAGGCTGGGATCGGCCCACTCTGGTGTTGTTACATGAGGCATTGGGGCATATCGATATGTGGAAGGACTTTCCACAATTGTTAGCTGATGCAACCGGCATGGACTTGCTGGTTTATGAGCGTCGCGGTTATGGTCGTTCATCACCGATAACCCTACCACGCCCGGATGATTATCTTGATCGAGAAGGACGGGATTGGGTTAAGCCGGTGTTGGATGCGGCGGGGCTAGAGCAGGTTATCTTAGTCGGTCACAGTGACGGTGGTTCTATCGCACTGATTGCGGCGGCAGCACTGCCCGAACGGGTGGTCGCTGTGATCACCGAGGCGGCGCATATTCGTATCGATCCTTTAACCACAGCGGGCATTATTGCCGCAGTGGAGCTGTATAACACCACGGATTTTCCTGAAAAGCTGGCCCGTTATCACGGTGAGCGCACGGATATATTGTTTCGCGCCTGGCATGAAACCTGGCTGCGAGATCGTTTCCAGCCGTTAGACTTGACGGATTGGGTACAGAATATTCATTGTCCGGCGCTGATTATGCAGGGCGCAGAGGATGAATACGGTGAAGTCTCGCAGGTAGAGGATATTGTCAGTGGCATTGGCGAAAGAGCAACGGGTGTGTTTATACCTCAGTGTGGCCATGTACCCCACTTACAAGCAAAAAAAGCAACGCTGCAGGCGATGACTCAATTCATTGAATCCTTGGCGTTGTAGCCTGATCTTCAGTGACTATCGACAGCGGCGATAACGATGATATTGGCTTTGAGTTCGCTGAATCTGGCTATCCTTTACGTCTGGCATAAAGAGCCCATCGCAGCTAGATAATCATTTAATCTCTTATGCTATTATGCCCGCTCATTTTTCCTATATATCGATGTCTGCGCTCTATAGGTTGTAATCGCAATGTTAGAGAGAGATCCGCATGAGTCGTTCAGCTAATAGCAACGCTGTTTGGATGTTGCTGCTGTGCACATTTTTTGGGGCGCATGTTTTCCGGTAGGAAAGCATGCGTTAGCGGAAGTCAGTGCCCTGACCCTAGTGCTTTGGCGTTTTGCGGTGGCGGCTAGCTGTCTATTCATTTATGCCATTTGGGTGAAGGTTCCGTTGCCGCGATTAACGGCTCAACAGTGGTTGTGGGCGATTATTGCCTCGATTGTGGGCGTCGGCGGATTGAATCTATGCCTGTTCACTGGGCTGACAAAAACCGATGCCAGTAATGGCGCATTGATTATGGCGCTGAGTCCTTTAACGACTTCTTTAATGGGCACCTTGTGGCAGCGAAAATTGCCTCATCTGAGTGCTATCTTCAGTCTGATTATTTGTCTGTCGGGTGTGTTGTTGGTGCTGACCAACGGCGAGTTATCACGATTGCTTGGCTTTGAATTTAATCAGGGGGACCAGCTGATTTTTGTCGGTATGTTGTGTTGGAGCCTGTATACCTGCTTAACTCAAAGTATCGGTCGTTGGCTGCCGATGATTCCTTTCACGCTTGTTGGCATGATGGCGGGTGCAGGAGTGATCTCGCTGATGCTAGCTTTTAGTGCTGAGGTGCATCCGGTGCAGGAAAGTCTAGCGATCTCCGCTTGGGTATTGGCTGATCTGCTGTTCATCGGTGTCTTTGGTACGGTGGGCGGCTATCTATTATGGATCAGTGGCGTGAATCAGTTGGGGGCCGCGACGGCCTCGCTATTCTTTAATTTTGTGCCGGTGTTTGCGGTATTGACTGCATTGCTGTTTGGTCAGTCAGTGACGGATTTGCAGTTTGTCGGGATGGCTATTGTGATTGCGGGTTTACTGTTGCCGCGACTACTCGTTTGGCTGCAACAGCACTCGGCTGTCGTTGAGGAGCTTGAAGCTGCAGTTGAGTTAGAAGTTGAGTCGGTGGTTGAATCGGTTGTCACAATCGAACAAACAGTGCTCCGTGAAACGGTTAGTCGCGATCAGTAGTTAAGGTTGATGGGTGATCGTCGCCTTGAGGGGCAGTAAAGCAGGTAACAGCGTGGTTTTCAGCGTGTGCTGAGTGACGACCTTGTTACCTGCTTTTGTTGTGAGCTGTTTTTGCGGCTTAGTTTTCCAATTGGGCGGCTTGGTTGACCAGTGCCGGCAAGCTTTCAGCGCGCATTTTACTCATCACCCGAGAGCGGTGTACTTCGACGGTCTTCGGGCTAATACCGAGTTCTTCGGCGATTTCTCGGTTAGCTTTGCCAGAAACGACCAGCGCCATCACTTCCCGTTCCCGTCGGCTCAGGGTTTCATAGCGGGCGTGAATCTGCTCTAGCTGTTGCTGACCGGCTAATATCTCATCGGCTTTTTTCAATGCATTTTGCACCAATGGAATCAGTACTTCGTCATCGAAGGGCTTTTCGAGGAAGTCGATCGCGCCGTTTTTCATGGCAGTCACGGCCATCGGGATATCACCGTGACCACTGAGCACAATGATCGGCAGGCGGATATCTCTTTCCAACATGATTTGTTGTAGCGCTAGACCATTAATTTCAGGCATACGCACATCCAGCAGCATACAGCCTTGGTCGCCTTTGTAGTTGCTGAGAAAGTCACGGGCCGAGGAGAAACTCTTGACCGGCAGGTCATCACTTTCCAATAGCCATTGCATGGAATCTCGAAAATCATCGTCGTCATCGACAATAAAAACGGTACCGTTGTATCTGCTCATGTTGTCAGGTCCTAGCCTTTCGCTGGAATTTTAATAAAAAACTGTGTGCCTGTTTGACCATCACTTTCGGCCCATAGCTGCCCACCGTGGGCCTCGATAATGGTGCGTGAGATGGATAATCCCATTCCCAAACCGGTCGATTTAGAGGTGAAAAAAGGCTCAAACAGTTTACTTAATATCTCGGCACTGATGCCTTTGGCGTGGTCTGACACCGAGATATAGATATAATCCTTGGTTTTTCGGGTGCGTATAATAACGGGACGATGGCTAACTTCACAGCCATTATAAGCCTCAATCGCATTCCTAATCAGGTTAACCAGCACCTGTTCAATCTGAATTTTATCAGCGACGATGGCTAGTTCGCCATGTTCCAGTTCAAATTCAAAGGTGGTGTTGTGATCCAGTGCTTCCTGTTTAAGAAACTCAGCGATCTCTTGGCAGCTGTCATTAAGTGAGAATTCCATACGCTGGTATTCGGTCTTCTTAACGAAGCTGCGCATGCGTTTGACGATCTCTGCGGCACGTTTGGCTTGGCGGGTAATCAATCCCATCGAGTGGCTGACTTCCTCCACCGAGCTGATACGTCCCTCTTCAATACGGCGCATTGAGCCGCGACAATAATTTAGAATGGCGGCCAACGGTTGGTTGATCTCATGGGCGAGTCCGGAGGCCATTTCGCCAACGGAGAGTAACCGGGCAATGTGCGCCATCTCCAATTGGTTACGTTTCATCTCATCTTCGGCCTTTCGGCGCAGGGTAATATCCCGGCCGATAATTGAGTAATACTCCACCTGCATATCGTCATTAAGGTTTCGGTGGGCGATCACTTCACGAATTTCTGCGGTACGCTCACGGCCAGAGGGCAGTTGCATTTTAATGCTGCCATACCAGGTGCCGTGGGCGGCAGCGTGACCGAGGGCATCTTGCACTAATGAGGCAAAAATTTTGGGGGAAAACATCTGCTCAAGATAAAACACCATCGGGTTTTCTTTTTCGGTACCCAAGGTGATGTAGGTGGCCTCATTCATATAGGTCAGCTGCATGGTTTTATGGTTGCAGAACATAATCATGTCGGAAGAGGCTTCCACCACGCGTGCCAGTCGGCGGGTGGCTTGTTGTGCCAGGGTTTGCTCGGTAACGTCACGAGAGACACAGACCACCTCAATGGGCTTGCCTTCGGCATTTCTCAACGTACGGCTGGTGGTTTCTAGCCAGATGTAGTGACCATTTTTATGTTTATAACGATAAACGTTGGTGTACATCCCTTTGCGATAACGGACGGAGTCGGAACGCTTTATCAGGTTATCAGCATCTTCCGGGTGGAAGAGGTCATAGCCGGCGGTGCCTATCATCTCTTCGACGGTATAGCCGAGCATACGTTCTACCGCTGGGCTCACATCGAGAAAGGTCCATTCCGTTGTCGGTGTGTGGCGGGAGATCATATCGGTGGACTGCTCGACGAGAAAGCGCGATCGTTCGCCCTCATCCATCTCACTGATCGCTTTCAGGTTTTGTTCTATACTCATGAGTGCTCGCTGATCAGGTAAAAACCCTTAATATGTCGTTCCAGTGCTGCATTTGATACGGCTTTGGACTTAAGGCTAGCTTGTTTCATCAGGGTAATTACGTATTATAACGGATGCAATAAGGGTATACCCTAGGCGGTGCGATTTATCACATCCGTTTTCACAATAAAAATACTGCTGGGCCCGCTGGCTGATCGCGGATACAGCAATGTTCAGGGATTAACTACTATGTCAAAACACTCGAATCCATATCAGTTTGGCTTGGATAAGAACAGCGCCAACTTTTCTGCTATGAGCCCATTAAGCTTTCTCGAGCGTTCCGCTTTCGTCTTTCCTAACCATACAGCGGTGGTGCATCAGCAAACCCGACGTAACTGGTCGGAAACGTATGATCGCTGCCGTCAGTTAGCCAGCGCCTTGGTTCAGAATGGGATTGGAAAAGGGGATACGGTCGCGGTGATGGCGCCGAACCTACCCGAACTGTTTGAGGCGCATTTTGGTGTGCCGATGTGTGGTGCGGTGCTAAATGCGCTGAACGTGCGTCTGGATGCCGAAGCGATCGCTTTTATTCTGCAGCACGGCGAAGCGAAAGTGATTATGGTGGATCGAGAGTTTTCTGAGGTCATTGATCAAGCACTTAAAATGATCCCCCATAAGCCGTTAGTGATCGATATTGATGATCCCTATTATGAAGGCGGTAAGTTGATTGGCTCCACCGATTATGAAGCCTTCATTGCCACCGGCGATGCAGCTTATGCTTGGCAGATGCCGGAAGATGAGTGGGATGCCATTACCCTCAACTATACCTCAGGAACAACGGGCAACCCGAAAGGGGTGGTTTACCATCATCGGGGCGCGTATCTGAATGCGATGAGTAATATCGTTTCTTGGGATATGGGGCATCACCCGGTGTATCTCTGGACACTGCCGATGTTCCACTGCAATGGTTGGTGTTTCCCTTGGAGTCTGGCCGCATCTAGCGGCGTGAGTGTCTGTTTGCGTCATGTTCGGGCCGATGATATTTACTCAGCGATTAAAGATGAGAAGGTTAATCACTTCTGTAGTGCGCCGATTGTCTTGAATATGTTGAATAACGCGCCGGATGAGATGAAAGCGGGTATTGATCATCAGGTTAAAGTGATGACCGCCGGAGCTGCGCCACCGGCCGCCGTGATTCAGGGGGTGGAAGCGATGGGCTTCGATGTTACCCATGTTTATGGGCTGACCGAAACCTACGGGCCATCGGTCGTATGTGAGTGGCATCAGGAATGGAATGATCGAAACGACGAAGAGATTGCGCGATTGAAATCCCGTCAGGGTGTTCGGGCGCCGATGCTTGATGGGCTGATGGTCGCGGATCCGACTACACTCGAGCCGGTGCCTCAAGATGGCCTCACCATGGGTGAGATCTTTATGCGTGGTAATCTGGTGATGAAGGGTTACCTGAAAAACCCGACCACCACTGAAGAAAGCTTTGCCGGAGGTTGGTTCCATTCCGGTGATTTAGCCGTGTGGCATCCCGATGGTTATATTGAAATTAAGGATCGCTCAAAAGATATTATTATCTCCGGAGGGGAAAACATTTCCTCGATTGAAGTCGAAGATGTGTTATATCGCAATAAGAGTGTTATGGAAGCGGCGGTTGTTGCCCGAGATGATGAGAAGTGGGGTGAAGTGCCCTGTGCCTTTGTCACCCTAAAAGAGGGCGCGGAAGTGTCTGAGCAGGAGATAATTGATTTCTGCCGTGAGAATATGGCGAACTTTAAAACACCGAAGAAAGTCGTTTTCGGTCCGTTACCAAAAACCTCAACCGGAAAAATTCAGAAGTTTGTCTTACGCGATAAAGCCAACGATTAACGGTCGATATGAATTTAAGGTATGAGCCTCCGTTAACGCTGGAGGCTCACCTTTGCAACATGATTTCGGCCGGTTAATGGCATCTGGGGGCTTTTAGCTGCCGCTAGCCCCGCAGATTACCAGGTGTCATGACGCTTTCTACGTTTTGGCAGATAAGGAATCATTAAACCTAGTAGTAATCCACCGAAGGCGACTAAGCCACCGTAGGTAAACCAGCGCATCAGATTGCTTTCATCCATACCATTGATGGTGCGGTTGAGGCTGACGATCTCTTCCTCAAGGGCCGATACTTTACCCGCATTTCCCGCATTTTGGCCGGCAAGGCTCTGATTCTGTTGTTTTAACGCTAAGATCTCTTCAGCCTGCGCCGCCAGATTCTCTTCATTCTGTTTTAGTTGCTCTTGCAGTTTTGGATAGCGGGTCGCTAAGCTAATACCTGATGAGATCTTGTCGGCGGGCATCCAACCAACTTTGCCACTCGGGGTCTTAATCTGAATGAAATCCGTTTTCTCATTACGATTAAGCACGGTGACTGGTGAGCCACTGCGTATCCGCCCGGTAATCCGGTATTCCGTTCCTGGACCACCGTGATAAAAGGTATAGACATCATCGCTAACATAATTAGCGGCGTCAGCCGAGGTTGAAAGTGCCACGGCAAAAAGGCATGCGATCCATGGCTTTTTTGGGAGTTTATTTGACGAATTCATGTTCTTCCTGTGTGTGTAGACGTTCAGCCTTCCCCCCTAAAACCGAAACCTGGTTTTCAGGCAAAGCTGGACAGCGGTAGACCGGTATCGATGCGATAAGTTCAGCGGCTGTCGTAATAATTTAACATTATACAATCAATCGGCCTCGGGTTAAGCCCTGATTTTTTACAGGAACAATTGATTAAGGTAGTGATATACTGTCGCGCGAATTAACCGGTTGCCATCAGGCCCGAATTAAGGAGTTATCAGAGTGGCATTTATTCGTTGGTTTCTGGGTAGGATTATCCTGCTATTGAATTTTGTATTTCGTCCTCGGGCGATTAAAAGAGATCCTGAGCAGCAGCGTGAGTTAGATCTTCGCACCGCTCACTTATCTCTCTATCAGTATGAGGCGTGTCCGTTTTGCGTTAAGGTGCGCCGCGCGCTGCGTCGTAACGGTCTGAATATTGAGTTGCGTGATGCCAAAAAGGTCGAATTGTACCGTCAAGAACTGCTAGAGGGTGGTGGTCGGCTGAAAGTTCCCTGCCTGCGTATTGATGAGGCCGATGGCGAAGTGCGTTGGATGTATGAATCCTCCGACATTATTCACTATCTTGAACAGGCTTATGTCACACCCAAGATTGGCGCATAAGTCTCGTCGAGGCTTAAAAAAGCAGCGAAGGCTGCTTTTTTTGTGCCTGTCGCTAGCGTCATCGATCAAATTGGGATAACTTGTCTGTATATTTAACCAGTACTTTTTAACCATGATTCTATACATAGCAGAAAAGCCCAGCCTTGCCCGCGCCATCGCGGATGTGTTGCCGAAACCCCATAAAAAACAGGATGGTTTTATTGAGCTAGGTAATGGTGATTGTGTCAGTTGGTGCTTAGGGCACCTGCTCGAATTGGCTGATCCGGCGGACTACAACCCAGATTTTAAACCCTGGCGCTTTGAGCATCTGCCGATTATCCCGGCGGAGTGGAAGCTAAAGCCGCGCACTAAAACCCGTTCTCAGTTAACGGTGTTGCGGCGTTTAATCCGGCAATCAAAACAGTTGGTTCACGCTGGCGATCCTGACCGGGAGGGCCAGTTGCTGGTGGATGAGGTGATTAACTACCTCGGTGCGAGTGAAACAAAGAAACGCACTGCCCAGCGCGTCTTGATCAGTGACCTTAACCCTAAAGCCGTTAGTGCAGCGCTACATAATTTAAAAGCTAACTCTGAATTTATACCGTTATCTGTTTCAGCATTGGCGCGCTCTCGCGCGGATTGGATTTACGGCATCAATATGACCCGCGCCTACAGTATTCAGGGGCGTAAAGCGGGTTATCAGGGGGTGCTGTCGGTGGGGCGGGTGCAGACTCCCTTATTGGGCTTGGTTGTGCGGCGTGATGCTGAGATTGATAACTTTGTCTCAAAGCCCTTTTACGAGGTGCAAGCGGTAATAGAAACAGAAGCGGGAGAGCGTTTTAATGCCAAATGGAAACCGAGTGAAAACTGTCAGCCTTATCAGGATGAGGAAGGGCGAGTATTAAACCGTAAACTGGCGGAAACGGTGATCAACCGGATCAAAGGTCAACCGGCAGAGTTACTGAGCCTGACGCAAAAACGTAAGCGTGAAAATGCCCCGTTACCTTTTAGCTTGTCTAGCTTACAGATAGAAGCGGCTAAACGTTTTGGCATGAGCGCCAAAGCGGTATTGGATAGCTGCCAGACATTGTATGAACGCCATAAATTGTTAACCTACCCGCGTTCTGATTGCCGGTATCTGCCGGAAGATCATTTTGCTCAGGCGGGGGACGTGATCGCAAGCATCATGAGCAATCAGCAAAGCCTTGCTGAACATTTGCCACAAATTGATGCTAGTCGGCGTTCCGCTGCCTGGAACAATAAGAAAGTCAGTGCTCACCATGCGATTATTCCCACTACTCGTCAGGCAAATCTGGCTTCGCTGAGTGATGCTGAACGTAAGCTCTACATCTTAGTGAGTCGTTATTATCTGGCGCAGTTTATGTCGCCTTATGAATATGATGATACTCGGGTTGATCTGCGTATTGCTGGTGGCCAGTTTATTGCCAGTGCGCATCAGACCAAGCGCCTTGGCTGGAAACCTTTGCTGTCCGATGCGGCAGAAAAACACAGTAGCCTACCGGTCTTGCGGGAGGGGCAGTCATTAACCTGTGTTGATGGGGTGTTGGATGAAAAAAATACCCAGCCGCCTAAATACTTCACCGACGCAACTTTGTTAGCCGCGATGACTGGCATTGGCCGTTATGTTACCGATCCGGAGATTCGTAAAGTATTAAAAGAAACGGATGGTCTAGGCACCGAAGCAACACGTGCGGGGATTATCGAACTGCTGTTCACTCGAGGCTTTCTTAGCCGTGAAGGTAAAGCCATACGCTCTACTGAGGTTGGCCGGGCGCTGATCAACTGTTTACCCGAAAGTGCGACGACTCCGGATATGACCGCTGTATGGGAAGCAGAGCTAGGTCGAGTGTGTCAGCAAGAGGCGAGCTATAATAGTTTTATGCAACCGCTGACGGAGCGGCTAAAAGAGTTGATTGCTCAGTCATCCCAAGTGGTTATTCCGGATACGCTCAAGGCCCTCAGTCCTAAACCCAAGCCAAAGCGACGTACCAGCCGAACGGGCACACGTAAACCGGCCAATGGGACTAAGCGCGGGCCAGCGAAAACTAAAAAACCGAGTAAGCCGAGAAAAACAGCGACCCGCAAAGCATAATTGACCTGCGACTGTTAGCCGTGAACGGATATTAAAAACGGTGCCATGGGCACCGTTTGAGTGAGCTTGCGGAATGTGCGTTTGACCGAATGGCTAAAGAGGTAAGAGGGTTGTCAGACCAGTTTAGGCTCATGCCAGTTGATGCATTTAAGAAACTTATGGCCGGGGTAGAATTTGCCATCTTTACCGGTTTGATCTTCTGCCGATTTGATAAAGGCTTCGGGTAGCTCGCCTCCACGGTAAACATTCAGACCTACTTCGGTGCGATAGTAGGCCAGTGTTTGCTCGACTTCATCTTCTGTTTTACACAGTTTTGATAGGTTGCTGGCCTGTACCGCTGACATATCAGTATCGGCATCGATGCCAAGGATATGCGCCATACCGTAGGTAACCACAAGGATGTCCGCTACCGCATCACGTACTTCAGACATATCTTTATTGTTAATCCCCTCCACCAGTTCAGCTAGCTCTTCCTGAATCAGATGCAGTTGTTTGCCCGCTTTTTCCCAGTCGGGGTTCTGCAGATCGCCCTTCAGATTACCAAAGACCGTGTTTAGATAAGATACGTCGGTGAAATTACTCATGATGCTTTGTATACCGTGACAGTTATAAACGGCCTATATGATGACGGTTTAAGCGCTGAATCGCAATTTCG
Source organism: Amphritea sp. GJ51-11 (assembly GCF_055808735.1). Taxonomy (NCBI): domain Bacteria; kingdom Pseudomonadati; phylum Pseudomonadota; class Gammaproteobacteria; order Oceanospirillales; family Oceanospirillaceae; genus Amphritea; species Amphritea sp. GJ51-11. The sequence continues at coordinate 2,513,488 of NZ_CM147881.1, read as the reverse complement.
AATCGGCTTTGTTATCTATATAGCGGTCATATGGGCCTGCTGACACTGGGTTCACGTAACGTTATTTTCGTTGTTTTAAGCCGCTTGTAAATCCAAATGGCTGGTACAGCACAAGATAGCTGATCAAACCAATAATAACACCCCAAAAAGCCGCGCCAATACCGAGGTAGTTCATACCTGAGGCGGTGACGATAAAGGTGATCAATGATGCTTCAAAGTGAGTGGTTTCCTGTGCGGCGCCGAGTAGATTACTGGAGATCGCGCCGAGCAACGCCAATCCGGCGAGTACTGCGACAAAGTGATCAGGTAGGGCGGTAAATAACGCAATGATGGTGCCGGAAAAGGTCGCGCCGATTAGATAAAACACACCATTGGCGATGCCGGCAACATAGCGCTTAGAGTGATCGGGGTGTGCATCTTTACCGGTACACAGTGCTGCCGTTATGGCCGCAATGGCGGTCGTGATCCCCCCAAACAATGCGGTGATGAGCGAGATGCCGCCGGTACAGAGAAAGATAGGCCTGGCCGGCGTATTAAACCCCGAGGCTTTGAGGATGGCAAAGCCCGGTAAAAACTGTCCGCTCAGGCTCACAATCACCAAGGGTAAGGCAAGGCTAAGGGTTGCACTGAAGGTGAATTCAGGGGCGATAAAGATCGGTACCGTAAGGTTGAATGACACCGACTGCAGATTCGTTTCACCCAGAGCGATGGCTCCGAGGAGGCCGATGCCTAGCAGCAGAAGCAGGCAGTATTTGGGCAGCAGTCGACGAAAAATAAGGTAGCTACTGATCATCAGAATGCTCAGTTCCGGCATGACCTCGATGGAGAGGAAGGCATTCACACCAAACTGAAATAGGATACCCGCTAGCATGGCATAGGTTATGCCTCGAGGGATGATATTCATAATACGGTCGAAGTAGCCGGAAAAGCCGATCATGATCAGTATGACCGCCGCCGTAATATATGCCCCCACCGCTTCATTTAGTGAAAGTTCGGGAAATAGAGTGATCAGCAAGGCGGTGCCCGGTGCAGACCAAGCGGTAATGATCGGAGCCTTAAACCAGATGCTAAGAAAAATGCCGGATACGGCCGCGCCCATGGAAACGGCCCAAACCCAGGAGGAGATCATCTCGCTGGAGATATCGGCACTCAGTGCGGCTTGGTAGAAAATAACCAAAGGCCCGGAATAGGAGATCAACACAGCCAGTAAGCCCGCCGTAACCGCTGATATTGAAAGGTCTTTTCGCATGAGGGGAACGCTTCCGGTTATTTTATTATTGTTGGTTGTGCTGAGTATACCGCAAGGTGGCGATGCACTCCTGAGCGCTTATTGACGTTCTGCTTGTCAGGCCAATGCCGCCAATGAGATTAGGCTGAATAGCGTGGTCAAAACCAGTAACTGGGCAATACGTTGGGTATGTATGCCATACAGCATCCCAAAAGAGAATACTGCGGTGGTGATCGGCCCAGCGGAACTGAGCATATAGAGGCTGCTATCTTGCGTTTGTGGGGCAAAGAAGGACAGGGTGAGCCAAACAAAGAGTGGCAACACAATTAGTTTCAGTCCGGTAAACAGCCAGACGATTTTATCTGGATGCAGTGATATTTGTGACAGCACCACGCCCAGTGCCAGTAGCGCAAGGGGGGCTGCGGCTTTGCCATTAAAACTAATGAAGGTTGCTATCGCATCGGGGAGTTGTATTTGAAGAAGGTTTAGCAGTAACCCTACTGCGATGGCAATAATCAGCGGCAAACGTGCCACAATGCTAATAACGCGGCCTAATGAGGGGCGCTCTGGGCGGGTCAGTTCGAGGGCAAACAAGGTGCCGGTAAATAACAAAATGGTATCCAAGGTCACAATGGCAATGATCGCGGTAGTATTTTCACTGCCGAACAGGAATTGACTGATGGGTAGTACCAGAAACACATTGTTGACGAAGACGCAGCCGACTGACATCAAAACGGCTTCCTGTTTTTCCAACCCAAGCTTGCGCCCTAACCAGAATGCCAGCGTTATCAGTACGGCCTCAGCCGACAGGTAAGCGCATAGCGGTGCGAGACTAAACTGCTCAATCGGCGCATTGCTGACCAAGCCTAAGACGAGGATGGGGAGAAAAACAGCGGTCGCGACCCAGTTAATGCTCTTTGCCTGCTCATCACTGAGTTTTTTACAGCGGCCTAAATAAAACCCTAACGCCAAAATGGCAAAAACCGGTAATACCGGGTTAATCAGCACCGCTAACATCTGCATCGGTTGTCTCTTTTCATTGTTATTTTTATCAATGTGCATGCACATCAAGGCGCCAGCTTAAGGGGGAAGGGCGTGCGGCTGCACCCATGATATATGTGTAACTTTATGATCTAAAGCCGTTTTGTGGGTATTTTTTTAGTTGTAGGCAGTAGCGTGAAGTGTGGGGGAGTCTCTCAGGTCAATATCATAACGATCCTATTGGCTGTACTGGTCGTTGTGAATGTCAGTAAAATATGACGAAAGACCTGTGTGATCGATATACATTGTCGATGTGAAAAAGTGGCCGTGGTTGGACGGTAGCTTTTTAGACTAGCTGAATGTAACGCCGCTGGCGCTTTAATTAGTGACGTATCAAGTAATCAAACGCCCCAAGGAATCTGTTTTATGGGGCTCCTATCTGATCTCTATGATGGAAACGCCGATCAGTATCGGTCTGATTCTTCATGGTTTAACCCACGGTCAGCTATCTGTTTCTTTAACCTATCGGGTAATCGTGATGAAGTGTTCTGTGGGGAGATTGCTATCTCAATTATGAACCAAGCACTTGGAAGACGGAATATCTGGTTAAGGCCATTTTCTATCATTATAGGGTATTGAATGAGCGCTTTTTAAGTGTGCTGACCCGAGTGAAAAGAGCACGTAGTTCTTAGTTCGAAACGATTGTGTCGTTTGCTTGAGGGACGCGACTCGATCGAAAATTCTTTATTCTGTTTTAAAATCATAACGGTTAGCATTCGGGTCACCTTGCTTCATCTTAACGCTGGGTGAACGCACAGAATTCACCTTCTTGACAGCATGACTGCCTTGAACGGAGGTCCCGCTACCACTTGCACTGGGAGCAATCGGTGCTTTTTCATCACAGTGTGGGTGGCACAGTGCGGATTTCTTGATGATGATATCAATGCCTGGGATGGGATCATCGCCGCCAATTGCCAGAGCTGTCGATGAAAATGCGATAGAGATCGCGATGCTAGATAGTAGTAATTTAAGTTTCATGCATGTCCCTATTGTGATTTATATTGCGAGAGCTGAGTGTTCACTCCCTCGTTACTGTTCAGAGTATATAGCATGGATGAATGGAACCTTAAAACAACCTTGTAATGCGAATGCCGCAAGTTCTTTACCGCTGTATCACACGTCACTCGGGCTCGACGGGACTCGCTTGCAAAAGCCAGAGCATGCCACCCGTCATCGATAGGGCTGTAATGAACAATCTGATGGCTATATCACGCTATTGTTCAGGCATAAGGAAGATGGAAAAGCCACCGCTGTTGGGCGGTGGCTTTTTAGATGAATTGAATGCAACGCCGGTTGACGCTTTGATTACTGACGGATCAAGTAATCAAACGCCTCGAGGGCAGCGGTTGCACCGGCGCCCATGGAGATAATGATCTGCTTGAACGGTACGGTGGTGACATCACCAGCAGCAAACACGCCGGGCATACTGGTTTGGCCACGGTTGTCGATGACTATCTCTCCTCGGTTGCTCAGTTCGATAGTGCTTTTCAAAAAGTCGCTGTTGGGCACTAAACCGATCTGGACGAAAATACCGTCTACATTGACAATGTGGCTTTCGTCGGTGGTGCGATCCATATACGTAAGGCCAGTGACCTTATTGCCATCCCCCAGTACTTCGGTGGTCATCGCCTCTTTAATGATGGTGATGTTAGGCAGTGATTCTGCTTTTTTCACCAGCACCGCATCGGCCCGTAAGATGTCGGAAAACTCCAATACCGTTACGTGTTCAACGATGCCTGCGAGATCAATTGCGGCTTCTATGCCGGAGTTGCCGCCACCAATGACGGCTACCGGTTTGCCTTTAAATAGCGGGCCATCACAGTGCGGACAAAAGGCAACCCCTTTCGTTTTATATTGTTCTTCGCCGGGGACGTTCATTTTGCGCCAGCGGGCTCCGGTCGCTAAAATAACGGATTTAGCGGTTAAGATGGCACCGTTCTCCAGTTCAACCTGTTTGATCTGTTGGCCATCAGGCTCGGTTATATCTCGGATATCGACGGCACGCTGGTTCGTCATCACATCGATGTCATACTCTTTGACGTGCTCTTCTAGCCCTGCGACCAGCCGAGGCCCCTCGGTTGCCTTAACCGAAATAAAGTTCTCGATAGCCATGGTATCCATCACCTGACCACCAAAACGATCAGCGACAATACCGGTACGAATGCCTTTACGGGCGGCGTAAATCGCGGCGGATGCGCCGGCGGGGCCACCACCGACGACCAGCACATCAAAAGGGGCTTTAGCGGCAAGCGCTGCGGCTTGTTTCTCATCGGCACTATCATCGACTTTGTTAATAATCTCTTCTAAGGTCATGCGGCCATTGCCAAAGGGCTGGCCGTTTAACATCAGTGTTGGCACCGCCATGATACCGAGCTCTTCCACTTCTTGTGGGAAGACACCACCATCGATCATGGTTGCGTTGATATTCGGGTTCAGTATCGCCATCAGGTTAATTGCCTGAACTACATCGGGGCAGTTGTGGCATGACAGCGAGATGTAGACTTCAAAATTAAGCGGCTTAGTCAGGCTTTTTGCCTGCGCCTGTAGCGCTTCACTTTCTTTACTCGGGTAGCCACTGGCTTGTAGCAGGGCTAACACTAACGAGGTGAACTCATGCCCCATCGGCACACCGGCAAAGGTGACCCTAGCGACTTCTCCTTTAGGGGCAATCGCCATGCGGGGTACGCGGCCTGAATCATCGGTTTTGATGTTTAGGCTTATGTTAGCTGATAGCTCAGCGATCTCTTTGGCGAGTGATTCCAGCTCGTTTGATTTTGGAGTTTCGTTTACAGACACCGTCAACTCAATCGGACTATCGATTTTCTGAAGGTAGGTGCCCAGTTGTTGTTTCATGTTGCTGTCTAACATAAATCACCATCCGGATTGAATTGAGTTAAAAGGTATTGAGTGGTCGGTCAAACCCCCACCATCAACACTTTTAAGAAGCGTGATGGTGGGTGTCTTTATTCGGCGATGGGGTAGCCTATAGATGGGGTAGCCTATAGATGGGGTAGCCTATAAAAGGCCCGTCATCGCTGGTGGATCAGATTTTGCCGACGAGATCCAATGATGGCGCCAATGTCGCTTCACCTTCTTTCCATTTTGCTGGGCAAACTTCACCTGGGTGAGCTGCAACATATTGTGCGGCTTTGATTTTGCGCATCAGGTCGTCAGCATCACGGCCAATACCTTCTGCAGTGATTTCCATCGCTTGAATCACTCCTTCTGGATCGATCAAGAAGGTTGCACGATCCGCAAGGCCTTGGCCTTCACGCAGTACACCAAAGTTGTTAGTAATAGTGGCAGTCTGATCACCAACCATGTAGTAGTTGATGGTGCCGATGGCTTCAGAAGTGTCGTGCCAAGCTTTGTGGCAGAAGTGCGTGTCGGTAGAGACAGAGAACACTTCAACACCCATTTTTTTCAGTTCTTCATATTTGCTACCAAGGTCTTCTAGTTCGGTAGGGCAGACAAAGGTGAAGTCAGCAGGGTAGAAGAAAAATACGGCCCATTTACCGAGTACATCGGCTTCAGTGATATCGACGAATTCGCCCTGTTTGAACGCTGTAGCTGAGAAAGGTTTGATAGTTGTGTTGATCATGATAGTCACTCCAGTGAATAATGTGTTTGGGAACGAGATCTATGATGCATCACCGGGGTGTATAGGTTAAATTGATTGTATTTAAAAAGTTAATAGTCAATACCAATCGAATTTAAGTTAAGCGACTTTGATGAGGGAGAGCAGAAGAGAATGCAAATGCATTGATGGCTTGCTCTGAGTGGGGGAGCGTTTAACAAGGGATACGGACCAATGTCGTGGCCCGCAATAGCACACCAGCTGAGCAAGCCAGTGCTATTCTATTTTTAGCCTCAGATGAAGCCGCTTACATTACAGGTATTGTCTTGCCTGTGGGCGGGGGGATCAGGGGTAATACTCAGAGTGTCAAACGAGGGTTCTCAGACCATAGCGATGATGGCCTGAGAACAAATCAAAAGTACAAACTTGACGATGGGGCTAGATTACTCTGGTTTTAAAACCAGATGACCCACGGCAGTGTTTGAACCTGGTACGTGATAGTGGCGGTGTAACGGTTTAACATGATCGCCCAATGCGCCACGCATAATCAGCCACATAACCATCTCAATACCTTCAGAGCCTGCTTCACGCAGATATTCGATGTGAGGCATCTCTCTTAGGCGTTGGGGGTTGGCGGTCAGATCATCTAGGTAGGCGTTATCAAATGCTTGGTTAATTAGTCCTGCCCGTGGCCCTTGTAGCTGGTGGCTCATGCCACCGGTTCCCCAAATTTGTACATTGAGGTCTTCAGGGAAACTCTCTACGGCGCGGGCAATGGCCTCACCTAACATCCAGCAGCGATTGCCTGTTGGTGGCGGGTATTGCACAACATTAACGGCAATTGGTACAACTTTAACCGGCCAAGCATCAGGCTGGCCAAACATCAGTGACATCGGTACGGTCAGGCCATGATCAACATCCATTTTATTAATAATGGTCAGATCGAATTCATCTAAGATGCAGGACTGGGCAATGTGCCATGCTAGATCAGGTTCGCCAACGACCGGTGGTACTGGTCTTGGGCCCCAACCTTCATCCGCCGACTGATACTCTTCAGCGCAGCCGATAGCGAAGGTCGGGATTATATCCATCGAGAAGGCGGACGCATGGTCGTTATACACCAGAATAACGACATCGGGTTTCTCGTCTTTTAGCCACTGCTTGGTCCAGTCATAGCCTGCAAACAGGGGTTGCCAATAGGCCTCTTCGGTTTTGCCGTTATCGATGGCCGCGCCAATGGCGGGGACATGACTACTGGCGATGCCTGCGGTAATTCTTGCCATGATTAATTTCCATCCTTTATTGAGCGCAGGCCTTCTGGCGAGCGGCCGCCGGCGATCATCATTGCTTGGTAGTCTTCTGGGGTCATGCCGGTCATGGTGCCGACCGCTTGTAAGAAGCTTAAGCCATCGGTTGAAAATACCTTGGCTAAAAAGTAGATGTTGCCGCCTTCATCGAGGGCTGCATTGTAATCACGATTAAGAATGGTCTGTTTCTGAGCTTCAGTCATTGCCCATTCATCGAGGTAGGCTCGCTCATCCGCTTTAAAGCGTTCGCGGTTTTCCGGTGTCATCAGACTCATGCAAAACTGATTTAGCCAATAGCCTTTCCGGCCTCTTTGGGCGGTATACACCCGGGTACCGGGTATGTCTTCAAACTCGGCAAGATACTCATGAATTGATTGTTTCATTATAATTTTCTCATTTTTCACAGCGATAGAACGTGCATCGCTCGCCCAAACAACTCATTGTCGCGAGGCGATTAATCAAAGCGCTAAACGAATTTCTTCCTCACTCTAGAGGTCTCCCCGAAGGTAGTCAGATAGCTAAAACGATGGATGGAAAGAGTATAGGGTATCGAAAAGGCTAACCCAATAAACAGAAAGGCCGTATATGGCATGTCAATCATTCAATTTTTGCGCCGGGCTATAAGTAATCAGCTTTGCTTGAACCATCCCTGTGCTTTATCCCGTTTTGATACAGTACTGCAGAGCTTAGTCCGTCGATGATTAAGGCCTAAAGGCGACACAATTGTGGCTAGATTATCGCTGTCATTCATGCCCAAAAGTGCACTACTAAATCTCATTTTATGAGGGTTGTGATCGGTTGGTTATCAGTGAAATACCAATGTAGTTTTGATGTTACTTTTATTTTTCGATCTTTATTTCTGTGTCAAAGTGCTGAGTTATTATTTTAATTTACTTTAAAAACAATTGATTAAATGGCTATTTAGATTGTGTATAGGCCCACTTGTAATCTCAATTGGTATGCTGACAGCGTTCCGGTAGTCTGGTTTGAGTCCTAATGACTATGAAGACCCTAACAAAAACATTAACAAGGGATACCGAGATGAAAAAGACCTCTTTGCTATTTGCAGGTGTCGCACTTGCGTTAAATATAGCCAGTGCTCAGGCTGCTACGTTAAGAATGGCCTATGATGCAGACCCTGTTTCTCTTGACCCATATGAACAGCTTTCAGGCGGTACGCTGCAGCTTTCTCATATGACCTATGACCCATTAGTTCGTTGGGATAGGGATTTAGGCTTTGAGCCGCGTTTGGCGGAAAAGTGGGAACGTATTGACGATAACACCATGCGTTTCCATCTGCGTAAAGGCGTTAAGTTCCACAGCGGAAATACGCTCTCGACAAAAGATATTGAATTTACCTTTAAACGCTTACAAGACTCCCCAGACTTTAAAGGTGTGTTTGCGCCGTTCAGAGCTCTCAATGTTATCGATGATTACACTTTTGATTTAGTCACCGCTAAGCCATTCCCGCTCGTCCTCAATAACATGACCTATCTGTTCCCGATGGATAGCGTTTTCTTCTCTGGTGAAGATGCTAATGGTAAGCCAAAAGACTTGCTCGTTAAGCATGGTGATTCGTTTGCCTCACGGACTATTTCGGGTACCGGACCGTTCACGGTTTCTTATCGCGAGCAGGGGGTAAAAGTTGAGTTTGCGCGTAACCCGAATTACTGGGATACCAATTCCCCGGGTAACGTTGATAAGATTGTCTTCACACCGATCAAAGAAGCGCCGACCCGGGTAGCGGCTCTGCTGGCAGGAGATGTCGATTTTATCGCCCCAGTGCCACCGACGGATCATAAGCGTATTGAAAGCAGTGATAATGTTGATTTGGTCACCATGAGTGGCACACGCATCATTACCTTTCAGATGAACCAAGAGCGCAATGAAGCCTTTAAAGATGTACGCGTTCGTCAAGCGGTTAACTATGCGATCAACCAAGAGGGCATCGTTAAGAAAATCATGAAGGGGTTTGCGACGCCTGCGGCACAGTTCTCTCCTAAGGGCTATTTAGGTTATAACCCTGCCTTAACGCCACGTTATGACCTTAAAAAAGCGAAAGCGTTGATGGCCGAAGCGGGCTATAGCGATGGTTTCTCAGTCACCATGATGGCACCTAATAACCGTTATGTGAATGATGAGAAAATTGCTCAGGCGGTGGTGTCTATGTTGGCAAAAATCAACATCAAGGTGGATTTGAAAACCATGCCAAAAGCACAATACTGGCCTGCCTTTGATGAGCGTGCTGCTGATATGATGATGATTGGTTGGCATTCAGATACTGAAGATACCAACAACTTCTTTGAGTTTTTGTCTGCCTGTGCCAATAAAGAAACAGGTGCTGGACAATACAACAGTGGTAACTACTGCAATCCTAAAGTCGATGCGATGATGGCTGAAGCGAATGCAATGACTGACTCGGTCAAACGTGCCAGCTTGATGCAAGCGATGGAAAAAGCCGTCTATGACGATGCTGGCTTTGTGCCACTGCATTGGCAGAACCTCAGCTGGGGTGCGCGTAAAGGTGTTGATATTGCGCCTATTGTTAACGGCATGAACTTCCCCTATATCGGTGACCTTGTCATCAAAGAGTAACGCGCTTTAGTTTAAACCTCGCGTTTTGTAATGCCTGTTTACAGCTTTATGTATTCAGGCATTACTATAGCCTTTGGGGAGCGTTGCCCCCCTAAAATAATAAGCAGATAACCTGGCGTTGGAACAACAACGCCAAACCCTAAGGCTGATCATCATGATTGCGTTTTTTGTAAAACGGTTTTTTCAAGCGGTTGTTGTGATGTTTGTCATCAGCCTTATTAGTTTTTCTATTCAGGATAACTTAGGTGATCCTCTGAGAGAGCTAGTAGGGCAATCCGTATCAGAAGAGGAACGCCAAGCGTTGCGTGAAGAGATGGGCTTAAATGATCCCTTTCTGGTGCAATATCTGCGTTTCGCTAAAAAAGCAGTGCAGGGTGACCTTGGTGATTCCTATTTTTTCAAGAAACCCGCGTTTGACGTGATTATGAAAAAACTACCGGCGACATTGGAGTTAGTCTTTGGCGCCACCATTATTATCATTCTTTTTTCAGTACCGATTGGTGTGTATTCTGCGATAAACCCCCAGAGTTGGTTTTCAAAAACAGTGATGGGCTTGAGCATCGTCGGTATATCGATTCCGGTATTCTTGACGGCAATAGGGCTTATTTACCTGTTTGCCATTGAGTTGAACTGGCTGCCCTCCTATGGGCGTGGTGAAACCTCCAACCAGTTAGGTTGGGAAACCGGCTTTTTGACGGTCGACGGTTTAAAACACCTGATATTGCCGAGTTTCACCTTAGCATCCATTATGTTGCCGCTGTTTATTCGCCTGATTCGTTCAGAAATGATGGAAGTGTTGCAGTCTGAATATGTGAAGTTTGCTTGGGCTAAGGGGATCTCCCCAAGACGTATCTACTTTGTACATGCGCTCAAAAATACCATGTTGCCGGTTATTACAGTGGGCGGCGTGCAGATAGGTACCATGGTGGCTTACACCATTTTGACCGAAACGGTTTTCCAATGGCCAGGTATGGGCTTTTTGTTTCTTGAAGCGGTGAATCGCGTCGATACGCCATTGATTGTGGCTTATTTGATAGTGGTGGGTGCCATCTTTGTTGTGACCAATACCTTGGTTGATCTTATTTATGGTTTGGTTAATCCGACCGTTAAGCTGGCAGGTAAAAAATAATGTCTGATTCTAGTTTAAAGATGGAACAGCCGCCGACCGCTTTACAGCGTTTTAAAGCATCGCACTTTTGGCATAGTTTTAAAATTGACCGGGTCGCCCAGCTAAGTTTTTTGATTTTTTTAGCCTATGTGGTACTGGCTGTCTCCGCTTCATTGATCGCACCGTATGATCCATACGATGCCTCTCAAATTGATATTATGAATTCAGAAATACCGCCTAGTTGGCAAGAGGAAGGTGAAAGCGACTTTCTTCTGGGCACCGACGCGCAGGGCCGGGATATGCTGTCGACCATTCTCTATGGCACACGGGTGTCCTTGATGATTGGGCTTTGTGCGGTGGCGTTGCAAGCACTGTTGGGGATTGTTATCGGCTTGACGGCGGGTTATATCGGCGGGCGGGTCGATAGTTTCTTGATGCGTATCGCCGATATTCAGCTGTCTTTCTCGACGCTCATGGTCGCTATTATTGTGTTGGCGGTGTTTCAGGCAACCTTCGGTACCGAACTGTATCAACAACTGGCCATGATCATGTTGATTTTGGTGATCGGTATTGCTGAGTGGCCGCAATATGCACGTACGATTCGTGCTTCGGTGTTAGCCGAGAAAAAGAAAGAATATGTCGATGCGGCGCGGGTGATGGGCTTTGGGCGGCTAAGAATCATGTTTCGCCATATTCTACCGAATACGTTGTCGCCTATTCTGGTGATCTCGACCGTGCAGATCGCCAATGCGATTATCTCGGAAGCTTCATTATCTTTCTTGGGGCTGGGTATGCCGGTGTCGCAGCCTTCGCTGGGGTCGCTGATTTCGAGTGGCTTTGAGTATATTTTTTCTGGTGTGTGGTGGATTACCGTTATTCCCGGTGTTGTGCTGATTGTGCTTGTCCTCGTTATGAATCTGCTCGGCGACTGGATGCGCGATGTTCTTAACCCAAAACTGTATAAGGGGTAACGCATGCCGTTGTTAGAAGTTAATAACTTAGAAGTCTGCTTTGGCCTGCGTAGTGGTGCGGTTAAAGCATTGCGCGATGTCAGTTTTACGCTGCAGCGCGGTGGACGTCTGGGTGTGGTGGGTGAATCCGGTGCGGGTAAATCAGTACTGGGTTTCTCGATTATCAATCTGTTATCACGCCCCGGCCATATTTCATCCGGCAGTGTGCATTTTGAAGGCAAAGATCTAGCAAGTTTAGCCCCAGAAGAGCTACGTTCCATTCGTGGTAACCGTATCTCGATGATTTTTCAAGACCCGATGATGACCCTCAATCCGGTGCTGACCATCGGGGTACAGATGGTCGAGTGTCTTTTAGCGCATCGCAAAATCTCGAAGGCGGATGCTAAACGTATCGCCCTGAAGAAATTGCAGCAGGTGCAGATCCCCTCACCGGAAAAACGTTTGGATCAATACCCCCATGAACTCTCTGGTGGGATGCGTCAACGTATTGTCATTGCCATCGGTTTGTTGCTTGACCCCGATATCATTATTGCCGATGAGCCAACGACGGCGCTGGACGTTACCATCCAAGCGGAAATTATGGATTTGATGCTGAATCTGTGTGAGCAAAATAATGTGGCATTGATCCTCATTACCCATGACTTGGGCGTTGTTTCGCAGGTAACTCAGCGTATGTTGGTGATGTATGCTGGGCGTATTATCGAGCAGGGGCCGACGAAAGAGATCATCAATGATGCACAGCACCCCTATACGCAAGGGCTTATGAATGCCTTGCCGCAAATGGCGCTGCCGGGGCAGAAACTGAATCAGATTAAGGGCACGATGCCGTCTTTACAGCGTATTCCTAAGGGATGTTCGTTTAACCCTCGGTGTGAATATGTCATGGATATCTGCAAACAAGCACTGCCGTCTTTCACTCAGTCGGGTAACTGTCAGGTTGCTTGCCATATGGTGGCTGAGCCTATGCAAGATAAATTGCTGATTAAAGAGGTCTGATGATGGCAGAGCAAGCTAATTCACTGGTACAGATCCGAGATTTATATAAACGTTTTTCTATCTCTGGCGATTTGCTAGACCAATTGCAGTTTAAAGGTGGCAAGTTAACCCGTCATCGAGAGTATGTGCATGCCATCAATGGGGTTTCACTTGATGTGATGAAGGGCGAAGCCCTATGTGTGGTCGGCGAGTCTGGGTGTGGTAAATCAACGGTTGCCAGAACGGTGATGGGGTTACTCTCGCCGACCGCTGGGCAGATCGCGTATCGAGGCGAGCGTATTGATAACTTGAGCGATAAGCAGATGTTGCCTTATCGTAAAAAGATGCAGATGATTTTTCAGAATCCCTATGCCTCGTTGAATCCGCGGATGACCATTGTCGAAACCTTGCAAGAGCCGATTAAGTTTCATAACCCGTCGATGACCCGCGGTGAGATTCAGGACAAAATCGCCGAGGTGATGTTATCGGTTGGAGTTGACCCTAGTTGGGGAGAGCGTTACTCCCATGAGTTCTCGGGTGGCCAGCGGCAGCGTATCAGTATTGCCCGTGCATTAGCGGTTAACCCTGAGTTTATCGTGGCCGATGAGCCTATTTCAGCGTTGGATGTGTCAATTCAGGCGCAGGTTTTGAACCTGATGATGGATGCACAGGAACAGCGTAATTTAACCTATCTGTTTATTACCCATGACCTTTCGGTCGTTGAGCATTTTGGTACCCGTGTGGCGGTGATGTACTTAGGTACATTGTGTGAGCTGGCATCGACTAAACAGCTATTTTCTAGCCCTCGTCATCCCTATACACAGGCGTTGATGTCGGCTATTCCGCGTTTAGAAGATGACCGCCCCGACTACATTAAGCTAAGCGGTGAAGTCCCCACGCCCGTTAACTTGCCTTCTGGCTGTGTGTTTCATGGCCGTTGTCCCCATGCTAATGAGCGCTGCAAGCGGGAAATTCCCGTGCTTACCCTGCTTGATGATGGTACTCAGGTAGCTTGCCATGGTGTCGAAGAGGATCGTCTTTAAATGGGGCGCTTAAGCCGATAAAGTAGCGATAATGACGTTTAAATATCGCGCTACTTGTTTTTAAAAAATTGTTATAACCCTTTTTATATAGGCATGAGCATGCTCAAGATCAGCAGCCAGTTTGATGCGGGCAATATCGAGGTTGTCGAAGCTTCATCGTTACAAAATATTCAGCTTAGCATTCGCAAAGATCAGCATTCTGACTTTTTTCAGTGGTTCTATTTTCGCGTGCAAGGCGGTCAAGGTGAAGCGCTGAGAATGCGTCTAGTGAATGCTGGTGAGGCGGCTTATCCCGATGGTTGGGATGATTATAAAGCGGTGGCTTCTTATGATCGTCAAACCTGGTTCCGGGTGCCGACCGTCTATGAAAATGGTGAATTGATCATTGAGCATACACCAGATCAAAACAGTATTTATTATGCGTATTTTGCCCCTTATAGCTTTGAACAGCATCTTGATTTAATCGCTGCGGCGCAGCAGTCTTGGCGCTGTGAGGTTGTCGATATTGGCAGTACAATAGATGGTCGAGATATTAATCTGTTGCGTATAGCGCCCGATGAATCAGCCGCTGACCATCGAATGAATATCTGGATAACGGCACGCCAGCATCCAGGCGAAACCATGGCAGAGTGGTTTGTCGAAGGGGTGTTAGAGCGTTTGCTTGACGAAGACGATGCACTGGTCAATTGGTTATTAGAGCGTTGTGTTTTTTGGCTGGTGCCGAATATGAATCCTGATGGCTCTGTTCGAGGGCACCTGCGTACTAACGCTGCCGGCGCTAACCTCAACCGAGAATGGCAAACACCGAGCTTAGAAAAAAGCCCTGAAATTTTATTTGTCAGAGATCAGATGATGGTTCATGGTGTCGATCTGTTCCTTGATATTCATGGTGATGAAGCGTTACCGTGTAATTTCATTGCTGGGCAAGCAGGCGCGCCCGATGTGACGGATAAAATCTTAGCTGAAGAAGCGCAGTTTGTTGCAGAGCTTTGTCGTGTTAACCCAGATTTCCAAATGGACCGGGGATATGAGCCCGGCAAGTTTGGCCCAGAGACCCTGACGGTGGGTTCATTTTGGGTTGGCCACCATTTTAAGTGCCCAGCGATGACGATAGAGATGCCGTTTAAGGATTACGATAAACGTCCAGACCCTGTTTATGGTTGGTCTCCTGAACGTTCTCGAAAACTGGGTGCGTCTATATTGCATCCCATTCAAGATTGGCTGGCGACGCGCTAATAACATTAGGGATAGGGATAGGGATGTGGGGTGGATAATGTTCGGAGCATATAGCGCATGGAACTGAGGTGGCTCGATGATTTTATCGCCTTGGCTCGTACACGCCATTTCTCACGAGCAGCGGAGGAATGCAATGTCACTCAGCCAACCTTGAGTCGTCGCATTAAGTTGCTTGAGGATGAGATGGGGGTCACACTGATTGATCGAAATACCCTGCCATTGAGCTTAACGCCCGCCGGTGAGGTGTTTCTATCAGGCGCTGAGAATATGTCGCGTATTGCACGCGAGACCAAATCGCAATGCCGAGAAATACGCAAACAAGTCGAAAGCCGTTTGCGGTTTGCCACCACCCAAACCCTGTATTTGCTATTTTATCGCAACTGGTTAATGCCGGCTTCTGAGCGGCACAGCACGCCTGTAGATTTGAACCTGAATTCAACCTCTTGGGCCGCCAGTGATTTTGTCACCGCTCTAACACAGGGGCAGTGCGATCTGGTGTTGTGTTACTGGCATCCATTGACCCATGTATTTCAAGAGCTGGAAGGGCCGGAATTTGAACACATCGTCGTCTGTGAGGAGGAGTTAGTGCCGGTTACAGGATTAGGGGAGGATAATCAGCCTCTGTTTCAGCTACCGGGCAGCTCCCGTAATCCGCTTCCTTATATCAACTATCACGCTAGCTCATATTTAAGGCCATTGGTTGATCATTCGCTATTGCAGGTAGAGCAGCAGCCTCATCTAGTGACGATTAATGAAAATATGCACTCGGTGAATGTTAAAGCGATGGTAAAAGAGGGCTTTGGTGTGGGGTGGTTGCTGAAGCGTCTGGTGAATGAGAGCTTGGCGTATAACAGCCTTGCCTTGGCAGGGGATGAACAATGGAATATCCCGTTACAAATTCGTTTATACCGTTTAAAAAATAGCCACCGTACAACGCTCGATTCTTTTTGGCGAAAGCTGAGTGAAGAGCTAGAAACCGATGGTCTTATAGAGGTGCCGAATTAATGACAGAGTTTCTGTTTAAAGATCACTTAGCGATTCTGCAACAACGCAGTGCCGATCTATTAGCGCAAGAGGCGCTGGATGCCCTGCTGATTCACTCAGGCAGGAGTAAAAACTACTTTCTCGATGACTATGCCCCAGCGTTTAAGCCCAATCCACACTTTGTACACTGGATGCCGTTTCTAACCGAACATCCCGAATGTTGGCTGCTCATCAAACCCGGTAGTAAGCCGAGTTTATATATCTACTCGCCGGATGATTTTTGGCATATGACCGCATCAACGCCCACGGACTTTTGGTGTGAGCTATTTGATGTGCAGTTATATACGGACCGCGCCGCTCAGATAAAGCAGATGAAGGTCAAGGGTGAGGTTGCTTTGATCGCTGAAAATTATATCGAGTTTTTACAGTGCAAGGTGCAGCATAATCCCGAAGCATTGATGCACGCCTTGCACTATCGACGCGCCGAGAAAACGGCATGGGAGCAGCACTGCATTCGTGAAGCTAACGCTATCGCCGTTAAAGGGCATCGTTCTACTCAGCGTGGTTTCTTAGCAGGATTGAGTGAGTTTGAATTGCACCAAGGTTATCTGAGTGCCACGGTTCATCTTGAAAAAGAGTTACCGTACAGCAATATCGTCGGCCTTAATGAACATGCTGCGGTATTGCATTATCAGTATAAAGATCGTGTTGCTCCCCCACAGATGCGTACTTTATTGGTTGATGGAGGGGCGGTATATCACGGTTATGTCGCCGATATTACCCGCACGGTAAGCCAAGGTAATCAGGACTTTCAAGCGTTGTTGTCTGCGATGGATCAAGCACAACAGGCGCTGATTGAAACCATTAAGCCGGGTATCTCGTTTGTTACGCTCCATGAAACGATGCATCAGCAGCTGTTTTTGATGCTGTCTGATGCCGGCATTGTTAAGCATAATTCGCTGCTCAGTCCTTTTGATCAACTGATCATCACCCGCACTTTTTATCCGCATGGATTAGGCCATTTATTAGGCATACAGGTGCATGATATCGGTGGTTGGCAGCAGGACAAGCATGGCCTAATGGCCGCACCGCCGGAGCCGCATCCCTTTTTACGCTTAACGCGAACGCTGACTGAAAATATGGTCGTGACGATTGAGCCGGGCTTATATTTTATTCCCTTACTGCTGGAGCAGTTGAAAGCTACCGCGCTAGCCAATCACATCAACTGGGCGTTAGTAAACCAACTGATACCTTGGGGAGGCATTCGTGTTGAAGATAATGTCTGCGTGACGGCTAATGGGGTCGAGAACTATACTCGTGATGCTTTTAATGGATTAAATTAACAGCGTATCAAAACCTTAAAAAAGCCGCGCCAAAGAGCAGCAAAAAAGCACAGCACTAAAGCTTTGCACAAAAGCGTGGCACAAAAGAGTAGAGGGTTATGGCAACTGACAATAAGGCCGATCATCCAACCGATGATAGTTTTAGCTATGATGACGAGCAACGGCACAAACAGGTTGATGATCCGTTAGCCGCCATTAAAAAAATGCGTTTAGAGCAGTTGGCGGTATGTCGCCTAAAAACAGAGAAAGAGCTGCAAGCGATGCAAGACAAAGCTAACAAGAGTCAGGGTAAAACCTCGAGCTAAAGCGTTGTTATCGCAAATTATCGCAAAGGGTGGGGCATTATTGATTCCCCAGCCCTGAGCGCTGTGTATTGATTGGTGTCGGTCGGTTCAGATATTGAGGGTATCCCGTGGGCTTAGAAAGAGCACCGGTTTGCCTTTTGCTACCATCTCTTCTGTGTAGTTGACCCAGTCAATTCTGGCGCCCTGTTGATCATACAATTTGATAATATCACCCTTATTGGACAGCCTTAATGGCGATAGCTTTCTCAGTATAACGGAGCAGCCCGGTTGTAAGAGGGTGTTATCAATTAGGCTGGTTAAAGGGATGCTTCTATCTGAGTTATCCGCGAGTTGCCAGCCGGCAAGGTCAATCTCTGTTGCGCCAAGATTTATCAAGCTAACCCATTCATGACCCGAATCAGTTCCGACGGGGTCAACTAATGCGGCACAGATGAAAATATCACAAATATCATCATGAACCGTTTGCCGAGTTTGTCCTTTGGCTAGGATATCGGCGGGTTTAGCTATTTCAATATTCTCTGGAAAATGACTGACATTCTCTTCAGCGGTGACATGATCGCCGGTGTAATACAATGGGTTGGCTTGATAAATTCGGTTATCGAAACGTAAACCGGTTAGCGCCTCAATCTCACTCACGGTCACTTGATAGTGTTGGTTATTGTAACGGGACCGTCCTTTTTTATCGCTCAGGGCCTCTTCATCTTGATAAATAATAAAGGCACGTACGTCGAGGCTATTGGTGTTTTTATTGATGAAACAAACAATCTTAAAAAAGCCGGCGGGAATTAACGCGGTTTCTCTACCTGAAGGTCTTACCGTCCTATCGTTTGCGCCGTAAAAAGGTCCCGAGAATGAGGTGATTTTGCCATCGGTATCAAGATCGAGATCGAAAACCCAATCCTCTAAACCGCGCCACTCATCTCGGTTGAGGTTTTCATGCTGTAAACAACTGTTTGAGTAGTAGAAGGTTTCATTTGCCGCATATTGAGCATCTCTGGCGGTTTCGCCCTGTGCTGCCGAGGTTCTTTTGGCCATGTGGCCTTTATCCCACGGATTACTCGCGTAATAAGCGTTATCCAATTGGTGACTGAAACCAATACGATTATCTATTTTCCAGGCATCCGAGCGAGTGGTATTTTTCAGGTTACTTTGATCAATATTGAGGCAGACGATCACGGCTGATCGCTTTACTTGGGCACTATTCATAATGATTGAATAGTTGGGGTAGTCGAATACTTTGCCCACATCCAGCACTTCTTGGGATAGCTCTGTTGAGAATGTGGGTAGCGGTAAGACGATGCCTTTCAGAAAATCTTGACGGTAACCTTGCATCGGGCTCTCCCTAGACGTTATTTCCAGCGCTACAGTTTAAGCGCATAAAAAGCCTAGCCGTTGTTGGAGAAAGAGCAACGTTAAACTCGCTATAGACTAATGATTGATCAATTTTTGGCTGTTTTTTACACATTATCATCAGAACTGAGCTATACCGAATGACTCGTACTGACGAAATGCTAAATAACGATAAAGGGTAAGGAGTGTGGATATGGCTGCAAAATTTGAGATATATGAAGATAAAGCGGGTGAGTTTAGGTTTCGTTTAAAGGCGGGGAATGGCGAAAACATCGGTGCTTCTGAAGGCTATAAGGCTAAAGCGAGCGCCAAAAATGGTGTTGAATCCGTCAGGAAAAATTCGGTGTTGCCAGAACGGTTTACGGTATTTGAAGGAAAGAGTGGTAAGTGGTACTTCAATCTTAAAGCCGGCAATCATGAAATCATTATGACCAGTCAAGGGTATACAACGGAAGCGGGGGCTAAGTCTGGCACTGAAGCGGTCACTCGTGCTGCGCCAGAGGCCGAAGCGGTAAGTGTCTAAAGGGTATTTTAATCAGCGGACATAAGGGCCTTTAACAGCCCTTTTTTTGTGCCCACTACTTAGCAGGTCTATATACTCATAAAAGATTTTAGCGACTTCATCTTTAGCATCCACTATACCGCTACAGCCTACAACAGCGGTTGTATGTAGAAGGGCTAAATGTAGAAGGACTAAAAAACGGCTACAGGCGTAACCGTTTATGTTTTAGGGTATCTTTCTAAAGTTACAATCCTAGCTTCTCAGCCACGTAGTCAGCGTCTTTATCACCACGGCCGGATAGGTTAACCAGAATGGTTTTATCTTTGCCAAGCTTCGGTGCTTCACGCATCGCCCAAGCGACCGCGTGGGCGCTTTCCAGTGCCGGAATGATACCTTCCACTTGGGAGAGAGTCATAAAGGCATTGAGGCATTCGTCATCGGTGACGGATTGGTACTCAACCCGTTCGATATCTTTCAGATAGCAGTGTTGTGGGCCGACACCGGGGTAATCGAGACCCGATGCGATGGAGTGAACCGGCAGCGGCTCGCCATTCTCATCCTGTAGAACATAGCATTTGAATCCGTGGATTTCGCCGGGTGTGCCTAGTGTTAAGGTAGCGGAGTGGTCTTTGGTATCCAGTCCTTTCCCTGCAGGCTCGACGCCGACGATTTTAACATCATCATCGTCTAAGAACGCGGTAAACAGACCCATCGCATTGGAGCCACCACCGACACAGGCGGTGATAATGTCCGGGTTTTTGCCATGCCTGTCGTTAAACTGCTGACGCGCTTCGCGGCCAATAATGCTTTGGAAATCACGTACCATTTTCGGGAACGGGTGCGGGCCAACCACGGAGCCGATGGCATAGATGAACTCTTCCGGGTTTTTCAGATATTCTTCAAAGGCGCTATCGACTGCATCTTTGAGGGTGGCAGTACCACGGGTAACGGGCACCAGTTTACAGCCGAGGATCTTCATCTTGGTGACATTAGGGTGTTCTTTCTCAATATCGACCTGACCCATATGGATTTCACAGGGGATGCCCACTAAAGCACAAGCCGTCGCGAGGGCAACACCGTGTTGGCCAGCACCGGTTTCGGCAATGACTTTCTTTTTGCCCATGAACTTGGCCAGTAGCGCTTCACCTAAGCAATGGTTAATTTTGTGCGCCCCGGTGTGGTTGAGATCTTCACGTTTAAGATAGATCTGTGCGCCGCCGAGCTGTTCGCTTAGACGTTTCGCATGATAGACCGGGCTTGGGCGACCCACATAATCCTGATTGAGTTGTATCAACTCGGTTTGAAATGATTCTGTATGACGGATCTCTTCGTAAGCCCGATCGATATCATCCATCACTTTTTTCAGTTCTGGGGGAAGTATCTGGCCACCGTAATGACCAAAGAATCCCTCTTTGTCGGGCATCGGGGCAAAATCAAACTTACTCATAGGACCTCTCTTAGTGCATCCGCAACGGCGCTATAACGTGATA
Source organism: Amphritea sp. GJ51-11 (assembly GCF_055808735.1). Taxonomy (NCBI): domain Bacteria; kingdom Pseudomonadati; phylum Pseudomonadota; class Gammaproteobacteria; order Oceanospirillales; family Oceanospirillaceae; genus Amphritea; species Amphritea sp. GJ51-11. The sequence continues at coordinate 2,492,433 of NZ_CM147881.1, read as the reverse complement.
CCGTCAGTGACGAATAACTGAAATGTTTGTAATGTTTTTGCAACAAGAGAAGAAATATATCGCTGCAGCCAGTGGATGCCAACTGTTCGGGGCAATTATTTGCCTAATAGCGGGGTGTTGTGCAGAGGATTAGCCGAAATCGAGTTCGATCTGCTGCTCTTTGGTGGCGGTTTTTTTAAAGCCGAGGGCTTTCTGGCGACGACTGATCTCACGCAGTTGCGCCCGCGCTTCATGATAGCAATGAAAAATGGTGTGATTGATCGCATCTTTGTTATTCTGGCTGTTGCTCCAGGATTCGCTCAGCACCCAGTCCCCCATCAGATCCTGATAGAGTCGGACAATAAAATAATCCTGATGCTTGCGCCAACGAATAATCAAAAAGTAACCTGAACTTATTTCCCGAGAAATGATGTCAAACCGTAAGGCGGGCAATTATAATCGGCGTTTCCTCCCTTAACCAGCTGATTTTATAACCTTTGGAGTGATCTTTGAAACAATCCAGACTGAACATCGTTGCCGACGAAAATATTCCTGCATTGGAGCGCTTATTTGGTGATCTAGGTGAGATCCATAAGGTGTCAGGCCGGACGATGAGTCACGCTGATGTAAAACATGCCGACCTTTTATTAGTGCGCTCCGTCACCCAGGTCAATCAGCAACTGCTTGAAAATACCCCGGTGCGCTTTGTTGGTACCGCGACCATTGGTACAGATCACATTGATACCGCTTGGTTGGCGCACCAGCAGATCGGTTTTGCCAGTGCGCCGGGTTGTAATGCGGATGCAGTCGCTGAGTATGTGATCAGTAATCTGTTGCTGGTGGCCGGTGAGCAAGGTTTTGAGTTGACCGATAAGGTGGTGGGCATCATCGGGGTAGGGAATGTCGGACGACGTTTACAGCAACGCTTGGAGCGACTTGGTGTGCCGTTGTTGCTAAATGATCCTCCTCGGGCGGATGCCGGTGAAGCTGGTTTTGTCGCTTTGACACAACTACTGCAAGAGGCGGATATTATCTGTTTGCATACACCGCTAACCATCGCTGGTAATCATCCGAGCCATCACCTGTTGAATGCTGAGAATCTTGAGCTTATTCGGCCCGCAGCCGTGCTGTTAAATGCAGGTCGAGGCCCGGTGATTGATAATGAGGCGTTGTTGGCTTGGCATGAAAGACGTACAGATGTCACCTTGTTACTCGATGTGTGGGAGCATGAGCCTCGTGTCAACGGTCAACTAGCGCAACGGGTTCGCATCGGCACTCCGCATATCGCTGGCTATACCCTGGATGGTAAAATTCGCGGTACCTGGATGCTTTATCAAGCGTTTTGTCAGCACCAAGGGATCGATCCGGCGATTAGGTTGTCGGATTGTTTGGCCGAGGTGGCCGTGCCCCAGGTTCAGTTGCAGGGCACAGAGAACCTCAGCGATATTGTCCATGCGATTTATCAACCGGAGGCTGATCATCAGCGCTTTATGGCGTCGTTAGTCGATGTTGCCGCTCAGCCATTGGCGTTTGATCAGTTGCGTAAACATTACCCAGTGCGACGGGAGTTTGTCGCGGCGCAGTTGTGTGGTGAGAAACCCACTGGATCACTGTTGGCGCAACTTGAAGCGGTGGGGTTTGTGATCGATTGACCGGTCAGTTGAAACTGTTGCGCGTTGCTGGGCTGCTATTGGTTGGCGGATTTGCTTTAATCGCGCGATTGAGTGATTTAACTTTTATGATTCAGAATGCGGAAACGGTCTAATGGCTCGGAAACTGGCATCCATTCAAACGGAAAAAACACTAGCGGATCTGCGTGTGCAGATTGGCGATCCTGTTCGTGTTGAGATCCGTTCACCTCGAGCAAAATTTACCGCTCGGTTGGTGGGGTATATGGACAACGGCGGCATTATGATTTCGGCACCGTCGGCCACCAGTGGCGTGCCCACACTGATTAATGAGGGTAATTTAGCCAGTCTGCGTTTGATTACGGGCAACCGTATCTGCAATATGACCTGCAAAATCCTCAAGCAGTATGATCAGCCATTTGGCTATTGGGTGTTGGAATACCCTCAAGCGGTCGAGTCTAAGCGGATTCGTGGACATAGCCGAGTGCCCGTCAATCTAAGTTGTTCCATCGATGACTATGATGAGATGTCTGAACGGGAAGGGCTGCCGGCCAGCGCCCTCTGTGTGGATATTAGCCAGAGCGGCTTATGCCTGCAATTGCCCTATACCTTGGGCGAGGTGGGTGAGCATTTTTATCTCACCACGCGGGTGCAGATCGGCGATATTGATCAGGTGTTGTTGGTGCCTGTTGAGTTGAGAAATGTTCATAGTAGCTCGGTGGAATCAGGCAGTTTATATCATCACGGATTTAAATTTTTTGAGCTGGATGAAGATACCCGACTGATCATCGCGGCCTTTGTCTATCAGCAGTTATTAGTAGAAACCGGTAATCTCGATCAGACCGGACAGGAGTTATAGATGTTTCGGCTTGGTTTGATTGTGAATCCTTTGGCGGGAGTGGGTGGCAGTGTTGCGTTAAAGGGCAGTGATGGTGACGCGACGGCCCAGAAGGCACTGTCGCTAGGTGCCGAGCCCAAAGCCAATCTACGCACGCAGCAGGCATTAGCGGCGCTGACTGGGCTGGAACTTGAGATCTTAACCTACCCCGGTGAGATGGGTGAAGAGAGTGCCCGACAAGCAGGGTTTGATCCGCAGGTGATCGGCCAGATTACCGCCGGACAGACGGGCGCGGAAGATACTGAACGGGCGGCTCGAGACATGGCGGCTCAAGGGGTTGATCTGATTCTGTTTGCCGGTGGTGATGGCACTGCGCGGAATATTTGTCATGCGATCGGCGACTCGAGCCCGGTATTGGGAATTCCCGCCGGCGTGAAAATACATTCCGGTGTTTATGCTGTCACCCCGAGCGCTGCTGGCGAAGTGGTTGCGATGCTGGTGCGCGGTGAACTGGTGACGCTAGCGGACCAAGAGGTTCGGGATATTGATGAAGAAGCGTTTCGTGCAGGGCAGGTGCGGGCCAAATATTATGGTGAGCTGTTAGTACCGGAAGAGGGGCGTTTTTTGCAGCATGTCAAACATGGCGGCCGAGAAGTTGAAGAGCTGGTACTGGATGATATCGCTGCCGATTTTGCTGAGAATATGCACGATGATGTGCGCTATATCATGGGTTCCGGGTCTACAGTGCAGGCATTGATGGATAACCTTGGGCTGGAAAACACCCTATTAGGTGTCGACCTGGTTGAGAATGGTGAGTTGATCGGTGAGGATCTGACGGCTCAGCAATTATTGGATATGACGGCGGGCTACGATACTAAACTGGTGATTACAGTGATCGGCGGACAGGGGCATATTATTGGTCGCGGTAATCAGCAACTCAGCCCCGAACTGCTGCGTCGACTCGGGCGTGAAAATATTATTGTGGTGGCGACTAAAAGCAAGATAAAGGCGCTAGAGGGACGTCCTCTGATTGTTGATAGCGGTGATCTTGAATTGAATCATCAGCTTGCAGGATTAATACGGGTCGTGACCGGTTATCGCGATGCCATTCTCTACCGTGTCGCTGATCTATAATTACCTTACGTATTGCCGGCTCAAACGGGCAAAATGCTGATTCTTTGATAAGCTGAATACAGGTTTATTAAAGGAGTAAGACGATGGGGTTGGCATTAATACGCTTTTATCTGCAACTGCTATTACCCGAATGGATGCGTGATAATCGTCCCGATAGAGATCACTTCTTCCGCCGTAAGTTTACCGAGGCCTATAAAGCCCGCTTACGCTGGGCATATCGTATCTGGCTAGGATCAGCTCTGTTGATGCTAGCGATACCCTCTCCGCCGGTGATTATTGGCTTAGGGTTATTTACCACTTTCATCTCTTTTTCATTGCTAGACGAGAGCTAAGTTATCTCTACCGTAAGTTGTTCATGCGAGGGGCTGTTACTGTATTAATGGAGCCTCAGCCTCCTGGATACGGCCCTGACGGCGTTACATCGGTCACTAATTGCTGGCGTAAAACACCACGCTGCAGACTCTTCTGTTTTTAATTATGGCTCAATGGGCAAGATGAAAAAAAGCCGGGCAGAGCCCGGCAAAGATGTAGAAACTGTTTTGGGTGATCAAAACAGCAGGGCCTTACGGGGACGCGTAAGGTAGATCTGGCAGACAGGGGCCATCCTGCCTGCCGGATAGGAGATCAGGCCGCTAGGAAAAGATAGCTGCCGATGCCCGCAAGCATGAGGCCTGCATAATGGGTTATCCGTGGGGTAATCCAACGGTTTGTCGCCAGCGCCACCATACCGGTGAAATGTAATATCGCCGAACTGCCTATAAAACCTAACGCAAACAGCAGAGTTGAGTCGCTCGCTGCTTCTAGACCGTGGGCTTGGCCGTGAGCCAAGGCAAATAGCATGGTTAATGTCAGACTGATAGCCGCAGGCAGGCGTGCGGTGGTGGCAATGATCAGGCCGCCGATTAATACAGAGGCCGCAATAGTTTGTTCAATAAAGGGTAATACCGCGCCGTTAATCGCGAGGGCAAAGCCAACTCCCAGAAAAATCAGGAACGCGAAGGGAATACTCAGCTGCTGTGATTTTTTTTGCATGGCGGCCCACACCCCGATGGCTAACATCGCCAACATATGATCTAGTCCTGTAAACGGATGGGTTAGTCCTGCCTGTAGACCTGTAGCCGCCCCGTGGCCGGTATGTGCCATGGCGGGTGCAGCAACAAGAAGGGAGAGAAACGTTGCACTGCTTAGCAAAGGGCTGAATTTCATCGGTGCTACCTTTTATTGTTAGATTCACATTTATGGTGTGATTGCGCTGTGCAGATCGATCACCTTTGTTCTGAAAAATGTCACGAAACATCGAATACAATAGCAATAAGCAAATCTAAGGCCAAGATAGTCAAAATAATGCAGATATTCTTAACGTTTACTACAGCCCTCACCGTTAACCGGTTGAGGGAGCTAAACGATTAGCAACCCCTTCTATAATGACTACAATAAACTGGAAAGTAGCTTTCCATTTGATGCTGAAAGTGGCTTTAAACTGTATTTTCACACTTTTAGTTAGGGCTTTATGATGTTAGTCACGTTTTTCTGCTAATAATGTTTGTGCTGCACCTGCGTAATATGGAATATATACATTTGTCGTTCGATTAAATTTCTGATCGGTTCTAATGGCCTACGGAGTAAGTCTCTTGAGTACACGATATCTCAAACGCTTTTTTAAACCTAAATCGATTGCGGTGTTTGGAGCCTCTGACAAAGAAAACAGTATGGGCGGCGTGGTGCTGCACAACCTTATTGAGGGTGGCTATCAGGGCAAGCTGATGGCGGTTAATAAGCGCGGCTACGATACGGTGCATGGCATCACCTGCTATAACGGTTTAGCGCAACTTCCCGAGATGCCCGATCTCGCCATTATTTGTTCGCCTCCTGAGAGCGTTGCCGATCTAGTGCGCAGGTTAGGGCTGAAGATGGTGAAGGCGGCGATGATCCTCACCGGCGGTTTGTCCCGGGCCCGTGATCCGATGGGTAAAAATATGCGTGATGAGATTACCGAAGCGGCTAAGGCCCACGGTGTGCGCATACTCGGGCCTGATTGTATGGGCATGCTGGTGTCGGGCCATCATATGAATGCCAGCTATTCACACCTGAATATCCGTAAGGGCAAGGTCAGTTATGTTGGCCAGTCCGGCCTGTTGGGCACCGCGATGATCGATTGGGCCAATGGTCAAGAGATCGGTTTCTCACACTTCCTGACCTTGGGTGAGGGGGTCGATATCGACCTGCCGTCGATTATTGATTATTACGCCCAAGACCCATATACCCAGTCGATTTTGATTCAGTTGGATCACCTCGTGGGGTCATCCCGCAACCTGCTGAGTTCGCTGCGTTCTGCTTCGCGGAATAAACTGGTGCTGGTGCTGAAGTCCAATATGATCTTCACCGAAGATAAAGAACACCTTCCTGCTTTGGGCATCAAAGATGAAGACCTTGTGTATGATGCGGCGCTGCGTCGTGCCGGTGTCGTGCGAGTGAGTACGGTCGATCAGCTGTATAACGCGTTAGAAACATTGTCGCGAATGAAACCGATGCGCGGTGAGCGCTTAGCGCTGGTTTGTAACGGTATGGGCCCTAATGCATTGGCGACCGATCAGTTATTGCGCAATGGCGGTGAATTGTCTCAACTGTGTGATGAAACGGTTAGTGCTTTGCGAGAGGTGTTGGATAACCACTGGAATCTGAAAAACCCTATCGATCTGCATGCCGATGCGACTCCCGAGCGGTTTGCTAAAGTTACTCAGTTATTAACGAAAGATCCCAATGTAGATGCCGTATTGGTGATTCATGCGCCGACTCGCATGGCTCCCGGTGCCGACACCGCCAAGGCGGTCATCAATGTCGCTCGCAATACACCGCGTAATATTCTCACCTGTTGGATGGGGCGTAGTACGGCGATCGAATCACGTAATCATTTTAACGCGGCGGGTTTGCCTACCTTTATTACTCCGGAAGAGGCGGTTGATGCCTTTATGCATATGGTGGAGTTTCGTCGCAACCAAGAAGTGATGCGACAAACCCCGGCACCCTTTGTCGACCCGAACGAGCAAAACCATCTACAGGCGAAAAACCTGATTGCGAATGCCTTGGCTGAGGGGCGTGATTATTTGAGCCACAGTGAAGCGACCGATCTGTTGGATCAATATGATATTCCTGTCTCCCACAGCCAATATGCCGAAGATGTTGATGGGGTGGTTGAGATTGCTAAGCGGTTGGGCGGAACTGTCGCCGTTAAAGTGATGCATAAGGATAATGTTTACCCCTTTAACTATGACAATCGCGCTCAACCACGTTGGAAGGATCTCGCGCTTGATCTGTTTTCAGAAGAAGAGGTGCGACAGGCGGCGACTAATTTGGCTTTTCGGGTGCAGGAACGCTTTGGCGAAGAAGGGCCAAAGGGGTTCTGTGTACAACAGATGAAGCGTGGATTTCAGTCGTTGCAGTTTAATATGGGTATCACTCGAGACCCGGTATTTGGTCCCTTGTTGCTGTTTGGCAAAGGCGGTTATTCGGTCGATGTGCTGGCGGATCGTCAGGTGATGTTACCACCGCTGAATTTGAGTCTAGCGCGTCGGCTGATCAGTACCTCGCATATGTTCTCGGTGTTAAAAGAGAGTAGCACGCAGTTGGAACGGGATCTGGAACAGCTCAGTGATCTGTTGATTAAGTTGTCACAGATGGTAGTCGAACTGCCCAACCTTAAAGGGCTGGAGATTAACCCGCTGCTGGTTAATCGGCGGGGTGTCTTGGCGGTCGATGTTTCGGTGTCATTAGGCGAACCATCGGTCTTAGCGATTTCACCCTATCCTGAGTATTTGAGTGAGCATATCTCGCTACGTAAATCGGGCCGTAAAGCAATTGTACGGGCGATTCGGGGGGAGGATGAGCCGAGCCATTTGGAGTTTTATAATAAGCTCAGCCCTGAATCGATTCGCTTACGCTATTTTTACAGTCGCGGCATACCGACCCATCAGGAACTCGCCAATTGGACTCAGATTGATTATGACCGGGAGATGGCTTTCATAGTCACAGCGCCAAAACAGGGTGAGCCCGGTTGGGAAACCCTCGGGGTTGTTCGGGCGGTGACCGATGCTGATAATGTGCGTGCTGAGTTCTCAGTCGTCATTCGAGACGACCTGCAGGGCGAGGGATTAGGTGCGGTGCTGATGAAGAAGGTTATTGATCATTGTAAAGCGCGAGGCACGCTACTGTTAATGGGGTCGACACTGACATCCAATAAAGGCATGCAGGGGCTAGCGCAAAAGCTTGGCTTTAAAAACCACTACAATATGGAAGAAGATGTGGTGGAAATGGAGATGATGTTGAACGAGCCAACCGAAGACTGGCAGCGAACACGGTTGCAGGGGTAATTGCAGTGTAAAAAAAACCACCGTTATCGGTGGTTTTTTTATGCCGAACGTTTTTACAACCTGCGTTGGTGATCGTGGGTGTTTATACGTTGGGGCAAAACATCTCATGCAGCGTATGAATAATACGTGTCGCGGTATTACCCGAGAGAGAATAGTAGATGGTTTGTGACTCGCGTCGAGTGCTGACCAAACCGTCCTTGCGCAGCACGGCTAAGTGTTGGGATAGCGCGGATTGACTCAGGTCGAGGCAATTGTTTAATTCGGTAACCGAAAGTTCTTTACCATCGAGATAGCATAAAATTAAGAGGCGACTTTCGTTGCCCAATGCCTTCATGAGTTTGGCGGCTTTGGTTGAGTTCTCTTTCATCATCGCGAGTGTTTCGGGAGTCATCTGTTGGATCGCTGTATTCAATCGATATTCCGCCTGTTGTTATTATTTTACGGAACGTTAACAACTGATCAAACGCCCGACAATAGAGCCGTTATTCTACTGTAGCAGCGCTTGAATCTCAATTTACTAATGTAGTGCTTTTAAATATTAGCACATACTAATATAATAGTGACATTAAAGTGCCGATATAAAAAACAGGAACAACCGATGCTGCAAACTTCACTGGTTAATCTGTCCATGAATCGCCCTAAGTGGGTGTTTTTGGGCGTATTACTACTGACCTTGATAGCGGGATTGCAAATTCCCTCGATTCAAGTCGATACCGATCCCGAAAATATGTTGCCTGCTGATAATGAGGCACGAGTGTTTCATGATCATGTCAAAGAGCGTTTTGGTCTGCATGACATGATTGTGGTTGGGGTGGTGAATAACTCAGCTAAGGGCATCTATAACCCGCAAAGCCTCGCGGAGTTACAGCAGCTTTCCGATGCGATTGTGCAGATGGATGGGGTGGTCAGCCAAGACCTGATGTCACTCGATCGGGTGGACAATATTAGTCAGGAAGGGCCGGGCACTATTCGTTTCGAGTGGATGATGAAGCAGGTGCCGCAAGACCAAGCCGGCGTCGAACAAATTCGGGCTTCGGTTGAGCGCTTACCCTTGCTGAACAATACCTTGGTATCGGGGGACGGTAAGGCGGCTGGAATCTATGTGCCGATTATTAAGAAATCGGAAAGTTATCGAATTTCGGGACTGATTCAAAATGAGATTCAGACTCTCAGCGGCAGTAATGAATATTATATTTCCGGTTTGCCCGTGGCGGAAGACACTTTCGGTGTTGAGATGTTTCTGCAAATGGCGATTTCTGCGCCGTTGGCTGGGTTAATGATTTTTATCCTGATGTGGGTGTTCTTTCGCAGCTTACTGCTGATCACTGCGCCGATGCTGGTGGCGATGGCCGCTGTGATCGTCACGATGGGACTGTTGATCGGGCAGGGTTACACCGTTCATATCATGAGTTCGATGATTCCGATCTTCTTGATGCCGATTGCCGTGGTGGATTCTGTGCATATTTTGTCGGAGTTCGCTGATCGCTATCGTCCCGGTGAAGATCCTAAAGCCGCTTTGAAAGAGGTCCTAGGGCATCTGTTTACACCCATGTTATATACCTCGGTGACTTCTGCGGTAGGCTTTGCCTCTTTGGCGTTTACGCCCATACCGCCGGTACAGGTGTTTGGCTTGCATGTGGCGTTTGGAATTATGCTGGCGTTCCTGCTTACCATTACACTGGTGCCGGCTTATATTATTAGCCTTTCGCCCGCGCGTATGGCGCAGATGAAAGACCATAATATCGATGAAGATGACCAGTCATTGCTTGGCCGCTTATTGATTTTTATTGGCCGTTTCTCGATTGCCCGGGCAAAAGGTTTGCTCGTGCTGTTTATCCTGGTTGTGGTTGGCAGTGGTTATGGTGTGTCACAGATTCAAATTAACGATAATCCTGTGCGTTGGTTTAAACCGGATCATCCATTACGGGTGGCCGACCGAGTTATGAATCATCACTTTCCGGGCACCTATAACGCCTTTTTAGTCCTCGACAAGACCAGTGATATTCGCGGTGAGTTAGAGCGGCAATTATTGAGTCGCGCGGCGCAAGAGGGGGTCGAGTTACAGCAGAAATTGGATAGCGTTAAGACCGACAGCTTTATCGAATATACCAACGGCCTGATCAATTTATTTGATCAGCTGAGTTATGACGATAGTGCCCATGAATCGATGTGGCTTGCATTGCTAGAGATGAGTGAGCAGGCGCAGATAGGCAGCAAGTATTTTCTGACGCCGGCAGCGATGCACTATCTTGATGAGTTGCAGACCTTCTTGGATCAGTCTGACTATATAGGCAAAAGCAACGGTTTACCGACACTGTTGAAAACCGTATATCGGGAGCTTAACGGAGGGGTTGAAGAGCAATTTAAACTGCCTCCCAGCGCCGCCGCTGCCGCGCAAACCGTGTTGAGCTTTCAGGGATCACATCGTCCGGATGATCTATGGCATATGGTGACACCGGATTTCCGTTCGACCGTGTTGTGGCTACAACTTAGCAGCGGTGATAATCAGGATATGAGCCGGGTGTTGGCGCTGGTGGATGGTTATGTGGCCGAGCATCCGCTGCCCGAAGGTGTTGCCCTAAACTGGGCGGGTCTGACCTATATTAATGTTGTCTGGCAGGATGAGATGGTTAACGGCATGTTGAGCAGCTTAATAGGCGCGTTCTTTATGGTGCTGCTGATCATGGTGGTGCTGTTTAGATCGATCAAGATTGGTTTGTTGTCGATGCTGCCGTTAACCGTCACTATTCTGTTTATCTATGGTCTGATCGGCTTGGTCGGTAAAGATTATGATATGCCGATAGCCGTATTGTCGGCACTGACATTGGGTTTGTCGGTGGATTTTGCGATCCACTTTCTGGAACGCACTCGGGCGATTTATCGTCAATGTGGTGACTGGGAGCAAACCGTTGCTGAGGTGTATCGCGGGCCTTCACGCGCCATTAGCCGTAATGCGGTGGTGGTGGCTATCGGCTTTACTCCGTTGTTGTTTGCCCCATTGGTGCCCTACATCACGGTGGGCTTCTTCTTAGCCACCATTATGGCGGTGTCAGCGGTGGTCACCGTGATGTTATTGCCGGCGGTGATGCAGATGATTAACGATAAAGATAGTTTGTTTGGTGTTAAGTCCGCAGCAAAGGAGAGTAACTCATGATTAAGCAACTATTTACCACATTAGTGATTGGGCTAACCTTGAGTGCGCCGGTTCAGCTCAATGCGGCCGATCTTACTGATGTGAACGAGATCGTTAAGCAGGCTAACCTAGCATCCTATTATCAAGGTGCCGATGGCCGCTCTGAAGCGCGGATGTTGATTCAAGATTCCCAAGGGCGTCAACAACAACGTCAGTTCACTATTTTGCGCCGGGATTATGAAGACGGCGGTGATCAGCAGTTCTTGGTGGCCTTTAGTCGCCCTGCGGATGTTCGGGATACGGTTTTTTTGGTTGAAAAGCATACCCAGAAAGATGATGACCGCTGGCTCTATCTACCGGGACTCGACCTCGTTAAACGGATTTCCGCCGGGGATAAACGTACCAGCTTTGTTGGTTCCCATTATTTTTATGAAGATGTTTCTGGCCGAAATCCTGAAGAGGATCAGCATAAACTATCGGATATTACCGCTGAGAATTATGTGCTCGATAACATCCCTAAAGATGCCAGTGGAGTTGAGTTTAGTCGTTATCGGGTATGGATCGATAAAACCACGATGTTGCCAGTGAAAACCGATTATTACGATACCAATGATAAGTTGTATCGTCGGGTCGAAGTGTTGGAAACCGAGGTTATTCAAGGTGTTCCTACGGTGACTAAATCGCGGGTTAGCGACCTTGTTAGTGGCGCCAGTACGACCATGGAATTTCGCTTTATTCGTTATGATCTCGGCATGGACAGTGCGGTCTTCTCCGAGCGTTCATTGCGTAATCCGCCCCGTCAGTGGCTTAAACGTCCAGCGTCATGAGTAGGCAGGATATGAATATGCCGATAAAAAGTATCGTGTTGTCGATGGCATTGGTTTTTGCTGCTGAGGTGATGGCGCAAGAGGATGTACCTGTCGGGTCCGCGCCGAGTGAGCAAGACTGGGGCGACGATGGGTGGGGTGATGATAGCTGGAGTGAAGACAGTAGTGCTGAGGCGAGCATTCAGGTCTGGCATGGCTTTATTGAAGCTGGGCTAGGCAATCGGGTCGGTTATGATCCAGCGCTCAATGAGCGTTTTTCACCGATGGATGATGCTAGCCTCGCGGATTTACGAGTACGCTTAGAAACCAGCGGCTTTGTTGGTGATGACCGTTATGCATTGAAGGCCGATGTGTACGCGGATGGGGTCGAGCGAGGGGGGCGAATCGATCTGCGTGAAGCTTCCTACACTTTGTCCCCGAGTGAGCGTACGGACTTGAAACTGGGTCAGCAGGTGTTGACCTGGGGGACTGGCGACTTATTGTTTTTGAATGATCTATTTCCGAAAGATTGGCAGTCGTTTTTTTCCGGTCGAGATACCGAATACCTGAAAGCGCCGGTGCTGGCGGCGAAGGCTAGTTATTACGGTGATGCTGCCAGTATTGATCTGGTATGGATGCCGGATTATACCTCTGATCGCTATATTAATGGTGAGCGGTATTCATGGTTTTCGCCCCAGGCAGGGCAGAATGTAGCGGCACCGCAAGGCCGTATCGATGCGCAAGAGCCTGCGAATAGCTTTGCTAATGGCGAGTTTGCTGCGCGTATCTCCGGTAATATTGATAGCACCGAATGGGCGCTTTATGGTTATCGGGGATTTCAGAAGCAACCGAATGGCTTGGATAATGCCGGAAATGCCATCTTTAGCCGTCTGAATGTATTGGGTGCCAGTGTGCGGGGTAATCTCGGGGCGGGTTTAGCCAATGCAGAGGTTGCTTGGCATATGGCGGACGATAGTGATGGCAGTGATCCTGCGTTGCCTAATAGTCAGTTCCGCTTTTTGTTGGGTTATGAACGGGAACTACTGCCAAGGTTAACCTTGGGATTACAGTATTATCTTGAGCAGACCTTAGACTATCAAGCGCTAGAAGCGGCATCCGCTTCGCCTTACAACCCGGAAGAGTTCCGTTATCTCTATACAACGCGACTGAACTACCGAATGTGGCAGGATAACCTGGTGTGGTCACTGTTTGCATTCTACTCACCCAGTGATGAAGATCATTACTTCAGACCTTCGGTCAGCTATCGCTACAGTGATAATCTGAGTTTCGCCGTGGGAGCGAATATCTTTGAAGGGGCTAAGGCGCATACCTTCTTTGGTCAGTTTGAAGATGCCAGTAATGTTTATGGTCGCATACGCTATGCTTTTTAATGGATAAGTTTGTCTCCGAGGTAAAACAGAAAACCGGGCGATGCCCGGTTTTTTTAAGTCAGTTCTGCTGCGACTTTATTCTGCCTGTTTAAGCTTGCTCGTCAGTACTATCCGCTAAGGTTTGTGTTTGTTTCAGCAGGGTATCGGTGAGAGCAGAGAGTTTATCCTGCACTAGCTCATAGGTCTTATCGATATTGGCGGCGATATCACCATCGAGTACCTGCAGTCCTTCTAAAATATCGCGGGCCTCGGCGAACCCTTGATTAATACCACCGCTAATGATGTCAACAAAGCTTTGCGCTTGAGTTTGGCTATCCATTTCTGGATGTTGTTCTTGATAGCTACTAAAAAACGCCGCACTCAATGACACAATGCGCTCCGCGGTGGCTTCCGGGGTGACGTCTAGGCCAGAATCATAGGCTTGCTGAATAGAGGATGCACCCAGGTCCGCTTCGAGGACGTTGTTTAGCTCGTTTACGGCGGTGCGATAGAGCAGCGCTAAAGAGTCATTTCCCGAGGAGATGCTGACTTCCAACGAGGCCTCTAAAATCGCTTGATTATGCGCGGTCTTAGTCTGCTGTGCCTGAGTAGCCTCGGTTTTACTCTGATCGGTGATCGTCTGGGTTGTAGATTTGATCTCCATATCATCTCCTTTATATATAAGGTTGCAGGGTGGCTGTGTTCAGCCGCTCCCAGTCAGGTAGAAGGTTATCGGCAGCAAGGTGGTTTTCTGTTATGAAAGTTTTTCATCGGTAGCCTGATGTTTCGTCCTGTATCGCACTGGGCTATTTCATCATTCTTATCATGGGACTGTGATGCGTTATTGTTACTGCGGGTTTTGATGGGGGTAATCTAATGAAGAGTGATAAAAAAATGCCGCAATGGCGGCATTTTTAGCTGTTCTGTTAGCGCGTTGAGAGCACTAATATAACGCGATTATGAGACTTTCTTAAAGCCCAGTAATGAGGCGATAGTAAAGGCTGGGCACCAGCCGGTGAAAGCCGATTGCAGCAAACTGGCACCGACGATGGTGGTGATATATAGCACCCATTGTGGTGCAGCAAAAATCAGATAAGCGGCCACGGTGCCCAGTACCAGTGAACCCGCAATAATATGGACACCCTGGTGTACACTCATACCCGTTATACAGGTTTGCTCTTTTAGCTTGAACATCCGAAAAATCGTCATGGCGGGACACCATTGGGTAAAGGCTGATTGCAATAAATTTAGGCCAACAAAGCCGGTGAGGTAATACCACACTGGGTTGAGATAAGTGCCTAGCGCTAGGCTAATAAGAATAACTGATCCGGCTAATAGGCGAAGCGCAGCGTTAAGCGTCATAGAAGTTAACCTCGTTGTTAGTTAATGTGCCTTTAGGCTTGATGATAAGTATATATTAGAAATGACTAATATTAAATGAGATTTACATAGTCTCGTATTTCGTCGTTGTTTGGCGAGGTGATTAAGGCTAATTTATTTGTGCTGCATCAACGATTTGAGTTGGCAAATGAGGCTGGCTAGCTCATGCTTTAAGCATAACCACTAAGGAGGTTCTATTGTGGATATCAGTAAAATTTTGGTGAACATCGAACAGGGGGCTGATTCGGCACTGCTGTTAGAAAAAGCGCTGCGTTTGGCCGAGGGTAGCGGTGCCAAAGTAGAACTTTTTGCTGCTGTTACAATGCCTCATTACGTAATAGTTACCTCTTTGATAAAGCCGCTCTCAGCCATGCCGAGCAAGCTTATCAGCGCCATATTGAAGCAGAATTAGAACCGCTCACCACACCTTTCAAGGAACTCAATATTGAGGTTGATATGGATGTGTGTTGGCACCGACATCAGGCCGAAGCGGTGGTGCAAAAAACCTTGCGTTTTGGGCCTGATATTGTGTTACATCCGGTTAAGCAGCACAGTCGTCTTGGCCACTATATTTTTGATCAAGCGGATTGGCAGTTAATTCGGGAGTGCCCGGTGCCACTGCTATTAGTGAAGCAGAAGGTCTGGTCTGATGGAGGGCATGTTGCTGCCGCCGTAGACCCTTTCCATGAATGCGATCTTCCTGCCGCGTTGGATCATATGATTTTAGAGTGGGCGCGGCGCATGGTTCATACCCTCGAAGGGGATCTGAAAGTGATGCATAGTTTCAGTGTGCTACCCCATTCCGTTATTTTTGATGAGCACCTCGTGACCGATTTTGAAAGCATGCAACACACGGTGAGAACACTGCACGTTGAGGCGCTAGCGAAACTGCTTAAACCCTATGGTTTGACGACGGATAGCCCGGCGGTCACCCTCAAAGAAAAAGAGACACCACAGGCGATTTTGGAATATGTGGATGAAGCTCATATCGATATTTTAGTGGTCGGTGGTGTGGCGCGGGGAATGGTCGATCGAATCTTAGTGGGTAGTACTATCGAACGGATTCTAGATGACCTGAAGGCGGATTTAATGGTGGTTAAACCGCCGGGATTTGTTAGCAGCATCGATGAAAATGGCTAACGCCTGACGTTGATCTTGTTGCCCACAAAGCGGCAAAGTCGATGATTAGTAAAAAGGAGTCGGTGGCTCCTTTACTTTTATTGACGATGGCGATACCGATTACATGAGTCGATAGAGTATCGATTAACGCAGGTAGTTTTGGCTAAACTCTCTAAATTGATCGGTGCCTGATGTTTGAATCCATTCAAAGCCGACCATCTCTTTGGTGACAATATGAATGCCGCAGTGGCGCATTCGTTCTAATGCCGCGGCTTTATCGGCGGGGTTACGCGATGACACTCCATCGGCTACCACAAATACTTCTCGGGCTTGCTGCTTGATCTGTATTGCCGTTTGTAAAACGCACACATGGGCTTCCATACCGACAATAACCACTTGATTAGGTTTAATGCTGTTGATCTTCTCATTACAGCTAGGCTCTGCCATACAGGAAAAGTGCATCTTTTCCATGAAACCCTCTTTCGGTAAAACATCCTGCAGCTCTGCAACCGTTGGGCCTAAACCTTTGGGGTATTGTTCGGTGGTCAGCACGGGCACATTGGCGAGTTTGGCGACTTCGGCCAGCCAGCGGACATTGGCGATAACCGCATCGCCTTCATGTATTGCCGGTGCGAGTTTTTCCTGAATATCAACGACCAAGAGGCAGGATGAGTTTGGGTAGATCAGCATATCAATTCTCCGCATTACAATGGCTGAAGCCAAGCTTAAATATCGGACTTACATGCTTTATTGATTAAGTGAAAGCAGGCCGACAGAAACCTAATGCTGGTAAGAATATACCCTCGGTTTGTATTTGGCTATGGCCTTGCTAGGCGGTGATTTTAAAGGACTAACGGGGTGTTTTTGCGGGCAGTACCCAACAGCGAAAGCTTATCAATGACAGTAATCCCATCAGCGCGATGGTGGTAGCCATCGTCGTGGGGGTGCCGCTGTGATAGTGACCTACCAGCATACCGACACTGGCGGCGATTAGCGATTGAGTAAAACCAAGTAGTGAGGAGGCGGTGCCGGCCATCTTGGCGAAAGGGGCCAATGCACCAGCCATCGCCTGTGGCATCACCATTCCAACTCCACACATATAAACCACCTGAGTGATGGCGGTCAGCCAGAGGTTATGTATGCCAAATAAGGCGGGCAGTAGCATACAGAATCCGGCTGTCACGCTGACAAGTGTACCCCGTTTAAGTACGCCATTGATGCCCCGTCGAGAACCGATGCGCTGGGCAATTAAGGTACCGCTTATAAAACCGCCGGAAGCTAAGGCATAGAAAATACCACTGTGTTCGGCGGGTACCTTAAAGTAATCGATCAGTACAAAAGGGGCACCGGAGAGAAAGGCAAATAGACCTGCAAAGATAAAGCTACAGCAGAGGGTGTAGCCAAGATAAACCCGATGTGTCAGCAGGGTTGAAAAATTGGCCGCAATGATAGCCGGTTTTAATGAGCTACGATTCTCAA
The DNA here is from genome assembly GCF_055808735.1 of Amphritea sp. GJ51-11. Lineage (NCBI taxonomy): Bacteria > Pseudomonadati > Pseudomonadota > Gammaproteobacteria > Oceanospirillales > Oceanospirillaceae > Amphritea > Amphritea sp. GJ51-11. The sequence goes on along the minus strand of NZ_CM147881.1, from coordinate 2,475,200 downwards.
CTGTGAGTGATTCTGGCACTTTAAAGGCAATCAGTAACAGGGAGATCAGGGCATACGCGGTGAGAAAGATAAAGGTCGAGCTCCACTCGAACCAGATGATCATATAACCGCCAATGATCGGAGCCGCCGCCGGGGCTAACGCCATCAGACTACCCATCATTGAGAGCACTTTGGCTGCGTTTACTGGCCCATGAATATCACGCACCATGGTGCGCCCTAACACCGGCCCGCTACAGGCGCCGAGAGCCTGTAGGAATCGATAGAGGATTAACTCTTCAATGGAGCTTGCTTGAGCGCAACCAAACGATGCGATAGTGAAGAGTGCCAGACCTGCTAGCAGGATGGGTTTGCGTCCAAAGCGGTCAGCCAGCGGGCCATAAAACAGTTGGGCGACGGCAAAGCCATAGAGAAAGACGGAGAGGGTTATCTGCACCCGATCGACGCTGGTATTAAAGGTCTCTGTTAGTCCCGGTAAGCTAGGTAGATACATATCGGTCGATAACGGCCCTAGCGCAACCGAGGCGGCGAGGGTGATGATGACAGCGGTGGAGTGCGGTTTAAACATCGAATTTCCGTCGTAACGTTCAGCCATGCGAGCTGGTTGCGGTGTTGGGTAAAAAGTTAAGCTGCATCATAACAACAAGTTACTTAGCATGTTAATTATATTCGGTGAAAATATAAATACGGGTATTCCTGTATATAAGAATGCGCTAAAATAGCACCCATGTGAGAATAATCAGGAAAGTGGATATTACATTATGAAAGTCTATGCAATCGATGGTATTACACCCGTGGTTGATCCAACCGCTTATGTTCATCCAACCGCTGTGCTAATTGGTGATGTGATCATTGGGCCGGGATGTTATGTCGGCCCTAACGCTTGTTTGCGCGGCGACTTTGGTCGCCTAGAGTTAAAGCGCGGTGCTAATCTGCAAGATACCTGTGTGATGCATGGCTTTCCTGGCACCGATACGACGGTTGAAGAAGACGGCCATATTGGCCATGGAGCGGTGCTGCATGGCTGTGTGATTGGCAAAAATGCGTTGGTCGGCATGAACTCTGTCATTATGGATGGCGCGGTCGTGGGTGAATCATCCATTGTGGCAGCGATGTCCTTTGTGAAAGCTAAGATGGAAGTGCCTGATCGTACGTTGGTGGCAGGTTCGCCGGCGCGTATTATCAAAGAGTTGACCGATAAAGAGATCGACTGGAAATCGGCAGGCACCCGTCAGTATCAAGATTTGACGCTGCGTAGTATGAATACCATGCAAGAAGTTGAACCCCTGACGGAAGTGGAAGCTGATCGTCCCCGCTTAGACGTGGGTGTTGAAGGGGCAATTCCTAAATATAAAAGTTGAATAATATCATCGTCAGATCGGACCCGTACCTACGGGAACACACTACCCTGTGGCTGTTTAATCTCGGCTGAGCGAATATCACTAAGTTAGTCTTGTTAGACTAACTTAGGATTTGACGGTGTATCTCCCTCTGCATCTTTGTACTCCTTCTATTGGCTAACTAAGGTTAACGCACGGATTATTACAGCGACTTAAGCTGCCGATATTTCTTGAATATCATAGATAAATGCTGAACATCGCTTTTAGTGGTGATGCCTCATTCCGTGAGACCTATTGATATCTTCGTACAACTCCACGTTGATTCTATTCCCTATTCCCTATCCCTAATAGGCTTGCTGCGCAGAGTCGTTGACAGGGTAGAGTGTTTGTTCTACTCTGCGGGTAGAATGGTTGTTCTACTTACGAGGTAGTCATGCTTAAAACGCAAATAGCCGCGCGTCTTGAGGCGGCATTTAGTCAATACGGTTTTGCCGAACCCAGCGTTGCACAGTTAAAAGAGGCCTGTGAGGTCAGCCTTCGCACTCTGTATAAACACTATCCCTCGAAAGAGGCGATGGTGGTGGCGGCATTGGCCTATCGTCATCAACGCTATTTGGCATTTCTATTACATGAGCATCCGCCAGCAGGTGTTGAGTCGATTATCTATATTTTCAATCGGCTAGAGCAGTGGATGGCGGAGTATGCGCCGCACGGTTGTTTGTCCATGAATGCCATCGCGGCTTTTCCTGATAATCAGCAGATAAACGCGGCGGTACAAGCGCATAAGACGGCGGTACATCAGTTTTTGGCTGAACAAAGCCTGAGGGATGATCTAGCGACGGCTATTTTTATCTTACATGAAGGCGTGTCCAGCGCTTGGCCAGTACTAGGCCGAGATGCGGTGATGGCGGCTCAACAGGTGCTATTAACACTTTTTAATGAGGATCAATGATGACTATACCAACAACGATGCAGGGTATTCAGCTAATCGGTCACGGTGGCCTGGAGATGTTGCAATTCAATGAAACGATTGCCGTGCCAACGCCCTCAGCGAATGAGGTATTGATTCAGGTGGCTGCAGCAGGAGTTAATAATACCGACATCAATACGCGTATTGGCTGGTATTCCAAACAGGCTGTTGACGGTGATAACACTGGCAGTGAGATCTCCGCGGAGGATGCCAGTTGGGCTGGGAATGCCTTACGTTTTCCGCTGATTCAAGGGGCTGATGTATGTGGAACCATCGTTGCGGTTGGTGACAATGTTGACGCCCAACGTATCGGCGAACGTGTGTTGATTGAGCCCTGTCTTCGCGAAGCCGATGGCCAATGGTTGGATCAGCCTTGGTACTATGGTTCTGAATGCAATGGCGGATTTGCACAGTATACGGTGGTCGCCGCGCGGCATGCCTATGCAGTTGATAGTGCGTTGACGGATATCGAGCTTGCCTCTTTTCCATGCTCCTATTCCACCGCCGAAAATATGCTGACCCGTGCTAAGGTTGTCGCACAAGATCGGGTATTGGTCTCTGGTGCCTCGGGTGGTGTCGGCTCGGCGGCGGTACAGTTGGCCAAAGCACGGGGTGCTTATGTCATCGCCATTACGAGTTCGAGTAAAAGTGAACAGTTGTTAGCATTGGGGCCGATGAAGTCGTTCTACGGAATTCTGATTTAATCGAAGTCTTGGCAGAAAACAGTGTCGATGTTGTGATTGATCTGGTGGCTGGACCGCAGTGGCCACAATTTTTACAGTTGCTAAAGCCGGGTGGCCGTTATGCGGTATCGGGCGCGATTGGTGGACCTTTAGTCGAGTTGGATGTTAGAACGCTGTATCTGAAAGATTTAAGTCTATTGGGCTGTACAGTGCTTGGCGAGGAGGTATTCCAAAACCTAGTGCAGCGGATTGAGCGGGGAGAGATTAAACCGATTGTGGCGCAAACTTTCCCTTTGGCACAGATCGAAGCGGCCCAAGCGCAGTTCTTGAAAAAACAGCATGTTGGTAAAATAGTGTTAACACTAGCACCCTAATACAGAGGCTTTATATAAGGTGTTGTTCTGATGGCACATCTTGCCATCCATCACAGCCGGTTACGATGTCTGTAACTCGGCTGTGTATTTTAAACCGGCGTCAGACGCCGAGTCTCTTCTTAGTAAGCAAGGCAGATCCGCTGTTGTGGATGTGCACCGGATTCAACTTCATCGAGTAAACCTACAGCATAATCCTGTACGCTGATTTTGCAGTTACCTTCGGCATCGCTCAGGAGTTGATCGCCACCCACGCGATATTGCCCCGTTTTTTCACCCGGGAAAATGTCAGCCGCTGGGCTAATAAAGGTCCAGTTAACAGTGCTACCACTGTTTTTGAATATATTAAGCGCTTCGCCTTGGGCGAGGCCTTCATCTTTAAACTCTGCTGGAAACTCCGGAATAGAGATTAGCTTAACACCCGGTGCAACTTCGAGAGAGCCTGCGCCACCGACCCAGACCAGACGGTTTAGTGAAGTAGTTGGTAGTGCCGCTAACAGTTTTTTGGCGCTAGCCGCGACGATCTCATGGTTTCCCTTTGCGCGTCCGCTAATGGAGACGATCAACGCATCCGCACCGTCAATAACGCTGGCGATATCATCTTTTTGAATATCAAAATCACGCTTGGTGATGTTATCAGCCAGTTTACTGCTGTCTCGCGCGAGGCCAATGACGTTATGGCCCCGTGCCGTTGCTTCTGTTGCGATAGTCGAACCGATCCAGCCGGATGCACCTAAAATTGCTATGTTCATGTTTGTACTCCTGGCGTTTGTTATGCCTGTTGATTAAGGATTGAGTACAGTTTATTGATAACAAATTAAGTGATAAATATGTAAAATTGTTCTTCTTTGTAACAGATAAGGATCTAATTGATGGTGCAGTTGGATGCGATGCGCAGTTTTGTTGAGGTGGCTGCACTGGGGAGTTTCACGCAAGCGGCAGATCAGTTGAATATTCCGCGTATGCGCATGACACGACATATTCAGGAACTTGAAGACTGGCTACAAGTGCGCTTGTTACATCGGACTACTCGACGGGTGAGTTTAACCACCGCGGGGGAGGAGGCCTTACGTATTTGTGAACGAATACTCAATGATGCCGCCGCGCTTGAAAACAGTGCCCAGCAATATACTCAAGGTTTGGTGGGTGATATTCGTATTGCCGCACCGATTGGCGTCGGCCAAGGAAAATTATTACAGCTGATAGAGGGTTTCTGCCAGCAGCATAAAAATGTCAGTTTTCAGTTTTTACTCTCCGATAAAAATGCCCAACTGGTGGATGAGCGAGTGGATATCGCCCTGCGATATACCCATCAACCGGACGATAATCTAATCGCGCGTCAGTTGTTTGAGTCGGGGCCGGTGTTATGTGCTGCACCGGCTTATCTGGCGGAGCAGGGCACCCCGACTACCGTGGCCGAGCTCAGTCAGCATCGCTGTTTGGTGCACCTCAATCAATCCCAGTGGCACTTTCCCTCCGGCGAAGAGGTTAAGGTGCGTGGCCCTCTAAGAGCCAATGACGCGGTAACACTGGTTGATGCCGCACGTGCGGGAATGGGAATCGCTCGTTTGCCTTCGGACTTGGTTGACGGTTTTCTAGAAAATGGTGAACTCGTTGCATTACCGGACATCTTTGCATTGTCGACACAGGCGGTGTGGGCGGTATATCTATCGCGTAGCTATCAACAACCGGTTGTTAGGGCCTTTATCGATTACGCGGTCGAGCAGTGGCGCTGATGGACTATCTTGGCGTTTAAGCGGGCTCATCTGAGCGTACATACTGACAAGTAGGGCATGAGTGTGCGTTGCTGATGAGTCGCAGCCCGAGTAGGGCTTGCCTGAAGCCGTTGCAACACCCGCTTAATCCGGTAGAATCTGCGCACACATTTACGAATCACTGCGAACCATTCAATTCGCATTTGCCATTATTTAGGAGTCGCTTGTGGAACTCGCATGTCTTGACCTAGAAGGTGTACTGATCCCTGAGATCTGGATCGCTTTTGCTGAAGAAACTGGAATTGAAGAACTGAAAGCGACTACCCGCGACATTCCTGATTACGATGTGCTGATGAAACAGCGTCTGCGTATTCTCGATGAGCACGGTCTGACACTACCACAGATTCAAGCCACCATCGATCGTTTGTCGCCGCTAGAAGGGGCACGGGAATTTATCGATTGGCTGCGCGAGCGTTTTCAGGTGGTGATTTTGTCGGATACCTTTTACGAGTTTGCCGCTCCGCTGATGAAGCAACTGGGCTATCCAACCCTGTTGTGTCATAAGTTAGAAGTAGATGAGACCGGGCGGATTACCGATTATACCCTGCGTCAGAAAGATCCTAAGCGTCAGTCGGTACGTGCCTTTCAGTTACTGAACTACCGGGTAATCGCGGCGGGTGATTCCTATAACGACACCACCATGCTAACCCAGGCGGAAGCCGGCGTACTGTTTCATTCGCCGCAGAATGTGATCGATGAATTTCCGCAGTTCCCCGCAGTACAGACCTTTGATGATCTGAAAAAAGAGTTTATCAAGGCCAGTAATCGCGATCTGACGCTGTAATATTTGCGGCTAGCCAGACAACGCGCCTTTAGCTGATTAAAGGTGTAGTTCGTCAGGCTAGCACAATCATAAGAAGAGCGCTGAGGCGCTCTTTTGTCATTCATGCTGCGACGTTTGTGCGATGCGATTAGATAAATTTATCTGTAAAAGTAGCGAATATTCGTTGCCCGAGGCATTAGCGTTAATCAAACAGCAACGGCTTGTGGTCAATGATCAGGTTGTCACTGAGGCATCCCATCAGATACACCAAAATAATGTTGTCACGCTGGATGCTCAACGTTTAATTCCACGTCCCTTTCGCTACTTTTTACTGCATAAACCTGTCGATATGATCTGCTCCAATATTGATGAGCAATACCCGTCCGTGTTTAATCTTTTGACGGTTGATCGTCCAAGTGAACTGCATATCGCTGGCCGTTTGGATGCCGATACCACCGGACTAGTGTTATTGACGGATGATGGTCATTGGTCTTATAGACTCACATCACCTAAACATCATTGTGAAAAAATGTATAAAGTGGAGCTAACACGGCCACTGACGGCTGATGCAGCGCAACGCTTTCAGGTCGGTATGCTACTTCAAGGGGAAGCCGTACTAACACGACCGGCAACGCTGCAGGTTATTGATCCTTACCATGTGTATCTAACCCTTACAGAAGGGCGTTTTCATCAGGTTAAGCGGATGTTTGCCGCGATCGGTAATCGGGTGAAGGCGTTGCACCGCCAGCAAATAGGTAGTCTTTCGTTGGATGTCGAGCTGGGTGATTGGCGCAGCTTAACGGCAGCAGAAGTTCAATCTCTTGCCGGGGATGATGAGAGTTATCATGCAACAACTATTGCTGCCACACATCCGACTAACACTCCTTATTCGTAGAGTTATAATTCAAGACCATGACGAGAAAAACATTAAGTTTAAAGGTTAAAAAAGATAAGACCGCGGATAAGGTAAGCGAAGATCCGTTTGAGGCTGATCCGCAAAAGCGTTTTTTAAATGGGGTGGCGATTCATCCGACTCCCTGTATTCGTCTTGAAACGGGTTCTGCCGAATTGTCTATGCGGGCAATGGATCTGATTACCCCCATCGGTATGGGGCAACGAGGGCTGGTGGTTGCACCGCCGGGTTCGGGTAAATCGACGCTGCTAAAGCATATTTGTCAGTCGGTCGGGACGGCCTATCCTGAGATCAAGCTTTATGCGCTACTGATTGATGAGCGGCCTGAAGAGGTGACGGATTTTAAGCGCAGTGTGACCGCAGAGGTGCATGCTTCATCGTCGGATGAAAGTTATGCTCAGCATGTGCGCGTGGCGAATGAGTTACTGAATAAGGCGCGTCAGGAAGCGGGCGAAGGTCATGATGTAATGATCGTCATTGACTCACTCACACGGCTGTCTCGGGTTCATAATGCCGAGCAAAAGAGCAGTGGTCGCACGATGTCGGGCGGTGTCGATGCCCGTGCATTGGAGATACCACGTAAGCTATTTGGTGCCGCGAGAAAAATTGAAAACGGTGGCTCTCTGACGATCTTGGCAACCATCCTTGTGGATACCGGTAGTCGTATGGATCAGGTCATCTTTGAAGAGTTCAAAGGCACCGGTAATATGGAAGTCGTACTGTCACGGGAGATTGCCAGCTACCGTATTTTCCCTGCGTTGGATATTGCCAAAAGTAGCACCCGTCGAGAAGAGCTGCTGTTGGATGCAAAAGACATCGCTAAAATTCACACGTTGCGCCGCTCATTGACGAACCTGAAACCGATCGATGGGGCGAGACGCTTAGTTAAGCTATTAGAAACATATCCAACCAATGCTGAGCTTTTAAATGCAATGGTGACTGATTAGCACTGACGTGATCGTTACCCAAAAATGAGGAAGAGCGCCAAGGCGCTCTTTTTTGTCGACGATGTTTACTCAGCTCTTAGCCCCAAATATGTTTATTGGGTCGGTCGTCATTTTTATCGACAGAGGCTTTTTTACCCCGGCTTTTATGCGCGGCATTCGCTCTGTTTTGTGGTGGCGCTGTGTTGGATCGAGATTTTTGTGAACCGCTTTTAGGCATCGGTGGCTTGCTGGTACGAACAAAATTTAACACGGAGACCGGCACCTCTTTTCTCACTGCGAAACCATCAATCTCCTTACGTTCGATAATCTGGTCAAGACGACTTTCAATGGCGCAAAGGTTTTTAAAATCCCCCATGGCGACAAAAGAGATCGCTTCACCCGTAGCGCCGGCACGACCGGTACGGCCAATACGGTGGATGTAATCTTCCGGCTTGAAAGGTAGGTCGTAATTCACAACCCGACTGAGTTCACCAATATCCAAACCCCGAGCGGCAACACCGGTGGCCACTAAGTATTTAAGCTTACCCGATTTAAAATCCGTCAGAATTTTCTCACGCATCGCTTGGCTTCGATCACCATGGATAGCTTCCGCGACAATACCGCGCTTCGCCAATTGAACCACCAGTTTAGCCGCTGCGTGTTTCTTCTCAATAAAGATCAGCGCTTGATCCCACTGCTGTTCATTAATCAGGTGGCTCAGCAGTGCGGACTTGGTGTCTTTATCGACCGTAATTAACCACTGATGAATGGTGCTGGCCGCCTTAGTCTTGGGTGAAACCGATATCTCAACGGCAGGGCTGGCGACTTTGCTATCGGTGAAGCGATCGGCGATATCACGGACATCGTCACTCATGGTGGCTGAAAATAGCAGGTTCTGGCGGGCTTCAGGTAAGCGGTCGATGATCTTATTAATATCCCCGGCAAACCCCATATCTACCATACGGTCTGCTTCATCAAGCACCAGTACTTCCAGTTCATCAAAATGCAGCGCACGTTGATGGGCGAGATCAAGCAGACGGCCGGTTGTCGCTACTAAAATATCCACCCCTTCGATCAGCCGCTCTTTTTGTGGCTCAACATCCACTCCGCCATACACCGCCATCGAAGTAAGATTCAGATGACGACTGTATTGCGCAACATTGTCCGCCACCTGAATCGCTAATTCCCGTGTAGGGGTAATAATCAGTGCGCGTATGCGCTTACCCCGCAGTGTACGTTCCTGATTAAAACGTTCCAGTATCGGGAGAACAAAGGCTGCGGTTTTACCGGTGCCGGTTTGGGCAGTGGCAATCAGATCTTTACCAGACAGAATGATCGGAATCGCTTGCTTCTGGATCGGTGTAGGGGCGGTATAACCCAGTTCGTTAATGGCGTGTAGAATCGGATCGGATAATCCAAGGTTTGAAAATGGCATAGAGGTTCGGGGAGCTCGGCAAAGGAGAGTAGAGCGCAGTATAGCGTAAAAGCATGAAGGCTGGTGCGAGTTGTTAGATGTGGCTTCGCCACATGCTAGAGCGTCGCAGTGCTACTCACTAGAAAACACAACGGTTGTCGTCATCGATGGGACAATTGCGATAGCGTTAAATCCGGTAGGTTACTGGCGTAGCCGTATTTTAGTTGGTAACTTTGATCGGTCTATGTAGCTCGGCTAGGGACTGAATAGACCCTGTACATAGCATTGTGTAACAAACCAACACTTTGTATAGCAATGTAACTACTAGAAAGCGACGCAGTGACGCCTAGCCACTGCGCTTACCAATTGTCTCTTCCAACGGCCACAATAGGTTGTTCACCTTGTCGTAAGTCTCCTGATATTCGTTGGCGGTTTCTGAATCGGCGACGATGCCACCGCCGGCCCAGCAGTGGACCTCTCCTTTTTGGCAGATCAGGGTACGGATGGTGATGCTGGTATCGATCTGGCCGGAAAAGCTAAGGTAGCCGATTGAACCACAGTAAACTGAGCGGCGGTGGGGTTCGAGTTCTTCGATAATTTCCATGGCGCGAATTTTGGGAGCGCCGGTGATTGAACCGCCAGGGAAGCTGTGTTCGAGTAATTCTATCGGGCTTTTATCCGCTGCGAGTTTGCCGGTAATGGTACTCACGAGGTGGTGCACGTTGGCATAGGATTCGACGGCAAAGAGTTTAGGCACGCGGACACTGCCATGTTCACACACTTTGCTGATATCGTTGCGCATCAGGTCAACAATCATTAGATTTTCAGCCCGGTCTTTTTCGCTGTCATGCAGTGCCAGTTTAAGCTGTGCATCCAACGCTGGATTGTCACCCCGTGGGCGGGTGCCTTTAATCGGCTTGGTGGTGACTTTCGCATCACGGACTTCTAGAAATTGCTCGGGCGAATGGGATAGGATCGCGCCGTTGGCAGTTTCGATATAGGCTGAATAGGGTGTTGGCGCATGTTCTCTTAAGCGTTTATAGGCATTCCAAGGATCGCCTTGATAACGGCTGCTGAAACGCTGGGCAAAATTCACCTGGTAGCAATCACCTGAGTGGATATAGTCGTTTATACGCGCCAGAGAGGCGTGATATTCCGCTTCACTCATATTGCTGCTAAAAGGGCAGCTAAGCTGAAAGTCGTCGGTTTGCGCTACTGGTTCACCGTTAAGTCGCTGCAGAATCGTGGTGGCCTCGGTCTCATTCACCAGCGGCGTGGTCATTAAGATGGCTGTTTGTAACTCATGGTCGACGATAACGGCCCAGCCGTAGATGCCCACCTGCATATCCGGTAGATCAATATCACAAAGGGTCTGTTCAGGCAGGGTTTCAAGGCTGCGGCCGAGGTCATAGGCGAAATAGCCCAGGATCCCCCCACAGAAAGGCAGCGCTTGGACATCGGCCTGTTCCGGGTGTGGGCAACGGATTTGATATTGATTAAACAGCTGTTGTAGGTGGGTAAAAGGGTTACCACTGAATTGCTGTTCACTGGACTGACGGTTAATCCGGGTGACTTGGTTTTGATAACTTAACTGCGCGTCAGGGTCGGCAGCGATAATATCGTATCGTCCGTATAAACCTGCGGGCTTACCACTATCGAGAAAAACTGGCGCCGCTAAGTGGCGGATACGTTCAAAATAGTGGGTTGAGTTGGGCAAATAAGGAAGCGGAAAAAGTCTGTACACCCGATAAACCTTCGTTCTTGCCTGTCTTGCGTTAAGACCGGTCGTTGTTATGTCAGTGACTCGCTACCAATGTATAGCGGTGCCGTTAAAGTCGGATTGTTAAACCCACTTATTCATGTCGTACTAACGCTCTGAAGCCAAGGTTTCAAGCGAATGTGAAAGCCGATTGTAGCTGGCTGGGGTAGTGAAAGCGAGATGCACAGGTTTTTTCGCCCACGACAGGCATTCTGCCGCGCAACAGGCTATCATTCTTCTTTTTTGTCTCGCCCGGATCCGTATAAACCAGAGTAATCAGACAGAACGATGATGAAACACCCGTACAAGATCAGTTTGCACCAATTTAATCTTCCCGATCAACAGATCAGTTATCAGCTTTATCGCAAAACCTGTGAGGGGACGCCCCGCCGTCTAGTGGTGTTGCATGGCGCGGGTGTTGCTGGCCAAGATACTTGGGCTGCCATTGCGATGCTGGTGACCCAGTGGGATGAGATTTTAATTCCAGACCAGCGGGGCACCGGTAATACCCGTTATCCTGATGGTGAAGAATATCCTTTTACGGTGAATGAGCTGGTAAATGATCTCAGTGGTCTCGTGGATCACCTGGGGTGGTGGGCGTTCGATCTGGCGGGCTATTCGATGGGGGGGATGGTCGCACTGTTATATAAGCAGCGTTACCATGATCGGGTGCAAAAACAGTTTTTGTTGGAAGCGGCAGTATTGGATAGGCCGAGTTGGGCATCGACGGTTGATCTTCGTCTTCAGTTTAGTGCGGCGGCCGAACAACTTAAACAGGACCAGGCGGAAAGCGGTATTAAAGCGTTTCTCGATACGATTTCACCCCATCGTAAAGTAACGCCTCAGACCGAGTTGTTGACAATCCAAAGGCTCGGCGCTCGACCACTGGGCTTTGCGAATGCCTTGAACTGTGTCACTGAAGCCATTAATGGGATTGATCGGGAGGCACTTGTCGCCGCTCAAGGTGATGTGACCAGTTTTATTGGTGGTCACAGTGTCGAACAGATGCATCAGTACCAGCGTGATCTGGCTGAACGCCTGCCAAATTGGCATTATTTTATCGTGCCAGGCACCGATCATTCCCTGCCATTCCAGAAACCTCGCCAGATTGCCCGTATTATGGATGCGGAGTTAAGCCGCTTTCTGGCCTGACCTAAACTTCTCTACTAGACTTAGAGCCTCGATTTCCGGGGCTTTTTTGTATCTTTCCTATACCCTAGGGTGATGCTAGGGTATACCCCTATACTTTTGTGGTATGTCGACAGTTTCGCCTTTAGTATGGTTGACGATCTACTTATTGGGCTGTATTGTTACCGAAATAACAAGATTGTCGACAATCCACCAAGAAGGTTGTAATGACAGAAATAATTGAATCAAGCGAGAGTGCCGCCGCAGTACGCACCTTAGCAGACCGAGTAAGTGGGCAGTTAATTACCGCCATTGTGCGCGGCGATATCCCCCCGGGTCAAAAAATCAGTGAACCGGAATTAGCGCGTACTTACGGCATCAGTCGTGGGCCACTACGTGAAGCGATTCGTCAGCTGGAAGGGCTGCGTTTGGTGGTTCGAATTCCCCATGTTGGCGCCCGTGTGGTGTCTTTGACACCGGAAGAGCTGATTGAGATTTACCGTATTCGTGAAGCACTCGAAGGCATGGCTTGTCGTTTGGCCGCCGAAAACATGTCGACAGATGAGATTAACAGTCTGCGCGAGCTGCTTTATCAGCATGAGAAAAATATTCAGGAGATCGATGGTCGCGCTTACTTTCAAAAAGAGGGCGACTTGGATTTCCACTACCGAATTGTTCAGTCCAGCAAGAATGCTAAGCTGTTTGAACTACTTGGTGGCGAGCTTTATCACCTGGTACGGATGTACCGTTATCAATTCAGCGTTTCTAAATCGCGTCCACAACGCGCCCTAAAGGAACACCATCGCATTCTGGATGCGATAGAAGAGCGGGATGGCGAGTTAGCAGAGCTGCTGATGCGTCGGCATATAGGCCGAGCACGCCGCAACATTGAAGAACGTCTGAATCCAACGAACAAAGAAGAGAGGGAGTAACCCATGAGCAAGCTAACCGCAGGCGGCCGTTTCCGCAAAGCACTAGAAGAGACTAATCCATTACAGATCGTCGGTACTGTTAATGCGTATCACGCCATGATGGCTGAGCGTGTTGGCCATCGTGCGGTTTACCTGTCCGGTGGTGGTATCGCTAACGCATCTTATGGTCTGCCTGATCTAGGTATGACGACCATGAATGACGTGCTTGAAGATGTTCGTCGTGTTTCCAGTGCTGTTGAAACGCCACTGATTGTTGATATCGATACCGGTTGGGGTGGGGCGTTCAATATTGCCCGTACCATTAAAGAAGTGATTAAGTCCGGTGCGGCGGGTTGTCATATCGAAGATCAGGTAGCGCAGAAGCGTTGTGGTCATCGTCCGAATAAAGAGATCGTATCAACCGCTGAAATGGTCGACCGTGTTAAAGCGGCTGTGGATGCCAAAACCGATGATGATTTCTTCCTGATTGCCCGTACTGATGCGTTCCAAATGGAAGGTCTGAATGCTGCGGTTGACCGTGCTCAAGCTTGTTTAGAAGCCGGTGCTGATGGCATCTTCGCTGAGGCGGTGCATACGCTGGACGATTACAAAGCTTTCGCTGAAGGTATCAATGGCGCGAACTTGCTGGCCAATATTACTGAATTTGGCGCAACCCCTCTGTTTAATACGGCTGAACTGGCTGAAACCGGCGTGAACATGGTGCTCTATCCATTGTCGGCATTCCGAGCGGCCAACCAAGCGGCGCTGAATGTATTTGAAGCGATTCTGCGTGACGGCGATCAGAAAGCCGTGGTTGATACCATGCAGACCCGTATGGATCTGTATGATTTCCTTAACTACCACGACTTTGAACAGAAGCTTGATGCGCTGTTTAAAGAAGGTAAGAACAAGTAATCAGCCTGTAGCTGAGCCCGGTCTTATCTGGCCGGGTATAAAACAACCTTAAAGCAATAATACTGTAACGGGTCGCCATGGTTGTCCAGGCTCGGAAGCAGAAAGGAGAGATAGGATGGCAGAAGCTAAGAAACTGAGTGGTGCGGGTTTGCGTGGTCAATCCGCCGGCGAAACAGCACTCTGTACGGTTGGGCAGTCAGGCGCAGGTTTGACTTACCGTGGTTATGACATCAAAGAACTGGCGGATAAAGCCCAGTTTGAAGAAGTGGCTTATCTGCTGCTGTACGGCAAACTCCCTAACCAAGGTGAGTTAGATGCCTATAAAGCCCGCCTTAAGGGGATGCGCGCTCTGCCGGACGCTCTGAAAACAGTATTGGAACAGATCCCGGCCGATGCTCATCCGATGGATGTGATGCGCACGGGTTGTTCAATGCTGGGCAACTTAGAAACGGAAATGAGCTTTGCTGAGCAACACGATCATATTGATCGTATGCTGGCAGTCTTCCCGGGCATGATCAACTACTGGTACAACTTTAGCCACCACGGCAAACGTATCAATGTTGAAACCGATGCGGACTCTATTGGTGAGCAGTTCCTATGGACGCTGCATGACAAAAAGCCAGAGCCACTGCATGTGGATGTGATGCATGCCTCGCTGATTGTGTATGCCGAGCATGAGTTTAATGCTTCGACCTTTACGGCTCGGGTGTGCGCTTCAACATTGTCGGATATCCATAGCTGTATCACGGCGGCGATCGGTTCGCTGCGAGGACCTCTGCATGGTGGGGCTAACGAAGCGGCTATGGCGATGATCCAAGATTGGCGTTCTCCTGAGGAAGCCGAGGCGGAAGTCATGGGCATGTTGGCGCGTAAGGATAAGATTATGGGCTTTGGTCATGCGATCTACCGTGAATCGGATCCGCGTAACGCGATCATTAAAGAGTGGTCGAAAAAGCTTTCAGAGCAGGCGGGTGATAAATACCTCTACGCTGTGTCTGAACGGGTTGAAGCGGTCATGTGGCGGGAGAAGAAACTTTTCTGTAACGCTGATTTCTTCCACGCGTCTGCCTATAACTTCATGGGTATTCCAACCGAGCTATTCACACCAATCTTTGTGTGCTCTCGGGCAGCCGGTTGGGCGGCACATGTGATGGAGCAGCGGGCCAATAACCGTATCATTCGTCCATCAGCCGATTACACCGGTCCAGAAAGTGCTGAGTGGGTTGATATTGCCGATCGCGCTTAAGCCCTCTCCAATAAGCCTTTGAGTAAGGCAAGAAGGGGCGTTGCCCCTTCTGACTGACGATAATATTTTCAAGACAGGTGTTATATGAACACTGAATACCGTAAATCATTAGCAGGCACCGACCTGGATTATTTCGATACCCGTGCGGCTGTCGACACAATTCAGCCGGGTGCTTATGCAAAACTGCCGTACACCTCACGGGTATTGGCAGAACAGCTGGTGCGTCGCTGCGAACCTGAAGCGCTGACCGATTCCCTGAAACAGCTGATCGAACGCAAACAGGATCTGGATTTTCCATGGTATCCGGCCCGTGTTGTTTGTCATGATATTCTTGGCCAAACGGCGCTGGTTGACCTTGCCGGTCTGCGTGATGCGATTGCCGATCAAGGTGGCGATCCAGCCAAAGTAAACCCAGTGGTTCCTACTCAACTGATTGTTGACCACTCGCTGGCAGTTGAAGCGCCGGGGTTTGATCCCGATGCCTTTGATAAAAACCGTGCCATTGAAGACCGTCGTAACGATGACCGTTTCCACTTTATCGAATGGTGTAAAACCGCCTTCGACAATGTTGATGTGATCCCTGCCGGTAATGGCATTATGCACCAGATCAACCTTGAGAAGATGTCACCGGTGATTCAGTCCCGTGATGGCGTTGCTTTCCCTGATACCTGTGTCGGCACGGATAGCCATACCCCACACGTTGATGCACTGGGTGTTATCGCTATCGGTGTAGGCGGACTCGAAGCCGAAACCGTTATGCTCGGTCGTCCATCCATGATGCGCCTACCGGATATTATCGGTGTTAAGTTGATCGGTAAACGCCAGCCAGGCATTACTGCGACGGACGTTGTACTGGCGATAACTGAGTTTCTGCGTAACGAGAAAGTTGTTTCTGCCTATCTAGAATTCTTTGGTGAGGGCGCTAAAGACCTGACCATCGGTGACCGTGCGACGATCTCCAATATGACCCCCGAATTCGGTGCCTCTGCCGGTATGTTCTATATCGATGAGCAGACCATTGATTATCTGAAGCTGACTGGCCGTGAACCTGAACAGGTGGCACTGGTTGAGCAGTATGCCAAAGAAACCGGCCTGTGGGCGGATGACTTGGTTGATGCTGAATATGGTCGGGTGTTGGAATTTGATCTGTCGAGCGTGTGCCGTAACATGGCCGGGCCTTCTAACCCACACCGTCGTTTGCCAACCGCCGATTTAGAATCCCGCGGTATTGCGGTTCATCTTGATGAAGCGCTGGCAGAAGAAGCCGAAGGGCTGATGCCGGATGGCGCCGTTATCATTGCGGCGATCACCTCCTGTACGAATACCTCTAACCCGCGTAACGTGGTGGCGGCTGGTTTGATCGCCCGTCGTGCGAACGAGTTAGGCTTGGTGCGTAAGCCTTGGGTTAAGACCTCTTTTGCGCCGGGCTCTAAAGTAGCTAAGCTCTACCTAGAAGAAGCAGGCCTGCTGTCTGAGATGGAAAAGCTGGGCTTCGGTATCGTCGGTTATGCCTGCACGACCTGTAATGGTATGAGCGGTGCGCTTGATCCTAAGATTCAGCAAGAGATTATCGACCGTGACCTGTATGCTACGGCGGTTCTGTCGGGCAACCGTAACTTCGATGGCCGTATCCATCCTTACGCGAAACAGGCGTTCTTGGCATCTCCTCCCTTAGTGGTTGCCTACGCGATTGCCGGTACGATTCGTTTTGATATCGAAAAAGATGTATTGGGAACCGATAAAGAGGGCAACCCGATTACGCTGAAAGATATCTGGCCAAGTGATGAAGAGATCGATTCGATCGTCGCCAGCTGTGTTAAACCTGAACAGTTTAAACAGGTTTATATCCCGATGTTTGATCTGGGTAAGGTCGAAAAATCGATCAGCCCTCTCTATGACTGGCGTCCACAGACCACCTACATTCGTCGTCCTCCTTATTGGGAAGGTGCGTTGGCCGGTGAGCGAACCATGAAAGGTATGGTGCCGTTGGCGGTATTGGGTGACAACATCACCACCGATCACCTGTCACCATCGAATGCGATTCAGGCATCCAGTGCGGCCGGTGAATACTGCGCCAAAATGGGCTTGCCGGAAGAAGATTTCAACTCCTATGCGACTCACCGAGGCGATCATCTCACCGCACAGCGGGCCACGTTTGCCAATCCTAAGCTGCTGAATGAGATGTGCCGCGATGAAAACGGTGAAGTGAAGCAGGGCTCGTTGGCACGTATCGAACCTGAAGGCACTGAAAGCCGCATGTGGGAAGCGATTGAAACCTATATGGAACGTAAACAACCGCTGATTATTATTGCCGGTGCAGACTATGGTCAGGGTTCTTCCCGCGATTGGGCTGCGAAAGGGGTACGGCTGGCGGGTGTTGAAACCATCGTTGCTGAAGGTTTTGAACGTATTCACCGTACCAACCTCGTGGGTATGGGGGTGTTACCGCTGCAGTTTAAAGCCGGTGATAATCGCAATACTTACGGTATTGATGGTACTGAAACCTATGACGTTGTTGGCGAAATTAGCCCACGCTGTGACCTAACAGTCGTGATGACACGTCGCAATGGTGAGGTGGTTGAGATTCCGGTGACTTGCCGTCTGGATACTGCAGAAGAGGTGCATGTCTACGGTGCCGGTGGTGTCTTGCAACGTTTTGCACAGGATTTCCTCGAAGCAAACGCATAATACCGTACGGGTAAACGAGGGTTGGACAGCGCTGTTGTCTGACCCTTTAGTTAACTCTTTGAAATTGCTTAATCAGTTGATTGCTCACTATCCTACGGCATTTAACGCGATGACCTGATTAAGCATTTTCTGAACAGAAACATCATCGAGGGATGATGTTTAGAGACACAGGAAGATAACCATGACATTTGTACCGCAGATCAAAATTCCCGCCACCTATATCCGTGGCGGTACCAGTAAAGGTGTTTTCTTTCGTCGTCAGGACTTACCTGAAGAGGCTCAGGAGCCGAGTGCCGCACGGGATAATATACTCTTACGGGTGATTGGTAGCCCTGATCCTTATGGTCAGCAGATCGATGGAATGGGGGGCGCAACGTCCAGTACCAGTAAAACTGTGATTTTGGATAAGAGCGAACAACCGGACCATGACGTTGATTATCTGTTTGGTCAGGTCGCGATTAACAAAGCCTTTGTTGATTGGTCGGGCAACTGCGGTAACCTCACTGCTGCGGTCGGCGCTTTTGCCATTAGTAATGGCTTAGTCGATGCTGCGCGTATACCGGATAATGGTATCTGCGTGGTGCGTATCTGGCAGAAAAATATCAACAAAACCATTATCGCCCATGTGCCGATCACCAACGGTGAAGTACAGGAAACCGGCGATTTTGAACTCGATGGCGTGACCTTTCCCGCCGCCGAAGTGGTGATCGAATTTATGGACCCCGCTGATGGCGAAGGGTCTATGTTCCCAACCGGTAATTTGGTGGATGAGCTTGAAGTGCCGGGCATTGGCACCTTTAAGGCGACCATGATTAATGCGGGTATCCCAACGATCTTCCTGAATGCGGCGGATATTGATTATACCGGTACCGAGCTGCAAAAAGATCTTAATTCAGATGCGGCGGCGCTAGCGCGTTTTGAAACCATCCGGGCTTACGGTGCGGTCAAAATGGGGCTGATCAGTGATATTAGCGAAGCCGTTGCCCGTCAGCATACGCCAAAGGTTGCTTTTGTAGCCCCTGCGACTGATTACACATCCTCCAGTGGCAAACAGATTTCAGCGTCTGATATCGATGTCTGTGTACGCGCCTTGTCGATGGGTAAACTGCATCACGCCATGATGGGTACAGCATCCGTAGCGATCGCGACTGCCGCGGCAGTTCCGGGCACGTTAGTTAATCTGGCGGCCGGTGGTGGTGAGCGGGAAGCCGTCACCTTTGGGCATCCGTCTGGCACATTGCGGGTTGGTGCGGCGGCAGAGCAAAAAGCCAATGGCGACTGGACCGCGAAAAAAGCGGTAATGAGCCGTAGCGCTCGAGTCTTGATGGAAGGTTTTGTACGTATTCCCGGTAACAGCTTCTGATCTATTGATGAAATGAATGATATGTCCGGCGACAGTTGCGATCGCCGGCATATTTCCCTGTCGAAGTGGCAGTCAGACGTTCGGGCCTCCCTATCAAGGATCGTGCGTTTCACTTCACGCTTAGGCCCTGCACCGTCGTGCGGGGCCTTTTTTTATATTTTTTCAATGAGCGATTAACGCTTCTTTTGTGTTTGTCTTGCTTCTTCGTTTTCCTTTCCATGATTGTATGTCACCTGTTGTGACGCTCATCATATTCCCTGTGTTGCTTTTGCTGTGATCACGGCAGATTAGCGATCTCGTGTTATGGGTTCGCTATATCGCCTAAGCATGTCTATCACCGTTCATCCATGTTGGCCCCACGTCGATTGTGCTCATAATTTTAGATTCATCGTAAATGTGTTGACCCATCTATAGGGCGTCAATCACGGTGGCAAGTGATTAACCGCTTTGGTGAACGGCTGGATAGATAGTTGTCCTCTGAGTATGAGTGAATGCTTTGTAGCACCCGTGGATCAACGCCTTGGTCGAGTTGGAACGTAATTTGCTGAAATCAATAAGATTAATAATAACGAGAGACGGTACGAACAGTTCCTTAGCGTTTGCATTTCCTCCGGGCAGAGGATGAGCCGATCGTAAAGCGGACTCTTTGCACCTTCCACAAGGCGAGCCTGCTGACGGAGATAACCGCAATGCCTCAATCGATTGAAACCTTCTATGAAGTGATGCGACGCCAGGGAATTACGCGTCGTAGTTTTCTGAAGTACTGTAGCCTGACGGCTGCTGCATTGGGTCTGGGGCCGGCGTTTGCCCCCCGTATTGCCCATGCAATGGAAACGAAGGAACGCACCCCGGTTATCTGGGTGCATGGTTTGGAATGTACCTGTTGCTCTGAATCCTTTATCCGTTCGGCACACCCGTTGGTGAAAGATGTCGTGCTGTCGATGATCTCGCTCGACTACGATGACACGCTAATGGCCGCCGCAGGTCATCAGGCAGAAGCGGCGCTAGAAGAAACTATTCAGAAATATAAAGGTAAATATATTCTGGCGGTTGAGGGTAATCCTCCGCTTAACGAAGACGGTATGTTCTGTATTGTCGGCGGTAAGCCTTTTCTTGATCAATTGAAACATGCGGCCAAAGATGCCGCCGCCGTTATCGCTTGGGGCTCTTGTGCATCTTGGGGCTGTGTACAGGCGGCTCGACCTAATCCCACACAAGCTGTGCCAATCCATAAAGTGATTACCGATAAGCCGATTATCAAAGTGCCTGGTTGCCCACCAATAGCCGAAGTGATGACTGGGGTGATCACCTATATGTTGACCTTTGGTCGGTTGCCCGAACTGGATCGTCAGGGTCGTCCTAAGATGTTTTACAGCCAACGAATTCATGATAAATGCTATCGACGTCCGCATTTTGATGCTGGTCAGTTTGTTGAGCATTGGGATGATGAAAGTGCGCGCAAAGGTTATTGCCTCTATAAGGTGGGCTGCAAAGGGCCGACCACCTACAACGCCTGCTCAACGGTGCGCTGGAACGAAGGCACCTCCTTCCCGATTCAGGCCGGTCACGGTTGTATCGGTTGCTCTGAAGATGGTTTCTGGGATAAGGGCTCATTCTATGACCGCCTAACCAATATTCCCCAGTTTGGTATTGAGAAAAATGCCGATGAGATCGGTATGGCGGTTGCCGGTGGTGTTGGCGCGGCCGTGGCGGCGCATGCAGCCGTGAGTGCCATTAAGCGGGCGCAGCACAAAGGAGATCAGGAATAATGAATACCCCGATGAATACTAACGATCTTGATAACTCTGGTCGCCGTATTGTGGTTGATCCCGTGACCCGGATCGAAGGGCATATGCGTTGTGAAGTCAACGTCGATGAAAATAATGTAATCCGTAATGCGGTATCGACCGGCACGATGTGGCGCGGGCTAGAAGTGATTCTAAAAGGTCGTGATCCCCGTGATGCATGGGCCTTTGTAGAACGAATCTGTGGTGTTTGTACCGGTACCCATGCACTGACATCGGTGCGGGCTGTTGAAGATGCCTTGGGTATTCAAATTCCGTTGAATGCGCACCTGATACGTCATTTGATGGATAAAACCCTGCAGGCCCATGATCATATTGTGCATTTCTATCACCTGCACGCGCTGGATTGGGTTAACCCGGTTAATGCTTTGAAGGCCGACCCAGTAGGGACTTCAGATCTACAAAAAATGGTATCACCGCACCATCCAAAATCGAGTCCTGGTTATTTTAAAGATGTGCAAACGCGATTAAAAAAGTTTGTTGAGACTGGTCAACTCGGGCTGTTCTCTAACGGCTATTGGGATAATCCCGCCTATAAATTACCTCCCGAAGCGGATTTGATGGCGGTGGCTCACTATCTTGAAGCGTTGGATATGCAGAAAGAGATCGTCAAAATTCACACGATCTTTGGCGGTAAAAACCCACATCCTAACTTTATGGTGGGTGGGGTTGCTTGCGCGATTAATATCGATGGGATTGGTGCATCCGGTGCGCCGGTGAATATGACCTCGCTTAACTTTGTTTTGCAGCGTATTAAAGAAGCTCAAGCGTTTACCAACAATGTTTATCTGCCGGACGTGTTGGCCATTGCCGGCCTTTATAAAGACTGGCTCTATGGTGGTGGGTTAGCCTCGCAGAATGTATTGGCTTACGGCACCTATCAAAAAGTGCCTTATGACAAATCCACCGATCTATTGCCGGGTGGCGCGATCGTCAATGGTAACTGGAACGAAGTACATGAGGTCGATGTCCGCGATCCTGAACAGATCAAAGAGTTTGTTGATCACTCTTGGTACACCTACGAAGGTGATAAGAAAGGTCTGCATCCTTGGGACGGTGAAACCGCGCCTAAGTTTGAGCTAGGGCCGAATACTGTCGGCAGTCGCACTAATATCAAAGAGATCGATGAAGGCGCTAAATATTCCTGGATTAAGGCGCCACGTTGGAAAGGGCACGCGATGGAAGTGGGCCCGTTGGCACGGTATATCATCGCGTATGCTTCGGGTAATGATTATGTACAGGATCAAGTGGACCGTTCGTTAGCCGCCTTTAATCAAAATACAGGCTTGTCATTGGGCTTAAAGCAGTTCCTACCTTCTACTCTTGGTCGTACTTTGGCACGGGCGCTGGAGTGTCAATTATGTGTTGATACGATGTTGGATGATTGGCATCAGTTGGTTGGCAATATCAAGAATGGTGATAGCTCGACCGCCAATGTTGAAAAATGGGATCCGGCTAGCTGGCCAAAAGAGGCGATCGGGGTGGGTACTAACGAAGCGCCCCGGGGAGCGCTAGGTCACTGGATTAAGATTAAGGATGGCAAAATCGAAAACTATCAGGCGATTGTACCGACTACCTGGAACGGTTCGCCGCGCGATGGTGAGGGCAATATCGGTGCATTCGAAGCGGCCTTGATGAATACGCCGATGGAGCGTCCGGATGAACCGGTTGAAATACTGCGGACGCTGCACAGTTTCGATCCTTGTCTGGCCTGTTCTACCCATGTGATGTCTGAAGATGGTCAAGAGCTGACTAAGGTCAAAATTCGTTAAGACGAGCCCCATGCGGGTCGCCCTGCGGCCCGTATGTTGGAGGTATGCTATGGAAACAATCAAACAGAGAACGCAGACCGCGGTGTATGTGTACGAGGCGCCGCTGCGTCTATGGCACTGGACAACGGTATTGTCGATTATTGTACTGTGTATCACCGGTTACTTTATTGGCTCGCCTTTGCCAACGATGCCCGGTGAAGCCAGTGATCACTTTCTGATGGGCTATATTCGCTTTGCGCACTTTGCTGCCGGTTACGTTGTGGCGGTTGGTTTTTTAGGGCGCATCTATTGGGCTTTTGTCGGTAACAGCCATTCCCGGGAGCTGTTCCTGGTCCCTTTTTTCAGTAAGAGGTGGTGGAAAGAGGTACTCCATGAGGTGCGCTGGTATCTGTTTCTTGAGAAAACTCCGAAAAAATATATTGGTCATAACCCGTTGGGTCAGCTGTCGATGTTCTGTTTTTTTGTCATCGGTATCACCTTTATGATCATTACCGGATTTGCGCTGTACGCCGAAGGACTCGGGCGGGGTAGTTGGGCGGATACGCTGTTTGGTTGGGTGATTCCCTTGATGGGGCAGAGTCAGGATGCGCATACTTGGCACCATCTGGGTATGTGGTATCTAGTCACCTTTATCATGATGCATGTCTATGTTGCTATTCGTGAAGATATTATGTCGCGGCAGAGTCTGATTTCGACCATGATCGGCGGCTGGCGTATGTTTAAAGATAATCGCCCCGATTGAATCAGTGATCGATGATCGGGTGATTTATGCGCTATGAATCACAGGCGAGTGAGTTTGCCGGAGCCATGCTCCGGCCTTTTTTGTTTATCAATCAGTCGAGGAGACGCTGATGCAGCCGCTACGGTTTCATGGACGACGCCCTGAGCACCCCGGCGCCCTTCTGGAACGCTGCTATCTAACGCCGCTGCATCTCAGCCAGTCCCGTTTGGCTAAAGAGTTAGGTATTTCCCGCCGCAGGGTCAATGAAATTGTTAACGGCCAGCGAGCAATTAGCGCCGATACCGCATTACGATTAGCTCACTTCTTTCAGACCTCGCCGATGTTTTGGTTGGAAAAACAACAACGTTGGGATCTGTATCAAGTGGGACGAGAATCAAGCTAAAGATTTGATCACCTAGATACCAAACTGATAACTAACTATCCACTTAGTCTTCTCCTGCCGGCTGTAACCCCCTCTGTAACACCCCCATATTAGGTGCTTCGGCGAAATCGTTCGAATTGGCATAAAGCTTGTAGTCTTAGTGATGAGTAACAACATAATCGGTGCAGGGAGTGGTAGGTCGCATGTCAGGATCTCAATCAGAACTTAGCGGAAGCAGTGGGTCAGTCAATTCAGCGGATCAGACGCAGCCATTGCGGGTGATCATTATGGGTATCGGTAATCTGCTCTGGGCCGACGAAGGCTTTGGTATTCGAGCCGTGGAAACCCTGCATCAGCGTTATCAGTTTGCTGACAATGTTGAAGTGATGGATGGCGGCACGCAAGGGCTTTACCTGGTGCAGCATGTGCAGCGCTGCGACCTGCTGGTGGTGTTTGATGCCATTGATTATGGCTTGGCTCCCGGCACCATGAAGGTGATTCAGGGTGATGATGTGCCTAAATATATGGGGGCAAAAAAGATGAGCTTACACCAGACCGGTTTTCAGGAGGTGTTAGCGATGTCGGAGTTTACCGGTAACTATCCGCAGCATCTGCTTTTGATTGGTGTGCAACCGGTTGAGCTTGAGGACTTTGGCGGCAGTTTAAGGCCTGCCGTACAGGCTCAAGTGGATCCAGCCATTCGTACCGCCTTGGATTACCTACAGGGTTTTGGGGTTATCCCTCAGCCTCGTCAGCAGCCTCTGCCACCCCAAGAGCAGTTGGCTCCGACAGAATTACAGCAACATCGCTATGAAGCCGAACGTCCTTCAGAGGCCGATGCTTGTCGGGTCGGTGATGAGCGCTTTCTTAATGAGCGTCAAGACTGATGTGTATCGGTATCCCTATGCAAGTTGTGAGCTGTAACGGTTTGCAGGCGGTGTGCGAGGCTGATGGTGAACAGCAAACGGTGGACCTGAGCTTGGTGGGCGAATTAGCGTTGGGTAGCTGGGTATTAGTATTTCTTGGCACGGCCCGTGAACATCTTAGCGTTCAGCAGGCGAAAGAAACCGCGGAGGCTGTCAATGCTTTACGCAGTGTTATGCGAGGGGAGGCGGTCGATCTTGATCGGGTGTTCGCCGATCTTGTCCAACGGGAGCCACAGCTGCCGGAGCATCTTCGCAGCTCAATAGAGGAGTCATAAAGGTATGTCTGTATTGATTGAACGCTTAACGAGTGAGTTAGGGTATCCATTACTGGATCACGCTAACGTCGATGACTTTATTCAGCAGCAACCTTACTCGGTGCTGTTCTTTACGGAAGATTCTAGCCGCTTTCCTGAGTCGTTGGATGTCGCGGTGATTCTGCCCGAACTGTTGAAAGTTTTTCCTCAATTAGTCCCTGCGGTAATTCACCGTGATGCGGAAAAGAGTCTGCAGGGACGCTATAACTTTACTGTTTGGCCGACCCTTGTGCTGCTCAAGCAGGGCCGTTATTTAGGGGCGATCAGTAAAGTGCAGGACTGGGATCTTTACCTGAGGGATATCGAATCGTTACTGCAGCGAGAGCCAACCCGTAATCCCGGTATTGGTATTCCGGTGGTGGTTAATCCTTCATCGCATTCGCCGTGCGGTTGATGTACTCGCGTGAACAATAAGACTCACAACGACAGGACTGAGAAGATGAACCAGGCTGATATTCCACTGATCAATATGCCCGTAGGCCCCGGTAGCCAACGCGCCAGCGATGATGATGCTGTGCTCGACTATATGCCGATGCCCAAGGAGATGCATACCTATGATATTCCGATGTTGCCGGATACGGAGCAGTTAGAAAGTTGCCCTGAAACACTGGCGTTACTGGAGCATCTGCAACAGCAATTAGATAGCTATACTCCTGAGCAACCGGTGATCAGTCTCGACCTGAATAAACTCTCTGCCGATGGACTCGAGTTGATCAATCAAATCCTTGGTGAAGGCGAGGTGAGTTTGATCTGTAAAACCCAAGATCATAGCGGTGGAGAGGTGAGGGCGCAGGAGACGGTGTTAGCTGGTGTATGGCGTTTGCGTTATATGGATGCTGATGGTCGGCAGTTGCGGGAAACCCTTGAGATTGCCGATGTGCCCACCGTAGCTCGCGAGTATGCCTTTTCCCAAGCACAGCCATTGGCGGTTGAGCAGGCAGCATGGCCGGTAGGTGTTTTGAATGCTCCGCCGGTGTTAATTGAGTTGCAGCATAAGAGTGATCGTTATCAGGTCGGCGATGAACCCCATGTGATCAATCTGTCGTTACTGCCATTCTCACCGGCGGATCATCAGTTGCTCGAAGAGTATTTAGGTCAGGGGTCATTGGTAGTGCTATCCAGGGGCTATGGTAATTGCCGCATTAGCAGCACCGCGATCAAGCCGATCTGGCGGGTGCAGTATTTTAATTCAACTGACCACCTGATTCTGGATACCCTTGAAGTGGTAGATATGCCTGCAGTGGTGTGCGCCGCCCCAGAAGACTTGCAAGACAGCGCGTTACGACTCAAAGAGATCAGAGAGGTTTTAGTGTGATGAGCAGTGAACCGGGGCAACGATTTGAGGGCAGTTATCTGGGGCAGAATGATCAACTGAGCGACAATACTCGCTTGGAGTGTAAGATCTGCTGGTATGTTTATGATCCATCTCAGGGCGATGACGTTTGGCAAATTGCGGTGGGTACGCCATTTAGCCAACTACCAGAACATTGGCGTTGCCCGGAGTGCGATGGCGATAGAGATCAGTTTATGGTGTTGGATAACTGATGATTGAGACGGCGCTGATTGAGTCCCGCTATAACGATATTCTCCATACCAAAATGGAGGGGGTGGCGGTACTTAATCACAAATTACAGGTTAAAGCGGTAGGCTTTCAAGCCTTCGGTAACGAGCAACTTGGGGTACTGATAACCCCTTGGTTTATGAGTTTGATGTTGCTGCCTGAGGCGCCGGGCGAATGGACGGAGAATGATGTCGGTCGTAAGGTAGTGCGCACATTTCCTTCGGGTGTTTATGAATTTATTCTCGGTTGGGATGACGCTCTTGAGGGGTGCGCTATGTGCGCATTGTTTTCCCCGATGTTTGACTTTGTCGATCAGGCCGCGGCGCTGGCGACGGCCCGTGAAGTGATGAAGGCATTATTTGAAAGTGAATATTTTGCCCCGACGGATCGCCAGCGGGAACAGCAAAAGCAGCGCTTAGCGGCAGCAGAGTTGCAGCAGCGTGATACTGATCGTGATGATAGCCTGACGGCTGGTCAGGTGGCTAATGTATCCGATCACACCCGTTCGGTTATAACGAATGATCCGAAAGTCGATAGCGGCGTTGCAACCGATAACCAACACAGTGCGGTTGTAAGTCGTCGGCAGTTTTTACAGGGACGGATTCGCACCAAAGACGGTGGCGAGCATGGCTGAACTCGCAGGACGCATTGCCGCTGAACTGGATTGGCAGCAGGGACAGATTGTCGGCTTGAATTTAAACTCGAGTCGGCCAGCACAGCTCGGGCGATTATTTTATGGCCGCAGGGTTGATGAGGTGGCCAGAATGTTACCGTTGCTCTTTTCAGCCTGTACCGTAGGGCAACGATTGGCCTTTGCGCGAGCCGTAGAGCAATGTCGAGGTATCGTTATTAGTGATGATGTTGCGGTGGCCCGGCAAGTGTTATTACAGCTGGAAAACGGCCGTGAGCTGTTATTTCGCCTAGTGCAGTATTGGTTGCCTTCAACGCCCAAGCAATTGCAGCTATTACAACCGTTGCAGCGACTGATCAGCACTATGGAGCAACGCTGGGGTTTCTTGCTAACGCCTGTTGCGCCAACATTGTCAGGGGCGACGCATCGCTTAGATCGGGAGGCGCTTAAGCGGGATCAACAGGATGTTGTTAGGCAGTTGAGACAAATATTAGAGCCATTATTGGGCATGCCACTTGAGTGCTTAGCATCGTGGTTACAGCAAGCAGCACCGACAACCATAGCGGCTGGGATATTGTTGCAGCCACTGACGAGTTTACAGCAGCGCTTTGCTGGCCTTTGTTTAGGCCCTGATCTGGCCGAGCTGCCTGACTTGCAACAAAGACAGCAGCGGCAGATACTGGGATCAAAAGATGCGAAACTGCAGCAAACGCTGTTTTGCGCGACGCCTCGGTGGCAAGAACACTGTTGTGAAACCGGTAGTTACGTGCGTTATCGAACGGAATTACAAGGAATGAGGCAGCAGGGCTGGCATGAACTTTGTTGTCGCTATGGCGCTATTTTGTTGCAACTCAGTGATATTCCGAAGAGGCTATTGGCAACAGAGAGTATTCAAATGGTTAGTTCGAATATTGCAGCGGAGGTTGGTTTGGCTGTCGTCGATACCGCCAGAGGTCAGCTGTTACACCGACTGGTGCTAGATGCCGAACAGATTCGTTGTTATGACATAGTGGCGCCTACCGAGTGGAACCTACATCCTCAAGGGCTTGTGCCAAGTAAGTTACAAGGTGTTGCGACAGCGACCGTATCTGAAGCATTGGCCTTGAGCCGAACCATGCTGCTATTGGCGGATCCCTGTGTTGAATTTGATCTTAAGTTAAAAACAGAGGACGCTATCTGAATGCACGAAATGTCGATCTGTGAGGGAATTATTCAGGTGTTGGAGGAGCAGGCCGCCAGTCAGCACTATCAGCGAGTTAAAACCGTTTGGCTTGAAATTGGCCCGTTAGCGATGGTTGAGATTGATGCTCTGCGTTTCTGTTTTGAGGCGGTCACCCTTAATAGTTTGGCGCAGGGCGCACGGCTCGAAATTATTGAGTTACCCGGGCAAGCCTGGTGCCTGCAGTGCGCCAAAACGGTCAGTATCAGTAAGCGTTATGACGCCTGTTGTGAGTGTGGCAGCTTTCAGTTGCAGGTGACTCAGGGTGACGAACTAAGAATAAAAGAGTTAGAGGTGGAATAAGCATGTGTACAGTTTGCGGTTGTAGTGAAGGTGAGGTTTCTATTGAAGGGCATCACCATCATCATGGACATTCACATAGCCATCAACATGAGGCGGAGCACGTGGCTGACAGTGCCAGTGTAATGGTGAGCGAAGGTGACAATCTGCATTTTGGTCAGGGCCCTGCTCATGCACACGCACCGGGTTTAAGTCAGGGGCGGATGGTGCAGATTGAACAGGATATTCTTGGCAAAAATGATCGCTATGCCGGGCAGAACCGCCAACGCTTTGAGGCGATGAACTTGTTTGCACTGAATCTTGTCTCCAGTCCCGGGTCTGGTAAAACGACACTCTTAACGGCCAGTATTGAACAGCTTAAACGCTGTCTGGTGGCGGTTATTGAAGGGGATCAACAAACGGCAAACGATGCCGAGCGGATCCGCGCCACCGGGGTTCAAGCGGTACAGGTAAACACCGGGAAAGGCTGTCATCTGGATGCTCATATGGTGGGTCATGCAATGGCTCGTTTTGAAGATTTGACCGGCGGTATCTTGTTTATTGAAAATGTTGGTAACTTAGTCTGCCCTGCGGCCTTTGACCTCGGCGAGGCTCATAAGGTTGCGATTCTGTCGGTGACGGAAGGGGAAGATAAACCTTTGAAATACCCGGATATGTTTTATGCCGCTGATCTGATGTTACTGAATAAGACCGATCTGTTGCCCTATCTCGATTTTGATGTTGAGCAATGTATTGCGGCGGCTAAACAGGTGAATCCTGATATTGAAGTGATTCAGGTCTCCGCCCGTTCAGGAGAGGGCATGAGCGAATGGTTGAACTGGATAGAGCAACATCGGGTGGCTAGAATTCATCAACGCATTGAGCAGTTAAATCATCAGGTCGCTCTACTTCAGGAGATGGTGTAAGGATGCAGTATAAACGCCCAACGGTATTATGTGTCGATGATGAAGTTCGCTCACTGGAAACCCTGGAGCGCACCCTTGATGAAGAGTTCGATGTATTGACGGCCAACAGTGCCGCCGCAGCGATGGCTATTCTTGAGACCAAACAGGTTGAGGCGATTATCTGCGATCAACGTATGCCTGAGGTTACCGGTGTTGAATTTCTCACCGAAGTGAGACAGCGCTGGCCTGAACCTGCACGGTTGATTTTGTCGGGTTACACCGACTCAGAAGATATTATTCGCGGGCTTAATGACGCTGGCATTTATCAATATATCACTAAGCCTTGGCACCCTGATAATCTGTTAATGGTGGTGCGCAATGCGTGTAAATTATGTCAGTTGCAGAATGAAAATGATCAGCTCAGCATGGAGATGCGGCTGACCGCAAAGCAGGTTGAGCGAAATATTACCGATAAGAAGGCTTTGCTAAAATCCAGCTTTACGATGGATGAAATTCGCCGCAGTGAAGAGAGTCCGTTAAATGAGCAATGCCAGCAGGCGGCCCGTTTCTCACCCTTTGATGTTTCTGTTTTGATTACCGGTCCTTCGGGTACGGGTAAAGAGTTATTTGCTCGGGCACTGCACTACAATAGTTTACGTGCGGACAAGCCCTTTGTGGTGGAAAACTGCGGCGCGATGCCGGATGAGTTACTGGCTTCGGAGTTGTTTGGTCATAAGAAAGGCTCATTCACCGGGGCGATCTCAGATCATATGGGCATGTTTGAACAGGCGGATGGCGGTACTATTTTTCTTGATGAGATTGGGGAGATTACGCCTGCGTTTCAGATTAAGTTATTACGGGTTCTACAGGAACGGGAAGTCAGGCCACTAGGTGATTTTCAGCGCCGTAAGGTGGATGTTCGGGTAATCGCCTCGACTAACCGGGATTTAGAAGAGGAGGTGCGTGAAGGTCGTTTTCGCCAGGATCTGTATTTCCGTTTAGCGGAGGTCACTTTGACGCTGCCTGAGTTAGCACAACGAAAAGTCGATATTCCACTGTTAGCACAGGGGTTTCTAGATAAGTCGATGGTGGAGTTCGATAAGCCCGTTAAAGGTTTTACCGATGAAGCACTGGCCTGTATGCAGTCCTACTGCTGGCCGGGCAATGTCCGAGAGCTGCAAAATGAGGTGCGGCGTATGTTGGTGCTGGCCGATGATGACTATCTAGGTGCCGATCTATTGTCTCCTCGGGTATTACGTGCGGCGCCACAGGATGAAAATGGTGAAATGGAATTGTTAGCCCGCTTGGATGGTAGCTTAAAGGATCGCATAGAAACCTTGGAAAAACGGATATTGAGGGAAACATTGATCCGTCATCGTTGGAACAAAAGCCAAGCGTCTCGTGAGTTAGGTCTGTCCCGGGTGGGGTTGCGTTCAAAGTTAGAGCGTTATCAACTCGAGCGAGCAACGGTTGTACAAAACACCGATAAACATTAATACTGTCCATTGATGGCGGTATATTCGTCGCCCTGAAATACCCCAATGAGCAGGGCTCTTCTCGCAGTTGGAGTGAGCCTTGTTGCGATGATTCTCTTTCTTACTTCTGCATTGATCGTCTCCATTCTAATATTTAACGTATGTTTATTGCGCGGGCATCCACGGTTTTTAGTGAGTGCTTCTGTTACGTATCGGCCCCTTGCTCAGTCAATAGGATCGATTTATTTTCGTATCTGGTTTGGCATGATAACGGCTGTGATGGTGTTTTCATTAAATGTCGATATCAGCGATGTGACATCAAGCGTATTGGTCACGTAGAGTAGAGAGGTTGTTATACTCGGAGTGGATATTGACAAAGGCGTCATAGAGGGCTGAGGAGAATAACAGTATAGAAGGCTAGAAATAAAAAAAGCCCTGCATAAGCAGGGCTTTAAAGGGAACTAAGTGAAATTTACTTAGTTAATTTTGTTACTTCAGCCATAGCATTTTCGCCAGCTGTTTTAGCCAGTTCAGTGAATGCTTCACCTTGTGCTTTCAGCATTTCGAACAGTGAAGTGTTAGCTTCAACGTTGAATTTAACAACGTCTTCTGGCGTTTTCAGTGTCTTAGCTTTTTCAGCTTCAGTTTTGAAGAAAGCAGCCAGTTGTTCGCCAGCTTGCTTCTGCAGTTCAACAGATTTGCTGATAGTTTCAGCCTGCATTTCCATAAGGGTTTTTACAGACTCAAAAGATTTAGTGAAATCGATAGGGTTAGTCATGGTCGTTCTCCGGTAATAGTATGTTGCAGTGCACAATGGAGTCTATTTTAGCGATCCTTGTCGGGAAGTCAACGGTTATTTTTGTGCACTGCACAAAAATAACATAGAGCCGCTTAACTTGATTCTGACACCGTCATTTTAGCCTATAAAAAAAGCCCGATAGCTTTCACTATCGGGCTTCTTGAAACTAGGGTAGCTTAGCTAGCCAGTTTGGTAATTTCTGCAATAGTTTCTTCACTGGATTCTTTAGCCAGCGCGCTGAATGCCTCGCCCTGTGCTTTCATCAATTCGAACAGTGCTTTGTTAGATTCGAGGTTGAATGTAATAAAGTCTTGTGGTGTTTTAAGTTCTTTCGCTTTTTCAGCTTCAGCTTTGAAGAATTCAGTCAGCTCTTCAGCAGCTTTCTTCTGCAGTTCAACCGTCTTAGTTACAGCCGTTGTTTGCAGGCCCATCAGCGTTTGAGCAGATTCGAAAGGTTTTTTTAAATCGAAAGTTGTGTTGATCATGGTATTCTCCATAAAGTTATGATGCACTGCACAATGAAAACTATTTTAGTTGAAAAAAGTGCTTGGTCAAGTACTTTGTGCGACGCACAATAAAATATTTTCACACTCAGGTTAGCAGTGCAATATGACGCAACAGTGACAACTTAGCGACGCACCGATGAAGCAGTGTTTAGCGTTTAATCGTCGGCTTACGGTGCGCCGTCGTATCGAGGAGAGCGGGTTATTCGTCTTCTGTGTGGAGGGCTTGTTTTAGCTGCTCAATCACTTTAGTGGATAGGCGGTTGATCCGCAATGAGTTGGTTTGTGGGTCGAACTCAATCTCACTATTACTATTGGGCTGACCAAGCGAGCGTTTGGCAAAGTCGAGTTGCCAGTTGTCCATTTTCGCTTTTACTTTTGTGTACGAGTTGATAGTGCTGGTGTGTGGTTGAAACTCTTGGCTTACCTGATAGTTCTCAGAGTTGGCGAACTTACTGAAGGTTCCACTTGCTTGTTCCGCCTGCTCGGGCGGCAGGTGATTATCAAATATTTGTTCTACATCGGGAAGGTAAGCTGATTGTCGGTCGTCACGTTGTCGAGACAGGTAGCTGACAACATCTTCGACAATTTCCTCCTGCTTTTCTTCAAGATGATAATGGCGACAGAAATCTTCGCTGGCTCGGATAAGGTCGGAGGTCGATTTTTTTGATGGGACTACATCGGTACAACCCAAAGCATTAGAAAAGTAGTGGGTTATATCACCTTTACGACGGGTGCCGATAAAGCTTAGGTAGCTATCGCTGCCCTCTTTATAGGTGGTGATATTGATCTTGGCGGCTTGATGTAACTTTTCTAAGTCAACTTCAATGACTTTGGTGGGGTTTAAGTCCTGATCGAAGGCCACCCCCGATTTATCACGTACCAATCCAATCAGGAGGTAGTCGAATACATCTGAGGAGTAGTACATAAAGATCACATAGCCGCCGGTGGCCGAACGGGCTGAAGGTTGCTGCAGCGATGCGGCTAACTGTGCCAGTGCCTGATCACAGAGCGACAAAAAGGTACCGTCATCAGGCGTACTGTTGATAAACGTCTTAAAGCCGGAAATAAATGGGTAGCCTTCACTATTTTCATCATTAAATGAGCCGTGGGTTAGTGCCGAGCGTCGGCCGTAGGCAGATACCAGAGCGTTAAACAGTTGCTGTGCCATTGGATCGGAGACATCGATTGCACCCCCTTTATCGCTGATGGTGGCAATACTGTCGTCGGCTTCTTTAATCAGTTCACGAATGGCGAGAAATTTAAGGTCCATTAAGGCGGTTTCCGGTGCTTTTACTTTGGGCGAGGGTTCGCAAGCTAGGCCTATAGTGTAGCGGATTGGCCCGTCGGGTTAAATATCCGGGGCGGTTTCCCGCTCTAGACGGGCGAGTATGATTAAGGCTTGTTGTTGCGTTTCGCCGCAATGTTCAGCTTGTGCTTGGAATGCATGACACAGCGGTGGGAAGTCAGGGGTGTTCCAGATGGTGCAGTTAAAGGCATCATCTAAATTGACGCAGGGAACGCCGGCAGGTTTGCCGTTCGGCATATTGGGGATCGCGCTACTTATCTGTGGGGCAATACAGCAGGCGCCACACTGAGGTCGGCATTTCATTCAGGAATATGATCCAGGGAGTAAACCGCTATAATAGCGTATTTAGTCTAATAAATGCCCTCAATATAAGGTTAATTCCTATGGCGCTGAAGCCAACAATCTATAAAATCGAACTACAGTTGAGTGATACGGATCGTCACTGTTATGAAACCTGTCATCTCACCTTAGCGCAGCATCCATCGGAAACGTTGCAGCGGATGATGGTTCGGTTGCTGGTTTACGGTATTAATTATCATCAGGATTTGAGTTTTACCCGGGGGTTGTCCAGTACCGATGAACCGGAACTCTGGCAGGTCGGCCCTGATGGGACAGTCGAACACTGGATCGAGTTGGGACAGGCATCGCCTGATCGATTACGTAAAGCGGTTAGCCGGGCACCTAAGATCTCTCTGTATGCCTACGGACGTGAAGTTGATGTCTGGTGGGATAAACAGGGGCAAGCGCTTGGAGAGTTGCCTAAAGTCAGTGTTTGGCGCTTTCACGATAGTGATGTTGCACAGCTGGATATGTTTGTTAGCCGCAGCATGCAGTTGTCACTGACGATTAGCGAGGGTGAGCTGTTTTTGAGTGATAACGAGCATCACCTGACTTTACAGGTTAATCGTTTAGATGCAGGTGCATAAAGGGATATTGAGCGTTAACGAAAGGAAGTATTGATTGTTGCTGTTGTTGTTGGAAAAGACCCGGGCCCCACTGCAAGGGTAGGTTCTGCTGGAAAGAACCTTGCGTCGGTCAGAGAAGGGCCCGGATAAGGCACAGTTTATACCCTTTTACGGGAGGTGCAATTCATCTGCTGCAACGCCAATCGAGGTTTTACCCAATCTGGGTAGTTAATAAGGCTATAGCCCCTAATACTGGCATGGTTATAGCGTAAGTTTAAGTGGCAACTATCTACGGTTGTTTGGCCGGAGCAGTTTTCCCCATCATCTCGATCATCTTCATTTCTTGCTCAGAAAATCCTGCTTTTAGTCGAGCTTCGTGATTAAAAGGGCCCTTTAACGGCTCTTTTATATATTTCCAGAGCAGGTCGATAAAGGTTTGATTAGGGTCGAGTTGACGTTGTTGGCATTGATAATGATACCAGCGGGTGCCTGAACTGACGTGGCCGATCTCTTCATTACCGATCATGGTAAGGATATCGATCATCTTTTTATCACCGGCTTGGTCAAACCGCTGAATCGCTTTGGGAACGACATCCAGCGCGCGGGCTTCAAGTACGCGGTGCACCATGCCCATTCGTTCTAACATATCATCAGCTGTGTCGATGGCCATGCTCCAGAGTTCGCCATGGGCCTTAAAGCTACCATAGTCATAACCCATTTCTCGAAGACGGCCACGTAGTGCCATAAAATGATTGGCCTCTTCACCTGCACACTGAATCCAATCAGCATAAAATTCTTGCGGCATACCGCGATAACGATAGACAGAATCCAGTGCTAGATTGACGGCGGTTAACTCGATATGGGCGAGGGCATGAATAAGCGCAGCGCGACCCTCTTCTTTACCGAATTTTCGTTCGTTAACTTGAGACGGAGGGACTATTTCGGGTTTGTCTAACTGTCCTGGCTGCAGGAGCCACTCGGGTGCGTCGCCTTCCAGCCATTCCAGCTCTCCAGCATTCCAGCGGCTAACGGTTTGCCGGGTCAGTTCGATTTTCTGATCCGGGTCGGCGGTTAAGAAGGCCTCTTTGGTGTATGCGTATAGATTTTGCAAAGACAGTTTCGCTCGATTGATAACAGACGAGAGGCATTGTACCTGTTAGAGGCTTCGCCGTGGAGAGGCAGAAGGGTTTTATCTGTGTTATGACCGGCGGAATGAGTTGAAGGTTAATCCCATTGTGAACGTCGAGCCTGTCTTGATTCGCGTGGGTCACGTAAGCTAGGTTGAGAAAAAGATTGACGATTATGGTCTTCGTTGCGATGTGCTCGTCGG
Source organism: Amphritea sp. GJ51-11 (assembly GCF_055808735.1). NCBI lineage: Bacteria > Pseudomonadati > Pseudomonadota > Gammaproteobacteria > Oceanospirillales > Oceanospirillaceae > Amphritea > Amphritea sp. GJ51-11. Next base: position 2,439,202 of record NZ_CM147881.1, on the reverse strand, counting down.
TGTGAACGGCTATCGTGAATAATGACCCTATGTTGATCTATACGACGATCTGAACCTTGATGTTGAGATTGATGGTATGGGTGATGCGTGGATTGCTGGTACGGGGGGTGGCGATAGTAGCTTCGCGGTGAGTCTCGGTTGATCATGTGGTGTGAGTGGGTTGGTTGGCGGTTTATATAGCCTCGTGAATAGTGTCTGGAGATCGAGCCGGGGGCTGAGAGGAATAGCCTTCGATTGCTGTCGTGGTAATGCTCGGTGGCGCGGTGGGTGTAAATGTGGCCGCTAACTAAGCGGTCGCTGATATGCAGTCGAAGATTGCCGCTATCGATTGAGATACCACTATGAATACGGGTATGACCATCCGCGTAGCTGTTAAATGAAAGCAGCAGTAGCATGGTGATCAGTGGTGTGAGTAGATATTTTAAGTAAGCCATAATTTAACCTCTGTATAAGGTTAAATTTTAGTGCAAAAGCGTAGCTGAGTGTGGTCCATCTAGCGGATGATTTTTCAGTTTGAAAGGTGGCTTTATTCAGCGAGGATACACTTTGTAACGGGATAAGGTCTGACGTAAAGCACCAAGTATAGACCTTATCCCTGTTTACTATGATGCTTTGTGGCTGCATCGTGTTCATTCGAGAGAATTATAGCTCGGGTACAAAACGGGCGGCCCAGCGACCCCGCAACGGGCCAAAGATTAGACGTCTAAGTTTATACCAGTAGGTCCCGAATAGAACGATAAAGACACCAAAACCGATAAACACCATCAAGGGCAGATTGTTGCTATCGAGTAGGTTGCTGCTGACAACTTTGAAAATCGCATAGATGGCGTATGACAAGCTCGATACCAACATGGCGCGACGATCCACAAACAGAGCGATTAATAAAAAGACCACGAAAAATAGCAGTAGGGCAATTTCACGGTTGCTGCCTGATGCTAAGAGGCCGCTATCATTAAACAATAAAGTGGTCATCATGCCATGCACAATCAGCGGTGATGCCAGTAGGTGTAACCAGAAACCACAATCACTGGCGCGCAGTTGACGCTTGCGATCGCGGGCATCGAAGCTCATTGCGGCGATAAAGACACTAAAGCCGAGTATTGAAAAGAGTATCTGGTGCTTGAGTATATCAACTCCGAGGCTGCTGATAACCGCCGCGATGAGACCGGCGGCAACGGGCAATAAGCTGAACGGCATGCGGTAACGTAAGTAGAACAGTAATGAGGCGCCACTGAGGGTTAGAAATTGCAGGGTTGCCGTTTCAAATTCGGCAATACCCAGTGCTTTGCCGAGAAAGTAAAGCGTCGAAATTAAGATGGCGATGCCGGGTAGGGCTAGCCTGCGGATGCGTACCAGCCATTCGGCCGCCCCGAGAAATAATAGGGCGGGCACCAGCCATTCAAATTGACTGAGGTGCATGGCGGCCACAGAAAATGCAACAAATAAGACCCCTAGGGTGATGAAAATATCGCCGAAGTTGCGTACAAATCGAAGCTGCTCTTCGCCCACATCTTCATCCTGTTGTTCAGCACGACTGAACAGAATCAGTTGCTGCAGCTGCTGTTGCGAGATGATGCCCCGTTGTGCGGCCCTTTCTAATGTCTCTCTGTCCACAGTCTTTCCTAGTGATGAGTAATAGCCGTAGCGTATCGGGTTTCGTTAAAGGAATGCTTAGCGGCGGCGAATACCAATGGTACGTCCGATACCGCTCGGTGTTACAAGGCTGGCTTGCTGTTTAGCCATGAGTTCGATTTTCTGAGCCACGGTATCGGGAAACGCGCAGCTACTGCGGCTGCTTAGATCGACACACATCGCCATCTGCTCGAGTGTTGAGGCAAGGTAGTCAGTGCCATCTGGATTTTTGGCGATCATTTCAAAATAAAGGTGTAGCCGTTTGCTGTCATGATCAAGCAGCTGGCAGCGAACCTCGACGGGCTGATCAAGAACCACTTCGTTGTTATAGGTGATGTGGTTTTCCAGTACCATCCAGGAGATATCGGTGGCCTTAGTAACCGCTTCACTCAGACCTAATTGGCCGACGAGTTCACTACCTGCTAGATCAAAAATGAGGACATAATAGGCGACATTCATATGGTTGTTATAATCAAGCCACTCAGGTTTGATGTGGGTGCGGTAGATAACTGCGGCAGTATCAGACATCGGTATTAATCCTTATTCGCTGGGTTGTGTTTCAGGCATTTGCGGCTTGGCGTCTTTGGCCGCGTTTATCGCTGCTTTTTGTTCGGCATTCCACGCGTTGAGTTGTTCGTAATAGGTGTCCCAGACGCAAGGAGAGCAGCCGCTTTCACAGCATTCGTAATTGCCGGGTGGAGTGGGTTTTTCTCTCGTCATCGTTGTTAATCTATTGCGTTTAATTCCGACTATTTTACTATGTCTATACCCGCAGGCCCAGTAAACGTAAGAATCAAACCGGTTTTTACTATCTGTCGGCGGTGGTTTCTGCGACAATTACTATCCCCCATAAATAGTTGTCTCACTGATATATCCATGAAAAAAACTGCCCCAGACCTGTTTTCCTATCCCCGTTATTGGGCTGAATGCTATGGCATTGCGCCTTTTTTACCGACCACTCGAGAGGAGATGGATCAACTAGGCTGGGATAGCTGCGATATCATCATCGTGACCGGTGACGCCTATGTCGATCATCCTAGCTTTGGTATGGCGGTGATGGGCCGTTTGCTTGAAGCCCAAGGGTTTCGTGTCGGTATTATCGCGCAGCCAGATTGGCGTAGTGCTGATGCTTTCATGAGTTTGGGGAAGCCAAATCTCTATTTTGGTGTGACCGCGGGCAATATGGATTCAATGATCAATCGCTATACAGCTGATCTGCGGTTACGTCATGATGATGCTTATACCGCAGGTGGTAAGGGCGGCAAGCGACCTGACCGCGCGGTGATTGTTTATAGTCAGCGCTGCAAAGAAGCGTGGAATGATGTGCCGGTGGTCTTGGGTGGCATTGAGGCGAGTCTGCGCCGGATCGCGCAATATGATTATTGGAGTAATAAGGTTCGCCGTTCAGTCTTGCTAGATGCGACCGCTGATATTCTGTTGTATGGCAATGCCGAACGGGCGATTGTTGAGTTGAGTCATGGCCTAGCAGCGGGTAAAACCATTGATGAACTATGGAATATTCGCGGTACCGTCCATATGCGGCAGACGCCTCCTGCGGGCTATGTTGAACTTGATTCGAGCCGGATCGATTGGCCGGGTAATATTGATAAGCTACCGAATCCTTACGATTTCGGCACTGATCAAAGCGGTGCGGATAAATTAATCGACCCCGCAACTAAACGCTGCGGGGCGGATAGTTCTGTTGCGCCAGTCGAGTCAGCGACGGATGAGCATGTGGCGCCAATTCGTATTATTCCTATGCCGTTGAAGCGTAAAGAAAAGTTGAATCCTGAGACGACTTATATTCGTCTTCCCTCTTTTGACAAGGTTGCTAAGGACTCGGCGCTCTATGCTCATACCTCGCGGGTGTTGCATCAGGAATCTAATCCTCATAATGCCCGAGCGTTGATCCAGAAACATGGCAACCGGGAGCTGTGGGTGAATCCACCGCCGATTCCCTTAGAAACCCCCGAGATGGATGGCGTGTTTGGCTTGCCCTACCAGCGGGTGCCACACCCATCGTATGGGAATAATAAAATTCCTGCCTACGATATGATCCGCTTCTCGATTAATATTATGCGCGGTTGCTTCGGTGGCTGTACTTTTTGTTCGATTACCGAGCATGAAGGGCGCATCATTCAAAGTCGTTCACACGAATCGATCTTGAATGAGATGGCTGAAATCCGCGATAAAGTACCGGGTTTTACTGGGTCTATCTCTGATCTAGGCGGCCCGACCTCGAATATGTATTTCCTTAACTGTAATGATGATGATATTCAGTCGAATTGCCGTAAGCTTTCCTGCGTTTATCCGACTATCTGTAGCAATCTCGTGACCGATCATAGTCAGACCACTGAGCTGTATCGTAAGGCCCGTAAAATGGAGGGAATTCACAATATTGCCATTGCTTCGGGGCTGCGTTATGACCTTGCCGTGAAAGATCCTGAATATGTCCGTGAGCTGGTGACTTATCATGTGGGGGGCTATCTTAAGATCGCGCCGGAGCACAGTGAGCAAAACACCCTCAGTAAAATGATGAAGCCGGGTATGGATACCTATTACGACTTCAAGAACATGTTCGATCAATTCTCGGCGGAAGCGGGCAAGAAACAGTATTTGATTCCCTATTTCATTGCGGCCCACCCAGGCTGTGATGATGAGGATATGCTGAGCTTGTCTCTCTGGCTGAAACAGAACGATGTTAAAGTCGATCAGGTGCAGAATTTTTACCCGTCACCGATGTCTCTGGCAACGGCCATGTATCATTCGGAAAAAAATCCGCTAAAGCAGATTACCTATAAGAGTGAGACGCTTTATATTCCAAAGGATAAAGCGCAGCGAAAATCCCACAAAACCTTATTGCGTTATCATGATCCTGAAAACTGGTCCGATTTGCGGGTTAAGTTAAAGGAGATGGGGCGAGAAGATCTTATCGGCACTAAGCCTAGCCACCTGGTGACGCCTGAAGAGGCACCTAAACGTCGTGACAATAGTCAGGCGGGTGTCCGTACAGCTGGGGCGCGGGTAGTGGCTAGGCCGGTAGTGAAAGGTAAGAAGGCGGGTGCTTCTCGGTCAGCTAAAAAGCGTAAAGGGCAAAGTAGTATTAAGAAGCAGCAGCACTGATAACAGTGCGCTGCTCGTTCAACCGTTCGTTCAATAAAGGTCGTATGACTCTGTCAGGTGCTGTTTGAGCGAACGTTCCTCCATATAATCTTCAATCATCTTACGTTTGCGGGTTTTCTTGTCGATTTTTTTCTGTCTGCCAGGCGTAGGATTGATGAAGAAATCATTGTCCATCTCATCTAGGTTTTCAGTGGACAGATCATCCAGACGAATTTTGTTGCTCATAAATACTTACCAGAGTTTTGTTATAGGTGATGTGTTAATAAAACCCTCTGGGGATGACGCTTGTGTGACACCGATATGAAGCTTTGGTAACAAAGTGGTGAGAGTTAATGGTGGGCTGATGGATAGGCGCGCAGAAGCCCTATGCTGCTCATTAACAGACATTCAAAGGGTGTTGAAAAGATAAAGAAAAGGCAGCAAGCGCTGCCTTTAGTCGTAGAATTCTCGTAATTCCTGTTCTAGGCGACGCTGTTCAATCAATAACTCAATGCGTCTTCTTTTTTCGGCATCACAGCAGAACTTCTTTTCTTTAGCGTCGATTTCTATGTCGATATCTTCATCGATTATGTCATCGACGATATCGAGATCATCGGTAATTTCTTCTTTTTTTGTCATGGCTTCGCTCTTCACATGAATTTGGCTATCTCTGTTCGAGATGCGCCAATACTTATAGATCACATGATCAAACCCACTTGCCTTGCAGGTTCGCGTCAATTTCGATTATGAGGTAAAAATGATGGGCGTAAAATGAATTTTTCTAAATTGAATATTTTTTTTCATGAAATATTTAAAGGTGTAAATAGCTGGTAAAAAATGGAAATAATGCTACGAAAAAATGCCGTGTATTCATGCTAGGGATAAATGGAGGTTGTATCAATTAAGCGTGTCGAAGGGGTATGGGAGCAAAAAAAAACGCCTCGAGTGAGGCGTTTCAGTGTTGGGTGATTAGTATTTTTGCAGTGCTGCAATTCGATCATCAAGTGGAGGGTGAGTGGACAGAAGTGCCATAAAGCCTTGTTTCATATGGCTACTGATACCGAATGCTGTCAGCGTTTCAGGCATCTGATCTGGCACATTATATTCTGCTTTTAGACGCTGTAAGGCTCCGATCATAGCGTGTGGTGACGCTAGTGTTGCTCCGGCTTCGTCGGCTTTGAACTCTCGACGGCGGCTAAACCATGCCACAATGGTCGAGGCCAGAATGCCAAGCACGATTTCAGCGACGATGGTGGTAATGAAGTAGCCGATACCATGACCTTGCTCGTTTTTCAGTATTGCTCGGTCAACAAAGTGGCCGATGATACGGGCGAAGAACATAACGAAGGTGTTTACTACCCCTTGAATCAGGGTCAGCGTCACCATGTCACCATTGGCGACGTGGCCGATTTCGTGAGCCAGTACTGCGCGGATCTCTTCTTTACGAAAACGCTGCAGTAAACCTAAGCTAACGGCGACTAAGGCGTTATTTTTATTCCAGCCGGTAGCGAAGGCGTTAGCTTGTTGAGCTGGGAAAATACCGACTTCAGGCATGCCTATCTTCGCTTTATCAGCCAGTTCTTTCACGGTGTCGAGTAGCCATTGTTCGTCCGCTGTTCGAGCTTGAGTAATGATCTCCGTGCCGCTACTGCGTTTGGCGAGAAATTTAGATAGAAATAGTGATACAAAGGAACCCGCGAAACCAAATACCGCACAGAAGGCGAGCAGGTTGCCGAGATCCATATCGACACCGTTGGCTTGTAGGATTGAACCTACACCAAACAGGCTCAGCGTTATGCTGGCTAAGGCAATAACGGCAATGTTGGTTAATAGGAAAAGACCGATTCGCATCATGATAGGGTAGCTCTTTGTAATGAAGTTGATGTTATAGATATAGGCGATGCGAATAAGTTTCAACTGCTTTTTCGTTTATGATGATAAAAAACTAGCCCAATGCCGGGTGGGTTACTATAATCGCGGCTTTTTATCCTGATACAGGCCTGAGTGGAACCTTATTATGCAAGCGATTTTTGATTCTATTTCTACCCAGCTTGGCTTGTCTCAGGGTGACGTTCGGCGGTTGTTTCATGGTCGAGGAAGATGCTTTTCTGGCTACGAGCAATTGATCATCGACCTGTTACCGCCTTTGGTGATAATTCGTTTGTTTGAAGAGCATCCGCCTGAATTGATCGAACAGCTCGATCAGTTTTTTCAGCAACTTGATGCCACTATCAAACCGGACGCGCTGGTTGTGCAACACCGCTATCGGCGTGAAAATGCCGTCGAGGTGCTGTGGAATCATGGTGAGGTCGATCCTGAACAGCTGCTGCAAGTGACTGAGTTGGGTTTGAAATATAGCGTCAGGCCATTAAAAAATCAGAATAGTGGTTTGTTTCTGGATATGCGCGAAGGGCGGCGCTGGGTGCGGCAAAACAGTCAGGGTAAAAATATACTCAACCTGTTTGCTTATACCTGTGGTTTTTCGGTGGCGGCGGTTGCCGGTGGTGCCGATCGGGTTGTGAATCTAGATATGAGCCGGGGTGCGCTAAATACCGGCCGGGAAAATCATCGTATTAATCAATTGCCGACAGATCATGTGAAGTTTTTAGGTCATGACCTGTTTCGCTCATGGGGTAAGCTCAAACGGGAAGGGCCCTATGATTTGGTGATTATCGATCCACCGAGCTTTCAGCGGGGCAGCTTTGTTGCCACTCAAGATTATCGTAAGGTACTGCGGCGTCTGCCTGAGTTAACCACGCAAGACGGGCAGGTACTACTGTGTCTTAATTCACCTGCACTTGGGAGTGATTTTCTTCTGCAGCTGGTGGAGGAGTGCTGTCCTGAATTTAGTTTTTCTCAGCGTATTGCTCATCCGGAGGACTTTCCGGACCAGGACCCTGAGCAGGCACTTAAAGTGTTATTGTTCAATAAGACTGTTTGAGTCGCTACAACATAAAGTATTAATAAATCAGGATTGTTATGAATTTGATCTGCCTGGATCTGGAAGCCAGTGGCTTGGGGCCTCACTCTTACCCGATCGAAGTCGCTTGGAAAAGTGTCACCGGTGAAAGCGATAATTTTTTAATTAATCCGGACACGGTGGTGGGTTGGGATTTCTGGGATGAGTACGCTGAGGAGCTGCATAACCTCTGTCGAAGCGAGTTGCGAGAAAAAGGGATCTCGGCGGTTGCTGCGTGTGAGCGCTTGAATCAGCAGTTGCAAGGGCAGGATGTACTCAGTGATGCTTGGGAATTTGATGCTTTCTGGCTAAGCCGCTTGTTTGAGGCGGCAGAGCAGACCATGGGGTTTCGTTTGATCGCCCTTCCTGCGTTGCTGAACCCGCATGAGTTGAATCAGTTTCAGCTCGTTTGTAAGGGGCAGATGCGCCAGCATCGGGCCATGAGTGATGTCGACCATATCATTGAGGCGGTGCAGAGCGTTTGGTCTGAACGAGAGGCTTAGTTAACATTGCCGGTGCGAGCATCGTTTGTGTCGATGTTTCAGGTGATCTCCACAACGTAAAAAGGCAGCTTTAGAGCTGCCTTTTGTGTCTTGATTTCACGGGCTTTAAGTGGCTAGGTTACTGGTGAATCAGAGATTCAATACGTGTTTTTCGATATGAGTACGCAGGTCTTCGTACTGGCCCATCTCTTCTGGTTTAAAGTAGAACTTATAGAAGTTACGTTCAACGATGCTGCCTTTGGTGTCGCCGATCTTTTCTTTGGTACTGGAATAGCGATAAGCCATTTGCAGATGAATAACGCGTGTGTGCGGTGGTACGGTGATCTGATGGCCTTCGAGATCGTAACGTGTCTTGGCCTCTTTAATGGTATAGAAAGAGATCTCGGCTGCATGACCTAGGTTGATCAGAAAGTTACTGGTGACCGGCAGGATATGGTTTTTTTCCATGCCGTTGTGTTCCATGTAGATACCGCAATTTTTCTTGATCTTAATAAACATACTGATTCCGCGAGAGTAAGTTAATTGTTAAGGAGGCTGCGCTGCTCAATAGGGCTGTTGTGCTGCTTAACAACGCTAAGCAATAGCCGCATGATAGCTGTACTTCCTTGGCTCTGAGCCGCTTTTATGTGGCCAGATTATATGTCTGTTTTATAACAGAAATATGACTAAGTATAGAGCCTGATGAGAGAAATAAAAAAGCGATCTTTCGATCGCTTGGTAAAAATGTTAGTCCTGAGAGTAGTTTTTCAGGAATAAACCGATTCGATCGATGGCTTCAATTAGCTCATCTTCACGGGGTAGGCAGACTAGGCGGAAGTGCTGAGTGTCGGGCACATTGAAGCCGCTTCCTTGAACAATCAGTACTTTCTGCTGTTGAAGTAAGTCTAAGGCCATCTTTTCGTCGTTTTTGATTGGGTAGACTTCGGGATCCAGTCTAACGAATAGATATAGGGCGCCTCTAGGTTTAACGCAAGATACGCCGGGTATTTGATTGAGTTTGCGCCAAGCAATATTACATTGGTCATATAAGCGCCCGCCTGGGGCTGTCAGCTCGTTAATGCTTTGATAACCACCCAAAGCGGTTTGAATAGCATGCTGCGCTGGAACGTTCGCGCAGAGACGCATACTGGCGAGCATATCCAAACCTTCAATGTAATCGCGGGCTTGGTGCTTTGGCCCGGTTAAAATCATCCAGCCAGAACGGAAGCCTGCGGCGCGATAGGCTTTGGACAAACCGTTGAAGGTGATGCAGAGGATATCATCACTGAGTGAGGCCAACGGAATGTGCTGGGCATCATCGTAGGTGATCTTATCGTAAATTTCGTCGGCAAAGACAATTAGCCCAAACTCTTCAGCAAGAGCAATAATCTGCCGTAGGATAGCTTCTGAGTAGACCGCACCGGTTGGGTTGTTAGGGTTGATGACCACGATGCCCTTGGTGCGTTCGGTGATCTTGCTACGGATATCATCGATATCGGGCGCCCAGTCCTTTTGCTCATCGCAATGGTAGTGGATAGGGTTGCCGCCGGCGAGGCTTGCTGCCGCCGTCCAGAGTGGATAGTCTGGCGCAGGGATGAGGAGTTCATCATTGTCATTCAGTAGACCTTGAGTCGCCATCACGATCAGTTCGCTGACGCCATTGCCAAGATAGATATCTTCGATGGTGACGTTTTTGATACCTTTCTTTTGGCTTTCCTGCATCACCGCCTTGCGGGCAGAAAACAGGCCTTTTGAATCGCAGTAACCCTGCGCAGAGGGGAGGTTGTAGATAACGTCCTGAACGATCTCTTCCGGCGCCTCAAAGCCAAACGGGGCTGGATTACCGATATTCAGTTTAATAATGCGTTGGCCCTCTTCTTCAAGACGCTTAGCTTCCTGAAGGACGGGACCACGGATGTCATAACAGACGTTGATCAGCTTATTCGATTTTCTGATAACGGACATGGATTAATCCTGTAGTGGTGTCCTGTAATATTCTATGATCGGTAAGTAAACATAGAGGTGAGAAGGGTAGCTGCTTACCGAAGGATCGAAATAATACGCTTTTTAGCGGATGTTGGACAGTAACAGATTGATCTTTTCGTTTTCGTTATCTGTATTGGAGTTTTTTATGGCAAGTCATGATTTTAAAGTGAAAAAAACTGAAGCGCAGTGGCGTGAAGAGCTGACACCAGAGCAATATTACGTCTGCCGAGAGAAGGGCACTGAGCGGCCAGGCACGGGTCAGTATGATCAGTTTTTTAAAGAAGGTGAGTATCATTGTGTCGCTTGCGGCGAAAAACTGTTTGATAGCCAAAGTAAATTTGATGCGGGCTGTGGCTGGCCGAGTTTTGATGCCCCGGCGGTGGCAGACAATATTACCGAAAATCATGATAGCTCTCACGGTATGATTCGCACCGAAGTGGTGTGTAGTGGCTGTGGTGCTCATTTGGGGCATCTGTTTCCTGATGGTCCGACGGATACGGGGATGCGTTACTGTATCAACTCGGTATCCATTGATTTCAGCGCGGAGGAGAATTAAGCGGTGAAGTCGTTTAACTGGATCTATGAGCATGTTGAAGCCCACAAGGCGGGGCAGGATGTTGAGGCATTGCTACCTCAGGTGAAGTCAATCGATGAGTTGAAAGCGATTGGTGATGATCGCTTTTTATCGGAGATGAGTTTGCGGGTGTTTCGAGCCGGTATTAGGCATGCGGTTGTGGATGCTAAATGGCCAGCATTCGAGTTGGCGTTTTATGGCTTTGAGCCTGAAAAAATCATTTTAATGAGCGATGATCAATTAGAGAATCTGATGCAGAATGATCAGATTATTCGGCATTGGGGGAAGATTAAATCGGTACGCACCAATGCGTCGATGATCACTGAGTTGGCCGCACAGCACGGGAGTTTTGCTAATTTTATCGCGGATTGGCCGGTAACGGATATTATCGGTCTTTGGGCCTTATTGAAAAAACAGGGGCAGCAGTTAGGGGGTAAATCCGGTGCTTATTTCTTGCGTCAGGTCGGTAAGGATACCTTTGTGCTTACGGATGATGTGGTAGCCGCATTAAAAGCACAGGATATTATTGATAAAGCACCGACATCTAAGCGCGATTTGCAACGGGTGCAGGATTGTTTTAATCAATGGCAACAGGAATCGGGCCGGCCAATGGCTCATATCAGCCGGCTGTTGTCGTATACCGTTGGTTGGTAAGTGTTGTTAGCGAGCCAAAAAGTTGATCAGTTTAGTATCGTTGAATGCTCGGTTGATGGTCATGAGCAGGATTTCGTTGACCATCTTCTGGTTATCCGCCAGTGAAGGGGTTGTCGCATACTGATATTCCTTCTCTGTGCTGTAATTGCCGCTAAGGAACTCACCATGCTTTTGCGCAACCACGTTAATAGTGGCGTTCAGCTTGACTGATTGCAGTGTCTTTTGAGTGGCGCTGTATTCAAGGTTTTGTAATTGAACCGTGAGGCGTGTGTCAGATGATGGTGCCGGTGCAGCCCCAAGTCTGACCACTGCGATTTTAGCTCCCTGTTGTAGTGCTTCAGTGGCTGGGGTTGGTAGATTGACAGGCGCGCGATCACTCAGGCGACTGATGCGGTAACCGATAGTATCGCTGTTACGCATATCTTGACTGTGGACTTCGATTTGAAGATCGCTTGGTAGAGAGGCTTGAGCGCTAACAGTGGGGTGCAGTGGTTCGATGGATACCTGGTGAGGTTTAAAGGTGCTGCATCCTGATAGTAGGATTGCCCCAGTGATAATCGATAGTAATGCTTTGCGCATAGGGTATTACTCCAGATCGGGGATCGGTTTCGGGGTTAGCTTATCTAAAAATAGTGCCAGTGAGTCCGCTAACTTCATAATAGGCTTCTTACCCGGTTGTTCCAGCCATACTTCCCCGGTTTGGTTGTCGATTGATAAAAACTTTTCGCCATCGGGTTCTGTGCAGGCAAAAAACAGGGTGGGTGGCCGTTTTTGTTTTTGCTTAGTCAGTAAATGGCCGACCAGGTTCCCACGAAGGCGCTCACAATCTTTATCGCTCCAAAGAAAGAGTAAGCTAAGATCGCCCCAGTTGGAGGTTGCCGGGAGCGGCTCTGACCAGTAGCGGCGATACCATGTGCGTAGATCCGCATGGATGCTGTAACCCAGCGCTTGCTCTAAGCGATCGAACATATCATCCGCGCTATTAGGGCTATCAGGTTGGCGTACCGGTATCCAGCTAACAGATTGACCAGCCTCGACTGATGATTGCAGGCATTCAGATGGCCATTCAGGATCATAAATAGTTAATGGTTGGCGGCCTGTATGGTCAAGCTGCTGCTCAACCGCTAGCTCTATAAAGGCGTCAATTTTAGCAATAAGAGTTTGGGACATATTTATGGGGTCCGATACGTCTGGATATAGGTGGGTGTAGCCGTCAGGCTGTCCTGTGGTGAGTTTACCAGAGTAACGGTCGATCGTTGTAAAACTTCAGGCGATTATGGTTAACCGTCAAAAGGGGATTGTCGCTTTGAGAATGAATTATTTTAGGATAAACGTTTGACATGCCAAGCAAAATCATTAGAATTCGGCTCTCGATTTAAGGGGCGTGTAGCTCAGTTGGGAGAGCGTCGCCCTTACAAGGCGAATGTCGGGAGTTCGAGCCTCTCCACGCCCACCAAGTCGAATGACTTGCCAAATTGTTTTTTATGTGCAAAATGGCGGTCGCGGGTTTGAATCCCGTACCATGCGAAGCGCGAGTTTCGGTTGTTAGATTACCAGTCTGTCACTGAGGTGGGAATGGTGGTCGCGGGTTAGAGTCCCGTACAATGCGGAGTGGTAGTTCAGTTGGTTAGAATACCTGCCTGTCACGCAGGGGGTCGCGGGTTCGAGTCCCGTCCATTCCGCCACTATTTGATCAATTAAGTTTAATCGCTTGATTGGTGCTTCTAAAGCCTAAAGTGCCGGGTGAGGAAGTAAAACGATAAGCCATCTGCTTAGTGGGCGTGTAGCTCAGTTGGGAGAGCGTCGCCCTTACAAGGCGAATGTCGGGAGTTCGAGCCTCTCCACGCCCACCACTAAGCTTAAGCCACTGCGAAGTGGTAGTTTGATTGATTGCTAGTCTGTCACTGATGTGTGGGATGGTGGTCGCGGGTTCGAGTCCCGTACAATGCGGAGTGGTAGTTCAGTTGGTTAGAATACCTGCCTGTCACGCAGGGGGTCGCGGGTTCGAGTCCCGTCCATTCCGCCACTTTTAAGCTGATTCGATTGAATAGTCGGGTGAGTGCTTCTAAAGCCTAAAGTGCCGGGTGAGGAAGTAAAATGATAAGCCATCTGCTTAGTGGGCGTGTAGCTCAGTTGGGAGAGCGTCGCCCTTACAAGGCGAATGTCGGGAGTTCGAGCCTCTCCACGCCCACCACTAAGCTTAAGTCTTGCTTAAACCACTGCGGAGTGGTTGTAAGTTTGATTGATTACCAGTCTGTCACTGATGTGTGGGATGGTGGTCGCGGGTTCGAGTCCCGTACAATGCGGAGTGGTAGTTCAGTTGGTTAGAATACCTGCCTGTCACGCAGGGGGTCGCGGGTTCGAGTCCCGTCCATTCCGCCACTTTTAAGCTGATTCGATTGAATAATCGGATGAGTGCTTCTAAAGCCTAAAGTGCTAGGCAAGGAAGTAAAACGATAAGCCATCTGCTTAGTGGGCGTGTAGCTCAGTTGGGAGAGCGTCGCCCTTACAAGGCGAATGTCGGGAGTTCGAGCCTCTCCACGCCCACCACTAAGCTTAAACCACTGCGAAGTGGTAGTTCATTTGATTGATTACCAGTCTGTCACTGATGTGTGGGATGGTGGTCGCGGGTTCGAGTCCCGTACAATGCGGAGCGTGAGTTTCGTTGGTTTGATTGCCAGTTTGTCACTGATGTGTGGAATGGTGGTCGCGGGTTCGAGTCCCGTACAATGCGGAGTGGTAGTTCAGTTGGTTAGAATACCTGCCTGTCACGCAGGGGGTCGCGGGTTCGAGTCCCGTCCATTCCGCCACTTTTAAGCTGATTCGATTGAATAATCGGATGAGTGCTTCTAAAGCCTAAAGTGCTAGGCAAGGAAGTAAAACGATAAGCCATCTGCTTAGTGGGCGTGTAGCTCAGTTGGGAGAGCGTCGCCCTTACAAGGCGAATGTCGGGAGTTCGAGCCTCTCCACGCCCACCACTAAGCTTAAGTCTTGCTTAAACCACTGCGGAGTGGTAGTTCAGTTGGTTAGAATACCTGCCTGTCACGCAGGGGGTCGCGGGTTCGAGTCCCGTCCATTCCGCCACTTCTTCTAAGTTATAACCTACTTGTCATTTTCATTGTTACGGTCTGCGGTTCTGAGTTTTTTATTCGCCACTTCTTTCAAGTCGGAATACCTGTGTGTCATTTTTCGGTGTAATCGTTCGCAGCTTTGAATCGTCCATTTAGCTGCTTCTTTCAAGTTACAATACCTGTCTGACATCTTTTAGTGTAACGGCTCGCGGTTTATAGCTTTGATTATGGTGTTGCTACAATGGCGATTGCTTGCAGTAAAAAGCGTTTATGTATTATCCATTCTTTGTGGATTTGCTGGAATGACTGTCTAGATAGGTTGTTCTATCTATTGGGTTATCTTGCTGAATTTTAGGCCTTGTTACTGTTAAAATTGTTTGATCAGTCTGTCATTTTGAGTAATTAATACAGGTCTATGGGTGATTTACGTGTTATAAATACCCGACAATTTTATGTCCTTGCTCTATTTTGTTGGTAATCCCTGTGGATACGTATCTAATCAAATGCATTTGAATATTAATCAGGCTGAGTTAGTCTCAATTTGTCCGGACCCGGTTATTGCGATTAATCGTCGCGGCGTTATTTCTGTGTTTAATCGATCAGCTGAAAGCTTGCTTGGCTATCAGGCGGATCAGGTTATCGGCAAAATGAATATTCGTCAGATCTATCCTAGCGATGTTGAAGCACGAAAAATTATGCGGTTGATGATTGACGATGAGTTGTATGGTGCGGGCCGAATAGAGGGCTATGAAACCTATGTCCTTAATAATCGCAGGGAGCGAGTACCGATCCGGCTTTCGGCAGCAGTGTTGATGAAGGCTGGGCAATATCGTGGTAGCGTTGGCTTTTTTCATGATATGACTCGCCAAAAAGCACTGGAAACATCGCTGTTAAAGCAATCAATAACAGATGATCTCAGTGGTCTTTATAATCAGCGTCACTTTTATGTTCAAGTGGCCAGTGAGATGATGCGGGTTAAGCGCTATGGCGGCGAGTTGAGCCTCGTGTGTATCGACCTTGATGGGTTCAAACAGGTCAATGATAGGTTAGGGCACCTTGAGGGTGACCAAATTATTCGCCAGATTGGTCGCGTCCTGCGCGATGGCTTAAGAGGTTCCGATCAGGCATTTCGCTATGGTGGCGATGAGTTTATGCTGATGCTGCCCAATACTTCACTGAAGGATGCTTGTCAGCTTGCCGGAAGAATACGCGAGTCGTTTAATCTGGAGTGTAGTTATTCACCTGATTCGTTGAATAATACCGGTGTTAAGGTATCGATGAGTCTAGGGGTTGTGTCATGTTCTGAAGCCGAACCGGTTGATTATTTTGTGCAGAAAGCGGATATGGCGATGTATAGCGCTAAAGAAGCTGGCGGTAACTGCATCAATCAGTTTTCGGTCAATCCGTGTTGATTTGATTTGATTTGATTTGATTTGATTTAGTTGCGTTTTCCTGTGTTACATCTCCTCCCCGTCGTCATATTCAATATCGTCCTCAAACTCTTCGTTGAGGCTTTCCAGTAGTCGCTCTTCTGTGTAGTCTTCCATTATATTCTCCTTTATTTTGACGTCGCTATTGTCTGGCATCTTGATGAAGAAAAAATAACAGGATTATGACTACGTTATGAATGTCCTTTCATCTGTCGCCGCGCCTCCGACTATTCCCGTTGAGACTATCGAGTTGCCTGAATTTAAGCAGGCAGGTGTGCAGTTAGATCTGTTGCGTCTTGACCTTGTGCACCCGCTTATTAGTGGCAATAAATGGTTTAAGCTTAAATATGCTTTGCAGGCGGTTAAATCGTCGGCTTGTCAGCGTGTTCTTAGCTTCGGCGGTGCTTGGTCTAATCATATTCATGCATTGGCCTATGCAGGGTTTGAGCAGGGTATTGAAACGGTGGGCGTTATTCGTGGTGAACGCCCGGCAGTCTTGTCGCAAACGCTGATCGATGCTGAGCGTTGGGGGATGCAGTTGGTATTTGTGTCTCGGCTGGAATACCGAGATAAAGATAACGCGGTGTTCTTGTCCCGGTTAGCAGAAAAGTATGGTGAATTTCACTGCTTGCCTGAAGGTGGCTCGGGGGAGTGGGTTATTGCCGGTTGTCGAGAAATTATCAGTCTATTTGATGCGGCTAATTATGATTTGATTTGTTGTCCTTGTGGTACCGGGGGAACCTTGGCAGGTCTTATTGCAGGCAAACCTGCTGGGGTGTCCTTGCTCGGTGTGTCGGCCCTGAAAGGTGGTCAGTTTTTGTATCATGATATCCGTGGGTTGCTGGCTAGGGCGGGTATTGTTGATCCGGAGGGTTGGTCGTTACAGCTTGATTGTCATGAGGGGGGATATGCCAAGGTATCAGCTCGGCTAGCAGTCGCTATGCAGCGGTTTAGTCAATGCTCTGGGGTTGAGTTAGAGCCGGTATATACCGGTAAGGCTTTGCTCGCGTTGTTGCAAAAGTTGGAGCAGGGTGAGTTTGCTCCAGGTGATCGAGTGATGTTGATCCATACCGGCGGAATGCAGGGGTTAAGAGGCATGAAAGAGACACTATTACGTAAGTTATCATCGTCGCTCAGGCCTAAGGCAGAGCCGAGTTAGCATGCGGGTGCAGCTAAATCATTATAAATATGAGTATAATGTTTAAAAACAATCGGATAGGCATGGTTGCAGTGCAATCATAAGGTTTCAGTGGAGTGGCAATGGATAACTTTCGTAATATTGGTTTGATAGGGCGCCTAGGTAGCACCAAGGTTCTCGATACCCTGAAACACCTCATTCGGTTTCTTGATGAGCAGGGGCTGACCCCTATTTTAGATCAGAAAATTGCCGCGGTGATGCCGGGTCATGGACAGCAAACCAGTTCGCCTCGATTAATGGGTGAGATATGTGATCTGGTTATTGTTGTCGGGGGGATGGGAGTCTGCTCGGTGCGGCTCGCAACTTGGCGCAATCCAATGTGCCGGTGCTTGGGGTTAACCGGGGTAACCTTGGGTTTCTAACTGATATCTCGCCGGCTGAGATCGAAGAAAAGGTCGGTGAGGTGTTGAATGGTCAGTATACGGTCGACCGACGCTTTCTGATTGATGTGCTAGTGAAGCGAAATGGTGAGCCGATCGGCGAATCGACCGGACTGAATGATTGCGTCTTGCACCCGGGTAAGTCGGCACGGATGATCCAATTTGAGCTTTATATTGAAGGTCAATTTGTCTATACCCAGCGTTCAGATGGGTTGATTGTGGCAACGCCTACTGGATCTACGGCTTACGCGTTATCAGGTGGGGGGCCCATTATGCACCCTCGGTTGGATGCGTTAGTGTTGGTGCCGATGTTCCCGCATACGCTCTCTAGCCGGCCGATCGTTGTCGATGGGAACAGTGAGCTTAAGTTAGTGATTAGTGATAATAACGAGACTTATCCTACGGTTAGTTGTGACGGGCAAAAGCATATTAACTGTGCCCCTGGAGATACCATTACGATTCACAAAAAGCCTCATAAATTAAAGCTTTTGCACCCCCTGAGCCATAATTTCTATCAGACCTGTCGAGAAAAGCTTGGTTGGGCCACAAGGTTGGGTGAATAACCGGAGTGCCTATGGAACGTACTTATCAAGGCTACGATCTCATTGGTGATGTCCATGGTTGCGGGCAGTCGCTCGAGCTATTGTTGAAAAAACTAGGTTACAGTCGCAAGAAAGGTATTTATCAGCATCCACAGCGTCAGGCGGTCTTTTTAGGCGATATTGTTGATCGGGGGCCGCGTATCCGAGACGCACTGCATATCGTCCGCGATATGGTGGATGCCGGGTATGCCCAGATAGTGATGGGGAACCATGAGTTTAATTATCTGTCATATCTGACACCGGGGTTGCCTGGGTCTGGCATGGAGTATTTAAGAACTCATAATCGGCGACATCTGCGCATCTTAAATGAAACCCTCGAGCAGTTTGCTAATTATCCGCAAGAGCAGAAAGAGTTTCTTCAATGGATAAAAGAGATGCCGCTGTTTTTGGATTATGAACAGTTTCGTGTAGTCCATGCTTGTTGGTCTTCACTGCATATTAATCGCTTTCTGCAAACCCAGGGCGGTAATCGGATCGATGATGCTTATCTCCATCGTTCGGCTCATGAAGGTTCGATTGAGTGGGAAACCATGGATCGTTTGTTGCGAGGTACTCACCTTAAACTCCCCAACGAGGAGATGATGGTAAGTAAAGATGGCTATAAACGCCGCTTCTTCCGTACGAAGTTTTGGGCGGAGAATCCCCAGTATTATATTGATGTCGTGTTTCAGCCTGACCCTCTGCCGGAACATGTGGCGCGGATGAGATTGAATAAGCAGGATTATCAAGATCTGCTTTATTACGGTGCGGATGAAACATTGCTGTTTATTGGCCATTATTGGTGTGATGGTGAACCAAAGCCGTTAGCTCGTAATGTCGCGTGCATTGATTACAGTGCGGTGAAGTTTGGTAAATTGGTGGCTTACCGTTTGGATCAAGAGACAACCATTGATCCAGCTAAATTTATTTGGGTCGATGTATTGAAGGAGATTAATGATGCACCCTGAGTTCGTATGGCGCAGCTATCTATTATGAATGAAGTGTTCCGGGTTTCTCTCGATCAAGACCTGTCTGGTTTTACCGCCATACTCTGGCAACATAAAATTCCTCACCGAGTGTTAGAGCAGGAGGGCGAGCAGCGCTTATTAGTACCCTATAATGTTGACACTGAACAGATCGCACATCTGTTTGAGCTATGGCAACAGGGGGAAGACCTGTCCGGCTTGCAAGTTCAGCGCAGTGGCGATCAGCCGCTCAATCTTTTGCGCAGTGGCTTAACGCTACTGTTGATTGCGTTGAGTGTGATTATTACATTGATGGTTTCGCTGGGTGAAAATACTCAGATGATGGGTTGGTTTACCATTGTCGAGTTTCAGGTGCAGGGTAATAAAATCTATTACTCCGATGTGCTATCGATGCTATCGGATGGTCAGGTTTGGCGTTTGCTGACGCCCGCGTTTATGCATTTTAATCTGCCTCATATCCTCTTTAATTTACTCTGGGTTTGGGTGGTTGGTCGACGTATTGAGCTATTGCTGGGGTGGCCGGTGTTATTAGGTTTGTTTGTGTTTTCAGCGGTCATTGCCAACCTAGCACAATTTTGGATTAGTGGACCGATGTTTGGTGGCATGTCGGGATTTGTGTTTGCTTTGTTAGGCTTTGCTTGGCTGTGGGATCGGCTAAAACCGAGTAAACGGGTCGGAATGCCGCCAGCTCTGATGGGGTTTATGATGTTTTGGTTGGTGCTGGGTTTTACCGGTGCGCTAGAAAGTTTAGGGTTAGGCTCTATTGCTAATACAGCTCATTTGGCTGGGTTGATTGCGGGGCTTGCGCTGGTCCCTGTTGTCAGGCTGTTAAAGTATTAAACGGTCTGTTGATTTGGCTGTCTGGATGCCGATTACGGCTGTGATATTATGGCGCCCCATTGTGGAGATAATGAATGAATTTTGAAAAGATGATTGAGGCGATGACCCCTGAGGTTTATCAAAGCTTGAAGCGGGCAGTTGAATTAGGTAAATGGCCAAATGGCGATCGATTGACGGATGAGCAGCGGCAAACCAGCTTACGGGCGGTGATTGCCTATGATCAAACCAAGCTGCCTGAACATGAGCGTACTGGCTTTATTAACCGTACTAAAACTGATGGTAGTCAGCACGGTTCCGATCCGCTAGAGCCTCAGGTTCTGAAAATATTGAACGATCATTGATGGACGTTATTGCGCAGGGGGCGCTGGTGAAAATGCCAGCGCAAGTGGGCCCTCAAGTCAGTTACCAGTTAAAGTTAGATGATCAGTTAATTGATCTAAACAGCTATCTCGGTAAGCCTATAAAACTGACCTATGTGGGGCAGATAAACTGCACCCACTGTGGTCGTAAAACCAATAAGAGTTTTGCTCAGGGGCACTGCTACCCCTGCTTTAAAAAGCTTCCCCAGTGTGACCTGTGTATTATGAGTCCAGAAAAGTGTCATTATGATCAGGGCACCTGTCGCGACCCGGCTTGGGGTGAACAGTTTTGTTTTCAGAGCCATTATGTTTACCTGGCTAACTCATCGGGTGTTAAAGTAGGTATTACTCGTGGCACCCAGATTCCGACCCGTTGGATCGATCAGGGGGCGATTCAGGCATTGCCTATCTTGAGAGTTGAGACGCGTTTTCAGTCGGGCCTTGTGGAGCGCATCTTCGCTGAGCATGTGACTGATAAAACCAACTGGCGAGCGATGCTGAAAGGGCAGGTTGATCCAATCGACCTCTATGCTGAGCGGGATCGATTGATGCAGTTGTGTCATGACGGGCTAAGTGAGCTTGAAAACCGTTATGGTTTACAGGCTATACAGCGTTTACCCGATGCTGAGATGTTAGCGCTAGATTTTCCGGTGTTGAATTTTCCCAGTAAAATAACCAGTTTGAATTTTGATAAAAACCCCATCGTTGAAGGGGTGTTGCAAGGCATTAAAGGGCAGTATTTGTTGCTCGACAGTGGTGTCATTAACCTCAGGAAATTTACCGCGTATCAGATTGAATTTAGTGCCTGAGGTAGGTATAGCTTTTAGGGTCGCATGACCGCCCGAGCGTTATCCGGGTCGAAAGCGTGTGTTGTTAATCGTGTGAATGTTATTACAAGGTGAGTGAATGAGTCAGTCCGTTATCGAACAACCCAGTGTTATCTATTTAAAGGACTATGAGGTGCCAGCCTTTCTAGTCGAGCAGACAGAGTTGCGCTTTGAGCTTGAAGAGGATCAGACCCTGGTTCGCTCTCAAGTGCGTTATGCCCGCAACCCTGACTGTTCAAATCGACAACACCCGCTGTTGTTAGATGGACATGAATCGCTCGAACTGCAGCGACTGAGTATCGATGGTGAAGTGCTGAGTGATAAAGACTTTCGTCGTGTCGGTGAGCAGTTGAGCATTGCTAATCTACCGGATCATTTTACTCTAGAATGTATCACTCGCATTGAACCGCACAATAACACCGCCTTAGAGGGTCTGTATAAATCCGATGGTATGTTTTGTACTCAGTGCGAAGCTGAGGGCTTTCGGCGGATAACCTTCTATCAGGATCGTCCCGATGTAATGGCGCTGTTTGAGACTACAGTGGTGGCAGATAAGCAGCGTTATCCGGTGCTACTGTCCAATGGTAATATGGTTGACGCGGGCGATGAGGACGACGGGCGTCATTGGGTTAAATGGCAGGATCCGTTCCCTAAGCCAGCTTATCTGTTTGCCTTGGTTGCGGGTGATCTAGAGTGCATTGAGGATCGTTTTACAACGGCGTCCGGACGGCATGTGTCATTAAAAATATTTGCTGAATCTAAAGATCTCGATAAGTTAGATTATGCGATGACCTCGCTGAAGCAGTCGATGAAATGGGACGAAGAGGTGTATGGTCGTGAATACGATCTAGATATCTTTATGATCGTGGCCGTTGACTTCTTTAATATGGGCGCGATGGAAAATAAAGGTCTGAATATATTTAATACATCCTGTGTCCTAGCGCATCCTGAAACCACCGTTGATGCGGGCTTTCAGCGGGTTGAAGCTGTTGTTGCTCATGAATACTTCCATAACTGGTCAGGCAACCGTGTAACGTGTCGCGATTGGTTCCAATTGAGCCTTAAAGAGGGCTTTACCGTCTTCCGTGATTCACAATTTTCAGCGGATATGAACTCTCGCACGGTTAAGCGCATCGAAGATGTTACTCTGCTGCGCACTGCGCAATTTGCAGAAGATGCGGGCCCAATGGCTCACCCGGTACGGCCGGCTTCCTTTATTGAAATTTCTAATTTTTACACCCTGACGGTTTATGAAAAAGGTTGTGAAGTGGTGCGGATGTTACATACGCTGCTGGGCGCCGAGACTTTCCGTAAAGGTTCCGATCTCTATTTTGATCGCCATGATGGTCAGGCGGTGACCACGGATGACTTCGTACAAGCGATGGCGGATGTGTCAGGTCGAGATCTGAGCCGCTTCAAGCTTTGGTATAGCCAATCAGGTACGCCTCAGGTGTCGGTTACCGGTGAATACGATGCGGCCAATCAGCGTTATACATTGCACATGCATCAGCGGTGTCCGGCAACGGCCGATATGGCCACAGAAGCAGCCGTTTTTGATTCCGGTTGCGGTGGGCCTGCTGGACGCCCAAGGTAATGATATTCCTCTAAATGATGGCAATACCACCGAAGTGCTGGAGTTTGTGGCTACTGAGCAGAGCTTTGTTTTTGATAATATACCCGTCGAGCCGACACCATCACTCTTGCGTGATTTCTCTGCGCCGGTAAAACTGAAATTCCCTTATGGTCGTGATCAACTGATCTTTTTGATGCAGCATGACAGTGATGGCTTTAATCGTTGGGATGCGGCGCAGCAGTTGGCGGTGGGTGTCATGAGCGAGCTGATTATCGATCAGCAGCAAGGGCGTGAGTTAGTGCTGGATCCTGCTTTGATTAACGCTTATCGGCAGGTATTGAGTGATACGAGCCTGGATAAAGCGATGGTGGCAAAAGTGCTAACACTGCCTTCTGAGGCTTATCTGTGTGAATTAGCCGACGAGATTGATGTCGATGCTATCTATCAAGTACGCCGCTTTGTTCGAGATTCAATTGCTACTGAGTTAGCACCACTGTTCCTGCAGGTTTACCAAACCAATAACACGGCGGAAAGTTATCAGCCGGATGCTGTCTCGGTGGCACGCCGCAGTCTTAAAAATCTGGCGCTGTCCTATCTGATGGCGACTGAGCAGCCAGCCTATCTTGAGTTAGCGCTACAGCAGTACCAGCAGGCGGATAATATGACGGATAGTCAGGCGGCGCTGACACTGATTGCGCATTCAGGTTTCGACGCTGAAGCGGCAGAAGTGCTGGCCAGTTTTTATCAGCGTTGGCAGGCCGAATCATTGGTGGTAAATCAGTGGTTGGCGGTGCAGGCGAGTGATCCAAAATTAGGTGCGTTAGAGCGAGTTAAGGCTTTGCAGCAGCATGCCGCCTATGATGCATCAAACCCAAACAAGATACGTTCACTGGTTTCGGTGTTTTGTGCGCAGAATATGCTTAATTTCCATAATTCTGATGGCAGTGGCTACCGTTTTCTTGCAGATCAGATTATTGTATTAAATAAGAAGAATCCACAAATCGCTTCCCGGTTGTTGACGCCGTTAACTCGGTGGAAGAAATATCCAGCAGCGCGCAGTGGATTGATGAAAGCTGAGTTACAGCGGATCAACAATAGTGGTGATCTGTCCCGTGATGTTTTTGAAGTTTTAAGTAAAAGTCTGGCTGGTTGAGGCCTGTAAAGAAAGGGTAATAAAATGGACAGAACTATCCCAGAGCAGGATAAATTCGAACTACAACAGAACTATCGTCGCTACCTGAAATATCAGGATCAATACGATGATGCCTTCAATGCACTAAAGCAGTCCCGGGCGAGTCGAGTGTGGATTGCTGGTGTGGTCACATTGTTGTTTGGCTTAGGGTCTGAGTTTTTCTTTGGTGTTGCTGCAGGTCTGTTCGGCCTGTATTTCTATCGTATCGGCTCTGCTTGGTATAAGAGCTTTCAAATCGATGAAGGGCGAGAAGAGGTGGTGCGTTGGTTTTCATCTAAGGGGCTAACGTTCGAAGGCCGTATTCTCTATTTCCGTGATGATGTTGTGTTAGCGCAGCCGGTCGACCCTTTTGCTGATGAAAGCTACGCCTAAGGTGTGAGGCCTGACATGCCGGTCAAGCGTGAATACCGGGGTATCAGTCAGCGGGCTAAACGCCTGCTGGCAAACCCTGAAGGTATTGATGTCGATTTCAAGCGCGAAATCAATGGTATAAAAAGCCGCGATTTAGTCTCCTTTGCGAACTCTCCGCACGGCGGCGCGATTTTAGTTGGGGTTGATGAATATACCAGCCCCGATGGCCTTCAACGGGGGCGTATTGTCGGCTGTGATGTTGATGATGGTGCCCGGCTTAGCCTGATAAATAAAGCCACCGATTGTTATCCAATCGTCGATTTAGAGTTGGTGGTTGAGAACATTAGCAACAAACCCTTTTTCCGTCTGGAAATAGCCTCCGGCAATAAACGACCTTATTGCACGCAGCGCGGTGAATATGCCATTCGCGCCGATGCCCGTTCTAGGGCGCTCTATCCTGAAGAATTATTAGCGATGTTTATGGACCGCGAAGGGACGCTGTTTCTCAACCGTTTTCGCGAAGCGGTGGGGCAATTAGAGCAACGTTTAGGGCAGATGGATCACGCGTTTGGCTCGGGTATGGAGCAGTTGGTTAATCATTTAGATGATCTCGATAATCAGGTCCGCCGCACACTGACGCGGGTGGATCAGATGACTGATAGCGCGAAAAAGCGTTCACGAACGATGCTGCAAGCGCTGCGTGACTCACAAGAGAGTATTGCCGGCTTAGAGGCGATGCTCATTGCACAAAACGGTAATCCTGCCGGTCGATTGGATATTATGCGAGATATTCGAACCCGGTTAGATCAGTTAACGGACAATTTAACTCCAAATGATGAAGACAATGATTGAGCGTATCCGTCAAGTTGATCACTGGATTTTTGATCTCGATGGTACGCTGACGCAGCCAGTTCATGATTTTGAGCGGATCCGTGCCGAGCTTGGTTTGCCCGCGGGTTGTGATATTTTGGCGACCATTGCCGCGCGTCCCGAAGCGGAGCAGCAGGGCTTGAATCAACAGCTTGATGAGTGGGAGTATTTCTACGCGGATATGGTTCAGCCTGCGGTAGGGGTGAATGAGTTTCTTACTTGGCTGGCAGAGCGTGATTGTAATTTAGGTATTTTGACGCGTAACAAGCGCGAAGTTGCATTGCGTTGCTTAGAGGTGATTGGCGTCGGCTCGTTGTTTGATACGGCGGCTGTATTGGGGCGTGATGATGCATTAGCAAAACCGGATCCACAGGGTATTCATTTTTTACTTGATCAATGGCACGCAGGTGCTGCTCAAGCGGTTATGGTGGGGGATTTTCGTTTCGACCTTGAAGTGGGGCGTGCGGCAGGGGTGGCAACTATTCATGTGGATCAGCGTGCTGACCGCGAGTGGCCAGCATTAACGGATCTCAAAGTTAACACCCTCGCGCAATTACATCAATTGTTAATTGTCTGAAACGCTTCTGTTGATACCCGTCAAGATCGCATCCTAAAGCTGAGGTATAGTGTGTATGTCTCAGAGGAGGTCGTTATGACAGTATTGAACGATTTACATCAGGATCATGTTAACCTGAATAAGTTGCTGGCGGTGTTAGATCATAAGCTTGAAGAGCTGAAGCAGGGTGAGATGCCTAACTTTGTTTTATTAAGCGATGCGGTGGATTACATCACCAGCTATGCCGATGCCTATCATCATCCACTTGAAGATCAAATGTATGAAGCGTTTAAAAATTCGGGCTGCCAAGAGTTAGATGAAGCGATTGTTCGCTGTGTCGATGAGCATAAGCTTCTAAAACAAAGCAGTCACGATATTATTGAGGCAGTGGATTGCATATTGAGCGATGCGGTGGTGCCTATGGATCAGTTTGCCGCTAAATTGGAGCGTTTCCTGGATGAGCAGATAGAGCACCTTAACCTTGAAGAGGGGACGCTTTTCCCTCTGTTAGATGAGGTGGCAACGGATGAGCAGTGGCGGGCACTCGAGTCAGGCCTGCCAAAAATGGATGATCCATTGTTCGGCGAGAAACAGAAGCAGCGTTATATTGATCTTTACAGCGAATTACTTAGGGATATGCACTAGTTTTCGCTTTGTTAAGGTCTGAGCTTACTGTTCGGTTGGCTGAGTAGCTCGGCTGTTATAGCTGGCAGGGCTCGGTATTCTATCCGGTTCCTGCCTTTTTCTTTTGCCCGATAGACCGCGTCATCTGCTGCTTTTAATAGTGCATGGGCTTGTGCGTGCAGATCATTAACATGAAAGCTATGCGAGGTGCAGTGGGTGACGCCGATGGAGGCGCTGATTCTAAAGGGGGCATTATTATTGTCATGGACAACCATATGCGCAATTTTCTTGCGTAACTGCTCGCTGATTTGAATGGCTTTTTCGCTCTCGCAATTAGGCAGTAGTATCGCAAACTCTTCACCCCCATAGCGGGAAATAAAGTCAGTCTTACGCAAATTCTGTTTGAGCAGTACACCTATTGCCCGCAGCACTTTGTCGCCTATCTGGTGGCCAAAGCTATCATTAACGAGTTTAAAATAATCTAAGTCTATAAATAAACAGCTTAAGGGGGTTTCATGGCGACTCGCTCTAGAGAGTTCTTTGATGATCTCCTGATCAAACGCGCGGCGGTTATACACCTTAGTTAGCATGTCGATAATGCTCAGCCGTTTAAGGTTCTGCTGATTGATACAGTTTTCAATACAGACGGCGATAACTGAGGATAGGTGATCGATATAGTCACAATCTAAGCGTTCGTTGTACCGTGCCGGGTCGTTGCTGCCTAAATGTAGACTACCAATGAGACAGTTATGGCGAATAAGCGGTAATAAGGCGCTGCTGAATATATAGGGTGAGCGGGGGAACGCGATGCTTTTTAAGGGTGGGCTAAGCTCGCCAATTCTGAGCTTTTGCGTCGGGAATAGGCTTTTAAGTAACTGCTGGTTATCGACAAAACGAAGGCAGTGATCAGGTTGGGGCGGTATGTACTCATCGAGTAGGTCGCGGGCAGCATTTTCAGGGTCGAACAGAATCAGGTTAACGGCGGAGAGATGAAAGTGATCTCGGAATTCGATTAAAATTAGTTCTAGCAGTTCGGCTAGCGTGCTGCAGCTGAATAGGCGAATTTCCATATCGAAGAATGAGCGCAAGACGCCTTCGTTTTGCTCTACCTTCGTTGTCAGTCGTCGCAGTGATCTTCTTAGATCTGTGTTCTCTTTTTCGAGCGATTCCATAAAACGCCTGTTTTGCGCCTGTAATGAAAGCGTTATCGGCAACAAGCGCTAACAATAAAGGGGAAGTCGTCAATAATTGTAAAAAAATACTGATTGGGCGTTAGGCTGAGGCAGCGAGGCTTCGCTGTTGATGAGCAGAGCTAGATAGTAATAGAAAAACCACCACCCATGATAGGCAGTGGTTTTTGGGATGTTTAGCCTACCTTGTCCATGCGACCCTGGTAGTTAGGGTGCGTTTTAACAAAGTGTTTGAGCACATGACGCAGAACCCTTTCGTGTTCTGTATCGCCTTTGCGTTGAGCCTTGGCAATATCATCTAGGATTATTCGTTTTACTTTGCTTTCACCCTGATGACAGCATAGGTAATGTCCCATGGCCATCGCGATGATTGGGTCGGTATGCTCATGCTCCGCTATAGCCTCGACTTCATCTTGCGTGAGATCACTCAGATGGAGGCATTCGTCATAGGTTAACATTGTGTAACCCCCTTATTGTTTTGGTGCTGCTGATTCGTCTGAAAGAGCAAAGGCTCATACGTTGATAAATATGTACTGCCGCCTGATATTCATTCTAGCAACAGATGGCTAGATAACGAGTTTAATCGGCCGTTTAAAAGGGAATTCGTGCAATGAGTGATGTTTAATTGATATGGCTCATATTTATTGGGTCTAGAGGCTAGGTATTTCGGTACTAAGAGGTTTTGGTTGACGCAATAAATGTGCTTGACAGTAGGTACGGCTGCCGGGCTCCAACGGGCCCGGTAGATTGCCTCAGGTCTTTTTAAAAGGTAGGCGCTCGCGCAGGGTTGCCATTTCTTGGCGCAAAAGAGATTCCTCTTCCTCGGTAAATTGTTGTACCGCTTGCTGGAATCCTGGATGGGCCAGCCAGTGGGCTGACCAAGTTTCAATGGGCTCGAAGCCTCGTTGAATTTTATGCTCGCCTTGTGCGCCAGGATCAAAGCGTTGAAGTTGATGACGAATGCAGTGCTCAATGCCTTGATAGTAGCAGGTCTCAAAATGTAAGCTGTCATATTCGGCTAAAGCCCCCCAGTAGCGACCGTACAGGGTATCACTGTCTTGAAAAAACAGAGCGCCGGCAACAGCCTCGGTATGACTGTGCTGCGGGTCGTAAGCAAAGCAGATATGCAATTGGTCGGCGAGACTATCGCGTAGCTGATGAAAAAAGGCTTCGTTTAGATAGCCGCGACGGCCACGTTTTAAATAAGTGATTTGGTAAAACTGATAGAACTGCTTAAGCATGGCGTCGGTGAGTTGAGCGCCGCTGACAATGCGGTGTTGAATTCCGTGTTGAGTGATTTTCTCGCGTTCCTTGCGGAGGTTTTTGCGTTTGCGTGAGCTAAAGGTGTCAAGAAAATCATCAAAGCACAGATAATCTCGGTTAAACCAGTGGTATTGAGTGCCTAGGCGGTAATTCAGTTGCGGGTATTGATCTTTATTGCGCAGCGTTTCGGTGATAAAGAGTCCGTGCCAGCCCGTGGCTTGATACTGGGATGCTAGCTGCATGATGGCAGATAATATGTCCTTTGTCAGTGATTGCTGTTCTGGTTCGCTAAGGTCGCTGTGGAGCATAAGTCTCGGGCCATAGCAGGGTGTAAATGGGATCGCGGTAACCAGTTTTGGGTAGTAGTCTAAGCCGTTACGTTGATAGGCATCAGCCCAGCTCCAGTCGAAGACATATTCGCCATAGGAGTGGCTTTTTAGATAGAGGGGCATGATAGCGATGGCGCGTTCATTTTCGCTTACTACTAAATGACAAGGCTGCCAGCCGGTGTCCGCCGAGACGCTGCCGGATTGTTCCAGTGCGTGTAGGTATTCGTAGCGTAAAAATGGATAATCGCTTTGGCACAGGCTGTTCCAGCGTTCTGAGCCGATCTGGTCAATGGCGCTATAAAAATTGAATTGTGGCATATTGTCCTATACTGTTCAGATCGCGTATTTATTATCTAACTACCCGATAATAAAGCATTAAATTTTAAGCGAATGATACTGACGGTAGACTATCTAGTGCTCGCATGGGATTGTGCTTTGTCAATATAGTATGTTTGCAGCGGCCTTTAAGCTAGGAGAAAAACAATGGATGAGCTAGAGCTGGAATTTGAACTGGATGCTCGCCTGAATAATGATTGCATCACCTTAGGGGACTTTCCATTATCTCGCTTGTTACTCATGAATGATGCGCATTATCCTTGGTTTATTTTGGTTCCTCGGCGGGCCGACGTGAGTGAAATCTATCATCTGTCCCACGCTGATCAGGCGCAGTTTCTGCATGAGTCTTCATTTTTAGCAGAAAATCTGCACGATGTTTTTGATGCGGATAAAATCAATATCGCTGCACTGGGTAATGTGGTGAATCAGCTGCATATACATCATGTTGTGCGCTATGAAGGGGATGCCGCTTGGCCAGTACCTATTTGGGGTGTCTGCCCTGCAACGCCTTATAGCGCAGCTCAGGTTGAGGGAATTCGTCAAAAGTTACAGCTAATGATGCCGCAAGAGGTTAATTTTGTGGCGCGGGGTCTGATCGACTGATTTCTCATTTAAAAGCCTTAAATGGCCCTGTCAGCGGCCAATATTTCAGGTATAATTCGCCCTTTTCTGGGCAAGGCGGCTGTTAGTCGGTGTTCGTTAACCGGTGATTTAGTTATCGAACAGGCTGAAATACAGGCAGTCGCTTTGTGGTGTGTCTCTATTTCATAGGAAAAACTGCTAACGATGCCGATCTTTGATTTCGCATGCCGTCATTGTGGTCATGAATTTGAAAAGCTGGTGCTGAAATCTGATGCACCTGCGCCTGAGTGCGCTGTCTGTGAGTCTGCAGACGTGATTAAAAAAGTATCCGCGTCAGGTTTCAGGCTATCCGGTACCGGCTGGTATGAAACTGATTTTAAAACCGGAAAGAAAAAGAATCTGGCGGGTAGCCAGAGCGACTCCGGTAACTGATTTTTAATTGTCTGAATAAACACTGATTCAGCTTGCTAAGTAACAGGAACATTTAACTATGCGCAGTCATTATTGCGGCGATCTCAGAAAAGAGCATATCGGCGAAGACATTACTCTGACGGGGTGGATTCACCGTCGTCGCGACCACGGTGGGGTTATTTTTCTGGATCTTCGTGACCGTGAAGGTCTCACCCAGGTGGTATTCGACCCTGATCGTGAAGAGAGCTTCGCGCTGGCCGATAGCTGCCGGAATGAATATGTCGTCGAGGTTAAGGGGACTGTTCGTGGTCGTCCAGACGGCACTATTAATTCGGATATGCCAACCGGTGAGATCGAAGTGCTGGGTAAAGAACTGATTGTTTTAAATAAGTCAGAAACCCCGCCGTTCCAGTTGGATGAACACCAGCAGGTTGGCGAAGAAGTGCGTCTGCGTCATCGTTATATCGATCTGCGTCGTCCAGAAATGCAAGAAAAAATGCGTTTCCGTTCGAAAGTGACCATGGCGATTCGTAACTATCTAGATGAGCATGGCTTCCTGGATATCGAAACCCCAATCTTAAACCGTGCGACCCCTGAAGGTGCTCGTGATTATCTGGTACCAAGCCGGGTTCATGAAGGACATTTCTTTGCGTTGCCACAATCCCCTCAGCTATTCAAACAGTTGCTGATGGTGGCTGGCTTCGATCGTTATTATCAAGTTGCTAAATGCTTCCGTGATGAAGACTTGCGGGCGGATCGTCAGCCTGAGTTTACTCAGATCGATATTGAAGCGTCATTTCTTGATGAGCAGGAGATCATGTCAATTGCTGAGACAATGATCCGTAAGTTGTTCCTTGAGTTGAAAGGGGTTGATCTGGGTGATTTCCCACGGATGCCTTATTCTGAGGCTATGCAGCGTTATGGTTCTGATAAGCCTGACCTACGTTACCCGATGGAACTGGTCGATGTTGCTGACCTGATGGCTGAGATCGAATTTAAAGTATTTGCTGGGCCAGCGAAAGATCCTAAGGGTCGTGTTGCTGCATTGAAAGTGCCTGGCGGCGCTAAATTGACCCGTAAGATTATCGATGAATACACCAAGTTTGTTAGCATCTATGGTGCTAAAGGTTTGGCGTGGATTAAAGTCAACGAGCTCGAAAAAGGCGTTGAAGGTCTGCAGTCGCCAATCGTTAAGTTCTTGGGGGCTGATGTGGCGATGGCCATCATGGAGCGTCTGGGGGCGGAAAATGGCGACATCGTTTTCTTTGGTGCAGATAAAGAAAAAATCGTATCTGAAGCGTTGGGCGCATTGCGTATCAAGGCCGGTGAAGATCTGAATATGGCGCAGTGTGAGTGGGCGCCTATGTGGGTTGTCGACTTCCCAATGTTTGAAGAAACCGATAACGGTGGTCTGACGGCACTACATCATCCGTTCACTGCACCTAGCTGCAGCCCGGAAGAGCTTAAAGCGGATCCGCTGTCAGCCTTGTCCCGTGCGTATGATATGGTCTTGAATGGTTGCGAGCTAGGTGGTGGTTCAATCCGTATCCATGATCAGGCTATGCAGGCATCTGTATTAGATATTCTCGGTATTTCTGAAGAGGAAGCCGATGATAAATTTGGCTTCCTGTTGAATGCGCTGAAATATGGTGCGCCACCGCACGGTGGTTTGGCCTTCGGTTTGGATCGTCTGATTATGTTAATGACCGGTACCGACTCTATTCGTGAAGTGATCGCCTTCCCTAAAACCCAGAGCTCTGCTTGTATGATGACGCAGGCACCGGGTGAAGTGAGTGCGGCTCAGCTACGTGAATTGAATATCAAATTGCGTAAAACGCCTTAAGATAGTGGGCGTTTAATGATAAAGCCGTGCACTGCACGGCTTTTTTTATGTCCGTATCTAGGGTATTGTTATCTGTATAAATAACCAGTACTTTGAGTTGATAATGCAGTTATGTTGATTTTAGGGATAGATCCGGGCTCACGGATTACCGGATACGGTATTATCAATACAGTGGGGGCGAAGAATGAATATGTTGCCAGTGGCTGTATTCGTCTTAAGGGTGATGAGTTAGCTGTGCGGTTGACGCAGATATATGCGGGTGTGACCCAGCTGATTGAGCAGTTTTGTCCGCAAGAGATGGCGATAGAGCAGGTCTTTATGGCCCGAAACCCTGATTCTGCGTTGAAGCTAGGCCAGGCCCGTGGCGTGGCTATTGTGGCGGGTGCAAACCAAGGTTTAGAGGTGGCTGAATATGCAGCCCGTAAAGTTAAGCAGGCGGTGGTCGGTAACGGCTCTGCAGATAAATCCCAAGTTCAGCATATGGTCAAATCTATTTTGAAACTGCCGGGGCTGCCGCAGGCAGACGCCGCCGATGCGTTGGCTATTGCTCTGTGTCATGCACATACCCGTAGTAGTTTGATTATGATGGCGGGTGCCAAAAGTAGCCGAGGTGGCCGTCTGCGATGAACGCAGTGTTACATTAGTTATGAGTAGCCTAAAAATTAAGCCCTGTCAGTGGGGCGAGTTGGAGAGAAAAGCGCCGTGATAGGACGATTGAAAGGTGAATTGTTAGAAAAGCACCCGCCGCAACTGGTTATTGATGTGAATGGGGTTGGCTATGAAGTCGATGCCTCAATGAATACTTTTTACCAACTACCGGAAGTAGGGCGACAGATAACCTTGTTTACCCATATGGTGGTTAGGGAAGATGCTCAGCTGTTGTACGGATTTTATGAGCGCACCGAGCGCTCGCTGTTCCGCACTTTGATTAAAGTAAATGGTGTGGGGCCTAAGCTCGCATTAACGATTCTGTCGGGTATCAGTGTGAATGAGTTTGTTTTGTCGGTGCAGCATCAGGATACAGCCGCTTTAGTGAGGTTACCCGGGGTTGGTAAAAAGACTGCTGAACGCCTTATTGTCGAGATGCAGGATAAGCTGAAGGATTTTGTCTTTAACGATGTCGATGAGTTCACCTTAACTGATGGTTTAGGCGGACCGGCACCTGCTGTACAAAGTGATAATAGGGCTGAGGCTGAAAGTGCTTTGGTTGCGTTGGGCTATAAGCCGGTGCAGGCGACTAAATCGATTGCTCAGGCTGAAAAGTTGATACCCGGCGCCTCCTGTGAAGAGCTTATTCGTGCGGCCTTGAAGAGTATGGTGCAGGGTTAGTAACGCAATGTTAGTGATAGGGTATTAATCATGATCGAAGCGGATCGCTTTGTTACTCCTGTGGTTACCGCGCCACAAGAGGAAGTTCAGGATCGGGCGATTCGTCCGAAAGCGTTGCAGGACTATGTTGGCCAGCCAGTGGTCAAAGAGCAGATGGAGATCTTTATCGGTGCTGCGCGCAAGCGTCAAGAAGCGCTCGATCATACGCTTATTTTTGGACCGCCGGGGCTGGGTAAAACCACCTTGGCGAACATTATCGCCAATGAAATGGAATGTAATATTAAATCCACCTCGGGGCCGGTGTTAGAAAAAGCCGGTGATCTTGCGGCGATGCTGACCAATCTTGAGCCGGGTGATGTGCTCTTTATTGATGAAATACACCGTTTAAGTGCTTCGGTTGAAGAGGTGCTATACCCTGCGATGGAAGATTATCAGCTGGATATTATGATCGGTGAAGGGCCGGCAGCTCGTTCAATTAAGTTGGAATTGCCGCCGTTTACTTTAGTGGGGGCGACCACTCGAGCAGGATTGTTAACGTCGCCGCTGAGGGATCGCTTTGGTATTGTGCAGCGACTCGAATTTTATAATATTGATGATTTGACCTCCATCGTTGAACGTTCTGCACGTCTGTCGGGTAGTGGCGTTGACCGTGAAGGGGCGATTGAAATTGCTCGTCGTGCGCGAGGTACGCCACGGATCGCTAACCGCTTGTTGCGACGCGCCAGAGATTACGCGGAAGTTAAGGGCGATGGTCGGATCTCATTAGAGATGGCTGATCTTGCGTTGAATATGCTAAATGTCGATGAGCATGGTTTTGATCATATGGATCGACGCTTATTATTGGCCATGATTGAGAAGTTTGGCGGTGGCCCGGTCGGGGTCGATAGCTTAGCTGCGGCGATTAGTGAAGAGCGAGATACCATTGAAGATGTACTCGAGCCTTACTTGATACAACAAGGCTTTATGATGCGTACACCGCGTGGGCGGGTGGTGACAGACAATGCCTATCGTCACTTTGGTCTTGAATTGCCTGACCGGGATCAATAGAACCGGCATCAGCTGAAGATAACTGATTTAAGTCAACGCAGAGTTGCGACTAAGGGTTTAACTTTTAGCTTATGAACATAAAAAATAATGTTTAGGGCGTTAAGGTATGAACACTATGAAACTCGGTTGCATCAATGTGGCGCAACTTAAACATCTGAAGCGTGAACTGCAGATTTTATTGCAGCAGTTGCAGACCGATCTTAAAGCTGAACGGTCAGATCAGCAGGCTGAGATGGGTCAATTAAGTTGCACCGAGGTGCTCGATCGCGCCGAGGCATCAGCCGTTGTTGGTCTTCAGCAAACGAGTCTGTCACATATAACGCAGTTGGAAGAAGAGATTCGTGAGTGCCAAAATGCACTGTTGCGGGTTGAAGCGGGTCAGTATGGTTATTGTCAGAGTTGCGGCGAAGAGATAGAACTGAATCGCCTTATGGCTAATCCGACAGCCGTTTTATGTGTCGCCTGTCAATCGAAAGATGAGCACCGCCGTAATGGCCACTTAGTCTCTGTATAAGCTTATTGGTGTTTATTAGCCGCCTTCTTGGGCGGCTTTTTTATGTTGGGTTGTTCATTTTGTTTGAACTTTCGAACGCTTGCTCGCTCCAATCGCCGAACAGTTGAGTCGCTAATGGATAAAGCGTGCTGCAAAATTGTTTAATCGACGTAAATCTGATTTTTTGTCAGAAAAGGGGCAGATTTTGCCCGCTGATCTCGCTACTATCAGAACCAGTTTTTCAGATTTCATCACAAGGGGTTATAAACGTGCCGGATAAAATGTCGATCTGGAGCTTGGTGGCTAATGCCAGTTTTGTTGTTCAGATAGTTATGTTGTTGTTGTTGCTGGCGTCAGTGCTGTCTTGGATTATGATTTTCCAACGCCACTTTGTGTTGCGACAGGCACAGCGTAAATTGCGGGCATTTGAAGACCGCTTCTGGTCCGGGGTTGACCTGAGCCAGCTATTCCGTGAAGTGAATGCTGATCCGGATAGTGATAATGGCGCTGAAAATATTTTTCGGGCAGGGCTGAAAGAGTTCAGCCGACTGAGTCAGCAGTCAGGCGCCGATCGTGATGCGATTATGGAAGGGGCGCAGCGCAGTATGCGGGTGGCCTTAGCCCGCGAAGAGGAAAAGCTTGAGATGCATTTGCCATTTTTGGCCACCGTGGGGTCAACCAGCCCTTATGTCGGATTGTTTGGCACCGTGTGGGGGATTATGAATTCATTTCGAGGCCTGGCGAATGTTCATCAGGCGACGCTGGCATCGGTAGCGCCGGGTATCTCAGAGGCCTTGATTGCCACCGCGATCGGACTGTTTGCAGCTATTCCCGCGGTTATTGCCTATAACCGTTTCTCGGCTAAAACGGAAACGCTGATGAATAGTTATGAAACCTTTGCGGATGAATTTTCAAGTGTTTTGCACCGCCGAGTGCACGCTTCAAACTGATCTGTAACAGGCCGCTACTATGATTCGCAGAGTAAGAAAGAAACGTAAGCTAAACGCTGATATCAATGTGGTGCCATACATCGATGTGATGATGGTGTTGCTGGTTATCTTTATGATTACCGCGCCTATGTTGACGCAGGGCGTTGATGTACAGCTACCTAAAGCTGGCTCAGACCCGGTTGATACTCAAGATAATGAGCCATTGATTGTGACCGTCGATAAAGAAGGGCGTTACTATATCGATGTGGGCGGCGATCCGCTCAAGCCTATTAGTGGTGAGATGGTCGAAGAGCGGGTTGCTAAAGTGTTGAGTAACAATCCGAAGAAACTGTTGCTGGTGCGTGGTGATAAAGGTGTCGATTATGATCATGTTATTCAGCTAATGACTCTTTTGCAGCAGGCGGGTGCAGAAAGTGTCGGCTTGGTAACAGAGTAATTTGATTGTGAATTTACGAAGTTACTTATTCCCCGCACTATTAGCCCTGATTCTGCATGGCGTGATACTTAGTGCGCTATTTTATAGCTGGCTAGGTTATGCTGAAGATGAGAAACATCTTACGCCTCGGCATGTCAAAGCCCAGATAGTGGATATTAAATCACAACTGCAGGCACGGCAGCGCGACCAGCAGGCGGAGGCGAAAAAGAAAGCCGATGCACGCAAGCTAGCGGATGCGCGTAAAAAAGAAGCGTTGAAAAAAGAGCAGCAAAAGCAAGAGGCTCTTAAGCAGAAGCAACGCAAGCAAGAGGTCGCTAAGAAAGAGCAACAGGCCCGTGAAAAAGCCCAGGCTTTAAAGCAGGCCGACGCTAAGAAGAAAGCTGAAGCTCTCAAGCAAGAGGCCGCACGTAAAAAATCAGAGGCGCTGAAAAAAGAGCAGGCGGCTCAAGCGGCTAAGAAAAAGCAACAGGACGAAGCGCGTCGTCAGGCTGAAGCTAAAAAAGATGCCGAACGTAAGCGCGCCGAGCAGCAGCGTGTTGAGCGTGAACAGCAAGCTCAGCAGCGTCGAGATGCCGAGTTAGCGGCGGCGCTTGCCGCCGAAGAACAGGAGATGCAAGCATTGCAAGATCAGCAGGCAACGGCGGGTTATCTCGAATACATTGCTGCTGAGATTGAAAGTAACTGGCGTCGTCCACCGAGTGCACGCAACGGCATGAAAGTGGTGTTGTCATTGCATCTACTGCCTACCGGCGAAGTAGATAATGTTTATGTCGTAAAAAGTAGCGGCGATAGCCATTTTGATGAAAGCGCTATCCGAGCAGTGAAACGGGTTGGACGATTCAGTGAATTACAAAACATGGACCCAATACTGTTTGATAGAAATTTTAGGAAGTTAACACTTGAATATAATCCATCAGATCTTCGCAGGTAATCCGTGATGCAGCGTAGTTTTATATGTCTATTCTTTTGCTTGTTCAGTTTGCTAGCGCGGGCTGAGTTGACCGTTGAAATTACTCAAGGGGTCGATGAGCCAACGCCGATAGCGGTGGTGCCATTTGCCTGGAGTGGCAATCAGGCGCTGCCGGATGATATCGCTAAGGTGGTGGGTGATGATCTGTATCGTAGTGGTATGTTCAAGGTCATGCCGCGGGAAAATATGCTGAGCTTCCCGTCGGATCGTAATTCGCTCTATTTTCGTGATTGGCGTATCAGCGGTAGTGATTTTATTGTTATCGGTCGTATCAGTGAATCTGAAGGGCAATTGAATGTAGCCTTTGAATTATATGACATTCTTAAGGAAGAGCGCATTCTCGGTGAGGATATCAAGGCGAGTCGTGATAATTTACGCGCCGTGGGCCACTATATCAGCGACAAAGTGTTTGAGGCGTTAACCGGTGTGCGCGGCGCTTTCTCGACGCGTATCGTTTATGTGACGGCTAAGCAATTGGCACCGTCGAAATATCGTTATCGTTTGATGCTGGCGGATGCCGATGGCCATAATCCACGAACCATTCTGGAATCCAGAGAGCCTATCTTATCTCCGGCTTGGTCGCAGGATGCCTCTAAACTGGCGTATGTGTCTTTTGAGTCGGGACGTCCAGCCGTCTATATACAGTACTTAGCAACGGGCAAGCGAGAAAAGGTTCAGTCATTCCGCGGTTTGAATGGCGCCCCTGCGTGGTCTCCCGATGGTAAACAGCTGGCTTTGGTGCTGTCTAAAGATGGTAACCCGGAAGTTTATGTGCTGGATCTGCAGCAGCGTCGCCTAACCCGGATCACCCACCATTTTGGTATTGATACAGAGCCTTCTTGGTCACCAGATGGTCAGTCACTGATCTTTACCTCTGATCGTGGTGGTCAGCCGCAGATCTATTCTATCTATCTGCCGAGCCGTGATGTGACCCGCCTGACCTTTGACGGGCAGTCTAATGCGCGCGGTCGTTTGACTCAGGACGGGCGTTTTTTGGCCATGGTGCATCAGAATAATGGGGCATACCATATTGCCGTGCAAGATCTGCGGACTGGCCGGGTGGATCTGTTAACGGAAACCTTTATGGATGAGTCTCCGACGATTGCTCCCAACGGTAGTATTATTCTTTATGCCACCCAGGAAGGTATTCGAGGCGTATTGGCAGCGGTATCCCTTGATGGGCGAGTTAAGTTTCGTTTGCCGTCAACAGATGGCGATGTTCGTGAACCCGCTTGGTCTCCTTTCTAGATAAGTGTTTAGTAACGTCTATTTGAGCCGAAGTGACGGTGTAAAGTGACAAGATGACTGCGTAAGCCTACAAAGTTAAATCAATTAGTTAGAAAAGCTGATCGATTGTATTGCGGCTATTGCATTCAGACGTAGCAACCTTTACTTTAGGCAGGATTAAGGTTGTTTCGCATATGATTGGCTAATTATTAGGAGTATTTCATGCGTGCTATGAATATTGGTAAAGCTACTGCTTTGGCGCTGACAGTTGTTTGGGCGGCGGGTTGTAGTACTACAAAGACGACAGATACCGATACTATGGGTGGCGGTGATACTGCACCTGTAACGACTACTCAGGCTGTTTCAGACTCTTCTATGTCTGGCACCTCTATGAGTGATGTTAAGAATCTGGCAACTGTTTTCTATTTTGACTTCGATCAAACTCAAGTTAAAGCTGAAGCGGTTCAGGCATTGCGCGGTCACGCTAAATACTTGGTTGCAAACCCTTCCGCGACAGTTGTTCTGGAAGGTCATGCTGATGAGCGTGGTACCCGTGAGTACAACATGGCACTGGGAGAGCGTCGTGCTCAAGCGATTGCCCGTGTATTAACGGTTAATGGCGTTTCAAGCAGTCAGATTGAATTGGTTAGCTTTGGCGAAGAGAAGCCTGTAGTGATGGGTCACAACCCAAGCTCATGGGCTCAAAACCGTCGCGTTGAACTGAAATATTAATCGCGGGTTTTGCTCTCTATGCGAAAAGCATATAGCTTAGCGGCGGCACTGGTGCTATTCAGCACCGGTGCTATTGCTGCTGATCCCATTCAGGTGATCGAATTAAAAATTGATGAAGGCTCTGCTAACCGTTCTACGGTGAATAGTGGCGGTGCACAGTTCAATGGCCGTAATGACACTGCGATGGTGTTGCAACAGCTGCAGGATGAAGTACGCACATTGCGCGGCATGGTCGAGCAGCAGCAATATCAGCTACGGCAGATGGAGCAACAGCAGCGGGATCGCTACCGTGATTTAGATCGTCGTTTATCGACCGGGCAGGCTGCGCCGCAACCATCGAGTTCGTCGGCTTCGAGTGCTGTGCTGAGTCCTTCAAGCGCTTCATCAGTCGCTTTGCCTGCTGCTGATAGTACCCCGACGGATGCCCAAGCTTATCAGCAAGCTTTCGGGCTAGTGCGCTCGAAAGACTTTCCTGCTGCCCTTGATGCCTTTGACCTGTTTATTGAGCGCTATCCTGATAGTGCGAGATTGCCCAATGCCTATTATTGGGTAGGTGAGGTTAACTTGGCTGAGCAGAAGTTAGCGCCGGCTAAGGCAGCTTTTGAGCAGGTATTAAATGCTTTTCCTGAACATCGGAAAGCTGCTGATGCCTCTTATAAGCTCGGCGTGATCTATCATCAGATGGGTGATCAGGCAAAAGCGAAAGATATGTTTAACAAAACCATCTCCCGTTATCCTGATAGTTCAGCCGCCAATTTGGCACGTGACTACCTGCAACGATAACCACTCAATTCTTTAAGGTTTTTCAATGAGTACTTCTTCCAACAATGCTGTTGTATTGTTATCGGGTGGCCTTGATTCGGCTACGGCACTCGCAATGGCCGTTGAATGCGGTTTTAACTGTTATGTGTTGAGTTTTGATTATGGGCAACGTTCACAAACAGAACTGACGGCAGCTAAAAAAATTACGGCTAATCTGGATGTAAAAGAGCATCGCGTGGTGCGTTTAAATCTAGAAGATTTTGGCGGTTCAGCCCTGACCGATAACAGCATTGATGTGCCCGATCACGAAGAAGAGGGTATTCCGGTCACTTATGTTCCTGCGCGCAATACTGTCTTTATGTCACTGGCATTGGCGTGGGCTGAAGTGTTGCATGCGCAACATATTTTCATCGGTGTTAATGCAGTTGATTACTCGGGTTACCCTGATTGCCGACCTGAATATATCGCGGCCTTTGAGAATATGGCTAATCTGGCGACGAAAACCGGCGTTGAAGGTGAGCGTCTGACGATTGAAACCCCGTTGATTGATTTGACGAAGGCACAAATCATACAGGAAGGTACCCGTTTAGGGGTTAATTATGGTTTGACGGTTTCCTGCTATCAGGCCGATGATGATGGTAGGGCCTGTGGCGTTTGCGATAGTTGTCGATTAAGGGCTAAAGGGTTTGAGGATGCCGGAGTGGCTGACCCTACACGCTATATCGCTGGTATATGATATTAATGAGGGTGATTAGACAATAATCGCTAAAAAATCTTAAGAGGAGCCATAAAAGGCTCCTTTTTTGCTATTTATGTTGACACTTTACATAGAATTAACATGCTCTGATGGACAGGGGTGGTATAATATCGCTTCTGTTTAAAGTCAGTTACCGTTACATTACCCGATTAAGAAAATTTGTCGATGTTGAATAAAGAAGAGCTTTCAGATCGTATCCTAGTTCAGGAATATTTTGCTAAAGAGCACCTTCCAGGCGAGCTAGATCTACAGCAGCAGGAAGAGTACAAGGCCCGTATTAAGCAACTTCTTATTGAGAAGGATGCCTGTCTCGTGGCGCATTATTATACCGATGAAGTGCTTCAGCAACTGGCTGATGAAACCGGTGGCTGCGTATCTGATTCGCTTGAAATGGCTCGCTTCGGAAATAATCACCCGGCTAAAACGTTGATTGTTGCCGGTGTTAAGTTTATGGGCGAAACCGCCAAGATATTGAACCCTGAAAAACGGGTTTTGATGCCAACGCTGGAAGCAACCTGTTCTCTTGATTTGGGTTGTCCTGCGGACGAATTCACCGCATTTTGTGATGCTCATCCTGACCATGAAGTAGTCGTTTATGCGAACACCTCTGCTGCCGTTAAAGCGCGTGCCGACTGGGTTGTGACCTCGGGTATTGCGCTAAAAGTGGTAGAGCATCTGGCCGACCAAGGTAAAAAAATCATCTGGGCCCCCGATAAGCATTTGGGCGAATATGTGCAGAAGCAAACAGGCATCGAGATGTTGATGTGGGATGCCGCCTGTATCGTCCATGAAGAGTTTAAAGCGCAACGATTATTAGATTTAAAGCAGGTTTATCCTGAGGCCGCCGTGTTGGTGCATCCCGAATCTCCGGATGCGGTGGTCGAACTCGCCGATGTGGTCGGATCAACAACTCAAATTATTAACGCGGCCCGTGAGTTGCCTAACCAGCAGTTTATTGTCGCGACTGATCGTGCCATTTTTTACAAGATGCGCCAAGCGGCACCGGATAAGCAGTTTATCGAAGCGCCGACCGGTGGCTCAGGTGCAACCTGTCGCAGCTGTGCTCACTGTCCTTGGATGGCGATGAATGGGCTTGAGAATGTGCTGCATGCCCTTGAGCATGGTACTGATGAAATTGTTGTCGATGAGGCGTTAATTGATGACGCTCGTCGTCCGTTACAGCGGATGTTAGATTTTTCAGCTCAAAATGGCTGAGTGATTCGTACTGACTAAAAAGCCTGCAACTGCAGGCTTTTTTGTTTTTTATCTTGGGCGGTTAGCGGTTAGGCTTCGCGACGGTCAACCATGAACGTGCCGTAGCCTGTGGCTACCAGTTTGTCACCCACATGCACATCGGTGCGCATTTTAACACGGCGGCGCTTCTCATCGATCTCTTCAATGGTGCCGGTTGCTTTAGCGGTGTCACCCATATATACCGGGGCTTTGAATTTGATGGTTTGGTCGATGTAAATCGCACCGGGTCCAGGTAAGCGGGTGCCGGCAACGGTAGAAATCAGCGCTGCTGAGAACATTCCATGAACGATGCGCTTCTTGAACTGGGTCGTTGCCGCATATTCACTGTTTACATGGATTGGGTTGTTATCACCGGATATGCCTGCAAACATATAGACATCGGATTCGGCGATCGTTTTTGCGTAAGAGGCGCTCATGCCAACTTCCAGATCTTCCAAGTAATAACCGTGCAGCTCATCCATTGTTAATTCCTCTTTATGACTATGCGCTCTTACGAGCAACTTCTATCAGCGATTGGCTGTGGCTGATAATTATTTAGTAATACTGCGACTGGGTCTATCTGTTTAGTGTTAAACCTAACCTAGTCGGACAGCGCTTTCAATGCGCTCTGTGGGTATCTTGTTTAGTCAAAATACTTTTTGTTGCAATGCGGTATTATTGTAGCATTTTAGCGGGACAGTGCTCGCTGTTAT
Source organism: Amphritea sp. GJ51-11 (assembly GCF_055808735.1). NCBI lineage: Bacteria > Pseudomonadati > Pseudomonadota > Gammaproteobacteria > Oceanospirillales > Oceanospirillaceae > Amphritea > Amphritea sp. GJ51-11. The sequence goes on along the minus strand of NZ_CM147881.1, from coordinate 2,396,372 downwards.
CGTTGATATAAGGGCGTCGCATTAAGGCTATGCTGGATTTATGAGAGAATGTTGAATAGCGGTGGTCAGCGACTCTTTTGTGTTGCAGTTTTAGTGGGGCTATGGACAATGAGCTACTCAATCGAGTGCAGGGGTGTAGCACGTTATGGTAACTAAGATATTTCTGACCCTGTTGGTACTATTGATCGCCTATGTGTATTTACAGCGTCGGGCGTTAGCAGCAAAATCCACTCGCCGGCGGGTGTCTACTGAACGGCCGGTTAAGCCTGAGAGCGGGTTAGTGGGTTCAATAAAGAAGCATGAGCCTATTAAGTTGATTGCAGCCTTGTTTGTGTTGGTGTCCTTTGTGCTAAGCCTAAGTTTTTTTGCATATCGTTGGTATGATGGCCATCAACTACTTAATGTTACGTTGGTATCGCCTCAGAGCAGCGAGCCTCTGTATTATCAGGTGCATAAGTCGGCGTTGCAGGAACGTAGTTTTACCACCACTACGGGCCAAATTATTCGCATAGGCGCGCAGGACCGTCTCCAGATTGAGCCGTTAACGGATTGATCTAGTTGGTGTTTTTATGCCTTGAGTCGCTATAATGTCGGCGCGCTAAGCTGGGCTTAAGTATATTGTGTTATTTTTCCCATTTATTCTGAGTTAATCACCCCTCAACGCTGAACTTCATTTACACTATATTCAGCTGCATGATGAGTATTACAGGGATTTTTATGTTTCAACGCACCAGTCTCCATAGTCATAAAACGTTACCATCACAGATCAATAGCGATGATGATCATCGCCAGTTAGCCAACTCTGGTTATCAGTTGCCGCTTTGTTGGCTGATGCTGTTTCAAGAAACTGATCTTCAGGTGCAGCAGGTCTATAGCAATGATGGCGTGCAGACTTGCGAATATACCACCTTGATCTGCGCCAAAAGTGCAGGGTTATCCCGTTATTCGTTAGTGGCTGAACGCTTTAAATCTTTACTGGGAAATCGTTGCGATACGTACTTCGATTACTGGCACCAATATCTAGAATACAATGCGGATGAATATCTTTATCTCGATGCCACTGCTCTCTGGATGACGGGTGATGAACAGGCCTACCTCGATAATCTGATTTTGAGCCTGAGCGGTATTGCTTGGCTGATGTCGGATCAAGGTCGGTGGCAGCGCAGTCGACTGGCGTCATTGCCTTTTGTAGGGCGTTTTTTTGACCCACTAGACCCCGCATTGCAACATGAGGGTATTCGTCACCTATTGATTCAGAGTGGTGTATTAGATGCTGATGGCGGTATCTATATCGATAAGACGGTACTTCAGGGTACTATCTAGTACTGACATTATTGATCTTGATGGGCCAGTGAGGGCTGTGTAGTTATGAATATGACCGTGGTTTTGTTGTCCCTGTGTCAGGCATTATTGACTACCGGTAATGTGTTATTAATCTCAGTTAATGCGTTGATTGGTCAGCAGCTTTCGCCCTCACCTGAATTGATTACCCTGCCAATTGCGATGCAATTTGTCGGCTTAATGTGCGCCACAATACCTGCGTCATTAATCATGGCGAGAGTGGGGCGAAAAAATGGCTTTTACCTCGGTAACAGTATCGGTATCGCCGGTGCTCTATGTTGTATTTTAGCCCTGCAGCTCGGCAGTTTTTTTCTGTTTTGCGGTGGTACCTTTTTATTGGGTATTGGTATTGGTTTTGGCACACTATATCGTTTTGCGGCGGTTGAAGCCTGTGCGGCTGAGCATAAAAGTCGAGCCATTTCATTGGTCATGGCCGGTGGGGTGATTGCTGCGGTGTTAGGGCCTAACTTAGCCATTAGCAGTCGTAGTTGGTTAGATGATAGCGTCTTTAGTGGCGCTTTTATCGGTTTATTGCTGTTGTATGTTGTGGCGCTGGTGTTGCTGAGTTTTGTGCGTCTAGCAAACGGCGACGGCAGTACTCATGAGGTAAAGCCAAGCCGTCCTATTAGCGAGATTGTACTTCAGCCGGTGTTTATTGTTGCCGTAACGGTTGGCATGGTTGGTTATGCCGTGATGAATCTGATTATGACGGTGACTCCGGTGGCCATGGCGCGCTGCGGTTTTGAATTTAGCACTGCGGCTTGGGTGATCGAATGGCATGTATTGGGTATGTTTTTGCCCTCTTTTATCACGCCAAGATTGATTAGCCGGTTAGGTTTGTTATCGGTGATGCTGCTTGGGGCAGTGTTAATGCTGCTGTGCATTTTGTTAAATCTTCATGGTGTCAGTGAATGGCATTTTTGGGGGGCTTTGCTGCTACTCGGTGTCGGTTGGAATTTTATGTTCATTAGCGCCACGCAGTTGGTGACCTCGACCTATAAACCTGCTGAAAAATCTAAAAGTCAGGCGGCGAATGAGTTTTTAGTATTTGGCGTGGTGACGATCTCCGCTTTTAGCTCTGGTTGGCTTGAGTCAGTATTGGGGTGGCAGATGTTGAATACCCTAATGATACCGGTGTTGGCTTGGGCGGTGCTGGTGATTATGGTCTTCCGCAAAGCCGTTGAGCGTCACCTTGCACTACCATCGGCAGTGACTCGGCATTAGTCGTTACGCCTAAAAAAGGCCACAGACAAACGTCCGTGGCCTTGATGATTAAAGCGGTTGATGAAACGGCATTAAGCCTTACTTTAATCCTTACTTTAGGTTTTGCTTTAGGTCTTACTTTAAGGGGAGACCCTGGTTTAAAGCAATTCAGTCTCTACTAAAAGAGGCTGTTTGGCGTCAGTTTATCAGCGCTGCTTAGAGGGACATCAAATGCCCGTTTAATTGGCATTTACCTAGTCAACATGGGCTTAACCGACCCTTTCTGTTTCTACGTGCTTTAGCTGCAGGGAGTTTTAGTATTGGTCGGGATCTGAAATCCGTCAAGAAAATTTATCAGGATTTGCAACGGCGGATGGCTGTGGGGCTTGTGCCAGCCAATAAATTATAGTGCAATGCTGCACGTTAACCGATGTGGAATGAGTTGATGAAAAGTTACCTGTTTACAACTGAAACGGACCGCGGCGGCGTGATGCTGTGTGACATTAATGACTTTGACACGGCTGTTGCATACCTGTGTAAGCGTTTCGATGGGGTTGTGAAAATTGAGTCGGCCGAGCAGGTATGGCAACGGCCCGAAGCTCCGCAAAAGGACGTGGCGCAAATAGCAACCGCTTCAGAATCTTCCGCTGTTGTGGCGGCTGATAAAGGCAATGTCGCGGCCACGGATACACTCAATGCTGACTCGGCAGATCTATTTGGCTGAGCGGATTAAATGCTAAAGCAGTGCGATGATTTCCAGTCCGTATAATCAAAGGATGAACGAGGGGTCTGAATGTTTCAGATTTACCATTCTAATAAGCTTGATCTACAAAAGGACTTGTTGGTAAAGCTGATCAGCCGACAGCCGCTTGCCGATCCCTTCCAGCCAGAAACCATTTTAGTGCAAAGCCCGGGCATGGCACAGTGGCTGAAGCTGGAGTTGGCCGATAAGCTTGAGATCGCCGCGAATATTGATTTTCCTTTACCCGCGAGTTTTCTCTGGAGCAGTTTCTCATTAGTGTTAAAGGATGTGCCCGAGCGTTCAGCGTTTAATAAAGAGGCGCTAACTTGGGCATTGATGGAACTGTTGCCTCTGCAGCTTAGTCGTGATGAGTTTGCGCCATTACAACGCTATCTCGAGCAAGATGAGGGACAGTACAAGTTGTATCAGCTCTGCGGTAAGGTGGCTGATATCTTTGATCAGTACTTGGTTTACCGGCCTGATTGGATCGCCAGTTGGGAAAACGGCGATGACCTACCAGAGATAAGTCATTCCCAGCCTTGGCAGCCGATTCTTTGGCGTATTCTGCAGCAACATATTCTCGGGCTTGGATTATCACACTGGCATCGAGGCAATATGTTTAATGGCTTCGTTGAGGCGCTCAGCAAAGGCCAGTTTGATCTATCACGGTTACCGGCCCGGCTGTTTGTTTTTGGTATCTCGGCATTGCCACAAAACTTTGTCGAAGCGTTGCAAGCGCTCGGTCAGCGTATTGACGTTCATCTAATGGTGTGTAATCCCTGTCAGTATTATTGGGGTGATATTGTCGACCCTAAATACCTTGCACGATTGAATCAGCGCTGGTTATCCAAGCCGGGTATGAGTCCTGAGACACTGGCGGATAATTATTACAGTCATGGTAATCCCATACTTTCATCCATGGGTAAGCTTGGACGAGATTACCTGTTTCAAATACAAGATTTAGCCGCGCCAGAGATGGAATTGTTTGAGCCCTGTGGCCGGGCATCCCTGCTGCAATCGGTACAGCAGGATATTTTAGAATTGGAAGATCCATCGGCGGACGCTGTGCTTGATGCCGAACAGAAACACAGGTTAGCGTTGGTCGACCGTTCTTTACAGCTTCACAGTGCTCACAGCCCATTGCGGGAAGTCGAGGTGCTTTATGATCAGTTGTTGGCGATGCTGGATCAACAACCCGAGCTGTCGCCGCGCGATATCATCATCATGATGCCCGATGTGGCATCTTATGCTCCCTATATCGAAGCGGTTTTTGGTAATGCGCCCTTTGAACGCTATATCCCGTTTTCTATCTCTGATAGAACATTGCAGCAGGAGAGTCCGTTACTGCTGAGTTTTTTGCGCTTATTGGGGTTACCGGAAAGTCGTGTGACCGTGTCAGAAGTGTTAGATATTCTTGAGGTTCCGGCGGTGTTACGCCAGTTTAATTTGGACGGTGACCGGTTTGAACGGATCTGTCGCTGGATCGAAGCCTGTCAGATACGCTGGGGTATCGATGCTGAGCAGCGTAGCCATCAAGGGGTGCCGGCTTTTGAGCAAAATAGCTGGCGGTTTGGCTTGCGCCGCATGTTGGCTGGTTTCGCGATGGGGCCTAGTGAATCCTTGTGGCATGGCATCGACCCCTATGCTGAAATTGAGGGCTTAGAGGCGGAAGACCTCGGTCAGCTGGCAGAATTTGTCGAGTTATTGGAGTTCTGTTGTGAGCGTTTAGCGCAAGATAAACCGGTCGCCGAATGGTTTGATGTTATCAATGATATTCTGCAACGTGCTTATCAGCCGGATGAACAAGATGAAATCCTTCTCAGTCAGGTTCGTCAAGTGCTTGAACGGTTGCAGCAACAACTGAGTGACAGTGGTTATCAGACGCCACTGAGTTGGGCCATTATGCGCGATTATCTGACCAATGAGCTGGGTAATAGCCGCGCTAGCCAACGTTTCATGATCGGTGCGGTTAATTTCTGTACCTTGATGCCGATGCGTTCGATCCCTTTCAAAGTGGTGTGTTTGCTCGGTATGAACGATGGTGTTTACCCCCGTTCGATTCCGCCAATGGGCTTCGATTTGATGGCTGAGTCACCGCAACGGGGAGATCGATCCCGCCGTGATGATGACCGCTACCTCTTTCTCGAAGCACTGCTATCGGCCCGCGAGACTCTGTATATCAGTTATATTGGCCGTAGCGTACAGGACAACAGTCCTAAAGTGCCTTCCGTGCTAGTGACTGAGTTGATGGAATACTGCCAGCAAAACTATCGCTTTGAGGGTGAAGCATCACTGCTACAGTATTTGCTGATTGAGCACCCGCTACAGCCCTTTAGCGAGCGTTATTTCTCAGCTGATTCGCCGTTATTCAGTTATGCCGAAGAGTGGTTGCCGTTACTGCGCAAAGAAGGGTCTATTGAGCAGAGTTTCATGAGTAAGCCGTTAGTGCCAGAAGTGCTTGAGGAATTAGAACTGTCAGATCTGCTCAGCTTCGCCCGCAATCCGATTAAACACTTTTTTCAACGTCGTCTGAAAGTTTACTTCAATAACAGTGCACTGGAACTGCAGGATGAGGAACCCTTTCAGCTCGATGGCCTGACGGGGTATCAGCTTAAAGAGCGGTTATTAGACGCCGCTATTCATGAGCAGCAGCCTGAATGCTTTGAGCGGCTGGTCGCATCGGGTCTCTTACCGGTGGGCATCGCTGCACAGTTACAAACGCGTAAGGCACGGGATGACAGTCAAAACATGGCGGATAAGATTCGCCACCATCTTGATCAACCGAGCCGGGTGGAATGTCAGTTGGATGTCTCCGGGATACAGCTCAGTGGCTGGCTGACGGGTTTGCATAGGGAAGGTCTAGTGCGCTATCGAGCGGCCAATGCAAAAGGACGAGATGTGGTCCAGTTGTGGCTGGAACATCTGGTACTGTGCGCCAGCGGCTATTCGTTGCGAGCTTACTTTTTTGGCCTTAACGGGCGACATTGGTTTGAGCCGTTGGCGCAGGGCAAGGCGTTTAACTATCTGCAAGAGTGGCTTAATGCTTATCGACAGGGGATGTGCGAGCCATTGCCATTGCCCGCCGATACCGCCTGGGTGCTCGCTTCGAAGACCTTAGAAAAAGGCCAAGATCGCGGCGAAATGGAGGCTATCAAGTGCTTTAGTGTTGATCCTTTTACGCAGTTGGGTGAATCCCGCGATCTATACATCAGTCGGGTCTACCCCGACTATGCCGCTCTAGGCCCGCGCTTTAGCGAATTAGCCGAATTGTTGTATTGGCCCATCGCCGAAGCACTTGAAACCGGTGATGCGGACAGTGAAGAGGAGCCGTCATGAGTAATGTACAGATTCTGGACCCGCTGCACTTCCCACTGTCAGGCAGACGTCTTATCGAGGCCAGCGCCGGCACCGGTAAAACCTATACCATTACCGCCCTCTATCTGCGTTTACTGCTCGGCCCACAAGGGCTGTCATCGGCGTTGCGAGTCGATCAGATTTTGGTGGTGACATTCACCGAAGCGGCAACTGAAGAGTTGCGGGATCGAATCCGTAGCCGTATTCAGGATGCCTTTATGGTGTTCCGGGGAGCTGAAACTAGCGATCCATTCTTATTGGACCTGCGTGATCAGCAGGAGGACCTGCAGCGTTCGGCGCGAATACTTGAGTATGCCGGTCGGCAGATGGATGAAGCGGCAATCTTTACCATTCACAGTTTTTGTCAACGAATGCTACGCCAGCACGCCTTTGAAAGTGGCAGCTTATTTGAAACCCAACTAGTCGCTGATATTGCGCCGCTACAACGGCAGGCATTATTGGATTGCTGGCGTGAATTGATCTATCCAGCGGCCAGTGATCTGAGTGAAGCCATTCAGCAGATTTGGTCGAGCCCCGATAAACTGCAGGCTGACCTTAAGCCTATGTTAGGTAAGCCGGACCTAACATTGATTCCGGCGTTGGACACGACCTGCCTGGAACAGAAGTGGCAAGTCAGTCAGCAAGAACGAGAGGTCTTTTGTCAGCAATGGCGGGATCACTTAGAGCAGTCAGATGAAGATCTTGCCGAGCTTATTCAGGCGTCGGGGGTGAATAAAAACAGCTATCGCAAAACCTCAGTAGCAAAGTGGTTGGCGGCGATTTATGCCTATGTTTTGGGCGAGAGCTCCGTTTTTCCTGAAGAGGCGTTAGAAAAGCTCTGTCAGTCTCGGTTAGCAGAAAAAACACCCGCCGGTAAAACCGTGCCCGAACACTATTTGTTTCAGTTGTGTGATGAGTATTTGGTCTCCCGTTTACCGCTGCGTGAACTGTTGCTAACAATGCTGCGTCAGCGGGTAGAGCAGCGTTTTGCCAAGCTCAAGCAGGATTATCGATTACTCTCATTTGATGATCTGCTCAGTCAGCTCGATGCGGCGTTACGGCAAGATCATAGCGGCTTGCTTGCATCAGCGATAGGTAAACAGTATCCGGTTGCGATGATCGATGAGTTTCAGGATACCGATCTACTGCAATATCGAATTTTTAGTCGTCTCTACCCCGATAATCCGGAGCGGGGGTTGTTTATGATCGGTGATCCTAAACAGGCGATCTATGGTTTTCGCGGTGCAGATATTTTTACCTATATCAAGGCGCGCCGTGAGGTGGCCGATCATTACACCCTGGAAACCAACTGGCGTTCATCTAAGCAGATGATACAGGGGGTTAACGCATTATTTGCCAACAGCCCATCGCCCTTTATTTATAACGATGATATTCCGTTTTTACCGGTGAAAGGGGCGGGTAAGGCGGATAAAACGCCCTTTACCCTGTATGGCCGCACACCGGCTGCGCTGCAATTTTGGTTCGACGGCGAGCCGTTCGTCAGTAAACAGGATTATCTGGAGCAGATGGCACTGGCCTGCGCCTGTGATATCGATATTAAGTTACGGGCCGCGGCCGAAGGGCAGGCGTTAATCGGTGAACAGTCTCTGCAAGCTAAAGATATCGCGATATTGGTGCGTAATCGGAGCGAAGCGGCCGCCGTGATGGCAGCACTCGCTGATCGTGGTATTCCGAGTGTCTACCTAAGTGGTCGAGACAGCGTGTTTAATAGTCGCGAAGCATTCGACTTGAAACTATTGTTGTTAGCCGTGGCCGAGCCACAAGATGAAAGTCGGCTGCGGGCGGCGCTGGCCAGTTCGTTACTGAATTATCCTGCGAGCTGGTTAGATCGGCTGAGTCATGATGAGCAATTATGGGAGCAGTTGGTCGCTGAGTTTACCGATTACCGTGAGAAATGGTTACAGCTTGGGGTATTGCCGATGTTGCGCCGCCTGATGCGGCAACGGCAGTTAGCGGAAACCTTACAGCAGCTGCCTCAGGGGGAACGGCGGTTGACGGACCTACTGCACCTCGGTGAAATATTACAGCGTGCCAGTATGGAGCAGGAAGGCATCGCGGCGCTTTTGCGGTGGTATAACGATCAGCTGATGAACCCTAATGGCGAGAGCGATGAACAGCGTCTACGGCTCGAAAGTGATGCTGGTTTGGTAACGGTGATCACGGTGCACAAAAGTAAAGGGTTAGAATATCCGCTGGTGTTTCTGCCGTTTGCCTGCACGTTTAGAAAAGCCAGTACCCCGCTGTTTCATGACGAACAGGACGGGCTCTGCTTTCACCTCGACGCGAAAGATGAAGATAGCTTAGCACTGGCCGAACGGGAGCGTTTGGCGGAAGATTTACGGTTGCTGTATGTGGCACTGACCCGTTCGGTGTATGGCTGCTATATTGGCTTAGCGGGCATTGCTGACGGCCGGGCAAAAAAGAGTGGTTTACATCGTACCGCCCTCGGCTATCTATTATTGCAGGGGGCGGGGATGATGCTGATCTGCAAGTACGATTAGAGGCCCTCTGTACTGGTTCATCGATTGCCTGCAGTCAGCCTCCCAGTGGCGATCAACAGCGAGGACTATTCGATCTGCCCGAGACACCTTTGCCCCGTTGTGAAGCGCGCCAATTCAATCGCCGCTTGCGCCGTGATTGGCGTATCTCCAGTTATTCTGCGTTAGTTAGTCATCATACGAGTGCTCCTTTACCGGGTTTAGATCTTGAGGTGATGGATGAGAAAGATGCACCGGATGAGCTACAGGTTGATGCCGTGGATGATATCTTCAGTTTTCCAAAAGGTGCTCAGGCGGGTACTTTTTTGCACGAATTGTTTGAGGTTATCGATTTTACCGACCACGAGCCGGGCTTAGAGGCGATGTTAGAGCAGAAATGTCAGATCGCAGGCTATGAGCCACGCTGGATACCTGTGTTACAACAGCTCTTGAATGATGTGCTCTTTACGCCACTCGGGTCTAGTGACGAGCGTTTACCGTCACCCCGGTTAGCCGATATCAGTCCTCGGCAGCGGCTGGTGGAGATGGAGTTTATGTTGCCCTCAGCGGGTTTAAATGCCAGCCGATTGAATCAAATCATTGCCGAGTATGACCCATTATCCCAGCAGGCGGGTGTGTTAGCCTTTGATACGCTTAAAGGGATGTTGAAAGGCTTTATCGATCTGGTGTTTGAATATCAGGGCCGTTATTACATTCTTGATTATAAATCCAATCATCTTGGGCATCAGCCCGAACTGTATGCGGGGGCGGCGTTAGAGCAAGCAATGATTGAGCACCGCTATGATCTGCAATATCAGCTGTATACTCTGGCTCTACACCGGTTACTGAAGATGCGCCTGCCCGATTATGACTATGAACGGCATGTCGGAGGGGTGTTCTATCTTTTTTTACGCGGGATGAGGCCGAACTTACCTGGCAGTGGTGTTTTTCATTGCCGTCCCGATCGTCAGTTAGTCGAGCAACTTGATCGGTTGTTCCGGGAGGGACAGTAATGGAGTTACTGCAAGCATTACGTCAGTTACAACTTATTCGCCCACTGGATCTTCAGTTTGCTCGGTTTGTCCGCGACGAGGCTGTTCGCGATGGTGATGAATCCGCAAACGATGGGCCATTGGCATTAATCGCTGCCCTAGTAAGTCTGCAACTGGGTAAAGGTGAAGTTTGTCTGCCACTTGATCGTTATGACGCCATTATTGAGCATTGGCCGATCCGGTTGAGAGAGTCCGCTCGGCGGTTGCTTAATGGGTTAACGGAGGAGGCGTTGCTAGCCTTTACAGTGATCTGCGATGGTCAGCAAGAAACACCGCTGGTGTGCAGTAACGGCCGTCTATACCTTTATCGTTATTGGTACTATGAAACCCAGGTGGCTAATACCATTGAAAGGCTTACTACGCCTATTGAGCTTGACCCTAATGTCATCAAAGCGGGTTTAAAGCGACTCTTTACGGCTCCTGCTGCTGATGAGACTGATTGGCAGCAAGTGGCGGTGGCGATTGCGTTGAGTCGACGTTTTTCGGTTATTAGTGGCGGCCCGGGTACGGGTAAAACCACCACAGTGGCGCGATTGTTGAGTCTCTATGCCGAACTCTTCAGCCAGCGGGTGCAACGTCCGCCGGTTATTCGATTAGCCGCCCCTACCGGTAAAGCAGCGGCAAGGCTGAGTGAATCTTTAGCTAAGGCGCAACAGACATTAGCCACGTCAGTCGCGGTTCAGGGCATGATTCCCGAGCAGGCGGTGACTCTACATCGTTTGTTGGGGCCTCGCCCGGACAGTAAAAACTTCCGTCATCACCGGGATAATCCATTACATCTGGATTTATTGGTGGTCGATGAAGCATCGATGATCGATTTGCCGATGATCTTTCGTTTGCTGGATGCACTGCCCGCCCACGCCCAGTTAGTCATGATTGGTGATCGAGATCAGTTAGCTTCGGTTGAAGCGGGCAGCGTCCTAGGGGATATCTGCGCCTGGCAGCAACAGGAGCATTCTGGTGAGCTTTGCTATCGTCCAGCCCAGTTGGATTATCTGCAGCAGGTATGTGACCTCCCTGCACCGGCTTCGTTACCGGGAGAAAATCCGGTTGCCGATGCCTTAGCTCTGTTGCGCAAAAGTTTTCGCTTCGATGCGGATAGCGGTATCGGTCATTTGGCCAGGGCGGTTAACCTCGGGGATGGCGAACGGGCGATTGCTTTGCTGCAACAGGACTGGCGCGATATCCATTTTGTACCTCTATCCGAGCATGGCTATCAGCAGATGGTTGTCGAAGTGGCGGCTGATTATGCCGGTTACCTTCAGTTAATGCGTGACGGTGGCGAGCCTAAGCAGTTGTTAGCAGCGTTTAATCGGATTCAATTGTTAGCCGTGGTGCGTCAAGGTGTGTACGGTGTTGAGGGGCTAAATCTGGCGATTGAAACACAGTTGCAACGACAGCGGTTAATCAAGCTGACGGGGGCTTGGTATAGTGGCCGTCCGATAATGATCACCCGCAACGATTATCAATTGGGACTGTATAACGGTGATATTGGTATCACGGTCGCGGATGCCGATGGTAAGCTGCGTGTCTGGTTTGAGCTGCCCGATGGCGAGATGAAAGGGGTATTGCCCGGACGGCTGCCGGAACATGAGACCGTTTATGCCATGACGGTGCATAAAAGCCAGGGATCTGAGTTTGATAAAGTAGTGATGATCTTGCCAGCGGACGATAGCCCATTACTGACGCGGGAGCTGATCTACACAGGTATCACCCGGGCGAAACAGCGTTTTGTCTTGCATGCCACTGTACAGGCGTTGAAAACAGGAAGTCACCGCCGAACAGAAAGAGCCAGCGGGTTAAGCTGGCGCTTATGGCATTCGAGCGGAACTTCCTAGTGCGCGGTAAGAAGATTAGGCTTTAGCTTCGGCTTCTTGGGCATCAACGAAGGCTGCAAACTCGGTATAGCCACCGATGTGGTCCTTACCGTGAAAGATCTGAGGAACGGTGTCGACAGGCTTGCCCACGGTTTTTTCTAGATCTTCTTTGGTGATGCCTTCTTCATGGATATCGATATAACGATGATCCAAACCTTTCATTTCACATAGTTGTTTTGCACGGGTACAAAAGCCGCAGCCTTTACGGCCAAATATAGTAATTCGTTGCATAGTGTGGTCTCCTTAAATCTGTTTGAATGTATTGGAACAGTTTACCAAGCCTGAGGCTAATTGCCTTTTTTAATGTTTTAGATAGACAAAGGTTATCGCGAGGGCATTCTTGGTTTAAAATAAAATCTTAAAGAGATAACGGGTAGTACTGTGCCAGAAAATATTCCGATCCATCGGCTTAAAGATATGCCGGTATTTGGTGGGTTGCGTGAAGATATCATTAAGTTGATTCTTGATGGTAGTCATTATGTTGTGCGTGAAGCCGGTGAACCGTTCTTTCTTGAGGGCGAACGAGGTGATTCCTCCTATATCATTGAGACGGGCAGCGCTGCTCTGATCAAAGTAGGGGCATCCGGGCAGCCGCATCAGATCCGTTCTTTTTTACCGGGTGAGTGTTTTGGCGCAATGGCGCTGCTCGGGGTTTATCCTCGCAGTGGCGTGGTTCAAGCGTTGGAGCCTTGTCGTGTGGTTGAAATCAAGGCGGATCAACTGTTCTCGGTCTATCAGGCCGATCCTGAACAGTATGTGCTCATTTTTATGAACATGGCTCGGGATCTAAGCCGCCGTCTGCGGGATACTGATGATCAGTTGGTTGCCTGTTTAGATGAGCTTCATTGTCGCTAGACTATATCCCCTGCACATCATCCCCTAGACGATTAGCGCTAGGACATTCTTATTACGCAGGCTAAATGTCTTTAGCTTGCGGTCACGCAACGGTACAATTTCCCGCACTTAATGAAGACGCTTAATCAAGGTGCTTAACGATACCCTTGTATTCACATAGCCCGATAAAATAGCGATAACGGAGAGAGAATGAAAAATAGGTATGATCTGTTAATCGTTGGCGGCGGTATGGTCGGGGCCACTATTGCGGCTGCTTTAGGTAATACCGATCTGAGTATCGCCGTTGTCGATCAGGCATATCCGCAGTCTTTCGTGGCTGGGGCTGAGCATGACCTTCGAGTGTCGGCGTTGAGTATCGCTTCAGAAAATATTTTTAGAACGCTGGGTGTCTGGGATGGCATCATGAATCGCCGTGCTTGCCCTTATCAGCGCATGAAAGTGTGGGAAAGTGACGAGCAGCGTGCCGCTACGGAGTTTGTCAGTCAGGATATCGGTGCCGATCATTTGGGCTTCATTGTTGAAAATAGAGTGATTCAATTGGCACTGCTTGAACGATTAGGGCAGTTAGATAATGTTGATCTCATCTGTCCGGCAGAGATTAGTGATATCGATTACTCACCCGGTTGCAGTGTCGTTCAGTTGTCTGATGGCCGTGAACTCATCGGTAAATTAATGGTTGCTGCTGATGGGGGCGGGTCTCGGGTACGAATGGCGTCGGGCATTGGCGTGCATAGTTGGGATTATGATCAACATGCGCTGGTAGCCTCGATTGTTACGTCACTGCCACAGCAAGATATTACTTGGCAACAGTTCACCCCGAGTGGACCGCTGGCCTTCCTGCCATTGACTGGGCAACGCGGTTCACTGGTGTGGTATAACCGCCCGGCTGAGGTAAGGCGGTTGCTAGCGTTAGACAGCGACGCCTTTATTCAAGCGGTTGAAACTACCTTTCCAGATCGGCTTGGGTCGATCGAAGGATTACTTGAGCGAGGTGCATTTCCACTGCGCCGGCAACATGCAAGCCAATATGTTAAAGAGGGAGTAGCGCTGGCAGGCGATGCGGCGCATATGATCAATCCATTGGCCGGTCAGGGCGTGAATATTGGCTTATTGGATGCGGCGACCTTAGCTGAGGTGATACTCGATGGACATCGTGAAGGGTTAGATATCAGTGATCTGTCGTTGTTACAACGTTATGAGCAGCAGCGGCGTAATCATAACCTGATGATGATGCAGTTGATGGATGGATTTTATCGGGTGTTTTCCAATGACTTATTGCCGCTCAAGTTGTTAAGAAACTTAGGGCTTGGTGCCGCAGAACGATTAACCCCGGCTAAGAACCGAGTGATGCGCTTTGCGATGGGGTTGGAAGGTCGTTTACCGGCGTTGGCCCGCGGCGAGCAACTGGACTGTTGAGCTTTAATGATGCGTGAGTCTATCAACTCGGCGGTGTAAGCTGATGGGCGTAACCTGACAGAAGTGATCGACAAAAAAACGGAGCGCGAGGCTCCGTTTTTTTGCTTAGAAATACTTACTTAGGCGCGTCTGCTTTTTTAGCGGCAGGAGCAGCGGCTTTAGCGACAGGCGCGACAGGTGCTTTAGCGGCGGGTGCAGGTGTCGTTGCTGCTGGGGTTGCTGGCGCTGCTTTTTTTGCCGATGTAGCGGCTTTCTTAGCAGGAGCAGCAGGTTTCTTAGCGGCAGGCGCGGCAGCTTTTTTGGCTGCTGCAGGCTTAGGCGCTGCTTTTGGTGCAGCTGCTTTTTTCGCGGGAGCAGGCTTAGCGGCTGGTTTAGCAGCGGCTTCAGGCGCAACAGGTGTCATGAACTTGCTCAGGTCTTCAAAGTAATTCATATCTTTCAGACCGAGGCCCGCAAAGCTTTTTTCGATAATAGCGGTTAACTCATCTTTAGCTGAATTGAGGGCCGCCATTTCTTCTTCAGCTACGTTGCTGAGTTTTGTTTCAAGTTGCTTAACATAGTCAACCTGAAGTTCAATCGCTTCTTTAGGGTCTTTGATAGAAGACAGAGCCTGCATTTGCGCCATGGTGGCGTTAACAAAGTCAGATACATAACCGGATTGCAGTTCAATCAGTTTCTCAACCGCTTTTTTGTTGATTTCAGCCATATCAACAACGGGCTTCATATTTTCCTGAACGTCTTTCATCATTTCTTCGTACATGTTTGTTCACCTGTGATCGCAAGAGTTTCAATCTTTGTGCGTTGCAGCAATTTTACTCACTATATTAGGCAGTCACAATAAAGTCAATTAAATTGTTGCGGTGCAGCAAAGCGGCATTTTATAAAAGAACACAACTGTTTAGCAGAAGTTCCCGGTAGTACTACCCTAAAGGTCATTAATGAAATAAACATGACATTTGTTGGATATAGGTACTGTTTAAGGTCTTTCAGCTTGTAACTGTAGCTCAGTTATTTACGGCTGTAAGATGAATGTGGCATTTCTTTGATGTGGGCAGGCGAAAAGGTGTTGATTTAGTTACAATGATCTCAATATCTAGAGATTGAGATCACAGACATTGGATAACGCCATGACCCGCCAACCGGCTTTTCAACTTAAACGCACGGAAACCATTGAGTCACTGGGCATCGATGTACAAGAATATGTGCATTCCCGTACCGGCGCTTTGCATTATCATATCGCCGCCGATAATCAGGAAAATGTATTTCTAGTGGCATTTCGTACCGTGCCGGAAGATAACTGCGGCGTCGCTCATATTTTAGAGCACACCGCTCTGTGTGGCAGCGCCAAATATCCGGTGCGAGATCCGTTCTTCATGATGAGCCGCCGCTCTCTGAATACCTTTATGAACGCCTTTACCAGTAGTGATTGGACCGCCTATCCGTTTGCCAGTCAGAATCCTAAAGATTATTTTAACCTGCTTGATGTTTATCTCGATGCGACGTTTTTCTCCCGTCTGGATCCGCTCGATTTTGCGCAAGAAGGTCATCGTATCGAGTTCAGCGAGCCGGACAATACCGATAGCCCGTTGGTCTATAAAGGTGTGGTCTATAATGAGATGAAAGGGGCGATGAGTTCGCCAGTGTCGACACTGTGGCAGACATTGACTCGTCATCTGTTTCCCTCCACAACCTACCATTACAACTCCGGTGGTGATCCAGAAGCGATTCCCGATCTTACTTATGAACAGTTGCTTCATTTTTATAAGACCCATTACCATCCCTCTAACGCAGTGTTTATGACCTTTGGTGATATTCCAGTGGAGGAGTTGCAGCAGCGCATTGAAGACCAAGCGTTGGTTAATTTTGACAAACTCAGTGATGAGATTACGGTAGAGGATGAAAAACGTTATTTCTCGCCGATCAAAGTTGAAGAGGCTTATGCGCTGGACGAGGACGATTGCAGCGCTAAAACCCACCATGTTCTGGCGTGGTTGTTAGGCCCTAGCATTGATTTAGAACAACAGCTAAAAGCCCATCTGTTATCCCGAGTGTTGTTGGATAACAGTTCATCTCCACTGCGCTATGCGTTGGAATCAACCGACCTTGGGGCGTCACCTTCACCGCTGTGCGGCTTGGAAGACTCTAATCGTGAGATGGCCCTGATGTGTGGTATCGAGGGCAGTGAGCCGGAGAACGCTGTCGAGTTTGAGCAGTTGGTACTCGATACCTTGGCGAATGTGGCTGAAAACGGTGTACCGCAAGAACATCTTGAAGCAGCGTTACATCAGTTGGAGCTGAGTCAGCGTGAAATCAGTGGCGATGGCTACCCTTATGGTATGAGCCTGATTTTGGCATCCCTGTCATCCGCTATTCACCGGGGTGATCCTATCGCCTTGTTAAACCTTGATCCGGTTTTGGCAAAGCTGCGTGAAGCGATTAAAGATCCCGACTTTATTCCGGCAATGGTGCGAGAGCTATTAGATAATCCTCACCGGGTTCGCTTAACACTGAGGCCGGATGCTAAGTTGGCAGAACGTCGTGATGCGGCGGAAGCGGCTAAGCTAGAAGCGATTCGACAACAGTTGGATGATACACAGAAACAAGCGATCATCGACCAGGCGAAGGCGCTTGAACAGCGTCAGAATCAGGTTGATGATGAGTCGGTACTGCCTAAAGTAACCATCACTGATGTTCCTGCGAAGATGCATATCCCTCAGGGGTCTGAAAACCTGTTTAAGGGTTTTCATTATCACTTCTATCCGCAGGGAACTAACGGCTTAGTCTATCAGCAGGTGATTATGGATCTGCCCGCGTTGAGTGAGGCAGAGCGGCAGATGTTACCACTCTATAGTAACTGTCTAACCGAGCTTGGCTGTGATGGTATGAGCTATCAGGATACTCAAGCACTTCAGTCACAAGTGTGTGGTGGTATTCACGCTTACTCGTCGGTACGGGCCGATATTAATAATGAACAGCAGGTCAGCGGTTATCTGACACTGTCAGGTAAAGCCCTGTTGGATAAGCAGTCGCAGTTGACCGATCTCATGTATAAAACATTGGCAACCGTACGCTTTGATGAGTTAAGCCGCATTCGTGAATTGGTGTCACAGCAACGTACCCGCAAAGAACAGAGCGTCACCGGTCAGGGTCATAGCCTTGCGATCATGGCGGCGGTCAGCCAATTATCCCCGGCGGGACAGTTGGCACATAATCTGCGGGGGCTGCAAAGTATTCGGGCGATTAAGACATTGGATGAAGCATTGCGTGATGAGGCTAACCTGAAACAACTGGCCGCTGATCTACAACAGTTACATCAAAAAATGCTCAGCGCACCAAGGCGCTTCCTCATCGTCACTGAAGCGGAACATCAGCAGCAATTGGCTGAATCCATGGCGGCCCGTTGGCCGAGTGTCGATAATAAGGGTGAGTTTGAGGCTTTATCTTTGCCATCGACTCGTGAGGCGGTTCAGCAGGCTTGGACGACCAGTACACAGGTTAACTTCTGTGCTAAAGCGTATCCAACAGTGCCCGTGGAGCATCCAGATGCGGCGGCACTGACGGTCTTGGGCGACTTCCTACGTAATGGCTTTCTACATCGGGTGGTGCGGGAGCAAGGCGGTGCTTATGGCGGCGGCGCGGGTCAGGATTCTGCTGATGCAGTGTTCCGTTTCTTCTCCTACCGTGATCCTCGCTTAACTGAGACGCTGGATGACTTTGATGCGTCGATTGCTTGGGTGCTGAATAGTGAACTGGAGCCGCAACAACTGGAAGAGGCGATCTTGGGTATTGTCAGTAGTATTGATAAACCAGGCTCACCCGCCGGTGAAGCGAAACAGGCCTACCATAGTGCACTGTTTGGCCGGACCCCTGAGCAGCGTGAAGGGTTCCGGCAACGGATACTAACGGTCACGTTAGAGGACCTTAAGCGGGTAGCAGGAGATTACTTTAAACCTGAGCTTGCCAGTGTTGCCGTGGTGACCAGCCCTACTGCAGCCGCCGGGTTGAACGATCAGTTCGATATTATCGCTATTTAAGTTATCGTGGGAGCTCTCTAAGCCCTTCTGTCATTGGCAGAAGGGCTTTTGTTATTTATGAAAAGTAATCATCTTCTTGTGGGTGCTGTCCTGATACTGCTATCTGAGATGTTTTTGGTGTTATCCGGCATGGTGATTAAGCAACTTTCTGGGGATCTGCCAACAGAAATGATCGTGTTTTTTCGCAACTTTCTCGGTTTGGCGCTGTTTATGCCTTGGTTAATGCGTAAAGGCACCGGCGTGTTGCGTACTAGCACCTTACGTTTTCATTTTATGCGGGCGGCGGTGGGCGTGACGGCGATGACCTGTCTGTTTTATACCTGGGGGCATCTGCCCTTGGCCCAGGCGGCATTATTAAAACAGACCGCCCCTTTCTTTATGCCTTTAATTGCTTTTTGGTGGTTGGGTGAGCGTATTACCCTGCGGGTTAAGTTAGCTATTCTGGTGGGCTTTGTGGGTGTGGCACTGATTCTAAACCCGCAGGAAGCTGCGGTGAATTTCGGTATCATTATTGCGCTGTTGGGTGCCTGTCTGGGAGCCTTGGCTAAAGTTACGGTGAGACGGATGCGGGAGACCGAATCACCTCAGCTGATCGTGTTTTACTTTGCTTTTTTTAGCGCTATTTTATCGGCTGTTCCCGCATGGCTGACCGGTGCAGGCCTAACGCTCGCTCAGTTTTGCTGGCTGATTGTGTTGGCCGCGACCTCAACCATTGCACAATTATTGTTGAGCAAAGCTTATGGCATGGCGCCGGCGGGGCAGCTCGCACCCTTTACCTATGGCTCGGTCGCGATGGCGGCGGTACTCGGCTGGTGGGTTTGGGGTGAGATCTTGGGTTGGCATACTTTGTTTGGGATCCTACTGGTTAGCTGTGCCGGAATGGTGGCGATGCTAGGCAAGCGGAAGGTCGTCACCGACCCTGCTGTCAGCTAGCATGCATTTGAAGGGTTAGCTAGATTCGCGAACGGGTGCGGCGGCTAGCGCTGCTTGTTCTGAACTAGACTTTGAGTCTATCGTTATCGGTGATAGCGATTGAATTTGTGAGTCGCTGCGATAGGGCACTTGGCTGCTGGGCACATGCTTTGATGCCTGAATTAGATGCGCCGGTTGATCATCAAAAAAGATATGTGGGCGCAGAGCGCTTAATACTGGCTCTTTGCTCATGCCACCGAGAAAAAACGCTTGATCGACATTCACATCCCATGCTCGTAAGGTTTTAATGACACGAAGGTGAGCGGGGCCATTGCGAGCGGTGACAATGGACAGTCTCAGTGGGGAGCGGTCGGCTCCGAGTTTACGGTTGAGTCGTGATAAAACCCGAACCAGTTTGGCAAAGGGGCCATCGGGTAGGGCGATATCTTCTTTGTCTGATTCATTTTGTTGAAATCGTTCGAGCCCTTCGGTTTTATAGATATATTCAGATTCATCTGAGAACAGCACTGCATCGGCATCAAACGCGATACGAATTTTATCATGATCGGGCTGGTAGCTTTCCGGTGGATCATAGATCAGTGCGGCGGCACAATCCTGTGTATCGATGGCGACCTGTGCATCATCGGAGTGCCGAGTGAGCAGTAAATCAACACTGTAAGCCTGCAAAAATGGACTCAGGGGATCGCCGCCGGTAAACGCAGAGCGGGTGATGTCGAGGTCATAATGCTGAATGGATTTGAGTATTCTCAAGCCGGTGTCGGGGCTGTTTTTTGACATGACCACTACTTCGACGAGCCGCTCATCCGATAGTTTGTTAAGACTTAGGAGGGCTTTCACGAGGTGGAAAGCGGTGCCTTTACCGAGCAGGGTATTTTCGTGTTCATACTGATAACGGCGATATGCCTCAACGTCTTGTTGCTGATAAATGCTGTTTTCGTGTTCAAGATCAAACAGTGCTCGGCTGGAAACACCGATGACTAGCACCTCATTAAGATCAAATGTCATCTTTGAGCCATCCTATGACGGAAATTAAACGTATTCTATCGGTTTAGGTTAGGCTAGTTAAACACAGTGTAGCGGATGATTCACTCGAAACAATTGTTCATAAAAACACCAGTATTAGGTATTATGCGGCCTCATCATGTATAGGATTGTCTACATTGAGTGTTTTTCGGGTTTTTCGAAAGTGGTTAGTGCGCACCTTATTGATCCTGATTCTGGTGCCGGTGTTGTTGGTACTATTATTACGGTTCGTCGACCCGAGTGTCTGGATGTGGCAACTACAGCGGGATATCAATCCCCCTGCCGGTTACCCTGCCCAAAGCCAGCATGACTGGGTGCCGCTGGAGCAGATATCACCGGCAATGCAGTTGGCGGTGATCGCCTCGGAAGATCAAACTTTCCCGTCGCACTGGGGGCTGGATTTAAACTCGATCCTTGATGCGTTTAACGCTAATCAAAACGGCGGGAGAGTCCGAGGAGCCAGTACATTAACGCAGCAGACGGCTAAAAACGTATTTCTCTGGCCTGCTAAAAGCTACCTGCGTAAAGGGTTTGAAGCCGGGTTGGCGTTGTTGATGGAGGGGTTGTGGAATAAGCCACGCATTCTTGAAGTTTATCTGAATATTGTTGAGTTTGGCCCGGGGATCTATGGCGTGGAAGCAGCCAGTCAGGCTTACTTTCATAAATCCGCTAAACGGCTTTCGGCAACGGAAGCGGCGCGGTTAGCCGCGGTGTTACCAAACCCTTATCGGTTAAGTGCGGCGCAGCCTAGCGAGTATGTTTGGCAACGTGTTCAGTGGATTCAACATCAGATGCGGTTGCTAGGGCCAAATCATTGGCGGCCATAGTAGCGGCTGTCGGTCGGTTAGCCTAGCGTTCCAAGGTATAGAAAATGTCCCCGCCGTTATGTTCACTGGCGGTTTGCGTCTCAACACTCCAAGATTCATTCAGTTTATACCGCATAAAAAAGGTATGGGTTGGCTCTAATAGCCCCACGCCGTATTTAACATAGAGACGGGGCGAGAGGTATTTTCCGATATAGAGCGAGGTATCGGTGGATGTATCGCCGCCCGCGACACCAAGATCATCAATGTTAAAGGTTTCTGATATCTGCTCTGCAATGGTGTTGCCACCTTTCAAGGTTAGGGCTGAGGCCGCTTTAAACAGTAGCTCCTGTTCGGATAGCGAGTTGCCCCCCGCACCTGGTGCATGACCAAACATCAGATAAGAGAGTTGACTGCTTTCAGGCATCACGGGATCAGAAAACAGCGATAGCCGAGGGTCACTGAGGGTGCCGGATACTTTGGCTCCGGCAGTGACCTCATCAATGGTGCGTGAAACGCGCAGATCTAAACCGGGGTTGTCGATCGGGCCGCCACTGTAGATTAAGCTGCCTCGATCGATATCAAGATCCTGCCCATAGAGGCGGTATTGACCACTGGCTACCTGCATAATGCCGGTGGCGCGGGTCACTTGCCGGCCATTATCTTCCACCAAAATACTGCCTAATAACCGACCCTCGAAGCCGAGCGCTTCTAAATAGACTTTATCTCCGAGAGTAATACGTAATTGGGCATCGAGTAAGCGTTTTGGGTTGCCTTGCGCGAGTGGGTTGGATTCGCTGTCGGCAGGGTCAAGAATAACCACATCGTCTGATAGGGGCGAACTGGCATCGATGCTAGGTGGTTGGATATTGGCTTCTGGAATGGTTAATTCACCTCGCAAGGTGATCAGTTTAGGGGTGATGTTGAGGGTGATGGCCGGTGAGATCCAGGCTTGAATCTCTTCAGTCGCGATAGCTTTAAAATGATCGCCCAGTAAGGCAATATCGCCGGTGTCGGTGACCGGATTGTATTGGCCATCGATCTTGATCGTGCCTTTGCCTGACTCCAGCGAGCCTTTCAGTTGCAAGTTGTTATTACCGGGTTCGCCGGTCACCGCGAGGTTGATTTTTTCCAGTTTGATACCAAGAGCTGGTAGGTCGGTAGAGGCATCACTGAGTGTTAGGTGTCCCTCGACAAGGGGGTTATCAACACTGCCAGTTAAAGTCATATCGGCATTGACCTGCCCGGTGATGGCTTGGAGTTGAGGGGTAAACAGCGAGATAAACTTAAGGTCACTCAAGGCGAGATCAAGCTCGGCATTGAGTCTTTGGCTCGCATTGATGTCTGCCACTTTAATGCGGGCTGTTAGCTGTCCAGTAGGTTGTTGTAAGGGAATCGAAAGGGCTGCATCGAGTTGATTGTTCTGGCCATTGAGATCCAAGGTGATATCACCGGCAATGACCTGTAAATCTTCCTCTTCTAGCTGTAGCTCTGCCCCATTGATTCGGGCAAAGCCTGTCACTAATGGTGTTTTTTCGGGCGCTTGTGAGAAACGGATATCCGCCTCAAGTTCACCCGCTAAGACCGCTTGGCTTGGAATCCAGCGCTGCACGTGCTTGAGGGATAGTTGTTGTGTCTTGAGGCTACCCGCCAATCCACCTTTTGTGGACCAGTCGCCGCCTAAACATAGGGAGCCGTTGTAGTTAAGGGGACGTAGGCAGAGGTCTGTTAAGACGGCTGCATCACTGCTCAGTTGCAGAGGGGCTGGGCGTTGTATCTGCCATGTGCCGAGGTCGGCTTGGGTGAGATCGAGTTGGCGAATGAGGCCGCGCCATTGACTGTTTTCCCAACGGCCATTTAAGTTTACATCGATATCGACAGGGCCCTGAGAGGTTGTCAGTGTTAATTGATGCTGTGCGGCGCTACCTTGTCCGGTTAGGGCTAGCTGTTGCCACCGTTGTCCCGCCAGCGAGAGCTGTGAAGCGTTTAGCTCAATATGGGATTGTTTGTTGGCACTGAGGTTAACATCGAGATCGGCGGATAACGTATCACTACGGTATTGATTAAATTGCAGGTTTTGGCCATCGATCTTAGCGATGAGGTGGGGTGCGCTTTGGCTGCCGGTTAATGAACCCGAGCCGTTGAGAACGCCTTGTAACTCAGGCATCAATTGACTGAGGTCCGGAGAGCGGATGGCCCAGCTGAGATCCAGAGTGTCATCTAATTTACCATGGGATTCGATTTCGGTGTTGGCAACGTTTAATCGTAGCTGCGGCACGGCGACGCTCTGGCCGTTAATGTTGAGGGTGGCGTGTCCGTTAATAGGTTCATCACGCAGCACCCCGTTCAGTGAGGTTAACTTTACCTGTAACTTTAGTGGTTGGTCTGTCGGCAGACTGCCGTTAATTGCAGCCTTGAGATTTAATTTACCCGGCCATTCGGGCCAGTGACTAGCGGGGTTTAATTGCTGTCCGGCGAGGTTCAATGTCCAGCTCACGCTTGGCTGCCAACTGACCCCACCGGTGAGCTGTATACTGCCCTCGAGGGTTTTACCGGTGAGGGAGAGTGTGTCTAATGCCTGTTGGTTGCCGCTACCGGTTAGCGTCCATTGGCCGGCCGGTATATTGGCACCGGCGACCGCGGCGCTGAGCTTGAGATCGTAGTGTTGTAAATCGCCGTTAAGCTGTAACTGACCGGCTGGACTGAGATAGCTGGCGGTGCCGTTAAAAGGGTAGCGCAGATTATGCCACTGGCCTTGGATGGCAAAGCTAAGGGGGGTACTGGCGAGATCAAGGGTGCCCTGCAATGCCAGTGTTAATGGTTTTATCGGCTTTTGCCCTGGCGAGGATGACAGTTGTGTCAGTTTCAGCTGATCTACTTTTAACTGACGACCGGCTAAATGGAGCTTCAGTGTCAATTGGGTAGAGCCGATATCCGGTAGACTTGTTTGCCACAGACTGTCGAGTTGTAGCTGGTCCGCATCACCGCTGGCCTTGGCTGAGCCCTGTAGGTTGCTCCCTGCGAGTAACGGGGTGAACTGTTCGAGTTCGGTTTTGACATCGTTGAGCTTTAGCTGGCCAGATGGTTTCTCGAGCAGGTTTTGCACTGATGCCGAGAGTGCGGTATTGATTAAGCCACTGAGCCGCTGTTGTACGGTTAAGCTATTTTGCTCTCCCTTTAAGGTTCCTTCAATGGAACCTTCGCCAGACAGAGGTTGCTGTTCGGCTAGGGTGACGGACCATTGTGTGTCGAGCTTAAGTGGAAATTGGCCACTGGGTGTTAGTTGACCACTTAGCGCTAGTGTCGCTTGAGGAGCTGCGATACTTAACCGCCTTAATATCAGTGTTTGTCCATCGGTGTGTAGTGATAGTTGCAGAGCTGATATTTCGGTTGCTGTCGCTATCTCTTCGCCCGCTTGGGGTGGTTGATTCAAAGTGAGCTGGCGGACCTGTATTTGATCGAGCTGCAGTTGTAATGGCAGGATAATATCGGTCAACTCCAATGGTTCAGTCGGTGTTTCAGGCTCGCTGGCGGTGTTATTCGTAAGGGTGATAATCGGCCGGTCAACCAAGAGCTGAGTAATGTGCAGCCGCCCGGATAACAGTGCGGCGGGTTGCCAGTCCAATTGCAGGTTGTCGACGGCTAACGTTAATTCCGGCTGGGTATAACGAATTTGCCCGAGTGTCAGCACACCGAACAGTGAGCCGTCGATCTGCTCAATCTGTAACTCACCGGGGAGCCACGCTTGACTGAGATTGATGAGTCGATGCAAGCCACTGCTCGTGCCGAGTAGATAATAGCTGGCAGCGATTAAGAGGAGACACATTAGCGCCGCCAATGACAGAGCGGCTTTAACGAACCGTTTAATCCGAGAGGTGCGTGGCGTTGGGGTGTCAGCGCTGCTCACAGATCGGCTCCTAGATTGAAATGCAGGTGGATACTATTATCATCGCCGTCATCTTGCGGTACGGCTAGATCAAAACGGACGGGACCAACCGGAGAGAACCAGCGGAGTCCGACACCAATACCGGTGTGTAGACTGAGATCCATATCATCAAAGGCGTTGCCTGTATCGATAAAGGCAGCGACGCCCCAGTTTTCAACCAAGCGGTAATCGACCTCAATACTGCCGACCAAGAGGTTGCGACCGCCGACTACATCATCACTGTCATCGCGTGGCCCGAGGCTTTTATAGTCATAACCCCGAACACTGTTATCCCCCCCGGCAAAGAAACGCAGACTAGCAGGCAAAGCATCGAAATCATTTACCCAAGTGGTGCCTAATTCTGCACGCCCGAGGACCCTAAATTTATTGGTTATGCTGTAGATGCCTTTGCCGCTGATGCGGGTTTGGACGAAATCTTCGGTGGAGATGACCGCTTTACTACTGCCTCGCAGTTGTGACGACAGGCTATAGCCGTTTTTAACCCGTAAGCGGTCCTTGGTGGAGAAGGTATTGTAGTTAATCTGTGGGATGAGGAAATAG
The DNA here is from genome assembly GCF_055808735.1 of Amphritea sp. GJ51-11. Classification (NCBI taxonomy): domain Bacteria; kingdom Pseudomonadati; phylum Pseudomonadota; class Gammaproteobacteria; order Oceanospirillales; family Oceanospirillaceae; genus Amphritea; species Amphritea sp. GJ51-11. The sequence goes on along the minus strand of NZ_CM147881.1, from coordinate 2,370,755 downwards.
GATGTTTCGGTTTCGCCGCTAAAGGTTGATTCCTCTTGCTGGTAATTTAGCGCCAACACCTGTTGCCAACGGCCGCGCTGTTGCTGCTTTGACACCCCAATCGAGTAGTTACGGGTATCGATGTTATCCGAATTCTCATCCAGTAGACTTAGCTGAACAGCATAACGGTCTTCACGGGGATTTAAGCCGGGTATTGAATATTCGGCGGATAGGTTGGTGATGATTTCCGAGGCGAGTAACTGAGTATTGAACTGATGGCCACGGCTATTCACCCAGCGCTTAGTCATACCGAGTTTGGTGCGTGCGCCGGTATCGGTGCCATAACCTAGTCCAGCGTGGTATTTGGTTTTCTTATTGGCGTCGAGGTCAACAAAGATGGGAACCTCGGTGTCGCTCATTTGATTCCATAAAGGCCTGACTTCGACCCGCTGAAAATAATCGCTATCGATCAGCGCGGACTGCAGATCGATTAAACTGCTGTTTTGGATCGGATCGCCGCTGTTGAAGGAGGCATAAGACTTTAGAAAGGCATCATCAATAGGGTTGGGAGCAAAGGTAATGTCACCGACACTAAACCGTGGCCCACTTGCCATGTGAAGGGTGATGGCGGCACTGTAATTCGTTAGATCCACCTCCACGCGATGTTGCGTCAGATCCGCCTGATAGTAACCTCGTTCAACGGCTAGCGAATTCAGTTGTTTTTTGAATTGTTCGTATTGGCTGTGAATTAAGGTTTGACCCACCCGCAGGGATGTTTTGGCAACCAGTTGCTGAAAGGCAATATCGTCTTGTGCCGCACCGGATAATTGGATCTCCAGTGTTGCGATGGGAAGGGGCGTGCCGGGTTTAATATGATAGCGGGCCTGCCAATCCTCACCGTTTTTAGTCAATGAGCTGTCAATGGTGGGACGATAGAAGCCGAGTGGCTGGAGCGCGGTTTTAATCTCTGCGTCGGTAAGGTTGTGTAGATAGCGCAAGCGGCTCGGGTTGGTTATAGGCTTGCCTTCTAGGGCTTCTATACTGAGAAAACTGCGGATATTAAGAGACTGTTCTGTGTTGACCCCCTCGAGGGTTATCGACAGTGTGCCAGCCATTAGATGCAATGAGGTACTGCTCAGCAGTAGCAGGAATATTAGGCGTGTCAGAGTCATCATTCGGTTTCTATGGCATAGGGTCAACAGATACCGTAATTATACCGGCTCATGGCGTTTTTAATACTATAATCAATTAGCTTGAAGGTGTTATAGCACATTAGGTTAGCGAGTGGTGGAGCCGCATTGGTGGATTAACTCTGTAGCCCGTTAGACTGATTTATTAGCGGGTATTCATCCGTTGCATCAGTCGAGAAAGCGGGCCTGATGTCGGCTTAGTTGGTGGTTATGGGGGATGTTTTAATCAGCCTGTTCGGATCATGCTCATAACGCCAATGTCGGTTAATTGGAGCCGGCAGTGTAATTATTTTGCGCAAGTGAATCTCTTTACTATCCGTTGGATCAATAATGATGTATATCGTCATTAGCAAAGTCTCTAACACGACGGTTGGTGCGTGTTCTGGGTTTGTCCTGTCTTCTTACAAAGCTCAGTTGGGTGAGCGGAGGAGTTGTCTTGAGCAACGAACAAAAAAAGTAATCGGTTGGCGGGAGTGGGTGTCACTTCCAGAACTTGGCATTGAACAGATGAAGGTCAAAGTTGATTCTGGCGCACGTACCTCGGCGCTGCATGCCTTTAGGGTTGAGCCGTTTCAACGAGACGGAAAAAACTGGGTCAGTTTTGATGTTCACCCTCGTCAGCATGATGTTGAAGAGGTGGTTCGCTGTGAAATGCCGGTTAAAGATATTCGTACAGTAACGGATTCTGGTGGGCATCAGAGTGAACGCTATGTGATAGAAACCAATGTGGTGATTGGTGATCAGCAATACCCGATCGAACTGACATTAACCAGTCGAGACACCATGCGCTTTCGGATGTTACTGGGAAGAACGGCGATGAATGGCCGCTTCGTTATCGACCCTGCAGGTGCGTATTTAATTTCACAAGGCATTCATCAGCCTGAGTCATGAGTCAAAAGGATTTATATGAAAATTGCAATATTGTCGCGAAACCCATCGTTATATTCCACCCGTCGCTTGATCGAAGCGGCTGAGGCGGCAGGCCATGAAGTTAAGGTCTTAGATGTCTTACGTTGTTACATGAATATCAACTCTGAAGAACCGAGTATCCACTTTAAAGGGGAAGATTTAGGCAGCTTTGATGCGGTGATTCCCCGTATCGGTGCCTCGGTGACCTTCTATGGTACGGCGGTGTTGCGTCAGTTGGAAATGATGGGGGTTTACCCCCTTAATGAGTCGGTGGCGATCAGTCGTTCGCGTGATAAGTTACGTTCGATGCAGCTGTTATCCCGTAAGAAGGTGGGTATGCCGATCACTGGGTTTGCCAGTAAACCAGGCGATATTCCCGATTTGCTGGATATGGTTGGTGGCGCCCCCGTCGTTTTGAAATTATTGGAAGGTACTCAGGGTATTGGCGTGGTATTGGCCGAAACCCGTAAGGCAGCCGAAAGTGTGTTGGAAGCCTTTATGGGCATGAAGACCAACATCATGGTGCAGGAATTTATTAAAGAGGCCGGCGGTGCCGACATTCGTTGCTTGGTGATCGGTGATAAGGTGGTTGCCGCCATGAAACGTCAAGGTAAAGAGGGCGAGTTCCGTTCTAACTTGCACCGTGGTGGTTCAGCTTCATTGGTGCGTATCACCCCTAAAGAGCGCGCTACCGCAGTGTTAGCCGCTAAAACTATGGGCTTGAATGTTGCTGGGGTTGATTTGTTACGTTCCGAGCGCGGTCCTTTGGTAATGGAAGTAAACTCCAGCCCAGGTCTTGAAGGGGTTGAGCGGGCAACCGGCAAAGATGTGGCAGCCAGCATTATCAGCTTTATCGAAAAAAGCATGGAAGCGAAAAAAGTTTCAACCCGTACCCGTGGCAAAGGTTAATCCATCATGTCTAAACTGAATCAGCCAATAGAGATTGCCGGCTGCACCGTACAGCCCGGCGAAAGAAAAACGATCCATGTTGATCTAGCGCGTCTGTATACCAATACCCATCTGGATTTGGATATTGAGGTGATTCATGGACGACGTGCTGGACCGACCTTAATGGTGTGTGCCGCGATTCATGGGGATGAACTTAACGGCGTCGAGATTTGTCGTCAGTTGTTAAAGCATAAATCGTTGCACCGAATTACCGGGACGTTGATTATTGTGCCAGTGGTGAATATCTTTGGCTTTATTCAGCAAAGCCGTTATCTACCCGATAGACGTGATCTCAACCGTTGTTTTCCGGGTAGCGAAAAGGGTTCTCTGGCGAGTCGGATTGCTTATATCTTTCGTACTCAGATTCTGAGTCATTGCACCCATGTTTTGGATCTACATACCGGGGCTATCCACCGCAGCAATATGCCGCAAATTAGAGCCAATTTGGATAACCCGATTGCCAGAGAGATGGCGAATGCTTTTGGTGCACCGGTCATTATCGATTCAAAGTTGCGTGATGGATCGCTGCGTCAGTGTGCCGATGAAGCCGGTATCTCGTTGATTTTGTATGAAGCGGGCGAAGCGCTACGGTTTGATGATAGTGCTATTCGTGGGGGTATTCGTGGCGTCATGAATGTGGTGCGCTACCTGAAGATGTTACCGGCCCTGAAGCGCTCGAAAAAAGAGTTAACCTCGGTTGTTGCCAACTCTTCTTCTTGGATTAGAACTAACTCTGACGGTGTGTTTCGATCCGTGGTGTCGGTGGGGCAGCGGGTGAGTAAAGGGCAGTCGATGGGTATAGTCGCGTCGCCTTTCGGTACCCAAGAAGAGGAGGTGGTGGCACCTAATTCGGGCATTATTATTGGCCAAAATAATATTCCGGTGGTGAATGAGGGGGACGCTCTGTATCACCTAGCGCGTTTTGAAGAGAGTAGCCTAGCGGCGGAAAAACAGGTTGAGCGGATTACTGAGCAGATTGATGCTCACCCGATGCCTGAAGATCTTGATAACGAGCTGGGCTAACATAATAGGCTAACTTTATGGGCTACGTTACTGGCTAATCCTCAAGGATGGGCTATTGCATAGGTTGATCATCACCACTTAGCTAAATTCTTATTGTGCTGTAAAAAGCCTGCCTTCGCGCAGGCTTTTTTATCGCTGTCGTTGACTGATTATTTAAGCTGATATTGCGGCGAGGTTCGCGACGCTTAAGCGTGCTCTTGCGTTTGCTTGCTGGACTCAAGGTAATGGTTAACCGCTGCAGTGGGGTCGGTCTCATCGGTAACCAAGGCTTCAACGCCGTAGCGTGCTAACCGTTGCGGCAACCCTTTGCCCATACCGGCTGTCAGCAGTACATCAATCATCTCCACAAGCGGCCCCGCTGTTTTGCTGTTATGAAAGGATTGCTCTTTACTCAGTTCAAGCAACTGTTTATCGGTAATCTGTTGATACTCTACAGTGTAAATCCAGAAATTCCGGCAGACGCCCGCGTGGGGCGTCACTGTTTTACGGTTTTGACTGGTGACGGCGATTTTCATGAGGGTCTCTCCTCGTTGTGTTCTTTAGGTGTAACGGCGTCTTCCTGTTCAGACTCGTAACCGGTAATCATCGGTTTAATCAGGCTGAGCGGGGTTTTACCCATCGTCGCCATATACACATGCGCAATGATAAAGATAAGCATGAGAAAGGCTGCAGCGGTATGTGTCAGAGCGATCCATTCGAGTGGTAGGTTGCCAAGGCCGACTTGATCCAACTGGTTATAAAATAGATAGAGTAAACCAGAAACCCAGATAAGGGGTGAGATCATCAGTTTGAGCCACAGGTAGGCCAGCCGTTGTAATGGGTTGTGTTTTGCCAAACTAGTTTTCTTGAATGGATGTGAGGCGCCGGTAAAGGTACCCACGGCATAGTAATAAATAACCGCGCCGAGTTTATCTTTAACCGGTATATATTGACGCCATTCGCCGGTGGTGAAGTGCCAAAAGATAGCAAACACCCATAGGGTAATAAGTGCCCACGCGGCGGTTGAGTGTAGTTGAACGGCTTTACCAAACCCCAGCACGCTGTAGCTGCCATGCACTTCGAAGCCGGTGAATAGCAGGAAAAAGATTAACGCGGCTTGAGACCAATGCCAAAATCGTTCAAAACGTTTGAATACCATGACGCTGCTCATTATTTTTTCCTCCTTCTGCGTAGGGCGGCAATACCACGCCCACCCGCATGAGCGGCACTACCGATAAGCATCAGCAGGGCAGTACCCCAACCGACCTTATCGAGCAGTGAACTGTGATCCCGTGCCGGAATATAGATATCGGCTACGCCGTTTAATCGGCTATTAGCGGCATGACAGCTACTGCATCTAACGGCACTGTCTGCAGACCCGACCATATGGCTGATAGGCCAGTACATCTCGGTTTCGATGAAATCGAACTGACCGCTGTAGGGCTGCCCAGCAATGGTGGTACCGGCTTGTAGCGCTTTGGCCCAGTCAAAATTGGTCCATAGGGCACTATCATCGGTCGGGCTGTAAACGTGATTGATTAGCAATGTTTTGTTGACCGTATCGAACGGCTGTTTGCCGTGCATGATTTTGAATGGCCAGATCCGTGAATCAGGATCGTCAGCGCTGCCTTCTATCCAGTTAACTTGCACCGGTGGATTATCACTATCGATCGTGTCGGTTTGCAAGGTGTAGTGAACGGTGCCGTTAAACCAGCGATAGTCGGGGGTAACATTTTCGGCATAATGAAAGTCACCTTTGGTACTCAGATAACTGAGATGACCGTTTTCATCATAAAGGGTCATCGGTTTATTGTTTTCATCCAATCGACCTGCTGTTGACCAATCCCACCAAGTTTTTGTGGCCACGCCACCCCGAGCAAAGGTAGGAATATGGCAGCTTTGACAGGCAACACGGTCAACATGTTCGTTGAGTTTGGCTTTATCGTGTGGCGCACTGCCATGACAGGACTCACAAGAGGCGCGACTCATATCGGTATGGCCTGGGACATCAATACCCAAGGTGTCGTGAGCGTTCCCTTGGTAGCGGCTACCGGCGGTGATATGGCCGGTGGTGGTATGACAATCCGAACAGGTTAAGTTGGCGCCGTCGTGTGAGAGGTGAACATCCAATGATTTAGGTGGATTGACCAAGGATGAGTCGAGATCACCATGTTTAACACCATCACCGCCACCACCATAAAAATGGCAGGAGCCGCAGTTGGCGGGTTGGCTATGGCCGACATTCTGAGCAATAGCCGTCAGGTCAGGTGGTGCTTGCATATGGCCACTACCCGCAGGAGACTCCATCGGCTTATAGGCAGGGTGGCCAGCGGCCGCGGGCAGTTTAATGTATTCGCCGGTGGTATCGTGGCAGACTAAGCAATCAACGCTGGTTTCATCGCTGGGTGGCGGTTGTTGCATATCGGTCCAACCGTAGCCGGCGTGACAGCTCGTACAGCGCGGCTCGTTGGAGGTGACCGAACCACAAAAACTGTTAATGACATGACGCTTGCCCAATGTCTGGAAGGTTTTTGGTTGCACATACTCCCACGTCCAATGGAGGCTTTGTTGTACCTGTTTAGCGGCTTCGGTGTGACATTTCAGGCAGGTCTTAGTGACCTCTGGACCGCTTTGAAAAGGCTGCTGCAATTCGGCGAATGCGGCGTGGTCGGCGGTAGAGACCATGTGGTTCAACTTGCCGTTAGTGGTCGCCGCTGAAACATCTGTCGTTAGGCATGAGAGTATGACTAACGCTAGCCGCCATCTACCCAGAAAATCCATCGTTGACTCCTTTCGATTAGCTCGAGTTGTCACTTAAGATCTTTATATTAGCAATAGCTAAATTAATAATCCACGATGTTGTCGTTATCTTTAGATTTTCGTCAATGGAATGACACTAACCTAGGGTGGACAATGAAGGGCAGCGGAGGTGCTTCGCACGATCGTGAATATGACTGCACGACAGCGCGAAGGTCGGGAGCGGGTGTTATTGAAACTGTGCTGTATTGAGCGACTTACTGTCGCCAAGCCACATAATATATTTAGTGTGATCATCAAGATCATTGCCGGTGACCGGGTGGATAAAAATAGTCAGGCCATTACGGTTGAGGATCAGCCACGGGAGTACATCCCCCAGTTGTTCGGCACTGAATGACAGTTGGCAGCTCCATTCTGGATGTGGGCCAACGCATTTCTGATGCATCCGACCCATGGCTACACCTAATGTATAACGGGCTTGTTCGCACAGTTCTTCGGCTTGTAGAAGGCTCTTGGCATCGAAGTAAACATGGGCGTGGTAGGCTAAAATTTCTGAAGCGGCCTGAGTCATAATGTTTCCTGTTTTCTTGGGACGCTTAGATCATAGAGTAAAGCGATTTGTAGAAGCAATTGTTATCGAAAAACTGAATAGTCTGTGAGCAAATAAGATCGGAGGGGAGGGCTTTCTGAGTTTCACTTAGCCTGTTCTTAAGTACAATGAGCCTAGCTACCAATAGTCGATAAAAGGACGATAGATAGATGAATAAAACCCATGTGCAGGCTTCACTTACCCTCGATGCTGCGTTAGTGATGGCTAAAGCGGCGATTGATAAAGGTCATCAGCTAGGTATTAAGATTAATGTTGCCGTGGTTGATACTGCCGGCCATCGGTTGGTGTCTCTACGCGAGCCCGGTGCGCCTATGCCGTCGATGGATTATGCCGAGAAAAAGGCCTATACCGCGGTGCATTTTAAACGGCCTACTGATAAGTGGGCCGAGGCGCTTGAGGGACAAGCGGTGCTGGCGAACGGTCTGGCACAACATGAAAAAGTCGCGTTGTTTGGCGGTGGCTTGCCGGCCGTGGTTGATGGGGTTGTAGTCGGTGCTGTGGGTGTTTCCGGTGGTAAAGTCGTTGAAGATATCGTTTGTGCTGAAGCGGCCTTGCAGACGTTGAACGATTTGGCTTAAAACGGATGGGCGTGTGTTGAGTTGGTTTAAGCGTTTTCGAACAGCAGCGTATAAGCCGCTGATCTTAATAGATATCGGCTACCCAAGTCATCAACTCTCACAGGCGTTGCTGGAGATCGGTCAATATAAGATTGTTGCGTATATTGATGAAGAGCCTTGGAGTCATTTGACACAGATGAATGGTGCAAACATTCATTACCCGAGTGAGTTATTAGCCTTGGCTGACAAAAATCGGGTCGTGGCGGTGATTAAATTCGAGGGAGCGGGATGGCAGCCAGATGATCGTTGTCTTTCATCATTGGCAAATCTAAAGGTGAACTATATAACCTTGGCCTCTGATGAGACTCTCGCGCAACAAGTGGAGCAGGTTATTAAGCTGATAAAGATTGATCGGTAGAACAACTGGCTCGCTTAGCGGTGAGCCAGTGGACCTGAGATGAATGCAGGCAGTTCAGCAGAGAACAGGTTGACTACTTTTTTAGCCGCATTAGACAGGATTTCTTTGAGATAAGCCGCGCGTGCTTCATTAGCTTGTGCAACGACCACATTGAGATCAAGGTTGATGGTATCAGCGTCGTAGTTATATGGGGTCATGGTTTTTTCCTTTGCGTGTTTAAGATAGGAGTAATGTTAGACCTTAGTCGCAAGTGGAACAAACGAGTAATTTTTGTATAAAAGGTTAGAAAAATTCACCATTGGCGTTTAAGACTTCCTGCTTTTAATCTCGCGTAAACTGGGCCTCGGGATGAGGTTGGTCATCTCATAAATCGATAGCAAAAAGTATATATCGATGTCGTTTAGCCGCTTGTGCCACTCTATAATAGCGCTTCGTTATCAACTGTTTTCTTTTCCTTACAGGCTAAATTGAGTGTCTAATCTACTCCGTAAATTTTTTCTGCCGGTGATCTGTCCCTCGGCCATTGTGTCAACGATTCAGCAGGCGTTATTGGTGGTGTTACCACTGTATGTCTTATCCATTGGTGGCACATTGGCTGAATCAGCTATGATTATTGGTTTTAAAGGCATCGGTATGATGCTTGGTGACCTGCCGGCGGGTCTATTGTTGGCTCGTTTTGGCGATAAGCGTTTGATGCTGACAGCCGCGGTTATCTCTTCTTTATCTCTCGCGTTAATGGCTCTTTTCCCAACGCTGCCAGTGTTAACAGCGGCGGCATTATTATTAGGCTTGGCTCACGGTGGTTGGCTGGTGGGGCGAATCTCCTATGTTACCGATGCGGCGGCACCGGGTGAGCGTGGCCGGGTGATGTCTTTGTCGGCCGGCACTATCCGTTTGGGCAATGTGATTGGGCCGTTGTTGGCGGGATTGTTAATTGCGGCTCAGGGTTATCAGGTGACGTTGGGTGTGTTCGCACTGAGTTCCTTATTGGCGGTGCTCTTTGTGGCCATGTGGGTGGTTTATACCAAACCCCATGGGCAAGATAATCATAGTGTCATGGCCTTGCGGGATGCATTGGTGGATAACCGTCAGGTGCTGTTAACAGCAGGCGTAGCGTCACTGGCTCTGATGCTGGTGCGGGCATCACGAGCGTTATTATTACCATTGACTGGGGCGGCGTTGATGCTGGATGAAACCAGCATCGGTATGGCGATCTCTATTGGTGCGGTGGTTGATACACTGCTGTTTTACCCTGCCGGTAGCTTGATGGACCGGGTCGGTCGTAAACCCATGTTTATTGCGAGTTTAACCCTGCTTGGGTTGAGTATTAGTTTATTGCCTTGGGCCCAAGGATTATGGAGTTTAGTGTTGATCGCTGCATTGATGGGGTTGGGGAACGGGGTGTCCGCCGGCGTGATTATGACGGTTGGTTCTGATCTAGCCCCGCGGTTAAATCGGGGTGGCTTTATCGGCATCTGGCGGCTGCTATCGGATGTGGGATCGACCTCAGGGCCTTTGATTATTGGTTTAATGGTTAAGGTGTCGGGTTTAATGATGGCGACTTACAGTATTGGATTGCTAGGACTGATTGGCGGGGCTTTTGTGGTGAAAGCGGTAGCTGAAACCCGCCAATCAACTCAATCATCCGGGGTGGATTAATAGCGCTGGCGGGGTGACGAGTCGTATGGCTTATAGGCTTTCTCTTTTGGCCACTTTATGACGATCTTCGGTCATGCCATGTTGCCAGTAACTGCTGATATACAGGCTACCTGTTTCAATCGCCGGCTGTGCTTTAATATGGCGGCGAGCCTTTAGGACCTCATCTAACTCGGCGGCAACCCAGATAGAGGGTTGCCCCTCAAGCCAAGGCAGTTGGCATATCGCATCACTAAATTTTTTCAGATCTCCTGGGTGAGGGTTGAGGATCCAGATGACCTCAAGTCCTGCTGGAATCGTCTCGATGTCTATGGCTTGTTTATCGGCTTCAGTAATGATTTCTAATAGCAGATAACCGCGGGCATCTTCAGGTAAGCGCTTAAGATTATTGTCAATCGCTGGCAGCGCGGTCATATCACCTGCGAGCAGAAACCAATCGGCCGGCAGACTGATCCGTTTAGCGGGGCCTGGGCCACCGATATGGAGTGTATCACCGGCTTTAGCACTGTCTGCCCAGCAGGACGCAGGACCTCCATCCGCATGGATAACAAAATCAAGATCCATCCACTGAGCGGCATAATCGATCTGGCGGATGGTATAGGTGCGTAACAGCGGTTTTGATTCGCCGTCCTGAGGAAATACTAACTTAACGTAGCAGCCTTCAGCATCGTCCGGGTAGTTGGCAATAGCCTCACCCGATAAGCGTATGCGCCGCATATTAGGGCTGATTAGGTGCGTTGATGTAACGGTGAACGGACGAGGCATTGGTTTGGCCATTGGAACTCCGGAAATTATCGAAAGTAATGGTTAAAACGGTAACATTATTAACCGATAAATTAAATACCCGACTTAAATGCTAGGGTATTGTTGGCTATCTTTTATCAGCCTTGGTCTTGGACGTGATCTTGCCGTTTTTGAAGCTGTTTGATGGCGCGAACCACTGTAGCTGAGAAGATAAAAAAAGGCCTCAAAAGCGAGACCTTTGACACTGATACAAATGCCTGTATCAGTGAGGGACACCGTCAGTATAAACCGGCACCAATGGTTATCGGTGAGGTTTATTTTTGCCAATAAAGGCGCATTGGGTTGTCTATCAGCAATGCCTGTTGCAGTGCTGCTGTAGGTGCAATGTGTGGGATTACATCGACTAACTTACCGTCATCCGGTACGTGGGACTTCATATTAGGGTGTGGCCAGTCGGTGCCCCAGAGAACGCGGTCGGGGAATTTTTCAACCAAGGTGCGGGCAAAAGGAACCACATCGCTATAATCGGGTGCTTGTTGTGTCAGCCGCTCAGGGCAGCTTACCTTCGTCCAGATATTGGGGTTGTCAGCCATCAGACTAACAAAGCGTTGGAAATCTTCATGATCGACACCGTTAGCGACATCGGGACGACCCATATGGTCAACCACGATGGTGGTGTCCAGTTGTTTAAGGAAAGGAATGAGCTCTTCCAGATCCGGTGCTTCAAAATAGACAACAATATGCCAGTCTAGCTGTTTGATTTTTTCAGCTACGCTGAGGAACACTTCTTTAGGTGTACTGTCGACTAAGCGTTTAACAAAGTTAAAGCGTACTGCGCGCACGCCCGCTTGATGCATCGCTTCGAGCTCTTCCATACTGATGGCTGGGTCGACTACAGCCACACCACGGGCACGTTCACCCGCGGTATTGAGTGCATCGAGCAGGGCTGCGTTATCAGTGCCGTGACAGGAAGCCTGAACGATAACGTTGCGCTCAAAGCCAAGGAAATCACGCAACGCGAATAACTGTTCTTTAGAGGCGTCGCAAGGGGTGTATTTACGTTTTGGATGGTAGGGGAATTTATCCGCCGGACCAAATACGTGACAATGAGCATCTACCGCACCGGCTGGGGCGGTGAATGTTGGCTTGCTTGGGCTTGCATGAAATGGAAGGTAATCAGCGTCCATTGTTTATTCCTGTTGTTTTAGTTGGCAAAGGCCGTGTTAATGGCGTTTTAATCGGCAAACACTTCGCCATCAAATAGTTTACGGGCGGTACGCAGAATTGCAGCACTTTCTGTGTCACCCTGGTCATTCATTTCAAGAATGACAGTCATCTCACCGATGGGGTGCTCGACCGGCATGGTTTTACTGGATCCAGGCGGAATACTTGCCAGCGTGTGAGCTGGCGAGTCTGGCAGAATACAGGCTGTGGCGACGCTGACGGCACCTAAAACACCGATCGATGCGTGGCAACGATGGGGAATAAAGGTGCGGGTCGAAATTGAACCGCCTTGGGTTGCCCGGCTGACCATGCTCATTTTAGGCACCGATTTATGGGTCACATCACCTAAATTCATCATCGGTCCCGCTTGCAAGCGTATCCCTTCGAGGCGCGATTTTAGTGCCTCGTTCTGTTCTAACTGCTCCCGTGTTTCAGTGCCAGTAATGCCGAGGTCTTCAGCACGCATCACCACAACAGGCATACCGTTATCGATACAGGTGAGGGGAACACCATCGATGATATCAACCTGATTGCCCGTAGGCAGTAGCGCGCCGCAGCTTGATCCGGCGGTATCTTGAAACGTTACCGGAATGGCACTCGCGGTGCCCGGTACTCCATCAATACGGGCGTCGCCGGTATAGCAAACCTTGCCATTCGGGGTAGCGACCCGCTCAATCGCAGTTTGGCCGGTGTTTTCCATATAAATGGCGACCGCTGTTTCACTTTCAGTCGCAGTAACAAGACCGCGCTCGATGGCAAAAGGGCCAACACCTGCGAGGATGTTGCCGCAGTTTTGTGCATCCGTAACGGTTGCTTGATCGACAAATACCTGCAGAAAAAGGTAGTCAACATCAACACCTGGCCGTGTCGAACGTTTAACCACGGCAACCTTTGAGGTGAGTGGATCTGCGCCACCGATGCCGTCAATTTGACGGGGATCGGGTGAGCCCATGATGCGTAGTAAAAAGCGGTCGCGGGTGGCGGTATCTGCAGGCAGATCTTCAGCGAGGAAGTAAGCCCCTTTTGAGGTGCCCCCTCGCATCCACATACAGCGTACAGAGTTAGACATACTTTAGACCTTTCTCTTTTAGGCGAGGGCGCATGTTGTAGATATCTAGCCCCAGTTCACCGTTAGCCATGCGTACACGTTTGTCTTCTTCCCGTGCTTCACGGGCCAGCGCTTCGCTAAGGACTTCTTCGGCTTCTTCACGACGAACTACCACCACGCCATCATCGTCGGCAATGATAATATCGCCGGGATTGATGATCTGGTCCGCACATGCCATCGGGATGTTGACCGATCCTAAGGTCTCTTTGATGGTGCCCTGTGAGAAGATATGTTTTGCCCAAACAGGGAAGTTCATCTTGCGCAGGTCACGGGTATCTCGCACGCCCGCATCAATAATCAAACCGGCAACGCCACGAGACTGCGCTGAGGTTGCCAGTAGATCACCAAAGAAGCCAAAGTTAGAGGGTGAAGTCGGTGCAAACACCATGATGTCACCTGCTTGGCACTGTTCGATAGCGACGTGCATCATCCAGTTATCACCCGCAGCACCGGAGATCGTAATGGCGGAACCAGCGATGGTAACATCCATCTGAATCGGTCGCAGGTGATCGGCTAATAAGCCTCGACGACCCTGTGCTTCGTGCACGGTGGCCACACCGCACTTACCCAACGCTGCAATGACGGCCGGGTCGGCGCGTTCAATCTTTTGTACAACAACATTCTCTTGCATAGCGGCTTTCCTGAATCATTAGCGGGAAACGGCTAGCCGGGGGGCAGCTAGCGCAAATAGCAGGTATTATTCAACAATCTTTAAACGGCTAAAGACCCGTCGTGCGTTACCTTCAAAAATCATCGACTTCTGCTCGGCTGACAACTGCGTGTTATTGTCGATATAGCGCTTGGTATCATCGAAATAGTGGCCGGTTTCTGGGTCAATACCCCGCACCGCACCGATCATCTCGGAGGCGAATAGAATGTTTTCAGTTGGTACGATATCGAGCAACAGATCGATCCCTTTTTGGTGATAAACGCAGGTATCGAAGTAGATGTTTTTCAGTGCGGAGATTTCCAGTGGCTCATAGCCTTGATCTTGCATCAAGCCACGGAAGCGACCCCAGTGATACGGTACCGCGCCGCCACCGTGAGGAATAATAATCTTCAGCTCGGGAAAATCTTTAAACACGTCAGACATCACTAACTGTTGGAAGCCGGTGGTATCCGCACCCAAGTAATGCGAGCCGGTCGTGTGGAAACAATCGTTACACGAGGCGCTGACGTGAATCATGGCTGGAACGTCCAGTTCGCACATTTTTTCATAGAGCGGGTAGAACGAACGGTCTGATAAAGAAGCATCCTGCCAGTGGCCACCGGATGGGTCGGGGTTGAGGTTGCAGCCGATAAAGCCCATCTGTTCAACGGTGCGAACCAGTTCGGCTACGGATTTAGCGGGATCAACACCCGGTGATTGCGGTAATTGCGCCACAGGAGCGAAGTTTTTAGGATACAGATCGCAAACCCGTTTAATCAGGTCGTTCTGATGCTCGGTCCAATACTGGCTGGTGTATTCATTACCGATATGGTGTCCCATCCAGCTCGCACGGGGGAGAAAATCGTCAGATCGGTACCACGCTCCTGCTGCAGACGTAACTGGTTGTTCTCGATGCTTTCGATGATTTCGTCATCACTGACGATCACCTTGCCTTTTTCACCTTTAAAAGAGGGGTCTTTGGCAACCGCTGCTTTTTGCTGTTCGCGATATTCACCAACGCCGGGAGGTGTCGTTGTGTAGTGTCCATGACAGTCGATAATCATCTTCGATTCTCTCATACCTTGTTGTTGTGGTACGGCCACGGTTTTCTGGATAGGTGCTATGAGCACTCTGCCCGTTGACTTAAAGCCGTAAAGTTAGCCTAAAGATATGCCACCGAGTTGCTTTGTGGCTATTCAGTTTTTAAAGTGATGGTATTAGTTTTTGCGATAGGCTATGTTTTAAGGGTGAATTTTTAAAGGGCCTGAATTGTGTTTGAAGTACCGAATATAAGGCATCTCAGAGTTTTTCTTGAAGTTGTTAGTTGCAAAAGTATTAGTAAAGCCTCTGAACGAGTGTTCCTCTCGCAACCGGCCATTACCCAGGCGATCGCTAAACTTGAGGTGGCTTTGGGCACCTCGTTATTTAATCGGCGTAGTGATGGCATGTTCGTCAGTGAATCTGGTGAAGTGTTTGCGCTGCGGGTGAATCGCGCGCTGGATATGATTCTTGAAGGGCTTAAAGGGGCGGTGCGGCTAGGGGGAAGTAAGCTGCAACCCGGACATCTTTTACAGATGCTAACCACCACCCAGTTAAGGGCGTTAATCGCTGTTTCCGAAGCGCATAACTTTAGTATTGCTGGGCGTAACCTAGGTATCTCTCAGTCATCCCTGCATCGTGCTGCGCGGGAGCTGGAAGCGTTGCTGGAGGTGGTGCTGTTTGAGAAAACTAGTACGGGAATCAGCTCAAGTAAAGCGGCCCGGGCTTTGGCGCGTGCCAGTAAGTTGGCGTTTTCTGAGATTAGTCAGGGGCGTGATGAGGTCGATGCATTACATAATCGCGAGATCGGTCAACTGGTGATCGGCAGTATGCCGCTAGCGCGAACCTCCTTATTACCTAAGGCTATTATTGAGTTTTCGCGGCGCTTTCCTGATTTTCGCATTCGGGTCAATGATGGTCCCTATGATGATCTGTTGTTTCATCTACGTCATGGTGATATCGATCTACTATTAGGCGCCTTGCGGTTTCCGGTGCCGGCTGATGATGTGGTGCAAGAAGAGCTGTTTTCCTCGCCGGTAGAGATCGTGGCAAGACCCGACCATCCGTTATGTCGGGATCCGCAGGTAACCTTGAAAACCTTGCAGCAATATCCTTGGGTTGTGCCGGGAAAAGGAACCCCGACCCGGACTATTTTTGAATCCACCTTCACCGAAGCGGGGCTCGATGTACCCACTCGGTTGGTTGAAACCGGTTCTCAGATACTGATTCGTGCGTTGTTAATCGGCAGTGACCGTTTGACGATGGTATCCGAACATCAGATTCAGCATGAACTCTCGATGGGGGTTTTTAAAGCGGTTCCTTATGAGGTTTCTCACGCGTATCGGCCCATTGGTTTAACGGTTCGAAGCAGTTGGAAACCAACAGCGACGCAGTCTGCGTTCATAAAACTTCTCAGTGCCGTAGATCATGGCATTGATCTTGAAGATCTTTAAAATATTAGCTCTATGCAAAAATTGAATAGCTGTTTCGGTTAATTGATTATCCAGTCGGGTTGACCAATGATAGTTTTGTCATAATACGAGTTAAAGTTAGTTAATAAGTTAATTAATGTCTCTGTGCCTAATGTTTGCGCCATTACCTATGATATTGCGACTGCCTTAATCGTGTCGTTTTGTTCGTATGGATGAGTAGTCTTACAACATTATGTCAGAGAGATAGTTGAGACAAATTGGAGAAAATTCAATGAGAGTATGTATCGCCGGTGCTGCAGGCGCCTTTGGCATGAAACACTTAGAAGCGATCAGTGCAATTGAAGGTGCAGAGGTTGTTTCGGTTGTTGGTAGTTCTAATTTAGAGAAAATTAAAGCTTTTGCTGCGGAACATAACATCCCTCATTACACCACTGATCTGGCAGAAAGCTTGGCCCGTGATGACGTTGACTGCGTTATTCTTGCGACGCCAACGCAGATGCATGCAGCGCAGGTTAAGCAGTGCCTGCAAGCTGGTAAGCATGTGCAAACTGAGATCCCTATGGCCGATAACATTGACGATGCCAAAGAGATTGTTGCGCTGCAGAAAGAAACTGGATTAGTCGCGATGGCGGGGCATACCCGTCGCTTTAACCCAAGCCATCAGTGGATTCATAATAAAGTCCAAGCGGGTGAGCTGAAGGTCTTGCAGATGGATGTGCAAACCTATTTCTTCCGTCGTACTAACACCAATGCTAAGGGTGAAGCTCGTTCATGGACCGATCACCTACTATGGCATCACGCCTGCCACACGGTTGATCTGTTCCAATATCAGACCGGTGAAACCGCTAACCAAGTGCAAGCCATGCAGGGGCCGGTGCACCCTGATTTAGGGATTGCCCTGGATATGAGTATCGGCATGAAAGTGCCGAGTGGTGCGCTCTGTACATTGTCACTGTCCTTTAATAATGATGGTCCATTCGGCACATTCTTCCGCTATATCTGTGATAACGGCACCTATGTTGCTCGTTATGATGACTTAGAGGACGGTAAAGGTAATCCGGTTGACCTTTCCGGTGTTGCTGTGTCGTTTAACGGTATTGAGCTGCAGGACCGCGAATTCTTTGCGGCTATTCGTGAAGGGCGTGAACCTAATTCAAGCCTGAGCCAGTGCTACCCCGCGATGGAAACCCTCGACAGCCTCGAGAAGTGTTTGCAAGCAGCCGAGTAAGCTGCTTAACGAAATATCAACACAGCAGGAGATACGGTGGTATGAATACCCGCAAACTAGGCTCGTTTGAATGTTCGCCGATAGGCTTAGGCTGCATGAGCCTGTCACATGCATATGGCACGCCGCCTTCTGAAAAGGCGGCTGAGCAAATTTTGCTGCAGGCACTCGACCTTGGTTACAGCATGCTGGATACCGCCGCGCTATATGGCTTCGGTAATAATGAGACTCTGCTTGGTAAAGTGCTCAAAGGGCGCCGCAATGAATTTGTCTTGGCCAGTAAATGCGGCATGTTCAAGAATGATGCGGGTGTACGTGAAATAAATGGTCGTCCTGAGGTAATTACGAAAACCTGTGAAGACAGTCTGCGTCGCCTGCAAACCGATGTTATTGACCTGTATTACTTACATCGCTGGGATCGTAATGTGCCGATCGAAGACAGCGTTGGGGCTCTCTCTGACCTCGTGGCGGCCGGAAAAATTCGCGAGATTGGTTTATCTGAAGTGTCGGCGGATACGCTGCGTAAAGCCCATAAAGTCCATCCAATTGCCGCTGTTCAGACAGAATACTCCCTCTGGACCCGTAATCCTGAAATTGCCATCTTGGCGGCGTGCCGTGAGTTGGGCGCATCCTTTGTTGCCTTTAGTCCATTAGCGCGGGCTTTTCTGACAGGTAAATTGAAGGATGTCAGCGTGCTAGAAGCGAAAGATATTCGCCGAGGGATGCCGCGTTTTTCGCCTGAGAACTATGCGCAAAACCTGCAATTGCTTGATCAAGTGGAAAAGGTGGCTAAGGCCGAAAATATGACCTTGACGCAACTTTCGCTTGCCTGGTTGTTAGCTCAGGGTGACAACATTATTCCGATCCCAGGCACCACAAACTTGGATCATTTAAAAGAAAATATCAGCGCCGTTGAGTGCTCCTTGAGTGCTGAGGCATCTGCTCAGCTTGATCAACTTATCAATCAGCAAACGGTTGTTGGTCATCGTTATAACCCGGCCACTCAGGCTGAGATTGATACTGAAGAGTTTTGCTAACCAACAGCTCTCTGCTCGTTTGACCCCATAATAATTAGACCTGAAAAATTGAATGTTTTACCAAATTTAGACTGAGGAGTCTCACATGAAAAAGCCAATGTTTACGGCTGCAATGGCATTGACTGCTGCCATGATGGTTCAGGCACCGGCGCAGGCTGCTGAATACACATTGCGTTTGGCACATTTTTTTCCACCGGTTTCAGGACAGCATAAAAATATCGCACAGAAATGGGCTGATAAAGTTGAAGCTGAATCCGATGGTCGTATCGACGTAGAGGTTTATCCTTCATCAACGCTGGCTAAACCGCCAGCACAGTACGATGCGGTTAAAAACCGTATTGCTGATGTCACACTCACCGTACTGGGATACACGGCTAACCGCTTCCCGCTGAGTCAGGTGGTTGAACTGCCGGGTATTGCTAAGAACGCTGCCAATGGTTCATGTGTGCTGGAAAGCCTCTATGATGAAGGGCTGATTGCTGCTGAGTTTAAAGATACTAAGCCGCTGTTTCTTTTTACCCATGGTCAGGGGCACATTCATACCACGGAGAAAATGGTTAAGGAACCGGCTGATCTGAGTGGCTTACGTATTCGCCGTCCATCTACGGTCGTTGCCAATATGTTAGACGGCTTAGGTGCTAAGCCTGTGGGTATGCCAGCGCCGCAGTCGTATCAATCGGTTCAGCGGGGCGTTATCGACGGTGTTGCTCTGCCATGGGAAGGTCAACTAGTCTTCCGTATCAATGAGTTGACGCCGAAGCATACCGAAGTGGGTGGTTTGTACTCTACCGCTTTTGTCATGACGATGAATAAAAGTGTTTATAACAGTATGCCTGCCGATCTGCAAAAGGTGCTGGATAACAACTCTGGTTCTGAATGGTCGCAAATTGCCGCTAAAGTGTTTGATGATCTGGACTTGAAAGGGCGTATTCAGGCGGTTGAACTCGGCCATGAGATCTACTCCGTTGAAGGTGGAAGTGAAAACCCTGCGTGGAAACCGGTGCTGGATGCTGCGACTGAAAATTACCTAGCAGACTTGGAAGCAAAAGGTTTGCCTGCACGTCAGGTGTATGCCCGCGCTCAAGCGTTGTCTGCGAGCTGCAACTAAGTTTGACCTCCGTTCCGGCTATTCGTATAGGGTAGTCGGACAGGGGCCTAGTCGGTGTTTAGACTGGGCTTCCTCTCTTTTATTCCGGTTAATGGAGTAGTTTATGATGGCATTCAGCCGGCTGTTTGATCGTATTACCCATGCAATGCATGTGATCAGCGGCGCCATTCTTGTCTCTATGATGTTTATCACCTTGGCAGATGTGCTGACCCGGGCGCTGTTTAAAGCGACCGATGGCTCGGTTGATCTGACCTTTATTGGTGGTGTCGAATTGATTAAATATGGCTTGTTGTTAATGGTCGTATTTGCTCTGCCGTATTCAGTGGGACGTTCACAGGTGATCGTTGATCTGTTTACTGAAAATTTTTCCGAGCGGGCTAAGGCATGGCTTGAAGGGTTTTACATGCTGGGCTTTGTGATGCTCGGTGGTGGCATGAGTTATCGTTTCTATCATGCGATAGGACAGGCTGAGATGTCGGGTGAAACAACTCAGGATCTATTGATTCCTCTGAGTTATTTGTATGCGATTACCTCCTTTGCCACGGCTTTTTTAGCGCTAGCGGCATTGCTGATTAGTCTTCGTCTGTTTTTCTTCCGTCACGAGGGGCATCAGTCATGAGCGGATCACTTATTGGCTTTATCTGTATCATCGGTATGTTGGTGATGATTGCCGTTCGTATGCCCATCGCACTCGCGATGGCAATGACCGGTTTTATTGGCTTTGGTTGGATTGTTGCCTTTGAACCGGCGTTATCTATCTTGGATAGTGGCCCGTTTGAAACACTATCGAACTATAGCTTTAGTCCGATTCCTATGTTTATCCTGATGGGTGTTTTTGCCTCAAAAGCAAAGATGTCGCAGGAGCTTTTTGAAGGTGCGCGCACACTGTTTGGTAGCTGGCGTGGTGGGATGGCGCTGGCGGCAGTGACCTCCTGTGGTATTTTCTCGGCGATATCTGGTTCCTCTTTGGCCACGGCGGCAAGTATGTCACGCGTTGCACTGCCTGAAATGGAAAAGAATGGTTACGCTAAATCGCTGGCATCAGGCACACTGGCCGCCGGTGGTACTCTGGGTATTATGATTCCGCCCTCGATTGCACTGCTGCTCTACGCACTGATTACGGAGCAATCTGTAGGTGAGATGTTTATTGCCGGTGTGATTCCGGGCTTACTGGGCTTGGCGCTCTACTGTGTTACTATCGCGATTGTGGTGTTTCTTTTTCCACACCTAGCTCAACCGGGTAAAAAAACTACCTTGATGGAGAAAGTTGTCGGCTTGAAAGGGCTAGCACCCTTTACCGGTGTTTTTGCCTTGATTATCGGTGGCATCTATACCGGCTTCTTTACGCCCACTGAAGCGGCTTCGGTCGGTGCGGCGGGTACTTTCTTTATCGCTATTTTCCGGGGTATGAAGTTCCAGCAGTTTAAAGAAGCGGTAGAAGAAACCTTATTTATGTCAGCAATGATCTTCTTTATGATTATCGGCGCAGAGATCTTTGGTTATTTCCTCTCGGTATCACGTATTTCGTTTTCGCTGGTAGAGTTGGTCGAAAGCTTACAACTATCTCCCTATATGGTGCTGTTCTGTGTGCTGCTGCTGTTTGTCGTACTTGGCTGCGTAATGGACAGTATTGCTATGCTGCTATTAACTGTACCGGTGGTCTACCCACTGATTCAAGCGTCCGGCTTTGACCCTATCTGGTTTGGTATTATTGCGGTCATCACCGTGGAGTTAGGGCTTATCACTCCGCCCGTTGGGATGAATGTGTTCGTGATAAAATCGGTTGCTCCTGAGATACCGCTGAAGGAAATCTTCAAAGGCGTGTTCCCCTTTGTGTTATCCGATATCGTGCGCTTGGGATTGATTATTGCATTCCCGGTTCTGGCATTGGGGCTGCTGTAACAGCACTGAATGAAGCTAAGTATTGAGACTGTTTGATAGGGTTGCTGCCTTAGGTGCAGCCTAAATAGAAAAGCGCTGGCGACTAACGTCAGCGCTTTTTTTGTCTGTGGTGAGTGTATATGGAAAAACACAAACCTCTTTGGCTTGAGGTTTGCTGTTACCGGATGAGCTTTCTTTGGGTCAGTGCGCTGCGAACGCGCTTGGAATCAAGCTTCGCTGCTAGGCGGGCTAGAGTGATGGAATCACAGTGTCATCTTTACCTTTTCCTTTAATACCACCGAGTAAAATAGTTTTATCTTGAGTGATGGTACGTACCAGTGCAGCATAATCGGCGGCACCATCGCCGTCGGGTAGGAACTCAAAGATAGTTTCACCGTGTGAAGGTGAGCGGCTCAGTTGCTCGTCGTAGCGTATGGGAGTGCATACCTTGTCATCATAGAGGCTTTGGAGCTTACGGTAGATGTTTTTAGGTTGCTCCACCCGGGTGTCGAGAAAGGTTGGCAAAATATAATTAAGATCGATATCTTTGTATTTTTTGATCGCATGGAGATTTTTAGTAAATTCGGCCAAGCCATGTAGCGACATGACTTCGAGTGATACCGGTGTGAGCACTTCGGTGGCGTAAAATAGCACATTCACCGTCAGTTGATCCCACCCAGGTGAGGTATCGATAATGACAAAATCGTAGGCATTATCAATCTCTTCCATCGCTTCGGATAGGGTCCATTCAGAACCAAAACTTTTTTTATCGATAATTCGTTTAACGCCTGCTAAAGAGCGGCCACCGCCGAGTAGCCAGAGGTTGGGTCTCGCCTGAACAATGGTCTCTTTCGGCGTCAGCTCACCGGTGAGTAATTCAGTTAATCCTGCAGGCGGTTTTTTACCCAACATAAATGAAGATTGACCCTGGGTATCCGTATCGATTAATAAAACCTTATATCCAGCCATCGCTAAGCCGGCGCTGAGGTTAACCGCAGTGGTGGTTTTGCCCACGCCGCCTTTACTCAAAGAGACACAGATTTTACGCGGCGTTTTATGCGTACTCGGTGTAGCGCTAGGCGCTTCCGCCGGTTGAGGCGCAGCGTTAACCGTGGGGATTACCGGCGCTGTCGGCTTAGCTGTCGCGGCGGTTTCGGCATCGGGTAGGACAACACCGCTATGATCAAGGTTAATGATGAACTTGTGTTCACAGGCTTTGCAGCGTACAACAAACCTTTTTTTCTCGGCGAAACGACTGGTATCGGCATGATGCTTACGCGAACAGTTTGGGCAAACAATAATGGTCATGGGTTAGCCTTCTTAAGGTCTTCCAAAATGGCATTTAATGCCACCTTAGCGAGCCTTTCTACTGAGACGTTAGTTTTCGACTTAGTGATAAACTTAAGGCTGATTTTGCCCTTTAACTTCCAAGCATGGATCGCAAACTGATCATTTTCGGTTTCCCAAATCAGTTCGCCCTGATCTTTAGGTGCAGCTTTTGTCGCTGTCTCTTCGCTATCGCAAAAAATAAAATTATTCAGTTGTTGAAGTTCATCGATATTGTCATCGACCTCTTCGCTGAGTAATAAACCCATAATATCCAGATTCTTATAATCAGGCATCGTCGAAGATCTCTTTGCGCAGGCCGAGCAGGGCATGTTCTAAGGATTGAACGGTTTCGTTATCCATATTCTGCCACTGAATACCACAGATCCAATTACCGTTCTCATCGAGGGAGGAGTGTACTACCTCGCCAACTAGTCCGTTAAATTGCTCTTGTCCGAGCACGATTTTGCATTCTGGCGAGATATCAGAAGAGGTGAGAGGCGCCGTGGCATCGATACCAATACAGACACCTTCAACACTGATATCGAGTAGCGGATAGGTCGAGCCATTGGTGATCAGTGAGGAGGTTTGGCGGTCTTTAACCGGAATACGGTATGACTTTCGTGAAACGAGTATCGAGTCTGAGTCCGGTGAAATTTCTTCAAATTCCAGCGTATCATCAAGTGTTAATTTCATTGCTTAGCCTCGTTGTACATCTGTCTTTTCCGTACTGCTATGAATAATGACTATTTTTTCTATCGCTTGTTAAGCGATAGGTTAGCGAGTTCGATTACTAGGCATCGGTTTTTGGCTAGCCACCTCTGTCGCTCTATATCACCGACTGACGGGCAGTCAGCGGTGATAAACCGGTGCTGTAACGCCAATCTTTAAACAGTATCAATAAGGTAATCAAAGCAGTAATTAGGTGGTAGCACAAGCAAGGCACCTCTTAAAATGGGTATGCATGCTGAGTTTTGTTGGGGAGGTTTGCCCGATGCCGCTTAAGCGGAATTTGGGCGCTGTGGTGCCCAGATGATTCTGTTGGAAGCGCCTAGAGTGAGTTTTTTATCTGCTCTCTAACCCGTTCGGCTTCCCGTTTACGTTCTTCAAGTCTGGCGATATCGCTGCTGGAAAGATTTTTTTCCCGCAGGGCGAAGTCTATCTGACGAAGGGCTTTATCGGTTGATCCGGTAAGTAGAAAGTACTCTGAGCGAGCTTCGTGAACCCCAAGGGTATTGCCGGCTAGCCCATAGGCTTCTGCTAGTTCATACCAGATATAGCTATTGGACGGGAAACGCTGACTGAGTTCGCTGAGAATGCGAGCCGCTTTTTTGTACTGACGATTTGCGCTAAGTGCTTTTGCATAGCGCTGGCTAACGGGATAACTGTCTGGATAAAGCTGAATTAATTGCTCCATCTGCT
Organism: Amphritea sp. GJ51-11; assembly: GCF_055808735.1. NCBI lineage: Bacteria > Pseudomonadati > Pseudomonadota > Gammaproteobacteria > Oceanospirillales > Oceanospirillaceae > Amphritea > Amphritea sp. GJ51-11. The sequence continues at coordinate 2,346,534 of NZ_CM147881.1, read as the reverse complement.
GCAGAGCTTGTTGGTGTTTGCCAGCGGCGAGGGCGAGTTCAGCATAGGTCAGGCGGATGTAAAGGTGGCGTTGTAAGTTATCGGGCAGTTTAGCCAGAGCCTTCTCTGCTTGGTCGTAGTCGCCTTTTTTAATTAACGCTAATGCTAGTCCGTAAGCACTTAACTGGTCGTCTGATGCGCTGACTTGATAGCCTTTAATCAACTGGTTCAGGTCGCTAGAATAATGTACTTCGACGCGTTTCTTTAACAGCTGATATTCATAACTTTGTTGTTTGAAGGCGGGTTTTGTTAGTTGGCCAGCACGGTTTTCCGCATCGGCAATACGAGATTCGGTGACCGGGTGGGTCAGCAGAAACTCGGGAGGCTTTTGTCCCAAAAACCGGCTCGCGCGTTGTAGCCGGGAGAACATCCGTGGCATCGCATAGGGGTCAAAACCGGAATTGACCATGTTTAACATGCCAATACGATCGGCTTCCTGCTCATTACGACGGGTAAAGTTGATGCTTGATTGTTGTCCTGCCGCCATGGATGAGGTGATGCCGGCCATGCCAGCTTGAGAATCGGCGCTGGCAATCAAGATACTGGCTAAGATACCCGCTAAGAGTAAAGGGGTGTTGCGACGGCTCTCTTCTAACTGCTGTGCATAATGGCGTTGCGAAAGGTGGGCAAGCTCGTGGGCAATAACCGATGCAAACTCTTGCTCATCTTGGGCGCCAAGAAATAGACCCGCATTTATGCCGACAACGCCTCCGGGAACCGCGAACGCGTTAAGTACGGGAGTGTCGAGTACGATTAGGTCGAGGCGGTGATCCTGTAGCTGGCTGTTGGCGGCGATTTTCCACAGTAATCCATCGATATAGTTGACCAGCAGAGGGTCACCGTATTCAGGGGCACTACCACGTAGCATACGAGCCCAAGTTCGACCGAGCTGATACTCCTGATCAAGCGAGATGGTCGAAGAGCTGTTAGCGATTAGGGGTAGGTCGTCAGCCTGAATGAGCGAGACAGGGCTGATTGATAGGATGCCTGCTAGCAGATATCGTGAAAGTCCGGTACGCAAATTAATGATCCTTTAGCTGAGTTTCTATGGCCACAGAAAGAGTTAAGTGTAATTGTGGTTTATAATACCTCGTTTTTTGGTATATATTGCTGACCTCTTATCTGTATCTGGAACTTTTTCATGACTGAGACCCACTGGGACGAACAACTCGACACCTGCGGACTGAATTGTCCGTTGCCTTTATTGAAAGCCAAGCAAGCGTTACATAAGCTAGAGTCGGGTAGCATTCTCAAAGTGGTTGCCACGGATGCTGGTTCACAGCGGGATTTTAAGGCCTTTATCGATCAGTCAGACCATCAAATGTTGGAATCGTTCAGCGAAGATGGTCGCTATACCTATATCATCCAGCGCAGCTAAAGGGAGCACAGCGTGAGAAAGATTTTTAATAAGTGGATCGACAACTACTTCTCGAATGAAGAGGTGTTGCTTTTGTTGGTGCTCCTCGCCTCCGCACTTGGGGTCATTCTCTATCTAGGGCAGGCACTGACACCGGTCTTCACCAGTATTATCTTGGCATTTCTGATGCAAGGTATGATCGTCTGGTTAAAAGAGCACCGGGTGCCGCATCTCGCCTCGGTGTTACTCGTTTTTGCGTTATTTATTGGCGCGTTACTGTCGTTGTTACTGTTTATTATGCCGTTGGCATGGAAGCAATCAGTGAATCTGTTTAATGAACTGCCCGGTATGGTGACCCAAGCGAAAGAGGTTTTGTTGTTGTTACCGCAGCAATATCCAGATGTGTTCTCGGAAACGCAGATCACACAGATAATCGACCTAGCTACCGCTGAATTGAGAAAGCTGGGGCAGATGGTGGTGACGTATTCTCTAAGCTCGATTACTGGGCTGATCGCGCTGCTGATCTATGTTGTTTTAGTGCCGATTCTGGTGTTTTTCTTTTTGAAAGATGGCAGCAATTTGGTCCGCTGGTGGGTTTCCTTTCTGCCTCAGAAAAAAGCGATGTTGACTCAAGTTTGGACTGAGATGGATCAGCAAATTGCCAACTATGTTCGGGGTAAAGTGATTGAGATTTTGATCGTCGGCTCGGTGACTTATGCGGCATTTGCTTTGCTGGGTATTAATTATGCGGCTTTGTTGGCGATTATGGTGGGGTTGTCGGTGCTAATTCCTTATATCGGTGCGGCCTTGGTTACCTTGCCGGTCGCCTTGATTGGATTTTTTCAATGGGGCTGGACGAATGAATTTTGGTATCTGATGTTAGCCTACGGCATTATTCAGGCACTTGATGGTAATGTGCTGGTGCCGCTATTGTTCTCTGAAGCGGTCAATTTACATCCGGTATCTATTATCATCGCCGTGCTGGTTTTTGGTAGCATCTGGGGATTCTGGGGTGTGTTTTTTGCGATTCCGTTGGCAACCTTGATTAAAGCGATTCTCAATGCTTGGCCTAAGAGTCATGCATTTATCCAAGATGATCAAAGTGCTGAGACCAAGTGATTTGAGCTTTGCTTTGATGTGTCATAGTCTAGCCATAATGTTGTCAATTGAAGATCAGAGGTTGGTAGCTTTATGGCTGGTAGCGATGAGATTTAAGCGGGTACGCGTGAATAGTCTTGGGGTAGTTCGGTTGTCTTCTGGCCATTATTGATATGCTGTTGTTATGAAAAGTGATACCAATATGCCCTATAAAACGTATGAACACGATACGGTAGATGATGCCGATTTGACGCTGAATACCATCATTGATCTGATCGTCGAGGGTAGTTGGGATTGGAACGCGGAGACCGGTTATGTGGTTCGTAGCCCCGGTTGGTACCGTATGCTCGGTTATCCTGTCGGGACATTGCTGGCCGATGTGTTTACATGGGAAGAGATCATCCATCCTGATGAATACCCTCAGGTTATGCTGCATATCGAACAGTATATACGGGGCCAAAGTGACACCTATCATATTGAATATCGATGTAAAAAAAGTGATGGTAGTTATCTGTGGATCGAAGATCGAGCGCAAGCCGTAACGCGGAATGAAGAGGGCATAGTGACCCGTTTGATGGGCGCCCATCATGATATTCATGCCCGCAAAGTCGCCGAACAAGCATTGCAGACACAGATGCGCTTGCTTCAGGAGGGTAATAAAACCTTAGAAAAACTGCTCGCCCATAAAGCTAAGGAATTAGAAGGTAAAAATAACCAGCTGCAAGCGCAGGTGGTTAATGTTGAAAGACTCTCCCACACCGATGTGTTAACGCAAATCGCTAATCGTGAAAAAGTAAATATCGAGTTAGCCAAAGAAGTGGCGCGTTCGCAGCGTTACAGCCACCCGTTATCATTGATCTTTTTCGATATTAATCATTTCAAGCGTATCAATGATACGCATGGACACAATGCCGGTGATGAGGTGTTGGTTGTTCTTGCTAAAACGATTGCAGCGAATTTGCAGAGCATTGATTGTTTAGCGCGTTGGGGTGGTGATGAATTTTTAATTCTTCTACCGTGCTCTGATCTTGAGCAAGCCTCAAATGTGGCGCTGAAATTAAGAGCCGTGATAGGCGCAACACGCTTCGTCAATGATATCGATCTCAGTTGCAGTTTTGGGGTGGTTGAATACCAAACAGGTGAAACGATGGATGCTCTGTTTCAGCGAGCCGATCAGTCGATGTACCAAGATAAAGCCAAGTTTAATAAGGCTTGAGGCATAAGGTTCGTTTAAGTGAACGTTTTGTTTTGATACTCAAACTTATACCAAGAATATCGGTATCAACCCAGCGCAATTTTATTGCGCTGGTGTTTTAGTTGATCAGTGATTAAAGTGCTTGTGCGGCTTCAAGTACTTCGGCGACATGCTCTTTAACTTTTACCTTGCGCCACTCTTTTCGTAATACCCCTTCGGCATCAATCAAAAAGGTGCTGCGTTCGATACCCATATGTTCTTTGCCATACAGTTTCTTAAGCTTGATCACATCGAATAGTTTGCACAATGCTTCGTCCGGATCGCTAATCAGCTCAAAAGGGAATGATTGCTTTGCTTTGAAATTTTCATGGGCGCGCATGCCATCCCGTGAAACACCAAATATCAATGTGTTGGCCGCTTCGAATTGGCTGAACATATCACGGAAATCTTGACCTTCGGTGGTGCAGCCGGGGGTGCTGTCCTTCGGATAGAAATAAATGACCACGTTGGAACCTTTGAGTTCTGATAGCGTCACAGTGGTATCGCTAGTGGCTGCTGCGGTGAAGTCGGTTACTGGTTGATCAATTGTAGGCTGGCTCATGCATTTTCCTTAAAAATCGGGCTTAAATACTACGCTTATCGGATAGAGATCAGTTAGAATGATACGCTTTTTATACGATAACAGATTACACAGTTTTGGCAGCCCCTGTAGACACCGTTTTTTGAATATTCAGATTACGCTAACTTCTTGAGCTGAAATGGGTTGAGCCGCAAAACGCGGGCAAGTACCATAGGACCATACTGTACACCTCTTGATGGAGACCATGATGATTACTGGCAGCATTGTTGCTCTTGTTACCCCGATGAATTCAAACGGTGAGGTCGATTGGGACGCACTGGATAAGCTGGTCGATTTTCATCTGGAAAAGGGCACCGACTCAATTGTCGCTGTAGGTACAAGTGGCGAATCGGCAACATTGAGCTGTGATGAGCATTGTCAGGTTATTAAACGGGTGGTCGATCGTGTTAGCGGTGCCATTCCTGTGATTGCCGGAACCGGTGCGAACTCCACCAGAGAAGCGATTGAGCTAACAGAAGCTGCAAAGAGCGTCGGTGTCGATGCCTGTTTGTTAGTGACCCCTTATTACAATAAGCCGACCCAAGAAGGTCTGTATTTGCATTTCAAAACTGTTGCCGAAGCCGTCGATATTCCACAAATCCTTTATAACGTGCCGGGTCGCACCGCCTGTGACATGTTACCTGAAACGGTATTACGTTTAGCAGAGATACCTAACATTATTGGTATTAAAGAAGCGACGGGTGATTTAGACCGCGCTAAAACCTTGATTGATGCGGCGCCAAAAGAGTTTGCTATCTATTCTGGTGATGACGGCACCGCCGTTGAGCTAATGTTACTTGGTGGTGATGGTAATATCTCCGTGACCGCCAACGTGGCACCTGCGCAGATGGGTGAGCTGTGTCGCTTAGCGATTGCCGGTGAAGCGGAAGCTGCGCGTGCTATGCAAACTGCGCTCATGCCGCTGCATACAGCGATGTTTGTTGAGTCGAACCCTATTCCGGTGAAGTGGGCCGTTGCTGAAATGGGCTTGATCGGGCTGGGTATTCGTTTACCGCTGACAGTCTTGTCTGAGCCATTCCACAATCAGGTGCGTGAAGCGCTGAAAGCCTGCGAAATTATCTGAAACTAACGGACGAGCATAATGAGAATAATTGCCTTGTTGCCTCTGGCAGCAGCTGTGTTGAGTATTGCTGGATGTGGTTCCTACTCAAATCCGATTTACGGTGAGAACGGAATTATTAACGATCGCAGCCAAAACTACGAAGAGGCGCAGGCAACTAAACGGCTCGAGTTACCGCCTTCTATTCAAGCACGTTCTAAAGCGATGCAAGACAGTTTGGATATACCGAGTGCCGGACAGACAGCTTCGCAGCGTAGTAGTGCCTTTGAGGTGCCTCGTCCTGAGTTTTTCTATGCGGATGCAGGCAGCGGTACAGTTAATCTGAAGCGACAGGATGGCGATAAAATCCTTGTGGTTGATGAGCCTATTGGCGATGTCTGGGTTCAATTGCAGGATTTCTGGCGTTTCAATAATGTTGCCCTAGCTAAATCAGCGCCTCAGGAAGGGATTATCGAAACCGATTGGATTGATGTCGATGGCGAAGAGCTGAGCTTTGTTGATAGCATGATCAAACGGCTGACCTTCCAAGACATTGAAGGTCCTGTTAGCGATAAGCTGCGGGTATCTGTGCGTCCTGTTGCAGATGACTTTAATCGTACCACTATCGCTATGCAGCATGTACGGGTATCTCAGGATGAAAAAGATCAGCCGGTAAGCTGGTCTGAAGATGCGGCAGATGTTGGTTACAAAACCGATATGATGTTTGAAATGCTGCGCTATCTGAGTAAGTCGACCAGTAATGCTGAAAGCATGAGTATGCTTGAGCTGCGTCGCCAGCAGAATAATCTACCGCAGATGGGTCGTGACTCGAATGGCTTCCCGGCACTGAAGATTACGGTTCCGGTTGATCAGGCTTGGGCGCAGATCAATCAGGCCATCGATAAGACTGACCTAGATGTGGGTACCCGTGACCAGCAAACGGGTGTGATCTATATGACGTACACCACTTCAACGCCATTCGATGATGTTGAAAAAATGGGCTTCTTTGAATGGCTGCACTCCGACCGTAAAAAAATTACCTTCGATACCGGTAGCTTTGGTCGAGCGTTTGGTTTTGATGATAGAAACCCAGGCGATGGGCCCTTTTACAGTGCTAAGGACGCTACAGAAGCGAGTGTAGAGCAAGCTGGTGATGTAGGCGATGTGGCAGAAGAGATTTACAGTATCGATGGTAATGAAGATGATGCTGCTAATCGTAAGGGCTTCAAAATCTGGTTTGGCGGTGAAGTGCTTTACGTCTTCGGGAGTGAGCAGGATGGCGTCTATAATGATGACTCTGGTAAGTATGAGCATGTGGGGCAGTATAAGCTGCATATGAATCGTACTGCTAATGGTGTCTTCCTGACAGTCAAAACACCTGATGGTTATTCAGCACCGGCTGTGGTTGCCGATGAGATTCTCTGGCAGATTAAAGAGAAGATCTGATCGGTTAAACGCCGCTACCTAGTTCTGCTAGGTAATAGATAAACGTTAAAGGGGCCTCGCAATCGAAGGCCCCTTTTTTATAGTAAACGTGATGGAAAATAGTGATGAAAGCGGTATTTCTTGATCTCAATAGCCTTGATTGTAATGACCTTAACCTCGCCGAGTTGGAGGCTCAGTTCAGCGAATTCACGGCGTATCCTGCGACCAGTGCTCAGCAGGTCGCTGAGCGAATCGCTGCCGCGGATGTCGTTATTGTCAATAAAGTGGTGCTGGATGCTCCAACTTTGGCGACTGCTAAACAATTGAAGCATGTGTGTATCGCAGCCACGGGGACGAATAATGTTGACCTTGTCGCAGCGGCTGAACAGGGTATCAGTGTGTCGAACTGTCAGGCTTATGGTACGGCATCGGTGGCGCAGCATGTGATGACGCTGATGTTGGCGCTACATACGAACTTGGTCGCCTATAACCAAGCGGCACGTAATGGTCAGTGGGCTCAAGCGAAGCAGTTTTGCCTGTTGGACTATCCTATTCAAGAGCTTAACGGCAAAACGTTGGGCATTGTGGGGTATGGTAATCTGGGTGCAGGTGTGGCCCAGCTAGCCGAGGCTTTTGGTATGCAGGTACTGATTGCGCAGCGTATTGGTGGCGATAGCGTGGCTGGTCGCGTGGCGCTAGATGAATTGCTACCGCAGGTTGATGTGTTAAGTTTGCATTGTCCGTTGACGGCGCAAACCCGTGATTTAATCAACGCCCAGACTATCGCGCAGATGAAAAACGGCGCGTTTATTATCAATGCGGCCCGTGGCGGTATTGTGAATGAAGCCGATTTAGCTGAGGCTTTGCGCAGCGGGAAATTAGCCGGTGCGGCGACCGACGTTTTGAGTGAAGAGCCACCGGTACATGGCAATCCTTTGTTAGCGGATGATGTGCCTAATCTTATTATTACCCCACATAGTGCTTGGGGGAGTGTGCAGGCGCGACAGCGCATTGTTGATCAGTTGACCGAAACCATTGCTGGCTTTAAGCGAGGTGAGTTTATTCGGGTGATTAATTAAATGGGCTGAAGACACTTAAACGGTGCTTTTGCCGTTTTCTAGAAGGGGCACGGGGTGCTAAAGGATAGCGGTTCTTGGCTGCTAGGGTGAGTAAAGCTAAGTGCTTGGGCGTGCAGTAATAAACGTTCGGCTCGGGCGAGTTGCTCGGGTTGGGCGTAAAAACGGTCGCCGAGTATGGGGTGCCCAAGATATTGCATGTGTACCCGAAGTTGATGCGAGCGACCGGTGATAGGCGTCAATTTGACCCGTGTGGCATTATCTAAGTGCTGCATTACTTGCCAATGGGTCTGTGCTGACTTTCCCTGTTCGGGATCAATCATCTGTAATGGTCTGTTATCCCAGTCACAACGCAGAGGCTGATCCACCGTGCCGCTTTCCGGCTCAAGTCGTCCGGCGATAATTGCTTGGTAGTTTTTCTCTGTTAGGCGGTCCTGAAATTGAATACTCAGGTGGCGGTGGCTTTCTGCCGTGAGCCCCAGCACCATGATGCCGGATGTCGCGTAATCAAGCCGGTGAACGATTCTGGCCGTTGGGAAGCGCAGTTGTACCCGTCGCCAAATGCAATCTTGCTTATGTTCGCCTCGGCCGGGTACTGAGAGTACGTCGGCCGCTTTGTTAACCACTACAATCGCATCGTCGGCGAAGAGGATGTGCTGCTCGTCAATCGCGGTTATCATGTCAGCGATTGATGCCTTTGCCCGCAAATAATTTCTTTTTCTGCTGTTTCTTTTTGCCCCGAATAAAAAGTGCCATCGATTCTATGTGATGGGTTTGTGGGAACATATCCATGACTAGAAACTGCTGTAGTTGGTAGCCCTCTGTTGCTAGTAGTTCGCTATCGCGTGCCAGTGCGCCAGGATTGCAGGATATATACAGAATCAATTCGGGCCGCTGGTTGCAAATTTGTGGAATCAGTGAGGCGGCACCGCTGCGAGGTGGGTCTAAAATGACCTTGTTGTAAGACTCGCGAAACCATTGCAGGCCTGTTAAGTCATCCGCCAAATTGCCACAAAAGAAACGACAGTTGTCGAGTTGATTCAATTGGGCATTTTGTTCCGCCTGGGTCACCATATTCATGCTGCCCTCAACGCCGGTTACCGCTGCGCCTGACTGGGCGACAGGCAGAGAGAAGTTGCCTAAACCGCAGAACAGATCGAGGACCTTATCTGTTGGTTTAAGGTCGAGTAATTGGCAGGCGGTGGCGACCATTTTTTGGTTGATCTCAGCGTTAACCTGAATGAAATCCCCGGGTCGAAACTGTAACGTTAACTGATTAAGCGTATAGCTCACCGGCTCGGCTAGGCTGTTATCGAGCTCGGTACCAATAATGTTGAGTTGTAAGCTTAATGCATAGTGGTCGGCCAGTGCGGTAAAGCGTTCTAGGTGTTGCTCATTGAGCTGTTTTTTCAGGCGTAAAGAGAGGTATCCGCCCTGATCACCCAGATCGATATCCAGTTGGGTGATATGTTTTATATCGCCGGTGTCGCGCAAAGCCTCACGTACGCGGCTAAAAATATCGCTAACCCGTTCATCCAGTACGACGCAACGGTCAATTTGGCTGAGTAGGTGGCTGCCACGACGACGAAAACCGACAATGGGCTCGCCATCGGAGAGTTGGTTAATGCCAATCCGTGCGCTGCGTCGATAGTGCCATGATTCAGCGGTCAGCGGGGCGGCAACTTTTGCCGGTTTAGTATGGCCTATCCGTTCGAGTTGTTCGACCACTAGTGATTGTTTTAAGCTCAGCTGTTCGGTGTTGTCTAGATGTTGCAGGTCGCATCCGCCGCATTGTTGATAGTGCGGGCAGACCGGTTCGATGCGGTGACTCGATGGCGTCAAGATTGCATCTGTATGGCCGAGGTAAAATTTTGCTTTCTCCTCTGTCAGACGTGCCTGAACCTGTTCTCCGGGTAAGGCGTTGGCGATAAACGCTGTTTTGCCCTGATAGCGTCCGATGCCTCGGCCGTCATGGCTCAGGGATTCGATATTCAACTCGACCGCTTCGGTCGGTAGCGGGTGGGCTGGCTTGCGGGCCGGGCGCTGATTTTTAGGGCGGGAACGGTTCGGTTTCATGGGCTTCTCCTGACGAAGCGCGGATTCTACCAGTGACGGCAAATTAAAGCATCCGCCGAGGTGCTAATGAGGCTTAGATCGGCCATATGGTTGGATTTTTTAATCTTTTGTCGGGTCGGTTGAGTCATAATCGGTGGTTATCAGATTTTATCTGCGTAAATGCTTCATGCCGTTAGGCTTGAGGGTATAAAATCGAACGACATTCATATGATAAATCAGAGCAGGTCTATGTTACAGAAACAGCCGTCAGCGGAGCATCCTTTCGCTCCCTTTGTGCGTATTCTAGGTAAAGGTAAGCAGGGTTCGCGCTCTCTTAGTCAAATTGAAGCCCGTGAAGCAATGGAGATGATTTTAGCGGGCCAGGTAGAGCCTGAGCAACTGGGTGCTTTTCTAATGTTGCTGCGGGTGAAAGAGGAGTCACCAGAAGAGTTGGCTGGTTTTATTGAGGCGGTTCGTGGCCGCTGTGGTGCGCCCGAACAGTTGCAGGTCGATTTGGATTGGTCTACCTATGCGGGTAAGAAGCGTCAACTGCCTTGGTTTATTTTGACGGCGCTGTTATTGGCGGAACAAGGTATTCGGGTGTTTATGCATGGGGCTAGAGGCCACACCCCTGAGCGGATTTACACCGAGGATTGTTTGGCGCTGTTCGGTATCCGCGGCTGTAGTAACTGGGATGAAGTTGCCTCCGCGTTAGATGCGACGCAATTCGCTTTTATGTCCATCGATGTGCTGAGTCCGCCGATGAGCCGGATTATCAACTTACGGCCGGTGTTGGGGCTGAGGTCGCCGGTTCATACACTGTGTCGGTTGATCAATCCGCTGCATGCACGACATACCGTGGATGGCGTGTTTCACCCGGCATATGGTCCGATGCATCAGAAGGCGGCTCAGTTGTTAGGAGTTGAGAATGGCTTGACGATTAAAGGTGATGGCGGCGAAGCAGAAGTTAAACCAGATGCCGAGTGTGATCTACAATGGACTCGCGGGAGCGACTATTCGGCCAGTCAGTGGCCGCGTTATTATCCTCGTCGGTTGGTTAAGCAGGCGCTTGATAGTGCCGACTTAGTAAGGTTGTGGCGCGGAGAAATAGAACATGAGTATGGTGAAGGGGCGGTGATCTCAACCCTGGCGCTGTTGCTTAGGCTGCTGAATAAAGCCACTGAGGTTGATTGCTTTGAACACGCTGCAGCAATGTGGCAGGCAAGAGACAAACAGCGCTTCTGACTTTGCCCGCCATGACGCTGATACGATGAATTATGTGACTTTGCGCGATTAGAGGCAGCCTACTAATCGCGTCTGAGTTTATCGGATACCGCAATGGGGTTGGGGTAGTTAAAGATGACAATATAGGTCGATAGCAGAAAGGTCAGAATGGCGGTTGCCTGAATAACATGGGACGCTTCTTGGCCGATCATAGAGGCGCTAGTGGCCATATAGGCAATCAGTAGAGAAAACTCACTGATCTGCCCCAGACGGAAGCCGACTTCCCACGCCAGTTGTTTGCTGTCGCTGATATTGTGCAGTAAAAAGCGAAATACGATCGGCTTAATCACCAGAACCAGCAGCGCCAAGATGATTGATGGGACAATAATCTGGCCGAGTAAGCCCAGATTGAAACTGGCACCGATCGAAAAGAAAAACAGAATGAGGAAAAAATCCCGCAACGGTTTTAGGCTGGTGGCGATGTATTGGGCGATAGGGCTGGTTGCTAAACTGACGCCGGCAATAAAAGCGCCGATCTCTGCAGATAGGCCAACCGCATGGGCGAGTTCGGCTAGGCCGAGACACCAGCCGATTGCTAACAGAAAGATGTATTCGTGAAAACGGTCAAATTTCTGAATCAGCGGGAGTAATACATAGCGAACAAAGAGCAGCGCGGCGCCAATAATGAGTGGCAGGGCGATGGCGGTTTTCAAGAAGGTAAATAGCTGGCTCGCTTCACCATCACCACTATTAAGCAATAGCAGCACTAAAATGGCGATAACATCCTGTAGCAATAGTAGGCCGACCACAAGCTCACCGGTATATTTATGATGCAGTACGGTGGTCGGTAGCAGTTTGATACCGATGATCGTGCTGGAAAACATCAAGGCGACGCCAATAATGATCGCTTCTGTGCGGGTAAAGCTAAATGCAATGCCGACACCGTAGCCGATGGCCATGAAAATGATCGCGCTAAAAATAGCCACTAATGTCGCCTTTTTCAGCATATGTACCAAATGACTAGGTTGCATATCCAGACCGAGAAGGAATAGCAGAAAGATGATGCCGACATGGGAGATATCCGAGAGCAGAGCGGTATCCTGAATATAGCTGTAACCGTAAGGCCCTAAAATTGCTCCGAGTACGATGTACGCAACCAGCAGGGGTTGGCGGGTATAAAGAGCCACCGAAGCCAGTACTGCTGCGCCGGTAAAAATCAGGAAAAAAGAGAAAACGAGGCTCTGTTGCATCATAGCTAAGGGTATATCCGGTCGATTCAGGGCAGGGGCTTTATCGGTTCAGCGCTTTTTCATAGAGCGCTCTTTAGTTTAACTAATCTATAGGCGGATATGAACCCAGTTCCGGCGCATCCAGATATAAATAAAAATAAACGATGATCCGCAGCGATGGACGACCTGTAATATCCAGATGCCTGTCAGGCCGAAGCCGAGCCAAGGGCCGATGAGCCAGGCTAACGGCAAGTAAAAACACCATTGCCCTAAAATACTGATCAACATCACGCTCCGGTTGGCGCCTGCGCCGAGTAGCGCTTGAGTTAATACGATAGCGGCAGCATCCAGTGAGATGGCTAAACCGGTTAACATCATCGGCAGATGGGCTTGGCTGACAGCCGCTTCGGTGGCCAAAAAGAGGCGCAACAGTGGCTCGGGGAAAAGCCACATAGGCAAGCTTAGGAAAACGATGATGACGCTGGCGGTCAGGATAGCATCCCAGCCCCAGCGACTGGCAAGGCTGGGGTTTCTCTGACCGAGGGCATGACTGACCAGTGTTGTGCAGGCCATGCCGATCCCCACGCCGGGTAATATTAACAGTAATGCTAGGTTGACGAGGACGTGGCCAATTGCTAGTTCGGCAGTGCCTAGTTGGCCGATGATCCAAAACAGCACAGCGATCGACATGGCAAAAAAGAATTGTTGCGTCGAGTGAGGTATGGCGAGTTTGAGGAGCGACTGCAGTACTGCTCGATCATCGCTGCTTCGGCGAAATAAGCCCTTGTAGCGGGCGTGAGGGAGCGTCAGCGCGGTGCACAGTAGGGCGCCAATGCACAAAGATAAGCTAGTACCAAGAGCGGCTCCCGGTGCGCCCATGGCTGGTATGTCGAAATAGCCAAAAATAAGGACATAGCTGATGGGGATATTAAGCAGTTGCACTAACAGTAAAATTCGTAAATAAACCAGTGGCTTATTGATACCATTCCAATAGCCGCGAAAACTCAGATTAAGAGCCACGCACACTAATGCTGGTATGCGGTAATTGAAATAGTGTTCAGCAATCGACTGGGTTTGAATATCATCGCTCATGAGTGCGGTTAACCACTCAGAATGAAGATAAAAAAATAGGCTTAGAGGGGGCGTAATGATAAGAGCTAGCAGGATACCCCAGCGCAGCGGTACGGCGCAGTCGTGATCACGGCCTTGGCCTTGTCGACGAGCTATCGATGCTTGTACTCCTGAAGAAAGTCCCAATATAAGACTCACGGCCAGAAAATTACTATAACCGCCGAGGGCAACACCGGCCAAGGCTGTTTCGCCCAAGCGGCCGACCATTGCGGCATCGACTAAGTTGAGTAAACTTTGCGATAACATGCCGCCTATGATTGGCAGGCCAAGGGTGAGAATGGTTGTAATGCGCTGTCGGCGATTCAAAAAAATATCCCGATGTAAACGATAGGGCTAGCAAAGCATCTGAATCCGTATTTGCAGTGAGTCGTAATACAGATCAGAATAGTGCGTAGCCAGCCTTAATGGTGTAAGCGGGCCAGTTTAACAGATTTAAGAAGCGGTAAAAACGCTGATTTGGCTAATAACTGAGCATTTTACTCGGGATTAGAAAGAGTGTATCCTGAGGCCCATATTGAGTGAGTGATTTAACAGGAATTTTGATGAATATTACCGTAACCGAATCAGCTGAAATCTACCTTGCTGAGCTACTTGAAAAGCAAAATGTAGAAGGCATTGCTGTGCGGATGTTCGTTACCCAGCCGGGAACGCCTTACGCTGAAACCTGTCTGGCTTACTGTCGTCCTGACGAAATCGTGGAAGACGATGCCGTTATGCCGATGGAGAAGGTAACGTTCTACTTTGAAAAGAACAGCCTGCCCTATCTTGAAGAAGCCACCGTTGATTTCGCGACTGATCGGATGGGTGGCCAGCTGACGATCAAAGCCCCGAACGCTAAAGTGCCAAATGTGTCGGATGATAGTCCGATGGATGAACAGATTAACTATATTCTGTACTCCGATATTAATCCGGGTCTGTCGTCTCACGGCGGTGAGGTGAAGTTGATCGAGCTGATCGAAGAGGCTGACGGACAGGTCGCTATCCTGCAGTTTGGTGGCGGTTGTCAGGGCTGTAGCGCTGTTGATATGACCCTCAAGGATGGTGTCGAGAAAACCCTTGTTGAGCGTGTTAAAGGGCTGGTGGGTGTGCGGGATGTAACCGATCACACTGTTACCGATAATGCCTATTATAAATAAGGTGTTGTAAACGTAAAAAGCCCGGACTTTCCGGGCTTTTTTGATTGCAAATATAATGCCCACCATTTTGGTACGTTGTGCGTCGTTCAATGAACTGATAAAAGGGTATTAATAGTTGTTACTTTTTTATGTAACTTTTACAGTGATGTGGTTGATTTTTATAGTCTAAGCCCCATTTATCAGTAAGAGCGATATATCGTACAGCCCGTAACTGCTGTATCTCCCGCAGTTTCTTTCGACAAAGGAGTAAGGTCCAATATGGCACCACTCGAGAATGATAAAGAGATCACCACCACCCTGATGCCGGTTTTGCCGTTGCGTGATGTTGTTATATATCCACATATGGTGATCCCGCTGTTTGTAGGCCGGGAAAAATCAATTCAGGCCCTTGAAGCGGCGATGTTGCAGAATAAAGAGATTCTGCTGATTGCTCAGAAAAATGCTTCAGATGATGAACCAGACGGTAAAGACCTGTTCGCTATCGGTACGGTCGCTAGTGTGCTGCAAATGCTTAAATTGCCCGATGGTACGGTTAAAGTACTGGTCGAGGGTGATTACCGTGCGCGGATTGAAACACTGCACACCACTGAGCCTCATTTCACCGCCGATATTACTGTTTTGCCAATTGATGAAGTCAGTGCAAACGAAGCGGAGATCTATAAGCGCACCGCGCTAGATCAGTTTGAGCGCTTTGTTCAGGTGAATAAAAAAATTCCAGCTGAAGTGCTAACCTCTTTAGGTTCGATCGATGAGATTGGTCGCCTAGCGGACACCATCGCTGCACACATGTCCCTCAAGCTAGAGGAAAAGCAGCAAATTTTAGAAATTCTCGACGATAAATTACGTCTTGAGCACTTGATGGCGCTGATGGAATCTGAGATCGACCTAGTTGAAGTTGAAAAACGGATCCGTGGTCGGGTCAAGAAACAGATGGAAAAAAGCCAGCGTGAGTACTATCTGAATGAGCAGATGAAAGCGATTCAGAAAGAGCTGGGTGATCTGGACGAAAATGGCACCACGGATATCGAAGAGCTGAAAAAGCGTATCGATGAAGCCGGTATGCCAAAAGAGGCATTGGATAAAACCCTTAATGAATACAATAAGCTGAAGATGATGTCACCGATGTCAGCGGAAGCGACGGTGGTTCGGGGCTATATCGACTGGATGTTGCAAATTCCATGGTCTAAGCGTTCTAAGCTGCGCCATGATATGAAGCGTGCAGAAGCGATTCTGAACGAAGATCATTATGGCCTCGAAGAGGTTAAAGATCGGATTCTTGAATATTTAGCGGTTCAGCGCCGGGTACGGAAATTAAAAGGTCCGATTCTCTGTTTAGTCGGGCCTCCTGGTGTGGGTAAGACCTCCCTTGGGCAGTCCATTGCTCGGGCGACCAATCGTCAGTATGTACGGATGGCGCTAGGCGGTGTTCGAGATGAAGCTGAAATCCGTGGGCACCGTCGTACTTATATCGGCTCTATGCCGGGTAAGCTGATTCAGAAGATGTCAAAAGTTGGCGTCAAGAATCCGCTGTTCCTGCTGGATGAGATCGATAAGATGGGTATGGATCAACGGGGTGACCCGGCGTCTGCGTTATTGGAAGTGCTCGACCCAGAGCAGAACAGCACGTTTAACGATCATTATCTCGAAGTTGACTACGATCTATCAGACGTCATGTTTGTCTGTACCTCGAACTCAATGAACATTCCTGGGCCTTTGTTGGACCGTATGGAGATCATTCGAATTCCGGGTTATACCGAAGATGAGAAATTAAATATTGCTCGTAAATATTTGATTCCTAAGCAGATGAAGACAAATGGTCTGAAGGAAAAAGAGCTGACTATTGCTGATGAAGCGGTGACCGATCTGATTCGCTACTACACCCGTGAAGCTGGTGTGCGTGGACTCGAGCGTGAGATCGCCAAAATCTGTCGTAAGGTGATCAAAGAGGTTGCCTTAGGCGATGATAAGAATGCCTCGATTGTGGCTAACAGTGCCAACCTTGAGCAGTATTCCGGCGTGCGTAAGTGTAGCTTCGGGGTGGCGGAAGAAGAGGATCGTATCGGCCAGGTAACCGGCTTAGCTTGGACTTCGGTCGGCGGTGATATCCTCACTATCGAATCGGCGGTTGTGCCGGGTAAGGGACGTCAGATCCGTACTGGTTCGTTGGGTGATGTGATGCAGGAGTCTATTCAGGCGGCGATGACGGTGGTGCGTAGCCGTGCAGAATCCCTGGGTATTAATCCTGATTTTCATGAAGAAAGTGATATTCATATTCATGTTCCTGAAGGTGCGACACCAAAAGATGGCCCAAGTGCTGGTATCGGGATGTGTACTGCATTAGTATCTGTGCTCACCAGTATCCCTGTTCGCTCTGATGTAGCGATGACCGGGGAAATTACATTGCGTGGGCAGGTGTTGCCTATCGGTGGTTTGAAAGAGAAATTGCTGGCGGCACACAGGGGTGGCATTAAAACTGTCATTATTCCGGATGAGAACAAACGTGATCTGAAGGAAATCCCTGACAATATAAAAGCAGATCTCAAAATTTGTCCGGTTAAATGGATCGATGAGGTGTTGCAAATTGCTCTTAAATATAGTCCAGAACCATTGACTGAAGAGCAGAAAGCAAGCTTTTCTGAAAAGAAAAAGCAAGCAAAAAATGAGCGTGGGCAAATAAAGCCGCATTAACTCAAAATAGTGACAAAACGGGCTGCAACCCGCTTGACACCTGAATTGCGCGCTTGGTATAAGTTGTCCGTTAACTTACTGGGCTTGGGCTACAGAATATAAAAATGATTCATATAAGGGGAACAATGTGAATAAATCTGAATTAATCGACGCAATCGCCGCATCTGCGGATATTCCAAAAGCAGCAGCTGGCCGTGCGCTGGATGCTACACTGGAATCTATCTCAGATGCTCTGCAAAAGGGCGATTCTGTTGCTCTGGTAGGCTTTGGTACCTTTGGTGTAAAAGAGCGTGCTGCGCGTACGGGTCGTAACCCTCAGACTGGTCAGCCAATTCAGATCGCTGCTGCGACTCTGCCGACTTTCAAGCCTGGTAAGGCTCTGAAAGACGCTGTAAATAAGTAATAAAAAGTTAGCGCCTGATCCGTAAGGATCATTGGCACCCGGAGCGGTAGTTCAGTTGGTTAGAATACCTGCCTGTCACGCAGGGGGTCGCGGGTTCGAGTCCCGTCCGTTCCGCCAAATGTGAGATCATTAACCGTAACAGTTAGTGCTTCTCTGGGTAACGGTAACTGGCTTGAGCCGTTCCGTATTGCCAAACATATAAAAGGCGCATCCTGTTATGGATGCGCCTTTTTTTCTATTTGTACACTACCTTAGAGGCCCAGAGGCATCATGCTTCAGAATATCCGAGATAACTCCCAAGGAATTGTTGCCAAGATCATCGTTGGTCTGATCATCGTTACCTTTGCACTGTTTGGGGTTGAGTCCCTGGTCAGCCTGTCCTCAGGTTCAAATGCGCCGGCGACGGTTAATGGTGTTGAAATCAGCGAGCGCGATCTGCTGCAAGGTGCCGATCTGCAGCGTCGTCAGCTATTGGCCCAGATGGGTGAAAATGCTGATCCTACTCTGCTAGATGACAATCTTATTAATAAAGCGACCCTAGATAACCTGATTCAGCAAGAAGTGCTGCTTCAGTCTGCGGTTAACCAGGATATGGCCATCTCAGACCAGATGCTGGATCAGATCATTATTAATACGCAAGACTTCCAAGTGGATGGTGTGTTTAATCCTGATCAGTATCAGGCGGTGCTGCGTAATGCCGGACTGACACCGATGATGTATAAAGATCTGCTGCGCAAAGAGAGTCTGATTGATTACGAACGTTCTGGTTATATGCTGTCAGCTTTTGTGTTGGATAGCGATGTTGAGAACATCATTAAGCTCGATCGCGAAACCCGTGATATGGCTTACCTCAAAGTAGGCTTGAGCGATTACCTCGCAGGTGTGTCTGTTTCTGCCGCTGAGTTGAGCGCTTATTATGATGCTCACCTGCAGGATTTCATGACCGAAGAGCAGGTTGCCATTGAGTATCTGTTGGTCAATAAAGCTGACCTACTGAAAGAAGTGAATATTGATGAGTCCGAACTGCAGGCTCAGTTTGATCAACTAAAGGCGGTGTTTAAATCCGAAGAACAGCGCCGTGTTGCACATATCATGGTCGAAGTCTCTGATACGGTTGATGATGAGGCTGCGTTAGCTAAAGCCCAAGCGATTGAGCAAAAGCTAGCAGCTGGTGAAGACTTTGCCGCTTTGGCGCAAACTGAATCCGATGATCCGGGTTCTGCTGCTAGCGGTGGTGATTTGGGGGTCTATCAAAGTGGTATGCTGGATGGCCCGTTTGAGCAAGCGGTTTACGCGTTGGAAGAGGGGCAGGTGTCTGAGCCCGTTCGTACTGCGTTTGGTTATCATATTATTAAGCTAACCGGCTTATCGGCTTCTACGCCACCGGTGTTTGAAGATGTGAAAGATCAACTGATTGCTGAGCAGATGGAAAATAAAGTTGAGCAGCTCTATGTGGAGCGAGTCGGTCAACTGACTGATCTGTCGTTCTCTGCCGGTGACCTGCAAGAGCCTGCGGCTGAGCTTGAGTTATCCATCATGGAAGCCAAGCCATTTTCTCGTCAAGGTGGCGATGATGAGTTGACATCGAATCCTCGAGTTATTCGTGCGGCATTCAATGAAGAGCTGATTCGTGATGGTTTGAATAGTGATCCGATTGAGTTGGATGCGGGCCGTACGTTGGTGCTGCGAATCAAACAGCATATTCGTCCCCGTCAATTGACTGAAGAGGAAGTTGCGTCGCAGATTACTGAGATTCTTTCCCAGCAGAAAGCGGGTGAGGCATTACAGGCTTCTCTTAGCGCTGAGTTAGAAAAGCTGGAGCAAGGTGCAGAGCGTACGTCTGTCAATGGTGCTGAATGGCAGGTTGCCGAAGCGGTTGCTCGTACGGATCGTACTCAGCCCGTTGAAATCATGTTAGCAGCTTTTAAAATGCCTAAGCCTGATGCCAGCGCATCTTATGATTTGATCACGCTACAGGACGGTTCTAAGGCGCTTGTTGCGGTAACCGCTGTGAATGCGCCAGATTTGTCGGATGTTACGGCAGAAGAGCGAGAAGGTATGTTGAACGTGCTAGCTCAGCGGGCCGGTCAGTTTGACTATCAGGCGATGATTGAAGCGCGTAAAGCGGCTGCTGAGGTCGAGCGCCTCTAATCACCAGTAGAGATAAAAGCAACGCTATAAAAAAAGGCTGATACGTGATGTATCAGCCTTTTTTCGTTTAGGTCGGTATCGCTATATAGCTACCGCTGTTTATGAGCGGGCAAACGCGGCATCGAGTAAGCGGCGGGTATAAGCCTGTGTCGGTTGTTTGAAAATATCAGCGGCCAACCCCTGCTCAACGACATTACCCTGTTGCATCACCAGTAGATCGTGGCTGAGAGCCTTCACCACGGCGAGGTCGTGGCTGATAAAGATATAGCTGAGTTGGTAGCGTTGTTGCAGAGTGCGTAACAGGTCGATGATTTGTGCCTGTACGGTACGGTCTAATGCGGACGTGGGTTCATCCAATATGATCAGCTCGGGTTTAAGAATAACAGCCCTGGCTATCGCAATACGTTGTCGCTGACCGCCGGAAAATTCATGCGGATAACGATGCCTGTCCTGCGGTTCAAGTCCGACCTCGCGCAGCACATCAATAATCATCTGTTGACGTTCGCTCGCTAGGCCGATGTTATGAATCTCTAGCCCCTCATTAATGGAATCGGCAACAGACATCCGTGGGCTGAGACTGCCATAGGGGTCCTGAAAGACGATTTGCATTCTGCGTCGTAGCGGTTTTATTTCCCGCTGGTTGAGTGAGTCAATGGCTGTGCCGGCAAACTCTATGGCGCCGTCTGACTTAATAAGGCGTAGGATCGCGAGACCTAATGTGGTTTTTCCTGAGCCGCTCTCACCGACAACCCCTAAGGTGCGGCCGGGGTAGAGGGTGATATCACAGGGGTTAACTGCTTTGATATGATCCACGGTCTTTTTTAGTAGCCCGCGTTTGATCGGAAACCAGACTTTAAGATGACGGGTATGCAGTATGGGGGTGTCACTCTGCGCGACCGGTTGAGGTTGGCCGCTAGGCTCTGCATTCAGTAGCTTGAGTGTGTAGGGGTGTTGTGGCTCGGCAAATAATGCGGCAGTGCTGTTGTGTTCAACGATAGAGCCTTGATACATCACGCAAACATCATCGCTGTAGCGGCGCACAATATTAAGGTCGTGGGTGATTAAGAGAACCGACATCCCCATTTTTCGTTGTAGTGACTGCAGTAGCTCGAGTATCTGTTCCTGAATTGTCACATCTAAGGCGGTGGTCGGTTCATCGGCGATCAGCAACTCCGGGTCATTGGCCAAGGCCATCGCAATCATCACCCGCTGACGTTGCCCGCCAGATAGCTCATGAGGGTAGCTTGTCAGGCGTTTCTCTGCGTCTTTGATACCTACTAACTCTAACAGTTCTAGCGTGCGTTGGCGGGCTTGTAGGCCGGTTAGGCCTTTATGTAGCAGCAGTGTCTCACCGATCTGACGGGCAATGTTGTGCAATGGGTTAAGCGAGGTCATTGGTTCTTGAAAAATGACGCTGATGCGATCCCCCCGCAGGGCTCGCATCTCTGCTTCGCTGTTTTGTAGTAGGTTTTTACCTTGATATAAAATCTCACCCTCAGGGTGGCTAGCTTTAGGGTAGGGCAATAGCTTCAGGATCGACATGGCGGTCACGGATTTGCCGGAGCCTGATTCGCCCACCAAGGCCATTATTTTGCCTGTTTTGATATCAAAGCTAACCCGTTTGACCGCATCAACAGCCTGACTATCTTGGCCGAAGCGTACCGACAGATTGCGGACGGATAACAGAGCTTCAGTCATTGAATGTTTTCCTCGGATCAAAGGCATCGCGCACCGCTTCGCCGATAAAAATTAACAGTGTTAGCATAATCGATAGTGAGACAAAGGCGGTGAGTCCAAGCCATGGAGCGTGGAGGTTCGCTTTGCCTTGCGCCACTAATTCCCCGAGTGAGGCAGACCCAGGAGGGAGACCGAAGCCAAGGAAATCCAATGCCGTCAGGGTGACCAGTGAGCCATTGAAAATAAAGGGCATAAAGGTGAGTGTGGCTACCATCGCATTGGGCAGAATATGACGGAACATGATTAAGCGGTTTCCTAGCCCTAGCGCTCGCGCGGCCCGCACGTATTCTAAATTACGCCCGCGAAGAAACTCAGCCCTGACAACATCGACCAGCTGCATCCAGGAAAATAGCAGCATGATGCCAAGCAACCACCAGAAGTTAGGTTGGACAATACTGGCCAAAATAATTAGTAAGAATAGCACCGGCATGCCAGACCAAATTTCGATAAATCGTTGAAAGAATAGGTCTACTTTGCCGCCATAATAACCCTGTACTGCGCCTGCGGCGACACCAATGACCGAGCTGATCAGGGTGAGGGTGATGGCAAATAACACCGATACTCGAAAGCCGTAGATAACTCGGGCTAGCACGTCGCGTCCCTGATCATCGGTACCCAATAGGTTATCGCTGCTCGGGGGGAGGGGGCTGGCACAGGAAGGTCTTGGTTGATGGTGCGATAGCTAAAGCGTATCGGAGGCCAGAGTATCCAGCCACCCTGATCGATGATTAGGTCTTGAATATAAGGATCTTTATAATCGGCGAAGGTATCAAACTCACCGCCAAAGACGAGTTCCGAATAATCCACCATGACCGGATAGTAGAAACTATTGTCATAGCGAATCAGCAAGGGCTTATCGTTGGCGATGAGTTCGGCAAATAGGCTGCTGATAAATAACGCCAAAAATAGCCACAGCGCCCAGTAACCTCGACGGTTATTGCGAAAGTTCTGCAGCCGGCGTTGGTTGATGGGGCTCATTTTGTTGTGTTTGAACAGTGACAGCATGTGCTCAATTTTCTCTACTTTCAAAATCTATTCGGGGATCGACCGCGACATAGGTCAGATCGCTTACCAATTTCAGCAATAGGCCAATCAGGGTGAAGATGTAGAGGGTGCCGAAAATAACCGGGTAATCGCGTTTGATGACGGCTTCATAGCCGAGTAAGCCAATGCCGTCGAGTGAGAATATCACCTCAATGAGCATTGAACCGGTAAAGAAAATACCGATCAGAGCAGCGGGCATGCCGGCGATAATCAGCAGCATGGCGTTGCGAAATACATGGCCATAAAGGACTTGGTTTTCTGATAAGCCCTTGGCACGGGCGGTGATAACATATTGCTTATTGATCTCATCGAGAAAGGAGTTTTTAGTCAGCATGGAGAGTGTCGCAAAGCTGCCAATAACCGAAACCAAAACCGGTAGAGTGATATGCCAGAAGTAGTCTTTAATCTGCCCCCATGCGCTGAGTTGATCGAAATCCGGGGAGGTAAGCCCTCGCAGAGGAAACCAACTGAAATAGGTGCCACCGGCAAATAAGACAATCAGCAGGATGGCGAAGAGAAAGTTGGGAATCGCATAGCCGATAATAATAATCGAGCTACTCCAGACATCGAACGGTGTGCCATCACGTACCGCTTTTTTGATCCCCAGTGGTACAGCGACCAGATAGGTGATCAGGGTAGTCCATAGGCCTAAGGAGATCGATACCGGTAGTTTTTCGATAATCAGATCGGTGACTTTTTTGCCGCTAAAGAGACTTTCGCCAAAATCGAACACCAGATAGTTTTTCAGCATCTGGAAAAAACGTTCATGGGCGGGTTTGTCAAAACCGAACTGGGCTTCAATCTGTTTCACTAGCTGGGGATCAAGGCCGCGACCGCCACGGTAGGTGCTGCTATTCTCGGTGGCGGAGGGCGATCCGCCGCTAAGATCCGATTGCGCCGATCCATCGAAGCGTGCCGTGGCACTGGTATTGAGCCCCTGAAGGTTGGCAATGGTTTGCTCGACCGGCCCGCCGGGGGCGGCTTGTACAATGAGAAAATTGATGGTCAGTATGCCGAATAGGGTCGGAATGATCAGCAGCAAACGCCGCAGGATATAGGCCGCCATTGCGGTTATTGCTCCGCTTTATCGGGTTTAACCCACCAGGTATCAAACCCCAGTGAGTATTTAGGATGTACTGCCGGGTAGCCAAACTTATCCCAGTATGCCACCCGGTAGCTGTTGATATGGTATTGCGGGATCACATAATGGTTCCATTGTAATACGCGATCGAGTGCGCGGGTTCTTAGTACTAGCTGTTCACGGTTGGGTGCCTGAATCAATTGTTCCACTAGGTAGTCAACGGTAGGGTTCTTGATGCCGATCATATTACGGCTGCCGGGTTGGTCGGCGGTGCTAGAGTGCCAGTATTCCCGCTGTTCGTTACCGGGCGAACTGGACTGACCAAAGCCGCTAACGATGATATCGAAATCGAAACTACGCACCCGGTTGATATATTGAGAGGCGTCGATAACGCGCACCGTGGGTTTGATACCCATGCGCTCTAAATTACGGCTAAAGGGTGCGACAATACGTTCAAAGGCGGGTTGTACCAGCAGAATTTCAAAGGTCATCTGCTTGCCGTCAGGCCCTAAGAGCAGGCCGTCTTTGAGTGCCCAGCCTGCGCTTTTGAGTAATCGCAAAGCGGAGCGTAATTGCCCTCGGGTTTTGCCATCACCGTTGGTGGTTGGTGCTTGATATACCTCGGTAAAGACTTCTGCCGGCACCTGATCACGAATCGGTTCGAGAATACGAAGTTCTTCGGCTGTGGGCAGTGCCCGAGCTGCCATCTCTGAGTTAGAGAAAAAACTGTGGGTGCGGGTGTAAGCGTTATAGAAAATATTTTTATTGGTCCATTCAAAGTCGAAGGCGTAAGCCAATGCCTGTCTTACGCGGCTGTCAGCAAAGTAGGGTTTGCGGGTATTGAGGATAAACGCCTGCATACCGGTAGGGTTTTCGTGGATGATGTTGCGGGTGATGATTTTACCCTCATCAAACACCGAGCCTTTATAACCGGTAGCCCACTGTTTAGAGGAGGTTTCTTGACGGAAGTCGTATTCGCCACCTTTAAAGGCCTCCAGAGCAACATTGCCGTCTTTGTAGTAGTCGTAGCGCAAGTTATCAAAATTAAAGCGGCCACGGTTGACGGGCAAATCGGCGGCCCAGTAATCGGGGTTACGTTTATAGTTAATGGTGCGGCCTGCATCAAAGCTGTCAATCACATAAGGACCGGAGCCGATCGGTACATCAAGGCTTGGTTGACTGAAGTCGCGCTGTTCCCAATAGTGTTTAGGCAAAATACTGACTTCGCCGACAATCAGCGGCAGTTCTCTGTTTTCGCGGGCACTGAAACTGAATTTAACCCGCCGTTCAGACAGCGCTTCAATGGCGGAGATCTCGCGATAATAAGATTGATAGAAAGGCGAGCCTTGTTCACGTAGCAGTTTAAAGCTGTAGATGACGTCTTCGGCGGTCACTGGTTGGCCATCGCTGAAGCGGGCTTTGGGGTTGATGTTGAAAATGATCCAGCTGCGATCGTCGGCCACTTCAAGGGATTCGGCTAGCAGGCCATAGAGGGAGAACGCCTCATCTTGGGCACGGGTAAGCAGGGAATCGTAGATCATGCCGATGCCGTCGGCGGCCGCGCCTTTAATAATAAAAGGGTTAAAGCTGTCGAAGGTGCCAATAGCATCCTGAGAAGCGGTGCCGCCTTTTGGGGCGTCCACGTTGACGTAATCAAAGTGTTGGAATTCAGGTGGATATTTCAAATTACCGTACATGGAAAGACCATGCTGCGGCTGTGCCGCCTGTAGCGGGGTGATGATTGAGGCAAGTAGCGTTGCAGATAACAGGCAGAGTGTTGCTACCTGCTTAGATAACTGTTTGAAATTCATCCGTAATTATCCAGCCAGATTGATAATCTGTTAATTTATAACAGGGGGAATGGGTTATAGCTAGTTATATGAGTACGGATCAGCGGTTTTGTTCAAATTCAGTGGCAAGATCGGTCAGACGTTGATGTTGTAGTTTGCGTTTGACCTTGGCAGCTTTCATATCGATTAATTGTTGTGTCAGAAAACGATGCTTATTCGCATCGCCCTCTGCTAGCCCTTTGATGAGGTCTTGATCCATCCAGTGGCAGATCTTATGGTAGAGCACAAACTTGAACAGCAGTGCCGTTGCCGTGGCAATAATGATGATGCCAATGCTGAGAGCGTCCATAGTGTGATCCCTGTATTAGCCGGATATAGCTCGATTAGCGTGTTTTAGTAATATCAACATAGAGTGTTAGGTTTTGTCCAGGCTGAAGGTAGTGGCTCTGCTCCAGTTTGTTCCAACGTTTGATATCACTGACTGAAACACTAAAGCGGCTCGCAATAGTGGATAGTGAGTCGCCGTTGCGCACTGAGTAGCCCACGCGCTTGATCATCTGTTCATCGCTACGGCTAAGCACTTTCTCCGTCCCCGTTTTCCAAATGGTGAGGCTGCGGCCAGCTCTCAATGAGTCACTCGGGGCCATCTGGTTCCACGCGGTGAGTTCGCTTACGCTAATATTGTGGCGTCGAGCAATACTCCAGAAACTATCGCCAGATTTTACTTTGTAGCTGGTTTTGGTGCGATTACTCGATGCCAACTGATTTTGCTTGCGGCTAAAACGTTCGGACTCACTCAGAGAGTATTCGCTAGCGCTATGTTTGGCGCTGGGAATGAGAAGGTAACGTCCGGCCCGAATCCTGTTATCGCTCAACTTGTTGGCATGACGAATGACCGATGAGGTGGTTTTATACTGTTTGGCGATGGTGCTGATCGTGTCGCCAGGGCGAATTTTATGACGACTCCAATTAACCCGTTGTTGGGTCGGCAGTGCCGCCAACTGGTCGCGAAACTGATCGGCGGTGGTCGCTGGAATAAGTAGCCGATGAGGGCCATCCGGATCGGTCGCCCAGCGATTAAAACCCGGGTTGAGCTGATATAGCTCTTGGGTTGAAATTGAACTGAGTTCAGCCGCTTGGGCTAGATCGATTTGGCTGTCGAGTTCAACCTGCTCGAAAACAGGTTTGTTGGCCAGCGGGGTCAATGTCAGGTTTGACTGATCGGCGTCTCTGATAAGTCGTGATACGGCTAAGAGTTTCGGCACATAGGCGCGTGTTTCTTTGGGCAGATTAAGCGACCAAAAGTCGGTGGCTAAGCCTTTGTTTTTGTTTTTGCGGATAGCTTTAGAAACCGTGCCGCCACCGCAGTTATAGGCGGCTAATGCTAGCTCCCAATCACCAAAGCGGCCGTATAGTTGCTGTAAGTAGGTTAACGCGGCATCGGTGGAGGCGATAATATCGCGACGGCCGTCATACCACCAACTGGATTTTAGGCCGAAATGTTTCGCCGTGCCGGGAATGAACTGCCAAGGTCCCGCTGCACGGCCATGGGAATAAGCGAAAGGGTCGTAGGCACTTTCAACGATCGGCAGCAGGGCAATCTCTGCCGGCATGTCGCGCTTCAGCACTTCATTAAGAATGTAATAGTAGTAACGACCGGCACGGTTAGTAACCCGTTGCATATATTCGGGGTGCTTTTTGTACCACTCAAACTGCTTTTGTAGACGGGGATCTTGATTATCTAGATTGAGTTGCAGATTAGCGCGCGTCAGTTGCCACAGGTCATCAGTATTCGCATGGCCTGTTGGGCGAGGGAAGCTGGCATTCGTTTCGCCCGCATCCAGCATATCCGTATTCAAGTCGGGCGTGATGACATAGGCCTTGGGCGTAAACTCAGGTGTAGAGTGGTTGTTAACCAAGGTATTCTGACAGCCTGTGAGCATAAGCCCAGCAGCGGTGAGTACAACAAATTTTCTGACCAACTGCATTGAACGCGATGCCCCATGATAAATTTAAGGCAGCATTTTATGGGGCTGGTATCGATGGGTCAACCGTTATCGGCCTTCGATTGCCCCATATCAAGGTTGTTGATAGCTAACGTAAATTGGTCGTTAGAACTGATTCTTCCATTCGCGGATAGCGGCGAAGATCGCAACCTCAGAAGCTAAAGGGTGACCGGAAAACTGCTCCGCCGCTTGTTTTACGCCGGCTTGGTTGTAGCGCAGAAAAGGGTTGATCTGCTTTTCGGTGGCGATAGTGGTTGGCAGTGTTGGTTGTAGGCTCTGCCGTTGTTGGGTGCAACGTTCAATCACGGCAGTGATCTGTGGGTTGCTGGGCTCGACTGCGGCAGCAAATGCAAGGTTGGCGAGTGAGTATTCATGAGTGCAGTAAATCTGGGTGTTATCGGGCAAACTGTTGAAGTATTCCATCGCTTGATGCATCTGCTCAGCGGTGCCTTCAAAGAGTCGACCGCAGCCTGCTAAAAATAGCGTATCACCGCAAAAAACTTGTGGCGTCGCAGCGGCACAATAATAGCTAATATGATCGAGGGTATGGCCTGGTACTGCACGCACCGTCAATGCCTGCCCAAGCAGTTCAATTTGATCGCCATCGGATAGTTTATCGGTGATCCCTTTGAATGGTGAGTTAGCCGGGCCGTACACTTTAACCGAATGCTCATGGCTCAGTTGAGTAACCCCGCCGGTATGGTCATGGTGGTGATGGGTAATCAGAATGGTCGTAAGTTGCAGGTTGTTATCGTGCAGGTAACGGTTGACCGCCTCCGCATCGCCAGGGTCAACCACCGCTACGGCTTGTGTACCCGGTACTGCTAGTGCCCAAATATAGTTATCATTAAAAGCAGGGATCGGGGTGACATTAAACATTTTAGGCCTCGGCGGAATCAGATTTGTCAGATATAGTAGTACAAGATAAATGATACGGGCGTATATAGCCCGGTGTATGGCAAGATTAACCTATTCAACGCGGAGCGTTAAGCGCTAATCATCTATGGTTTTTAAACGACAGCCTTCCCTTAGTGAGTGGTTACCCGAACTACGGCAGTGGTTCGAGACAGAGTTGGGCCAGCAGCTATTAATATCTGAGCGGGCGCTTCTCGATCGTTTGCTGCCGACAATGTTTGGTTATCATCTGTTGCAATTGAGTTTTGATAACCGT
Organism: Amphritea sp. GJ51-11; assembly: GCF_055808735.1. Taxonomy (NCBI): domain Bacteria; kingdom Pseudomonadati; phylum Pseudomonadota; class Gammaproteobacteria; order Oceanospirillales; family Oceanospirillaceae; genus Amphritea; species Amphritea sp. GJ51-11. Next base: position 2,317,819 of record NZ_CM147881.1, on the reverse strand, counting down.
TTAGATCTGGCGCGCGAAAGTCCCGTGCGGCATCAGATTATGGTTAACCCGCTAACGGAGTTGGGGTTACCCGACAGCGCCGTGATTGCGCGTAATGAAGAGCTGCCGTTCGAGCATAATAGTATCGATGTGGTGGTGCTTCATCATGCCTTGGATTTTGCCCAAAGCCCTCATCAAGTATTACGGGAAGCCGCACGGGTATTAAGGCCCGGTGGCTACCTGATCAATGTTGGTTTTAACCCTATCAGCTGGTGGGGGCTATATCGCAAACTGAAATTTAATAAAGAGACGGTGCCTTGGCAGGGCCATTTTATCAGTCCACAGCGGATGGATGACTGGTTATCATTGCTTGAGCTGACGATGGTGAAAGAATTGTCCGATTACTACCGGTTGCCTTTTGAAAAAGAGACGTGGCGACAACGGACGCGCATGATCGATGCGATGACCCGGCGATGTTCATCTCACTGTGGTGCGTTTATGTTGCAGGTGGCACGCAAAGATGTTGGTGGTATGACCCCTATCGAACCTGTTAGAAAGCAGCGTAAGCTGTTAAATTTGCCGCGGGTTGAACCCTCAACTGGCGGTGCTCGAGGAAGTGTGAGTGAAGAAAAAAGTTAATATTTATACTGATGGTGCCTGCAAGGGTAATCCCGGCCCTGGTGGCTGGGGTGCCGTGCTGCAATATGGCGAACATGCCAAAGAGCTCTGTGGCGGTGAATTAACAACCACGAATAATCGTATGGAGTTAATGGCAGCAATTGAGGCCCTTGCGATGTTAAAAGAGCCCTGTGAGATTACGTTAACGACCGATTCTCAGTATGTACGTAAAGGTATAACCGAGTGGTTGGCGGGTTGGAAACGTAACGGTTGGAAAACAGCGGCGAAAAAGCCGGTAAAAAATGCCGATCTCTGGCAGCGCCTTGATGAGCAGAATGCCCGCCACCAGATAGCGTGGAAGTGGGTTAAAGGACACAGTGGTCATCCAGGCAATGAGCTGGCGGACCAGTTGGCTAACCGAGGGGTCGAATTGGCCCTGCAACAACGTAAGTGACAGATAAATAATGAGACAGATTGTACTGGATACCGAAACCACCGGTATTGACCCCAAGGAGGGTCATCGAATTATTGAGATTGGTTGTGTGGAGATGATGAATCGTCGTTTAACGGGACGTACCTATCATCGTTATCTCAATCCGGATCGTGCGATTGATGAGGAGGCGATACAGGTTCACGGTATTACCAATGAATTTTTGAACGATAAACCGCGGTTCCCGGAAATTCAGGATGAGTTTCTGCACTTTATTCGGGGGGCTGACTTGGTGATTCATAACGCGCCCTTCGACGTGGGCTTTATGAACCATGAGTTAAAGCTGAATAATCATAATGAGCGCGTTAATGATTTTTGCCATATAACCGATACGTTAGCGTTAGCGCGAAAGAAGCACCCGGGTCAGAAAAACAACCTTGATGCGTTATGTCGTCGGTATGGCATTGATAACAGTCACCGTGAATTACACGGCGCCTTGCTTGACTCTGAGATACTTGCTGACGTTTATCTGATGCTCACCGGTGGACAGAAAAATCTGTTGCTCGCCGGCGAAGAGGATGGCCATGACGGAGTCGATCAGATTCGCAGAATGAATACCAGTGATCTGAATCTGACGGTTCAACCGGCGAATGAGGCTGAGCTTGAAGCGCATCAGGCTTATATTAGCCGTTTAGATGGTAAGGCTGGCAGTATCTGGAGTCAGATTGGCGTGGTGCCGTCCGAGGCGGAATAAAGGCTGCACATTAGCACTTCGCAAGGCAGCGATAAGAAAGGGTTCTAGGTGTACTACACCTGTCTTCTCTAAGGCTGATCTGCTGTCCTGTTTTTGCGGTTATAAAAAAGGCTGATGCTTAGCGCATCAGCCTTTTTTATTTGCCTCAGCCGAGGTGTTTGATTGAGGCGCTTGTTGCTTATAAGAAGTGGGTCACCGCAAAGTAACCTGTCAGGCTCATCACTATTGTATAAGGTAATGCCATCCATACCATCGTGCCGTAAGACAAACGGATTAGCGGAGCGAGGGCTGAGGTTAGCAGGAACAGAAAGGCAGCTTGACCGTTAGGGGTAGCAACACTTGGGATATTAGTACCGGTGTTGATGGCAATTGCTAGCAGATCAAAGTGTTCGCGGGTAATTGAGCCTTCATGAAGCGCCTCGAGAACTTCATTGATATACACCGTAGCAACAAAAACATTATCGGAAATAGCGGATAACACGCCGTTAGCAATAAAGAAAATGCCTGGTTGAACATGGGTATCCATCGCCAGTACGGAAGCGATGATCGGCTGAAACAGGTGCTGTTCATGAATCACTGAGACGATAGAGAAAAACACCACCAGCAGTGCAGTAAAGGGCAGTGCTTCTTCGAATGCTTTACCGATCTGATGCTCTTCGACGATACCATTAAAGGCAGTCAGCAGAATAATCACGGTTAGACCGATTAAACCAACGGCCGCCAAATGGAAGGCGAGCGCCAAGACCAAGAAAAACGCCACCAGAATCTGTACAAACAAGGCAAGCTTATCGGATTTGGTTAGTTTTTTGTCCTGTTCAGCTGAGAACTCTTCCAGAATAGCGCGAACAGAGGGAGGAATGTCGGCGCCATAGCCAAACCACTTGAGTTTTTCCAGCAGCATACAGGTGGCTAGACCGGCGAACAGTACCGGCATGGTGACCGGTGCCATAAGAATAAAGAATTCAACAAAATCCCAACCGGCTTTTTGTGCGATTAACAGGTTTTGCGGTTCACCGACCAGTGTACATACTCCACCTAGCGCCGTTCCTACAGCTCCATGCATGAGCAAACTGCGCAAAAAGGCACGAAATTGATTGAGGGTTTCGTGATGGTCTTGGTGTACATGCTCATCATCGCCGTGGTCATGGGCTTCTTGTTGAAACTGTTTACCTGAAGCTACTTTGTGGTAGACCGCATAAAAGCCAACGCCAACGCTGATTAATACTGCGGTGACGGTCAATGCATCAAGAAATGCTGACAGAAGCGCGGCAAATAGCGAAAACATAAGTGAAAGAATAATTTTAGAGTGAATTTTTAGCAGTAGCTTGGTAAACACCCATAAGAGCATGTTCTTCATGAAGTAGATGCCTGCTACCATAAACATCAGCAGTAGGATGACCTCAAGGTTGGCTTGTACTTCGTGATAAACCGTGTCTGGGCTTGCGAGGCCAATAATAATGGCTTCTAAGGCAAGCAGACCGCCGGGTTGCAGTGGGTAGCATTTAAGGGCAAGCGCCAGGGTGAAGATAAACTCAAAAATCAGTGTCCAGCCCGTTATGACTGGGCCTACCGTGTAGAGAAGAATCGGATTTAAGATAAGAAAAAGTACTATGGCCTGCTTATACCAAATAGGAGAGTTGCCAAGAAAGTTCTTAATAAGAGCCTGCGTAGTGGTCATCGATACGGGGTCCTGTGCCAATTCGGGCTTATGGAAAGTTTCTGTACATCATGTTAAATGTAGTGATTACAGTCTTTCCAACATATGTTAAGTAGTTAAAGTTGTTACTATTTCGCCGTAGGTTAGCAGGAGTTGTGTTAAATCAAAAGCCTGCTTAACCTGTTAAGCGTACTCTAATCTTTAGGTGAGCTGTATGTCTGAAATCACAGTTCAGCGATCTACTTTTGTTTAGGTTCCCATAAAATGATGAAAATTGAGTATATTTATGCCGCCGGTCAGCGAGTCTGGTCCGATGTCCAAGGACGGTGGTTGTTTGATCAACCTTGTTGTGATCATGCTCTCGCATTAGAAGAATATGATCTTACGCTGCTGCCTGAGCAGCCGGTGAAATTGCTGGTTATGCCTGAGACGGCGTTGCCGGTTGATGGAGCGGGTTTTAATCTGCGACAGCTATTATCACATGCCGAGGAGGGGGATTTTCCGCTGATCTCGCGAGCGGCACAGGTTATCACTTGGAGTCGTGACCATTGTTTTTGCCCTCGTTGTGGTGATGGCTTGGTTCATCATGCGCAAGATCTGGCTAAGCAATGTAATGGGTGTGGTTTAACTCAGTACCCTCGGCTATCCCCCTGTATTATCACCTTGGTTACTAAGGGTGAGTATTGTTTGTTGGCTCACGGTATTCGCTTTACTGAGGTGCGCTATAGTACCTTAGCCGGTTTTATTGAGGCGGGAGAGAGTGCTGAGGATGCTTTGGCCCGTGAAGTGCGTGAAGAGGTGGGCGTTGAGGTAAATAATATTCGCTACTATTGCAGTCAATCGTGGCCCTTCCCTCATTCATTGATGTTTGGCTTTTTTGCCGATTATGTTTCCGGTGAGATTGTTCCCGAACCCGATGAGATCATTGATGCCCAGTGGTTTCATTATACCGAGCTGGATGATGCGCCAATCCCACCACCGTTCACCATCTCTCGGCAGTTGATCGACGCGTTTCAGGCGCGTTGGCAAAAAGCCGATTAACGCTGCTTTTTCTTACTGAAAAATTTACCTAACCGGGTCGCTAGCATCACATTGCCTTCGGCCCTGAGTTTACCGCTAAGGTAGGCACTCATACCGTCTTTTTCGCCGGTCACTACGCTGATGAAGGTTTGGCTGTTGGTGATGAGGGTGATATCGGGATCTGGGTGTTCGCCGAGTTCAACGGTTAGTTGTTGGTCGGCGATGCTGAAATAAAAATCATCGGCATCGTCCAGCACAAATTGAAAAGTGGCAGTTATACCTTGGGTGTTTTCCGGTATAAAGCGACTGGAAAGCTTTTCGATAACCTGGGTGACGGTAATGGTATCAGACATGTTTGATTCGGCTCTCCAAATTTATCTTTCAGTGATATTGCCTAAGAGGGTTGTATGTTACATTACCCGACCATAAATCAATATATTGAATTGCCCGCAGTGGGCGTATTTATTTGGAGTGTTAGGTGGTTGATTTTCTAGCAAGTTACGGGTTGTTTCTGGCAAAAGCGCTGACGGTTGTCGGCGCTATTGTTATGGTGCTCATGGCGGTGGCAGCTGTGGCGTCACGGAATAAAAAAGATAATAAAGAGGGCTATCTGAGTGTTCATAGTATGAATGAGACACTTGAAGATATGGAGCACGCCCTAAAAGAAGTGGTGTTAGACCCCGAGGTGTATAAGCATCAGCTTAAAACCGAAGAGAAACAGGATAAAGCCGATGCTAAGGCACGTAAAAAAGCGCTGAAAAAGGCTACACCGGTGCCTGAGGCTGATCGTAAGCGTGTCTATGTTCTGGATTTTGATGGCGATATTAAAGCCTCAGAGTTGGAGCCTATGCGGGAAGAAATTACCGCGGTACTAACCATGGCGACCGAGCGGGATGAAGTGGTTATTCGTTTGGAAAGCCCTGGCGGTATGGTGCATAGCTATGGCTTGGCCTCATCGCAACTCGAGCGTATAAAGCGTCAGGGCATTCCATTGACTGTCTGTGTCGATAAAGTTGCGGCCAGTGGTGGTTATATGATGGCCTGCCTGGCGGACAAAATTGTTGCTGCTCCGTTTTCGATTCTCGGTTCAATCGGTGTTGTCGCGCAATTGCCTAACTTTCATCGGTTGTTGAAAAAGCATGATATTGATTATGAGATTTTAACGGCTGGTGAATATAAACGTACGATGACGGTAATGGGTGAAAATACTGAAAAGGGCCGTCAGAAGTTCATTGAAGAGCTTGAAGATACCCATAGCCTCTTCAAAGAGTTCGTAGGTGAATTTCGTCCGCAGGTTGATCTGGAAAAAGTTGCCACGGGTGAAGTGTGGTTTGGTCGCCGGGCGTTAGATGTCAACTTGATTGATGAGATCTCAACCAGCGATGAATATTTGACGAAGGCTTGTGAAGAGTCTGATGTGTACTTAGTGCGTTTTGAATATAAGAAAACCCTGCAAGAGCGTATTTCAGAGATGTCAGTTAAAACGACTGATACGCTGTTTACCAAGTGGGCAGGACGTATTTTGAATTCTCGTTTGTTAGCTAAGTAACCAAAATGGTAAGGGAAATTTCTGCACACCCCTGAATCATGCTTATAATTCTGGAATGAGCGTTTCAAACATATAATTGCTATCATGTGTGAAGCAAGTAAGGATTATAACCCGAGACGGGGGCGTCGATGCGACAGTCTGCAACCGCAAAGAAAATTATGTTATCTGCTGAGGCCCTGTTCGCAGAACAGGGTTTTGCTGAAACCACGATGCGAGAAATTACCAGTGCGGCTAAGGTGAACCTGGCTGCTGTTAATTATCATTTTGGTTCTAAAAAAGGGTTAATTACCGCGGTGGCTGAAAAATACCTCACTCCCTTGGTTTCTAATCTCAAAGAGGCGATTGAAGAGCGGTTATTGTTGGAAACGGATAAAACCATTCCGGCGGAAGAGTTGTTAGAAATTCTGATGCGTACTCTATTGAGGGTGGGTAAATCTAAGCAATTTGCCTTGCCGGTCTTCATGCGTTTACTTGAGCTAATCTACATGAAAAACCAGGCCGAATTGCGGGATGAGATGGTCAGTCGTTACCGCAGTTCATTCAGTTGCTTTGTCGATCTATTGCGTAAAGATTCGGCGGTGATGAGTGATGAAGAGTTTTTTTGGCGGCTGCACTTTTTGATGGGCTCGATTATCTTTACGCTGTCTAATTTCCAAACCTTGGTGGCGCTCGAAATGCGAGAGTTTGAACGTGCTGCTGAAGTTGAACGTACCCTACATCGAATGATCCCAGTGCTGGTGGCGGGTTTGCATGCACGTGCCGACCACACGCCGTTTTCACGTCTTTGATGGCGTTGATGGTACTGTGACTGCGATTATTATTTCAATTACCCGGCAGCGCCTTGAGCTATGGCGGGACTCATCCTGTATTGCTCGCTATTCAATCTCGACTGCATTGAATGGCCCCGGCGAGCAAAAGAATAGTGGCTGCACACCCCGTGGCAAGCATTTTATTCGCGCTAAGATTGGCGCAGAAAAACCGATCAACACCGTTTTTATAGGCCGCCGGCCTACCGGCGAAGTCTATTCCTCCGCGCTGGCTAAGCGTTATCCCGCACGAGACTGGATTCTTAGCCGTATTATCTGGCTTTGCGGCTGTGAAATAGGTCGCAATCGCCTCTCCAGCGTTGATACAATGCAGCGCTATATATACATTCACGGCACGCCGGATAGCGAACCGATGGGGCTGCCCTTGTCCCATGGCTGCATCCGGATGCGCAATACTGATATTGTGGCGTTGTTTGAGCAAGTGAGTGTAGGTACCCGAGTTTTCATAGAAGAGTAAATTGCTAATGTCTGGAGCATTGATGCTGGACATCGCCGGCCTGAGTCTAACAGCAGAAGATAAAGCTTTGCTGCAAAATCCTCAGGTGGGTGGTCTTATTCTGTTTAGTCGTAATTATCAGTCCCCGCAACAACTGTCTGATTTGATCCAAGAGATTCGCGCCTGTGCGCCGCAAATTTTGATCGCCGTCGATCAGGAAGGTGGGCGTGTACAGCGTTTTCGTGAGGGCTTTATTCGTTTACCGCCGATGGCCTCGCTCGGGGCGCTGTATCAAGCTGAGCCGACTAGCGCCTGCCAGGCAGCAACGCAATTGGGCTGGCTGATGGCGGCAGAGTTGGTCGGTTATGGTGTTGATATCAGTTTTGCCCCCGTACTTGATCTTAATTTTGGTGTGAGCCAAGTGATTGGGGATCGGGCGTTTTCGGCCGATCCGGAAGAGGTTGCTGCGCTTGCGGGGGCCTTTATTCGCGGGATGCGTGACGCAGGCATGGCGGCGACGGGTAAACACTTTCCTGGTCATGGCTGGGTGGTGGCTGATTCGCACCTCGAGATTCCGGTTGATGAACGTAGCTTAGCGGATATTGAGGCGCAAGATCTGATCCCCTTTGCGCGCTTGATGCAGCAAGGCTTAGCGGCGGTGATGCCTGCCCATGTTATCTACCGTCAAATTGATGAGCATCCTGCGGGCTTCTCGCCTTACTGGATCGGCCAGCGCTTGCGAGGGGAGATGGGGTTTGATGGGGTGGTGTTCAGTGATGATTTGACCATGGAAGGCGCTAGTGTTGCAGGTCGCTTTGAAGCGCGGGCTGAGCAAGCGCTGACAGCCGGCTGCGATATGTTGCTGGTGTGCAACAATCGTTCTGCTGCGCTACAGGTTTTGCATTATTTGGAAAGCATCGATCATCTTGGCTCGCCGCGGATTGAGCGGATGCTGGCGAAGCGCCAGATTGATCTTAATGATCTTCGCACCACTGAGCGCTGGCATCAGGCGGTGGCTTTAGCGAAGCAGTTAATCAGTATTCAATAAGCGTTTAGGAGTGACATGATGCAGGAGCAACTTGCTGATGTTTTTACACAGTTAGGCCTAGCAGGCTATAAAGATGCCTGGATATTTCAGGTGTTTGTGGTGGTGTTCATCACCATGTTGGCTAATTTTGTCTCTAATCGGCTGTTTCAGCGGTTGGAAACTCAGTTGGCTAAAACCCGTAATATTTGGGATGATATCTTACTGCATGCGGCGCGACGTCCTATCGCATTGCTAATCTGGGTGTTGGGGCTGAGTTTAGCCTTCGAGTTGACCGACCCAGAGACTGGCTCGGTGTTGGTCAAGCTTATTGAACCGCTACGCAGAGGCTTAGTGATTGTGATGATCGCTTGGTTCCTGATCCGCTTTATTCGTCAGGCAGAAAGCGCCTTGGTCAGTGATGAAAAAGTCAAAAACCCGATGGATGAAACGACCGTGGGGGCCTTGGGTAAGTTGCTGCGACTGTCGATTATTATTACTGCCGTGCTGGTGGTATTACAGACCTTTGGTTATAGCATATCGGGGGTGTTGGCGTTCGGTGGTATCGGGGGCTTAGCGGTCGGTTTTGCGGCTAAAGACCTGCTGGCAAACTTCTTTGGCGGCCTGATGATCTATCTCGATCGCCCCTTTAAAGTAGGTGATTGGGTGCGTTCCCCGGATAAAGAAATTGAAGGCACGGTGGAGGATATTGGCTGGCGTCTCACCTGTATTCGAACCTTTGATAAGCGTCCTCTCTATGTGCCGAATGCGACTTTTGCCAGTATTTCGCTGGAGAACCCTTCGCGGATGAGTAATCGTCGAATCTATGAAAAGATCGGTCTGCGTTATGAGGATTCGGCTTTAATTAATGCGGTGGTTGATGATGTTCGAGATATGCTGCGTAACCATCCTGAAATCGATACGCAACAAACCTTGATTGTGAATCTCAATAGCTTTGCGCCTTATTCACTCGAATTTTTTATCTATACCTTTACTAAAACGACTAACTGGGTGCGTTTTCATGAGATCAAACAGGATGTCATGGGGAAAATTATTAGCATCGTGCATCAGCATGGGGCCGATTTTGCCTTTCCTACTCAGACGTTACATCTGGAAAGTGGCGAATCTCATCCGCTAGTCGATCGACCTGATGGTGTAGCGCAGTGATCGTAGCGTGTTGGTTAAATTTTGCCCTGCAGGGCGTTGGAGATATGTGTGACTGCTGAACAAAATGAATTGGATAAGATCGCGACCTATGATGCGGAGCAGCGCTTCGATTATCTGATCAGTCGGGTTGTTGAAACGGGTGAACTGTGGATTTTGACTGACGAGCAGGGCAGTGTGATGCTCAATACCGACGATGAGGACTGTGTTCCGGTTTGGCCTGATCTTGCCTTTGCGGAGCAATGGGCTACCGGTGAGTGGTCAGATTGTGAGGCGATGCCGATCACACTTAAACAGTGGAATCATCGCTGGACACCGGGCCTCGAAGAAGACGGTTTTGCGGTGATCGTGTTTCCGTTAGCGGGCGAGGGTGAGGATGAAAACGGCTTGGTCGTGTGGCCTGAAGAGCTGGATATGATGCTCACTCGTGAAGTTAAGCGGGCACGCAAGAACAAATAAGCTCTGTTTCGGTTGAGAAAAAGGCTGATGTGTTACACATCAGCCTTTTTTTGTTTGTGCTATTGGCTGGAAGAGGTATTCGCAGCGGCATAGCGCTCAATAGAGAGCGCTATTGGCCAACCCGCGTGATTCTCACTAGCATACCGAATAGTGGGTGATCGATGTAGTGCAATTCATCACGACGCATCCGGCGGGCTGACGCCATTTCAACCGTGAGAAAGTCTGGTACGGTGGTTTGAGTTAGATAGCGATTGCCGTTGCTGCTATCGCTGTCGGTCTCAATGGGGGCTTCAACCGGCGTGTCGACTGTTTTGGATGTGAGTAATAGTTGGCTTTCGGCGGGGCTTAATCGGCGGCTGTGAAAGAGGTCGCTGCGGAAATGCAGGTAGCGGCCCTTATCAACCGAGATATAACCATCGAGCTCATAGAGGCCATTGTCGAGAATGTCACCACCATTAATACGCACGCGGTTCTGGTTTTTCACACTGCTAATTGGCTGTATCCAGGCTTCATGAAATAAGACGTGATAGGTTGCGCTGCGTCTTAGGCTGGCTTGTTTAGCGCTGAGAGAGAGAGAGGATTTTGGCAAACGGGTAAAATATCCGTTTGCTTGGCCGGCTTGATAGTAGCCAAGTGAGCGGCTAGGGAGCACGGGAATACTGTTAATCGCCGGCCAGATCTCATCATCGAGGGTGTCGGAGGTGAGATGACTAAACACCAAGACTTCGACCTTATAGTTGCTGGTAGCGGCCTGTGCCGTTGTGCTGTTTAACAGTATCAGTGTCAGGGCCGTTATGATCCCTGAGGTGAGCTTGGTCATTATTAATTCCCGGTCAATTGCTGGAGTAGCTGTTCCACTGCCTTAAAGCGTTGCTCTATTTTATCCATCTTCATGGTGAACTTCAGCTGACTAGCGCCGCCAAACTGAAATTTTTGTGGTTGTTGCTGTACAAGTTGCACCAGTTTAAAAGGATCTACCTCTGTATCGGCTTCAAAGTCGATTCGGCCACCATTTTCGCCTGCATCGATTTTACAGATGCCGAGCTGTTCTGCATGAAGTTTGAGTAGTGTCTGCCGAAATAGATTTTTGGTTTGTTCCGGGAGGATGCCAAAGCGATCGATCATTTCGATCTGTAGCTCTTTTAGCTCGGTTTCATTTTTGCCATTAGCAATTCGCTTGTACATGATCAGGCGGCTATGCACATCGGGTAGATATTCGTCGGGAATCAGCGCGGGAACCCGAAGGTTGATTTCGACCCCGAGTTTTAGTGGTGCATCGAGGTTCGGTGTTTTGCCTTCGCGAATGGCGTCAACCGCCTGTTCTAGCATCTCCATATAGAGGGAGAAACCGATATTTTGAATCTGACCACTTTGACCTTCGCCGAGCAGTTCGCCGGTGCCTCGGATTTCCATATCATGGGTAGCGAGGGTGAAACCTGCACCGAGTTCATCGGCACTGGCGATGGCATCTAGGCGTTTGGCGGCATCGGTGGTCATCGCTTTGGGGTGAGGAGTCATCAGATAGGCATACGCCTGGTGGTGAGAGCGGCCCACCCGACCACGTAATTGATGCAGTTGCGCTAGGCCAAATTTATCGGCTCGGTCGATAATGATGGTGTTGGCATTGGGGACATCGATACCGGTTTCGATAATGGTGGTACAGACCAGAACGTTAAAACGTTTGTGATAAAAGTCGGACATCACTTGTTCAAGTTCACGTTCACGCATCTGGCCATGGCCAATGGCGACCCGGGCTTCTGGGATCATGGCACTAATTTCAGCGGCGGTTTGCTCGATATCTTTGACTTCGTTATGCAGGTAGTAAACCTGTCCACCCCGGAGTAACTCGCGCAAAATAGCTTCTTTCTTGAGTGCTTTGTCGGCTTGGCGGACAAAGGTTTTAACGGATAGGCGGCGCGCCGGGGGAGTGGCGATAATCGAAAGATCGCGGATGCCAGACATCGCCATGTTGAGTGTACGAGGGATCGGTGTGGCGGTTAGCGTAAGGATATCGACTTCAGAGCGCAGTGATTTTAAGCGTTCTTTCTGTTGCACGCCAAAGCGGTGCTCTTCATCGATAATCAGCAGGCCTAAATCACTGAATTTAATATCGCCCTGTAATAGTTTGTGGGTGCCGATGACGATATCGGTTTTACCCTGTTGCAGTGATTCGATGACCGCATTGCTCTCTTTGCCAGAGCGAAACCGGGATATCAACTCGACATTGACCGGCCAGTCGGCAAAGCGGTCACGGAAGTTTTCATAATGTTGTTGTGCCAGTAGTGTTGTCGGCACCAATATTGCGACCTGTTTGTTGCTTTGTATAGCGATAAAAGCGGCGCGCATGGCCACTTCGGTTTTACCGAAACCAACATCACCACACACCAGTCGGTCCATCGGTTGTGGCGACTGCATATCCTGTACCACTGCTTGGATGGCATTGGCTTGATCGACGGTTTCCTCAAAGGGGAAGGCGGCGCTGAAGCTGGCATAGTGCTCGTCAGGCGAATTGAATTGATGGCCTCGGCGGGCTGCACGACGGGCGTATATATCGAGTAATTCGGCGGCCGTGTCGCGGACCTTTTCAGCGGCTTTGCGGCGTGCTTTGCTCCACTGTTCGGTGCCCAAACGGTGGAGTGGGGCTAGCTCGTCACCCGCACCGGAATAGCGGCTAATGAGGTGCAACGATGTCACCGGTACATAGAGGTTGGCGTCGTTGGCGTATTCGAGTTTGAGAAATTCTGAGGTTTGTGAGTCCAGTTCTAAGGTGACCAGTCCACGGTAACGGCCAACCCCGTGATCGATATGAACCACCGGTGCGCCGAGATTGAGTTCGGTGAGATTTTTGATGATCTGGTCGGATTCTTCCTGCTCTTTCGAGCGCCGACGGCGCTGAAAAACCTGATGCCCGAATAGCTGTGTTTCGGTGATGAGGTGAAATTTCCCCGGTGCGCTGAGGCCCTGCTCTAGCGGGAAAATACAAATATTGATTGGGTAGCCATCGGAGAAAAACTGCGCAAGGCTGTCGACTTGATGGGGTTTGATATCGATCCGCCCGAGTAATTCAATTAAGGCTTCACGGCGACCGGCGGATTCTGCGCAAAACAGGACTTTGTCTTGGGTTTTGCTCAGGAAGTCTTCGACTGCCGCGAGTGGCTGAGTTGCCTGCGCCTTGACGGTCAGGGTGGGTGGCTCGACCAAAGAAAGGTTGTAGCGTCCCGACGTGGCTTTTGCTTGGGTTTTGTTTTGTTGTACTTGAATGCGTTGTCGCTGTTTTAAAATGCTGAACAGCTCGGTTGCCGGGGTAAAGAGTTTATCCGGCGCGAGAATGGGGCGTTCGATATCATAGCGGCGCTCTTCATAGCGCTCTTGAACATCTTGCCAGAATTGTTTGCAGTGATCTTCTAGATCTGTTTCCGCCAGAATCATGACATTTTGTGGTAAATAGTCGAAGATCGTCGCACATTGTTCGAAGAATAGCGGTAAATAGTATTCGATGCCCGGTGGTGTCATACCATCACTGATATCGCGATAAACGGTGCAGCGTTTATAGTCGACATCAAAGGTTTCTCGCCAGCGTTGTTTAAATAGGCTGATAGCCTTTTCATCGAAAGGAAATTCTTTAGCCGGTAAAACACGTATTTTATCGACCTTGTCGATCGAGCGCTGTGATTCGGGATCGAAGCTGCGCAGGGTGTCGACTTCATCGTCGAACAGTTCGATGCGGTAGGGCACGTCACTACCCATCGGGAAGATATCAATAATAGCGCCACGAATAGCAAACTCACCGTGGCCGTAAACGGTTTCACTGAGTTGATAGCCTGCATCCGTCAATTTATGGCGCATCTCGTCGAGATTGAAGGGCTGGCCCTGATCAAGGATGAGTGCATTGCCATCGAGAAACTGTTGCGGCGCAACGCGATGCATCAAGGTGCTGGCGGGAATAATAATCACGCCACGTTGAAGCTGTGGTAGCTTGAATAAGGTGTTGAGGCGCTCTGAAATAATGTCTTGGTGAGGAGAGAAGCTATCGTAGGGCAGGGTTTCCCAGTCGGAGAAAACCATGCATTCAAGACTGTTATTGCTATAGAAACGGATCTCGGACTGCAGTCGGCTAGCGCTATCGCTGTCGTTGGTAATGCAGAGTATCAAGCCCGAATGTTGTTGGGCGATTTCGGTGGTCAGTAGGCCGCGGCCGCTACCGGACAGGTTGCCTATCCGGCGGATATCGCCTGAGGATTGGGGTAGTTGATATTCTTCTTTAAACACTTAAGGCTAACTCCATTAGGCTGATGTGGGTGTCTGTTAAGAATAAAGACGGCAACAGCAGCGTACTGATCAGGCCGCATATCTTACGGCGCGTGGGGCAAAAGTACACCCCATAGGGCGCAATATATGGCTGTCCTTATCGGGTGTGTTTTTGTCTGAAAGCGATGATTTTATGGCATTAAAGAGTAATCTAACCCTAAAGTGTAGTGTTTCCGATTTGCTCATAGGGGGTTAAAAGAGGATAATCCGCTCCAGCAAAATTGACTGCTATTAAGACTACTACCTTTTTGGAGTGAGCCGTGAGCCAAGATAAAGTGTTAGCTGACTGGAAAGGTCGCGAAGCATTAGCTGAAGAGATGATCCCTCTTGTTGGGCGTCTGTATCGTGACAAGCATGTTGAGACGTCCGTGTATGGTCGCCTTATCGTTAAACGTTCTGTTGTTGATGTGATTAAAGCCCATCGCTACGTACGCCAGCTTGAAGATCAGGAATTGTCAGTCCATGACACCTTCCCTGTTTTGAAAGCGCTGGATAAACTTGATGTTAAGCGTGCCCACGTTGATATCGGGAAGTTGGCCGTTAAGTTCCGTGAAGAAGCTAATGGCGCGTCCATTGAAGACTTCCTGGCAGCTGAGTTGGCTCCGGCAATTGATGGTGCTGCATCTGAACCGACTGATGTCGTTCTCTATGGTTTCGGTCGTATCGGTCGACTGCTGGCGCGGTTGCTGATTGAGCGTACCGGCGGTGGTCAGTCTCTGCGTTTACGTGCGATTGTTGTGCGTAAGGGTAAAGCGTCTAACGATTTAGAAAAACGTGCTAGCCTGCTGCGCCGTGATTCTGTACACGGTTCATTCCGCGGTACTATTCAGGTTGATGAAGAAGAGCAAGCGATTATTGCTAATGGTAACCTGATCAAAGTCATCTATTCTGATGGTCCTGATCAAGTTGATTACACGCAATACGGTATCGATAACGCACTGGTATTGGATAATACGGGTATTTGGCGTGATGAAGCCGGCCTATCGCTGCACCTGAAATCAAAAGGTGTTGCTAAGGTTGCGCTGACAGCACCGGGTAAAGGTATTAAGAATATTGTTATGGGTGTTAACCATGGCGATATCGATGACAGTGATAAAATTCTGTCAGCGGCTTCTTGTACTACCAATGCGATTTCACCGGTCCTGAAAGCGATGGATGCTAAGTATGGCGTGACCAATGGTCATGTTGAAACTGTCCATGCTTACACCAATGACCAAAACCTGATTGATAACTATCATAAAGGTGATCGTCGTGGTCGTGCGGCGGGTCTGAACATGGTTATTACTGAAACAGGTGCGGCTAAAGCGGTATCTAAAGCGCTGCCTCAGTTAGAAGGTAAGTTAACCGGTAATGCGATTCGTGTACCGACGCCAAACGTGTCGATGGCTATCCTGAATCTTAACCTGGATACGGCCACTGACAAAGAGGAACTGAATAGCTACTTGCGTGATATGGCGTTGCACTCACCTTTGCAGAAGCAGATCGACTACAGCAACTCTCCTGAAGCCGTGTCATCTGACTTTGTTGGTTCTCGTGCCGCCGGTGTTGTTGATGCCTTGGCGACTATTGCTGAAGGTAACCGTTGCGTACTTTATGTTTGGTATGACAATGAGTTCGGTTATAGCTGTCAGGTGATCCGTATGGCTCAGCGTATGGCTAAATGTACTCTGCCTGCGTTCCCTAAAGCTAAGGTCTAACAGTACTTTAGTGGCTTAAAAAACCGCCCTAAGAGGCGGTTTTTTATTGGGTTTTTATTTATATTCATAAAAATTATATTCTTAGATCTTAATGATCTATCAATGTTTTGCGAATAATGACCTAAAAGGCCCCTTTAATGGTCGCTCTTGTAGAAAAATTACCTCCCGATCTTTATACTTAACCGGTTTTTGGGTTGGGGTTATCCCGTCCGTGGTAGAGTTATTGCTTTGTTTTTGCGACATCAGGGGACAATGTTGCAGAGTCGGAGGCATAGTGCTCTGCAGGGGGGATCCTGAAAAAATTATAATAGAAATTGGGTGAGGCGGATGATCAAGATCAAACAGGGTCTAGATCTACCTATAACAGGCACACCAGAGCAGACTGTTTCGGCAGCTGTTGAGGTTAAGTCTGTCGCCGTGATCGGCTTCGATTATCCAGGCATGAAGCCTACGATGCGGGTCAAGGTGGGAGATCGAGTAAAACTCGGTCAAGTGATCTTTTCCGATAAGAAAACGGAAGGTGTTGATTTTACAGCACCAGCTGCGGGGGTGATCAAAGAGATCAACCGCGGTGATAGACGTGTTCTTCAATCGGTTGTTGTTGAAATAGATGGTAATGAGGCGGAGCAATTCGCAAAGTATGAAGCAGCTCAGTTGTCTTCCTTGACGGCTGAACAAGTACAGGAAAACCTCGTTAAATCGGGTGCCTGGACTGCTTTGCGGACACGTCCATTTAGCAAAGTTCCACAGCCAGGCACTCAGCCTGCGTCGATCTTTGTGACAGCCATAGATACTAATCCATTGGCGGCTGATCCAGCCGTTGTGGTGGCTGAACAGAAAGAGGCGTTTGTTAACGGTTTAACGGTATTAACCCGTTTGACTGAAGGTAAGGTCTTTCTGTGTAAAGCCGCCGGCGCTGATCTGCCAACGGCAGCAGGCGTGACGGTTGAAGAGTTTGCCGGCAAACATCCAGCCGGTAATGCCGGTACACATATCCACTTTTTGGATCCTGTATCAGCGAATAAAACCGTTTGGACGGTGGGCTACCAAGACGTTATTGCTTTTGGTCAGCTGTTTACCACGGGTGAGCTGTATACCGATCGTGTTGTTGCGGTAGGTGGGCCTCAGGTTAGCAAGCCAACACTGTTACGTACTCGCTTAGGGGCTAGCCTCGATGATTTATTAGCTGGGCGTACAGAAGGCAATCATAACCGTGTTATTAGCGGTTCTGTCTGGAATGGTCGTCGTGCCGAAGGGCCGTTGGCTTATCTGACACGTTATGCCACGCAGGTTTCCGTACTAGAAGAGGGTGATCAGCGCGAACTGTTAGGCTGGATTAAACCGGGCGCTAACAAGTTCTCTGTGCTGAATATGTTTGCTTCTGTACTGAGTCCGTCTAAGAAGTTTGACTTCACCACGACGACGAACGGTTCTGAGCGAGCCATGGTGCCTGTGGGTCAGTTTGAACGACTGATGCCGTTAGATATTCTTCCTACGCAGTTATTGCGTGCTCTCGTCACCGGTGATGTCGTTCATGCGATGGAATTGGGTTGCCTCGAGTTAGATGAAGAAGACCTCGCGCTATGCACATTTGCCTGTCCAGGCAAGTATGAGTATGGCCAGATCCTTCGCTCCAATCTGGCGCGCATAGAGAAAGAGGCCTGATCATGAGCTTAAGAAATATTCTCGATAAAATGGAGCCGCATTTCCATAAAGGCGGCAAATATGAAAACTGGTATGCGCTATATGAAGCGGCAGATACTATTTTTTATACTCCGGGTCATGTAACAAAGGCCGCTGCACATGTTCGTGATGCAGTTGACCTGAAACGGATCATGATTCTTGTCTGGATGTGTACTTTCCCAGCCGTATTCTTTGGCTTGTACAATGTGGGCTTTCAGGCAAACACTGCCATGGCGGCGATGGGTATTACTGAGCCATCAAGCTGGCAGGGCGGTCTTGCTGCGCTGTTTACCGGGTTTAACCCCGATAGCTTGTGGGACAATCTTATCCACGGTGCGATGTACTGGTTACCGATCTATCTGACAACCTTTGTTGTTGGTGGTTTCTGGGAAGTTTTGTTCGCGATGAAGCGTGGTCATGAAGTTAACGAAGGTTTCTTTGTTACTTCTATCCTGTTTGCGCTGATTTTGCCGCCAACTATCCCTTTATGGCAGGTTGCGCTCGGTATCAGTTTCGGTGTTGTGATTGGTAAAGAAGTTTTCGGTGGAACCGGTAAAAACTTCCTTAACCCAGCACTGACAGGTCGTGCCTTCTTGTTCTTTGCTTATCCGGCACAGATGTCAGGGGATGCAATCTGGACGGCCGTTGATGGCTTCTCGGGTGCTACGCCTCTAGGCTTGGCTGCTGCGGGTGGTGTCGATGCTATTCTGGCGCACAACATTACTTGGTTTGATGCCTTTATCGGTAACATTCAGGGTTCTGTTGGTGAGGTATCTACCTTTGCGATTGCCTTGGGTGGCCTCGTGTTGCTGTTTGCTAAAATCGCTGCTTGGCGGATTGTTGCTGGTGTGTTCTTGGGCATGACCGTTATGGCAACCTTGCTGAACCTGATAGGTTCTGACACTAATGCGATGTTCTCGCTGCCGTTCTACTGGCATTTGGTGCTGGGTGGTTTCGCGTTCGGTATGTTCTTTATGGCAACCGATCCGATCTCAGCGTCTATGACCAATACGGGTAAGTGGTACTTCGGTGCTCTGATCGGGGTGATGGTTGTTCTGATCCGTGTAGTTAACCCAGCGTTCCCTGAGGGAATGATGCTGGCGATTCTGTTCGGTAACCTGTTTGCACCACTGATCGATAACTTTGTCGTGCAGGCGAACATCAAACGGAGGGCGATGCGACATGTCAGCGAGTAAAGATTCTATCGGTAGAACGCTTACCGTAGCTGTTTTGTTGTGTGTGGTCTGCTCTGTGGTTGTATCAGCAGCAGCCGTGCTGTTAAAGCCAAAACAGATTGCAAATAAGAACCTTGACCGTCAAACGAATATTCTGGCTGCGGCCGGTATAGCGACCGATGGCAAGGATGTTCAGGCGTTGTTTGATGAGCTGATCGAAAAACGCTTTGTTGATCTGCGCACCGGTAAATATACCGATGTTGCTGATCCTGACCGTTATGATGCGCGTAAAGCCGCTAAAGAAGCGGACACGGGTATTAAGCTAAGTCGTGAGAATGATATTGCTTCGATCAAGGTACAGGCGAAGGTTATGCCGGTGTATCTGGTTAAGAGCGATGCGCCTCAGGGCTTCGATAAGATGATCCTTCCCGTTCATGGATATGGTCTCTGGTCTACGCTGTATGGCTTCCTAGCACTGGAATCCGACTTGAACACGGTAGTTGGTTTAGGGTTTTATTCCCATGCGGAAACCCCTGGGCTGGGTGGTGAAGTCGATAATCCTAACTGGAAAGCGCTGTGGCCTGGTAAGCAGGTTTACACTGCTGACTCTATGAAGCCGGTTCTGGGATTGATTAAAGGTAGTGTTGATCAAGCTTCAGCGGATGCTAAATATCAGATTGATGGGCTTTCCGGTGCGACGCTGACCAGCCGTGGTGTCACTAACCTGGTTCACTTCTGGATGGGTGAAAATGGTTATGCACCATTTCTGTCAAATCTGAAAGCAGGGGGGCGTAAATTATGTCTCAAGTTAAAGATGTCCTATTAGGACCGATTTTTAACAACAACCCGATCGGGCTGCAGATTCTCGGTATTTGTTCCGCACTGGCGGTAACATCTAACCTAGGGACTGCCTGTGTAATGGCGTTGGCTGTAACGGTTGTTACTGCCTTTTCCAACATGTTTATCTCAATTATCCGTAATCAGATACCCGGTAGTATTCGGATTATCTGTCAGATGGCGATTATCGCCTCTTTGGTTATTGTGGTAGACCAAATCCTGAAAGCCTATGCTTACGAAATTTCTAAGCAGCTCTCAGTCTTTGTTGGTTTGATCATTACTAACTGTATCGTTATGGGTCGTGCTGAAGCGTTTGCGATGAAAAACCCACCTGGGATCTCTTTCTTAGATGGTATCGGTAACGGCTTAGGCTATGGTGTTGTGTTGCTGTTTGTTGGTTTCATTCGTGAGCTGTTCGGCGCAGGTAAGCTGTTTGGTATTGAAATTCTACCGCTGATCACTGATGGCGGTTGGTACCAAGCAAATGGTCTGTTGTTATTGCCACCAAGCGCATTCTTCATTATCGGTATGTTTATTTGGTTAGTACGTACCTTTAAGAAGGATCAGGTTGAAGCACCTGAGTTTGAACTGGCGAAGAACACTCAGAAGGAGGCTGCGTAATGGAACAGTATATCAGCCTTGCGGTTAAGGCGATCTTTGTTGAAAACATGGCGTTGGCATTCTTTTTGGGAATGTGTACGTTCTTGGCTATTTCAAAGAAGGTTCAGACCGCGATCGGTTTGGGGATTGCAGTTATCGTTGTATTGGCGATCACGACCCCAATTAACAACCTGATCTTCAATTTGTTGTTGCGTGAAGGGGCGCTGGCTTGGGCCGGTTATCCTGATGTTGATCTGAGCTTTTTGGGTTATATCTCCTATATCGGTGTTATCGCTGCGATCGTACAAATCTTGGAAATGTTCCTCGATAAGTATGTTCCCGCGTTGTACAACGCGTTGGGCGTATTTCTGCCGTTGATCACCGTAAACTGCGCCATCATGGGTGCTGCACTGTTCATGGTTGAACGTGACTACACCTTTGGTGAATCTGTTGTTTATGGTACCGGTGCGGGTGTTGGTTGGGCGTTGGCAATTGCTACCCTGGCCGGTATTCGTGAAAAACTTAAATACAGCGACGTACCGGAAGGTTTACGTGGCCTGGGCATTACCTTCATTACCGTTGGTTTGATGTCTCTGGGTTTCATGTCTTTTTCCGGCGTGCAGCTGTAATTGCTGTCGCATGATCAACTAAAGAAGGATTAAGCTAATGAATGCAGAAATCGTTCTCGGCGTTGTCATGTTTACCGCGGTGGTGCTTGCACTGGTCGCGGTAATTCTGGCAGCCCGTTCTAAATTAGTAAGCAGTGGTGATGTAACCATTACCATTAATGATGACCCGGACAAGAGCGTGACTGTTCCTGCCGGAGATAAGCTGCTACAAACGTTGTCCAATGCAGGGATCTTTGTACCCTCTGCCTGTGGCGGCGGTGGTACTTGCGCTCAGTGTAAGTGCCAGGTGTTAGATGGTGGCGGTTCTATGCTGCCAACGGAAGAGTCTCACTTCACTATGCGTGAAGCTAAAGAAGGCTGGCGCTTGTCATGTCAGGTTGCGGTTAAGCAGGACATGAAAATTGAGCTCGAAGATGAAATCTTTGGGGTTAAGAAGTGGGAATGTACCGTTGAGTCTAACCCTAACGTAGCGACCTTTATCAAAGAGCTGACACTGCGTCTGCCTGAAGGCGAGAATGTTGACTTCCGCGCCGGTGGTTATGTGCAGCTTGAATGTCCTCCTCATGAAGTTCACTACAAGGACTTCGATATTGAAGAGGAATACCGAGGTGACTGGGATAAGTTTGATCAATGGCGTTTTGTGTCGAAAGTGGATGAAACCACCATTCGTGCATACTCTATGGCCAACTATCCAGAAGAGCGTGGGGTGGTTAAATTTAACATCCGTATCGCTTCTCCACCTCCAGGTACTGATTACCCACCGGGCAAGATGTCTTCGTTTGTGTTTGGTCTGAAGCCTGGCGACAAGATCACAGTTTACGGGCCATTTGGTGAGTTCTTTGCCAAAGATACCGATAACGAAATGGTCTTTATCGGTGGTGGTGCAGGTATGGCGCCAATGCGGTCACATATCTTTGATCAGCTGAAACGTTTGAACTCGAAGCGTAAAATTTCATTCTGGTATGGTGCTCGCTCTCTGCGTGAGTGTTTCTACAATGAAGAGTACGATAAGCTTCAGGAAGAAAATGATAATTTCAGCTGGCATCTAGCACTGTCTGATCCGCAGCCAGAAGATAACTGGGAAGGTAAAACCGGCTTCATCCACAATGTCTTGTACGAAAACTATCTGAAGGATCACGATGCGCCTGAAGACTGTGAGTACTACATGTGTGGACCTCCGATGATGAACGCAGCGGTTATCCAGATGTTGGTTGATCTGGGTGTTGAGCGTGAAAACATCTTCCTTGATGACTTCGGTGGCTGATTAACAGATGTCTGATATGTCCAGGCGTAATATTAAACGGCCGGCAGCTTTGCTGCTGGCCGCTTCGTTTATGTTGCTTGCCCTGTTGGGGTGCAGCAAACAACCTCAGATTGTTAGCCATCAAGGGCCTACAATGGGGACTTCTTTCTCGGTAAAATGGGTCTCTACTGATACCGCAGTGGATGCCATATTACCCGCCAAAATCGATCAACTTTTGGTTGATGTTAATCACAGCATGTCTACTTACCAAGATGATTCAGAACTCAGCCGCATTAATCAGATGTCGGCCGGTGAGTCTGTTATGCTATCGGTTGGTTTGACGCAAGTTTTAAAACAAGCTTTAGAGATTAGCCACACCTCAGGTGGTGCATTCGACGTGACCGTGGGTCCGTTGGTTAATCTGTGGGGCTTTGGGCCGGATGGTCGTATTATTCGTGCTCCCGCTGATGCCGATATTGAGGCATTACGTCAGCGTGTTGGTTATCAGTATCTGACGCTTTCGGGTGAGCAGCTTACCCGTGAACGAAATGTCTATATCGATCTATCCGCTATCGCTAAGGGGTATGGTGTTGATCAGGTCGCTGAGCTTCTTGAAGCGGCAGGTGTTAACGCTTATCTGGTTGAGGTGGGCGGTGAGTTGCGCGCTAAAGGTGTTAAGCCTGATGGTCGTCATTGGAAAATCGCGATTGAAGCGCCTGTTTCCGGTGAGCGTATTGTTCAGCGTATAATTAAAGTCAACAATATCGGTATCGCCACTTCGGGCGATTACCGTAACTATTTTGAGGAAAACGGGGTCCGTTTTTCCCATACGATTAATCCAGTGACCGGCAAACCAATAAATCATAAGTTGGCGTCAGTCACCGTATTGGCTAAGGATTGTGCCACGGCTGATGCGCTGGCAACTGCGATGATGGTTTTGGGTCCTGATAAAGCAGAAGCCTATGCTGAGCAGCAGGGCGTTGAAGCATTGATGATTGTTAAGTCTGGTGAAGGCTTTGTAGAAATAATGACACCGGGATTTAAAGATTATCTGGTGGAGTGAGGACATAGTATGAGTACGATGATTTTAACCTTTGTAGTGTTGTTGTTAGTGGTCGCGGCCATGTCGGTTGGCGTGATGATGGGGCGTAAGCCGATAGCGGGTTCCTGCGGTGGCCTTGCTGCCGTTGGTATCGATGAAGAGTGTGCTATCTGCGGTGGTAATCCTAGTAAGTGTGAAGAAGAGCAAGATAAGCAGAGCCGCAAGGAAGAGCTAGCTGCGCTGGCGTATGACGCTAAATCTGGACGTTAATTTAGTTAATGCAAGCATGTTTGGCATCTGTCACTCGGTTTCGCTGTTACGGTTGGCGCAAGGCGCTATTGAGCTGTCGTGACCCGAGATAACATGCTCGGTTCCATCCTAAAGAATATAGAACAATTAACAGATAGCAGGGGAAAGTGATGGCTGTATATGACTATGATGTCATTGTAATTGGATCGGGTCCGGCCGGCGAAGGTGCAGCAATGAATGCTGCCAAAAAGGGCCGCCGGGTTGCTGTGATTGAGTCACAAAATTCGGTGGGCGGAAACTGCACTCACAAAGGGACTATTCCATCCAAGGCGCTACGTCACTCGGTTAAGCAAATCATCGAATTCAACACCAACCCCATGTTCCGGGATATCGGTGAGCCGCGTTGGTTCTCCTTTCCTAAAGTGCTTAAGCGTGCGGAAAAAGTTATCTCCAATCAGGTTATGATGCGCACTAACTTTTATGCACGCAACCGTATCGATCTCTTCTTTGGTGAGGCGGAATTCGTTGATAAAAACACGGTTCTGGTATCCGGTACGGTGAAAGGCGATGAAACCCTGCGAGCGAAGAATATTATTATTGCAACCGGTTCACGCCCTTATAAGCCGGATAATATCGATTTCACTCATCCGCGTATCTATAACAGCGATACTGTACTGACGTTGAGTCATACACCCCGTACACTGATTATCTATGGTGCTGGTGTTATCGGTTCAGAGTATGCCTCTATCTTTAGTGGTTTAGGGGTTAAGGTTGATCTGATCGACTCGATGGATCGGCTGCTATCCTTTTTGGATGCTGAAATTTCTGATTCATTGAGTTATCACCTGCGTAACAACGCGGTAAAAATTCGCCACAATGAAGTTTATGAAAAAGTAGTCGCCGATGAGCGTGGTGTCACGCTGACTCTTCAGTCCGGTAAGATGATTCGTGCAGATGCTTTCCTTTGGTGTAATGGTCGTAGTGGTAACACTGACATGCTCAAGCTTGATAATATTGGCCTTGAGGCTAATGGTCGTGGGCAGATAGAAGTTGATGAGCATTACCGCACTAAAGCTGAAGGTATCTACGCCTGTGGTGATGTGATCGGTTGGCCTGCACTGGCTTCTGCGGCGCTTGACCAGGGGCGTGCAGCATCCTCTGATATGCTAAAAGCGGATGATTTCCGTTATATTAATGATGTGCCTACTGGAATCTACACTATCCCTGAAATCAGCTCAATCGGTAAAACTGAAGAGCAGTTGACCCAAGAGTGTGTGCCCTACGAAGTGGGGCAGGCCTTTTTCAAAGATACCGCGCGGGCGCAGATTTCCGGTGAACCGGTTGGGATGCTGAAGATTCTCTTTAATCGCGATACCCTAGCGATTCTAGGTATTCACTGTTTCGGTGACCAAGCGTCTGAGATCGTGCATATCGGTCAGGCGATTATGAACCAGCCGGGTGAGGCGAATACGATTAACTATTTCGTTAATACCACCTTTAACTATCCGACGATGGCAGAAGCCTATCGGGTAGCGGCAATTGCCGGCCTCAACCGTATATCTAATCTCTAAGGCTCTTTCGAGCGACAAAAAACCGCCCAATGTGGCGGTTTTTTTATTTCCGTATCGCTGATCACGGGCTTATTTGATCATCGTTACTTGGCCTTATCGTTGTGTTTTTCTGGCTCTTTATAAAAACCATCTTCGTAATATTTACCGGTGACGCCGAGTTTTTTCTCTACCCAGCGGTTGTAGTATTTCCAGAGAAAGAAGCCGGGGGTCATACCGATCATAATGCCTAGCATTAAGCCGGAGCCTGCGTATTTTACCGGTAACTGTGAGGTGATCCAGTCGTAAAAGCCTGTACTATCGATGAGTAGATAGTAACCGGTCAGCAGCAGTAGGCCGAAGCCGGTTGCTACATGGTGTAGTAGCTTATTGTGCGTCTGGGGCGTTGCTGCGCCGGGTGTGTTTGCGTTCGAATCGTCGGCCATGAGGTCGGTTATCCCAAGTAGCGGTGGGCTCTGAGGCTCGGCAAAAAAGGTTGTGGATCTATCTTAAGATCACTGCGCTCCAATCTGCTGCGTGTCTCTGGAGGTGTTAGCGGAGGCTCATTATACGCAGGCAAACATGGATTTTCACTGTTCAAGGCAATAATAATCGGTAGTGAGGTATTGCGGGCCTTGCGTGCGACTTGGTCTTGGTTTTTCCAAATCATATTGGCGCGCATGACCGGCACTTGGTTTTGAATCTGCGCCAGCATATCTCCTGGGCGAAGGTTGCCCACCGCTTGCAGTTGTTGTTGGATGTGGGGCTGGCTAACATCCATCTTTAGGAGCTTTTGTTCAGCCTCAGTGGGTGTTAGTTTGCGTATGCTGCGGCCGCTGGTGTACCAACTAAACCCAATTTTGTTAGGGCATTGCATTAGCAGTGGAATTTGGCGATAGCACTGTTTTAGATGAAGCCTTGCAGCACCATGCCGATGTAGCAGCGCCGCAATTTTTTCACTGCGTTGGTGCAGTTGTTCCAGCAGGTCAGTTGTTTGGCTCAAACGATACTGGGTAGCTAGGCGTTGAAAATCTGCTTTAGCTTGGTTGAGCTTGAGGGTGGCATCTATTAGTTGTGAATCTGCGCCAATAATGCCGTGCTGACTCAGCGTGGTGCGACCGTCTTGACCATCTTGATACCAGATGTCGGTACAGAGTGCCGCCGCTTGGGGCAGGTTTCGGGCCGTAGGGCCCGGTAACCAAAAGGGTAGAGTGCTTGCGGATAGTTGTTGTGAAAAAATCAATAACGCCTGATGCAGGCCGTTCAGACTATCAACGAGCTCGACGGCGCTAGTATTGCTCATCCGTCGCTCATACGGCCACGGGTTTGGCTGGTGAGAATATAACGAGCAACGGTCATACGACTGCTCTCTGGCATCTCACTAAATTCGACGCCTATCTTGTATAGACCGTCGTCATTCTGTTCGCCACAATAGAGCGTCTGTCCATAGAGTAATAAGCCGCTATGAGTCTCTTCAAAAACTACTTTTAGGGCGAGATAGCTTTTCAGTTCAACCGGCTGGGTGCTGTTGAAGGACATGCCGCCTTCACTGAGGTTTATCTCTTGGGCGGTGAGGTTCTCGAATTCAACTTCGCTTTTTGCAACCGCATGGGCAATGGCGTCGATTTTTTCATTCATCAACTCGAGGTAGGAGGCGATCATCGGCTCTTTTTGAGCAATCTTGCGTAGCTGGTAACTGCTATCGTGATTGCATTCTTGAAGTTGTGTTAGCAACTGAAAGAAAGGCGATACCTGAAATTGAGTCGGAAGGCGTCCGTGTTGCATCTCATCTTCGGTGATAACCTTATAGTCTACCGCTACCTTGCCATTAATACGGAAATACTGACGTCGTTCCTGATTCAAAATTACAGCCCTCGAGATTTTGTCACTTTAACTGAGTATAGCGAATATTATTCTGATTTTGTTAGAGAAATTCATCCGTCTGTGATTTAATCCTCAGCCATGTTTAGACCATTCTCTTTGTACGTTGGATTGCGGTATACCGCAGCCAAACGGAACAACAATTTTATCTCATTTATCTCGCTAGTCTCAATGTTGGGGCTGATGCTGGGTGTCGCTGCGCTGATTGTCGTACTTTCGGTCATGAACGGTTTCGACCGAGAATTGAAAGATCGTATTTTGGGGATGGTACCCCATGGAACAATCTCTGATTACGGCAAGCCCCTAGAAAACTGGCAGGCAGTCGCTGAGAAAGTCAATCAGCAGGCAGGCATTGTTGGCACTGCACCTTATATACAAGCGCAGGGTATGCTGACGAATCGTGGGGTCGTACGCGGTGTCTTGATCAATGGTATTGAGCCGGAGATGGAGACGCAGGTCTCTATCCTAGGCAATCATATTAAGGCCGGTAGCCTGTCGGCATTGCAGCCTAAGAGCTACGGCATCGTACTGGGTTCTCTGTTAGCTCGCTCAATGGGAGTTAATATTGGCGATAAAATCACCTTAGTGTTGCCGGAAGCATCGATTAGTGTGGCCGGGGTTATTCCCCGGTTAAAGCGTTTTACGGTGGTTGGCTTGTTTGAAGTGGGGGCCGAGTTGGATGCTAATTTGGCCTACATTCATATTGCCGATGCGGCTCGCATTAAACGGATGGATAGTGGTGTTGATGGGCTGCGACTGCAGTTTGATAATTTGTTTGATGCGCCTCGTCGTATTAAGCAGATCATTGCCGACCTAGGTGAGTTTTATCGTGCTAGTGACTGGACCCGGACCCATGGAAATCTGTTTCAGGCGATTCAGTTAGAAAAGAAAATGATCGGCTTACTGCTGTTTTTGATCGTCTTTGTGGCGGCATTTAATATTGTTTCAACGCTGGTGATGGTGGTGACCGATAAGAAAGGTGACATTGCTATCTTACGGACTCTCGGCGCAACCCCTGGCTGCATTATGCGCATCTTTATGGTCCAGGGGACGGTGATTGGTGTAATGGGAACGCTGCTAGGTTCTCTGCTTGGTGTGGTTCTGGCCTTAACGATCACTGATCTTATCGCTTGGGTTGAACACACCTTTGGGATTCAGTTTCTTAGTGCCGATGTTTACTTTATCAGTTATCTGCCCTCGCAATTGCAGTTAAGTGATGTGCTTGTGATTATCTCCGTAGCGCTCAGTATTAGTTTCCTCGCGACTATTTATCCTGCTTGGCGGGCATCCCGCACACAACCAGCGGAGGCATTGCGTTATGAGTGATCTGGTATTGCAGTGTCTTGATCTAAAAAAACACTACGGTGATGGTGATATCAGGGTTGAAGTTTTGCGGGGTGTTCAACTTGAGGTTAAACGGGGTGAAACCCTCGCTATAGTCGGTAGCTCAGGCTCCGGTAAGAGTACTTTGTTGAATATGCTCGGTGGTCTCGATCTACCGAGTTCTGGTGATGTTCGTGTCGATGATCAATCTCTGTTTGAGATTAGCGAGCAGGCACGGGCCAAGCTGCGTAATAGTTCGCTCGGGTTTGTCTATCAATTCCACCATCTGTTGGCTGAGTTTACCGCCCTTGAAAATGTTGCAATGCCGCTATTAATTCGTGGTGAAGCGATTGATAAGGTACGTGAGCAATCGGCTACGATACTCGATTCGGTTGGTTTATCGCACCGGTTAGAACATAAGCCATCGATGCTTAGTGGTGGTGAACGACAGCGTGTGGCGATTGCTCGGGCGTTGGTGACGAATCCCGCCTGTGTCTTGATGGACGAACCTACGGGTAATCTTGATCGTTATACTGCGCAAGAGGTGCAGAGCTTGATGAACACCCTTAATCGCGAGTTTGGTATCTCTTTTGTGGTGGTGACTCATGATTTAGAATTGGCGCATAAGCAGGGACGAGTGGTTGAACTAAAGGATGGTTTGTTGCAGCCCTCGACCATGTAATGCTATTTTTTTTGCTACTAGCGTGATTTGAGAAGCCGGAACTTATTCCGGCTTTTTGTTTTCTGAATGGGGTGTTTTAGACTCGAGTGACGGGGGTGCAGAGGGGGCGGGTTGTTCTGCTTTTGTTTTGCGCAGTGTGAATTTGCGACCTTTACGGTTGCGCCAGCTTTTATTCACATGCCATACCCAGAAGCGTTGCATGAGTAAATAGCCTAAGGTGCCGCTAACGATAGCGCAAACAAGCGAACCGACCACTAAGGGCAGCCAGATATGATCGATTTCTGCTTTCAGCCATTCGAGACTGACTTCAAAATCGATGGCGACAACATCGACGCCAATAATTAAGGTACCAATCCAATAAGCGAAATAAAACATCGGTGGAATAGTGAGTGGATTGGTAAGCCATACGAGGCTCACTGAGATCGGCAAGTTACTGCGGACAAACAGGGCTGCCACCGCAGCAATGAGCATCTGCGATGGTAGCGGAATAAAAGCACAGAAAAGCCCCACAAAAAACGCCCGACTGACTGACTTGCGTGTCAGGTGCCAGAGGTTTGGGTCATGTATATGGCTCCCCAACCAGCTAAGGTAGCGGTTGGCTTTGAGCTTTCGCTCATCTGGCATAAATTTTTTTATAAGTTTGCGCGGCATCAGGGTGGAACTTATAGTTAGCTGATGGGGGGTAATTATGCCTCCTTCAAACCATTAAGCCAACCGGTAATCAAGGATGATTGGTATAGCGTTAGGTGTGTTGTTGGTTGCTTGGCTGCCGCAACTGCCTTCATATTGGGTACTGGTGGTACTGAGTATGGTGCTGCTGGTTTTATGTCTACCTGTTTGTCAGGTCGTATTGCGGCCTTGGCTATTTAAGACGCGCAGGCACTATTGGGGTCAATTGGTTGTTCGTTGGCGTGTACAAATTGCGGGTGTGCTGCTGGGGGTGATCTATGCTTCAGGTTGGGGGTATTACAACCTGAGCCAGCGGATGCCTCTCGATATGCCCGCACAGACCATCACCGTTGAAGGGCTGGTGAGTCATTTACCCGAAACCATGCCAGGCATGAGCCGATTTCGCTTCGACGTGGAGCGCTATTCTCCAGCTATAGTCGATACTGATTTAAAACACTTATTATTGAGTTGGTACAATCCCGATCAAGAGGTCATGCCTGGTCAGCGGTGGTCATTGGTAGTGCGGTTGAAACCGCCACGGGGGCTAATGAACCCCGGTAGTAGCGATTATGAAACGCGACTATTTGCCGAGCAGGTAAATGCTAGGGGTTATGTGAAGCGTGCTCAACTGCTCAATAGCGCTAATGAAACCGGCCAGTATCCATTGGAAAAGTGGCGCTACCAGTTCGCGCAATGGTTAACGCAGTTGTCGTTAGCCGCGCCCACCGATGCTACGATCAGAGCGCTGGTGCTTGGTGACAAGCAGGGTTTGCAGGATGAGCAGTGGCAGATGTTGCGTCAAACTGGCACGGTTCATCTGGTGGTCATCAGTGGTTTACATATCGGTATCGCCTGTTTATTGGGCTATGGGCTGGGTTGGTTTTTGCAGCTTAGTTTAGGGCGTCTTATGCCCGCGTCGACTGATATTCGTGCTTATCGCATAATCCCTGCGTTATTGTTGGCGTCGGGCTATGCGTTGCTGGCGGGTTTTAGCATTCCCACTCAGCGAGCCTTAATTATGTCGTTGGCGATGTTGTTGCCGGCCCTTTTTAATCGCCATGTCGGTATTTGGCAGCGTTATCGATTGGCGCTGGTTATGGTGTTGTTGCTTCAGCCGCTGAGTTTTTATCAGCCCGGCTTCTGGTTGTCGTTTGCGGCCGTAGCCGCGTTGTTATTAACGGTTAACCAAGAGGGTAGTCGTCGGCCTATTGCCACTATTTTGGCCACTCAGTGGGCGGTGTTTCTAGGCTTGTTGCCGCTGTTGTTGCTCTGGTTAGGGCAGGTAGCACTGCTTGCACCTTTAGTTAATCTGTTGGCTATCCCGTTATTAACGTTTGTGTTGCTGCCCGGTGTAATGCTGGGGTTGCTGCTAAGCCTTGGCGACTCGAGTGTGGGGGTGGTTCTGTTAGATGAATTGATCAATTATTTTTGGCAGTTATTGGCATTCTGCTCACCGGCTGATGGGATGTTGAGCGGTCATCCGGCAATGCTTGCTGTGATGCTGGGGGTCATGGCGGCAGCCCTGTTGATTTTGCCTCGCTGGCTTGGTGTTAGGTCTTTTGGTGTTTTTTTGCTGCTGGGATTAATCTTTCCGGCAAAACCGTCACTCAGGTCAGGTGATTTTCGGGCGACTGTTGTCGATGTTGGGCAGGGGTTGTCGGTTTTAATAGAAACAGAAACGAAAACCTTAGTTTTTGATACCGGTGCGGCTTATAACGGTCGTAGTATTGCTCGATTTACGTTGCTGCCGTTATTGGCAAGTCGTCAAATCGAGCGGATTGATCGTGTCGTCCTGAGTCATAAGGATAATGACCATGCTGGCGGCTATACGGCGCTTAGCGAGAGCGTTGCCATTGGGGATATTCAGACAGGTAGTCCTAAATTGTTACGCAGGTTATCGGCTCAGCGCTGCGTATCAGGTGATAGCTGGCAGTGGGATGGCATCCGCTTTCGCTATATTCAACCCGCCCGCTTAGCGGTTGTTAATGAGAATAACCGCTCCTGTGTTCTGTTGGTGGAGTCTGAGTATTGTTCGTTGGTCATTCCCGGGGATATCGAAAGCAGCATTGAGTCACAGATTCTTAACCGATATCCTGATTTGGACGCTAACTGGTTGGTTGCGGCGCATCATGGTAGTCGTTTTTCAAGTTCGCCAGAATGGCTGGCGCGACTTGATCCGCAGCAGGTTCTGTTTAGTGCGGGCTTCGATAATCCCTATGGACATCCGGCAGAAGCGGTAACTCAGCGGTTGGATGACTTACAGTTACCTAGTTTGAATACGGCAGAGAAGGGCGCGCTGATCCTGGAGAGCAATGCCAACGGTTGTTTGACTCATGCCTATAGAGAGCAGAAAAAGCGTTACTGGACAGCGGGTTAATCACTACTCTGCCGTCTGACTCTATGCTAGAGTATGGGCCGATCCAAAGGAGGAATACTGGTGTTTGAATTGATTCAATCGGGTGGTTGGCTAATGCTGCCAATTATCGCCTGTTCTATTTTGTCTCTGGCTATCTGTCTAGAGCGTTTTTGGGTGTTACAGAAAAAGCGCGTAGCGCCAGCCAACCTGTTGTCCGATGTCTGGACGATGGTGCGTAATGGCGAAATGACACCTGATCGATTGCAACAGATCCGCAGCGAGAGCTTCTTGGGGCAGATTATGGTGGCCGGTTTAAATAACTCCACCCATGGTCGGGAGATCATGAAGGAAAGTATCCAAGAAGCAGCCCAGCATGTGATGCATCAGATGGAGCGGTTTCTGAATTCTCTGGGTACCATTGCAGCGATTTCACCCTTGCTGGGGTTGCTCGGTACTGTTATCGGTATGATTAAAGTTTTTGCTGAAATCATGTTGCAGGGCACGGGTAATGCCAATGTACTAGCCGGTGGTATCTCCGAGGCGTTAATCACTACGGCGGCAGGCTTATCCATCGCCATTCCTGCGCTGGTGTTTCATCGTTATTTCCAGCGTCGTATTGAGACGTTGCTCATTGAGATGGAGCAAGAGTGTCACAAACTGGTTGAAGTTGTTCATGGCGACCGTGAAGTAGATTTCGAGTAATCCATGAGCCGATTGAAATTCAGACGAAAACAAGCGGAAGAGGTTTCCGTAAATCTGACACCCTTGATTGATGTGGTGTTTCTACTGCTGATCTTTTTTATGGTATCGACAACATTTACTAATGAAACCCATCTGCAGATCAGCTTGCCTGAAGCGGATGGTGAGGCCGTGGAATCGAAGGCCGATACATTGGAAGTGTTAATCAGTGTTGATGGTGCTTACACACTGAATGGTCAGAGTTTGTTGAATAGTCAGCCGGAAACCCTGCGCCGAGCCATTATCGATCAGGCGGGGGATAACCGTCAGTTGCCCTTTATTATTTCTGCCGATGCCAAAACGCCGCATCAGTCCGTGGTTACGGTGATGGATGTAGCGGGAAAGCTCGGGTTTGCTGGGCTTAGCATTACGACTCAGCAGTCGGCTGATAAGTAATATGGGGTTGGAGCAGGCTTGGTATAACGGCCGTCGTTGGCCGCTATTGTTACGCCCACTCGAGCGGGTCTTTTGTTATTTAGCTCGTCGCCGTCGACAGCAATATCGGGATGGCATTAAACAAAGTTGGACGGCACCGGTGCCGGTTATCGTGGTTGGTAATATCTCGGTAGGGGGGACGGGTAAATCTCCCTTGGTGATCTGGCTGGTCGATTATCTTCGACAACAAGGTTATAAGCCGGGTGTCATTAGTCGTGGTTACCGGGCAGCGCCGCCAACGTCTCCTTTCTTTGTTACAGTCTCATCCTCAGCGGCAGAAGCCGGTGACGAGCCGCTGATGATCGTGCGGCGCACTAAGGTGCCACTGGTTATATCCCCCAACCGGGTTGCTGCTGCGCAAGCGCTGTTAGCGCAGACGCAATGCGATGTGATTATTAGTGATGATGGTTTGCAGCATTATGCTTTGAATCGCACCGTTGAAATAGCGGTGGTTGATGGGGCGCGTGGGTTCGGTAATGGCCGGTGCTTACCTGAGGGGCCGTTAAGAGAACCTGTTACGCGGCTTAAAGAGGTTGATCTGATTGTGGTGAATGGCGCTGCGCCGGACGTACGGCTGGAGCCTGATGCGGCGAGTAAAGCATTTACCATGTCTTTGCAGTCGGGGCAGTTGGTCTCGTTGGTTAATCACGCCAAGCTAGATCCATCGTCGTGGAGTGACTCTCGCGTAGTTGATGCGGTTGCGGCGATCGGGAATCCGGCACGCTTTGCACACACCTTAGAACAGCTAGGCTTTCAGCCGCAGCTTCACTCCTTTACCGATCATCATCAATACCGTTGCAGTGATTTTGATTTCACGCCTAAACGTCCCTTAATTATGACTGAAAAAGATGCCGTAAAGTGCGATCATATAGCACTGGATAATGCTTGGTATCTTGAAGTTAATGCTGCGCTGGATAACGGGTTTTCTGCTTCACTCGAGGCTATACTGAAACCCGCAGGGCTGGCGACACGTCCCATAGAATAACGTTTATTATAGTATTTCACACAGAGGCATCTAAGATGGATAAGAAACTACTCGATATCCTGGTTTGCCCGGTATCTAAGGCACCGGTTGAATGGAACAAAGAAACCAATGAATTGATCTGTCGCAGCTCCGGATTGGCTTACCCCATTCGCGATGATATTCCGGTTATGCTGGAAAACGAAGCGCGGACATTGACCACTGAAGAGCGTCTGGAGAAGTAGCTATTATGGCTTTTTCTGTTGTTATACCCGCGCGTTTCGGTTCTTCCCGTTTTCCTGGTAAGCCTTTGGCGGATATCGCCGGTAAACCGATGATTCAGCATGTCTATGAGCGGGCTATTCAGAGTGAGGCGCAACGGGTTATTGTTGCTACCGATGATCAGCGTATCGCCGATATTGCCAAGGGGTTTGGTGCTGAAGTGTGTATGACCTCTGCTGACCATCCATCAGGTACTGATCGATTGCAGGAAGTGGTTCATTCGCTGGGTTTTTATGCCGACGATATTGTAGTCAATGTACAGGGTGATGAACCACTTATTCCGCCACGGATTATTAATCAGGTGGCGCATAATCTCGGTGCAGTATCGGACGCTAGCATCGCGACGCTCTGTGAGCCGGTGACGGATATTGACTCAGTTTTAAACCCTAACGTCGTTAAAGTCGTTGCCGATCAAAATGGTCGAGCTCTGTATTTTAGTCGCGCACCCATTCCTTGGCCTAGAGATGCTTTTATTAGTGAAGCAGGCCAGCAGGTAATGCCGGAAGGTGTGAATTTCCAGCGCCATATCGGCATTTACGCTTACAGGGTTAAGCTGCTGAATGATTTTGTTCAATGGGCGCCAGCGCCGGTTGAAGAGACTGAGTGTCTTGAGCAGTTGCGGGCAATGTGGAATGGTGCCGTCATCCATGTCGAAGAGGCAGACGAACTGCCGCCAGCGGGTGTTGATACCCCTGAAGACCTTGAGCGGATTCGCCATCTTTTTGAAAGCTGATTAGCGGAGGAGCACATGAAACGGGTACTTTTTGTTTGCTTAGGTAATATCTGTCGTTCACCAACGGCTCACGGTGTATTTCGTTCGCTTGTGGAGCGTAGAGGTATGGCGCACCTAGTGGAGATCGATTCCGCTGGCACGGGGGCTTATCATGTCGGTAATCCGCCTGACCATCGTGCTGCAGCGGCAGCGTTGAAGCGGGGTGTTGATCTAAGTGATCTTCGGGCCCGGCAGGCGGTAGCGGCTGATTTTGCCCATTATGATTTCATTATGGCAATGGACAATGAAAACCTAAGTGAGCTCAAATCGATCTGTCCGGCGGATTATAAAGGGCATTTGGGGTTGTTCTTGGCGCTCTCTAGCTTAGCTGAGCGTGAAGTGCCTGATCCTTACTATGGAGGTCCTGCGGGCTTTGACCATGTGCTTGATCTGGTTGAGGTGGCCTCTGAGGCACTGTTAGATCGTATCGCTGCTGAGCTGCATAAATGACCATTGAGTTCCAAGAAAATATCTCTCTAAAGCCTTATAACAGCTTCGGTTTCGATGTCTCTGCTCGCTATTTTGCGGTGCTGGAAGATGCTGGGCAGCTTCCGGCTATTCGTGATTTTATCCAGCAAAACCGCATGCCTGTGTTGTTTATCGGTGGCGGCAGTAACCTGGTGCTAACGGCCGACCTAGATCAGCTGGTGGTGGTGAATCAGATTCAGGGATTGCAGATGCAGGGTAACTCTGATGGCTCTGTTAGCGTCACCGCAGGGGCGGGGGAGGAATGGCACTCTTTTGTTCGCTGGACTTTGCAGCAGGGTGCTTATGGTCTTGAGAATCTATCATTAATTCCGGGTACGGTCGGCGCCGCACCGATTCAAAATATTGGTGCCTATGGTGTTGAGATCAAAGATCGCATGAGTTTTCTCGATGCCTTTGATCTCGAGACGGGGGAGTCGGTTATTTTTACCGCAGATGAGTGTCAGTTTGGTTATCGAGATAGTCTCTTTAAAAGTCGCTTTCCAGGCCGTTACCTGATTACCGCCGTTAACTTTACCCTGAGTCGAGAGTTTGAGCCTGTACTGCATTATGGTGGCATTGATGATCAGCTTAAGCAGCGCAATATTGATTCCCCTGAGCCATTACAACTGAGTGATCTGATCTGTGATATCCGTAATGCAAAGTTGCCTCAGCCTGCGCAATTAGGGAATGCGGGTAGCTTTTTCAAAAACCCAGTGATACCTGCAATTCAGGTCGAGCAGCTGAAGCAGGATTATCCTGGCTTGGTTGTGTTTGCCGATCAGCCGGGTTATTGCAAGCTCGCCGCGGGTTGGTTGATTGATCAGCAGGGCTGGAAAGGTCATCGTCGCGGGGATGCTGGCGTGTATGATAAGCAGGCTTTGGTGTTGGTGAATTATGGTGCAGCTGATGGCGCGGATATTGTTGATCTTGCTGGCGCGATTCAAGCGGATGTATTCAAGCAGTTTGGTGTGATGCTGGAGGTTGAACCGCGCTGTTATCCTTGAGGGCTTTTATTAAGGGCTATTTAGTTTACCAAACCGCGATGCCTATCGCGGTTTTTTTTGCTTTTTTTGTGGCTAAGTTTGAGCTGGCATTGATGGAGCAGTGTATATAACGCTGATTCCTTGTCATAACGGCTACAAGAATTGATCTTATGGTATTGGAAGCTAGAGAGGCTTGTGCTGTTGTGATTCGTTTTGACAGTACTGAGGTGTGATGCTGTTGCTTTGTTGGTGTAGTTTTTGAGCTTTTGTCGCTAAAGAAAAAGCACCCGTAGGTGCTTTTAGTGTTCAGGCATTGAGAGTGTCGAGCTCGCTAATGCCTGGTTGATTTAAGCAAGCGTAGCTGATTAGCTATCGCTTTTTTCCTCAGTCTCGCTTTGAGGTGCAGCGGACGTTGCATCTTGGTTTTGTAAGCGAGGATCATTAGGTGCACGACGCTGACGGCGTTTGCGCGGTGCTGCTTCTTCCGCTGCAATGGCCGGTGGTGCTTCACGACGTGGTCGTGCGGTCATTACTTCTTCAGGAGCAACCGTCGGTGCAGTTAGATCAGGACGTTTGCGAACACGGCGACCGGCAGTACGGGCAGGTTCTTCAGCAGCCGGTTCGATCTCTATTTCGATTTCGAGGGTACTGGTTTCCACAGGTGCTTCAGTCGGTGTTGGTTCTGACTTAGCGGGTTCAGCCGTTGGCGCTGTTTCTGTCGGTGCTGCTTCAGCAGGCGTTGTGTCTGCTTCTATAGCGGGCGCAGTGTCTACAGCAACTGTGGCTTCTGCAACCGGTGCGGCTTCAACAATCGGAGCAGGGGCTTCAGCAATCGTTTGCTTAGGCGCGTCTGCGACCTGTGTTTCTACGTTTGCAGGTTCAGCTACCGCAGCGGCCTGTGTTGCTGCTTTGTCGCTCTGTGCAGTCGTCTCTAGCGTCGCTTGCTCGGTGTTAACGTCCACTGATGCGTTGTTAGTCGCATTAGTTTCCGCTGCCGCTGTGTCTACAATCGGTGCTGTCGTTTGGGCGTCAGTCGATTCTATAACGGCAGTGTCGTTAACCTGAGCTTCGCTGGTTTCAACGGCTGCTTGAACAGCGTTGTCCTCAGTTGCGTTTGTGTCAGCGTTGTTGGTTGCTGCTGAGTTATCATTGCGAGGTCCACGGCGGCGCTGGCGTCGTTTACGTGGCGCTTCATCGGTATTTTTCTCAGCTTTCTTTTCCGCTGGTTTTTCTGCCGGCGGGGTAGCTTCGCTTTCAGTTGGCAGTTGCACGGCTGCATCTGCTGCTGTGTCTGGCTGGGTTTCAGCCGGTGCTAGCAACTCGGTATTTTCCGTATTGTTACTATCGGCGGTACGCTTGCCACTACGTTCGCCGCGACGACGACGTCCGCGACGACGTTCACCACGAGGGCGACCATCTTCGTTTTTCTCGGCAGGTTTGTTTTGCTCGCTGGCTTTCTCAGGACGGCTTGGCTGAGCATTGTTCTGCTCGTCGTTCTGGTTTTTAGCGGCAGGCTTGTTGTCACGCTCATTGCGGCGGCGATTACGTGAGCGGCCACGGCCGGAATCTTCAGGGGCGTCTTCACGCTCTTTAGTTTCTTTCGGCTCATTGTCGGACAGGTTGTCGATAATCTTGTCGCTGTCGCGACGTTGATTGCGATTACGGTCACGATCGCGATCACGACGGTTATTTGAGCGTTTACGGCCGCGCTGCTTCTTATTGCGCTCTTCCTGTTCCTGCTCTTGTTTAGCTTTTTCCTGTTCCAGTCGAGCTTTCTCTTGGCTGTCGTCGGAGCTACCAAAAAGGCCACCTAACACGCTAAAGATTCGGCTAGTCAGTGAAGCGGTTGCTGGCTGCTGAACGGGTGCAGCGGGTGCTGGTGCTTGAGCTACAGGTGCAGGAGCGGGTGTTGATGGCGCAACAGTGCTTACAGCGGCGCGTTCTCTAACCGGCGCTGCTTGGGTTGCGGCTTCAACTTTTAACTCTTCTTCTGGTTCAGGCTGAAGCGTATAGCTAGCATCATTAGTGTTGATGACAGTGTGGTCGTCACGCAGTCGTACTACTTCATAATGCGGTGTTTCCATGTTCGGATTGGGTACCACAACTACGCGAACGCGGTGGCGAACTTCAACTTCATGGACTTCGCTGCGTTTTTCATTAAGCAGGAAGGTCGCTACAGAAACCGGCAGAATCGCACGAATCTGAGCGGTGCGATCTTTTGAAGATTCCTCTTCAATCAAGCGCAAAATGGACAGTGCCAGTGATTCTGTATCACGCACGGTGCCTTGGCCATTACAGCGAGGGCAGACTGCGCCCCGGCTTTCGATCAATGATGGCCGTAGACGCTGACGGGACATTTCCATCAGGCCGAAGCGTGAGATGCGGCCGAGCTGAACTCTGGCGCGATCGACTTTCAACGCATCACGCATCCGGTTTTCGACTTCGCGTTGGTTTTTGATCGGTGTCATATCGATGAAATCGATAACGATCAGGCCGCCAATATCACGTAGGCGCAGCTGCCGTGAGATTTCATCGGCGGCTTCAAGGTTAGTTTGCAGTGCTGTCTCTTCGATGTCGCTTCCGCGGGTCGCCCGGGCGGAGTTGATGTCAATGGATACCAGTGCTTCAGTTGGATCGATAACGATAGAGCCGCCTGAAGGCAGGTGAACTTCACGCTGGAAGGCTGTTTCAATCTGACTTTCAATCTGAAAGCGGTTGAATAGCGGGATCGCTTCATCGTAGAGCTTAATTTTGTTCAGGTAGCTAGGCATCACTTGCTGAACGAAGTTGATTGCTTCCTGATAAACCTCAGGCTTGTCGATTAAGACTTCGCCGATATCCTGACGTAGATAATCACGAATAGCGCGAATGACCACGTTACTTTCTTGATAGATCAGGAAGGGGGAACGGCGTTCTTCGGCAGCGCCGGTGATCGCATCCCAGAGGGTCATGAGATAATCGAGATCCCACTGAAGCTCTTCAGAGGTGCGGCCAATACCGGCCGTGCGGACGATCGCGCCGGTTTTTGGTGGAATAGTGACGCCGTCGAGCGCTTCTTTCAGTTGTTTACGGTCATCACCTTCGATGCGACGGGAGATGCCGCCGGCCCGTGGGTTGTTTGGCATCAATACCAAATAACGACCGGCTAAGCTGATAAAGGTTGTCAGTGCGGCGCCTTTATTGCCGCGTTCTTCCTTATCAACCTGAACAATAACTTCGGTTCCTTCAGCGATTACTTCGCGAATATTTGGACGGCCGCCTTTGTCGGAGCCTTTTTTAAAGTATTCACGGGAGATCTCTTTGAGAGGCAGAAAGCCGTGGCGTTCTGAGCCATATTCGACAAAAGCAGCTTCTAAGCTCGGCTCAACACGGGTAATCTTGCCCTTGTAAATGTTGGCTTTTTTCTGTTCGCGGGAACTGGACTCGATATCCAGATCATAAAGGCGTTGGCCGTCTACCAGCGCAACGCGCAACTCTTCTTGTTGAGTTGCATTTATTAGCATTCTTTTCATTGTTTGTTAGCGTTCTCTTATAACACTAACGCACTTCATCCAGCCGGAAGCCACACAGAGAGGTGCCTGTCGTTAACATTACAGGCACGCAAAACAAAGTCTTCGTAACGACTTTGGTGTTCAACTTATTGCCGGGCTACAGTGTTATGTAACTCGGTCTTATCGACGGTGAAGGAAACAGTTGCCTCGTATCGACTGTTATCTCGAGTCTGATCGGGCTGGTGCTGCCGTCTATATATTGGCAGGTTCCGGGCAACTGACATCTACACCTCCAACTGGTTTTGCTATTCAGGGCATTGCCAGGTGGATGAAATACGTAGTAATTCTCTTTAAATTGATGCTGTACGAGGGATTCACACCGATTATTTGCTTGATTTTATGTACTAAATGGCAAAATAACCGGGAATTTCAAATTAGCTAAAGCCAACTGCTCGCAGCAGCGCTAGAATATAGCAGCTTAAATAGATAGCATCAATCGAAAGGTCCGATATCCCATTAATATGTCAGAAGAAACAACAAGATCCGCCCCTGCCGTTCAATGGTTTGAAATTGATTCCGAGCTGGCCGGGCAACGGATAGATAACTTCCTTCGCACGCGTTTAAAAGGTGCGCCCAAAACGTTGATTTACCGTATTTTACGTAAAGGTGAGGTGCGCGTTAACAAAAAGAGAATCAAGCCGGATTACCGTTTGCAAGATGGTGATCTGGTGCGGGTGCCGCCGATCAGACTGAGTGCCGAAAAGCCTCAGGCGACCGTCAGCACCAATCTTAGAGCGCTGGTCGAGAGTTCTATTTTGTTCGAAGATAATGATCTGATCGTGCTGAATAAACCATCAGGGCTGGCTGTTCATGGTGGCAGTGGTATTAGCCTTGGGTTGATTGAAACGATCCGTCAAATGCGCCCGGATGCAAAATTTCTTGAGCTGGTTCATCGGCTTGACCGGGACACTTCTGGCTGCATTATGGTGGCAAAGAAGCGCAGTGCGCTGCGTTTTCTTCATGCTGCATTGCAGGCTAAGCAGATTACCAAGATTTATCATGCCTTGGTTGAGGGTAAGTGGTCGGCGCGTAAAACCAAAGTGGATGCGCCGCTGCAAAAAAATGAACTTAAGTCGGGAGAGCGCGTCGTAAAAGCGCATCCGTTAGGTAAGCCTTCGTTGACCGAGTTTAAAGTGTTACAACGCTTTGGTAATTTTGTCACCCTAGTTGAAGCGCGGCCTATTACCGGTCGAACACATCAGATTCGCGTACACTGTCAGTTTGCCGGTCATCCCATCATTGGTGATGATAAATATGGTACTGATCCGGTTAACCGAGAAATGAAAAGTTATGGTATTCGGCGTTTGTTTCTGCATGCAGCAGAGCTGCGTGTACCACTGCCATCCGGCGGCCGAAAGATTTTCCATGCCCCTCTGGGGGATGAGTTGGAAAAGAGTCTGAAACAATTGAAAAACATTGACGGGCAATAAACAGCCCGGTAAGGCGTTATTAATGAGTCAACAGATTAATACTGAAGAGTTTAATAAAGAAGCGGATGCCATGCTCAAAAGTGGCAAGGCGCCGAATGTCACAGAGTTAGCCAATATCTTTGATGTCGATGAAGCTCAGGTGGCTGCACTACTCGAGCAGTGGTGGCATGTGTTGCCTGATCGGATGCGAATGCTGGGTGATACCACGGTCAAAATTCCTGGGTTGCCGGAATCCTTAGTACATAGTTTTGAGTCCTTATGGCAGCACGCGGTA
Source organism: Amphritea sp. GJ51-11 (assembly GCF_055808735.1). NCBI lineage: Bacteria > Pseudomonadati > Pseudomonadota > Gammaproteobacteria > Oceanospirillales > Oceanospirillaceae > Amphritea > Amphritea sp. GJ51-11. Next base: position 2,276,087 of record NZ_CM147881.1, on the reverse strand, counting down.
CAGGAAGCGCAGTCTGCTATGTCTACGGATAAACAGTTTCAGCAGCTAGCCAGCGAGGATGCCCGTCGCCACTCTGAAACCGAGTTGTTTAAGGTGCAGAGTCAGCAAGCTGAGATGGATCAGCACTTTCGCGACCTGAAACAGCAGTTGGAGCAAGAGAAGCATCAGATTCAGGCGTTGGATGCAGAGATTGCGGTACTCAAAATCAATTTAGTGGCCGCGACAACTGGGCAAAAGTCAGAAGAGCAGCGACGTCTGAATGTCGAGCAGGAGCTGAATCTGCTGCAGAAAAAAATGGATGATGCTAAGCGTACCTTTGATCAACGCATTATCGAAGAGCAGCGCCGTGGTATTGATCAGGTGGCGAAAGCGGAAGCCGATACTCGCTACTATCGTAATGCACTGGAAAAGTTTCGTGATGAGTGTGGCCGTAAAGAGTCTGCATTGACGAAAGATATCCATAACCTGCAAGCGTTACTGGCGAAAAAAGATGTCAAACTTGACACCAGTAATACCCAAATTAAAACCCTTGATGCCGAACTTAAGCGCTATAAAAGCGAAGACAGTCAGCGCGACCGTGAGAAAAGTCAGCTGAGTGCGGCGCTGCTCTCTGAGCAGAACCGCTGCAAGCGTCTTGAGGGTAAGGTCAATGAAATTAAAGACGAACTCAAGCGTACGAATCAGAAGCACGTATTGGCGTTGAATGATGCTTCACGGCGTGAAAATATGTTGCGTGGTCAGGTGAAAGATAAAACGGAAGAAGCGATGCGCGCCAGTGCCCGACTCGCAACAATGGAGAAAAAGATCACCAGTTATGACGAAGAGATTCGTAAACTGCGTAGTCGTTTATCCTGATCGGATGTGTGCTTGTATAGCGGATCATTGATTTCCGGACAGGTTATTGGTGTTATAATTATTAGTTATTAAAAGTAAGCTTTATCGTTTCCGGAGGTATAAATGAAGTTGCAGCAGTTGCGTTATATATGGGAAGTAGCCCGACATGATTTGAATGTTTCAGCAACGGCGCAGAGTCTTTATACATCTCAACCGGGTATTAGTAAGCAGATACGTTTGTTGGAAGATGAGTTAGGTGTTGAAGTGTTTGCTCGTAGCGGCAAGCATCTGACTCGGGTGACACCGGCGGGTGAGGCCATACTTGAAGTGGCTGGCGATATTCTACGTAAAGTGGAAAGTATCAAACAGGTAGCGCAGGAGTTCAGTAATGAAAAGATGGGTAGTCTGGAAGTAGCCACCACCCATACCCAAGCGCGTTATGCCTTGCCTGAGACGATTCATGGCTTTATGCAGAGCTATCCCGATGTGTCATTGCATATGCATCAGGGAACGCCAATGCAGATTGCTGAGATGGCCGCCAATGGCACCGTCGATTTTGCCATTGCCACGGAAGCGATGTCGCATTTTAATGATCTGATTATGATGCCTTGCTATCGCTGGAACCGTTCTGTCGTAGTGCCGAAGGATCATCCGTTGGCACAGGTATCTAAGCTAACTTTGCAAGACATTGCCCAATACCCGATCGTTACCTATGTGTTTGGCTTTACTGGGCGCTCAAAGCTCGATGATGCGTTCAGTAAGGAAGGGTTAGAGCCTAAGGTGGTGTTTACGGCCGTGGACTCCGATGTGATTAAGACCTATGTGCGCTTAGGTCTTGGGGTGGGCATTATTGCCACGATGGCCTTTGACGAACGGCAGGATCATGATTTGGTGGTGCTCGATGCCAGTCATCTATTTGATTACAGCACGACTAAAATCGGCTTCCGTAAGGGTACATTTCTGCGAGGCTATATGTATGACTTCATTCAGCAGTTTGCCCCGCACCTGACCCCTGAGGTGGTGAGAAAAGTTCAAGCCTGTGGTAATCGGGCTGAGATTGAAGAGCTGTTTGCGCATCAGGTTCTACCCGATCTGTAATAGTCTAGATTGTTTAACAAGCCTCTGATGAGGCTTTTTTTATGCGGTTAAAATAATCAAGGTGGACTCTTGTGTCTGAACCCTTCACGCTCTGTTTTCGGCTTGACGATTGTTGCTCTTCAGGTGATGGTCGCCAGTTTTCAGTGGCTGAATTTTTACAGCAGCGCTTAACGGCTGCGGATATTGCACGTTTGCCAGAGCTTAGTGTGGCAGGTTATATTCGCCTTGATTGCCGTGCTGTCGAGCTTGATACGCGACTCGATGATGCTTCGCAGCTAACAATTGATCTGCCGGGTCACTTAGAAGATGAAGTTGATGATCAGTGGTTTTTATTATGGGAAAACAGTGAGTTAATGGCTGTTTTTAAACCACATTGTCTTCCTGTAAGTCGTACTACCCGTAATTTATATAACACACTGATCTCATTAGTACGGCGGCAAACAGTCTATGCCGATGCTCGGCTGCTGCATCGACTGGATAGCGAAACGGCGGGTATTATTCTGTTGGCGAAGGATGGCGCGGCGGATCGTCGCTGGAAACCGCAACTGGACCAATTATTGATTAAAAAGTTTTATCACGCCTGGGTTGATGGTGTGCCGCAGTGGCGATCGAAGCGATTAACCTGTGATTTAGCTGAGCGGCTGGGCAGTGTTATTCGTAGTCAGATGTATGTTGTTGATGATGCGGCTTTGGCCGCGGGGCAGACTTACCTCAAGCCCCGTTCAAGCAAAACATGTTTTGAGGTGTTGGCGAGGGTAGCCGGTAAAAGCTTGTTGTCCTGTCAGTTATTGAGTGGGCGAAAGCATCAGATTCGAGCGCAGTTAAGTTACCTTGGGTATCCGTTGGTGGGAGATAAAATCTATGGCCATCAGGGGCGCTTTTATTTGAAGCGCATCGAGCAGGGATTGGCTGACGCTGACTTCACTATATTGGGGTCTAAGCACCATTTATTGCAGTGTGCTGCATTGACGTTAATGATCGATGGGGAGGCGGTCGAAATTGTCGTGCCGCCTGCATTAAGGTTAGGTTTGCCCGGCATTATGCTTTAAAGGCCGCCATCAGTTTGCGGTAACTATTGCAGCGATCTTCAAAATCATGGGTGACATTCACCAACATCAGCTCTTGTGCCTGATAGTGATCAGCCAGTTGTTCGAGCGCTTCTCGGCACTCGTTAGCAGAGCCGGTGATAACGGAGCTGAGGGTTTCTTGGTAGTAAGCCTGATCCGATAACGATAACTTCTCATACAAGCTGAGAGCTTCTTCCGGGCTGCGGATATGTTCGCGAATACCGTGACGGAAGGCCATTACTTTCCACAACATATTGGGAGCGGCGAGGTAAGCGGCTTCCTCTTGGCTATCGGCACAGAGGCAGGCTGCCGAGAGAATTGTTTGAGGTTGCTCAAAGCCCTGACCATTGGGGCGGAACTTGGCTTTATAGCGAGCAAAAATCTCTGTAGATCGCTCATGGGTGCCGATAAATAGGGCTAATACGAAGCCAAGCCCTAGTTCTGCTGCCAGATCAACGCTGCCGCTGCTCGAGCCGAGGGTCCATAATTGCGGTGCCGCGCCCTGTTGCGGGCTTGCATGGACGCCTGCAAAGGGGTGGTCGGTGGATAGTGTGTCATGCAAAAAGCCGCTCAGATCGCTGAGCAGTTGCGGGTATAGCGCCGGGGTGTTGGGCGTATGGGGGAAAGCCAGTGCTTGGCTGGTTAAATCGGTACCGCCTGGTGCCCGGCCAACCCCTAAATCGATTCTGCTTGGATTGAGTGCTTCCAGTGTGCGAAAGACTTCAGCCACTTTCAGTGGGCTGTAGTGGGAAAGCATCACACCGCCGCTGCCAACACGAATTTCCTGAGTGTTTTGGGCGATATGGGCGATCAATATTTCTGGACAGGCACTTGAGTAGCTAGGGGTGTCGTGATGTTCGGCAATCCAAAAACGATGATAGCCTAATGTTTCACACAGCTGTGCCAGTCGGGTGGAATACTGCAGCCCTGCGGATTGCGATTGATGATTATGGGCAGGGGACTGATCGATCACGCTGAGTTTAAAAGACATTGTCCGCTCCCGGATGGTTGGCAGCTGTGCGGCTGTTAATCGGCGCTGCCGGTTGATTAATGGGTGAGTGGTGGATGCGGATAAAAGACATTAGGCCACCTCAATATTGAGTTTTTTCAGTCGATAGGCCAGCGTTGGCCGGGTCATATCTAGCATGCGGGCGGCTTCGGCAACGTTATTGTCTGCCTTTGCGAGGGCATGTTGTAGTAAGGTTTTTTCGATCGAGGCCATCGATCCTGATTGCTCAAGTGCTTGTTCCATCCAAGAACTGCTCTGTTGCCCCGCGGTGGCTGTTGGCTTTTGCATTAGCTGAGAGGGCGCGTCGATTAACCCGCCTTCGGCGGAGATCACTTGGCTGTCGAGGCCGATGGACATGCTCGGAAAAAGATACTGTGCATCAATGGTTTCGCCATTTTCAGCGAGGATCAGCCCGCGCTCAATAACATTTTCCAGTTCTCGCACATTACCCGGCCATTGATAGTTAATCAGTGCCTTGGAGGCTAGATCCGAGAGCCCGAGGGTTTTTTTGTTGTAAAACGCCTCATATTTTTTCAGGAAGTGATCGGTCAGCATCGGGATATCCTCGCGCCGCTGACGCAGCGGGGGAATATCGATGGGATAGACATTTAGGCGGTAATAGAGGTCGGCTCGAAATCGGCCCTCTTCAACGGCCTGCAATAGTGATTCGTTGGTGGCGGCGATGACTCGGACATCGACCTTGCGGGTTTGATTATCGCCCACTCGCTCTATTTCACCTTCCTGCAGGGCGCGTAACAGCGTCGCCTGAGCACGGGGGCTGAGTTCAATTACCTCATCTAGGAAGATGGTGCCCTTATTGGCGCGTTCGAAGCGACCTTCCCGTGATTGAGTTGCGCCTGTGTAAGCGCCTTTAACCACGCCAAAGAGTTCCGCTTCAATTAGGTCTGGTGGAATAGCTGCGCAGTTGATAGCAATAAATGGTTGCTCTGCCCGGGGGGAGTTATCATGAATCCCCTTGGCAACGAGTTCTTTGCCTACGCCGGTTTCGCCCAGTAATAACACGGATACTTTACCGGCTGACGCCTTGTTGGCGAGTTTGCAGACGGTTTGAAAGCCTTCCGATACCCCGATAAAGTTACCAAGGCTAGGACTGTTATCAATTTTGTGCCGTAGAACCGAGATCTGATCCTGCAGTTCATAGAGCTCGTCTATGATCGGTGCGGACTTAAAGTAGTTGCGATAGGTTGAGTAATCTTCCCACTCTGTTGCCGGGCGACCTTCGAGGAGGCATTGGTGATCTCCGCAGCCACGACACTGCTTCTCTTTAAAAATGATTTCCTGACCTAAGAGCGTGGAGGCAAAGCTACTAGCATGACCCGCGAGTGCCCAACAGACAGGGCCATCGGTCAGGCCAAGCTCGGAGATAAACATCTCCGCTTCATAGGAATCATGCATCTGCAGAAGGGCGTAGAAATGCTCGTTTTTGGTACTTACTTCCAACTTCAGCTCTTCAACCCGCATCGAACCTTTGAGTGAGTCTAGAATAAAACCTGTGCGGATCAGTTCGATGGGGGAGGTCTCCCGCCAGTCGTTTTACCAATTCAGCATCTTGTTGGCCTAGGCTGTAGCCTAGACGCATAAAGAAACCTTTGGCGCGTTCAAGGCCGACAGTGAGAATCTGCTCCTTTCTGAAATTGGTTAGCGAGGTGAGTTGCATAAGCAGCATCCTCTGTTCACCAAACCAGACGGTACCGTCGCTTTTTTGAAATCTGACCTGTTGCGAGAGTTGTTGCATGTTCGGGCCATTGGTCCGAGTAAGATCCGCCGCAATGTTCATATTCTGCACTCTGAGTCATTATCATTAATGAGATGAAATCATCATATATGATTGCTTATTTAAAAGCTTAGTCGCGGTTTGTAATATATAATCCCAAATATGGGATTATGGTGGTGATATGAATTATCAAGATCTATATATATTTATCAAAGTGATCGAGCGAGGTAGTTTTCTCTCGGCCTCGCAAGCCCTAGGCGTACCGACCTCGACCGTGAGTCGCAAGGTGCAGCAGTTAGAAAGGGATCTCGGTTATAAGTTGATGCACCGGAGTGCTCGTAAGTTGGTTCTCACCGAGGCGGGTGTAAAGTTTTATAATCGCTGTCAGCCGTTATTTACCGAACTGGAATTTACCGCAAAAGAGCTAGACGATGAGTTGGCCGAACCGTCGGGATTGCTGCGGGTGACCGCGCCGGTTAGCTTAACCAATGATCTGATGATGGATTGGTTTTTCCTCTTTATGGAGCAGTTTCCGCGCATTAATCTCGAACTGATCGTCGCTAACCGCAATATTGATCTCGTCGAAGAGGGTATTGATGTAGCGTTTCGTATCGGCGAAGTGCGTCTGCAAAACTGGATCTCAAGACCTCTCCTAGAATCGCGCTTCAGTGTCTGTGCCAGTGATGACTATCTCGCTCGGCGTGGATCACCCAAGCATCCGGAAGATCTTTACCAGCACACTCTCATTGTGGCGCGCCGCACACAGGTGTGGAACTTTACAGGGACGAGTGGTGAGCAGGTAACCATAGAGGGGGAGGCGCGATTGAAAGTCGACGAGTTAAGTCTCGCGGCTCGGGCGGCGGAAAATGGCTTGGGAATCGTTAATTTGCCCGATTATGTGGTGCAAAACTCTTTGGCTGCAGGGCGGTTAAAAAGGCTGATGCCCAGTTGGCAGCCCCACTCGCGGGAAGTGAATATGCTTTACCCAGAGCGTAAATATATTCCGGGTAAAGTGAGGTTGTTTATTGAGTTTATCTTAGCGCGGGTTGCTGAAATGCCAGTTAACCGATCTCGCTGACATCAATCAGTTCGGCGGGTTCGTAAGCATTGGGCCAGTATTTTTTAACCACTTCACCTGCGCTATCAAAGGTGTGGCAGGTGTTGAGGTTAAATGGCTTATGATTTTCATCTTGACGGGCTTGTTCGAGCCGTTCCTGATGAGTGGCTTGGTAAGCCGTGGTGGCGATTGGGCCGAGCAATTCAAGCAGATGGGTACAGCCGTTGATGCCGCTAAAGAGTTCTTTGCACTTTTTGGTAAAGCCCGGTGCAATCTGAAGCCCTGTTAACAGAGAATAACGATCGGCGATTGAGGGACACAGGCGAAATGGGGTGTTATCCATGCTGGCAATGGCCGCGTGGATGTTTAGTTCCAAATCAACGGTTAGGCGAATAGCTAACAGGTGAATCGGCTCTCCTGCTTCGACGATACCGTTGTTGCGCTCTTTAATTTCGATGGGCACGGTTTTGATATCGCTGAGGTGGCCTTCGATATCCCAGAGTCCGTCAGCGCGTTTAAAACCTTGGCACGTGACAGTGCGGGTGTGTTGCAAGTTGCGTTCAGTCGGGGAAGGTAATGGCATAGAATCGTTACTTTATAATAAATTATGGTATAGCCAACAGTGGCTTATTAGCGTTTCATTTATCCCACAAACTGTTCCGCAGTGCAACAATGAATGCTGGGCCGAGGAATGGTTTACAAACCGCCGAAACGTTTATAAAAACGTGGGCCGGGTTCTGGTAATCGACCATCCGCGGTTTCTTGGGTGTCAGATAAGAAGTTCTCGGCCCCTTGGAAAATAAGTCGGTAGATGTTGCGACACAGCACGCGTGCGGAAGTACCAGACCAGTCAGCGGGTAATAGTTTTTCCGGTAGTTGCGGGTCTTTCAAAAGAATTCGGCGGTAGTGGTGAATCAGTAAGATGCGCAGTTGAAAGCATTGCTCTGGATCGAGTATTGGCTGGCTTTCGACCGCTCTTAAAATTGGCCGGAAGCGTTCGAGAAATTCCTGATAGTCATCGGCGAGTTGGTTGAGGTTCCAGCACTCATTAACCAGTTCTTTCAGTGGGGCAGAGGTTTGTCCTCCCACTAGTTCCGATTTCATATGAATTACATCATTTTGGACGCAAAGCTCCTGCAGGGTGCCATTAACTTCGGTCATGTCGGCCATTGGATGTGCCATTACACTGGGGGCAATGTTACCAAAACCGAGCCATTCGAGCTCTTTTTTGACAACTTTACGCAGCTCGATATCTAACTGGGTGGTGACCACCATATCCCATTTACCATCCCATTCAGGATAGAGCTCAGCATAGATACGGCGAAAGGCGCTTTCAAAACGTCGTCGGCCGGTATCCGTTAGGCTATAGAAGCTTTTGCGGCCCACCTGGGATGAACTTAGCCAGCCATCTTTGGTCAGCCGAAAGATAGATGTTCTTACCAGTCGCTGATTCAGGCCGAGGGGTTCGAGGAGTTTAATAAGACTGCCGAGCCACACCGTACCGCCCCTCGGTGATATGGCGTCCCCATAGATGGTAATAATGAGTGAGCCGCCACGAATGGGCCGCTGGTTCTTAAAATCATCAACCAACTCTTCTATACAGCGAAGTCTATTCATCGAGCTCTCATAGCATCAGGTGAGGGTGTTATCCGATATTAGTCGGCTAACTTTCAGGATTTAAAAGTTAATTCTATGTGTAAATGACCAACCCATCAACCAGCATGGCTCCGGCTGTGGCTCAAGATGGCAGTGGCAGAGCGTCATTGAGTGGCTGAACAGAAAGGCGGTAAGGCTGAGTTTTTTAATAAACAGTCGAGGGGTGAAGGCAGTATTGAATACAGAGTGCTACGCTTTGCATGTAGCTTAGTGATCAGTGTTTTTTGAAAATGTTTACTGAGGAGCGGTCATTGATCTCTAAATTAAGTTTATTACTTGAGACGCCTAATCAAGGCGGGTGATCAGTAAGCCTTTGATTTTTGTTGTCAGCAGCGGTGATTGCAGTAATAACAGTCGCGTTGCATGTAAGAAAAAAACGGAATTTGTTTACGGGAAAAGAATATTCTATTAACATGTTAACTAAATAAAAGGACATGCAGACCAAGCAGTCTAAAATTGAGTTGCTGCACTGGAAATTTAAGGTGTCTTAATTTTGATGGAGTTCGTTGCGCTGGTGGTACTAGCCATAGGGCGCATTGACCTCGCTGTCTTGGAATGAGATAAGGGATACGCAAAGCCGTTCTGATACAATCTATATATCGATATTTTATAGTAATGTATCACTTTGTCGGTTATGCTTTTGTTCAGCTTCAATCAGTTAGATTGAAGCGGATAGATAATAATAAAAGGGCCTAGCCCTATGAGTTCTCTATAACAATAAAATGGCGTACATAGAGTATGCGAGAGAAAGCCAGGAGATAAACGAATGACAAATATGAACCTCTTTAAGACGGCAGCGGCAGTAAGCCTGGGTTTGACCCTTTCAGCGAGTGCGATGGCTGAAACGACCTTGCGTGTTGCTAGCTGGTTGCCACCGACTCATCCTCAGAATGCTATTGTTTGGCCTACCTGGTCTAAATGGGTAGAAGATGCGACTGACGGTCGCGTTAAAGTTGAGATTGAATATGGTATGGGACATCCTAAAACGATGTTCGAACTCGTTGAAGATGGCGTTGTTGATGTGTCTTGGAGCTACCACGGTTATGTACCCGGTCGCTTTAAGCTGACGCAAGCTGTTGAGCAGCCTCTATTGGGCGCCAGTGCAGAAGCGGCGTCCGTTGCACACTGGCGTGTACATCAGAAATACTTCGCTAAAGCGAATGAGCATGAAGGCCTTGAAGTGATTGGTCTGTTTACCCATGGCCCAGGTCAGATCCATTTATCACAACCTATTACTTCACTATCTGAATTGGAAGGTAAGAAAATTCGCTTAGGTGGTGGTGTTCAGGGTGAAATTGGTGAGCGTCTTGGTGTTACCGCCGTCGGCGCACCCGCTCCTAAAGTGTATGAAATGATGCAGCAAGGCGTTATTGATGGTGTATTCATCCCAATGGGTGAGCAGAAATCATTGCGTTTAAAAGAAGTGGCTAGAAACATGATTGTCTTACCAGGCGGCATGTATATGGGTAGCTTTGGTATCTTTATGAACCCTGACTTCTTGGCTGATCTGGATCCGAAAGATCGCGAAGCGATTCTAAGTGTCTCTGGTGAAAAACTGTCTGCAATGGCAGGCCGTGCATGGGACCAAGGCGATGTTGATGGCCTTAAGGCTGCTCAAGAAGCCGGCGTGAACATCACCATGGTTAAGAAGGGCGATGCCTTGGATAATGAGTTCGTTGCGCTAACTAAGGGCATGGATGAAGCTTTCTATGAATCTGTCGCCGATCGTGGCATTGATGCAAAAGCAGCACTGACTGAATTGCGTCAAATTGCCCGTAGCTATAAGTAAGGAGCGCGTTATGACCTTTAGTGCCTGGCTTACAGCGCACTACGAGGAAAAGGGGTCAGTCGCTTGGCTGGCCTTTTTTCTAGAGTTGATTGCTGCCGTAACACTGTTTTTATTGATGCTGTTAACCTGTGCCGATGTTTTTGGCCGTTACTTTCTAGGTAATTCGGTTGATGGCACCACAGAGTTAACTGAGATGGCGATTGCCATCATGGTGTTTGCCGAAATGCCTGTGATCACTTGGCGTGGTGGTCATGTGGTTGTTGATATTCTCGACCGTATGATGGGTAATACCCTGATTAAGGTGTTGGGTCTAGTCGCGGCTTTCTTGATGTCGACATCTTTGTATTTTCTGGCAGTCAGAATTTTCGAGTTAGCAGAGCGCTCATTGCGTCGTTCTGAAGTGACTGAATTTCTGCAGTTTCCAGTAGGCTATGTGGTCGAATATATCGCTATTATGAGCTGGATAACAGCCGGCCTGATGATCAGCTACGGTGTGTACCGTTTGTTGTTCCTGTCCCGTGACTGATCCTGGTTACTCCACTATAAATACGCTGATAACGTTACAGGTGTGTTCAGAATGATTACTGCATTAACTGGCTTTGCAATATTGCTGCTGATTATCGTGGTCATCCGGGTACCGATTGCTTTTGCAATGGGGCTGGTAGGCTTTTTTGGCTTTGCATATATGCAAGGTCTTGGTTTTGACAACTTTATGGAATTTCGCTGGAATGGCGCTTTATCAATGGCCGCCAAGCGAGTAATAGATACATCACAGGAATACGGTTTATCGGTTATTCCTCTGTTTATATTGATGGGCAATCTGGTGACCAAGTCCGGGCTGTCCCATGAGCTGTATCGCGCATCTTATGCCTTTTTAGGTCACCGTAAGGGTGGTCTATCCATGGCGACTGTGGTGGCTTGTGGTGGATTCTCCGCGATCTGCGGTTCGAGTCTGGCAACCTCTGCAACGATGGCTAAGGTAGCGATGCCGCCAATGCGCAAGTATGGCTATGCCGATTCCCTCGCGACTGCCTCTATTGCGGCGGGTGGTACACTGGGTATTTTGATTCCGCCTTCCGTTATTCTGGTTATCTACGGTTTGTTAACTGAAACCAGTATTCGAGAGCTTTTTGCTGCCGGCTTTATCCCGGGTTTTCTCGGCATTCTGCTGTATCTTGCAGCGGTGCGTTATGTGGTATGGCGTACACCTGAAGCGGGTCCTTGTGGCGATAAAATGGAATGGCCAGAGCGTTTACAGGCACTCAACGGTGTTTGGGGTGTACTGATCTTATTCTCCGTGGTGATGGGGGGGATCTATCTAGGTATCTTCACACCGACTGAAGCGGCAGGTATTGGTGCTGGTGGTGCGTTTTTGATCGCACTCTATCGTCGTTCGCTGAGTTTGGGCAGCCTGTTTGATATTCTGACGGATACCGCGCGAACATCAGCGATGCTTTTCTCAGTATTGATTGGTGCGCTGATCTTCTCAAACTTCATCAACCGTGCCGGACTGCCAGCCGATCTGTTAGAGATGGTTAACAGTATGGACGTGGCTCCGATGGTGGTCATTCTCGTGATCTTGGCGATCTACATTGTGCTGGGTATGGTGTTTGAAAGCCTGTCGATGTTGCTGCTCACGGTGCCTATCTTCTTCCCATTGGTGCAAAGCTTAGGTTTCGACCTAGTATGGTTTGGTATCGTGGTCGTGGTGGTGACTGAGATCAGTCTGATAACACCACCTGTGGGGATGAATGTCTTTGTATTAAGTGCCGTATTGAAAGATGTTAAAGCGAGCACTATCTTCAAAGGGGTTACTCCATTCTGGTGTGCTGATATTATTCGTCTAGCATTGATTACACTGTTTTCATCGATTTCACTGTTCCTGCCGGAGCTGCTGTATCGTTAATCGGTTGTTTATTATCTAAGGCCCCCTCGGGGCCTTTTTTGTCTGAGGGTTTTACCTATGCTGCCTGATGTAAAAAAGATTCTTTACGCTTCTGATATTGATAAGGGGTCTCGTCCTGCGTTTCGAGCAGCGATCAGCCTTTGTGGACATTATCATTCAGAGATTACCTACCTGCATGTGATTGAGCCTTTAAGCGCGTCGGCTCAGAGCATTGTCGAAACCATGATCAATGAAGCCTCTCTCAAAGAGTTGCATGACGAGAGCTTGCAAAATCTAAAGGTTAAAATTCAGCAGCGTATCGAGCGTTTCTGTGATGCTGAACTCGAAGAGAGTGAAGTGCTGAAAGAAGGCTCCTTAACCTCCCGTGTAGAAGAGGGAACGCCTTGGAAAACGATCCTGCGTGTTGCTGATGAGATTGATGCGGATGTGATTGTGATGGGTACCCGGACTCATTCTGCAATGGGTCAGTTTTTAATGGGGTCTACGGCCAACAAAGTGATGCATAACTCTAAGCGTCCTATATTGATCGTACCGTTATAAGCGCTTTGCGTTTACTTGGTTGTATAGTCTAAAAGCGGCCAGCAGTGGCCGTTTTTTTGTTTTCACGCGCCTGATTATTCACTTTATGGCACGAATATCACTTCTTTTGTTGAGCCTTAAGGGAAGCCCTGATAGCGTAAGGCTTGATCGTTATAATGGAGACGTTGGCTAATGGATGTGTTATCAGCAATGGGCGTATTTGTCCGTGTGGTTGATCTGAAAAGCTTTTCACTGGCGGCGGCTGAGCTGGGGATTTCTAGCTCTTCTGTCAGTAAGCAGATAGCTCATTTAGAACAGCATGTCGGTGCGCGATTGTTACAGCGCACCACCCGGCGTCTTAATGTTACGGAGGTCGGTGCGGCCTATCATGAAAAGTGTCAGTTGATTCTTGCCGAGGTAAGTGAGGCTGAAAATCTAGTGTCACAACTGCAGGGTAAGCCCCGTGGTGTGCTGAAGATCAACTGTAATATGACCTTTGGTCAGTTGCTGCTAGCCAAAGCTATTCCTGAGTTTATGAAGCTTTATCCGGATATACAGTTTGAAGTGGCCCTTGATGATGGTGATGTTGAATTGCTGCGAGAGGGGTTCGATCTTGCATTACGCATCACTAACCCCAAACTGCCTGATTCCAGCTTGATTGCTCGTGAAATTGCTTCGATTCCGTTGTTTCTCTGCGCCAGTCCGGGCTATCTGGCTGAGCATGGCCATCCACAAACACCGGAAGATTTGAAACAGCATAATTGCTTGGTGTTTATGTTAGCCACTAATACCAATATGTGGACACTGACGGATGCCAGCGGCAGTCAGGTGGTGCAGGTAAGTGGTGATCTGAAAGCGAATAACAGCCTACTGGTGTTGCAATCGGTGTTGGCCGATCGCGGGGTGGCTAATCTCGCCTCCTTTGTTATTGAGCGTTATGTTGCTGAGGGTAAAGTCGAGCTGTTATTGCCCGATTATCAGGCTGAACGGTTGAGTCTCTATGCGGTGTACCCTGAACGTCAATATATGGCTCCCAAGGTGAGCCTGTTTATTGAGTTCTTTCAGCAATGGTTAGGGGATAATCTACAGCAGGCGTTTTCATCCTAATGCTGAGAGTAACGGTGATCTCGTTACTCGCGGTTTTATTGCCGGTATTGCCCGGTGATCTATTAATATGTCTATCTAGGTGTTAATTCAATGATTTTGTATGACTACTTTCGCTCATCAGCGGCCTACCGTGTGCGTATTGCGCTGAATTTGAAGGCGCTAGACTATCAGCAGGTGCCGGTGAGTTTAGTGGATGGTGAACAGCGTTCTGCTGAGCATTTAGCGCGTAATCCGCAGGGATTTGTCCCCGCCTTGCTCGATGGCGAGTTGCTGTTAACCCAGTCACTGGCGATTTGTGAATACCTCGATGAGCGCTATCCGCAAGTAACACCTTTGCTACCCACATCAGTAGGGGATCGCGCTAAGGTTCGCGCGATGGCGATGCTGGTCGCCTGTGATATTCATCCGGTGAATAATCTGCGGGTGCTTAAGTACTTAGCGGCAGAATTGGACGTTAATGACATGCAGAAAAATCAGTGGTATCAACACTGGATCTATCAAGGATTTGATGCCCTAGAAGAGATATTGGCTCAGAACGCTGGGGAGTTTAGTTTTGCGGATCAGTTGAGCTTGGCTGATGTGTTTCTCGTCCCACAGGTCTATAACGCCCACCGCTTTAACTGTGATATGAGCCGTTATCCCAATATTAACCGGGTGAATGATAACTGTATCAAGTTGAAAGCCTTTGCCGATGCGCATCCAGATCAGCATGCGCCTAGTTAATATCAACGAGCTAGTCGGGGTGTTGCTAACGTTGGCTAAGGAATGACCGCTTGGCAGGCCGATGTTTTGGCTTGCTGATGCGGTCTAACGTGGTTTTTTAATCGATATCATTCAGCGCTTGCATCGCCTCTTTACTCCACTCTAGCGCATTTCGATAACAGCTTTCATACAGGTTAGAATCGAAGTTGGTGGGTAGTAGATCCCAGTCACCGGCTTCATAATTACCGACATACATCAGTGTTTCACCCATCTCACCTTCGTTCAGCAGGATCGCATTTTTAATCTCCTCGCTCAGTGGTACCTCTTGGAGCATCGATTCGCGATCAATATCCAGCAATAGATGGATGTTAGACATCATGCCGGTCATGAAATAGCTGCCGGGATTGCTCCGCTTAGTCGCCAAAGCAATCTCTTCACACATGCGTCCGCGTACCAGCAGGCCGCGGCATAACTCTTCAGGTTTGCCGCTTTGGTTGTTGAGCGCGATGAGAGTAGCCCACTTTCTAATCTGCGCCATGCCGAGCATCACAATGGCTTCGGTCAGTGATTCGACTTTACGTACCAGTGAATAAGCAGCGGAATTAATGATGCGCAGTAGTTTGTAAGTAAGTACCGGGTCACGAATAATCAGTCCTTCGAGACGCTCCGGTGTGGTATTGGGGTTTTGTAGTTCCTGTACCAGTTCAAATAGGGCGGCATGGTTAGGCTCAACCTTTTTACCCTTTATTAACTTCGGCTTGCTGAGAAAGTGGCCTTGGAAGAGTTTAAAACCGAGTTTATTACACTCTTCTAGCATCTCGACGGTCTGAATTTTTTCAGCCAGCAGGGTCACTTTAAAAGGGGATAACAGACGGACCTGTTCGGCAATCTGTTCAAAGCTCATATCTTTTACATCGAGTTTGACGATTTGGGCCATTTTAAACAAGGGTTCGTACTCGGCTTTGTAGGTAAAATGGTCCAGCGCAATCCGATAGCCTGCTTTGACTAAACGATAAATCGCCACGATGACACTGCGATCGACTTGCACATCTTGGTGGATTTCAAGCACCACATTCTTGCGCGGCAGGTCGGGGATATTATCAGAGAGTAATAATGTCCGGCTTAAATTGATGAATGCCGGCACGCGTTTCAGCTCGCCTTGATCGGAAATACTGGTATAGGAGTTTAGCAGAACTTCGCTGGAAGCCCCGGAATCACTGAACAGGGTGCTGCCGGACTGTTGCGTGTCTTGATACAACAGTTGATAGGCAATAACCCGCTGGCTGCGATCAAATATCGGCTGCCGTGCCATCAGAATTTGCCCGCCTGATGAAGTGTCCATGGGTGTCTCATTCCATATTAAGCTGTGTTGTATTTAAGCATATATACAGCCGAGTGAAATGTCAGCCGCTTAACTCACCAATACAGGTAGCGCGATATTCTGATATTGGGCGAAAGAAGTCGCTGTTTTCTATGCGACAGGTATAATGTTGCTCCCTGATTTAGCAGACTGAGATTATGAGTACGATTAACTGGTTTCCTGGCCACATGCATAAGGCCCGTAAAGAGATCGCCAAGGTGATGGATGAGATTGATGTGGTTATCGAAGTACTCGATGCCCGTTTGCCTGTGTCCAGCGAAAATCCGATGGTGTCTCAGTTGCGCAAGGGGACGCCAGTCATTAAATTGCTCAACAAAAGTGATCTAGCAGACCCGCAGCGCACCCAAGAGTGGGCCGACTATTACAATAGTTTGCCGGACACTCAAGCGCTGATTATTGATTATCAACAAAAGAAGCTGATCAGCACCATTCCGGATATGTGCAGTAAGCTAGTGCCGGCGCGGAGCAATAACAACCGTCAGGTACGGGCGATGATCATGGGGATTCCCAATGTGGGTAAATCGACCATGATCAATGCTTTACTCGGTAAGCGTATCGCGAAAGTGGGTAATGAGCCGGCGGTGACCAAAGGGCAAACGCGGTTTACTCTTAAAAACGGTATGGCGTTATCCGATACGCCGGGAATGCTTTGGCCTAAGATCGAAGATATTGATTCCGGCTATCGCTTGGCGGCCAGTGGTGCCATTAAGAATACCGCCATTGAATATGAAGATATTGCGCTCTATGCCGCAGAGTTCTTACGTAAGGATTATCCTGAGCTACTGATGAGCCGTTATAAGCTTAAGGCGCTGCCAGAACGTGGTGATCTCGTACTGGAAGCCATTGGCCGCAAGCGGGGCGGTTTAAGGCCCGGCGGTGTTATTGATATCCATAAAGCTTCAGAGATATTGTTGAATGAGCTGCGCGGTGGGCAAGTAGGGCAGATTACCTATGAAACCGTCGCTGAGTGGCTGGAGAAATGGGAACAACAGAAGCTTGAGGCCGAACGTCTTGAGCTTGAACGCATAGAACAGGAACGGTTAGACGCAGAGTCACAGAGTGATCGCTCGGCTCACCGCCATAAAAGGTAATTGAAATGTCACGTATAAAGAAAAAGCGCACCTCACCCAAGCCTATCTTTCTGGATATCCCTCGCCGGAGTGAAAAACTGGCCGATCCTGATAGCTATGAGAGCCGTAAGCGCCGTAATCTAGAACAGAAAAAGAAACATAAATCTGTGTATGAAAAAGCTCGCGAAGCGGAACAGGCGGAAGAATCTAGTCAGTCTCAGAGAAATACGCCTCTGGCCGATAAAATTCGCCGACTGAAACGTGCGGAAGAAGCCCGTAAAGCGAACGTGCAAGCGAATAGCGAGGCAGAATAATAACCGTGCTTATTTGATCTCCTGACGAGTCTCATCTACGTTTATGGGTAGCGCCGATAAACGGTAGGCGAATCATGGAGATCAAATATGACTCAGGCGGAAGTTCATCGAGCAGGCGACGGGCCAGCTAAAGTCGATTTACAACAGGGCGAAACCTATTATTGGTGCGCCTGCGGTCGTTCAGCGGCCCAACCCTTCTGTGATGGTTCTCATCAAGGTACAGGCTTAGCGCCGGTGGTTTTTGTTGCCAGTAAAACTGAAACGGTATTTCTGTGTACCTGTAAACAAACCCTCAACCCACCACGGTGTGATGGTAGCCATAAGTCGTGAGAATAAGCGCCGGTAGCGCTCGCTAGAGTCGATCTGACTAGGTACAATGTTTCTCTTTTTTTAGCAGGAAATATGTCCCTTGCAACAGGTTGATGTGGTGATCGTGGGTGCCGGTGCGTCCGGTTTAATGTGTGCGGCCACGGCGGGCTATCGCGGCCGGTCGGTGCTAGTGTTGGAACATACCGCAAAAATTGGGCGCAAAATCCTGATGTCTGGTGGTGGACGCTGTAACTTCGCCAATATCCATAACTCCCCCGCGAATTTCATTTCACAAAACCCGCACTTCTGTAAATCAGCGTTAAGTCGTTACTCAGCGCAGGATTTCATCGATCTCGTTGATCGTCATGGTGTTGAATATCACGAGAAAACACTCGGTCAGTTGTTCTGTAATGACTCCAGTAAAGAGATATTACGGGTTTTAATGACCGAATGTGAATGGGCGGGGGTTGAGATTAAAACCAATACTGAAGTGCATCAGCTCAAACAAACCCCAAGCGGTTTTCAGCTGCAAACCAGTCATGGCAATATCAGTGCAACTTCGGTGGTTATCGCTACCGGAGGTTTGTCGATTCCCAATGGTGGTGCCACCAGCTTCGCCTATGACATCGCCACCGAGTATAGTTTGGCCCTGTTACCCCGTAGCGCGTCATTGGTGCCGTTCACCCTGCAACCGAAAGATAAAGAGGTGTTAAGCGAGCTGTCGGGTGTCTCTCATCAAGTGAGAGCGAGTATTGGCTCCACCAGTTTTGTTGAAATGATGCTGTTTACCCATCGTGGCTTAAGTGGCCCAGCGATCTTGCAGATATCCAACTATTGGCAGCCGGGAGAGGAGGTGGAGATCGATCTATTCCCCGGATTTGATCTACTGGCATGGTTGAAAGAACAGCGAGACAGTCGCCCCAAAGCCGATATCACCACCCTCATGGCACAACAGATGAGCAAGCGGATGGCACAAATCCTCTGCGGAAAGTTTGAGCTAACCGGTGCGCTGGGCAATCTGTCCAATAAACAGTTAGAAGCGATCAATACGGCCTTCTGTCATTGGCGCATCAAACCCTCCGGCACCGAAGGCTATCGCACCGCCGAAGTCACCTTGGGTGGTATCGACACCGATGAGATCAACCAGAAAACCATGCAGGCGAAAAAGGTAGAGGGACTCTATTTTATCGGTGAATGCCTCGATGTTACTGGCCATCTGGGAGGGCACAATTTCAATTGGGCCTGGGCTTCCGGTTTTGCGGCGGGACAGGCGGTCTAGTGTTGTATAAAGAGTGTCAGGGTATTTAAAGTTTAAACAGGGGGTGTTTGTCTAAAATTCCCAAAGGGTAATAATGATACGCTCATAACTCTTAAGAAAAATTTACAGCAAGCACATAAAGGTGATCTTGAAGGAAATTTCAGAAAAGTACGGCTTCAGGCTGATCTTTTACAAATATACTTCCTGTTGCGTGATATGTGGTATTTAGAACCTAAACATAGTTTTTCATGGCCTGAAAAGAATGATTTAATTGCCTTGGCGCTTTTCAAAGATATTTATGACGATCCACAGGGTCTTGGGAAACTAGAATGCTTGGCTGTTGTTGTTTTGAAGGTATAACTAGTTATAGTAGCATCACTTCGTCGCTGGACGTGCTAACGTGCGCAGTTAGTTGAGGTCTTAAGTGTTTTTAGGGAGAAAGGTGTGAGTCAGTATCATATTGCGCAACTCAACATCGCCAAGCTTTTGGCGCCGGTTGATTCTCCGCAGCTTTCAGATTTTGTTGCGAATCTGAACAGGATCAACGCGTTGGCAGAGGAGTCTCCAGGGTTTGTTTGGAGGCTGCAAACCGAAGAGGGTGATGCCACCGGTATTGATTACTTCGGTTCTGATCAAATTGTGAATCTTTCTCTCTGGGATTCGGTCGAGGATTTACATAATTACGTTTACCGGACTGCCCACGTCGAGATCATGCGCCGCAAGAAAGAGTGGTTTAGCAGAATGGGCGAAGCCTATATGGTGCTTTGGTGGGTGCCAGCCGGTCACATACCGTCAGTCGAAGAGGCCGCGCAAAAACTGAACACTTTGCGAAAACAGGGCCCAACCGCCGACGCTTTCTTGTTCAAAAAAGCCTTCTCGGCGCCCAGTGAATTCGCTAGTGGGCTAACCGATACTCTGGATGGTGAATTTCCAGCCACTTAACCTCTCAATCAAGCTCGTCAATTTAAGTTCGTTCCAATCTACGACTGCCACCGGACGCTCCGGTTGGGACGGTGCTTATCATCAGTGTTATGTTGCCTAGGATATTTCGCTTAAGGTTTGGCGCTGATATTAGCCTATTGTGGCTGCTCGCAGTGTCATGTGAAGAGTTGCTATCATGCTGTTACTGTAAATCAATGTGTCATGTTTAGCTCAACATGAGGCTGTTTTGTCTGTAGTCAGTATGATCGACGCTCCTATTTATACTTATGCGAGATAGCCTAGAGGCCCCGTAATACGGATGTTTCATGTTGTCTAATTTTTTAAATGCCCTTATTACATTAAGGCTGGTTTATCTGTTTTCATGTTGCTTAGCGGAGTGTGAATGAGACGTAATGATTAACGCATAGCCGTGTTAGCCATGCGTTAATTGAGTCCTTGATTAAGCCGCTTTCTTTACCAGTAGCCTAATAATTTCCACCACAGGCCGCCGACGATTCCCCAGACGGCTAGATTGACCACACTCATAATAAAGCCCATTAGCCACCAGTTTTCCATTGAGACATAACCTGAGCCAAATATAATTGGCGAGGTGCCGGTGGCGTAATGGGTGAGTGACATCATTAACGAAGATGCACCGGCGAGTAATAAGCCTAGATAGAGGGGTGGTGCACCGAGTGCTAACCCTGCGGCATAGAAGGCGGCAAACATCGCGGTAATGTGGGCAGTTGTGCTGGCAAAGAAATAGTGTGCGTAAAAATAAACAGCGACTAAGATGATTGCAGAGAGCGTCCAGTCAAGACCGAGTTGAGCTATATTAGTTTCGATCACGCCAGAAAACCAAGCGACTAGGCCTAGTTTATTAAGAAAAGTTGCCATCATCACCAGTGCCGAGAACCAGACAACGGTATCCCAAGCCGATTTCTCTGTAAGCACATCCTGCCAGCTTAAAACCCCGCTCACCAGCAAAATAGAAAGACCTAAAAATGCCACGGCGGTGGTATTAACTGCATAGGCATCACCAAAAATCATTGCAGGCACACTGGCCCACAAGAGTAATAGCAGGGCAAATACGCTGATCATGACTTTTTCACCGTAACTCATTGGTCCCATTTCGGTCAGCTTTGCTTTCGCATAAGTGCGGGCGTCGGGGGTACTTTTGATTTCGGGAGGGTAAATGGCATAGACGACTAACGGCACCAACGCAATACAAACTAGTCCCGGAAGGAGTGTTGCCAGCGCCCAAGTGCTCCATGTAATGCTGATATTGGCGCCGGTGGCATCGGCAATGAATTTGACGATTAAAGGGTTTGGTGCAGTAGCGGTAATGAACATTGCTGATGTTATTGGGTTGATATGATAGTTAACCAACGCAAGGTAGTGACCAATTTTGCGTGATGTACCGGCTTCAGGAGTGGAGCCAAAACTGGTCGCGATAGACTTCATTATGGGATGAATAATACCGCCACCCCGCGCTGTATTACTGGGAGTTACCGGTGCAATGACCAGCTCAGAAAGTGCCAACGCATAGCCAATACCAATGGTTTTTCGGCCGAATAGGGATATGAAGTAATAGCCAATACGATTGCCTAAGCCGGTTTTCGCTAAGCCGCGAGAGATAATAATAGCAATACCAATCAGCCAGATTAATGAGTTAGAAAAGCCACTCAGGGCATCTTTGATCGCCCCTGAAGGGCTGTCGTTGGTGACGCCTGTCAGTGCGACCGAGGTGATGGCTAAAATAGCGATAGCACCAATGGGCATTGCTTTACCAATGATGGCGACTACCGTACCGACGAACAGTGCCAATAGATGCCATGCGTTGGCTGATACCCCTTGTGGCGGAGCAATAGCAAACCAGAGGAAAAGGATGATGGCAATTGCGAACAGGCCAGGAACTACTTTGATCTCTGTGCCTTTCATAGCGGTCTCCTTAGTGATGAGAAAAATAGACGTTGGGCAAAGAAGGGCGGTGTTTGTTTCATATTAGTCTTAAGTGGCGATGGAAATCATATCAATAGCAATCAAACAGGTTCTTTTTGGGGTGCTGGTTGAATAATTCACCTCTGAGTAGAGGAAAATAAGCCTCATCGAAGCGGCGAAATAATGCCGTTGATAGGTTTAAAATACAAGGCTAAGCCAGGCTTAGATAAACAGTCCTGCCGGTCGTGTTATATTTTGGGTGTTTTTATGCTCAGGTTGTTCAGCACAGAGTGTTCAATTTAAAACGAAATTTGTAGCCTGAATGTTTACTGGAGTGGTGATGAAACGTGTTTTTATGCTATTGGTGATCGTTTTTTTGGTGGCTTGTTCAGAGCCGTATCCGGCCGCCGATCAAGAGATTGGCGTCAAGGGTGAGCCGCCAAAAGCCCTCGTGCGAGCCTATCATCAGCAATTCCAAGCAGCGGATAAACATTATGTGCTGGCGTTGGGCTTTATTCATGCTTTCTTAGTTGAACAGGGCTTTTCGGTTAACTACACCCGGTGTTTTGATGATGTACTCGATGTGACCAAACGTACTCAAGCGGGGTTCTCTTGTATTGCGCTGCAGGCCGAACAAGGCCCGCCAACTAAGGTGTATGTGCGGGTTGTGATCGATGAGGTTTTGTTTAATCAGTTGGATGGCAATAACCGCTTGCTGCTCTCTGTTGAACTGTTTGCACTTAAGGGCTATCTCCAAAACGGCACAACCGAGCGCTTGATTGATGCCTTTGATATCGATGTTGCTAGGGTATTGTCGCAGCTTTAGGGTAAGGGCTGAAGCCGCATTTTTAAAAGCCATTGTCGGTTTAAGATATTATTAATCAATAGTTTATTTTATAAAACTAATGTTATTTATCAGAAATAGGGATGGTGATGCTAGCGTCAATGGCGCCCATGAGGTTGTTATCCGGCTCACTGGTTTGGTCTTTGTTTTTTTCAATATGTCGCGCGAATAGTATGGCCCCGCTGCCGATCATCATGACGCATAGGGTAATGATTAAACCGTTATCAAAATTGCCGTCGGCTTCGGCTAGATAGCCAACCAGTGCGGGGGCGAGCATTTGTGACGCACCGTAGCTGAAGGTTAAGCGGCTCATCGGTTTCGAAGGGTTGTCTGGGAATAAGCGACCCACCATAGATAACATCATGCTGACGATACCGATAAAGCTGGCACCGTAAATCATCGCACTGAGTATCACCGCCAAGAGGTGGTGGCTTAAAAGCAGTATCAGAATGCTCAGGGCGTTAAGTAGATAGGCGATAAAAATGGCTTGCCACTGACCGGTGGTGTTAGCGACTTTATCCCATAGGGCGCTGGCCGGGGCGCAGCTTAAGCCAGCTATCAGCCAAATAATCCAACCTTGTCCGGCGAGGGCGTCGATGCTTTCGGCGATACTGATCAAAAAAGTCGCTGAGATAACATAGCCAAAGCCCGCGCAGAAATAACTCAGCTGCAGCACTGGCATGAAGCTGCGAGGGAGCGGAATGTGATGTTGGCTGTGTTTCGCCAAAGATTGTTCTGCACTAAAATCCGGTAGCCACTGCCACACCGGCACAATTAATAGCAGTGTGACGAGGGCGTAAATAAACCATTGTTGATCCCAACTGAAGTGATCTTTGATTAAGATAGATAATACCGCTGTGATGGCGATGCCGATCCCTAGCCCCGAGAAGAAGATCCCTAGTTCGGCTTTATGGTTCCGCTTCATCAGCCAATGCATCAGCAGACCGCCACCGAGTAACATACCAGCCGAACTGCTTAACCCCGAGAGGTAACGTAGCAGATACCAAAGCGGTTCTTGAGTGGTCAGTCCCATGGCGAGGCTGGTAACGATGGCAACGAATAATCCTAACCGAAACAGACGGGCTTTTAGCGCGATATTATGGATAAAGGAGATGAGCAGTGCGCCGCTAAGGTAACCCGCATAATTGGCGGCGGCCAGATAACCGGCCAGTGATTCACTCAAGCCGACCTCTTTAGCCATTTCGGGAATCATTGGCGTGTAGGCAAAACGGGCGATGCCAATCGTTGCGACGACGGCTAACACGCAGGTGAGTAACATGCGGTTTTTACTAATCTCGGCCATTTTAGCTCTCCTATCGCTGTTCACTTTTGCAGAGTACACAGGTTAGCGCATGTGGTTTTTGTTATCTTTCTATAAAATGACAAAATATATATAAAACTGGACAATTTAGTATGGATCGTCGCTCCGCTCATGAACTCAGCTTACTCAGTATGCAATCGTTGCCTCGGGACGTGTATGTGCGTCAGGAGGAGATGCCTGCTGGGCATTACTTTCCTGCCCATCGTCATCATTGGCATCAGTTGTTGTATGCCGTGTCCGGTGTGCTGGTGGTTGATCTAACCGGTGAGCGTTACTTTATACCGCCGGAGCAGGCGATCTGGTTGCCTTGTGGTTGTCAGCATCGGGTGTTTACTGAATATGGTGCGGATCTAAAAAGTCTGTATGTTGATAAGGACTACCAAGGGATTGCCGACCGGGCCACGGTGCTGCATATAACGCCGCTGATTCGCGAGTTGATCTTAGAAGCCGCTGAGTTTGACGCGGAATACCCCTTAGATTCTTATGAAAATGACCTGATGCAGTTGCTGTTGCAAGCGTTAGGTCGTCTCGAACGGGATGATCGTTATCTGCCTTGGCCGGTAAGTCCTGATTTAACGGCTCTATGTCATCGGCTTTATCGCGAGCCTGATCAGGTGGAAACATCAGAGCAGCTTGCCGCGTCATTGGCCGTTTCTCTACGTACACTAGACCGTCGTTTTCGCCGTGAAACCGGTATGTCATTAAAACAGTGGCGCTTACAGTTACGCTTGATGCAGGCGCTTGAATTGTTGAATGCGGGCCACAGTGTGACTCAGATCGCACTGGAACTTGGTTACAGCTCACCTTCGCCCTTTATCTATATGTTTAGAGAGCAGTTTGGTATGGCACCAGCACAGTATCGCAATCGTGGACGACAAGCGGATTAAGGGCTGCAACAGGGCGGGATAAGGCGTGTTGAGATTGTCTTCGTTTTCACTTCTTAATTAGTGTTAAAATGCCCGCCAATTAGAGGCAGCCTGCCGGGCTGAACTGTTTTGTGTTTTAAGCTTTCGTTAAAACATCGACAGACCTACCATTTTGCTTAAACGATCCCGGAAATAGTATTCAGATGGAAATCAAAGTTAATTTTTTAGACAATCTCAGGCTTGAAGCGAAGTTTGATGATTTCACCGTCACCGCCGATCAGCCGATTCGCTATAAAGGGGATGGTTCTGCGCCCGGTCCATTTGATTACTTTTTGGCATCCTCTGCCCTGTGTGCAGCGTATTTCGTTAAGGTTTACTGCCAGTCTCGGGATATTCCAACGGACGATATCCGTCTGTCGCAGAATAATATTGTTGATCCTGAAAACCGTTATAACCAGATTTTTCAGATTAAGGTAGAGCTGCCAGATACGATTTCAGAGCGGGATCGCACCGGTATTATCCGTTCGATCGATCGTTGTACCGTCAAGAAAGTGGTGCAGCAGGGGCCTGAATTTAGAATCGAGACAGTTGAAAATCTCGATGCTGATGCCTCGATCATGGCGATGGGCGTTGCTGATGATACCGCCAACACCATGATCTTGGGTAAAGACCTACCGTTGGAAAAAACCATCGCCAATATGACCGGTATCCTCGAGCGCTTAGGGATGAAGATTGAGATCTCTTCATGGCGTAATATCGTGCCTAATGTCTGGTCATTGCATATACGGGATGCTTCGTCGCCGATGTGTTTTACCAACGGTAAAGGGGCAACCAAAGAGAGCGCACTCTGTTCTGCTCTCGGTGAGTTTATCGAGCGAGCCAGCTGTAACTTCTTCTACAACGATCAGTATTTCGGTGAAGAGATCGCTAACAGTGCATTTGTTCACTATCCCAATGAGCAGTGGTTCAAACTGACCGAGGATGACAGCATTCCCGATGGCTTGTTGGATGATTACTGTCTGGCGATTTATAACCCGGATGATGAGCTGCGTGGCTCTAACTTAATCGATACCAACTCAGGTAACGTGGCGCGGGGTATCTGTGCCTTGCCCTATGTACGTCAGTCCGATCAGCAAACGGTTTATTTTCCGTCAAACCTGTTAGAGAACCTGTTCCTTAGTAATGGTATGAGTGCGGGTAATAATATCCATGAAGCTCAGGTTCAGTGTCTGTCTGAGATTTTTGAGCGGGCGGTTAAGCGGCAGATTATTGAGGAAGAAATTGTCCTTCCCGATGTGCCTGAAGTGGTATTGGCTCAGTACCCACAGATCATCGCCGGTATTAAAGGGCTGGAAGAGCAGGGGTTCCCGGTACTGGTGAAAGATGCGTCTTTGGGCGGTCAGTTCCCAGTCATGTGCGTCACTCTGATGAATCCGCGCACTGGCGGCGTCTTTGCTTCCTTTGGTGCCCACCCAAGCTTTGAAGTGGCACTCGAGCGCAGTTTGACCGAATTATTACAGGGCCGCAGCTTCGAGGGTCTAAATGATGTGCCGCCGCCGACTTTTAACAGTCTAGCGGTGACTGAGCCGAATAACTTTGTCGAACACTTTATTGATTCAACAGGGGTTATCTCTTGGCGTTTCTTCAGTGCTTGCCACGATTATGAGTTTTGCGAGTGGGATTTCTCGGGCACCAATGAAGAAGAGAGCAACCGCTTAATGGCGATTCTCGAAGAACTCGAAAAAGAGGTCTATATCGCTACCTTTGATGATCTCGGCGCTTCGGCTTGTCGGATTCTGGTGCCGGGCTATTCTGAGGTCTATCCGGTAGAAGACTTGGTTTGGGATAACACCAACAAAGCGATTCAGTTTCGCACAGATATTCTTAATCTACATCGCTTGGATGACGAGCAGCTGGCTGATTTGGTCGAACGTCTTGAAGACAGCGAAGAAGATAACTACACCGATATTAAAACCCTGATCGGCATCGAGTTTGATGAGAACACCGTGTGGGGTCAGTTGACGATTCTGGAGCTGAAGATTCTTATCTATCTCGCACTGGGCGAGCATGAAGCCGCGTTAGAGCTGGTGGAAAGCTTCCTACAATATAACGACAATACCGTTGAACGCGGGTTGTTCTATCAGGCGATGAATGCGGTGCTAGTGATTGTGCTGGATGAAGATCTCGCGCTGGACGATTACCTGTTGAATCTGCGTCGTATGTTTGGTGCTGAGGTGATGGAGAATGTGGTGGGGTCCGTCGCCGGAGACGTGCGTTTCTTTGGCTTGACGCCAACGGATACCAAACTAAGCGGTTTGGATCGTCACCTAAAACTGATTGAGAGCTATCAAAAACTGCACCGTTTACGGGCAGATAAGGCCGGTATCGCCATCTGATCGATTAGCGGGTCTGACTGCTTGCCTGTTGGCTGAGGTATAAACAAAAAAAACAGCGGTGTTAGCCGCTGTTTTTTTTGCCTGATAAAACAGGGATCGTCTTATCAAGGTGCTACTCTATTTTATCGGCTGTATCAGAGCACGAGGTTCGTCAGGAACATCACCGCCAGATAACCACAGGTGTAAGCCACCAGCAGCCAGTGAATAAAGCGTAGGTAGCTGATAAACGACAACTCTTGTAGCTTACTGAGGGCGATAACACCGGCCGCCGACCCGACGATCAGAATAGAACCACCAACCCCCACGGCATAGGTCAATCCTAACCATTCGCCTTTGGTCATCGGAATATCCGATTGCAGAATCGCTGCAGTGAGTGGCACGTTATCAACGAAGGCTGACAGTATACCGATAATATAGTTGGCATAGATCGCCGGCATCATGGTGTAGAGTTCTGGCAGTAACTCCAGCACCGACAGCTCTTTGAGCATTCCCACGAGTAGCAGCACCCCAAGGAA
The DNA here is from genome assembly GCF_055808735.1 of Amphritea sp. GJ51-11. NCBI lineage: Bacteria > Pseudomonadati > Pseudomonadota > Gammaproteobacteria > Oceanospirillales > Oceanospirillaceae > Amphritea > Amphritea sp. GJ51-11. The sequence goes on along the minus strand of NZ_CM147881.1, from coordinate 2,248,472 downwards.
GAACAGCAGGGTATCAAACTCGATCTCGCGGACATATTCTAGAACGTTGGGGTTTTGCTCCTTACGGAAAATCACCTGATGGACGATAAACATCAGCGCCAAACCGAACAGGAAGGTCAGCACCGGCGGTACTGAAAATAGTACGCTAAAGGCGAGTGTGCTGATAATAGTCAGTAGAAATAGCGCCGCAATCAGTTTGTCACCGGCGGAGATCGGCCGTTTAAATTTCGGCAGGGTGATTACTTCATTACAGCCACGCATCAATATCAATGCCAGAATCGCCACACCGGTGATGGCTGGCAGTATTAGCAGTAGCAGATTAAGAATGGAGACCTTGCCGTTAAGGAATATCATCAGCGTGGTGACGTCACCGGTAATCAGTGAGACGCCACCGGAGTTAACCGCAAAGACAATCAGTGCGGCAAACTTGAGAGTATCTTTGGTTTCTAGCTTCAGTGATGCCAACAGCGATAGCATGATCAGCGAGGCGGTGATGTTGTCCGCCAAGGATGAAAACATCAAGCCTAGCAAGGCGATCAGAATCATTAGGGTGCTGAGCTTAAGTTCACTGGGCAGGAGTCGGTAAACCAACTGGGTAATCAGGCCTTTTTCGTTAAGGTAGGCGACGAAGGTCATCGCAGCCATTAAGAAAAGCCAGAGAATGGCAATATCAAGCAGTTGTTCGTTGAGTGCTTCCTGTATCGCTTGGGGCGATTTTTCAGGGAAGACAAAGGCAAGGATCCAGACCAGGGTGCCGATAAAAAGTGTTGATTTTGCTTTATTCAGATGGACAACATCTTCAAAAACGATCAGCACAAAGGCGAGGATAATCAGGCCCAATAGCAGAGAATGCATTGTTAGTCCCACGTTTAAATTTTATAAGGCGGCTATTTTGTACTTTTGTAGGAGGTCAATACAATAGATAAAACGTTCTAGGGGATAAGAAAATAGGGATTACGACTTTTAGAACGCTTTATAGGACCTTTGGTCGGTATTTACTTGCGTAGCGCGGAAATATCCGTTAAACCGTAGTGGCCGTTTTAGGTTGCTGTGATGGTGATTTTGGTACGTGATTGTTTAGCTCGTTCCGCCGCAGGGTAACGTTTGTCGATTCAGGGTGTCTAACTCGGTTGTGTGAATAGAGTATTGAGTTAAATTGGCTAAAATATTGTCTAGCTAGTTGATGTTTAAGCGTTAATTTTTGGTTGTGTCGCAATAAGGAAGAACAAAGATGTTAGATAAACGTCAGTTTTATATTGATGGTCAGTGGGTTGCTCCGCAGGCGAGCCATGATTTTGATGTGATTGATCCATCCACCGAAGAAGTGTGTGCGGTGATCTCTTTAGGGGACGAGGCTGATACCAACACCGCTGTTGCTGCTGCGCGTCAGGCATTCGATAGCTGGAGCCAAACGAGCAAGGCCGAGCGACTGGTACTGTTAGAAAAATTACAGACGATTTACAACGAGCGTGCCGACGAGATGGCGCGTGCTATTTCTACCGAAATGGGTGCACCAATTGCGCTGGCGAGTACTTCCCAGTGTGGCGCTGGTTCTTCCCATATTAAAAACCTGATTCGTGCGCTGAAAGGGTATGAATTTGATCAGCCGTTGGGTGATCATGCGCCGGATAACCGTATCTTGCACGAAGCGATCGGTGTGTGTGCCCTGATTACGCCGTGGAACTGGCCGATGAATCAGGTGACATTGAAAGTTGTGGCGGCACTCGCTGCCGGTTGCACTATGGTATTAAAACCCTCTGAAATTGCGCCACTGTCATCGCTGCTGTTTGCTGAGATGATCGATCAGGCCGGTTTCCCTGCGGGTGTTTTTAATTTAGTAAACGGTGATGGACTGGGTGTGGGTTCGCAGCTGTCGGGCCATCCTGAAGTGGATATGGTGTCCTTTACTGGATCGACTCGGGCGGGCATCGCCATTACTAAAAACGCTGCCGATACCGTTAAGCGGGTAGCGTTAGAGTTGGGCGGTAAGGGCGCTAATATTATTTTTGCCGATGCTGATGAGAAGGCGGTTATGCGGGGCGTGCGTCACTGCTTTAATAACAGTGGACAATCCTGTAATGCGCCGACCCGTATGCTGGTGGAGCGTAGCCTTTACGAGCAAGCGGTTGCTATTGCTGCAGAAACGGCGAATAAAACCGCTGTGAATACCGCATCACTGGAAGGACACCATATTGGTCCGGTGGTCTCACAGATACAGTATGACAAGATCCAAGGTTTGATTGAGCAGGGTATTAATGAAGGCGGCCGGCTGGTAGCGGGCGGTCTGGGTAAGCCTGAAGGGCTAGAAAAGGGCTATTACGTTAGACCAACCGTGTTTGCGGATATTCATAACCAGATGACCATCGCCCGTGAAGAGGTGTTTGGGCCTGTCTTGGTGCTGATTCCTTTTGATACCGAAGAGGAAGCGATCAGCATTGCCAATGACAGCCCTTATGGCCTGACTCACTATGTGCAGTCACAGGATAGTGAAAAAGCCAATCGTGTGGCGCGTAAATTGCGTGCCGGTATGGTGCAGATCAATGGCACATTCTTAGGTGCTGGCTCACCCTTTGGTGGTTATAAGCAATCAGGCAACGGTCGTGAGGGCGGTGTTTGGGGGCTTGAAGACTTCCTTGAAGTTAAAGCGGTCAGTGGTTGGAACTGATTCAACCCGGTTACGGTGATAGTTAGATGATTAAAGGGGCGTGCCGATACGCCCCTTTTTTTGTGCCTCGTATGTGTGAAAGCTTCTTTTGCTCTGCCTATTGGCAGGGCAATTTAGTCGATATGTTCAACGCGGTTGCGACCGTTCTCCTTAGCGCGATAGAGGGCGCTATCGACGGCTTCCATTAAATCCGGTAACACAGTGCCATCTTGGGGTGTAGAGACTACGCCGATAGAGACAGTCACGGGGGGCAGGCATTGGTCATTATAGGTCAGCGATAGGTCCTCAATTTTACTGCGCAGTTTTTCGGCGGCCATCAAAGCACAGCTAAGATCGATCTCAGGAAGCAGAATAACGAACTCCTCGCCTCCGTAGCGGAACAGCAGATCGTGTTTGCGCAAATTGTTATGCAGGGTGTCCACGACCTTCTTCAGTACAAAGTCACCGGTAATATGGCCAAACTGATCATTAATCCGTTTAAAGTGGTCGATATCGAGCATCAGGATGGACAGTGAGTGTCCATGACGCACGGCTCTCGACATCTCTTCAAGTTGTTTGCCGAGTAAGCCCTGGCGGTTAAACGCGCCGGTGAGCGGGTCGTGCTCCGCTTGGTGTTTGAGTAAACGATTCGCCTCATCGACTTCTTCGGTCAAGGTGTTGACGAACTGCAGTAATCGACTGGTGATGCGAGCATGTCGCGTTCTGCTTTGATTCATGGTTTTGTGCTTCAGGGCGCTCGGGGCCTTCATAGGCAGGGAGTCATCATCCTCACGCAAGGCCACGGCGACTTGGCTAGAGTTGAGTAATTGAATTTTACCGCTTAGGCGGATGAATTCGCCGTAGGTAAATAAACCGGCAGTAGGGGCTAGATGCTGAAAGGGGCGGGTTTCTAGCTCGGTTTCTTGTTGCAAAAAGAAGCGCCGACAGACGCAGGAATAGAGCAGAATCGCATCCGGTTGAAACAGGTGGAGCACATTGAGTGTGGTTTCGGTGTCTGTTATGACAGTATCGACATTAAGATAACCTAACCGTGCCGTTTCACCCTGTTTAACATCGGCGATCATCGACACCTCGCCAGATCGATTGGTGGCGGTGGGGTTGCGTGCCAAGGTATGGCCATTGCGCTCGATGAGTAATGGGAACTCTAGCAGGAATAACTCATCATCGGAGGTGATATTGAAATGTTGGCTATAGACCTTAAAAGCAGGCTTGCGATCAATGGTATGTATGATGTTGTGTTCAACCTTCGTGAGGGTCATGCGTGGGCCTAGCGCTTCCCAGCCAAACTGTAATGTGACTTTAAGGTGCAGCGAGGTGCTTTGCAGTCCAACCGCTAATAAACCCGATTTGAAGATCCCCTCAGTGGTAAAAATAAAGGCTTCAGCCTTGGCTCCTTCCGAGCCTGCACCACCGCCGAAAACGGGGATATCCGGTAGCTTGTCGTCTAGCCCCTCTAACAGTCGGGCACAATCTAGGCTGGTGGGTGTGGCCATCAGCAAGACGCCTTTTAGGTTAGCTAGCTGGCTCAGGCGTGAACCAACATCGGCGCCGCTGCTGTATTCATTACTCGGTTGGCTAACGAGTTCGAGGTGTAGGTCTGTATCGCTAAAGCACAGCAACGATAACAGGGTCGATTCGACAACGATTTTACCGGCGGCAATCTCGCCTCCGGAGGAGGTGCCGACAACAGTGGCATGGGGGATCAGGATTTTGATCTGTGTGCTGAGTAGGTTAATCCAATCGATATCGGTACTTGCAGTGAAGACCTGCACCAGCACGGACTGGGATCGCTGAAGTGCCGCTTGAATCTGCGGTTGGTTAAGAAAGCGTTCGAGTTGCTTAGAAGAGGAAATGGTGTCGAGAAAATGTTTCATCTTAACTCCTAATCTTAACTCCCTAACGTCAGCCCGCGCTGCAATGGCAATGGGGCTTGGCGCAAACCGGTCTCTTTAGCGATTCAATGACACCAAAGAGGAGGTGTCAGCATGCCGGTTAGTTATAACTTTAGGGTTTCATGCCCGGGATTGCCAGACAGATTAAGGGATCTTTGCCGATTAAGTAAGACTAGAGCCCCTTCGGGGCAATCTGTTCTCCAGTGTAAACCTTGCAATGGTTATCGTTGTGATAGCCGTTTTTTTACTGCCGCGACAAACTTAGGGTGATGTATCACCCAGCCGCCAAGGTAGCCAATGAGGCAGCCAAGAACGATATCGAATAGGCGAGCGAGCATTAGCTGATCGGTTTCACTGGCCGGGACATTGATATCAGCGAAGATTACGGTCAGTGGTGTGATAAACAGTACGGCTAGGCCGTAGTTACGGGTAATGAGTACCTCAATAAAAAAGCTCAGTAGTAAAATCAATACAGCGGTTTCCCATGGGCCGGGCGACAGCGAAAAGATCATCCAAGCGATCCCCATGCCCAGCGTCGTGCCGAAGATGCGGTGCACATTGCGGTGCCAGATCGCCCTGAATGTCGCGCCTTGCATAATCGCAGTGGTGGAGATGGGAACCCAGTAGGGGTTATCCAGCTGTAGAAATAGGGCTAAGCAATAACCACCACCCACAAACAGACTGATCACTAATGATTCGATACTGATAGCCAGAATGTGATGGTCAATGGCTTCGGTAGGGCGGTCAACAAACGTTTTCGATATATAAACCTGATAGACGCTGTAGATTAGCGCGAGAAAACACCCGCCCATCGCGCCGAACATCAGTATGCCGACCCGTTCTGCTGCCAGTGAGAGATCATAGGGAAGTGTTCTGGCCAAGCATGCGACGACTACAAAAAACAGTGTTCCGGGTGGCGGCACAGAATAAAAGCGGCAGATCACCGTGACCATAAACACGTTCAGCGTCAGTGTCGCGGCGGATAGGTAAGGGTCAAAGCTGGTTAACACGCCTAATGCAAAACTAACGGCAAAGCCAAACGCGCAGGTGGCTAGAGTCATCATTCGGCGGGGAATATTGGTCTGCCGCATATACAAAACCGATAGCCCACCCATACAGGCCAGCATAGAGGTAGGGAAATCGCCGACCCAGGCGCCAAACAAACCCGGTAGCCCCACCGCCAGTGCCGAGATCAGTATAAAGCCAATCGGTCGCTTATGATCGCTTAGCTCAAGTAGTGGCTTAATGCTGTTGTAAAGTCGGGATAGTGGGGCGTTGTTATTCAATGGCGTTCCTGAAGGCTGGATAAGGTAATTAAGTCACCGTCTGATAGCGGCCCCGATTCAAGGTGTTTACATAGGGTATTGTTTAACCCTAGTCGAGCGTCATGCTTGAATCTTTGGGTCAAGATAACACCAAGGTGTTACCGCTCAGGGTAGTGCTAGGTAAAGTCGCTAGCGTCATCGTTAAGCAAAGCAGTTAACAAGTTAATTATACGCCTAGCTATTTTGGTAAGAAAAGCGTCAGGCGCAGGGTTTTATTGACCTAACTCGCTATTGCGTGGGTTATTCGCTATTTTGGGCTTGCAGATGGCGCAATCACGCAATAATAGCATCAGCTGTACACACTAATGACTAGAGGCAATAACAAGATGTCAAAAATGCTTGATGAATTAGATATTAACCAATACTTTCCGGTGGCGCTTGATTGGGCCAGCAATGTTCTGCTGGCTATCATTATTTTGCTATTGGGATTATGGTTTGCCGGCAAGGTTAACAAAATGATTGTTGCTGGTAGTCAGAAAAATCAGCATCTCGATGATACGCTGTTTCGTTTTCTAGGCAGCATGGCGCGCTATATCATTATCGCTTTTGTCATGATTGCCGTGCTTAATCGGTTTGGCGTACAAACCGCATCGATTGTTGCCTTGCTCGGTGCCGCCGGTTTAGCGATTGGTTTAGCGCTTCAGGGGGCGATGTCGAATCTGGCCGCCGGTGTCATGTTGCTGATTTTTCGACCTTACAAGGTGAATGATTTTATCGATGCGGCAGGGCGGTTTGGTAAAGTGACGGAGATCGATATGTTTACCACGGTGCTGCAAACATTCGATAACCAGCAAATTATTGTGCCTAATTCACAGATCTGGGGTGATCAGATTATCAATCATTCGCACTATGATGTGCGTGGTGTGGATATGCATTTTGGGGTGGCTTATGGCGAAAGTATCGATGCTGCCCGGGCTGTAATCGAAACGGTTTTGGCTAACCATCCCCATGTGTTGAAAACACCAGTACCCTTTGTTGAAGTGGAGACATTGAATAACAGTTCGGTTGATTTTCTGGTACGACCTTTCTGTCAGGGTGAGCACTATTTTGATGTGCTGTACTCAGTACCAGAGCAGATCAAGAAAGCCTTGGATGAACATGATATCGAGATTCCATTCCCCCATCGGAAAGTGATTTTGGTGAATGAAACCAACGAAAAAAGCCAACTTTAAAGCTCATTAATTTTGTTAGGTTATATAGATAACCTTCTGATATATAATAATTAAGTGCTTAAAAATAAAAAGCCCTGTCATAACGGCAGGGCTTTTTTAATACCGTTGCTTTGGTCAACAGTAAGGTTCGATACGGGTGTATTTTTAATACAACATTTAATACACCTGCTTTTTTGTGCTGATCTAGGCCCCTTTCTAGGCCTTTGTGACAGCCCTCGCATCAGCGTTTCTATCAGTCCGAATATCAGTCTTTGATAAGCCAATATAAGCCGCCGTTTAGCGGCGCTTTCAGTATCTAGGTTGTGGTCTCTAAGTTAACCGCGCTTCCAGCGATGGAAGATTTCTAACCAGGCGAGAATCTTTTGTGGCGCATGTTTTTTCTTCCACTCTCCGGCAACAAAACGGTTGGCTTCGTTGAGCGTTGGGTAGGCATGAATAGTACCGAGAATCTTATTTAAGCCCAGTTTGTTTTTCATCGCTAAGGCGAATTCTGGCAGCATCTCTGCGGCATGCTCGCCGACAAGAGTGACACCAATAATTTTATCGCTGCCGGGTTTAAGCAAGACTTTAACAAAACCGTAGGCGGCTTCATCGGTGATGGCTCGGTCCAGCTCTTCGAGATTGTAGCGCACCGCTTCATAGGCAATACCCTCATCAATCGCTTGCTTCTCATTCAGGCCAATACGCGCAACCTCTGGACTGGTGTAAGTGGTAAAAGGAATGAGGGAGTAGTCTACTTTAAACTTCTTCAGTTGGCCGAATAGCGCGTTAACTGAAGCAAACCACGCTTGATGAGCCGCGGCATGGGTGAACTGAAAAGGCCCAATGACATCACCGCAGGCTAAGATGTTTGGCATGCGAGTGCGTAGGTAAGGGTCGACTTGGATTGTGCCGCCCGGTTTAGCTGTGATGCCCATCGCTTCGAGACCGAAGCCGGTCACATTGGCGGTACGGCCAGTGGCAACCAGTAGTTTGTCGAACCCGATACGTTTTTCTTGATCGTTATGGCGACAGACAAGCTCAAAACCGGCGTCTGTGACTTCAAAGCGCACAGGGGTATGACTGGCGCAGATCTGGATGCCGTCTTGTTGTAGGCGTTTTTCAACTACCGCAGCAGCATCCTGATCTTCCTTGGTCAGCACCTGGGTGCCACGAAAGAGGATAGAGACTTGGCTGCCGAGGCGGGCAAAACATTGGCCCAGTTCACAGCCGATCGCGCCGGCACCGAGTACCAGTAAGCGTTCAGGACGCTGACGTAGGCCCCAAATAGTATCGGAAGTGAGTGGCTCTACTTGTTCTATGCCGGGGATGCTTGGCAGCGTAGGCCGTGCGCCGGTGGCGATAACAATATTTTGCGTGGTAATGGTTTTGCCGTTGACCTCGACCTCCCACGGGCTACGAATAAAGGCATCACCGGTAACGCAATCGACGCCGAGGGATTCATAGCGGGCGATGGAGTCGTGTGGCTCAATCGTTTCGATAACCCGCTGAACCCGATCCATGACTTCTGAAAATTCATATTCGACAGCGGCGTTGCGAATACCCAGATCTTTCGCGTCGCGGACATCGGCAAGGAAGTGGGTGGTACGAATCAAGGCTTTAGAAGGTACGCAGCCGGTGTTAAGGCAATCGCCGCCCATTTTATGGCGCTCGATCAGTGTGACTTTGGCCTTGGTGGCCGCTGCGATATAAGAGGTAACCAAACCGCCGGCACCGGCACCAATAACGACCATGTTGGTGTCAAATTTTTTCGGCTTGGTATAACCGCTGTAAACCTTACGTTGTTTCACTTTATCGACAATAGCCTTGGCGATCCAAGGGAAGATGCCTAGCAAGCAGAAGGAGAGAATCAGCCCTGGTGACAGGATATCGCTAGGCTGTTCGATCAGGGCCAGCTGTGTACCGGCGTTTACGAAGATCGCAGTACCCGGCAACATGCCCAGTTGGCTTACCCAGTAGAAGGTGGTTGCCTTCATGCGAGTCAGGCCCATGACCGCGTTGATGACAAAGAACGGAAACAGCGGTACTAAGCGCAGGGTAAAGAGATAGGAGATACCATCTTTCTCGATGCCGCGGTTAATCGGGTCAATGTAATTAGAGAATTTATTCGTCAGTGGTGCCCGTAATAGGTAGCGAGCCATCAGGAAGGCGAGGGTGGCACCGGTCGCGCTAGCAAAGGAGACCAGAATCAAGCCCGTCGCGAGGCCAAAGATAGCGCCGCCGACCAGCGTCATAATGACGGCGCCGGGTAATGACAGTGCGGTAACCAGTACGTAGAACACGACAAAGGCCGCGATGGCTAATACTTTATTGGCCGCGACCCAGCTTTGCAGGCTGTCTTGTTGCGTTTTTATATATTCTAGATTGAGGTAACTACCGAGATCTAACAGGAAGAAAGCACCTATTAATGCGGCAATAACAACGATTAAGATGATTTTTTTACTATTCATAAACAGCTCTGCTTGGCAAGAGTGGGGTAAGTGCTAGGGATAATCGCACAGTAAACTGAAAATATCCTGAAAGACTGATTGTTTCAGCGGGGGGTGGTTCAGTTTATTTTACAGCAGTGGGTTAGAGTATGGGCGGTTAGATGGTGGGTGTTCGGCTGGCTAGGCATAAAAAGCCTTTATCGCTCAGGCAGAGAGAAAAAGGCTTGTTTGGTGGAACAGCGTTGAAGTGTAGCGACTTAGCTATTGTTGTTGGCCGCTTCCAGGGTATTTTCCATCAGTGTCGCAACGGTCATTGGGCCGACACCTCCGGGAACAGGGGTGATCCAACCGGCCCGTTCGGCGGCAACGGCGTAATCCACATCACCCACTAAGCGGCCATCTTCAAGACGGTTAATGCCCACATCGATAACGATAGCGCCGGGCTTAATCCATTCCCCTTTAACCAGTCCGGGTCTGCCAACACCGACTACCACGATATCGGCGCGCTGTACATGGGCAGCGAGGTCCTTCGTGAAGCGGTGGGTGGTAGTAGTTGTGCAGCCCGCCAGTAGTAGTTCGAGTGTCATTGGGCGGCCAACAATGTTGGACGCCCCAACGATGACCGCATCTTTACCGCGAATCGCTTCGCCGGTCGATTCCAGCAATGTCATAACCCCTTTGGGGGTGCAAGGACGCAGTGCGGGTAAGCGTTGCGCCAGACGGCCCAAGTTGAAGGGGTGGAAACCATCAACATCTTTTTCTGGGCGGATGCGCTCAAGAATCTCGTTCGCTTCGAGGTGGGCGGGCAGGGGTAGCTGCACTAAAATGCCATCGATCTGGTCATTACTGTTAAGGCTATCGACCAGATCTAGCAGCTGTTGCTGGCCGGTATCTGCCGGTAGGTCATAAGAAACCGATTCAATGCCAACCTCTTTACAGGCATTTTTCTTGTTTCGGACATATACCTGCGAGGCGGGATCGAAGCCAACGAGGATAACAGCCAAGCATGGGGCGCGTTTACCCGCATCAAGGCGGGCTTTAACACCCACGGCTACCTGTTCGCGAACATTTTGGGCAATCTGCTTGCCGTCAATTATCTGAGCGCTCATCTTACGAATGTCTTCCCCAGTCATTAATTTTGATGGCGCGGATTGTCTCATGGTTGCGCTATTCCTCCAAGGGCTATCGCGGCTCGCTATGGGATGAGAGTGCTTTAGAGCACGTGGGGTGCTAAATGCTTAATGGATGTCCTATATATAGGTGGTTTTGGTTTTTAGGCTAGATAGAGGAAAGACGGTAACTAAAGGCAAGGCATCGATTGATAAATAGGTGAGGGGATTAGCTAAGCATGAACGTTACTACGTCGACTCACTCAGCCGATATCCTTAGTTATGTATAAAAAGTGATCGGTTAGTGCGGTTATCGACATCTAAGTGGTTTATTTTGCTTAAATTTTAAAAAGGGTGTTGACGGAATATAAAGCGATATATATTATGCGCTCCATCTTGAAGAGGGGCACGAAGCACCTAAGTGTGAATTGAACTTCAACGAGATCGGGCAGTGTCAGGCGCCCGTAGCTCAATGGATAGAGCACTCGCCTTCTAAGCGAGCGGTTGCAGGTTCGACCCCTGCCGGGCGCGCCAGTAAGGTCTGACAAAAAAGTGTCAAAGAGTTAAATGTATTGTTATGGTGGGCGTAGCTCAGTTGGTAGAGCTCCGGATTGTGATTCCGGCGGTCGTGGGTTCAAACCCCATCGTCCACCCCAATACATCGTTATCTGAATATGATATTCTAATGTCATTGCAACGATAACTTACCATGTTTTATGCGAGTGTGGCGGAATTGGTAGACGCGCTGGTTTTAGGTACCAGTATCTTACGGTGTGGGAGTTCGAGTCTCCCCACTCGCACCATTAACTTCCTCGGAAGTACGCCTGTGGTGGGCGTAGCTCAGTTGGTAGAGCTCCGGATTGTGATTCCGGCGGTCGTGGGTTCAAACCCCATCGTCCACCCCATTTCTTAATTCTTCTTATTCCCTTTATTTATCTCTTTTTTAATCCTTTTGTCAGTGATCCGTGCATTTATGCTGCATACGTTGATATTCAACGCTTTTGCTTGACTAATAGCACCGCTTCCCGGACAATTTCCGCCTTTAGAAATTCTGGCACCTGTAGTGATAGGCCTCTACTAACGTAAGAGGGTGAGCGACAGGTCAATTTTCAGATTTGTTACGATACAAATAATTTTGTGAGGAATTCCATGCAAGTATCCGTAGAAACCACTACTGGTCTTGAGCGTCAACTGACTGTTGTTGTACCTGCTGATCGTGTTGATAGCGATGTAGCCAAGCGTGTTCAAGAGACGGCTCGTACCGTTCGTCTGGACGGTTTCCGTCCCGGTAAAGTGCCAGTTAAAGTGGTTAAAAAGCGCTACGGCCAAGGCATTCGCCAGGAAGTCATCGGTGAAGTTGTGCAGCAGAGCTTCTATGAAGCGATACAGCAAGAAAGCCTGACACCTGCTGGTGGCCCAAATGTTGAATTCAAAACCGACAAAGAGGGTGAAGATTTCTCTTACACTGCAACTTTTGAAGTGTACCCAGAAATTACACTGGCTGACTTTTCCGGCGTTGAAATCGAAAAGAATTCCGCTGAAGTAAAAGATGCTGATCTTGATCAGATGGTTGATACTCTACAGAAGCAGCAAGCTGCTTTTGAAGAAGCTGACAAAGCGGCTGCCGAAGGCGACCAGCTGAACATCGATTTCGAAGGTTTCATCGATGGTGAAGCATTTGACGGTGGTACTGCAACCGGTATGGATCTGGTATTAGGCTCTAATACAATGATTCCTGGCTTTGAAACTGCACTTGAAGGTGCTAAAGCCGGTGATGAGAAAGAAGTTAACGTTACTTTCCCAGAAGAGTACCATGCTGAAAACCTGAAAGGTAAAGACGCTAAGTTCAACGTTAAGGTGAACACAGTATCTGCTCAAGTATTGCCAGAATTGAACGAAGAGTTCTTCGCTAAATTCGGTATCGAAGAGAAGAGCGTTGAAAGCTTCAAAGTTGAAGTACGCAAAAACATGGAGCGTGAACTGAACCAAGCGCTGAAGTCTAAGCTGAAAGAAGCGGTCTTCGGTAAATTGGTTGAAGTTAACGCGATTGACGTGCCAACTGCACTGATTGATGGTGAGATCGATGCGATGCGTCGTCAAGCTATTCAGCAGTTCGGTGGTGCTGATGCCAATATCGACCCTAACATGCTGCCTAAAGAGATGTTCTCTGAGCAAGCTGAGAAGCGTGTTAAAGTCGGCCTGTTGGTGTCTGAGGTTGTTAAAGCTAACGAACTGAAAGTGGACGACGATCGTGTTCGCACTACCGTTGAAGAGCTGGCAGCGACTTATCAAGAGCCACAAGAAGTGATCGACTGGTACTACAGCAATCAAGAGATGCTGAACCAGATTCAGAACCTCGTTCTGGAAGATCAGGTTTTGGACCTGCTGCTCGATTCTGCTAAGGTTAGCGAAACCGAACTAAGCTACGAAGACGCAATCAAGCCTGCAGCAGCACCTGTTGCTGAAGAAGCAGAAGAGGCGTAATTGCCCTTCGCCTTAATTGCGTTTATAAAAGAACGGTTGTCGGCTTAAGGTCGGCCGCCGTTTTTTTCTGGACGTGTGGCAAACACGTTGTTAAGGATTTAGGAGAGAATTCAATGTCGGATTTTTATAATGGCCCTACCGTAATTACTAGCAGTGGTCTGGTACCCATGGTTGTTGAACAAACAGCACGTGGTGAGCGTTCTTACGACATCTACTCTCGATTATTGAAAGAACGGGTTATTTTCATGATTGGCCAGGTAGAAGATCATATGGCTAATCTGGTGGTTGCTCAGTTGTTGTTTCTTGAGTCTGAAAATCCCGATAAAGATATTCACCTGTATATCAATTCCCCCGGCGGTTCGGTGACAGCGGGTCTGTCTATCTACGACACCATGCAGTTCATCAAGCCTGACGTTAGCACCATGTGTATCGGTCAAGCGGCGAGCATGGGTGCGTTGTTGTTAACCGGTGGTGCCGCAGGTAAGCGTTTCTGTCTGCCACATTCTCGGATGATGATTCATCAGCCGTTGGGTGGTTATCAGGGCCAAGCAACCGATATCGAGATTCATACTCAAGAAATTCTGAGTATTCGTGACAAATTGAACAGCATTATGTCGCATCACACCGGTCAAGATATGGATACCATCAGTAAAGATACTGATCGTGATAACTTCATGTCTCCGGAACAAGCGGTTGAGTACGGTCTGATCGATAAGGTAATGACTAGCCGTTAATACGCGTACCGCGCTGTGTCGGTGTCGCTTCGATATTTTATGCGAGTGTTTCGATCGGACACCCACTTGAAGTTTGCTGTAAAGCGGGGCACATTGTTCGCTATAATGTGGCTAACGCGATAAAGAAATTAAAGGGCCTGGCCAGGCATGGTTGGGACAAATAGAGGAAGTTGAATGTCCGACGATATCAACGGTAAAGAGGGAGGCGATGACAGCAAACTGCTGTATTGCTCTTTCTGTGGTAAAAGCCAGGACAGAAGTTAAAAAACTGATTGCAGGTCCGTCTGTTTTTATCTGTGATGAATGTGTCGATCTGTGTAACGACATCATCAAAGAAGAGATTCAAGACGCGGAAGAGCCCCAAGAAGAAGGGGATCACCTGCCGACTCCGGCTGAGATCAAAGATAATCTGGATGCCTACGTTATTGGTCAGGAACGGGCTAAGAAAGTACTGTCTGTTGCCGTCTATAACCATTACAAGCGACTGCGCTTTCAACAAACCGCAGGCGACACCGATGTCGAGCTGGGTAAGAGTAACATTCTCTTAATCGGCCCAACCGGTAGTGGTAAGACCCTGTTGGCTCAAACATTGGCGCGCATGTTAAATGTGCCTTTCACGATTGCAGATGCAACCACTCTGACCGAAGCCGGTTATGTGGGTGAGGATGTTGAAAACATCATCCAGAAGTTGCTACAGAAGTGCGATTATGATGTTGAGAAAGCGCAGCTGGGCATTGTCTACATCGATGAGATCGATAAGATCTCACGTAAATCAGACAATCCATCGATCACTCGTGATGTTAGCGGTGAAGGTGTACAGCAAGCGCTGTTGAAGCTGATTGAAGGGACTGTTGCTTCTGTGCCACCCCAGGGTGGGCGTAAGCATCCGCAGCAAGAATTTTTACAGGTTGATACCTCGAATATTCTGTTTATCTGTGGCGGTGCCTTTGCCGGGCTTGATCAAGTCATCAAGCATCGTAGTGAAAAGAGTTCGATTGGCTTCAATGCGGCGGTTGTCAGCAAAGAAGAAACCAAGAAGATCACCGATGTGTTGGCTGATTTAGAATCTGAAGACCTGGTTAAATATGGTCTGATTCCTGAGTTTGTGGGCCGTTTGCCGATGATTGCAACGCTGACAGAACTGGATGAAGATGCCCTGATTCAGATCCTGACCGAGCCTAAAAACTCACTGACTAAGCAGTATGCTGCTTTGTTCGGTATGGAAGGCGCTGAGCTGGATTTCCGTGAAGATGCGCTCAAGGCTGTTGCTACGAAGGCGTTGGAGCGTAAAACCGGTGCCCGGGGGTTGCGGTCTATCCTCGAAGAGCATCTGCTGGATATTATGTACAGTCTGCCATCTCAGAAAGGCATCTCTAAGGTTGTCATTGATGAGGGTGTGATCACAGGAGACTCTGATCCTATCCTAATCTACGAAAATCAAGATGCGCCAAAAGCGGCTTCAGAAGATTGAAGCTGTCACCATTATGAAAACGCGCCCCCGGCGCGTTTTTTGTATGCTGCACCAATAATTCTATGTTAAGCGCCATTGGGCGAATAAATAGGATGCACACACTAGAGCTTAGGCGGGTGAGCAATTAAAATGGCCCCTGCCTTAATGTAAGAAAGAGATTTTCCAATGGGAAGAAAGTTTGAAGTACGTAAGGCTTCCATGGCTAAGACTCAGGGAGCTAAATCCAAGGTATATGCCAAGTATGGCAAAGAGATCTATGTCGTTGCCAAAAATGGTGGCGTCGACCCCGAGGGCAACCTATCGCTGCGTCGCCTCATCGAGAAGGCCAAAAAAGATCAAGTGCCGGCCCACGTTATTGAAAAAGCGATCGACAAGGCTGCAGGCGGCGGTGGTGAAGACTTCCTACCAACCCGTTATGAAGGTTTTGGTCCCGGTGGCTGCATGGTTATCGCCGATTGTCTGACCGATAACAACAACCGTACTTTCGGTGATGTTCGGGTAGCGTTCAACAAGGGTAAAGCTAAACTGGGTGGCCAGGGCACGGTTGCCCATATGTTTGACCATCAGGCCGTCTTTGTCTTTCCCCATGACGATGAAGATGAAATTCTCGAAACATTGATGGAAGCGGATGTTGATGTAACGGAAGTCGAAAGCGAAGATGGCAACATCACTGTTTACGCACCGCACACCGAGTTTTTTAAAACCAAGACCGCTTTGCATGAAGCCTATCCCGATCTTGTGGTCGAGGTCGAAGAGATCACCTTTATCCCTCAAACCTATGTTGAGCTGGCCGGTGAAGACCTTGAACAGTTCGAGACCTTTTTAGAGATGCTGAACGATGTAGAAGACGTTCAGGAGGTTTACCATAACGTTGAGATGCCTGACGAGTAATTACTGCGCAGGTTAGCTGAATAAAAAGGGCTGGTGTGTAAACATCGGCCTTTTTTTGTATTAACGGACGTTATCAGCAGCGTTGATCTCGGTTACGGATTCTAGCTTTGGGCTCTTTTATTTGATATTTAGCAGGTTCATGGTTAATGAAAGCGACTGCCCCTGAGGTTACCCTTCATCTTTCCTCTCAACGCTGACTATTTACAGTGCGTCTTCACAATGGTTCAAGAGGGGGTGAATTTGAAGTATGCTGACTTGATGAAGAGTTAGGAGCTCTGTCAAGCAGCTAGTTTTTAAAGTCAGCTTGCCAGTAAAGCAGCGTTTTAGGTTGTTAGATTATGTGTAAAAGCCGGTTTTACTGGAGCTACCATATATCCTTACTGGCAAAGCAGTAATGGGTAGTATGAAGATTTGGGCATATCCAAAGCTATAACAAAACCATCGTTTATCGCGGGTTTTTTGCAACGAGTGATAGTTTCTATGAGTGATCTATATAAAGGTAGTTGTTTGTGTGGTGCTGTTACTTTCGCTGTTGAGGGTTTTAGCGGGCAAGCTGCGAATTGCCATTGCACTATGTGCCGTAAGTTTCATGGTGCTGCATATGGGACATTAGTAGGCGTATCAGGGTTGAAATGGATTTCGGGTAAAGGTTACCTAAAAGAGTTCATCGCGCGAAATGGCACTGTTCGTACTTTTTGTTCTGAGTGTGGTTCTAGTTTAGGTTTTCGTGTGAAGGGGGCTTTTTAAAAGACATTGAATTGGCAATTTCAACGTTTGATAGCGATATTCCTGTTGTAATCGATGCGCATATCTTTACTGATGACAAAGCCAATTGGTGTAATTTACAAGATGATTTACTCAAGTTCAAACAAGGGCGCAAATAGGCTTAAAGTTGCATAGCAAGGCGTTAAGTTTACCATCAATTATTCACCGGAGGCCACTATGGCTAATATGATTTCAGGTAGCTGTTGCTGTGGAGACGTAGAATTCACGCTGGCAGATAACGTTAGTAATTTTTACTTTTGTCACTGTGAACAATGTAGAAAATTAACGGGTACTGCACATGCCTCTAATTTATTCACATCACCTGATAATATCAATTGGGTTAAGGGTGCTGAAAAAGTAAAACGCTATGATCATCAAGAGCGTACTTTTTCTAAAGCTTTCTGTGAGAATTGTGGCTCTGGGTTACCGTTTATATCGCAAAGTGGTAAATCATTAATTGTGCCGGCAGGTAGTTTAAATGGAGAGCCATCAATAGCATTGGATGCTCAAATATTTTGCTCAGAGCAGACTGCGTGGCATCAACAGGGGTTGCAAGTAACTAAAGTGCCAGGTTTTCCAGCGTAAATATAACAAACACTTAAACAGGAAAAGCAGTGGATTAGATTTTTCTAAAAATTTTAATCCTCTGTTTTGTATGCTTAGTGTGTGTTAGGTAAATATGAATTGAGTATTAGTTATGTCCATAATTTTTGAAGATAAAAATCTCTGTAAAATAAGAACGATAACCACTTTTATATCACTGAGTGGTGATCGTCATCGTTGGAAAGAACAAATTGAAAGCGCCGCTTTTTTCTGTGGTAAATTAACATCTATCTTTCAAAAGTATGGTTATAAGGTTCAAACAAATAGAATCGTAACAAACCCTTTTGGTAAATATTTAAATACAGAGAGTATAGAAAGTGCAAGAGATGATTTAAGTTACCTTAATAATATTCTTCATAACTTAAAGTCTTCTGATATACGTATAAGGTTCGCTGTTGGAGAGGCTCAAACAAACCATGAAATATCACTTGTCCCCGAATTAATCAAAGAGTTTGGTGATCTATGCAATGTCTGTGTAAATGTTGGTCTTGACAAAAATGGAATGCTTGATAATGAAAAAATCACTAAATCTGCTGAAGCTGTAAAGACAATCAGTGAAATAACCCCAAGAGGGGAAGGTAATTTTAATTTCACTGTTAACTTTAACTGCGATCCGCTTATCCCATATTTTCCTGCAAGCTACCACCAAACAGAGTTAGGGAATCGTTTTGTTATTGGCTTAGAAACACCGGATTTACTTGTTAACGTCTTATCTGAAACCAATAAAAATACTCATTTTACTAATCATAATGAACAATATAATCATTACTACACTGTAATGAGTGAAGCACTTCAATATCATGTTTCTGCCATCAATAGCATTATTGATCTTGCAGATTTAGGTAACCATTTTAAATTTTCGGGGTTTGATAGTTCCGCCGCTCCATCAAAAGACTGCGAGAGTATGACGACTGTTTATGAAAAAATGGGGGTTGAGTATTTTGGCGCATCTGGGACAGTTGAAGCGTCTTCGTTATTAACAAAAGTATTTAAGTCATTACAAGGTGTTGATTTAGTTGGTTTTTCAGGGCTCATGCTTGCATTAACAGAAGATGCTGGGCTCGCGGCTGGTACACTTAAATCAAATTATGATATTCGTTCCCTATTAACCTATAGTGCAGTTTGTGGCATTGGTCTGGACACTGTTCCTATCCCTGGGGATACATCAATAGAAAAAATAAGTGCTTTTATGAGGGATACAGGAACAATGGCCTTTCGTTTAGATAAGCCGTTGACTGTTCGTTTATTTCCAGTCCCTAAACTAAATGCCGGTGATTTAACTGTTTTCGAAAGCGATGATTTATGTAACTGTGCTGTACTTGCTGTTCCTTAGGAGAGCGGTGCGGTTCGTTCCTCACCGGGCACTTTACGGATTGCCGCGTTTTTGGTGCGGTTGGGTGCATGGATTGTCGATGAGTAGGGCGCGGTGAAGAATGAACCGCACCATGGGCATCCATTATTCCCCAGAACTTTCATTACAGCTTTCATTACAACTGCCGTGTCAATATAGGTACGGTTCGCAGGCTCACCAGCACCTTGCGATTATGGCGTGACAAATGTTGCTTTTGGTATGCGGTGAACGGTGCGGTTCGCAAAGCTCACCAGCACCTTACAGCGTGACAACCCGAGCGGCCAGTGCGATTAGAACGCCACCGGTGAGGCGGTTAACCAGTTGGCTGCGTTTCTGTAGGGTTTTTAAGACTGGGCCGTGGGAGAGCAAGAACACCATTAGGGTATACCAGAGGCCGTCGACCAGTGCGGCGGTGGCGGTCATAATCAGATGATCAGTGGCGCTGGCATCGGGGCTGACAAATTGTGAGAACAGGGCGATAAAGAAGATCGCTAATTTTGGGTTGAGCAATGAAATGGTTGCGCCTTCAACACCGGCTGTCAGTATGGATACCTTTTGACCTTCATTCACACCAAAGGCCGAGTTTTTACCGGCACGAATCGCTTTAACGCCGATCCACGCCAGATAGGCTGCACCTAACCAAGTAATCACCTGAAATGCCAGTTGTGATTCGGCTACCAGAATGGCCAGCCCGGAGATGGTGGCAAAGGCCCATAAGCCAACACCGGCAGCGTGAAACCAGCTAGCAGCTAAACCGTGGCTACGACTGTTACTGACGGTTTGTTTAAGGACGACGGCGAGGCTAGGGCCGGGCGACATCGCCCCAAGGCAGCAGATAGCAAGTAATGAGAACCAAGCAGTTAAGGTCATGGGGTGTCTCTAGCAAGGATGTGTGAAAATGGCAGTTGCTTATGAATTCGGCACGATTGGTAAAATGCACCTAAGCTGATAAGTGAATTATATTACAGCGATACGGCAGGAACCAGAGGGCAAGCCGTGCTGTGGTAGTCCGTGTGGCTGTTTTAAGTGCCACGCAAGCAAGTGTCGAGTGACGTTGTACACTTCAATCGAGAGGTTTCAATTATGCAAAGTATCGAAACGATTTCCCAATCTTGCCCCTATTGCGGCGAGCCAATCGTGTTACTCGTGGATTGTAGTGCCGGTGATCAACAATATATCGAAGACTGTCAGGTTTGCTGTAAACCGATCACCGTTGAGCTGAAGCTCGATGGCAGTGAACCTGAGGTGTTGCTTAAAACCGAAAATGAGGTATAAAAAACGCCGCATGAGGTCATGCGACGTTGTTTGCGGCAAGGGCGGCTTGATAGCGCCTTTGCTTCGTCGAGGGGGTAGCCCGACTGTTTAGTCGATCAGGCCGTAATCGTTGCGCAGAATATCGATGATTTCCGCTTTTGGATTCTCTGATAAGGGCAGTTTTTTACCGATAATTTTTTCGGCAATTCCCACATAGGTATCAGAGACTTTTTGCAACAGCGCGGCGGGCAGGGCGTTATCCTTTGCCAACGCATAGCGCTCTTCCATGCGATCTTTATTGATCAGGATATCGGGATCAGGGAAGAAGTTAAGCAGCTCCTGACGGAACACCTCTTTTGAGTTTTCAACGACCTTGCCTTCGCGGTAAGACGGGCCGTCCCATATCCGTGATGAGTCAGGTGTACCGACTTCATCCATATAGATCAGCTTTTCATTGCCAGCAGCATCGGTCACATAGCCAAACTCAAATTTAGTATCGACAAATACTTGGTCGATTTTTTCAAGTTCGCTGCTAATAACATCAAAACCTTCTTTCAGCAGTTTTTCGTAAACCGCGATATCGTCCTTAGAACGGAAGTGGAAGGCTTGGTAGTTATTGCTGATATCTTCACGGGTGATGTTGACATCATCCACTTCAGGCACGCCGGGAATACCGCTGAGAATACCTTTGGTTGATGGGGTGATCAGCAACTCGGGCAGTTTTTGATCTTTTTGCAGGTCATCGGCAATCTGAATGCCACAGAATTCACGTTCGCCTTTGGCGTATGAACGCCACATGGAGCCGGTAATATACTGGCGGCAGATCGCTTCAATCATAACCGGTTTAGCTTTCTGGACGATCCACACAAACGGGTGAGGGATATCCAGAATGTGGCTATCGGCTAGTCCGTTATCACGGAACAGTTTAAACCAGTGATTAGAGATGGCATTCAGTGCCGCGCCTTTACCGGGCACGCCATTCATACCGCCTTCACCATGCCAGATGCATTCGAACGCTGAGATACGATCGCTGATAACCATAATGGCCAACGGCGCATCGGCGGCCACATCATAGCCTTTCTCTTGAATCAGACGGCGACTATCGGCTTCGGTCAACCAGTAAACGGAACGTACTTTTCCACTGTGTACCGGTAGGTCGGTACGAATCGGCAGATCATTGTTTACTGCCAAAACCTTATCAGCAAGACTCATTGCACTTTGTCCTGTATCTCAAAAATAGATTAATAATAACGTTCCAGAACCACAGCATTGACCTGAAAGGGTGGCAGTGCAGAGCTGGCGTCATAACAGCGTTGAACGCTTATTTTTTCTGCCAGATTCTGGAACAGGGATATTACACAGATTTGTAATAACCCGCTACATTTTGACCGCTGGATTTGCCTATCGTCGCGGGTCGGTGGCTTTATTAGGGTGCTGCAGTGAAGCGGCGTTTCTGGTTATTAGCTTAGTACGCATGGGTATATTCCTTTGATCGCCTAAAACTCATAGGCGGTTGTCATTGGATAGTTAAACACGGTGCTTTCATCACGGTAACCGGATGCCGCGGTTGCTTAAACTCCTTGAGCATAATCCGCATCACCAAGCTGAGGTGTACGGGTTATTGGCGGGGATGGATCATGATGCTAGGCGAAAATCAGTATGGGACGATAAGACTGGGCCTTTGATGCCGAAATTAACTGCGTCGAGGTCAAATAACCCTAACCTTTGTCGTTATTGATGCATGAGCGAATGTGATTATCCGGGTAAGTGGCACGCGACTAAAGTAGTGAATGTATGAAGTTTCTCCTGCTATACTCGTTCGCCTTAATTAAAAAGGTATCGCCGTGACTGACTCTTCTACATCTGCCGCTCTTGCCTCCACGGAAGCGACATTCTATCAAGTAAACCCACGGGCACGCTGGTTTGTGCTGGTGAGTATCTGTATCACGTTATTCATTGTACCGATGTCGATGTCCGGCGTGAACATGGCCTTGCCCGCCATTGCCGATGCGCTGCAGGCGGATGCGGTATGGCTGAGTTGGATTCCAACCGCGACCCTCTGGGGCAGTATCGTGCTATTACTGCCGGCGGGCCGGGTGGCGGATACTGTTGGTCGTAAGCCGATCTTCCTATTAGGGGTTATAGGGTTCTCGCTGGCTTCTTTGCTGGTGTTTGTGGTGCAATCGGTTGAAGTATTGCTGTTAGTGCGGGTGTTACAGGGACTGTTCAGTAGTCTGGTGTTTGCCACCGCAATGGCCATTATCGCCACGGTGTTTAGCGATAGTAATCGTGGTTCGGCATTGGGCTTTACCGCGACCTCGGTCTACCTTGGGCTGACCTGTGGGCCTCTAATCGGTGGTTGGTTAACTGAGCACTTGGGTTGGCAAAGCGTGTTTTGGGGGCCAGTGCTGTTAGCGTTGATTGCCATTGTGTTGGCGGTTATCTATATCCGTAATGATGGTCAGTCAGGTCAACCGGCTCAGCCCCTCGATTGGATCGGTTCGTTGATCTTTGTGGCTATCGCGACGCTGCTGCTGTTTGGTCTTTCAGGCTTACCTAATCTTTATAATATCTTGATGCTGTTGGCCGGCATCGCGCTGGTATTTGTGTTTGTCCGTTACCAGAACCGCAGTGCCTATCCTTTAGTGCGCTTTAGTTTGCTGGCGTCTAACCGGGTCATGAGTCGCTCATTGATGGCCAGCTTCTTGATGTATGCGGCCCATTATCCGGTGCTGTTCCTGCTGAGCCTCTATTTGCAATATTTACAGGGCTTGTCGCCGAGTGAGGCAGGGCAGATGATTTTGTTGCAGGCTTTTATTATGGCGATTCTTGCGCCGATTGCTGGTCGTCTCTCTGATCGCTATGAACCGCGTTTGATCGCCACCATTGGCTGTCTATTTTTCAGCTCGGGATTTGCCGTGTTGGTGTTCTTGGAATCCGATAGCCCACTGAATCTTGTGATTATCGCGTTGTCGCTACTCGGGGTTGGCTTTGGCTTATTCTCTACGCCAAACAACAATGCGGCACTTGGCTCCGTGCCTAAAGACCGCTTGAGTATTGCCTCGGCTCTGCTCAATCTCTCACGCACGAGTGGCAATATGTTTAGCATGGCGGTGATTATGTTGCTGATGAGCCAGTTGTTACACAGCGAACAGATTCGCCCGGAACGTTATCCCGATCTGTTGTTAGTGGTGAAACTAGGCTTTGCCAGCGCCTGTGCGTATAGCTTCGTCGCGGCATGGTTCTCATATAGTCGGGGTAAGGTGACCCGTTAAGGGCTGTAGTTAGGGCTATCGGGGATCATTCGGCTTTGCTATCGAGGCCGGTTTATTTGATCCGCCTTTGCAGGCCTTTTTGAGCAATGATACGAGTGGCAATCTCCTCGATGGAAAAGTGGGTAGTGTTGATGAAGGGCAGTTGCTGTTGGCGGAACATTCGCTCGACCGATTGAACTTCATCTTCACACTGATCCAGTGAGGCATAACGACTGTTAGCGCGACGTTCATGGCGGATAGAGGCTAACTGAAACGGGTCGATGGTTAGGCCAAACAGTTTATCCCGATAGGCTTCCAGTGAGTCCGGCAGATGGGTGCGATTAAGATCATCATCGGTGAGCGGATAGTTAGCGGCACGAATACCAAACTGCAGTGCCATATAGAGGCAGGTAGGGGTTTTACCGCACCGGGATACGCCGGTCAGAATAATATCGGCTTTATCGTAATGCTGCGTTTTTCCACCATCATCATTTGCAATGGCAAAGTTGACCGATTCAATACGATCCATATAGGTGTTTACTTCATTGATCGAGTGGGATTTGCCGACGCTATACGATGAGTGACTGCCCAGCTCTAATTCCAGCGGTTTGAGAAATGCCGAGAAAACATCGATTTTATAAGCGCTACTGGTGCTGATGACTTCACGAATGGCTTCATCCACCACGGTGTCGAATACGATAGGGCGATAACCGTCTTCTTTGCCGGCTTGATCAATGGTGTCGACCGCCTCTACGGCTTTCTCAATGGTGTCGATATAGGGCAGCGTGATTTTATTGAATTGAATCGAACCGAACTGTGCCAACAAGCTATTACCCAGTGCTTCAGCGGTAATGCCGGTGCCATCGGATATAAAAAAAGCTGTTCGTTTCATAAGCTTAGGCTGTCCTGCGTCATCGAAGTGTATTAGAAGGTGGTTATTATTACGATATTGGGGCGTACTGTATAGGAAACTATCGTATAAAACAGGAAGTTGGCTAAGCCACTGAACTTACGTGCAGAATTGCAGTATGATTAGCGCCATCACACATTATTTAAGGAGTGTACGGTTTTGCAGGAATATATCGTTCGTCTGGATCAGGTGGGTATGGATGACATTGAGCAAGTGGGCGGCAAAAACGCTTCACTCGGCGAGATGATCACAGAGCTGTCGGATGCAGGTGTTAAGGTGCCTGGCGGATTTGCCACCACCGCCACTGCATTCCGAGACTTCTTAAAACATAATCAACTGGATCAAAAGATCAGCGATATTCTGGCTCAGCTTGATCCTGAAGATGTTAATGCGTTGGCGGCTACGGGAACTCAAGTACGTCAGTGGATCCTCGATACGCCTTTTCCTGAAGCGCTCGATACTGCTATTGAGCAGGCGTTTGCTGATATGGGCGGCGATGAAGAGCAGGCGGTTGCGATTCGCTCCTCTGCCACCGCTGAGGATCTTCCGGATGCATCCTTTGCCGGTCAGCAAGAAACCTTTTTGAATATTCGTGGTTTGGCTAATATTAAGGCTGCTATCCATGAAGTGTTTGCGTCACTCTATAACGACCGGGCGATCTCTTACCGGGTACATCACGGCTTTGAACACCATGAGGTTGCACTGTCTGCGGGTATTCAACGCATGGTGCGCAGTGAAACCGGTGCCAGTGGTGTGATGTTTACCCTCGATACGGAATCTGGTTTTAAGCATGTGGTGTTTATCACCGCCGCGTATGGCTTGGGCGAAACGGTGGTGCAGGGTGCCGTTAACCCCGATGAATTCTATGTGTATAAACCCACCTTGCGTCAGGGCGCACCGGCGATTCTACGCCGTAGTTTAGGCACTAAAGCGATCAAGATGGTCTACGGCGCCGATGGCACCACTGCGGGTGCTGTTGAAACTGTTAAGGTGCCGCTGGAGCAGCGGTTACAGTTCTCGATCAATGACGATGATGTGCAGAAGTTGGCAGAGATCGCCATGACGATTGAGCAACACTACGGTCGGCCTATGGATATAGAGTGGGCTAAAGATGGTGATGATGGCGAACTGTATATCGTTCAGGCCCGTCCTGAAACGGTCAAAAGCCGGGATAAGACGGCGGTTATTGAACGCTATCTGCTGACTGAAACCGGTAAGGTGTTATTGGAAGGGCGCTCGATTGGCCACCGTATTGGCAGTGGCCCGGTGCGTATTGTTGATAGCCTCAGTGATATGGATAAGATTCAGCCGGGTGACGTGTTGGTGACGGATATGACCGACCCCGACTGGGAGCCGGTGATGAAACGTTCTTCGGCGATTATTACCAACCGCGGTGGCCGTACCTGCCACGCGGCGATTATTGCCCGTGAGTTGGGTATTCCCGCGATTGTTGGCTGTGGTGATGCGACCGAGCGGTTACATGATGGCCAGGAAGTCACTGTCTCCTGTGCAGAAGGAGATACCGGGCGAGCCTATGAGGGCCACCTGGACTTCGAACATCAAACGAATAAAGTCGATTCGATGCCACCGCTGCCGCTCGATATTATGATGAACGTGGGTAACCCCGACCGAGCCTTTGATTTTCAAGCGCTGCCGAATGCCGGTGTCGGTCTGGCGCGGCTCGAATTTATTATTAACCGTATGATCGGTATTCACCCGAAAGCGTTGATTGAGTTCGATCAGCAAGACGGCGCTATTCAAAACACCATCGCGCGACGTATCGCTGGCTATGATAGCCCCATTGAGTTTTATGTGGCTAAGCTGGTGGAAGGTATCTCAACGCTAGCCGCTGCTTTCTATCCCAAGAAGGTGATTGTGCGGATGTCGGATTTCAAATCCAACGAGTATGGCCATCTCATTGGCGGTGATGCCTATGAAGCCCATGAAGAAAACCCGATGTTGGGTTTCCGTGGAGCGAGTCGTTATATATCTGAATCCTTTCGTCAGTGCTTTGATTTAGAGTGCCGGGCGCTGAAATATGTGCGCGATGTGATGAAACTCACCAATATTGAAGTGATGATTCCCTTTGTACGCACCGTCGGCGAGGCTCGGCAGGTCGTTGAGTTACTGGCTGAAAATGGCTTAATGCGCGGCGAGAATGGTTTGCGGGTGATTATGATGTGTGAGATCCCGTCCAATGCATTGTTGGCTGATCAATTCCTCGAGTACTTTGATGGTTTCTCTATTGGCTCAAACGACCTAACCCAACTGACCTTGGGGCTAGATCGAGATTCCGGCGTTATCGCCCATCTGTTTGATGAGCGTAATGAAGCGGTACGCAAGTTGCTGGAGATGGCCATTCAAGCGTGCCGGGCGCAGGGCAAATATGTTGGTATCTGTGGCCAGGGGCCTTCGGATCACCCAGACTTCGCCAACTGGCTGATGGAGCAGGGTATTAACTCGGTTTCGTTAAACCCCGATACGGTGTTGGAAACCTGGTTCTTCCTCGCTAACGAAGATAATAAATCACTTTGATTTTATACCGTTATCTATGTGGCAGCCTTCTGTTTTATGATTGCACGGCTGAGTGCACTGTTAGCTAATGCAACTGGATCGATTTATTCAGCTCAACACCCCCTATAGTCGGAGCCGGGTTAAGCGGCTGCTGGCTGAAGGGCGGGTGAGGGTGGCCGGTAACACGGTCACCGATGGTCGCTTATCGGTGGATCGCTTTGTGCGGATTGAATTAGATGATCAGTTGCTACAAGAGTGCCAAGGTTACTATCTGATGTTGCACAAGCCCGCAGGGGTCGTGAGTGCGACAACTCATCCTGAACATCAAACCGTTATCGATCTGTTACCGCCGGCGTTACGTCCAGGGTTGCACCTTGCCGGTCGGTTGGATTTGAAAACAACCGGGCTAATGTTGCTAACCAATGATGGCAACTGGTCGCGCCGTATCACTCAGCCGACCTCGAAGATTGCCAAAGTTTATCGGGTGACGACTCAAGACGCAGTGGCGGCTAATACCGCCGAGGTGTTTCGTCAGGGGATCTACTTTGGTTATGAAGACATTACCACTCAGCCAGCCGAATTCGAACGCCTCGATAGCCATCACTCCCGCTTGACGCTTTATGAAGGGCGCTATCATCAGGTCAAACGAATGTTTGGTTATTTCGATAATGAGGTGACTGAGCTTCACCGGGAAAAAGTGGGTGATCTTAACCTCGACCCTAGCTTGCTTCCGGGTGAGTTTCGAGCGTTAACGGCAGCTGAGATTGCGCTGTTTTGAATTATCGTTAACCTTACACATCACCCCAATGGCACTGACCTCAATGGCTGCACTTAACAGTTACCTTGAGACGGCGCCTATCAAAACCGGTCTTGGTGATCTCCTCTTTGGGCGGGATAAAGTAAAACCGCTATCAACACCATAAGCCCCGCCAGTGCGCCTAATAGATGGGCAACCGGATAGGCTGGCCAAGCGCTTTGGCTTAACAGGGCTTGCTGACTAAATTGTTCCCAGATCAACTTACCCAAACAGATTAACAACGGTAACCAGCCGTTAATTGCCGACTGTTTACGGGCAAAAATCACCAAGCTGATCAGCAGTGGGGCAAACAATAGCCCTGACAGACCGGCATACTGACTGATGCCTGCCGCTGGTGAGAGCAGGTGAGTGTCTAGCATGATTAAACCGGTTAATAGGGTGGCTAGCAGTAACCGACGTGAGTGCAATTCCAAATAACCTGCAGCGATCGCAAAGGCGAGCAGATCCCATTGGAGGTGGCTGAGAGAGGTATGGCTGAGATGGCCGGTAAGTAAGCGCCACAGCTGCCCCTGTTGAATCAATTGTTGATCAAAATAGCCCAGCTCAAAAAATGAAGGCACTAAGCTAAGGGGGAGACTCAGTAGGATGATGATTAAAGTAATCCAGGGCCCGTTAAATGCACCTCCCGCGTTAACGGGAGGCTCTTGTGGCTTCAGTATCTGTGTTAATCGCTGAATCATAACGACCTCAGGCAGATTGACGTTTACGTTGGTTGCCAACATGTACCAGCAGTAACGCACCGATTAATAGCAACACCCAGTGACCGATGGCGCCTGACCCACTACCTAACGATGCTCTGTTTTGTGACGGGTTAAACATTGGCTTCTGCTTGTCTGCACGATGGCTGTTGGCCAGGGGTTGTGCTGCTGTTTGCGCTGAGGGCTGCAGACGTTGTTGTCTCGCCTGTTGCTCGGTTGCGATCCGTTGCTGGTTATTACGCTCAATATTCAATTGCTTAAACACTTCGTCTCTAACAACCAGCATCGAGGTGTATTCGGTGACAAGGTCATACTGAATTGCGAGATCGGTAATCGCTTGAATACTATCGGCATTGGCCGCTTCGCTTTCGCCAAGATAATCCATCGCTGCCTGTATGTTTTCGATACTGGCGAAGGCCCAGATCCGTTCCAGTTCGGGATGTAACAGGCTTTGTTGTGGCAGCGTTATTTCGGTGTTGTAGTGACGGCTTTGCCCGCCGACTTTAGCGGTGAGGGTCAGTTTCACCGGCCCAGGGGTGCGGTAGTGGCCTAAAACAGTTAGCTGCTCGCCGCGATAGAGTGAGCCGATCTGATCCGGAGTGAGGTCGGTGACGTTTCCTCCGTCTATCTTCAGTTGCACATCACGCAGTGCTTGGTGGGTCATCTTGCTGGTGGCCAGCATTAATTGGCCAACAATATCATCGGCATTAGAGACACTGATGGCAAAACCATTGGATGCTTCGGTCATGCTGTTCAGTAGGGGGCGGTTGGCGCTGTTACCCATGACAAAGGTAAATAAGCGGATATCGGCGGCTTCCATGAGATCAAGAAAGCGTTTCTTCTCGGTGACACCGACATTGGCGACGCCGTCGGTTACTAAAATCATGGCGGTACTGCGATCTGCATCGATATTCTTTAACCCCAGTGACAGACCCGAATACAGGTCGGTGCCGCTACCCGGTTGATATTGCTGTAATTGGTTGAGCAGCGGGTTGATTACCTCCGGTGTCGCGGGTTGAAAGCCCTGAGAAAAATCGCTGGCGCGGTTATTAAAGAGGACGATCTTAAAGCGGTCTTCGGGGCTGAGTTTAGCTAACCCCTGGCGTACACCCTCGATCAAGGTGCTGTATTTCCCCTGCATTGAGCCGGACACATCGAGCACAAAGACCCAATCGCGGCCGCCCTGCAAAATGCCTAAATCATCCCCCGGGGTGAGTGTCATCATAAAGGTGCCGGGGGCGTTATCGGCGGCTTTATAACTTAACAAATCGACACTGCCGGGTAGGTTTTCACTGTGGCGCCAGTAGACCACAATATCTTTATCCAGATGAGCCGCGGGAAGGCCGGTATTAGGCTGGTACTGCGGGTTGGATTGTTGCTCATCCGGCAGGTCACTGTTTGGCTTTAGGGCGAGACTATCAGTTGGATGCGCTGCTTGATTGCCTAGGCTAACGCGCCATTGCTGAGGGTTAAGTTGTTGGATCGCTGCTTCAGGGTGCTGTGGCAGCCGGATAGAGTCGACCGGGTAGCCCGTAGTGAGCCTCATGTTAAAACTAAACTGCTCATCAACCTGTTCAGTTCGGCTCCAAAAGGCATTTTTTTGATCATCCACACCGCCATCTTCTAATGGATAGACATAGCGACCGACACCCGAGTCCACATGGGCAGGCTGGATATAAACCAGTTTAATACGGACATCACTGTTAGGTTGCACTGGAGTAACATTGATATCGAAGCTTTTATAATGGTCTTGCTCGACTAATGCGGCCTCACGACCTGCTTGTTTTTCCTGTTCGTAGATCTGGTGCGCCTGCTGCTTTTTAATCACTTCACCAGTGACCGGTTTGCCATCAATCCAATAGGTGAACTCGCCGACCGCCGCATGATCCGGCAGCGGGAAACTGTAAATCGCTTCCAGTGCTTGCGCGTTAGGGTTGTGAAATACGTGCTCAATACTGGTGACCGCATAGCTGTGTTCGAGTACGACATTAACATGGTGTTCTTTAATGGTTAGGTCGGGCAGGTTGGACTGAATGGGCTTGAGTAGTCCGGCGGCATCGACGGATGGGGTGACACCGAAGGTGAGTGCTGCACTCAAGGCTAGGGCGCTGGAAAATAGTTTGCTGTTCATATCGATCCTCTTAATCCTGTTGACTGAATCTAAACGGCGGATGTCAGTGCGTTGAAGTCAGAGCGATCATGGCGTGTGCGGTGCTTGGGGAATAGCAAAGCGCTTGAGGTATCACATAATGATACCTCAGGTTGAGTTAACCGAGATAAATAGGCCAGAAATACGGTGAGGTTTATTCTTTGCGGTAGTGCTTAAACAAGCTGTATTGCCACTGTCGTATCGCGAGCACCATTGTATTACCATGCTTTTGATCCATGGGTAGGGGGTAGTCATCTCGAATCAGACTATTAAACTCTTCGGCGATCCGTTCCATTTTTTTCTGCATGGCTAGGTTGGCCTCTGGGGTGAGAACGCCGTTGAGCACGATCAACTTTTCATGTTTTTTATCAAACCGAGACTGAAAGAAGTCTTGTTCGACCTTTTGCTGGAAAAACTGTTGAATCGGGCCATTGGGTAGCCAGGTGAAATTAGGGTCGATTAACAGTTTAATACGGTTGTTGGGCTGTAGCTCGATAAACCGTAGGCGATCCAGTTGTGCGAGTTTGCGGATACAGTCGAGTTCACTGATGGCGTAATGGTCAACAATATCCTTAAAGCCAAATCCATTGATCACACTGACGGCAATCAGCAGCAGCTCAAGGTCGGAGGCGATCTCTTGCTCCTGTTCTCGGGTGAGCTGTGTCAGTCGCTGCTGTTCCTGTGCCATCAACTTAAATAAGCCGGTCAATTCTAACCCGGCAAGGTCGGCAATAATCTCGAGTCGTTGCAGGGTAAAGTTCTGTTCCGAAAACAGCCGTTTCACTGAGGCCTCACTGAGTTGCAAGGCCTCGGCAACATCGATATATGTCTTTCCCTGAGCCTTTAGCTGTTTCTTCAGGGTTTGAACCAGTGCTGCTGCCTGCGCCATAAGATTTTTTGCATCCACTCAATGATGATATTCAAAACCTGTTTTTAGCATAAACCCCGGTGGATATCTGCCCGCAATTTAATAAAGAGGAATTCCTTTATATTTATACCGTTATCTATGTGGTCTGTCTTTTCCTTGCAAAATGGTTTAATTTTATCAATGTTAAACAGCGAAAGGGCTGTTATCGCCTGAGAATAATAAGGAACAGATGTGACCTATAAAATCCCCGCATCCTTGAGCACTGAACGCTTAGTGCTGGAAAAAACCACTATCGATGATTGGTCTGCATTGCACCAGTTTTACAAAGATGAAGAATCGACCCGCTATACCACCGGTCGCCCTTTAAGCGAGGGGGAGAGCTGGCGTATCGTGGCCGCATTGATTGGCCATTGGGAAATACACGGCTATGGCCCTTATACGGTAAAGCTTAAAGACAGCGGAACAATTATTGGGCTGGTGGGTCTGTGGTATCCCGGTGACTGGCCTGAGCCGGAAATTATGTGGTCGTTAATTCCCGGCTATAGTGGTCAGGGGTATGCTGCAGAAGCGGCCTTAGCCGTGCGCGCTTTGGCGGCGACTTATCTACCCGAACTGCATCTGATCAGCCTGATCTTTGAGCAAAACCAAGCGTCACGTAAACTGGCATTAGCGGTGGGCGCAACCCTCGAACGTAAGTTTATCTTTCGCGACAAAGAGGCGTTGATCTATCGACATCCTTCACCGCTGAATACGGGTCAACACGATACCGGTCAAAATGCCGATTAAGGCAAATAGGCTACTCGGTGGTACGTCATCACCGAGAATCAGAGTGCCGGCGAAATAGGCCACCACGGGGATCAAGAAATTACAGTTGGATAAAAAGCTTGGGCCTGCGCGGTTAACCACGATGAAGTAGACGATCGAGGCAACACCGGCAGGCATTAAGCCGAGCCACATCACCGAAAAGACCGCGCTGGGAGTCGCCAGCAATGAAATCTCATGAATAATATTTTGGCCATTGAAGATCACAAAGGGCAGCACCAGTACCGATGCACAGATCATCATCCCCGCACCGCCGATTAACGGATTAAAGGTAGGCAGTAATCTGATCAGTACGGTATTGATGGCATAACTACTAGCAGCGGCAAGAATCGCCAGCGCGCCTAATAAGTCGATACTGCCAGCGCCAAAGGGGTTGAGCAGCACCGTCACGCAGCTAAAGGCGACCGCAAAGCCTAAGAGTTTATAGCGGTTTAATTGTTCACCGGTGACGAAGTAGTGAGCGATCAGCATGGTGACGAAGGGCATCACCGACATCAACACTCCGGTGCTAGCCGAGGTAACTGAACGCTGTCCCCAAGTAATCAGGATAAAGGGCAGGGCGCTGCCAAATAAGCCAAGCAGCATAAAGCTACCCCAACTCTTTACATCCCGCGGCAGTCGTAGGCCTCGAGAATAGGCAAATAGAACGATGACGATTGCGCCTAGACCGATCCGCGAGATGGTGATGGTCAGTGCGGACAGCCCACCTTGTAGAGCGATGGAGGTCACCATAAAGGACGAGCCCCAGGTGATGACGAGGAAGCCAAGTAGAAGCCAGTTGATCAGTTGTGGAGTAAGCACGATGTCGGTCTGCAGTTAATAACGGGAAAGCGCGCTAGTTTATACTAGTCTTAGGGCTAAAGCTGTAATCTAGCCAACCGGTTAGCGATGATTTCTAGCCTGATTGGTCCTATGTTTGAGGCGTAAAAAATAGGATTTTGTTCGCTCGGTACGGGTTAACTTTGTTAAGCTCAAGCACGTGTCGCTTTTTATCGGTTAAGCGCTAAGGCGTAAGGATATTTATGAAGCAGTATATGATGATCGGCGGCGTAATTGTGCTGTTAGCGATGGCCATTGTAGCGGGATACTTTGCCCTGCAAGGGATTAAATCTCGTGGGCAAACGCCACCGGGCTTGGTGAATGGTGTACTAACGGCTTGCCCGATGAAGCCCAATGCGGTGTGTAGTGCAGCACAAACGGATAAGGCGCATTATATTGCACCGCTTAACGCGGCGGATTTAGCGTCTATCGCAACCATTATTGAGCACCTAGGCGGGCGGATTATTAGCCAAGATAGCGATTATCTGGCGGCAGAATTTAGCTCGTCACTGTTTGGTTTTGTCGATGATCTCGAACTGTTGTTAGATCGCCCCGCAGCGGTGATTCATGTGCGTGCAGCCTCTCGGGTTGGCTACTCCGATATGGGTGTGAATCGGCAGCGGGTTGAAGTAATACGGCAACGCTTGGAGCAGCAGGAATGAGCCGTAGCAACAAAACTGATTACCTCACGGGCTATTCACCTGAGCTGCAACAGCAAGCGGGGCAATTGATCGATACCGGTAAGTTGCCGGACTATCTACGTAAGCGTTATCAGGGCAAGCATTCGGTGGCATCCTCTAAAGCGTTGTATCAATATACGCTTGCGTTAAAAAACACCCATCTAAAAAAATCAGCCCCTATCAGTAAAGTAGAGTATGACGACCGTATTGATGTGATTCACAATGCACTCGGGCTGCATACCCATATCTCACGGGTTCAGGGTAATAAGCTGCGGGCTAAAAAAGAGATACGTATCGCCTCGTTATTTAAGCAGACCCCCGAGCCTTTTTTACGCATGATCGTGGTGCACGAGTTGGCGCATATTCGGGAGAAGGAACATAACCGTGCTTTTTATAACCTCTGTCAGTATATGGAGCCGGATTATCATCAACTGGAGTTAGATCTGCGACTCTACCTAACCTGTCTCGAGCTGTTTGGGCCGCTCGACTGAAGCAACGTGCAAAATATTCATTATCGTTTTCTAAGGTGACCGATGGCTGATCTCCAGCTCTACCAATATATTCTGATTGGCTTGCTGTTTATTTGGAGCGGCTTTATTCGTTCTGGACTGGGCTTTGGTGGGGCGGTTTTGACCCTGCCGTTTTTGCTCCTGATTATTGATGACCCGTTGGTTTTTTTGCCCATTATTGGTGTGCATCTGATGGTGTTTTCACTGCTGATCACTTGGCAAAGTCGCCAACGGGTGCAGCAGGCTGCCATTAAGGACCAAGCGGCAGAATCGACCATCGATTGGCGTTATCTACGTTACGCGCTGTTGATTATGATTGTACCGAAAATGATCGGCATCTTCGGGCTGCTAACCCTGTCGGGTTCGCTGATGAGCGCCATTATCTATGTCATTGTGATCGCCTATGCTATTAGCTATGTGCTTAACCGGCCTTTCAAAAGCAATCATCGTGGCTTGGATATCTTCTTTATGGTACTCGGTGGCTATGTCAGCGGCACCTCGTTAATTGGCGCGCCTTTGATAGCTGCGGTATTTGCAGCCCACGTGAGCCGTGAAAAATTACGCGATACGCTGTTTGTGCTTTGGTTTATTTTGGTGGTGATCAAACTGAGCTCCTTTGTTGTCGCCGGCGTTGATCTGCAACTGATGCATCATCTTTGGTTGTTGCCCTGTGCCTATATTGGCCATCTGTTTGGTCAGCAGGTGCATAGCAAACTGATGAGTGCGGACACGCAAGTATTTTATCGGGTGCTGGGCACGGTGCTGATCTTGGTGAGTAGTTTGGGGCTTATGAAAACCCTGATGACATAAATCTCGGCGGGTGATGGGCTGGGCGTTGTTGTCATTAAATTGCGGGGATATGTTATTTTCTCCAGTAGGGTAAGTGGTTAGAGTAATTGATTTATAGGGGAAAATGATGTCGATTTGGAAAACAGAGATGAGCGTTGAGGCGTTACAGACCTTTAGCAAAAACACCTTGGTTGAGCATCTTGGCATTCAAATCACCGAAGTGGGGGATGACTACATCTGTGCCTCTATGCCGGTCGATAGCCGTACCCATCAGCCGATGGGTTTATTACACGGTGGGGCTTCGGTTGTGTTAGCTGAAACGCTGGGTAGTGTGGCGGCTCAGTTAGCCGCCGAACCGGGGCATCGCTGCGTCGGGCTTGAAATCAATGCCAATCATTTGTCGGGCATTCGTACCGGCCATGTGTATGGTAAAGCCACGCCTGTGCATATCGGTCGTTCGACCCAAGTGTGGGATATTCGCATCGTGGATGAGAACGATAAAGGTATCTGTGCATCCCGCATAACCATGGCGGTTTTAGAAAAATAGAGTAATTATTTTTTTCATCTAAAATTGGCTTCAAAAGGGTATATATGGCCGATTTTGGGTGTTAGACTGACAGCTTAACAAGCCGGCCAATTTGCCGGCTTTTTTTATTTTTCTAACCTGAGTTTCAACTGTCAAATAATACAGTTGAAGAGAGATGCTTCGTGCGTAAAACCCTGTTGTCATTAATCGCTCTACTGAGCAGCTGTATTATCCTTTATCTGGGTATCGGCCTGATGAATATTCTGGTGCCATCGCGGATGGGACTGGAAGGTATGTCCACGGACACCATCGGTTTGGTGTTGTCCATGTATTTTGTGGGTATGTTCGCCGGTGCGATTTACAGTAAACAGTTGGTTAAACGGGTTGGCCATATACGGGTATTTGCCGGTAGTTTGGCGATTGAAGCGATCTGTATTTTGGCGTTTACCTTAGATGCGAACGCGCTGCTTTGGGGTGTGTTAAGGGTTTTGCTTGGTTTTAGCCATGCCAGTCTGTTGACGGCGATGGAAAGCTGGCTCAGTGACACGGCAACCGAAGAGACCCGAGGCAAAATGTTGGCCGTGTATAACGCCTGTATTATGACCGGTTTGTTTTGTGGCCAATTCTTGATGGGCATTGCCGATCCATCCGATAACACGTTGTTTGTGTTGGTGGGGATTCTTTTCTGTCTAGCTACACTGCCGGTGTTGTTTAGCAGTGAGAAGGGGCCGATTATTGAAACTGTGGCGCCGATGTCGATCATCTCATTATTCAGAGTATCGCCGCTGGGTGTCGTTACCTGTCTAACGGCGGGTGCGGTGTATTCGGCATTATTTAACCTGTTGCCGGTGTTTGCCGCTGAATATCATATCAGTGGTTTTCAGCTATCCCTGTTTATGGGGTGCGCGATCCTTGGGGCATTCCTATTGCAGTTTCCGGTGGGTATGTTGTCCGACCGGTTTGACCGACGAACCGTATTGCTAGGGTTGTTGTTGGTATCATCGGTGCTGGCGATTGCGATTGTGCCATTAGCGGCGATGGAGATGATCGTGGCACTGTTTGTGTTGTGTGGTATCACCTCGGGGATTGTCGCCTGTTACTACCCGTTAAGTGTGGCGGAAGCATTCGATAAGCTGAAAAAAACCGAAATGGTATCGGCGATGGGCAGCATGCTGTTGGCCTTTGGTCTCGGCGGGGCGATTGGTCCCTATACTGCATCCTTACTGATGGCGGCGTATGGCAGTGCTAGCTTGTTCTACTGCATTGCGGCGGCGCAAATGTGTTTGGCACTGTTTACCATCTACCGGATGACGGTCAGAAAGGCCTTGCCGGTGGCGGATCAGGAAGGCTTCGTTATGCAGAGTGAAGCATTATCGACCTCAGTACACCTTGATCCACGGATGGAGTATAGCGAACCTGAAGCACAACTGAGTTCTGAAGCTGAATTGGCTATCAGTATTGCTGAGTCGGATCCTGCGGCAGCGGTTAGATTAGCCCGTGCCTTGACCCTTAAAAATCCAGAGAAGGGTACTGAAGTCGCCGCGGCCGTAGCGAAAGTGCCCGGTATTGATGTGATGCGTCTGTATGAAGTGATGAAGGAAGCGGCCCCCTATCAGATCCTGGAAATTACCCAAGCGATTGTAAAGGCTAAGCCTGAGCTGGCTGCAGATCTGGTGTCGCGTTTGGCCGAGTGGTATCCCCAGCAGGTGATTCCTGTGGCGATTGAAGTGGGCCGGGTGTTCCCTGATATGCGTATTGAGATGGCTCGGATTGCGGTTGACTCTGCGCCGGAATCGGCGACTCAGGTAGCGGAATATTATGCCCGCCTGATTGCCGAAGAGCGTGAAGCTATACGTCCGGCGGATAGGGAAGATGATACCAGTGAGTCGGATGCTCTGAATATGGCGACGGAACTGTGGGAAGCTAACCCTGATCAGGCATTGGATATCGCGGTGACGATGGCCGAATCTGTTCCTGAAACTGCGGTTGCGATGACCGAAGAATATATGGCCGGGTATGACGCGGAGTCAGCTACGGATACGGCGGAAACCTCAGCTCAATCATCAAGTAGTGATGCAAATGATGATGAGGGTGACTATCAAGATGCGATCGAATGGGTATCCAGAATCTCAGAAGCCGCGCCCGAGCAGGCGATGGATGTTGCTGCCACCGTTGTTGAAGCGGTGCCCGAGGCGATGTTTGAGGTCACCGAAGAGTATCTGTCTGCGGTCGAGGAGTCTGACGTTGAGGCCGAACCGGAGGCTAATGGCGAGCCTGTGGATGAGGCTGCTGTTGAGGTCGATACTGACGAAGATGAGCATCAGAAAGCGATTGAGTGGTTGACACGAATGTCAGAGCTATCGCCGGAAATGTCCTTGAATCTCGCGGTGAAGATCGTTGAAGCAGTGCCGGAGAGTGCGCAGTATGTGGCCGCCGAAGTGGCACGACAGTTACACGAAAGTTATCAGACAGAAGATAATAGTGTTAGCGATGATTCAAACACCGAGGTCGATGATGCGGTTGAGCTAGTCAACCGCTTGAGTGAAGTGGCCCCCGAAAATGCTGAAGATGTTGCCGTAGCGGTGGTTGAAACCATCCCAGAGGCAGCATCAGAAGTGGTTGATGCCATCAGTTCGGGTGATGAATCCCGTGAAGGAGAGTGGGTTAACTCAATTGATAAAAACAGCGATAAACCCTAACGGTTAATGGGTGTTTAGTTAGTGCATAGTCAATGGGTTGAGTTAAGGGGTGAGTTAATCTAGCCCCGTTAATAGGAATTTAGCGTTGAAACTAAAAGAGGATCAATTCTGCGGAGTGCACCGCAGAATTGATCCTCTTTTTTTCGTGCCGGTTAGGCCGTTAACGCCATAGGCTGAAGTGCTTGAGCTAGGCGGTTGACCGCTTCCGGGAATAGCGCCGGGTCGGTGTTGCTGAAATTCAGTCTTAGCGCGCTGTTTTCAAGCGCCATATCGGCGGGATAAAACGCTGCTCCCGGTACTACCGCCAGTTTATGCTGTAACGCGCGGGCGGCTACGTCACTGCTGTTGCCCTGTGTCAGTGTTAACCAAACAAACATGCCACCCTCTACGGTATCAAACTGTACCAAATCCCCCAATTGTTGCTGTAATGCATCGCTAAGGTGCTGATAACGGCTTTGATATCCTTGCCGCAGTCGCGTTAGATGCTCGCTAAATTCAGGGTGGTTTAACAGCGCCTCAATCATCGCCTGTTGAGGTATGCCGGTGTGTAGATCGGTTGCTTGTTTAATCCGTTCAGCTACGGCGATAAAGTCTGCTGGACCACTCATGGCGCCGACTCTAAGACCCGGAAAGCCAATTTTGGAAAATGACTTCAAGCTGATGCTGAGTTCTGGGCAGTGTTCACTGACAGTGTCGAGTTGTTCACCGGCAAACCTTAATTCACGGTAAGGGGCGTCTTCAACCAAGGTGACGCCATAATGACGGCAGAGTTTAGCGACCGCTATACGGGTCTCGGTCGACCATACCCGTCCGGTGGGATTATGAAAATCCGGTACGCTATAAAATAGCTTAATGTTGCCGCCTTTAAGATAGCTTTCCAACTGATCCAAGTCTGGTCCGCTAGTACTGCTCATTAACGGACAAACCTTAATGCCCGATAACTGGAATACCTGCAGGGCACCCAAGTAAGCCGGCATTTCGGCGATCACCTGATCGCCGGGTTCGAGTAACGCCCGGGCAATAAGATCGAGCGCTTGCTGGCTACCATTGCAGATAAGCCAAGGATTCTGTGTCTTTGAGCTGCGCTGTAAGGTATCTAACAGCGGGCCAAAACCTTGGCTATTGCCATACTGAAATAGGTGGCTATTGTCCGCCAAGGATTCACATGTTGCCCTGACCAGTTCAACCGGTAGTAAAGAGGAGGCGGGTAACCCTCCGGCCATTGATATCATTTCGGGTTGATTGGCGGCGCTGAGAATCTCTCTGATATAGGAAGCATCTAGCGACTGGGCGTTACGTGCAAACTTCATGATCCGTTCCTGGTGCGGTAGTGGTATGGGAAAAGGTTGAGTGGTCGTCGTGAGCGTTAATTCGATCTGATGGGCTGAGCCATTATCGAGATTGTGCTGTAGGGCGTTATCAGAGTGTATGCCTGAGGTTATCGCAATAGTTATCTATTTATGATCTGCTTATTGTCCATTTATGCTTATTTTTAATCTGCTTTTGGCTTCGATGGTGAATCGTTGTGGCGCGAAATAAGGGCTAGACCGGAACTCTACAGAGCTAAGTCGTTAAATTGTTAAGCGCTCTTTTTTGCGGCATGTCATCCAGGCTGTCATTAACCTAACTGAGGGCTATGCAACGGCAGGTTGATGGTCTTAGAATAATAAACATACAAAGTCGATGGCCATTGTGTCGGATGAAATGACCACCACAGTCGTTTGTTAAGTGCACTAAAAAGAGGTTTATATAGCGTCTTTGCTATGAGCGCCGACTTAAAGATGCAAACTAGGGTTATAGTGGTGTTAACAATGCGGCTAGACATGGGTTTTGTCTCAGCCAATGGCATACATGGAAGGTGTTATGGAATTTAAAGATTATTACGCATTGCTTGGTGTCGAGCCGGATGCCGATGCGAAAACCATTAAAACGGCTTATCGTAAGTTGGCCCGTCAATATCACCCCGATGTGAACCCGGAACCGGGAGCCGAAGATAAATTTAAAGAAGTTGCCGAGGCCTATGAGGTATTGAAAAATGCTGAACGCCGAGCTGAGTATGATGAATTACGACGTTATGGTGGCCAGCGGGAACAAGGCTATGAGCCGCCAAGAGGGCAGCGGGGACCATCATCCAGTGATTTTGAAGGCGATTTTGCGGACTTTTTCAGTTCAGCCTTTGGTAATCGTGGCGGTGGTTTTCAGGGTTATAGTGACTTTCAACAAACGGCAGCACGGGGTCAGGATGTTGAAGTTGAAATGCCGGTATTTTTGGAAGACATCATTGCCGATGTGAAGAAGCCAATTGAATATCGCATGCCAGCCTTTGTTGATGGCCGAGTCACTGAAGTTAAAAAATCACTTAAAGTGAAAATCCCGAAAGGGGTTGCCGATGGTGCACGGATTCGCTTAAAAGGACAGGGTGCCCCCGGACAGGGTGATGCGCCAAGCGGTGATCTTTATATACATATTCGTATAGTCCCTCATCCTATCTTCGATGTTGAAGGACATAACTTATTGATCACGGTGCCGATTGCCCCTTGGGAGGCGGCGTTAGGTGCAAAAGTCAATTTACCCACGCTAACCGGTAAGATCAGTTTAACGGTGCCGCCGAATAGCCAAGCGGGTAAAAAAATGCGTATTAAAGGGAAGGGCCTGCCAATGAAAAATGGCGTTGGCGATCTCTATGTGATTTTCAAGATTGTGATACCTGAGCATACCAACGAAGAATCAAAAGCATTGTGGCAAAAATTGTCCGGCCTATCAGCTTTTGATCCCAGAGCCGAGTGGGAGAAAAACAATGTCTGATATCGTCTTAAGAGTTTCATTGCAAGAACTATGCGTCCAGGAAGGTATCACTGAAACCATGGTTATCGAGGTGGTTGAACATGGTATTGCCGCGCCCTCGGCGGGACAGGACACCAATGACTGGATGTTTGAGTTAAACAGCGTGCATTGGATGAAAAAAGCGATTCGCCTGTACCATGACCTTGATATTGATTGGGTATCCATTGCTATTGTGATTGATTTGTTGAAGCAAAAAGATGCCTTGCTTCGTGAGAATCAATGTTTGAAAATGCAGCTTGATCGCTTTGTGAACGATGTAACCTAACGGCGTTAATGTGATACTGATTCAGTCGTCTATCGGTAAACAATAGGGCGGAGCGGTGTTGGCTCATCATAGATACTCGAGCCGTTAACCTAAAGATCGCCCTGTTAAATAACCATCCTCGGCCCCATTGATGCTGGCGTGCTGTCATCAATGGGGCATTTTGTTTTCAGCGTCGCTGAATACGCCGTGACTCAATGCTTAATATCAATACTCAGTATCCAGCTTTAATCTCTAAGCCTTTGAATAGATAATTGCCCATGCCCAGTGTCCAACAGAAAGCTCGTATTAATGATGTGTTGCACCAAATTCATCGTGACCTGAGTGCGCCGTTGACGGGTGCCGGATTAGCTCAGGTCGCAGCCTATTCCGAGCAGCACTTTCACCGTTTATTTAAGGCAGTTACTGGCGAATCACTGCATCGTTATGTTCGCCGCGTTCGGCTTGAACATGCGGCAAATTTATTGATGTTTGAACCACTCACATCGGTGCGCGATATCGCGTTGAAGTGCGGCTATAACTCATTAGCCTCCTTTACTCGGGTGTTCAGTGAGCAGTTTGGTGTGACGCCGGGACGCTGGCGCAAACAAGAGCGCCTGCGCCGCGAGCCCTACTTGAGTGACCCGGAGATCGCAGCCGGTGCACAAAAAGTGGCGTTGTTACCGCTGCCGCAACCGGATCTGATCGAGCTTGAGGATCAACCGGTCGCCTATGTTCGGCATCTGGGCTATGACCGCTCGATTCGCACGGCTTGGCAGGTGTTGCAGGCGTGGGCAGCGGCGGAGCAGCGTCCCTTTACTCATCAAATTGGCCTGCATCATTCGAACCCTGCTTGGACCCCTTTAGACCGATGTCGCTATGTGGCTTGTTTAGGGGTTGATAGCCCGATTCCTCGACGGGGCATGATTAACGCCATGGTGATTCCGGGTGGATTACATGCCCGGTTTAAATTTACCGGCCAATATGGCGAGCTGTTACCCTGGATCAATCGTCTGCAGGATGAATGGTTAGCGAGTTCAGGTCTCAAGACCGGCGCCTCACCCGCCTTTACAGAATATCAGCGAAATCAGTTTATTGATCCCCAAGAACGATTCGAATTGTATTATTATCAGCCGGTATCTTTTTATTAATCAGACCGCTTAAGGGGGCATTGTGAATATAGCCATAAGCTCGACGGATAGACCCGAACAAGAAGAGGTGCTGCGGTTGTACCGAGCTAATGGTTGGTCTGCCGCCGATAAGCCGGTGCAACTGATGGCTGCATTAGCCGCGTCCCATACCTTGGTGACCGCCAGAGTCGATGGACAGTTGGTTGGTTTGGGCAATGCGCTCTCAGATGGTCATTTGGTGGTTTATTATCCGCACCTGTTAGTGATGCCGGAATATCAGCGCCAAGGGGTTGCTAAACAAATGATGCAGGTGTTACAACAGCCTTATCAGGGCTTTCATCAGCAGATGCTGGTTGCCGATGGTGCTGCTGTCGGTTTCTATGCCGCGCTGGGTTTTAGTCGTGC
This sequence comes from Amphritea sp. GJ51-11, assembly GCF_055808735.1. NCBI lineage: Bacteria > Pseudomonadati > Pseudomonadota > Gammaproteobacteria > Oceanospirillales > Oceanospirillaceae > Amphritea > Amphritea sp. GJ51-11. The sequence continues at coordinate 2,205,653 of NZ_CM147881.1, read as the reverse complement.
CGGTGAAACTGAACCGATGTGGATCTACAGTGGAACGGATCATTAGGTCCTAATTATCACCCCGAGATGCGGTAAGGTTTTACCGGCCGCTAGCGTCTGGGGTTTCTTACCGTTTCGGTTAAACTGACAGGTGAATTGTTTGAGCTATCCCCGACTGACACGCTTAGTGCCTTTGTTGTTTGTTTTACTCTGGAGTACGGGGTTTATAGGCGCGAAGTATGCGTTGCCCTATATCGAACCCTTTTATCTGCTCTTTGTCCGTATGCTGATGACCTTAGTGGTGTTTCTTGCATTGGCATTTGTCTACCGCTCTCGCTGGCCGAGCCTAAAGCAGGGAGGGCATCAGGCGGTGACCGGTTTGCTCGTGCATGGTTGTTATCTGGGGGGAGTATTTGCTGCGATTAAACTGGATATGCCTGCGGGTATTGCTGCCATTATTGTTGGACTACAGCCGCTGTTAACATCCCTGATTGGCTGGCAATGGCTCGGTGAGCGATTACGTGTAGTGCAGTGGAGCGGGCTCTTTCTGGGGCTGGCAGGGGTCACACTGATTCTGTTGAGTGGTCAGCAGAGTGAGGCGATGGTGATACGGCCCGAGGCGGCCTTGGCCGTTATTGTTGCCCTTGTGGCGATCTCGGTAGGCACACTGTATCAGAAAAAATTTGGCGGCCAGGTCGACCTACTAACCGGCGCGATCTGGCAGTACCTGTCGACAGCGCTGCTGATGGGAATTCTGGCGTTTGTATTTGAGGAACGTCATGTTGAATGGAATCTCACGCTGATGCTGTCTCTTGGCTGGTTGGTGTTTGGCTTGTCGATCTCGGCGATTTTACTGTTGATGTTTATGATTCGCGAAGGCGAATCAGCCCGCGTCGCTAGTTATTTTTACCTAGTACCGCCTGTTACCTCGGTTGAAGCCTGGCTGCTGTTCGGTGAAGCGCTAAACTGGTTACAAATAGGGGCGATCTTTATCACAGTATTTGGCGTCTATCTGGTGTTGAAACCCTCAACCCGGCAGTTGGATTAGGTCAGGCGAATCAACCGTTTGCCGGCATCTAAACCCAGATCGTTAAGTCATCGTTAAAATCGAATCTGAATAACACGTTTGTAGGCGTGTGGATGTGCCGTGAATATTGAAATGATCTTTGTGTTTGCTCTGCTGCTGATCACGATCGGCCTGTTTATCTGGGATCGTATCCGTATGGATATGGTGGCTATGATGGTTGTGGTGGTCTTGGCCTTGTCCGGTATTATCACCCCCGCCGAAACCGTATCTGGATTTGGTCAGTCTCTGGTGGTGATGATTGCTGGTTTGTTTATCGTTGGCGAAGGATTATTTCGTACCGGGGTGGCCGCCGCCGTAGGTGCTTGGATTATGCGCATGGGAGGCCAGAGCGAAAAGCGTTTGCTGCTGGTGTTGATTCCGGTGGTGGCCGGCATGTCGGCCGTGATGAGCTCAACCGGCGCCGTCGCACTGTTTATCCCCGTGGTTCTGAGTATCTGCCGCTCGGCTAAGTTACAGCCTTCACATCTGTTAATGCCGCTCTCATTTGCTTCGTTGATCGGGGGGATGATGACGCTGATCGGTACGCCACCCAATATGGTCGCCAGCACCCAATTACAAACGGCGGGGCTGGCTCCCTTTGGTTTCTTCGATTTCACCCCCATCGGGGCTGTGATTCTTGTTTTTGGTACGCTTTATTTAGTGTTTATTGCACCTAAGTTATTGCCTGAAGCGGGCGTGAGGGAAGCAACTCATCCACACTTAAAAGAGTTTGCCGAACGTTACGGTATTGAAAATAATCTCTATCGTTTACGGGTGAGGCAGGATTCTGAGCTGGTTGGCAATACGGTCTCGGATATGTTGTTAAGAACCCGCTTTGAGGTCACCGTATTTGCTATTCGCCGAGACGGTAAGCTGGTGTCCTCGCTGATGCCGGTTCTCAGTGAAACCGTGATTGCCGGCGGTGATGTCTTGTTAGCTTATGGCGAGGCGGAGGGGGTTGAAGCGCTATGTATCCAAACCGGCTGTCTGTTTTTCGGCTTTCCCGATGATGAACGCAGCCGTATGGACAAAGAGTTTGGGGTGGCCGAAGTGATGCTGCATAACCGCTCACCGATGATCGGCAAAACCATTAAAGATGGCCGTTTTCGTGAGCAGTATAACCTTAGTGTTATCGGCGTGTTACGGGATGGCAAACCGTTAAGTACCCGTTTTAATGGTGAACCACTGCAGTTCGGCGACACACTGCTGTTAGCCGGCGGTTGGCGCTATATCGAGGCCCTAGAAGAGCGGCATAATTTTGTAGTTTTGGAAACTCCGGCCGAGATGACCGAAACCTCAGCCCGTTGGGGGCATGCTCCGGTAGCGTTGCTGATTATGCTGGCGATGTTGGCGTTAATGATCAGCGGGGTGGTATCGAGCTTAGCGGCGATCTTACTCGCAGCGATGGCAATGATCATGAGTGGTTGTATCACCATGAATGAAGCCTATAAATCGTTAAACGGCAGCAGCTTGGTGCTGATTGCCGGGATGCTGCCACTGGCATTGGCGATGCAAAAAAGTGGTGGGCTAGAGTTTATTGTGGCGGCATTGCTGTCACTACTTGGGGCAAGTACTCCGATACTGATCTGTGGGGCATTATTTGTGCTGACCTCGGTGTTGAGTCAGTTTATCTCCAATACTGCTACGACCGTGCTAATTGCGCCTATCTCGATTGCCATTGCTCAGGGGCTAGGGATGAATCCAGAGCCGTTTATGATGACCGTCGCGATAGCCGCCTCAACCGCTTTTTCAACGCCGATCGCCTCACCGGTGAATACCTTGGTGTTGGTGCCCGGTAACTATCGGTTTATCGATTTTGTCCGGGTGGGTTTGCCTCTGCAGGTGATGTCGATGGTGATTACATTGCTGATGACGCCTCTGATTTTTCCCTTTTAGCGCTGCATTTTTATCTCAGAAATGTATTATCAGCATGCAAAACATAACAATATGATAGGTTAAGCCATAATGAGTGATCGTGAGTATCGAACGGTAAAAGCATCGCAAACGGTGTTGAAAGAGTTGATGGTGCCTTCATATGCCAATTTTGGCGGCAAAGTGCATGGTGGTGTGATTCTTTCGCTGATGGATAAGATCGCTTATACCTGCGCCGCATCCCATGTGAAGGGCTATTGCGTCACGGCGTCAGTAGATTCGGTTAACTTTCTTAACCCGGTGGAAGTGGGTGAACTGTTAACGCTGTCGGCGTCGGTGAATTATGTCGGTAATTCATCCCTCGAAATCGGTATTAAAGTGATTTCAGAAGACTTTCGCTTAGGCATCGTCAAGCATACCAATACCTCTTACTTTACGATGGTGGCGATGGATGAAGAGACCCGTGCACCCATTGCGGTACCGGGCTTAATACTTGAAGATGAGCAAGAGATTAAACGCTTTATCGAGGGTAAGATCCGTAAACAGCTTAAATCGGAACATCGGGCTGAAATGAAGAAGATTCGTAGTAATCTCGATCTGATTACCGAAATTAAATCCCTCGATGGTGAACATTGCCGTCTATATAAGCCCTGAGTGCACCTACCGGCGTATTCAACGGTTAGTCCTGCACTGACTCGATACTTTCTAAGTAGGGCGGTAGCGCCATGCTGAGGAAGTGTTGTCGGGCGAAGTTTAACAGGGTCGAGGCGGCGGGGCTGAGGGAGCGGCCTTTACGACTGACTAAGCAGACCTCTCGCCGCATTGGTGGTGCTATCAACGGAATAAAGCGCAGTTCTTTGAACGATTCGGTACTGGCCGCCAGTGCGGGTAATACCGAGATACCAATCCCTTGACGGATTAGGGCGGCGATGCCGGCGGGGTTAGACACTTCTAAAATGGCTTTTTGATCTGACAGTTGCAACTGGCCCGCTTCGCGAAACTGATTGAGCTGCGCCCGAATGCCGGTATCGGCAGACAGAAACAACAATTCTTCTTCAATCAACTGTGGCCAATCAATACTGGCGAGGTCACTAAATCGGTGCCGGGTAGGTACAACTACCCCATAACGATCTGACAGTACCGGCTGATAGTTGAGTTCCGGATGGGCCGAGTGATTGGCGCCAATACCAAAATCTACATCATTATCCAGTACGCGCTGCTCTATCTGTCCGGCACTATCATCCCGCAATGAGATCGCGATATCGGGATATTGTTGTCGATAATCGTCGATCACCGGTGGTAATAAACGGCTAATGGTCGAAGGCGAGGCGGCAATGGCCACCTGTCCTTGTTGCTGTCCGGCAATGGCTTGCAGGTCACCGATCGCGGTATCGAAATCAGAAATCAGCTTCTCGGCTACGGGGCGAAACTGCTCTCCTTGCAGCGTTAACAATACCCGACGTGTGGTGCGATCAAACAGGGTTAAACCGACCGATTGCTCCAGCTGTTTAATGGTGGCTGTGAGGCTCGATTGGGTCAGATGTAGCCGGCTGGCGGCTTGGGTAAAGCTGCCACAATAAGCTACTTCGGCGAAGGCGCGTAGGTGTCGAATCGATAGGTTTGTATTCATTTATCGTTTTAAACTATTAATTAATCATATTTTATCGTTTGAATGATAAATGATATTTCTGCATTATGACCACCTATTTATATGCCAGACGTAACAGGTTGATCGATGATTCCACGTATAGCCGAAGTACACATTACTGAACAGCTCTATCTTGATTTTATAGAAGTCTTAAAAATCAATGGTTTTAAAGGCGAAATTAATCCTGATTATGCAAGCAGAGTGGTGTTGTCGACGGATAACAGTATTTATCAGGTGTTACCGCAGGGCGTTGTTTTTCCGCGCACCGTCGATGATTTAGTGGTGTTGGCCCGTCTCGCCGAGACGCCAAGGTTCAAAGAAGTTGTCTTGAGTGCTCGCGGCGGCGGTACGGGTACTAACGGTCAATCGTTAACCGATGGCCTGATTGTCGATATCTCACGGCATATGAATCAGATTCTTGAAATCAACGCCGAAGAGCGTTGGGTGAGAGTGCAAGGGGGTGTGGTAAAAGACCAGCTGAACGCGGCACTCAAACCTTATGGATTGTTCTTCGCGCCGGAACTGTCCACCAGTAACCGGGCAACAATTGGCGGCATGATTAATACCGATGCCAGTGGTCAGGGTTCTTGCATGTACGGTAAAACCCGAGATCATGTGCTGGAACTCAGTTCGGTGTTTCTCGATGGTACTCTGTGGCATTCGGCGCCGTTGGATGACGTAACCCTTGAACAGATTAAGCAGCGTGATGATCGCGTCGGTGAGGTACATCGGGTGGTTGATCAGGTTTTCACGGAACACCGTGAGCTGATCGATGCTAAATTTCCGAAACTAAACCGCTGTCTGACCGGCTATGATCTGGCGCATATTCGTGATGAACAAGGGCGTTTTAATTTGAATTCGGTGCTTTGTGGTGCCGAAGGCTCATTGGCCTTTATCGCGGAAGCGAAGCTCAATGTCTTACCCATTCCTAAATATTCGGCTTTGGTAAATCTCAAATATGCCGGTTTTCAGGACTCTCTCGAAGACGCCGCCAAACTCATGGCTTGGGGACCAACCTCTATTGAGACGGTTGACTCCAAAGTACTCAATCTGGCGATGAACGATATCGTTTGGGATAGCGTGAAAGCGTACTTCCCCCAAGCGGAAGGCGAGCCGACGATTCAGGGGATCAACCTTGTCGAGTATACCGGTGATGATGAGGATGAACTGCAGCAGAAGATCGCCAAGCTGACCAGCTATCTGGACAGTGTTTCAGGCGAGCCTGGTCAATTGTTCGGTTATTCCGTGGTGATGGGCGCCGCTGAAGTCAACAAAATCTGGGGTATGCGGAAGAAGTCCGTTGGCCTGCTGGGTAATGGTAAAGGCGAACAACGGCCGATTCCGTTTGTTGAAGATACCGCCGTGCCGCCAGAAAACTTAGCGGCTTATATCAAAGAGTTTCGCGAACTGTTGGATAGCCACAATTTGGCCTATGGTATGTTTGGTCATGTGGATGCTGGGGTGTTGCATGTACGCCCGGCGATCGATATGAAAGATGAGGTGGAAGAAAAACTGATTCGGGTGATCTCCGATGGGGTGGTTGCCCTAACACAGAAATATCATGGTTTGATCTGGGGCGAACACGGTAAAGGGGTACGGTCTGAATATGCGCCAGCCTTCTTTGGTGAACTGTATCCTCAGTTACAAGTTATTAAGGGTGCTTTTGACCCAGCTAACCAGCTGAACCCCGGTAAGATCTGTACGCCGCTGATCGATGGCGCTGAGCTGTTGAAAATCGATGCGGTACCGACCCGCGGCCAGCATGATCGGCAGATTCCGGCGGTAGCACGCGATGAGTATAAACAGGCGATGTTCTGTAACGGTAACGGCGCTTGTTATAACTACGATCCTAAGGATGCGATGTGTCCTTCTTGGAAAGCCACTCGGGAACGTAAACATTCCCCTAAAGGCCGCTCATCTCTGATTCGTGAATGGTTACGGCTGATGTCCCTGCAGGGCGTCGATATTGTAGCGGAAGGGCGTAAAGCGCGTTATGGCTCCTTTATGAGCAGTTTGCCGGGTCGGATCAAGAATAGCTGGAAAAAGAAACAGGGAGAATACGACTTCAACAATGAAGTCCATGAAGCGATGATGGGTTGTCTGGCCTGTAAATCCTGTGTTGCCCAGTGCCCGATCAAAGTGAATGTGCCGGATTTCCGTTCCCGTTTTCTCGAGGCTTATTACAGTCGTTATCTCCGGCCGATGAAGGATTATATGGTCGGTGGGCTGGAGTTTATGATCCCTTATTTGGCCCGTTTTCCCGCGCCATATAACTGGATGATGAATAACACGCTGATGAAAGCGGTCTTTCGTCGCTGGGTCGGCATGATGGATAGCCCACCAATCTGCACTAATAGTCTCAAGCAGGGCATGGATAAGCGGGGCGTGTTATTTGCAACACCGGATAATCTATCTGCGATTACGCCGGATCTGCGTGAACGGTCGGTGATCATTGTTCAGGATGCCTTTACGAGCTATTTTGAAACCCAGTTGGTGCTGGATGTGATCGATCTGCTTAACCGTACCGGCTTCAATGTACTGGTGGCGCCCTTTAAGGCGAATGGTAAGCCCTTGCATGTGCATGGCTTTAAAGCCGCTTTTAATAAAGCCGCCGATGCGAATACTCAGATGTTGCAGACGCTGGCCACCAGTGGCATTCCGATGGTGGGGGTCGATCCTTCGATGACACTGACCTATCGCCAAGAATACGTCGATGATGGTACGCGCCAGCAAGTTAAGGTGGAGTTGATTCAGGAGTGGCTGGTTAAGCATCGTGATCTGCTGGCAGAAACGGGGGCTCGCTTATCCCCACATGAGTTTAAACTGCTAGCGCACTGTTCTGAGAAAACCTCTGCGGCGGCCTCGATGGCGGATTGGAAACAGATCTTTCAGGCATTGGGGCAATCACTGGAACTGCAGGCGACCGGTTGTTGCGGTATGGCGGGCACTTACGGCCATGAGAGTGAACACTATGATACATCGCGTAAAATTTACGAGCTGAGCTGGAGTGAGGTGGTTAACGACCCCGCCAATGCGGGCAAGTTGGTAGCCACCGGTTATTCCTGCCGTAGTCAGGTGAAACGCTTGGATAATCAGCAACTGCGTCACCCAGCCCAAGTGTTGTTGGCATTGGTTAAGCAGGGCTAAAAAAGCGAAGTGGCTCTGCGGTACGCTGAATATAAAGCCAGATCACTTTTCAGTCGTCTGGCTTTTTTCTGCTTGGGCTTGGTGATAGTGTCGGTCCATCTCGCCATATTGGCGTTCATAGGCTTGTGGGTCTGAGCGCCATAGGCGATAGAGCTTACGGTCATGACTGGCCATTGGTGGCGGGTTGAGTTTACGCCGTTGAATCGCTTGCCAAGTGACCGGTATAAATACCAGTGCAACAAACAGCAGTACAATGATGTATTGGTAATGTTCCATTATGTTTAGATCCACTGTTTGATGGCAGCCCTTGATCGAGCATGCTGATGTTATTAACCCTGAAAGGCGAGCGTGATAGCGATTCGACCTGTTGATGAATCACTCGCGTATTAGTTTGAGGATTGTACACCAATGAGCAGAGCCGATCTCTGGAACCATCGTTATCTCAGTAAAGATATCAGTCTGCCAGCCCTGCCTGCCGAGCTGCAAGCTTCTTTGGATCAGTTACCACCGGGGCGCACCCTTGACCTAGCTTGTGGCGATGGTGCGGCTAGCTTGTATTTAGCTGCGAAGGGGCATCGGATTTTGGCGGTTGATTTTGCCGTCAACGGCTTACAACGATTACAACGGTTTGCCGCGCAACAACAGTTTTCGATAGCGACTCAGGCGCTAGATTTGAGCGTCCCCGGCGCATTGGATCAGTTAGCTATAGAACCGGGCCATGATGCGCGCTTTGATAATGTGGTGATACTACGCTACTTACCAGAGGTTTCGCTGTTGCAGCAATTACCCTTACAGATGGCACCTGCCGGGCGATTATTGATTCAGACCTTTAATCTTGAACATCATCGGCAAAACGGTTTTCCTGAACGGTTTTGTTTATCATCGGCGGCGTTGGTTGATAAACTACCCGCATTGACACTGTTGGATTATGACGATGGCCGGTTAAAAGGGGCTTGTTTCGACCGCTATCTGTTTGGCGCGCCATGATCTTTTTTCCGCCTATAGTGCAAGTGCAAAATAATATCAGATAAGCGATCATACAAACCGGTTAACGGTTTAATTTAAGGAGCATGTCCGTGGATGATTTATTACCCGAACTCTGTGATCAGTTCCCGGAACTGGTACAGGTTGTAGAACCGATGTTCGGCAATTTTGGTGGCCGTGAGCGTTTTGGGGGCCAGATAGTCACACTTAAAGCGTTTGAAGATAATTCGCTGGTGCGAGAGCAGGTTGCCTTGCCCGGTGAAGGGCGGGTATTGGTCGTCGATAGTGGTGGCTCTATGCGCCGGGCGATGCTGGGTGATATGTTGGCAGAAAAAGCCTCCCTTAATGGTTGGGCGGGGATTATCATCTACGGCTGTATCCGTGATGTGAATGCTATCGGTGATCTCGATCTCGGGGTACAGGCCTTGGGTACGCATCCGATGAAAACGGACAAAAACGGCCTAGGTGACTTGAATGTCGAGCTGACCTTTGGCGGCGTGACCTTTAAACCCGGCCACTATGTCTATGCGGACAATAATGGTGTGTTGGTGTCGCCCGAGAAACTCGAATTGGCGAATGCGGACAGCTAAGCCACGTTTGACATCGGTTGTCATGATGAAAAGCCGCTGCAGATGATCTCTGCAGCGGCTTTTTTTATTTCACTGACTTATATAAAGCGACAATTATATAGCGTATTACATGCTCTTATTTTTCTCTGGTGGTCTATTCTGTAAAGGCTTATGAATATCGAAAGCTTATTAGCCTACTGACTGATTGCAAGGCCTATAGGCATCTGTTTATATGAACAAGCTGAACGATATCAACTGTTTTTGATATCCCGTCTTGCGGCGGTAAAATCGGAATAGCTAGGCTAAAATTCTTAAAATAATGCCAAGGCGGAGTACTTCATGGTGGTAAAACCATCCTTATTATTGACCTGTTTTTTCACCTCGTTGGTGCTGCTGAACCTGGGTGGCTGCGCTGAAGAACAAAAAGCGCAGCATTTTCACTGGCAGCTTCAATCTCAAGCCACTGAAGACAGCATCGACTACGCTGAATTGAAAATCTTTACCGACAATCTTGCCTTGATGAGTGGTGGTCGCTTGATCATTACGCCGCACTCTGCCGGCGCGTTGGCGAGTGGCCCCGATATTTATAATGCTGTTAAAGAACGCCGGATCGATATGGGCAGCGGCTGGCCTAACTGGTGGTCTGCGATTAATCCGGCGTGGGCGTTGATGAATGCCGGGCCCTTTGATTTTATGAATTTAGATAGCTCGATGATGTTTTTCCTCGCGGGTGAGGGTAGCACACTGGCTAATGAACTATCGCAGCCGGATGGTATTCTGTGGCGACCAGCGTGGTGGCCGGGTATGGAGTTCGGCCTGTTGTCTAAAACCGAGATTAAAGGGCTGGACGATCTTGACTCGAAGAAAGTACGTATTGGTCCCGGATTGCCGAGTGAAGTGTTAGCGGCAGCGGCTGGTGCGTATACCTTACCGACGGTGCCAGAAGAGATCCGGCCGGCGCTTGAAAAAGGGGATATTGATGCGGTGGAATGGACCACGGCGGGGGGGCTTGGAACTTAGGCCTGAGTGATATTAGCCGTTATGCCATCGTGCCTGCGGTATGGCAACCATCGGTGTTGGCGGATTTTTTGATCAATCAGCAAGCCTACGATGAACTGCCGCCCGATCTTCAAATGATGCTTGAAACCTCGATTAAAGCGTACACCTTATCGACCACCATGAAGGCTAAAGTGGCTGATTTTGAAGCTTTTCGTTTGTTTATTGAAAATGGTGTAAAAATCAATAAATGGAGCCCGGCAGATCTACAGCGTTGGGAGGTTGTGTCAGATCGAGTGCTGGCAGAATATGGTGCACGGGATCCTATCAGTAAACATATTATCGACAAAAAAGGGCTTTTAAAAAGGTCTATACGGAATACTACCAGTGGTTTGGGCCTTATGATCATTAAGCTATTATCAATCAATAGAGGAGTGCAGGCGGTTATTAATGATTAGTCGATTGACGGCCCGACTGCTTCTGATCCTCAGTCTTATTACTATTTTGGTGATGACCGCCTTTGTGGTAATTCGCTTCGATGCGGCAGCCAGCTTAATGCAGCGCTCTTTAGATGAGCGCAGTCATGCGGTTGCAGAACGTGTGGCGAACTCAGTACGACCGACCATTTGGAATGTTTATAAGAAAGCCTATGAGCGTTCTTATACGGTTGAGTTGGCGTCAGCCATTTTAGATTCCGAAATGAAGTCTTCATTTGTCCAAGGGATCAAAGTCTTTGGTAATTTTGGTCACCTCTATATGGGGCGAATTAAAATCGATGGTCAAATCGTCAATTATGACCGATCCCTACATTCCCAACTCTGGTTAGGCGGGCACAATCGACTTAGGTTACCCATTAAAGCTGGCGAAGTGACCATCGGTAATGTTGAGATTATTTATAGTGATAAGGATTTTGCGGAAAACTTATATCAAAACCTGATCGTTGAAATTACCCAGGTGGCGATTGTCAGTCTGATGTTCGTAGGCTCCCTCTATCTTTTGTTACGCTTCTCGTTGGTTGCCCCGGTGCAATCCTTGGAGGTCGCCGAGCAAGCCTTGGGTGCCATTAATGAGGCTGTGTTTATTATTGATATCGCTGGCCGCATTACCGATACCAATCCGGCGTACAGTAAAATTACGCAATACTCTAAGAGCGAACTGTGCGGTTTTGTGCCCATCATTCACGCCTGTGATGATCCTACGATTGATTTCAAGACGCTTATCTCCGATGAGTATATGACCGATGGGCACTGGTCGGGTGAGGTGGTTGGGCAGAAAAAAGAGGGTACAACGTTTCCCGGTTGGCTCGGTCTTAATCGCGTTAAACGTAAGGATAGTGTCGTTACCTATGTCGGAGTGCTTACCGATATTACTGAGAAAAAAGAGGCGCAAGATAAGCTACATAAACTGGCCTATTTTGATGCGCTGACCAATATCCCGAATCGCCACTACTTTCTGGCCCGTATTGATGAGCAGCTTGAATTAGCGAAACGTGAGCAATATAAACTGGGTTTGCTCTATCTCGATCTGGATAATTTCAAGTGGGCGAACGACCAATACGGACATGAGTTAGGGGATCAACTCCTGATTAGCGTGGCCGAGCAGTTGAAGCAGAGGCTGCGAGAGTCCGATGTGCTGTACCGTATAGGTGGTGATGAATTTACCGTGATTATTCCGAATTATCACAAAGAGAGTAATTTGGTACGGCTGGCAACGGCGTTGATTGAACAAGCCAGCAACGAGTATGTCATTGAAGGTAAGTCGATTAACTTAGGCGCCAGTGTCGGTATCTCTACCTATCCGAAAGATTCTGATAACTCGAAAGACCTAATCATCCAAGCGGATACCGCCATGTATCAGGCCAAAGAAGCCGGCCGGGGGCAGGTGCACTTTTTTCGTCAGAGTTGGATATGCAACGCCAGGAACATCAACGTATTGAAGCTAGGCTGCGGGATGCCATTGGTCAAAATAGCTTACAGCTGTATTACCAACCCAAGGTCACTTTTAGCAACGGCCAGATGAGTTGTAACAGTGCCGAAGCGTTGATGCGATGGATCGAGAATGATCGCGTCGTCTTTATGCCGGATCAATTTATCCCCATTGCCGAGCAGACAGATTTGATCTGTGATTTAGGTTATTGGGTCATTAATACCGCCTGTGAGCAGATGGCTTTTTGGGCGAAAGCGGGGCGGGGTCACCTAAAGGTTGCGATCAATCTGTCGCCTCGGCAGTTACGGGATGAAAAGCTTTATGATTTTCTGTTGGCGAAAATAACTTTGTTCAATATCGACCCACAGATGCTAGAGCTTGAAATTACCGAATATGCGGTTATTGAAAATATTGAACAATCGATTCGCACCCTCGATAAGCTTAAAACCTTAGGGGTTTCAATTGCGATGGATGATTTCGGTACCGGTTATTCATCCCTCAGTTATCTTAAGCAGCTGCCTATCGATGTGTTAAAAATTGATCGCTCGTTTATTCAAAAATTGCCCGGAGATCTTGATGATGTCGCTATTGTGACGGCAATTTTCTCGATGGCGAAAGCGCTCAATTTAGCCGTGGTGGCTGAGGGTGTTGAGAATCAGGAACAGCTTGATTTTCTTATGCTGCAGCGCTGTGATATTGCGCAAGGCTACTTTTTCTCGCCGCCTTTGAATCACGCAGGTTTTACCGATTGGCTGGGTAATGTGGAGAGTTGGAATAATAACGTCGAGCAGTAAAAAAGGCCGCCGAAGCGGCCTTAGCTAAAGGCTTACTCTTCAGGTACGAGTGTGCCTCTGATTTGATAGGCTTTACCGCGGAAGAAGGCCAGTTCAACGCCTTTTTGATTGCACAGGGTAATATCGTAGACACCGGTACGGCCGCTGCGAGAGCGTTCTTGGGCGATAGCGGTCAGCACATCACCTTCAAAGCCCGGAGCGATGAAATCGATATTGCAGCCACTGGCAACCGTTGAGCGGTTGTAGGAGTTGCACGAATGAGCAAAGGCGGTATCACAGAGCGCGAACATCATGCCGCCATGGCAGGTTGAGTGCCCATTGAGCATGTCTTTGCGCACCACCATGGAGAGTTTGGCATAGCCGGGAGCGATCTCATCAATGCTGATGCCCATCCCTTGAGCCGCATGATCATTCAGGTGTAGCGCAGCACTGGCGGCTTCAGCCAGTTGTTGTGGGGTCATGTCATTCGGGCTCATTAGGCACCTCCAGCGACTTTGCGTAATAACAGCGGTGATGCACGATAGCGGTCTTCGCCATAGGCATCCATCAGATTATCGAGTACATCCAGCGCATAGCTGAGCTCTAAGTTGTTAACCCATTCGATTGGGCCGCAGGGGTAGTTCACGCCACCTTTCATGGCGATATCAACAGCCGCTTCATCACAAACCTGCTGGTTGACCGCATCAAAGCCTTCGTTTGCCAGCATACATACGGTACGCATGACGACCATGCCGGGAATATCATCGATCACACTGACGGACTTGCCAATCGCTTGGAACAATCCAATGGCCGCCTGCAGGGCTTCATCGGAGGCTTGATCGGCGGGGGCAAGAGCGATCCGTGTAGCGCGAGTGTAATCCAGCGCAAGATCGAAATTAATCAGATTCGGACGCATGGTTTCACCGGCTCGCATGGTGGTGAACTGGCCATTAGATAGCATCAGGGTGGCATCACCGATGGTGATCATCCCTTCAACTTCATCATTGTCGGTGCGCTCAACATGAATGCCCGCTTGTTCAAATAGATCCAGCAACGGTTCAGCCACGCCAAGCTCACCTTCCACCATGATCGACTTCGGAGCCGGGTAGGCAGGCGCTGTTTGTGCTTCAGGTTTGACTGCGCCTTCACTGTAATCATAGAAGCCTCGACCGGTTTTACGGCCAAGGTGTCCCGCATCAACCAATTCTTTTTGAATCAGGGACGGGGTAAAACGTGGGTCATTATAAAATGCATCAAAGACCGAGCAGGTAACGGCATAGTTAACATCATGGCCAATAAGGTCCATCAGCTCGAAAGGTCCCATGCGGAAGCCACCACATTCACGCATCAGTGCATCGATGGTAGCAATATCGGCTCCGCCTTCTTGGGTAATGCGCAGGCCTTCAGCATAAAATGGGCGGGCAACACGGTTAACAATAAAGCCCGGTGTTGATTTAGCCAGCACCGGCTGTTTGCCCCAACTCGCTGACAGCGCATAGATATCTTTGGCGATCTGCGGGTCAGTATCCAGTCCATTGATGACTTCAACCAGCTTCATGACAGGCGCTGGATTGAAAAAGTGCATACCGACCAGATTCTGCGGTCGTTTGAGGCTCGCACCGATAGCGGTCACCGAGATAGATGATGTGTTGGTGGCGATAACCGCATCATCGGCACAGATATCTTCGAGCTGGCCAAAGACCTGCTGTTTAACATCCAATCGCTCAACGATGGCTTCGATGATCAGCGCCGCTGGCGCCAGTTCTGTGAGTTGGCTGACTGGTGTAATACGGGCAATCAGTGCATCAGCATCTGCCTGAGCCATCTTGCCACGGCTTACCTGTCGTGAGAGTCCCTTGGCGGTATTATCGATACCGTGCTGTGACGCGCCGGCGGCGCTATCGAACAGCAGCACCGTATGACCAGCGCTGGCGGCAACTTGGGCGATACCTGCGCCCATAGTACCGGCACCGATAACGGCGATTATTGAATCAGTATTAAAACGACTCATTTGAACATCTCCAAAATTCGTTTTGTATGTCTTGTTTTAGTCGGCGTCAAACGAAGCTTGCGCAGGGCGTAGAGTTCGTCGATCTCACGGGATTGCTGTGCTTATTTGCCTTTAAACGTTGGTGCCCGTTTGGCCATAAAGGCGCTCACGCCTTCGCGGTAGTCTTCAGTCTGTCCGGCCAATGTTTGCAGATCGCGTTCAAGATCCAACTGCTCATCAAAGCTGTTGTTAGCTGAGGCGTGCAGCGAGCGTTTGATCAATGCTAAGCCTTTGGTTGGCTGGGTGGCCAGTTGTTTGGCCATGGCCAGTGCAGCGTCTTTTAATTCATCCGCTTCATAGGTTTTCCAGATCATGCCCCATTGCTCGGCTTGCTCGGCGGAGATTTTATCGCCTAATAATGACAATGCCATCGCGCGGGGTAAGCCGACTGCACGAGGGAGTGTCCAAGTGCCACCGGAATCAGGAATCAGACCAATTTTGCAGAACGCCTGAATAAAGCTGGCGCTCTTGGCGGCCAATACAATGTCGCAGGCCAGCGCAATATTCGCACCGGCACCGGCGGCGACACCGTTGACGGCACAGATGACAGGCATTTCCAATGAGGTCAGGGTGCGGATCATTGGATTGTAGTTCTTTTCGATGGATTCACCCAGATTTGGCACCGCCGCATCGGGGTCGACCGCCCGGTCGCTGAGGTCTTGTCCTGCACAAAAGCCACGACCGTTACCGGTAATCAGCAGGCAGCGGACAGCGGCATTGGTTTTGGTTTGTTTCAAGGCATCACGGACTTCCGTGTGCATCTGGCCGTTGAAGCTGTTGAGGCTGTCCGGACGGTTAAGTGTTAGCACGGCAACGCCGTCGGTAATTTCAAATTCGATATGTTGGTAAGTCATTGGATTATTTCCCCTTAAATTCTGGTCGGCGTTTTTCCATGAAAGCAGCGATGCCTTCATTACGGTCTTCGGTAGCGGCAAGCAGGGTGAATGCTTTTCGCTCAAGATTAAGGCCGGTTTCGAGTGTGGTTTCGTAGGCTTTGAGTAGCGATTCTTTGGCTAAACGGACCGCTAATGGCGGTTTGCGGGCAATGCTTTTCGCTAAGGTTAAGGCGCGTTTGTAACTCATTTCAGGAATGGTCACTTCGCTGACTAAGCCAAAGTCACGGGCTTGTGCCGCCGAGATAAACTCACCGGACAGCACCAGTTGCATAGCCATCGATTTACCGACGGTGCGCAGCAGTCGCTGGGTGCCACCGGCGCCGGGAATAATGCCGAGATTAATTTCGGGCTGGCCAAATTGGGCATTGTCGCCGGCAATCACGATATCGCAGTGCATCATCAGTTCGCAGCCACCGCCGAGGGCGAAGCCGTTAACCGCGCCAATAATGGGTTTAGGATACTGGGCGATACGGCGCCAGTAGGTCGGGCGAATATCATTCATCACGCCAACGGCATCTAGCTCGGCCATCTCTTTAATATCGGCGCCGGCGGCGAAGACTTTCTCTCCACCGGTAATAACCACGGCTTTAATGCGCTCATCGGTGATCGAGGCATCTAGGGTATCGGCAAGTTCTCTTAACAGGTTGTTACACAGCGCATTACGGGCGGCGGGCCGGTTGAGGGTGATGGTGATGACACCGGCTTCCGGTTCGCTGACCAGAATATCTTGATAATCGGACATGGTTGATCTCAGCATAAGGGTATCGAAATTGGGTAGCAGAGCCTTAGGGCTCGCGACCGTTTATTATTATTCGGGCTTTGTTAGCCTTATCATCGTACGTATCGCTGTGCTTACCTTAGCGTGCTTTGGCAGTACGTCTAGTCAATAACAGCATTAAGTTGTGACAGAAGCGTTCGGTATTCACGCGTACAGCTGTCGATATAGGCATCGTTTACTCTGTTCGTCACGGGCGATTTATCCATCTTAGGTGAGGGTACACCGTTGATGACGGCGCCACTGTGCCAAATCAGCCTTGGCAAAGGTTACCGTAAAACGGCAAAGGGATACAAATATATTATCAATAAATTATCTTTTCGTATCACTTTCTTTAGTGTATCTTTTAACTTACTTCGATTTTCATCCGACAGTTTAGATTAGCCTGAGCAAACAATGCTTAAATAAAGACTCTCTTCTAAACTGTTTGATAAACAGTATGCAGGCAGCATGGCGCTGATTTAAGCGAACGCTTAAAGATGTCGTGCTGCAAAGATATAGAGCCTGCGGGCTGAATAAAATAAAGAGACCTTGTATGAGCCAATCCCTGTTTGAATTGCACAAAGCGAAACTTGATGCCGCGCTGAACGCTATCCGTACCCGTGATTACTATAGTGCATACCCGGAAAGCCCAAGCCCGCGTAAGTATGGTGAAACCGCCGATAAAGATGGTCAGAGTGCCTTTAAAGCGCACCTGAATAGCTCATTTACACTGGATATGCCGGGTATTACCGGTGAAGCCGGAAATGAAGTGTCACCCTATGGTTTTGATCTCGGTATTAAATATCCGACCGTTGATATCGATGTATTACTGCCGGCCATGAATGCCGCGCGTAAAGCATGGCGTGATATTGGCGTTGATGCGCGCACCGGCATCTGTCTAGAGATTCTTAAACGCATCAATCAGCGTAGCTTTGAGATCGGTTATTCAGTGATGCATACCTCGGGGCAGGGCTTCATGATGGCCTTTCAGGCCGGCGGCCCTCATGCTCAAGACCGGGGTTTGGAAGCGATTGCCTATGGTTATGATGCGATGACCCATACGCCGGGTGCGGCTACTTGGACTAAGCCACAGGGTAAACATGACCCACTGGTGATGGATAAGACCTTTACCGTTGCCGGACGTGGCGTGGCGCTGGTTATCGGTTGTTCGACTTTCCCTACGTGGAATACCTATCCGGGCCTGTTCGCTTCATTAGTAACGGGTAATCCGGTTATTGTTAAGCCTCATCCCGCTGGTATTTTACCTGCCGCATTGACCATTAAAATTGCTCAGGAAGTGTTGAGTGAGCAGGGCTTACCTCCGTATATTGCGTCGATGGTGATTGATGCTGATCCCGCACAGCCCTGCACCAAAGCGCTGGCCCTGCGCGAAGAGATTCGCGTTATCGACTTCACTGGTAATACGCCGTTTGGTGATTGGCTGGAACAAAACTGTCATCAAGCCGAGGTATATACCGAAAAAGCCGGTGTGAATACCATCATTATCGATTCAACCGATAACTTTAAAGGCATGATTCAGAACCTGTCATTTACCCTGAGCCTGTATTCTGGACAGATGTGCACCACGCCGCAGGATATCTTCATCCCTGCCGATGGTATTGAGACTGATCAGGGCCATAAAAGTTTTGATGAGGTGGCTGAAGCACTGAGTACCGGTATTACCCGTTTCCTTTCTGACCCTGAACGTGCGGCGATGGTCTTGGGTTGTATTCAAGCTGAAGTGACCGACAAGCGTATCGATAGCGCCCGAGAACTGGGTGAAAAGATTGGTACCGTTGTACGTGAATCTGATCGTCCTGAAAACCCTTGGTTTAAAGAGGGGCGGATGCGTAGCCCGCTGCTGATTGCCGTGGATGCGGATCAGGAAGACGCGTATATGGAAGAGTTGTTTGGCCCGATTAGCTTCCTCGTGCGGACTAACAGTAACAACCATTCGATTGAGTTAGCACATAAAGCGGTTAAAAATCATGGTGCAATTACCATGGGCTGTTACTCAACTAGCGAAGCGGTGCTGGATCAAATTGAAGAGGCCGCGCTGGATGCTGGGGTGGCGCTGTCTATCAACCTGACTGGTGGTGTCTATGTTAACCAGAGTGCAGCCTTCAGTGACTTCCATGCCACCGGTAGCAACCCTGCGGCTAATGCGACCCTGTCGGATCTTGCCTATGTGGCCAACCGCTTCCGTATGATTCAGAGCCGTAAACACGCCTGATGCTTGATGCGCTCCGGCCTGATCACAGGCCGGTTTGCTGAGAGTGATACGCAGGCCGGTTGGTCGCGTATCGCTTGAGACAGAACCTGATTAACTGACGATTGACAAGAGTGCCTTATGAGCTACCAATGTATTCTGACAGAGGTAAAACAGGGGGTTGGTATTATTACCCTTAACCGCCCTGAAGCGATGAATGCCCTCAATGCGACTTTATGTCGTGAAGTGGGTGAGGCGGTCGACCGCTTCGAAGCCGATGATGCTATCGGTTGTACCATCATTACCGGTGGTGAGCAGGTGTTCGCTGCTGGTGCCGATATTAAAGAGATGAAAGATCAATCTTTCGCTGATCTGCATAATCGAAATTTTCCGTTCATCCAACGGGACTGCTGGCGGGCCATTGATGATGCGCGTAAGCCTGTGATCGCTGCGGTCGCTGGGTTTGCCCTCGGCGGTGGATGTGAGATGGTGATGGCCTGTGATTTTATTATTGCGGCTGACAGTGCCAAGTTTGGCCAGCCAGAAGTGAGTATCGGCACGATGCCGGGCGCCGGTGGCACGCAGCGTCTGACGAAGTCGGTGGGTAAGGCTAAGGCGATGGAGATGTGCCTGACCGGTCGTATGATGGGCGCCGAAGAGGCGGAACGTGCTGGACTAGTGGCACGGATTGTTGCTGCGGATGAATTGGCTGAACAAGCCTTGAAAACTGCGACCAAGATTGCCGCTATGTCTCGGCCTGCGGTGATGCTGATTAAAGAAAGCGTGAATATGGGCGTCAGTGCATCCATCGACGATGGCATGCGGTTTGAACGTCGAGCATTCGAAGCGACCTTTGCTTTTGATGATTGTTCTGAAGGCATGAACGCCTTTGCCGAAAAACGTAAACCGGTGTTTAAAAACCGCTAAGTTTTGTTTGTCCGTCACACTGTTTGAATAAAGCCGCCAGCTTCAATCATGGCGGCTTTTGTGTTTTTATCGATCCTCGAATTAAATAAAGTAAATGATAAGTAGCTAGAGCTAATATTATGAAATTAATTGGAAAAACGGCTTGGATTACCGGTGCAAGTTCGGGTATTGGTCAGGCAACAGCTCGGCTGTTGGCCGCTGAAGGTGCTGACTTGGTGATTAGTGCCCGGCGGGAAGAGCGCCTGCAACAATTAGCGCAGGAGCTTCGGGCGTTGGGGCGTCAAGTCTGTATTGCACCGGCGGATGTGTCCAACCGTCAGGCGATGCAACAGGTGGGTGAATTGATCGCGGCGCAAGGCGGGGTTGATATCTTGATCAACAATGCGGGTACCATGCCCATTAGCCCGATTATCAATGGCCGGGTCGATGAGTGGGAGCAGATGATCGATACCAATATTAAGGGTGTATTGTATGCGATCAACGCCGTTTATCCCGGTATGGCCGAGCGTAAACAGGGCCATATCGTCAATATTAGTTCGATCGCGGCACGCCAGACCTATCCTAGCGCCGGAGTGTATGCGGGCACTAAGCATGCGGTTCGAGCGATCTCTGAAACCTTGCGCAAAGAGGCGATCCGCTATGGGGTGCGGGTAACAGATGTACAACCTGGTGCGGTGGCGACTGAACTGCCCGATAGTATCGTGCATGACAAGATACGGGCGGCGGTGAAAGAGAATATGTATGCGGCCGAGATGCCTAACCTGCAAGCCGAAGATATTGCCAATGGGATACTGTATGCGGTAACCCAACCGGCCCATGTTGATGTGAGTGAACTGCTGATCCGGCCGATGATGCAGGAGTAATTGCCGCACCGATGTTGTGTGCAATGCAGTTGAACGTTAAATAGTCATATAAAACCATTTTAAATCCGTGGTTATCATTACTGCGCGGTTAACGTAAGATCGGCCTTTGAATTTTACGATTAACTGCGCTGGGTAAATATTGTGTATAAGCTACTTATTTTTGACTGGGATGGCACCATTATCGATTCTGCTGCGCGGATCATTTCCAGTATGCAAAAGGCGGCCCGAGATCTAGATCAGCCGGAACTATCTGATGAAGCGGTACGTAATATTATCGGACTAGGGCTGCCCGAAGCGATTCGAGTGCTGATCCCCGGTGTTGACGATAGCCTGATTGCACCGTTGCGCGATCGTTACGGTCATTATTACCTCAACGCCGATGATACCCCGACCGAGCTGTTTGACGGGGTGGAACAAACCCTGATCAACTTAAAAGAGAAGGGTTATCGCTTGGCGGTGGCTACCGGGAAGAGTCGGCGTGGGTTGGCGCGGGTGTTCGAACAAACCGGTCTTGAATATCTATTTGAAAGCTCCCGCTGCGCCGATGAAACCACCTCGAAACCCCATCCGCATATGCTCGAAGAGATTCTTGCTGAAACGGGCTTGAGTCCTGCCGATGCCGTTATGATCGGTGATACGGAATTTGATCTGGAAATGGGTGTCAGAGCAGGGATGGATACAATTGCGGTGAGCTATGGCGCCCATCATGTCGATCGGTTGACCCCCTATAAGCCGGTATTGTTGATGCATCAATTTACTGAGCTAGAAAGCTGGTTGACTCAGGCCTCATTAACGCAAGCGTAAAAGTGACATAATTTAAGCCAGATAATGTAAGGAGAACCAAGTGGGCTCAAATCCCTGGGAAGCAGAAGACAGCAAGGATACTGATAGCGTCAACTCGCCGGAACATGACACACAATCATCGGCGCAAAAAGCCAAACCGCAGGAGCATAAAACCAAAGAGTGGCGGTTAATCGAACGCACCATGATGGGGCTGCAAAAAGAGCAACGCAGCGCCCGTCGCTGGGGGATCTTTTTTAAACTACTCACCTTTGGTTATCTGTTTGTCATTCTCGGAATCTATCTGTTTGCTGATGTCTTCACGCCGGAGATGGATGAAAGCGAGACGCATACCGCCGTGGTTCAGGTGAAAGGGGTGATTGCCGATGGTGAAGATGCCAGCGCTGATAAAATCATCTACTCACTGAGGAAGGCATTCGCTGAAGACAGTGCCAAAGCGGTTATTCTGCGAATCAACAGCCCCGGCGGTAGCCCGGTGCAATCCGGTTATGTGTATGACGAAGTGAAGCGTTTACGCGCCTTGCATCCCGAGAAAAAAGTCTATGCCGTCATTCTCGATATCGGTGCTTCTGGGGCCTATTATATTGCCGCCGCCGCCGATGAGATCTATGCCGATAAAGCCAGTCTTGTGGGTTCTATTGGGGTGGTGTCATCGGGCTTTGGTTTTGTCGATCTGATGGAAAAAGTGGGTGTTGAGCGGCGTAACCTGATTGCCGGTGAGAATAAAACCTTCCTTGATCCGTTTTCGCCGCTGGAAGACAAAGACCGTGCGTTCTGGCAGACCGTGCTGAATACCACCCACGCACAGTTTATCGATCAAGTGCGGAAAGGGCGGGGTGATCGTTTGAAAGAAAACGATCAGTTATTCAGCGGCTTAGTATGGACCGGTGAGCAGGCCTTAGAACTTGGCTTGATTGACGGCCTAGGTAGCAGTAGCTCCGTTGCGCGGGATATTGTCGGCACTGAAAAACTGGTCGACTACTCGCCGAAGGGCACACCGTTGGAGCAGTTAATTGACCGCTTAGGCGTCAGCTTTGGTAAAACCATCGCCACCCAATTAGGGCTGAATAATTCAGTACAGCTGCGTTAAACCGCCTATTGTTATAGCAAGGCCGCGACAGAGATGTCGCGGCCTTTTTTATTTAGTATAGGAGCCCCATTTAGGGACGATAAGCTGCAGTCAGGAATGAACCGCATCGATACAATCAAACATTTATCGCCGCCAGAGGCAGCTCCTACGAGGCATTTAAAGCGCCGATGTGGGAGCCCCTTTTAGGGGCGATAAGCTTGATCGGGGCAGATCCAGCGAACATAGGTTTGTTCTGTACACTAACGGCCATTGCGAGCACGAATATGGTGTAAACTTTTTACTGTCTTTATATACAGTATGATTTGAACTTTTCAAGGAAAGGGGACACACTTTGTTTTCGTGCTTGCCTGTTTATTTGGTTGGTGATATTTTGAATTTTAATAAAATCAATAGGTTATAGATTTGGTTTGCATGTTTATAGGCCACTCGTCACCGAAATAGTGTGCACGCACGCTTTTCTGGAAGGGAATAATCAAACGATGGAAGGCTTCACAATGAAATCAGTTGGTTACAAGCATAAGCCCGGTGAGTTAGCGCCAGTATATCAGGCACGCACACGAATAAGCTGTTAGGTGCCATGAGAGTATTTAGGAAAAATAATGGAAAAGTTTTCAAAAAAAGTATCTGCGGATGAATTCTTAAATTTTACTGGTTATCCCATTTTCGATCGAATTAAACCCCTTATAGAATGCCTAGAGGTTAAATACATTCGTTGCTGGTCAACGAATGCTGTTACGACTGCAGAAGTTCATATTGAGCACCCGATTGCTAAGCACGTCACAATTGGTACTGGAAAGAAATATCGAGATAGAGCCAGAGTTGCAATAAGCCTTAAAAAGGTAGACTTATTTGAAAAATTGTATGGTAAGTTACCTCGAGAAAACTCCTCAACTTACGTCAAATATGACGATGAGGGGTTTACTATGCTTCAGCATATTGCTAGCAATTGGGGGAATCTATCTCCAAAAGTGATGAAGAGTTGATTAACTCTATAGATAAGATTCACAGCAACGAAGACTATGCCGACTACGAGAAACAAGCTTTAACGAAACAAAGAATTGGGCATAGTGCATTTGCTAAAAAAGTAAAGGCTCGTGCTGGTAATAAGTGTCTCATTAACCGTAATATTTGTCGCAATTTAATAGCATCTCATATTAAGCCTTGGGCATACTCTGAAAATGATGAAAAAGTAGATATTGCAAATGGGGTTTGCCTATCTCCCAACTATGATGGACTATTTGAGTATGGAATAATCAGTTTCAACGATGATGGCACCATAATTATTTCTAGCTTGTCTGAAGGTGAAATGGGAGCTTATGGACTCAATGGTAAAGAAAAAATTGAAGTGAGTCAGGCACAAGCCAAATATCTGACATGGCATAGAGATAACAAATTTAAAAAATAAATTTCAAAGTTCACTGCACACGGCAGTACGCACCTAACAAGACCTTGAAACGGACAAGTTACAGCTGGCTGTGTTCGCTTCGCTCACAATTTTAGCCAGCTACAATTTTCCGCTTAAGGTGGCGTTAGAGCGCCAAGCAAAGCTTGGTGCATCTTGCGAGGTGAAAGTCCTCGTCCGGTAAAGCTAAGCCCGCAGCCGGTATCGAGTGTTGCGCCTGTGGCGGAATTCTCTGGATCGAAATACTTTCCAGATTTTTTTCTTCTGAAACTAAATCAGCAGAATGAACAAAACGGGTGAAGCGTACACAGAGAACTGCGTAGGCCATAGGGGGCCGTGCTCCTGAAGTGTTGGTATCGCCTCGACAGATCGTTCCGATTGGCCAAGTGTGTAACATTACTGAAGCCAGAATGAAAAACTCGTTATCGGTTAGAGTTTTGAGAATCGGTGGGGTTATCAAACCGTGGCATGTGCAGAGAGATGCATCAGGAACTTGGGAGATCCAAATGATTCCTAAAGGACGTAGGTAAGGATGTTTAATCGAAAGATGAAACGAATGAAGATCATTTGGAAGTATAAAACATCAGTTTGGCTTCAGGAAAGCCATCTATCGAGGACTGGCTAAAAACGATAACAAGCTGGCGATGCTGTTTGCCTTAGCTAATGTGTTTAGGGTTAACCAGATGATACGGGCGGCAAGGGGTTAATCCGTTCAAAATCCACTAAATAAGGCTAATTCGGCTTATTTAGTAGCGAAAAATACTAAAATAAGTAGCATCTTGTGCTTTTTGCTCGAATGAAAGAAGTTTAGTGCATTGTGACTTCTTGATCGCAGCTTCCCTAACAAACACATGTTGTCGGACTGGTTTTCCGCTACGTTCCAAACCAGCGGAAAACGCAGGAGTTAGATCACTATCACCTCACAACAAAAGGATGTTTATGATGAAAACTCGTTTGCTTATTGTTGCTATGAACATTGCCGCAATCACAGGCTGCGCAAATACTGCTGAGTACTTAAGAAGTCAGCCAGTTGCTTATTTTCCGACTGAAACCACTTTGGCTGTACCGGACGAGTTAAAGAGTTTGATATCTATTCATTGCATGAAGGAACTCGAATTAAAGAACGAGGTAAACGGCAAAAAACAGAGCCAGTGTTTGTATTTATCTGCAAACGCTAGCAACCTAACTTCAACCATAAAGAAAGAGGATGAGCCGATCGTTCGAGATAAAGCCATTTCATATTTAACATCAATATCAGACTTGAATTGTTCGAATTTTCTTCACCGTGCATTTGCGAACAAGGCTAGTATGGAATTCTCAAAGAGCTTTTTGGGTGATCTAGCCACTGGCGCAAGCGCTGGAACAGCCTATGGGAATCCCGGTGTATCTGCAGCACTTAGCGTAGGAAATCTAATCGTGGGAAAAGGCGTGGAATCATTTAATGCCACCTACTACTACGATAAAACATTTCAAGCCATGGAGGCGGCTATTGAAGCAGAGCGGACGCGAATTAAAACGTATATTACAGCACGACAAGCGAATGCTAGAAAGAAAGATGCAGCCGTAAAATATGATATTGTTGATGCATTGTCTGATATTCGAAAATACGATGATTCATGTTCAATTAAAGCTGGTTTAGCCCAACTCGTAAAACTCGCTGACCAGTCAAATACTGAAGAACAAAAAATAAAAGTAGAGGTTGAGTTGTCTGATAACCCTGGGGGCAAAGCTTTGAAATACCAAGGTGTCTCATCCAAATAATATGATCTAACAAATTAAAAGGGGTCAAAGCCCTTTTGCAGAAGAGTTGGACAGGTAAAGCGGGGATGCCCAAAGAGAGCGATTGATTGAAAAGGGCTTTGGCCCCTTTAATGTACGCGGGGCCGGCTCTGCCAACTCGCCTCCAGCCTACGCCTCATATAATATTCTTGCTCATCAGCTCGCAGTTTTACGTCAGGCATCCTTCAGACTGCCCCTCGCGGGTTAGCCCTTGCCATTCGCTAGTAGTTTATTGTCTACTGACAACATGGTGTTCGACGGTCATCTTCCTACAGAGGACTTTCACCTTATTAGTTCATGCCCGTGCTGGGCGTACACAAGGCGCTGCTGCGGAAAATTTACGCGCTAGCGCTCAGAAATTTCTACAGAGTGTGGCGTTAGTGCGACAAGCGAAGCTTGTCACAACTTGCAGGGTGAAAGTCCCTGTCGGGTAAGAGTTAGCCACTCACCCGTATCGAGTCTTGCGCGGTGCGCGGAGTCTGAGATTAGTGAATCACTTTTCTGCGTGAGGACGCAATCAGATGAACAACCACCGTGAAGCGTAGACAGAGAATTATGTAGGCCATAGGGGGTGCCGTGCCCCTGAAGTGTTGGTATTGCTCCGAAAATAGCGAATTTCAGTTGACCAGACTTATAACGCAGTCGAAGTCCATGCAAAGCAACCGATTAGGCGAGGTTGTGGCGAACTGGCGGAGTTATCAAACCGTGGCATGTATAAAGAGTTATGACAGGAACTTGTGAGATCCGGACGTGCTCCCAAGGGAAATGGGTAGGGCTGCTGAGTAAAATACGAGGCGAACGAAGGCATCCCGGAAGTCGGATCAGCTCATAGTAGTCTGAGGGCGGGAAAACCGTCTACCTGGCGAAGGGGCTGACAGTAGTATCACGGCGTTTAATAGATACATAGTCCGGACAACGTAGGGCTGGAGACACTATGACAACTGCCTTAAACGCCATAGCATTTAAAGCACACACCCACACGAAGCATCGATTTCAGAATCTTTATGGACAGCTGAGAGCCGATGCGCTGTATCGTGCATGGGCACACCTCAATAAACAATCGGCTGCGGGTATTGATGGCGTTACAACGCAACAATTCGAGCAGCGATTACCCGAAAACATCCACATGCTGGCGCAGCAACTTAAATCTAGGCAGTATCGAGTTGATGACATCAAGCGTGTGTACATCCCCAAAGGGAATGGCAAAGAGCGGCCATTAGGCTTGCCCACCGTTGCAGATAAAGTGGTGCAACAAAGTGTCTCGGAGTTACTGCAAAGTATCTGGGAGCACGACTTTGTGCCGAACAGTTATGGCTATCGTCCGCATAAAAGTGCGCATCAGGCCATACACAGTCTGCAATTGAACCTTCAATTTAAAGGCTACGGGTATATTGTTGAAGCAGACATTAAAGGTTTCTTCGATCATATGGATCATACTTGGCTGATGCGCATGTTAAAGCAGCGCATTGATGACAAGTCGCTTCTCAATCTCATCAATCAATGGCTGAAGGCCAGAATTAAAGAGCCTGACGGACGCTATAACAAGCCTGCATCAGGCACGCCGCAAGGCGGTGTAATCAGCCCCGTGCTGGCGAATATCTACCTTCACTATGCTTTAGATCTGTGGTTCGAGAAGAAGATCAAACCCAAGCTTGAAGGCAGGGCAATGCTCATCCGTTATGCGGATGACTTTGTGGTGGCATTTCAATATCAAGACGAAGCGCGAGCCTTCTATGAGCAACTGGCTCCCAGATTAAGAACCTTTAATCTGGACGTCGCGCCGGAGAAGACTTCGATTAAACGCTTTAGTCGCTTTCACCCGGGACAACAACGGCATTTTGAGTTTCTGGGTTTTCGTTTCTACTGGGATAAGGACTTTAACGGCGAGCCGCGGCTCAGACGAAAGACTGCCCCGAAGAAGCATAAGATGGCCTTGCAAACGTTTTATGCGTGGATTAAAGACAATCGCCATCGGCGACTGGATCACTGGATGCCACAACTGAAGCGCAAGATTATCGGATTCAGAAACTACTTTGGGTTACCGGATAACAGCATGAGTGTGGGGCGGATCTACGATCACATACTCAAGAGTCTGTATATCTGGTTAAACAGACGAAGTGGTCGGAAAAGTTACACGTGGTCAGGGATGAAGGAGATGTTAAGATATTTTGGAATCCAGTCCATGCGAGTGAGTAAAAGATGGTTAGCCGTGGACTGGTATTGAGGGTCTGTGTTTTACACGGGCAAGGATATTATTGAAGAGCCGGATGCGGTAGTTCCGCACGTCCGGATCTGTGTGGGGTCGTCTCGGTAACGGGGCGCTCTACCATGACTACGTTTAGGAGGTTTCATGCCTAATCAATATCGAAGAAAAATAGAGCCCTATGTGTCGGAAGAGATAAGCCTGTCGCGTGCGGCTCGCAAGTCTGGAAAACCGGAAATCGAGTTTCAGAATCTAGAGAATGCACATGTACTAGGTCAGGCATCAACGCTGCTACATACCAAGGTGCATATATTGATGTTTGCTTGGGCAATAAGAAATTGGAAAATTCGGGAGCTACTGGGTCAAGTGCTGCGCATTGTAGGGGCATTTACTAAGACTGCATTCGGGTTAGTACCTGAGGGCAACACTGGGGGAAGCAATATCGGCCCATTCACAAAGCTTCCTATTAATTCAAGTTACGCAAAAATAATAGATCGTGCTAAATCCAACGTGTAACAAGGCGCTGTTACGGATTGCCTTACTGCAAAGTGCGGCGTTTTGCTGCAATATAATTTTTAAATGATTTATCGTTGAAGGATAAAAAATGGAAGTGGCGCAAATTTTAACTATTGTTTTCATTTTTATTATTATGGTGCTCATATTATTTATGCGGGGTTCATTAAGCAAAAAAGATAAAGAGCGAACCTTGGATTTTATCAAAATTGCTAATGATCTACAGATGTCTACCTCCGATAAGGTTGATAGATCATCCCGATTTCTCAAAAAAATACTTGCTCAATAGTGATGACGAATTAGCTGTAAATAGATTATTCAGTGAGAAATTGATCCGTTTTATTGAAAGATTGGATGGAATTAATATAGAAGGAGTGGGCAATCAGTTGATTGTTTACCGCCCATACACACAAATAGAAACGAGCAAATTTAGACAGTACAAACAGGAAGCGACCCAGATATTCGAGCAATTTCGTGGGCAGGCAAATATTATAAAAGCATATCTACAGCTTGTACTTTCCAATCAATGGCTGCAATGCATAGTCGGGTAAGGACTGGTATCTAGCCACCCCTTCCCACAACACCCTGCATGCGGGTTCTCACAGAGCGTTTCACGCAGAATGGTTAAGCTTAATCCAACCATCACGAAGCTCGAACAACCCTTTGGATTTTAAATAAGCATTCGATAATGCTTGGTTTATCCTCGGAGCTTTCGAGCTACGCCACGGCTGCCTGCCCCCGAGATTCTTGGCTCAGGGCTTTTAGGGTTTTGAGGTTTGGCTCGCCCTCTCTCCTCAAAAACAAGCACAATAAGCGAACAGCAGCCCATAGAAGTACTTCGATAAAAGCAACATATATGTTTCTTTTCACAACTAAAATGCTTCAACACCGTAAAAGCAATTTATAAGTTGCTAAGGCCAATAAAAGAAACTAATATGTTGCTTAATGGTAAATAGCAACATATACGTTTCATTATGAATTCACTACTCGAACAGATCAAAAAACGCCGTATCGCATTGAAACTCAAGCAGCACGATATGATGCTGCGCGTTGGTATATCGCGCCAGCAATATCAGCGTTTGGAATCCAAGGGCAACCCTCGGCTTGATACTCTTGAGCTTGTCGCTAAGGGGCTTAAAAGTGAGTTGCTGTTAATACCACAAGAAAGATTGAATGCGGTGCTGGCGGTACTGGCCGACGATAACCCGCCATCCACTGGGGCACCAACCAAGCTAAGCCAGACGGGAAAAGAACAAAGCAACCCACTGGCCGATGATCCATGGCAGGGCTTGCTGGGAGAGAATGAATGAGCACAGACAGCCATGATGAAGTAAATGTTCTAAAGCTCTCAATTCATGGCGTGCTGATCGGTTATCTCGCAGGGTTTAAAAATGGCCGCAATGTATTGAGCATTGCCGACTCATTTAAAAACGATCCTGATCGCCCGACATTCAGTCTGATTACTCATCCCGCGTTTCCGCATGCGGCCAAGCTCATGGCTGCGCCATGGGTACGGAATCAACGGCTGCATCCAGTGCTTTCAAACTTGTTGCCAGAGGGATCATTACGTGAGCTGATCGCACAAGGCCTGAAAGTGCACATGGATAATGAATTCCACATTCTCTCGTATCTTGGCTGCGTATTTCGGTGATTGCGAACGCTTGTTTCGGTTTATTCCGAACACCTGAACCAGCACTTTTTCTCTTTCCCTATTTTTACTCTAAGTGTTCGGATTGCGCCAGTTTTCTCATTGACTCTCCTCCCAGTTCTATTCGATGACTATTGTGAACTAGACGATCCATTAGAGCGTCTGCGACGGTGGCGTTGCCGATCATGTTGTGCCACTCCTTGACAGGTAACTGACTGATGACGATTGTGCTGCTGTTTTGGTAGCGGTCTTCAAGCACTTCTAACAAGTGACCAGCATGCTCTTGAGTCAGTTTTTCCATCCCCCAGTCGTCTAGGATAAGCAGGGCTTTTTTAGCGAGAGACTGAAGTTGCTTTTGATAGCTACCATCCAGACGACCTGCGGTCAGATCATCAAGCAAGCGAGTTAAGCGGTAGTATCTGACGGTTTGCTGTTGGTCGCAGGCGCTGGTTGCCAGAGCGCAACCAAGATAGGTTTTTCCTGCACCTGTTGGGCCTGTAATCAAGATATTCTGGTGCTTGTGCAGATAACTCCCCGTCAGAAGTTCGCTCATCTGTTTGCGATTGAGGTTTCGTCCCTCCTTGTAGATGAGTTGACTCGGTTGCGCATCCACTCTCAGCTTAGCTTGTCGTTTTAAGCGTTGTATTTTGCTCTGATTACGGTTCAAGATCTCGCTTTCCAGAAGCAAGCTTAACCGCTCCTCGAAGTTCAGCTCTGCGTAAGTGGTCAGTTGCTCTTGTTGCTGCTCTAACGCTTTCGCCGCATGGCTCAAGCGGAGGCTTTTGAGTTGATCATTAAGTGCGTTCATATCTTTTCTCCTAGTGATAACAGGTCGGGCCTCGAACATTGCTGTGAACAAGGTTCGGCGTATTCGCTTTGTCTTTACTCAGTTGCCCTTCACGATTGTTCTTGAGTAGATTGTTGACGAAGGTGTAATTGGGTTTTGTCAGCATCAGTGCATCTTTACAGGCTTGCTCTAGGCGCGATTCACCATGGGCTTTGCTTAGGTTGAGTAACCCCAGACAAGAACGATAAGACTGCTCTGGATGAGGCTTGGAGTTAAGCATCTTATTGACAACTTCTCGTGTGGCTGGGCCGATATTGGCTCCCCAGTTGAGTAAGCGTCCAGGCGACCACTTTTGATGTTGATGATTACTCGGCATGTGCTCTGGTTGAGTGCTGTTTCCGTGCTCCCTTTGGCTACGTGGGTGCTGAGCGACCAAGTTACCTTGATGGTAGATTTGCACCAAACGGTTGGAAGCTTCCAGTTCGACATGATGGCCAACAAGCTGATGAGGAACCGAGTAGTAATGGCGGCGATATTCGATGTGATAATCAGGCCCCACTTTGGCTCGTTTGGTTTCGGTATATAGGTATCGCTGCTTAGGCAGTGGCTTCAATGCAGGTTTATCGAGTTTGTCGAACAGCGCTTTACGACTTGCACCATACTGTTTCATCTCACGTTGATTTAAGTCATTCATAAGCTCACGGATGGCCAAGTTCAGCTCTTTGAAGGTATGGAAGGTTTGGTGTCGTAGCCGCATCATGATCCAACGTTCCACTAGGAGCACGGCATTCTCTGCCTTGGCTTTGTCTTTCGGTTTGTAGGGGCGAGCAGGCATCACAGCAGTTTGATAGTGATTTGCCAGTTTTTGATAGCTGTCATTAAGTCTTGGCTCATAGCGATTAGCTTTGGTGACCGCGCTACGCAGGTTATCGGGAACCAAGAGCTGTGGTACACCGCCGAAGTGTTCGAACACATTCGCATGCGCCTCTAACCAGTAAGACTTACCTTGACTAGGGAAGGCTTCAACATAGGTGTAATTTGACGCGCCTAAGGTCGCTACGAATACTTCGGCTTCGCGCACTTCACCTGTATCAGGGTTGACGACTTGAAGCCGAGGCCCACAGTAATCGATAAACAGCTTGTCACCTGCAACATGGAGCTGACGCATGCTGCGCTTTTGGGTTTTGAACCAACGAGTGAAGTGCTCGCAGAACTGAGTGTAAGCGTAAGCCTGCTCTTGATATTGCTCATGGTATTCCTGCCACAACAACATCTTTGTCATGCCTTTACGCTTGAGTTCGACAGCGTACTGAGCGAAGTCTGGCATGACCTTGTGTCGACTGGCTTTCTTCGAATGATAAAGAGCTTTAGTAAGGTCTGTATCACTGCAACCTTCTGGGAGAGGCCAGCCTATCTGACTTTGCTTAAAGCGAGCGACAAGTTCTGAGACTGTTGCAAGGCTGACATTGAGACAACTGGCAATACTACGGTAGGACAACCCACACTCGTACTTAAGGCGTAATACCTCTTTGATTTTGTTCATTGGAGTTCTCTTTTTAGCCATTGTCGCTTCCTTACGTTCTTTTTTAAGAAGTAAAGAATAGCGAGCTATTGATTTAAAAGAGAAAAAGGAAGGATTTCGGGCATTCCGAACGCGGTTTTCGCTATTCCGAACGCTGATTTCGGAGTTCGCTTAAAAGTGTTCGGATAATCGCGGAATGTGCGTTCGGATTAAACCGAAATAGGTGTTCGGATCATACCGAAATGGCTGTTCGGAATGCTCCGAAATACGCACTTGGCGAAGATTTACCGGGAGCAATCGAAGCTACGCCAATGGAGCCTGAAGATGTTCCCGTCCTTTTATTAGAGCGTGGCCTGAGTATGCACGGAAAGGCTAAGGCGGTTAAGTTCGATAAAGTCACCCAAGAAAACAAGTTTTCCTTGGCGGGCGTACAAATGAAGTTTTCCATGAAGGAGAAGGATGGGCGCTATAACTTATCTAAGGGTGACGTGCTGGGTGACTGGATCATCAAAACGCCTTCAACCAAGCATAAGTTTGTGCCACTGAACGAATATACCGCCATGTCGCTGGCGGGGCTCGTTGGTGTTGATATCCCTGAGATCAAATTGGTTGAGCTGGATAAGCTCGACAATCTGCCACAAATTAACTTACCCGATGAAAAGCAAGCCTTTGCCATTAAGCGGTTTGATCGTGATGACGATTTACGCATTCACATGGAAGACTTCGCGCAAATTCTAGTGAAGTACCCGCACGAAAAGTATACATCAGCCAATTACGAGAATATCGGCAAAGTTATTTATAATTTTTCTGGCGACGGGTTGGCCGACGCTCAACAGTTCGCAAGACGTTTGCTGGTGAATATTCTCTTGGCGAATGGGGATGCGCATCTCAAGAACTGGAGCTTTTTATATCCTGATAAGGTCACGCCACGGCTATCTCCTGCCTACGATATCGTGACAACCAACGTCTATATCGAAAACGAAAGCCAATATGCGCTCAACCTTGGTAAAACCAAAGAATGGTATACCGTCACTATGGCGCATTTTCAGGCGTGGGCAGATAAATCGGGTATTCCGTGGAGGGCAATAAAGCCGCACCTAGACGATACAATGAGCAAGGCTAGAGAGTTATGGCCTGAGGCTCTTAAAACTCTACCGATGGACGAATCTCACAAAGAAGGCCTTAGATCGCACTGGGCTAAGCTGCAAGACGACTTCAAGATCTGACCCCGAGATTACCCGCGAGCACGAATGTGGTGACGCAACCGATCGATGAAAGGGGAGTGCATGGTGCACACTCTTGTACTGTCTTTATACCGTATGATGTTGGGGAAGATGCGATTAAGAAGTCGCAAAACACTCAACCTCTCTCTTTCGATTTTAAACGGATTAACCCCTTGCCGCCCGTATCATCTGGTCAACCCTAAACACATTGGCTAAGGCAAACAGCATCGCCAACTTGTTATCGTTTTTAGCCAGTCCTCGATAGATGGCTTTCCTAAAACCAAACTGACGCTTTATGATCCGAAACGGGTGCTCTACTTTTGCTCGGATACTGGCTTTGAGGTATTCCGTTCGGATGGGTTGCTTATTTATTCTAGGGTGTTTCTTGAGAAGACGTACTTTACTTGGCCCTTTCTTTTTATAAACAGTGCAATCAGCCAGTCCGCCTCGATATCTTTTAGTTCTTTTCGCTTTTGTGCGCCTCGATAACCTGAATCCGCCGAGATAAAGGTCTCCTCGCCATGAAGCAGATTTCCTGTTTCTGTAATGTCGTGTACGTTGGCAGCTGTTGTGCTTAGGCTATGCGTCAGGCCGGTTCTCGCGTCCACGCCAATATGAGCTTTTAGACCAAAAACCATTGCTTTCCTTTTTGGGTTTGGTGCATCTCGGGATCGCGAGCTTTCGCTTTATTCTTCGTTGAACTGGCGGCTTCAATGATGGTGGCGTCGACAATCGTGCCTTCTTTTAAGCAAATCCCTGCGCTGGACAACCATTTATTGACCTCTTTAAACAGCTGACGGGAGAGCTTATGTTTTTCCAGCAAGTGCCTAAAATTCATAATAGTAGTGTGGTCAGGGATAGCGATGTCCAGCGACAACCCAGTAAAAAGGCGCATCGACGTGATTTCATAAAGAGTATCCTCCATGGCAGGGTCGCTCATGTTGTACCAATGTTGCATGCAATGAATGCGAAACATGGTGGACAATGGATACGGTCTTCTTCCTTTTCCGGCTTTTGGATAGAAAGGTTCAATCACCGCTTCAAGCTGATCCCACGGCATCAGTTCGTCCATTCGAGTCAAGAAAATTTCTTTGCGTGTTTTACGACGCTTATTGTTGAATTCACTGTCGGCAAAAGTAAGTTGATGTGACATGGTCAAGCTCGAAGATTAAAAATTAATTGTCTCATGAGAAGGACTTATTCGCATCTTCCCTCACCAAAAAGTTAGAATATTAAAACGCATATACAGGACCCATATGGCGGAAAATCACACTATCCCACCATTTGCGCGCAATACCTGACCGTTGATCCACCCTCCGTCGTTACTAACGAGAAAGGATACGGTTTGTGCAATATCGGTAGGATCACCTAACCGCTCTAATGGGGGCATTTGGGATAGTTTTTCAATTATGTGAGGTGGCTTTCCTTCGAAGAAAAGTTCGGTCGCTGTCGGCCCTGGGGCGACAGCATTTACTGTGATTTTTCGACCTCGTAGCTCTTTCGATAAGATAGCAGTAAGAGACTCCACAGCCGATTTTGTCGCCGCATAAACGCCATAAGATTCTAGCTTTAGGCCCACGACACTGGTAGATAGGTTAACAATTCGTCCTCCTTCACGCAGCCGATTCGCTGCTAGCCTCAGTGTATTGAAAGTTCCTTTCAGGTTGACGGCAATTTGACTGTCGAAGCTAGAATCATCAGTGTCCGCGATAGATGATAAATGCATGATGCCAGCATTGTTTACTAGTATGTCAACTCCGCCAAAGATGGTCGCGGCCTGATCAAATAGCGCCGAGGCCTCCGCAGATACGGATACATTTGCTCGAATAGCGACTGCCTTACCACCGTCGTGTTTTATCTCATCGACCACTTTTTTTGCTTCGGTTTCATTGCCCACATAGTTGACAACAATGCTGTGCCCAGCGCATGCCAATGATTTTGCGGTGGCTGCACCAATGCCTCTAGAGGCTCCTGTAACTATGGCTACTTTACCCGTTAGTTGAATACTCATATATAAACCTCAGTATTGCTTCATTGTTGAGGATACAAACTATTGCATGACGTAATGCTATACGGTAGTGGCATAAATCAAATGACTTATATACAATTTTCGTATGAGTGTTTTCGATAACCTTTATCAGTTACGCACGTTTGTCATTATTGTTGAATGTGGCAGTCTTTCAGCCGCTGCTCGGAGGCTAAACACTACACAGCCAACGGTTAGTCGCCATCTAAGTGCACTAGAGAGAGAGGTTGGGACTACATTACTTCAACGAGACACCCACCGAATGAGCTTGACTCTGACTGGCCATCAAGTACTTGCCAATGCTAAGTCGATTATTGAGCTAGTTGAAGAGTCAGAAAATAGATTACGCGCTGAACAGAAACAACTAGAAGGCCATATACGCCTCTTTTCGACGATTGACTTTGGACAGTCAGTTGTAAGCCGAATGATCGCGAGCTTTATTGAAGCGCACCCCGGTATCACGATAGACCTGTCCTATTCGAACCGGCCGATTCATATGATTGAGGAAGGCCACGATGTTGGCATCATCGCGGGAAATGTTACTGACGACAGTATCATTGCAAAGCGCATCGGGAGCATACAACGGCTAATCGTATGCTCCCCTGGCTTCTTACAAGGTAAGCAGGTTGATTCGCCTACTGACATAGAATCATGGCCGTGGGTAACCTTAAAAGGAAGTCAGTTCAATAGTACCAATAATATGACTTTCTACACCAAAGACGGTCAAAAACAGTCCATTTCGGTATCATCGGTTCTTGCAACCGAAGGTGTCACCGGTATACGCGAAGCAATACGAATGGGGCTTGGTATTGCCTTATTGCCAACTTGGTTAATACAGCAAGACCTTGTTTCTGAGCGGCTTATATCTATTCTTCCCGGTTGGATGCCTCAAAGTATCCCCGCACATGTTATTTACCCATCACAACGCATGCTGCCAAGTCGTTTACGTCGTTTAATCAGTTACTGCTCGGAGTATATGGCGCCGATATTGTGATCAGATTGTTAACAGCTAAGTTATTTTGGCTTAGTATTCAAATAATCATTTTGAAAATCATAATCGGGTAAGGGCTGGTATCTAGCCATCCCTCCCCACAACCCCCTACAGGCAGGTCCGTACAGGGCTTCTAATTTATTTTGAACAATCGTTCATAAATTGTTTGATCGATCGTTCAAGTATGGCTATAGTTCTCTCACTGAAGCAATTTTTTCAAACCTATTTCATCACTATTGGTGCTATTCAATGGCATCTGGAGAGACAAGCATGACCACCTTAACGATTCACGATCTTGATACCGCCCCACAAGAGAGCCAAGATTTTCTCGCCAAGTCACTTAAGGCTAACGGTCGTATTCCAGGGCTGCATGGGGTGTTGGCCAGCGCACCGGGGTTGCTCGAAGGCTATCAAAAACTGCATGAGCTGTTTGTTAATTCATCCTTTGATAAAGAAGAGTTAACCGTTGTTTGGCAGACGATTAACGTTGAGCATGAATGTCACTATTGTGTGCCGGCCCATACGGGTATCGCGCATATGATGCAGGTTGATGCTGCATTGACTGAAGCGCTGAGAAACGAAACCGCCATGCCAACCGCTAAGCTACAAGCGCTGCATGACACGACACTGGCGATGGTACGCAATCGCGGTAATTTGACCGATGAAGAAGTGCAAGCGTTCTATGCGGCAGGTTATGGTGAGCGTCAATTGCTGGAGATCGTGCTTGGCTTATCCCAGAAGGTTATTAGTAACTATGTGAATCATATTGCGGAAACGCCGGTTGATACTGTCTTTGAAAAGTTTACTTGGCAGAAAGCATAACCGTTGCGGGTTTAAGCGAGATTGATGATACATAGGCCGTGATTGATCGCGGCCTTATCGCTTATTAACAATGCATAGCAATCGATATTATTAAGAGAACCTTATGTCAGTGATCAGCACCCACACCTCGAATCCTTCGCTAACGCCACTGCCGCGTGATTTGCGTATGCCACTTCTCGTGATGGCGGCGATGCTTGGCGTTGTGGCGGGCGTTGTCTTCATTCTTATTCAGCCAATGTTTGGCATGGACACGCTGACGAGCCGTCATGCGGGCTCTTATCAGACCCTGGGAGATTGGGGCCGTGTGACGGCCATCATCATCGCATGGACGGCGCATTTAGCCGTTTCGGTGTTTTATGGCCTGTTATGTGGGGTGCTGCTGTTAAGCACGATGCGGTTAACCCGTATTGCCTTGTTTACGCTGATATTCACATGGATCACAACGGTGATAGCGCCGCCCGCCAACGCTATGATTGTGCAGTTGGTATCCTTTCAGCATCTACAGCTAGAAAAATTACCGGGCTTGAATGTTAGCTTGGATGTTAAGTTTTGGTTGCACTTCCTATTTTTTGCCGCCATTACGGCTGTTTTATATGCTTATCGCAAAACAGTAAATAAGGGCTAATATTGACAGCGTGTCCGCTTGTCAAGCACCTTTCCATAGATCTGAGTACTATGAATGCTGAGCAATAGTGGCAAGCACTAAAGGGATAAAACGAGGCGTTTTTTATGAAGCAAACAACGATTTTATTTGACATCAATGAAACGGTTTTAAATCTCACCGTTTTAAGGCCAAAATTTAAAGCTATTTTCGGTGATGAGCATTATACCGACACCTGGTTTTCGATGTTATTGCATGCCTCAACGGTATCGATGATTACCGGCGTTAACACCAACTTTGCTACGCTTTCAAAAATCATGCTTGAAACCCTTGCCGCCAAAAAGGGCATTCAACTGACGACTGACGTGATTGATGATGTATTGGGTGGCTTTTCTAGTTTACCCGCCCATGACGATATCAAAACGGCGTTGACCGCATTAAGGGCCGCGGGCTTTCGGGTGGTGGCTTTCTCTAACTCATCGCTTAGCTTAATCGAAAATCAGATTAACAATGCCGGGTTAGGGCCCTATTTTGATGAAGTCATTTCCGTTGAGGAGGCTGGTACCTTTAAGCCAAGCCCGACTGCATATCAATTTGCGGCCACGAAGCTCGGGCAGTCGAAGGATCAGTTAAGGCTGGTCGCAACCCATGATTGGGATATTCATGGTGCCATGAGTGCAGGTTTGCAGGGGGCTTATATCGACCGATCCGGTGCCCCCTATAATCCACTCTATATCAAACCTGACATCTATGCTTTAACGATGGATGCTATTGCAGCTCAGATTATCGCTACTGATCAATAATAGGGTGTGGTGATAATTGATGGCAGGCTTTTGCTATTTTTAAGTAGGGCATTAATGTGATTGCGATGGTTATCCTTAGCTCGCATCATCTCATTTTATGGGTTTAAATCGTTGCCAACAGTTAATATTGGCGGTTCTTTTGTGTTTGTCTTTTAGGTTTTCGCCTTAGGTTAATAACCCTCATTAATGTGCTTGTATTGCCGGAATTCCACCTTAGTTAAGGTGGCTAATTTGGGTTGTAAATATACTTGAACGATCGTTCATTTATGTTTATAGTGGTTCCAGAATTAAGTCATAACCGTTTCGGTCCAATAAAAATTAATGACGCAAATAGGATAATACGATGTTCAAGTTTTACTTCCACCAAACGCCAAACCCGATGAAAGTTGCGCTGTTCTTAGAAGAGAGCGGTCTGCCTTATGAGTTGATCCCTGTCGATACGATGAAGGGTGAACAGCACACCGCTGAATATCGTGCCATCAATCCGAATGGTAAGA
This sequence comes from Amphritea sp. GJ51-11, assembly GCF_055808735.1. Classification (NCBI taxonomy): domain Bacteria; kingdom Pseudomonadati; phylum Pseudomonadota; class Gammaproteobacteria; order Oceanospirillales; family Oceanospirillaceae; genus Amphritea; species Amphritea sp. GJ51-11. Next base: position 2,166,283 of record NZ_CM147881.1, on the reverse strand, counting down.
CTCCCGCGCTGGAAGATGCCGGTAAGCGGGTGTTTGATTCTAATGCTATCTTGATGTATCTATCTGAAAAAACAGGTCAGTTTGCCGGTAAAGCCGAAGATCGTGGTGAGATGCTCTCTTGGCTGATGTTTATCGCAACCGGTTTAGGTCCTTTTTCTGGTCAGTCGGTTCACTTTAGACATAAAGCACCAGAACAAGTACCTTATGCGATTAATCGTTATCTGCGTGAAGCTGAACGTCACTATGAAGTGCTAGAAGCGCATATGGAAGGTCGTGAATTTATCGTGGGTGATGAATATTCTATTGCGGATATCTCAGCATGGGGTTGGATCGATAAGGCGATGCCTGTGTTAGGCGGCGACGGCTTAGAGAGCTATCCTAACCTGAAACGTTGGTTCAACAGCATCAATGCGCGTCCTGCAGTAGAGCGGGCCCGCAACATTGATAACGATATTCAGTTTAAATCAGAGTTTGATGAAGAGGCCGCTCGGGCACTCTTCCCGCAAAACTTTGCTAAAAACGCTTAATTACGCAAGGAGTGAAAAGCGTGGGAAACCAATACGTACCCCCTAAAATTTGGGTCAATGAGACCGATGTTGCCAATAAGTGGGCGAATATCAATAGCCCTGAAGCTGGGGCGCGCTATGAGCAAGCTTTGCCGGTTGGTGAGCATGCTTTACAGCTTTATTCTCTTGGTACGCCGAACGGCCAAAAAGTCACCATTATGCTCGAAGAGCTATTGGCGCTGGGGATTAAAGCCGCGGAATATGATGCTTTTCTGATTAACATTGGCGAAGCTCAGCAGTTTTCGTCAGGTTTTGTTGGCGTTAATCCAAACTCGAAAATCCCTGCGTTGCTCGATCAGTCGGGTGATGAAGCGGTTAACGTTTTTGAATCAGCATCGATTCTTGTGCATCTCGCTGAGAAGTTTGGGCAGTTTCTGCCGAAAGCCGGGGCAGCACGCACGCAGGTGTTTAATTGGTTGTTTTGGGCGCAAGGTTCGGCCCCATTTTTAGGCGGTGGGTTTGGTCATTTTTATGCTTACGCCGATGAAAAACAGGAATACCCGATCAACCGTTTTGCTATGGAAACTAAGCGTCAATTAGACGTACTGAATAAGCAACTAGCAAACAATACCTATGTATCTGGCGAAACATATAGTATTGCCGATATGGCTATCTGGCCGTGGTACGGTAATTTGGTTCTAGGCAACTTGTACGATGCTGCAGAGTTTCTGCAAGTTGACAGTTATCCTCATGTGGTGCGTTGGGCTAATATGCTGGCACTGCGTGAAGGGGTACAACGAGGCCGTATCGTCAACCGTTCTTGGGGTGAAGCCTGGGAACAGTTGCCGGAACGTCATTCGGCTGCCGATATCGATAAGGTGTTAGCATTAGAGCCACGCTAAGATGAATGATTGCCAATGCAGTGGCTAGGGTATTGCCGTTATGCTGCATTGGTTGTCTGCGGTAAAGTCTGATAAACCTCATCACGGCTTTTGTCGGTTGTTGCCGCTGAAAGCCGTTGTCTGTCAAGGGTATAACCCGGAGCCTTGTGTGAACGATAAGATTAAGCTCGATATTATCTCTGATGTAGTCTGTCCTTGGTGCATCGTGGGTTATAAGCGATTAGAAGCCGCCATTAATGAACTAGGCCTGCAAGATAGGGTCGAGATCGAATGGCAGCCCTTTGAGCTAAACCCCGAGATGCCCAGGGAAGGTGAAGAACTGCGTGCACATGTATTGCGTAAGTACGGTGCTCAGCGCGAAGACAGTGATAAGGCTCGGGAAAATATTACGGCGCTCGGGGCTGAATATGGCTTCACCTTTGACTACTTCGAGGGTATGGACATCGTTAATACCCGAGAGGCGCATCTGTTACTCGACTTTGCCCATGAGCAAGGGTTGCAGCATGCCTTAAAGCAGCGCTTATTTGCTGCGTTTTTCAGTGAACGTAAAGATATATCTGATCGTGCCGTGTTATTGGCAGAAGCGGAGTGTGTCGGTTTAGCTCCGGTAGAGGCCGCATTAGCTTTAGATGACGATGAACGTCTCCAGCGGGTCGTTAATCTAGAGCGGCAATGGCAGCAACAGGGGATTTCAGGTGTGCCTACCGTGATCTTCAATCGCAGTAGTGCCATGACGGGCGCGCATCCCCAAAGCACCTATAAAGAGGTGTTAGGCGAGTTAGCTGGGCTTTAGTCAGCAAACCTAAACGGTTATCGGTGTTCTATCCAGTATTCTTAGTCGTTATCCTCGCGCTCGGTGTTGACTCGCCAGAGCGCGCTTTTGTCTCTATGACTAAATCGCCAAGTGGTTGGCGCAAGCTATTATCTAAACAACTTATCGGTGTCATTATCCATTCGTTCGGTGGCGCTTTTGAGTAGTTCTCTTAACCAAATGAGTCCCGGATCTTTGGAACGGTATTGATGCCATTGAATCGATTGGCGCATGGTCCCGATATCGAAGGGCAGTGGCTTGATCTCTAACGGTAGCACTCCCACCATTTTTTTGGCCAGCCGGGCATGGATAGTGGCGATATTATTGGTGCCAATCAATAAGGCGGGTAGGGAGGTCAGGCTATAAGAGGTCACGGCGACATCCCGTTGCACATCATATTTTTTGGTTAACACCAGTTCGATATGATCTTTGCGATCATCCGCTAAGCACATGACGATATGCCGGGCATCGAGATAGATCTCCTGCGTCAACGGCTGCTGGGCAAATTTACTTTGATCCCAGACTAAGCAAACAAAGTCTTCAGTAAACAGGTTCTCATAGGGGTTATAAGGCGAGACAAACTCTTCAGGAATGATCAGCAGGTCAGCTTCGCCACGCTCTAGATCTTTGTGAGGGGTGTTAATTTGCCGCAGGAAGTTGAAACGTGCTGTACTCGATTGCTCTTCCGCCAGCGCCAGCAAATGTGGAAAGAGCACCAACTGGGTGTAATCCGATACGAAAATACTAAAGGTTCGGTCGGTTTTATGTGGCTCAAACACAGGTTGTAGCAAAATTGTACTGTCAATGCGGCTAAGAATATCCCGTACAGGGTCTTGAAGACTCTCTGCTCGTGGGGTTATTTCCATCTTTCGCCCGACCTGAGAGAGAAGCTCATCGCCAAAATAATCCCGCAACCGTGAGAGCGAACTACTCACCGCCGAAGGACTCAGCATCAATTGTTCTGCTGTCTTGGTGACACTTTGCTGTTTTAACAGCGTATCTAGCACCACGAGTAAGTTAAGGTCGAGGTTTTTAAAACGCATAACGCTGGCTCCTGTTATTCCTATAGATGACTTAAATGGGTTGATCATTCGATGCCATCGAATCGTTGATTCATTCTAAACCGTTTTACTGAAAGGTCGACCCCTATTATTCTGGCAGTGTGTTGATTTACCCATTTAGCCGGTATTAGCAGGTTTATCCTGCTAGGCTTGGCTTTAAGGTCGATCTGCCAGTCCTGATAATAAAAACAAGACTCCATTGATGGGGGAGTGACAAATGAAGATAGCTTCAACGAAAGGGGTGATCCCTTTCCGACCTACGGTTCTAGCCTGTGCCATACTTGCCTGCACCACTCAAGTTCATGCTTTTCAGATCGATACCGGTGATTCAGAACTGAAGCTTCGCTGGGATAATACTGTGAAGTACACCACCGCCTTTCGTCTTAAAGACCAGTCGCCAGGTTTGAATACGTCTCATGATGATAACCAAGATGATGGTGATCAGAATTTTGATAAAGGGTTAATTTCTAATCGTGTCGATCTATTAACCGAGTTTGATGGCTCTTATAAAAATCTCGGTTTTCGGGTGAGCGGTGCGGCCTGGTACGACGATGTTTATCATCAAGATACTGACAACGATAGCGGTACATCGAACCATACCCCTGCAAGTGAGTTTTCTGATGAGACAAAAGAGGTCATGGGTGGCGACACAGACCTCCTTGATGCCTTTGTGTATGGTCGATTTGATTTTAATGAGGGTACCGCGACGGTACGTTTAGGGCGCCACACTCTGCTTTGGGGTGAAAGCTTGTTTTATGGTGCCAACGGTATCGCCGGCGGCATGGCGCCAATCAATGTTGTGAAACTGCAATCGGTTCCCAACACCACCTTTAAAGATGCGGCGTTGCCCATAGGTAAACTGTCGGTTGACCTGCCTCTGAATGATCTCGTTTCTGTCTCGGGCTATGTTGGCTATGAATATGAAAAAACGCAGCTTCCGCCAGCTGGTTCATATTTCTCGGCGAGTGATGCCCTTGAAGGTGAGCGTATTGTTGTCGGTGGGCCTTTAGGCTTTGAACGTGATGCTGATATGGAGCCTTCCGATTACGGTCAGTATGGTTTGAATGTTCGTTGGTATGATGAGGATCTGGATTCAGATTTCGGCCTTTATGCTATTCGTTATCACGCATTCACGCCGAGCCAGAATAACTTAAGAGCAAATCCACCGTCGGGGCCTGGGGCTCCAGATTTTGATTCTTATTCATGGGCTTACCATGAAGGTATTCGGGCATTCGGTGCCAGTATTGCCACCAGTATTGATAACTGGAGTGTTGCGGGTGAGATCTCCTATCGTGAGAATCAACCTTTGGCGAGTGGCCCTAATGCGCTTACCGTTAACCCTGTTCCGGGTTACTACACCTTCAATAATACCGATAACCCCGGATATGCGGTTGGTCGCACAGCGCATGCTCAGGTTTCATGGATCGCCAGTCTTGATCCAAACTTTATCTCTGATGAAACCAGCTTTATTGGCGAGATTGCGTGGAATACGCGGATCGGTGTCGATAAAAACGAACATTTGTTGAATCCCTTTTCCGACCGTTCGGCGGTTGGTATCAAGATGGTCTTTACACCAACCTATCGTCAGTTGTTTTCCGGTGTTGATATCTCCGTACCGGTGGGGGTGAGTTACACCCATGGTAAATCCTCAGCCCTAGGTAACGCATTTGGGGTTGATCGCGGCGGTGACTTTAATATTGGGGTCAATGCGCTGGTTCTGAATGAATGGAAAATCAATGCGAAATACGTCACCTATTATGGTCCAGAAGGCGGAACATTGATTGATGCGCCTAACCCATCGGGTACTGATCAGCCAACGGTTTCATATCGACAGAACCTCGCTGATCGTGATTTCTTCTCGCTTTCTATAAGTACTACCTTCTGATTACTCCGGAGAAACAATATGTATAAAAATAAAAACCGGGCTCTTAAAGCTATTTTTTCTGTGGCGGCACTTAGCTGTCTGTCAATGACGTCCGTGGCGGGGGTGACGGCAGAAGAAGCTGCAAGACTAAACACCGATTTGATGCCATTAGGTGGCGAAAAAGCAGGTAATGCTGCAGGGACTATTCCTGCCTGGACAGGCGGCTATAGCCAAGCTATTCCTGCAGCGGCAGATGGTCGTCGCGGCGATCCTTTCAAAGATGAAAAACCGCTTTATTCAGTGACAGCGCAAAATATGGGTGACTATGCCGATACCCTTAGCGACGGTGTTAAGGCGATGCTAAATAAGTATCCTGATACTTATCGTCTGGATGTTTATCCAACTCACAGAACGGCGATGGCGCCGCAGTGGGTTTACGATAACACGGCTAAGAATGCTGTTAATGCTTCTCTTGATGGACATGTGCTGAAAGGAGCCTACGGTGGTATTCCTTTCCCTATTCCCAAAACGGGCCTAGAAGTGATACGCAATCATACACTGGCTTGGCGTGGCTCTAGCTGGGAAGCGACGCTTAATCAGTATCAGATTACTAAATCGGGTAAACGAGTACTGACGACCGATGGTCATATTCGCCAACGTATGCCCTATTACTTTGAAGAAGAGGGGGCTGCTGAGAAGTTTAAAGGCTTCTTCTGGGAAGTTAACTTAGTTAACCAAGGGCCACCCATCCGTGCGGGTGAAATGATTGTCGGTCGTACTAACCTCGATGCGGATAAATCAGCAGCGTATGTGTATCTCACCGGCCAACGTCGGGTGCGTAAGTTGCCAAATGCATGCTGCGATACACCGACCCCTGCAACAGCGGGTTTGATGTCATTCGATGAGCTGAGTGTTTTCTCAGGTAGCACCGATACCTTCGATTGGAAGCTGCTGGGTAAGAAAGAGATGCTGGTGCCTTACAACAACAATAAAGCGCTGCAGTTTGCTGATGCCGAGATCGTCAATGGCCGTCATCTGAATCCTGATGCGGTACGTTGGGAATTGCACCGGGTTTGGGTGGTTGAAGCGAATGTTGCTGAAGGCAAGCGTCACCAAGCACCGCGTAGTATCTATTACATTGATGAGGATACCTGGCAGGCTCAGTTAGGCGATCGTTGGGATGCGAATGGTCAACTGTGGAAAACATTGTGGAAGTTCAACTATGTGATGCCTGATTTCCCCGGCACGATACAAGGTACCTTCGGTTACTACGATCTTCTCTCGAGCGAGGGTTATGTTGCCAACCTGTTAGGTGATCAAAAATATCAGTATCGCAAGACACCTCGTTGGAAGACTGACATGTTCACTGGTCGCGGTCTCGCCGCTCAGGGTGTGCGTTAAGTTATTCCGTTAATGCTGCAAGCGGTGGTGTTACCACTTAGCCACCGCTTTTATGAGCGAGTTTGATTGTCAATCTCGGTTGATGCAGTTAATGAAGTCCGTATAGGTAAAGCTTTTCTACGTCATGGCTATGTCATCGCCGGCTCTGTGTTGAGCCGGAGGGCGAAGCTTTACCTAAATGAATTTGAGATCAGCGTTAGGTCGTCTTTATGACGCTTCGCCTGAAGACTTATTACTGCTTTTTGAGCTAGGTTTGCTTAGGGCAATGACTTTTAAAGGAGAGTTTATGTTCCGCTATTTTCCAACCAACTACCCATGGGATCTGTCTATCAACTTGGCGCTAGAGATGGGTGCGCGTATTGGTGAAGTTGAAGAGATGTGCGCGCCTCTTAAAGACGCCGCACAAGCACGTGATGCGGCGGGTTCTAAAGCTTTCCGGGAAAGCTGGGAGCGAATGGCCGATAAATTATGCAGTTTGGCTGTTGAGGATGAAGCCCGTGGCCGGATGATCTCCGCCGGTGATAAATATGGCCGGGCAGCGACTTATTATCTGACGGCTGAGCGTTTGCAGGGGCACGGTACAGAAGGGCGTGAAGAGCTGTATAACCGTTTTCAAGAGGTATTCCTGCGAGGCCTTGAACTGTCTAAAGAGAATTGTCAGCGGGTAGAAATACCCTATGAGGGCAAGCATCTGTCAGCGCTCTATGTGCGTGCCGAAGGTGTAGAAGGTAAAGCGCCTATTCTAGTGCAGGTCAATGGTCTGGATTCCACCAAAGAGATGAAGTATCGCGTTGGGCTGCCGGCCTGGTTGGCAAAACGGGGTGTGTCATCGTTGATCGTGGATCAGCCGGGTACCGGCGAAGCACTGCGCTTACAGGGCCTCACCGCGCGTTATGACAGCGAGCATTGGGCGAGCAGAGTCGTTGACTGGTTGGAAAGCCGTGATGAGATTGACGCTCAACGGATCGGCATGGAGGGGGTTTCCTTAGGCGGTTATTACTGCCCTAGAGCGGTGGCATTTGAACCTCGATTTGCCTGCGGTGTTGTCTGGGGCGCGAATCATGATTGGCGTGATGTGCAGAAAAAACGCCTTGAGAAAGAGGGCAGCTTCCCGGTGCCGCATTATTGGGAACATGTTTGCTGGGTCTGGGGCGCCAAAGATATGGATGAGTTTATGGCGATCTCGTCAAAGGTTCACCTCGATGGCGTGTTGGATCGCATTAAAGTGCCATTCCTGGTGACCCATGGGGAGAAAGATTCACAGATTCCACTGCACTGGGCTGAACGCACCTATGAGCAATTGGTTAACAGTCCAAATCGTGAATTAAAGATTTTCACCGATCGTGAAGGCGGTGTGCAACATTCAAGTTTTGATAATTCCGCCAATGCCGGCGCCTATATCGCCGATTGGGTAGCTGAAACATTGGGCGGCCATACGGCCTAAGACAGAATTTAACGGAGAATAATAATGAAAATAGTCGGATTAGATACCGTTGTGTTCGGTGTTGAAGATATGGCTTCTTGTGCTCAATACCTTAAAGATTATGGTTTGATTGCGGTTGAAGAAAGCGCTTTGGGTGGTCGTTATGAAGCCTTAGATGGTACCGCGGTGGTGTTAGCTGATGCCGCCGATGATAGCTTACCCGCGGCAATGGAAAGCGGCTCGCAGCTGCGTAAAACCGTGATGGGGGTTGCAGACGAAGCGGCGCTACAAGCGATAGTCACCGAGCTCAGAAAAGATCGGGACGTGCGTCAGTTAGATGACGGTTCTTATGAGTCGGTCGATGATCTCGGTTTTGTCATCGGTTTTCAGGTGACGGTACGTAAAACGATTGTTAAGCCCGGTGAGATCTCTAATGCGCCCGGTGCGAGTGTTCAGCGCAACGTAAACACTCTAGGAGTGGATGTTGATGCTGAGCAGATCCGTCCATCATCACTGTCTCATATTGTTTACTTTGTCCCGGATGTTGCGAAAGCGGAAGCGTTTTATGTTGAACGGTTAGGCTTTCGTTGTACCGACCGGTTTGAAGGGGTGGGGCCTTTTCTACAGCCTGCAGGCATGTTGGATCACCATACTCACTTTTTGATCCCCGCGCCGCCGCATATGAAAGGGGTAGAGCATTTTACCTTTCATTTTTCGGGCCCTACCGAGGTTATTCAAAACGGTACTCGTTTCGTTGATAAGGGTTATCAGGCATTCTGGGGACCGGGCCGTCATATCTTTGGCTCAAACTGGTTCTGGTATTTCAACAGTCCTTTCGGTTGTCATATGGAGATGGATGCAGATATGGATCTGCACGATGCCACGTGGGAGCCCCGGGTTGCACACATGAGCGCCGATGCCTCTCAGGCCTTCCTATTACGGCACCGGACTAAATGGTCGCCAGGGCGAGATACACCACCCGAAGGCGACTATGCCTAATTGAAGATAACGCGCTACGCTGCAGGTTAAATATCTTTATTAATCTTTTTGATTAGTTTTTTAAAAGGCTCTTTGGGGGCCTTGAGTTTCAAGGGTTGTCAGAATGGAAGCACTGCAACTCTGCTAGACCTATAAAAATAATTATTGTTGGAGAAAGGCCGTGTTCTATATCTGCTTAGATGTTGCGGAAAGTGTCGATAATGCCCAGGCTGATCGCAGGGGAGAGTTGGCATGATTAAGACTGCGAGTAAGCGTGGTCACATCGCCCTGATGATGGCCCATTGTGCCGGTATGCTGGATTTGGTGGCTTTGCCTGTCTGGATCGGCACCTTAGTTCAATACTATAAGCTAGAGCCGCAACAGGCTGGAAGTCTAGCAACACTGTTCCTCTTTGGCGCTGTTATCGCCAGCATTACCTTAGCGCATCGCCTCCACAGTTTTAATGGCCGTTGGGTTGCTGTGATCGGCTTTGGTCTTGCGGCGCTCTGTTTTGCTGGGGTTTCGCAGACCAGTGAATTTTCGCTGATGGCTATTTTGCATGTGGCTGCCGGACTTTCTGTCGGGGCCGCCTTGAGCGTAACCCATGGCACCATCGCTCGGAGTATCAATCCTCATCGATTGTTTGCCATTGTCAGTGCCGCCTTGGGTGTCTTCTCTGTTATTTTCTATGCGGCCGTACCGAGCTTAGTTGCCGCCAGTGGCGGCGAGCTCCTGTTTGTTATTTTTGGCCTCGTTATGTTGCTCGCTTCACTGGTATCGGTGATTGCTTTTCCAACGGCTGATGCCCGATTGGATGAAGATGTGACGCTAGAGGGACAGCCGGTTAAAAATACGGTGAAGGTGAAAATACCCAAAGCAGTTTGGTTTGGTATTGTCGGTATCAGTGCGATGGGACTCGTGCAGGCGATGACCTTTAGCTTTCTTGAGCGCGTCGGTGATGCCAATGGTTTTACGGTGGCGGCCATTAGCGGTGTGTTAGTCACGCTGGGTATTGTCAATCTATTGCCAGCCCCTCTCGCAGGTCTGCTGCAGCATCGGGTCTCCGCCCGTTGGGTATTGATCCTAGGCCCAGGGCTTCAGGCGTTGATTTCGTTCGCCATTATGAGCACTCAGTCTTTTATGCTCTACGCGATCAGTGCTTCATTATTTGCCGGGGTCATTCTGTTTACTCATACCTTTGTGTTTGGTGTGCTGGCGCGACTCGATATCTCTGGTCGTGCTTTGGCCGCAACACCGGCCATGATGATGACAGGGGCGGGCATCGGGCCAATATTGGGCGGCTCATTAGTACAGGGGTTTGGTTATCAGAGTATTGGTATCGCGGCGATCTGTATCGCCGTGGTATCAACGTTTTGTTTCTCCCGTGTACATAGCTCTGAGAATACCCAATCGGTGCAGGAGCCTGCCGCATGACGCTTAATACTGACAAACGAATGTCCACATGGATGTCTAAACGGCTGTTCTCACTGCTGGTTTCCGGTGTATTGGCCGCCTTATTTGGTGCTATGCCAACGCAAGCAGCCGAAACAACGGATGCACTGGTGCGACCCGCCGTCACAACAACGCTAGGGCCTCGGGCCTTTATGCTCGGTGCAGCAAATGCCGGCGAGCGGTTGGTCGTGGCGGGTGAGCGCGGCATCATTCTCTTATCTGATGATAATGGTCATAGCTGGAAACAAGCGCCAGTGCCGGTGAGTGTTACGTTGACTACGGTGCGCTTTGCCGATCCTCTCAATGGTTTCGCTATTGGTCATGGCGGGACGGTGCTAACCACCCGTGATGGCGGTGAAAGCTGGACGGTTCGCCTCGATGGTAATGCCGCGGCTAAGGTTATACATGACGCCGCACAGGTCTCCGGGGATGAGCGTGCGATAGCGTCTGCAGAACGACTGGTCTATGACGGCCCGGATAAGCCAATGCTTGATATGGCGCTGATCAGTGCTGAGCAAGCGATTGTCGTCGGGGCTTACGGTATCGCCTTGAGTACCGACGATGGCGGACAAAGTTGGCATTCATTGGTTGATCGTCTGGATAACCCCGGCGATCTCCATATCTATACGCTGCGCCGCCATGGCGACCGCATCGTGATGGCTGGTGAGATGGGGATGGTTTGGCTCTCGGTTGATGGTGGACAGCATTATGACTTGCTGGAAACCCCCTATGAAGGGAGCTTCTTTACCGCCGAACTAATGGGTGACGAAACCATCATCCTAGCAGGCTTGCGCGGTAATGTTTGGCGCTCGGATGATAATGGTGAGGATTGGACCCAGGTGAAATCACCGGTTGGAGCAACCATTACCGCATCGATGCAAGATGATGATGGCCAGCTACTGATGGTTAATCAGGCAGGCATGGTTATGGCACTCAAAGGTGATCGGCTGGTGCCCGTAACGAAGCGACATTTTCCGCCGTTGAATAATCTTCTAGAGAAAGATAACGGAGACTTACTGATTGTTAGCGCTCGTGGCCTGATGTCGGTTCAATCTGGAGATTTGAAGTGAAACATAGCACCCCAATCGATATTTCACCGGATGACGTGTTTGATCCTAATTCCGGCACCCTTGTAGAACGGCTGTTATTTAACAACCGGATGATCGTTGTCATTATCTGCGCCATTATTACGGCGGTATTGGGATGGCAGGCACTGAAGCTGGATCTTAACGCCAGTTTCGAAAAAACCTTGCCGGGTACCCAGCCCTATATTCAGAACTACCTTGAATATCAGAACGAGTTAACGGGGTTGGGTAATGCCGTACGTATCGCGGTCGAAAACCCAACGGGTACTATCTATGACGCGCGCTATCTCGATACGCTACGTCGTATGAGTGATGATATTTTTGTCTTACCCGGCGTTGACCGCGTACAGATGAAATCCCTTTGGACACCCACCACCCGTTGGATTGGTGTCACCGAAGAGGGCCTTGAGGGCGGACCGGTGATTCCCGACGGCTATGACGGTTCTGAGGCTAGCTTAGCGCGTTTATCGGCTAATATAGCTCGTTCCGGCATCATCGGTCAGTTGGTTGCCATCGATGCGACCTCGTCGGTTATCTATGTGCCGTTATTAAGCACCGGTGCTGAAGGGAAACCTCTTAACTATGCAACCTTCGCCGGCGAATTAGAAACCCTGCGGGCTGAGTATGAGCAGGAAGGGGTGGTTATCCATGTTACCGGGTTTGCCAAGGTCATTGGTGATCTGATTGATGGGGTGCGCTCGGTCTTGGTGTTCTTTGCTATTGCCGTGGTCATTGCCGCCGTAATGGTGTTTGGCTTTACCCGCTGTATTCGTTCAACCCTGTTGGTGGTGATCGCCTCATTGATTGCCGTGGTTTGGCAGTTGGGCCTCTTACCGACGCTAGGTTATGTGCTTGATCCTTATTCGATTCTGGTACCGTTTTTAGTATTCGCTATCGGCATGAGCCATGGCGCTCAAAAAATGAACGGGATTATGCAGGATGTTGGCCGCGGCTTTAATAAATTAGTGGCTGCCCGGTTTACGTTTCGACGGTTATTCCTTGCCGGTTTAACCGCACTATTAGCCGATGCGGTTGGTTTTGCCGTACTGCTGGTGATTGATATTCAAGTTATCCGTGAACTGGCGATTGCCGCGTCCATCGGTGTGGCGGTATTGATCTTAACCAACCTGATTTTATTGCCTATTTTGCTTTCCTATGTGGGCGTTAGTCGTAGCGCGGCGCAACGCAGTATCACCAGTGAAAATAATGAGCAGTCTAAAGAGCAGGCGCTGTGGAATTTTCTTGATCAATTTACCCGTCGTCGGGGTGCCACCATCGCGGTAAGTGTTGCAGTGGTATTAGCTATTGCCGGTTTTGCGGCCAGTACGCAGCTTAAAATTGGTGATCTAGACCAGGGCGCGCCTGAGTTACGCGCGGATAGTCAATATAACCTCGATGTGGCTTTTATGAACCACCATTACGGAGCGTCTAGCGATGTACTGGCGGTGATGATTAAAACCCCAGACGGTGTTTGTTCTCAATATGAGACGCTTAATAAAGTCGATTCATTGGAGTGGCAACTACGACAGATCAAAGGGGTGGAAACAACCAACTCATTGTCACTGCTATCTCGCCGAGTGTTGTCAGGGCTAAATGAGGGGAATCCGAAGTGGTTTGAGTTTCTGCCTAACCAACCGATGCTTAACTACATTACCGCGGGTGCACCTCGGGGCTTGTATAACAGTGGTTGTAATCTACTAACACTGTATGTCTATCTGCAGGATCACAAAGCGGAAACGCTGACTCGCGTGGTCGATCATATCGAAGCCTTTGCCCAAGAGAATAATACCCCTGAGGTGCAATTTCTGTTGGCGGCGGGGAGTGCCGGTATTCAAGCGGCCACCAATATTGCCGTGAAAGATGCTTGGCGGCAGATGCTGTTCTTGGTGTATGGCGCGGTTATCCTACTGTCATTCATTACCTTCCGTTCGTGGCGGGCAGTGGTCGTCGCTGTTTTGCCATTGATGCTGACCTCTATTTTGGCCGAGGCATTAATGGTTGCGCTGGGCATGGGGGTTAAAGTGGCAACCTTACCGGTGATTGCACTGGGTGTGGGTATTGGTATCGATTATGCCCTTTATATCCTCTCGGTCACTCAGACACAGATGCGCTTCGGGGCGTCGTTATCTGAAGCCTACTTAAAAGCCCTGCGCTTCACCGGCAAAGTGGTCATGTTGACCGGTGTGACCTTGGCTATCGGTGTGGTGACCTGGGTGTTCAGCCCAATTAAGTTCCAGGCGGATATGGGGGTTCTGTTAGCCTTTATGTTCCTGTGGAATATGCTCGGAGCAATGATTTTATTGCCAGCCTTAGCGCACTTTCTGATGCGGCCTAAAGCCCGTGTGCCAGCCAATATCGAAGAGGCTGTTGAAGATATCAAGGTGCATGTATGAGCCAGCATCTGAATAATTTGGTCAACACTGCTGACGTGCTTACAGACAAGCGTAGTAACGGGAAGGGCTATTGATATGTATAAACATTTACTGGTTCCGTTAGATGACTCCATGCTCAGCGGTGCAACGGTTGAGCAAGCGGCAAGCTTTGCCCGGTCGATAGGGGCACGCATCACCTTTGTGCATGTGCGAGCCGATTTCGCGGGCAGTTCCGATGGTGCACTCATTGAAGTGATGAATCCGGATGCCTTTACCGAGGCCGCCTTGGGCAATGCTCAAGGGCTGTTGGCAAAAGCTAAATCGGCAGCGATTGCCGCCGGGGTTGATGCCGCGACGGTGATTCGGGTTGGCAATAAACCTGCAATGACAATACTGGAAGTCGCCACGCAGCAGCAATGCGATCTTATCTTTATGGCTTCCCATGGGCGGCGTGGGATCAAGGGTATGATTCAAGGGTCGGTTACTCATAAGCTACTGCAAAACGCTACATTGCCTGTTTTGGTGTCTCAAGTTGAGAGTAATACTGAACTCAGTACGCAAGAGCAGGCGATCACCATCATTAAAAATGAGCATCGCGCATTATCTGCAGTAGTGAGAGGCTTGCAGCAACGCTTAACTGAGCTCGATGATGAACCCGAAGAAGCCGACTTTGCACTGTTAATGGCGATGCTGTTCTACATCGAAGATTATTCTGAACGGTTACATCATCCAAAAGAAGATGATTATCTGTTCACGGCTTTACGGCAACGAACGTCAGATTTCGGCGGGGTATTAGCTGAACTCGAGCAGCAGCATCAGCAGGAAACACCCATCATGGATAAGCTGCGCCAGCAGTTGGCGGCTTATGTGGCGGGGCAGGAAGGGGCGGGTAATGCGTTTACCGAAACCCTTAATCGCTTTGCTGAACAGCAATGGAAACATATGGCTAGTGAAGAGCAACTGATTATTCCAGCCGCTCGAGAACACTTACTGCCATCTGACTGGGATGTGATTGCTCAAGCGTTTGCCGTGAACGGTGATCCTCAATTTAACGTCGATAAGCGGGCATCCTTTGAGCGGCTTTTTACCCGACTAATGAATCAGGTGACGGTTAATCATGACTAGGACGATCCCTCGCAATGCAGTCTTTCTCGGCCTTTCTCGGTTGATTCCCGAGGGACAGTCGCGCGGTTTCGATCCGGCAGACCAAGGACAAGATTCACTGTTTTTGGTCCGTGTTAAGGGCAAACTTTATGGCTGGCGTAACGCCTGTCCGCATATCGATGGTGCGCCGATGGCATGGCGTAAAGATGCGTATCTCAATGCTAAACGCACCCATATTGCTTGTCATGCCCATGGGGCATTGTTTGAGCCTGAGACGGGGCTCTGTATTCAGGGGCCTTGTTTGGGTAAACGTTTACAGGCAGTCGATGTAATAGAAGACGATAACGGTCAGGTGATGATCTGTCCGTGATAATAAGAATAAGGAGTTAAACAGATGGCAGCAGTTAACAAGGTACTGGTTATTGGCGGTGGCTTTTCAGGTATGGCAGCCGCAATTCAAATGTCAAAAGGGGGATCGCTGTCGATCTCGTAGAGATCGATCCAGACTGGTCACCTTTAGGCGCAGGAATCACCATTAATGGGGCAACCCTGCGGGCATTACATACATTGGGTGTCTATGAACAATTTTTAGCCGCCGGGTTTGCCTCCGATGGTGTTGATATTCTCACCGCAACAGGCCATCCGATCGCTACACTGCCAACGCCGCAGCCGATTGGCGCAGAGGTGTCAGGTGGTGGCGGGATTATGCGCCCTGCACTGGCCCGGTTGTTGGCCGATGCAACCCTCGAAGCGGGTGTTTCTGTCCGCTTGGGCTGTACCTACAAGGATATCACTGTGGACGATGATCAGGTGACTGTCAGTTTTACCGACGGCACGGTCTCTCACTATGATCTGGTAGTGGGTGCCGATGGTATTAACTCCAAGCTAAGGGAGCAATTCTTCCCCGAAATACCGACCCCGGAATATATTGGTCAGGGGGTTTGGCGCGCAGTGATGCCTCGTCCCGAGGGTATTGAACGTCCACGAATGTGGCTTGGTGAGCACATTAAACTGGGTATTAACCCGGTATCCGCGAGCCAAATGTATATGTTTATCACCGAGGATCGGCCGACCAAAGAGCATATTGATCGGGCGACTTGGCCTGCGGTCTTTACCGGCCTGATGGATCTCTTCAGCGATCCGGTCGTCACCGCATTGAAGCCCTATGCGCTTAAACCCGAGAGCAATATTGATTATCGGCCGATGGCTAATTTGCTGGTGCCTGTGCCTTGGAACCGTGGCCGTTTAGTGATGATTGGCGACACTGTCGCCGCGACCACGCCTCATCTTGCTTCGGGGGCCGGTATTGGTATCGAAAGCGGTATCGTGTTGGGTGAAGAACTGGTGGCCAATGATGCATTGCAGCCAGCGTTGGACCAGTTCCATCAACGCCGTTGGGAGCGCTGTCGTATGGTGGTCGAGAACTCTGAACGGCTGTGTATGATTGAGATTGACGGCGGTGATAAAGCCGAACATTCGGCCATCATGGGGCAATCGATGGCTGCGTTGAGACAACCGATCTAACGCCAATTTACAGGCATTGTTGCTGATTGAACGATTTTTAGGAAATACTATGACGATTAAAACAAAAAAACGCTTCGTTGATCTGTCCATCTATCTTGAGAATGATGTGCTGTCTGATCCACCACCGTTGGCCCCCAAAATTACCTATCAAAAACATGCAGATACATTGCCTGAATTTATGGCGATGTTGCCCGGCACTGAAGCAAATGATTTTCCTGAAGGAGAAGCGGCCGCCGCTGAATGGGTGACATTGACCACCCATAACGGTACCCATCTCGATGCGCCTTGGCATTTTCATTCTACTCAAGATGCTAAAAATGGTGGTTCGCGGCCCTCGATTACCATCGATGAAGTCCCGCTTGAGTGGTGTTTTCAGCCGGGGGTTAAGTTGGATTTTCGGCATTTCCCCAATGGTTATGTAGTGACGGCGGCGGATGTTGAAGCCGAATTGAAACGTATCGATTATGAACTGCAACCACTGGATATCGTGATTGTAAACACCCGTGCTGGGACTCGCTATGGTGAGTCTGATTATGTGTCTACTGGCTGCGGCATGGGTTATGAGGCGACCATGTACCTGCTAGAGCGAGGGGTTCGGTTGACAGGAACCGATGCCTGGAGTTGGGATGCGCCATTTTCCTATACCGCCGAAAAAATTGCTGAAACCGGTGACAAGAGTTTGATCTGGGAGGGCCACAAAGCGGGCCGTGATATTGGTTACTGCCACCTAGAGAAAATGCACAATCTCGAAGTATTACCTCCCCATGGTTTTACCATTAGCTGCTTTCCTCACAAAATTCGAGGAGCCTCCGCGGGCTGGACTCGAGCTGTGGCCATTTTTGAAGAACAATAACAATGTATTGCGGAGCATATAGCATGATAAAAACAACCCGAAAACGTTATTCCGCTGTTAATACCGTGGTGCATTTGACAGCGGCATCACTGCTCTGTTTTTCGGCCACCAGCATTGCCGGTGAGGTGGCTAAAGCGGAACGCCCCAATATTCTGGTGATTATGGCTGATGATCTGGGCTACTCAGATATCAGTGCCTTTGGCGGTGAAATTGCTACCCCCAATATCGATGCGTTGGCGGCCAACGGACGTATTTTAACGAACTTCCATACCGCCGCGGTGTGTTCTCCAACGCGGGCGAGTTTACTGAGTGGTGTCGATCATCATTTAGCGGGCATCGGTAATATGGCCGAAGTGGTGGGGCTGAATATCCATATTAATAAGCCCTTTACTGCGCCTTGGGGTGAATCCAACAGTTATGATTTCAGTAATATCCCTGACGGTTATCAAGGGCATTTGAGCGACCGGGTAGTCTCGATGGCCGAATTGTTCCGTGATGCGGGCTATCAAACCTCAATGGTGGGTAAATGGCATCTGGGTTATCAGGTTGTGAAGCCTCAGCATCGAGGTATGTCTTGGTATCAAGTGCGTGAAGCGTCTTTGCCGCATAATCGTGGCTTTGAGAACACCTTTGCGATGATCAATGGTGCCGGAGCGCATTTTGCCCCACCTTCACCACCGACACCGATGGACAAAACGGTATATGAAGAGAATGGCCGTGTTTTTCCTTCTGAACAGTTACCAAAAGACTTTTACTCCACCATTACCTACACCGATAAGTTGATCAGTTATATCGATTTGAGTCGTGCTAACAACAAACCGTTCTTTGCCTATGCCGCCTATACGGCGCCCCATTGGCCACTGCAAGCTCCGGCAGAAGATATTGCCAAGCAAAAAGGACGTTACGATGAGGGCTTTGAAGTTATTCGGGATCGCCGTATTGCACGCATGAAAACACTGGGGTTGATTCCTAAGGATTTCACGCCGAGCAGCCTAATTACGACCTCGGATAAAAACAAGCTTTGGGATCAGCTCAACGATGAAGAGAAAGCCCGTGAAGCACGCCTGATGGAAGTGTATGCCGCGATGGTGGCAAATCTGGACACCCATATTGGCCGTCTTATCAATCACCTGAAAGCGATTGGTGAGTATGACAATACCCTTATTATGTTTATGTCCGATAACGGTGCTGAAGGGGCGCCGCCGTTTGCTCCGCCGATTCCCGGCACTGAGATCGATAACTCGTTAGACAATATTGGTCGCCCCGGTTCTCTGGCCGCTTACGGCATGCGTTGGGCTGAGGTGAGTGCGGCACCGTTCCGCCTGTTTAAAGGTTTCACCGGCGCAGAAGGCAGCACCAGTTCGCCGTTGATCGTACAGCTGCCCCATCAAAAAGGCGCTCTACCCACCAGTGATGCCCGTATGCATGTGATGGATGTTTTGCCAACGCTATTGGAGATAGCGGGTATCGAACAGCCAGGACAAGAATATAAGGGTCGTCAGGTGTATCCCATTGAAGGTGTATCTTGGTTAAGCGCGCTGCAAAGCCCAGATAGTTTTGACGCAGTGAGAGCTGATGATGCGGTGCTAGCGGATGAGTTAATGGGGGCGAGCTATGTGCTCAAAGGGCCTTGGAAGCTGAGCCAACAGCCGGACTTCTCATTGCGTCCAGTGATGCGTAAAACCGTGCCGCTGAAACTCTATAACCTAGATGAAGACCGGGGCGAAACCCGCGATCTGGCCAGTCAACATCCGGATATTGTTGCTGATCTGCAGCAAGCTTACCGCGCTTATATTGACCGGGCTGAAGTCTTGGAACATGCCCGCTCTGCGAGTGGTCGTTGAGGTTATGTATGCGCACTAAATATCTAACGGCAGCCGGCGTGGTAATGGCCTTTGTGGCGGGGCTAGGGATCTACTCTGCCACTGCCCGAGTGTTGCCGGTAACTGCGGCTTTATCGCCGCAGGACTGTGATCGCTATAGTGGTCTTCCGCAGGGGTTCGGCGCGGATCCGTTAGCCGGTATGTTAGCGGTGCCTGCTGGGCATTTTACCCCTGGTAGCAATGATGGTTATGCCGATGAACGTCCGGCAGGGGCGGTTCAGATCGATGCGTTTATGATTGATCGTACTGAAGTGACTAATGCTCAATTTGCCGCCTTTATTGATGCCACAGGTTATATTACCGAAGCGGAACGGGAAGGCGGTGCGGTGGTTTTTCAGGCCCCTGAAGAGGGTGTGACGGTGCAATATAACGGTTGGTGGCGCTTTCAAAAAGGCGCCAACTGGCGTCATCCGGAAGGCCCCAACAGCCATCTAGAGGGACGGGATAATCATCCGGTTGTACAGGTGACTGAGAAAGATGCGCTAGCCTATGCTCATTGGTTAGGCCGTGAGTTACCTAACGAAGCACAGTGGGAGTGGGCCGCATTGGGTGGTGGCGATCAGGAGCAACTCGAGCGTGAACCCCGCAGTGATGATGGCAAGGCTAGCGCGAACTATTGGCAGGGGGTGTTTCCCTATATCAATACCGCAGAGGACGGCTTTATTCAGCGTTCACCGGTGGGCTGCTATCCGGCCAATGGCTATGGTCTCAACGATATGATCGGTAATGTCTGGGAATGGACGACCGATCCTTATCTTGGACCGCGGCAATACCACGGTAATGGTGATCCGGCCTCCATCCTCAGCAAAGGCACGACCGATCAGGCTTATAAAGTCATTAAAGGCGGCTCGTTTCTCTGTGCTAAGGATTACTGTGTGCGTTATCGCACTTCGGCTCGGTACCCTCAAGAGGCCAATCTTGGGGTTGCCCATGTGGGCTTTAGAACGGTATTAAACCTTAAACCTTAAATCTGAACAGCAATAGCGAGAGCTTTGAAATGACATTACCTGAAATACATCGGTTGGTGACGGGTCATGATGAGGCTGGCAAGGCCATTGTGTCGATCAATGGGGCGCTACCAACGGTGGTCGAATTAACGGCCATTCCCGGCACGGTGTTTCATGAGGTCTGGGCGACTGAGGCTACCCCGGTGCTAATCGATAACGGAGCCGACCCAACCCTCGGTGATCTGTGCTTACCACCCCCGGTCAACGGTACGCGGCTGAGGTTTGTGGATATCCCGCCAGATACTGAGGCTTTTTTACGTCAGGGTGCTACGGTCATGAACGATGCTTTTACCCAGATCGGTGATGCTGACGCCTCAACAGTGGCAGCGGATTCTCCCCATCCCTTAATGCACCGTACTGAATCGGTAGATTATGGGGTAGTGATCAGTGGCGAGATGACATTGGTATTAGATGACTCCGAGGTGTTACTGAAGCAGGGGGCGGTGGTGGTTCAACGCGGCACCAATCATGCCTGGGCAAATCGATCGGCGCACCCCTGTCGTATGCTTTTTGTGCTGGTTGATGGTGAATATGATCCAGCCATCGCCGCTGCACTTGCCGCACGCTGAATAACTTAAGACTAACAACGTGATGATGTTGGCGGCTTACCCCTTCTCATCGGTAATAATAACAAAGGAAATACGATGAAATTTGCGACTTTAGCGAATGGCAGTCTTGATGGGCAATTGATATTGGTTTCAAAAGATCAGGCAACGGCGGTTGATGCCTCGGGTATTGCGTTTGATCTCTTGACGGCCGTACAGCAGTGGTCTGCGGTGGAAGCGCCTCTGCAATCACTGTATGAGCAGCTTAATCGAGGCGAGCTGAGTGATAGCTTTACCTTTGATCCGAGTGCCTGCCTCGCACCACTGCCAAGAAGCCCGCAATGGCTCGATGCATCGGCGTTTTTGAATCACGGTAAATTAATGGAGCGGGCTTTCAATACGCCACCCATTCCTGATTTTGATACGGTTCCGGTGATGTATCAGGGGGCGAGCGATGATTTTCTCAGCGCCAGCGCCGATGTGCCGATGCCCAGCGAAGCTGATGGTATCGATTTCGAGGGTGAGTTCGGAGTTATTGTTGATGCGGTGCCGATGGGAACTTCTGAGGCGCAAGCTCAGTCAACCATTCGGTTACTTGTACAGATTAACGATTGGAGTCTGCGAGCACTAGGGCCCCATGAGATGAAGACCGGTTTTGGTTTTTTACAGGCTAAACCCTCTTCGAGCTTTGCTCCCATTGCGGTTACACCGGACGAGCTAGGCGATGCTTGGGCCAATGGTCGAGTCAATATGCAGTTGCAGGTTCGCTGGAACGGCGAGCGTTTTGGCGAGCCGCATGGTCGTGAGATGAACTTCTCATTTGCTCGCCTCATTCAACATGCCGCCCGTTCACGTAAACTGACGGCCGGTTGCATTATCGGTTCCGGCACGGTGTCGAATGAATCCCGTGCAGCGGGCTCTGCCTGTGTTGCCGAGCGTCGCGTGATAGAAATCATTGATCAGGGCGGTGTTAAAACCGACTTTATGCGTTTTGGCGACCGAGTGCGTATGCAGGCTCTATATGACGATGGCCGTGAAGGCCCCTTTGGTGTGATTGATCAACGAGTGGTCGATATTCACAACGATTAAACAAGTCCAGCACAGCAATTGAGAGGCAGCTATGCATATTGTGATTACTGGTGCGAATGGTTTTGTGGGGCACGCGCTGGCCCACCACTTGGCACAGCGCGGCGAATTGGGGGGCCGGCCAATTCGCCGCTTATCATTACTCGACCTGAGTTTTGATCAGTACACCCAGTCGCGGGTGCCGGTTGATCATTATGCCGGGGATTTGGCGGACACCCGTTGGTTGAATAGGGTGCTCGGCACCAGTCGACTGGATAGTGTGTTTCATTTGGCGAGTCTGCCCGGTGGGTTGGCCGAGCAGAACTATGCCCTCGCCCGGGCGGTAAATCTTGAAGCGACCCAAGGGCTGTTGGAATTGGGTAAACAGCAAGTTGAAGCTGGCGGACCGGCACCTAGGTTTGTGTTTGCCAGCAGCATCGCCGCGTTGGGGGAGCTCTCAGGCCATGTGACCGATGATACCCCTTTGCGGCCGCAACTGACCTACGGTGCGCAGAAGCTGATTGGCGAAATTATGCTGGCTGACTTCAGTCGGCGTGGATGGGTTGATGGTCGCTCGTTAAGGTTGCCCGGTATATTAGCGCGCCCAGCGGCCCCGACGGGGCAGTTATCTGCCTTTTTGAGTGATATCATCCGTGCGCTAAAGGCCGGGCAACGGTTTGTCTGTCCGACGTCTGCGAATGCGACTACTTGGGCGGTGTCCTTACCCTGTGCGGTGGATGCGCTAATGCAGGGGGCGATAATTGAGGCCGACAACTTGCCGAGCGGACGAGCATTAACCCTACCAACGCTCTGTTTTGCCATGCAAGATCTGGTGGCCGCGATCGGAGACGAGTATGGTACGCCGGTTGATGATTTGATTCAGTGGCAGCCGGATGAACGGATCCAAGCCCTGTTTGGCTCGTTCCCAACACTAGACACAGCCGCTGCCGACCGGTTAGGGTTTCGCCACGATGGTGACCTCAAACAACTGGTACGACAGGCTTTAGTTGAAAGTGAAGCGGCTGGCGCTTAGACCGAGCGGCTAAGCGTTTGCCATGATATTTTTTATTAAGCGTTATTAGTTAAGTGTGATTAATTAAGTTTTGCCCGCTAAAGGTGATATGACCCCCTAAATACATTTTGGTGTCAGATGCGGGCGTATGATGAGTACTCATAAAAGGAGGCAACGAATGTTGCAAGTGAAAGTTGCTAAGAAGAATAAAGAGTCAGAGCATATTGTCAGCTTTGATTTAGTTGCCCTCGATGGTCAAGCGTTGCCTGAATTTACCGCCGGTGCGCATATTGATGTACAGACGCCGAACGGTCCAACTCGTCAATACTCTCTGTGTAGTTCGGTTACGGAGCGGGATCATTACCGCATTGCGGTGATCCTCGAAGCAGAATCCCGTGGCGGCTCGGCGGCTATGCACAGTGCGGTTAATGAAGGTGACCTGCTGACCATAAGTGAACCGCGTAACTTATTTCCGTTGGCAGAAAAAGCGACCAACTCGCTATTGATCGCTGGCGGTGTAGGGGTTACACCGATGATGTGTATGGCAGACGGCTTGCATCGTCAAGGTGCCGCTTTCAGTATGTATTACTGTGGCCGCAATAAGCAGCATATGGCGTTTGTGGATGACCTCTTAAGCAGTGACTTCGCCGACCGGGTTGAGATCCATGAAAATAACGGTATCGCCGAAAAACGTAAAGATATGGATGCACTCTTAAGCACGGTGTTAGCCGATACTCATCTCTATGTGTGTGGCCCCAATGGCTTTATGGATCATGTCTTGGATACGGCCCGCAAGCACGGTTGGCCTGAAACCCAATTGCACCGTGAATATTTCACGGCGCCGGTTACGGATGATGATAGTAGTGATGCGTTTGTGATTGAGTTGGCCCAGTCGGGTAAAGTACTCACTGTACCGGCTGACATGAGTGCGGCGGAAGTGATCTTGGAGGCGGGTATTGATCTATCGGTTTCCTGTGAACAGGGTGTCTGCGGGGCTTGCTTAACGGATGTTTTAGAGGGAACTCCAGATCATCGGGATAGTTTTTTGACCGACGAAGAACAGCAGGCAAACGATCAATTTACGCCATGCTGCTCCCGCTCACGTTCAGCCAAATTGGTACTCGATCTGTAATAGCTGATAAAGCATTGAGAAGCATCTAAAAAGCTTCTCAATCGATGATCTTGATCGTAACGGTGCGTGACCGCTGAGTATCCGTTTTGTTGAACCTCGCCGAGGGTGAGGTTCGCTGTTTTTTCCGTGCTATCCCTTGGTTATCTGTTTAGGGCTTAAGGCTGCCGTTGGCTTGCTAAAACCAGGCTATCTTAGGTATTGACGCGGCTGTTCATTTACCCGTTATCAGCATCGTTAGCCGGTTCACGCTAATCTCCTCAATGTATTTTAACGCTATTGAAAACAATCACTTGTGCTCGTGTTAATAACGTGCGATTAAATAGATAAGCGGTAAGGTCAGCTGTATCCAGGCGCCGTTGACCATCCGATTATTAATGATGACGGTTTTGAGGAACATAGATGAACCTAGATAAAGCGAGAAGTCGCATCGCCAAGCAAGTTAAGAAAGGTAATAAAGGCTATCCGCAGATTGCGATTAAGTATGCCGGTGCCACGAAAGATTGTGCCACACAGGTTGTGATTGAGTTTACCTTAGAGGAGGGGGCATCGCCGCAGTCACAAACCTTTGTGGGTAAAACGGATGTGCGCGAGGATGAGGTAATCCAAACCACGGTGGTTAAAATTATCGAGCGGGCGAATGCCAATACAGTTATTGAATCCACAGAGGTGGCGTTAATTCGTTAATACAGTCATTGCCGAGGCGGCTCCGGTGAGCCGCTGCTCTTCGCTCAATGCTACCAGTGTCCATAGCGATTCATATCATAAACGCCGGCCTGTAGCGGTTCAGTACGTTGCATATAGTCTTTAAAACTGTGAAAGACACGCCAGAAGTGCGGGTTCATCCGGCCGATGCCCCAACGCTGCACAAACTGATTGAAACCTCGATCATCCTTGATGTGGCTAAACTGGGTCACAAACTCATCGACCTCACTCAGTTTTAGCTGCAATATCAGATTGGGGTAGCTGCCGATAGGGGTTGGCATAATGGTTAAACTATCGAGTGCTTCCTGGTAGCGTAATGATTCGCCTAACAGATAGGCGACACTGCTATGGCGACGATTGCGTAACAGGCTATAGGCTAGAAAATCAGGCTCTTGGGACTGCTTCCCGGACTCGTTATCTAGATTGATACGGATAAAGCTAACCTCGGGTAACCAGCGAATCCCCGCTAATTCGGCGGCAGGTTGCGCTGCGATTTTACTAAAAGCTCGGTTTATTGTTGCGCTTGGGGTGTCAGTGGTCTGATCGCAGGGGTCGCAACGGTTAATCAAATCACTATTGCCTGTCAGTAGCGGATATTTATTTAACAGGGTTTGCAGCAGTTCCTGTTTTGGATCATCACTGTGATAGACAATACCGCTAGGCGTATGGTTATCAAGGGCACGATAGGCAATTTTGGTTTTAAGTTTGGCGCTTGATTGATACCAGTTGGTATAGATTTTCTCACGGCTATTCGCGGGCATAAAACGCAGAAAGTTGGTTTCTGAACCATTGCGAATCAGGTCAAAATAGAGTCGTGTTTGTGCTTGGTGGGAGACGCTGCCGAAGACATCGAAATTGACCACCAGCTCATAGTAGGTACGTTCTAATAAGGGGTAACCCATCACCCAAGTGGTTAGCGGAATTTCACCTCGCCAGCCTTGCACCACCGACGCGCTGTTGTGATGCCTGAACACCGTTAGAAAAGCATTCGGATTGCTTTGCTCCCCGTTCCATATTTGCGCTAGCGAAGGGCCAGCAGGAAAGGTCTGTTGATAGGCTTTTTCACGTAGACTCAGGTAGTGGTTGCGATCATCGCTGTAACTTAGCCATTCAGAGCCGAATTTCAGCAGTGAGGTTTTTTCACCGGGTAACCCAAGATAGGGGTTTACGCTAGCCTGATAGCTTTCGTCATTGGTGTAGTGTTCCTGCGCAGGGTTTTCAAACATCACCCAGAACTGATCTCGAATAACATTGGTGGCAATCTGCCCACGGCAGACAGGCCCGCGAATAAAGTTGCGCACAAAAAATTGCGCTTCATCTAAGAGAAAGCGATAGCGGAGTTTGGCCGGAATCGCCGCAAAGGTGAGAAAGGGATTCGAGCGGTCAGCAAACTCATAGCCGGGCAGCTCGGTCACATCCCAATCGATGGCCGCAAATAACTGTTGGTAGCGTTCCAGCCGGTTGGCATCAAACCGATAGGTGATATGTGTTTTGTGAACAATGGTGCCGGCAATGGGGGTGAGGCGATAAAAGAACTGTTTTTGCGCATCATCATTAGGCCGCACCGTCGAGACAATCTCGGGCGTTTCACCGCTGGGTGTATAGGAACGGATGAGTTGATAAAATTGTACATTGTTGGGCTGCTCTGCCGCTGAGGCTTGTAGGTAGAGATGGCCCAAGAACAGATGCTCATAAAGATACCGGGCGAGCAGTTGTGAGCGTTTATCGGGTTGATTAAGCCAGCGCTCCCAGCGCGTGATCATCTGTTGGTCTGAGCTGCTGATCTGGCGGGATTGGGAGTCGATATTGGCCCCTTGTTTTAGCCAGGTAGAGAGGGTTTGATACTCCTGAGGTGTCAAGCCAGACACCGCAAGCGGCATACCCCCGTGAGGGAATTGCTCGGCATAATCGTCAAATTCCCCCGGAGCTGGACAGCTATTAACCCGATCAAATCCCAGTTCAATATCATCCGTTACTGGTTGGCCTGCCGGGAGTGGATTGTTATAACCGAGATCGATCATTTGTTGCATCAATGGGGCGGTTTTATCATGTTGGTCGGTGTAGTGAGATAACACCGAATAAAATCCCTTCTGACGCCATTGTTCTGGGGTTTGGGCATCAATGTAGAGGCGTGTCGGGGTGATATCACTCAATCGTGCACCATCATAAACTCGTTGTTTCGATGCACCCCGTTCAAGGCCGTGATAGGACTCCATTTTTAGCTGACAGGGGGCGTCATAACAGGCATGGCAGGCGAGACATTTGGTATCTAAGATCGGTTGAATATCATCGGTAAAGCGGTAGTTTTGGTGCGCAGCTATGGCGGGAATGATCTCTTTATCTTGTTGGTCTGAGGCAGTGAGAAAAAAGAGTAGACTGGCAATCAGCAAAATGCCGGCGTAGGTCTTTAACCCTGTTGGTTTTTTCATGCGCGCTGTCAGCCTGCTAACTAAAAAACCAGAGTAACAAATAGCCCTAATACTTTATAGCGCCAATGAGTGAGCAAGGTTGTCACCCGTCAAGGGTTGTTTGAATCAGTTGATTAATAGATGCCTTTTTATGCCAAGGTTATTATTATGCCTATGTATGTTAAGTGTTTTTACGATTACCTGCTCTCTAGCAGGTCAGCCGAATAAGTATAGGGGCCCTATGAGCCACAGTCACCATGGACATAGTCATCATGTCAGCAATTACAATCGCGCCTTTGCCATCGGTATTGCGTTAAATATTATCTTTGTGGTGATCGAGGCGGTCTACGGCGTATTGGCAGATTCACTGGCGCTCATCGCCGATGCAGGGCATAACCTGAGCGATGTGTTTAGTTTGATGCTGGCTTGGGGGGCGAGCTATCTGGCGGGGCTTGCGGCAACCGAAAAACGAACCTATGGGCTACGTAAAGCCCCGGTATTAGCATCGCTTGCAAGTGCTATTTTACTGTTGCTGGCGTTGGGGGGGATTGCATGGGAGGCCATCAGCCGCTTCGGAAATCCCGCACCTGTCGAGGGGATGACGATGATCGTGGTGGCCGCCATTGGTGTGTTGATTAACACCCTGACTGCGCTGCTATTCTTTAGCGGTCAGAAGGATGATTTGAATATCAAGGGCGCGTTTTTACATATGGCCGCCGATGCCGTGGTCTCACTAGGCGTGGTAGTGGCGGGATTGTTTATTTTGTTTAATGGCTGGTTTTGGATCGACCCGGTTATTAGTTTAATTATTGTCGCTGTTATCTTGGTGGGGACGCTGGGATTACTTAAAGATTCGATGAACTATGCTTTGGATGCGGTGCCCGACAGTGTTGATATCGCGGCGCTAAAATACTATATCAACGATTTAGAGTCTGTTGAGCGGATCCACGATCTGCATGTCTGGCCTTTGAGTACCACTGAAATAGCCCTGACAGTTCACTTGGTTGTGAATGACACAAAACTGGATAACCATTTTTTATGTCACCTACAACAGCACTTCCAAACACACTTCGATATCGCCCATAGCACTATTCAGATTGAGTCCTCTAGCGCAGAGCAGAACTGCATGCTGGATAATGACCATAAGCCGCACCATGAGCATGAGCACAACTAGCGACTCAGGTGAGTTGTTCATTCGTTACACCGTCGTGAACACGGTGTCGAGTTGATGGTCGACTATCTGACTGGCGGGCGTCAGGGTTCTGCGCTGCCAAGGAATAAAGCCTAAAAACCAGCAGCGCCAGAACCGCACCGATGCCTGGGGGTTTTCTTGCAGTAACTGTTCAAGGGTTTGTGCTTTGCCTAGTTCAATATTCAATGCATCTTTAAAAACCAGATGGACAAACTTGGAACAGAATTGCCGCTCAGAGTCGAAATCAAAGCCTAAGTGATAGAGCCGGTTACTTAGCTTGTTGGCTAGTTTGGTCGATGACGTTTTTAGTTGCTCGATCTCGGTTTGAGTTAAGGGCTGTTTAAGGCGGCGTACCATGACTTCATTATTGCAGGTGCGGCTAAGAAATTTGTCCAAAGGGGTTTTACAGACCACCGGCACTTTGCTTTCAATGACAAACCATTGATTAGCTTCTTTAATCGCAAAGCCCACATGGGAACTCCAGCTACCGGTGCCCTTAGCCACCTGCTTATAGAGAAAGGCATCGATCGAGATGAACAGAATATCGCCTTCCTCAAGGGTGGCGGTTACCTGTTGTACCAGCGTGTTGTTTGTGTGTGTCATGTTCAACTCCATTGTTGTGCGTGTGTGGTGTCTGTTTCAATGGCGTTGATTCTGGAGAAGAGGGCGTTTTTAAACTAGGCCGCGCTAAAAAGTAGTGTATGTTGATACCTTTAGATGCGAATCAGTGGATTTGGGGGGTATTAGCTATTAGCGTGTTGCTTGAAAATAATGCAGAAGCATAAAGCAAAGGCCCTTTTGGTTAGGCTGACCTTTGCTGTGCTCAATGCATGCCCAACCATGATCGGTAGACATGCAGGTTACTCGGTATTAGTTGAGATTTTTACTTAATACTTCGATATGTTCTGGGCCAATACCACAACACCCGCCGATCAATTCTGCTCCCAGTGCATGCCATTGCTGCGCCCATTGCAGATAGTTGCTAGGGGTTAAATCATCCCGTAACTCATCGAGTCCATCATTTGCAGTAGCATCTTTAGTTTGCGGTGGGAAAGCATTCGCGTAGGCCCCAACTTTAATGGCTCGTGCCTGTGCTGAGGGGGTATTGGCTAGCGTCTCTTTAGTCAGTTTAATCGCATCGGTGATGATTTCCGGCTGGCTACAGTTAAAGAGGATGGCATCTACACCGGCTTCGACCATAGCCTCAACGGCAGCCACCACCGTTTCACCGGAACGCAGTAAAGGCTGTTCGGTAACTTCTGCGTCTTCAAGCGTAAAGGAAACCCAGTAGGGCTTATGGGCGCTATCGATACGGTCAACCAGTGCTTTAACACACAGCGCTTCTTCAATGAGGCTTTGAGTTTCACTGAGCCACAGGTCGACATGGGGATTCATCGCCTGAATCAAAGGTAAGGCAATCGATTCGGCCTGTTCTGGTTGGTATAGGCCGGCGCGGTAGGAGCCAAATAGTGGCGGCAAGGAGCCCGCGACCAATACATCGCTCTGACCCGACTCGCTTACCGCTTGCTGAGCAACGATGGCGGACTGTTCTGCCAATGTGCTCGCCTGTGCTTTAAAACGGTCATCGCCAATATGGAAAGGAACTAGCGCGTAACTGTTGGTAATGATGACTTTCGAGCCGGCATCGATAAAGGCCTTATGGGCTTCTTTAACAATATCGGGTGCATCCATCATGGCTAATGCTGACCATTCAGGTTGTTTAAACGGCGCGCCTCGACGTTCGAGCTCTCTACCCATTCCACCATCAAGTATCGTGACCATATTCATAGTGCCTGTTTCCATCGATTCAATATTGACGCAATTCTAGCGCCCCCGAGGGGGGATTCAAGGATTTATCCCGAATCCGACTATTTAGTTATTAGCCATTAAAAAAAGCGACCCTAAGCCGCAGATTAGATAACTACTAGGGCATTCCGCTTTTGGCTATATTAGTGTGACTATGGATTTTGTCGGCAGATATGATCCCCCTGTTTATTTGATATGAGTAGCCTGAATGAAACACAATGCCTCTGGGAATACGCCTGATCAGATGGGTGCCGCCACTAACGCTGTCTGGGGTGGTGAATCGGTTAAGTACCCTTACAATGCGACCCAAGTGCCGATTGTTACCAGTGCCGCTCACTGTTATGACGATATTGATCACTGGTATAACGTTGCCCTTGGCGAGGCCCCAGGATTTATTTATAGCCGTATGAGCAACCCTACGGTGGAAGCATTGGAAGCGAAGTTATGCGCCCTCGAACATGCCGAGTCAGCGGTTGCTTTCAGTAGTGGCATGGCCGCCATTAGTAGTGTGCTCTATACCTTTTTATCTAATGGCAAACGGGTGGTTTCAACTAAGGATAGCTACGGCGGCACGAATAAAATTTTTGAAGAGTTTTTGCCGCGCATGGGCGTCAGTGTCAGTTTGTGTGACACCGGTGATCATGACGAGATTGAGCGGCAGATTGCACAGGGCTGTGATGTGCTGTATCTCGAAACCCCGACCAATCCCACGTTGAAAATCATTGATATTAAACGCTTGGTTAAAGCTGCGCGTTCGGTAGGAGCTTTGGTGATCGCCGATAACACCTTTGCCACGCCGCTTAATCAGCAGCCGCTTTCTCTTGGGGTTGATCTGGTGCTACACAGTGCGACTAAGTTTCTCAGCGGGCATGGCGATGTTCTTGGGGGACTTGTCTGTGGTGCTGAACCATTGGTGAGCCAGGTGCGTCATTATCGTGAGATTAACGGGGCGATTCTAGACCCGTTTGCGGCTTATATGATTATCCGGGGTATTAAGACGCTGGCGTTACGGATCCGCCAGCAGCAGAGCAGTGCCCAAATAATCGCTGAATATTTACAAACTGAACCGTTAGTGGCATCCGTGAACTATCCGGGATTATCCGATCATCCGCATCATGCGATTGCCTGCGAGCAGATGAAAGGGTTTGGTGCCATCGTGAGTTTTGTGGTGCATGGCGGCATGGATACCGTTAAACAACTATTGCCGCAGCTTAAATATGCTCACTGTGCAGGCAATTTGGGGGCGGTCGAAACCATTTACGGTCCTGCCAGAACCACCAGCCATGTGGAAAATACGCTAGAGGAGCGTTTAGTCCTAGGGATCTCCGAAGGTTTAGTGCGGATATCGGTGGGCATTGAAGAGATAGAGGATTTGATAGGTGATCTGCAACAGGCGTTTGCGCATGTGCGAAAGCAGCAAGCGTAACGATGGAGCAACGATAACGATTGACATAACATCGATTTTTAGCGGCGCTATGCGGGTGCTAAAACCAACGAAAGTCGTTAAAATAGCCGGCTTTCGAGCTGCTCCGGCTGGGTAAAGATTCGTCGATGATAAATAAACAGCTTCACAATGAGAGATGTTGATATGAAAAAGTGTATAACGGCAGCCGCCATGATTTTTGTAGCAGGAACGGGGAGCGCATCGGCGACCGATCTATGGGATGAGTCGGCCCTAAATAAAGTATTGCAACGGGGTGAGTTGCAGGTCTGTGTCGAAGCCGGTTATATGCCGTTCGATATGCGCAATAAGAAAGGTGACATTGTTGGCTTTGATGTCGATATCGCTAAGTCGATGGCCAAAGCGATGGACGTGAAGCTGGACCTGCGCAATACCGCTTGGGATGGCATTATCCCCGCACTGCTGACGGGCAAGTGCGACATGATCATTTCCGGCATGACCATTACCCCAGAGCGTAACTTAAAAGTTAACTTTACCGACCCGTACATCGTGGTTGGTCAGACTATTTTGCTGAACCCTGCGTTGAAGGATGATGTTAAAAGCTATAAAGATCTGAATGATGAGAAATATCGGGTCACCACTAAGCTCGGTGCGACCTCGGATTACGCCACTAAAAAGTATATGAGCAAAGCTAAATTGAATCTCTATGAAACAGAATCCGAAGCGGCTTTGGAAGTGATTAATGGCAACGCCGATGCCTTTGTTTACGACCTGCCATACAATGCCATTTATGCTTCTCAGAATATGGGCAAGGTGCTTCATCTTGATCAGTCCTTCACTTATGAGCCTTTAGGTATGGCGGTACGCAAAGGTGATCCTGATTTTCTCAACTTCCTGAATAATTACATCGCGCAGATTAAAGGCGATGGTAGTTATGATAAGTTCTACAAAAAATGGTTTGTCAACGATGCTTGGCTTAAAGCCGTTCAGTAAGCCTGAGTGCTAAGCCATAAAATCGTTCGGTTAAAGCATATCTTATTAGGTGGGACGCGGTGATGCGTTACCCACCACCTCTTAGTCAGCGATCTTTAGCTGCGTGATAAATATCGGGGTTGAAATGATATTAGCGCATAGATAAAGAGCGTTGGTTTGGCGTCAATAATATTAGTGAAACGGTTTTGCGCTCATCATGACGTTAATGGTGATTCGAAGTAGTAAACGATGGGGAATAACTCTGTAATGCAAACGCAACGTAGCCAGTTTTTTTGGAAAGCGGTGTTTATCCTAATTATGCTTGGTTTAGGCTTTGGCATTTATGCGTCCAGTAAGAGCATTGATTACACTTGGCGCTGGGAACGTATTCCTCAGTATCTTGTCAGTGTCGAACCCTTAGAGATCCGCGCCCCCTTTGATGGCACGGTGATGACGGTTGATGAGCAGCATCAGCGTATCGTGATTGAATCGGATTATGGCGATGACCCTTTTGTGATTAAGGCGTTTGATCAGCTGAGCGTAGATGAGGGCGACAGTGTATTTGAAGGAGATATTGTCGCCGAACAAGCCCACTGGAACCTTGGCCCACTCGCATGGGGGTTGATTATGACCCTAAAGCTATCGGTTGTGTCATTAGTGTTCGCTATGATTATTGGTCTGTTTACCGGATTGGCGCGCATCTCTTCTAATCCCGCGCTACGCTATCTATCGATTACCTACATAGAGCTGGTGCGCGGTACCCCTTTATTGGTACAGATTTTCATCTTCTATTTCTTTATCGGTACGGTGCTCGATTTAGATCGTTTCACCGCCGGGGTGGCCGCATTAGCGGTATTTACCGGTGCTTATATTGCCGAGATCGTACGCTCAGGTATTCAGTCTATTAATCCGGGACAGATGGAAGCGGCCCGCAGTTTAGGGATGAACTATGTGCAGGCGATGATTTACGTGATTTTACCGCAGGCTTTCAAGCGGACCTTGCCACCGATGGCGGGTCAGTTTATCAATCTGATCAAGGATTCCTCGTTGGTGTCGGTGATCTCGATTACCGATTTGACTAAGGCGGGCCGTGAAGTGGTTAGCTCTACGTTTGCCCCCTTCGAAGTATGGTTTGCCGTTGCGTTGCTTTATTTGGTGTTAACCGGGGGGCTTTCTTGGGCCATTCAAAAGCTAGAAAAGAGGTTAGCTGCCAGTGACTAATGTAAGTGAAAATATTATCGTAGCTACCGCCGTCGATAAGATCTACCCCAATGGCTGCCATGCACTCAAACAGGTGTCGCTCACCGTCAAGCAGGGGGAAGTGGTGGTGATTATCGGCCCGAGTGGCTCCGGAAAATCGACTTTTTTACGCACTCTTAATCAGTTAGAAACGATCTCAGATGGTTCGATTGTCATTGATGGCTTTGATCTCACCAGCAAACAAACCAATATCAATCGCGTGCGTGAGAAAGTAGGGATGGTGTTTCAATCATTCAACCTCTTTCCGCACAAAACGGCATTAGGTAACGTCATGTTATCGCCTCTTAAAGTGCTGAAGAAAACTCGCCAGCAAGCGGAAGAAGAGGGGCGTGAGCTGCTGTATAAAGTCGGCCTAGCT
This sequence comes from Amphritea sp. GJ51-11, assembly GCF_055808735.1. NCBI lineage: Bacteria > Pseudomonadati > Pseudomonadota > Gammaproteobacteria > Oceanospirillales > Oceanospirillaceae > Amphritea > Amphritea sp. GJ51-11. The sequence continues at coordinate 2,132,203 of NZ_CM147881.1, read as the reverse complement.
GAACGCATGGATAATTTCCCCTCCCACCTTTCCGGTGGCCAGCAGCAGCGCGTTGCGATTGCTCGGGCGTTGGCTATGATGCCTGATATCATGTTGTTTGATGAACCGACCAGTGCGCTCGACCCGGAAATGGTCGGTGAGGTGCTGGATGTGATGAAAAACCTCGCTGCTGATGGCATGACGATGGTGGTGGTTACCCATGAGATGGGCTTTGCCCGAGAAGTGGCTGATCGTGTGGTGTTTATGGAAGAGGGAGAGCTGGTGTTTGAAGAACAGCCTGAACGCTTCTTTAACTCTACCAATACCCGTTTGCAGCGTTTTCTCGGACAGGTGTTGTCTTAACAGGTGTTGTCTTAAAGGCAGCTGGGTGACCGTGGTTCCGGTGATCTAAAGGAGGTGGCAGTGCACCATAAAGCGTTACCCCCATTAAATTGGCTCTGTACCTTTGAAGCCTCTGCGCGTTGTCTGAACTTTACCCATGCGGCCCGAGAACTCTGTCTGACGCAGGGGGCTGTTAGTCAGCAGATGCGCCTGTTAGAGGATCATATTGGCGTTACCCTATTTAAGCGTTTGCCGCGTGGATTGAGCCTGACAGAGGAGGGACAGTCGTATCTGCCGGTAGTGCAAGATGCGATCTCTCGATTAGCCGCAGGTACGAGTGAACTCTTTAGTCAGCGTGAACAAACGCCCATTAAAATCCGCGGTAGTCTGTCATTTTTTGTTCATTGGCTGGCACCGCGCTTGACCGACTTCAAGGCCCGCTACCCACAAATCGATATCCGCTATATCAGTAATCTCTGGGTCAAGGATATCGATGATGAGGATGATTTAGAGATCCGTTGGGGCAATGGAGGCTGGCCGGGGCTGATTAATCACCGTCTGACCTGGGATAAGCTGTTTCCGGTCTGTTCGCCAGATTTAGCCGCTCGACATCCGCTTCATGAGGTGGCTGACCTTGCTCAGCATACCTTATTGCATGTGCTCGGGTATGAAGAGGGTTGGGGTTATTGGTTGTCTATGGTGGGCGAGGAGCGAGTTGACCCCTCACGCGGCATGCAGTTTGATACCCTGCTGGCATCGCTGCGGGTTGCTGAGCTCGGTCAGGGGATTGCACTTGGGCGCTCTTCGATGGTCGAAGACCTCTTGCTTGAAGGGCGCTTAGTGGCACCGTTGACTCATCGGGTCGAGGCCAGTGAGTCTTTTTACTTGGTGCGCCGTTCTGGCATCGAGTTACCTCCTGATGCCGAGCTATTTGCCTCCTGGCTCGTGGAGCAGGCAACCCGTCCGGTTTACCACCTAAAGGGCACACTCAACGGTGAAGTGTTTTCCTAAGCTGCCGTCATAAGACCGGGCGGCACTAGATGATGGTGATGGCCTGCTTTTCCAACATTCGAATTAAGCGGATCAGCGGCAGACCGATCAATGTGTTTGGGTCATCGCCCTCGAGTTTTTCAAACAGGGCAATGCCCAGTCCTTCGGATTTAAAACTACCGGCGCAGCTATAAGGTTGCTCAGTGTTAAGGTAGTTATCAATCATCGCCGGGGTCAGGTCACGAAAGTGTACATGAAAAGGCACGACCTCGGTTTGGCACTCGCCGGTACGACTATTCAGTAGGCTTAAGCCGGTAAGAAAGGTAATCCTTTGCCCTGATGCAGCGGAGAGCTGTTGGTAAGCGGTTCGGTAGTCGCCGGGCTTGCCAATGGTTTCGCCGTTAATGATGGCTGTTTGATCCGAACCGATGATTAATGCATTAGGGAAGCTTACTTGCAATGCTTGCGCTTTCTGACGGGCCAGACGTGCGACATAGTCATTCGGGGTTTCGGTTTCCAGTCGAGTTTCGTCAATATCGGGCGAGACGGCTTGGTAGTTGAGGTTGAGCTTATCCAGAATGGCTTTTCTGAAAGGTGAACTGGACGCTAAAATTAGCTGTGTCATGCCCCAATTTCTCCAAAACAGTAGAGGTTATGTTAAGTTGCAGATATTAGCGTGTTTTTTTACCTTTTAAAGCCTTATTTCCTTTGACAGACTGGCTTTTGATCCCTAGAATTGCGCGCTTATGTCGAACGCCCCATTACCAAAGAAAATTGACCCGCGTAAGCTTGCTGATCGGGGAGTACGGATACAAGGTGACGCCGAGCTTGCTCTGCTGCCGAATCTGGCTACAATGCTGGCCGATAAGCAGGGTAAAGTATCAGTTGATCTGCAGTTTGATACTGATGAATTGCGCATCCGTACAATTAAGGGCACCGCTGACGCTAAGGTCTCTATGACCTGTCAACGCTGTCTTGAGCCAGTTGAGATCGAAGTCGAAGCTAAGTTCAATTTGGCTGTCGCTCCCACCGAGGAGCATGCAAAAAATCTACCCAGGTACTATGATTCTTTGATTGTAGCGGGAGATGATCTGGAATTGTTTCCAATGGTCGAGGAAGAGTTGATTTTATCGCTTCCTATCGTGCCATACCATGACGATTGCAGTGTGCAGACATCCTTCGGTGACGAGGTGACGACTGACAATGAAACTGATAAACCGAACCCTTTCAGTGTATTAGCCTCACTGAAGGCTGATAAGTGAAATAGGAGCTATATACCCATGGCAGTACAAAAGAGCAAAGTAACTCGTTCACGTCGCGGTCAGCGTCGTTCACACGATGCACTGGGCAACCCAACTCTTTCAGTAGAAGCAACCACTGGTGAAACTCACCGTCGTCATCACGTAAGTGCTGATGGTTTCTACCGTGGTAAGCAGGTTGTTGCACAGCAAGACGACGAGTAAGATTGTCTGACAGCATTTGCATCGCGGTTGACGCGATGGGCGGGGACTTCGGTCCCCGCGTTGTTATTCCTGCCTCAGTTGATGCGTTAAAGCGTCATCCTCGTCTGACTCTGCAATTAGTAGGTCAGCAAGAAGTTCTCACACCCCTGTTAAGTCAAGCGCTAGCTAAGAGCTCTGATAAAACACTGTCTTCACGTATCTCTACTATTAATGCTGAAAAAGTCATCGGTTGTGATGAACGGCCTTCCTACGCGCTGCGTAAACGTCGCGATACTTCAATGTATCGAGCGATTATGCAGGTTGCTGAAGGGCAGGCGCAAGCTTGTGTCAGTGCCGGAAATACGGGTGCATTGATGGCATTAGGGCGATTTACCTTAAAAATGTTGCCGGGTATTGATCGGCCCGCCATTATCACTGCGATTCCCTCTGTTGATGGTGTTAGCTATATGCTCGATCTAGGCGCTAATGTCGATTGTAGTGCTGAGCATCTTTTGCAGTTCGCTATCATGGGATCGGTCATGACCAGTGCGGTTGAAGGCATTGCGGAGCCCCGTGTGGGGTTGCTAAATGTCGGTGCTGAAGAGATTAAGGGTAATGAGCAGGTAAAGTTGGCATCCCGTCTTATTCGCGAACATGGTGGCTTGAATTACCATGGTTTTATTGAGGGCGGTGATATTTTCACTGGTAAAGTGGATGTTGTGGTTTGCGATGGCTTTGTCGGCAATATCGCGCTAAAGAGCAGTGAGGGGGTTGCGCGTTTGATCGGGCAGCAACTTAAGCGTAGCTTTAGTCGTTCGCTGCGGCGTAAGTTGATGGCGTGGTTAGCTAAGCCTGTTTTGGAAGAGATTCGGGCGCACATTGATCCGGCCCGTCGTAATGGTGCTAGTTTGTTAGGCTTGCAAGGGATTGTGGTCAAGAGTCATGGCTCGGCTAATCGTGAATGTTTTGGCTATGCGATCGATCAAGCCGTCGCCGAAGTGATAATGGATGTGCCCGGTAGTATTAATCGACAACTGGAATCACATATCACCGATAGTTAACGGAAATGCTTGATCTGTAAGACAATCGTTTTAATTCATTGCGAATCCTGTAAACTACGTCCTTTAAATTGTTATGCGTTTATCTGTATATTGAGGTAATAATGCCACAACCCCTCGCTTTTGTTTTCCCCGGTCAGGGCTCGCAACATCTGGCCATGCTAGCTGAGCTAGCAGCTGAACATTCTGTTATCCAGGAAACCTTCGCTGAAGCATCCGATGTGCTGGGATATGATCTTTGGGCATTGACTCAAGATGGTCCTGAAGTTGATCTAAATCAAACTGATCGTACCCAGCCTGCTTTGCTCACTGCGGGTGTAGCGTTATGGCGTCTCTGGCAACAGCAAGGCGGTGATCTGCCTGTGTTGATGGCGGGTCATAGTCTTGGTGAATATACAGCGCTGGTGTGTGCTGGTGCGATTGACTTCAAAGATGCGGTTAATCTTGTTAAGTTGCGTGGTGAGTTTATGCAGCAAGCGGTGCCTGCGGGTACGGGTGCTATGGCGGCGATACTCGGTTTAGCCGATGAGGCCATTGCGGCGGTCTGTGAAGCGGCAGCGGGTGATGAGGTTGTATCACCGGTTAACTTTAACTGTCCCGGACAGGTTGTTATTGCGGGCAATAAAGCAGCTGTTGAGCGGGCGATGGAAGGCTGTAAAGCGGCCGGTGCGAAGCGTGCAATACCGCTGCCGGTTAGTGTGCCATCCCACTGCGTACTGATGAAGCCTGCGGCTGAACAGATGGCCGCTGAGTTAAAGAATATAGATATTAAGCTGCCGTCGGTGCAGGTTATTCAGAATTTTACCGCTAAAGCGCCAACGAGTGTTGCTGAGCTGGTCGAAAATTTGTTGGCACAGCTGTATAGTCCAGTTTTATGGACGGACTCTGTACAAAATATGATTGAGCAGGGTGTTGAACGCACGGTTGAGTGTGGGCCTGGGAAGGTGCTGTCAGGGCTGAATAAGAAAGTTCAGCGCAGTCTGGTAGTTGCCGCCATTAATGACCCTGCAGGTCTTGAGAAGGCGCTGAGCGCTTAATCTCTGAATTAAAGGAAACAGATTATGAGTATCGAAGGCAAAGTTGCGCTGATTACCGGTGCTACTCGAGGGATCGGTAAAGCGATTGCGTTAGAGCTGGGGCGTCAAGGTGTTGTTGTTGTTGGCACTGCGACCAGTGATAAAGGCGCAGCTTCAATCACTGATTACCTTCAGGAAGCGGGCGTAAAAGGTGCAGGTTTATGTCTTGATGTAGGCTCAAGTGAGTCAGTTGATGGTGTACTAAAAGCAGTGCAAGAGCAGTTTGGCCCTGTTGCTATCATCGTCAATAATGCGGGTATCACCCGGGATAACATCATGTTGCGGATGAAAGAGGAAGAGTGGGATTCTGTGATGAATACCAACCTAACGTCCGTATATCGAATGGTGAAAGGCTGTTTGCGCGGCATGACCAAAGCGCGTTGGGGCCGTATTATTAATGTTTCATCAGTGGTTGCCTCTATGGGCAACGCTGGGCAGGCTAACTACGCTGCTGCTAAGTCGGGTATGGAAGGTTTCAGTCGGGCGCTGGCCCGTGAAGTCGGCTCCCGCAATATCACCGTCAACTGTGTGGCGCCTGGTTTTATCGATACCGATATGACTAGTGGGTTACCGGAAGAACACAAAGTAGCATTACAAAAACAGATTCCAATGGGTCGCTTAGGGCAGCCTGAAGAAGTCGCCGCTGTTGTTGGTTTTTTAGCCAGTGATGCCGGCGGATATGTGACCGGAGACACGATTCATGTCAATGGCGGCATGTATATGTCATAAAGTTTTCCCTGAGGAATTGTTTTTTCTGTAAAAGTGTTGATAATGAGCCGCAGCTCACTGGAGAAATATCGCCGTCAGGCTTGATCCATAGCGGCGGATTCTAATAAAATCCCTGTTCACATCTTCGGATGTGGATGTCGATAAACAATAGGAAGAGTTATGAGCAACATCGAAGATCGCGTAAAGAAAATCATTGCTGAACAGCTGGGTGTTAAAGAAGAAGAAGTGACTATCGATGCTTCTTTTGTTGAAGACCTTGGTGCAGACTCTCTGGATACTGTAGAGCTTGTTATGGCTCTGGAAGAGGAATTCGAAACTGAAATTCCTGATGAAGAAGCAGAGAAAATCACCACTGTTAGACTGGCAATCGATTACATCAACGCACACCAGTAATCGACTCGCACCAGACTACCGAGAAGCCGCAACTATAGTGATATAGTGCGGCTTTTCTTTTGTTATACCGGTAACCCAGGAGGATTTTAATGTCTCGGAGAAGAGTCGTTGTTACAGGCATGGGTATGCTGACCCCGGTCGGTAACACTGTCCAGGAGACATGGACCAGCATTCTTAACGGTAAAAGTGGCGTGGCTAACATTACCCACTTTGATACGACGTCGTTCGGTACTCGTTTTTCTGCCCCGATTAAAGGGCTAGATCTTGACGGTTACATGACCTCGAAAGATGCACGGAAAATGGATCTGTTCATTCAGTACGGTATGGTTGCAGCGATTCAGGCTGTTGAAGATGCCGAGCTGGATGTGACTGAAGAGAATGCCCCCCGTATCGGTGTAGCCATTGGTTCGGGTATTGGTGGTTTGCCGATGATTGAGGCGACCCACGATACGCTTAACAAAAGCGGCCCACGGAGGATTTCACCGTTCTTTGTGCCCGGTAGTATCATCAATATGATCTCCGGTAATTTGGCGATTAAATATGGTTTTAAAGGGCCAAATATTGCCATTACTACGGCGTGTACAACCGGTACCCATAATATTGGTTTTGCGGCGCGGATGATTCAGAACAGCGATGCGGATGTGATGATCGCGGGCGGTGCCGAGATGGCAACCACACCTTTGGGTGTCGGTGGTTTCTCTGCTGCGCGAGCACTCTCGACCCGTAACGATGATCCGCAGGCGGCTAGCCGTCCATGGGATCGTGATCGTGATGGCTTTGTGCTGGGTGATGGTGCGGGCGTTGTGGTGCTCGAAGAGTACGAATCAGCGAAGGCTCGCGGCGCTAATATCTATGCTGAACTCGTTGGCTTTGGTATGAGTGATGATGCCTATCATATGACCTCACCACCGGCTGATGGCAAAGGTGCTGCAATGTCGATGTCGAATGCTGTCAGAGACGCGGGCCTTAACCCTGAGCAAATTAATTACATCAATGCTCATGGTACCTCGACACCGGCGGGTGATATCGCTGAATCTAATGCCGCTAAACTGGTGTTGGGTAATGCAGCAGAGCAGGTGCGTATGAGTTCGACTAAATCGATGATTGGTCATCTGCTGGGTGCTGCAGGTGCTGTCGAAGCTATCTTCTCAGTACTGGCGATACGTGATCAGGTAGCGCCACCGACGATCAACCTGGATAACCCATCTGAAGGTTGTGATCTGAACTACGTAGCGCATACGGCTCAAGAGGCTGTTATTGAGGCTGCGGTATCCAACTCTTTCGGTTTCGGTGGTACCAACGGTACCTTAGTCTTCCGTAAGATCTGATGAGACGGGTGCGCTATCGGCGCACCCGCTTTTCTGTTTTTTATGCCGCCCACCACACTTATCAATGGTTTGCTTGAACAGTCACTTCCGGTTGCCGACCGGGGGCTAGCCTACGGCCATGGTTTATTTGAAACGATTACCCTGCAGCAGGGTCAGCCAATCGCTTGGCAGGCTCATTTTAACCGTCTCAAAGCGGGTGCTGAGCGTCTTTTAATCCCCTTAATGGATAATATTGAACAGATTTTATTAGCCGATCTAGCGATACTGCTGGCGAAACAATCTACCCTGCCTGAACGCCAAGTGCTCAAAATCACCGTTACTCGAGGTTGCGGTGGCCGTGGTTATGCGGTGGATGCTGGCGTATCGATCAATCGAATCCTGCAGCTGAATGCATTTCCTAGCTACCCTGATCAGCCATCGGCGAATGGTGTTGCGGTACGGCTGTGTCAGACGAGATTGGCGATTGCGCCACAACTGGCCGGCATTAAACATTTGAATCGCTTAGAGCAGGTGTTGGCGCGGTCTGAATGGTCGGCCCCCGACATTCGAGAAGGCTTAGTACTGGACACCGAAGGTTATCTAGTAGAAGGCACGATGAGTAATCTGTTCTGGTGTCGTGATGGGGTGCTCTACACCCCTCAGCTTGATCGATGTGGTGTCAAAGGCATTATCCGCGAACAGCTTATACGCCTCGCTAAACAGCAGGGTATCCCGTTAGAGGAGGGCTTGTTTACCTTGGGTTCGCTCTGTCAGGCGGATGAAGTCTTTGTCTGTAACAGTGTTATTGCGATCTGGCCGGTGATTCAATGCACTCTGGCCGATCAGCGTCAGTCAAGGTGGCCCATTGGGCCGATTACCCAGTGTTTGCAGACGAGCCTGTCTGCTGAAGGAATTTATTAGTGCGTAAAGTCGTTGTCTCTTTTCTGATTACCTTGCTGGTTGTGGTTGCACTTGCTTATGGCGGGTGGCGTTCTTTGCAGTCTTATCTAGATAGCCCGCTAAACCTATCGCAAGCAAAAATTGTGATGGTCGAGCCCGGCAGTAGTTTTAGTCGATTTGCCGGCCAACTTGCTGCTGAGGGTATGTTAGATAAGCCCGACTGGTTCTCATTCTTTATCCGATTAAAGAAAGTGGGGCATCTACTGAAAGCGGGTGAATATGAGATTGTACCCGGCACGACCCCGCGTACGTTAGTGCTGCAGATGATAGAGGGTAAGACGCTATCCTATAAGTTTACGGTAATAGAAGGTCTTACTTTCAAACAGTTACGTGCCTCTCTTGAATCCAATCCTAATATCAAAAACACCTTCGCCGATAAGACCGATGCGCAAATAATGACTGCGTTGGGGCTGGAAGGAAAGCACCCTGAAGGGATGTTTTTGGCCGATACCTATCAGTTTCATCGTGGTATGAGTGATGCTGACTTGCTAAAACGGGCTCATGCGCTGCTACAAGCGGAACTTGATAAAGCTTGGCTAGGTAAGGCTAAAGCGCTGCCGTATTCATCAGCATATGAGGCTTTAATTATGGCTTCTATTGTTGAAAAAGAAACCGCTAAAGCGAGTGAGCGGCCGCTGATTGCTGGCGTATTTGTGCAGCGCTTGAAAAAAGGGATGAAGCTACAAACAGACCCTACCGTCATCTATGGTATGGGGGATCGTTATCAGGGTAATATTCGTCGATCAGACCTTCGTAAGCCCACCGCATACAACACCTATACCATTAGTGGTTTGCCGCCGACACCCATTGCGATGGTCGGGCGTGATGCTATTCAAGCCGCACTGCACCCGGATGAGGGTAAGTGGTTATATTTTGTCGCCAAGGGTGATGGTAGTCATCAGTTTTCTGCTACCTTGAAAGATCACAATAAGGCGGTCCGAGAGTACCAGTTGCGCCGCCGTAGTGACTATCGCTCGAGCCCGGGAAGCTAAGGCTAAAGCCTAGCCTAATCATTAGATAATATGAGTGAAAACATGAGTTCAGGCCGTTTTATCACACTCGAGGGCACCGAAGGGGTAGGTAAGTCTACCAACTTGCGGTTTATAGAATCTGTTTTGCAGCAACATCAGATAGACTATCAACTAACCCGTGAGCCCGGCGGCACACCCTTGGCTGAAGAGGTGCGTGAGTTGCTGTTGGCCAATCGTGATGAAGTGGTGGCAGATGATGCCGAGCTGTTATTGGTGTTTGCTGCCCGGGCACAGCACCTGCAAACGGTGATCCGGCCAGCGTTGGATGCAGATCGCTGGGTGCTGTGTGATCGTTTTACCGATGCCACCTTTGCTTATCAAGGCGGCGGTCGGGGTTTAAGTAAAGGGATGATCACACTGCTAGAGACTATGGTGCAGCGTGGCTTGCAGCCAGATTTGACTATTTTGTTGGATCTGCCGGTCGAGATCGGTTTGGCACGCGCCCGTGAACGGGGTGAGTTAGATCGCTTTGAAAACGAACGCATGGCTTTTTTTGAGCAGGTGCGTAATGCTTATCTTGAACGTGCTGCTGCCGACCCGCAACGCTTTGCAGTTATAGACGCTTCTGGCACACTTGAGCAAGTGCAAGCGCAGATCGCTAGCGTATTGGAACACTACCTTCAGGAGCAAGCTCAGTGAGCGATGATCTTTGGCAAGACCGGGCGATGGTGCTGCCTTGGCTAAAAGGGCGTTGGGAATATCTACTGGAACTCAAAGCACAAAATCGTTTCCCCCATGCGTTGCTGATTAATGGCCCTGAGGGGATCGGTAAAGCCTGTTTTGCGATGGCCTTGGCAAACTATGTACTCTGTCGTGAGCCGCACAACGGTGTTGCTTGCGGTCATTGTCGTAGCTGTGAACTGACCGGCAGTGGCGGACATCCAGATCTCTATCAGCTCAAACCGGATGAGCCGGGCAAGCCGATTAAGATCGATCAAATTCGTGAATTAACCACATTTATTTACTCGACGGCGCAGCAGGGTGGCTATCGCGTAGTGATTCTAGATCCTGCCGACAGCATGAATATTAATGCTTCTAACGCATTGCTGAAAATGCTTGAAGAGCCGGGTTCGAATACCCTTATTATGCTGCTAACCCATCGGCTGGGGCAGATGCTGCCGACTATCAAGAGCCGTTGTCAGCGGGTTGATATGCCTCCGGCGGATCATGCTTTGGCGACCCAGTGGGTATCTACCCAGCTAGGGGTTGACGCTGGGGAAGCCGCTCAACTATTGGTGATTGCCCATAATTCCCCCCTGCAAGCGCTGGCCTATAAACAGGATGACCTGTTGGGCCTGCGCGCCAAGGTGTTAAAAGGGCTGGCAGATATCTTGAAAAACCGTAGTAGTTCGGTTGAGGTGGCGCAGTCACTCTATCGGGAAGATCTGGAATTGTTACTGGGTTGGATCTATAGCTGGGTTGTGGATATTGCTCGTGCGGCTGAGAGTGAGGCTGACCCGGATCTGTTGCGTCATACTGATGCTCGCAATATGCTTGTAGCGGTGGCGCGCAAGGTCAGTAGCCGTAAACTTTATGGCTTTGCTGATCAGGTGCAGGCGGCGCGTAAAGATTTGATGTTTCGTCGCAACCCCAATAAGCAGTTGTTAATGGAGAAGTTGTTAAGTGAATGGTATGCTTTACCTAGGTCTAACTAACTGTTCTGATACGATATACAGCAGCAGTCAGCAATAGTACTATGTAGCACATCTGAATCAGGATGAAATAAGTACGAGGGAGGCTATACGGCCCATGTCAGTTGTACCCCGCATGAGTCACGGGATTTTATCCCTGGCGATTGAGACCAAGGAAGATCTCTATAAATCATATATGCCGTTTATTAAGAACGGCGGACTGTTCATACCTACAACTCGCACTTATCAGCTTGGCGAAGAAGTATTTATGCTGCTGAGCCTGATTGATGAGAGTGATAAGATTCCCGTTACCGGTAAAGTTGTTTGGGTTACCCCAAGAGCAGCCCAGGGTGGCCGTATCCCCGGTATCGGTATTCAGTTGTCGCAGGATGATGCGACCCTGATCTCTAAGATAGAAACCTATGTCGCGACACTGCTTAATTCCGGCAGACGCACCAATACTATGTAATTCAGAGTTACCTCCCATGTTTGTAGATTCCCACTGTCACCTGGACAGACTGGATCTGTCCGTTCGCAATAATGATCTTCAGTTGGTGATGGACGCCGCTGCCGCTAAACAAGTCTCTCGGATGCTCTGTGTTGCCATCGAGTTACAACAACTCCCCGAAATGCTGCAAACCGTTAAACAGTTCGATAATGTATTCGCCTCGGCGGGTGTGCATCCTTTGCATGTGGCCGAAGGGATGCCAGAGATAGACGATCTTATCGCCTATGCAGCAGATCCTCGGGTTGTCGCTTTAGGCGAAACCGGTTTAGATTACTATTATCAGCAGGACACGATTGCGCAGCAGCAAGAAAGCTTTATACGTCACCTTAAGGCTTCAACGGCCACTCGTTTGCCGGTCATTGTGCATACCCGAGATGCCCGAGAAGATACTCTGTCGTTGCTGCGCCAATATGCAGACTCCGATGTGGGTGGGGTGTTGCACTGCTTCACTGAAAATTGGCAGATGGCGCGTGAGGCAATGGATCTTAACTATATGATCTCATTTTCCGGCATCATCACTTTTCGTAATGCGGCTGAGCTGCGCGAAGTGGTTCGCCAAGTGCCGATGGAGAATCTACTGATTGAAACGGATTCCCCCTATCTGGCGCCAGTACCATACCGTGGTAAGCCTAATGAGCCGCAGTATGTGGTGGAAGTGGCACAATGCGTGGCGGACATTAAAGGGCTGCGTATCGAAGAGGTGGCTGAAATAACCAGCCATAACTTTGAGCGAATGTTTAATAAAGTGGTTGCGACCGCTTAATGAGTACGCAGATGCCGCCGGTTAGTTATATCGAACCGGTTTATCGGCCACCCAGCGAAGCGAATTCACTGATTTTACAAGTCACCAATGGCTGCAGCTGGAATCGCTGTACCTTTTGTGAAATGTACATCGACCCACAGAAGAAGTTCAAGCTAAAGAGTGAAGCCGAGCTGCTCGAAGAGATTCGCCGCTGTGGTCAGCAGCTCCCCGGTGTTCGGCGGGTTTTTCTCGGTGATGGCGATCCGATGGTGTTGTCGTTTCGTCGTTTACAAACAATACTGGACGCTATACGTACTCATCTACCTAATGTGACGCGGGTCTCAGCTTACGCGTTGCCGTCTAACCTGAAGCATAAATCCGTCGAGGAGTTGCAGCAGTTGCGCGAACTCGGCTTAACCTTGATTTATGTCGGTGCCGAAAGCGGTGATGATGAGGTGTTGCGCTGTATCGATAAAGGCGAAACCTTGCAAACGACCGCTGAGTCTCTGCTAAAAGCCAAACAAGCCGGCATTAAAACTTCGGTTATGTTGATCAACGGCATCGGTGGGACGCGGATGAGCAAGCAGCACGCACTGTCATCTGCCAAGCTAGTTAACTTGGTACAACCTGATTATCTGGCAACGTTGGTGCTTTTTTCTCGGCGGGGTAATCAGCGGGTGGCTGAGGGGTTTGGTGGCGACTTTACCGCACTGAATCAACGCCAGTTATTTGAAGAGATGGAGCTGTTTTTATCTCAGCTTAAATTGCAAAAAACCATCTTTCGCAGCGACCATGCCTCGAACTTTTTAGTGTTGAAAGGGGTGCTTAATCGTGACCTTGATACCATGCTGAGACAGTTGCGCAGAGCAATCGAAACGCCTGATCGAGTGTTTCTTCGACAGGATAGCCAACGAGGCTTGTGATCGATGACGCGGGTATCTAGGGTTTAAGGATATACTTAAACAGCATAACGATTTGTTCTCTAGTAGTAGTTACATCGTAAAATCGTTGTTTTATACTTTTGTCTAAGATAGTGCTTTCATAAGTATATAATAAAAAGGAATAGATGATGAGAAGACCGGTCAGGATTGCGGTAACGGGCGCGGCAGGCGCCATTAGTTATAGCCTATTGTTTAAAATTGCTGCTGGCGAAATGATGGGTAGGGATCAGCCGGTAATTCTGCAGTTGATTGAGCTACCGGGGGCGATGGAGTCGCTGCGGGGGGTTGCCATGGAGCTGGAAGATTGTGCCTATCCACTGCTACACACCATCACCTTGCATGATAATGTGGAAGATGGCTTCTGTAATTGTCACTATGCCTTGCTGGTTGGCGCACGTCCTCGTGGGCCCGGCATGGAGCGCAGCGATCTACTGGAAGTGAATGCTGAAATTTTTGCTCGTCAGGGTAAAGCATTAAACGATTTTGCCAACCGCGATGTTAAGGTCTTGGTTACCGGCAATCCGGCGAACACCAATGCACTGATCGCTAGTCGCAATGCGCCTAAGTTAAGCCCCTCTCAGTTTACCTGTCTGACCCGTTTGGACCATAACCGCGCTAAAGGGATGTTGGCCAGTCAGTGCGGGGTCACAGCCCGTGATATTCAGAATATCATCATCTGGGGCAACCATTCGCCCACCCAGTACCCGGATCTTCATCATGCGACGGTATTTGGTATGCCGGCGATGGGGCAGATTGATACCGCTTGGTATCGAGATGAGTTTATACCCCGGGTGCAAGAGCGCGGTAGCGAGATTATTAAGGCGCGAGGATTGTCCAGTGCGGCATCAGCGGCGCAAGCGATTGTCGATCAGATGCATAACTGGACTCAGGGCACCGAACCAGGTGAGATCGTCAGTATGGGCATTATCAGTGATGGTAGTTATGGTATCGAAAAGGGTGTGTTCTTCTCCTTCCCAGTACGTTGTAATTATGGCCGCTATCAGATTGTCCATGGGTTAGATATCAGTGATTTCAGTCGCAAGCAGTTGACCGCCACCGAGCTAGAACTGTTAGAAGAGAAAGCGGTGGTTAATCATCTGTTGCCGAAAGAGACCGAAGAATCCCATATGAATCTGACTATCTGTCTTAAATCCGGCGTCACGCTCTACGCCGATGGTACCGGACCAAGCCCAGAAAGTAAGTTTCTTAATAACAACCGGGTGCTTTAATCTAGGTGTGATGATTCTAAGTATCGCAGTAAGCCCCGTCCGAGCAGTTTGCTCCGGCGGGGCTTTTTTTATAATGGATGGAAAAGCATGGTCGATATAATCAGTGTTGCAACTCAGGGGCAGGGGTTGTACGAGTTTACCGAGGAGATCCATCGACTTGTGCGCCGTAGTGGTGTGCAAGATGGGTTGTGTAGTTTATTAATACAGCATACCAGTGCTAGCCTGACCATTCAGGAAAATGCGGATCCGAGCGCGCAACATGATTTAGAGAATTGGCTCAACCGTCTCGTGCCCGAGGGTGATCCGCTCTATACCCACTTATCAGAGGGGCGTGATGATATGCCGGCACATATTAAAGCGGCGTTAACCGCTACCACATTATCGCTGCCGATTCATAAGGGGCGATTAATGTTGGGAACTTGGCAGGGAGTGTTTTGCTGGGAGCATCGCCACCATCATCAGCTTAGACAGATCGTCGTTCACATTGGCTGAGACGTAGATAAAATAAGGCCCGCTGCTAGGCCTTATATCCGAAGTGATAGGTGTTACTCGGACGAATCATCCGATTGCAGCTTAAAGCCGGCTAGCATCTTGTCGAGATCTAGTAGAATAATCAGTTGTTCTTCACGGTAGCAGACGCCTTGAACAAACTGTCGCTGGGTATCTTCGCGTAACACACCAGGAGCTCGGTCGGTTTGGCTTTCCGGGAGGTTGATGACCTCATCAACACCATCCACCAAAATGCCGATCACTTCTTGATCATCAAACTCAACAACAATAATGCGGGTGTTTTGATCGATCTCTTTGTCGTCTAGGCAGAATAGGGTGCGTGAACTCACCACGGTGACCACGCTACCACGTAGATTGATGATGCCGAGTACGCCATCTCGTGCGCCGGGAACCGGTGTAATATCGGTGAAACGCAACACCTCTTTTACCTGCATCACATCGATAGCGTACATCTCATCGGCGATCGAAAAGGTCGCCCATTTGCGATAGTCTTCCTGGCTTTCGCCATTCTTTTTATGCAGATCATACACATTTGCACTAAGCTCTGCCTGAATCTGCTGTAGTTGTGCTGCTGCGTCTTCAAGACCCATAGAATGCTCTCTTATGCTATCTGTTTCAGCCAGCGTAGACTTTCAGTCGTGCTGACGGAAGGATTATATTCAAGACTAGTAATACCTGAGTATCCCATATCATCCAGAGCTTGAAAAATATTGCCGAAGTTTAGTTCACCAGTTTGAGGTTCGTGCCGCCCCGGCACATCGGCAAATTGTATATGGCCAATCTTATCGAGGTTGTTCCTCAGCGTGTGGATCAGGTTACCCTCCATGATCTGCATATGATAGATATCATACTGCAGTTTTATATTTGGGTGTCCTACCGCCTCAAATAATGCAAAGGCTTGTTGGCTGTTATTAACAAAGAAGCCGGGGATATCCTGAGTATTGATCGCCTCGACAAGCAACTGAATGCCTACTTCGGCCATCTCTTCAGCACAGAATTTCAGGTTGTCGATTAAGGTTTTTTCAATCAAATTAATATCACAATTAACGGGAGCTATACCTGATAATATGTTGATATTAGGGCAGTTTAGTTGTTTTGCATAGTCAATCGCCTGGGCTACACCCTGACGGAATTCAGCCACCCGTTGAGGATGGCACGCGATACCACGATCACCTTTCTGTGCATCACCGGCGGGCGCATTCAGTAGCACAATACGTTGATTATGTTGCTTGAGTAAACGGGCAATCTCGGTGGCGGCTAAGACATAAGGAAATTGAATCTCAACCTTGTTAAAGCCCTGTTCTGCGGCGGCGGCAAAGCGTTCCTCTAGAGGCACTTCGGTGAATAGCATACTTAGGTTAACGGCAAAATTAGGCATATAACATAACTCTCTGTTGTTCTTATCGATATGACTAAACCGATGTTTAGTTGTTGTTATGGTTTTTAGAGTAGGGTGATTGTGTTGCTTTATTGTTTAGCTGTCGATCGCCATTGTCGATTTCTAGTTGTAGTAGCAAGCCGCTGTGGTCGACCTCTTCTAAGCCGTTATCGACCAGCTTTTGGTATTGCTGATAGGTCTGCTCGACCAGTGGTAATTTCAGTTGTTCGCGATGGGCGGTATCTAAAATGGTCCGCAGATCTTTAAGCTGCACTCGAGAGGTCGCGCCAGGATTGAATTCACGGTCGATCATCCGTTGTCCATGCAGTTCAAGAATGCGGCTGCCGGCAAAGCCCCCTAGCAACGCTTCTCGAACGGCAGCAGGGTCGGCTCCGCCTTCAGCGGCCAACAGCAGTGCTTCTGAAACCGCGCCTATGGTCACGCCGACAATGGCTTGATTGGCGCACTTAGCAAGCTGACCTGAGCCAGCCGGGCCAATATAGGTCGCTTTCCCTAGTGCTGAAAAGACTGTTTGGCAGTCTTCAAAGACGGCGGCATTACCACCGGCCATAATGGAAAGAGTTGCCTGTTCGGCCCCGGCAGTGCCGCCTGAAACCGGCGCATCAAGGTAATTGACCCCCTTGCTCTGCAGTTGTTCGGCGTGCTGGCGGGCCAGTTCGGGAGGGATAGAGCTCATATCAATCACCGTGCTGCCGGCTTTAAATTGCACAGCGGGTGTTGAATTAAACAGCACCTGATCTACGATCGGGCCGTTCTCTAGCATGGTGATAATGATATCGGCATCGGCGATTGCTTCAGCCGGGGTATTGGTAACCTGTGCCCCTAGGTGGGCCAATGCTTCCGCTTTGCTGCGGGTGCGATTCCATAAACAAAGCTGAAAGCCTGCGGTTAATAAATGGCTGGCCATCGGGCGGCCCATCAAGCCGATGCCCAAAAAAGCGATCCGCATCTCTAGCACTCCATTATAGGCAATTAGTAGGTTTTGGTAGTCCGGCAATCTTGCTGGCTAATTTGGCTGGGCTGCCGGGAAAGAGGCTCATCAGGTAGATGCTTTTACCTTTATCGCTACCCAGTTCGTTAGCGACAGCTTTTATCAATGGGCGCATCGCTGGAGACATTTCGAACTGCTGATAGAATTGGCGCAGTACTCGTAGAATCTCCCAGTGGGCCTCTGTGAGCTGGATGGCTTCCTGTGCTGCGAGTTGTTCAGCGACTGCTTCATTCCAATCGTCGAGGTTACGTAGGTAGCCTTCAGGGTCAACAGGAATCGATTGGCCGTTAATCTGTAAATGCTGTGTGTTCATTGTATCGCTAGCCATATCAGAACCAACTGACCACTTTATGGTAGCGGCAACTCAATTCGACAAAGCCATTGTAGTCGATAGCGCCAAAATCTTGATTAAGGTCATGTAAGCCACGGGCCTGTGCATCATCTTTGAGCAGATAGCACTGCACCGCCTTAGGTAGGCGGGTGAAATGCTCAGCATAGGCGGGCACTGCGGCATAAACGCCATTTTCAATTAGCAGTAGGGCATCACCATCACTGATAGCGGACAAGCTATCTTGTAGCGCGCTGCTTTCTGAAGGCGTTTTATTAATCACATGGAGTGTCATCATCAGAAGCTCAATACCTGATCCTGCTGTTTGATCAGTGCGGCAATGCCGCTGGCATCAAGCAGGGTAATCTTTAAGTTAATATCGTCTGGGCGGATGCCTCGCTGGCTGAGAGCTTGGCGACAAACGTACAGTTGGTCGATATCGTACATTTCCAGCATCGCAAGATTCGCTGAAAGGTTTTTCTGACCTATAGCGCCCGCTTGGTGATCCGGTAGCAATTGCCATACCGCATCATCCATATATAGCAGACTCAGTGGTTGTTCAAATACCGATATAGTTAGGGCGACATCTAAAGCGTCTCGGGCGGCACTGCTACCGTAGGGCGCTTTACGATTAATGATCAGGAATGATTTTTTTGTCTCACTCATCTTTAAGCTCCAAACGTCACAACGCGGTCGGACACAATGCCGGCCTCGACCAGTTGGCCTAAACCTGACAGGGTAAAATGGGGGGCTAGATTGTGGCCGCCTTTTTCATAGCGCCGGGCTTCGCCTGCATCCAATACGCCGCGGCGCACTGCAGCGGCAATACAGACGACTAAGTCGAGTTGGTGCTGCTGTGCCAGTGCGGCCCACTCAGCTGGAATATTGGTTTCGTCCTGGGGTGGCGCGGCGAATGCTGAGCCACTATGGACACCGTCGGCGTAAAAAAACACCCGATGAATCTCATGTCCAAGCCCTAAAACACTGCGGCTAAACTGCAACGCGCTAGCGGATGCCTGAGTGCTATATGGTGCGCCGGTAATAACGATTGAAAACTTCATAATATATTGATTTCTGTAAACGAAAAAAGCCCTGCAATCTTATCAGGATTGCAGGGCTTTGTGTGTGCTTTTAAGGCTTAGCAGGGAGCGGTTTATTCGTCTTTAAGAAAACCGATCAAGCTTAGCAGGTGGATGAACAGGTTGAAGATGCTGGTATAGAGGCTCACAGTCGCCATGATGTAGTTGGTGTACGTACCGTTAACAATGTTGCTGGTATCGTACAGAATGAAGCCAGACATCAGCAGTACAACAGCCGCGGACAGCGCTAGATGCATCGCACCAATGTTGACACCAAACATCGGCAAGATCATCAAGGCAACCATCGCCACTAGGACAATAATCAGGCCGGCAGAGAGGAATCCGCCCATAAAGCTGAAATCTTTTTTGCTGGTAAGGACATACGCTGACAGACCTAAGAAGGTTGCGGCAGTCATACCCATCGCAGTCATGACGATTTCACCGCCGTTAGACATACCCAAATAACGATTCAGAATTGGGCCAAGGGCAAAGCCAAACAAGCCGGTGAAGGCAAACACTAACGGCAGTGCCGCCGCGCTGTTTTGTTTTTTCCCGATAACAAACGTCAGGATCATACCGATGATCATTGCGCCTAAAGCCATGAGCATCGGCGGGTTGATGATCATAGAAATACCCGCTGTCACTGCGCTGAACACCAGCGTCATAGATAGCAGCATATAGGTATTGCGAATTACCTTGTTGGTCGACAGTACAGATTGCTCTGAACGGACGGTCATTGTATCGATATTACGCATCTTATCCCTCTGGAAATTAAGGCGTTAGGTGCCATTTAAGTTTATCGGATAGGTTATATATATAGGTTTTTACCAGCATTTCAACCATACAGTGAATAGGTGTTAAAGCCTTTTCCCAGTTTAATGGCTTAACCGACCCTAATAGGGGGGATGTTCCCCGCCTTACGTTACATTGTTAACTTATAAGACACTTGTATCGGCGTTGGGTTCATAGGCAAGGCGATAATTTATTGTTAAGCTGCGCGCCTTGATCCGGCTAGGTAAGTTATAACGATGTACCCCATCCATATACTTTTTGAAGATGAGCATTATTTCGCAATTGATAAACCGGCGGGGTTGCTAGTACACCCGAGTCCGATTGAAAGGCGGGCACCAAATGCGATTGCGCTGATTCGCCAACAGCTGGGTATTAAAGCCTATACAGTGCATCGCCTTGATCGACCGACATCTGGGGTGTTGATCTTCGCTAAATCATCAGTGGCTGCGAATAAGCTTAATATCTGCTTTGCTGAACGGCGGGTACAGAAAACCTACCTCTGTGTCTGTCGAGGTTATACCGACGAGCAGGGGGTGATTGATTATCCGCTAAAAGAGATTCTTGATAAAGTTGCTGATAAGCGGGCTGATCCTAATAAGCCAGCCAAAGAAGCAGTGAGTGAGTATCGCCGCTTGGGCACGGTGGAATTGCCGATTCCAGTGAGCAAATACCCCGCTGCACGTTATTCACTGATTGAAGTGAAGCCCAAAACAGGCCGAAAACATCAGATTCGCCGCCACCTCAAACATATATTTCATCCTTTAGTGGGTGATACCCAGCACGGCGATGGTAAGCATAATACACTGTTTCGGGAGCACTTCGGGCTGGATCGCTTGCTGTTGATGGCAACACGATTGGAGTTTGTACATCCTTTTACCGAACAGCCGGTGATAATTGATGCGCCGGTCACACCTTGGGTCGATCAATTATTCAGTCAATTTGGCTGGCAGGGGCTTTATCCTGCACCTGAAATTACCGAGGATGACAACACTCTTGACTGAGTTGGATAAAATCTGCGGTGAATGAGCAAGGCGTTTTCACTATTCTAAGTCTCAATTTTAGGCCGTATTCTAAGACAGCGGCCTTATCCCCCAAATACTCGAATAAAACTGATGGTTTAATGCCTTTTTCTGCCTATTGACTATTTTTTCGGCGGCACAAATTGCGTATCCTTATCTCATAAACACTCACTCTCTCTACTACCCGTGATGGAATCACCTGAATGACCAACAACACCTCCTTTGCTGAGCGCCTGACCGCTCAGTCTGATCAGCTTAAAATCGGTATTATCGGCGCCATGGATGAAGAGGTCGAACTGCTGAAACAACGGTTGGAGGCACGGCAGGAATACACCATTGCTGGTTATAGTCTCTACACTGGCACCCTGCACGGGGTGGATGTTGTACTACTTAAATCGGGCATCGGTAAAGTCAATGCCGCTATCGGTACTACACTGATGCTGCAAACTTTTCAGCCAACCTGTGTTATTAATACGGGTTCTGCTGGCGGCTTCGCTGAAGAGCTAAACGTGGGTGATGTGGTGATTTGTGATGAAGTACGCCACCACGATGTCGATGTAACGATCTTTGGCTATGAACATGGCCAAGTGCCGGGCTTACCGGCGGGCTTTATGCCGGATAATTTTCTGGCCGATGTTGCTCAGCGCAGTATCGCGCAAATGGATGGCATCAAAACGGTCAAAGGGCTAATCGCGACCGGCGACTCCTTTATGAGCTGTCCAACGCGAGTAGCACAGACCCGTGAGCATTTCCCAACCATGAAAGCGGTTGAGATGGAAGCGGCAGCCATTGCTCAAACCTGTTATCAGTTCGATATTCCGTTTATTGTTATTCGTGCCCTGTCCGACATTGCCGGCAAAGAATCTAATCTATCATTTGATCAGTTTCTACTTGTCGCCGCTAAGCACTCGGCCCAGATGGTTATTGCTATGGTGCAGACCATTGCCAATGAAACCGTGAGCTGATTCGTTTAGCGATTAACTCACACGTAATACTGTTAAAAAATAATCATAAAGAGCAACACACTATGACTAAATCTTTCTATCCGCCGCAGCGCACTTTAATGGGGCCAGGCCCTTCTGATGTAGATCCTCGGGTTCTCGCTGCCTTGGCGCGACCGACCATTGGTCATCTTGATCCTGAGTTCATCCGTATGATGGATGAAGTTAAACAGATGCTGCAGTACGCCTTTAAAACCGAAAGCCCACTGACTATGCCGATTTCGGCGCCTGGGTCTGCCGGTATGGAAGCTTGCTTTGTTAACTTGGTTGAGCCAGGTGATAAAGTCATTGTCTGTCAGAATGGTGTATTTGGCGGGCGGATGAAAGAGAATGTGGAGCGCTTTGGGGCCACTGCGATTATGGTTGAGGACGAATGGGGCAAGCCCGTCGATCCTGCCAAAGTGGAAGCCGCCTTTGCCGCACACAGCGATGTGAAAGTATTGGCGTTTGTGCATGCGGAAACCTCAACCGGGGTGCTCTCTGATGCTAAAACTCTGTGTCAGATCGCTCGTAAACACGGCGCGTTGACTATTGTTGATGCGGTGACATCACTCGGCGGCAGTGAGATAGATGTCGATGGCTGGGGGATTGATGCGGTATATTCAGGCACCCAAAAGTGTCTGTCTTGCCCGCCGGGCATTTCGCCGGTTAGCTTTAACACCCGTGCGATTGAAGTGATTGAACAGCGTAAAAGCAAAACGCCTAGCTGGTTCCTCGATCAAAAATTGGTGATGGGCTATTGGGGTGGCGGCGCTAAACGTGCTTATCATCACACAGCGCCGGTCAACTCACTGTATGCGTTCCATGAGTCACTGGTCATGCTCGAAGAGGAGGGTTTGGAAAATGCTTGGGCCCGTCATCAGCATCATCACAATGCTTTGCGGGATGGACTCGAAGCAATGGGTATCGGCTTTCTCGTTGAAGAGCCGTATCGTTTGCCACAGCTGAACTCAGTATTTGTCCCAGAAGGCATTGATGAAGCTAAAGTACGTAACCGCTTATTGGATGATTACAGCCTAGAGATCGGTGCAGGGCTCGGTGCGTTGGCCGGCAAAGTATGGCGTATCGGCTTAATGGGCAGCGCCTGTAATAAGAAAAATGTCTTACTCTGTCTGAATGCCTTAGAAAACACACTCTCGGCAATGGGTGCGGACATTAAAACGGGTAAAGCTATTCCCGCTGCTGAAGTGATTTATCGTCAGGGTCACTAAGTCCTTTGTTAACAAGGGCATTTGCATCTGTCTAAAGCCACCTCGCCAAGACGATAAATAATCGTTTCGATGGGGGGTGGCATCCTTACTCCGTATCCAGCATCTGTCGTACCGCTTTTATATTCGCGGGGTGATCCCACTCGCGGGCACCGACGATCTTTTCAATGAGTTCTCCCTTTTGATTAACCAGAAAGCTGGCGGGCATGCCGGCGATCTTGAGCTGTGAGAACGCGATGCCTTTGTCATCGAGATAAACCGGTAGGTCGAAGTTGAACGTCTGGTTGGCAAAAAACGCGTTTACGGTTGCTTGGCTTTGTCCCAGGTTAATGGCAATAACCTGAAATTCTTTCGGATCGAACTGCTGCTGGAGACGCTGTAAAGAGGGCATCTCTTCAACGCAGGGTGGGCACCAAGTGGCCCAGAAATTCACTAACACTATGCGTCCCTGATACTGGTTTAGATCAACCGCTTGGTTGTTGGTATCACTCAGCTGTAGCTGGTCATAAAACGACTCAGAGGCAAAGGACGGACTAACGGCGAGGCTGCAAAGCATGACAATCAGAAGCTTGGCGCAGCGTCTTAGTGGCTGATAGCGTGCTTGAGGCGCTGTTTGGTAGGAGTAAATCACGCGGGACGGTGGCATTATTTGGCCCTGAAAATTAAAGGTGTTTGAATATATATCATTAGCATAGAATAGTCTGATCATAACAATAGTCAGCCTTAGGGTGGAGTGGGAAGCGTATGAAAGTTGCATTTATCGGCCTGGGAGTGATGGGCTATCCAATGGCGGGTCATTTGGCCAATGCCGGACATGAGGTCACTGTTTATAATCGTACGGCGACAAAAGCCGACCAGTGGTGTCAGGAATATAAAGGTAAAAGTGCTGTTACCCCAGCAGAAGCGGCCCGTGATGCCGAGATTGTCTTTACCTGTGTCGGGAATGATAACGACCTGAGATCAGTAGTTACCGGTTCTCAGGGTGTGTTTAGTAGTATGGCGCAAGGTGCCATTTTGGTTGATCACACCACCGCATCTGCAGAAATAGCCCGTGAGTTGGCCGTTGTTGCTGCAGAGCAAGGGCTGGAATTTATTGATGCGCCGGTGTCTGGTGGTCAAGCGGGTGCTGAAAACGGCGTGCTCAGTATTATGATCGGTGGTGAGCCTGCCATCTTCGATAAAGTGATGCCGGTGATCGATTGCTATGCAAAATCAGCTAAGTTGCTGGGGCCTGCCGGGTCGGGTCAGCTAGCGAAAATGGTTAATCAGATCTGTATCGCAGGATTGGTGCAAGGCTTGGCCGAAGGCGTGCATTTTGCTAAGCAGGCGGGGCTCGATGCCTCAGCCGTATTTGATGTAATCCAGCACGGTGCTGCGGGATCGTGGCAGATGAGCAATCGCCATCAGACCATGATCGATGATCAGTTTGATTTCGGCTTTGCCGTCGACTGGATGCGCAAAGACCTTAATATTACCCTCGACGAAGCGCGCCGTAACGGTGCCCAACTGCCAGTAACGGCGTTAGTCGATCAGTTTTATGCCGAAGTGCAAAAGCTGGGCGGTAACCGCTGGGACACTTCTAGCTTGGTTAAACGCTTGGAAAAATGAGGCGATTTGATTGATTCGGGTAGGCAGCAGCGATGTGTTGAAATGTTGCTTACCTTAGTCAGGCGCTCGTGGCTGTCTGAAGCGATATATCGTAGTGCCGAGGAATAGATCTTTAGACTATTGTGCCTGAGAATGGATGCTCTATAATCGCGCCTAATAACTAAAAATATATAACCACATAAATTATCCGCATTTCATTATTGCGGTAACACATGAGGACAGTTCTATGGCCGATAAATACAGTATGATCTCTTTTGTACCGAGCATGGTAATCGTTGCAGCAATGGTAGTAGGTAGCTTCGTTGCTGTTCACTACCTACGTAAGTGCATGGCAAAAGATGCTGCTAAGGCAGCACAGCGCGCTGATTAATTCAGGCGTATTTTAAAAAAGCAGCCAGGCGCTGCTTTTTTTATGCCTGCCATTTATGCGATGGTTAATAATTAAGCTTTAAGGTTCCAATTATCGGGCACGATAAAACCGCGATCGATTTCTCGCCAAACGGTGGTGTTGGCTTCCCGCTGTAGTCGGGCGATCAATGTTGGGGTGGTGATCCCCTCTGTTCTTTCTACGAGTTCAGGGCAGGAGAGCGTTTCTTGAAAGTTGCAGCGTGCCGATGCCAGCCAGCGCGGTTTCATTAGTAGCACATACTGATACTGATTACCGAGTGAAGCGACGGCCGCCGCTCTGATCCACCAACCTTTCAAGTGATCCGGGCTAATGGGTATCGGCGGGTGATAATCTTGCCAGTGGGCATAGGGGTAAAACAGATAACCACGTAGCAGTAATGAGTGCCGTTCGGGTAGCAGGCCAAGGGCTGTGGCTCGATCTTTACCCGCCTCGGTCAGGGATAGCTGCAGTTGATGACCGGTGAGACGCTGCCATTTTTTATCCAATCGATCGGAGCGGTTAGGGCCAATAAAATCGTCCAGTGCGCAGTGATTAGGGTCTTCTGAGGTGCATAGATAAAACTTTACGGCGGCTTCAAGGTGGGCTTTTATGCCATCTTTAAGAGCCATCAGAAAGTCATATTCACCCACGGTCGTTTTGTCTCTTGAAACTTGTATATTACATTTAAGATCAGTGGGTTGTATAAATGTGCTAAGATAGATTCTAATCAAATCTTCAAAGTAATAACCGAGTCTAAACTTCGCCTGTTGGCGTAATGCGTTAAGCAGTGGTTGGGGATTGCGATCCAGGTCGGCAAGGTATTCATCGATGGCAGGGTGATTGAATAACCAATCCGGCAACTGCTTGTGTGGTAACTGCATCAACGAGGGACTATGGATTAGCCAGTGGAGATCGCGAATGATCTCATGCTGATAGACCGAAGCGGATTGATGAGCGGAAACGAGACGGTCATCAGATGGATGATTTGAAGATTGGCTCATAGCTTAAATATTCACATTAATGTGAAAAGCTCATAAAGTAATAAGATATCATTAACTCTACTCCACTTTTTTCAGGATGTCTCATGGCAGCAAATAAACGCGCGGTTGATTTGAATCATTCACTCACGGAGAAGGATCGCCATCCCCTGATGAGCGATTCTGATATCAACACCATTATGCTCAATGGCGCAATGATCTCCCTCTCTAAGTTGAAACGGGCGCAAAGCTTTAATGCCCGGCTCTATTACTATGCTGAAATCAGTGTGTATTTGGAGGTTAGTCTGTCACGGGGGGCCGGCATTTCAGATGATACCCGTCAGCAATTGGAAGAAATTCATCGCGAAGCTACCCATTTTCATATGGATGCTAATAAGTTATTGAATCTCCTTGAGGAGTAGAAGGGCGCGCAGTTAGAATAGCCGCATGAATGATACTTCTGATAATGACTCCCTCGCGGCGCTGAATAGCCAATCAGATCAGCCCGTCGCTGCATCTTTTGATAGCAAGGAGTTTCTCTCCCGTTTAACTCGCCGGCCCGGCATCTATCAGATGTTTAACCGTGAGGGAGAGATTCTCTATGTCGGTAAAGCGAAAAACCTTAAGAACCGTGTCAGCAGCTATTTTCGGCCCACTGGGCTAAATATTAAAACCCAGGCGCTCGTCAGTCGGATTGCTGATATTCAGGTGACGGTAACGAATAGCGAAACCGAAGCGCTGCTGCTCGAACAGAACCTAATTAAAACCAATCGTCCGCCCTATAATATTTTATTGCGTGATGATAAATCCTATCCCTACATCTTTGTCTCAACTGGTCAGGAATACCCTGCGGTGCGCTTTCATCGCGGCGCAAAGCGGCAGAAAGGGCGCTATTTCGGCCCATTCCCCAGTAGCGGTGCGGTACGCGATAGTCTTGCGATTATGCAGCGAGTGTTTCGTATACGTCAGTGTGAAGAGAGTTTTTTTAAAAACCGTTCACGTCCTTGCTTGCAATACCAGATTAAGCGTTGCAGTGCGCCTTGTGTGGGCCTGCCGACAGCCGAAGCGTATCAGACAGATATACGTCATGCGATGATGTTTTTGGAAGGTAAGAACAGCACTATTATGAACGAGCTGGCTGAGCAGATGGAGCAGTCTTCCCAGGCGCTGGATTTTGAAAATGCGGCTATTTATCGGGATCAGATTTCCAGCCTACAGCAAGTGCAAGAGCAGCAGCATGTGAGTGGCCAAACCGGCGATGCTGATGTGATTGGTTGTGCACAGCAATCGGGTTCCGTTTGTATGCATATGCTGTTTGTACGTGGTGGTCGAATAATCGGCAGTAAGGTTTATCATCCCCGTTTTGGTATTGAAGAGACACATCAGGAATTGCTATCGGCC
Organism: Amphritea sp. GJ51-11; assembly: GCF_055808735.1. Taxonomy (NCBI): domain Bacteria; kingdom Pseudomonadati; phylum Pseudomonadota; class Gammaproteobacteria; order Oceanospirillales; family Oceanospirillaceae; genus Amphritea; species Amphritea sp. GJ51-11. Next base: position 2,105,144 of record NZ_CM147881.1, on the reverse strand, counting down.
TTTATCGCCCAGTGGTATCTCGGTGGAGGCCGTGAAATTCCGCCGGTATTGATTACCGTTGAGGAAGCCGCCGATCATGATGTTTTAGAGGAAGCTCTTAGCGAACGGGGCGGGCGTAAAGTAACCCTCGTTCACCGGGTGCGCTCTGACAAAGCAGCGTGGCAAAAACTCGCGCAAACCAATGCCGAGCAAAATCTACAAAGTCACCTCGCCAGCAAACAGAGTATTTATAATCGCTATCTGGCACTGCAAGAGGCTTTGCAGTTGGATGCGATCCCGCAGCGGATGGAATGTTTCGACATCAGTCATAGCTCGGGTGAAGCGACCGTGGCTTCCTGCGTGGTGTTTGATCGTAACGGTCCACTGAAATCTGACTATCGTCACTTTAATATCGAAGGCATTACCGGTGGTGATGATTATGCAGCGATGCATCAGGCGTTAACTCGCCGCTATACTCGGTTAAAAAAAGGTGAAGGCAAGCTGCCCGATATTCTTTGGATTGATGGCGGTAAAGGGCAGGTGGCCCAAGCGGTCGAAGTGTTGGCTGAGTTGCAGATAGAAGAAGTGCTGATTGTGGGGGTGGCCAAAGGAAGTGATCGTAAAGCCGGGCTAGAAACCTTGATCATGGGGGATAGTGGTGTCGAAATTGCGCTGCGCGCGGATTCTCCCGCACTGCATCTGATCCAGTATATTCGTGATGAATCGCACCGGTTTGCAATTACAGGCCACCGTGCTAGACGTGGTAAAGCGCGGCGTAAATCGTCTCTCGAAGGCATTCCCGGCGTTGGTCCGAAACGACGGCGGGAGCTGCTGAAGCATTTTGGTAGTGTGCCATCGATAGAGACAGCAAGTGTTGAAGAAATTGGAAAAGTCTCTACTATAAGCCGCAAAATTGCAGAAGATATTTATGCAGCGCTACATCACGACCCTTAAATCACAATGAATACCGTGGTTATGGTCGTTCTACTCACTCAAGTTCCATTGAACAGGAAAATTTGAACATCAATGAAAATACCCAATATCCTGACATTGCTGCGCATCATTCTGATTCCTGTATTTGTTTTAGTCTATTACTTACCCTACGCTTGGGGCCCGATGGCCGCGGCGTTCGTATTTGCCTTCGCCGCAGTAACGGATTGGTTTGATGGCTATTTGGCTCGTAAACTAAACCAGACATCGCCCTTTGGTGCATTTCTCGACCCGGTCGCGGATAAGCTCATGGTGGCGACTGCGTTGGTGTTATTGGTGGATACCTATTCCGTTTTTTGGATTACCGCCCCGGCGATTGTGATTATTAGCCGAGAGATTGTAATTTCGGCGTTGCGAGAGTGGATGGCGGAATTAGGCAAGCGTGCGAACATTGCGGTTTCTTATGTCGGCAAGTTAAAGACCGCACTACAAATGCTGTCTATCATGATTATGCTGGGCTTTGAGCCCTATACAACATTGGCGTGGGTCGGTATTGGTGCGCTCTATTTGGCATCGGTGTTGACCCTTTGGTCGATGTACATCTATCTAAAGGCGGCATGGCCAGACCTGACCGAAGATATTTGATCAATCGTTATACAGATCTAACTTATTAATCTGATTGCACTTTTTTACACTGAAAAGTTGTTGACATAAAAGGAGAGCTGTCTATAATACGCACCACTTCTTAGGAAGACGCGGAATTAGCTCAGTTGGTAGAGCGGAACCTTGCCAAGGTTCAGGTCGTCGGTTCGAGCCCGATATTCCGCTCCAATTCTTGCGATATAGCAGGGTTGGATGGTAAATTAGTTTACCAATTAGGCGCGGTGGCAGAGTGGTCATGCAGCGGACTGCAACTCCGTGAACGCCGGTTCGATTCCGACCCGCGCCTCCATGTTTTATGTTTGCCCGGATGATGGAATCGGTAGACATAGGAGACTTAAAATCTCCCGACTGAAAGGTCGTGCCGGTTCAAGTCCGGCTCCGGGCACCATTTGTTACTCGATACTAATCGACAGTAAGTGGTGATTAAGCAAGTGATGCGGAATTAGCTCAGTTGGTAGAGCGGAACCTTGCCAAGGTTCAGGTCGTCGGTTCGAGCCCGATATTCCGCTCCAGCTTCACTTGTTATTCTTTTCTATACCTCTTCGATATACCTCATTTATGAATATATATTTCTGACTTTAATAGTTTAGAAATTAGTTCTGTGTTTCAGTCCTTTCTTGTCATCTCTCCTTGCTAGTCACTGCTCAACAGGTTCGTCCTACAGGCTTGATTGCAAAAATAACTATACTCTGGGCCTTGCCGGGTTTATCGGTTAAAGCGCATCAATGCTTCGATTTTATAGAGAATCTAGCTTTAGGCTGGGGTTCAGGTATTCGTTGTTAAAGAGAGCGGTGGCGATCGCCTAAGCGATCGCGCGAGGGGGTGTTGTGTTATTGATCGCGAAAGATTTCGAGCGTGGTATCGAGCATTCTGTTGGAGAAGCCCCACTCATTGTCATACCAAGCAAATACTTTAACGAGTCCGTCCATCACATGGGTCTGATTACTATCGAGAATAGATGATGCTGGATGGTGGTTAAAATCCACCGATACTAATGGAAGCTCATTATACTCGAGTATATTTTTTAAGCTGCCTAGTGATGCTTGTCGCATCAATTGATTGATCTCCTCGACTGAGGTTTTACGACTAGGTTTAAAGCACAGGTCGACGAGTGATACGTTGGCTGTTGGTACTCGCACGGCAAGTCCTGTCAGTTTGCCTTTAAGCTCAGGCATTACAATGCCAACGGCCTCGGCGGCGCCGGTACGAGTCGGGATCATTGATAGGCCGGCGGCACGCGCGCGATAGATATCATTACTGTAAACATCCAGCAGGTGCTGGTCGTTTGTATAGGCGTGAATGGTCGTCATGATTCCTTCGGTAATGCCGATATTGTCGTTTAAAATTTTGGCGACAGGCGCTAGACAGTTAGTGGTGCAGGATGCGTTGGAAATGACTCGATGCTCTGATGTTAGGGTGTCGTGGTTGACACCGTAAACAATGGTTGCGTCGGCATTCTTGGCGGGCGCTGAAACGAGCACACGCTTGGCGCCTTGGTCTAGATGGACAGCGGCGGCGTCGCGGCTGGTGAAATGCCCTGTACATTCATAAACAATATCAATATCCAGCTCAGCCCATGGTAGGGCATGAGGGTCGGCTTGGTTCACGATTTGAATGATATCGCCGGCGACGGTCATGGTGTTTCCTTCGGCGCTCACTGGGAAGTTAAAATGTCCATGCACACTGTCAAACTCAGTGAGATGGGCGTTGACCTTGCTATCGCCAAGATCATTAATGGCAATAATCTTAATTTGTTCACTCTTGCCTGATTCGTAAAGGGCGCGCAGAATATTGCGCCCGATGCGACCATAACCATTAATTGCGACTCTAATCGGCATGGCGTGCTCCTGATGTTGCATAAGTATAATTTCAGCATAAAACGATAATCGTATAATGCAATGTTGGCGGCTAATTAAAGTCAAAACGATTGTTTGACTAAGAAGTCTCGGTTAACGCAAGGCGATTAGGCGTATAGCGGTAGTAACCAAAGGATAGTACTGGCTGCAAAAGACTTAGTGGGTTAATATCAATACCTAATATGTATTGTGTATTTTTAATATCAATGTGATCCGCTAATGACGCCAACAACACTGCCAAAAACCTATGAAAAAGTATTTGAGATTGCTGATAAGCTTCTCGCTGAAGGGCGCAAGCCGACCCAGCAGATGGTGCGTAATGAGTTGGGTTCCGGCAGTCTAACGACCATTAATAAAGCACTGAACGATTGGTGGCAAGGGCTGGGGAAGCGACTGCTGGAGCAAAATGCCCGCCCCGATATTCCTGAGCCGGTTTTTGTAAGTGCTAATACACTCTGGCAGCAGGCGCTGGCCTATGCCGAACACCAATTATCTGGCGAACGGGAGCAACTGCAACAGCATTATGAAGCGCTTGAAGCGGAGCTAAAAGGGCAGCAATCGGCGGGCCGTTATGATCTACGTCGTCTTCAGGACTTATCCGACAAACTAATGGCTGAAAATCAGCGCAACCTTGCGTATATTGCTGAGCTACAAAAAAAGCAGCTCGCACAGGATGAGCGTGAGATGCGGCTTGAGGCGCAAAACCGCGATTTTAATCGTCAGGTCAAAGAGTATGAGATAACGCTTGAGCAGCTAGAGCGTAGTGGTGGCGGTAATCAGCAGCAGGAATTACTGGAGTATCGGCATAAAACTCAGTACCTTGAAGGAGAGTCTGCTCGGCTAGAAAAACAGTTGCTGACCTTGCAAGATGAAAACCGTCAGCTCAGAGACTCGCTATTTGCTGTCGAACGCAGCAGCATCAAAGAGAAGCATCAGCTTGAGCAAGTCATTAGTCAGCAGGATCTGCGCTATCAAGAGCTAGAGCAGCGACTCTCCTCAGGGTCAGCTGAACCCCTGCTAGAAGCCAGGTTAAAAGAAAAAGAGAGTGAAGTTGAACGGCTTCATTCTTTATTAGAAAACTTTAAGTTAAAGTCATAATTTATTGAATTATAGGGATTATGGATACATATCTGGATAAAGGCTCTGCGTACGGAGAGATTCTTGAGGGGATTAAAAGTTGCGATCCTGACGGGTCTGTTTGTTGTACGGATGAAGCGGTGTTTAATCTTGGCAAGATCGTTTTGGTTAAAGAAAAACTTGCAGGCATTACGTTACAGCTGGTCGATGAGCAAGGCTATGCGATACGTCAGGTAACGAGTAAGCGGCCCGCTGACGATAAGCCCAGCGATCGACACCTAAGCACACGCCAGGCGGCGGTCATCAGAGCGCTTGAGAAGGTGTTGATGCACTGTAAGAAAGAGGGTATTCAGCTAGTAGGCTACAGTGACGAACTGGTTGCGATGCCGGTGGTGGTGCGCTCAGATGATGTTTCACCAGCGGTAGCGTTGGACATTGAGACTCACGGTGTCTATCGGGGCGCGGATAGCATGATCGAAAGCGATAACAATTGATCTGATCGCTATATTCTTGATGATTGATTGGTATAATCACTGAATATGATAATCAAATGGATCTGAGTTAGACATGAGTGCGATCAAAGTATTATTAGTCGATGATCATCCTGTTGTTAGGGCGGGGTTTCAGCGCTTATTAGATAATGATAGCCAGATTGATATCATTGCTGAGGCCAGCAGTGGCCAAGAGGCCGTAGAGAAGTATTTTTCAAAGCGCCCGGATGTGGTGATTATGGACCTATCCATGCCAACGGATCCTGCTGATAGTGGTGGTATCCAGGTCTATGGCGGCCTCGAAGCAATTCGTGTTATCCGCGCCAAGGATCCTGACGCCCGCGTACTGGTGTTGACCGTTATGGAAAACCAGCCATTTCCAGCCCATGTAGTGCAGGCTGGAGCCTCTGGTTATCTAACCAAGCGCTGCGCGCCTGACGAGTTATTAAAGGCCGTGCATATGATTTCAGAAGGGCGCACGTACTACGCGGAAAGTATCCGGGATATGATTGTTCCCGGTGGTAACGATTCCGGTTCACCCTTTGTCAAACTCACTAAACGTGAATTCCAGGTGTTCTCTTGCTTAGCGCAAGGACAGTCTGCGGCACATATTGCCGAAGAGATGTTTCTCAGCCCTAAAACCGTTCACGCTCATCGTGCTAATATTCTGCGCAAACTGAGTATCAATAACAATTCTGAACTTGTACATCTGGCAATTCGACATAATATTGTAGAAGCCTGAAAAATCTGTTTCGGGCTGCGAATAGCTTATTAGTAGTTGCTGCTGCTGGGTTGTTCCTACATGTTTATCTGAGGCCCAATTTATGTATAGTCAGGATCAATCTGAGCTTATCCTCGAAGCTGATTTCCTTTGGCGTGAAATAAACGTCGGTGATGAAATCTATCTTGATGCCGATTTTTATAACGCTAATCGACGCTTGTTATGTCGGGGGGCGCCATACCAAGTACTTGCTAAAATGGACAAAACCTGTGGTGCTCAGGAGTTGATTGTACAGTCCTATGAAACCCAAGAACTGGTCGCTGTATCGCCATATTTAGTGTGTAATTATGAGTGTCCAGAGCAGCCCGTTTTAATCTCATAAGCGCCAAGTTAGCCTCCTTGAAAGCGCTCTCCGATAGAGTGCTTAGACAGTTCCAAACTGCTAATTCCTACCACCTCAATCCTTTCCAAATATACACCCTTAAACCTAGCTAAGTGCTTAGAGTAGGCTGCTATTGAGAGTCTAGCTTTATATCCACTAGCGTTTGAATTTCATGAAGTTTAAAAGTAATTCAGAGCATGCATGTGCAACATAAGCTTTGGCGATGATGGCTGCCAAAAGCGTCGAAATTTTCACATAGTGCACGCTGATTCTTAGCGTTAATTCCTTTAGTAATGCCAAATTGAAGTGAGTAATAGCAGTCTCTAAAACATCCAAATAGCGGTGATTTCTATAATTATATAACTTCGTATAATGTATATTATGTTAAATAGAATAATTATTAATCGAACTACCTGAGCAGGTTATGCCGTCTTGCTCCACCTCTACTCTATTTAACGTAATCTAAGTTATGGGTAGTAGATTTATTCTTGTCACCTACCGAGTAGATTGTTCTATATCCTGTTAATTCTGTTTGAATTATTTGAGCGTATGTAGAGGATGTTGTTGTTTTGCATTGGTGCGAAAATCAGTCGTGCGGAGAAGCCCGCTAAATCTTTTTTCGTGGGTAATAAGCCTGGTTTCAGGCACACAGCGCACATCATTTTTTAATGCTGCTATTCCGTCAGCGGACAACTGTCAGCTTGCTGTGTTTTGTCATGAATGAGCCTGAGTGTTGCCTGACTATGCCAAGAGCGGTTTGTTACTTGTTAATCGTTACGATGACCTACTCGACGCTAAAGTCGCTAATCGCCTTGAGCGGCATTCTGTAAACGTAGACCTGCTCGTTACCCAGCGGCTTAACTCTTCTCTTAAACTTATGAGTCACGAGGACCAAACAGTTTTCAGGTGAGCGTTACTGTTTAGCAACCTGAGACAGTCACCCCATTGTTAGATCTCAACATGTTAACGATCGAATAGTCCTGGGAAGAAATATTTTCAGTCATCAGATAGCCGACAGCGAAACTCAATGACTGCTACTTTGGAGTTGAATTAGCGCTTTGCTTGATGATCTTTGTGTGATGACGGCAAGAATAGCAAAAGTGAAATGGTTAAGTTAATGCCATGCTAATCAGTCGCACAGTCGATTAAGATTGAGGATCTGGTAGTCATGGTTGGTTTGAGTATTCCAGAGCGAAACCTCAGCATAAGGTAATCATGCTAGTCGTAAACGCAGTTATAAGACATTGTGTCTCACTTCCAGTAGTAGACACTACTGGAAGTGAGATCGTCTAATCGCTATAATAGCGTCCATCCTACATTGCTCATTGAGGCTCAAGCCCGTGTCGAACAAAAACTTTCCCGGCATACCCTTGTTTGATTCTGCTAAACACTTTAATCAGATTCCTCGCAACGCGACATTTCCCGATCAGTCACCTGCGGTTGAGGACTTTGTATTAAACGTTGGTGTTGATGATGCAATAGATGATTACCGCTATACCAAAGACTTTCTCTGTAGCTATAGTAAGAAAAGTCGAGATACCTATGATAAGTTCAGAGGCGATGCTGAGCGGCTTCTCCTTTGGGCTTGGTTAATCAAAAAGCGATCCATTGCCACATTGCGGCGTCGTGATTTGGAAGAATACATGGACTTCGTTGCCAAGCCTGACCCTTTATGGCAATCACAACATATTGAAAAACGCTTTATTGATAGCCATGGACGGCGTCAGCCGAACCCTAACTGGCGACCCTTTCGTCTTGTTGGTGCAGGCATGGGCAGACTCAACACAAAATCCTGGCAAGGTTTGTTCTCTAATATCAGTGTGCTGTTTAACTATCTAATGGCTGAAGATTATGCTCCAGGCAACCATATTCCGATTGTGAAGAAAAACTGCCCCTATCTACGTCAAGAAACCGGTATCAACACCGCTCGTCGCTTATCCGAATTGCAGTGGGAATATCTGCTCAGTGCCGCTAAGGCGATGGCTGATGGTGATGCCGAACATGAAAGAACACTGTTTGTGGTGGCCACGCTTAAATCCCTTAAGTTACGTATTTCTGAGCTTTCTGAACGACCTAACTGGTTGCCGGTGATGTCCCACTTTCATCGGGATCACGAGGGCAACTGGTGGTTTCGCACCTATGGTAAAGGCTCTAAAGAACGGGATGTGTCGATTTCTAACGAATACATTCAATTCCTACAGCGCTACCGTCTTTATCGAGGTCTGAGCCCCCTTCCCTCAAAAGACTCCTCAGAGCCGGTGATTGAGTCTCGTGTTAAAAATCGAGGCATTGGTAGTCGTCAGTTGCGTAACATCGTTGAATGGGCGCTGCAAGAAGGTTGTCATGCCCTTATTCAGGATGGCTTTGATGTCGAGGCTTCAGAACTTCGTGCTGCTACCACCCATTGGTTAAGACACACCGGTGCTTCAATGGAAGTGGCAGCCGGTCGTAACCTTGCACATGTTCAAGCTGATCTAGGCCACGGCAGTATCAGAACCACCGATGAGCTTTATGTTGATTCTGACAATATGGAACGGGCTTCGAGCGCCAAAGATCAAGGTGTTTAAGTAATGGATTATTAATCTTTATAATCATACAACTACATTGATTTATTTATGTTAATTATTGCTTTTTCTACGGTTACTTGTCTGTTTTTTGGACGTTGTTGCTGTTATTTTCTAGCCCAAAGTATTAATCCCTAAATAAGCCTTTCCGGTTAGCGCTATTGGTGCTCTAGCGCAATGTTATCTATAAAACGGCATCTTTTTATTCCCGTTTTTCCTGCGTTTATCGCGTTTTTTTTCAACAAAAACAATCACTAATAATACTGTTCCTCGATTAAGTTTCGATTGCGAAATAATGATATTCATCTACTATTGTTAGGGTATGACTAGAGCAAAGGATTCTTTATGTCAGAGTTAGAATTATTCCACTTCTCGGAAGACTCAAGCTTCAGTGAAGTGGCCGCCTCACCTTGGAAAGTGCTTAGTGTCGAGGATGATGTTACCTACCAAGCGTCTCTAATCTATAGCTTAAAAGATTTAACTGTTTACGGTCGTCCGGTCGAGGTGTTAACCGCTAACTCTATTAGTGAAGCGGCTGAGGTTATTTCCCATAACAGCGATATCTGCGTCATTCTGCTTGATGTGGTTATGGAAGAAGATGATGCTGGCTTAAGGTTGGCTGGGACTATTCGAGATGTTCTGGGTAATTCAACGGTGCGCATTATACTCGTCACGGGGCAACCAGGGATGGCGCCCCGTAATGAGGTTATGGCCCAATATGATATTGACGAATACTGGAATAAATCTGATCTAGTGCAGGATACCCTGCATACTGTGGTTAGCAGTCATATCCGTACTTGGCGTTATCTTTCAGAGCTGATTGAGGCCAAGCATGGCCTACAGATGGTGGTTGATGCAGCCCGTAGTATCAGCAACAAGCAAAACCTAACCAGCTTTACTGAAACGGTTCTTAATGAAATCGGGCGTATCATTGGGATTCAGCAAGGCGGCATTGTTTGCTTCTCCTATCAGGGAGGTCAGTTCTCCCCTGATGCCCGAATACTCGCTGTCAGTGGCAGCTTTAGTGACTCTGGTCAAAAATATAAACGCCTTGCAGAACTGCAACTCGAAGAATATCACCCGGCATTTGTTATGGCTTCTGCCGAACGCCGCCACCTGTTCAATGAAAACTATACCGTGTTGCATTTCGATACACCGAAAGTCGACACCACCCATTATATGTTATTGGTGCGCACCAGTAACAAACTCACCGATAGCCATATCAATCTGCTGCAAGTTTTCAGTGAAAATATCAACAGTGGCTTTACGGCGGTGGCTTTGGTTAACCGCTTAACTGATCTTGCTTATCGTGATCAGGTGTTGAAATCCTATAATCGTAACTGGCTGTTGCGTGAGTTATCAGCCATGACCCTTGAGGAAAAGCAGCAAAGTGAACTTATGGTCGTTGTCATTAATGACTTTACCGGCATGATGGTGACTTTTGGCGAGCGTTACTGTGAAGATATCTTGGCCGCCCTACTCAGTAATATCTACACCCTTTTTCCTAATAATGTTATCGCCCGTACGGGTGACTGCACTTTTGCTATGCTGCTGGGTAAAGATAAAACCCTGAGTGAAGAGCATCTGCTCAACATTATCGATCAACGATTGACCCTCAATCATACCATTCATCGCTTAACCTTAACTGCTGCGCGGGTCGATCTCAGCCTGCTGACGGAACTTAAGGCCGAACAGATCCTACAACTTTCTGAATCGACCGTGAATATGGCTCACCTTAAGGGGCTACGGGTGATTAACTATGAGCCGGAAATATTAGGCTCAATCTTGGCTAGTCACCACCTGCTAATGGATCTGCATAATGCTATCGATCATCATGAATTTTTCATTATGCTGCAGCCCAAAGTTCATATGGGTAGTGGCAAAGTAGCCGGTTTTGAAGCCTTACTTCGCTGGCGTAAATCCGATGGACAGATTATTCCACCGGATCGTTTTATTCCTCTCGCTGAAACAGCAGGTCTCATTAGTCACCTTGATCTTGAGGCGGCTAAGCAAACCATAGCTGCGGCCACCCTGATACAGCAGGCCGGTTTTAACCTACCCATATCGTTCAATGCCAGTTGTGCCGACTTAAACCAGAAAGATTATGTCGATACCTTGTTAGATATGATTGTCGCCAGTGGTCTTGATGGTCGATTACTCGATATCGAGGTAACTGAATCAAGTGCGATGCTCAATTATGAGTTTATTAATCCAATTCTCAAACGGTTTTCTGATCGTGGGCTTGGAGTGAGTATCGATGATTTTGGTACCGGCTATTCATCCCTCGCTCATGTGGCTAACTTGGCGGCAACCACCTTAAAAATCGATAAAAGCTTTATCGACCATCTGGGTGAGGATAGTGCTGGCGATCATGTGGTTGAAATGGTGGTTCAACTCGGTGAGCAATTTGGTTTTACCATTGTGGCAGAGGGCGTTGAAACGGAAATTCAGCGGCAACACTTGTTGAGTCGAGGGTGCCATATTGCCCAAGGGTATCTATTTGCCCATCCGATGCCTGTCGATGAAGCGCTTGAGTGGCTGAGGGCACAGCAGAATCTATGAATACATCGGTCTCAAGGATTGACACCGCTCAAGCGAGTGATGCCCAGGAATGGCAACAACGGTTTAACCGTAAGCGTCTGACTTTTGCCGCTGCATTAGTTTTATTTGCACTACTCAGTGGCGTGATGCTGTACAACACTATCAAAGAGGAGCGCACCACGGCGCTACGAGAGCAGCATGAAGAACAGATCACCCTTGCGGTCATTGATATTAACCGAGAGCTAGGTGATATACGCAATATTCTGCGGTTGCTTTCAACCGATAGCGATATCTTGGACAGCTTGTCGCAACCCTCCCCTGACATCAACCGTATTGCAACGGTGTTTAATCAGTTTGGCCGAGCGGTTGATCACCTTTTGCAGGTGCGCTGGCTTGATAGCCGGGGTTATGAGCGTGTCAGAGTCAATATCAATAAGGGCAAAACCGAAATCGTCACGGCGAGTGCCTTGCAGGACAAAAGTAATCGGTATTATTTTCAAAGTGCCATGCAGGTGCTTCCGCCAAACATCTATATCTCACCAATTGATTTAAATATCGAAAACGGCCAAATCGTCAAACCTTTTCAACCGGTGGTGCGCATTGGATTTCAAACCACTGACGCAGATGGGTTACAGCCTGGCGTACTGATGATTAATTACGATCTCACAACGCTGATTGCGCAAATTAGAGCGTTGAGCACCGAACATGCTGAGATTATGTTGGTGGATGCTTGGGGTAACTGGTTAGAACACCCCAATACGGATCTTGAATGGGGTGCGCTGCTAGGCCAACCCAAGCATAGCCTCAAGCTAACCGACCCACAGCTCTGGTCACGTATTAGCCGTGAGAAAAGTACCATCCTTCAACCTTACAACGGTGAGCTATATAGTTCCCGGCGAATCACTCTTTCCAGCAAAGATGCGCCCGAGGTAGCTGAAAACGTTTATATGGTGGTTTGTACTCCAGGCGAGATGGTCAAAGATATTCAATGGGCAGCGCTTCAGCCTACCCTATTGCTCGAACTATTTATTCTCTTGGTGGGTGGACGCATATTGTGTCGTGATTTCAGTATGCAAAATAGTTTGCATGATTTAACCCAAACACTGGAGCATGAGAAGCATGAGCTTAAACTACTTAATGATGAGCTAGATAGTTCATTATCGAGGCAACAGCTATTACAAAACGAACTGGTTGAAACTCGTAAATTATCGTCATTGGGAATGATGGTAGCAGGTGTTGCCCATGAGCTAAATACGCCGATTGGAGGGGCTGTTATTGCTAATTCAAGTTTACAAAGCTTGCACCGTTCGTTGAAACAATCCATCAATGAGGGGCTTAGTCGCCAAGCGCTCGACAACTATTTAATGAATACCGATGAAGGACTAAAGCTGGTTGATACCAACCTAAAAAGGGCCGCGGGTTTAGTTAAGAGTTTTAAACGGCTGGCATTGGATCGAGCCAATGAAGAGGTGCTTGCGTTCAGTCTGACTCAGGTGGTCAACGACCTGCTTTGCACCCTTAGTCCTAAAATTAAAAAATCCCCCACCCGAATAACCAACCATATCGAAACCGAGTTCACCCTGATTGGCTATCCCGGCATCGTTTCTCAGATTTTACAAAACCTTATCATTAATGCCCTCACCTATGGTACGGCGGCTATGCAAGGCGGCGAAATCATCTTAGATGCCAAACTCAAACATGATTGGGTGGTTATCACAGTGACAGACAATGGCAGTGGTGTCGCTTTAGAGCTAAGAGATAGCTTGTTTGATCCCTTTGTTACCAGTGGTCGTGGCTTGGGCCATACTGGGCTAGGATTACATCTAGTGCATCAATGGGTGACGGATTTAATGCATGGCCGAATTAGTATTGAATACCCCGATGCCGGTGGCACCCGCTTCGTCATTGAACTGCCACAACAAATAGAAGCAAGACCCCAATGTATTTAGCATGTGCGCTCACACCGAGTCCATAGAACATGATTTAGCGGATTAAATAAACCGATAGACCAATAATCATCGTGAACACCGCGTTTCAATATGTTTAATTTCAGGATTATGTTTCAGGCAAATTCAATGCGGTTACGTCCTTTCTGTTTAGCGCTATACATTGCGCTATCCGCCTCTGAGATGATGTGATTGATGGTATGGCTAACGTTGTGGTCCGACTCGAAATTAACCGTTGTAACACCAAAAGACGCGGTCACAGAGATAGTTATTTCACTGTCTAACGCGATAGAAAGCGATTCTATCCCCTGCCGTAGTCGTTCGGCGGTCTGTGCCGCTGCTTCAGTACTGCTTTGTATGAGTAATACGACAAACTCTTCACCGCCCAAACGCGCGAGAATGTCGGCCTCGCGAAGGGTGCTTTGACTGATAGCGGCAACTCTTTGTAGCACCAGATCACCAATGGCATGTCCGTAGGTATCGTTGACCTGCTTGAAATGATCTAAGTCGAACATAATGAGCGACAACTGATTATGGTAGCGACTGGCAATGGTCAGTTCACGGTTCGCCAGTTCAAAGAAATAGCGCCGATTAATCAGTTGGGTTAAGAAGTCTGAGCGGGCCTGCTTTTCAAGCTTTTGTTCCATCTCGTGATGCAAGGTGACATCGCGGCCAATGGCGAGTGCCCCAGTACCGGTTTCATGTTCTTCAGCCACGATGCTGAACATGAGATAACGCTGGCTCGAACCAGTAGGAATCTTGATCTCCACTTGTTGAGGTACACCGTTACCAATCACGCGGCGGATGACCGAGTGGTAACTTTCCAGAAAGCTGTTATCCGCCGTAGGTATATAGGTAAAGGTGAATAAGGCATCGAAATTGGGGTTGGTATAGATCAGCTTGGCATGCTGATCATAGCGAGCGATAGCATCAGGGGCGTTTTCCGCCAAACTGCGATATGCGAGTTCGCGTCGGCTCAACTCTTCATGGTTATGAAGGTTTTCAATCGCCAGCGCTGCTAGGTTGGCGGCAAAGGAGATGCGTTCAATATCATCGTCATCGGGTGTACTCGGTGTTGCATGGTAGATTGCAAAACTACCTAGCACTTTCCCTTTAGAGGAGATAATCGGCTCAGACCAACAGGAACCCAGACCGGCACTGCTGGCCAACTCACGATAAGGTGTCCAGTATCGGTGGGTGCTGATATCTTCGACGATAACGCGTAGGCCTAAAAAGGTGGCGGTACCGCATGAGCCGACACCCTCGCCTATTTCGATGCCATTAATCGCATCACTATAGAAGGCCGGTAAACTTGGCGCAGCACAGCTCAGTAGGTGTTTTCCTTCTGCATCTAATAGCAAGATACTACAAAGATTGTCGGGTGCATCCGATTCAATATCAGTGATCAGCTGATACATGATGTCATTAAGCTCTTCACCCTGGGTCACCCGGCGTAACATTTTATTTTGGGTGATATTACGCTGTTCACTACGCCACTTTTCGGTGATATCGGTACAGTTGTAAAGGTGCTTGTTGTTGACTAGCGATACCTGCGCCGAAATACGTTTGATGCTGCCGTCTTTGCAATGAACCGCACTTTCTACGGTATAAAGACTGGTGTCGCTGTGTGTTCTTGTGTCTGTTTGTGTCTGCGCTTGAAACCATTGCTTCCAATTTAATTCATACTCTTCGCGGTACTTTAGATCCGGATAGGCTTTTTCATGCCACGCTTTGGTGTTGGGTAGATCCTCAAGGGTATAGCCAAACATACGCACGAAGGTGTGATTCACATATTCGATCGTCCCCTGTGCATCACACCAACTGATACCCGTTGGGGAGTTGTCCAGCAAGTCGGTGATTTCAATACGTTGTTTTTTACTCTGTTTCAGAGCCTTCTGAAGACGCTGCTCTCTCATACTGCTGAGGGCGCTGTTCGCTAGCACGGTGGTTACTTGGGCCATATGTCTTAGCTGTTTTTCAACCCGCTCTCTGGGTATCACTGGAATTTGCTGAATGGCGGTGAGATAAGCCTCTTTATCGAAGCCATAAGCTTCAGCCTGCTGTTCGAATTGGTGTCGATCAGGGGCTGAATGTAACAACTGTCCCATATAGAGGGTGGCTATTTTTCGGTCTTCAATAATGATGGGCATGGCATAGTCATACAGGCCATTTTTGCAGAGCGAATAGCTGAGTTGCTGTTCGGCTTGCTTAAGCAGTCCGCTATCACTGTCGTTACAACAGCGGCTGCTGGCTTCATGCGTGCGGTGAAAATTGCTACAGGCATCGGTCCAACCGGCTTTTGTTAACACCTCACCGGTTGGCCCCATTAAACTGTTGGGAATGCCTGTTGCTTGGTAGTAGCCTTCCAGGATTTCGGCAAAGCTGGGGAGATCGATTAGCGCTTCGATACGATAAACATCATCCAAATTGGCAACTGAGATTTTATTCATTCATGACATCTCTTAACAGCCGTCCTAGCAAATAATCGTTAATGCTCAAGTCAACGGTAAATGGTTTATAACCATCTTAATTAGCCTATCTCAAGCTTATGCACCTAGGTAAGACAGGTCAACTGCGAAAGCCTGTCCGTTTTCGTATTTTTATCGAATGTGCTTTGCTACATTCATAGCATGTTCTGAAGCATATCGAGAATACAATGCCAACCTATTGTTATTAAATGAATAAGTATTTATGTAAACACATATTTTTGCTTCGCTATGGTGCCGATCTCAGCGATTATATTGTCCCAATATATATCCTATTTTGTGGATTTTGGATCATTCCCACTGTCAGTATTGGCATTGTTTGTCCTTGATGATGACTAAAATATAACGTCAGAATTGATAAAATAGGAATTTGTCCTAGATACATGAACCCCGTTTGAATCTAATATGGCGCACATGTTCAGGGCAATCAGGGAATTGATTGCAGAACTCAGCAGAGTAGCCCGGGGGATTGCAGGACGCATTGGCTACACGGAAATGGATTGCTGAATAAAGGAAGCTAGGTAGGGACACTATCACTTCCTTATTTTTTTGCCTGTAAATCTCGTTAACGCTGTCACACTCAGTATCATTCGCCTACTAGCTGGCGCTTTCCTCGTTATATTTCAACCAAAGCCTTCCCTTTTATTGATCTTCTCTATTCGTCTTATCTACCCAAACCGTATTTATCTTGTCATTTTGACGTGCTGCTATTTTCCATAATAGGCTTCACCCGCTCTCTTTATCCGCTATTAAGACCAAGCGGGGCTAGGTAATCGATACCAGCCCCCGCAGGCTATTTAGTCGGCTTAAAAAGATTTTTGATATGGCTGAGCATCGGTGAAATTACCGATTTCAACTTAGGTTTATTCTGACTGTTAAATTCGATGGGACGGCTGACGGCCATGGCAGCAATACCAATGCGCGCCGTGTAGATACCCGCACCAACGCCCTGGCCTATTCGGGTACTAGTCATCGTGGTTAGGGAGGCAGCGCCGAACTCGCTCATCAGTTGATCAATCATAATATCCGTCGCACCGACAAAGATAAGCTGATGAGTGACCTGTTTTAACAGTTTATAGCGGTTTGTTAATGAGGGGCGAATACCGTAGACCTGAGCGACTTCATCGATCATTTTCAGACTGCGCCATAGGGATAGCAACATATCGAGGGATGCCCAAGGGCTTACCGCTACGGCGGCCCCGGTTTGCAGACTAAAAGACGACACTCGGCGCAACGCTTCACTATCTAGCGGCTGGACAAAGACACGCTCGATATGTTCGATGATTTCACGATCATTACTATAATCCGGTAGCTGATCGATGCAGCGTTGATAAAAAATCGCTTGGGGCTTGTCGGCATAGAAGTCCTGTAAGCGTTGAATAAAAGGTCCCGCGTCACCAAAATCATTCGCACTTGTTAAGCGCTGGGCATCCTGTTGAATATCATTGAGGCTTTCGAGAGTGTCGCGATCGCGAGTATAGCGCCATAATAAGCGTAACCCCTGCCCGCCGACGAGTGCCACCAGCAGTACAAAGGCGCTTGCCGCAAGCCAGTGAAGCGCTAAGGCGCTTCGGAAGACATCATATATATCCCAGCCAAGCAGTATTAGTAGCAGGATCCCGGTGACTTTAAAAAAGTTTTTTAGCCCCTTAAGTGGTAATGCCTGTAACTCAATACCTGAATATTCAGAGATGCGAGGCAAGCGCTCCCCGGCGGTAATAGTTTCCGGTGCAGCGGATAAGCGTTCTTCCTCATCAGGCATAAACGTTTTTGCCTGGCGCGGCTGTTCCCTATCGGTCTCTGCGTGATCAACACTTGGATCACTGTCTACTTGAAAGGTATGCCCTGAGGTGCGGGGTGTAACATCGTCATGCGGGTTATGGCTCATACACATTTATCTCCGATCAGTGCGTTGAGTATGCTGTCGAGGCGGATATGTGGAATGGCATCATCGTTTTGATAGGAGATACCCTTAGGTGGGTTCAGTGGTGGAATCTTCCATGCCAGAAAGGCCGCCCACTCGTCCCCTTCGGGAATGCGATTGGGAATTTTAGGATGGATATAGCCGATGGGGTTTCCATCGGCACCAAAACCGCTAATCCCCAATTGATTTTCATGTTTCACCTCTTTGCTCGAACGAACCGCCGCTGTGGCTTCACAGATCGGCTGTATGCCTTCATGTTGCGCGTTGCGATAGGCTTGTTTAACAATGACCGATAATAATTGGCGCACGGCTTCATGATCTTCCGATAACACCTGATCGATTTTGGTTGCGGCAAACACCACTTTATCGATTTTTGGGCTAAACAACTGTAACAACCGGTTGCGACTACCGTAGGCAAAGCTATCTGTGATATTGGCCAAGGCTTGGCGCATATCATCGATATAATCAGGCCCGGCATTTAAGGCATTGACCACATCAACCAATACCAACTGCCGATCAATACGACTGAAAAACGCTTTATAAAAGGGTTCCACTAGCTCTTTGATATAACGTTTATAACGGCGCTGACAGACTTTGTAGTAGCTATTCTTTGCTGCGGCATTGAGCTGCCCTTCGGTATACCCACCACATTTTAACAATGGCAAAAAGGTCAGTATCTCTGGATCATCTATTCGTCCGGGAATCAGAAAACGGCCTGGCTGAATAAGACTGAGGCTTTTGCTGTTGTATTTACAGGCGTTTAAAAACGCGACGTAGCGCTGATTGAGTGCTTTAAGGATTGCTTCATCGGCTTCGGCCAATGGATCGAGGTGCTGCAGCTCCGTTAACAACTCGCCTAACAGTTCGGCTCGAGGGGCTTGGGTGTATTGCGCATTGCACTGAGCGCACCAACGGGAATAACTCATATCCCGTAGCGGCAAATCCAGTAACCATTCGCCGGGGTAGTCCCTGATTTCGAGATAGAGAGAAAACTGTTTACGGCTAAATGGGTTGAATTTAGCCCCTGTGTTTTCCAACCTGAGTTCTAGCAAGCAGCCGCTAGCGTCTTCAGTCGAAGGCGGCCAATGCGGTTGCGGCGAAGCTAAGCCACGATAGGCGTCATCATAAGGAAACTGTGGCAACTCAGGGGCATCTAAGGGGTGGATTTTCACGCCCAATAAACGATCGGTTAGCACCGGTGAAAAACCAGGTAAGCTGGCGGTATCATGTTGCAATAGCTGATTGATCAGGCTGGTAATAAAGGTAGATTTACCACTCTGGCTCAAGCCAGTAATGCCGATACAAAAACGTTGATCACGCAGTTTGTCAAACTGAGCCGACGCACCGTTCATCCCCTCATCTGCGAGGTCTAACACGGCTTTAATGGGGTTCGTGAAAACGCTGGATACCAATCCTTCCGATTCTTTCATTCGATCCTTAATGTTAAGCGTTTAGCAACAGCGTGAATCTATCCTACGCAGCCCGCTAGGGTATGCAGGCGGCTCGGCGATCTCAATGCGCTAGGCTAACAGGCTTATCGACTTTGCTTATTAATCAAACTCTGCGTGATAGACAGATTATTTATCACACAGTTCCATCGGTACCCATTTAGTGAGGCACCATCACGCTACTACGTTTTAGCGATCGGCGTATGCGCGATTAAGGTTTCCAAGTGCTGATCCGTAATACCCGTGATCAGTAGATCGGCGACCGTAACAAGTCGGGATAGATCATGCAGCTCATTGATCCAGCGCGCTGGAATGGCGCTATAACCCCAAAATGCGCCAGCAATTTGCCCATAAATGGCGCCAATGGTATCGGCATCATCACCCAGATTAACCGCCAATTTGGCCCCTTCCTCAAAACTTGAAGCATGGTAAAAGGCCCATAACGCAGCTTCTAGCGATGTCACCACATAGCCACTCGATTCTACTTGCGACTCGGTCAGCTGGTTATAGGAACCTTGGGCAACATGATTCACTTCAACATCAAGGGTATCGGCAAAGTATTCCGTGACAGCTTCGGGAGACAGCACCTGAGCTTTATCGGTACTTTTAAGGGCACGCAGCAACAGAAAGGTAAACACTCGATTAGCATCGATACAGCGGGGTTCGGTATGGGTTAGTGCAGCATTGTCGGCGGCAGCATCAATTGCTTGGTCTAGACTCGCATGGTATTTCATTGCCACTGGAGCCAAACGCATTAGTGCGCCATTGCCGGCACTGTCGGTATCATCCGGGTGTACACCGCTGTGTAAGGCAATACCACTTTGCTCGTACCGCTGAATGGCTTTACGTGTTTGATGGCCGATATCAAAACAATGGCCAGTGCTCGACATATACCCCTCACGATACCAACGTTGATAGCGACGCATCTGGTCATCAGGGTCATGGGTATTACATTGGATTAAGCTCGCCCCAGAACACAGCGCCATCGAGGTATCATCGGTCCAGTAGCCCGCGTCAAGATTGTGTGGCCCTCCCGCGCGATAGTCGTCCACTGGTTTGAACGACCCGCGTGGCATAAATTCGACCGCGGCCCCTAAGGCATCACCGACCGCTAATCCGACCAACATGCCTCTTAACTTATCTAAAGTGGGCATAGATATCTCCTTGTATGGTGATCGTTTTGATCATGCCTCTTATCTTACCTTTATTTCCTAGCGGTATCGCTTGCCTTGGTGTTCTAACCAGCCATGAGCATGCCGACCGCCGGGGTCATGATGGGTCCAGTGAACCACACCGCCCCGATTGTTCCACTCATATTCACCGTAAAAGCTAACCTGGTCACCCTTTTGCAGTCCGTTTATTCGCGGCGCTAAATCAATATTATGCGCCACCAGCACGGTAATGCCTGATGGCAATCTGAGAATAAACCGCTGGTGCTGACTGCCTTGGCGATCGTCCGGTAGTACTTGGCTGACAATGCCGCTGCCGTGCACCTGGAGGTTGCTTTGCTGGTTGCGATAAGCCTGCAGAATAAGGCTGTCGTTATCGCTAAGTTGACTAGTGGCAGGTGCCGTGTCATCCGGCATAGATCGGTAAATAAGTACGAGCAGTAGCGCGACAATAATCACCGCGATAAGTTTGAGCGGGGTAACAATGTTGATTGATTTATGTGGGCCCTGACGGCGTCGAGGCTTTTTGCTCAGCTTGTGTGGTTGTTGGGTAAGCCCTTCAATACGGACATCGGCGGCACGAAACCGCCCTTGGTTATCTCGCATCGGTTGAAAGTGAACCCTATCGCCAACATGAGGTGAGCGAGGAATATGACCAAAATCGCGGATGTGAACAAACAGATCAGGCCCATCTTGACGCTTAATAAAGCCATAACCTCGGTCATCTTTCCAGACCACTAACGTCCCTGTCTGGTGCTGCATAAGGGGCATTCCCTCGGTTGTATGGCTTAATAATTAGCGTGTGATCGGGATCTGCATATGGAAGGTCGATCCCACTTCTGGATCAGAGGTTACCGCCATATGGCCCTGATGCTGTTCAGTGATAATGTAGTATGAGAACGACAGATGTTCGCCGGTATCAAAGTCTTCAGCGGGCTGGCTGTTACTGAAGAACGGTTCAAACAGACTCATCTGTTCTTCGCTGGTCAGGCCGATGCCATTATGCTGAATTTTAATCCACATATTGTCATAGCTTTCTGACAAAATGATTTTGATGGTTGGCTCAAACCCATCGGTACCGACCTTCTTCTGCAAGGCGGCACAGGCATGCCGGAACAGACTGAGAAAGACTTGCTGCAGTTCGGTGATATAACAAGGCACCTGTGGCAGCCCCTTCTCGACCTGCCATTCGAGTTTGACCTGATTAAACATCAGTCCATCCGATACCGAGATCACCTCTTTACCGAGGTTGACCGTATGTTCCATCACATCGACGATATCCGCCATCTGTTTTTCGCTATTGCGATTGCGGGCAAAGGTCAGCAAGTTATGAATGATCTTCGCAACTTGATCGCCTTTATCTGACATATCGCTGTAGATCGACTCGAGCAGCGCGGTTTTGTCACCAACCCGCTGGCTATCCGCCATAATATTTTTAAACCGCTTGAGGTCCATTAGAATGGCCTGCAAAGGGATATTAATATCGTGAGCCATGGACGATGCGAGTTCGCCCATAAACGACATTTTGTCATTGTGAATCAGCAGGTTTTCAGCGGTGGTTTCTTTTGAGACATCATCCACCAGAATTACCACACCCGGCTCAGGTCCCTGCAGCGGATAGATGGTAATATCAAAGTGCGACAGGCTGCGCAGACTTTGTTTTAGATGGATGATTTTATTTTGTTCAATGGCCTGCTGAATATGTTCAGGCACAATAGTCATGGTGGGATAGGCTTCCCACAGGGTTTTACCCAGTGCTTTTTCCGATGGTACACCGGAGAGTTCTTCGACCCGTCGGTTCCATTGGGTCACCTGCCCGTCTTTATTCAAACCCACCAGCATTAGCGGCATTGAGGTCAAAATATCTTTGACGTACAGCTCTGAGGTGCGTAACTGATTTGAGGTGATCACATGCTGGGCCACTTCTGACTCCAGCAACTGGTTACTCTGGATCAGTTTGGCATTAGATTCTTCGACTGCCGCGGTGCGTTCTTGAACCCGCTGCTCCAACTCATTTTTAATGGTGGTCAATTCACGGTTAGCTCGATGCGCCCGGCGGCTATAAATCAACAGGTATATCGCGGTGATCGAGAGAATGATAATAAGTGTGCCGCTACTGAAATTCGCGAGGTGTTGCCACTTGGTTCTACCGTTTTCATCTTTAAACCAATCGACGGCAGCGGTAGCCCATGGGCTTTGTATGCAGAGTGCGAGTACCAAAAATGCGTATTTAATCATATGAGTGTATTAACTAATTCCGGATGAATAACAAAAAACGGTGTTGCTGTTCGGTTGTGGCGGTCTTTTTCAGAGCGGTGCCGAAGCCAATCACTGTAACCTATCGTTCGTCTTGCCTGAAGTCATTAGAGTGGTTTGCTAAGCTTAGTTTCAATTTAGCCCTATTCTATAGGAATTGACGCCCATTTCGCTATTTTTATAGCGGCTTTTCACACCGCGCATCACCCTTACATGGATGGCACTTTCTAAGCTTCTAGCCAGCTATTGATTAAATACTCTACCTAAGGTCGCACTGCCGACTACCGGTTAGACGACAAAACCATTGGCAGTTCGGGTGCAATATTAGTCTGCTCAAGGTAAATGTGAGGTTAAAATAGTGACAAATACACCATCTTAAATATTAAACTAAGACATTAATATAATATTTTAATATACTGATTTAATTATCTAAAAACATCCGTTCAAACTGTTTAATATTTTGCTGAATGTAATCTAAAAAAGCCTGCATCGCAGGGGTTGGATGCTTCGCTTGGGGGTGTACAACACAGAAACTTCGTCGTAGCGGAAAGCCTTCAATATTCGCGACTTTTAAGTTTCCGAGTTGTAACTCAGAAAGGATACTGAGCTTCGGCAGTACAGCGACCCCTAACCCTGCAATCACCGCATGCTTAACCGCATCATTGGAGCCGATTTCCATGCTCGGCGCAAACCGTAAGCGATGTTCTTGACAGTGTTGTTCGAGGGCTAAGCGGCTCCCCGAGCCGGGTTCACGCACCAGTAAAAAGCTATCCAGAAATTGCTGCGCCATAATGCTCGGCTGTTGCAATAACGGATGGCCATCCGGTACCACCGGCACCAACTCATTATCTAAGAATGGCAGTGATGCCAACGGCCTATCGAGGGGGACCATCCCCATAATCACCAGATCGTCGTTGTTTTCGTTGAGCCCTTGCAACGCTGTCGCGCGGTTGACCACCTTAATGCGTACGCTGACATGGGGGTGAAGGTCGAGAAACGCCCGCAACAGGTAGGGCACCATATATTGGGCCGTATTAACCGCGACTAGCTTTAACTCCCCCGCTACATTGCCCTTCAACGCGCCAAGATCGGCTTGCAGATCGGCTAATTCAATAAAAATATGGTTGATACTCTCCGATAATCGCTCACCTGCGGCGGTACAAAACAAACGCCGGCCAACATATTCAAACAAAGGCTGGTCAACCGCCTGTTCGAGTTGGCGCATCTGACTACTCACCGCCGGTTGAGTCAGGCCTAGCAGTTCTCCGGCCTTACTATAACTTTGCAGCTGATAAACCGCCTTAAACACCTGTAACTGACGAAATGTCAGTCGTGCAGCCATATTTTTGATCGACAGTGGCACGCGATTTGTCCCTCATTTCGCTTATCTATAAGCAATACCTTATAGATAAACTAAGAAATATCAATTTCTACTTATCAAAGAATGCCACTAGGATCGATTTATATTCTTACGGCAAACAGCCTAGACAGGAGAGCTTCATGATTAACAAAGTACTGATTGCCAACCGGGGAGAGATCGCGGTCCGCATTATCCGCGCTTGCGCCGAAACCGGCATCCGTTCTGTGGCGATCTATACCGAGCCGGATCGTTATGCCTTACATGTAAAGCGTGCCGATGAAGCCTATTCATTGGGTGAAGACCCTTTGGCCGGCTACCTCGACCCGCAATGCATCGTTAACCTCGCACTCGAAACCGGCTGCGATGCTATTCATCCAGGATATGGCTTTCTTTCAGAGAATGCCGAATTTGCCCGCCTGTGTGAACAGCAAAACATCGCTTTCATCGGGCCAAAATCCAGTGTTATCCATAATATGGGCGATAAAACCCAGGCCCGTGATTCGATGCGCGCGGCGGGTGTCCCCATCACTCCGGGGTCGGAGGGTAACTTAGCCGATGTTGAGGAAGCCTTAAAACTGGCGGACGAAATCGGCTATCCCATCATGATAAAAGCGACCTCTGGCGGCGGTGGCCGTGGTATTCGCCGCTGTGATACACCGCAAGAGCTTAAACTGCAATACCCGCGCGTGATCTCTGAGGCCACCAAGGCCTTTGGCTCAGCGGAAGTCTTTATGGAAAAATGCATCGTCGATCCACGCCATATCGAAGTACAAATTCTGGCTGATAGCCAGGGTAATGTGATCCACCTCTATGAACGGGATTGTTCGATTCAGCGACGCAATCAAAAACTGATCGAGATCGCCCCTAGCCCACAGCTAACCCCGGAGCAGCGCCAGTATATCGGTAGTTTGGCGGTCAAAGCAGCCGCAGCGGTTGGCTATGAAAACGCCGGCACGGTGGAGTTCCTGCTAACCGGAAATCAGGTGTATTTCATGGAGATGAATACCCGGGTGCAGGTGGAACATACCATTACCGAACAGATTACCGGCGTGGATATTGTGCGTGAACAGCTGCGTATCGCATCGGGACTACCGTTGAGCTACCGCCAAGAAGATATTAGCTATCGTGGTTATGCGCTGCAGTTTCGTATTAACGCCGAAGATCCGAAAAATGACTTTCTACCCAGCTTTGGTCGCATCTCTCACTACTATGCGCCGGGTGGTCCTGGCGTTCGGGTCGATACGGCGATCTATACCGGTTATGAAATTCCGCCCTACTACGATTCCATGTGCTTGAAGCTGGTGGTTTGGGCGCTGACCTGGGAAGAAGTCGTCGCACGGGGTCAACGGGCACTGGATGATATGCGTCTGCATGGCATTAAAACCACGGCTAATTATTATCAGCAGATTTTGCAGCATCCCGATTTTCAGGCGGCCAATTTCAATACCAGCTTTGTGCCGAACCATCCCGAGCTGCTGAGTTATTCCGATAAGCGCCACCCTAGCCAAATGGCCTTAGCCGTAGCGGCGGCGATTGCCGCTTACGCCGGCTGGTAAGCCGCTCAATCGATTAATGCCCGCGCTTAACATTAAGGCATCACTGCCGCGCGGCTATAAACAGATGAATGACAGCCAACTGCCGAAGCGGTTGCAGGAGAAACTATTGTGAACCAAGTCAATAAAATTGAAGTTACCGATGTCGTTTTACGTGATGGTCATCAGTCACTGATCGCTACTCGGATGCGCACCGAAGATATGCTGCCCATCTGTGAGAAGTTGGATCAGGTCGGCTACTGGTCACTGGAAGCTTGGGGCGGTGCAACCTTTGATGCCTGCGTCCGGTTTTTAAAAGAAGATCCATGGGAGCGCCTGCGTCAACTGCGCGCTGCCCTACCCAATACCCGCCTACAGATGCTGTTGAGAGGGCAAAACCTGCTGGGCTATCGCCATTATGCCGATGATGTGGTCGAAGCCTTTGTCGCTAAAGCCGCGCAAAACGGCATCGATGTGTTCCGCGTCTTCGATGCCCTGAACGATATTCGCAACCTTGAAACCGCTATGAAAGCAGTGAAGAAAGCCGGCAAACATGCACAGGGCACTATCTGCTATACCACCAGCCCAGTACACACGCCCGAGCTGTTTGTGAAACAGGCATTGGCAATGCGTGATATGGGTGCGGATTCAATCGCGATTAAAGATATGGCGGGCTTGCTTACCCCTTATGGCACCTATGATCTCATTAGCGCTTTAAAAGCCGAGCTGGATTTACCTATTGTCGTCCATAGCCACTCAACGGCGGGCCTTGCTTCACTGTGCCAATTAAAAGCCATTGAAGCCGGTGCTGACCGTATTGATACGGCGATCTCCTCATTTGCCAGCGGCGCCAGCCATCCGGCTACAGAAACCCAAGTGGCAGCGTTGAAAGGCACTCAGTATGACACCGGGCTTGATTTAGCACTGCTGACGGAAATTGCTGATTATTTCCGTGAAGTACGGAAAAAGTATCATCAATTTGAAAGTGAGTTCACCCGCGAAGATGTTTCGGTGCAGATCAATCAGGTGCCCGGCGGCATGATGTCTAACCTAGCGAATCAGCTAAAAGAACAGAATGCACTGGATAAAATTCGTGATGTTTTTGCCGAAATCCCACGCGTGCGTAAAGACCTTGGCTACCCACCGCTGGTCACACCCACTTCGCAGATTGTCGGCACCCAAGCGGTCTATAACGTCCTTGCCGGCGAACGCTACAAAACCATCACCAATGAG
The DNA here is from genome assembly GCF_055808735.1 of Amphritea sp. GJ51-11. NCBI lineage: Bacteria > Pseudomonadati > Pseudomonadota > Gammaproteobacteria > Oceanospirillales > Oceanospirillaceae > Amphritea > Amphritea sp. GJ51-11. The sequence goes on along the minus strand of NZ_CM147881.1, from coordinate 2,078,586 downwards.
GTGAAACGTTATCTGCAAGGGGGTTATGGCGCGGCGCCAGCTGAGGTCGATAGCGAACTGCAAAAACGCGCCATCGGTAATGAAAGTGTTGATGTGGGCCGCCCTGCAGATCTGCTTAGCCCTGAACTGAATAACCTGCGGGCAGAGATCGGTGATCTGGCCCAGTCAGAAGAAGATGTACTGACCTTTGCTATGTTCCCGGATCTAGGCCGTGAATTCTTACAACAACGGGCGGCGGGGACACTCAAGCCAGAAGAACTGCTCCCGATTGATGCCGCTAATGGTATTAAACTCGGCCAAGCTAGCGCCTCTGAATTTAAGATTGAGGTACATGGTGAAGCCTATGATATTGCGGTCACCGGTGTGGGTGAGTTCGGTAGCGGCAAACGCAAAATCTATATGTCATTAGATGGTGTGCCTGAAGAGGTCATCTTTGAGCCGCAAAACGAATATATTGCCGAAGGCGGTCAGGCACGTAAGAAAGCCAGCGAACCGGGTCATGTTACTACGGCGATGCCGGGCAATATCTTCGAGGTATTGGTGAAAGAAGGCGATGTAGTCACCGCAGGCCAACCCATCTTGGTCGCCGAAGCGATGAAAATGGAGATGGAGATCCATGCCAATGTTGCTGGCACCGTGAAGGCGATCTACGTCGCTAAAGGTGATCGAGTGATCCCTGGCGAAGTATTGGCTGAAATCGAGTAATCTAATCCAACTTTATTCATGATTATTTCCCGGTTATGGCTGTCCAGCTTGTCCATAACCGGGTATTTTTAATCCTGACTATTTAATGGCCGACGTAGAGAAAACGACCGTGGAAAAAATAATAAAAGGCGTGCTTAATTTTCGCCAGCATGTTTATCCAGAACACAAAGATCTGTTTGGGACGCTAGCCGATGGGCAGAGTCCTGAAATCTTATTTGCCACTTGTTCCGATTCACGCATAGACCCTAACCTCCTGACTGGCACCTCGCCGGGTGATCTATTCATCTGCCGTAATGCCGGTAATATCATTCCACCCCATAGTAACGAAACCGGTGGCATGACCGCTTCTATCGAATACGCGGTGGCGGTTTTAGGGGTGCGTCATATTATTATCTGTGGCCATACCGATTGCGGTGCCATCAAGGGCGCACTGGATCTCAATGCACTACGAGGGCTGCCCCATGTGAAAGAGTGGCTAGGACACTGCCGTTCGGCGATGGAAATTGTCCGTGAACGCCATGACATTCCCCATGAGGAGGCGGTCGGCGTTGAGCATCTTAATGAAGCGATAGAGGAAAACGTATTGCAGCAGGTACAGCACATACGTACCCACCCGGCGGTTGCCGCGAAATTGGCCACCGATAAACTAGAGGTGCATGGCTGGATTTACGATATAAAAAGCGGCTCTATTCGCTGCTGCAAACATAATGACTCAGCCTTTGAGGACTTTGATGTGCTATATGCCGATCTCATTGCACAGGTAGATCAATAACCGTTTGCCGCAACTAAACTGCGGAAGCCGGCCTATTGCTAGGCTGGCTTCCCTCACCCTTACTCCTCTTTCTTCTCTTAACTCTTGTTAACTTAACTCAAGTGCAGTTTAAAGAAGGCCAAGGTTCGCTGCCAAGCCAGTTCAGCGCTTTTCTCATCATAACGGCCAGTCGAGTCATTATGAAACCCATGATTAACATTCGGGTAGATAAACGCACTATAGTCGACTTTCGCGGCGATCAGTGATGCTTCAAATTCTGGCCAATAACCATTCACCCGCTTATCCAGCCCCGCAAAGTGCAACTGTAGTGGTGCTTTGATATTGCCGATGGGCCCTTGCGGTGGGGTTCCGTAGTAAGGCACGGCGGCATCTATACTCTCCGGCAACATTGCCGCTAACTGGTTGGTCAGATAACCACCAAAACAAAAGCCAACCACGCCGAGTTTATCGGTAGTCAGTTCATGCTGCGTTAGCATTTGGGCGGCGGCCGCGAAATCTGCTTCTATTTTGCTGCGCTCCAGGGTTTTCTGCATCGCCCGCCCCTCGTCATCATTTCCCGGATAACCACCGAGGGAATATAACGCATCAGGAGCAAAGGCCACATAGCCCGCTTTGGCTAAGCGCCGAGCCACATCTTCAATATAGGGGTTTAAACCTCGGTTTTCATGGGCGACCAAAATGGCCGGGGCGGGATTTTCAGCACTGACGCCGGTAGGCACAACAAGATAGCCGCGTCCGGTGCCATACCCCTCGGGGGCATCAAACTCGACATAGCTGGCCTTGATATCCGCATCATTGAACGATACCTGTTCAGCCTGCGCATAATTAGGCATTAAGGCACTCGACACCACGCTCAGACTAAGTCCGATAGCCCCTAATGTCGCCAAGCGCTTAAGAAAGGTACGTCGGTCGATATCACCATGGGCATATTCGTCATACCAATCGAAAGCTTCCTGAGGGATAGCGATGGCTGACGGCCTATTCTTATCGTAATTCGAGTGCATACGGACTCCTCATTCTGATGCCCGGTGTTGGGCCGTTAAGTTAATATAACCTATGTTACGGTTATCATGTAAAAACTTATGAGTTTGGACGTTATTGGTGGTACACATTTCGTGCAAAGCGCAGTAAAGTTGCCTTCATTTTTGATCCACTTAAATCCTAAATCGGCACGCTATGAATTACATGAAACTGCAGGCAGCGTTCTTTCGGCTGCGTAACAATCGGGCTTTTGAGCTCTTTGTTGTCTCAATTATTCTCTTTTCTGCCCTCGTTATTGGCGCTAAAACCTACGATATTCCTGCCGATGTGCTGACGCTGATCGGCTGGATGGATACCGCCATCACGCTGTTCTTTCTGTTAGAGGTTTCGATTCGCTTTATAGGGGAGCCGGAGAAAAAACGTTTCTTCTTAAACGGCTGGAACACCTTCGATACCTTAATCGTGGTTATCAGCCTGATTCCGGTTGAGGATAGCGAAATGGCCCTGATTGGCCGTTTGATTCGTATCTTTAGAGTGTTGCGGATGGTTTCTATCATCCCGGAGCTTCGCCTGCTGCTGAACTCATTAATTAAAGCTCTGCCGCAACTAGGCTATGTGATCCTACTGATGTTCATCATCTTCTATATCTATGCGGCTGTGGGGGCGTCTTTCTTTGGCGAGATCAACGAGGTGCTTTGGGGGGATATCAGTATTGCTATGCTCACCCTGTTCCGGGTGATGACCTTTGAGGATTGGACCGATGTGATGTATGAAACGATGGGCGTCTATCCCTTTAGCTGGATCTTCTATCTAAGTTTTATCTTTCTAACCACCTTCGCCTTTTTGAATATGGTAATCGGCATCGTTGTGAGTGTGATGGAGGGCGAACACGCCCAAGAAGCCCGGGAACAAGCGCTGACCGATGGCACGCCAACGATCGAATCACTGCATCTTGAAATTAGAGAACTAAAAGAGCTGATCAAGGCAAAGCTATAGTCCTTTCCTGACAACAATTGCATCCAAATATTATGCCAATTAAAGCTGCACTAAAGCGTTAAATTAGCCCCGTTTTAGTGCAGTTTCCCTGCTCGTTTTATCCGTCATCATTAAACCGATATTTATCTATAAAATCCGACATTTATAGTCGATTTTTTATCACTAAAGAGGATAATTATCGCCTGTCTAATTAAGGTGTCTGACAATGATTAAGCTGTTTCAGCCGGTGCTCTATGTATGCGGAATATTGGCATGGATTATGGCGGTATTGATGCTTATCCCGGCGGGATATGGGGCCATCTATGATGACCCAGAATACATCCCCTTTCTTGCCTCTGCCGGGCTGAGCATCTTACTAGGCTTCACCCTGATAATTATCTTCAAACCATCACGCTTTACCCTTACCTCACGACAACTATATCTGCTAACCAGTTGTAGCTGGATGCTACTCTCCTTTCTTGGCGCGCTGCCCTTAATGCTCTGCCATCACCCATTGTCACTCTCTGATGCGGTATTTGAATCGGTTTCGGGTATTACCACGACCGGCTCCACGGTTATCAGTGGCTTGCAGGACCTGCCGCGAAGCTTGCTACTATGGCGGTCCTTACTGCAATGGATTGGCGGGCTAGGTGTTATCGGTATGGCGGTAACCATTTTGCCCTTTTTACGGATCGGTGGGATGCGCCTATTCCAGACAGAATCATCCGACTGGGCCGATAAATCACTGCCCCGTTTTCATGAACTAGCCAGAACATTGCTGCTCAGCTATCTATTGCTCACCTTACTCTGCGCCTGCAGTTACTGGCTCGTGGGGATGACGGTGTTTGATGCGATCAACCATGCCTTCACCACGGTATCCACCGGCGGTTATGCCACCAATGATCAGTCCATGGGGCGGTTTGGTGCCACGGTACTCTGGGTATCGGTATTCTTTATGCTATTAGGCAGCCTGCCGTTTACCCTGTTTATCCGCTTCTTGCTGCGCCCCTCACTCAAAAGTCTCGCGGACCAGCAGGTAAAGGGCTTTCTAATGATCGTTGTTGCACTGGTGATCATTTTGACAAGCCAGTTAATGCTGACCGGCGATATGCCGTTCTTCGCCGCTCTGACCCATACCGCCTTTAATGTCACCTCAGTGATTACGACCACCGGCTATGCTTCGTCGGACTACACCCTCTGGGGGCAGTTTAGTATTGCGCTGTTTTTTATTGTCACCTTTATCGGAGGTTGTTCCGGTTCCACTGCCGGTGGTATGAAGATCTTTCGCTTTCAACTGGCTTTTTTGTTTCTCCGAGATCAGTTTCGCAAACTGGTTCACCCCCGCGGAGTCTTTGCCATTCACTACAATGGCAAGTTAGTACACGATGATATTATCGTTTCCGCGATAGCCTTCTCCTTTATGTTTTTTTTGACCTTAGCTGTGACCACCTTATTGCTGACCGCCATCGGCGTTGATTTCGTCACCAGCTTCACCGGTGCCGCAACAGCGTTGACCAATGTCGGTCCAGGTTTAGGTGATATCATCGGCCCCTCAGGAAGCTTTGCGCCCCTGCCAGATTTGGCCAAATGGATACTTTCGTTTACTATGATTCTCGGGCGTTTGGAACTGCTCACGGTTGTGGTTATATTCTCTCCGGTTTTCTGGCGTGGCTGATGCAATAGCCTGCCTAAAACTGGAAAAATAAAGCTTTGAAATACGAAATAACAAACCGCAAAGAAACCTCAGAGCACCACCCAGCGGGCTTGGTTGATACGATTCTTAGCGGCCGTTACTCATCAGTAATAGCAAGCCAAGAGCAGTGTTATTGCCCAGCCATTTAATCTATAGATAATCAATACAAAACAAAAGGTTATAAATTATTTCTCATAAGATAGATTGATTTTTAATAGTTTTAATTTATCGAGATTTTTACCGTTTTTCAAGCTTAGGCGAGTCTCAATGCGCCCTCAAAAGACGACCAAGCCAATCTTTGAGCACGCCCCAAATTCGACGCCTGAATTCTCTTCAAGTCCTCTTGATCAGCGCTCTTTTTAAGGCCCTTTGCTAAGCCTTTTTGTGAGTCTATACCTAAATTTCGCATCGAAATTCATCGCCTGATGCAGGCAAATAAAGCCTCTGAGTTCATTAGCCCATCGCTACTTTTTAAACGTGATTGAGTGTGCTTTTAGTTGGTTAAAAATGGCTGTCATATCTTGTATGACAATGCGGTTTGATCGTTGCCAAGCAGTGCTAATATCAGTTTACAGCGCCCTACTTTTTTGACGGCTTTGGCCTTTTTTGCCGTCGGCCACTCCATTAGCGAGAGGTGTATCGATCGATTAAGGTCAAGCAATAGATATAAAAAAATAATACATAATATGTATTTTGTATCATGTTAAATCTTGATGTGTTTCTCTTTACTCAGGCGGTCTTCAGTTTTACTATACTGGTTATATATACAGTACATATAACATTAAAGGGTTGCATCACTTATGCAGATTTCATTTTTGGGCCATAGTCGATGCCCAAGCACGCTGATTAAAGTGCCGCTGTTTATGAGCCGCGTGATGGCGGGCTTCCCCTCGCCGGCTCAAGATTATATAGAGCGCACATTAGATCTGAACGAGCTTTGCATTGAGCACCCCGCCGCCACTTATTTTGTTCGCGCCGAAGGTGACTCTATGGAGGGGGTCGGAATCTTCTCCCGCGATGTGCTGGTGGTCGATCGTTCACTCAAAGCGGCCAATGGTGATATTGTCATCGCCTGTGTTGATGGCGAGTTTACAGTTAAAGAGCTATCGACCCGCCCAACCCTGCAGTTACTGGCACATAATCCAGCCTATACTCCCATTGAGTTTGGCCCAGAGAGCACGCTGGAGCTGTTTGGCGTTGTCACCACGGTGATTCACTCTGTGCGTCAACGGGGCTAATCGATGTTTGCGCTGGTGGACTGCAATAATTTTTATGCCAGTTGTGAGCGACTGTTTCGGCCTGACTTAGCGGGTCGCCCTATCGTGGTGCTATCCAACAATGATGGCTGTATCGTCGCCCGCAGTGCTGAGGCGAAGCGCTTAGGCATCAAGATGGCCGTGCCGTTGTATCAGGTTCAGGAGCAGATAGACCGGGAGAATATCGCGGTATTTTCATCTAATTATGCACTGTATGGCGATATTTCCGCCCGAGTGATGACCGTGCTTGAGCAGCAGGCACCGGCCATTGAAGTTTATTCCATCGATGAGGCCTTTCTTGATCTAAGCGGCCTCGAGACTCACTTTTCATTAGCCGAATATGGGCAACAGCTTAAGCAGCGGGTTTATCAGCATACCGGCATTCATGTGTCCGTCGGTATCGCCCCCACGAAAACTCTGGCAAAACTCGCTAATCATGCCGCTAAACAGTATGCCGCGACGCAGGGGGTGGTTGATCTAACCGACTCCTTGCGTCAGCGTCGATTGCTGGCTCTGGTGCCAGTGCAGGAGGTTTGGGGAGTGGGCCGTCGACTCACACGACGACTAGAGCAGCAGGGTATCCGTTCAGCGCAGGCATTAGCAGACTGTGATCTGGCTTGGATTCGTCGTCATTATTCGATCACCTTAGAACGCACGGTACGTGAACTGAATGGTCAGCCCTGCATGGCATTAGAAGAGTGCCCACCACCTCGCCAACAAATTCTCTGCAGTCGCTCATTTGCTCGACGCATTACCACCCTGCCATCGATGCGTTCAGCCATCGCTCAATATTGCTGTCGGGCGGCAGAAAAGCTTCGCCAGCAGTCGGCATTGGCTCGCGTGGTGACGGTTTTTATCCGCACCAACCCCCATGCTTCTCAAGAGGCTTTTTATAGCAATAGTGCCAGCCGTATGCTCCATGTTCCCAGCGATGATTCCCGTCAACTGAATGCCGTAGCACAATCATTATTACAAGCACTCTGGAAACCCAATTGTCGCTATATGAAAGCGGGCATTATGCTGTCCGATCTATACTCACCGGGTCACTTTCAGCCATCACTATTTGAAGCCCCCGCATCACCCGCCGCAACGCGACTCATGCAAGCGGTCGACCAGATTAATCAGAGTGGTCGCGGTCAGGTGCGCTTTGCTTCAGAGATGTTAACCAGCGGCTGGCAGATGCAGCGTAATCGTCTCTCGCCAGCCTATACCACCCGCTGGGATCAACTACCCATCGTCAAAGCCTAATAATAATTGTCGACAATTTTAGTTTTCTATCTATTTTTTATATAACAATAAATTAATTAAAATTATTAATGTAATCTATAGGATTTTTAATCATTGGGTCGGTGCTAGCCACTGAATAAAACCCATGAGAAACGGCGGCCAAATAACCGTTTTTTGAGCCCTCGCCCTTTCCGACCGATTAGCCAGACAAACGAGACGATAGACTCTGATTATACGGGGAATAATAGCGATAGATAGGCATACAGAAAGGCCGTTGAAACGGTTATTATTGGATTTAATTTAACATCAAAGCCAGCCATTCAATCAGCCTCTATCTCGATCTGGAATTTGGCTTTTAAAGATGCTTAGCCGAGAGAGAAAGAAGGTTTAAAACGAGTGCCTGGCCGCTATTGATTCCGCTAGATATGGGCTAACTGCCAAGGTGATTTACAATAAAAAAAAACGCCGAATAAACGGCGCTTAATTATTCATTAAACTGTTTAAATTATACAATCATTCAGGGAAGCGAATAATCGCATTACCCTCTTCCCATCGAGGATATTTTTTCATGACCGACAAAAACAGCGGTGATGTTAAATGATAATCCAGCCAGCGCTGTAGGCCGGGATAAGGCGTGCTATAAAACCAAGTACGATCCACATGAGCAAACTGACGGATAAAAGGAAAGATCGCGATATCCGCAAGACGACAATGTTCACCGGTCAGAAACGCCGACTGCTGCAGCTGCTGTTCTAGGCGGCCCAGTGTGACTTCGCACTGCTGGCGATAATAGTCTTGAGAATGACCGGGATAGCGCTCAAAGTACTTGTAGCGATCGAGGTGCTGCTTAAAAACAGCATCGTTCTCCTGAATCAGCCCTTCGCTCTGCCACAATTGATCCGGGTCATCGGCACACAGCCAGTTATGCGGATCACTCTGGCGCAGTGCCCAGCGCATGATATCGCGGCTTTCGTCGATCACCCTGTCAGGCAGCACTAACACCGGCACGGTGGCCTTAGGGGAAGCTTGCAACATGGCGGCGGGTTTATCTTTTAGCACCACCTCTCGCAGCGCCACGGATTGACCACTGCTGGCAATCGCCAGTCGAGCGCGTATCGCATAGGGGCAGCGGCGGAAGGAGTAAAGTATCGGTGGTTGAGTCGTCATCGCGCTAGTGTACCCCAAATTATAAAAACCGCCGCATTATACGTTAATTACATCTACGTCATTACATCAGCCGCGTTAAGAAGGTGGTCGCCTTAGAAGTCTGAATACCGTTACCATTGAAGACAAACTCCACGGCAGCGTTCTGTGCACCCCGGAGACTGCCGCAGATACGGAACGGCAACCAAACCGAATTACTCTCTCTTAGGTCGATCTCGGCTGGACCATGCAACTGATACTGTTCATGTTGAGCCAGAGAGACTTTAACCAGCGTCTGCTCCTTAGCAAAGCCCTCCACTTTTACTCGATAAAGATTACACACGGTGTCCTGATCAAGTTGTGTTACCAGATTAGTCCGGTCGCGGCGGATCTCAACGAGCAACCCTTTCGTCTCGGTAAAACCATAGGCGACCACGCCAAAGGCACAGAGCATTACCGCCGCATAACCGGCCAGTCGGGCGCGTAAAAAGGGAGACGATTGACCGACCAACTGTTGCTCTGAGGCAAAGCGAATCAGTCCACGAGGTCGTTGCAGCTTATCCATCACCGTATCACAGGCATCGATACAGGCCGCACAGTCGATGCAAGCCGCCTGCAGGCCATCACGGATATCAATACCGGTGGGACACACCTGCACGCAGATACCACAATCAACACAGTCACCGCTATTATCACGGCTAGCTCGATGATTCGCCCGCGGCTCTCCCCGGTGAGCATCGTAACTGACAGTCAATGTGTCCCGGTCAAACATAACACTCTGAAAACGGGCATAAGGACAGGCATGCAGGCAGATTTTTTCCCGCACAAGGCCCGCATTGGCGTAGGTTAAAGCCGCCATAACCGCCAACCAGCCGAACATGGATAGCGACATCTGCAACTGCAAGGCATCCGTGGCAATCTCTCGAATAGGCACGAAATAACCGGTAAAGGTCGCCGCTGTCAGCAACGACAGCAGTATCCACAGCAGATGTTTAGTGATTCGGCGCAATAGCCGCACACCTCTTAATGGCTGCCCTTCCGTTTTAGCTCGGTTGTTGGCCCGTCCTTCCGTCAGCGTTTCAATACGGATAAACAACCAGGTCCAGATGCTTTGTGGGCAGGCAAAACCGCACCAGATACGCCCCCATGCCACCGCCATAAAGAACAGCAAGGTCGCCCCCGCAATCATCACACCCGCCAATAAAGGCAGATCATGCCAAGATAGCGCGCTGCCAAACAGAGTGATCTTGCGTTGTTCAAAGGAGAAAAACAGAATCGGCTGGTCATCAACCTGAACCCAAACTAAGCCAAAAAATAGGGCTATCAATGGCCAGGTGGTTAAACGTCTTAGGTTTTGAAAGCGCCCTTCGGTAAGGCGCACATGAAACTTGCCATCTTTAGCAAATGGTGTGACGGAGGCCGCGATAGGTTCTTGCCGTAGAGGAATTTTTTGCATGCGGTTGATCTACTCAATTTTTGATGCACGTAGATTAGGGCTGCAATAACGATAGGAACAGGCATAAAAAAAGATATATAATAGGTACAGTTGAACCTAATATAGACACGCCATGGCATCAGACTATTTATATCAGCAACTCGAAAGCTAGCTATTCGAAGGCATTCAAGCACAGCGCTGGCGTACCGGCGAGCGGCTTCCCTCCATTCGGGAACTGTGTAAACAGCACAGCTTATCGAAAGCCACGGTACAGCACGCTTTGCAACGGCTAGAAGCCCAAGGGCTTCTCGAAGCCCGTCCCAAAGCAGGCTATATTGCGAGTTTTTACCGTCCACACTCGAAGAAAGAAGCAAAGCCATAGCAAGTCAAAGATGCACGAATTTTTTCAAACAATTAGGAGTAGAGCCATGAGTAATTCAATGCTATATCAGGGCTATGCTGCACGAATAGAATTCAGCTCTGAAGATGAGTGCTTTATCGGCCATATTGCAGGCATAAAAGACATCATCGGCTTTCATGGTGAAACGGCTTCTAAGCTAAAAACGGCATTCGAAGACGCCGTTACTGGTTACCTCGAAACATGTCATTGCCCTCGGGAAAGCACCTCAAAAGCCTTCTTGATGATGGCGGTTGTGCCCTATTTTTTCGAGCAAGTCGCGAAGTGATGTTCGGACAAGCGACGAAGTCGCATCGAGCAACGAATAAAGAAAAAAGGCCGATGCTCAACGCATCAGCCTTTTCCGTTTAATCATCCGTTATCACCCAGCGGGCAAACGCTGATCAGGCGAAATACTTCTCCTCTGCCTCTTGGCGGCGAATAAAGCCGTCAGTGAGTTGATACAGCGGGCCTTGGTCTTGATGCTGTTTAACGATGGCGGCAAAGTGATCTAGCCCGAGGGTATCGATATAACGTAGCGGCCCACCACGGAAACGTGGAAAACCAAGCCCCAGAATCAAGCCCATATCCACCTCTGCCGGCGTTTCGACAATACCATCTTCGAGGCAGCGCACCGCTTCTGTACATAACGGAATCATCAACCGGTCGATAATTTCTTGATCGGTCACTTCCACCTTGTCGGTGACCTCAGCGGCGATCAATTCCATCACCGGGCCTGACGCCTCTTTATAACGTCGACCACTGTCATCAACGCCATATTGATAGAAACCTTTACCATTTTTCTGCCCTAAGCAATCATCCGCCAGCAGTAATTCCATAATCACGCTGCCGTCATGGCACATACGCTCAGGAAAACCTTGCTGCATCACAGTATCGGCGTGCACCATGGTATCAATGCCGATCACATCGGCCAGATAAGCAGGCCCCATCGGCCAGCCAAACTGCTCCATCACTTTATCGATACGACGGAAATCAACACCCTGCTTCAACAGACGGTTAAAGCCATTGTAATAGGGAAACAAAATCCGGTTGACCAAAAATCCGGGGCAATCATTCACGACAATCGGCGTTTTGCCCATCGATGTGGCATAGGCAACGGTGGTCGCAATCGTCGCATCATTGGTTTTGCTACCACGAATCACTTCAACCAGTGGCATCTGATGTACCGGGTTAAAAAAGTGCATGCCGCAGAACTGTTCGGGGCGTTGAACACTCTCAGCCAGCAGATCAATAGAAATAGTTGAGGTATTCGATGCCAGCACCGTGTGCTCGGGTACATACAGTTCAACATCGGCCAACACCGCAGCTTTCACCTTAGGGTTTTCAACCACGGCCTCAACCACCAGATCAGCACCGTTGAAACGCGTATAATCCAGTGTTGGGGTGATAGCATCCAGCACCTTAGTTTTACCGGCATCATCCAAACGGCCCTTTTCTAATTGCTTATCGAGCAATTGAGTGGCGGTGTTGATGCCTAGGGTTAGCGCCTCATCATTGATATCTTTCATGATGATCGGCGTGCCAGTGGAGGCCGATTGGTAGGCAACACCCCCGCCCATAATACCGGCACCCAAGACCGCGCTCTGAGCCACGGGACGTGCTTGTTTAACCCAAGTATTCGCCTGCTTTTTAAGCTGAGTCGTGTTGAGGAACAATCTTACTAGGCTCTGGGTGGCATCGCTTTTGGCGAGCGCAACAAAACAACCGGTTTCGACCTTCAGGGCCGCCTCAAATGGCAGACTCACATGCTGGCTGATCGCATCAATAATCATCTCGGCGGCGGGGGAACCCGGACGCAGATCTCGACTAAAATGCTGTTTCAACTGAGCAAGATCGAGTGTTTCAGTACGCTCGTCTATCTTGCGCGCACTGTTACTGGTGTAACAGACGTCACCACTGACCGCCTGCTGCAGAAACGCCAACGCCGCGGCTTGTAGCTCATCTGCCGCGACCACCTGATCCACGGCACCGGCGGCGAGCGCTTTAGCCGCAGCTTGTGGGCGTCCGCGAACGGCCCACTCTAATGCGTCGGTGGCACCGATCAAGCGACTCAAACGTACCGTGCCGCCCCACCCTGGACACAGGCCAAGATTAACCTCGGGGAAACCGATCTTGGCGTTATCCGCGATCACACGGAAATCTGCCGACAGAGCCAATTCAAAACCCCCGCCGAGCGCCAAACCATTAATGGCGGCGACTGTCGGATAAGGCAGATTTTCCAGTTCACAGAACAACTGATTAGTACGCCCAACCCACGTGGCCAGCTGCTCTTCCGACAAGTTAAAGTTTTCAACGAACTCAGTAATATCGGCACCGACCACAAAAGCAGGCTTGGCACTACGAATGAGCAACCCTTTAACATCGGAGGCATCGTGCAGGATAACGACCGCTTCGGCGAGTTCGGTAAGGGTATGTTGGTTCAGTTTATTAACGGAAGAACTTTGCAGATCCAGTGTTAGCTCAACCAACCCGGCATCCAGTTTATTTAGGCACAACGCCTGACCTTGATACATGGTGAAACCTCGACTCTTTAAATGGCGACAGCAGTGATGCGCACTTCTGAGCATCCTTAACAGGATACGAAAACCGGCCGCAGCAGTAAGACAACAGGAAAACAGAGAGCCCGCCATTCAATGCGAATGGCGGGATGTAGATTAGACGCGCTCGAACAGTGCGGCAATACCTTGCCCGCCACCGATACAGAGGCTAACGATCGCGTAGCGACCTTTAATGCGGTTTAGTTCGTACAGTGCTTTGATCGTAACCACTGCACCGGTAGCACCGATTGGGTGACCTAACGAAATACCGCTACCATTTGGGTTTAAACGGTCGCGGGGCAGGTCTAGTTCTTGAGCGACCGCCAGTGCCTGAGCCGCAAAAGCTTCGTTGACTTCATACACATCGATATCGTTAGCCGACAGATGGTTACGATCGAAGATCTGTTGAATCGCTGCAACAGGACCGATACCCATTAGCTTAGGATCAACACCTACCACCGAGTAATCCACCAGTCGAGCCATGATCTGGCGACCTTCGGCTTCGGCTTTATCACGCTCCATCATGACCACCGCGCCGGCGGCATCGTTCAAACCGGAAGCGTTGCCGGCGGTAACCGTGCCATCTTTCTTAAACACGGGGCGCAGTTTTTTCATATCGTCGAGGGTGCAGTTCATCCGCACATGCTCATCGGTATCGAATAACTCTACACCCTTACGGGTTTTCAGTTCGACCGGCATGATCTGTTCTTTAAAATAGCCCTGCTCGATCGCATACTGCGCACGATTGTGGCTCAGTACCGCCAACTCATCTTGCTGCTCACGGGTGATGTTAAACTTCTCGGCAACGTTTTCAGCCGTCACACCCATATGAATATGGTTAAACGGACAATGCAGTGCGGCGACCATTGGATCGACCATCTGACCGTCCCCCATACGCTGACCAAAACGTGCCGTTGGCAGATGGTAAGGGGCGCGGCTCATTGATTCAGCACCGCCCGCAACCACGGTATCGCAAACACCCAGTTCGATCTGCTGGGCAGCGCTGATGATGGCCTGCAAGCCACTACCGCACAAACGGTTAAGCGTTAACGACGGTGTCTCTTCGGACAAACCACCTTTGATGGCCGCAACCCGGCCCATGTACATATCGGCAGGCTCTGAATGGATCACATTACCGAATACACTTTGTTCAACGGATTCCGGTGCAATACCTGCGCGTTTAACTGCTTCGGCGACGAGGGCGCCGGCAAGCTCGGTCGGTTTGTGCCCTTTTAAGCTACCACCATAACCACCAATGGCTGTACGTACACCGCTTACCACTACCACTTCACGTTTTTTCATTGCTTTCTCTCTTGTTATCGTGAGCCACGCATAAACTCGGTGACTGTCTTGTTTTAATGCTGTTCGCTACGTTGACGAACACTCTTCGCGCCCTATGCTCAGAGTTGTCTTTACGACGCCATTCACGATGACAGCAGCTAATGAACTTCATTCTCCATCGAATAGTCCGGTGGAACAATGATCAAAAAAGCTTATTAATTGATATAAACGGCCAGCTAAAGGAAAACCAACCGCTATCAAGGTTAGTATAAAAAACCTTATATCGTGCGGGGTTAGCACTATAACGGCGACAAATCAGACTAATATCTGCCATTGTCACTCAGGTGACGATAAAACAGCGGTCATCATAACAACCACGATAATATAAATTATTACCTTATCGGACAGATGGTGAAATTAGCCCAGTCATAAAAGTTTAGTCACAAAAACTGCCCTACTCACTATAGCAAAGACAAAAAAGGGAGCTTAAAGCCCTTCCTCATATAGTGGGCATCCGCTTAAACCTAAGTTCAAGCCTCTGCCCTTAGCATTACCTTCGATCTTTAGCCTTTAGACCTGATCCTTAAATTTGAGTACGGATCACTTTCTTATTGATCTTGCCGACGCTGGTTTTAGGTATATCGCTAACCACTTTAATATCCTGCGGCACAGCCCATTTATTAATATGACCGCTGTCGACATATTGTTGCAGGTGTTGCTGAATCGCTGCACCATTAAGCTCTTCTCCCGCCTTCGGCACCACTAAGGCATAAGGACGCTCGCCCCATTTTTCATCAGGCACACCGACAACGGCAACCTCAGATACGGCGGGATATTGACTGATCAGGTTTTCCAGCTCCAATGATGAGATCCACTCACCCCCGGTTTTGATCACATCTTTAATGCGGTCTTTGATCTGGATAACGTAATCTTTGTCGATAGAAGCCACATCACCGGTATGCAACCAACCATTTTCCCAAAGCTCTTCCCCTTTGGCCTCCTCTTTATAATAGCCTTGGGTCAACCATGGTGAGCGCACCACAATCTCGCCCACCGCATCGCCGTCATGAACGACATCGTTACCTTCAGGATCAACGATTTTGAGATCCACCAAGCCGATTGGCACACCGGCTTTAATACGCAGTGGTATCTGCTCACTGAGTTGCAGTTCACGTTCAGAGGGCTTGAGGAAAATGGCACTCACCAGTGGACAGGTTTCGGACATACCATAAGCCGTGAACAGCAGGATGCCTTGATCCACCATCTGTTGTGCCAGTGCAGGCGTCGCGGCACTACCACCGGTCAATAGTTTCCAACCGCTCATATCGGTGGTTTCAGTCTCGTCACAGTTAAGAATCATCTGTAGCACAGTTGGCACACCGTGGGAGAAGGTCACCCCTTCCTCACGGTATAACCGCAGCAGTTTATTGGGGTCATAACGGCCGGAATACACCTGTTTAACACCGAGCATGGTGGCGATATAAGGTACGCCCCAGGCATGCACATGGAACATCGGTGTCATCGGCATATAGACATCATCGGAGCGCAACAGCGGCTGGCCTTCAAAAGAGCCTAAAGTGGAAGCACCGTTTAAGGTGTGCAGCACCAGCTGTCTATGGCTGAAATAAACCCCTTTCGGATTCCCCGTGGTGCCGGTGGTATAGAACAGAGTGGCAATCGAGTTTTCATCAAAATCAGGGAAATCATATTCGTCAGAGGCGGCCGCGAGTAATGTTTCATATTCTCCGACGGTATTAAGGTTCGTCGGTGAAGGTAGTTGATCGTCGCTCAGGCGGATATAACCCCGTACACTCGGCAGTTGATCGGCTAGCTGCTCAGCAATGACGGTGAAATCATCATGCAGCAAGACTAGATTATCTTCGGCATGACCCATGGTGTAACCGATCTGGTCGACACTCAGGCGAATATTCACATGATGCAAAACTGCGCCGATCATCGGCACAGCAAAATAACTTTCCAGATAACGGTGGCTGTCCCAGTCCATCACAGCAACCGTGTCTCCCGCTTTAACGCCGGCTTCGGTAAGCACATTAGCCAGTTTACAGATACGCTTATAGAGGGTGCGGTAGTCATAGCGAATCACATCACTATAGACGATCTCATTGTCAGGTTGAAAGCGCATGCCGGACAGCAGCCTTTTGATGAGTAGAGGGAAGTCGTGTGCATTATCTGCAGGTTTAATTATTTTTGTTTGCATACTGTTCGCCTTAAGGTTGTGAAAAATCAACCGATACCACGTTCAGCTAATCAACAATAAAGTCTATTGAGTACTGCACGTATACCGCCTATCACTTCATATTGGTCTAAAAATCACTGTCTAATTACACCAGTCACTACGGTTCAGCAACTCGCACTGCGCCGCTGTATTTCTTTGCAGCACATATTAATGAGATTCATTCTCTATCGGATAGACCGGTGGAACAATGACAAAAGAAGATCATTATTTGATATAAACGGACATCCACCGATAAAAATAGCACCTTAGCGTCATATACAAAAAACCTGACAATATGTATAGCTAGTCTATGTAGACTATAGGGTTAGCTTATATATCTAGGATACAGTTTTTGACTTTTGGTTATATAGACCTATTAAAAAGCGATATCAGCTCAGATTTTATTGCCTTATCGGACAGATTGACTGGTTTGATCGACACGAGATATCTCTTTGAAAGCCAGGGCGCTGCCTATCAATGCTGTCGTCTGCTGATCATCATTGGGTGGATATAAGCAATTGATCGGACAGTTGTAGTGTCGGTTATTGCGTGCTACAAATACAGCCATTATAATCAGACAATCAGGTTATCGCTTCGCTTTATTAATCAGACTCAGCTTAGAAGTTTGGGAAAAGATATTAAATAGTCATATTATATGACCTGTTGAGTCGGTAGGTGATATGATCAGATTTAAACGAGGAGCAATTATTGTTCTTTGAGAAGCAACGTTAAAAAAACTAAGAATAGCTGCGCTCGATAGAAGCTTTCTATATCAAGTATACACTTAGATAGTCGCGTTATCCGCCAAATAGACATTCTACTAATATTAAAAAGGAACTCGTTAATGAAGAAGGTTAATATACGAAAAGAACTAGCCTCTATTAAAGAACATTGGTCTCAGAGAACGATTGGAAAAGCGAACGGTCAACTGTTTAAAGTTGCAAAAGGACTTGGAGCAACCAATTGGCATAAACATGATGACCAAGATGAATTGTTTATTATTTATAAAGGCTATTTAACTATCCAGTTTAAAGAGGCGAGCGTAGAGTTATATGAAGACGATATGCTTATAATTCCAAGAGGTGTTGAACATCGACCCATCGCAGATAGCGAAGTAGAGTTCTTAATCGTAGGGTTAAATATTACGTCAAATGAGGCTGGCGGAAAACCAAATTTATAATATTAAGAATGAACATAATACACATTTGACTCGGGGCTGATGCTGTTGTCGCCGTTTTTACTAAAAAGGAAGTATTACAGACAAAGCACAAACTAACTCCCCGGTAAGCGCTGCTTTATGTACCTGGAGGAAGTAATGGATAAATATCTTGTTACCAAAGAAGAGATTGAACAACTTGAAGGAATATCAAAATCACATTTTCTCAATAAGAATGCAAAACGGACTAACAAATCTCTTGGAGATCTAACGGGTTTAACTGGATTTGGATTTCATATCATTGAAATACAGCCTGGCTATGAGTCTACAGAGTTTCATAAACACTATCATGAAGATGAGTGTATTTATATTCTCGATGGTGTAGCTGACGCTCAGATAGGAAATAAGAATTATTCTGTGAAGGCAGGCGACTATATAGGATATCGAGCAGGCGGAGAGGCTCACGCTCTTAGAAATACTGGAGATTCAACCTTAAAGTGTATAGTAGTTGGTCAACGTCTGGAGCATGATGTGGGTGATTATCCAAATTTAAATAAACGTATTTATCGTCAAAGAAACATGGCATGGAATCTTGTTGATATAGATAATATTATAGAGCCAAATGCTGGCAAAAAGATATAAATTGCTTCCATGCGTCTGTTTACTGGGCTGTCTTTGGAAAGCTATTCCTCACCACACAACCATCATGAACTTCCGTCATTTACTGGAACGAAAAGGATTAGCTCAAAAGTTATTCAAGGAGGTTAATCAGTGGCTGACGGAAGCAGGCGTTCTTTTAAAGGCAGGAACTCTTGTTGATGCGATAATCATTGAGGCGCCTCGACGAAGAACAAAGCAGGAAAATGTGATCCTGAGATACACCAAACTAAAAAGGCAGTGCGTGGCATTTTGGAATGAAGGCGCATATCGGTGTTGATGCCCGTACGGGTACTACACATAGCTTCACCATAACGGCCGCGAAGGAATATGACCTCAACCAAGCAGGAAATCTTTTGCATCGAAACGAGGGTTTTATTTTTGCTGATGCGGGATACCGAGGCAAAGAAAAGCGTTCAGAGCTGCACAAAGTTAACGCTGATTGCTACATTGCAGAGCAACGGGAAAGGTGCGTGAGATCAAGAAGCGTTGGTCGTAAATACTCATTATAAAAAATGATAAAAGGGAACTTAAAGCCCCCTTTCGTTCATATTGAAAGCCCCTTGCCATTATCTGCGGCTATATTGTTATTCCACTTGGGTACGAATCACTTTCTTATTGATCTTGCCGACGCTGGTTTTAGGTATATCGCTAACCACTTTAATATCCTGCGGCACGGCCCATTTATTAATATGACCGCTGTCGACATATTGCTGCAGGTGTTGCTGAATCGCTGCACCATTAAGCTCTTCTCCCGCCTTCGGCACCACTAAGGCATAAGGACGCTCGCCCCATTTTTCATCAGGCACACCGACAACGGCAACCTCAGATACGGCGGGATATTGACTGATCAGGTTTTCCAGCTCCAATGATGAGATCCACTCACCCCCGGTTTTGATCACATCTTTAATGCGGTCTTTGATCTGGATAACGTAATCTTTGTCGATAGAAGCCACATCACCAGTATGCAACCAACCATTTTCCCAAAGCTCTTCCCCTTTGGCTGCCTCTTTATAATAGCCTTGGGTCAACCATGGTGAACGCACCACAATCTCGCCCACCGCATCGCCGTCATGAGCGACATCGTTACCTTCAGGATCAACGATTTTGAGATCCACCAAGCCGATTGGCACACCGGCTTTAATTCGCAACGGTACCTGCTCACTGAGTTCTAGTTCACGTTCAGAAGGCTTGAGGAAAATGGCACTCACCAGTGGACAGGTTTCGGACATACCATAAGCCGTGAACAGCAGGATGCCTTGATCTACCATCTGTTGTGCCAGTGCCGGCGTCGCGGCACTACCACCGGTCAATAGTTTCCAACCGCTCATATCGGTCGCTTCAGTCTCATCACAGTTAAGAATCATCTGTAGCACAGTTGGCACACCGTGGGAGAAGGTCACCCCTTCCTCTCGGTATAACCGCAGCAGTTTATTAGGGTCGTAACGGCCGGAATACACCTGTTTAACACCGAGCATGGTGGCGATATAAGGTACGCCCCAGGCATGCACATGGAACATCGGCGTCATCGGCATATAGACATCATCGGAGCGTAGCAGCGGCTGACCGTCAAACGAACCGAGCGTGGTTGCACCGTTTAAGGTGTGCAGCACCAGTTGTCGATGACTGAAATAGACCCCTTTCGGGTTTCCGGTGGTGCCGGTAGTATAGAACAGAGTGGCGACGGAGTTCTCATCAAAATCAGGAAAGTCATACTCATCGGACGCATCGGCGAGCAACGCTTCGTATTCCCCCACCATATTTAGGCTTGTGGGGGATGGCTGCTGATCATCACTGAGGCGGATATAACCCCGCACACTCGGCAATTGATCGGACAGCTGCTCGGCAATAACATTGAAATCGTCATGCAGTAAGACGAGGTTATCTTCCGCATGATTCATGGTGTAGCCGATCTGATCGACACTCAAACGAATATTCACATGATGCAAAACCGCACCAATCATCGGTACGGCAAAATAACTTTCCAGATAACGGTGGCTGTCCCAGTCCATCACCGCAACCGTGTCCCCCGCTTTAACACCCGCCTCGGTGAGTACGTTTGCTAGCTTGCAGATACGCTTATAGAGGGTGCGGTAGTCATAGCGAATCACATCACTGTAGACGATCTCATTGTCAGGCTGAAAGCGTTTGCCGGATAACAACAGGCTTTTGATTAATAGTGGGAAGTCGTGTGCATTGGCTGCAGGTTTAATTATTTTTGTTTGCATGGATTCACCTTGAGGTTATGAATGTTCTGCAGAGGTTTGATGGACACAAGCCGAGTTTTCAAACCCACTCATCAGATAACAAAATAGCGATCTGTTTAATTCATTGAGACATAAATTACAGCGTTATACCGAAGCAGACAACCGCCATTCATCTTAGGCAAACATTAAAGCCCTCGATATCCAATCACGAGGTGCTAGGCTGCAACACTCTGTTTGTGCAGGCTCTTCTTTTTATAACGGCAAGTAGAGCAACAAGGCGCTTTAAACTGCCATCAAGTTATGCAACCATGCGCCGGTAACTATTTTAAGGAATCGATGTGGAACTACTTAATCTTGATTGTCAGGGCCATAGCTTGCGGCTTGAAGGCTCAATGGCGGGCTGGCAGCTGCTGTATTGGAACAATACCCCGGTGTCCCGACGCGATGCGGCTGGCGATTTTGATGGTGTCAGTGAACATCATTTTGAACTGCAAAATCAGCAGGGTGAAGCACTGCCCTGTCGATTAGAAACCGAGATACAGTGGGATCCAGTGCACATCAGCTACCGTTTCTATATGGGTGAAAAACTGATCAGCAGTGGTGAACATGGTCGTGAAGAGATGGAAAAGCAGGTGCCGCAAGGGCCAATACGCCAAGAAAAGCGCGCCTTCAGCATTATTGGGCTCGGTGCGTTAGGGCTAAAACTGCTGAAAAGCGCCAAGATCATCAAAGTGGTTATGGCCGGTGCCAGTTTGGCCGCGTATTCTTGGTTTTTTTCCCTGCCCTTTGCACTGGCTCTGATCTTCTGCCTCGTGGTACATGAGTATGGTCATATTCGTGCGATGAAACACTTCGGCATGAAGACCAAAGGAATCTATCTCATTCCATTCGTCGGTGGATTGGCGCTGAGTGATGCGCGCATTAATACTCGCTGGCAGGATGTCTGCATTTCGATGATGGGGCCATTTTTTGGCTTTGGTTTATCGCTACTCAGTCTAGTGGCTTACTGGGTGACCGGTTCGATGTTTTTTGCCGGATTAAGCGCCTTCAATGCTCTGCTAAACCTGTTTAACCTGCTGCCGATTCTGCCATTGGATGGCGGGCACATCCTCAAGAGCATCGCCTTCTCGATGAATTCACTGCTTGGACTACTGCTTTGCGGAGCAGCAGCCGGGGCAGGCATCTGGCTCAGTTATCACTTTGGTTTAGCGCTGCTGGGCTTTTTGTTGATTATTGGTAGCGTCGAGGTGTTTTTTGAGTGGCGTGGACGACATCACAGCCTGCTATTGCCGTTAGACCGGTATGGTCAGGCCGTGTCGGCACTGTGGTATATCCTTACCGTAGGCGGCTTGGTGGCGATCATTTGGTATTTTCACGGCATGGGCGATGCGCTGCTGGGGCTTCCACTTAAGATATTGCAAAGCTAAACTGCGGTATCACTTCCAACAAAGCTGCCAAAAGAGTCGTGTATATGAGCGATAAAATAGTCGATATCAATAGCAAGCGGGATGATCTGCGCCATAAGCGCAAAGAAAAGCAGTTGACGGATATGAAAAACAAGTTTGAAAAAGCGCTGCCCACTGAAGAGCATGACCCGAAAAAGAAACTATTGAACCTCTTTAAAAAGAAACCTAAGAAATAAGCTAAGTAAGCAGCTTAGCCCATCAACCCAAGACAAATCTCGCTGTCTTGGGTTGATGCATCATCTCCCTATCCTTTAAGCCTTTGCAGCCTCGGATTAAAACGTAATAACTGTTAGGCCTTAGCCGGCAGCACAGTGCTGGCAACCTCACCAAAGCCAATACGGGCACCGCCTGGCTGTTGACAGTAACCACGCATCACTACCGTATCACCATCTTCTAAGAACGTACGCTGTTCACCGTTAGGTAAACTAATTGCTTCCTTGCCGCCACGACTCAGTTCTAGCAAAGAGCCACCCTGTGTATGCTCTGGGCCTGATTGTGTGCCCGAACCAAAGAAATCCCCCGGGCGAAGATTACAGCCATTGACAGTGTGATGTGCCACCATCTGCGCCACAGTCCAATAAGAATAGACAAAGTTCGACGCAGATAGCGGTGTCGGCGCTTCATGCTGGTTACGCATCTGTTCAGTTTGTAACAGCACCTCCAACTGAATATCCAAGGCACCTTGCTGTGTGTTTTTTTCTGAGGTTAGATACGGTAGTGGCTGAGGGTCCGCCGCATCGCGCTTAAATTCAGTACGATAAGGCAGCAGCGCTTCATTAGTTACAATCCAAGGAGAGACCGTGGAAGCAAAGTTTTTCGCCAGGAAAGGCCCTAGCGGCTGATATTCCCAAGCCTGTATATCACGGGCAGACCAGTCATTAAACAGGCAATACCCGAACACATGCTCATCGGTATCATCGAGTGCAACAGGCTCACCTAACGCATTGCCCTTACCAATATAGATACCCACTTCGAGTTCATAGTCCAATCGTTTGCAGGCATTTAGGCTCGGCGCTTCAGCTTCCGGCGCTTTAGTTTGCCCCTGAGGTCGACGGAAAGTCTGGCCCGATACATCGATCGAAGAGCTACGACCATGATAACCGATCGGCACCCATTTATAGTTCGGTAGTAGTGGGTTATCCGGGCGGAACAGACTGCCCACGCGGGTGGCATGAAATACCGAGGTATAAAAGTCAGTGTAATCGCCGATCTGGCAGGGCAAGCTATACTCTACATCGGCTTGAGCTATCAAACTGTCTGCTAAAGCCCCCTGCTCTGCGGCACCTTCACGCAGCGCCCGAGACAGCGCCAAGCGTAATGCCGACCATACCGGTGCACCCAATGACATAAAGTGGTTTAGGCTTGGCGCAGCACAGGCGGCTGCGCCAAGTGCCGCATCACCTGAGAACAAACCATTAACGGCTGCCAGATCTAACACCTGATCACCAATGGCAACACCCCCACGAAAGGCTTCATTGCTGCCTTTGCGTCTAAACTCGGCAAAAGGTAGGTTTTGAATCGGAAAATCAGCATTGGCGTGATTGGCGGAGCTAACCCAGCTACGTAGATCAGGATGATGCGTTTCATTCAATACAGGCATAGTTCACTCTCAGATATTCTCAGCTATTCTTAATCATCAGAGGCACCGTTACGCAGGCACAACAAAAAGTCTGATGTTATTTTTATTATCTAGCGGTACGGTAACAGAAGCTCGATGAGCTGCAAGGCACTAGGGATAAATACATTATTTCCAATGAGTAAACAATGAGTTAAGATTCCACGAAATGGGGACTTTACCGCCACTAATAACCCTATACTATGCTAGGTTAATAAATCCGAGTGCTTCCTTAGTTTAGGATGGCTCAATCAAACAATGGATGCGCTGGCATCATCCCGAACAAGCGGTATAGCAAGGAAGCGGGAACAAGGATTAAGTCAACATGTCTGAATCACTCGTCACCCTCGATAATATTTGTAGCCTCGAGGTTTTACACGCTAGCCCCACGGATGCTGCGCTCAGTGTGTTACATAGAATGCGTAAATCGGATGTCAGTTCAATGGTGATCATTGATGCTGGAGAACCCTTAGGCATTATCACCGAAAAAGATATCCTCCGACTGGTGAGCATAGGTGATCAAAACCTCGGCCAGATGACCGCCGCTCAAGTCATGACAACACCGGTTAAAACCCTGCCCGGCGATTGCGAATTTCAACAGGCCTATGAACTGATGCAGCGAGAGAGCCTGCGTCATATCGTGGTCATTAATCCGGACGGTAGTCTTAGAGGTATCGCCACCGAAACCGACTTTGTACAGCACCTAGGGTTTGAATATCTTGCCGAAGTAAAACATGTCGATGCCATCATGGAGCGAGTGATCCTGTTTGTCTCCCCTGATGCTAGTTTGCGGCAAGCGTTCGCGCTCATGAATGAAAAGAAGATCAGCAGTATCGTGGTGGGCGAAGGACACCGTGCGGATGGTATCTTAACCGAGCGGGATGTTGTCCGCCTGATCGATGATAAAATTAATCTGAATAACACGCCGGTTAGCCAATATATGAGCAGCCCGGTAGAAACCGTGCGCGCCGATGCTTCATTGTTAGACGCCCGCAAAATGATGCAAGCCAAAAGGGTTCGCCGCTTATTGGTCAGTGATAACAATAACCGTATTGTTGGACTGTTAACCCGCCAGCATTTGGCCGACCGGCTGCAAAATCATTTTATTAAAGTGATGCGTAACGCATTGGAGACCCTCAACCAACAACTGCTGATCAGCAAACATAAAGCGGAACATTATCACGGTTTTTTTGAAAGCTCTCCCTTGGCCTATCAGTCACTGGATGCCTACGGCAACCTGATTGAAGTGAACGCCTGTTGGCGAGCAATGACCGGCTACGACGAAGTCGACGTTGTTGGCGAGCCCTTCAGCAAGCTGCTCGAGGAGGGACAAGAAGAAAAATTTAAACTCGGCTTTGCTCAGTTTAAAGAGGCTGGGCATATCGAAAATGTGCACTATCGGCTGCTAACAAAAAAAGGAAATCGACTCGATATTCAGCTCGATGGTCAGGTTGTTTATGATAACGACCAGCAGTTTTTACAGACCCACTGCTTGCTCACCAATCTGACTGAAAAGCATAAACTCGACTCGCAGCTGGAAATGTTTCGCGAGCTGGTTGATCGCAGTAACGATGCCCTGTTTGTGATTGATGCAAAAACCGCCAAAATAATCGATCTTAATCAGGCCAGTTGTGATTATTTAGGCTATAAACGAGAGCAACTACTGGGCACACCTGTTACTGCTTTCAGCGATCGTCACCAAGATTTTGACAGCTGGAAAGGCATTCTGCAGATTGTTCGATCCAATAAAAAAGGCAGTGTCTTTGAGTCGGTGCATATCACTGCAGATGGACTTAAGGTGCCGGTTGAGATCAGTTCGATTCTGCTCGATGCTAATGGCGAAGAAGTCGTACTGTCGACCGTTCGAGATATAACCGAACGTAAACAAGCGGAACAAAAGTCCCGCCAAGAGAGTGACTTTCTCCAGGCTGTGCTCGATTGCATTGGCGATCCGGTAATGGTTATTGATAACAACTATCAAGTCGTTAAATCAAACCGAGCCGCCAACGATTACTATTACCATTGCCTTCAGCAAGAGGATAAACCCTGTTATGGCAGCGTAAAAAATAGTGATAGCCCCTGCGCGATTTGCCCACTAAAAGATGTGATTACAAGCCGCCACCCCACCACCCGGATACACGAACACCAAATGAAGGACGGCGAAACCCGAATCTTCGAGTTGATGGCCAGTCCACTCTATGACGCTGAAGGAAATGTGACCGGGCTGGTTGAGTCCAGTCGGGACATTACCGACCATATAGCCATCCAAAAATCACTGCAGGAAAAAGAGAAAAGTCTCGATTTTCTGGCCCATCACGACCCCTTAACCAAACTGCCTAACAGGCTACTCTTCGGTGATCGATTAAAACAAGCGCTACGGCACGCCAAACGCAGCAAAAAAATGATTGGTCTGTTGTTTATTGATTTAGACGAATTTAAAGAGATTAATGACAGCTTTGGTCATAACCTCGGGGATCAGTTACTGATCAAGGTGTCCGAACGGCTGAAACAGCATGTCCGTGAGTACGACACTATCTCCCGCTTAGGCGGCGATGAGTTCACCATTATTATCGAAGATATTCAACAACCCGAAGATGCCAGTCTGATTGCACAAAACTTGCTGATCGCGTTCAATGAGCCAATCATTTTGGATGAGCAGCAGCTGCATGTCAGTCTTAGTATTGGTATCAGCCTATTCCCTGATGACGCCGACCAGCCGGAAGACCTCATCCGCAATGCCGATACCGCAATGTATCGCGCCAAAGCGGCGGGTAAAAACCGCTATGAGTTTTACACCCAAGAGATGACCGATCAGGCATTTGAGCGGATATTAATGGTTGGTGCGATGCGCAATGCCATCGAACATGAGCAGTTTGTACTGCATTATCAGCCCCAAATTGATATCACGGATAACCGTATTATTGGTGCCGAGGCGCTTATTCGGTGGAAAGACCCACAAATGGGTATCATTCCCCCTGACCGTTTTATCCCCCTCGCCGAAAAAACCGGCATGATTAAGATGATCGACCATTGGGTGTTGGATACGGTGTGTCGCAATATTGTCGAATGGCAAACAGCCGGCTATCAGGTGCCACGAATATCGGTTAACCTGTCCGCGCGTCATTTTGGTAGTAATACGCTGGCGACAGAGGTCGCGGCCATCCTTGAGCGCAATCAATGCAGCAGCGCAATGATCGAGCTGGAAATTACCGAGGGGGTCATTATGAACAACGCTACCCGGGCAGGAAAAGAGCTAAAACAGATCCGTGAGATGGGTATCCGGCTGGCCATCGATGATTTTGGTACCGGCTACTCCTCTCTCAGTTACCTAAAAAAACTCCCGTTGGACCGCCTAAAGATCGATCACTCCTTTATTCGTGATATCCCAGAAGACAGTAATGATAAGGCAATTGCCCGAGCGGTTATCGCACTGTCTAACAGTCTCGGCCTCGAGGTTATCGCCGAAGGCATGGAAACAGAAGAGCAACGGCAGTTCTTAATAGATGAGGGCTGCCGTTACGCCCAGGGATTTTTGTTTAGCAGAGGCGTGCCCGAAGATGAGTTTCTCGCATTACTGAAAAAAACTAGCCTCACGTGAGTAAAGCCCTTAACCTTTTAAACAGTACGATTTGGCGTTCTTTCGGACGCCTCAACCCTTCATCGATGAAACGAACAGATAGGCCTATGAAAACCATATTGATTACCGGATGTTCCAGCGGCATTGGTCACCATGTTGCTATCGGCTTGCGCCAACGGGGTTATCGTGTGATTGCCAGCGCCCGGCAGCAAGAAGGTGTTGATCATCTGAAGCAACAAGGCCTCGAAGCCATTCAGCTTGATCTAGAACACTCTGACTCGATTCAACAGGCGATGGATTGGGTTGAAGCCGAAACCGGCGGTGAACTGTTTGCCCTGTTTAATAATGGTGCCTATGGACAACCCGGCGCGATTGAAGATCTCAGCCGAGATGTATTGCGCCAACAGCTCGAAATCAATCTACTCGGCTGGCATGAACTCAATTGCCGAGTACTGCCACTGATGCGTCGCCAAGGCTATGGCCGGATTATTCAAAATAGTTCAGTATTGGGCCTTATCGCCATGCGCTACCGAGGGGCTTACAATACCAGTAAGTTTGCCCTTGAAGGCTATTCCGATACCCTGCGACAAGAACTCACCGGCACCGGTATTTACCTCTCACTGATCGAGCCCGGCCCGGTTAAGAGTCAATTTAGAGCAAACGGCTTAAAGGCCTTCAAGGCGAATATTGATGTCGATGCCAGCCCCTTCCGTAAGACCTACAAGAGAGTATTACAACGGTTAAGCAAGGAAGATACCGGTGATGATCTGTTTACACTCGGGCCAGAGGCGGTGCTAGACAAAGTCATTCATGCGCTGGAAAGCAAACGGCCTAAAGCCCGTTACTATGTTACCTTTCCTACCTACCTATTCGGTTTTTTGCGCCGCATTTTACCTACCCGTATGCTCGATTGGGTATTGATAAAAGCCTCCTCCTTCGAAAACTGAAACCGTCTTTCGGCCCGCTTTCATCGCGGGCCTAACGCTAGCGTCCGGCGACTAACCTTTCACTTTAGCGCAGCTATAAACGCCACCGTAGGCGTCAGACCGGGCGATCAATTTGCTTGGCGTTAGCTCAATGATGGTGGATGATTCTTGATTTTTCTGCGGGATCATACTTTCTAAATTAAGAATACTGTCGAGTTCCGGGTGACTTCTGTTAACCAACTTCAACTCGGTGGACGACAAAATCAACGATCCGTTGATCACTTTCCAAGTTGAACGATTGGACACGCCGTACTCCATTTCGGGAAAGTTAGGCAGTTTAAGTAATAAAGTACCGCTGCCATTGGACTGTCCATTGGCGAGATAATTGATACTGTAGTCTATTTTCATCTGGGTATTGCTATCGGCCATCGCATGCTGGCAATTCCAGTGACCATACAGGTTTTTCTGATTAAACATCATCGCATCGCTGGCTTCCACGACAGCCGAGAGAGACATAATCAATGCACACAGTGGTAAAACGTTTTTATGTCGCATAGGATCCCTTTGACAGATCGACAGCTTAGGAGTGGCTATTGTGCCCAACCAAGCTTGCTGCCAGCTTAATCGAATCCACCGATGACATCTATTCTTTAACGCACGGTATCACCTTTTTAGCCGAGTACGAGAAAGGCAGCCCGAGGGCTGCCTTAAAGTCGTTAATAAAGGTATTCGAGCGGGATGAATTAGCTAACTAAGCCATTGCGTCCCATGATCTCCTGAATCTCGGGCAGTGATGCCGGATCATCAATGGTTGAAGGCACACTGTAATCTTGGCCATCGGCGATCTGGCGTAGCAATTTACGCAGAATCTTACCGGAGCGAGTTTTCGGCAAACGCTGCACGACAATCGCACGTCTAAAACAAGCGACGGCCCCGATCTCTTTACGCACCATCGCCACCAGTTCAGCCTCAATCTGGGCTTCGTCGGTTTCAACACCATTCTTCAATAACACCAAACCGATTGGCTGTTGTCCTTTGAGAGGATCATTAATGCCAATCACGGCACACTCGGCCACCGATGGATGATCCGCAACGATCTCCTCCATCTCACCGGTCGACAAGCGGTGCCCGGCGACATTAATCACATCATCGGTACGCCCCATAATGAAGACATAGCCATCATCATCTTTATAGCCTCCATCGCCAGAGCAGTAATACCCTGGGAACTCCGACAGATAGCCAGTGCGGAAACGTTCAAAATCACCCCAAACGGTGGGTAAGCAGCTCGGAGGCAACGGCAGTTTAATGGCTATATTGCCCTGCTCGCCATTCGGCAGTTCATTCCCTTCATGATCGAGAATCTGAATATTAAAGCCACTGACCGGCACAGTGGAAGAACCCGGTTTCGGTTCTAGCATCTCAATACCGGTTAGGTTGCCACAGATTGCCCAGCCGGTTTCGGTCTGCCACCAGTGATCGATGACCGGCTTACCGAGGGTTTCTTTAGTCCAGTGATAAGTCGGTGGATCAAGACGCTCGCCAGCCATAAAGACGGTTTCCAACTTACTGAGGTCATAGGCTTTAAGCAGTTCAGAGTCTGGGTCTTCTTTCTTGATAGCACGGAAAGCGGTGGGCGCAGCAAACAAGGCTTTTACGCTATATTCATTACACACACGCCAGAAAGCGCCAGCATCCGGTGTTCTGATCGGTTTGCCTTCATATACCACCGTGGTGCAACCGGCCAGTAGCGGGCCATAAACAATATAGGAGTGTCCGACTACCCAACCAACATCCGACGCTGCCCAGAACACTTCGCCGGGTTCCATGTTATAGATCGCTTTCATACTGTATTTCAGGGCAACCGCATGGCCACCATTATCACGTACTACCCCTTTCGGCTTACCGGTGGTGCCTGACGTGTAGAGGATATACAGCGGATCCGTCGCTTTAACTGGGGTGCAATCAGCAGGTTCAGCATTTACTACCGCCTCAGCCCAATCAATATCTCGGCCTGCCATCATCTCAGCCTTAACCTGTGGGCGCTGGAAGACAATGCAGCTATCGGGTTTATGAGCCGACTTTTCGATTGCCTCATCTAATAATGGCTTGTAGGCAATGACTTTTTCAATCTCGATACCGCAAGACGATGTAACGACCACCTTAGGTTCGGCATCATCGATCCGCACCGCCAATTCATGGGGCGCAAAACCACCAAACACCACTGAATGAATAGCACCAAGGCGGGCAACCGCCAGCATCGCAATCACAGACTCCGCGATCATCGGCATATAGATGACCACTCGATCACCTTTTCCTACGCCCTGCGCTTTCAGTACGCCGGCAAATTTAGCTACCGCATCGCGCAACTGTGTATAGGTGTAACGCTGCTTAGTATCGGTAACGGGAGAATCATAGATCAACGCATCTTGATCACCGCGACCACTTTCAACATGGTAATCCAGTGCCAGATAAGCTGTGTTCATTTCACCATCGGCAAACCAACGGTCAATACCATTTTCATCCTTGCTCAGGATAGTCTTAGGCGTCTTAAACCACTTAATCGCTTCAGCCTTCTCTGCCCAGAACGCTTCCGGCGTTTCGATCGATTTTCGGTATTCTTCTTTATATGACATAGCACTGACCCTTTGCGGTAACCTTTATTATATGTGTCAGACCGGCAGCACCTGCTAAATATAGACCGATCAAGGTGATGCGCAGGTGTTGACCACTTGAGGCACACTCTAACTGAGATACGGGTAAATGAAACTACTACAAAAGGCTATATTGTCTACGATACAGAAGATAGAAACCGGTAATACGCTGTTTTACGGGTTTTTTATGCCATTAAAAATACTGATCTAAATCAATTGTCGACAATCCTGACGCTGTGATTTAACGAACCTTGCCTCAAAAAAGCCCAAAAAAACCGCCCAAAGGCGGTTTATTGAAAAACAAAACAACATTAACAGCAGCGATATCAATCGCTGCTCTGTACCTTAATGCTGTTTTTAATCCCGGTCATTACATTGCGCTGATAAAGCTCTTCTTGGGTGACCCGATGAGCGTCATTTTCGTTCTTGGCGTTCTCAAAGTAACACAGGGTAGGTTTAAACCCTTCCGCTTCTTGCTCATCGAGTTGTACGTATGAGCAGATAATCAGCAGGTCACCTTTGGAGGCTCGATGTGCCGCCGCTCCATTAACGGAAATAATACCGCTATTGTCTTCGGCGCGAATCGCGTAGGTGGTAAAACGCTCACCATTGTTAATGTTATAGATATGAATCTGTTCGTACTCTTTAATCCCGGAACGCTCAAGCAAAACGCCATCGATGGCACATGAGCCTTCATAATAAAGCTCCGCGTGGGTAGTGGTAACGCGATGCAGCTTAGCTTTTAAGAATGTTTGCAACATAGTATGACCTGAATCTTAAATTGGCCGGATAGTCCGGGCGTACACACAGACTGAAAATTATTTCAGCCTATCCCTGTCGGCGTCTCGTTAAGACGATCGTTACCGACAGCAAACCTAAATGTCTGTGATGACGAGGTCATCTGAATTAAATAACCGTATTTAGTCACTTAATTTAGATACCCGTATGATTAGACAATCCATAGGTAACAATTATATAAAGTTAAGTTATAAATTAACTTACCTATAGGCGATCGCCATTGTACTCGTAATTTTGGAAAAATTAAGACCCTAACCCCACAACGACTCGAGAAATTTAACATTGAGGCTAGCCTACGGCCTTCAATTACCCATCAAAACGATTAACCTCAATGATTTTCATGACGATATGAAGCTAAGTCACCCAAAAGCTAAATAATTCCTATAAAATAGCCGCCTTTACAACAGGTTATAATAGGTTTTTACCGTGGTAGCAGTAATTCAGACAGACAAGACCGAGCAGCTTAAACACGCCATGGCAGAACGCATCCTCGTTCTTGACGGCGGCATGGGCACAATGATTCAGGACCACAAACTGAATGAGGCTGATTTTCGCGGTGACCGCTTTGCTGATTGGAATACCGATCTGCAAGGTAATAATGATCTGTTAGTACTGACCCAACCTAAGATTATTAGCAGTATCCATCGCGCTTATCTTGAAGCGGGCGCGGATATCATTGAGACCAACACCTTTAACGCCACCTCGATTGCGATGGCTGATTACTCAATGGAATCCCTCAGCCATGAGATTAACTTGGTGGCGGCACAGCTAGCCCGCGAAGTGGCGGACCAGATTACCGCAGAAACGCCAGACAGACCTCGCTATGTCGCCGGTGTTTTAGGTCCCACCAACCGAACCTGCTCTATCTCGCCCGATGTTAACGACCCAGGGTTTCGTAATGTCAGCTTCGATCAGCTTGTCGAAGCCTATACCGAATCCATCGATGGCTTAGTAAATGGTGGTGCCGATATTATTCTGATCGAAACCATCTTTGACACCCTGAATGCTAAAGCGGCGATCTTCGCCGTTGACCAATATTTTGAAGATCACCAACTGCGTCTACCGGTAATGATCTCCGGCACCATTACCGATGCGTCTGGTCGTACACTCTCTGGCCAAACCACCGAAGCGTTTTGGAACTCGGTTCGCCATATTAAGCCACTGTCTATCGGCCTTAACTGCGCCCTAGGGCCAAAGGAACTGCGCCAATATGTGGAAGAGCTTTCCCGTATTGCCAATACCTATGTGTCTGCTCACCCGAACGCCGGATTGCCGAACGCCTTTGGTGGCTATGACGAAACGCCAAGACAGATGGCTGCAGAGATCCGTGAGTGGGCTCAGGCAGGCTTCCTGAACATTATCGGCGGTTGTTGTGGCACCACTCCGGCGCATATCACCGCGATGGGCAAGGCTGCGAATGAATCCTCGCCTCGATCAATCCCCGACATTCCAATTGAATGCCGCCTATCCGGCCTTGAACCACAAAATATCAATCAAGATACCCTCTTTGTTAACGTGGGTGAACGTACCAACGTCACCGGTTCGGCAATGTTTAAGCGGCTGATTAAAGAAGGCGATTACGAGACAGCCCTTGATGTTGCCCGACAGCAAGTAGAGAACGGCGCCCAAATTATCGATATCAATATGGATGAGGGGATGCTGGATGCCGAAGCCGCGATGGTGCGCTTCCTTACCTTGATTGCCTCCGAACCGGATATCTCCCGTGTGCCGATTATGATCGACTCCTCTAAATGGGAAGTAATCGAAGCCGGCCTGAAATGCATTCAGGGTAAAGGTATCGTTAACTCGATCAGCCTCAAAGAGGGTGAAGAGAAGTTTATCTATCAGGCCAACCTGCTACGCCGCTATGGTGCTGCGGTGGTGGTAATGGCGTTTGATGAAGATGGTCAGGCCGATACTGAAGAACGGAAAACACAGATCTGCGCCCGCTCTTACAAAGTACTGACCGAGAAAGTCGGTTTCCCGCCGGAAGATATCATCTTCGACCCCAATATCTTTGCCGTTGCGACCGGCATTGATGAGCATAACAACTATGCGGTGGACTTTATCCGTGCCACCGGCTGGATTAAAAAGAACCTGCCCTATGCCATGATCTCCGGCGGCGTATCCAACGTGTCATTTTCTTTCCGGGGTAACAATCCAGTACGTGAAGCGATCCACTGCGTATTCCTCTACCATGCGATTCAGCAAGGTATGGATATGGGGATCGTCAATGCCGGACAGCTGGCCATCTACGATGACCTGCCTGAAGAGCTGCGTGTAGCCGTTGAAGCTGTCATTATGAATACCTCTGACGAGGCTACCGAAAATCTCTTGGAGATTGCCGAGAAATACCGCGGTGATGGTGCCCAAGTCGAAGAAAAAACCCAGGAATGGCGCAGCCTACCCGTTACCGAGCGCCTATCGCACTCCTTGGTTAAAGGGATCGCCGAATATATCGATGAAGATGTTGAAGAGTGCCGGCATCAGTTTGAGCGTCCGATCCAAGTGATTGAAGGCCCATTGATGGACGGTATGGGGGTAGTCGGTGACCTGTTTGGTGCCGGCAAGATGTTTTTGCCTCAGGTAGTCAAATCCGCCCGCGTGATGAAAAAAGCGGTCGCCTACCTGATGCCCTTTATCGAAGCCGAAAAAGCCGGTGCGGCCAGCGAAACCGCCGGTAAAATTTTGATGGCCACGGTAAAAGGTGATGTCCATGATATCGGTAAAAACATTGTGGGTGTGGTACTGCAATGTAATAACTACGAGATTATTGATCTCGGTGTAATGGTGCCCGCTGAAAAAATCCTGCGCACCGCCCGGGAAGAGAATGTCGATATTATTGGCCTCTCCGGCCTAATCACCCCATCTCTCGATGAGATGGTGCACGTCGCCAAAGAGATGGAACGTCAAGGCTTTGATATTCCACTGATGATCGGTGGTGCCACCACCTCAAAAGCTCATACGGCGGTTAAAATCGACAAAGCCTACAAGCGGGATCAGGTGGTGCATGTCACCAATGCCTCCCGTGCGGTTAATGTTGCCAGTACCCTGCTCTCCGCTGACCGTAAGGCCGCCTATGTGAAAGAGATACAGGATGATTACGCCGCGGTTCGGCAACGCTATGCCGACCGTCAGAGTCAGGCACGTCGGGTATCACTGATTCAAGCTCGCTCTAACAAATTCAAAATTGATTGGGCCAGCTATACCCCACCGGTGCCAGCGCAGCTCGGTATTCAGTCATTTGAACATATCGACCTAAACGAGCTACGGGACTATATCGACTGGACCCCCTTCTTCCACTCTTGGGAGCTAGCCGGCCGTTATCCCCGCATTCTTACCGACGAGATTATTGGCGAAGAAGCGACCAAACTGTTCGCCGACGCTCAAGAGATGCTCAACGACATCATCGATAATAAGAAGCTGGAAGCGCGCGCCGTGATTGGCCTATTCCCTGCTAACAGCATCGATCACGATGATATCGAACTCTATACCGATGATAGCCGTTCAGAAGTGCTGATGACCTTGCACCATCTACGTCAGCAGGTCGAAAAAACCGAAGGTAAGGCGAATATGTGCCTAACTGACTTTATCGCGCCAAAAGACAGCGGCAAAGCCGATTACTTCGGCGCCTTCGCCGTCAGCACCGGCTTTGGTGATCAGGTGATGATCGATGCCTATGAAGCGGATCACGATGACTACCACAGCATCATGGTTAAAGCTCTAGCCGACCGTCTAGCCGAAGCCCTTGCTGAATATATGCATGCTCGCATCCGCCGTGAGTTCTGGGGCTATGCCGCCGATGAAACGCTGGATAACGACGCCTTGATTAGAGAAAAATATCAAGGGATTCGCCCAGCCCCAGGCTATCCCGCCTGCCCTGAACATACCGAAAAAGCACGGCTGTGGGAGCTATTAGACGTTGAAAACCGTATCGGCATGACCATCACCGACAGTTTTGCCATGCTACCCACCTCATCCGTGAGTGGCTGGTATTTCAGCCACCCCGAATCGCAGTATTTTGGCGTCGCTAAAATCGGTGAAGATCAGTTGGAATCCTATGCCAAACGTACCGGCATGGAAAAAGCCGAAGCTGAGCGTTGGTTATCCCCTAACCTCGGCTATGAGCCAGACGACAGCTAAAACCGAGCACCATACCCTCCTTATCGCCCCTAGAAGGGGCTCCTACAATTAGCCTTAACACAGCGCTAAATGCTCATGCAGGAGCCGCCTCTGGCGGCGATATGTCTAGCCTAAGGCACCCAACCCTTCTGTAGGTGGCGCTCCCTCACGCCGACAACCTTCAATCGCGACGAGACGTCGTTCGCTACATTGGATTCTTTCGAGTATCTATTTTCCTGATTATCAAAAACGTCCCTGACGAATAAGTTTCATCCCCCTTAGAAAAGGCTCCCACATTTAGCCTTAACCACACGCTAAATGCTCATGTAGGAGCCGCCTCTGGCGGCGATATGTCTAGCCTACGGCACCCACTCCCTCTGTAAGTGGCGTGCCCTCACGCCGCCTTCAATCGCGACAAGACGTCGATCGCTACCTTTGGGCCTCGATATTATGAATAAAATTAAAAGCCACAAAAAAGCCCCTACCAACTGCATTGTCTAGCAGTTGTGTAGAGGCTTTTTCTATCTAGCCAAGCACTTAAAAGTAAGTGCTTAATGGCTATATTTTAAGGCGTTAATTACAGCTCGGTAATGCCACCCATGTAAGGCAGCAACACTTCCGGCACTTTCACATGGCCATCGGCTGTCTGATAGTTTTCCAAAATCGCGACTAGTGTACGCCCCACCGCCAAACCAGAACCGTTCAGTGTGTGCACCAACTCAGGCTTACCGGTTTCCCGGTTACGCCAGCGAGCCATCATCCGCCGTGCTTGGAAGTCCTCCATATTACTGCATGAGGAGATCTCACGGTATTTCTGCTGGCCGGGCAACCAAACTTCAATGTCGTATGTTTTCGCTGCACTGAAGCCTAAGTCGCCGCCACAGAGGGTCACGACACGGTAAGGCAGGTTCAGCATCTGCAGAATTTTCTCTGCATTACCGATCAATTCTTCCAGTGCTTCCCAAGATTTAGTCGGTTCAACAATGTGCACCAATTCAACTTTTTCAAACTGGTGCTGACGGATCATACCGCGGGTATCGCGACCATGACTGCCCGCCTCACTCCGGAAACAAGGAGTATGGGCAACAAATCTTAGCGGCATATCGGCGGCATCAATAATTTCGTCACGGACAATATTGGTGACCGGCACTTCCGCTGTAGGGATCAGGTAATAATCGCGCTCACCTGGGACCTTAAACAGATCTTCTTCGAACTTAGGCAGCTGACCGGTACCACGCAAAGAATCTGCATTGACCAGATAAGGGACGTAAGTCTCTTCATAGCCATGCTTAGCCGTATGGGTATCGAGCATAAACTGAATCAGCGCACGGTGCATCCGGGCGATACCGCCGCGCAGTACCGCAAAACGAGCACCGGTGATTTTGGCCGCCGTTGCGAAATCCAAACCGCCGTTCTGCTCGCCAAGATCAACGTGGTCTTTGGCTTCAAAATCTAGTTGGGTCGGCTCGCCCCATTTACGAATTTCGATATTATCGTCTTCCGTCAGGCCAGCAGGCACGGACTCATGGGGAAGGTTTGGCATCCCCATCAGCAATGCGTCCATCTGCTCTTGAACAATCTTTAATTGCTCTTTGGCGGCATCGAGTTGTTCACCAAGGGTACTCACTTCAGCGAGTAGTGGTGCGATATCTTCACCGGCCGCTTTTGCCTTGCCGATATTCTTGGAACGCGTATTACGCTCATTTTGTAAACGCTCGGCTTCAACCTGTACGTCACGACGCTGATTTTCCAGCGCATTAAACTCGTCTACTGGGAACTTATAACCCTTTTTCGTTAGTAGCTGCGCCACTTCTTCCGGGTTTGAACGGATAAATTTAGGATCTAGCATGATGTCAGAAACAACCTTAAAGTCAGAACAGGCGAGTAAACCATAAGCCGCTATACAGGGCGACCATGCAGAGCACTACGCTCATTAATATGTAAATTGCGGCGGACATTATATGCCCTTCTTGCAACATGGTCACGGCTTCCAGTGAGAAGGTGGAAAAAGTCGTGAAAGCACCCAGAAAACCAACCATCAATAATGGTCTTAATTCTGGGCTAATGCGGGCCTTTTCCATAATCAGGACAAAACAAATACCCATTAGAAAAGAACCCAGCGCATTACAGATCAGCGTACCGTAAGGCAGCTTAAACTGAGCATTGTTAATCAGCACGCCGCTGACCCAATAACGAGCCATGGCTCCAGCGGCGCCGCCGACAGCGACTGAAATAAGGTGCAGCATCGGTTATTCCCTATATCGTTGCTTGGCGCTGGCTTCATCCAGCGCTTTGAGATGCTTAAGTTTATCACCGATACGGATCTCAAGGCCGCGGGGCTCCGGTTGATAATACTGGCGATCGGCAATTTCCGCTGGCAAATAACACTCACCGGCGGCAAAGGCATCAGGCTCATCATGGGCATAACGGTATTCGGCACCGTAGCCAAGATCTTTCATCAGGCTAGTCGGTGCATTACGCAGATGCTCCGGCACATCATAACCGGGCTCACTGCGTACATCCGCCTTGGCCTGATTAAACGCCCGATAAACCGCATTACTCTTCGGCGCACTGGCACAATAGAGCGCCGCTTGCGCAATCGCCCGCTCGCCCTCTGCCGGACCAACCCGTTCGAATGCATCCCAGGCGTTGAGTGCCATCTGCATCGCCCGCGGATCAGCATTACCGATATCTTCCGAGGCAATAGCGACTAGCCGCCTAGCGATATAGAGCGGATCGCAGCCGCCGTCGAGCATACGGCAATACCAATACAGGGCACCGTCGGGGGATGAACCCCGCACCGATTTATGGAATGCCGAGATCATGTCATAAAACAGATCCCCCTGCTTATCGTAGCGACGGGCGCTGGACTTAAGCACCTCTTCGATAATCTGCGGCCCTATTGTATATTCACGGCCATCAAAATCTGCCAGATCAGCGGCGATTTCCAGCAGATTGAGTCCGCGCCGACCATCACCATCGGCAGCGGCGGCCAATTGCTCCATCGCGCCATCGGCAAACACCAATGGCTGTTGCGGAATTCCTCGGGCCTTATCATTCAACGCCCGCTGTAATAACACTTCGATATCGGCCTGTTCGAGACTGCGCAAGAGATAAACTCGGGCGCGGGACAGTAAAGCGTTATTCAATTCAAACGATGGGTTTTCGGTGGTGGCACCGACAAACAGAAAGGTGCCGTCCTCAATAAAAGGCAAAAAAGCATCCTGTTGCGACTTATTAAAGCGGTGCACCTCGTCGACAAATAAGATGGTTTTACGGCCAGACTGAGCCTTCACTTGCAGCGCTTGATCCACTGAGGCGCGGATATCCTTCACTCCAGACAGCACCGCCGAGAGAATAATAAAATGGGCATCCACTTGATGAGCTAGCAAGCGTGCCAGCGTGGTTTTGCCTACCCCCGGCGGCCCCCATAATATCATTGAATGCACAGAGCCCTGCTCTAGCGCTTTACGTAAGGGTTTGCCCGGCCCGAGCAGGTGTTGCTGGCCACAGTATTCATCGAGTGATTGAGGCCGCATCCGCGCCGCTAAGGGTTCGTAGTCAGGCTGTTGCGCATCAAAAAGATCGGCCATTAGTTAGCAGGCTCCGGGCTACTTTCGACGATCACATCGGTGCCTTCGGGCGGGCTAAATGTAAAAGTAGTATCTTCATACTCTGGATTAAGTTTTTGATTTTGAAACATTATAGATGTTCGCTGCCCGAGTGAATCTTCCATCTGTAATTCGCTAATCAAACCATCGGTGAACAGTAATCGAATGCGGGTAAACACCTCAGTTTCTTGTAATGGCAGAAGTTCAAACAACTGACTGTTACTCTTTTCTTGTAATAAGCGGATCTTATATTGGGACTTCAGTTGCTCTATCTGACCGTTAAGAATCAGCGCCGGAACCCCTGAATCATTCTCTGTTACCTTACGCTCAGTTGCCTGCTCTAGGTCGGGATCATAGATCCACAATGTTTCACCATCGCTGATCAGGGTTTGTGGAAATGGCTCTTTGGCAATCCAACGAAAACGGTTCGGTTTGGCCAGTAAGAGGGTTCCTCGGGAGCTTTCCATCCGGCGCGAATCATCGCGACCGGAAACCTGATCAAAGTCGGCACTGAAGCTATCAAAGGCACCTAATAGGCTATTGAGTCGATCCCCAGCACTTTCTTGAATATCGGCCAGCGCGGCGAAGCTGAGAGAACAACCCAGTACGGCAACGGCGGCTATCTTTTTAAATACCATCATTAATCCTTAGGCGGTGGTGGTGCCAACACTTCACGGGCACCATTATGACTAGCGGTAGAAACAACTCCCGCCGCTTCCATCGATTCAATCATCCGGGCAGCCCGGTTGTAACCAATTTTAAGTTTACGCTGCACCGATGAGATCGATGCTTTACGGGTTTGGGTGACAAAGGCAACCGCTTCATCGTAGAGGGCGTCCTGCTCGTCATCACTATCGCCCATCATGCCGGAACCACCCTCAACCACTTCAGATAGATCCGAGATAAGGTATTCCGGCTTGCCCATTTTTTTCCATGCTTCAACCACCCGATGCACTTCATCATCGCTGACAAAAGCGCCATGAACACGGTTAGGCAGGCTGCTGCCCGCAGGC
Organism: Amphritea sp. GJ51-11; assembly: GCF_055808735.1. NCBI lineage: Bacteria > Pseudomonadati > Pseudomonadota > Gammaproteobacteria > Oceanospirillales > Oceanospirillaceae > Amphritea > Amphritea sp. GJ51-11. The sequence continues at coordinate 2,038,128 of NZ_CM147881.1, read as the reverse complement.
AGATAAAGCATATCACCGTTACCCAGCAGATGCTCAGCACCGCTTTGGTCGAGTACCGTGCGGGAGTCAATTTTAGAGGATACCTGGAAGCCAATACGAGTTGGGATGTTAGCCTTGATCAAACCAGTGATAACGTCCACTGAGGGGCGCTGTGTGGCCAAAATAAGATGAATACCCGCCGCCCGTGCTTTCTGAGCAATACGCGCGATCAATTCTTCAACTTTCTTACCCACCACCATAATCATATCGGCAAACTCATCGATACAAACCACGATATAGGGCAATGTTTCAAGGTAAGGCGCAGGGGCATCCGAGGGCAAGCCCATCTCTTCCGGATTCCACAAAGGGTCCAACAAGGGCTCCCCCTTATTCCGAGCGGCGGTCACTTTATCGTTATAACCGGCGATATTACGTACGCCCATTTTTGACATCAGTTTATAACGGCGTTCCATCTCAGCGACACACCAGCGCAATCCGCCTGCGGCCTCTTTCATATCGGTAATAACCGGCGCAAGCAAATGAGGGACCCCTTCATAGACCGATAATTCAAGCATCTTAGGGTCAACCAGCATCAGTCGCACTTCATCCGGTGTCGCTTTAAACAGCAAGCTCAGCAGCATCGCATTGACGCCCACCGATTTACCGGAACCGGTGGTGCCCGCCACCAGTAAGTGAGGCATTTTAGCTAAGTTGGCGACGACCGGATTACCGGCAATATCATTACCCAGACCGAGTGTAAGCTTCGATGACGCTTCTTTATAAGGCTTGGAAATAAGCACTTCACTGAGGCGCACCATCTGCCGCTCTTCATTGGGAATCTCAATGCCGATCACCGACTTACCGGCGATCACTTCGACCACCCGCACGCTCATCACCGCCATTGACCGGGCTAAATCCCGTGCCAGATTGGTGATACGACTGGCTTTAACACCGGGCGCAGGTTGTAACTCAAAACGGGTAATTACCGGCCCAGGATTCACTTCGACGACCTCGGCAACGATACCGAAATCTTTCAGCTTACGTTCCAGCAAGCGTGACATATCTTCAAGCTGCTCGTCACTGTAGCAGTGTCCCTGCTTCAATTCTGGCGGGTCCAGCAGATCCAGTGAAGGAATGCGTCGTCGGGGTTCGCGACGAGGAGCCGTTTGAGCAATATGATCCAGCCCCAGCTCACTGTCTTTCATCGGCGTATGCGCTTCAGATAGCGGCACAACCTTAACCCCTTTGCGATCAATCGCCACAGGTTGTGGTTGTGGTTGTGAACTGTATTCCGTTTGCGGGGCGGCGGCCATCGGCTCTGGTGTCGGTGTTACAACAGGCTCCACTTGACGAGTAGTAACATCAGCAGCACTTAGTTCTGGCGTAACATCCTGCGCGGCTCGCGCAGTGACGACAGGAATATCCTCGGACATTTCAACCCGCTTAGCCCTGCTTTGAGGATCGAGATCATAGGATTCCCACTCTGTTGTTTCGCTGACTGGCGCCGCAGTTAATGGGTCATGATCGGTATAAAGCGGATCGGCAGCCAAGGGCTGATCAAACACCGGTTCCCGACGTATCAAGGGTGCCTGTTGAGCGGCTAGGTTAGCAGCTTCAGACTGTACTGCATCGGCAGCGCTGCCATGACGGGCGGCGGCACGTAATAAGTTACGTTTTTCTTCATCTGCCGCGGCATAAGGGTCGACTGACGGCGAGGTATCATTGTTAACACGGGCTTGGGGTTTCAACCATGCTGTCACCGACAACAGTCCGCGACCAAGCCGCTCTAGCAATTGCGCCCAAGAAAGCTCGAACATCAATGTCATACCGAACAACATCGCGGTCGCCAACACAATAGAGCTACCAATTAAACTAAACAGAGAGACCGCAACATCCGATAACGCCTGGCCAACCAAGCCACCCATACTGAAAGGCAGCTGACTTTCAGTATTCGATAGATGGGTGGCCGCAAAGGTAGCTAAACAGAGCAACACCATCACCGCCCCGGTCAAACGCAGCATCATAAACGGGATGCCATCAAGCAGGGAAACACTGCGGCGTAACATAAAGCGGACCGCGGGCACCAGCAACATCAGCGGAATCAGCCAAGATGCGATACCAAAAATGGACAGCGCTAAATCGGCCAACCAAGCACCGACTAAGCCGGTGAAATTATGCGCCAATGGCTGATAGCCTAGATGCGACCAGCCTGGATCGCGATGATCATAACCAAACAGCGCCAGTTGCAAAAACAGCGCAAAGCCGATTACCAAAATCAGCCCCCCTCTTTCGTGATCCGTGCGAGCAGATCAGAAAAGGAGGCTATTTTAAATTCGCTAACCGGCGATTTAACGCTAGCATCTCGACGACTGGGCTGACTTCTATCTGTTTGGCTACGATGAGACAAGAAAAATATCCTTCCAACTATCCATAAAATGGCCTGAAAAATAACATATTTAGGCCCTACTCCCCAGACACAAAACCGACTTTTATACGCTTTCTTCAGCATACCCACCCAGACTGAGCAGGAACTGAACAATTCGACGCTAATTGCCTACTGTTTGCCGAGAAAACAAGCCGCTAGGCCTGATTAAAAAACCCCTATAACCCATCTGAGTAACAACAGCAGGAAAAATTCAACCACTCCCCCTGTTTTGTCCGCTTCCTGAAACGGGCATAATAGGCCCCAAGATCAGGCTTCAATACTAGCCCTCAATACCATGCGTGAACAGACAACGGATTATCCATGAGCGAAACACAACATCATAAACTGATTATTCTGGGTTCCGGCCCCGCCGGATACACTGCAGCAGTATACGCTGCCCGCGCGAATCTGAATCCCATTGTTATTACCGGCATGCAAGCCGGTGGTCAGTTGACCACGACCACTGACGTCGATAACTGGCCGGGCGATGTCGAGGGCGTGCAAGGCCCTGAACTGATGCAACGGATGCAGGCCCATGCCGAGCGCTTCGATACGCAGGTGATCTTTGATCATATCAGTGAAACCGATCTACAGAATCGCCCATTTCGGCTTAAAGGCGATATGGCCGAATATACCTGTGATGCCTTGATTATCTGTACCGGTGCATCCGCACAATATATCGGTCTCCCCTCTGAAGAAGCCTTCATGGGCAAAGGCGTCAGTGCCTGCGCGACTTGCGATGGTTTTTTCTATCGTGGCCAGAAGGTCGCGGTGATCGGTGGTGGTAATACGGCTGTCGAAGAAGCCCTGTACCTGTCAAATATTGCCGCTGAAGTAACTCTCATCCACCGTCGCGATAGCCTGCGCTCAGAAAAAATTCTGCAAGACAAGCTATTTGAGCGAGCCAAAAACGGCAATATCAACATTATTTGGAACCATCAACTCGATGAAGTACTCGGTGATGATATGGGCGTGACCGGTATTCGCATCAAAAGCACGGAAGATGATTCCACCCAAGAACTTGAGTTACAGGGGGCTTTCATCGCCATTGGCCATAAGCCGAATACCGAGATCTTTGGCGACCAGTTGGCGATGGAAAACGGTTATCTAAAAATTCAGACCGGCAGTCACGGCAACGCAACCCAAACATCCATTGAGGGCGTTTTTGCCGCTGGCGATGTGGCCGATCATATCTATCGTCAAGCCATCACCTCTGCAGGTTTTGGCTGCATGGCCGCACTGGATGCTGAACGCTACCTGGATGACCAAGCCTAAATGCTCCCTTGGTTAGATCCCAACAGCACACTGTTTCCGCCCATCAATCAGGCGTTGGATGATCCCAATGGTTTGCTCTGTGCGGGCGGAGACCTCAGTGCCGAACGGCTAATAGCCGCCTATCGACACGGTATTTTCCCTTGGTTTAACCCCGGCGAACCTATCTTATGGTGGTCGCCGGACCCTCGCTGCACCCTCGTGCCGGAGCAAGTTCACATCTCGAGGAGTCTGCGCAAAGCGATTCGCCATGCGCGCTTCGAGATCACCTTCGATCAGGCCTTTAGTGATGTTATCAAGGCCTGTGCGGCGCCGCGCAGCTATAGCGATGATACCTGGATCAGTACCCCGATGCAGAACGCCTATACCGAACTGCATCGACGGGGCGTCGCCCATTCGGTAGAGCTATGGCAAGATGGTCAACTGACTGGCGGGCTTTACGGCATTGCCATGGGACGGTTGTTTTTTGGTGAGTCGATGTTCAGCCGCGCCACCAACAGTTCAAAAATAGCATTTGCCTACTTTGCCAAACAATTGCAAAAATGGGGCTATGCTTTAATTGATTGTCAGATTGAGAATAAACATCTGACCAGCTTGGGCGCGAGATGCATTCCCAGAATTGAATTTAAACAATATCTTCAACAGCATCTAACGAGTGAACTGGATCACCCGTGGCAGTTTGATATTGATAAAGAAGACGTGGTACGAACCGAGTGAGTAACCTGAAAACCCTGCATTTTTATGCCACACCGGAACACGAGTGCAGCTATCTCGAAGGACTGGAAGCCAAAACGCTGTTCGTTGATCCACAGGAAGTGATCAACTTTGATGCTTACAGCCAGCTTTCTGATCTCGGCTTTCGCCGCAGCGGCAAACATATTTATCGGCCTTACTGCAGCCACTGTCAGGCATGCATCTCGGTGCGGGTTAATAGCCGGGAGTTTCATCCGAGCAAAAGCCAGAAACGCATTATCAACAAGAATAAAGATCTACAGGTAACCACCGCCCCACCCCAGTTCACAGATGAGTATTATGCACTCTATGAGCGCTATATTAATACGCGTCACAATGATGGCGATATGTACCCCCCGACCCCAGATCAATTCAGTGCTTTTCTGATCGAGGGCGGGCAAAAAGGCTGCTTTTATGAGTTTCGCGACCCTAGCGGCAAGTTAGTCGCGCTAGCAGTGACTGACTTTCTCGCCCAGGGCCTATCCGCTATTTACACTTTTTTCGATCCCCGAGAAGCCGCCCGAAGCCTTGGTAGTTTCGCTATTCTCTGGCAGCTGAAGGAGGTGCAGCGTTTAGAGCTAGAATATCTCTATCTGGGTTACTGGATACGCGAGTGCCAAAAAATGTCCTATAAAGTTGCCTTCAGCCCGTTAGAGATGCTCATTAATGGCGAATGGATTGTCGTCGACTAACGTCAGAAAGTGACCGCGGGCCTTCGATTGGCGGAACAAAGAGACCGGCTAAACAGTGCCAAAACCCTCACATGCTGGCAGAAAAACTGCCCGATAATCTATTTTGGCAAGAATAAATTCAGATGAAATTTGGCGATTACTTTATTAATTCCGGCAAATCTCTTTGATATAACAGAGAAAATAAGGCAGAATACTGCGCTGCAAAATGTAGTATTGCAACTAATCAACTTAGGTAGGTACTGAATGTCTAAAGAAGACAGCTTTGAAATGGAAGGCGTTGTGACCGACACACTGCCTAACACAATGTTCCGGGTAGAACTGGAAAACGGTCATGTTGTTACAGCTCACATCTCCGGTAAGATGCGCAAAAACTATATCCGCATCCTGACGGGCGATAAGGTTAAGGTTGAACTCACACCTTACGACCTCACAAAAGGCCGCATCACCTACCGCGCACGGTAACAGCCTATAAAAAAAGCGACCCAAGGGTCGCTTTTTTTATTTCTCATCGGTGGATGGCGGTTAAACCGCCACCGCCGCATGAATTTCAATGTCATTATCTGCGTTCACCGTAATATCAACCTCCCCTCCCTCGTCGGCGAGCTCGCCAAACAGAATCATCTCTGCTAACGGTTTCTTCAGTTTTTCCTGAATCAAACGTTTCATCGGCCGTGCACCCATATTGGCATCATAGCCATTATCAGCAAACCATTGTCGTGCCGCATCATCGATATTCAACACAACATTCTTATCATCCAGTTGCGCCTGTAACTCGGTCAAGAATTTGTCGACCACACCGGTAATAACCTCGGGTGATAACGCTTTAAACTGAATAATGCCGTCCAGACGGTTGCGGAACTCCGGTGTAAACAGCTTCTTGATTGCTTCCATGCCATCGGTCGTATGATCCTGATGACTAAAACCAATCGATGCACGGGTCATCTGCTCGATACCAGCGTTGGTCGTCATCACCATAATCACGTTACGGAAATCCGCTTTACGGCCATTGTTATCGGTCAACGTACCGTTATCCATTACCTGCAGCAACAAATTAAAGACTTCAGGGTGCGCTTTTTCGATTTCATCAAGCAATAGAACCGCGTGGGGCGTCTTAGTAACAGCCTCAGTTAGCAACCCACCCTGATCATAGCCAACATAGCCTGGAGGGGCACCAATAAGCCGTGAGACGGTGTGACGCTCCATATACTCCGACATATCAAAGCGAATCAGTTCGATTCCCATAATCCGTGCCAGCTGACTGGTTACTTCTGTTTTACCCACACCGGTTGGGCCGGCAAAGAGGAAAGAACCGACGGGCTTATTGGGTTCATTAAGACCTGCACGGGACAGCTTGATCGCTGCCGCAAGGGTGTTGATCGCTTCATCCTGCCCCAACACCACCATTTTAAGATTGCTGTCGAGCTTTTTGAGCTGTTCTTTATCCGAAACGGTGACACTTTTCGCAGGGATTCGGGCGATCTTCGCCACAACGATCTCAACTTCAGTGACATCAATGACTGCATTACGCTCGGCTTCTGGCACTAGCTGCTGATAGGCGCCGGCTTCATCAATAACATCAATCGCCTTATCCGGCATGTGCTTATCATTGATGTAACGGTCAGCCATCTCAGCCGCTGCCCGCAAAGCCTCGTCTGTATAGGTGACATGATGATGATCTTCAAAACGGCTCTTAAGGCCTTGCAGGATCTGATAAGTATCATCAACGGACGGCTCAAGCACATCGACCTTTTGAAAGCGGCGCGCCAACGCCCGATCTTTTTCAAAGATGCCACGAAACTCTTGAAAGGTTGTTGAGCCAATACAACGCAACTGCCCGGAACTCAACAGCGGTTTAAGCAGATTGGAGGCATCCATCGAGCCACCGGATGCCGCCCCAGCGCCAATTATGGTGTGAATCTCATCAATGAACAGAATCGCGTGTTCCTGCTCCTTAATCTCATTTAACAACCCTTTAAGACGCTTCTCAAAGTCGCCGCGATATTTAGTCCCCGCTAATAGCGCGCCTAGATCAAGGGAGTAAACAATACTCTCCGAAATAACATCCGGCACCTGTCCCTCAACAATCAGCTTAGCCAGACCTTCAGCGATCGCTGTTTTACCCACTCCGGCTTCACCGACCAGCAATGGGTTATTTTTACGCCGCCGTGACAATATTTGCACGACCCGCTCAACTTCAGCCCCACGGCCGACCAATGGGTCGATACGACCAGACATAGCCTGTTCATTCAGATTCACGGCAAAGTTAGCCAATGGACTTTTTTCTTTGTCCGCAGCCGGATCGCCTTCTAACAACCCCTCTTCTGCTGGGCGGCTATCATTTTCTTCAACCCGTGAGATACCGTGAGAGATGTAGTTGACCACATCAATACGCTCGATACCCTGCTGATTAAGCACATAGACGGCATGGCTTTCCTGCTCACTGAATATTGCCACCAACACATTGGCGCCGTTCACTTCAGCGCGTCCCGAAGACTGCACATGAAACACCGCTCGCTGTAATACCCGCTGAAAACCTAACGTTGGCTGGGTCTCAACATCCGGGATATCTTCTGGTAACAGTGGCGTAGTATCTTCGATAAAGGTACTGAGCAGGTTCCTCATTTTGTCGAGATCAACCGCGCATGCATCTAACACAGCACGGGCCTCGGTATTATCCAATAGAGCCAATAACAGGTGCTCAACTGTCATAAACTCATGTCGCTTAGCGCGCGCACTCTTAAAGGCAACGCTCAGCGTATCTTCAAGCTCTTTATTTAACATACATAACGCTCCGCTACGCTTTCTCTACTTCGCACAGAAGAGGATGTTGATTCTCTCTGGCACATTGATTAACTTGGGCAGCTTTCGTATCTGCCACATCACGGGTAAACACACCGCATACGCCCTTACCTTGAGTATGGACTGCTAACATTACTTGTGTTGCTTTTTCCTGATTCATACCGAAAAAACCCATTAGAACCTGAATGACGAAGTCCATTGGAGTATAGTCGTCATTTAGCAATACCACCCGGTACATCGACGGCCTTTTTAGTTCAGGCTTCGCCTCTTCAGTGACCACACCGGTATTATTATGATCAACAAAGTCGTCATCATCTGACTTTGCCGAAAGCTGTAAATCATTAATTACTTGCCACATAGCATATCTCTAAAAGAATAATCAATTTTTTATATCCCATTATGGGCAAACCTTACTCCATAGGCCCTCTAGCCTAATGTTATACTGTATATGCAGGAGTTAAGAGTATGTGTTGTATCGGATGTCCCTGCATTTCAACAAGGGCAAATTTTCTCGTTTTCAACATTGTAGCAAGAGAGTTTGTTGTGGTAACAGGCCTAAAAGTATTTCAGGTCGCTGTAATTCGGATATTGGGGGGACGCCAATGCACACAGGGAAAGTCAAATGGTTCAATAACGCCAAAGGTTTCGGCTTTATTGTTTCACCGGATTTTGACGAAGATTTATTTGCGCACTATTCAGTCATTCTGTCAGAGGGTTATAAAAGCCTCAAAGCAGGACAGGAGGTTGAGTTTGAAACAACCCCCGGACCAAAGGGAATTCATGCAGTCAATATCAAGTTGATAAGCGTGACAGAAACTGAGGAGGCTAACTAACCGAGCGCACTAACACTCTCAACTTGTTTGAGAGTTTGCGGCGACCGAGCTGCATATATTATGCAAAACAAAAGAAAGGCAGACAGCGCTGCCTTTCTTTGTGTTACTCCTCTCCAATTTAACACTTCAAACATGACCTCCTATACTCATCACTAAATTACCGACAAAGAAACGCAGGCGTCGTCAAATTCAGCCCATCATTCAATCATTCACATATGTTCAATAATGGCCTGACCAAACTCAGAACAACTTAGTAGCTGCGCGCCTTCCATCTGACGCTCAAAATCATAGGTAACCGTTTTCGCGGTAATTGCTCCTTCGACACCGTTGATAATCAGTTCTGCCGCCTCAAGCCAACCCATATGCCGCAACATCATCTCTGCCGAGAGAATGATTGAGCCAGGGTTTACCTTATCTTTGCCAGCATATTTAGGCGCCGTACCATGGGTTGCTTCAAAAATCGCCACCTTGTCCGATAAATTGGCCCCCGGCGCAATACCGATTCCACCGACTTCCGCCGCTAAGGCATCAGAAATATAATCACCATTAAGATTTAACGTAGCCACGACATCGTATTCAGCCGGGCGCAGGAGAATTTGCTGCAACATGGCATCAGCGATGACGTCTTTAACGATAATCTGCTTACCGTTGTTAGGGTTAGTGAAACTCATCCACGGCCCGCCATTGAGTGGCTGCGCACCGAACTCATCTCGCGCAATCTCATACCCCCAATCCTTGAAAGCCCCCTCGGTAAACTTCATGATATTGCCTTTGTGCACCAGGGTCAGCGACTCGCGGTCATTATCGATGGTGTATTGCAGCGCCCGACGTACGAGGCGTTTAGTGCCTGCTTCAGATACCGGCTTAATCCCAATACCACACTGGCTATCAAAACGGATCTGCGTAACGCCCATCTCCTCTTTAAGAAAACGGATCACCTTGTCCGCTTCTGGACTACCCGCTTTCCATTCAATCCCGGCATAGATATCTTCAGAGTTCTCTCGATAGATCACCATATCGACATCACCGGGATTTTTGACCGGGCTAGGCACCCCCGTAAACCAGCGTACCGGGCGCTGGCACACATACAGATCTAACTCTTGACGCAAGGCCACATTCAATGAACGGATACCACCCCCTACCGGGGTCGTCAACGGCCCCTTGATACCGACCGCAAACTCCTTAAATGCCGCCATCGTTTCTTCTGGCAACCAAGTATCTTGATCATAAATTCCCGTGGCTTTTTCACCCGCATAGACTTCCATCCAAGCAATCTTGCGGGCCCCGTCATAGGCTTTATTGACGGCGGCATCGACCACCTCTAGCATCACCGGCGATACATCAATACCAATACCATCGCCTTCGATATAGGGAATAATCGGATGATCAGGGACATTCAGCGAGTTATCATCATTCACTGTGATCTTACTGCCATCAGGAACCGTAATCTTTTTGTATGCCATTATCTGCTCCATGTTTTCTGAGAATATGACCTTGCAGACACAGTATAGACGCTGATAACCTGCCTGCCCGTCCAATCCAGATGATCTGCCGGAAAAGTCTAATGTCAGAAATAATCGTATTCAATAAGCCTTTTCAAGTGCTTACCCAGTTTACCGATAGCCAAGGGCGCCCCACCCTCGGTAATTATATTAAGCGCAAAGGCGTTTATGCGGCGGGACGTCTCGATTATGATTCTGAAGGATTGTTGATTCTGACCGACAATGGACAGTTACAGCACAAACTCGCCGATCCACGTTTTAAACTGGAAAAAACCTACTGGGCTCAGGTCGAGGGTGAGATTAGCGATGAGGCGCTACAGCAGTTGCGCCAAGGCGTGACATTAAAAGATGGCGTCACCCGCCCAGCTAAAGCGAGAAAAATCTCTGAGCCAGCTATCTGGCCTCGCACACCGCCAATCCGCGAACGCCAAAACCAACCAACCAGTTGGGTAGAACTTAAAATCAGTGAAGGAAAAAATCGACAGGTTAGACGGATGACCGCCGCCGTAGGTTTTCCAACCCTGCGTTTGATTCGCGCAGCCATCGGCAATTGGACACTAGAGCAGCTTAAACCGGGAGAATACCGTACCGAGGAGGTGGTAATGCCGGCCGCGCCGCGCCAACCACGGACGACTAAGCCGTCTAGCAGCAGAACCCCGCATGCACGCCGTAGTGACAAGGCCACGACTCATGGCCGTAAAGCCCGCAGCAAACCGGCCCGGAAACAGCGCTAACAAACTTACCAACTCTCGGCCGCATCGAGATCCGATTGTTTCGCCTCGACCCAGTGCTCACCGGCGGTGGTGATCTCTTTTTTCCAAAACGGCGCGTCCCGCTTAAGGTAATCCATAATAAACTCAGCCGCCTGAAATGCTGCTTGGCGATGGGCACTGGCAACACCGATAAAGACAATATTGTCATTCAGGGCGAGACGCCCGACACGATGAATCACCACGACATTCCCTAAGTGCCAGCGTTGCCGGGCCTGCGCAATAATCCGGCTGAGAGCTTTTTCCGTCATCCCCGGGTAGTGTTCAAGATACATCGCCTCTAACCCCGGCCCACTGGCCAATTGGCGAACCACGCCAGTAAAGGTAACGATCGCGCCATTGCAGGCATCATCCGCCTGTAATTGCTGGGATAACTTTGTAACTGAAAAATCTTCAGTTTGAACCGAAACAATATCTTTCAACAATCGTCACTCCAAAATACAGCCAAAAGCAGTCAAAAATGGTAAGGTTGCCCGCCAGAGTCTGCTGCGCCTAAGACGCAGCCAGTTGACACAACGGGCCGATAATCTGCCCTTAATATACGGGATGAGAAATGCGTTGGACACCCCATGCCACCGTGGCAACCATTATTGAGCAGGATGGCAAATTTCTCTGCGTAGAAGAGGAATCCGTCTCACGGGGCCAGCGGGTCATTAATCAGCCAGCCGGCCATATCGAAGCGAATGAGCGCTTTATCGATGCCGCCATCCGCGAAACCCTAGAAGAAACCGCTTGGCATGTCACGCCGACAGCACTGGTAGGCGTGTATGTTTATACCGCCCCCGCCAATGGCATCACCTACCATCGTTACTGTTTTGTTGCGCAGGCCGACCGGCACGAGCCGACTCTGCCACTGGATACTGGTATTATCCGGGCCCTCTGGCTCAGCCGTGCGGAACTGGAAGCACAACAAGCGCGACTTCGCAGCCCGATGGTCACCCGATGTATCGATGATTACCTTGCCGGCAAACGTTTTCCATTATCGCTGATCGTCGAACCCGATCATCACTAAAGCATTGAAATCTGCGACTCTGGTCGCATATACACTTAATCATCCTTGAAGGTCATATACAGTTCCCATGTCAGACGCAGCCAACATAACCTCTGCAGCCCCTGCAGCCCCTGCAGCCCCTGCAGCCACCAAAGTCATTGTCGGTATGTCCGGCGGTGTGGACTCATCCGTTTCAGCACTGTTGCTGCAGCAACAGGGGTATCAGGTGGAAGGCCTGTTTATGAAAAACTGGGATGAGGATGACGGTACCGACTACTGTACCGCAATGGACGACCTCGCCGATGCGCAGGCGGTGAGTGATAAGCTCAATATCAAGCTACACACCGCTAATTTTGCCGCCGAGTATTGGGATAATGTCTTTGAGCACTTCCTCGAAGAGTATAAAGCGGGCCGCACACCCAACCCGGATATCCTCTGTAACCGGGAAATAAAATTCAAAGCCTTTTTAGAATACGCCAAAATGCTCGGGGCCGATAAAATCGCCACCGGACACTATGTCCGTCGAGGCGAAGCCAATGGCAAAGCGACACTACTCAAAGGGCTCGATAACAACAAAGATCAAAGCTATTTTCTGCATCAAGTCGGCGCTGAAGAACTAGCACAAACCCTCTTCCCCGTTGGCGAACTGGAAAAACCAGAAGTCCGCCGACTGGCCGAACAGCACGACCTGATTACTCATAACAAAAAAGACAGCACCGGCATCTGCTTTATCGGTGAGCGTCGTTTTACCGATTTTCTTAAGCAGTACCTGCCCGCTCAGCCCGGTAAAATAGAAACCCCCGAGGGCGATGTCATTGGTGAACATCAGGGCTTGATGTATCACACCATTGGGCAGCGCCAAGGACTTGGCATCGGCGGCTTAAAAAACTACCCAGAAGAACCGTGGTTTGTCGCCGAAAAAGATCTCGAGCGCAATGTTTTGGTAGCGGTTCAGGGACAGCAACATGAGCTGTTATTTAGCCATTGGCTAACGGCCAGCGATATCTTCTGGATTAATGGAGAGAAACCCGCCCTACCGCTTAACTGCCGTGCTAAGGTACGCTACCGCCAGTCGGATCAAGCCTGCACCATTTTTGCCGATGGCGAGGGCTATCGCATCGAATTTGAACAACCCCAACGCGCGGTCACCCCCGGCCAGTCTGTCGTCATTTACTGTGACGAAGTCTGCCTAGGTGGCGGCGTCATCGAAACGACCGGAAAAGCGTAAGGAGACTGATCAGCTATATGTCCAGAGCAGAAGATCAACAAGCCATCGCGCTGGCAGGCCTGTTTCAGGCGGCCAGCTTGGTAGAACAAATCGCAACCCGGGGGATGGTGCCGCAAAATAGCTTCGAAACCTCATTGGCGAGTCTTTTCGTCACCAGCCCTGACACCACCGAAGAGATTTATGGTGGCGTACATGATCTACCGATCAATCTAAGCCAGGGTTTTAGGGGGCTGAATGAGCTGCTCGATAAAAGTAAAGCGGAACAAAACCAAGACGTCATCCGCTATGGGCTAAGCATTATCCATCTCGAACGCAAACTCAATAAACGCCCGGATTTACTGCAAAATATTGGTGAACGGATCGATAAAATTATCCAACAAGCTCGCTACTTCGCCGAAGAAGGCACCGACTTGAAAGATAATCCTGCAGCGTTTACCCATCCGACCGTCATCGCCAACCTCGCTAGCCTGTATCAAGATACCCTAAGCACCTTTAGCTTTCGGATTCAGGTTACCGGAGAGCCGCGTCATCTACAAAATGCTGAGAATGCCGCCAAAATCCGTGCCCTCTTATTAGCAGGCGTACGCGCCGCAATGCTATGGCGTCAGGTAGGTGGTAAACGCTGGCATCTGTTGTTTTTTAAATCGCGATTGCGACCATCGGTCAAACAGATCACCGGTCGCCACTAGTACAGCGACAAATAAATGGCCGTCAGATTTTCCCTACGGCCCTATTTTAGCTATAATCCGCGCTCAAAATTTAACCCAGTCAGGTATTTACTCGATATGGATCTTACGTCTCTTTCTGCGATCTCCCCAATTGATGGTCGTTACGGTAGCAAAACCGCTGATCTACGCCCGGTCTTCAGCGAGTTCGGTCTGATTCGCGCCCGTGTAACGGTTGAAGTTCGCTGGTTGCAGAAGCTTGCCGCACACCCGCAAATCACCGAAGTTCCACCACTCAGCGAAGCCGCTAACGCAGTGCTTGATGCGCTGGTTGATAACTTTAGCGAAGCACAGGCTAACCGCGTAAAAGAGATTGAGCGCACCACCAACCACGATGTTAAAGCGGTTGAATACCTGATTAAAGAGTCGATTGCAGATAACGCTGAACTGGCTACAGTCAGTGAATTCGTTCACTTTGCCTGCACCTCTGAAGATATCAACAACCTATCCCACGGCTTGATGCTCAAGCAGGGCTTGGACGTGATGTTGCCCATCATGCAGCAGATCAGCGACGAGATTGCTCAACTGGGCCGCACCTATGCTACTCAACCGATGCTATCACGCACCCATGGCCAGACCGCTTCACCAACCACCGTTGGTAAAGAGATGGCCAACGTGGCTTACCGGTTACAACGCCAGATCAATCAACTGAAAAAAGTTGAACTGCTGGGTAAGATCAATGGTGCCGTGGGTAACTATAACGCTCACCTCTCCGCCTATGCTGATATCGATTGGGCCGAGAACGCACAGACATTTGTGGAAAGCTTAGGGCTGACATTTAACCCTTACACCACACAGATTGAGCCACACGACTATATTGCTGAGCTATTCGATGCAGTGTGTCGCTTCAACACCATCATCATCGATTTCGATCGCGATGTTTGGGGCTATATCTCTCTGGGCTACTTTAAGCAGAAAACCATTGCGGGCGAAGTCGGTTCTTCAACTATGCCGCACAAAGTTAACCCCATCGACTTCGAAAACTCTGAAGGTAATCTGGGTATCGCTAACGCGGTGATGCAGCATCTGGCCGCTAAACTGCCAGTCTCTCGCTGGCAGCGTGACCTAACCGACTCCACCGTGTTACGTAACATGGGTGTTGGCTTCGGTTACAGCTTGATCGCTTACCAATCGAGCCTGAAAGGCATCAGCAAACTAGAACTTAACCCAACACGCTTAGATTCCGATCTGGAAAATAGCTGGGAAGTCTTAGCTGAACCGATTCAAACCGTGATGCGTCGTTACGGCATTGAAGAGCCGTATGAAAAACTCAAGGCCCTGACCCGTGGTCAAGATATGAATAAGGCCACTATTTTGGCTTTTGTTGATACCCTTGATATGCCTCAAGCGGCGAAAGATGAGCTGAAGCAATTAACGCCTCATAGCTATATCGGCAACGCGGTAGATCAAGCTAAAGCGATCTAAGCGCAGCACTGACGATGACTAAAAAAGCAGAGCTAACGCTCTGCTTTTTTATTGCTTGGTATTACTAATTGTTAACTAATCACTCTAACTAAATTCTTTAACTGGTTGATTTATGGAAAAAATAATAGCTAAAGATGGCACTGAAATCCATTACCTCCGGTTAGGAAAAGGCAGCCCTGTGCTGTTTCTGCATGGCTGGAGTGCTAGCGCCAAAGACTGGCTGCCCTTTGCCGCCGAACTGGCCGATGACCATGATGTTATCTGTTGGGATGCCCGTGGACATGGTGGTCATCACCTGCCGGCGGGCACAGCTACCGATGTACAAACCATGGCGGCTGATCTACAGCAGCTCATCGAGCACCATGATCTACAGAACCTAACGCTCGTTGGCCACTCGATGGGGGCTCTGACCCTATGGCAATATATTCGCGATTTTGGCTGTGACCGTTTGGCCGGTATCGGCATTATTGATCAGTCCCCTAAACTGGTTACCGATGCGCACTGGGTAAATGGCATCTATGGCCATTTTGATGCCCATGCCAATCAACAATTGATTAAACTGTTACGGGAAGATTTCGCCGAAGGGCTACTACAGCTGGTGGCTAATGGCTACAATCAAAAATCATATGAAAATTACAGCCGTAATTCTCGTGGCTTTCAGCAGATGCGCGAGCATCTACAGCGCTTAGAGGCAGAACCCTTAGTACAGTGCTGGGAAAGTTTGACCGCCGCCGACTACCGCGACGTACTGCCACAGATCAGTGTCCCCGCCCTGTTAATTTATGGTGACGAGAGCCAGTTCTATGCCAAGCCGGTTGCTGAATATGTCAGGGATCATACTCCCCAAGCAGAACTGCACATTTATGAAAAAGCCGATCACTCGCCACAACTATGGCATCGAGAGCGCTTTATCTGGGATATTAAGCAGTTTATCAGCCAACTAAAAATGGCCTAAAGCACTTTAGATAGACAACAATCCTGACCTGAAACAATAACCGTCAGCCGGTAACATATTAAGATTAAGCGCCTGACATGAACAACGAAGACTCTATGCTCAACAATATACGTATCGTACTGATCAACACCTTTCATCCGGGTAACATTGGCGCCGCCGCTAGAGCGATGAAAAACATGGGGCTAAGCCAACTCTATCTGGTGGAACCGCGCATCTACCCAGATGAAGAAGCCGATGCCCGTGCCGCCGGGGCGAAAGATCTGCTCGACAGTGCGGTCGTGGTTGACACCCTTGATGAAGCGATCGCCGATTGCCAACTCGTGATTGGCACCAGCGCCCGCAACCGTACCTTTGATCTACCTATTTTCGATGCCCATGACTGCGCTCGAAAAGTAGTTGGGGAAGCTCAACAGGGAAAGGTCGCCATTATTTTTGGCCGCGAAACCATGGGGCTGCACAATGCCGAACTGCAGAAATGTAACTACCATGTCTACATTCCGGCCAATCCTGACTACCCCGTACTGAATGTCTCAGCGGCTATTCAACTCGTGTGTTATGAAATCTGGCAGGCTCACCTGAAGCATGATTTTATCCCTCAGGAAGAGCCCTATCCGCTGACCGAAGATATGGAGCGGTTCTATACCCATTTAGAAAGCGCCCTGCATAAAACCCGTTTCATCATCCCGCAGCATCAGGGCAAGGTGTTGGATAAATTACGCCGTTTCTTTAATCGTTCCCGGCCGGAACGTACCGAACTGAATATGTTACGCGGGATTCTCTCTTCTATCGACGAAACCGTGGCAAACCTAAGCGCGGACAAAACATCCGACAAGCAACAGGATAAAGGATCTGACCAATGAGCGATTCACCCTTTGGCGATATCTCCATCGAAGAATTTCTACGGGATTACTGGCAGAAAAAGCCACTCCTGGTACGTAACGCCTTCCCGGATTTTGATGCTCCGGTGGGTGCCGACGAACTGGCAGGCCTTTCTCTGGAAGATGATGTTGAATCCCGTTTAGTGATTCAAAGCCCAGATAATAATGACTGGGAGATCAAGCACGGTCCATTTGATGATGAAACCTTTGCTGCCCTGCCCGAAAGCCATTGGACTCTGCTGGTACAAGCAGTCGATCACTGGGTGCCTGAGGCCAGTGAGATTGTTGAGCAGTTCCGTTTTATTCCTAACTGGCGTTACGATGACCTCATGGTCAGCTTTGCTAGCCAAGGCGGCGGTGTTGGACCTCATTATGATAACTACGATGTATTCCTAATTCAGACCCAAGGCCAGCGTCGCTGGGAAGTTGGCGGTTTTTTTGATCAGAACTCACCCCGTCGCCCCAATACTCCGGTGATGATCATGACCGACTGGGATCCTGAATATAATTGGGTATTGGAACCCGGTGATATGCTCTATATTCCACCTCAGGTTGGCCATAACGGCATCGGCGAATCCGATGACTGCATGACCTATTCGGTTGGTTTTAGAGCGCCTTCCCATGCTGAAATTATGCGTAACTTCACTGATTTTATCGGTGAGACCTTAACCTCGGAATCACGCTATACCGATCCTGATCTTAGCTTGCAAGATAACCCCGGCGAGATCCGCCCCGAAGCATTAGATAAAATCCGAACAATCTTTACGGATTATTTGCAGGATGATGCTCGTCTTGGTGAGTGGCTGGGCAAATTTGTTACCGACCCTAAATATCCTGAGCTGGATCAAAGCCCTGAGCAGCCCGCCACCATTGATGAGATCAGAGACGCCTTACAAACAGGCGATCTATGTTTTATTCGTAATGAAGGTAGCCGCTTCTCCTACAGTGTCATTAATGACGATCAGGTACAGCTATATACCGACGGTAACTGTTTCAAAGTGTCCGGTACTTGTTGCACCTTAGCCACCAGTCTCTGCCAAACCCCTGCCATTGTGATTAACCAAGGTGAATGGAGTGATCAACAGTTACAGTTATTAGCCGACCTGTATAACCAAGGCTCTCTGTATACCGAGTAGCCACAACCATAATCGCCTTAATGGGATACACAGGAAAAGACCTTAAGCACGTCTTTTTCTGTGTTAACAAACAGTTAAATTATCCCATCGGCTCTATCTACCTCGCCAAGGCGCGTTTTATCGAATTTAACACGGCGTTGTAGTGAGGTTATGCTTATATTAATTAGCTATATATAAAATGTATTTTTATAACTAATAGTGAGTGTAAAAAGACTAAAATTCCCCCAGTACCAAAGTCGCTAGACTTTAGACTATATCGACTCAACCCCTTATGGTGCTTGCCCCTGCTGCATCGCAGCAAGTCAGCACCCATGTAGTTTAACTACAACACCTAAGTCGCTGTTAATGTAGTAAAGCTACAGCTTTGCTGCTGCGCACAAAAATCCTTTGACCACTTGTCTTAAAGCCAGCATGATGGGCTCTCTATAAGGCGTCGGCCACTTCGACAATTTGCTGACGCAGGATGTAAACCGCTATACACCAGACCCACTTAATGTTATCTGATATAGCTACTAACAGAAGGATTCACCATGTCTACTCTGAATAATGATATCGAAACAGTTGGAGCCCTCAAAGAGACCTACGGCTCAGCTTGGAACGCTATCAACCCTGAATCTGCTGCCCGTATGCGTGCACAAAACAAATTCAAAACCGGTCTGGATATCGCTAAGTACACTGCAGGCATTATGCGTCGCGATATGGCTGAGTTTGACAAGGATAAAACCAAGTACACCCAGTCTCTAGGTTGCTGGCACGGCTTTGTGGGCCAGCAAAAAATGATCTCTATTAAAAAGCATTTCGGTAGCACTGAACGTAAATACCTCTACCTCTCCGGTTGGATGGTGGCAGCATTGCGCTCCTCTTTTGGCCCCCTCCCTGACCAATCTATGCATGAAAAAACAGTTGTTGCTGATCTCGTAAGAGAACTGTACACCTTCCTACGTCAGGCGGATGCCCGTGAGCTGGGTGGCCTATTCCGCGAACTGGATAAAGCCCGTGAAGCTGGCGATGCTGCGAAAGAAGCTGAAGTTCAGGAAAAAATCGATAACCACGAAACTCACGTTGTACCTATCGTTGCGGATATCGATGCGGGTTTCGGTAACGCAGAAGCCACTTACCTGATGGCTAAGCAGATGATCGAAGCCGGGGCTTGCTGTCTGCAGATCGAAAACCAGGTGGCTGATGAGAAGCAATGTGGTCACCAGGACGGTAAAGTAACCGTCCCTCATGCTGATTTCCATGCGAAACTGCGTGCTCTACGTTACGCTTTCCTTGAACTGGGAGTGGATGACGGTGTTATCGTTGCACGTACCGACTCTGAAGGGGCTGGCCTGACGAAAGAGATTGCGGTTGTACGTGAGCCAGGCGATCAAGGTGACGTATACAACTCTTACCTAGACGTTGAAGAAGTGGCTCCAGAAGACACCGCTGAAGGCGACGTACTGATCAGCCGTAACGGCAAGTTGGTTCGTCCTAAGCGTCTGGCATCTGGCCTGTACCAGTTCCGTCAGGGAACCGGCCATGAGCGTTGCGTATTTGACTGTATTGAAGCCCTGAACGCCGGTGCTGACCTGCTTTGGATTGAAACAGCGGTTCCAACGGTTCACGAAATCAAAGGTATGATGGATGACGTGCGTAAAGTACACCCCGATGCGAAACTGGTGTACAACAACTCTCCTTCTTTCAACTGGACGCTGAACTTCCGTCAGCAGGCTTACGATGCAATGGTTGAAGCGGGTGAAGATGTATCGGCTTATGATCGTGAGAACCTGATGTCTGAAGAATACGATGACTCTGCGCTGTCTGCCGTTGCCGATGCTCGTGTCCGTACTTTCCAGGCGGATACTGCCCGCGAAGCGAATGTATTCCACCACCTGATCACCCTGCCAACTTACCACACCACTGCGCTGTCGGTAGACAACTTGGCAAAAGAGTACTTCGGTGATGCCGGTATGCTGGGCTACGTAGAAGGCGTACAGCGTAAAGAGATTCGTCAGAGTATCGCCTGTGTTAAACACCAAAACATGTCAGGTTCTGACATCGGTGATGATCACAAAGAGTACTATGCGGGTGAAGCAGCACTGAAAGCCGGTGGTGCGAAAAACACCTCTAACCAGTTCAACTAAGCTAAACAAGCTGGCTTAAACTCTTAAATAAAAAGGCGCTCCGGCGTCTTTTTTATTTAAAATAGTTAAACATCTCAAGTCCGATCACAAACGCTATTAAAGCACTAACTAAACACCCTTCAGAGCTGGTAAACGTTTCGCCTCACATTCGATTGTGGCCTAACAACGCAAACAATGGCTCGTCTAAACACTCATCGGGATACCACAGCAAGTCAGCTGAAAAGCAACCCCATATCCTGTTTATAAAGGCATTATACCTGATAGACGTTCCATCCTAATTTATGCCACTGCCACCTCCGAGACCAGCTTCCTGAGCCACTGGTGCGGTGCATTGTGTTGTAGTAAAGGACTCCAAGCCATCTTAAACTCAAATTCAGGTATCTCAAACGGAGGCTTCTTGATAACTAAACGGGGATTCTCTGATTGCGTTGCCGCTGAACGTGTCGGTATCGTTGCGACCAGTCCTTTTTGCTGCGCCATCAAGGCTGCTGATTGATAATGACGGGTAAAAACGGTAATCCGGCGTTTATGCCCCACTCTTTCGAGCGCCTCATCAACCCAGCCAAGCCGTTTAATATCTTTCGGCGTTATACCCATACCCGCCCCCATCCCTGTTTTACTCACCCAAACATGCTTGGCTTGCAGGTAGCTTTCCAATGAGAAATTAAGTGAAATGGGGTTATCCACGGCAAACAGACATGAAAAACTATCGGTCCAGAGCGTTTTCTGATGAAACGCCTGAGGCATCGTATCAAAACGATTTAATACCAGATCAACAAGACCCTGCTCAACCTCAGTAAAACTCATGTCACTGGGGGTCATAATATCCAGCACTATATCCGGAGCCTCTTTACGCAACCTCGTCAGCAAACGGGGGACCAGTGTCGCTTCACCGTAATCACTGGTCATAATACGGAAAACACGGTCACTGCTACTGGGGTCGAACGCACTGCCCGGCTCTATTACCTGTTCCACTGATGAAAGAATCTGCCTCAAGAGAGGCTGAAGGGCCTGAGCACGTTCTGTCGTCGCCATTCCCTCACTGGTGCGTACCAACAATGGGTCACCAAACGTATCTCTCAAACGGCGTAAACCATTGCTCATAGCAGGCTGAGTAATTCCTAGTAAGCTAGCTGATCGAGTGACATTCCGTTCCCGTAATAGCACATCCAGATAAACTAAAAGGTTAAGATCGATCTTATCCAGGTTCATGTAAAGCTCCGCCAATAGTGGGTTTAACCACAATCATTTACTTAGTGAATACTCCATATAATAACTATTTATTTCCTTTATGTTAATGGCGAACATAGAATGGATCCATACCAAATAACAGAGCAGCAACTCAGCTGCCTAACAAATGAGAGAAGGAGACGCCTATGTCTAGCCTGAATCAAGATATCCAAACAGTAACAGGTCTGAAAGAAGCTAACGGCTCAGCTTGGAACGCAATCAACCCTGAATCTGCTGCCCGTATGCGTGCACAAAACAAATTCAAAACCGGTCTGGATATCGCTAAGTACACTGCAGGCATTATGCGTCGCGATATGGCTGAGTTTGACAAGGATAAAACCAAGTACACCCAGTCTCTAGGTTGCTGGCACGGCTTTGTGGGCCAGCAAAAAATGATCTCTATTAAAAAGCATTTCGGTAGCACTGAACGTAAATACCTCTACCTCTCCGGTTGGATGGTGGCAGCATTGCGCTCCTCTTTTGGCCCCCTCCCTGATCAGTCTATGCATGAAAAAACAGTTGTTGCTGATCTCGTAAGAGAGCTGTACACCTTCCTACGTCAGGCGGATGCCCGTGAGCTGGGTGGCCTATTCCGCGAACTGGATAAAGCCCGTGAAGCTGGCGATGCTGCGAAAGAAGCTGAAGTTCAGGAAAAAATCGATAACCACGAAACTCACGTTGTACCTATCGTTGCGGATATCGATGCGGGTTTCGGTAACGCAGAAGCCACTTACCTGATGGCTAAGCAGATGATCGAAGCCGGGGCTTGCTGTCTGCAGATCGAAAACCAGGTGGCTGATGAGAAGCAATGTGGTCACCAGGACGGTAAAGTAACCGTCCCTCATGCTGATTTCCATGCGAAACTGCGTGCTCTACGTTACGCTTTCCTTGAACTGGGAGTGGATGACGGTGTTATCGTTGCACGTACCGACTCTGAAGGGGCTGGCCTGACCAAAGAGATTGCGGTTGTACGTGAGCCAGGCGATCAAGGTGACGTATACAACTCTTACCTAGACGTTGAAGAAGTGGCTCCAGAAGACACCGCTGAAGGCGACGTACTGATCAGCCGTAACGGCAAGTTGGTTCGTCCTAAGCGTCTGGCATCTGGCCTGTACCAGTTCCGTCAGGGAACCGGCCATGAGCGTTGCGTATTTGACTGTATTGAAGCCCTGAACGCCGGTGCTGACCTGCTTTGGATTGAAACAGCGGTTCCAACGGTTCACGAAATCAAAGGTATGATGGATGACGTGCGTAAAGTACACCCCGATGCGAAACTGGTGTACAACAACTCTCCTTCTTTCAACTGGACGCTGAACTTCCGTCAGCAGGCTTACGATGCAATGGTTGAAGCGGGTGAAGATGTATCGGCTTATGATCGTGAGAACCTGATGTCTGAAGAATACGATGACTCTGCGCTGTCTGCCGTCGCCGATGCTCGTGTCCGTACTTTCCAGGCGGATACTGCCCGCGAAGCGAATGTATTCCACCACCTGATCACCCTGCCAACTTACCACACCACTGCGCTGTCGGTAGACAACTTGGCAAAAGAGTACTTCGGTGATGCCGGTATGCTGGGCTACGTAGAAGGCGTACAGCGTAAAGAGATTCGTCAGAGTATCGCCTGTGTTAAACACCAAAACATGTCAGGTTCTGACATCGGTGATGATCACAAAGAGTACTATGCGGGTGAAGCAGCACTGAAAGCCGGTGGTGCGAAAAACACCTCTAACCAGTTCAACTAAGCGCTGACGCACTAAAAAAGGCAGCCTAACAGCTGCCTTTTTTATTAGCGCTAATCCAAGCTGGATTAGGTTCCACCCGCTTGAATGACAAGCGAGTCTGATTTTTAGTACAGAGAAAGCATCAGTCCACGTTTTAAGTTAGAATTCCCTCTGCTTTAACTCTAATCTGATTAAGTGATTGAGACTATGACCATACCAGTATTTCTTAAAGACGCAAAAGAACTGTTAACCGAACAGGGTTTTACAACCGGCAATACCTGGTATCACGGTACTTCGTCAGCGCTAATTGAAGCCATCAAAAAGCAAGGCCTGATCCGCTCCGGCGATACCGCACTGAATGAAGCAGCTAAGCAAACAATGGCCACTATTGGCGATGATAACTATGTTGAAACAACGGAGCCTGTTTTCCTAACCCAGAGCATGGAGCTTGCTTATTACTGGGCACAGCAAACAGTCAAAAAACGTCGTGTACATATCGAAGGCGACGAGCAACCTGTTGTTTTCAAAATAGAGCTCACCAATGAACTTAACGCCCAAGTTAAACCCGATGTTGGTGCGGCCAGCTTGTTACTCGTTCAGGAAGGTGAAAACTATATGGCTTTTATAGCCGGTATTTATCAGGACAATGGCATTGCTGTCCCAGAGATTAATCTGATGAAAGCTGATCGAATGGATTACCTGAACAAACTAGGCATGGCCTACTTTGATGCCGATATTAAAGGTTCAAACCTAACCCTAATCACGGCGTAATCCGTGCTTCAATGTAACTTGATATCTCCTAACATCAGGCCGCTATAGCGGCCTGCTTTACCTTTTAAAAAGCTGATACCCATCGCGTCTATAAGATGGCTCCCTCACTTTTAACCTGCTTTGCAGGGATAGTAACGAAGTCAACAAGGGAAGGCATGCACTTTATACTCTAAATCAAACGGCCTACTTAGCATGGTGAATAGACTCACCTAGCAGTCAACATCAAGAAAGTGAGTCTTTATTGATCTAACGCAAACCTCTATTTTCAGCTCTCATTTTAGCAGTCAAAATCTGCTCCAAATCAATACTTTCCCAAAAAGATAAGCGTTTAATAACCTTACTTTTTAAACGTTGTTCCGCATAAGGATTGTATTAATGAACAAAAAAGCGCTTTCCGCATTCGTTCTGGGCGTATCAATGGTTGCCACTGCTAACTGTATGGCATACGAATCAGGCGATATGATTGTACGCGTGGGTGCCGCTAATGTTGACCCACATACATCAAATGACACGTCCGTTCCTGGCCTTGATGTTGACGACAATACTCAACTCGGTATCACCGGCACCTATATGCTAACTGATAACATCGGTGTTGAATTGCTGGCCGCAACACCTTTCAAGCACGACATTACCCTTAACGGCGCCAAAGTCGGTGAAACTAAACACCTGCCACCAACCCTTACACTGCAATACTACCCAATGGATAGCAGCTCTGCCTTCCAGCCTTATGTTGGCTTGGGTATTAACTACACCGCATTCTTCTCAGAAAGCACCACCGGAGCACTGGCCGGCACCACTTTAGAACTCGATAGTTCTTGGGGGCTGGCCGGTCAACTGGGTATCGACTATGCCATCAATGACCAATGGTTACTCAATGCCGCTGTCTGGAAAATGGATATCAATACCGATGTCAAAGTGAATGGCAGCAACTTGGGTGAGCTGGAAATTGATCCCATGGTGTATATGATGTCTGTCGGTTACAAGTTCTGATATAAATTCTTATATAAGCAACACTGCAGGCAGGGATGTAGACAACATCCCTGCATTAAATCGCCCACTTACCCTATCAGCAACACCTTTAGATTAACCCTCTCACTAGTTCAATAATGGTCTAATAAACCTGTCATTAGGCCCCATCACTGCACTGCGTGTCGTGCTATTATCTGATACAATTTTTTACCTCTTTAAAGATTATTCGTATAACGACACAATAACGATAATAGATTCAATGGAATAATAATGACCGATAATCTGCAACTGCCGACATTGAGCGACAGCATTCTAACGCTATCCAACCGGGTAGCCACCCTCACCTTTAACCGTCACGATGTCCGTAATGCCCTAACCGGCACCCAACTTATCGATGATATTGTCCATGTCGCTGAGTGGGTCAATCGAACAACGGAAGTCTCGGTGCTGATTATCACTGGCGAGGGCAGCGCCTTTTCGGCTGGCGGTAATATCAAAGAGATGACCGAACGGGATGGCAGCCATAAAGATGGCGCATTTGGCGGCGATGTTTACAGCGTACAAAATAAATACCGCCAAGGTATTCAGCGTATTCCGCTAGCCATAAGTGCCATTGATATACCGGTCATTGCTGCAATTAATGGTCCGGCCATTGGCGCTGGATTCGATCTCACTTGCATGTGCGATCTACGCATTGGCTCAACCAACACGTTGTTAGGCGAAACCTTTGTCAATTTGGGCTTAATTCCCGGTGATGGGGGGCTTGGTTTTTACAGCGTTTAATTGGTTATCAAAAAGCCGCTGAACTCACCCTGACCGGGCGCATGATCAGTGCCGACGAAGCGAAAGAACTGGGAATTCTACTGGATGTTGTTGAACCAGAACAACTGATGGAGAAATCGATGGAGCTGGCTCTTCGTATCGCCGAAAAGCCACCCCAGGCATTGCGCCTAACCAAGCGGTTACTCAAGGCCGCACAAAAGATGGAATTGCCAGAGTTTCTTGAACATTCAGCATTAATGCAGGGCATCTGCCATAACACAGAGGATCATTTAGAAGCGGTCAATGCCTTTCTCGAGAAACGCACCCCCAGCTATCAGGGGCGATAATACTGCGCCACGGGGGGCTGACGAGCAATCACTGCTGGCATGTTCAGCCCCTTCACTGTTTCATCACTCAGAACGAGCCGGCGTTTGGTCGTGCTCATCTGCTTTAAACTGCAGCTGGGCTAAACGGGCATACAATGGTGAGCTTTGTAACAACGATTCATGGCTACCTGTGGCAACCACCCGCCCCTGCTCCATCACTACGATCTGATCTGCATGCAGAATCGTTGACAGACGGTGGGCAATAATCACCGTGGTACGCCCCTTCATGAGTGTATCCAGCGCCAGTTGGACCTTATGCTCGCTCTGCGTATCCAACGCGCTGGTTGCCTCATCTAACAGTAATATTCGCCGATCATTAAGAATGGCACGAGCAATAGCAATCCGCTGTTTCTGCCCCCCGGAAAGACGCACCCCCTGTTCGCCTAAATCACTCTGATAACCCTCCGGTAGGCGTTCAATAAATTCATGAGCATAGGCTGCTTTAGCCGCCGCGATCACTTCATCTTCGCTAGCGTCGGCTCGACCATAACGGATATTATCGATCACATTCGCCGTAAATAGCGCTGGCTGCTGCGCGACCAGCGCGATCTGCTGACGTAGTTCTTGAGGGTTGAAGCGCCGCAGATCGAATGAATCAAAACATACCTCTCCTTGTTGCGGATCATAAAAACGCAGCAACAGCTCAAATACCGTTGATTTACCCGCGCCGGATGGCCCAACTAAGGCCGTAATGGCGCCCTCCTTAAAGGTTAAGGAAAAATCCTCAAGGGCAGCCTGATCAGGCCGTGATGGATAGTGGAAACTGACATGGCTCAATGCTAGCTCCGCACGGCACTGGGCGGGATTAGCCAAGGGTTGAATAGGCGCAGAAGCGAGGGTTGAATCACGTGCCTCGTCATCGACTTCAGGTGATTGAATCTCACTCTCGGCCTCCAACAGTTCGATCAACCGCTCCGTCGCACCGACCGCCCGTTGCAGTTCGCCATACACCTCAGAGAGGGTTCCCACCCCCATCGCAACGATTAAGGCATAAAACACAAAGGCGCCTAGTTCACCGGCGGACATGGTGCCGGTAATCACATCATAGCCGCCGACCCAAAGCATCCCTGACAATGCACCAAACACCAGTAGAATAACCATCGCCATCAATGTCGCCCGCTGACGAATCCGCTGTTGCGCTACCCGGAACGCACTATCCACCTCAACGGCAAAAGCGCGGCTTTCATAGGCTTCTTGTGTGTAGCTCTGCACGGTTTTAATCTGCTGTATGGCCTCTCCTGCATAGCTACCTACATCGGCGATACTGTCTTGGCTTTTGCGTGCTAAGGATCGAACTTTACGGCCAAAGATCAGAATCGGCAGCAGTATCAGTGGTACACCCGCGACAATAATCAGAGACAATTTTATATTGGTCACAAACAACATAATCAATGCGCCCGAGGTCGTCACCACGCTGCGTAGGGCCATCGAAAAAGAGCTGCCAATAATTGATTGCAGTAGGGTCGTATCGGTGGTTAAACGTGACATAATCTCGCCACTGCGGTTGGTTTCAAAAAAGCTCGGATGCAAACGGACTACATTATCGAAGACCGCCTGTCGAATATCCGCGGTGACCCGTTCACCTAACCATGACACCAGGTAAAAGCGGATAAAAGTACCACAGGCCATCAATACCGCCATGGCCACCAGCAGCATAATCGATTGATTGAGTTGGGAGACGGAGCCTGCCACGAAACCATTATCGATCACTAAGCGCACCCCTTGGCCGATGGCCAAGGTGATCCCAGCTGTGAACAGTAATGCGATCATCGCCCCGATCCAATAGCGCCGATACGGCAACATAAAGCGCAATAATTGAGTCAGGGTGGATAATTTATTCATTGGCGAGAGATCCGTTTCATCGGGCATTAAGCGCCGTTTGGCGGCTTAAGAAAATTTGCTTTTCACTAACATCCACAGCTGTGGCAGCGCCTGCTTGAGCCAATAAACCTGATAGCGCAAGGTTAACTGAAACCAACCGTTAGAGGAGTACTTACGTGCACTGGTGGTTAAAACAGAGCCGGTGTTGATCAATGGTACACCGCTATGATGAGCGCGCCAAACAAACAGATGATCCTCACCATAGGGGGCATCGAGGGGGTAACCATCCAAACACTTGAATTGTTCCCGTGAAAGGCAAAACCCTTGATCACCAAACGGCAATCCAAGACAGCGCGAACGTAAATTAGCACCTAAACCGTTAAGCCACATAGGGCCTTGCCCATCTGCCCGAAAACGCAGGTTGAAATAGTGTAGCCCGGCAGGCACACGAGCAAGACTCTGCAGAAGCATCTGCCATTGAGTATTGGAAAACTGACTATCGAGATGTAGAAACCAGATAAAATCGGCGCTAACCCGTTGCGCACCGGCATTCATCTGCGCAGCACGACCTGCGTTGCTGGTTAGGCTAATAATCCGCTCATCTGCCGGCAACTGCTGACAGAAGTGACGCCGATGCAGGGCAAAATACAAAGATGATCTGCTGGGCCGATTGCAGATACCGCAGTTGACCCAGCATTGGTTCCAAGCTTGTTTCAGCCGGACCCACGGGAATCACAACGGCTATATTAATGTGACGCATCGGCGCTATACAACCGTGGTGAAGTTTAGCTTAGGTTTCACTGCACGAAGCACCGTACTTAAAACAACTAAAGCAACGATGATGTTTCATGCTGACCTGCTGTTCTAACGATGCCCGCAGATCATTGCCCATATCATATTCAGGATCATCATCCACCAGCGTACAAGCATATACGCGCATCTGTCCCCGCTGCTTAACAAGCATTTTACTAAAGGAACACATAAAGCTATTGCGGGTCTCTTCAGTATGAAACTGGGTCATGCAGTTGGTGGTAATATCTGGCCCATGACCATGACTACCCGGTGGTAAAAAATCAGGAAAGGCAACAAATTTAGTATCACCAGGAATACCGTAATTCTCTAATATCGCCCGATATTGCTGCTCAACAGCCGCGGTATCTTCACCATCAGTCATATGCCGTGCAATAGACACATGAAAGCCCATATCATAGAGCGCTTTCATCCCTTGCAGCGCTAGATCAAACATACCTTCGCCCCGTCCGGCATCATGTTCAGCTTCGATATGAGAATCGATACTGATACGAAAACTCACGGGGTAACGGCTTTTTAACAACGGCACTAACTGGTGCAATCGCTTTTGTACCGCATCGGTACCGTTAGTCAGCACTAAACAAGGCGCATATTCAGCCGCCTGTTGCAGAATTTTAACCAGATCTTTGGCTAAGAAAGGTTCGCCCCCGGTGAACGAAAATTGTTCCACCCCCAACTCGACAGCTTGGTCGATATAGGGTGTAACATCCTCTAATTTTACTAACTCAAGCCGCTTATCACCGGGGCTAGACCCTTCAAGACAAAAATTACAACTGAGATTGCAGGCGGTACCGGTATGAAACCACAGTTCTTTTAATAAGTGAGGACGGATATATCCTCGGTCTGCGCCGTCAGCCGTTGTATACCAGTCCCGGCTTCGAATCAGTTCCATATAAACCCCTTACAGTTCAATCAAGCAACGCATGTATTAATGATAGTAGCTGTACTCTCGCGGGTCTTGAATCATAGGCTAATGTATCCAATAACCGGCGTAGGTCAGCTTCAGTATCAACATCGTACCCAGTGGAACTGAAAGCAACCTGAAAACCGGCCGTTTCACAGGCCCCGGTTAATTGCTCGCCTAGCGCCGGGGTACTCCAACCAAGTTTTTCCAAAGCGGGCCAAGGCTGGCTGCCACCCATCGCTGTCACGCCACCATCTTCGGCGGGAGACAGCACAATATCATGCTGTTGCAACAGTCGATCAAACTCAGCATAGCGCTGCAGAGTGTGCTCCGGCGCATCGGTACCAATAAACAGTAACCGAGAAGCTCCCTGCCGACGTAAGATCTGGTCGACATAATTCAGCTTGGTCCCTAAATTACCCTCACACTGCGGCACCACCTGATAATCCTGCAATAACAAATCTTCTGCCCATTGCCGATCGTCTTCACTTACCGGTGATAACACCACGGGGCCTGGCCAGCTGCGGGAATCCTCAAGGGCGCAATTTAAAAGCGCACAGGCAACCTGATAAGCGGCATCTTTCCCCAAGGTTGCAGCAATACGCTGCTTACCCTGCCCATGTAGAGGGCGTTTACAAAAGATAACCAGTGTTGTCTGACTCATTGACTCTGTCCTTACACATAGAAAAGGCAGCTCAAAGCTGCCTTAGGTATAAATGAAAACGTATAGCGACTCAGGTGTTGCTCCTCTGTATCGCAAGCGATTTGCCGTTAACCTTCACGGAACCAGGTGGTTCCTTCGCGGCTATCTTTAAGAATAATACCCTGCGCCACTAGATCTTCACGAATCTGATCGGCGGCAGCAAAATCTTTAGCCTTTTTCGCATCGGCCCGCTGTTGAATAAGCGATTCAATTTGCTCAGGCTCAATCTCGCCAGCTTTGCTTTCGCCCTGCAAAAAGGCTTCCGGTGATTGCTGCAGCAAACCAATAATACCGGCCAGTCGTTTTAACTGAGCCGCCAGACCTGATGCCTTAGCATCCCCTGCTCGGCTTGCTGAGTTCAACTCATTCACCAGTTCAAACAATACCGCCAAAGCTTTCGGGGTATTAAAGTCATCATCCATCGCAGCATAAAAACGGGCGTCGTAATCGTTATCCAGCTCAGCAGCCATACCATCAACACCGTTCAGCGCTTGATAAAAACGTTCTAACGCACTGCGCGCCTCTTTCAAGCTACTCTCGGAGTAATCGATATAACTGCGGTAGTGTACGGATGAAAGGAAATAACGGACCACCTCGGCATCGTACTTTTGCAACACATCACGAATGGTAAAGAAGTTGCCTAACGACTTAGACATCTTCTCGGCATTAACCCGCACCGCACCCGCGTGCATCCACGTATTAACAAACTTAACACCATTAGCCGCTTCAGATTGAGCGATCTCATTTTCATGGTGCGGGAACGGTAGATCAGGACCACCGCCGTGAATATCAAACGTATCACCAAGGCAGCATTTAGACATAGCCGAACATTCGATATGCCAACCAGGACGACCCGCACCCCAAGGTGACTCCCAGCTAACTTCACCGGCTTTTGCGGCCTTCCAAAGCACGAAATCAAGCGGACTTTCCTTTGCATCTTGAACTTCTACCCGGGCACCGGAACGGAGTTCATCGACATTTTTATTGGTCAGGCGACCATAATCGGCAAACTTCTCAACCCGATAATAAACATCACCGTTAGCGGCTGCATAGGCGTAGTCTTTATTAATTAACACCTGCACCATATCGATAATATCTTGCATATGGCCCGTAGCACGAGGCTCTTGATCAGGCCGCAACACACTCAGCTTATCTTCATCTTCATGCATCGCCGCGATCATGCGGTCGGTCAGTTGATCGGGGCGTTCGCCGTTTTCAGCCGCCCGCTTAATAATCTTATCGTCGACATCGGTGATATTACGGATGTAAGTCACATCCCAACCCCGAGCACGCAGGTAACGGGTAATGACATCAAACGCCACCATGACGCGCGCATGCCCGATATGACAGAAATCGTATACGGTAATACCGCACACATACATGTTGATCTTGCCCTCTTCCAATGGTTTAAAAGGGGCTTTCTCTTTCGTCAGGGTGTTATAGATCTGCAACATCGGGATTCGCTTATGGCTCTGGCTTAGATGAAATTAGGTCAAAATAGATCCGCCATTATAGAGGAAACCGCACGAGAATTAACAACCCGATTGAAATTACTTTTCAATCCTTTAAAGCCAACCAATGTCCTGTCAAGGCTAGCGGTTAAGCGATTGATCCAGAACAACCTCTGTCGCGATAGTTGATCCAAAGCAAAGTCATAGGAATAAACTAATATTCATATCATTAAGCTGCCCGTTTGCTAGGCGGCCTGTTAACTAAAACTGCCCGACTATAAAGCCGTAGGTTCAGGAGTCTCACTATGAGTAGCCAATTCCGTATGATGGATGGTAACGAAGCCGCTGCCTTTATCGCCCACCACTTAAATGATGTTATCGCCATTTACCCGATAACACCGGCATCGCCAATGGGTGAAATGAGTGACCGCTGGAGTGCTGATGGTGTTACTAATCTCTGGGGCAATGTCCCAGAAATTATTGAGCTTCAGAGTGAAGGCGGCGCGGCAGGTGCGGTACACGGGGCCTTGCAAGCCGGCGCCAAAACCACCACCTTTACCGCCTCCCAAGGTTTATTGTTAAAAATCCCTAATATGTACAAGATTGCGGGGGAGCTAACACCCACCGTATTTCATATTGCCACCCGTTCACTGGCAACCCATGCCCTCTCTATTTTTTGCGATCACAGTGATGTAATGGCAACCCGAGCTACCGGCTTTGCCATGCTGGCCTCCAATTCAGTTCAAGAAGTCATGGATATGGCCACCATCGCCGAAATGGCAACACTGCAAGGCCGAGTGCCGGTACTGCACTTCTTCGATGGCTTTCGGACAAGCCATGAGGTCAGTAAAGTTGAGGTGGTGAGTGAAACAATACTGCGTCAATTGATCGACATGGAACGAGTACGTGACTGTCGTAGCCGAGCACTCTCCCCGGATCATCCGGTGGTTAGAGGTACATCACAGAACCCGGATATTTTTTTCCAAGCCCGAGAGGCCAGTAACCCCTTCTACGCCGCCTTCCCTGAGATCGTGCAACAAGCGATGAATCGTTTTGCTGAAGTGACCGGACGACAGTATCAAGTGTATCAATATGAGGGGGCTCCAGATGCCGAAGCCGTTATTGTGCTGATGGGATCTGGCGCTGAGACCGTCGCCGAAACTGTCGATTACCTCAACCGACATGGAGGAAAAACCGGCGTATTGAAAGTACGGCTGTTCCGCCCCTTCGATGCCGAACGACTGCTCAGCGCTCTACCTGCCAGCATTAAACAGATTGCAGTTCTCGATCGCACAAAAGAGCCCGGCGCGGACGGTGAACCGCTATATAAAGATATTGCTACCGCGCTGATGCAGTCGATCCTGTCGGGTAAACGATCAGCCGAACAACTGCCC
Organism: Amphritea sp. GJ51-11; assembly: GCF_055808735.1. Taxonomy (NCBI): domain Bacteria; kingdom Pseudomonadati; phylum Pseudomonadota; class Gammaproteobacteria; order Oceanospirillales; family Oceanospirillaceae; genus Amphritea; species Amphritea sp. GJ51-11. The sequence continues at coordinate 2,004,738 of NZ_CM147881.1, read as the reverse complement.
AAACTACTCGGTGGTCGCTTTGGCTTATCATCCAAAGAGTTCACCCCGGCAATGGTTAAAGGAGTGTTTGACGAACTGCAGCGCAGCAACAGTATCAACCTCTTTACCGTCGGGATTAACGATGATGTCACCCATAGCAGCATCACCTATGATGAACAATTCATCACCGATGCCCACCAGGACGCTTATCAAGCGGTATTTTATGGACTTGGTGCCGATGGCACCGTCAGCGCCAATAAGAACAGCATTAAGATTATCGGTGATGTAGACGGCCAATATGCCCAAGGACATTTTGTTTACGACTCGAAAAAATCTGGCGCAGTGACTGTTTCCCATTTGCGCTTCGGCCCTCACAAGATCCATTCCGCCTATGAGATCCAACCTCATCAAGCAGATTTCGTAGCCTGCCATCAACCCCGTTTTCTAACGCTCTATCCTATGCTCGAGAAAGCTCGCGTCGGCGCCGTTTTTCTGTTGAATAGCAGCGCTTCACCGCAAGCTTTATGGGATACCCTGCCTGAACCGGTGCAGCAGCAACTGATCGACAAACAGATTCGGTTATTTGCCATCGATGCCTATCAGGTGGCCCAGACATGTGGGCTGGGCAAACGCATTAATACCATTATGCAGAGCTGCTTCTTTAAGATCTCCGGCATTCTTCCCATCGATCAAGCCATCACGCTGATTAAACAAGCGGTTGAGAAATCCTATAGCCGCAACCCCAATCTCGTTGAGTTAAACCTTAAAGCGATCGATATGAGCCTCAGCCAATTACACGAAATTGAACTGCACAGCAAAGCCACTAGTCGTATCCCCATGCATGAACTCAGCTCGAACCGCGCCAACGACTTTGTTCGTCAACTAACCGCCGAGCTAATCGCAGGGCATGGTGATCATATACCTGTCAGTGCACTTTCCCCTGATGGTAGTTGGCCGACCGGCACCTCCGCTTTTGAAAAGCGTGATTTAGCAACCGAACTGCCGTTATGGGATGAAGGTCTTTGTACCCACTGTGGTAAATGTGTTTTGGTGTGTCCTCACAGTGTTATGCGCAGCAAAATTTTTGATCAATCACTGCTAAAAGATGCACCCGCTAGCTTCAGAGCCGTACCAGTGAAAGGCGCCAAAGACTTTCCCGAACACAGTTATATTAGCTATCAGGTGTCGCCCGAGGACTGTACCGGTTGTACTCTCTGTGTTGATATCTGCCCGATTGTTGATAAGCAACAGCCTGACCATAAAGCGATCAACATGGTGCCAAAAGAGCAGATCAATAAAATAGAGAAAGATAACTGGGAATTTTTTCAATCCTTACCTGAGTTTGATCGCAGCCTACTCAAAAGCGGCACCCTCAAAGGCTCAATGGCCTTTCAACCCCTGTTTGAGTTTAGCGGGGCCTGCTCTGGCTGCGGCGAAACTTCCTATATCCGACTGGCCAGCCAGCTGTTTGGTGACCGCATGGTGGTGGCGAATGCGACCGGCTGTTCATCCATCTATGGCGGCAACCTGCCCACCACGCCTTGGACTAAAAATGCCGAAGGCCGTGGCCCGGCCTGGAACAACTCACTGTTTGAGGATAATGCCGAATTTGGCTTGGGGATGCGAGTCGCACTGGATAAGCAGAAACAGTATGCCACTCGACTGCTGACAGAGCTTCAAGGACAGCTTGATCCCGCACTGGTGAACCAACTACTGACTGAAACGGAAGCCGATGAAGCGGGCATCGAACACCAGCGACAAGCCATCGAGCAACTCAAGTGTGCGCTCGATGGATTGAGTGATCACAGTGATATCGGCGATCAAGCCATTGAATTACGTCACCTAGCGGATCAATTAAGCCGTAAGAGTGTTTGGATCATCGGCGGTGATGGCTGGGCCTATGATATTGGCTTTGGCGGCTTAGATCATGTGCTGGCATCGGGCCGTAACGTGAATATTCTGGTATTGGATACCGAGGTCTACTCCAACACCGGCGGGCAAACCTCAAAAGCGACGCCAATTGGCGCAGTGGCTAAATTCTCCGCCTCAGGTAAAGCTGTTGGTAAAAAAGACTTGGCCCGCATTGCTATGGATTATGAACATGTTTATGTTGCCCATATCGCTTATGCCGCCAAGGATGTGCAGACCCTGCGCGCCTTTCTCGAAGCGGAATCCTATGATGGCCCCTCATTGATCATCGCCTACTCACCCTGTATTGCGCACGGTTTTGAGCTAAAAGACAATCATCTACATCAGCAACTGGCTGTCGATAGCGGTCACTGGCCATTGTTCCGTTATGACCCTCGCCTCGCCGTACAGCATAAAAACCCGTTGAAAATGGACTCTAAGCCGCCCTCAATTCCTTATGCTGAATTCGCCCGTCGAGAAACCCGCTTTAATTCACTACTGCAAGCACATCCGGTTGAAGCGGCAGCCTTTCTTGATAAAGCACAGCATGAGGTTAGCGAGCGCTATAAACATTATCAGCAGATGGCTGAGATGGATTGGGAGGAAGCCGTCATGCCAGCCGCAACCGAACCTAAATAGCCATCTCAACTATTAGGACATGCCGAACGATTTACTCAACGGAACCGTTCGGCAGACAGTCAACAAAGCAGGGTTGATAATCATTATCATTTACAACCGCAGATAGATATTGTATAAAGTTGCTTTACACAACATTGATGCGGGTCTCTGCGGATGGCTAACTCCCTTAAAGCTAAAAGCCTTTGTAAACTGAAAAGCGAACTCATTTCGAAACACCTTGATGAGATAGCCGCCATTACCCGTAATAGTCAGTATGTCTGTAGCAAGTGCGCCCGCTCATCTGAAGGAAAGAAGTGGCTGTGTAAACCCGTCGCCATCTGAGTAACAAGTCTCGACAGCAAAACAATACAAACAACTGTGCTACATCAATACACCGTTGCTGCTATTCTGTTGTCATAAGCCCTGATTTTCTATTTTTAAACCTGTATGGAGTCAACATGCTAAACAGCTCAATGCTGGAAAAACTCAACCATCAGATCAATCTTGAATTTTTCTCGTCCAATATGTATTTACAAATGAGCTCTTGGGCAGAATCAAAGGGTTATGAAGGCTGTGCTGCGTTTCTATCTCAACATGCCGATGAAGAGATGCAGCATATGAAACGCCTGTTTACCTATGTTAACGAAACCGGGGCGATGGCCCGGATCGGCTCGATCAAGGCGCCCATCGAAGAGTTTGATTCGATTAAAGACCTTTTCGAGAAAGTCTATGAACATGAATGCCTGATCACCCGAGAGATCAATGGCCTTGCTCATACCGCATTTACCAATCAAGACTACTCCACCTTCAATTTTTTACAGTGGTATGTGGCAGAACAACACGAAGAAGAGAAGCTGTTTAAAGGCATTCTCGATAAGATCGAGATTATTGGCGACGATGGTAAAGGTTTATTCTTTATCGACAAAGAGATCGGTCAGCTCGCCAGCGGTAATAGCAGCGATATCATTACCAACAGAAGCGTAAATCCCCTAACCCACTCAATGTCTCGGTTAAAACTGAGGCTGGGTAAAACCGTACAGTCCAGATGCCTCGCAGCTTAGCTCGCGGGGCTTTTTGTTATCTTGAGCTTATCGAGGATTGAGAATCTAAAAACGCTATATATGATACATAATTGACCATTGTCATTATTTATTTGTAACGCTAAGCATACAATCCAGTGATCAAAATGAAAGATGTGCCATTCAAGGCCCGCTTTCTTATTTACAGTTATCTGCTAGCTTTGGGAGAGATCCCAGCCTGCAAATAGGGTGAAAAACATGACCACGACCGCTGTCCCAACCGATGACTTTTCTCAATGCCATATCAGTATTATTCACAACTTTGAAAATTTGCGCCATCTCAGTAAAACAGATATTTCAGAACCTGTTTCACCGGAGATTCAAGCCAGTGCGAAACGCTTGGTTGATTTCTACCATGAGGTGGTACTCAACCACCATCATGAAGAGGAACAAGAACTGTTCAATATCGTCATGGATTGCGCCAGTTCTGGCGATGAGCTGAATGCTGCTTCACGGATGATTAAACGCTTGACCGAAGAGCATCGTACCCTCGAAAAAGAGTGGAAAAAAATTGAAGGCGCGATTAAAAAGCTAGCCAAAGGTAAGTTTGCCCAGTTAGACAAAGAAGCGGCGATGGGAATGGCAGATCACTACCTACTACATGCTAAGTATGAAGAATCTCAGTTTTTGCCTTTGGCTGCAGACATTCTTAAAAACACGGACTTAGAATCCTTAGGCCTAAGCCTGCACACGCGCCATAACATCAACCAGACCGCTTGCTATATCTAAGTCTTAAGCAGCCGCAGTCATAGCAAAAAAAACGGCCACTCAAAGTGACCGTTTTCTACTAATAACGCGAGAATTACTTCTTCCAAGTATCCCTAAGACCGATGGTCTTATTGAACACAGGATGTTCAACTGAGTGATCGTAACGATCTGCAGCAAAATAACCTTCTCGTTCAAACTGGAACGCCGTTTCCGGTGCTGCCTCTACTAAGCCCGGCTCAACCCAACAGTTTTGGATTTCGCTAAAGGAGTTCGGATTGATATTGGCAAGAAAATCGCCCTCACCCTTATCCGGTGATTCCACATTAAACAGACGATCATAGATCCGCACGGTCGCTTGCTTGCCTTCAGTGGCTGAAACCCAGTGCATAACACCCCGAGGCTTCATACCTTCCGGTGGGTTCTCACCGACAGTCCCTGGCACCAGAGACGCATGCACTTCGGTAATTTCACCGGCAGCATCTTTCACCACTTCTTCAGCTTTGATCACATACGCACTGCGCAGGCGCATGTAATCACCGGGCACGAGCAACCGGAATTTTTTACGCGAAAGGGTCGAATCTTCACTGAAATCCCCTCGATCCATATACAGCTCACGGGTAAAGGGCAATACTCGGGTACCCATCTCCTTCTGTGGATGGACCGGTGCACTCAGCATTTCAATCTCACCTTCTGGGAAGTTGGTGATAATCAGTTTTAGCGGGTTCATCACACACATCGCGCGGGCGGCGTTATCGTTCATATCTTCACGAATAAAGAACTCAAACTGAGCCATGTCGACCGTACCATCGGTTTTAGCAACCGCTAGACTATCGCAGAAATTACGCACCGCCTGTGATGAATAGCCCCGTCGCCTCATACCTTGAATGGTTGGCATACGTGGATCGTCCCAACCATTAACATGGCCTTCATCAACCAACTGTTTCAGTTTACGCTTACTGGTGACGGTGTAATTAATATTTAAGCGGCCAAACTCGTACTGACGTGGTTTGCTTGGAACCGGTAGATTCTCGATAAACCATTCATACAGTGGACGGTGATCGGCAAACTCCAACGTACAAATAGAGTGTGTAACCCCTTCAATAGCATCCTCTTGACCGTGTGCAAAGTCATAGCTAGGGTAGATGCACCATTTGCTGCCGGTTTGATGGTGAGCCGCCTTGCGAATCCGATACAGAATCGGGTCACGTAGATTCATATTCGGCGACGCCATATCAATTTTAGCCCGCAGCACGCGACTACCTTCATCAAACTCACCCTGCTTCATACGTTCAAGCAGGTCGAGGTTTTCATCTGCTGAGCGCTCACGAAACGGACTATTTTTGCCCGGTTCCGTGGCCCAACCACGATACTCGCTGGCCTCTTCTGGACTCAGGTCGCAGACATAGGCTTTACCTTCACGGATAAGGTGTTGTGCCCACGCATAAAAGGTATCGAAGTAGTTCGAAGCATAACGTACCTCACCAGCCCAGTTGAAACCGAGCCAGCGAACATCATCCATTATTGCGTCGACGAATTCCTGATCTTCTTTACCTGGATTCGTATCATCAAAACGCAGATTACACTCACCGTTATATTTTTCGGCGGTACCAAAGTTCACGCAGATTGATTTCGCATGACCGATATGCAGATAGCCATTAGGTTCAGGTGGAAAGCGTGTCACCACCTTAGCTAGCCCCTGCTGCTGATCCTGCTCGATAATCTGATGAATAAAGTTGGTTGGCTGTACAACTGCATTACTGGCGTCGTTATTGCTCATAGAGGGGTCTTAACTTCCGTTGAAATCAAATAGGCGGACATTATAAACAGTTGGTTTACAGACAACCATAAGTTAGCCGAAATTAATCAGTTAGTTATCAGCTTAATTCTTTAGTATAATCGGGCCAACCGATTACATCGTATTTTTTCAGACGATAATTTATCAGACGAACTTACTAGATAAACAAGCTATCTAGCTTACACAAAGGGATCGCAAGCATGATCGTACTGCACACCAACTTCGGCGACATCACTATTGAACTTGATTACGACAAAGCGCCGAAGTCAGCAGAAAACTTCGAAAACTATGTTAAAGATGGTTTCTATGATGGCGTTATTTTCCACCGGGTTATCGATGGCTTTATGATTCAAGGTGGCGGTTTTGAACCCGGCATGGCGAGCAAAGAGACCAACGGAAGTATTGAAAACGAAGCCGATAATGGCCTGCAAAACAAACGCGGCACTTTGGCCATGGCTCGCACCATGGATCCTCATAGCGCATCAGCCCAGTTCTTTATCAATGTCAGCGACAACACCTTCCTCGATCATACGGCTAAAACCACTGAAGGTTGGGGTTACGCGGTATTCGGTAAAGTGGCTGAAGGTATGGACGTGGTTGATAAAATCAAATCCGTCTCCACCACCTTCCGTGGCGGCCATCAAGACGTGCCTGCTGAAGATGTGATCATCACATCGGCTGAAGTCGTGGATGCAGATACCGCTGAATAATGCGTATTCTGTTTATTTCCGATCTACATCTCCATAGTGGACGCCCGGACCTTACCCGGGCGTTGCTGCATTTTCTATCCAGCACGGCCACCGAGTGTGATCAACTCTATATACTCGGCGACCTGTTTGAAGCCTGGATTGGCGATGATTTTATCCCCGATGACCTACAGCCTGTTATTGAGGCCTTAAAAACACGCTCGCAGAGCGGTTGCCAGATATTCTTTCAACACGGCAATCGTGACTTTTTGATCGGTGAACGCTTTACCCAACTGACCGGTGTCCAACGCTTACCCGATGCGGTGGTTATCTCCCTCGCCTCAGGCCCTGCGCTGCTGATGCATGGTGATCAATTGTGTACCGATGATCTCGATTATCAAAAGCTTCGACAACAACTCAGAAGCCCTGAGTGGCAAGCAGCCGTCTTAGCTCAACCGGTTCCAGAGCGACTTGCTCTGGCAAAACAGCTGCGCATGGCCAGCGAAACACAGACCGCCGATAAGCGCACTGAAATCATGGACGTGAACCCACAAGCGGTTGATCAAGCCATGGTCGATGCCAACTGCAACCTATTGATTCACGGTCATACCCATCGCCCGGCTGTTCACTTTTTGGCTGGTGCTAGACGCAGAATCGTATTGGGAGATTGGGATAAATCCGGATGGTATCTAGACGCTACCGATCAAGGCGAACAGCTCATCGAATTCGACCTTAACCTCGGTGTTTAAAAAGCGGGGTTGTAAGCACAATAAAAAATCAACCGTGATATGTCCGCAATCAAGATCGTTGATGTGAAATAAACTAGTCTCGACAGATCTGTTGAACAAAGCGATAAACATCTAAAATCGCGTTAATGATTGCTCGCTTGGCATAAACAAGGATCGTAGAGACTCAATCAACATTGAGAAACTCAGCCTAATCAAGCGCTTATCACCACCGCACTAACAAACCATAAACTACTGAAATAACAGCTACTTATATTATGGACTTTATCTGGATTCTGGTTGCATACCTCTGTGGTTTATCACTGAAAATGATTGGCATGCCGCCTCTCATCGGCTTTCTCCTAGCCGGTTTTCTACTTCACTTTTTAGGCGTACAGCCTACCGATAGCCTCGATACATTGGCGGACTTAGGTATCACGCTAATGCTCTTTACGATCGGTTTAAAACTACACCTTGGCGACCTCTTACGCCGTGAAGTCTGGGCCAGTACGCTTAGCCATATGCTGTTATGGGTTGTCCTGTTCGGCTCTTTTGTACTCTTGATGGCCTCAGTGGCGATGCCCTATTACAGCGAGATCGACTTTAAAACGGCCGCGCTAATCGGTTTTGCTCTCAGCTTTAGCAGTACGGTCTGTGTCGTAAAACTCTTAGAAGAAAATGGCGAGATGAAAACCCGCCACGGACAGCTCGCGATTGGCGTACTGGTTATGCAAGACATCGTCGCGGTGCTATTTTTGGTAGCCGCAACCGGTAAGCTCCCCTCTGTTTGGGCACCACTACTACTGGCTCTCGTGTTCGCCAGACCGCTACTGTTTAAGTTGCTAGACAAAGCCGGACACGGAGAGATGCTGCCACTCACAGGCTTTTTCTTCGCCTTAGGAGGCTATGAACTGTTCAACCTGGTGGGCGTCAAGGGCGACCTAGGGGCACTGGTATTTGGTCTGCTGCTAAGCCAGCACCATAAAGCCTCGGAGCTAACCAAGTCGCTGCTTAGCTTTAAAGATCTCTTTTTAATCGGTTTTTTCCTCTCGATTGGCTTTACCGCACTCCCCACCTGGTCGATGCTAGCGACCGCCACGGTCATTGCGCTGTTGATCAGCATTAAATTCTTTCTATTTTTTGTCCTCTTCACCCGCCTTAAATTACGCAGCCGCACCGCCTATCTTGCCTCGCTAGCGTTGAGTAACTTCAGTGAATTTGGTCTTATTGTGGCGGCACTGAGCGTACAGGCCGGCTGGCTAACCCGCGAATGGTTGGTGATTCTCGCACTGGCGGTATCGCTATCCTTTGTTTTAACCAGTGTGGTTTATCCTGCAGCCCACCGCATCTATATCCGCTATAAGGACAACCTCAAACGCTATGAGAGTCCACAGCGATTAGCGGCCGATATTGTACAGCAGCCGCCTCAAGCAACGGTGCTAGTGATTGGTATGGGCCGGGTGGGTAAAAGCGCGTTTAAAGCGCTCCGCACGGTTTTAGATGAGCAGGTTGCAGGACTCGACTCAGATCGATTTCGCGCCTCACAGTTGCAACAGAAAGGTTTAAATGTGTGTTTCGGGGACGGTGAAGATGCCGATTTCTGGGAAAACTTTGACACCTCGGATATTAAGCTGGTTCTATTGGCGCTGCCGTTGGTTGAAGATAGCCGCAATGTCACGGTACAGCTGATCAATGCGGGCTATACCGGGCAAATCGCCGCCATTGCTCGCTTTGAAGACGATCGAGAAGCGCTGATCGCATCTGGTATCGATAAGGTCTTTAACTTCTATAAAGAAGCCGGTTCCGGCTTTGCTGAAGACAGTCTACAGCTGATCTCGCAAAGCACCCAGTCAGCGCCTAAGCACTATCATGCCAATGAAGAAGAGGATGATTGATCCGACCACAAACGCATTGCTCCCCGGCGCAGTGAAATGACATCGACGTCCGCCGGGAGCAACCAATATTACCTTGCTAATAACGCCATTACTGAGGGTTTTAGCTTGAACCATTTCTAGGTCACTACGCTAAAACCCCGTGGCATAACGCCTAACCCTCCTCGCCTAAATCGTGAATCCGCTCAACCCCATTAACGGCGAGCACTCAACAAAGACACCCGAAACAGCGGTTTCAGCCAACGCCATCGGCTCACCAACATCGCCATAAAAATCAAACTGCAGCCACCGAGCTGTAACGGACTCATCACCTCAGCATAGATGATTGCACCCAATAACGCCGCCCACACCGGCTCGAGGGTCATGATCAGCGCTACATGACTCGCCGAGGCCAAGCTTTGAGCATAGGTTTGCAAAGCAAAACGTAAGCTCGTGGCAATCAATGCACTGGCCAACAACCAACTGATAGTCGTAGGACTCAAGCTATCGGGCCACACTTCAAGCCAAGCGGACACGGCAATCCCACCGACGCCTACGATCAATAACTGAATAGCGGTCAGAATCAAGCTGGGCACCACTAGCGCCATTCTCGACACCAACACGAAATGCACCGAAAACAGCAGCGCCGCCCCCAAAAACCAAAACTGTCCTGCGGCCAAGGAGATACCCCCTTCAAGCGATAATAGGCCTAACCCGGCAATAGCAACCGGTAACGATAGCCAGGTACTCAGCTGCGCTCGTTCTCTATAAACCAGCCAAGCCATCACCGGCACTAACACCACGCCCATGCTGGTTATAAATGCCCCCTCACCAAGATGATGGCCCTGATACAACCCCATAATCCAACATAACAGCGCGCCGGTCATCAATACGCCAAGCCCCAACACCGGTACGATCTGACGCTGTTGCAGTAATTTTAAACAGCCGCGGTAACCGGGAATCAACAGAATTAGCCCGGCTAACAGAAAACGAACCCCAATAAAGAGTAAAGGAGGCATCTCTAGTAGCGCCTCTTTTGAAAAGATCCACCCTGCAGCAGCAATCAGGGTGACGAGTAACAGCAGCAGATCCGCTCGGGCTGCAGGCGACAATGGCATATAAACCTCAATAATTAAAAATATAGAGTTTCGCGAAGTAAAAGCAGAAAAAGTTTAAACACATAACGGCCAACCCCGTTACGCATAAACTCTTTATGAAAAAGCCTGCTTAATTGGCTATGAGAGATGAACGTCAACGCATCGATTTTTCCATCTGTTGCAAGCTTTTCTGCGCGATCGTACGGCCTAACTCAATCATCTCTTTGGCTCGATGAAAGTCATAGAAACGACAGGCCTCTTTGGGTATGCCGATCAACAGATCCGGTGGGTAGCCCGCCACTTTATACTTACCCAATGAGGCCTGCATCACTTCAACTGAATTAAGCAATACATCGATACGGCCAGTCGCTTTATGCACGGGATTGTCTTTTAGCGCAGGTTTGCCCTGAACCAACGCACTCTCTGCTGAGGTATCATGCTGCCATTCATCACTAAAGCCAGAACGTTCCAGATAGCGTGTATCGGGCAGCTGCACATGATTACGCTGCTGGTCCGCATTTAGATCGACGGCAATAATCAGATCAGCATGAGCTGCCACGGTGGGTATGATCGGAATCGGATTTAACACCCCACCATCCACCAGCACCCTTTCCTCTTCAATGACTGGGGTAAAAAAGCCAGGCACGGCAATAGAGGCCCTAATGGCATTGAGCATTAAGCCTTTCTGAAACCACACCTCTTTTTGATGGGTTAAATCGGTTGCCACGGCGGTGTAACTAATGGGTAACTCTTCAATTAACGGGTTACCGATGATCTCACGCAGTTTAATCAGTAACCGCTCTCCACGAATGGTGCCTTCACCTCGCAGGGTTAGATCCATCAACTTGAACACATCGATGCGCCTAAGACTGGTCACCCAATCGCGATACTCCTCCAACCGCCCGGCGGCATAGACTCCGCCTACTAGCGCCCCCATAGAGCTGCCAGCAACACAAACGACGTCATAGCCACGTCGATTTAGCTCATCAATCACACCTATGTGGCTATAACCGCGAGCACCTCCGCTACCGAGTACCAGCGATACCGTGGTTTTCATAGATCAGCTCCTTGATTTCCCCGTACCGGCCTATCCAGGCCGATACATTTAGAGTCTCGATATCTGCTGAGTAAACCAGATTAGCGCAGCTGGACCCATAAACCCGACACTAACGGTGCATCAACCGGTAGTGCAGGCCCCACAGGGACCGTTGCTATACGTGCCGGATCAATACCCGCCCCGGTCAGCATAGCAATAAAGGCTTGGGCCGCCCGTGTGCTTTGCTGTAGCTGTTCTTCGAGGGAGACTCCCGTTGCTTTGTTATAGCTACCGATCAATACCTGCTGGGTCGGATTTTGCATCATATAATCTAGCAACGGCTCTGTACTGTCCGGCTCATTCAGCCAGCTAAAACCTCGCTGTTTGATATCGGTGGCCAAGGTATCCGCCGATTGCTGCAAAGGTTGAATAAGATCGAGCTGAACATAACTTCTACGGTTACCCCGCTGCACCGTGTAAAGGGCTAACTGCAAATTACCCAGGCTGGCTGACACAAAAAACTGAGTTCGATCGATACCATATAACTCAGCAACCTCGAAATAGTTATTGGCCCACTGATTACTGCTACCACATTGACGGCTACTGCATTGGAATAGAATGTTTGCCTTTAGTGATCCTAGCAACTCAAGATAATAACGAAACACCTGTTCCGGTGTATGTATGTCGGACACTCGATAGGTAATACGGGTCAGATCACCTTTAATCACCTTACTCTGTTCCGGCGCAATGACCCCCTCAAGTTTTCGCATCGGTCCGGTGGCCAGTTCGTACTCGGGAATCTGCTGTTCATCAAAGCTAACAATCCAGCTCAAAGGAAAGCGGGGAAGCTGCAGTGGATCCCGACTACCCGCGACATCACTCTGCGCCTGTACGGTAAAACTTAACAGCAGTAACCCTAGCGGTAAAAGTGTTCGAATCCTCATTAATATTCCTTATGCTTATTAGCGTACGGTCATGAATAATCTGTGTCGAATAAGGTTAAGCAAACTTAAACTCATTGATCAGTGTAGCAATTTGCCCAACCGCCTGCGCTTCTAGATGTAAATGATGGCCGCCTTTTAATCGTTTTGTGGTGCACTGTTGCAACAATGAGATACGCCGTTCGCTTTGAGGTATACCATTCTCCGCCAAAATCAGCAGGGTATCGGCCGTCACTCGGGTCAGAAAACTCTCCACCTGCGCTTCAGTCATGCGCATAATCGAGGGCAGCATCAGATTAGGATCACTGCGCCAATAAAAGCCATCTTCACGTTCTTCGAGCCCTCTCTCAACCAACCATTTAGCTGCCTGTATATCAACCGGCCAACGACCGTTCATACGCGCGGTGATCGCAATATCCGCATCACGATAGCCTTTCGCCAAGCGCGTCTGCATTCTCACCCGCTTCTTGATCGCCGCGGCTAATTGTTCCGCCGTGTGCTCCGCCTGCGTGACTAAAGGGCCAATGCCTTCGATCAGCACCATCTTTGACACCCGTTCGGGAAAACCGCCGGCCACTAACGTGGCAATGCTGGCGCCCATTGAGTGACCCAGTAGAGAAAACGTCGGTAAACCGAGCTGATCCGCGACGCCAAGAACATCCTGCACATTATCCCAAATATAATAGGGCATCGATGCAGGCCGATGATCGGAAAATCCATGCCCCATCAAATCGAGGGCGATTAAGCGCACACCTTGCAAATGAGGTGCTAAACGGTTAAAGGTAGCCGCGTTATCAAGCCAGCCATGCAATGCCAACACCGGAATGCCGTCCTCAGACCCCCAGCTCTTGGCCGCAATCCGGTGGCCGTTAACGTCAAACTGTAACTCATGTGTTATATCTGTATGCGTCATTGATCCATTAACCCTGAAAATCATCACTGTTGATGCTTAGCTAGCATGTATCAGAATACAAAAATGGGGTAGTATCTTCACTGTTTTTTCTTTTAAAACAGATAGTTTCAAGCCCAGTATAAACTAATCCTATATATTACCCGATCACCGAGGCCCTTGATGAATAACCTTCTATCAAAAATTAAACCACAACAGACGGGTTTATGGCTGCTCGGTTTACTCTTTCTTCCGGCCACCCTTTTCTTTCAACCGAACCTTGGCGGTGAAGGGATGTCAATTTCACACAACATTAGCCTCTGGATAGCCGCTATTCTGGTCATCGCTGGCGCTATGCTGCTGATGCTAAAAACTAAAACATTTAGTTATCCAAAATACTGGCTAGCGATGGCTGCCCTGCCCATCAGCATGATCATACTCGGTTTTATCGTCGATAACTTTCTGCCGACCGAGTGGCTGTTTCGACAACTCTATATTTTTGGCGGCTTTTTGTTTCTCATTGCCCTATTTCAGTTTCGCTTTACCCCGCGGGATGTACAACGAGCATTAATCGTAGTGCTGCTGGCGGGTATTGTTCACGGCCTTTATGGTATCTCCCAGATTATCTGGCCGAATATTCTCACAACCTATATCACTCCGAGCAAACAGATCCCCTACAGTATTTTCCAGCAGATCAATATTCATGCCTCGTTTCAGGCGACGGTATTGATGATCGGCCTTTACCTGCTGAGTCGCCCAGTCAGTTTGAGCCCGCGCCCGCTATTTACGCTGACCCTACTGGCAAGCATTTTTCTTAGCTGCTTTATCGTCGCCTATTCCGGCTCAAGGGTCGGACTGATTGGCGCAACCGCCGGCGTGGTCATACTGATCCTGTGCAACGGTCGTCAATGGCTCAAACGCAAATCACTAACCCTCGCCGTCATACTCACGATCATTGCCGCCCTATTGATGGGCAGCCAAGGGATTGAACGCAGTTCTGGCAAGCTCGGCGACCTCACCTCACTCAATGAAGCCGGCGTGGCACAAAACGGTTCTAATAGCCGTATCAATATCTATAACATATCTCTCGAACTGTTCCGCCAACAGCCACTGAGTGGTTACGGGATCGGTAGCTTCCAAAAAGTTTGGCATGACCAAAAAGTTGATTACTTAAATCGCTTCCCAGACGCCAACCTGCCTCCACAGCGTCTCAGTCATCCCCATAACGAGCTAATGTTCTGGTTGGTCGAGGGTGGCCTGATTGCCATCGCTGGTATATTGATTTCTGTGCTAGCTATTCTGTATGCTGCCTGCCAATGCGGCTGGCGTCGTGGCTTAAGTTATACGGCGTTGCTGCTACCGATTGGTTTACATACTCAGGTGGAGCTGCCCTTCTATATCAGCAATATCCCGTGGTTTTTACTGCTATTCCTGAGTTTTGTCATACTCCACCACAGCCGCCGTACTAAGCCGCTCACATTAAGCCGTTCGGCAGAGATCACTACCGGGGTTGCGGCCATCAGTCTGGCGGTGATTGTGACCGGGGTAATGTTACAAACCATACAGGCGAATAGCAGTGTGATCCGTTTCCTCAAAGGGCGGATGACAGAACCCGCACTACTCCAACCAGCACTTAGCAATCCGTTCTTCAGGGATTCAGCCGAGCTCTACCTTATGCGCACCCTGCTGTTACGTGAACTCAATGCACACCAAGGGCGATTTGCACCGCAGTTTATCGCCTGGGCAGTGCCCTATATTGAGTACACGCCGATTCCTCAGCTGTATATTGATCTATCCCGCGCCTATCTGGCCACCGGCGATAAAGACAATGCGATCAATATCATTGATGCGGGTCTGGCCCGCTATCCAAAGATACCATCACTGCTTGAAAGTGCCCGCTTAATTAAAGACGCTGCGGCGGGGATGTCGGAAATAAAACCAGTGGCGAAGACCGCCGTTACCACGACAGCAACGACTGAAGCCGTCGTAAGCCCCAGCGTGGCTAGCGCACCATCATCTGCAGTTGCCCCAGCCCTGCGGCAGGAAACGCCAGCTCAATAACGGCCAGCGCACCCGGTAACATGGGTTCCGGGCGTAATAGGTTGCCGTCACACAGCAGCGAAACCAACTGACCTATCAAGGGTTGATGGGTCACCAGCATCAATGTGCTATCGGCTTGCAGAGCCAGCCAGTCCACTAGTTGCTGAGGTGATGATTCAGGTGTTAATAGCGCCAAAGATTCACACACCGCCGGTTGCTGGTCTTGCACCAACTGAGCGGTTTGACAGGTACGTAGGTAGGGACTATGGACAATCCGCTCCAGTCCGGCAAGACTGCCTGAATGCTGTTTAAGCATCTGTTGCACTCGCAGCCGCCCCTGCTCCGTCAAATGCCGCTGGACATCACTCGGGGCGTCATAGCCCGCCTCACCGTGGCGCAATAACAGTAATCGCATTAACAATCATTGTCCCGTGGTAGGACAAACTCCACATCGCTGCTTTGGGTATTGAGCATCATCATTTTAGCGACCTGAGAGACTGGCGCGCCATTAAAAACGACCTCATAAAGACCGCAAACCAACGGCATATAGATCTCCAATTGATCGGCCTTCTCTTTGACGTAACGCAGCGTGTTAACACCCTCGGCAACTTCACCAAGTGAGGCAACCGCCTCATCCAACGTTTTGCCCTCACCTAGCGCATAGCCAACCCGGTAATTACGACTCAGAGGCGATGAGCAGGTAACGATCAGATCGCCAACACCGGCCAACCCCAGAAAGGTCATCGGATTCGCCCCCAGTTGTACGGCAAAACGGCTCATCTCAGCCAGACTTCGCGTCATCAGCATACTTTTGGTATTTTCACCCATGCCCAACGCAGCGCTGAGTCCTGAGGCGATAGCGTAGATATTTTTCAGTGTGCCACCGAGTTCAACGCCGTACATATCGGTACTGGCATAGATACGGAAAAAGGCACAATGCAGAATATCCTGTACCGCTGTGCGAACCTCTTCACTATCACTGGCAATCACCGTCGCGGTGAGTTGCTTCTGGGCAATCTCTTTCGCGAGGTTAGGTCCGCTGATCACCCCAATAGGGTTATCGGGTAACTCCGCAGCTAGAATCTGACTCATCAAGCTAAAGGTTTTCGCTTCAATGCCCTTAGTCGTACTGACGATGATCTGATCCACTGTCATAAATGGTTTGGCTTGGCGGATAACCTCACGAAACGATTGGCTCGGGATTGAGACAAATACAATTTTGGCGCCGCTCAACGCTTGCGCCAGATCCGCCGTCGCCGTTACCTGTTCAGATATCGAGCAACCGGGCAAATATCGACTGTTTTCATGGTTGCGATTGATCTCTTCCGCTCGCCCGGCATCGCGCATCCACAGGCTTACATCCACCCCTTTACTGCCAATCAGGTTTGCTATCACAGTACCGAAGCTACCGCCGCCAAGTACTGAAACTTTTACCCTGTCCGTCATCAGAGATTCCTTACATGTATTCAAAGCGTTGTATAAAAAATATGCTTAAAGAAACCGTTCTTTAAGCAGAACCTAGCAGGGCGTTATTATTCAGATCGCTGATTGTGCTTATCATCCAACGAATCTAATAGTTTATTCACCCCAAGAAATAAAAATTTAACCATAAAGTAGCCCACTACCGCCAACAGGCCAAACAGCATCGCCAATGAGATATCGCCGGTACGTTGATAACCACTGACCGCAATAAACACAAAGAACAAGCTCACAACAATCGACAACACCTGACTAATCAGGCCAGTTTTATGTTTATCCATAGGGTCCTCTTTATTCCTGATAGTCATCTTTATCGCTCTTCTGCTGCGGGCCAAGCACGGCCAGACTCACCCATCAGGATGAGCAGCTAAGCGAAATATTTTTACCCCACTGCGGGGTTGCTTGATTGTATTGACTCAAGGGTGCATCGAAGGGGGTCTTTAACGCCCCATAAAGCCGAGCAAGATCCGTAAAGTCACCAAGCTCAGCCCGTTCAATCACCTGCTGCGCCAGATAGTTACGCAGTATAACCCGAGGATTGTGTTGTGCCATTATCACCGTAGCATTACCCTCGAGACGGTCAACATAGTCACCGAACCAAGGGGTGAAATCCGCAGCCCCAGCCAATAACGTGGTTAACGGTTCGATTTCGCCATCAAGCGCCTGCTCGAGAGCAATAAAAGCGTCATTATAATCCGCTTTTTGTTGTTCCAGTAGCTGTAAAAAGCGGCTAATCAGGTCGCCATCCTGAGTTGTTTTGCCCAGCATACCTAACCGCAGCTTCATCCGTTCGGTATAAGCTATGGCATAAATCGGCTGAAAACGTTGTAACGCCGCTTCAAGGTCGGCCTGTTTAACCAAGCCACTCAAGCTTTGTGCCAAACAGACACAGTTCCACATCGCGATTGAGGGTTGTTGCTGATATGCATAGCGACCGCGTTCATCCGAGCGGTTGCAAATATAATCGGGTTGGTAATCATCAAGAAAACCAAAGGGACCATAATCGAGCGTCACACCGATAATCGACATATTATCGGTGTTCATCACTCCATGGCAAAAGCCTAGTGCCTGCCAACGCGCCAACAACTGTGCCGTACGCTCAACCACCTCGGTGTACATGGCTAAATAAGGGTTTGCTTGTTCTGCTGCATGGGGGTAATGATGCTCAATCACAAAGTCAGCCAACTGCTTTAACTGTTCTGGCTGGCGACTGTAGTAATAATATTCAAAATGTCCAAAGCGTATATGGCTGGGGCTCATTCGCACCATTGAAGCACCAAACTCGATTGATTCGCGATAGATCTGGGTTTCACTACCGATAATACAAAGCGCTCGGGTGGTGGGTACATCGAGGGCTGCCAAAGCTTCACTGGCGAGGTATTCTCTAATCACCGAACGCAGCGCTGCACGGCCATCACCATGGCGTGAGTAAGGCGTCTTACCGCTACCTTTAAGCTGCAACTCCCACCGCTGACCGTCACTACCGGCAATATCGCCGAGTAACACTGCACGACCATCTCCCAGCTGTGGCGTGTAACCACCGAACTGATGCCCGGAATAAACCGATGCCAGAGGATCACTGCCGCTGAGTAGCCGCTGACCGCTAAAATACTCACTCAATTGCTGCGCTGACGCTTGGCAGGGATCTAGCCCGATCAACGCGGCAGCCTCAGTACTGAAAGCAACCAAGTGAGGATTTTTAAGCGGCTGTGGCGTCACCGACTGATAGAACGGTGCAGGCAACTGCCGAAAGCGGTTTTCTAGTTGCAATTGATCCAAGCCAGCCCATTTCATCATCACCTACCGCCGTCAAGGTTAAACCGCTTCAAGCAGATTGGGGTCCGGATAGACACACTTCATTTTCACTCCCGCTACCTCTTCGATCTCAGGTAATAGGAAGGCATCATCCTCAGTCGCAAAACTGATAGAAGTGCCGGTAGAACCTGCGCGACCAGTACGGCCAATACGGTGAACATAATCATCCGCATCTTCCGGCAGTGCGTAGTTGATCACATGACTAACACCGTCGACATGAATCCCTCGGCCCGCCACGTCGGTGGCGACCAGAATATTGATTCTGCCACTACGGAAATCATCCAGTGTTTTAACCCGCTTTTGCTGGGTGATCTCACCGGACATCAAGGCAGCTTTTAAGCCATCTTTCTGTAACCGCTCAGCTAGCCGACGCGTTTCGTCACGACGATTACCAAACACGATAACCCGCTCCAACTGATTCAGCTGCATAAAGTTACGCAGCAAGCGGTATTTATCCTGACGTGAAACGAGATACACCAACTGCTCCACCGAATCGGTACTCTTTTGCTCTGGGGCGATCTCGATCACCTTAGCATCCACCGTCCATTGACGGGCGAGACTCATCACATCATCGGTAAAGGTGGCACTGTAAAGCAAGGTTTGACGATCACCTTTACGCGGGGTATGGCGAATAATAGTACGTACATCGGGAATAAAGCCCATACTCAGCATTCGATCGGCTTCATCAAGCACCATCACTTCCACATCACCGAGGTCGACATCAGATGAACGTACGAAATCGATCAAACGGCCCGGCGTCGCTACTAGAATATCGACTGGACGCGCCGCCAGCTGTTTACGCTGACGGTCGTAATCCATCCCGCCCACCAAGGCGACCACACCGATATCGGCATACTTACCCATCTCTTCTGCATCCGATGCAATCTGTAATGCGAGTTCGCGGGTCGGTGCAATAATGAGCGCCCGGGGCACCCCTTTAGCCGCTTTATATTCCAGCGGGTAATCCAGCAAATCGGTAATAATACTGATCAGAAAGGCCGCTGTTTTACCGGTACCGGTCTGGGCCTTACCAATAATATCCCGACCTTCAAGTGATTCGATCAGCGTTGCCGCCTGAATATCAGAACAATATTCAAAATTTAAGTCCGCAATCGCGTGCATCACATCATCAGGCAGATCGAAATCATGGAAACGCTGCTTCCCTTCCACCGGCGCTACGGCAAAATCCTCACGGCGCCAGCTTTTAGTCTGAGACGGGCCTGAGGTTTTGCTCTCACGGGTTTGCTGTCGCTTATGATCGCCACTACTGGATGTATTACGCGCGGCATTACCTGTTTGACTCTCATTGGGCACGGTTGCGGGTAGTACGGGTGTCGTCTCCGACGTTTCTATACTGGCAGACGGCGTCGCGTCTGATGGCTTAAATATTTTCTTTAACAAAGTCATACCTTATCCGCTTAAGCGAACGGTTAGCTAATATTTCGTCGAAATGGCGGCAATGAGTCGAGTAATTGTCGACCGTAACGTTTAGTCACAACACGTCGATCCAGCAATACGATGCGTCCTCTATCCTGCTCAGTTCGCAGCAGCCGTCCAGCAGCCTGAGTTAAGCGCACCGATGCCATCGGCACTGACCATTCCATAAAAGGGTTTCCACCTTGCTGCTGTATCCATTCAGCCATAGTGGCATCCACCGGATCATCCGGCACACTAAAGGGGATCTTGGTGATAATAACTTCCGTCAAATAGTCACCGGGAAGATCAACTCCCTCAGTAAAAGAAGCGAGACCGAAGATAACACTCCCTCGCCCCTCATCAATTTCGGCCTTATGACGTTTCAGAATCTCATTTTTACTGAAATCGCCCTGCGACAGCACCCTATTGTTGAGCTTTTCGTCGAGACTGGCAAGCACTGATCTCATTTGCCGCCATGAGCTGAACAATACCAGTGTACCGGTATCAGTTTTTAAATGATTATTAAGATAATCGGTAACCGCTTGGGTATGTAATTCAGGGTCATTCGCTTCAACTTTCATCGGCGGGACATAGAGTTCCGCTGCATTATAATGATCGAAAGGGCTGGCTAAGCTAAAACAGGGGGTATCGGCGGGTAAGCCTAGATCAGCTAAAACCCGATCAAAACGCCCCAACGCCGTTAATGTCGCCGAAGTCACCACCGCTGCATAACAGTGCTGCCACAGATTCATATGTAACATCTGCGCCGCCGACACGGGGGCAGTACTGCATTCAAAGTCATACCCTTGGGCGGTTTCCACCAAGCTGATCCAACGTGCCGTTGGCGTACTATTCTCAGCGTCCACATGCCCCATCGAACGCCCTAGGCCAGTGATGTTTTGCATTCTCGACACCATCATGCCAACCCGGGGATACCACATTTCGGCGGCCTGACGGTCAATACTGCCATCGCCATCCAACGACTCTTTCAGGAGATCTAGGATCATCTCCATCTTAGTGCCCATCCGAGCCGCTAGGTGCTCTACCTGTAAACCAAACTGCTTAACCTCATCAGGCACCACGCCACTCGGGTAACGGTAGCGTTCTTTAGGTCGGGTAAAGGCATCACTCAATAAGATCGGCCGGATCAGTTCGGCCCAGTTATTCAACACCACCTGCAAATCTTCCATCGGCTTACGCTGGTGCTCAATGTAATCACGCATTAATTGCGGATTCCCGCTTTGATCGAGCATTTTATCCAGCTGTTTAATCGTGCCGGATAACCAACGTTCGGTGGACTTAAGCCGCAAGTTAAAGGAGAAGTGACCGCTGGCCTTATCAGATAAATGGTGACCTTCATCGAAGATATAAATGGTCTCAGACGGATCCGGCAGGATAGCACCACCGCCTAACGCTAAATCGGCCAGCACGATATCATGGTTGGCGATCACACACTCGACCTGATCAAGGTCTTTACGGGCTTTGAAAAAGCTACAGGCGGAAAAATTACTGCAACGACGATTGGTACACTGCAGATGATCACTGGTGAGCGGATACCAATCCTGTTCACTGATATCCTGACTCAGGTTATCGCGATCACCATCCCAGCGACCTGAGGCAAACTCATTTAATAGGCTCTTATAGAACTCGGCGGTTTCACCATCGATACGTAGCGCTTGCTCATCTTCATACAGCGCCTGCTGACCGGATGCCCCGTGGGCATCGAGATGCTGCTCCGCCTTACTGATACAGAAATAGCGGCCGCGCCCCTTGGCCAAGCCATAGGTGACAGACAATCCCGCATGTTCCGCCACCTCAGGAAGATCCTTATTAAGCAGCTGTTCTTGCAAAGCCACCGTCGCGGTGGAAAGCACTACCTTTTTACCCTTTGCTTTAGCGATCGGCAGAACCGCCAATAAATAGCCAATGGTTTTACCGGTACCGGTGCCCGCCTCAATGACGCTCACATGCTTTTCACCCAAGCGGTGGGATTTGTCATCCTCCATAATGGCGCCAAGCACTTTCGCAACCTCTGCAATCATCTGCTTTTGCCCCATACGCGGCTTAAGCTGACGGCTCTCAAGAAAGCGTCTATACGCCCCCTGTATCTCTTTTTTTATCTCTTCTGAAAGCACCTGACTGCCCTAATACACCGTAACGACGGACATTCTAGCAATAATACTGGATAAATAGACAGAAAAATGTTTACAAAGCCAGAATACTGTATATAGTTACAGCTACTGGATAAAAACACAGAGTTCATCATGAAACTGACACAACGCCAAACAGATGTACTTGAATGCATTAAACACTGCATCAGCACCACCGGCTATCCGCCTACTCGGGCAGATATCGCTAAAGCGCTGGGGTTTAAATCAGCTAACGCCGCCGAAGAGCACCTCAAAGCATTGGCCCGTAAAGGAGCCATTGAGATGATCCCCGGCACCTCCCGCGGCATTCGAATCCCTGGATTTGATGACGAAGACCCTGGTTTGCCGGTTGTCGGTCAAGTCGCGGCGGGTGAGCCGATTCTGGCACAGGAAAACGTCGAAGAGCGCATTACTATCGCCTCAGACTTTTTCCACCCGCCAGCCGACTACCTACTTCGGGTGCGTGGCACCAGCATGAAGAACGTCGGCATTATGGATGGCGACTTACTGGCAGTGCACCAGTGTCAGGCGGCTAAAGACGGCGAAATTGTGGTTGCCCGAATAGATAATGATGTCACCGTCAAACGCTTTAAACGAAAAGGTAATCTTGTCTACCTAATCGCTGAGAATGAAGAGTTCGAACCCATTGTGGTCGATCTGCAGAAGCAGGAACTTTCCATTGAAGGTCTCGGTGTTGGGGTTATCAGAAGAGGACAGTAATCATGTTGCACGCAGTTAGCAGTCTCAACAGCTCAGATTCCGTACTGCCCGGTTTTATTCGTCCGGTCGCCGTACCATCAAACCACCCGGAACTGGCCGGCAAGGTAACGGAAATTGTTTTGCAAGGCAGTGATTTTGGGCAAATGACCATGCTACTGCCACTCTTAGCACAACTCAGTAAAGATGATCGTTGGTTTGCTTGGATAGCACCGCCGGCATCTCTACCGAAGAGCTTACTTGAAGCTGCCGGCATCGACCTCAAGAAGGTGATGCTGCTGCAACCTGATCAAGGCCACTCAACCTATCAATTGGCCTGCCAAGCTCTCAAAGCTGGCACTTGCCATGCGGTTATCAGCTGGCCCGGCGTACTCAGCAATGAAGAACTCAGCGGCCTCGAAGCTGCGGCGGTTAACGGTAAAAGCCATGGTATCGTGATCCGTGATCGCCGACTCGCTTAAGCCAAATATACAGCAAAAAAAACAGCGCCTCGGCGCTGTTTTTTTAATGGATAATCCTTGGCTGATCCGGCGAATCCACGTCAAACTCAGCGTCGGGATCATTCTCCAACCCAAGTCCTGCGTCATCCCCATTCGCCGATGCCTTGACGCTCATATCAGAAATCATATGGATACCCGCTGTTAGCATCACCTTAGCGACATCAATGCACTCTTCATCAAGCTGCTCTCTGACATCGTCCGAGAAGCTGATCCGCATAATAGGCTCATCATTGGAATCAGCACGACGCAGCGCAATCTGACCATCATCCAACTCAATTATTTCCAAAAACATATTAGACATATTTTTCTCAACTCGGCTCAAATACGTGAACGAAACCACCGGTGTGAAGCACTACGCTTAGAAGCCTCGGCCTCAGAAACCCTTCAACCACCGATGCTTCTCTCCTCTTTTACCACTCCTGCATACCATTACGCATACGTTCGACCAGTGCCTTAAATTCGCTAAACCAGCGCTGGTATTCGCTGAGTATATCGCCATCTTCAGCATGGTCCGGATTAATCTGCATCACGTGTATCTCAGAGACACTTTCGGCTTTGCCTTGCGATTGCTGATGGTCTTCCGCTCGCCAGCAGGCTTTATACGCGGCAAGCAACTGATGCAACCAACTGTCAGTATCATTATGTAACTGTTGCAGTTCGGCGACTTCAGGTGCTTCCAACCCCTGCGCCTCCATCTGCTGCGTTAGCTGACTGAGCTTACTAATCCGGTTAGCATCAAAACTGTATTGTTCAGCGATCTCTCTGAGCAATGAACTGTATGCCGACACCATATGAAACAATACCGACTCATTATAGGATTCAATCAACGCATGCTTACTCCAGCCGGTCGATTCCTGAGCCACCTTCAGCGCATCCAAATGGATGCGGGTAAAGTTTAATTTCTGGTTGGTACGGGTTAAATACACACCGCTCATACTAAGCCTCCGCTCACTTTTTGGTTGCTGTCTTCTTCGCTTTAGCAGCTTCCACTACCCATTTACCGCCACTGTAGAAAGCACGCCATCCGGTCGCCTTACCTTCGACTTCCGTCATCACATACTGCTCTTTCGTTTTACGGCTGTAACGGACGATTGCAGGGTTGCCATCATCATCTTCTAACGGTGCACTGAAGAGGAAACTATATTTTGGATCGATCTCGCTCTTATGTGGTAAGAGCTCAGACACTTTAGGCGCTCGAGTTTCCCTTTTACGAGGGAACTGACTCGCCGCAAGGAACATACCTGATGCACCATCACGTAAGATAAAGGTGTCTTCGACGTTATCACATTGCAACTCTGGCATCGGCACCGGATCCATTTTCGGCGGCGCAGCCTCACCACTTTTCAACAACTTACGAGTGTTTTTACAAGTATCACTTGTACAGCCAAAGAACTTGCCGAAGCGGCCCGTTTTTAACTGCATCTCAGCACCACACTTGTCGCACTCCAACACCGGGCCATCATAACCCTTGATTTTAAAGGCACCCTGCTCAACTTCAAAACCAGGACAGTCCGGGTTGTTGCCACAGATATGCAGCTTACGTTGCTCGTCAATCAGATAGCTGTCCATCGCCGTATCACAGATACTACAACGGTGCTTGTTACGCAGGATACGCGACTCTTCTTCATCATCGCCATCGACACTGACAACCTCATCACCGTGAACCAGATTCATGGTCGTTTTGCAGCGCTCTTTCGGTGGCAGGGCATAACCTGAACAGCCTAAGAAAACCCCGGTTGTGCCGGTACGCACCATCATCATCCGACCACAGGTAGGACAAGGAATATCCGTTTCTGTCGGCGCATTCAAGCGCATCCCGTCATCAGGGTCTTGTGCTAGCTCTAAACGATTACTAAAGCCTTCATAAAATTGGTTGAGCAACGCTTTCCAATCGGCTGCGCCAGTAGCGATGTCATCTAACGACTCTTCCATCCGGGCGGTAAAGCCAAAATCCATCAGATCAGAGAAGTTCTCCACCAGTCTTTCAGTAACAATATCGCCCATTTTCTGAGCATAGAAACGCCGATTATGGACTTCCACATAACCACGATCCTGAATCGTCGAAATAATCGACGCATAGGTGGACGGCCGGCCAATGCCTCGTTTTTCTAACTCTTTAACCAAACTCGCTTCGGTATAACGGGGTGCAGGCTTAGTAAAATGCTGCTTAGGATCTAGCTGTTGCAGTTGCAATACATCGCCCTGCTTCACATCTGGCAAGATAATATCGTCATCTTTACCCCGGCTATTCATCACTCGCGTATAACCATCAAAGCGCAAAATCCGACCTTTGGTGCGTAATTCAAATTCACCCGCCGTAATGGTTACCCGTGTACTGGTGTAGAGGGCCGGCGTCATCTGACACGCCATGAACTGCCGCCGAATGAGCTCATAGAGGCGTTCAGCGTCCCTCTCCATGCCTTTTAACGAAGTAGCCTCGATGCTTACATCTGAAGGACGAATCGCCTCGTGCGCCTCCTGAGCGCCCTCTTTGCTGCTATAGGAGTTAGGTTTTTCAGGCAGATACTTGCTGCCAAAGTTCTCATTAATATATTCGCGGCAGGTAGCAACGGCTTCAGCACTTAAATTGGTCGAGTCGGTCCGCATGTAGGTGATATAGCCAGCTTCATAGAGTCGCTGCGCCAGCATCATGGTTTTCTTCACACCAAAGCTCAGTCGGGTACTCGCCGCCTGCTGCAGGGTTGAGGTGATGAAAGGGGCCGAAGGACGACTACTCGTTGGACGATCCTGACGATTCGTGACCTGAAAGGCTTCTTTTTTCAGCTGCGCAACATACCCATCAGTCTCGGTACCACTGACAGGACGGAACGCCTTGCCCTGATATTTTTCGACCTGAAAGCGCAATGCTTCTTTTTTGTCCGACTCGACATCGGCATGTAACTCCCAGAACTCTTCAGGGATAAAGCTGCGAATCTCTTTTTCACGCTCAACTAGCAAACGTACAGCGACCGATTGCACCCGTCCAGCCGACAAGCCACGGGCAACCTTGGCCCATAGCAGCGGCGACACCATGTAACCGACCACGCGATCAAGGAATCGACGCGCCTGCTGCGCATTAACTCGGTTAATATCAAGCTCACCCGGTTGCTTAAATGCTTCCTGAATCGCTTTTTCAGTAATTTCGTTAAATACCACACGTTTATAACGTGAATCTTCACCACCAATCGCTTCCCGCAGGTGCCAGGCAATCGCCTCCCCCTCGCGGTCCAAATCGGTTGCGAGATAGATTGTGTCTGCATCTTTCGCTAGTCGTCTCAATTCATCAACGACTTTTTCTTTACCGGGCAAGATCTCATAACGGGCATCCCAGTTATGTTCGGGATCAACACCCATACGAGCAATCAGTTGTTTTTTACTCTTTTCAGCCTTGTGCCGGATTTTATCTTCCGGTGACAATTTACGGGTTATCGCAGCCTGACGAGCGCGTTCTTTTGGATCCGATGCGGTCCCATTACCCGAGCCACTGGTGGGCAGATCCCGAATGTGGCCCACGCTCGATTTAACCACAAACTGGTTACCCAGATACTTGTTTATGGTTTTCGCTTTGGCAGGTGACTCAACTATAACTAGGGACTTTCCCATATAAATAAAATCCTTAAAGGACGAGGTGACAATACAAAACAGCGTGCATATATAAGGGCTGTAACCAGCAGGGTCAAGCTTCTGCTAAAAAAAACACGCCAATTAATCAAGATTATTGGCTAATAAAGGTATGTTTCTGGTAGCTTAAATACAGTATGCTGCCGCCAATATTAGCCCGTTCCTTAATTACAACTACCTGAGAATATGTTGCAAGACAACCTGATTTTTCTTTTTTCTTTAATCGCAGTCGGTTTCGTGGCGTTGCTGGTGAACAATTATTTCTCTACCAGAGAACAGCAAAATGAATACCGCAATAAGCGTCTGAAAGAGCTGAATAAGAAGTCAGCCGAAACCCTAGAAAGCCTTGCCGTGCTGAGGGAAGCCAACTGCCGCACGGAAATAACCGATGCTTTGAGCGGCTACGTTGTCAGCATGATCGAAGAAATTTCAACACTGGCCCCCGAATCGGAACTCCTTCAGGATATCGGTGCACAAAAAGAAAGTACCGACCGCATCACTGCGGTACCCGGTGGTTTTAACAACGATCGCGCCCTCAAAAAAGCTCAAATCCATATTCAACATGCCGAAAAACTCTGTATCGAGATGGCGCAACTTAACAAGCTCAGTGTAGCCCGGGCCAAGCAGTTTCAGCATGATCTTTACTGGTTGCATGTTTGCGTATTTGCCGATGCCCATATCAATCAGGGTAATCACTATCTCGAGCGGGGCGATAAGTTAGTAGCCATGTCCCACTACAAACATGCTAAAGCGATGGTTGCTCGTGCCAACGTGCCGCAGAAGCAAAAACAAGAATATATCGATAGGATTAGAGATCTTCTCAACCGCGCAAGACCCAGTAGCGCCATGGCTACCGGCAACTTGGCCGCCTCTGTTGATCTCTTAAGCCAGAAAGAAAATAAAGAAGAATAAGTATTAAGCGCCGACCTCAGTTTGAAGCGGCGTTTAGATATTCAAATCGGCCAACCGATTGGCCATCCGCACCGGTCACGGCTTCAGTAAACATCGCCAACGGCCGCACCCAGATGCCTCGCTCGCCATAACAGGGGCGATACACTACTAACCACTCTTCCGTTTCGGAATGCCGAGCGAGATGCAGCACTTCGTAATCTGCGCCTTTGTAATGACGGTAAATACCCGTTTTAAGCGTCATAGTCGCTCCTCTATCTTGCCTATTCATGATTAAAACTGCTGGTCAATAAAGGGCTTGAGTAACGCTTGAAACTCATCCAAGCTGTTTTCATCACCACGTTCATCCCAATATAACGAAATATGCACCGGTGTTGACTCGATCGAAGAGACGCCTGCTGGCAACTGCTCTATCAATGTATTCAAAACCGCTAGTTGCTGCTCGTTCAAGCAACGCTCACCACTGCCCCAACACCAACCTTCAGGCAAGCCCTCATTGGCCACGGCAATCTGACGAAAAACCTGCCACTCGGTGAAGTTATTGCGATGGGCTTTTTCCAGGTTATAGCGAGGCAAACGATAGGCTGTTGCCATCAAGGTTTCAGGCTTCACCTGGCCCGCTGCACGGGGCGGCGTCATGCGCACCATCTGCACCTGAAAGCCATGTTTAGACGCCTGTTGACGCAGTTTGGCAAGAAACCGCTGCCGTGGACTTGGCATCACCCACATCATCGACCCTAGCAATGACATCATAATTAAAATAATAATGGCCCACTTCATTTAATGCCCTCGACTAACCGGGTTGACACCGGTCATAATTAGAACCAGAGATTCTATGTTATTCTCATTATTAGGAATCAACAGGAGCAATTCCCATGTCCCTTTATAAACACATCTTAGTAGCGACTGATTTATCAGAAGAATCTGATCAATTGATCGACAAAGTAAAACAACTGGCCGAATGCTCTAACGCTGAGCTATCCATGATTCACGTTATCGAGCCGCTGAGCTTTGCTTACGGCGGTGACGTTCCGATGGACTTAACCGCGATTCAAGCACAGCTTGATGAGCACGCACAAAGCAAGATGACTCGCTTTAGTGAACAGCTAGACTACCCCGTTAAGCAATGTCATGTGGTTTCAGGTCACACTGAAACTGAAATTCACAAAGTCGCTGACGAACAGGGGTGCGATCTAATTATTGTCGGCAGCCATGGACGTCACGGGCTGGCATTGCTGTTAGGCTCAACTGCCAATGGCATCC
The DNA here is from genome assembly GCF_055808735.1 of Amphritea sp. GJ51-11. Classification (NCBI taxonomy): domain Bacteria; kingdom Pseudomonadati; phylum Pseudomonadota; class Gammaproteobacteria; order Oceanospirillales; family Oceanospirillaceae; genus Amphritea; species Amphritea sp. GJ51-11. The sequence goes on along the minus strand of NZ_CM147881.1, from coordinate 1,975,496 downwards.
TGCACGGCGCTAAATGCGACGTACTGGCGATCAGAGTAACCGAGAAAGAAGAGTAACACTCCCCTTTCTCTGCGCTCTACACGATCATCCTAGATTGTTAGGCGATGCGCGTATTACTGCATCGCCTCTAGTTCCACCCAGCGATCCATTAGTTTTTCCAGCGCTGCTTCTTTGCTTTGCAATGCTGCTAACTTAGCCGCAACTTGCGCATGATCGCCGTTATAAAAATCAGCCGCGCCGGTTTCTATATGCAGTTGTTCGATCTCGCCTTCAAGCTGTTCTAACTGCCCCGGCAGTAGATCCAACTCTCGCTGCAACTTGTAACTTAGTTTCTTCTTCGCCGGTTCCGCTTTAACGGGCTCCACCACTGCTTTAGCGGTAGGCTTTTCCACCGGCCGGTTGATCTCAGCACGCTGCCGTAACCAGTCTTCATAGCCCCCGACATATTCCTGAACCTTGCCGTTGCCTTCGAACACCAAGGTGGAAGTCACCACATTATCCAAGAATGCCCGGTCATGACTGACCAACAACAGGGTACCCTTGTACTCTAACAAGATCTCCTCAAGCAGCTCTAGGGTTTCAATATCCAAATCATTGGTCGGCTCATCAAGCACTAACAAGTTGGATGGCTGACTAAATAACTTAGCCAACATCACCCGGTTACATTCACCACCGGACAACGCCTTCACCGGGGTGCGTGCACGTTCCGGAGAGAACAGAAAATCACTCAAATAACTAATAATATGACGTGATTTACCATTGATCGAAATACTCTCACGGCCTTCGGAAATATTATCAATAATCGTTTTTTCCGGGTCGAGCTTGCCTCGCAACTGATCGAAATAGGCAACATTAAGACTGGTGCCGAGTTTAACCGCACCTTGATCCGGCTGAATTTGCCCTAACAGTACTTTCAATAGCGTACTTTTACCCACACCGTTCGGGCCGATCAGACCGATACGATCACCACGCTGAATAGAGAGTGTTAGATCACGTAACACAGTATCACCGTTATAGCCGTGGGTAACACCTTCCACTTCGATCACGATTTTGCCCGAACGGTCCGCTTGCTCTACTTGGAATTTAGCTTTGCCCTGCTTATCACGACGCTGGGAGCGCTCCACGCGCAAATCTTTAAGTGCACGGACACGGCCTTCATTACGGGTACGACGGGCCTTAATGCCCTGACGAATCCACTTTTCTTCTTCGGCTAAGCGCTTATCAAATAGGGCGTTATGACGCTCCTCTTCCTCAAGCATTTTCTCTTTTTGTGCTAAATAAGCGGAATAATTGCCGGGAAAAGAGGTGAGATTACCGCGATCCAGTTCAACAATACGGGTCGCCAAACGCTCAACCAATGAACGGTCATGGGAAATAAATAACACGCCCCCACGGAACTCCATGATCTGCTTTTCCAGCCATTCGATGGTTTCGATATCCAAATGGTTGGTTGGCTCATCGAGCAATAATATATCGGGGGACTGAACCAATGCCGCGCCGAGCGCCGCACGACGGCGCCAACCGCCAGATAGCGCCGACATAAGCTGTTCGCCATCTAATTCGAGACGTTCCAACACCTGCACGATTTTCTGCTCAAGGTGCCAGCCGTCAACGAGTTCGATTTTATGTTGCAACCGTTCCAGTTCAGCCATATCCGTATCACTTTGGCTCATCGCCAACGCTTCATAACGGTTCAGCAGATCAACGGTTTCAGCACAACCGGAAGCCACGACATCGCGCACCTTGCGTTCATCAGCGGCAGGTAGCATCTGCGACAGTTCCGCCACTCGAGCGCCGCCATCCTGCCAGATTTCACCATCATCAGTTGCTTGATGCCGTGCCAGCACTTTCAGCAGGGTCGATTTACCCGCGCCATTAATGCCCACTAAGGCAACCCGTTCGCCTTTATCCAGTTGAAAGTCGATATGATCGAGCAGTTGTTTATCGCCAAAGGCGACGGAGACCTTGTCCAGTCTGATCAGAGCCATGCTTAAATCCATCAAAAACGTTGGCCGCATATTCTACAGAAAAACCACTCGGCGGTGGTACGCAATCACAATATATTTACGCACACCCTCCGGCAGACGCCTGAGATAGCCCCTGAGAATGAAATTTCACCCCTTTAGACCATATTTTTCTCGAGTTTAGGTTCGCTTTGCCGCTATGATTGATATACATGCAACTACCGACAAAGATGGATGATGTCTTATAAAAACAGCAATACCTTACACCCCCGTCTCGTTTGCAGTTTACTACTCTGCTTTTTTGTAGCGGGAACCGCGGTTGCAGATTCGTCTGAAGCATCACGACGTCTCTATCAAAAATCACTCAAACAGCTAAATAACGATAATCTGGATGAGTATTATCAACTTAAAGCACAGTTGACTCAGTACCCCCTGTATCCTTATCTGGAACAGCAGGAACTGACACATAATTTCGCAGCCGTTACACAGCACCATATCGATCTTTATGCCAAACAATATGCGTATGTACCGACGGTTTACCCGCTTGAGCAAAAATGGCTTAACTATCTGGCCACCCATAAACGCTGGAAAGACTATATCGTCGCCTATAAAGGTTCAACGGTCAGAAATGAGCTGTCTGAGTGCCACTACCGCAACGCCCTGCTACAAACAGGCCAAGCAAGTCTTGCAGTTAAAGGCATTGATACCCTCTGGAATGCAGGCCACTCGGTCTCTAGCGCCTGCGATTCAGTATTCAGCCATTGGATGAAGCAACACAACGCTCCAAGCAGTAAGCTCGCTTATCAACGTTTCTGGAAAGCAGCTGACAACAACAATATGAATTTGGCTGTTTATCTGCAACGTTATATTAAGGACGCTAAACAGAAGAAAGCCGTCGAACGCTTTCTCAGTGTCCGCAAAGACCCGGCCCTCATTACAGACCCCACTTATTTCCCCGGTGATACCGTGGCTAGCCGTATAACCTACCTATATGGTATTGATCGTCTTTCAAGAAAGAGCCCACAAGCAGCGACACAAGCTTGGTTTAAAGTTCGCTCAAGTCGATCTTTCAACCAAGATGAGCAGCAAAAGCTCAGCCGCACTTTGGCACGCCGCCTAGCGAACATTCCCGACAAACACACCGACGGCTTACTTAAACGATTAAACACCACCCAGGATGAAGAGATTCAGGAACGCCGTATCAAACTGGCACTGACGGATCTTAATTGGAATAAAGTACATCAACTGATCGACGAAATGCCCGCAGAGATGCAGCAGGATGAACGCTGGGTCTATTGGAAAACCCTATCTGCCAGCCATATCAAAGGGCTTCAGCCGGCCTACTCCGATGCGTTTGTAAAACTCAGCACCGAGCGCAGCTATTACGGTTTATTAGCCGCTCGCACGCTGCAAACCAGCTTCCGCCTGAACCCTCAGCAAGATAAAGTCGTTGAAAAAGCCGTACTGCAACAGGCAAGCGCACCAGCCATGCAACGTATGCACGAGCTTTACCGGTTAGACCAGCGCTACCTAGCCCGCCGTGAATGGAACCAATTCACTCGCCAGTACGATGCCGAGCAACTGCGCACCGCTGCCACAGTACTGCACCGCTGGGGCTGGCATAATATGGCGATTATTGGTGTCGCCAAAGCCAAATACTGGGATGATATCGCGCTGCGTTTCCCTATGCCCTATTCGGATACCTTTGCCACATTGGCTGGCAAGTTTAATATCGATACCAACTGGGCACGGGCAATTGCCCGACAAGAAAGCGCCTATCAGCCCCATGCGCGCTCTCGCGTAGGTGCTCGCGGTTTGATGCAGCTGATGCCCAAAACCGCGAAAATGACCGCTAAACATAACGACATTCCGTACAAGCAAGTCAGCGAGCTGTATCAGCCGAGTACCAATATTAACCTTGGTGTCGCGTATCTCGCCGAAATGCAGAAGAAGTTTAACAACAATCAGGTGTATGCCACCGCCGCCTACAACGCTGGCCCTAGCCGGGTCAACCGATGGCTAAAACAGCGGGGTGAATTACCGATTGATATCTGGATCGAAACGATTCCATTCACCGAAACCCGCCGTTATGTGATGAATGTCATGGCCTATCATGCGGTCTATCGAACGCTGGCCGGCAAGCCCACCCACCTGCCCGAAGGCCAAACCGCCTTTAGAGTCGCACTGCAAAGCTCAACCGGTGCCCATCAGGCGGAACAGCTGAGAGACTTTATCCGGCATAATACTCAGTAGGTTTTAACTCATTAACGGCAGATAGACCAAAATGCATGCAAGCGACCTAACGGATATCGGTGTTAACCTCACCGATAGCGCCTTTGACGCCGATCGAGAAGCTGTCATTGCTGATGCGGTGACTGCTGGCGTGACGCGACTGCTCATTACAGGCACTAACGTTGATGACAGTGAACAGGCACTTAGCCTTTGTCAGCAACACCCCGGCCAACTGTTTTGCACCGCCGGGGTTCACCCCCACTACAGCAAAACCTTTACCAGCGAGGGGCGAGCAACCTTAACCGCGCTACTCAAACATCCCGAGGTCGTGGCGGTGGGTGAAACAGGATTGGATTTCAACCGTAATGCGTCACCGCCCGCACAACAGATCAACTCCTTTGAACAACATTTAGAGCTGGCCAGTGAAGCGGCGTTACCCCTGTTCCTCCATGAACGGGATGCCCATCAACAACAGCTCGAGATGCTCAGGCTGCATCACGACGACCTACATGGCGCCGTTGCTCATTGCTTTACCGGCAACCGAGAAGCACTATACAATTACCTCGATCTCGATCTGTATATCGGCATTACCGGCTGGATCTGTGACGAACGTAGAGGCCTTGAGCTACTCAACTTAGTCAAAGATATTCCAGCGGATCGTCTGCTGCTCGAAACGGATGCCCCTTACCTACTGCCGCGCAATCTCAAACCTAAGCCCAAAAGCCGTCGTAATTTGCCCGCCTATCTACCTCATATTCTCAATGAGGTGGCTAAAGCCAGAGGCGAAGACCCACAAGCATTGGCACAGCAAACACAACAGAACAATCAACGCTTATTCGGCTTCCGTTAGGCCTGGGTTTCAATCTGACGAATAAACTCGCCAACGCCTTCAGCATCGAAGGGCCAGCGTAGTTCAGCACCGCTGGCCTCATCGACGAGTACCGGAATCAACACACCATATTTTTCCATTAAGGCATCGTCGTAAGCAATATCTACTTCATCTAACAGATGTTGACTGGGATTAAGCTGAGCGATAAGTATGTCTGCGGCTTCATCACAAAGATGACAACCCACACTGCTCATCAGCAGAAACTGACGCATAAGGTCTCCTAAGTGGCCTAAAAGACCTCATAATCGATAATGAACAAAACTCGTCTGATTATATAACAACATAAACTCTTTTTTGGGTTTTCCCCTGCCTATTGCATCGCCCTCAACAAAAGCGATAAAACCCTCGTCGACAAGTTCCGGTATGGGGCCGATAATGACATCAACATCTAGGCGCAATAGCCGCAGCACCGAACAACCGCAACATATTTTGGTTAGATTTCCATAGCGTCGCAGCGTAACTCCCCGAAGCGTCTAACTAAAGTAGTGCAATAGAAGCTTGCTGCGCCGCATCAAGTTGTCTATGCTCAATGACTCTGTTTAAACATTGTATTTAATATTGAGCTTCATACGACAGAACAGCAGGCAGTTATAACAATACACGGGTGTCGGCTCTCCTCAGACGTTTGCACCGATGACTAAGATAGGCTTCAGATAGAAGGCAGTTATATGGAAAACAACAGCAACATTCTCTCTAATCCACAAGAATTCATTAATTATCTGAATAAGGAAAGCAAGAAAGTTCTTGAGATGTATTCTCAGAATGGCAGTGACGACGTCTTTAAGAAGTTCACCCAGTCATGGACTGATCTGGCTGCTCGTTCTTTCGAAGACCCATCTGTCTGGGTGCGAGCTATCTCTGACTATCAGCAAGCGCAAATCAGCTTGTGGCAAAACATCCTAACCGGCAAAGCGGTAGACAAGCCAATCGCGGAACCGCTCAAGGGCGACCGCCGTTTCGCTGCCGAAGAGTGGAGCCAAAACCCTGTATTCTCTTATATCAAACAATCTTACCTGCTGACATCAGATCTGCTTAACCAGATGGCCTCTAAAGCGAACCTGAGTGAAACTGAGCAACGCAAGCTAGAGTTCTACACTCAGCAATATACCGATGCCATGTCTCCCACCAACTTCGCCCTGACCAATCCTGAAGTACTGCAACAAGCATTGGAAACCAAGGGTCAAAGCCTTGTTGATGGCCTGCAAAACCTGCTCGGCGATGTTGAGAAAGGCCGCATCACCATGACAGATGAATCCGCATTCACCTTGGGTGAAAATATAGCGACATCTGAAGGCGCGGTCGTTTTTGAGAACGAAATGCTGCAGCTGATTCAATACAAGCCAACCACTGATCAGGTATACAGCCGGCCAACGCTAATTATCCCTCCTTGCATTAATAAATTTTACATTCTCGACCTGCAAGAGCATAACTCCTACGTTAAGTACTGCCTCGAACAAGGCTTGAACGTATTCTTGGTCTCTTGGGTTAACCCAACCACTGAGCAGCGTGACCTTTCTTGGGATGATTACGTCGACAATGGCACCATAAAAGCCATTGACGCGGTGAAGAAAATCACCGACCAAGATAAAATCAACTGCGTCTCATGGTGTATCGGCGGTACTATCCTTGCCTCAACACTGGCGGTGATGGCTAAACGTAAAGATGAATCCGTTGCCTCTGCAACCTTCCTGACAACCCTGACTGACTTTACAGATCCAGGTGATCTAAGAGTGTTTATCGATGAACAGCAGGTTAAGCAATTAACCGATAAAGTCGATGAGCAAGGCCTACTTAACGGCCGCGACTTGGCCGCCTCTTTCAACATGCTTCGCTCTAATGACTTAATCTGGTCTTACGTCGTTAACAACTACCTGAAAGGTCAGAATCCAGCACCGTTCGATATTCTTTACTGGAACTCCGACTCCACCAACCTGCCTGCTAATATGTACAACTTCTATATCAATGAGATGTACATCAATAACAAGCTGGTAGAGCCCGGCGGCCTGACTATCTGCGGTGAGTCCATTGACCTACGTGATATCAAGATTCCAGTCTATTTCATGTCTGCTATCGACGATCATATCGCACCTTGGAAAGGGACCTTTAAAGGGACCGAACTGATGCAGGGTAAGGTCGAGTTTGTGCTGGGTGCCAGCGGCCACGTTGCCGGTGTTGTCAATCCAGCCTCTAAGAATCGTCGTAACTACTGGACCGGCGGTGAGCTAGGTCAGGGAGCCGATCACTGGCTTGAAACTGCCGAGCGCCAAGAAGGCAGCTGGTGGCCAAACTGGGCTAAATGGCTCAAGCCAAAATCTGGCAAAAAAGTTGACGCCCCTAAAGAGTACGGCAATAAAGAGTTACCAGCGATTGAACCGGCTCCGGGCCGTTACGTTACCGCTCGTATCGACTAGCAGACTCCGCAACCACCAGAAACCGGGGCCTGCGCCTCGGTTTTTTTATTTCCGCCACTTTAATAATTTGATCGCCATTGAAATACACACCGTTATGCTCTCTGCACGAGAGCCGAAATATTCTATCACTCGCCATTCCTATTCTAGTGGCAGAGCTATCGAAGGCCGCCATGGGCTTTGTCGATACGCTGATGGCGGCCCGATATAGCGCTGAAGACCTGGCCGCTGTAGCATTGGGCTCGGGTATCTGGCTGCCGGTGCTAATTTCACTCAGCAGCGTATTGATGGCCGTTACCCCGATGGTGGCTAATCATGCAGGCAATCATCAACTACGCAGAACCCGCTTGATCTTTCATCAAGGGGTATTGATTGCGCTCTGTGTCAGTGTGCTAGCCTGGCTTATCTTACGCAATATGGCCCCCGTGTTAGAGATGATGCAGGTCAGCGGCAGCCTTAAAACCAAAACATTGGGCTACCTCGAAGCACTATCATGGGGCGTGCCCGGCATTATGCTGTATCAAGCCTGCCGTAGTTATTCTGAAGGACTCGGCAAGACTCAACCGCTAATGAAAATCGGCATTTTTGCGTTACTCTGTAATATCCCTCTGAACTACGTATTAATCTACGGTAAATTTGGCTTCCCAGAACTCGGCGGCGTCGGTTGCGGCTGGGCAACTACTATTGTGATGTGGATCATGGCGCTCAGTGGCGCTGCATATTTGCGCTATTCTCGCCACTTTCGCCACCTAAACCTTATTATTCGGCCGCGTTTTAAGGCCGTTTACTTCGCAAATATTCTTCGTATCGGCGTCCCCATCGGTTTTACCATGCTGATAGAAGTCAGTATGTTTTCCGTTATTGCCCTGCTAATTGCCCGCTTAGGCGAACAGGTTATTGCCGCCCATCAAATCACCCTTAGTTTTACCGGCATGGTGTTTATGATTCCTCTGAGTATCGCCATGGCCCTGACCATCAGAATCGGTCAGAATATCGGCCGCAAAGACTATCACGGCGCCCGAGTCACCGCGGCTAGCGGCTATATGATTGTGATTTTAACCTCCATCACGACCTGTACACTGATCGCTCTACTTTCAGTGCCGATCGCTCAGCTCTACACCCCCGACCATGACATTGTCACACTCGCCAGCAGCCTATTACTGATCGCCGCTATATTTCAAATACCCGATGCGATTCAAGTTGCCAGCGCCGGCTTGCTACGGGGTCATAAAGATACGGTCTATCCATTGTTGATTGTCTTTACCGCTTACTGGTTGATCGGACTACCGCTGGGATATACCCTCGGCCTGACGGATTTAATCACCCCCGCCTCTGGACCCAAAGGTTTCTGGCTAGGCATGATCGCCGGCTTAACCGTTGGCGCTATACTGTTATTACTCCGTTACCGACACATTAAACGACAATGCCATATACCCGCTGCTTCATCGCACTGAGCTTGATACTGGTACTACAGGGTTGCGATCAGCGCCCTGTTGAAACCATGCTGGAACGATACAGTAACCGGGTCGCCAACAGCCTCGACAGTGAGACACAGCTTGATCTCGACCACCCTTTAGCACTGCCGACCTATCCCCGCAGGCGTGAACGAATACGCCCAGTGACCGATCTGCGCCAAGGACTACTGGAAGTATTAAAGCTGCGTCACTGCCAACTGGTGCAACTGGTCGCCGAACGGAACAGTTCATTAGGCAAGGTAATGCCTCCTTCCCGGCAACTGGTCTATGAAATACGTTTTCTTAGTGGACTCAATCAGTGCCGCCAAACCCTGCAGGAAAACCATGCTGATAGCGGGCTAATCGAGACTATTGACGAAATTTACCAGATCAAACAGCAAAACATGGAAGCGGCGCTATGGAACGGAATCTTCACCAGCGAGGCGATGGAGCGAAACTTCTCCCACGCCGAACCGGCCCTACCGTTGACCGGCGAGGATGGCTTTAGCCAGAGCCGTCAAGCGCTGCAGCTGTTCAACCGCATCGCCGCGCTCAACCCCATTATGCAAACGCCATTAACTTGGCGTGAGCCGGATTACCTAGATCAACTAGAACCCCATTATCAGGCACTATCAACTCTGCGCTATGGCAGTCGCTGGTTACGCTCGATCGTTTTAATCACTGAAACTTTAGAACATACCGCCGATGTGATTGAACAGCGCCTTGCTAAACGCCCCTTGTGCTATAACAACCAAGCCAACCCTACAGCCCTGATTGTCAAAAATGTATTCAATAAATATTATGCCGCTGAACTACAGCCCTATATGGCCAAAATACATAACCAAGGCCGTGAGTGGCTCGACCTTAATCAACAACTGCTGCAACACTTCCAGCATATTCCTAAATCGATGCAGCAATATCAGCGCTTGATGCTTACACCTGAATCACCACTATGGCAGCGCTATACTCAAGCGAGAAATCGACACACAGAGGCATGGCAAGGCTTGCTAACACAATGTAATCTCATGCCAAACGGATCATAATCAGCCCAGCAACATTTTGAGTAAATAATACAGGTGTTCTGCGCCTGACTATGAAACAATAAAGTTATTGTTAATTATCAATGGTTCGCCGTGTCCAGAGCAGCTCAACATAGCCCACGAAAATCGTTAACAGGCACGTTTATAACGCGCCTGGGCTTCTTGTTAATGCTATTCCTGTTATCACTCGCCTATACCATCACCGCGGCCCCCGGCTTCAGCGTTATCATGTCCGACGCCCAGATTGATAAACTGGGTCAAAAATACGGAGAGATGGCTAAACGACGTTTACGTAGCTGGCAAAACCTAATGACAGAAATTAAAGACTTTGATGATGATGAGAAGCTCCATCGGGTAAACCGCTTTTTCAATCAGTTAACCTTTGTTGATGATCTAACACACTGGCATAAGTCGGATTACTGGGCCAGCCCAGTGGAATTTTTAATTACCAGCGGCGGTGACTGTGAAGACTTCTCGATCGCCAAGTACTACACCCTGAGACAGGTCGGCGTACCGATTGAAAAACTCAGCATCGCCTATGTAAAAGCCCTTAAGCTGAATCAGGCACACATGGTGCTAACCTATTACAGCACTCCCAAATCAACCCCGCTCATTCTCGACAATCTGATCCCGGAAATAAAACCGGCCAACCGTCGACCTGATCTACAGCACGTCTATAGCTTCAACGGTGATAATCTATGGTTATCAAAAAAAGGCCGTCGCAGTACACTAGTCGGTACCTCTGATCAGTTAAAGCCTTGGGTACAATTACAATCACGAATGGAGAATCAGGGTTTTTAGCCTGATAACAGCACAGATGAGGAATCAAACATGTCAATCGTAAATCAGTTAATGGCAGCAGTGCTCGCCGTACTGATCGGATTAGCGGCAGGCTCAGTCTATCTGATGTCAGACAGCTCCAAGACGATGCTGATACATCAATTGGAGTCCCATGGTCAGGACACCGCCACCCATTTAGGACTCTATCTGGCCCCCTATATTGCCGATCATGATAAAGCCGCCATTGAAACCACCGTCAATGCTATCTTTGATAGTGGCTTTTATCAGCAGATTCGCGTGGTCGATGCCGACGATGTGCCGCTGTTTATCAAAACCACCGATGCCCAGATAAGTGACAGCGTTCCCGACTGGTTTATTGATCTTATTGAAATCACACCGCCAGAAATGACCCGTGAAATCACCCATCAATGGCAAAAAGCCGGCACTATTTTTGTTCAAAGCCGAGCCGGTTATGCCTATGAGCAACTCTGGCGCGGAACGGAGCAGACCTTTATCTGGTTTGTTATCCTCTCGCTACTCTGCCTGTTTTTTATCAGCCTGCTGATGCGCTATATTCTCAATCCATTGAAAGGTGTTGAAGATCAAGCAACAGCCCTATCACAACAAAAATATATTGAACAAGCCCATATCCCTCGTACCCGTGAGCTAAAACAGGTGGTGCTGGCGATGAACATGATGGTGCGGCGTGTGCGCACAATGTTTAATGAGCAGGCCAAGTACATCGAAGAGATCCGCCGTACCGCTTATCAAGACGATTTGACCGGCCTAACCAACCACCGCGCCACCATGACTCAGCTTAACGAGCGTATCGACTATCGCAACGATTATGGCCCCGGTAGCCTTATACACCTGCATATAGCCGACCTACAAAAGCTAAACACCGAGTTAGGGGTAGAGAAAGCCAATAACTTTATCCGCGCCTGCGCCTCGCAATTGAAAGAGATCAGTTTACTGACAGAAGCACCGATCCTCGGCCGTATCGGTGGTTCTGAGTTCGTCCTGCTGACCCATATAACTGATCCAGACCAACTGTCCCGCGAGCTCAATAAGCTAGCCGAGATTCTGCAGGACAGTTATCAGCAACTCAGCCACACCCAGCAAGAAAAGGTCATCTTTATTGGCGCCACCGCCTATAACGAACAGGGTAGTTCAGAACACTTATTAGTTAACGCGAAACTGGCGGCCGAACAAGCCAAAAGTGATAATACAACCATCTGCTGTAAAGGCATTGGCAACCCTGAATTGCAGAGTAACTGGCATGAACACGTCAGTCAGAAAATCATCAGCGGCGATATCTTTTTACAATCGCAGCCCGTTAAACAGCTATCAGCATCCCAGGAGATCGTTCACCGCGAGGTCTATGCCCGCATCCTTAATCAGGACAATAAGCCCTGTATCGCAGGTGAATTTATTAGTGTTGTGAAGCAGCTTAGCCTGATGACCGCGCTGGATAAATCAGTATTAAGATCCATTTTAGCGCGACTGAAACAAAGCGCAGACAATCAATTTGCGGTCAACCTAAGCAATGACTCGATCAAAGATACCGCCTTTTGTGGCTGGCTGATTTATAAAACCACGAAACTCGCTAACCCGCACAACCTATCGGTTGAGGTCAATGAAACTTCGGTATTGAATAATATTGATCAGGTAACCCTATTCCGCGATCAATTGCGCCAAACTGGGGCGCTGTTTGGGGTCGATAACTTCGGTATCAACCCGGCCGGCTTTAGCTACCTTTATACGGTTCAGCCCGACTATATTAAAATCGATGGTTCATTGATTAGAGAACTCGACAGCAATGATGAAGACCGCTTCTTTGTCAGGAGCTTAGTCACCGTTGCCCACAGCCTCGATATCAAGGTTTATGTGGAACACGCTGAACGGGAAACCCAGCTCAGCGCCCTGCAACAACTCGAAGTGGATGGTTCTCAAGGCTGGGTACACGGCATCCCAGAACGCTTATAAAACAGCCATCCGACAGCCACCTATAAAAAAACCGCCTTCTGGCGGTTTTTTTGTGCTGCGATTTAAGCCTGCGATTAACCGCGCTTGGTTAACAGCATCTCAAGTTTATTGTTAAGGCGGTCTTCCTTCTCCTTAACTTTCTGCTTAGCTTGCTCTTCTTGGCGTTTTTGCTGACGCAGCTTATTGATCTCTTTCAACTGCTGTTTGGCGTGCTCTGCCTCAGACTCAGTCACTGCACCGGCAGGTTGACCATCAAGCCCGATACGATCAGCGCCCTCTTTCAGACTGCGAAAGTAATAAGGTGAGCGAACGTAGGAGGCCAAAGCCCGCTTAATTTTATTCTTTGCTAACTTCTCATCAGCAATCAGATCTTCCTGAATCCCGATTTTCAATGGCCGCATACTTTCCCGATTGAAAACCTCAGGGTAGGCATCGCACAACAGTTGCAAAGCCGCTTGATTAGCTGCTCGGTTTTTTGAACGAGTACGGCTTTTAGTTTTATCCGTAGTCTCTGTTGCCGTAGTATCTGTTGCTGTCACAGTAAGTTTCTCTCAACCATTTATCTATAGGCCAATTAACTCGGCCGGTTATAAAAATCAGTGCCTGATCCTAAAACAGGGCTACTCCCCTTTGCGGATCAGATAAAAATATTGATCATCTTCTGCTTTCTGGTCGATCAACTCGTGCCCCAGAAAGGTACAAAATTTTGGTACGTCACGCTGTGTTGATGGATCCGTTGCCGTTAATTGCAACACTTCACCAATCGCCATTTCGCGCACTTTATTGTGCAATAGCATTACCGGTTCCGGACAGAACAGGCCGGTTGCATCCATTACCTGATCCGCTTTAACTTCAACCATCAACTCCACCTCGAATACATCAGGAGCCATATTGTCGCAAATTCGGCGGTATAGAAAAACCCATCTTTTGATTAGATCCTCTTTTAGCGGCAATAACAGTGCTATTATATTGAAATAAATAAGAATAATTTTGTTCCGCTACAGGAGAGCCAGCATGATCAGAGTACTAATAGAACGCCATATTGCCGCCGACCTAGAAGAACATTACGAAAAAGCGGCCCGCAACACACTGCAAATGGCCATGCAAGCACATGGATTTATCTCCGGTGAATCATTAAAAAATAGCGCTAATCCCAATCATCGTGTCGTCATGGCAAGCTTTCGCACCGTTCTCGATTGGCAGCATTGGTATGCATCTGATGCGCGCAAGCAAATGATGGAAGCGATCATGCCAATGCTCGAGACCGATGAAAAAATCACCGTACTCGAGCATTGAGTCCCGACAAGAGAGTTTTATTAAGTCTCGCTATCCAGAGGTTAACCTAACGCGATGAGTAACCGTTCATTCGGTTACCCGTGATAGTTGAGCAACCTAACATGCACGGTAATCTCTTCACGGTCATGATAAAGATGCTTAGCAGCCATACTAAAATCGATGCCCGCATCATTCAGCGTGGTCTGTAGATAGTCGAGACAGCTCTTCACTTCCGGATAACGCTGCTTCATCGGTAGTTTAAGGTTAAACACCGTTTCACGACACCAGCCTTCTTGCAACCACTGAGTCATCAATTTGATAACACGAGTCGGCTTATCAACAATATCACACACCATCCAATCGAACGCTTTCTGCGGCTGATAGGCAAAGGCATCTTCCGTGAGGTGTGTCACCTGGCCAGTATCCATTAGGGATTCCGCCATAGGCCCGTTATCGATAGCGGTAACAAACATATTTTGCTTAACCAACTGCCAGGTCCAGCCGCCGGGAGCCGCACCTAAATCCGCCGCCCGCTTGCCGCTGCTAATATATTGATGCCACTGCTTCTCTGGGATAAACCAGTGCCAAGCCTCTTCTAACTTAAGCGTTGAACGGCTTGGTGCTTGTTGCGGAAACTTCAAGCGCATGATGCCCATCGGCCAAGGGGCTGAATTTGCGACCGGCGCATAACCAATATAAAAACAGCTACCCGAGAGCGCAAAGATATGCAATCGATCACTCGCCTGTCGCTGTAACACACCCTGTTTACGTAATACCTGACTAAAGGCGGAACCAAAGCTATTACAGAAGCGCTGCATCTCGCGACCTTCAGTGGTATCGGCAGGCTCAACCCAGAGTTCACTACACGGTGGTAGCTTTTGCACATGGGGCATCAATGACACGACCCTATCCTGGGTATCAACGCCCTCAAGCAACGGTAGGCAGGCGATCCATTGACGGGTGAAAATCAGATCATGAAAGTTCAGTTGTTCAAGAGCGAGGCTCGCACCATCAGGCTGATGGCTGACAAACAACGCATAACCGCTATTCTCTTCCAGCTTACAATAGCCATAGATCCCCTGTTGCTCACACAATTCACGCACCTCGGCAGCGCACTCTTTTTCAAAGCCGGGACGACAATAGAGCAAAAGGTGATTCATAGGGCAGTACCTCGCTGATAAGCATTGATAATTTTGAGTGTGGATTCTACTGCATCCGCTAGGTGTTCGTCCTGTGTAATACCCGACATTTTTCGGGGTTTCAGATCATGATCGCCATCTTCCAGCCAATGAAGCGTCACCGCATCGGCTAAAGGATAGCTATCAACCAATGCCGGCTTGCCCATGCTATCGCGGGTTCCTTGAAAAATATGGATCGGTTTAACCACATGTAGTAAATGTTCAATGCGCGGTGCATCCTGCTTACCTGGGGCGTAAAAGGGATAGCCATAGACAAAACAGCCCGCTACCGCTGGATGCGCCGCCAGCATCGTGGCCATTCGCCCACCCATCGATTTGCCCGCTAACCACAGCGGCTGACCAGCCTCACTATACTGTTCAATTAAGGCAGAAAAGTACTCCAGCAATTTTGGCTGACGATCCGGTGGACGCTTTTTACCATCCAGTCGTCGCTTCTGCATATAGGGGAATTCAAACCTAACCACCTCAACACCGCCGGCGGCAATGGCTGCCGCCATATGATTCATAAATGGGCTATCCATGGGCGCACCCGCTCCATGAGCGAGTAATACACGCCCTTTTTCAGCACAACCGTCTATCAGCATTCTTACCTCCATGGCCAAAAATCCGTCGATTATGCCTCAAATTCCACTTGATCCACATCAAGTAAAGCCAAACTAGTAACTTTTGATACTGGCTTGATATAGATCAATTTACGCCAAAAGCCGCGTAAAACCACACAAACAGGACTATCAATAAAAAAACGAATATTAAAATTAATATTTAATATCAACTACTTAAAAGATAAATCCCTTTCCCTATAAGAGTCCGAAAATTAGCATTTCCTTATTTTGCACTGCGGCACTATGTCGCAACTAATACCGTTGACGCATTGAAATGTGGCCGCTGTTTCAACATAATAGCCAGCGGAAATTTACTATTTCTAAACCTTTCTAATAGCTTGTTGATGAGAGCCTGATATGAGCACAGCAGCTGAACACCCAACCTACAATTACAAGGTGGTGCGTCAATTCGCCATCATGACAGTGGTATGGGGAATCGTCGGAATGGCCGTGGGTGTGCTAATCGCATCCCAGTTAGTATGGCCTGCACTAAACTTTGATACAGCTTGGTTAAGCTTTGGACGTCTTCGTCCGTTGCATACCAATGCCGTTATCTTTGCATTCGGAGGCTGCGCATTGTTCGCAACCTCTTACTACGTCGTACAACGTACGAGTCAAACGCGCCTGATCTCTGATAAATTGGCGGCCTTCACCTTCTGGGGTTGGCAGTTAGTTATCGTGAGCGCAGCCATTACTCTGCCACTGGGTCTGACCTCTTCTAAAGAGTATGCAGAACTTGAATGGCCGATCGACCTACTGATCACAATCGTATGGGTTGCCTATGCTATCGTGTTCCTCGGTACGGTGAAGATGCGTAAAACATCACACATCTACGTGGGTAACTGGTTCTACATGGGCTTCATCCTGACCGTTGCAGTACTGCACATCGTTAACAGCGC
The DNA here is from genome assembly GCF_055808735.1 of Amphritea sp. GJ51-11. NCBI lineage: Bacteria > Pseudomonadati > Pseudomonadota > Gammaproteobacteria > Oceanospirillales > Oceanospirillaceae > Amphritea > Amphritea sp. GJ51-11. The sequence goes on along the minus strand of NZ_CM147881.1, from coordinate 1,958,768 downwards.
AGCAATGCCTGTAACGCTGTTCAAATCCTATTCGGTTTATCCGGGTGCGGTTGATGCGATGGTACAGTGGTGGTACGGCCACAATGCGGTAGGCTTCTTCCTTACGGCTGGTTTCTTGGGCATGATGTACTACTTCGTTCCGAAGCAGTCTGGACGTCCAATTTACTCTTACCGTCTGTCTGTTGTTCACTTCTGGGCTCTGATCGCAACCTATATGTGGGCGGGTGGTCACCACTTGCACTACACCTCACTGCCTGACTTCGCTCAGACACTGGGTATGGTTATGTCTCTGATTCTGTTGGCACCATCTTGGGGTGGTATGATCAACGGTATGATGACCCTGTCAGGTGCATGGCACAAACTGCGTACCGACCCTATCCTGCGCTTCTTGGTTGTTTCTCTGTCGTTCTACGGCATGTCAACCTTCGAAGGCCCGATGATGGCGATTAAAACCGTCAACGCACTCTCCCACTATACTGACTGGACTATCGGTCACGTACATGCGGGTGCACTGGGTTGGGTAGCGATGATCTCTATCGGTTCTGTTTATCACATGATTCCTAAGCTCTGGGGTAAAACTCAGATGGCCAGTGTTGCGTTGATTAACACACACTTCTGGCTGGCGACTATCGGTACTGTACTGTACATCTGTGCGATGTGGGTTAACGGTATTCTGCAGGGCTTGATGTGGCGTGCGGTTAACGAAGATGGCACTCTGACTTACAGCTTCGTAGAAGCACTTGAAGCAAGTCACCCAGGCTATCTGGTACGCGCACTGGGCGGGGCTTTCTTCCTGACCGGTATGATCCTGATGGCATACAACGTATGGCAAACTGTTCGTAAAGACAGCACAGCACCCGTTGCTGATGCGTCTGCGCAAACAGCTTAAGGATCAGAGGAGTACATACAATGATCAAACATGAAACGATTGAAAAGAACATTGGCCTGATGATCCTGCTGATTATCCTGGTAATCAGTGGCGGTGGTCTTGCTGAAATCGTACCTCTGTTCTTCACCAATGCAACGACTAAGCCGATCGAAGGTCTGCGGACATATACACCGTTAGAACTCGAAGGACGGGACATCTTTATCCGTGAGGGCTGTACAGTATGTCACTCTCAACAGATTCGTCCTTTCCGTGCTGAGACTGAGCGTTATGGTCACTACTCAACCGCTAATGAAGGCGTATGGGAACATCCGTTCCTGTGGGGCTCTAAGCGTACCGGTCCAGATTTGGCGCGTGTCGGTGGTCGTTACAGTGATGACTGGCATCGTGCCCATCTCTATAACCCACGTGATGTAGTACCCGAATCCAAAATGCCCTCTTACCCATGGTTGTTTGAAAACAAACTGTCTGGTGAAGATACGGCTGCCAAAATGCGTGTCCTAGCAAAACTGGGTGTTCCATACACCGAAGAAGACGCTAGCAAAGCGCGTGAGCAAGTAGAAGGCAAGGCTGAAATTGATGCCGTGATCGCCTACCTGCAGGCACTGGGTAAACTCCACTCTCAATATACCAACAAGCGGTAACTCGAGTGAGCTACGAAGTTTATGGTCCATATCTGCCTCTATTGATGCTGATTACGTTTATCGGTTTATTTATCTGGGTGTTATTACCCGGTAACCGCAAACGTTTTGATGAAGCATCACAACTGCCATTCGCTGACGAGGAGCAAGATTCTCCCAGCGAAAGCTCTAAAAGCGCCGATATAGCCAATAACGGGAGAAATGAAAAATGAGTCCTTTTTGGAACGCATGGGTATGGACAATTACCCTAGTAGTAATTCTGGGTTGTACCTGGTTGCTGCTTGCCACGCGTAGAAGCGAGCCTCATAAGGAAGCGACAGAGGAAACTCTGGGACACACCTTTGATGGTATCGAAGAGTATGACAATCCGCTGCCAAGCTGGTGGTTTCAGATGTTTGTTGGAACCGTTATCTTCGCTGTTGCATACCTTGCCCTGTACGGCATGGCTAACGTAAAAGGTTTTTACGGCTGGTCATCTGTGGGTCAGTATGAAGAAGAGATGGCACACGCTGAAGAGGTTTATCGACCTGTTTTTGCTAAATATGCCGCTATGTCAATTGATGACCTTCAGGCTCAGCCTGACGGTCTGAAAATCGGCCAGCGCATGTTTGCCAACAACTGTTCAGTTTGTCATGGCGCGACAGGTGCCGGCGCACACGGCTTCCCTAACCTGACGGATAATGATTGGTTGTATGGCGGCGCACCTGCCACCATCAAACAGACTATCTCTGAAGGTCGTCAAGGCGCGATGCCTGCTTGGGGCCCTGTCCTAGGTGAAGAAGGTGTACGTGATGTGACTAGCTATGTACTGTCACTGAGCGGTGTTGAGCATGATGCTGATATGGCTGCTCGCGGCCAGCAACAGTTCCAGGCTTTATGTACTGCTTGTCACGGTGCTGACGGTAAAGGTACCCAAGCACTGGGTGCTCCAAACCTGACCGATAACACTTGGTTGTATGGCAACTCTTTCGAGCAGATCAGCCACACAATTCGTACCGGTCGTGGTGGTGTTATGCCAGCACACAAAGCACTGTTAAGCGATGATAAGATTCAACTTATCGCTGCTTATGTGTACAGCCTGTCTAACAAGTAAGGCTTAGATCAATAAAAAGGCGATATGATGCAAATCATATCGCCTTTTTTTGTGCTGCAGCTTAACTGCAGTCTTAAACCGCGTATAATATTCGAATTCACTAATACACCACCTCAACATAGAGGAGGATATTAGTGTTGGTATTTCGACTACTTGATGGTGAGGAATGGTATGAATCAAATACCAGTTAAGGATGTAACGCCAAAGCACGCCAAAGGTGACGCAAAGGGTGACCTGTACGCCAAACGTGCGCATATCTACGTAAAGTACTACAAAGGGTTCTTTAAAAACTTAAGAACGATCTCCGGCATTCTCATGCTGGTTATGTTTTACAGCTTCTCTTGGATTCAATGGGATGGTCACCAAGCTATCTTATTCGATCTACCGAGCCGCCAATTTCATGTCTTTGCTTTCACATTCTGGCCCCAGGATTTCATGTTGCTCTCCTGGTTGCTGATTATTCTCGCTTTTACACTGTTCTTTGTTACCGTATTTGCAGGACGACTTTGGTGCGGCTATGCCTGCCCACAATTCGTATGGACCTGGTTCTTCATCTGGGCTGAACGTGTCACCGAAGGTGATCGCAACCAGAGAATGCGCCTTGATAAAAACGGCTGGAGCGGCGAAAAATTTGCCCGTAAAGCCGCTAAGCATACGTTATGGCTTGTGATTGCGGCCGCATCGGCCATCGCCTTTGTCGGTTATTTCACCCCTATTCGGGAGCTACTACCGTCTGTTTTTTCTTGGGATCTCGGCCCTTGGGAAACCTGGTGGATCGGTTTCCTAACCGTAGCCACTTACGCCAATGCGGGCTGGATGCGTGAACAGGTGTGCATTTACATGTGTCCTTACGCACGCTTCCAGAGCGTTATGTTTGATGCCGATACACTGGTTATCTCTTACGATGAAAAACGGGGTGAAAATCGCGGTAAACGTAAGAAAAATGCTGATTATAAAGCAGAAGGTTTAGGCGACTGTATCGATTGTGATAACTGCGTGCACGTCTGCCCTGTCGGTATCGATATCCGTAACGGCCTGCAATATGAGTGTGTTGCCTGTGGCGCCTGCGTTGACGCCTGTGATGACATCATGGACCGTATGGGCTATGAACGTGGTCTGGTGCGCTACACCACCGAACATGCCTTGGAAGGTGGCGAAACACATATCCTCCGTCCGCGCCTGATCGGTTACTTCATTGCCATCTGCGCAATGTTTATCGCCTTTAGCTATACCCTTTACAGCCGGGTACCGCTCGAAGTCGATATCATCCGTGACCGCGGTCAACTCTATGTTCAAGCGTCCAATGGTATGATCGAGAACGTTTATACGCTCAAACTGGCGAACAAGTCGCAGGTTGATCATCGTTTCACCATTGACGTGACCGGTGTCGAAGGCATCACCATGGCAGGTGAGCGTGAAGTGTTGATTCGTTCCGGTGAGCTACTGGATCATCCTATCAGCCTACAGGCCGATCCGCGCTTCCTTGAGCGTCCGAACTACGACATTATGTTCCGTGTTCAGGCATTGGATGACACGAGCATTCTAGTGGAAGAGGAAAACCGCTTTATTGGTCCGGTTAAGCGTTAAGCTAAACCTACCCTCCTCCATTTGACTGAGTTAGAATAGCTGCCGGATTTGCTTCCGAGCAGCTATTTCTTTTTAAGGAAACATATGACTGATCAAGATATCGGCCCTTGGTATAAACAACCTTGGCTATGGTTTATTCTGGCTCCCCTTATCGCCACTGTGCTTTATTCCACTGTCTACATTACTGCGTCGGTTGTGACCAATGATGGCGTCGTGCTTGAGGAATACACCAAGCAAGCGAAATCATTTCACGAAGACAACCGTCTGGAAGAGGTTGCTGATTCATTGGGCCTTGCAGGCACGCTACGTTTTGACACCATGACCGGTGATATAAACCTTGAGCTAAACAGTGCTACCGGCGAAACACTACCAACACAATTAAAACTGATTATTGGCCACCCAACTAAAGCCAGCCTTGATATTAGCGTTGAGCTAAATGAACTCAAGCCCGGTTATTACGGCGGCGAACTAGAAAATGTTCTCAAAGGCAACAAAAAACTCATTATCAGCCCACTCGATAAACAGTGGCAGTTGATCAATGAAGCGACACCGCCTTACGATCAGCAAAGTTTCACCTTTGGTAACCAGTAATCCACGATGAATGCCCCTGAAGGTAATCTGCACACCCATCAAAGCTGTTTCCATTGCGGGCTTGATATCCCCTCTGGTAGCCAATTTTTTACCACGATTGGCGGACAGCCGCGACAGATGTGTTGTCCAGGTTGCCAAGCGGTAGCTCAGGTTATCGCCGACGGGGGGCTGGAAAACTACTACAAACATCGCACCAACGAAGCCTCTTCACCAGACTCACTCAACGCCACAGAACAGCTGAGGGCGGAGTTCGAACTCTATGACCACCCTAGCGTACAAAAGCATTTTGTCGCTGAACTCCCTGATGGCAATAAGCAAGCGACCCTGGTTATCGAGGGTATCACCTGCGCGGCTTGCGTCTGGTTACTTGAGCATCATATTAGTTCTTTGGACGGAGTTACGCTGGCCAGTGTTAACCTGACCAACCATCGTGCCCGAGTACAATGGGACGATGCGCAGATCAAATTGAGTGATATATTTCTCGCGATGCACAGTATTGGCTATCAAGGCCACCCCTATCATCCCGATAAAGAAGAACAGCTGCTAGAACAAGAGACTAAACGAGCGATGCGTCGCTTAGGCATCGCCGGGGTCTTCACTATGCAGATCATGATGATGGCCGTCGCACTCTACACCGGTGCCGGTGCTAGCCTTGAAAGCGATTATGAAAACTTTATCCGCTGGGCGAGCCTCGTGCTCGCCACACCGGTCATTTTCTATGCCGCCAAACCGTTCTTTCAGGCTGCCCTGCGCGACCTTCGTACCCGCCATCTGACCATGGATCTACCGGTGTCCATCGCTATTGGTGGTGCTTATGCCGCCAGTATCTGGGCCACCGTAACCGCTAGTGGCGAAGTGTATTACGACTCTGTCAGTATGTTTACCTTCTTCCTGCTGATCGGCCGCTTCCTCGAGATGAAAGCTCGCCACCGTACCGGCAAAGCAGGCAATGCACTACTCAATTTACTCCCCGCCAGTGCCATTCTATGCACTGATGAGGGCGAAGCAATTGTTGCCGCCAACGAGCTACAACAGGGCGACCGTATTCTTGTTAAACCCGGCCACACCATCCCCGCCGATGGTAATATTGTTCAAGGCAGTAGCAGCATCGATGAATCGGCCCTCACCGGCGAATACCTTCCCCTCACTAAACGTGAAGGCGATAGTGTTGTCGGCGGCACCATTAATGTTGAAAACCCCATTCATGTTGAAGTCACCCAGGTCGGCGCCAGCTCGCAGCTGTCAGCGATTGTGCGCTTACTTGAACGCGCCCATGAGGAAAAACCCAAAGTTGCTCAACTGGCGGATAAAGTCTCCGGCTATTTTGTTAGCGCTGTTCTGCTGATTGCCGCAACTGTCGGCCTGTACTGGTGGCAAGTCAACCCCAGTCACGCTTTCTGGGTAACCCTGTCGGTACTGGTGGTCACGTGCCCCTGCGCCCTGTCCTTGGCGACCCCAACGGCACTGACCGCAGCAACCGGCACCCTTCGCCAACACGGACTGCTAATTACCCGCGGCCATGTGCTAGAGAGCTTAGCGAAAGCCACTCATATCGTCTTTGATAAAACCGGCACCTTAACCGAAGGTAATCTGTCGATACAGCAGAGCCAAATACTGGCAGATTTGACCCCGCAGCAATGTCTTGAGATCGCAGCATCACTGGAAGCCCATTCCGAACACCCGATCGCAAGAGCTTTTCACAAGGCCACCCAGCTAACCTCCATATCGGCCGCCGAACAACTCACCAACCATGTCGGCTTGGGTCTCGAGGGGAGCATTAATGGCCAGCGCTTTTTTATCGGTAAGCCGCAATTTGCCAGCCAAGCCTGTGGTCAATCCCTGAGTTTCGATGATGCACCGGATAGCCACTGCCAATGGTTACTACTGGCCAATGATGATCAACCGTTGGCGTGGTTTGGTTTAACCGACCCCGCCCGCAAACAAGCCGCGACGATGGTGCAACAACTAAAACAAATGGGGCTTGAAGTGCAGATGCTTACCGGTGACAGTTCTGCTGCCGTGGGCCATATTGCACAACAGCTCAAGATCGACAAAGTAGTCTCCGGCGTTAGCCCTGCACAGAAGCTACAGCATATCCAACAACTGCAAGATAACGGCGCACAGTTGGTGATGGTCGGTGATGGCATTAATGATATCCCGGTGCTGGCCGGCGCACAGACCTCCATCGCCATGGGCTCGGCTACCGATTTGGCCAAAACCAATGCGGACGCGGTGTTAATGTCCGGTGAACTGATGCGCTTACCTCAGGCTCTACGATTGGCTCGACGCACCCGTAGCAACATTCGCCAAAATCTGAGCTGGGCACTGTTTTATAACCTGATCGCTCTACCCCTTGCTGCAGCCGGCATGATCGCCCCGTGGATGGCGGCAATCGGCATGTCAGTAAGTTCGTTAGTGGTGGTCGGCAACGCCCTAAGGCTGACTAAACTTGGCCGCCCCGATCGGGTAGAATAGTCACAACAATCTGAGTGAAGCACTGCTATGTCAATTATCTACCTGCTTATTCCTATCGCTATCATGCTGGCGGGTATCGCTATATGGGGTTTTTTCTGGTCAGTTAACAGCGGTCAGTTAGACGACCTTGAATCCCCGGCTCACAGCATTCTCTATGACGATGATGAACATCTCATTCCGGACGAAGCCAAGCCCAAGCAACCTAAGCCTGCCGACAAAACGCAATGACCGAACCCGTAACGGCTCTTACGGCCCTCCTGCTCGGCTTACTCGGTAGCGCCCACTGCTTAGGCATGTGCGGCGGCATCTCTAGTGCCGTATCCATGGGCATCGACAAAAAAAACCAACGCCCGCTGTTGCTGCTACTCGGATTCAATCTGGGGCGAATCTCCAGTTACACCGTGGCCGGCGCACTGCTCGGTAGTCTCGGCTGGCTTATCAGTTCCCCGGACGTGTTTATCGTGCTACGCACATTAGCGGGCCTGATTCTGATATTAATGGGTCTCTATGTAGCACAGATCTGGCGCGGCTTGGCCTATCTGGAAAAACAGGGAAACCACCTCTGGCGACATATTCAACCCCTCAGCCGAAAACTCTTACCCGTGAGCAATCCCTTACAGGCTCTAGCGCTGGGTGCACTTTGGGGTTGGTTACCTTGCGGGTTGGTCTACAGCACCTTAATCTGGAGCGCCACGGCCGGCGACTGGAAAGTGTCCGCGATGATGATGGCCTGCTTTGGTTTAGGCACGGTACCCGCTATGCTCGCTACCGGTTTGCTCGCCAATCAAGTGCAAGCCTTACTTAAAAACAAAAAAGCACAAACCATTGCTGGATTGCTAATTATCCTGTTTGGGCTATATACCATTCCTTGGCCGGGGCTTGGCGTGAACCTTTATTGATTGGTATCAATACGGGTTGGGGAAAAATCCTTATAATCGCCTCCCTTTGCAGTAAGAGTGAGAAATGTTGTGAACCAGAACAACCTGATTAAATGGGATCTCGATCTGATCCGCCGTTATGACCTGTCCGGCCCTCGCTACACCTCTTACCCTACTGCAATTCAGTTCGACCCTGAGTTATCGGCGGTAGATCTGGTAAACACGGGCCAACAAACCGCCGATAAGACAGCACCGTTATCGCTCTATGTGCACATTCCATTCTGTGCGCATGTTTGTTATTACTGCGCCTGTAATAAGGTCATCACCCGTAATCGAAAAAAAGCTCAGCCCTATCTCGATACCTTATATCAAGAGATGACCCAGTTATCTCAATGGTATTCTGATGCTCGTACGGTTGAACAGCTACATCTTGGCGGCGGCACACCCACTTTTATCAGCAATCAGCAGATGATTGAGCTGATGCAAAAGCTCAGAGAAAATTTCACCCTGCTAGATGATGATTCCGGTGATTACTCCATCGAGATTGATCCCCGCGAAGTGGATCATGAGATGCTTAAAGTGCTCCGAGAGATCGGTTTTAACCGGGTCAGCTTTGGTGTACAAGATATTGAGCTAAAAGTGCAGCAGGCGGTTAACCGGGTACAACCGGTTGAAGAGATCGCCGATGTACTCCATGAAGCCCGTCGTCTCGGCTTCCGCTCCATCAATATCGATCTGATCTACGGCCTGCCACACCAGACACTGGCCAGCTTCACCAAGACACTGGACACCATTATTGAGTTGAGCCCTGACCGACTATCCGTGTTTAACTATGCCCATATGCCGGATCGTTTCCGTTCTCAGAGCCATATCAAAGCCGAAGATCTGCCTAGTCCCGAAACTAAACTGGCGATTCTAGAAACCACCATCAGCAAGCTGATGAGTGCTGGCTATGTTTATATCGGCATGGATCATTTTGCTAAACCTGATGACGAACTCGCCTTAGCACAACAAAACGGTAAACTTCATCGTAACTTCCAAGGGTATACCACCCACAGCGATTGCGACCTAGTGGCGATGGGTGTGTCATCGATCAGTCAGATCGGTGATGTGTATTATCAAAATGAACATGATATGAGTGCTTATACCAGCGCCGTCGAAGCGCGTACAAACGCGATTAAACGGGGTGTCACACTTAGCACCGATGATCGCATTAGACGAGCTGTGATCACCCAACTTATCTGTCATTTCCAGCTCGATATGGCCGCTATCGACGCGCAATTTGATATCAACTTCGCCGATTATTTCGCCGAGGAACTGCAGGAACTGCAAAAGTTCACCGGCGATGGCTTAGTCGTCCTCGGTGATAAGCGTATCGATGTTACCCCTGCCGGACGCTTACTTATCCGCCGCATCTGCATGGCCTTTGATGCTTACATTCCTAAGCAGGAAGCAACCAAAGGCTTCTCCCGCATCATTTGATACGGGAAATACTTCACCCTGCCGTTGATTTAGTAGATAATCACTTATAAGCACTATCTAATAAATCAACGAAGACAGGACATAGTTATGGGCAACCATAAGGCATCAGAAGGGAAACTACACAGCTTAAGACAGGTGCATTGCAATACATGCAGCCTGAGCTCTTTATGTTTACCTGTGTCCCTGAACATGACTGAAATCGATCGGCTCGATAATATTATCGATAAGAGCCGCCCGCTGAAAAAAGGCGATCACCTCTTCCATCAAGGTGAGGCCTTCTCTTCTGTCTACGCTATTCGCGCGGGCACCCTTAAAACCTATACTCTGACCAATGAGGGTGAAGAACAGATTACCGGCTTTTACTTCCCCGGCGAAATGGTCGGCATCAGTGGTTTTGATAGCGAACAATACCCTGTTTCAGCAAAAATTCTTGAAACAACCACCGTCTGCGAAATCCCTTTTGAACGGCTCGATGAGCTATCAGGACAGATGCCAGAGTTGCGCCGCCAGATCCTACGGACACTGAGCAAAGAGATTCGTGATGACCAGCAGATGATGCTGCTATTGAGCAAGAAGAATGCTGAACAACGCGTTGCGACCTTCCTAATTAAACTATCGACTCGCTTCAAATTGCGTGGTTATTCAGAAACCCAGTTCCGTTTATCCATGTCGAGAAACGAGATCGGTAACTACCTTGGCTTAGCCGTCGAAACCGTTAGCCGTATTTTTACCCGGTTCCAAAAAATGGAGCTGGTACGGGTCGATGGTAAAGAGATCGAACTGAGCAACCTCGAAGAGATCTATCGTCTATCCGGTGAATCTCAAGACATTCCGATGTCTGAGAACAAAACCTGTCCGCTCGACTAAACCTCACTTGCAACATCCTAATACCCGCTCTTTAGCGGGTATTATTTTGATCGTACTGGCCCCTGATCGGGCTACTCGATATTAGCCCTACTGTTTTAAGGTACCCCCGATGAGTTTCGATGAATGTTATATAAAGTCAGTTATGCGCACGATAGCGGACTGGCCAGAACCTGGCGTCATGTTCAGAGATATCACCCCACTGTTTAAAGACCCCAAAGCCCTGAGAATGATTGCCGATGCCTTTATTCAGCGCTATATCGATACCGAAGTCACCCATATTGCCTGTATTGATGCCAGGGGGTTCTTGTTTGGTTCAATCATCGCTTATCAACTCAATCTGCCATTAGTGCTGGTACGAAAAAAAGGCAAACTGCCGGGTAAAACTATTCATCGCGAATATGCCCTTGAATACGGCACCGCCGCCGTCGAAATGCAAGTCGATGCGGTCGCTGCTGGCGACAAAGTGCTGATCTTTGATGATCTGATCGCCACCGGCGGCACCATTCTCGCCGCCAGCACCATTATCAAAGAGCTCGGTGCTGAAGTGTATGAAGCCGCTGCTCTTATTGATCTACCCGATCTCAACGGCTCAGAGCTGATTCAGCAAAGCGATATTCCTGTCTTTACCTTATTGGCCTACGAAGGCCTTTAATCCTCTACGCATGTCACGGGCACCCAACAACGCGCTCTACACCGAGCAACGGTGCCCCAACGCTAATCACCTTAATATTATCAAGATCAGTTCTGTCCCACCGCCGGATATCGCTTTACAATAGCCACTCTTTTTTTATCTGTTATTAAGGGCTTATTCTCATGTGGTTCAAAAATGCCATCTTTTACCGTTTCACCCAGCAGTTTAGTTACACCCCTGAAGCCCTTGAAGAAAAACTCAGCGAGAAAGCCTTTACCCCCTGTGGTAGCCAAGAACTTAGCCGCTTTGGCTGGGTAAGCCCCAGTGGCGATCTCTCCGAAATGCTCGTACATGCTGGCAACGGCTTTATGCTGATCGCGGCACAAAAAGAAGACAAAATCATTCCCACCCAGGTGATCCGTCAGCAGCTGGATAAGAAAGTGAAGCTGATCGAGGATGAGCAAGCCCGCAAGGTCTATAAAAAAGAGAAAGACCAGCTCAAAGATGAAATTGTTTTGGACTTACTACCGCGCGCATTCAGCAAGTTCCAAACGACTTGGGCACTGATCGCCCCAGCACATAACCTGCTTATCGTTGATGCCAGCAGCCACAAGCGCGCCGAAGAACTACTCAGCCACCTACGCAGCTTATTAGGCTCTCTGCCGGTTGTATTGCCGGATGTTAATCATGCCCCTTCTGCAGTCATGTCTCATTGGCTAGAGCAGCCAGAAGAACGTTACACCGGCCTAGAACCACTGGATGAGTGCGAGCTGAGAGACAGTGCAGTCGAAACCGGCATTATCCGTTGTAAAGGCCAAGATCTTGATAGCGATGAGATCCGCCACCACCTTGAAGCAGGCAAACGAGTCGTCAAACTTGCACTGGAATGGCAAGAGAGCCTTAACTTCATTTTGCAGGATGACCTGTGTATCAAACGGATTAAACTCTCGGATCAACTGAAAGAGAAGATGGATCAGGACAGTCCTGATGAAGCCTTTGCGCAATTTGATGCCGACTTCGTACAGATGTCACTGGAACTCACCCGCTTGATTCCAGCACTAACCGAAGCCTTTGGTGGTCAAGCCCAGCGCCCTTAGAAGCGACCGGCTAATGTCACGCTAGTGTCATCATCACGTTCAAGCCGGTCGCACTGACCGGTTTGATTCTCCAGTTACACCGCAAAATACTTCGCGCAAATAACTTGTTTTGTTACCCGCAATAGAACTTAACTTCCAAAGTCAATAACCGCGTCATTGTCGCCCCCATTGTCACGTTAGTATTTAAACTTAGTTAACCACTGTGTAGACTAGCCGCATCCAGCAGATCAGGGCCATTCCGTGAGCAAAACTTACAGCGTAAAAGAGATGTTTTACACCCTTCAGGGTGAAGGTGCACAGGCCGGACGGCCTGCGGTTTTTTGTCGTTTTACCGGCTGTAACCTCTGGTCCGGGCGTGAACAGGATCGCGCCAAAGCGGTCTGTGATTTTTGCGACACCGACTTTATCGGCACGGATGGTCAAAACGGTGGCAAGTTTGCATCAGCGGCAGCCTTAGCCCAAGCGGTTAAAAGCTTCTGGCCTGACACCACTACTGGCCAACAAGGTCAGCCCTATGTTGTCTGCACCGGTGGTGAGCCGCTGCTGCAACTTGATACCGCTTTAATTGACGCACTGCATCAGCAAGGGTTTGAGATTGCGGTCGAAACCAATGGTACTTTACCCGTCCCCGACGCCATCGACTGGGTCTGCGTTAGCCCTAAAGCTGATGCTGAACTGGTGCAGCGCAGTGGTGATGAACTTAAATTGGTCTACCCTCAGCCCCTTGCCCTGCCGGAACAATTTAACAGCCTAGGCTTCACTCATTTCTACCTGCAACCAATGGATGGCCCATTGCAGCGCATGAACACCCAGGATAGCATCCGTTTCTGCTTAGCCAACCCTCAATGGAAACTCAGTTTGCAGACTCATAAATTATTGGGTATCGACTGAAGCAGATCTCAGGCTTACCGGCCAGTTACGCCACACCACCAGTAGCAGTGCTGGTATCTGCATCAAGATGCCATACAACAATACCGCCAGAGACATCTCTGGCTGTTGTAGTAAGGCACCTGTGACCATCAAAGCAGTACCCGCATTCTGAACACCCGTCTCAATACTCAATGTTAGGGCGGTAGCGGTATCGAGTCGCAAAAGATAGCGCGCGAACAAACCTGCCAATAGCATCGCACTAGTGGCCAACAATACAATCGCCGGACTCAACACCGGCAGCAGTTCTGGTAAAACTTGACGATTGGCCCAGCTGATCATCACCACCACGATCACCATAAACACCAGTGATAGCACTTTTATCGGTCTCTGCAATTGCGCACAAACCTGTGGCCAACGATGATTAATCACAAGACCTAACGCCACCGGCACTAATGTGACCACGACCAACTTCATAATGGTGGTGAGCAGCGGTAACGCCACCAGCACCCCTTCGCCAAGAAGATATTCAAGTGTTAACCAGGTAAGCCAAGGCAGTGAAAAGGGAATAATCAGACTGGTGATGGCCGTCAATGAAATCGACAGGGCCGTATCCGCCCGACAGAGATAGCTGATCATATTCGATGTCGCTCCACCGGGCGCAAAGGAGACAATCATCAATCCGGCGGCCAATAACAGCGGCAAATTCATCAGGCTCACCACCAACCAAGCGAGTAACGGCAACACAATCAACTGCAGCACGACACCGGCGACTATGGCCACGGGTCGATAGCGTAACTGGGCAAAATCCGCTAGCCTCAATGTCAGTCCCATGCCTAACATAATAATAAACAACGCCACCGGTAATAACAGCGAAAGTGCATTGCCACCTTCCATCCACATATACTCCCATTTCAAGTTTGTCAGAGCCCATAATATGGTCCTGACACGCCGGCGACAACCGCCAGATTACAGAGAACTAAAGGGCTGTCTCAATCTACTCACATTAATTGTGGATAACATTGTGGGTACCCTACCTTAGCACCGCCAAATTGCCCGAGTTTAGACCGTCTCAGACAATATGGTTACTTTTTAACCAGATGTATTTTAATATAATAATCAATAGCTTATATTCAATAAATCTTATTCAATCGGCAAATCTTGGTTTTTTATCCAAGAACTGTTTCAATTCCGCGTCATTGCTGTGACGAAAAGAAGTCAACCCTTTTTTAACAAATAAATTTAATAAAAATAGCTTTCAACTGGCCAATTGAATCGGATCGCCTTACCATATTGCCCTCGTCAAAAATTGGATTTTTTTTACCATGCCCGAATCCCGTAGCCACCAGGCACAAGCCCAGCGAATTACCATCATCGGCTCCATCCTTGATACCCTCCTTGGGATGCTCAAAATTGTCTTCGGGATGATCGCCCATTCGAGTGCGTTAATCGCCGATGGTATCCACTCGCTGTCCGATCTGCTGACCGACGTTTTGGTGGTCTGGATTATTAAATACTCCCACCAAGAACCTGATGAAGAACATCCTTGGGGGCATGCTCGCTTTGAGACCATCGGCACCGTTATTCTCGGTTGTGTGCTGGTGGCCGTGGCCGGTGCAATGGCCTATGAAAGCTTATTAACCCTGCTGCGTAATGAAGTATTACAACTGCCCGAGTGGCCTGCCCTCGTCGTCGCCGCTATTTCAGTGTTTTCAAAAGAGATGATCTACCGCTACACCCTCGCCGTGGGCCTGCGTATTAAATCAGATCTGATTATTGCCAATGCTTGGCACAGCCGCACCGATGCCTTTTCATCCATCGTGGTATTTTTTGGTGTCGCAGGCGCGATGGCCGGCATAGCGTGGCTTGATTCAGCCGCGGCCATTGGTGTCGCCCTGATCATCGCGAAGGTCGGTTGGGACCTTACTTGGAAGAGCATTCTCGAACTGGTCGATACCGCTTTACCTGAAGAGCAGATACAAGCCTATACCGATGTCATTATGGGTGTCGAAGGGGTTCTCAGCGTCCACAGTTTCAAAAGTCGTAGTATGGGTAGTCAGAGTCAGTTAGAGATGCATCTTCAAGTAGCGCCCCACCTGAGCGCCTCAGAAGGCCACTTTATCGGTGACCAAGCGGTCTACCGGTTGATGCAGAAGTTTGAAGATGTTGGCCATGCCATCTTCCATATCGATACCTATGATGATGAAGAGGGCCACGACCTATCGATGAGCTTGCCAGTCAGAACCGAAATCAGCGGTATTCTCTGGGAATTGCTCGACCAAACGGGCCATCCAGAATTAAACATCAACCGACTGGCGCTATTCTACCGCCGGGATTCTGTTGAAATTGAACTGATGCTGTTAGATACCACCGACAACCGCGCTATCGATTTGAAGGCACTCGAGGCTGAACTAACCCAACTGTTTGGCCAATATAGCTGGTTTAGAAGCATTCATCTTTGGCTTGGTACACAACCGGCTAGACTGTAATCATCGCTTTAGGAGTCATACCCCGTGGATTATAACCGCCCTGCTAAAGCGCATCAGGCTGAAATTGAGGTGCGCAAAAGCCGGTTTATCTGCGATATCTGGCCGGTCACCGACCGTCACAGCGCCACCGCTTTTATTGACGTCATACGCACCCAGCACCCTAAAGCCAACCATCATTGCTGGTGTTATATTGCAGGCAGCCCCAATGATGCTCATCAATGGAACTACAGTGATGATGGCGAACCTAAAGGCACTGCCGGACAACCCATGCTAAATGTGTTGCGACACAGTGAATTAGGCAACATCTGCGCGGTTGTCACACGCTATTTTGGCGGTATCAAACTGGGCACCGGCGGTATTGCACGGGCCTACTCACAAGCGGTACAGGAAGCGTTGCAGGCGCTGCCTTGTGAAACGGTCACTCCAACACTGCAGTTAACGATGACCGCCCCCTATGATCTCACTGGCGAACTTGAGCAATTGATCGCACAGTTTCAACTAACCGACTGCGAACGACTGTTTGGCACACAGATACAAATCAACGCCAAACTCGCCGCCAACCGACTCGACGCATTCAAACTCGCCCTCACCCCGTTTCAGCACCAAGTTAACCTATGCGTCAGTTGAGCTCATCCCGAAACACCATCGCATAGGCGGTTTCCAAGGCCTCTTTACGGGTTTCATGACAGAAACTTTGGGGTATTAAGCTCAACACTTTGAACCGTTCGAGAATATCTTTGACCGTTGAGTTTAAGCCAATCATATGAACATCCCGGCCTAATGCTTGCGCTTCAACAATCATGTCTTCAATCGCTAGCGCGGTAGAAACATCGATTAAAGGCACCCGACTAAAATCCATTAACAAGGCATCATGGGGACGACGCCCTTGTAACTTGGCAGCCAACCCTTGTGCCGCGGCATAACTCACCGGCCCATCAAATTGGTACAAAATGACTCGCCCTCGGGTGTCAGCCAATAAAGCGCGCTCCCGTTTACTGAGCCCTTCGTCACTGCCTGCATGGCTATCAATCACGCGGATACTATCGAGCTGATGATCCGCCAAACCTTTAACCGTCACCACATTGGCGATAAACACACCAACAAACACCGCCGTCACTAGGTCGACCACCACGGTTAATACCAACACCACCAGCATGAGCGCAGCCACAAACAATGGCGCACGGTGTAAGCGGGACAAAAAGCGCCAATCAATAATATCTAAACCAACTTTAATCAGAATCCCGGCCAACACCGCATGGGGAATGCTTTCAGCTAAGGGGGCTGCACCAAGCAATACCGCCACCAAGATAAGCGCATGAAAACAACCCGACAGTGGGGTTCGACCTCCTGCTTTGATGTTAACCACGGTGCGCATGGTAGCCCCCGCCCCGGGTAAACCACCAAACAGCCCCGCGACCATATTGCCAATGCCCTGGCCGATCAGTTCACGATCGGAGTTATGCTGCGTCTTGGTCACGCTATCTGCCACCAGCGACGTCAGCAGCGAATCGATCGACCCCAACACCGCTAGCATCAACGCGGCAAACAGCATATCGCCGATAATCACCATGGAAAACTGAGGTACCACAAACTGCGGCATGCCAGTGGGGATATGACCGATGACCACGAGATCGGTATCACCATGAAAAACCTGATAGATCACCGTCCCGACCACCAGCGCTAGCAGTGTTGGCGGAATCACATCGGCGATTTTCTTCGGGCAAAAAATCACAATTCCCAAGGTGACACAGCCAAGTAACAGCGCGGCAGGATTGGCATCACTAATGTAATGGGGGATCTGCTCTAAGGCCTCGATCGTATCCGCCGATGAGGGATAACCAAAGATTGGCCCGAGCTCTAACAAAATGATAATAATACCGATACCGGTCATAAAACCGGAGATCACCGGAAACGGTACGAGGGTGACATACTTACCTAGTTTCAGCAGACCAAATAACATCTGCAACAAGCCGCCCATCACCACCACCGTGAAGGCATAGACTGCACCATTGACCGGATCCAAGGCCATAAACTGAGTAAAAACCGATGCCATTACCACCGTCATCGGCCCTGTTGGCCCCGATACCTGACTCGGCGTTCCGCCAAAGAGCGCAGCAAACAGACCAACAAAAACAGCCCCATATAAACCAGCAATCGCACCGGCCCCTGATGACACACCAAACGCTAATGCGAGCGGCAACGCCACCACGGCGGCCGTTAACCCGCCAAACAAATCACCCTTGAGATTATTAAAGTGGAGCCCGTAAATCAGTGACATAGCCGTCCCCTTAATACGCTTTACAACCTAAGATCGATTAACAATACTGCCTCAACAGAATAGCTGCTTTAGTACTCATTGTTTAACAATCAGTGGGTAAGCTGCTTATATTATTGATTATGCAAACAGATTAGCGCGCACTTTTAAATAATTAATCATTATAATCTACCGGCCGATATGCTAAAAAATCACCGCTCGGCAGAAATAGTGTTATTGTTTAGGCTTCTCGATGACAGAGATTCCGTTATCACGTTTTAGCGAGATAGACAAAATGAGGTTCTATGAAGTTCGCAGATAATTCCCACCAGGCCACCGAATATCTCCGTCAAGTTATTCCACTGATGGTGCATAATGTCATCCCTCCCACCCCGCTGAATTATGCCCTCTGGTATGCCTATGTATCTCAGTCTATCCCCGATCTTAACCAGCAGATGGATAAGGTCTTAGGGATCTACGGTACCTGCCCTAATCGCATCAGCGAACAACTGTTCAGTGAATACCTGATAAAAGATGAAGCGGCGAACTCAGAGGCGGTACAGCGGGCACTGTTATCGGTGATGGGCGATTTGGAAAGCTCGGCATCTAGCACCGTGCAAGATACCGAAGCCTACAATGAGATTCTTCAAGACAGCCTGGCCGCCCTTAAAACCGGTAATGATACGGAATCGTTAGAAGCGATTATTCAAAACCTCTCGGCGAACACTGAATCGATCAGTGAAAGTACCCGACAGTTCCAAACCAAGATTGATGAAGCACAGTCGGAAATCACAAAACTGAAACAAGAGCTCGATCAGTCCCGCCAAGACGCAACGATTGACCCCCTCACCGGCTTATTCAATCGCCGCGTCTTCGATCAAGAGATCAGTGAGCAGGCGGCGAAACCTGAACCCGATGTGTCGCTCATCATGATTGATATCGATTTCTTCAAAAAGTTTAATGACACTTACGGCCATCAGATGGGCGACAAGGTGCTGCAATATGTCGCCAAGCTTATCAAAGAAGCCTGTACTGAGCCGCTGATCCCCGTCCGTTTTGGTGGCGAAGAGTTTTCTATGCTGCTACCCGGCATGAATGTAACGGCCGCCTGTGAGCTGGCCGAGAAGGTACGCCACCGCATCGCCGCCATTCGCATCAAACAAAAGAAAAGCGGCGAAGTGATCAGCTCGGTCACCGCCTCCTTCGGAGTTGCCCGACTGAGTAGCGATGAATCACCGGATAACCTTATCGCCCGCGCCGATGCAGCACTCTATAAAGCGAAAGAAGCGGGCCGTAATAACGTGCAGATCGCCGATTAACCTTTCACTCTCCTGCTTGAGGTGGCGCTTTAGACAGTGATCTAAGGTGCCCCCCTCAACCTATGCTAAGCCCTGTTTGTGCATCCCTGTAAGCTAACACCTCTTCAACGTCTAGCCTCGCCCACATTCTTCACAGCGATACCCTACTTAAGCAAAACCCCGCTAAATGACAAGCGGCTCGCCGAATAAAAACTTAAGACAAAAAAATCCCCGGTCTGCCGAAGCAGCCGGGGCTAAAGTCGATGAAGGTCACTTAACTTACGGGTTCACGCATCGTTACAAACTCTTCCGCAGCGGTAGGGTGTATACCAATGGTGGAATCAAATACCGCCTTGGTTGCACCCGCTTTCAGAGCGACAGCAATGCCCTGAATGATTTCGCCTGCATCGGGGCCAACCATATGCACCCCAAGCACCTTATCTGTGTCACGATCAACCAACATTTTCATGAAGGTTTTCTCATCACTACCACTAAGCGTATGCTTCATTGCTCTGAACTTAGAAGAATAGACATCGACATTGTCATAGAGTTCACGGCTTTTTTCTTCAGAAAGTCCAACGGTGCCAATATTTGGCTGACAGAACACCGCAGTAGCAATCAGGTCGTAATCAACCTTTTGCGCTTGGCCGTCATACAGGTTGCGCACCAGTGCCATACCTTCAGCCAGCGCTACCGGTGTTAATTGCACCCGATCGATCACATCACCGATCGCATACACTGACGGTTCAGCAGTTTGGAACTGATCATCAACAACAATCGCGCCATTGGCTTTTTGTTCCAGATTAATATTTTCCAGCCCCAGATCCTTCACATTAGGTACTCGGCCGGTGGCGTACATAATGGTATCGGCTTCTAGCGTGGTACCGTCAGTCAGGTACGCCAGTAATGAACCATCGGCCTGCTTGTCAATCTTCTCAATATTGTTATTGAAGCGCAGCGAAACATTTTTCTTCGCCACTTCTTCAGCGGTAAATTCACGCACTTCTTGGTCAAAGCCACGCAGGAACATATCACCACGGTAAACCAGTGATGTTTCAGCGCCCAAGCCAGCAAAAATACCGGCAAACTCAACGGCAATATAACCACCGCCGACCACAATGGCACGTTTAGGAAATTCATCCAGATAGAACACTTCATTAGAGCTAATAACATGCTCACTGCCCGGGAACTCAGGCACGAAAGGCCAACCGCCTGTGGCGATCAGAATACGTTCGGCGGTATATTTTTTACCCGCAACCTCAACACTGTTCGGCCCGGTGATTTTTGCGCGACCATCCAGCAGGCTAACGCCGGAATTAACCAACATATTGCGGTAAATACCGTTCAGCCGTTCAATCTCTTTGGTTTTGTTATCCCGCAAGGTCGGCCAATCAAAGGTCGATTTACCCACCGTCCAACCAAATCCGGCGGCGTTTTCAAAATCTTCAGTAAAATGAGAGCCGTACACGAACAACTTCTTAGGTACACAACCCACATTCACGCAGGTACCACCTAAGTAACGATCTTCAGCCATACCAACCCGAACGCCCATGCCTGCAGCCATACGTCCAGCCCGCACACCGCCAGAACCAGCACCAATTACAAACAGGTCAAAATCAAATTCTGCCACAGAGATCCCCTTAACACAGATAACAATTAACTGAACAAACAGAACGGCGACGCCAGACTTCTGCCCGATAAAACTTTATGGGCCTTAATCTACCTGCTGTGGTGCCATGATGCCAATAAAGATCAACAAAATTGGTAATAGGGTTTTTCAATCGCCCGCGATTGCACTTTTTTTATCTGAAGGTTAACGTAGGCGCCATATCGCACCTCTTATCGATTTTCCTTTGGATGTAGCATGAAACTGATCTCATTTAACACCAACGGCCTACGCGCCCGCCCGCATCAAATTAAAGCCCTGATAGACAAACATCAGCCTGACGTCATCGGTATTCAAGAAACCAAAGTACATGATGATGAATTCCCCCAAGAGATGATTACCTCACTGGGCTATCATGTGGAATATCACGGCCAGAAAGGTCATTACGGTGTTTGTCTAATCTCTAAACTACCACCGGTGAGCATTGAGAAAGGCTTCCCCGGCGATGATAGCGACGCCCAGAAACGGATGATCATCGGTGAATACGATATCGATGGCATTCGGGTCAAGGTGCTGAACGGTTATTTCCCTCAGGGTGAAAACATTGCCCATGAAACCAAATATCCTGCGAAGCGCAAATACTATAACGATCTACAAGACTATCTCGAACAGCACTGCGATCCCGAACAGCCGTTGGTGGTGATGGGCGACTTGAATATCTCACCGCAAGAGATCGATATCGGCATCGGTGAAGTTAACCGCAAACGCTGGCTTAAATCCGGCAAAACCAGCTTTCAACCGGAAGAACGTGAATGGTTGGCTCGCCTACTCGGTTGGGGCCTCAAAGACACCTTCCGTAAAATCCATCCCGATACTGACAACCTGTTTAGCTGGTTTGATTACCGTAGCAAGGGGTTTGATGACGAACCTAAACGCGGCCTGCGTATCGACGCGGTACTGGCAACCGACTCACTCTACCAGCGCTGCACCGACGCCAATATCGATTACGATATCCGCGGCATGGAAAAACCTTCCGACCACGCACCGATTTGGGCCGAGTTTAAATAACTACGACCGGCGATGAACATAGGCTTTCAAGACTCTCTTTTAAGCTTAAAACTAAGCAAGGTTTTGCACGGATCATAGAGCATTTAAGTAAGCTCAACCCATTCCATTCATCTGAATGAATGACTTGATTCGTGCAGCTCTGGCAACCGGCTTCGTTAAATGATCGGCCCAAATGAGCATTAGCCTCAAAGCCCAAAGAGAATAGTCATGATAAAAGCATTCTGCGCCCTACTCTCCAGCCTTATGCTGGCAGCAGCTGGTTTCTTATTGTTTGCACTGAGCCACGTAAAACCTGGCAGTTTCACCGGATCCATCCAAGCAACCGGCAACGAAGTCCCCTATATCACATCGTTACTCATGGAAAATATCCAATATTGGTGGGTTATGCTCCTGACTCTCGTGGTGTGCGGGCTTGCTCCATTGTTGTTTGGCCGACCTAAAACAGCTCTATTCTTCTCTCTGGGCTGTCTGCTTTTAGTGATCTTTGCCGTCTATGCTAATGTCTTTTATTCGCTGGCCGGCTTATAAGTCTCACTGGCGTATAGCTATCTCTGACCGCCAAAGCACCTTACAACAACAGGTTTCAGTACTCGCACCACAAGCCTTCACCACAAATTAAAAACAGCACTAAGGTCTTTTCTTGAAACTCAGTAAACGATTAACCCAGATTAAACGGATGGTAACACCCGGCTATAGCCATATCTGGGATTGCTGTTGTGACCATGGTCATCTCGGGGCTGCCCTACTCTCTCACAGCAGCGCTCAGATCCATTTTGTGGATATCGTCCCCGCACTGATCACTGAATTAGAAAACCGACTGCAACAGCATTACCCCGATCTCGCTGAACGCTGGACTCCCCACTGTCTTGATGTCGCGGCATTGCCCTTAGAACAGCACAGCAGTAGGCAACTGATCATTATTGCGGGGGTAGGTGGCGATCTCATTAAGCAGTTTGTTAGCGCTATTCAACAAACACATATGGGCTTGAGCCTCGATTTTCTACTCTGCCCCGTGCACCATCAATTTGCCTTGCGTCAGACGTTGATCGAACTAAATTTCAGTTTAAAAGATGAAGCGCTGATTGAAGAAAACCATCGCTTTTACGAAATCATGCTGGCGTCAGCTGACAGCAATGCCGGTAGGCCTATCAGCCCAGTGGGTGACACGCTATGGCAGGCCCATTCAGCGGAACAACAGAGCATCATTCAACGCTATTTACAGACAACGCTGAATCACTACCAACGGATGCAACAGGGTAGCTCCGTGGAGGTGAGCCACATTATCGAGGCTTATCGCGCGATCAACGATTAAGGCTTTGAGTGCAGCCCAAGCGATAAAGAAGCTATCATTAAGCTGCATCCCTTATTAGCAGAGGCATTAGCCAGCCTGATGCAATTTGCCTCAACTGTGGCATATTGCTACAATCAACCCATATTGATACTTAAGAGGCTATCACTGTGGCAACCACTAGCATTCGACTAGACCAAGAGCTTATTAATAAAGCGACTATTATGGCGAAAGCCTTAAATAGAACACCACCCAAGCAAATTGAACATTGGGCAAAAATTGGTGAAATGATGGAGGATAATCCAGATTTACCATACGAGTTTGTGAAGCAAGCCATCATTGCCCAAGCGGAAAAAGAGGCAGGGAAACTTGAGAGCTACGATTTTGGCTAATACAAAGCGGATTTTACAAACGCCAAGTTTCAAAAAAGCGGTAAAAAAACTCAAACCTACCCAAAAAAAGATCTAGATTCAGCCATCAAAACGTTGATGGAAGACCCAACCCTTGGCGAACAGAAAAAAGGTGACTTATCTTTTTTACGTGTCCATAAATTTAAAATGAGCAAGCAGCTAACACTATTAGGTTACAGCTTTAATGATGGCACATTAACGCTAGAATTAATGACACTCGGCTCTCATGAAAATTTTTACCGCGACATCAAACGCAACTGAGCAACTGATAAGTAGCGAGCAAAGCGGCATCATTCTGCGCTATTTACAGGTAACGCTGAATCACGACCAACGGATGCAACAGGGCAGCACCGTGGATGTGAGCCACATTATCGAGGCTTATCGTTCAGTCATTGATTAAGCCCTTGATTGGGTGCCATAGAGAGAGCAAGGATGCATGAATAGGTTATCGCTTCATACTGCTTGTCGGCACGGGGGCGTGCCTCGCTACACCAGTGCTTGCCGATACCGGTTCCAAGCGAACAAGCAGCAATGGGTTTTGCCTTTTTAATCACCGTCTTTGTCGCACGGGTTAACTCCGTTGATATACATCCGAACGATGGCCGACCTTTATAACCTGTACCACAAGCTCATTATCTCTGATTTCATAAATGATTCTGTAAAGCCCTTGGCGAATACGATATAGATTTTGACCAGTTAACTTGATCGCACCTTCTCTTCGAGGGTTTGTAGCTAATGAGTCTATTCTTGCCAATATTTTTTTAATATCAGCTTGAGGAAGTGCCTTGAAATCCTTAGTGACAGACTTCTTGAAAGTGATTTTATATTTTTCCATCAGCTTCCAAACTGTTTAACAGTTCTTCGTAAGATATTTCAGGCTCACTCGCTCGCTGTCTCACGGCGGTGAGGTCTTCTTGGTCTTCACGCATAAGCAACCGTACGGCTTCATCAATAAGCTCTGAGACCGATGTGTTAGAAGACGCCGCTTTGAGTTTTAAAGCGTTATGGATTGAAGGCTCGAAATAAACAGTCGAACGTTTGGATAAAGTGCTCATGAATCACCTTTGGTTGGATAGCGTTATGACATTGTAGCATCATAACGTTATGATGACGTAGTTTCGCACAATCAGGGGAGATGGCAGAAACCAATGCAATCTCTGAATCAGCCCCATGGATGACTATGGAGGCTACGCCCCTGCCATAAACCCGCCTAAATCTGAATAGTCGCATACCGTTAAATCAAAGCGTTAGGTCATATCACCACTCCAATCAAGTCAACCTCACTTCTTGGGCAAGCTCCCCCGCCGATGCCTGAATAATATCAACCAAGCTGCGTGCGGCGGTTGAAAGTGGATAGCGTTTGCGAGTGACGATCCCCACTGGGCGGGACATCACCGGCGTATGGAGTTCACGACAGACCGCGCCCTGTTCACGCATCTGCCCGATACACAACGAAGGCACTGCACTGACACCCAAGCCGGTCACGACCATGCGACCAATGGTGGCCAACTGATGGGTTTCAAATTCTGGGTGAACCTGCATGCCTAATTGACGCAACTTTGCTTCGATCAATAAACGGATACTGGAGGGCCGCTGTAAGGCGATAAAGTCATTTTTCAGCAGCGCCTGCCAGGCAATATCCTGACGTTCGGCTAATTCATGTTCGGGGTACACCACGGCAACAAAGCGGTCTTCAAATAAGGGTGTAAAGCTTAAGTCTTCAGAGCGGCCCGGATCAAAGGTGAGACCCACTTCAACCTGACCGTTACGCACCATATCCACCACATCTTCGGCAATGACATCATTGACCGTGACACTGACACTGGGGTAAAGCATCCGGTATTCACGAATCAATCCCGGTAACAAACTACTGGCAAATGAGGGCATGGCCGCCAATACGACTCGGCCTCGGTTCATGGCGAAACGCTGGTTAAGGTCGTCGAGAGCGGTATCACAATCCTGCAGTATCTTACGGGCAACCGGATAGAACTCTTCCCCTTCAGGCGTGAGTGCAATCGCCCGAGTGGTACGGCTAAAGAGCGCACCACCGACCTCCTCTTCAAGGTTTTTAATGGCGATGCTCAGTGCCGGTTGTGACAAATGCACCTGTATACAGGCATCGGTAAAGCTCTGGGTACGGGCAACCGCCACAAAGGCTTTCAACTGTTTAAGGGTAATATTAGCCATATTTCACCGGCGGTTATGTACTCTAATGAGTCTATTAAAAAGATAATTTACAGTCTATTTATTAATAAATCTTATAAATAGTTTAAATCATTAAATTTGCTAAATAATAGCCAGTATATGAGACTTAACCCACTGATCCACTCGATTGACCTTTTTAGGCCAACCGATATGGATCAGAATCGTTGCATCAGGTACCCGGTGTTCTGGCAACAGGACTGTCCCAGCCGGGTATCTGCCTATAACAACAACAGCTAATGCGGAGTTGCACACATGTCGGGTTTCAACAAGGTAGTAAATAGCTACGAAGAAGCGATGGCAGGCCTGGAAGATGGCATGACCGTTATCGCAGGCGGCTTCGGCCTTTGCGGTATCCCTGAGAATCTGATCAAGCAGATCAGAACGATGGGCACAAAAGATCTCACCGTTGTCTCAAATAACTGCGGTATCGATGACTTCGGTCTCGGTATTCTACTGGTTGATCGTCAAATCAAAAAAATGGTTTCCTCTTACGTTGGCGAAAACGCACTGTTTGAAAAACAGCTGCTGGCGGGCGAACTTGAGGTTGAACTCACCCCACAGGGCACACTGGCCGAGAAGATGCGTGCTGGCGGCGCTGGCATCCCTGCGTTCTATACCGCAACAGGCTACGGCACACCGGTGGGTGATGGTAAAGAAGTACGCGAATTTAACGGCCGACACTATATTATGGAAGAGTCGATTACCGGTGACTTCGCCATTGTTAAAGGTTGGAAAGCCGACACTTACGGCAATGTTGTCTACCGCGACACCGCTCAGAATTTTAATCCGATGGCTGCGACAGCCGGCAAAATCACCGTGGTTGAAGTGGAAGAGATCGTCGAACCCGGCGAGTTGAACCCTAGCGAGATTCATACCCCCGGCATCTACGTCAATCGGGTGATTAAAGGCACCTTCGAGAAGCGTATTGAGCAGCGTACCGTACGTCAGGGCTAAACAATAATAATGTATTCCAGATAGCTGTGTGTTGATAACGGCTATTAGGGAGAAGAGGAAAAACAATGGCACTCTCTCGTGAACAGATGGCTCAGCGTGTTGCACGCGAGCTTCAGGATGGTTTTTACGTCAACCTGGGCATCGGTATCCCCACACTGGTTGCAAACTATGTCCCTGCGGGGATCGAAGTAATGCTGCAGTCCGAAAACGGTTTGCTGGGTATGGGCCCTTTCCCAACCGAAGATGAAATTGATGCGGATATGATAAACGCCGGTAAGCAAACCGTAACGGCGGCTACGGGCGCATCGATTTTCTCCTCAGCGGAATCCTTTGCCATGATTCGTGGCGGACACGTTGATCTCACGGTATTGGGCGCATTTGAAGTCGATGTGAACGGTAATATCGCTTCGTGGATGATTCCCGGCAAACTAATTAAAGGCATGGGCGGTGCGATGGATCTCGTAGCCGGCGCGGATAATATTATCGTGACCATGACCCACGCATCTAAGCATGGCGAATCTAAACTACTGACCGAATGCTCACTGCCGCTGACTGGCCGTGGTTGCATTAAGAAAGTATTGACCGACCTCGCCTACCTCGAAATTGAAGATGGCGCTTTCCATCTGAAAGAGCGGGCACCGGGTGTGTCCGTCGAAGAGATTATCGAGAAGACCGAAGGCAAATTGATTGTGCCGGACAACGTACCGGAAATGACTTTCGCTTAAGACGATAACGCTAACAAGTATGTCCCCACAAAAAAGGCTGATGTTTACACATCAGCCTTTTTTATTACTCTTTTTTAGTGCTTTATTTAAGTACTTTGCTTAAGCGCAATATCTAACCATCTTGTTTAAGCTATTAATTTAAGTAATTGATTTATATATATTTTTATTTCATTAATGAAGCAATTTAACCCTTGATCACAAACGGTTAATTCAACCGAGCAATATGGTTGATAAACACTTCAGGCTCGATCACGCCGATGAGGGTCATATTCGCCTGCAACGTGCCTGCACGATCATAGAAGATCAACGCAGGCGGGCCTATCACACGGTAATCACGGCTCAACTCTTTTGCGGCATCATCATTCGCGGTGACATCAACTTTGATGCGTGAGAAGCCGCTCAGCCCCTGCTGTACCCCGGCATCCGAAAAGGTAAACAGATCCAACTCGACACAGGCAACGCACCAGTCAGCATAGAAATCGAGCATCACTGGCTTATTTTGCGCCTTTGCTTCCGCTAACAACTGATCCAACTGGGTCTTATTGGTCACGGTGACAAACCTCATCTCCGTCGCCGCTTGAGCCGGGGCTGCGGCAATATTTTTCAGCGGTTGTAGCAAGCTGGTGCCGCCGGTCATACCACCGACAAACAGCAGCGCGCCATAGATAAGCAACACCACGCCGATACCTTTCCAGAAGACACGCCAGCCTCGGGCCTCATCCTGCAACCGATCCAAGGCTTTCATATACACCGCCGCCACCAGCAAGATAACCGCATACAGCAGCAGCGCGATACTATCGTCGATCACTCGATCCAGCATCCACACCGCCAACAACAGCAACATCACCCCAAAACCGGCCTTAACGCTTTCCATCCACGCCCCGGCTTTGGGTAATAATTTGCCCGCCGATGCACCGACAATCAGCAACGGTACGCCCATCCCCATACTTAGGCTGAACAGCGCAGCACCACCGAGCAACGGATCACCGGTCTGACCGATATAGATCAATGCCCCGGCTAACGGCGCCGCCATACAGGGGCCGACAATCAACGCAGACAAAAAGCCCATCACGGCCACACCCATCACGGTACCGCCTTTCTGGCCGTTACTGAGATTGTTCAAACGGCTTTGTAGCGCATTGGGCAGTTGCAGTTCATAGAAACCAAACATCGACAACGACAGCAGCACAAAGACAAAACTAAACAGACCGATAATCCAGGCATTCTGGAACGCTGCCTGCAGGTTCTCACCGAACAAACCCGCAATCACCCCGGCGATGGTATAGGTGACAGCAACTGCCAGCACATACACCAGTGATAGCATAAAGCCATGCATGGCCGTGGTGCGATGCCCCTGCCCGGCAATAATACTCGATAGAATAGGAATCATCGGGAACACACAGGGGGTCAGCGCCAAGGCTAACCCGGCGACAAAGAAGGCACCCAGCGTTAACAGCAAGCTGCTACCGGAAATCATGGCCGCAAAACGGTCCTGCTCGCTTTGAATGACCGGTGCAACGGTATTCGTCTGACCGGCTGTATTCTCAGTCATCGCCGCTGAGCTATTCACCACTGATGATGAGCTATCGACGTTAACGGTATTCACAGGAAGCTGTTTTAGGTCAATGGTGGTGGTGACCGGTGGATAACAGATACCGCCATCCCAGCAACCTTGATAGGTAATCGTGACTGTGCTATCCACCGGCTGACCGGTGCTGCTGGTCAGGTCTAGATCTACTAGCGCTTGATTGTGATACACCCAAACCCGGCCAAACAAAGGATCGTCCTTTTGTTCCGCCTCGGAGTAACTGCGTTTTAACTCGGCAACCTCAGAGCCATAACGCAGTTCGATTTTGTCGCGATAAAGATAGTAGCCATCTTTGATCGTCCAGATCAGTTTAAGCTGCCCTTCGCTCTGTTCACTGTCCAGCAGATAGACCTGATCGACCGGCAAAGGCCCATCCTGTTGCGCGCTGAACGGGTTGGCATTATCAAACAGTCCCGCCTTGGCCGGCAGGCTAAACTGAAGCAGTGTCATCATCAGCACGGCGATTAGGGTAACGCCTAAACGGGGCCAGACAACAGGGTGAAATACTACAGGCACAGTAACCTCTTCATCTATAAGTCGGATCGATCAGCCTAGTGGACAGCGTTATGCTTAATCAGTTCGCACAGGGGCGAGAGATAGCACAAAAAAGTTATCTACGATGTTGATAATGATGCGCAATATCAAAGGCCGACATATTTAATCCAATTGTATCATCCGATCACCTCAGTCAGCACTTAAACCTTTGCGCTTAATATGTTACAAAGTACCTCCTTTACGAACGCGCTAACGGGTGTACAGAGTAAAGGCTGTACACTTTAGGAAATTGAGATGTCTGATAACCGAGTCGAAAACCTCAATATTGAGAGTAATGACGTACTGATCACTCCTGATCAGTTGAAAGCAAAATTAGCCCTGTCAGAAGCAGCGGCCACTTCCGTGATGGAAGGTCGCCAGATTATTAAAAATATTCTGAAAGGCGAAGATAAGCGCCTGTTTGTCGTGGTTGGCCCCTGCTCTATTCACGACCCAAAAGCAGCCCTTGAATATGGTCAGAAGCTAAAGCAGCTTGCTGAGCAAGTAAAAGACACTCTCTATCTGGTTATGCGCGTCTATTTTGAGAAGCCTCGGACCACTGTCGGCTGGAAAGGCTTGATTAACGATCCGCGTATGGATGACTCTTTTCAAATTGAAGAGGGCCTACATATCGGTCGTGAATTGCTGCTACAACTGGCCGAAGCGGGTTTGCCACTGGCGACTGAAGCCCTCGACCCGATCTCACCACAGTATATCCAAGATCTGATTGCTTGGTCGGCTATTGGTGCGCGCACCACCGAATCCCAGACGCACCGTGAGATGTCCAGCGGACTGTCTGGCGCTGTGGGGCTTAAAAATGGCACTGACGGTGGCCTGACCGTGGCGATCAACGCTCTAGAATCGGTTGCTCACCCACACAGTTTTCTCGGTATTAACGAACAGGGCCAAGTGTCCATCGTGCGTACCCGAGGCAACAAATACGGCCATGTTGTATTGCGCGGCGGCAATGGCAAACCTAATTATGATTCGGTTCATGTGGCGCTGTGTGAACAGGCGTTGGAAAAAGCCGGCCTGAAGCAAAACATCATGATTGACTGTAGCCACGCCAATTCCAACAAGGATCCTGCGCTACAACCACTGGTGATGGAAAATGCCACCAACCAGATCATTGATGGCAACAAATCAATCGTTGGCCTAATGGTGGAATCTAACCTCGGTTGGGGCAATCAGAAAATGACGGACAATCCAGCCGATCTTCAATACGGTGTCTCCATCACCGATGCTTGTATCGATTGGGACACTACCGAGAAAACCCTGCTCGATATGCACAACAAACTCAAAGACGTTTTGCCAAACCGCTAATCGTCTCACGCGACACCCAAGGGATCTTCGGATCCCTTTTTTATTGCTTATCAGTCTAAAACCGCAAAACCAACCCCCTTTATCGGTAATAAAACTACAGTCATACTATCTTTTAGTCGATAAGATCCCTCTGAATCGGTCTAACTACTTCAGTATTAGTAATTTTTTAACGTATAATGCGCCCGCGGAATAATTAATTACGGGCTTACGCAAAGATGTAACGAATAGCCATAAGCTGTTCTGTTAAGCCTCTGGCTACCAGCCAAATGACAAGGGGATACAATGACTACAACGAATCAAACTATTTACTGGACCCTGACCGACGAAGCACCCTCACTGGCAACCTGTTCTTTGTTACCTATTGTAAGAACATTTGCTAAAGCGGCCGGCATCGACGTTAAAATCAGCGACATCTCTCTAGCAAGCCGCGTTCTCTCGGCATTCCCCGAAAAGCTGACCGAAGAGCAAAAAGCGGAAGATGGGTTGAAATTCCTGGGTGCACTCACTCAAGATCCACACGCTAACATCATCAAACTACCTAATATTTCTGCCTCTATCCCTCAGCTGAAAGCCTGCATCGCAGAACTTCAAGCGCAAGGCTGCGATATCCCTAACTACCCTGAAGCCCCTGAGACAGACGAAGATAAAGCCATTCAGGCTCGTTATTCTAAAATCCTCGGCTCTGCGGTAAACCCGGTTCTACGTGAAGGTAACTCTGACCGTCGTGCCCCAAGTGCTGTAAAAGCCTATGTCCGTAAATTCCCACACTCTATGGGTAAGTGGAGCAAGGCTTCCCGTACCCATGCGGATTATATGCGCGACGGTGACTTCTTCTCTAGCGAACAATCCATCACTATGGATCAAGCTGGCGATGTACGTCTTGAGTTTGTTGACCAAGCCGGCAACGTTGAAGTTAAAAAAGAACTGAGCCTAGAACAAGGCGAGATTCTGGACAGCATGCGCATGAGCTGCAAAGCCCTGCGTGAGTTCTTTGAAGAAACCATGCAAGACGCTAAAGATAGCGGCGTCATGTGGTCTCTACACGTAAAAGCAACCATGATGAAGGTATCTCACCCGATCGTCTTCGGTCACGCGGTTACTGTATTCTACAAAGAGCTGTTTGATAAATACGGCGACCTGTTCGAAGAACTGGGTGTTAATCCTAACAACGGTATCAGCAGCGTATACGACAAGATCGCTACCCTGCCAACCTCTAAGCGTGAAGAGATCGAAGAAGCGATCCATGAGTGCCTAGAACACCGTCCAGAAATGGCGATGGTTGATTCCGTTAAAGGTATTACCAACCTGCACGTTCCTTCTGACGTTATCGTCGATGCGTCTATGCCTGCCATGATCCGTAATGGCGGTAAGATGTGGGGTCCTGATGGCAAGCCTAAAGATACTAAAGCCGTCATGCCTGAAAGCACGTACGCCCGTATCTATCAGGAAATGATCAACTTCTGTAAAACGAACGGCGCTTTCGATCCAACTACGATGGGTACTGTCCCTAACGTTGGTCTGATGGCTCGTAAAGCAGAAGAGTATGGTTCGCACGATAAAACCTTCGAAATCATGGCTGACGGCATTATGCGTGTTGTTACTGCTGACGGCACTGTGCTGATGCAACATGATGTTGAGAAAGGTGATATCTGGCGTGCTTGCCAAACCAAAGACGACGCCGTGCGCGACTGGGTTAAACTGGCTGTTACCCGTGCCCGTCAATCCGGTATGCCAACCGTCTTCTGGTTGGACTACAAACGTGCCCACGATGCTGAACTGATCAAGAAAGTTAAACTGTATCTGCAAGACTATGATACCGATGGTCTTGAGATCACAATCAAAACTTACAATCAGGCAATTCGTTACAGCATGGATCGCATGATCCGTGGTAACGATACCATCTCAGTAACCGGTAACGTACTGCGTGATTACCTGACTGACCTGTTCCCTATTATGGAACTGGGCACATCCGCTAAAATGCTGTCTATCGTACCTATGCTGAAAGGCGGCGGTATGTATGAAACAGGCGCTGGCGGCTCTGCTCCTAAGCACGTACAACAGGTTCAAGAAGAAAACCACCTGCGTTGGGACTCTCTCGGTGAATTCCTTGCTCTGGCTGTCTCTCTGGAAGAGATGGGCATCAAAGAAGGCAACAAGCGTGCTGATATCCTAGCGAAAACACTGGACTCAGCCACCGGTAAACTGCTGGAGAACAACAAGTCTCCTTCACGTAAAACTGGCGAACTGGATAACCGTGGTAGCCACTTCTATCTCGGTATGTACTGGGCACAAGAAGTTGCCGCTCAGACTGAAGATCCAGAGCTGGCCGCTATGTTCGCACCACTGGCGAAAACACTGACTGACAACGAAGCTCAGATCATTGCCGAGCTGAGTGCTGTTCAGGGTACACCTGCTAACCTAGGGGGTTACTACCACGCTAACCGCGAAGACGTTAAGAAAGTGATGCGTCCAAGCGCAACGCTGAACGCAGCATTGGCAGCCCTGTCTTAATCGACACTCTACCAATAGCGCTTAAGGGCTCGCCCCTTAAGCGCTAAAAAAACCCGGATCAGTTTAGACTGATCCGGGTTTTTTATGACTTCAGATTAACTAGATTTTAATCGCTATCACGCGTCAGCTTTCTCAATGCAGCTTCATCTTCGGCTTAACCGTACCGCCAATCTTCTGTGCAAAATACACCGCCGATGCTTTTAACCAGCCATGTATGGCCACCTGATGCATACGGTAAAGCGAGATATACACCAGCCGGGCAATGCGCCCTTCAATAAACATCGAGCCGTTAGTAAGGTTGCCCATCAGACTACCCACCGTACTGTAGCGACTAAGATTAACCAACGAGCCATGATCTTTATAAAGGTAGCTCTGTAACGGCTTACCTTGCTCTGACAATAAAATATTTTTATACACTAACGAGGCCATCTGATGCGCCGACTGCGCCCGTGGTGGCACCCAACTGCCGTCGGGCTGTTCGCAGGCACAGCAATCACCAATCACATAAATGGCATCATCAACACTGCTTTGCAAGCTCGGCTTAACGATGATCTGACCGTTACGATTCGTCTCAAACAGGTCGATGGATTTGATAAAGTCTGGCGCTTTAACCCCCGCTGCCCAGACCTGTAGATCCGCGGCAATTAGCTGCTCGTCTTGGGTCACAAAACCGGCATCGGTCGCCTGTGTCACCCGCACATTTTCATGGATGCTAATGCCCAACTCATTCAGTTCTTTCTTCGCCGCCACGGCTATCCGCTGCGGTAACGCCGGCAAGATTCGCGGGCCTGCTTCAATTAAATGGATTTTCAATCGCTTAGCCGACATCTCTGGCATGCCATAAAACTTAAACAGGTCGGCGACATGGTTTAACTCGGCGGCCAGTTCGACACCGGTAGCACCACCGCCAACAATGGCCAGTTGCAGCTCAGTATCCGCAGCGCTCTGATTGATACGCAGAAATTGATTTAACAGCGCCCGATGAAAACGCTCGGCTTGCTGATGGGAGTCGAGAAAGTAGCTATGTTCCGCTACGCCAGGGGTACCAAAATCATTACTCACACTGCCCACCGCCATGACCAGGGTATCGAAAGCCAGCTCCCGCTCAGGTAGTACCTCTTTACCTTCGTCATCTTTCAGGGATTCTAGGCGGATACATTTGGCGACCCGATCCAGACCGATCATAGTGCCGAGCTGAAACTCATAATAATGTGCCGCACAGTGCGCACGATAGACCACACCATCACTGCTCATATCTAATGAACCGGTCGCCACTTCATGCAACAACGGCTTCCAGATATGGCTACGGTTTCGGTCCACCAAGATAATTCTAGCGCGTTTCTTTTTACCCAGCTTATGGCCAAGCTGGGTGGCCAGCTCAAGACCGCCGGCCCCGCCTCCTACGATTACGATAGTTTTCATCATTTATCCTCAAAAAAGTCAGGTTAGCGCTGGATCCACCAACACTAACCTCACCCATCTGCTGAAACAGCGGTGCTATCGTCACCATACTACTAAGCCACCCATAACGCAGTTTATCTATCGGCCAAAGGGTGGATCAAACCATTCATCAGGATAACATCCTACGTCGTAATATCAGGCCATTCGGTTATTAATTCAATACCACGTGCGACATAGAAACCCAAAGGGTTACACAAAATGCTCTGATAAATTGACATAGAAACAGCGATTAATACAGCCGTAAATAAAGAAACTAAGGCTATATCCCTAAGCAAGGGAGATACATAGCGCTCTGTGGCGGGGAAGAATTGTTGAGATAACGCCCCGTTGCGAGGCGTTGGTTTGTCTTAATCGATCAGGGTATCGATTAGATCGATCATAAACTCGGTCTGCTCGGCATCCATCGGTTCCCATGACGAGATCCCCATGCTTTCAAGTACACCTTTGCCTTTTTCATTATCTTGCATCGTCAGCAACGCCGCCTGTATCGCCGGAATATGCTCCGCCATGCGCGGCCCCACTAACAAACTATGGTGAACCACGCTAATTTCACTGCGTACTAACACCCGCATCCGCGAACGGATCAGCTCTGACAGTTCGTCATAGGCCGCTTTCAGAAAGAAGCCAACGTCGGCATTGTCGTTTAGTAAGCTCTTAGCCCCCACCACATAACTGCTGTACTGCTTGATCTCGGTGTTGCTGCTATCGAGATCGGCAGACTCCAACATGATCATCCCCAGGGTATGTACATCGGGATCATCAGTGGTGGCAATGCGACAACCGGGTGCAAGATCCTCAACCGTCTGAAAGGCCGATTCCGCATTCACGGCAATCACAGTCTCATCCGATTGACTCGTAGGTCGGACCACGGCTTGAAATCCCAACTCCCTGACCAACATCGATGCGTCGTAGGGGTTGGCATAGATGAGATCAAACTTATCCGCGCGAATATCTTTGCGTTGCGCGTCAAAGCTATCATAAAGCTCTAAATGAATACCGATATCCAGCGTGCGCTGCAACCAGGTATTAAAAAAATACCAGCCTGAAATATGGTCAGGCGCAAAATCTGGACTGACCGTAAGATTGAATGTCATGCTTATCACTCCTCAGCCAACAAGGTTTTATACAGCGCTTCACTCTCTTCAATCTTACGTCGTGAAGGTTTGCGTCGAACCGAGGTATACCCCACCAACTGGCCATTACGAACATTGGGAATCACTGTTGCCTTAACCCAATAGTAAGCGCCATCTTTACACAGGTTTTTGACATAACCATGCCACTTATTACCCTGTTCGATGGTGTCCCAGAGGTCTTTAAAAGCAACCGCCGGCATATCCGGGTGACGCAGAATATAATGATTAACGCCGATTAATTCATCTTCGTTATAACCAGACATATCGATAAATGCCTGATTCGCGTGGGTGATAATCCCTTGCGGGTCGGTTCGGGATACGATCAACTTGCCGTCGGGATAAGGCACCTCCCGATCAATAATATTTGCCGTTCGCTTACTACCATCGAAATATGAGATTTCGACCGTCCGCGTCTCTCCAGTGTCTTGTTCAGACATACTTCCAACCTTATTCACCTAGCAGCGGCTATCCATGTTGGCCATTAGCCGCTGCTCGGGATTAACAAATTAAAGGATTTTACCGATCGCCTCTGCGGCACGTTTCACATCGAGGAAGATTAAACCCAGACGTGCGTTCGGCTTCGCCACCACGGTAAGCACAGAATCCTGATTGGCGTGAGTCATCAGAATATAACCCTCATCCCCCTTCACCAACACTTGCTCTAACTCACCACGGGCCAGCTCTTTTGCCGTGCGCTCGCCCAATGACAACATCGCGGCACTCATCGCGCCAACTCGGTCTTCATCCATACTCGACGGCAGTAACGCCGCAATCATCAGACCATCGGTTGAGATGACCGCTGACGCTTCGATATCTGCAGACGTGCCGTTGAGATCACTCAAAATAGAGGTAAGCATCTCAGAACGCATAGAACACTCCTTCCGTAAAGGCTTCCATTGTGGAAGCGAATTAAATTCAAAATATTAATATTCAAGATAACGGCGAGCTAAGCTCGCCAGAATTTCAGCAAAAGCCTGTTGGTACAACTTGGGCATATCGGCGATCACCAAGGTAAAGCGCTGGTGACCAATATAAATTCCCCAACAACCGATCTGGCTTTGCCCGGCACCGTTTAAGATGCCCCAAGAGTCACTGGCTAAGCCTAAATCACCATTCAATAGTTGCTTATGACGCTCCTGTAACAGCAATAGATCCGCCGCTAAGGCGGCCAAGGCGTCAGACTGCTCCACTGAATACCCCACCGATGAGAGACAAAACCCTTGATCATCTGCCAACAGCGCTTTACCACTGGCGGAGATCTGTTCTAACAAGCCGGGCAAAATATCCTCTAACGGCCCCCGCTTAATCTCCGGGGGTGTCTCAGACAGGGCCACGAAGCCACGATCCAACAGTTGCTGAAATACGCCCATCGCCTGTGTTTCATCGAGATCAGCTAATTCAGAGACCAATTCAATGGAATAGAGCAACTCGAAGTCGGTCGATAGCAACTGCAATAACATCGCTCTGGCGTCATCTGACGCGGAGTTCAAGGTTGCAAAGTAAGCTCCGCTTGGGGTGATTGCGATATAGCGAATAGCATCCTGATTATAATCTCCCACCAAAATCTCTCCGACATGGGTTAATAACTAAACACCCGTTAGCCTCCTAACACCGAGACCTAGGTGATAACGATTACTTAAACGCCCCTAGCGCATAAGCTGCGGTCATAAAGGCAAATACATAACGCTGATGGATTTTCAGCACTTTAACCACTTCAATGGCTGACAGACTATGCCGCCCCCACAAACTACTGATCGTCGCGACATGGGGGATAGGCAGTAACCGATCAAGATCCAGTGGTCGATTAAGCCGGTGTGGTTTATCCGGGTCTAACATACGATCTAATCGCCCTTTCGATGTCCACAGCGCCAGCTTCCAAATTAATTCATCACTCTTGATGATCGTCACTTTAGCCCCCGCCACACCGGGACGCTCAGCATCTAGGTCAGGCCGAACTTTTAAAGTCAGCTCCTGATAACCAAAACGGGTTAGGGCCAGCGGAATCAAAAGATCATCACTAAAATCAAATAAAAACTGCTTCGATTCTGGCAAATACGCCAATGTGCCCGGTAAGCCTATAATCTCAACGGGTAGTGCCCGCGCATTGCCTTCGGCAATCACCTCTAGCAACATTGCTAATAGGGTTGAGTCTTTTTTAAAGAACACCCGGCGACGCTGATCAGGCTCATGCAGATTGACATCCGGTGCATTGCCACAGCATTCATACACCATCTGATAAGTCAGCTTAGTTCTGTGCTCCCGCGCCTGTTCATCTGACTCTGGCACGTCATTGACAGCTAACTCATCAACCGGAGATTCAGTCGCTAAAGTATTAGCCGCTGCCGATGCGACCTCAGATAGCGTTGCTGCAGCAGCGGCTGCCTGGGTGTCCGCAGACGCCGGTTTAACCACCGCCGTAGCATCAGGTGTGAGGACAAAACGTTGCCGCACATCGGCTGAAGCCTTAGAACGGTCGGAACTGTGGGCACGGTAATCGGCGATCGCCTGACGCTCGGCGGCCAAGCGTGTCTGATAGGCTTGAAACGCCTGCTCCCCTGCATTACTGACCTTCGTCAGCGTAGCTGCAGGCGGATCAATGGCGCCCGACGAAAATTGCTCAGCCGCCTGCTTAATCGCCTTGATTAAGCGTTTGCCTTCGAGCGGTTTATGCAGGGTCACACAACTGGGAAACTGCTTTTCTGTCGCGGTCACCGCAATAATGGGGCGCTCGCCACGGTACTTATCGATCAGGGGTTTAACCGCAGGATGCTCCATATCAAAAATAATAACGTCGGCCTGTTCCGCCGGCACCAACGCATAACTCTGCTGGTGCTGCATAAAGAACAGTTCAATCGCCGTTTTTGATTGCAACTCAAAGCCGACAACACTCAGCTGAATCACATGATTAGCTGCCCGCTTAGTGAGTTTGATATGAGATACCCCCACGACTGCCCCCGTTCCCTTAAGTCAGATATAGCGAATTCAAATTAATGCAGCGAAAAGTAGCCATTACACAGTACCGAATGACTCTGACTCAACTGTAACAAGCGCAGCTTATCACCCCCGGTGACAACCGCATTGAACACCTCGAGAGCATCATCATCGAGCAAACTCGTGCCCTGTTTGAGTAAACGCTTAAACAGATCGTTACCCCGCCCATCCAAAGTGAGATAGAGATCCCGCAAG
The DNA here is from genome assembly GCF_055808735.1 of Amphritea sp. GJ51-11. Taxonomy (NCBI): domain Bacteria; kingdom Pseudomonadati; phylum Pseudomonadota; class Gammaproteobacteria; order Oceanospirillales; family Oceanospirillaceae; genus Amphritea; species Amphritea sp. GJ51-11. The sequence goes on along the minus strand of NZ_CM147881.1, from coordinate 1,919,640 downwards.
GCGCCTGTCAATTGCGCCGCGTCATGACACAGAATAGCCAGATAGACTCTCTGTACCTGATAGCGAAGATTGCCAGGGTTGGCTGCCACTAAACGTGTGTAATGCTGCAGTAAGGCCCCTTTATGGGGCCCGTCATAGATCAACGCCTTACCCTCGAGAGCGGCAAAAAGCGTCTCAATCGCCAAGGCATTCGGTCCTTCAAGCTCGGTATTTAACGTCCAGCCAGAAACCGCTGCCCATATGGGTGAATTCACAGCCTGTCCTCTTACTACTTAGATTAATCAGGTCCGGATACCACGTACAACAACCGAACTAACCCGATAGCAAACGATAATGCTAAATGAAACCTGTTTGGTTAAAGCCGTCATCAATATTGACTGACGATTGAGGCATGATACATAAATCAATACCGCTTGACTCAGGATAGCGAGCTAACCTTGATCTACATCATATAGTGCAGAAGATCGAAATAGAGCGTTAATATATTAACTTAGGCTAATATTAGAGCGGACTAAACCCAAAGTATTAGCAGCGAAAATGCCTATCAATCTTAACTATAGAGCCCTTTTCGGCTAAAATTTTACCCGCCAATTTCAAGATCGACGTGATACATGTCGGTCGACTGTCAGATTGTCACACTCAACGGCGCTCTGATAGAGATAACAGATGAGGGCTATATCGTGCTTGAAGCTTACCGTAAACATGTAGAAGAACGCGCCCAAGAAGGCGTGCCCGCCAAACCGCTTGATGCAGATCAAACCGCTGCACTGGTTGAGTTATTGAAGAATCCGCCCACTGGCGAAGAAGCATTTATTCTGGAGCTGCTAGAAAACCGTATTCCTGCAGGTGTAGACCAAGCGGCTTACGTTAAAGCAGGTTTCTTGGCTGCTATCGCTAAGGGCGAAGCCGAATCCCCACTGATCGACAAAGTTAAAGCCGTTGAACTACTCGGTACGATGCTGGGCGGTTACAACATCCAACCATTGATTGCGGCACTGGATGACGCGGCCTTAGCACCCACAGCGGTTAAAGCGCTGTCCCACACGTTGCTAATGTTTGACGCTTTCCATGATGTCAAAGATAAAGCCGATGCGGGTAACACCTTTGCCAAGCAAGTTATGGCGTCATGGGCGGCCGGTGAATGGTTTACATCCAAGCCAGAACTGCCTGAGAAAATCACCGTTACGGTCTTTAAAGTAACAGGCGAAACCAACACCGATGACCTCTCTCCTGCTCCGGATGCCTTTACCCGTCCCGATATTCCTCTGCACGCTAACGCCATGCTGAAAATGGCACGTGATGGTATCGAGCCTGTTGCACCCGGTAGCGTTGGCCCTCTGAAACAGATCGAAGCAGTTAAAGCTAAAGGCTATCCGGTTGCCTATGTTGGTGATGTCGTGGGTACTGGCTCGTCACGTAAATCCGCCACGAACTCGGTGCTGTGGTTCTTCGGTGACGATATCCCTCACGTACCAAATAAACGTGCTGGCGGCTACTGCTTCGGCGGTAAAATCGCCCCTATTTTCTTCAACACTATGGAAGATGCTGGCGCCCTGCCGATCGAAATGGATGTTGAAAAAATGAATATGGGCGACGTAATCGACGTGTACCCTTACGAAGGCGTCGCTAAAAACGCAGAAACCGGCGAACTACTGTGCGAATTCAGCCTGAAAACACCGGTTATTCTGGACGAAGTCCGTGCCGGTGGCCGTATCCCTCTGATCATCGGTCGCGGTCTGACTGAACGCGCCCGTGAAGCGTTAGGCCTAGGCCCTGTCGATCTGTTCCGTAAACCTGAACAACCTGTCGATACCGGCAAAGGCTTCTCGCTGGCGCAGAAAATGGTGGGTAAAGCTTGCGGCGTTGATGGCGTCCGCCCTGGCACCTACTGCGAACCTAAAATGACCACGGTCGGCTCTCAGGATACCACCGGTCCTATGACCCGTGACGAACTCAAAGACTTGGCTTGCCTAGGCTTCTCTGCTGACCTGACCATGCAGTCATTCTGTCACACGGCGGCTTACCCTAAGCCAATTGACGTTCAGACCCACCATACCCTGCCTGATTTCATCATGAACCGTGGCGGTGTTTCACTGCGCCCTGGTGACGGTGTTATTCACTCTTGGCTGAACCGCATGCTGCTGCCTGATACTGTCGGTACCGGTGGTGACTCTCACACCCGTTTCCCCATCGGTATCTCTTTCCCCGCGGGTTCTGGTCTAGTTGCTTTCGCGGCGGCGACCGGCGTGATGCCTCTGGATATGCCTGAATCTGTCTTGGTTCGCTTTAAGGGCACCACGCTACAGCCGGGTATTACCCTGCGTGACTTGGTTAACGCCATCCCTTACTACGCCATCAAGCAGGGCCTTCTAACCGTTGCTAAAGCGGGTAAGAAAAATATCTTCTCTGGTCGTATTCTTGAAATTGAAGGTCTGCCTGATCTGAAAGTTGAGCAGGCGTTCGAACTGTCTGACTCTGCCGCAGAACGTTCTGCGGCTGCTTGTTCTATCAAGCTGGGCGAAGCACCGATCAAAGAATACCTCAACTCTAACATCACCATGTTGAAGTGGATGATCTCTGAAGGGTACGGCGATCCGCGTACCATCGAGCGGCGCATTAACGGTATGGAAGCCTGGCTGGCTAACCCAGCGCTGATGGAAGCCGATGCCGATGCTGAGTACGCAGCGGTCATTGAAATCAATCTGGATGACGTTAAAGAGCCTATCCTGGCCTGCCCTAACGACCCTGATGACGTTAAATTACTGTCTGATGTTGCTGGCACACATATCGATGAGGTCTTCATCGGTTCATGTATGACTAACATCGGTCACTTCCGTGCTGCGGGTAAACTGCTGGAAGCATCTGGCGCAACAATCCCAACCCGTATGTGGATTGCACCGCCCACCAAAATGGATGCCGCTCAGCTGACTGAGGAAGGTTACTACAACATCTTCGGCAAAGCCGGCGCACGTATCGAGATGCCTGGTTGCTCCCTCTGCATGGGTAACCAAGCGCGTGTAGGCGATAACACAACCGTGGTATCAACCTCTACCCGTAACTTCCCGAACCGTTTGGGTAATGGCGCTAACGTCTACCTCTCTTCTGCTGAACTAGCAGCGGTAGCCGCACTGCTCGGTAAGATCCCAACGGTTGACGAGTATATGGAATACGCGACTAAGATCGACAGCATGGCGGCTGATGTTTACCGCTATCTGAACTTCGATCAAATCGAATCCTATATCGATAAAGCGTCTAACGTTATCGTCACGGCCTAACCGTTAAATCGCCTATTGGCATAATGCTGTTCGCTTAAGCATTTGAGCGATAATAAGGCTTGATAGAAAATCCGATGTTGATATCAACGTCGGATTTTTTTGCCACTGACCGCCAATCAGAGACAGCATGGACAATTATGAGATAAAGATCGAGCTTAACTGACAGCAGAGAGAGCTAGCCCGTTAAAGCCGTTCGCCCCGTATATTGCGACGCAGGTCATCGTCATGAATAGAGCGAGCACAGAGCGACAATTGGAACACTGCTTATGCTGCTATAGGTTTGGCGAAAAGTGCGGCTAAGGAGACTTTAGTCAGCGAGGCTCAGCACGAAAAGCCAACCCCCAGACATAAAAAAGCCCTGAAGAATCAGGGCTTTTCTGTTAGCACGCTATCAATGATTAGATACGTGCAGCGGGGATAGTATGCGCGACACTCAAGTCATTAGTCGGCGGCGTGAACGTAGTCAGATCGATACCCTCAACCGCTTCTTTGTACTCTTCCAGTGTCGGGAAACGACCTAGGACACAAGACAGCACAACCATTGGGGTAGAACCCAACAACGACTCACCTTTTTTCCCTTCTGCATCTTCAACAACACGGCCTTGGAACAGGCGGGTAGACGTAGCCAGCACGGTGTCACCCGGCTCTGCTTTTTCTTGGTTACCCATACACAGGTTACATCCAGGACGCTCCAGGTACATAATATTTTCGTACTTGGTACGTGCTGCTTCTTTTGGATGCGCGTCAGAGAATTCGAAGCCAGCGAATTTTTCCAGCAGCTCCCAATCACCTTCGGCTTTCAACTCGTCAACGATGTTGTAAGTCGGTGGCGCAACAACCAATGGCGCTTTAAAGGTAACAGGACCTTTCTTCTCTAGGTTACGCAGCATCGCTGCAATGATCTGCATATCGCCTTTGTGAACCATACAAGAACCAACGAAGCCTAGATCAACCTTACGGCCATCGTAGTATGAAGCAGGACGAATCACATCGTGGGTGTAACGCTTAGAAACGTCTTCGTTGTTAACGTCTGGGTCAGCAATCATTGGTTCATTGATGACGTCTAGATCAACAACAAGTTCAGCATAGTACTTAGCGTTGTCATCTGGAGCCAGCGCAGGCGCTTCGCCAGATTTCACCTCAGCGATACGCTTGTCTGCTAGGTCGATCAGACCTTGCAACATCGCCGCCTTGTTATCCATACCTTTGTCGATCATGATTTGGATACGGGACTTAGCCAGTTCCAAAGACTGGATCAGCGTGTCGTCAGTAGAGATACAGATAGAGGCTTTCGCTTTCATTTCTGCAGTCCAGTCAGTGAAAGTGAAGGCTTGGTCAGCCAACAGCGTACCGATCTGTACTTCGATAACACGACCCTGGAATACGTTTTCACCACCGAACGTCTTCAGCATCTGTGCTTGAGTCGCATGGACGATGTCACGGAAATCCATGTGAGGCTGCATCTTACCTTTGAAGGTAACCTTCACAGACTCTGGAATTGGCATGGCTGCTTCACCTGTTGCCAGTGCGATCGCAACCGTACCGGAGTCAGCACCGAACGCGACACCTTTAGACATACGGGTGTGAGAGTCACCACCGATGATGATTGCGCGGTCGTCAACGGTAATGTCATTCAATACTTTGTGAATAACGTCAGTCATTGAAAGGTAAACATGTTTCGGGTCACGCGCGGTGATAACGCCGAACGCGTTCATGAACGCCATCAGCTTAGGCGTGTTTGCCTTCGCTTTGTTATCCCATACAGAGGCTGTGTGGCAACCGGATTGGAAAGCACCATCTACGCTGGTAGAGATCGTAGAAGCGGCCATCGCTTCCAGTTCCTGACAGGTCATAGGACCGGTCGTATCCTGAGAACCGACGATATTTACTTTAACGCGAACATCAGAGCCTGTGTGCAAAGGTGTCTTAGACGTAACACCTACTGCGTTGCGGTTGAAGATCTTTTCAACAGCCGTCAGGCCTTGGCCTTCGATAGAGATCTCTTTAGATTGTGCATACACAGCAGGCGCTTCAACACCCAGGGTCTCAGCAGCGAACGTTTGCAGCTTCTTACCAAAGGTGACCGCGTAAGAACCACCCGCTTTCATGAATTCCACTTTTTGTGGCGTGAAAGCATCAGAGATATCAACCAGTTCCTGGTCGCCGTTGTACAATTTCTTAGCTTTAGTATCGATGGTCAGAACGGTACCTGTCGCCACTGAATAGGCTTGTTCCAGGACAGGGTCGCCACTTTCGTTACGAACGACTTCGCCGTTAGCGTCGGTTTTCTTAACCCAGTTTTTCAGATCAAGACCGATACCACCGGTTACACCAACCGTTGTCAGGAAGATAGGCGCGATACCGTTAGTACCTGCAACGACCGGACGGTTGTTGATGAATGGGATGTATGGAGAGGTTTTTTCACCGGCCCACAGTGCCACGTTGTTAACACCCGACATACGGGAAGAGCCAACACCCATGGTGCCTTTTTCAGCGATCAGCATCACTTTAGCATCAGGGTTTTGCTTGCCCATCTCAGCGATTTCCTGCTGAGCTTCTGGCGAGATCATGCACAGGCCGTGTAGTTCACGGTCAGCACGCGAGTGAGATTGATTACCCGGAGATAATAAATCAGTAGAGATATCACCCTCAGCAGCGATGTAGGTAATAACCTTAATTTTCTCTGGGATGTCATCCAGTTTGGTGAAGAATTCAGCTTTTGAGTAACTTTCTAAGAGCTCTTTAGCGATGGCGTTGCCCGCTTTGAAAGCATCAGCCAGACGAGCGTAGTCTGCGTCGTACAGGAATACCTGAGACTTCAGAACTTCGCCCGCAGCAGCCGCCTGAGCATCGTCAGACAGCGCGATATCTAGCAGCACTTCAACAGAAGGACCGCCTTTCATGTGAGAAAGTTGCTCAAGCGCAAACTCAGGAGAGATCTCTGCAACAGTTTCTTTACCCAAAGCGATGTCTTTCAGAAAAGCCGCTTTAACGACAGCCGCTGGCGTAGTACCCGGTAGCGTGTTGTAGATGAAGAAGTTCAAAGATGCTTCGCGATGCTCATTACCAACGTCTTTAATTTGGGCAATGATTTCAGAAAGTAGCTCTGCGCTATCAATCGGTTTCGGGTGCAGGCCAAGGTCGTTTTTACGAATCTCTATTTCTTCTAGGTAGTCAGAGTAGTAACTCATAGCGTCAGGCGTCTCGTCTCAGTTAATTCTAATTATGAATCGGCGACAGATTATAAGGAAAGTTATAAACAGCTCAATAAAAACAATTTAAATTAAGCCTATAGTCGATATAAATAAAATAAATAATAGCAAAATTAACGTGTTTCAGATGGTATACATTGGTGGTAGGCATCCATGTTTATTTTGCAAATATGGCAGGCCTTCTTTGATTAAGTACATCAATCCATTAGGCGGATACTTAATTTTCAGAATTGCCCAGAATGGTTCTATCGCCTTCCATTATACAGCGATTTAACGGGCTTTTGTCTATGGTGATTGAATCAATCACTCAGACAACACCGATCATGGCGAGATTCTGGCCCACCTCAGAAGAACGGGAACCGTCGAAACCATCGTGCGCTGCAAGGGTGAGTACCTCTGTAGCAACCTACAAACAATTGACAGGGATCGCCCATCCCTAATCCAGAGAAAGATCCTCGATCGGCCAGCACTCAACCTCTCCCCCGCATTCGCTTGAATTTATCAGGGCACTAGATAGCTCGCTACCTAGCGTTTAGTCAACCGATGCCCCTTTATTCATTCAACTCAGTCGCATCGTCATTCCGCATAGCGCAGGAACTAAGCCTTAAACATTCCCAGAACAGTCGATAGACACTAGCAAATAGTCTTAGATTGTATGTAATTAAGACAAAATAACGGCCAATATCCTTGCTTTAAGCTGCCTATCCTCTAGAATTGTCGACAATTCTAATAAAGCAACCATTGATACTGCAGGTAATAGCGGTTCGTTTGACGGCTGAATATATGACCCATAAAAAGATCGAGCCGCTCCGACAATGATCGCAGGCTCGGCCAAAAAAGGTTATAGGTTCATCAATGTCCCATCTGCGTGAGGTATAAAATATGACAAGTCCTATCGGTTTTGATCCATCCCGTTCCATTAAAACACTTCCCGGAACGGCATATAGCTACCATAGCCTTCCAGATACCGCTGAACGATTTGGTATAAATCTTGATGACCTGCCGTTTTCTCTTCGCCCTATCCTCGAAGGTATCGCGCGAAATGTTGGCCAAAACGGCGTCACCGCTGAGCAAGTTCAGGCGCTTGGACGCTGGACAGAGGATCGAGGCACACAGCCGATCGAAATTCCTTTCACGGCAGGTCGCGTCTTGATGCATGATCTGAGTGGCACACCCGCCATTGTGGATTTTGCTGCGATGCGTTCAGCCGTTCAACGCATGGGTATGGACCCAGCAATCATTGAACCTCTAGTCCGCGCAGATCTTGTGATCGATCATACGGTGACAATGGATAATACCGGTAGCCCGGCTTCTCTTAGAATCAATGGCGAGCTTGAGGCAGCCAGAAACGTAGAGCGTTATGCCTTTCTTAAATGGGGTGCGCAGGCATTTGACACCATCAGAATTATTCCCCCACAAACCGGGATTGTGCATCAGGTTAACCTAGAGTATCTGGCACAGGGCTACCTGAACATCAAAGGTCTGATGGCTCCGGATACACTCATTGGTATGGATAGCCATACGCCCATGGCGAACGCCTTAGGGATTGTGGGCTGGGGCGTGGGCGGCATTGAAGCTGGAGCCTCCATGCTCGGCCAACCGATGCAAATGCTGGCACCCGAAGTGGTGGGCGTTGAACTCACCGGCGCATTAAGAGAAGGTGTCACGGCGACAGATCTGGTACTGACGATCACTGAAGTGTTGCGAAACTATCCGGGCGGTGTTGTTGGTAAGTTTGTTGAATATATCGGCGAGGGGTGTGCCAATCTTTCCCTGCCTGACCGTGCAACCGTGGCCAATATGTCGCCTGAATATGGCGCCACCATGGGCTTTTTCCCATTTGATGAAATCTCTGCCGAGTATCTGAGAGCAACAGGTAGGGATGGCGATCTGCCACTCGCTTTTTATAAAGCACAGAACATGACCTGGACACCAGGCCAGTCCATGCCTCGCTACACCGACCTTCTTCAGCTAGATCTCTCCACAGTTGAGACCTCTGTGGCAGGCCCAAAAAGACCTCAGGACAGGCTGCCACTGGCTGAGCTTGGCAATGTTTTCAGAAAAGCGGCGGCCGAAGGCGATCGCAAACCTGAAGTGGTTAACGTGACGCCGATGAAAGCAGACGACGCCGGTATTTACCTCCCCTTACCTGAAAGAGAGTTAAAAGACGGCGATATCGTAATTGCCGCGATTACCTCCTGCACCAATACATCTAACCCTGGTTTATTGATTGCGGCGGGCTTGCTTGCCAAGAAAGCCAATGAGCTTGGAATGACAGTACCGAGTAGCGTTAAAACATCCTTGGCACCGGGATCACCGGTGGCAACCGACTTCTTAACCAAGGCGGGATTACAACAGCATCTGGATGCACTGGGTTTTAATACTGCCGGTTATGGCTGTACAACCTGCGTGGGTAATTCTGGCCCTCTGGCACCGAGCATTGAAAAAGCATTACAAGACCACGATATTATCGCAGCGTCGGTTTTATCCGGTAACCGGAACTTTGAAGGCCGCGTACATCCGGATGTTGATACCAACTTCCTGATGTCACCCCCTCTGGTTGTTGCGATGGCTCTTGCGGGCAACGTCAATATTGATGTGAGCACTCAGCCCATTGGTCAGGATGCAGAAGGAAACGATGTTTTCCTTAAAGATATCTGGCCGAGCAATGCAGAAATCACTCAGACCATGCATGCATGCATGGACCCGAAAGCTTTCAGAGAAACCTATGAGAACTCTCTCGACGGTCCTGATACATGGCAAAAATTGGCATCGCCTACCGGCCCCGTTTATGACTGGGATCCCGATTCAACCTACATCCAGGAAATCTCTTTCTTCGACGGTTTCTCAATCGAAACACCTGAGGACGCGCTCAACAATATCTCAGGGGCGCGCATGCTGGTGATGTGTGATGACAATACAACCACCGACCATATTTCACCGGTGAGCCGTATACGTCCAGACTCCCCTCCCGGCGAGTACCTGATCTCACAAGGCGTTGCCGAGAGCGATCTGACATCACTTGGGGCACGTCGCGGCAATCACCACGTGATGCTGCGCAGTATTTTTGGCAATGGTAAAGCCAGAAACCTGATGCTCCCGGGCACCACCGGCGCGGTAACCAGCTACCACCCGCCTGAAGGTGAACCCGCACAAATGTCGATTTACGACGCCGCTGCGCGTTACCGTGAAGAAGGCACTCCTACCCTGGTATTTGGCGGCAAACTTTATGGCACAGGGTCGTCACGGGATTGGGCCGCTAAAGGGCCAGCCTTACTCGGTGTAAAAGCGATTATTGCTGAAAGTTTTGAGCGTATTCACAAATCAAACCTAGTGGGCATGGGTGTTTTGCCGCTGCAGTTACCGAAAGGGGTCACTCGCGCTTCGCTCAATTTAGATGGCTCTGAAACCTTTGATTTGAAGGGTATTGATACACTTGAGCCAAGGGGATCTGTGGAGCTGACAATTCAGCGGATGGATGGGTCATCGCAGAAAATAGAACTGCTTTCGCGAGTTGATACCTCATCGGAACTGGATCAGATTCGTCATAAAGGCATCTTGCCGATGGTGTTACGCGATATTATCGCCGCAAATACCTAACACTCAACGGCCAACCAATACAGAGAGACGATGATCAGTGTTAAGAGGCTGGCATCGTCGCTCTGTTTAGCGTCGCTCATTGATAAATGTAGCTACAGGTAATATAGAGCCTAACCACGGTCTGATTTCTGACATTGCAGTTTCTTTAGTTGAGGCCACATATAAACAAGGAATACCTTTGGGGTTGCCCTACTTTCTGATGCACTATTCGCTCCAGGCTTCATGCGTTGTTCAGAATAAGGTTCAGGAAAATCGTCGATATGTATTTCATCTTGGTAGAGAGGTCTATCATCATGTCCCGCTTGATCTCTCCACATAGCTGATCCTTTAGAGATAACTTTAAGGCGACTAGCACAAGTATTCTCAATCTCCTTTAGAAAATCGCTAGAATCTTTGTCAAGCACTTAACGTGATTTATTCTTTACTGAGTAGCTAAATAGTATATAGCTACGACATGATTTAAAACTCAAAACTATTCCTTACACATAACGCCAGGCTCACCAGAGCCAAAACCGGAGAGGCTGTTGTGTAAAGTAAAGCGCAGCGAAACCCACAAAAGAAGCGTAGGTTTGGGCGTCTGCGTGAAGCCGATTGTTAGCGTCGATTTTCATCTTCCGTTACGGGATGATCTTCCAAATCTTCCGGTAGTTCCTCAAGTATTTCTTTAGAGTGATGCTGAAGAACGATTTCACCCTTTGTTAATCTCTCCGTCCAATACCTGCCTACTAGCTTTTGCTTAGGCTTTTCAATGATCTTGAACACTGCTGTTCCATCATGCGGAATACTCCGCTCATTCAAACTTAATCTGGGCTTGCTAGTATAGGAATATGCTATATTTTTAATTTGTCGATCCGGTTCGATAAGAAAGCCCTCAGAATATGAAGAGCTTTCCATTTCACTCGTGAGCATCATGCAATTAATGTGAAAGAAAGATTGGTTTACTGTGAGCATTACGGGTATGGGAGGTGGCTTTTCTCCTGTTTCGGGATTTTTCCAATCGGAGTATATAAAACCCACCCAGCTCCCATTTAAATTAGGAAAAGGAACAAGCCACCCTCTAAATATTTTATGTTTCCAGCCCCATTTAACAAATATTGCAACTACTAAAAGATCAATAGTTACAACCTTTGGTACAAGTCCAAAGAAATCTTTTACCTTTGACAAATCAAGGTCGCTAAAGTAAGCGAGCGAAAACCATGCAACCGCTGAAATTCCGACCAGTAAATACAACGAGCTTTTAATTGTCACGTTACGCATTATTTGAATCCAAAGTAGTTCCACGCCGCTTTAGCAAACTCGCGACCATCCTCGCGAGTCCATTTTTGATTTGAGTGAAACAGGAAAACACACTCACTCACCTCCAACCAGCGACCAGAGGTCGGCTCATCACCTTTAAGGTTATTCCAAATATGCAAAAGCATGGCTCGTAGACGCTCTGTCCATGTTGGGTGAGAAAATGTGTTGTCTGGGCAATTATATGCTAGGCACTCCATGAAAAATGATGGCAACTCACGAAATGTGCCATCTTGTGCCATTGCATTTTCAACGCGCTTTAGTAGGCGCGCTCCTTTCTTATAGGCATATCCGGTTCGATTATTCTTTGCTGCCCCCTTTTCCTTTTGTTGAACTGGGTAGTTAACGATGCTGCTGCCATCAGTTTTGAATATTTTTGTTCCATCTCTCGATCCATAGTTCATATAGTAGCGATAGCTAAAACACGGAACTACATCGGCATCTACGCGGGCTGAGTTAGAATTAATCTGTATCGCGGTAGATCCTGAAGAGTCTACCTGACTCGGAAATTTTGTATTCATAGCAGAAAGAAGCTCTGCTCTTAACTTTTCTGGGGTCCAAATTCCCTCATATGATCCACTAGGCGGATGATTACCTTTTTCAGATTCCCCCCAGTAAAGACATTCCGTGCACTCCACTGCTATGTCTACATCACTATCTGCCCGCACATTAGTATTATTAGCGTAAGACCCTTTCGCAAAAACTTTCAATGAACAATTATTGAGTGGTTCATGTGCATCTATCGCTTGGCGAATCATCCGTTCCGTTCTATCCTGCTTATCCTGCTCCGTGCTACTCGAAGGCCCCATCCAACCAGATAATTTATCTTCCAGGCTCATTACGTATCCTCTTGAAATGCTAATTTTCCTGCGAGCAGAAACTGACTAACAGTTGTCACCCTGAATTGACTCCCAACAATCTTTATCTGACCATTTAATTTCTGATTGCTCAAAAGAGTCAATGTGATCGCTACTAGATATTTGTTTTACCCTTATATATCCACGTGTTCCAGCTTGAGTCCAAAAATGACCTTCTAATAACTTAGTTGTGTCTGTTTCCACTAGATCTAACTCCGCAGCTCCTTGTCTTGGGCCATGGTCTCCAGTTCGTGAACGCTTTTCAGAAAATAGGTAGGCAAGAATCTTTGTACCCTTATTGCCATCTAGCATCAGAGTTTCCACATACGACTCTGTTTTCTGAATGTTCGTGAATGCTTTTACAGATATAGTAAACCAGTGCTGTCGAATAACGAGAACAAACTTTTTTGGCGGATTCACTTGACCTTGATCATCTTTCCAATCAGATTCAAATTCACCCAACCATGTTCCGTTTAAATTTGGTCGGTATAAAAGCTTTCTTATATAGCCCCATTTCCAAGCCCACTTAAAATATGAAAACCAAAACAGCCCTGCAACTGTAATCCCTAAGTTTACATATTTGAGGCTATCTAGTGAGAGAACCTCAAAGTTATTAAGCATAAATGGAATAATCCAAACGGTTGCACCAATTACAATTGATCCGGCTGCAAATATTTTTATTTCTTTTTGATTCATGTGGTGATCAACTCCACAACTCCATTCTTTGCAATATAAACCTCTCTTTGTTGGCTAATAATTATTATTGAAGATACATTCTCATATAGTGAACCATATTGAGCTGTTCGATATCTAGCGCCAACGTTAAATACCGTTTCATTGGAATTTTTAGGGATCAAAGGGCTAAAATATTGCGATATTCTTAAGAGGCCTAAATCTCGACTAACAACATGAAATCCATCATGCCTCTTGTCTTTAAGGTTAGAGATAGATAACAAAAAATTGACAATAGTGTGAGCATCTAAGCCTGCTGTACTGAATTCTTCTTCACTAAGAAGAGGTGAAATTGGCAGCGTTCCTATGTCTTTGTTTACAAATATAATACCTAGGCCAGTGAAGCCAGTCGGTACTCCTTTTCTCAAGTTCTCGGTAATCGCGTGTAAAAATATTTCTTGCTTCATTCAGTCACCTCTAATTTATCCGCGACCCAAGACCGCTAACGCCCGCTTAAGCGGACAAAAATTGTTGGTTATAATGTGGAGCGAAGCGGAACTTAACCAACTGTTTTTATTCTGTTTAAAGCGCTTGTTAAGCATCAACGGCACCTGTTTTAGAAATGCGCGTTAGCATTTGCTCAACCTCGAAAAATTTAGTTAAACGGTAGTTTTTCACAAAACCTTCCTCAATATCATCTTCAGAAGGAAAATGATTATTTTGTACTTTTTGAGGCCTATTTATTGTATCTAAAACTTGCCATGAAATAGGTTTCGTAAGATAGAATGAATTTGACAAGTCAGGGCAAAAATTTTTATTTCTAACAACTTCCGTATTAGGTGGAAAAACAAAGTTTACACCTATATTGTTGTTTCTTAATTGCTTAGTCTTAGTTGAAAAATATGAGACACCTGAAACTCTTGATTTTTCTTTACTTATCCACTGAAGAAGAAGGTTAGGAATAATATACTCAGCATGAAAATTAGCATTCTCATGTGCTCTATTATAGCTACAAGCCATTAGCAGAGGAAAAAATATTATATGAGCAATATTCAAATTAGTATCGGACTTACTATCCTCACCCCAATCCCAAAGATCTTCATGATTTGTGTCTTTTAAAGTTTCTAAGGAGTATGCAAAATTCAATATTTTATTATCATGATTAACTTTAAATCTAGATAAATACAATTTATTTAGGTCAGGCTTGCCCATTTCTTGCCAGCAAACATAAATAGATGTACCTAAATATAAACATGGCAAACCAGCGATTGAGTACCTTTGAGTTCCGACATTTTCTCGTATTTGAAAAGGAATGTGAAACATATCGCTTCTTTCTTTTAAATCAGATTCTGAGTATCTAACCCTAAAGAGTGATTTTTCACTCTTTGAGTAAGAGTCCATGCTATGTACAAGATAACTAAGGTTTTCAGCAATAATTGGCCGTTCAAATAAATTTTCAATTTTTGAGTAGGCGCGGCCTGCACTACCAGTTAAATATTCATCAAGTGCTTGGATAATTATTTCGCATACTTCTCTTACATCATTTTTTCGATCGAAAAAGTACTTTTCTACAACGCCATCATCTTTGAACTTATCAATTCTGTTAATAAAATTAGTGAATCTCTCATCAAGATCATCTCGATAGCTTTTACCTCGGCTTGCACATGTAAAAGGCTCTCTCAACCTATTACCATTTAATAGTTTGGTTAATACTTTTTGAAAATCGCTCATTATCACGGCCTAAAATTAACTATATTTGAATCTGATGCTTAACGCCGCCATAACCGGCAGCCGGAGCGGAGCGCAGGCTGTCCGGCGCCGATAGGCGCGAAGTTGATTGACTTGTGTACGCCCAGCATGGGCATGAACTAATGAGGTGAAAGTCCTCTGTAGGAAGATCACCGTCGAACACCATGTTGTCAGTAGACAATAAACTACTAGCGAATGGCAAGGGCTAACCCGCGAGGGACGGTCTGAAGGAAGCCGGACGCAAAACTGCGAGCTGATGAACAAGAACATCATATGAGGCGTAGGCTGGAGGCGAGTTGGCACAAGACAACGAAGCCGTGTGATCTAACGGCCACCGTAAATGATGCAGTTGCGCAGGGACAGTTCATGTTCTTATCTGGGGAGATCTGCTTAACAAGCGATCGGTAAACCACCAGTAAGGCTCTGGTCAATAAGTGCCTTGGCTCCGCTGAATGTATCGCCAGCGGAGAGCGAACTAGATACAAACCGATAGCGCTGGCAGAGGTAACTTTGCCAGTGATTAAGCAGAAGTCAGCAAACGGCATAGTAGCCCAACGGTCAGCGTAATGGCTGATACATGGTGAAGGCCTGAACATTGAGAATAAAGGAGGAGCCTTGTCACACTTGAACGCACGAACGCCGTCCGGCGATGACGTGATTCAGCGTAGCGATCTGAAGCCAGCCTTTAGTGACGAACTATTTGAGCGTGTGTTGCAGCGGGAAAATCTCTCAGCGGCATGGAAACGCGTTCAAGCCAATAAAGGGGCTGCGGGAGTGGATGGCATGACCA
The DNA here is from genome assembly GCF_055808735.1 of Amphritea sp. GJ51-11. NCBI lineage: Bacteria > Pseudomonadati > Pseudomonadota > Gammaproteobacteria > Oceanospirillales > Oceanospirillaceae > Amphritea > Amphritea sp. GJ51-11. The sequence continues at coordinate 1,904,192 of NZ_CM147881.1, read as the reverse complement.
TCAACGAATTTCCCGTATGGGCAAGAGCTGGGCACTGGACGAAGGTGACAACCGAACTGGCAACAGGTCGGTATACGCCCTCACCGGTCAGACGCGTTGAAATCGATAAACCCGATGGTGGTACTCGCCAACTGGGGATTCCAACCGTCTGTGACCGAGTGATCCAGCAAGCGATTGCCCAAGTCCTTACGCCTATTTTTGATCCCGACTTCTCAAACAATAGTTTTGGATTCCGGCCAAATCGAAATGGGCAGCAGGCGGTAAAACAGGTGAGAGATATCATCAAGGAAGGTCGCCGCTTCGCGGTCGATGTCGATCTGTCTAAGTTCTTTGACCGAGTTAATCACGATCTGCTGATGACGCGCCTTGGTGACAAGGTGAAGGACAAACGTCTTCTACGATTGATTAAACAATACCTGCGAGCTGGGTTTGTCGACAACCAGTTCTATGGTGTGAGCCGAGAAGGTGTACCGCAAGGCGGGCCACTATCGCCGCTACTAGCGAACATCATGCTCGATCCTCTGGACAAAGAACTTGAGAAACGTGGCCATAAGTTTGCCCGCTATGCCGACGACTTTACAATAGTGGTAAAGAGCCCGCGAGCGGGCGAGCGTGTGCTACGCAGTATCAGTCAGTACTTGCAAAACCACTTGAAGCTGGTCGTCAATACCGATAAAAGTCGCGTCGTTAAAACCAGTGAGAGTAAGTTCTTGGGGTTTACCTTCAAGGCTGGTCGTATTCAATGGCATGAGAAAACGCTACTGAAATTTAAGCAGCGGATACGCGTGTTAACGAATCGTAACTGGGGGGTGTCGATGAAATATCAGCTCTTCAAAACCAGCCAATTTATACGTGGCTGGATTAACTATTTTGGCATCGCCAATTGCTACCAACTCTGCGTCGATTTAGATCATTGGATTCGGCGCAGAATAAGGATGGCTTACTGGCGGCAGTGGCGAAAGCCACGCACCAAGGTAAGGAACCTGATGAGTCGAGGCGTCCACGTACAGGCGGCTGTTGCGTGTGGCATTACCAGTAAAGGCCCATGGCGAAGCTCTAAAACACCGGGGATTAATCAGGCATTATCCAATGCTTATTTAAAATCTCAGGGGCTTTATGAATTGCGCGATGGATGGATCAAGCTTCACCATTCTCAGTGAAACGCCCTGTGCGGATCCGCATGCAGGGTGTTGTGGGGGCTGAGGGTTAGAGACCCTCGGCTACCCGATTATAGGGCAACACGCCGCACTCTTATTAATTTAGATAAGGCAGCATTTCTTGTACTTTATCCCACTACCGCAAGGGCATTTTTCATTGCGTCCAATCTTTTTGGTGATGGCAAGCGCTGCATCTATAGCCTTTCGTTTTAAACCCTCGACACTCTTTTCCATCTCATCATTTTTTTCCCAAGGGTAATTTAATTTCAGACCAAACCTCAGTTTTTCAGTGTCTGGATCTAAACATATGCCAAACCAGTCTTCAGCCCTTTGCGTATACTTTCGCCTAATGCAGTGACCTCGTAAACGCTCGGCAGAATCCTTATCTGAATCATAGCTTGAGTGTATTGTCAGTCCTGTATTCCCTGCACTTATACCTACTGTTATATCATGGTGTTTTTTATCTGATTTTGCCTGACTTAGAATAGTTTCTATTCCTTGATTTAACGCGTTAAGTGTATCTTCACTCAGTGTAAGCAGCATAAACCCTAAATCAATAGTCCCAGCTTCTTCTTGGGACTCAATTTCTTCTATGAGATTTCCAATTTTTGTCCCTACAAACCTAGTTAATATTCCATCTGGAGTTCTATTGCCCTCAATGCCAAGCCTCCTGACTATCATTGCTGCATCTAAGTCGGAAGAAATATCATCACCTAAGTGAATGAAATCATACTCATTTTCAAGCCAAAGATTTAGCTTCAAATGATAGGATAAAGCAGTAAGCTCGTGCGAAATACTCAAACGCTCAATATAAAGCGCTCGACGATATAGATAACTTAGAAAATGTAGCGGTGTTTCTAGCATCTCAGTCATCGCATCAAGTAGAAATATATCCATGACAAAAGGTGCTGCAATCACCTCGGTAACTTCATACTTTAAAAACTGTCTTGCTTGAAAACTAAGTGCTGGGTAGTGCTCTGATATTAAGCATATTGGAAATATTTCTTTGCAATCGCGAGGAACTGAAATCACTGTCCCATCATCAAGTTGAAATTTGTAGTTTTCATCACCTAAAAGCTTGGAGCAGGACAAGGCTTGATCATATGCATTTTGTATTGCTTTTTTGAAGTCATCCTTTAGTACGTTGTCATTGCCCTTCCTAGACTCGATTGTTAACTTTTTTGACTTCGCCTGAACTACAATTACTCTATTAGAAAAAACCACTAGAACATCAATCTCGCCAGCAATGTTTCCGTCTTTGCCGATTATGTTAACATTTGAAAATACATTTTTATCTCCAAACACCAATTTCAATCGTTTTTCGGAAAATTCTTCAGTGAACTCGCCTCGATGATGCATGGCCTTACTTTTATATTTTTTATCTTCATTAAACCAATAAAATGGTGCGTCGTAAGACGATTCGCTCAGCGTATAACTTAATGGAAGGATATATTCTCCTTCTTCTTTTTTAATTATCGGATATACATTGGCAACATTGAAATCGCTAATGGAGTCAAAACTTTCATTTAGATTTCCTTCTGGAAGACTAAATGAATCAAGAATTCTGCCTAATTTTTCTGGGTCGATGGCACTGTTGGAGAGTAACTCCTCTTTAGAAAAAACAAATGCAGGCAACATTGACCACTCTTCAGGAGACAGCTCTTTCATTTTCTGTAAAGTGGAGTTTAATTTTTCGTTTTGAATATTCTCAATGCTGAGTATTACCTCTCTTACATCAGCTATTTCATACCCTTTATTCCTAACAAACCAATCATTATCCTTTGAGTATCTCTCTACGGCTAAGTCTCGATACTGGAATATGTATGCAGATTCTCCCCCATAGAATATAGGCTCTCGCATCATGCTAGCTGTATCTAGTGGCTTGATTCCCTCAAGCGCACCACTTTCAGAAAAAGATATAGCTTCAGACATCCCCATCGAGAAGTGTATTTCATTGAGCAGGTTGCAAGCTCGATTTGCCATATCAGTAATTTGACTTGGTTCGGGCAGCGTGAAGTCAATATCAGATTTAATCATTAACCCTATGAGGGTAGAAATTTCTGTCCGAATAAGACGATCAAACGAATACAGGCTTGCCATATCCTCTGGTTTGAAGGCATCTTCTTCATAAATAAAAACATTATCTCTAAAACACAGAGCAGTTATAACATGAATGAACCCTGGGCTAATACATAGCTGAGCAAGGTCATCGAACACTTCTGACTCGGTTCTTTTTTTATTTGCTTCCATTCGAGATTACTCCGTTACGGATATTCCTTAGTAACTATGTATGAAAAGCTATTTTTTGGGGCTTGCGCGAGATATATCAGCAGCCCTAGTCGTGGTAGGACGGCCAGTTACCCGTACCGCCCCCACACAGATCCGGACGTGCGGAACTACCGCATCCGGCTCCTCAGTTATATATTCGCCCGTGTAAATCAGGCCCCTTCTGCATGCGCTTACTTACTCGCATTGCTATCACATTAAAACACTGAAGCAAGTGATTAAACTCTGGCCAGTTATAGCTACGCCGTTGACTGCGCCGATTCAACCACTTAAACAACGTCATCCGTGTGTGATATTGATACCTCGTTACGCTTTTGCTATTACCTGGCACGCCATAGTAATTCACAAAACCTTGCAGCATCTTTTTAACACGGTTCATCATCGCTGTGATAGGCAAAGATCGATTGTATTTGATCCAGTTATACAGCTTTTTATGACTCGACTTTTGTTTCTCTTTAGCTGTCCTTAGCATCACAACGGCCTTCTTTTCTCTCGAAAGCCCCCACCGAAAGTTAAAACCCAGGAACTCGAAGCAATTCTCACGCTTTGGATGATGTCGGCTAAAACGAATCATCCGTGTCTTTTCAGGAGCGACTTCAAGATCAAATTTCTTCAGTCTTGAGTTTAACGCCTGATAAAAATCACGGGCATCATCTCGATATTGAAAAGCCACAACAAAATCATCCGCATAGCGGATGAGCATTGCTTTTCCTTTGACCCTGCGCTTCACTACTTTCTCAAACCAGAGGTCAAGTGCATAATGAAGGTAGATATTGGCCAAAACAGGGGATATTAACCCTCCCTGAGGAACACCTCTCACCGGCTTATGCCGTTGGCCTGTCGGTTCAACAATCGGGCTTTTTAACCATTGCTTAATCAGGTTAATAAACGCTTTATCGTCGATTCGCTGTTCTAACATTTTCACCAGCCATACGTGGTTCATGTTGTCGAAAAAGCCTTTTATATCAGCTTCTACCACATATCCATAAACACCTTGCTGCAAGCCTGATCGAAGTGTTTCCAGTGCATTATGCGCACTTAGCTTCGGACGGTAGCCGAAGCTAACCGGTTCAAAATCCTGCTCCCAAATACTTTGCAGTAAGTAAGATGCAGATTGTTGTACCAGTTTATCTTCGACAGTGGGTAAGCCCAATGGACGTTGCTTGCCGTTTGCCTTCGGAATATAAATGCGTTTAACCGCATTCGATCGGTAGCATTTGTGCCGCAGTTTTTGTCCAAGTTGGCTCAGTCGTTCAAAGAGCCCTTCGTTGTAATCAGCACAAGTCATATTATCTATGCCCGATGCTGCATGTTTGTTTAATGATCCCCAGCTACTAAATAATAAGCGATTATCCATTAGCTTATATAAATTTTGGAAGCGATGATTGGGGTGGGTTCTGGCTTTAATTGCAATAGATTGCAGTGCGGTTGTCATCTGTTATCCAGCCCGACTCTGTCTGGCAGCTGTGTCTGCTGCAATCCGATATAACTGTCAGTCCCTTCGCCATGCAGGCGGCTTTCCCGCCCCCGGACTACTATGAACTGATCCGACTTCCAAATGATCTTCATTCGTTTCATCTTTCGATTAAACATCCTTACCTACGTCCTTTAGGAATCATTTGGATCTCCCAAGTTCCTGATGCATCTCTCTGCACATGCCACGGTTTGATAACCCCGCCGATTCTCAAAACTCTAACCAATAACGAGTTTTTCATGCTGGCTTCAGTAATGTTACACACTTGGCCAATCGGAACGATCTGTCGAGGCGATACCAACACTTCAGGAGCACGGAACCCCCTATGGCCTACGCAGTTCTCTGTGTACGCTTCACCCGTTTTGTTCATTCTGCTGATTTAGTTTTAGAAAAAAAAATCTGGAAAGTATTTCGATCCACAGAATTCCGCCACAGGCGCAACACTCGATACCGGCTGCGGGCTTAGCTTTACCGGACGAGGACTTTCACCTCGCAAGATGCACCAAGCTTTGCTTGGCGCTCTAACAACTTATTCGTGCGTGCCTTATATACTAGCGAGAACTCACCGGGCTTATGCTTGTAACCAACTGATTTCATTCTGAAACCTTCCATAGTTTGACTATTCCCTTCCAGAAAAGCGTGCGTGCACGCTATTTCGGTAACGAGTGGCCTATAAACGTGTAAATCAATAACCTATTGATTTTATTGACAATCAAAATATCACCAACCGAATAAACAGGCAAGCACAAAAAAGCCCACACTAAGTGGGCTCTTTCGTATAATATGATGGCCTCGACGGCGACGGTTAAGATTCAGCGTTAAGCGCCTTCAGCTACCCTTAAACGCTCTTGTCGTTCACGCTCTTCTAGCATGACCGCTTTAATCTCTTCAAGCACCGCATCCACATCAGCGCCATCGGCATCGCCGTCATAAAGTCCGGTCAACTCGGTTTCAGGTTTCAACAAACCCTCTTCATAGAGCGCCCACATCTCTTCGCCATAACGGGACAAGCTCAAGATAGGTGCAAACTGAGCGTAGTAACGGGTCATATTATTCACATCCCGTAACAGCATTGAGCGAGCACTGTTATTAGCCGACGCATCGACTGCTTGCGGCAGGTCGATAATGACTGGGCCATATTCGTCAACCAAGACATTAAACTCTGACAGATCACCATGGATGATGCCTTCACACAGCATCAACTTAACGTAATGCATCATGACGGCATAATCTTCCAGCGCCTGCTCTTCGGTCAATAACACCTCACCAAGGCGCGGCGCCACATCCCCCTCATCATCGACTACTAATTCCATTAGCAGAACGCCGTCGATACAACCAAAGGTTTCAGGCACCCGTACGCCAGCACGGTGTAAGCGGGCTAACGCATCCACTTCAGCATTTTGCCAAATCTCTTCCTGCTGCTTACGGCCATAGGCGGAGTTTTTTTCCATCGCTCGGGCACGTCGACCACTGCGAACCTTTCGGCCTTCCTGATATTGGGCAGCATTCTTGAAACTACGCTTTACCGCATCTTTATAAACTTTGGCGCAACGAATCTGACCGGAGCAACTGACAATATAGATATCAGCCTCTTTACCACTCATCAGCCGGCTTATCACTTCATCAATCAAACCTTCATCTATCAGCGGAAGGAGCGTTTTTGGTGCTTTCATGCATACCTGTATCGTTAAAAAACCATTTTAGCCAACGGTGGCTCAACTCTATTAACTAAGTCTAACACTTTTTAAAATTATTTAGGATTGTTCGCACTGCCGTTGCCCTCCTGTTGCCTAGGATTGCACCCACGCCCCTCTCAACTAAGTTAACCTCCTCGATAACCCGCCATCTATTACCCTATCGTTTTGTTATAGCACAAAAAAATCCGGCAACCATAAGGCTACCGGATTTAATTAATACGCCTGACGGCGAACTCACGAATTGAGATCGTCTTGCGTTCTAGCTAGATCAGAATGACAGGGTCACACCATGGTTGGATCAGGCTCAAGCCCCATCAGTGAACGACCAAGAATCTGCTTACAAACATCGTAATCGGTGTAAGCATGGGCTGCCGTCATGTTGCAATCACGCCACAGCCGTTGGATCTCATTATCATGGATCCACGTAGAGCCACCAGCGACTTCAAACAAACGGTTAACCGCCTCGCAACACATCTTAATGGCATACGCCTGATTGGTGCGCCAAAAAACAAGCTCTTCATCGGTAGGGTAGCGTTTCTGTTCGCCAAAGGCTTTATGCTCGTCCCAGGTTTTTTCCATATAAGCACGCGCTGCGGCGACCTGTTGATGAGATTCAGCCAGCCGCATCAGCGGTGGAATTTCTTTACCACTACTGGCCATGGTGTAAGCACGGGTACGGTTTTTGGTCATCTCTTTATAGACTTGCAACATCCGTTCAGCCACGCCCAGCGCGATCGCAGCAAAACCACAGGCAAAATATGGACGGTATGGGGTGTAATAGATCTTACTCTCAGGGTACAAACCAAAACCGGCAGACTCACCGGTCATCATCGCCTTAGCCCGCTCAATACGGTGTTCAGGAATAAAGGTATTTGGGTTAACCTTAAGAGTCTTAGTACCGGATGATTTCATTCCAGCAGAATACCAGTCATCTTCGATTTCATAATCGCTCGCAGGCACCACACCGAAGCAATAATCTTTCTCACCCGTTTCTTTATTATCCCGCAGGAAGCCCAGAATCGCCCATTGTGCATGGTCACAGCCAGAGCTCCAACGCATGTCTCCATTGAAGATGACCCCACCTTCACACTCTTCAACCTTACCAAAAGGTGCGATTGAACTACTGGCAACCGCATCCGGATTTTCGCCCCAGAACTCGTCCTGCGCCTGTTTTGAAAACATGGCCATCTGGTGACTATGAGTCACTAATAGGCTAAATGCCCAAGCAGTACCACCACACGCACCGGCCAATGCAGCAATACAATCGGTCACTTCAGGTAATGACAACTCTAAGCCACCATAGGCTTTTGGCTGCAGCGCGCGATGAAAGTTGATTGATTTGAGAAGATTAATATTTTCTTCCGGCACCTTACGAAGCTGCTCTGCATTGACCGCATTGGCCGCAATCTCAGGCAGAATCTTTTTCAACTCATCAAGCATAGGATTTGGTCTTTCCATCGTTCATTACCCTTCTCGTTATTGTTTTCATAACAGACTGTGCCAATCGCTGAATGATAGAAACAACATCACCCAATCACTGACTGTCCAACAGATGGCCCTATTATTGTTGAGGATGAGGCAGAAGAAAATGGATCTTTCACAGGCTAACTTGCACTTCTCATAGTTAACATGTGAAGTATAAAAGCATATTGTTGTTGATTAATACCACCAAAATATACCTAACCTACTGAATTATAGTCACTTAAGATATGTCGACTTTAGACCGCATAAAAAAATTTGCACAAATCAACAAGATTACAGACAGACTGCAAGTGTCTATAATACTAACAAGATCGCCATTCCTAAGAGACGAGAAGCTTATGAGCCGTCACAGCCCAGCGTCAGCCCGAACCAATAGCTCATCCGCTGATATTCCCAATATCGATATTGGCCAAGCCTACGATCAACACTATGTGGATGCCGAAATACACTATGAACAGTTAGAGAAGCTGGCTAATTTCTTTGGCCGTAATATGCCGGTGCATCATCATGACCGCTTCTATCAAATACATGTGATTCTCGAAGGCACCGTACGCGTTCACCTTGATGAGACCAGCTACACTGTTAGTGGACCGATGTTTTTTCTCACCCCGCCGACAATCCCCCATGCCTTTGTGACAGATAATGATGCCACAGGGCATGTAATTACTGCGCGACAGCAACTGGTTTGGCAACTGATGGGCGATCTGGGCATCACTCGCTGGGGCAACAATGGCACAATGAACAGCCCTTTGTGTGTCGCGCTAACACCGGACAGCAATCCCAGCGCTCAACGTATGTTGTATCTACTCAACCTTATGTCCGCCGAAAGCAATGACACCGGCATGGTCAACATTGTTGCCCTTAAAGCCCTACTGCAACTGATATTAATTGATATCACCCGGCTCTCTGATCAAACCCAACAAAAACAGAAAACCCGCAAAGAAGATGTGCGCATCTTCCACCGCTTTAATGAACTGATAGAAGCTCATTACCATGATCATCTCCCCTTAGCCCAGTATTCACAGATGATCAGTGTTACCGAAGCCCGGTTAAATGAGATCTGCCGACGCTTAGCGGGATTACCATCTAAACGACTAATTATGGAGCGCCTCATGCAAGAGGCCCGACGCTTACTGACATACTCCTCGGCACCGATTACAGAGATAAGCTATCAACTGGGATTCAAAGATCCAGCCTATTTCGCACGATTCTTTCGCAGAAATGCAGGTATTACCGCCAGCCAGTACCGCGAAAACAAAAATTAGACTATATTTCAATTAGTTAAAGTTAAAATATCATATAAAGACCGAATAGAGAGATAATTAAATCCTATGAAAAGTACAAACAAAGCACTGAAAAATATATGTTTTGTGCTTCAAGGCACATTATAATTAGTTAACATATTAAGCTTAGGGCTGATTATTCAGCGCTCACAGCAACAACAATAACTACATAGCTCCTCTTATTGACCAAAGGTGACCCCATGTCTCAGACAGATTTTGATCCAAAAGATTTTCGCCGCGCCCTGTCACAATTCCCAACGGGTGTAACCGTTATCACCACCTTGGACGCCGATGGCAAGCCCGTGGGTGTGACCGCTAGCAGCTTCAACTCTGTCTCCATGGAACCAACCCTAGTGCTTTGGAGTATCGATAAAGGCGCTCACAGTCTGGCGGCGTTTGAAAAAGCGGAGCACTTTGCTGTCAATATTTTAGGCAGCGATCAAGTCGCCACCTCTAACAACTTTGCCAGCCGTGGCGAAGATAAATTTGCTAACGCCGCCTACTCTGCAGGCCTAGGCGGAGCCCCAGTACTCGACGACTATGCGGCTCAATTTGAATGTAAAACCTGGGCAGTTTATGAGGGGGGTGATCACCTAATTCTCGTCGGTGAAGTGATTAACTATCGTTATAACGATGTGGTCGAACCCCTTGTCTTTGCCCGCGGCCGTTATGCTATTTCCGCGCAGCATCCAGAAATGATTAACACCGCATCCCCTTGTGATAATGCCTCTCAAGAGAATGACTTTGTCAGCGACTACCTGCTTTATCTAGTCAGAAACCTTTATCAAGAACTAAGCGCCTCGCTCTACCCTAAATTACAAAATGAATGTGATGTTAACCCTGAAGAGTGGCGCGTACTATCCCGGATGCTTAGCTGCCCAACCTTTAAAATCAGCGATTTGACGGACCTAGTTATGCAGCCTGAAGTCGCGCTACGGCAAACGGCCGATTGGATGGTGGAAAAAGGGCTGGTGGAGTATCAATCCAATGAGGTCATCAAAATAACCTCGAAAGGCGCCGAGATTGCTACCCAATTGCGCGATATTGCCATCGCCGAAGAAGCTAAATTATTGTCTCAACTGCCCGCCGATCAGGCCGGACAACTCAAAGACAATCTCAAAACACTGATCGAAAAGCTAGGCTAAGCCCTTTAATACCACCCCTTGACATTATTCGTCAGCGGAGCCTCCGCTGACGACACTGTTCCGACTAACGATCCTCGTTTTGCCCTAAACATCCCTTCTAAAACAGCGTAAAATGCTCTTTTTTAAAATCCATCAGGCCAGAACAGTTATGAGTCTCGAAGATATCGATAAGCCTTTAAATAAAGAAGATGAAACCGCACAAACCAAGAATGGCTTTTTGGCCCTTGTCTCAAAACTGGTGTTTGATGAAAAATTACCCGTGCGCTTTATGTATAAAACCGTACCCGCTCACCTCAACGATACCGGGTGGCGCATGTTTACCGGCTATGAAACCCCTGAATTTCTTGAAGATGAAGTCACTAACCTACTGCCCGTTGACGTTAAGAAAATGACCAATCTTGACCCATCATTAAGCGAATTGGTGGATTACAATGCCGGCACCGTCTGGGAGCGCACACCGGGTGCTGAAGGCTGGGAAAGGGTCTACGACTTTAAAATCCCGGCCGACCAGGTTGAGGTTGAAATCACCAACGATGTGGATGATTTCAAACATTAACAACCACTCGATAGTAGAAAAACACCAGCCTTTCCCTTGAAAGGCTTTTTTTTGTCCTTATTTAGTAAGTTAACGGAGGCTCATTGAGGTCCGTTAAACGCCTGATCATTGTGATAGGCAACTCACACTATATTGCTTTATGAGGATATTATTATGCGTCAATTTGACCTTGCTCCACTGTACCGTTCTGCAATCGGCTTCGATCGCTTAGCGTCCATGATCGACAATGCATCACGCAATGAACAAGCCCAAAATGGCTACCCACCGTACAACATCGAATTGATCAGTGAACACGCTTACCGTATCACCATGGCGATTGCCGGGTTTGATAAATCGGAAGTATCGATCAATACCGAACACGGTGTTCTGAGCGTGATAGGCAACAAGAAAGCCGATGAAACCGAACGCCAGTATCTACATCAAGGTATTGCAGCCCGCGGCTTTGAACGTAAATTCCAGTTAGCCGATCATGTTAAAGTGACCGATGCCTCAATGGAAAACGGTTTACTGCACATCGACTTAGTTCAGGAGATTCCTGAAGCGATGAAACCCCGCTCCATCGAGATCAACTAAGGGCTTCATTGCAGCTTCGCACTAAAGCTTAGCAACTTAAAGCACGAAGCCCAACAGCATTACAGGGAGCCATTCGCTCCCTGTTTTAATTCATCCACATGATAATGCCGTAAGCCAAAAACCTCTTAACTCACTCATCCATCGTATCAGCGTCGCTTATTTTAATCGCTTGATAAACCTCACAACGCAACGAATCACCCCAATGATCAGCCGGTAGACCGGCTTTCAGGCGTAACTGACTGACAAAGCGCTCCGGTTGCGGTAACTGTGCCCAAACCGAGGGTAAAAAGGTTGCCCGATGCCCGTCATCTGCTAACACTAGGCCATCGACACCGGGCCTTAATGCAGCCAGTAACTCTGCCTCACTGTTAACCGACAGTGGTATTAAAGGGGTCAGGATTGAGATTTCGTAACTCAGTTGATTGAGTTCAGCCGCTGTTACCGGCGAAAAACGCTGATCCTTAAAAGCCGCGAGATAGCTATTACGCCAAACTGATTCAACCAATGAAGCATCCGCTTCGAGGTTTCCAATACAGCCGCGCAACCGACCTTCGAGGGCTAGCGTGACAAAACAACCACGTGGTTGTTGCAAGGCCACAGAGACCGATGCCATATTCGGCGGTACTGGCCGCTGCCTCTCAACACCTTGAGCGACAACCTGTCGCGCTAACTGTAACAAGTAATATTGATCGGCCTGACTATACTGTTCAACGGAAGGCATAAGCGCAATACCCCACTACCCGCTGATGGTCGCCTGCGGTATCACCTGAATTACAATACCCCAATAATTCGGCCTTCAGTCCAGTCTTAGCGGCATAAGCCAACAGGCCATTCAAAGCATAACAACCACAGGCCTGTTGCGGTTCGATATGGCTACTGAGCTGTTTAATACAGCTAAGCGTCGCTTGATCTATCTGCTTAGCCTCCTCATAGGTATGAAAATGACTTAGGTCGCTACTCACTAGCAACAATGTTTGCGTTTCAGCAAAGACTCTTGTGATCAGCGACTCAACAGCACCAACCGGCGTCTGCCCAACCAACACTGGCAAGACCTTAACCTCAGGCCTCATTAACTGTAGAAACGGCAGTTGTACCTCTAAGCAATGCTCCTGCGCATGAGCTAGATTATTAACACTCACCATGCCCTCTTGCTGTAATAACTGGCTAAGCTGCGTATCAATCTCAATCTTCCCCAAGGGGGTTTGCCACTGTTCAGCAGCCATCACCGCCATCCCTTGTAATGGCACCCGGTGGGCAGGCCCTAATAAAACGACCCGACTGTAATCGGCCAAATAGGGCCGAATACGATTATAGGCGCGCGCGGCGATACCACCGGAATAGATTAAACCCGCATGAGGCACCTGTATCGCCTCCGGCTTCGCCCCTGATTGAGGATTGTCTGCTAACAACTGGCTCACCAATTGCAACAATTCATCCGTTTGCTGCGGATAGAACATACCCGCCACAGCAGCCTGCTTAATTCTCATCTACACTGACCTTAATGACCACGATAACGTCAGTATAGTCCGCTGAATAAAACCGAGCGTAGCTCAACAAGATAAATACTAGGCGAGTTAATACCGCCCAGCGATTAAACCCAATCAACTCAGCCTAATCGAGCTAGATAGCCGATGAATATGCACACACCACATGCCACCCGCTACTGGCACCGAACCGCCGATGGTCGCATACAATGTGATGTCTGCCCACACCAGTGCCAACTCCAGGAAGGTCAGCGAGGTCTCTGCTATGTTAGGGGACGCGAAGTTGACAAAATTGTCCTCTATAGTTATGGGCGCTCAAGTGGGTTCTGTATTGACCCTATCGAGAAAAAACCACTCAATCACTTTCTGCCGGGCACACCCGTACTATCCTTTGGCACGGCAGGCTGTAATCTGAGCTGTAAATTTTGTCAGAACTGGGATATGAGCAAATCTCGACAGATGGATACCCTTGCAAGCCAAGCCAGCCCCGAACAACTGGCACAAGCCTGTGTTGATACCGGCTGTCGCTCGATCGCTTATACCTACAACGATCCGGTTATCTTTATGGAATATGCCATTGATGTGGCGCAAGCCTGCCGAGAACGTAATATCAATTCGGTCGCGGTATCAGCAGGTTATGTATTACCCACCGCCCGCAATGAATTCTTCCGCTGTATGGATGCGGCCAATATCGACCTAAAAGGATTTAATGAAACGTTCTACCGCAAACTCTGCGGTGGACAGTTGCAACCGGTACTGGAGACACTGATCTATCTGGTGCACGAAACCAACTGCTGGGTGGAGATTACTAACCTAATTATTCCCGGAGTGAACGACAAGCCTGCTGAATTAGAAGCGATGTGCCAGTGGATTCACGATCAATTAGGGCCGTTAGTGCCGCTCCATTTTACCGCCTTCCATCCTGACTATAAGATGAAGGACACACCAGCCACCCCCTACGTAACCTTAGCCGCCGCCCGACGTATCGCACTGAAGTGCGGTCTCAAGCATGTCTATACCGGCAATATTACCTCTACTGATAGTAGCTCGACCTACTGCAGTCATTGCCAGCAACGACTGATTGAACGATCACAATACCAACTAGGAGAATGGAATTTAGACACCCAGGGGCGCTGTCGGTTTTGTAAAACGCCACTCGCGGGCCACTTTGAAGTACAACCGGGTCACTGGGGATCACAACGACAAGTACTACGGTTTGGTTAATTGTTTTAAGCCTGCTTACAACGACTCCACCGCCTGCTGCAAAAAATGACGCACCTCAGCCACCTGCTTTAAGGTCCGCATCTGCTGTAACATCGGCATCGCTTCAGGATATTCCCGCGACATCATTTTCAGCCACTGTTTAATCCGGCCATGCACATACTTCGGCGCTAATTGTTGCTCAACCATCTCTAAAAACTGCTGGAGTAACAGTAACATTTCCGGCCAGCTCAGGTGATCGGGATCATCACCTCGCTGCCAAGCTTTAATCCGCAAACCCAAATCCGGCGCCGCCACTAAGCCACGCCCTATCATAACGTCATCACAGCCACTGACCTCACGGCAGCGCTGATAATCCTGCCAGTTCCACACTTCCCCATTGGCGGTCACCGGTATAGCCACTTGTTCACGAATCCGCGCGATCCATTCCCAGTGGGCGGGTGGCCGGTAGCCCTCCTCTTTGGTGCGCGCATGCACGGTTAAACCACAGGCACCGGCATCCGCAATCGCGGCAGCATTATCCAAAGCACGGGATTTATCGCTAAAGCCTAAACGCATTTTCGCCGTCACCGGAATATGTGCCGGCACCGCCTGCCGTACCCACCAGACGATCTGGTGCACCAGTTCTGGCTCGTTTAATAGAATCGCACCACCGCGACTTTTATTAACGGTTCTGGCCGGACAACCGAAATTAAGGTCGATACCCCGAGCGCCAATACTGACCGCTTTACGAGCATTACCGGCAAGAATACGAGGATCACTGCCCAACAACTGCAGCGTCACCGGCGTACCCGAGCTAGTATGGCTATCGTTGAAAAGCTCGGGGCTAATACGGCGAAAAACCTTAGCCGGTAAAACGCGCTCAGAGACCCGGATAAATTCCGTGACACACTGATCGATACCACCGATGCGAGTCAATATTTCCCGCATAGGCGCATCCACAACGCCTTCCATCGGTGCCAGTATAATTTTCAAATTAACCCTATCATCAATACGCTCTATAGAAATTTCGTCCATGCTGATAAACAAAATGCCCGCTCCGATCTGCATCAGGCGGGCATCGTAACCAGCATAGCCTTAGATAGCAGCCAGGCCTAACTGCAGATCACGCTTAAGGTCTTCAATGGATTCAAGGCCCACCGAGAAGCGGATCAGATTATCCTTGATACCGGCATCGGCTTTTGCCACAGCACTCATTCGCCCGTGGGTCGTCGTGCCCGGGTGCGTAATCGTACTCTTCACATCACCCAAGTTACCGGTGATAGAAATCATCTGAGTCGCATCAATAAAACGCCATGCCGCCGCTTGATCACCACTGACCTCAAAAGCCAGAACACCACCAAACGCACGCTGCTGTTTTTTCGCTAACGCATGCTGAGGGTGTTCTTGCAAACCAGAGTAATACACCTTATCGATACCCGGCTGCTGTTTTAGCCACTCGGCCATCGCCAAGGCATTAGCGCTGTGAGCCATCATCCGCAGCTCTAGCGTTTCTAAGCCCTTCATAAAGACCCATGCATTAAATGGGCTTAAGCAGGCACCACCCGTACGGATAAAGCCGAAGATCTCTTCCATCTCTTTATCGCGGCCAACCACCACACCACCGACACAGCGCCCCTGACCATCTAGGTATTTAGTGGCCGAGTGAACCACAATATCAGCCCCCTGTTGAATCGGTTGCTGCAAGGCTGGAGTACAGAAACAGTTATCAACCACCAACAGCGCATCATGGGCATGAGCCAAAGCCGCAACGGCTTCAATATCACCCAGCTCGGCTAATGGATTGGACGGTGTTTCTAAGAAAAACATCTTGGTTGCCGGCGTTACCGCAGCAGACCAAGCATTGATATCCGTTGGATCAACGTAACTAACCGTGATACCGGTGCGGCTTAGGTATTTATCAAACAGTGAGACGATAGAGCCAAACACACTGCGAGAACAGACGACATGATCGCCCTGCTTTAACAATGATAAGCAGGTGCTAAGAATAGCCGCCATGCCTGAGGCAGTCGCAACCGCACGTTCAGCCCCCTCAAGAGCCGCCATGCGCCGCTCAAAGGCCTGCACTGTTGGATTGGTGAAGCGAGAGTAGATATTACCCTCTTCTTCACCACCAAAGCGGGCCGCTGCTTCCCGAGCACTCGAATAGACAAAACTAGAGGTTGGGTAGATCGCATCATTGTGCTCCCCCTCATCGCTACGATGTTGCCCGGCGCGGATAGCCAAGGTGCTGAATTGATAATCAGCATCGTCAAACTGAATCCGATCGGGGCGTTCAAAATTGGACTTGGACATCGGCCATAGTTCCCATAATTACAATGACTGGTTACAGCTATTTTCTACAACTGCAAAATAATACAACCGCAAAATGGCGGCTTACGCCAATGGATGGCCAGCCGCATCTCGCTAACCGGCTCAGCGAATAGTCGCGTGCAGATTAGCGTTCTGATTGGTTGCCGACTTTTTTTCGCCGCTTTTAGCCATATCATTACGCTCCTCCTCGATACGACGGAGGTATTCAGCATCAATATCACCGGTAATGTATTTACCGTCGAAAACGGATGCATCAAATCCAGTCACTGAGCTATTGCCCGCACGCAGACAGTCTTTAAGGTCTTCCAGATCCTGATATAACATCCAGTCAGCACCGATCTCTTGACCGACTTCATCATCGGTACGGCCATGAGCGATTAACTCGGTTGCCGAAGGCATATCGATACCGTAGACATTAGGATAGCGCACGGCAGGCGCAGCAGATGCGAAATACACTTTCTTCGCACCCATCTCACGGGCCATCTGTACAATCTGCTGTGACGTCGTACCACGCACAATAGAGTCATCCACCAACATGACCACTCGATCTTTAAATTCAAGCTCAATGGGGTTCAGTTTACGACGTACCGATTTAGTCCGCTGGGTTTGACCCGGCATAATAAAGGTACGACCGATATAACGGTTTTTGATAAACCCTTCGCGGAATTTAACCCCCAGATGGTGAGCCATCTCGAGAGCCGAAGTACGGCTGGTATCCGGAATAGGAATAATCACATCGATATCATGATCAGGCCGTTCACGTTTCACTTTCTCCGCCAGCTTCACACCCATACGCATACGGGATTTATAGACGTTGACTTCATCGATAATGGAATCGGGACGAGCAAGATAAACATATTCAAATAGGCAGGGATGTAACTGAGGATTCTCGGCACACTGCATGGTGTGCACTTCGCCTTCCTGAGTAATAAAGATCGCTTCACCCGGTGCAACATCGCGAATCAGACTAAAGCCAGAAATATCCAGCGCAACCGATTCAGAGGCTACCATATATTCCGTACCGGCTTCGGTTTCACGCTGACCATAAACTAGCGGCCGAATACCATGAGGATCACGAAACGCGACGATGCCATAACCGGTGATCACCGAAACGACAGCATAGCCGCCGCTGACCCGTTTATGTACCGCTTTAATAGCCGCGAAAATATCATCAGCCGTCGGCACAAGCTTACCGATCTGCTGTAATTCATGGGCCATAATATTAAGCAATACTTCAGAATCTGACGTGGTATTGATATGACGCAGATTTTCTTTGCGCATCCGTTCACGTAGGTCGGCCGTATTGGTCAAGTTACCATTGTGGGCTAAGGCAATACCGTAAGGCGCATTGACGTAGAACGGCTGGGCTTCCGCCGAGCTAGAACTACCCGCCGTTGGATAGCGTACATGGCCGATGCCGATGTTACCCATCAAACGCTTCATATGACGGGTCCGGAACACCTCGTTGACCAAACCATTGTCTTTACGCATAAAGAAACGATTTGATTCACAGGTCACCATCCCAGCGGCATCCTGGCCTCGGTGCTGTAGCACTGTTAATGCATCAAAAATTGTCTGATTCACATTAGATTTGGCTACGATGCCAACTATACCGCACATTCAGGCTACCTCAGGTATTAAGTTAGTTACAGCAAATATAAATTTAAAACACTTAGCTATTTCTACCACTGATATTCCAGATCATCTGGCCAATATCAGCTGCGGTTTCCCGGGTCCAGGATTCCATCAGTAAGAAATGGGGAATCAATTGAGATTCTGCCCACCAACTATCTTGGGTTACCGGTGAACGCACCAGTAACGCCGTAATAACGATGACAATTAAGCCACCCCGAACAACACCAAAACCAATACCCAGAATACGGTCAGTACTACTCAACCCCGTGGCCTGAACCAGCATATTAATAAGGCTATTGATAACGGCGCCGACCATCAAGGTGGCTATAAAGAGAAGTATAAAGGCTGCACCGATGCGCAGCGAGGGAGTTTCAAGTAGATGATCGAGCAGAGTACTGAGTGAAGGAGCAAATAAACGGGCGACAACAAAGGCGGCCACCCAGGTAACGAGTGACAGGGCCTCTTTCATAAAACCACCGCGCAGGCTATATAACCCGGATAAGGCAATGATGCCAATAATTGCCCAGTCGGCCCAGTTTAATACCATGTTTTCAATCTACTTCAAGATCAATAAAATTAAGGGCAGAATTCTACCAGAGCCAACGACTTAACCCAACGATTATCGTGTAGTAAAGCGGACGATAATGCCATCTAAGCCAAACTCTTTCTGAATATCAGCCTGCAGCTCAACCAGTTTAGACTTCTGAATATCTGGCCCCACAAAGACCCGAATCAAATCACCGGTCTTACGAATATAGACCTTGTGGCCCGCCTTAATCAGCTTACGACTCAGACCTTTGGCGTTATCTTCATCTTTAAAACTGGCCAACTGCAGACTCCAGGCAACCGGAATATTTTCCTGATCAAGCGCTGGCGGATCGTTTCGCTCGCTAATCCGCGGTTTCTGCTTAGCAACCTCAGCAGCAACCTGTTTAGGCATGACTGCTACAGTGACCGGCTCACTCGGCGGCGCAAAGGTGGACGTGTCTGGCAACGGTTTATTCTCAGGGATAATAGTGACCAGTTGAGGCTCTGCTGGCGGTGGCGGAATCGCACTGTCAAGATGACGTTCACGATAGCCCGCCCCGTCGAAGAAAATAGGTAACAAAATCCCTGCTGCTACAAACAGAATCCCCGCACCGACAAGGCGCTGTTTAAAGCCATCATTCACGCTGATTTACCATCCATATTCAGAGCAATCAAAGCATCACTCACTGTAAAAAAGGATCCGGCGATAATCACCCGATCATCCTGATTCGCATCGCGGGCAACCCATGCGAGCGCTTCGGCGACATTATTATAGGTATTTAAACAGCTATCTACTGTACCCAACTGAAGCAACTTATCAGCCAACACCTGAGCCTTTTGACCACGAGGCTTGTCTAATGTGACCAAACACCAGTCATCGATAACCGGCTGCAAACAGGCTAGTACCTGATCAATATCCTTATCGGCCAGCATACCTAACACCATCAAGGTCCGCCCCTTAACTGGCTGATCCGCTAATTGAGCGGCCAAATAAGCGGCCGCCTCAGGATTATGGGCAACATCGAGGGTGTAATCAATCTGATCCACAGTGACTGTCTGCATCCGCCCGGTCAAGCGGGCGTTAGATAAACTGCGCCTCAACGCGGCAGGCTCAGGCAGACAATCCAACAGGCTTAGCACTTGCAGTACCGTCGCGGCATTCGCTCGCGGCAAGGTAATTTCCGGCAGGCCCGAACAGGTCAATACGGCCCCATTCAATTGCTCCCCCTGCCACAACCAACCGTCATCCGTCTCAGTAGATAGATTGAAGTCTCGACCCCGCAGAAATAACTGCGCACCAATAGCGGCGGCGTGATCAATCAGCTTTTGCGGCGCGCAAGGATCGCCACACACCGCCGGACGCCCCCCTCGATAAATACCGGCCTTTTCATAACCAATCTGATTACGGTCATCACCCAGCCAGTCAATATGATCAACCGATACGGTCGTCACCACTGAGATATCGGCATCGACAATATTGATCGCATCCAGGCGACCACCGAGACCTACTTCGAGCAACATCACCTCGGGCTGCTCGGCAGCAAACACATGTAACGCTGCTAACGTGTTGTATTCAAAATAAGTTAGCCGAACATCACCTCGAGCCCGCTCTATTGCCTCAAAAGCACGCACAATCAGTGCATCAGCGACCGGCTGACCGGCCAGTTTAATACGCTCGTTATAGCGCAGAAAGTGCGGCGAGGTGAAGCAACCCACGGTTTTGCCCTGATCACGCAGCACTTGATCCAGCATCGCAATGGTCGAACCTTTGCCGTTGGTACCGCCGACGATGACTTTCTGGCTGCTACTGAGATCGAGCGCCATACGCTCATAGACTTGACGTAGCCGATCAAGCCCAAGCTCAATCAAATCGACCGGATGATTCTGCTCAATCCATTCAAGCCACTGCGATAGGGTTTTAAACTGTACTTCAGCCATGGTGATTTCAGCTTTTCTTTGGAAACTATTTGGAACAATAAAAAAAGCCGCTGAAACTGACAGCGGCCTTATTAAACGTGCATGATCAGGCGGCTGGAAGCCCCTGCATCATACGCAGCACGGAGGAGATCCGGTCACGCAGATCACCTCGAGAGATGATCATATCGATCTGCCCATGCTCCAACAGGAATTCACTACGCTGAAAACCTTCCGGCAATTTCTCACGCACGGTCTGCTCGATAACTCGAGGGCCAGCAAAACCAACCAACGCACCCGGCTCACCGATATTCAGATCACCGAGCATCGCCAATGATGCGGATACACCACCATAGACGGGGTCAGTCAGTACCGAAATATAGGGTACGCCCGCTTTCTTCAGCCGCTCCAGCGCCGCACTGGTTTTCGCCATCTGCATCAGAGAGAACAACGCCTCTTGCATCCGCGCACCACCACTGGCAGAGAAGCAGATCATTGGGATCCCCTCTTCCAACGCAATGTTGGCAGCACGCACGAAACGCTCACCGACAACCGCTCCCATAGAGCCACCCATAAAGCGAAACTCATAGGCAACCGCAACCACCGGCAGACCTTTCACTTCACCGCGCATGGCGATCAGCGCATCTTTCTCACCCGTGGCTTTTTGCGCCGCAACCAGACGATCCTTATACTTCTTAGTATCACGGAACTTCAGGTGGTCAACCGGCTCAACTTCAGCACCGATTTCACGCAAAGTACCCTCATCAAGGAACGCATTCAGACGCACTCGCGCCGTCAAGCGCATATGATGATCGCACTTAGGGCAAACATTCAGGTTTTTTTCTAGCTCCGGGCGATACAGCACGGATTCACATTTAGGACACTTTTCCCACAACCCTTCAGGAATGTTGGTGCGCTTCTTTTCAGAGCGAACCAGGGAAGGAACAATTTTATCCAGCCAGTTACTCATTATTACTCCAGCGTCTGCCTGTGGCAGTCTTTATTTATCCATTGCCTGACGCATGCTCGCAGTAATCGCAGCAACCGCCTCAGGAATCTGTGCCTGATTGCCAGCCAATTCGGCAATCTTATTAACCAATACACTACCGACAATCACACCATCGGCTACGGCTGAAATCGCCCGCGCCGAGGCATCATCGCGAATACCAAAACCAACCCCTAGCGGCATATCGGTATGCTGGCGAATCATCTCTAGTTTTTCAGCAACTTCGCCCACATCCAGGGCAGCCGAACCGGTTACACCTTTAACAGACACGTAGTAGAGATAACCACTGCCAGCAGCACAAATCTGCTTCACCCGTGATTCTTCTGTGGTCGGCGCGATCAGATAGATCACATCGATACCCGCAGCTTTCATCAGCGGATTAAACTGGCACGCCTCTTCAGGGGGCAGATCGACGGTCAAAACACCGTCAAGACCCGCCGCTTTGGCCTTGTCGGCAAAGGTCGCATAGCCCATCACCTCAATCGGATTGAGGTAACCCATCAGGACGACCGGAGTCGTCTGATTGGTTTTACGGAACTCAGCCACCATGTCCAGCACATCAACCAGTCGAGTGCCGTGCAGCAACGCACGCTCACAGGCTAATTGGATCACTGGGCCATCGGCCATCGGATCAGAAAAAGGCACACCCAGCTCGATAATATCGACACCGGATTCAACCAGCGCATGCATTAGCGGTACGGTTACTTTAGGGTCAGGGTCGCCGGCTGTCACATAAGGAATCAGCGCTTTACGGCCCTGGCTTTTCAGATTATTAAAACACTCTGTAATACGACTCATCTTAATCTTCACTCAGTCAGGGCTTAAAAGTTAATACCGTCAATTTCTGCAACAGTATGGATATCCTTGTCACCCCGTCCCGACAGGTTGACCAGAATAATCTGATCTTTGTCCATGGTTGGTGCCATCTTCATCGCTTCAGCCACTGCATGACTGGATTCCAGTGCAGGCATAATACCTTCAGTCAATGTTAGATGACGGAAAGCATGCAATGCCTCGTCATCATTGATCGCGGTATATTCAGCCCGGCCAATCTCTTTCAGATAGGCGTGCTCTGGCCCAACACCCGGGTAATCGAGACCTGCAGAAACAGAGTGTGTCCCAATCACCTGGCCACCCTCATCAGACATCAGCGACGTACGGTTGCCGTGTAATACACCCGGCCGACTACCGGCACTCAATGGCGCGGCATGCTGACCAGTTTCAATACCGTAACCACCGGCTTCAACACCGACCATGCGTACATCCGCATCTTCAATGAACGGATGAAACAGACCAATCGCGTTAGAACCACCACCGACACAAGCAACCAGCGCATCAGGCAACTTTCCTGTTTGCGCCAAGCACTGCTCGCGGGCCTCACGACCAATAACCGACTGGAAATCGCGTACCAGTTTAGGATAAGGATGCGGGCCTGCCGCCGTACCGATAATGTAAAAAGTATTATCGACGTTGGTGACCCAGTCACGCATCGCTTCGTTCATGGCATCTTTCAGTGTCCGTGTACCTGACGTAACAGAGACAACTTCAGCACCCAGTAGTTTCATCCGGTAAACGTTCAGCGCCTGACGACGAATATCTTCTTCGCCCATATAGACCGTACACTCAAGCCCCAGTCGTGCAGCAACAGTCGCCGTCGCAACACCATGTTGGCCGGCGCCGGTTTCAGCGCTCACCCGTGGCTTACCCGTAAACTTAGCCAGCAACGCTTGGCCAATGGTATTGTTCACTTTGTGAGCACCGGTATGGTTTAAATCTTCACGTTTCAGGTAAATTTGCGCCCCGCCTAACTCGCGAGAAAGGCGCTCCGCATGATACAGCGGTGATGGACGACCGACATAATGTGCAAGGTCGCGATCAAACTCAGCCTGAAACTGTGGATCTCGCCAAAGCTTTTCGTAGGTCTGTTCAAGCTGCTGGAGAGCAGCCATCAACGTTTCAGACACATAACGGCCCCCGAATTGGCCGAAATGGCCACTGGCATCGGGCATCTGCTTTGCGATCGCGAGATCTTCTTTAGTTGGCACAAGCTACCTCATTCATAAAGGATATTATTTTAGAACAATCTTTCAGGCCTTTCGCCATTTCCACCCCGCCGCTGACATCAACAGCATAGGGCTTCACTTGGCTTATCGCCATTGCCACATTGCTCTGATCAAGACCGCCGGCAAGTACCAGCGGTAAGGCGAGATCAGATGGGATGCGCGCCCAGTCAAACGCTTCACCGGTTCCACCGGGTACGCCTGGACGATAAGCATCCAGCAACAACCCTCGAGCAGAAGCAAAGCGTTCACATTCAGCCATGACATCAATATCCGGAGACATCCGCACAGCCTTAAAATAGGGTCGGCTAAACTGCTGACAAAACACCGGTGACTCATCACCGTGAAATTGCAGTAGATCAATACCGGTCTGAGCCAAAATAGCATTAACCTGCTCGGGGCTCTCATTGACAAACAACGCCACCGTCGTCACGAAGGGTGGCAACTGAGCAATAATGGCTTCGGCCACGGCAGGCTCAACATAGCGCGGACTTGGAGGATAAAAGACAAAACCAAGGGCATCAGCCCCCGCCTCAATTGCCGCAAGAGCATCCTCCAGTCGGGTAATTCCACAGATTTTTACGCGGGTTCGCATCACTTGGATCAGACTATTCAGAAAGAGACTAATAGTAACAGATTGCAGGCCCCGAGGTTAACCGTTTTGCGTTAGGAAATAAGGCCCTAAGGTCGATTTAGGCAACTCATACTGATCGGGATATTTGACATCGACAAAATAGAGTCCGTATGGCGGCGCCGTAACTCCCCCTTTGCGTCGATCTCGGGCATCCAGCACCTGCTTAGCCCAAAGTGGCTCCGCTTCGCCACAACCAATGGTCATCAACACACCAGCAAAGTTGCGAATCATATGATGCAAAAAGGCATTCGCCCTCACATCGATAACAATCAGATCGCCAGCACCGTAAATATCCATCGCCTTCACTTCACGCACCGGACTTTTGGCTTGGCAACCAACCGCTCGATAGGAGGTAAAATCATGCTCCCCGAGCAGATAATTAGCGGCCGTTTGCATCCGCGACATATCCAGTTGCTTATGCGTCCAAGTTACCCCTCGACTCAATAATGCAGGCTTTACCGGCGAAGAATAAATAAGATAACGATAACGACGTTCTAACGCCGAAAAACGCGCATGAAAGCTATCATTCACCGGTTTCGCCCAGCGAATAGCAATATCATCGGGTAGCTGAGTATTGGTCCCCATCACCCAGGCACGATCGGGTCGATCCGCCGTGGTATCAAAATGAATGATCTGATAGGTACCACTAACACAGGCATCGGTACGACCGGCACAGATAACGGATACCGGCGCGTTAGCGATTTTAGACAGCGCCTTCTCCACCGTTTCCTGTATCGAGGGCACGTCTTTCTCTTTCTGCGTCTGCCAGCCACGATAAGCCCCACCGGCATATTCAACACAGAGCGCATAACGACGTAGCTTCGCGGGTTCAGGAATGCCTTGGTCGGCGACAGATGCATCGGCGCATGGTGCATCCGCCGAGCCACAAGAAAGGGCGACCGTAGTCGCCCCTTGCTGATGTTGTAACTGGGATTTATCCCGTTGCATAGTACTTCTTATCTTAGCGGTTAATCGGTTTAGGCTTACAAGGCCCGCAAAAAGAACACCCAAATAAAGTGTTACCCAATAGAATTTAACAGACCATTGGCTTCTGATTGCTGAGCCTCATTACCCTCTTTCAATATTTCATCAAGAATATCTTTAGCGCCATCAAGGTCTTCCATATCGATGTAAGCCCGCGCTAGGTCCAGCTTGGTTTCAACCTCATCGGCATCTTCAAGCAGATTCAGATTATCCAATGCATACTCTTCAGTATCATCGGTCATATCCAAGCTCAGCTCATCACTGCCAGCATCACTTAACAGCATCTCTAGTTCAGAATCTAACTCTGCATCAAGATCTTGACTGGCACTCGCTTGATTAACAGGCGTCGCGATTTCGGTCTCGTCAAGGACTACCTCATCCTCACCATCAAGCATCGCCTGAAGATCAGCATCCAAGTCCATATCAAGCTCTTCAAGATCAGACTCACCTTCAGCCAGCAGCTTATCAAGCTCGGCATCGGCATCAACATCAGCCTCACTATCATCAACCGCCACTTCATCAGTGGTAAACTCACTGAGTGTTAAGTCATCCTCATCAAGCTCTTCAACCGCAGCATCATCGGCAACATCATTCAGGTCAAACTCAAGCTCTTCAACCTCGGCAGGTTCAGTCACATCCACTACATTAGCATCAGTTACTTCCGCTTCATCAAGATCAAAATCGAGATCGAATTCATCTTCACTCGCAACGTCTTCCGTGATATCGGCTTGCGCTGCACCAGCATCGCTGTCATCGGCCAAACTATCGAGATCAAACTCTAAATCGGTTTCATCGGAGACAGGCTCAGCCTTTGGCATAAGCTCTGTTTCAACATCAGCTTCAACACCCTCAGGGGCATCAAAATCACCGAGTAGATCGTTAATATTATCCGCTTCTGGCTCCTCTTCCGACTCATCCATCGGCAGATCGCCTAGCCCCTCAACTTCAGGAACCCGAAGATCGTTAATATCAAAGGCGTCAGTATTTTCACCAAGAATTGAATCAAGGGCATCATCAATCTCTTCAGTTTCCTCGACCTCTTCAACGTCTGCAGCAACCGGGGCTGAATCAAAGTCATCATCAAAGCCGAGATCAAACTCATCTTCGTTGATGCCATTCTCACCCGCCGTCTCAACCTGCTCCATATCCATGTCAAGATCGAGATCTAAATCATCAAGATCCGTATCTTCAATCACAGGCTCTAGATCATCGGCAGCAGTCTCTTCAGCAACAGCCTCAACCACTTCATCATCTGTTACCTGGTCAGCTACCGCCGCAGTTGCGGCCGCCGCAGCCACTGCAGGCGCAGCATCAGAAGCTTCTTCTTTCTTGCCTCGACGCATCAACAGCAGCGCCAACAAAAATGCGATCAGCGCACCACCGGCTGCACCAATATAAAGACCAAACTGTTCGATCAAACTTTTCTCAACCGCAGGTGCTGCTTCAGCCGGCACCACAGGGGCGGTAACGGGCTGGCTCTTAGCCGATTCTAATTCAGCCTGCAACTCAGCCATATGCTGATCTTTCAACTCTAATAGACGCTGCAGACTTTCCATCTGCTGCGCGAGCGCATCAACCCGCCCGCTTAACTCTTCATTCTCACGCTGAATCTGGTCAACCGTTTCAAGCGCACTGGCTAGCTCAGTTTCTAGCTGCTGGTTTTTTTAGCAGTTCAGAATCTGCCTGACTCATGTCCGTATCGGCCGCCTGAGCTGAAACCCCGCCGGTTTCTGCTGTTTTCTCAGGAGAGACTATCTTCAGTTGCCCCTGGGCCGATCTGGCAGCAACGTCATTAGTCTTTTTTCCGGACATCCCTCCACTTTTATCCGTGTTCGGCGGCAGGCCTTCTGTTTCAGCCCCCGCTTTCGAGGTAATACCCTGCTTCCAACGCTGCGTCTGACGCCAAAACTCTTCATTTGCCTGCTTACGATCCAGCGCCTGAACTTCACTCAGCGAAGGAATATCCATCACCACACCAGCTCTTAACTGGTTAACATTGTTATTACGAAAAGCTTCAGGATTCTTGCGTTGCAAAGCTAACATCATCTGCGCTTCGGTCACCGAACCGGCCGGTTTGTGAAGCTTAGCAATATCCCATAGAGTGTCATTAACATCGACGTACACCTGACCATCAGTCATTCGGGTACGGATATTATTAACCGGCTTTTGTGGCGCCATAGGACGAGCGGCAACCGTATTCGATGAGCCAGCAGCGGCAGAACGCGCGGGCTGAACAGTCACCGGCGGCGGTGTCGGATCGTAAATAGGCGGATCAAGCAGCACGGTGTATTCACGCACTAAACGACCACTCGGCCAGTTCACTTCCAGCAGAAAGTTCAGAAAAGGTTCTTTAACCGGCGCTGTCGAGGTAAGCACTATCGTACCCTGACCTGAGGGCCCTGCCTTAACCTGAAACTTCACATCGGAGAGAAAGCGTAACTTCTCAATCCCCGCCAATGCGAAGTCATCGACATTACCCATCTTGGGTTGCACCTGTTGCGGGTCAACCGACCGCATTTGCAACAGCTGTATTTCCGCTTGGAGGGGTTCGTTCAACGCTGATGTTATTCTGATCTCACCGAGACCAAGCGCATGTGCAGTTGAGGTCCCTAGTGCACCTGCAATTGCCAAACTTAGGGCTAATTTGCGCAGCATATTTTCGCTTCCTTAATTCCCCGGGTCCTGAACATCACATAAAGTCGTCAATATTCAGAAAGTTACATATCCAGTATTACTGACCAAAGTATTCATTAAAACCTATGTTTAATCAACAACTCAGATCGGCCATAAATAGCTAAACTTCAGCCTTTAAAGCAGCCTTCTCTTAAACAACAAGCGAAAAACGCTCAAAAAAACAAGCCCAATCAAAGAAATAACACTTTAAATTCAGCATATTACCAAAACATCTTAATCTAAAAGAACATCACAAACAATTATTCTCTAGGGCGCTAATCGATACTAGCTAAGCTGCATGCTCATTGAAACCGCTTCACTATAAAATAATTATTCTGCTTTAATTGACCTAAATCACCACCCTACAGGCAAAAAAAACCGGCCTTATCAGCCGGTTATATTTTTAGCATTCGCTTAGCCTTGCAGCAAAATACGCAGCATACGTCGTAGCGGCTCCGCGGCACCCCACAGCAATTGATCACCAACGCTGAAGGCATTAAGGTATTCATCACCCATATTCAGCTTACGAAGACGACCAACAGGCACGCCTAGCGTACCGGTCACTTTCGCCGGCGTCAGATCACGGGCAGTGATATCACGCTCATTAGGCACCACGCTCACCCAATCATTCGCTTCGGCAATCATGGATTCAATCTCATCCATCGGCACATTTTGTTTCAGCTTAATAGTGAAAGCTTGGCTATGACAGCGCATTGCACCGATCCGTACACAGGTGCCATCGATCGGTACCGGATTATTGCTTAAACCAAGAATTTTGTTGGTTTCGGCATAGGCTTTCCATTCTTCACGACTCTGGCCGTTATCCAGTCGCGTATCAATCCAAGGAATCAATGAACCTGCCAGTGGTACACCAAAGTTGTCCGTTGGCATTGCATCAGAGCGAATGGTCGCTGCCACCTGACGATCGATATCCAGAATAGCGCTTGCAGGGTTGGCTAGATCCGCCGCAACAGAATCTTTGATCACACCCATTTGTGAGATCAACTCACGCATATGCCGCGCACCCCCGCCAGATGCCGCTTGATAGGTCATGGAAGTCATCCATTCGATCAAGCCAGCACTGAACAAGCCACCTAAGCCCATCAGCATCAACGAGACTGTGCAGTTACCGCCCACGTAGGTTTTTACGCCATTCGCTAGACCATCTTTGATAACATGCATATTCACCGGATCAAGCACGATGATGGCATCATCTTCCATCCGCAGAGAAGACGCCGCATCAATCCAGTAGCCATTCCAGCCAGCGCTACGCAGAGCACCGTAAACCTGTTTCGTGTAGTCGCCGCCCTGACAGGAAATAATGGCATCCATCTGTTTGAGTTCATCAATGGATGTGGCATCTTTCAGCGCCGGAATATCTTTACCAATATTCGGACCTGGCTGACCTGCTTGGGACGTTGTAAAGAAAACAGGCTCTTCGATATGCTCGAAATCACCCTCTTCCATCATGCGCTGCATCAGCACAGAACCTACCATTCCGCGCCAACCTACAAAACCTACACGCTTCATCTGCTCCACCAAAAACTATGCGAACCTGTTATCAGGTTCCTGAGAATAAAAACAACAAAGCTGCCACATCAAAGTCAGTGGCAGCCCGTTATGACTCTTAACGTTCGAGCCCATCAATTATGCAACAATTTAGCTACATAGACTATCTGAATCTGGGTATTTTATAACCAATCAAAGCCATAAAACCGGCATTACGCCTGCAGAGCAGCGATTACCGCATCGCCCATTTCAGAGGTCGATACTTTCTGCATACCTTCTGACCAGATATCACCCGTCCGTAAATTCTGATCCAGCACTTGGCTCACAGCGGCTTCTATACGGTCGGCGGTTTCACCGGCTGCCAATGAATAGCGCAGCATCATCGCAACAGATAGAATAGTCGCCAATGGGTTAGCCATATTCTGACCGGCAATATCTGGCGCAGAACCGTGGCACGGCTCATACATACCTTTGCCATTCACATCCAAAGATGCCGATGGCAACATACCGATAGAACCAGTGAGCATCGCCGCCGCATCGGAGAGAATATCACCGAACATGTTACCGGTGACCATCACATCAAACTGCTTCGGTGCACGCACCAGCTGCATCGCCGCGTTATCAACATACATATGGCTCAGCTCGACATCCGGATACTCTTTGGCGAGTTCTTCCATGATTTCACGCCACAGCACGGTGACTTCCAGTACGTTCGCTTTATCGACGGAGCAGAGACGCTTATCGCGCGCCCGTGCTGCTTCAAAGGCAACCCGGCCAATACGGCGAATTTCATTCTCATCATAAACATAGGTGTTATAACCTTCGCGAACGCCATCTTCTTTGACACGCACGCCGCGAGGCTGACCGAAGTAGATACCGCCTGTGAGTTCACGCACAATCAGAATATCCAAGCCAGAGACCACTTCAGGCTTCAGCGTGGACGCATGTGCCAATTGTGGATAGAGAATCGCGGGGCGCAAGTTACCGAACAAACCTAAGTTTGAACGTATACCCAGCAAGCCCTTCTCCGGGCGAATCTGAAAATCAGGATTCGTGTCCCACTTAGGACCACCGACGGCACCCAGCAGAATCGCATCGGCCGCACGAGCCGCTTCTAAGGTTGCTTCTGGCAGAGGCACACCGTCGGCATCAATCGCGGAACCGCCAACCAGTGCTTCGGTCAGCTCCAGATCCAGATTATCTTGTTCATTAACCAACGCCAAAACACGGCGCGCCTGACCGACAATCTCAGGGCCAATACCGTCACCCGGCAAAATCAGTACATTTCTAGACATTATCTACTTTCCTTTCATCCAGGCTGCCAATCAGCAGCAGCCAGATCGTCAATATGTTAAATACGCTTACTTGATGGCATCAAACAGCCAAGGCGCCTGTTCACGACGGCGCGCTTCATAGGCTCGAATATCCGCTTCATTCTGCAAGGTGATACCAATATCATCCAAGCCATTCAGCAAGCAGTGCTTACGGAAGCCATCGATACTAAAGGTCATCTCTTCACCGGAGGGTGTAATCACCAATTGGCGTTCCAGATCGATACTGAGCTGATAGCCTTCGGTTTCAGCCGTTTCTTTGAACAGCTGATCGAGTTGTTCATCCCGCAATACAATCGGCAATAAACCGTTTTTAAAGCAGTTATTGTAGAAAATCTCAGCAAAGCTTGGGGCGATCACACAGCGAAAACCGTAATCATCCAGCGCCCAAGGGGCGTGCTCACGACTCGAACCGCAACCGAAGTTTTCCCGTGCTAATAGAACACTAGCCCCCTGATAACGGGGTTGATTCAAGACAAACTCGGTGTTCAGCGGACGCCCTTCACAGGACTGATCCGGCTGACCTTCATCCAGATAACGCAGCTCATCAAACAGGTTTTTACCGAAACCGGAACGCTTGATCGATTTCAAAAACTGTTTAGGAATAATCATATCGGTATCGACATTGGCCCGATCCAGCGGTGCAGCGATACCTGTGTGCAATGTAAACTTATTCATCTCGCTCTCCCGATACCTTATTAAATCAACTCACGGACATCAATGAAGTGTCCGGTTACTGCTGCAGCAGCCGCCATGGCAGGGCTGACCAAATGAGTCCGTCCACCGAACCCCTGACGCCCTTCAAAGTTACGGTTAGACGTGGATGCACAATGCTCACCATTACCTAATTTATCCGGGTTCATCGCCAGACACATAGAACAGCCAGGCTCGCGCCATTCAAGTCCCGCTTCGATAAAGATTTTATCCAGCCCTTCTTGCTCTGCCTGCGTTTTCACCAAACCAGAACCCGGCACCACCAGCGCCTGAATAATGTTAGCCGCCACTTTGCGGCCTTTAACCACTTTTGCGGCATCCCGTAGATCTTCAATGCGGGAATTGGTGCAGGAACCGATAAACACGCGATCGAGCTGAATATCAGTGATCTTCTGATCAGCCTTGAGCCCCATATATTTCAGCGCACGATTGATGCCATCGACTTTAACGGCATCTTTTTCAGCATCAGGATTTGGCACCTGACCGGAGATACCCACCACCATTTCCGGTGAGGTTCCCCAGGTTACCTGCGGCTCGATATCGGCGGCATTGATCTCAACCACCGCATCAAACTCGGCATCGGAATCAGACACCAGACCACGCCACTCGGCAACGGCCGCATCCCACTGCTCGCCTTTAGGCGCAAATGGACGACCCTCAAAATAATCGATAGTGATCTGATCCACCGCAACCAAACCCACTCGTGCACCCGCTTCAATTGCCATGTTACAGACGGTCATACGCCCTTCCATCGACATCGCGCGGAATACATCGCCACCAAACTCAATCGCATAACCCGTACCACCTGCAGTACCGATCACACCGATCACATGCAGTACTACATCTTTAGCGGTCACGCCGAGGCCCAATTCGCCATCAACACGAATCAGCATATTCTGCATTTTCTTGGTGATCAGGCACTGCGTAGCCAGCACGTGCTCAACTTCAGAGGTACCGATACCGTGCGCCAAAGCACCCAAGGCCCCCAGTGTAGCGGTATGAGAATCACCACACACGGCGGTGCTGCCCGGCAGGATAGCCCCTTGCTCCGGCGCCATCACGTGGACGATACCTTGGCGATGATCATTCATCTTGAATTCAAGGATGCCGAACTCATCACAGTTGGCATCGAGGGTTTTAACCTGAATTTTTGATACCGGATCAACAATCAGATCAACGCCGCCAGAACGCTCAGTGGTTGGCACGTTATGATCCGGTGTTGCGATGTTGGCATCCACTCGCCATGGCTTTCGACCCGCCAAGCGCAATCCTTCAAACGCCTGAGGTGAAGTCACTTCATGCAGGACCTGGCGATCGATATAGATCAGAGAACTGCCATCTTCATTGGTTCGCACTAAATGCGAATCAAACAATTTGTCGTATAACGTTTTTCCAGCCATTGAAGGTCACCTCACTGCGTCTTGTTAACCGGCTTGTTCGTTACCGGCTTTTTATAGGCTGCCATCCTAATCCACCATTTGTCAGAAAACAAATTCATTATTTTTATAGTTTGCATTCCAAAGAGGAATGAATAGACTGATAGCAATCATTCAAGGCAGGTGTATATGGATACCAACTCATTACAAGCCTTTGTCGCCGTTGCTGAAAGCGGCTCTTTTTCCCGAGCGGCGGAACAGCTTTTTCTGACCCAATCGGCGATGAGTAAACGCATTCTAATACTCGAACAGCAGCTCAACAATCGCTTATTTGATCGCATTGGCCGCACGGTTAGTCTGACCGAAGCAGGCCGCGAACTGCTACCCAGAGCCCGTCGAATATTACTCGAATTAGAAGATGCCCGCCGCTCGCTGAGCAACCTCAGCGGTGATGTTAGTGGCACACTATCCGTCGCCGCCAGCCACCATATTAGCTTGCACCGCCTGCCTCCTGTATTACGCCAATACAGTTCTGAGTTTCCTGAGGTAAAGCTCGATCTGCGCTTCGATGAATCGGAGATCGCCTACGACAATGTGGTTAAGGGTAATTTGGAGATCGCCCTAATCACCCTCGCCCCGAGTCCCGATCCAAACATTCATTGCCAGACAATCTGGCGCGACAAGCTGAACTATGTTGTTGCCCCTGATCATCCATTAGCCTCATTAGAGCAGGTCACGCTAGAACAACTTTGCCGCTACCCTGCTATTCTATCTGGCCACGCCACCTTTACCCGGCAACTGGCGGAACAGCAGTTTTCACAGCTGGCACTGCAGCCAGACATTGCCATGTCCACCAACTATCTCGACACCATACGCATGATGGTCGAAATAGGACTGGGCTGGTCTCTACTGCCTGAAACCATGACCGAAAACAGTTTAACCGTGCTAAAAGTAGATGCACCAGCGGTCACCCGCGAGTTGGGATACATCACTCATAAAGAGCGCACCTTGAGTAATGCTGCCTGTCACTTTATTCAGCTTTTAGAACAAGCAGCAGAAAAGGGTTCATAATCCGCACCCGCTTCATTAATATGTTCATACCGACATTGTTTAGGAACCGATAATGACCGAAAGCTCAGGCAGTGATAGCTGGTTACAGGAACAACTGCAACGCTGGCAAGAGATAGCGCAACAGCTACCACTCAAATCGGAGCAGTGGCAGACGTTCCTCGATAGCCTTCAGGCAGGCCCCAGCACCGACTTTCGAGATCAGCAGGCCAACCTCCTGAATCTGGTTAAGCATCAGTCGGAACAGTTCAACCACTTTGCTGAGTCGCTGCTACAAAAAGCCAGCGATGATATCAGCCATGCACAACTCGTCGATCAATTGCAAACCTATATGCAGCACCAGTGTAATGATCTGCTCAGCCGGCAGTGGCATATCCCAGAGCCTTTTACTGCCCTGATGAAAGATGCCGCGCTTAACAGTGAGTCCCTATCCCAAGCCCCCTGCGTGAGCTATTAGAACAACTCGCTAAAGCGCCGGAGATTGGCAACGGTCCCTATAGCCCCGCACAACTAAGATCCTTGGCTCAGGCGATGCTCGATTATCAAGATTCACTGCAAGAGTATCTGCAGCAATACGAACATATCTTTGAACAAACCGGTGAAGACCTGAAACAGCTGTTGGATCAATCAACCAGCGATATCGATAGTCTCAATGCACTGCAAAACCTCTGGATCGAGTGTTACGAAAAAGCCTATCGCGATACCGTCTTCACCGAACAATACCAAGCCGCCCACGGCCGTATCAGCAACAGTCTCAATCGTGTACGTAAACTAGCGTTCGACAGCCGGGATAACAAATTTAAAGAGCTTGGCCTTGTGACCCGCGCCGAACTCGACAGCGCCATTCACCAACAACATCAGCTGCGTAAACAGGTGCGCCGTCAGCAGCAAGAGATTGACGAGCTACGGGCGCTGATAAACAGCCTAGCGCCACAAGCAACTCAATCCCGGCAGCGAGGCAAAGCCTGATGAGCGGCTTTAAATTCAACCCGGAAAAAGTCGCCGCCGAACTCAACCAGTTTAGCCAACAGCTGCTACAGAGCTTTACGACCCTGCAACAACTGGATGAAATATGCGTTGGCCAAACCCCTAAAGAGGTGATTTATCGCGAAGACAAGCTGCAGCTACTGCGCTATCAAAGTGATAAAACCCCAGGGCGAAAACGTTGCAAAACACCCCTGCTCATCTGCTATGCACTGGTTAACCGTCCCTATATGGTCGATCTCGATCAGCAACGCTCTTTTGTCAAACGGTTACTAGAGCTAGGGCTAGATATCTATCTAATCGACTGGGGTTATCCCGATGCCGCCGATCGTTATCTCGATATGGATGATTATATCAACGGTTATATCGCCAACTGTGTCGATCAGGTGCTAAAAGATTCTGGCCAAGCGCAACTTAACCTGTTGGGCATCTGCCAAGGCGGCACTCTCAGTTTATGCTATACCGCTCTGCACCCCACTAAGGTTAAAAATCTGATTACCATGGTGACCCCCGTGGACTTCAAAACCCCGGACAATATGCTTAGCCATCTCGCCCAGCAGATTGATATCGATCTGGCGGTCGAAACCTACGGCAATATCCCCGGCGCGATGCTCAACGATGCCTATAATGCGCTCATGCCGATGCGCTTAGGGCTACAAAAGAACCTCAATATTCCCCGCCAACTAAAGACCCCAACCTCCGCGTTGAACTTTTTGCGCATGGAAAAATGGATCTATGACAGCCCAGATCAAGCTGGCGAGATGTTCCGCCAGTTTCTCACCACCTTTTTTAAGCACAATGGCTTTATCAATCACAGTGCTACGGTAGCCGACACGCCGGTCGATCTGCAGCAGATCCATCAGCCCATATTGAATGTCTTCGGCAGTGCCGACCATCTCGTTCCTCCCTCTGCATCCCGCGCCCTTAAAGGCCTCACGGACAGCAAGGACTATAGTGAATACGAAGTTGCCTCCGGCCATATTGGTGTATTCGTCTCAGGAAAGTCACAAACCGAGGTCGCCCCCGCCATTGCCGACTGGTTAAAACAGCACGAATAACCACAGAATAAAGCGCCGATAATTAAAAATTATCTTTTTTCCGCTGGGTTTCTCATCTAAAATTCGGCCTTTCTTTTTGTCGTTAACAAAAAACCGTTAGGTTTTTTAGCCGGAGTTTACGAAGTTGCCATCTAATGGGAAAATCAAACTGCAGGGGTTTAACAACCTCACCAAAAGCCTAGGTTTCTGTATCTACGATGTCTGCTATGCACAGACACCGAAACAGAAGGCTGAATACATCGAGTACATCGATGAGCAGTACAACGCAGACCGCCTGACAGAGATCCTGACCGAGGCCTGCGATATTATTGGTGCAACCGTACTCAACGTTGCTCGTCAAGATTATGAGCCACAGGGTGCCAGTGTTACGATTCTGGTTGCTGAAGAGCCGATTAAAGATTCTGACAACGTCGACACCACCGAGAAACCGGGCCCATTACCCGACTCAGTGGTTGCCCACTTAGATAAAAGCCACATCTGCGTACACACCTATCCTGAAGCGCATCCGGACGATGGCATCTGCACCTTCCGCGCCGATATTGAAGTATCGACCTGCGGTATTATCTCACCACTCAAAGCGCTGAACTATCTGATCCATAAGTTGGATTCCGATATCGTCACCATCGACTATCGCGTGCGCGGCTTCACCCGTGATGTGAATGGTGTTAAATATTACATCGATCACGATATCAACTCGATTCAAAACTTTATCACCCCCGATATTCGAGAGCAGTATCAGATGGTCGATGTGAACGTCTATCAAGAGAACATCTTCCACACCAAGATGATGCTTAACGATGTCGACCTCAACACCTACCTGTTCGGCACCACCACCGCCGACCTTAACGAACAAGAGATTGAAGATATCACCGAACGCCTCTACAAAGAGATGTCAGAGATCTTTTATGGCCGCAACATGCCGGACATGAAAGGTAAGTGAGTTAGAAGATCGTCGCTCGAAAAAGCCCCCTAATATCGCACGACCACAGGGGGCGATTCATGCAACCTAAATCATTAAAAGATATCCCTATCAACTATCGAACAAACTATCTAAAAGTAAAATCATCAACCGCAACATTCATTCAATCTAATTCCATATAAGCTCCCTACTTATCACATAGGATTAAATAGCTCATCAACGTGGCTGTAGTATTCAGCTAATACCCGCACTCACTTCTAAGCTGCTACCTTGTTGACAAACAAAAACAATTAGCACGACCAAGGAGTTTGTTATGAGCAACAAAAAAATACTGATGATTACCGGTGATTTCACAGAAGATTATGAAACCATGGTGCCTTTCCAGACGCTCTTAGCCGTCGGTCACAGCGTCGATGCGGTTTGCCCCGATAAGGTTGCCGGCGACACCGTTGCCACTGCCATACACGATTTTGAAGGCGATCAGACCTATACCGAGAAGCGCGGCCATAACTTCGCCCTCAATGCGACCTTTGCGGATATCAACCCTGCCGATTACGATGCCCTGGTCATTCCCGGTGGTCGCGCACCGGAATATCTACGCCTGAACACCGATGTATTAGAGATGGTGCGTCACTTTTTCACCACCAACAAACCGGTTGCGGCCGTCTGTCACGGAGCACAACTGCTCGCCGCCGCGGGTGTCTTGCAGGATCGTAAATGTTCCGCCTACCCTGCCTGCATGCCTGAAATCAATCAGTCGGGTGGTTTCTTCGCCGAGATCGCTATTGATGCCGCGATCACCGACGGCAACCTAGTCACCGCTCCTGCTTGGCCAGCTCACCCGGCTTGGTTGGCTCAGTTTATGGCCCTACTAAAATAGCCCCGTCCCAGTCCGATCGTAAAACGGCGACCTGCAAAGGCCGCCGTTTTACGGCATACTGATTACTCAACGACCAATATCGTATTAGCAACAGAGTCTTAGTCGCGTCAAACCGAAAGAGGAAGCCGCTATGTGCAAACTGTTTATCAATGCCGATTCCGACCTATGGAAAAGCAGCACCCGTTCACTGCGGATCGATGGCATGGTGACCAGCGTGCGCCTAGAAAACTATTTTTGGAGCACCCTCGAAACTATCGCACAGCGTGATCAACTGAATATCCCGCAGATGCTAACCCGCCTCTATCACGAATCGATTGATGCTGGACACGATCTCGGCAACTTCACATCGTTTTTACGGGTCTGCTGTATGCGTTACCTCGCGCTACAATTAGCCGGCGATATCCCGACCAACACAGAGATTGCAATCAGCAGCTTGGATGCTGATGCGATTTTATGTGGTGAAATTCAGAAGCGACATTGAAGCGCGCTCAACAGAGTTCAACTGGGGCAGCTCAACAGGGACAGACACTATTCAATATTAGCACTCTGCCGCGTTTAACTGGGACAGGCACCATCCAATACCAATATCCAGCCAAGCCTTACTCATTGCAAGTACAGCCTGCTCATCACGAGCACTCAACAAACTCAGCCACTCACTTAACACCCGCCGCTTAAAAGAAAAAACCCGCTAAGATTTTCGGGAATCTAAAGCGGGTTTTTGTTGGAAACCTAGGGTAATGCTAGCGTGTTAAAACGCCTTATTTATCTTCTTTAGCATTCTCAGCATCATTGCTGGCCTGCTTGTCAGTATGCTCTTCGCCACCGGGAGGGGTGAAGATATTCCACATCGCCATATTCTGATCGGCAATTTTATTCATCATATTTAGTGGGTTAGCCGCGCCGATCATATTTTGCATCTGTTCACGGATGCGTTCCTGCTGATCGATAAAGGTGGCGATGCTCTGCTCGAGATACTGACTCATCATGCCCTGCATACTATCGCCGTAAAAACGGATCAATTGCTGCAGCACTTGGTTAGTCAGCAGCGTGCCATGACCAAGCGCTTCCTGCTCACTGATAATCTGCAACAGAATATTGCGGG
This sequence comes from Amphritea sp. GJ51-11, assembly GCF_055808735.1. Classification (NCBI taxonomy): domain Bacteria; kingdom Pseudomonadati; phylum Pseudomonadota; class Gammaproteobacteria; order Oceanospirillales; family Oceanospirillaceae; genus Amphritea; species Amphritea sp. GJ51-11. The sequence continues at coordinate 1,865,146 of NZ_CM147881.1, read as the reverse complement.
TAAGGTCTGCGCCGGTTTTAGAATCTTGAACCTGAAAGCTCTCTTGGCTCAGCACCAACTGCTTAACATCTTCCAGCGTGATGTAGCAGCTGCGAGAGGTGTCGTACAGACGGCGGTTGGTGTATTTTCTGAGAATTCTCAAAATAGTGTCTCTCTACCTGTTCCGTTACTTGGTTAAATATCGCCCGTTGCCAGTGACGGCAGACAAGCTATCTATTTTTTATCTGAACTTTTATGACTGCCGGTATAGGAGGTCATCATATTCATCAGCATCTTCTGTATGGCATCCATTGAACCAAGCCCGCTTGCCATATAGGGCTGAAACAACGTCAATGGATCATAACCATCGACCCCTGCATCCATACGTTCCTGAATCTTACTCATCATCTCTTTTTGAAATGATTCTACATCCGGCAAGCCCAAGACCTTACGCAGCTCTTCCGGTGTCATTTCCACATCTACTTTAAAATTCATCAGAAACCTATCCTCATCCGGATCAGCTTATCCTTCCGGATAATCAGCGTCAGTCAGAATTACACCTGCGTAAAACGGAACAACGGTGATTCAATTACTTAACTAGTATTAATCTAATACTATACCAACTGCAGTGCAAAACAAATTTACCGATTCGTAACTGCACAATTTTCCGGTTTTATCCATAGAGTTGCGCACAAAAAGGCGATCAGCACCGCCAGTGCCGCCACACTAAATGTTGCAGCTGCACCCAATGACTCCCACATTAAACCACTGCACAATGCCCCCAGCGCACCACCCACACCAAAGCCTAGACTACTGAACATCGCCTGCCCCTGACCGTGATTTGACGGTGAAAAATAGTGGTGCACCAAAGCGATACCCACCGCGTGTAAAACACCGAAACTCACCGCATGCAGCGTTTGGGCAAACAGCATGAGCATTAGGTTGTCGGGCATCAAGCCGATCAGCAACCAGCGCAGCACACTCAGCAGCAGACTGATCATCATCAATGCCCGCAACCCTAAACCACCAATAAGCTTGGGCATCAGAATAAAGATAATCACTTCAGCAACAACGCCCACCGACCAAAGCATGCCAATCTCGGTGCGGCTATAACCTAGCCCGTCCATCAACACCGAATAAAACGTATAGTAAGGCCCGTGACTAAACTGAATCAGCATGCAGATCAAGAAAAACACCAGCACCTGAGGCCGCAGCAACTGCTGCAAAAAACCACTCTCATCGCTATTACGCGGCTGAGCTTCACCGGCCACACAGAGGGACGCTAGCCAGATCAACACCATCAAGCCCAGCATCATCCAGGGCAACCAGCGAATACTCACTAGATCCAATACCCAACCGATCCCCATCACCGCCACAATAAAGCCCACCGAACCCCATAGCCGGATACGACTATACAAAGCTTCCCGGCCCTTTAAATGCGTCAGGGTTAACACTTCAAATTGCGGCAGCACGGCATTCCAGAAAAAACTAAAGCCCGCCATCACTAAGGCGATCCCTAGCACGCTGTCTTGCCAGAAAATAAGAACAAACACCAAACAGGTGAAGAAGGCTCCGTAGCGAACAATTCGCAGCCGCTGACCGGTATGATCCGCCAGCCACCCCCAGATATTGGGCGCTACTATGCGCGAGGCCATCAGAATTGCCATCAAGCCGCCGATGGTTTGCGCATCGAATTCAAACGATTGTAGATAGAGGCTCCAGTAAGGAACCAGCGCACCGAGCAACGAGAAATAGAAAAAATAGAATCCCGATAAACGGCTATAGGTAGTTAGCTTCATGGCTGTTTCAATACGCCTCCTGTCTGACAATATCGACCCACGATAGACGCAACGAGCATTGAGCATAGCAGAAACAAAAATCCACCGGTTTATGCAACCGATGGATTATCAAAAACGCAGCAGCCAACCGTCGCTGCGCTCAGGTCCATACCCGAGTGGAATTAGGCGTCGCCCAGTTTCTCGAGGATATACTGCGGTAAGGCGAAGCTACCAGTATGGATTTGCGGGTTGTAGTAACGGGTCTTAATACCACTCGCCTTAAAGCGCTCAGCGATCTGCTCGACACTTTGTAATCGAGTTGCGGCATCATCACAGCCCCACGCAAAGGTCATAGCACCACCGATATAAGTTGGTACCGCGGCGGTATAGAAGGTCTGATCTTTAAAGTAAGGGCTCAGACGCTGACGGGTCGTCACAACCTCTTCTGGCTGCATATAGACCACACCGTTCTGGGCGACAAAGATACCGCCGTCATTCAAACAACGCTTACAGCCTTCATAGAAGCGGCTGCTAAACAGCACTTCACCGGGACCGACAGGGTCGGTGCAATCAGAGATAATTACGTCGTACTTTTCATCAGTCTGGCAGACATAATCGATACCATCACCGATCACAACGTTAGCCCGTGGATTATCGTAAGCGCCCTGAGAATGGTTTGGCAGATATTCAACACACATATCGATAACCGCTTGATCGATCTCAACCTGAGTGACGCTGTCAACCGATTGGTGCTTCAATACTTCACGCAGCATACCGCCATCACCACCACCGATGATCAGCACTTTTTTAGCGTTGCCATGGGCCATCAGCGGTACATGGGTAAGCATCTCGTGGTAGATAAACTCATCTTTCTCAGTGGTCTGAATAATGCCGTCGAGCGCCATCACAGTACCAAATTGAGGATTGCGGAAAATAATCAGATGCCAAGAATCTGTCTGTTGTTCAAACAGCACCTCTTGCACATCAAATGCTTGACCGTAACCATCGTAAAGAGTCTCTTTGTAGACTGTCATCGTGAATCCACCACTAAAGACGAACGTTTCGCCATCGTTAAATAAATAGTCAGTAACTGAACAGATAAACCTTGCCGTCGACCGTTGCCAGCAACAAGGAGTTATACATTATAAAACGGTATATTAACCGTTTAATACCGGCGTATCACAGACCACATCGGCATTTTGTGCCCGGTGACGTAGCAGGTGATCCATCAGTACAATCGCCATCATCGCCTCAGCAATCGGCGTGGCACGAATGCCGACACAGGGATCATGACGCCCCTTAGTGACCACCTCGATCGACTCGCCTCGGCTATTAATGCTCTGGCCGGGTAGACGCAGACTGGAGGTCGGTTTTAGAGCGATATGCGCGGTAATTTCCTGACCGGTAGAAATACCACCGAGAATGCCACCGGCATGGTTAGAGAGGAAACCTTGTGGGGTCATCTCATCCCGGTGCTCGGTGCCCTTCTGCTCGATACAGGCAAAACCATCGCCGATCTCGACCCCTTTCACTGCATTAATGCTCATCAGCGCATGGGCCAACTCAGCATCGAGGCGATCAAAGATAGGTTCACCCAACCCGACCGGCACCCCACTCGCGGATACAGAGATTTTCGCCCCAACAGAGTTGCCCTCTTTACGCAGGGCATCCATATACGCTTCCATCTCAGCGACTTTATCGACATCGGGACAGAAAAACGGATTCTGCTCCACTTGATCCCAATCGAAACCAGCGATCTTAATCGGTCCAAGTTGAGACAGATAACCTCTTACCGTCACGCCTTTTTGCGCTAAAAACTTCTTCGCCACGGCCCCGGCTGCGACGCGCATCGCGGTTTCACGGGCCGAAGAACGGCCACCACCACGGTAATCACGAAAACCATATTTATGGGTATACACATAATCCGCATGGGCCGGACGAAAGGTTTCTTCAATATTGGAATAATCTTTCGAACGCTGATCGGTATTCTCAATCATCAGTCCGATCGGTGTGCCGGTGGTTTTGCCCTCGAAGACGCCGGAGAGAATTTTCACTTCGTCCGCTTCACGACGCTGAGTAGTGTGTCGTGAGGTACCCGGTTTACGACGATCAAGATCCCGCTGCAGATCCGCTTCGGTCAGTTCGATTCCCGGAGGACAACCGTCAATGATACAGCCCAGTGCTGGGCCATGGCTTTCGCCGAAAGTAGTGACGGTAAATAGCTTACCGTAGGTGTTTCCTGACATCGTCTGTTCCCGATTTTAAAGCAAAAAATTTAGCCGATTATACCCTAGTCATTCAGACTGCGCTGCAATACTGTCGAACCTCTGCCGCCGTCAACAGGAATACCCCATTGCCCCCCTGTTCAAGCTCCAACCAGGTAAAGGGGATCTCGGGGTATTGCTGCTGCAGATGTACTTCGCTGTTACCCACTTCAATCACGAGCAGACCATCTTCAGTTAAAAACTGCGCCGCCTGACGCAAGATCTGCTTGGTAATATCTAAGCCATCCGGGCCGGAGCCCAACGCTAAGTCTGGCTCATGCTGATATTCTTGTGGCATCCCCGCCAGATCATCTCGATCTACATACGGTGGATTACTGACAATCAGATCGTAAGTGCGGCCGGTCAAAGCGCTGAATAGATCACTTTCGATCGCCGTGACCCGCTCATCCAATTCATGGCGCTGAATATTACGTCGCGCAACCTCCAGCGCATCTGCGGAGATATCCGCTAGATCCACCTCCGCCTCTTCAAAGGCATAAGCGCAAACAATACCGATGCAGCCGCTGCCGGTGCAGAGATCCAAAATCCGCTCTACCGGACCTTCCCGAAGCCAAGGGCTAAACTGCTGTTCAATCAACTCTTGAATCGGTGAGCGTGGAATCAACACCCGCTCATCGACATAAAAAGGCATACCGGCATACCAAGCTTCACCAATAATATAAGGCAAAGGCCGCCGCTGAATCACCCGCTGATCGAGAAAATCGAGTACACGCCGTTTCTCGTCGTCGATCAGACGAGCATCTAATAGCTGTGGGTTACTGTTCCACGGCAGATGCAGTGCGCCCAACACCAATTGCACCGCCTCATCCCAAGGATTATCGGTGCCATGTCCATAATAGAGGTCATATTCATAGAAACGACTCATGCTAAAACGGACAAAATCACGTATTGTATGCAGTTCTTTCAGGGTCTGTGCTTGATTGATGGTCATATCTGGATGGATAATTCGTCGGATTGAGGCCTGCTTTATTACAGGCCGTGTATGTTAATGAATAATGTTTGCGAACGCTATGTCTGAAAACAATCTGCCTCACAACAAGCGCCACAAAATGCGCCTCCCTGCCAATTCTTCGGCTCAAGGGGAAAATACCGATACGGACGACAGCGAGATTGATTTTGCATCGGTCATGCAAGGGGTTGCCCGAATCACTACGGACCGAGCTGACCTGCGCGGTACGCCCAAAAAGCTCAAGCTCGCAGATGATGAAACCACTCGCTATAAGCGCCAGATGGCGGTGCAGGATGAAGAGCTGATTGTTGATGGCCTTAATTCAGAAGTCATCAACTTAGTAGAAACCGAGGATGAGCTTATTTTTGCCGCCCCGGGGGTACAATTAAAGCTCATGAAGCGCCTCAAACAGGGCCATGTCCCTTGGGATGCTGGACTAGACCTACACGGCTTCACCTTGGATGATGCCCGCACCGAACTCGGCAGTTTTATTCGCGAATGCAGCCTACAACAACTACGCTGTGTCAAAGTGATCCACGGTAAATCTAACAGCGTAGAGGGTCAACATGCGCTGATGAAGTCCTATGTTAATGACTGGCTAAGACAGATGAATCAGGTGATTGCCTTTTCATCGGCACAGCCAAAAGATGGCGGCACCGGCGCGCTCTATGTGCTGCTCAAGCGCGCTAAATAAAGCGCCCGAACAGACGTAAATAGTTGCCGAGAGTCTTTACCTCCGGGTGCTAATCACGTAAGTTAGCACACTTTTTAACGGCCCTGTCATAATGACCTTTCCAGAGATGGTGTTAATAGGTGTTTGGCAGAGATCAGACAGACCAAAACAGGATTACACACTGTAATGGAAAAAGAATTTGCCAGCATCATCGAGCAGCTGGGTGAAGATATCACCCGGGAAGGTTTGATCGATACCCCTAAACGCGCCGCTAAAGCGATGAAGTTTCTCACTCGAGGCTATGAACAAAACCTTGATGAGGTCATCAATGGCGCACTCTTTCCCACTGAAAACAGCGAAATGGTTATCGTCAAAGATATCGAGCTGTATTCTATGTGTGAGCACCATATGCTGCCATTCATTGGCAAATGTCATGTTGGCTATGTGCCTAAAGGACAGGTGATCGGTTTGTCTAAAATTGCCCGCATCGTCGACATGTTCGCACGCCGCCTGCAAATTCAGGAAAATATGACCAAGCAGATTGCAGATGCCATTATGGAAGCGACTGGTGCCGATGGCGTTGGCGTGGTTATCGAAGCACGTCACATGTGCATGATGATGCGCGGTGTTGAAAAACAGAACAGCAGCATGAAAACCTCCATGATGCTCGGCTCGTTCCGCAAGAGCCAACCAACCCGCAGCGAGTTCCTCACACTGATCAATTGATCCGCTGCCCGATAAGACCGACGCCCAGCGCCGGTCTTATGTCTGCCCTACCACTCAACCCCGTCCCCTCCTCACAAAAAAACGCTCTTTAATTATTTTAAAACAATGAATTAAAGTCATAACTTAACGTTTTAATTTAAATTAAAGCATGTTCCTCACGCAATACATTTACCTACGTAAGACCCCTTAACGATAACGCCAGTACCCCTCAATCTCAGCCGCAACCTATCAAATATCCCTGTGCTGTGCGCATTCTTGATATTAAGCAAGGCGCGATGACACTATGAGCGTAAAATTCTCTCCGTTATTTTTTGAAGGATAGAGATATGACACCGCTAACCACTGCACAGATCCCAACCGTCGGCCTTGAGTTTATGAATCATGACCACGCCGAAGCAGCCCAACAGATCAATCAACTCGACTACTTGATTAGCCAAGCTAACGAGGGAGATAACACCGCGTTGTCAGCCATCGAGCCACTGTTAACCGAGATCTACGCCCATAATCAAAGCCACTTTGCCCGTGAAGAAGCACAGATGGTCCGGGTCGGCTTTCCCGCGTATGAATGCCATAAAGGCGAACATGAGCGCGTGCTTGAAGAGTTTCGCCAATTGTTAGTCCAGTGGCAAGATCACGCCGACCTGACACTACTGGCCGCCTATCTTAATGACACCCTGTGCCAATGGCTGATACAACATATTTCAACGATGGACAGTGTTACCGCGATGTTTGTTAACCGACATGATTGCTCTGCCGCATAACCGCGTCGCACAATAGAGACGACTATTGCTTATCACTCTCTGTTCGGTTAATTTTTAGGCGTTTTATAACGCAGATAGATATCATCGATCAGGGCTTATTGTTAACTTAAGCGCGACGCAGGGCTTAGAAACCAAATTAAAACCATAAAAATCAATGAGATAAAATTATTTTTAAATATTTTATCTTTTTTGTGAACTTTACCCGTACATGCGTCTCTAAATTAATACATCAACGTACTACGCAACATCTGAACTGCCCGGCGGAACCCCTTCCCACCGGGCAGTTTTTTTATGTCCAGTGAAAAATACAGACCACAAAATTAATTTAATAAAAATGCGATTGGCGCTGAACTTTATCTGAATAAGCCCCTCTATATATATACATCAACGTTATATGCTACATCTGAACTGCCCGGCGGCCCCCTTCCCACCGGGCAGTTTTTTTATGTCTGTTAGTTTTCAGTAATGAAATCCTCAGGGAAAACGAAACGGTATAGCGAGATTGATCCTCTATTTGATATGCTAGGGCCAACAGCGCGGCATAACATCAGCCGCTCACTTCACGCAAACATCCTATAGAGCGACACAGCCTTCATCATGAGTAAATACTGGAGCCCGGCTATCAGCCAACTGACCCCTTACGTTCCGGGTGAGCAGCCAAAAGTTGATAATCTAATCAAACTGAATACCAACGAAAATCCTTATCCGCCTTCACCGAAGGTCACTGAGGCAATCAATAACTACCCTAAAGATCGTCTACGCCTCTATTGCGACCCCGATGCCACCGCGCTGAAGCAATCACTAGCGGATCATTTCCAGCTAGCCTACGATAATATCTTTGTTGGCAACGGCTCGGATGAAGTACTAGCATTAGCCTTTATGGCGTTTTTCCGTCAAGACAAGCCACTGCTACTGCCGGAAACGACCTACAGCTTCTACGATGTCTATTGCAACCTATATGATATTGATTACCGTCAAATCCCACTAACCGATCAGTTTGAGATCGATTTCGCCGCCTATGATCAACCTAACGGCGGGATCATCTTTGCCAACCCCAACGCCCCAACCGGTCGACTCACCTCGCTGGACACCATCGAAGCATTGCTGCAAAAAAACACCGAGTCACTGGTAATCGTCGATGAAGCCTATATCGACTTCGGCGGTGAATCAGCCGTTGAACTGAGCCGCCGCTATGATAATGTGTTGATCATTCAGACCTTTTCTAAATCACGCAGTTTAGCGGGTTTGAGAATTGGCTTTGCACTGGGGCATAAAGATCTTATTGCTGGCCTCGAACGGGTAAAAAATTCATTCAACTCTTACCCATTGGATAGCATTGCGATTGTCGGTGCTGTTGCAGCACTGGAAGATGTTGCCTACTTCGAAGAAACCACGCAGAAGATTATTGCCTGCCGTGAATGGACTCACAACGCCTTAGAACAACTGGGTTTTACCGTCATCCCATCAAAAACTAACTTTGTGTTTGCTCGTCACAACTCACTCAGTGGCGAAGAGCTGATGCAGTATTTGCGTAGCAACAACCTACTGGTGCGACACTTTAGTAAACCGGGTATCGAGAACTATCTGCGTATTACCATCGGCACCCAAGCTGAGATGCACAGTCTGATTGAAACACTAAAGCAACACCCTAGCCTCTAGTATCTAGTTCTAGTACCTAGGTCCATAACGCAGTAAAGCAGCCCTTAGGCTGCTTTACTGTTTAATGCCGAGCTCTAGCGACGCTCCTCGCCAGATCGCCTTACAGTGGCGCTCACTCACTACCACTAATTTTATTGCCACCCTTTTGTTTCGCCAGTTGCAAGCAATCCTCAGCCCGATTAAACATCTCCTCAGCACTGTCTTCTTCGCCGACTAAGGTGGAAACACCGATACTGACAGTAAAGCTAACATCCGTGCCCAGATGTTGCGCCGATAGATCCGCAACCCGGTTACGCACCCGCTCAGCGGTGAGTATGCCCTGTTCCGCGTTGGTTTCAGGCAACAGGATAGCAAAGCAATCTTCCCCCACCCGGGCGAGAAAATCGGCGGTTCGTTTCAGACTATTCAATGATTCAGCCAAGCGTTTAAGCAGCTGATCGCCGACATCCCAACCCTGTTCATTATTTATCTGTTGTAACTGATCAACATTCACCAACATCAAGCTACAGGTCCAGTCATAGCGTACCGCCTGCGCGATCGATTGCGCCAACACTGGCATCAACGCGCGACGATTGTACATACCGGTCAGCAAGTCCCGTTGCACCGGCGGCACCTCCCGCTGCGCCTCTTTACGCCGACTAATGTCTTCGATTCGACAAACAACGCTCGGCTCATCCCCAGCTGAAGGGGCCATACGCACTTCAACCCAGCAGCTATGCTCCATGCCCTGTTGCTGCAGATAGCTGATCTCTTTAGGATCAAACAACATCTCTTTCACCCGCAGCTGATTCAAGCTAAGCGACTGATCGACCATTCCTTGAAACAACGCTGCGAGTGATTCGGGAAAGATATCGGTTAGGTTCTTACCGATGAGTGCTTCGCTCGCGCCCCAGGGTAACGCCGATTCGGCATGAGATGAAAAAATAATGGTGCCTTGCTGGCTTAAAATCAGCACATCTTCAGACAGCACATTGAGTAGTGCATCAATGCGGGTTTGAAGAATTTGATTTTTGTTCATGGTAACTCCACTGGCAACACGTGTGATAGTTAACTTATAGCATAGCCAACCAATCGACCTGAAGGGCGAGTGCTGATAATGGGCATATAAATCAATATTAAATAACAAAAAACCCGCCGAAGCGGGTTTTCCTGAAAGCCGTGTGACTAAATCAGATGCAGAAACATTTCAGCGGCGGGAAGCCATTAAACTCAATCGAACTGTAACTGGTGGTATAAGCCCCGGTCGAGAACCAATAAATCCGATCACCGATTTCCAACGACAGCGGCAACTCATACTTAAAGTTTTCGTACATGATATCCATGCTATCACAGGTAGGCCCGGCCAATACCACAGCTTCCGTTTCGCCATCCCGCTCGGTTTCCAAGGGAAACTTAATCGCTTCACCAAGTGTTTCGATCAGTCCATTAAACAGACCCACATCGGTATACACCCAACGATTCAACGCAGTATGGGATTTACGTGAAATCAGTACTACTTCACTCACTAACAAACCGCTATCACCGACCAACGAACGTCCCGGCTCGAGGATGATTTGCGGTGGATTATCACCAAAATCTTCGGTCAGATAACGGGTAATCTCTTCACAGTAAACGGAAAAATCGTTCGCTTTGGTTAGGTATTGGGCCGGGAAACCACCGCCCATATTGATTAAACGCAGCTGAATTGCATATTCACTGCGCAACCGCTCAAAAATCACCTTAACCTTAGCAATCGCCGCATCCCATACATCAATCAGGCGCTGCTGAGAGCCTACATGGAAAGAGATACCATACGGTTCAAGTTTTAACTTCTTCGCCAAGACCGCCAAGTCGATCGCCATATCGGGATTGCAGCCAAACTTACGGGACAACGGCCAATCTGCGCCTTCAGCACCTTCGGTTTGAATGCGGATATACACCCGAGAGCCTGGTGCATATTCGGCGATATTTTTCAGATCTTCTTCAGAATCGGTGGCAAACAACCGTACACCTTTTTCGTAAAAATAACGGATATCTTCACGCTTCTTAATCGTATTGCCATAGCTAACCCGGTCAGGGCTGACGTTATGGGACAATACTTGATCCAGTTCATAGATCGATGCGATATCAAAGCTAGACCCTAAGCCGGCCAGCAGCTCCACAATTTGCGGATGAGGGTTAGCTTTCACCGCATAGTAGATAGACGCAAAATCAAATCCATTTTTCAGCTCTTGATACTTTTCTGCAATGGTCTGCAAATCAATTAACTGAAAGGGTGTCTGATGCTGATCGGCAGCCTCTTTCAAGCGAGCCCATTTTTCAGCAGAGATATGATCCGGCAATTTAATCACTATGTTTACCTGTACTCCTGCCGGTTTATCCGGCGGAAAAGTGGAGCGTTTCAACTCCATGAGAAAACGCGGAGTATAGTTAAAACGCACCCTCTGTAAAGATAATTTTAGACGGAAACGGTATTTTTTTCGTGCTTATAATCAAATAACCGAATCACTACCCTGAGTTATAATTTTTTCGATCTCAGCAAAGGATTTAGCCTCATACATAATATCGAATCCCACCCGCAGTTTACGGGATACATCACTAGCGGAGATAATCCCGCGAATACGTTTAATACCCAGTTCGGATTCATCGACAACCAACAAATGCTGCCCCCCGAACTCTTAAGCGTCAGCATAATGTCGCCAATACGTGAATGGGTCACTTGGTCGAAGGTCAGGGACTGTAGATGTTCTTTATGCAACATAATATGCCCGACGGACACCTCATCCCGAGTCACCCCATGATTCTGCATATGCACAATCGCCTTGTTATCGGCAATATCATGGGAACTGATCACACCGACAAACTTACCCGCTAGGGTGATCACAAACAGTAAACGCACATGCTGGCTTTTCATTCTTTCCAAGGCATCATCAATCGACACCCCTTCGGTTACCGTTACCGGTGTTACGACGCTGAAATCGGTCATCACTTCAATTGCAGGGTTACGCACACTGAAAGGTTGCTGATTCTGCTCCGGTGCCAGCAGATGTTCAACATCGCAATTATCCTGTAAACGTAATGGGTAGAATTCCTGAGACACAGGCACCTCCTAATATTATTTTTATAATGCCCCTACAGCATAGTGCTGATATCGACTAAATCGCCAGTTATTAATCACTTAAGCTTAAAAAGTCAGACCAATGGTTAATCCTAATCCTGCAACTAACACACAGGATGCAACGCTATAAACCATCAGCCCCTGAGGGTGAACAACCTCACGCGTCGCTTGTTTTAGATCCCAGAAAGGTCGCCGAGCTTCATGTAACGCCTCTGCTCGGGTTAGGCCGATATCTTTCAGCAAATGGTCATCTAGGCCAATGAGTAAACGCCGGCTCGCGTAAGCCTGCCGATAGTGTTGCAACTGGGTAACTAACTTAGACATGGTGAGTCCCTCCTGATAATAGAGCTTCAGTTTAAGGACTAATCTGATACCATGACAGATTCAAAATACTTTTTATAAGAGCAACACAGATTTCTAACTCATCGATCTGTATGGACATACTGACTTAGAACTGTACTGTTTTTAACGCTGTATCGGAGCATATTCAATGAAACTGTATGAGCAGGTAGCATCCACGGTAAAAGACCGGATCGATCTGGGTTACTATCACGAAGGCGATAAACTTCCCTCTGTGCGCGGCCTGAGTCAGGAGCACGGCGTCAGTATTTCGACCGTACAGGAAGCCTATGGCCTACTGATCGATGCTGGAATTATTGAGTCTCGCCCTAAGTCTGGATACTACGTACTATTACAACAGACGCCCCCGGAACTCCCCGCCACCAGCAATCCCGCACCTCAGCCACTGGTTGTTGCTCACTGGCAAAAGCTAAAGGATATGATTAACGAGTATGGCAACCACACCGCCACTAAGTTAAGCCTAGCACTACCGGATACCCAAGCGCCGACACTAAAACCCTTAACCCGCTTAATGTCCGAACTGAGCCGAAATGCCAACTGCAACATTCTTGATTATGAACTCGCCGCAGGCTCAGACCCACTGCGTCATCAGATTGCCAGGGTAATGGTGGATTCAGGTTGTCGAGTTCATCCCGACGAGATTATTATCACCTCCGGTTGCCAAGAAGCTCTCTCCTGTAGCCTGCGAGCAGTCACCGAACCCGGTGATATTGTGGTGGTTGATTCGCCCAGCTTTTTTGGCTCGGTGCAAGCGATCAAGATTAACGGTGTGAAGGCATTAGAGATTCCCACCAATCCGGAAACCGGCATCTCCCTTGAAGCCCTCGAAATGGCCTTCGAACAGTGGCCGATTAAAGCGTGCCTGCTAACACCGACCAACAATAACCCGCTGGGGTATTCGATGCCAGACAGCCATAAACTACGGCTGTTGGAGCTGCTAAATCGCTATGATATTCCACTGATTGAGGATGATGTGTACGGTGACCTAAGCTATACCCTGCCCCGGCCGCGCACGGTCAAATCATTCGACACCCAAGGCCGGGTTATTCTTTGCTCCTCTTTTTCTAAATCGATCGCCCCCGGCATTCGGGTCGGCTGGATAGCTCCGGGGCGTTACCGCGATCATATTATGATGGTGAAATACCTCTCAAGCCTGTCTACGCCGAAGCTGACACAGATGGCCGTTGCTGAGTTTATCGCCCAGGGCTATTACGAAAAACACCTGCGTAAAACGCGCATCAACTATCTTCGGGATCGTGATGCCACAATCGGTTGGCTAAAACGCGATATGCCCGAGGGCACCCGCATCAGTTACCCCCAAGGAGGTTATCTACTCTGGGTAGAGTTGCCCGAGCAGGTCGATGCCAATGAACTTAATCGTCAGGCACGTTTAGAGGGCATCAGTATTGCACCGGGTACGCTATTTTCGGCCTCCGGCAAATACAAAAACTATATGCGCATCAGTGTGGTAAACAGTGCCCACCCGTCGATGGAAAAAGCCATTAAGACCCTTGGACGACTCTGTAAAGAGATTCAATCCCAAGCTTTGCTGCCAGAACCCGCTTCGCTGAACCACCCGTGTTAAGACACTTTGGCCGAAAATGCACGTGAAAACATCTCATGATATTTCCCCCACAATCAGCATTTTTTGACTACACTCATTTATATGTCAGGAGCCAGTCCGTTGGGAAACGGACTGTCGTGTGTATTATGACAATCCAAGGGGGATTGAATGTGGATGGATATAACCTGGAGTCACGCGTAAAAAGTCTCGAGGTACTCACCTCTCTATTACTAGCAATAACCAGTAACATACATCAAGGGTCACCAGCACCCTTAGAAACACTCAAGAAACTGCTTAACGCTCACCCAGACATCATGAGCGAAGACCTACTCAATTATATGGAAGAACTCGAAAACACAGCTAAATTACTGCAACAACGGCACTAGCGAGACCGCCGTTTGCACTAACATCGCTGCCCCGCCTTCATCAAACACCCCATTAACAACAATGGACTGAGGCGATAGATTATTTGTCGCCCCAGTAATCCTCACGCCACTGCGCTTGCGCTTGTTGCGATTGGAAGGTCCACAATAATAGGCGGCTCTGCTTTTGCCCCTGCGACATCGCCACCTCTTTAATTCGTCTGGCACCGGCTTTTTGTAGCGCCGCTTTAAGCTGAGGAATATTGTCCTGCTTAGAAACCAGACAACTAAACATATAACACTGCTCAGCCACGCTGCGGCTTTCAATAATCATTCGATTAATAAAAGCTAGCTCACCGCCAGAACACCATAACTCATTACTCTGCCCACCAAAATTCAGGTGCGCTTTGTCGGCCGCTTGGCCTAGGTTGCGCTGTTTACGACGATTAGCCGCCTCACATTCCTGTGCAGAACCATGAAAAGGCGGGTTACACAGGGTAAAATCAAACCGATCTGAAAGTTTGACCACTCCTTTGAAAATACGTTTGGCTTCGCTCTGCAAACGACACTCTATCTGACCTTTCAGGGAAGGGTTCGCCTCGGCGATGAGATTAGCCGTGTTCACCGATACGGGATCAATATCGGTGCCAACAAACTGCCAACCATAGCTGCGGTTGCCAATCACAGGATAGATACAGTTGGCCCCAACACCGATGTCCAAACCTTGCACCATCCGGCCTTCAGGTACGACACCGCCATTATCTGCTGCGAGTTCATCGGCTAAATAGTGGATGTAATCGGCTCGCCCTGGAATCGGCGGGCAAAGATAACCGGCTGGAATATCCCAAAACTGAACCCCATAGCGTTGCATCAACAGCGCTTTATTAAGTGCTTTAACCGCCACCGGATCATGAAAATCGATACTCGGATCACCGGCACGGTTAACGATAAGGCAGGGTTTTAGATCGGCACAGAGCTGGCAAAGCTTATCGAAGTCATACCGGCCCTGATGAGGGTTACGGGGATGTAGCCGCTTAACGTTCTGCCCGCGACGCGCTTGTTGTTTAGCCATAATCTAAAATAACCCTGCTGCATTGAAAACCAAGCATTGTATCCTAACTCAGGACAAAAGAGGCCTATCATCGGATTTCAATATAGGGCAACCAGCGTTTTTCGAGATCCGCCGTCTCAATATCGAACTCACCCATTGGCGGCTGGCTCAGGTCGCTCGGCGGTGATGCCAGTAGATTGAGGTCAAGGGCATGGGCTTCGCCGCGCACACCGGGCTCGGTAACCACCATCTTGTAATAGATACCATTCCAAAAATTGGCCCCAAAAGCGGCCGGTTTTTTAAACATAAATAGCAGGTCATGTTCCAGCCAGCGCAGATCATCCGCACTGACCCTCGCAGGCTGACGATAGGGATAAGGAATAAAGCACCACAGCTCAGGCCCTTCTAGACACTTCATCTCTTTCATTGAAAGGAAATAATCCTTAAATAGGTGCAGGTCCAGATGGATACGATAAGTAAACGCGGCCTTCCCGGCTACGGTAAAAACAATCGTACCGATACGCTGCTCAGCACCATCGAACTGCTGTAAATAGATGCCTTTCTCACCTTCACTTAAGCCTTCTCCCCACGCCGCTGTTAACGGACATAACAGTATGGCTGACAGCATTAATCTGGCTAATCGCTTTCTCATCACTGACTCCTCCAATGGCATCCATCCAGTGTAGAAGCCTCACACAGGACCTCTATGATACTTACGTACTGTTTTAGTGCATGCCAGCGCTGCAGTTTGGTAATAATACGGATACAATGCCGCAAACAATGCCAACAGCTATTCACATAACAATAATGAATCAATAAAGGGATTTAATGGATACTGATTACTTAAAAGGGTTTCTCCTAACCTCTCTCGGGGTGCTGATACTCAGCTTCGATGCACTGCTGATTCGGCTGATTCAAGTGGAGTCCTTTAGCCTGCTATTTTGGCGCGGTTTGATGATGAGCCTGATGGTAGCGCTCTGGTGTCGATACCGTTATCCCGGTAAACCGCTTTTTTATCGTGACTCGGCCAGCATTCGTTCGACACTGTTATTTACCCTTAGCTCCATTTTGTTTGTCAGTGCAATCCACAACACCTCTGTGGCCAACGTATTGGTTATTATCAGCGCTCAGCCATTGTTTGCTGCGATTATCGCCCGGGTATTTATTGGTGAGCGCTCAGCTCCCATTACCTGGCTCGCTATTGCCATCTCTATGTTAGGGATTGGCTGGGTGATGAAAGACTCGTGGTCCAGTCCAAATATGGAAGGCGATCTGATGGCGCTGCTCTGTGGCATCATGCTCGCCGGCAAATTTGTTAATGACCGTTCAGTCAAACACCGGGATATGACACCCGCGCTGATTACCTCAGGTCTACTCATCAGTGTTATTAGCCTGTTCGGGGCATCCCCGTTGGCCCTTTCCGGAACGGATTGGGGGTGGATGCTCTTACTCTGCGTGATTATTATTCCCATCGCCTTTGTCCTCATCACCATCGGGCCAACCCGTATTTCAGCTGCAGAAGTCGGGATGCTAATGCTATTAGAAACCGCCTGCGGGCCGTTGCTAGTCTGGTTTTTCCTCAATGAAGAGCCCAGTCGTGCGGCCCTGCAAGGTGGCACTCTCGTCATTGTCACCCTATTGATTCACGGCTATATCCAGTGGCGGCGCCAGTCTCGTTAACCACTCAGTGTAAAAAACATTTGCATCGACCGCGACGAATAGTAAGAATGGCGTAATTAGTTTAGATATTAAGAATAAATATATGCGTAAATTTGAAGACTCTTTACCCCTGCAACTGCTTAAAGCCCGTGAAACGGCCATGGCGCTATTTCGGCCGCTACTGCAGGAAAATAATGTAACCGAACAACAATGGCGAGTACTCAGAGCGCTCAAGGCATTCCAAGAGCTAGAGTCAAAACAACTGGCCGAGCACTGCTGTATTCTTAGTCCTAGCCTGACAGGCATTATCAAACGTCTGGAACAACAGGGTTATATTAAACGTAAAAAATCGGACGAAGATCAGCGCCGCACTCTGCTGAGTCTCACCGATAAAGCCCTCGATCTATTTGAACGACTTAGCCCCGATGTGGAAACGCAGTATCAAGCCTTTACCGAGCTATATGGTGAAGAAAAAATGGAACAGCTGACAAAATTACTCAAAGAACTGGCTGATCTGAAGGTCTAACCGCTTTAGCAACAGCATTCATACGAGTGACCTAGCGCTTAAGAATGCCGCCAGCGGATTAAACAGCTCGGTTCACATGACGCAAAAAAAGCCGCGGATCTTCTGATCGGCGGCTTTTTTTAGCAATAATTGAGTGTCAACAGCAGCGGTAAATTAACGCTGCAAACCACCCATACAGATATATTTAGTTTCTAAATAGTCATCCAAACCATATTTAGAGCCTTCGCGACCCTGACCGGATTCTTTCACCCCACCAAAAGGGATCACTTCAGAGCTGATCGCCGTCTCATTGACGCCCACCATGCCATATTCGATCCCTTCAGATACGCGCCAGATACGACCGACATTTTCAGTAAACACGTAAGCCGCCAAACCAAACTCGGTATCGTTAGCCATCGAAATCGCTTGCTCTTCAGTACTGAACTTAAACACCGGCGCAACCGGGCCAAAGATCTCTTCAGAGAAGATATTCATGCTGTCATTTACATTGGTCAGTATAGTCGGCTCATAGAAGCAGTTACCCAACTCGGATGGTTTACCACCGGTCACCACATTAGCACCCTGCTTAACGGCATTCTGCACAATGTTATCAATATCACCCAACGCTTTTTGCGAGACAACTGGGCCATGAGTGGTATCGGCATCGAAGCCAAAGCCTAAGCGAAACGCGTTAACCGCTTCCGCAAATTTCTCAACGAACGCATCATAGATACCTTCCTGAACCAACAACCGGTTAGCACAGATACAGGTCTGACCTGAGTTGCGGTATTTAGAGATCAACGCTCCTTTGACCGCCAGATCGAGATCCGCATCATCAAAGATAATAACTGGCGCGTTACCACCTAACTCCATAGAGGTCCGCTTTACCGTATCGGCGCACTGCTTCATCAGCAATTTACCCACGGGAGTAGAGCCGGTGAAGGTCAGCTTTTTAACCGTTGGGTTCGATGTCATTTCGCCACCCACGGAAGAAGAACGAGCGCTCGGCAGCACGCTAAACAGGCCGGCAGGCAACCCTGCACGATTAGCCAACTCTGCCAATGCCAATGCCGACAATGGTGTCTCTCCGGCAGGCTTCAACACGATAGCACAGCCAGCAGCCAAAGCGGGTGCCGCCTTACGGGTGATCATCGCATTAGGGAAGTTCCAAGGTGTAATGGCCGCGACCACACCCACCGGTTGCTTGATTACAATACTACGACGGTCACCTGCCGATGGCAGAATGTCGCCATAGATGCGCTTGCCTTCTTCGGCAAACCATTTCAGATAAGAAGCGCCATAAAGCACCTCACCTTTGGATTCAAATACAGGTTTACCCTGTTCAATCGTCATAATCGCCGCTAGATCATCAATATTGTCGATAATCAGCCCGTGCCAGCGCTCCAACACCTCAGAACGTTGACCGGCGGGCAGTGCTTTCCAGCTCTGCATCGCGGCATCCGCCGCAGCAATCGCGCGAGCGGTTTCCGCTTGGCCAACACTGGCGACTTCAGCCACCACTGCACCGGTTGCAGGGTTCAATACAGAGAAGCTTTCGCCCGTATCACCATCAACCCACTGCCCATTAATAAACGCTTTAGTCTTTAGCAAAGAGCTGTCATTCAATTCTAATTTCATAGCAATCTCGTTTAACGTTATCGGGCAGCGTGTCCCGTTGGCACCGACCCATTGGAATCGATCTATGGGTCGATAATACACAATATTAGTTAACATGTTAAGTTGATATCGTAATTTAGCGCTTTCCAACGATCCCGAAGGCCACGCCTTGGTTTACCCCTGCAGCCTAGTTGTTTACTGAAAACCTTAGTACGCCGCTAGAAACCGCTCGGCCTGTTGGCAAGCGCGGCGAATCAATTCTGGTGCTAAAGCTTGCGCGGTTTCGGTCTCCTGACGGCTGCGTATCCAGCCAAGATAGGTAAAACCACGGGCCGTTAGAAAAAGTTCTAACTGGGCTAGGTCGCTATCACTCAGCGCGCGCTGCTGTCGATAACCATCAACCAATGCCGCTTTCGCGGTCTCATAGCCCTTTTCATCGACAATAAAATAGAGCGCTGTGGCCAGCTCGAACATATGCCAGCCAAAACCTGCATCATCAAAATCCAGTAAGCGCACCCCAACACCATCAGCGATCAAGTTTTCCGGTACAAAATCCGCATGGATCATACTGAAATTTTGCTCGTTCTTGGGTAACGGCTCTAACTGCTGCTGTACCTTCATTCGCGCCGCGATAATCAACGCCTGCTGTTCGGCGGTCAGTAACTCCAGCTCCCAGAAACGCCCCCAAAAAGGCTGTTCACCCACCAAACCGTCACAATCCCACGCATGACGTTCAAAACCATCGGGCAGCGACCAATCACAAGCCTGATTATGCAACCGGGCCGCAGTTTCACCAATCGCTCCATACAACTGGGCCAGCTGTTCGATATCATCACTCACACCATGCTCAACACACCCCAGCGGAGCGCCCTCGATCCAAGCAAATAGGTCGATCTGACGCGGTTCCGGCACAGCACCAACCTGTTCAGTGACCAGTAGTTCCCCGTTTGCCGTAGGTATCACTTCAGGCACCAGCACCCCGGCATCAATCAGTGCCGCCATCCACTGCAACTCTGAATGCAGCGCCCTAGTATTATGATAACCCGGTCGGTGGATACGCAGTGCATAGCGCCCCCCTTCGGTGGTGAGCACCTCAAATACAGCATTCTCCCGATATTTAATCGGTTCGATCTGCGCCACATCGAAAGGCCAGTGTGATAATGCCTGCACCGCTAACGACTGTAGCCGGTCAACCTGCTGAGCCGGGCTTAAGCTATAAAAACAACTCATCCGTTGGCCTCCTGACTGACTAGGTACAGCACTTCATCCAAGGTCGAAAGAAGAATATCCGCATGTTCAGGCTGAAACGGCATCGGCGGGCGCAGTTTCAAGATGGAATCGTAAACCCCAATAGTGCTGATCAACACGCCCCGTTCGCGCATCAAATTGATGATTCGGCGAGCTTCTGCAATGGCGGGCTGCTTAGTGGTTAAGTCCTGCACCAGCTCAACGGCAAAGAACATTCCGAGATCCCGGACATCACCGATGAGCGAATATGTCTGCTGTAACTTACGCAGCCCAGCGCTCACATAGGCACCGGTAGAAACGGCGTTTTCCATTAACCGCTCTTCTGCTAACACATCTAACACCGCCATACCCACAGCACAGGAGACGGGTGTTCCCCCAAAGGTATTAAAATACATCGCTTGTTGACTAAAGGCTTCAATCATATCCCCACGGGCGACTACCCCAGCCAAAGGGTGACCATTGCCCATCGGTTTACCCAAGGTGACGATGTCCGGTGTCAGGTCATACCATTGATGGGCCCACATATGTTTCCCACTGCGACCAAAACCCGCTTGTACTTCATCGGCAATCAACACGCCACCAGCTCTGCGTACCAACGCTGTGGCTCGCTCAAGGAATCCCTTGGGTACGGTTAATAGGCCTTCATTAGCAAAATCAGGGCACACCAACATCCCTGCCACCTTAATCCCTTCGGCTTCAAACTCATCAATTGCTTGCTGTACTTGAGCGACATAGCGATCCGCTAAATCCGCTTCATCAACCCCACTCACGCCACGATAAGAATCCGGTATAGCAAAGGATTTAACCCGCTTTGTCAGTTTGGCTTCCGGCATAAAACCGGTACCTAGTTCGGCCACCGCCTCGGTATTTCCGTGATAGGCAAAATCGGTAACGATAATGCCCTGATGACCGGTACAAAAACGGGCCATTCGCAGTGCTAATTCATTCGCTTCGCTACCCGTACAGGTCAGCATTGCCATGGATAAGTCTTCGCCAAAGCTGGCCGTCAGCCGCTCCATATACTCGACGATATTGTTATGCAGATAACGTGTATGAATATTGAGCGTGCTCGCCTGCTGATGCAGTGCGGCCACCACCTTCGGGTGACAGTGGCCAACATGGGGGACGTTATTGTAGACATCCAGATAGCGGTTGCCTTCAGGGTCAAATAACCAAACCCCTTCCCCTCGTACCAACTGCAGAGGACGTTCATAAAATAGTGGCGAGCTTTTACCCATCACTTTAAAACGACGGTGTAACAATTCGGTATTTACAGTGTTCAGCATTTTATTATCCTGTCTGACATCAGGACTGGCCCTGATGAGTGCTGACAGGAGTATCTAATTTAGAAGCTGAATCGGGCATCCATCAAAAGGTGGAAGCGAAAACATTACTGGCAAGAAGAGCTTAATTTGTGGCGGCGTTACAGCTGCAACAACGGTAAAACCTTGGCGATCAGTTCGCTGCGAGATTGCACCGAGACTTTTTGAAAGATGTTATGTAGATGGGTTTTAATTGTGGCAAGCCCGAGGCCGAGCGCCAAGGCAATCTCTTTATTACTCGAGCCACTTAACAATAACTCAAGCACATCGAGTTCCCGTTCGGTTAGTGCATAATGATCGGTAATAGACTGTCGTTCATTATTGCGATGCGGCAGATATACCGCATTTAAACTGTATTCGAGGAACGGCTGTAGGCTGCGCAACAGACGTAGTTCAAGGGTGCTGTAGTTGCCCAACCCCGCTTCACGCAACATCGTCAATACCGCAATAATACGTCCCTCATGCCGGAAAAACATATCCGCCACAAAACGATGATTATTGGGCACCATAAACTCTTGATAATAGATGGTCTGCTTCAATAAGTGGGGTGACATCTGTGAATCCAAGGTTACCACCCGATCATCCCGATCGGTAAAGCGTTCGGGATTTAACGGGTCCATTTGGCTATAGGCCGCTTCATACTGTTTCTCAATATCCGCACCGCTTTTATACACCACCGCACCCCGATGGCGCATATCCGGCTCAACTAAGAAAAACACCAACTCGCTTAACGGCATTAGATCATTAATCAGGGCTAACGCTTTTCGCTGAAATTCATTGGGAAATTTAGGTGCTGTCATATATCTGATCCACAGGGCTAGCGATGCAAGCTTGTCAGTATGCCGCAGCAACACTCACAGGCAACAAAAAAACGGGCCAAATCAACCATACGGTTGATTACTTTCTCGACTAAATACGCGTCGAATACAGTCACAGCATATCTGCCGGCCTTCCCCCTTCAGTCGGTGGTGCTGTGATACAAAAACAAAGAATCCCCTGGAGGATCATATCGATGACTCAACACTTTACACACAAACTCTCTACCATTGCCTTGGGTGCCGCCATTGCCCTCGCATCAGGTAGCGCCTCTGCCTACAACCTTTATGACGCTGACGGTTCGAAGCTTAACCTAGACATTGAAGCGGTTATTGGCACCTTCAGTAGTAACGAAAACTATTTCGGTAAATCGGGTAATGGTTCTTCTTGGCAGGAGGGCTATTTAAAAGCCGGATTCAGTGGTAGTCATGCACTCAATGATGACAGCACCGTTTACGGTGGCCTTAATGTTGTTTCATCCGGTACCTGGGGTGATGGCGATGCCGCAGGCAATACTGATGGCAGTGAACGGCGCACGGCACTCGAAGATGCTTTTATCGGTATTCGCAGCGGCATTATTGATGTTTCGTTAGGCCGCCAGAACATCACCATCGGTGATGGTTTCCTCATCAACGGCGACGCCTTAAACGTTGGTAGCGGTGAAACCCTGCCCCCTTTTGCTGATAACCGAGGTGGGGCTTACTGGCTCGCAGCCCGTAAAGCATTCGACCAAACCTTTTGGCTTAAAATTGGCGGCGAACAGGGTTTCCGCTCGGATATGTTTTGGTTTAAATCCGACAATGCCATGCAAGATAATGTCGAGATGGCCGGTATCAACGTTGAGTATAACAACGACATAGGTACTTTCGGCGTCATGCACCTGAAAGGCTTAGATGCCGATCAAGTTGCCTCTGACCGTGATGGCCAAACCACCAACAGCATTCGTTACCAAGGTAATGCTGGCGTTGAGAACCTCTTTTTATCAGCTGAATTTGTCAATCAAGAAAGCGGCTCCGGTGTTGATGCCGATGCTTGGTATGCCGAAGCCGGCTGGACCTTTGCAAAGACCACCTGGTCACCGCAACTGAGTTATCGTTATACCCGTTATGATGATAATTTCGACTCGCTGTTCTTCGGTTTTAACCGTGGCTACGGCACATGGTTCCAAGGTGAAGTCGCCGCGAACTATGCTGGACCTTTTGGCTCTTCCGCTACCATTCAGCACCTAGCCCTAAAAGCTTCACCGACGGAAATGCTATCAGTAGGCGCACTGTTCTTTGACTTCAGTGATTCAAGCACCTTCGGCGCCAATTCTGAAGGCCAAGAACTGGATATTTATGCTGAATGGGTGGTCAACGATCACCTGATTATCAGCCCGCTGATCGGCATCTATTCACCGGATAATGGCAATCAGAGTCAAAATAGCGATGATGATAATCTTTATGCTCAGGTCATCGCTATCGTACCGTTCTAATCACCGAGGCTAATACCCAGTGATACAGAGCCCTGCATGCAGGGCTCATCTGTTTTAAGGAGACCCTGATGCAAACTCATTTTTCACTCACTATTAATGGCCAACAAACGGCCGGCGACGCCGGTCAGTTTGATGTGCTCAACCCTGCAACTGAAACGGTGGTTGCGTCTGCCCCACTGGCCTCTGTTGATCAGCTCGATCAGGCGGTAGAAGCCGCTGCCGAAGCGTTTACATCTTGGCAACACACCCCTGATGCCGAACGTCAGGCGCTGTTGCACAGCATCGCGGATGTTATCGCCGCCAATGCCAATGAACTAGCTGAGATCATTGTCTTGGAACAGGGCAAACCGATGTTTCTTGCCCATGCAGAAGTGACCGGTGCCGTCGCTTGGACCCGTTACAATGCCGACCTTCCAATCCCCGTCGACATTATTGAAGACAGCGAGCATAAGCGGATTGAAGCACATCATAAGCCATTGGGTGTTGTCGCTTCTATCACCCCTTGGAACTGGCCTTTAATGATCGCCATCTGGCATATCATGCCGGCCCTGCGCACCGGCAATACGGTTGTTTGCAAGCCCTCTGAATATACCCCACTGAACACCCTCAGACTGGTAGAGTTGATCAACCAAGTCCTGCCTGCTGGGGTGCTCAATGTGGTCACCGGTCAAGCGGAAATCGGCGGCGCGATCAGCAGCCACCCCGGTATCAGCAAAATAGTCTTTACCGGTTCAACACCTACCGGTCAGCGGATTATGAGCAGCGCCGCCACCAACCTTAAACGCCTGACATTAGAACTTGGCGGTAATGATGCGGCAATTATTTTGCCTGATGTCGATGTTGATGCCGTGGCCGAAGGTATTTTTCAAACCGCCTTCCTGAATATGGGACAAACCTGCGCAGCCCTTAAGCGCCTCTATGTCCATGATGATATCTATGATGCGCTGTGTAATAAGTTGGTCGAACTGGCCCAAGCGCAGGTAGTCGGTAATGGTATGGACGCTGAGGTGACCTTTGGCCCTGTACAGAATGCGAATCAATTAAAAATCGTCACCACCTTGGTTGATGATGCTAAAGCACAGGGCGCTCGAATTTTGTGCGGCGGCGAACGACTAGCGGGCCCAGGCTACTTCTTCCCACCAACCCTGGTCGCCGATATCACTGACGGTACCCGCTTAGTCGATGAAGAACAGTTTGGCCCAGTACTGCCAATTATCCGTTATCAGGATGTTGAAGAAGCGCTGGCCCGCGCCAACGCAGCCGATGTAGGCCTTGGCGGCTCTATTTGGTCGGCGGATATTGACACCGCGACACAATTAGCCAACCGCCTTGAATGTGGTACCGCGTGGATCAATGGCCATGCCGAAGTACTGCCGCACGCGCCCTTTGGTGGCTGTAAAATGTCTGGATTCGGTGTCGAGTTTGGCGAACAAGGGATGCTCGAATATACCCGTCTGCAGGTTATCAATATCAACAAATAATCGCTGTCCGTTGCGGGGTAAACGCCCCGCTTACTGTTAAATTACCGATAATGACACCCAAATGACCGATAACACCCTACTTAATGACCTTCAGGGTCGAGGACTGATCGCCCAACACAGTGGCGACATCGATATACTGGCTGAACACCTACAACAGCCCCGCACGCTCTATTGTGGCTTTGACCCTACCGCAGATAGCCTCCATATTGGCCACCTCGTGCCATTATTGATGTTAAAGCGGTTTCAACTGGCAGGCCATCGCCCCGTCGCACTGATTGGTGGTGCCACCGGCATGATTGGTGATCCAAGCTTTAAAGCGACTGAGCGCAGCCTCAACACAGCCGAAACCGTCGATCGTTGGATTCAAAGCATTAGCCATCAGCTATCCCACTTTATCAATACTGATAAGACGAATAATGCCGCCCTCATTGCCAATAATGGCGACTGGATGGCTGGCATGGATATCATGTCTTTTTTGCGTGATATCGGTAAGCATTTCTCCGTCAATGCGATGATTAATAAGGAGTCCGTACGGCAACGTATCGAGCGCCCCGATCAAGGCATATCGTTTACTGAATTTTCCTATAGCTTGCTTCAGTCCTACGACTTTACCGAACTGAATCGCCGTTATGACTGCACGCTACAGATTGGCGGTAATGATCAATGGGGTAACATCACCGCCGGTATTGATCTAACCCGTCGCCTCAATCAACAATCGGTATTCGGCATAACCTTACCGCTGATCACTAAAGCCGATGGTACCAAGTTTGGTAAAACAGAATCCGGCGCTATCTGGCTCGATCCGCACAAGACCTCACCCTATGGTTTCTACCAGTTTTGGCTCAATACCGCCGATGCCGATGTGTACCGCTTTCTGCGTTATTACACCTTTTTATCTCTAAAAGAGATTCAGCAAATAGAGCAAGATGATCAACAGCGGGCACAAAAACCGGAAGCGCAACGTATTCTAGCCGAACAGATGACCCGCCTCGTGCATGGTGATTGTGCCCTTGAACAGGCTCAACGAATCTCCAGCGCGCTGTTTAGTGGTCAAGTCGGGGACCTAAGCCAGGCG
Source organism: Amphritea sp. GJ51-11 (assembly GCF_055808735.1). Classification (NCBI taxonomy): domain Bacteria; kingdom Pseudomonadati; phylum Pseudomonadota; class Gammaproteobacteria; order Oceanospirillales; family Oceanospirillaceae; genus Amphritea; species Amphritea sp. GJ51-11. The sequence goes on along the minus strand of NZ_CM147881.1, from coordinate 1,838,705 downwards.
GAGTTTCAGCAACTCGAACAGGATGGTTTGCCCTGCTGCGAGGTGAACCTGCCCATGACCTTGACGGATCTACTGGTCAGCTCAGAACTGGCTTCCTCTCGCCGCCAGGCGCGAGAATTTATCGCTGCCGGCGCGGTACAACTGAATGGCGTCACCGCCACAGATGCCAATCAAGCGATTACGCCAGCCGTGGCACTGCATCAACGCTTTGTGCTACTACGCCGAGGCAAGAAACAGTTCACACTCGCCTGCCTTAACCAAGGTTAATGGTTCGCCCGGTGGTAACAGCGATCTTGGCTCAACCCTTTGGTCGATACCGAATAGCGTAGCGAACAGGCTTAATAGCATAGTCTGTTGTTCTGGCTCGACAGGCAGCGTACCACTGACACCATGGATAGACTTGCAGCAACATCCAGTGAGTGCGTCGCTTCGCACGTCTTCTGTTGAAGGCTTTTCAGAGCTTACACCGGTAAGCTCTTTTTTTGTCCTTAACTTACCCCTCTCAACCCTTTGGTCGATAGTGCCACCCCCAACAAATCCGCTTAAATAGATCACAGACAGCAACGTCATTGGGTCGCAACAGAACCCGCTCACCGTTGCACAGAGGTAAATTGCACAAATGGATGAGGCGGTTCTGCTGCTGATAAAAATCGCAGAAAAGCCCGGTCAACCATATGGTTGATATTCAGTGGCGGCGTTTTGCTCTGTAATGAGATGTAAGAAGAATTCAAACGGACTATTAATATGCTACCTGACATCGACACCATTCTGTACGCCAGTGATATCACTGAAGGCAGCCGACCGGCGTTTCGGATGGCCGTCAAACAGGCGATTAATAACCACGCACGTATCGTATTCCTGCACGCACTCGAACCGATGGATGATTTTATCGACGATTTCTTGCCGGTCAATGCATCGCAAAAACATAAGCAGCAATTGATCGACAGTTTCAGGAAACGTATCGGCGAGCGCATAAAAGCATTTCTTAGCAGTGAGCTCGATGATGATTTCGAACTGCCTTATGAACCAACAATTCAAGTTTCGCCTGGCAAGCCAGATCAGGTTATCCTGAAAGCTGCTAAGCGGCTGAATGCAAGCATGATCATTATGGGAGATAGAGAAACCTCGTCCATGTCTCGCGTCTTTCTGGGCTCAACGGCCCAAAAGGTGATTCACCATAGCGAGATCCCGGTACTGATTGTGCCATTAAAAAAATAATTTATAACAACCAAGAAAACTTAGAGGAACGCCCATGAAGACAATAATAAAAGCCTGTGCTTTCGCCGCGCTTGCAGCCACACCCTTTGTCAGTTCGGTCGCTGCCGCGGCCGACTACCCAAATCGCCCCGTCAAATTCGTTGTGCCATGGCCTCCAGGTGATCTAGAAGACATTCTTACCCGCATCATCGCGGAAGAGATGGCTAAAGAAACCGGTAAACCCGCCACCGTTGTCAACAAACCTGGCGGCGCAGGTATTGTGGGTGCATCGGATGTATCCCGTGCTCGACCTGATGGTCTGACCATCGGCTCTTTTGTGGCCGATATTCTTACCACCCATCTGCTATCCGGTAATGCGCCTTACCAACAAGACACCTTTGAGCCGGTTGGTATCTTTCTAGATTACCCCTTTGTCTTGGCCACCAAAGCAGATTCCGCCTATAACAATATAGAGGAACTCGCCGAATACTCGCAGCAACATAAAGTGTCACTCGGTCACTTTGGTTATCAAGCACTGCCAACCGCGATCACCTTTACGGTTGCCGAGCAAGAGGGAATTAAATTCTCATCCAATGCCGCATTCGATTCTAACGACTGCTCCACGTTAGCTAACGGCGATGCTGACGTCATCAACACCACCACCCAGCAGATCCTTGCTTGCTTGAAATCCGGTGATGTTAAACTGCTCGCATCACTGACCCGCGACCGCCTCAGTATTGCGCCTGATGTTGCCACACTAAATGAACAAACCGGTATCAGCCAAACCACTTGGAACGGCCTGTTTGTTAAAAAAGGCACACCGGAGCACATCAAAAACCGTATCGCTGAGATCGCTGAAAAAGCGCTATCTACTGATCGGGTTAAAGAGCTGAGTGCCACCACCGGTGCTGGTATTTATTGGATCGGCGGTAAATTCGCTGAAGACGTGGTCGCCAATGACTATGAAGCCTCTAAAGCGTTACTGGAGTACATGAAAGAGTAATGCCAGCCATGACTGCAGCCGCCATCCTGGTGCGCTGCAGTCTCTCCCTGCTAATTCAAAATAATAAGGGTCTAACTCATGAGTAGTCTGGTAAATAACACCGACAATGATACCGACGAGCTGCCTCAGGAAAAACGTTATGGCATCTACTGGTGTATCCTCGCACTGGCACTGATATTACTGTGTTTATTACCCTTTCAAACGCCCTTGATTCACACCCAGCGAGGTTGGTTTTTACAGCCAATGTTTGGCTCATCCGTGGGGTTATCGCTATTAGTCATTTTTACCAGTGTGCGGGTTATTCAATCCATCAAAGATGGCTTTCTTAAGCGCTGGAACGTTATCGAATCACTGTTCGAAACCCTCAGTAGCTACCGTACCGCACTGATTTCGGCAGTCCTTTTCTTTGTCTATATCAATTCGCTGTCGGTATTGGGTTTTACCCTCTCAACCCTGCTGTTTACCACAACCCTGTTGTGGTTATCTCGCTTGCTGGATCGCACTTGGTTTCTGGCGACGCTGGGAACTCTCGCAGCGATGATCTTGATTTTCCGTGTCGGTGTCAGCCTGTGGTTGCCGGATGTATGGCTGTACAGCCTGCTACCGGATAGCTGGTCTGACATTGCTAACCAATATCTATAAGACGTAACTTTGATATGGAAACCCTACTCTTAGGTTTAAACGAAGTCGGTACACTCAATGTGTTACTGGCGATTATTATCGGCGCACTCATCGGCGTTACCATTGGCTCAATACCAGGCCTTGAACCGGCAGGTGTCATTGCCATTCTCTTACCCCTGAGTTTTTCAATGGAACCTCTTGCCGGTGTATCCCTATTGTTAGGCGTCTACGGTGGTGCCTGGTATGGGGGTGCGATACCCGCCATTCTAATGAATACCCCGGGCACCCCGGTCGCCGTGTTAACCACCTATGATGGTTATCCGATGACCCTGCGTGGTGAAGGTAAAAAGGCCCTTTCTATTGCTTACACCTCATCCTTTGTTGGCGGCATTATCAGCGTGCTATCGCTCGTACTGCTGGCACCGATGCTATCTCAAATTGCTCGGCTGTTTGGCTCGGCTGAATTTGCAATGCTGGCGGCTCTGGGGATGATTTTTGTTGTGCTAGCCCACCGTAAACATGTTGTCGAAGCGGCAATGATGTTGGGGCTCGGTATGTTCCTTGGCACCATCGGTCTCGATCGGTCATTCAGTACGCAGGTTTATACCTTTCATCAAGAATGGCTACTCAACGGCATCCCATTGGTGCCAGCCGTGATCGGTCTATTTGCCATGTCGCAAGCCTTTGTACTACTCTCTGTCCGTGAAAATGATTCCAGTGTCACCAAACTCGAAGGTGAAGGGTTATTTGGCGGCTTTGGCGTATTATTAAAGCACAAGATCACCGTCATCCGCTCTGCGGCCTTAGGGGTTGTCATGGGGCTATTGCCGGGGGTTGGTGAATTTGGTTCGCAGTTCTTTTCCTATACTCTGGCGCAAAAATTCTCCAAGACACCAGAAAAATTTGGCCACGGCGCTCCCGAAGGTATTATCGCCTCAGAAACCTCCAATAATGCGGTCACCGCCTCGGTGATGATCCCCTTACTGGCATTCGGCATTCCCGCTGATGCGCTAATGGCGATGTTATTGGCAGTGTTTATGGTACATAACTATGTGCCCGGCCCTACTCTCTTTGCCGAACGCCCCGAGTTTATTTCTGGGCTTTATATCTCGCTGTTTTTGATGAACATCGTCGTGTTTGTCTACCTCACTTTTGCGACCAAATGGATCGTCAACCTAACCCGCATTCGGGGACGCTTTATCGGCGCCTTTATACTTGTGCTGGGGTTTGTTGGTAGTTACAGCCAAAACTATCAGTTCTCCGATGCTATGATCGCCTTAGGCTTTGCAATATTTGGATATGTGTTACGTAAAAATGATATCCCAGCGGTTCCGATCATTCTCGGACTGGTACTAGGGCCAGTTTTTCTCACCCGTTTTCGCCAAGCGATGGGCGTTGCGGACGGCGATCTAAGTATCTTTATTAGCCGTCCGATCAGTCTGACACTGCTGTCTCTGATTGTGTTGTCGATTACGGTCTATCTATGGAGTAACTATAAAGCCAAACGCTCGGGATAACCTCCCCTATGCGATAACCCACTGACGCCTGATCGCTGTTCGATAACAACAAGGATCAGGCGTTTTTGTATGCCCAAACAAACACCTGTTTAACTTAACATATTAAGTTGTTTTTACTGGTTAATTATCGTACTCTGTTTCTCTTGGTTGAGAATCAGGAGCTGGTAATGCAAAAAAACGATAATATTTACCCCGCTGGTCTATACAATTTTCAAGACGAATGTCTGAAACTTCTGACCGGTGTGCTCAATGTTTCCAAGGCTGCCACCTATTTAGTGGACAGCCAACGTAAGCCTATCTGTTATAAAACATGGCAGCTTCAACCCGCCATGCATCGACAATACATGGATACCTTTTATAAGCTCGATCCGCTGCACCCGACTCAATTTGTCGAACAGGCCGATGTCTCGGTCGTTAAAATGAATGACTTGGTCAACACTCAGGAACGCTATGACCACCCCTATTACCGCGATTTCGTCTCGCCTTGGGGCGTGCAAGATATTGTCGAACTGTTTCTGCGCGTGGATAATCAACTGATCGCTGGCTTCGCTCTGTTTACCTCCAAGCAGCAACCCGAAATGCGTATAGAAGATATTCGTAAAGCGAACCAACTACACCAGTTTATGCAGTTCTCACTGGAGCAAAGCCTAGCCGCACCAAAGCATAGTCAGTTTCAGGTGTTTTGCGATCAATACCAGCTAACGCCAAAAGAACGCATGGTGGTCGAACTGGTCAGTCAAGGATTGTCGAATAAAAGCATCGCTTCAAGCCTTGATTGCAGTCTTGCAACCGTTAAAACTCACCTACAACATATCTTCACCAAAACCGGCGTAAACAGTAAGACTGAAATAGCATCATTGCTCTATAACCTTCATTAATTTCTGCCCCCATAGACACCGACCTCAGGGATGAGGTGAACAGAGATCCTCCTATATCAACCTTCTGGTTGATACCTTCCTCGCTTGATCAATTCATAATAAATCTAACCCCGTAGCCTGTGTTAATACGTCAACATGTGCATATCGCTGTATGGCTGCGGCTCTGACAACAAGAAGCATCCGGAGTTATCAAATGAGTGAAAACAAGCAAACCCTGTGGAACCCAATGGTTCACCCTGGTGATCCCAATGCCCGCAACCATATTCAAATTGTTAAGGGTGACGGTAACTATGTTCAGAATCGTGAAGGTAACTGGCTAGTCGACGGTGTCGGTGGCTTATGGAACGTTAACGCCGGTCATAACCGCAGCGAAATTAAAGATGCCATCAAGGCTCAGCTGGATGAACTAGAGTATTTCCAGATCTTTGATGGCATCAGCCATCCCCGGGTGCTTGAGCTATCCGATATGATCATCGAGATGACTAAGCCTGAAGGCATGGCCAAAGTGATGTTTAGTTCAGGCGGCTCCGATGCCGTTGAAACCGCACTGAAAGTTGCTCGCCAATACTGGAAAGCGATCGGTCAATCTCAGCGCTACAAATATATCTCCCTTAAGCAAGGCTACCATGGCGTTCATTTCGGTGGTGCTTCGGTCAACGGTAACACCGTCTTCCGTACTAACTATGAACCAATGTTGCCAGGCTGCGTGCATATCGATACGCCTTGGTTATACCGCAACCCTTGGAATTGCGAGAACCCTGAAGAGCTGGGTCATCTCTGTGCGAAACAACTGGAAGCGGAAATTCTTTTCCAAGGTCCTGACACCGTAGCGGCGTTCATTGCTGAACCGATTCAAGGGGCTGGCGGCGTTATCGTTCCTCCGGCTAACTACTGGCCACTGATTCGTGCGGTCTGTGATAAATACGGCGTATTGCTGATCGCCGATGAAGTCGTCACAGGATTTGGCCGTAGTGGTAGCATGTTTGGTGTCCGAGGTTGGGGCGTTGCTGCGGATATTCAGTGCTTCGCGAAAGGCATCAACTCCGGTTACATTCCATTAGGCGCAACCGTCGTCAATGAACGCGTGGCACAAGGGATCGAAAACTGCCAAAGCTTCACCGGTGCTCTGATGCATGGTTACACCTATTCTGGCCATCCAGTCGCTTGTGCCGCTGCAATTGCTAACCTGAAGATTGTCCAAGATGAAGACCTTCCGGCCAATGCTGCCGTTCAGGGACAGGACATGTTAACCAAGTTGACCAATGCCCTGAGTGACTTCCCATCCGTCGGTCAATTACGCGGCATGGGCTTAATGTTGGCGATCGACCTCGTTACCGATAAGACCACCCGCGAGCCTATCGATCCGATGTCTGGCTTTGCCAATCAGATCGCGGCTGTAGCCCTGCGTGAAGGTGTTATTGTGCGCCCGGTTGGCACTAAAATCATCCTCTCGCCGCCGTTAACTATCGGCACAGAAGAGGTCGATAAGATCGTTTACGCCCTACAAAAAGGCTTTAGTGAGATCGATCGATAAGCGTTTAAACATATCGATAGCAACCGCTGAGATTGCCAGTTTTACTGGTGATCTCAGTTCTACGGGTGTATTCTGTTAACTTGTTAAGTATTTTCAAGTAAGCCTGACAGAACGATAACCCCACTATGCCAACCTCTTCCACCGCGCAAGTCAAAACCCCCATTGTATTGTTAGCCGGAATGGCGATTGCCAGTCCCGTGGCGCTCAACCTCTATGCTCCCGTGATGCCCGTGTTGGCAGAGCAGTTCGATACCAGCCCATTTACAATCCAGTTAGGTTTTACCTTTTATCTACTGACGCTCGCCATTGGTCAACTGATTAGCGGCCCATTAGCCGATCGCTATGGCCGTAGGCCGGTGTTTTTCTGGGGATTTTTGCTGCATATTTTGGGTGCGTTACTCGGTGCATTTGCCTTTGAGGTATGGCAACTACTATTGGCGCGTATCCTTCAGGCTGCCGGCGGCTGTACGGGGATGTTGCTGGCCCGTAGTATTATTCTTGACCAGCATGGTAAAGATAAAGCCGCCGGAATGCTCGGTTATATCACCATGGGAATCGCTTCGGCTCAAGCACTGGCGCCCACCATGGGCGGCTATCTTAACTTAGCGGTGGGCTGGCAATCGGTCTTTTGGGTATCGATGGCACTCGGCACCATCGTTTGGCTCGGCGCCCTCTTCACCTTGCCGGAAACGTCAACACCAAAATCAAACACTGGCTCGCTGCTACAAAGTTTTACCCGCTACAGCACTGTGCTGTCATCCCGAAATTATGTTTTTTGTGCACTATCGGCCACCATGATCGCCTCCGGCTTTTTTGTTTTTATGACCAGTGCGCCCTTCTTAGTCGCAGAGTTTTTACAGGGTAACTCAGCGGATTATGGCAATTGGTTTCTACTGGTGGCTGGCGGTTTTTGGTTTGGTAGTCTGACCGCCGGGAAGATATCCGCAAAAGTTGGCACTCGACGAATGATGTTGGCGGGCAATAGCCTCTCAGGCATCGGTGCACTGTTCATGCTCGGGCTGTTTTTACTCACTCCCTTCAGTTTTTTGGCGCTCTTTATACCGATGGCCTTGTATACCTATGGTCGTGGCTTAAGTCAGCCAAGCGCACAAGCGGCGGCTATCTCATCGACCACCGGCGCGGTGGCAACGGCCACTGGAATGCTGGGCTTTTTCCAATTAACCATTGGCTCGTTAGTCGCACAAATCACACCGCTGCTGATGGAGTTCAGCATCAATATGCTACCACTGGTATTGGTATCCTTGGCGCTACTCGCCTCACTGTTTGCAATCAAGGGTAGTCAGGGCGAATGAGCCCTTCCCTGCTACGCTGCGCTTGGCGGCATTTCAACAGCGATTAATCTGGCGAGTTCTGTTGATGAGCAGCCTCTTGTAGATCAGGAATATCAATCAATAAATCCGTCACGCCCACATCGATATGATATTGAAAAAGCACCGTCGATAGCTGACCACGGTGATGGGTTTGATGATTAAACAAATGGCTGACTAATCCAGCAAACTCACGTTCACTCACCTGCCCTCTCGAATTGCGATAACGCAACGTGCGGTTAAAATCATCATCGCCAACCTCGGATACCAACCACTGCTTAATGGCAGTATCAACGCGCTCACGGGCAGCGATAAGGGCAGGAAAATCCTCGTAGAGCAATTCATCTAGAGCGACAGGGCTTGGCAGCGCCTTCAGGGCGATGAGCGAAGTATAACCTTGCGCATGTAACGAGAAGCGCGATAACCACAGCAGATCTCCGACTAAAATATGGTTCAGTATCCCCAATGGAGATCTAAAAAACGCCCCACAATCACGCCTTAGTTGATCCGCCGTAAGCTTGGCACAAGCCTTATAGATCTGGCCATTCATCCGCTGATTGTAATCCGCCATGCGGATAAAATGGGCTTTAATGTCCATAACCAACGAGGCTCCTTTATCGGTTTTAACGTCCATGTGACGTCAACAATGGATTATCGCTTACTGGGGTCGGTTGCTTTGATCAATGCACTAAACTCGCGAAGCTCTGCGGCACTATAGGCTGTATGCACCCGCACAGACGATGCCGGATGATGCTGTAAGCCGACCCCCTCGCGATACTCTTTAACCGGCCGAATCGGTCTTGGGCTAAAACCTCCACCACAGTTAGGGCAAACATTGCTTAGCTGTTGTTCCACACAACCTCGGCAAAAGGTGCACTCATAGCTGCAAATATAGGCCTCAGTTGAATCTGGCGGCAGATTTTTATCACAACACTCACAGTTTGGACGAAGCTCTAGCATCGCTGAAACCCTCATTTAAAGAGAAGTAGAAGGTAAAAATACGTGAATCCACCACTGTTGACTAGCCATCAAGACATCGCCACCACCGTTCAGATCGATTTAGGGGCAAACATAATAATCGCCATACCGACTAATGCCACACTCGCACCAACCATATCCCAAGCGGTGGGCTTGATACCGTCGACCAACCAAAGCCATACTAAAGCGACAACAATATAGACACCGCCATAAGCCGCATAGACGCGACCTGCCGCCGTTGGATGCAACGATAGCAACCAAGCAAACAGCATTAAGCTAAGTGCCGCGGGCAGCAATAACCAGATCGTTTTATCCTGCTTCAACCAGAGATATGGCAGATAACAACCGGCAATTTCAGCAACCGCAGTGATGATATAAAGCGCGAGGGTTTTTAACTCAAACATGGGATTCATCAATCTCATCTAACGGTAGGAATCATGACTAGCAGCTAGCCACAGCGCGCAGCTTAATCTGAACAAATCAACACACTGGGAACAACGACACTCACGCGACTATCACTCAGACTATTTTGGCAGAGACTTCGATAACAAAATAGTCAGAACAACAGGATACACTAATCTGTAGCAGTAACGGTCGACTGGGACTGTGTCGACAGCAACGGTTGCCTCTCAGCGGCGCTTGCTTGATAGACCGCATACGCAATCAGCATCATAACAATCAAGACTGCAGCCAGAAGCGGTCGATCAGCCCCTAGTTCATTGGTGATGCCATCCCGCTTCGCTTTTGCTAAATCATCGGGATGATACACGCCTTTACGACAAAACAGGATAGTGACAAAAAACATCCCCGTAACGGCCATAAACACATGCAAGGTATAGGTAAACGCAATTAATGCCGTCGGGCTGTTAATCTGGGTAGCACTGAGGCCTAACACCGAAGAACAGCACATCATGGCAATCGCGAATAGATTGATGGGGGTTTTAGAGCGACTAACTGCGCCCCAGGCACTATTAATTTTCTGTTTTGTGGCGCTGTGATTAAGCGCTACAGGGCAGCCGCAGTGGAGACAGCTGTCGGCTTTGTTCGAGATTGGCTGATCACAGTCTTCACAGTTTATCATTGCCACGGTTCAGCTCCGCTAAAATAATTTCTAGGTTTACGGGCCCCCATCACCTCTCTAAGTAAACGATTTACCTAAGGACTGATCAGCCTATTCTGCACAGCAGCTCACCTAGCTGTCTGACCAGCACTTCATTAGGCCGGCGGCGCGGTGGCTTGAAAATGCATCGCATCACGGCCCCAGAAAGCGCCCGCAGATAACCAGCCCTCTTGGGCAAAACACTCCATCACTTCAATCGGCATTGAGGCATTCACTGGCCAAGCGGTTTTATTGCCATTTCTGCCGGCATTGATATCGATCGCATTCATCCATGCATGCATCGACCATGAATTCCAACTATTACGTTTTAAACGAGGGTTATATAAGCCGTTATAAACCAGTATGCCTGCTTGTTGACGCGATTCTTCATCAGGGTATATCTCGGCTAAACGCTGAAAAACACGCAATAAACTATCGGCGCACTTTTCGTGTGCCCAGAGGGATTTAACCGGTTTATCACCATAATAAATGCTAAAAGGCAGGATGATTTTCTTGCGTGGCGGACTGTAGTGTTTATCGCCATGGGGACCAAAAAAATCGATAAACTCAGGGGATCCTTCAACCGGAAATGGATGCGGAGATGGCATCAGGTTTTTGAGGTGTTGCTGACAAGCGGCAATACTCATCGGCCCCCAAAAACCATCACCTAATGTCCCAACACGTTCCTGTAGACGAACAATCTCTGACCTTTTCATTGTAAATACACCTCGGTATTTCAATTGATAGAATCATCGCAGTCCTGAGTTTACAGCGTTAAACAGAACTACTTAGCGGCAGCGCTAGCTATCCCAGATAAGGCATTGGTGACTTTATTGATCACCTCATCACAGCCCTCAATCTCATGCCGCTTCACCAGATAGGCTGGATCGTTATAAGAGATCCAAACCTTATCGCTAACATCCTGCCACACCAGATACTTCTGTGGCAGATCAATAGCAACCGTTTGCTGGCACGCCATCAAAGGGCTGCCAACCTTAGGATTACCGAAAATAATCACCTGAGTATCCCGCAGCTCAATATTGACCTGAGCTGCGGCATCAGAATGTTTTACCCGATTAAAGACAGTCATGCCTTTTTTAGCCAGAATAGAATCTAACCGGTCGGCGGTTTCCTCTACACTGTATTCGCTGGCAATGTTAACCATTCCCTCTGCTGCAAAACCTGGGCAACCCCAGAGAATAGCCGTAAGTGCAATGACATAACGCTTAAACATAAGAAACTCCTTGGTATTCATATTGAACGTATGGCGTCAGTGTACACAGCATTAAGGACTAAAAACCAGCCTAATTTGTCAGCCTAAATCAGCACCAATGTTTTATTCGTTCCTATGAGTTTAGATGCAATTCAAACATTTGTTCAAAAAATAACTTAAATCCATAAAAGACAGTGCCAAATAGCAATCTTACTGGAAGATCAGCACCGGTGTGACGCACTAAAGATGAAGGTATAAAAACACAAAAGAAGATAAGAGCGCTTAGCGAGAACCCTTAAAGACAGAGCGTAGCCAGACAGTGATCTGAGACTTGATAAACGAACTTAATCAATGGATCTGTTGAACGGAGCTGGTGGAAGAATGTTATGGAGAATTGGTATAAAAGATATCATTCAAGAAGGTTACTGAGCCTGTCATATAGTCATATCACAGGCCCAGCATTTAACGATTAAAGACTGACACCAAAGACAAAATCAGCCAGCAGCATGAAGAGCCCAAAGGCCACAATGATCGCGACAATGTTGAGTAAGAAGCCCGCCCGCACCATATCGCGAAGCTCCATCAACTCATAGGAGAATACAATGGCATTCGGCGGTGTCGCTACCGGCATCATAAAGGCCATTGAAGCGCCTAGCGCCACCGGTACGCAGAGTATCAGTGGATCCAAACCTAAGCCCACAGCGACCGCCGCAAGAATAGGCAAAAAGGTCGCTGTCGAGGCGGTATTCGAGGTAATTTCAGTGAGGTAAACAATCGCCACCGTCACTAGCAGTACCAGCACCATAGTGCTCACTTCGATGCCGGCAACCGTATTACCAATCCACTCAGCTAGACCAGTGCCTTTAAAACCACTCGCCAAGGCCAAACCGCCGCCGAACAACAGTAGCACCCCCCAAGGTACGTGACGCGCCGCTTCCCAATCCAAGGCGAACTCGCCTCTCTTACGAGAAATAGGCACGGCAAATAAAACCAGCGCAGCCAACAACGCAATAATCGTGTCATTCAGTGGTAAGCCAGTCAGCTCAACAATAAACTTGCGGAAAATCCAACCTAACGCGGCCGCTAAAAAGACCACCGCCACCAACTTCTCACCACGGGACATAATACCCAGCGCAGAGAGTTCACGGTGAACCACAGCACTCGGATCGTCAATCGCAATTTGATGTGATGGGAACAACACCCGTGTCAGTAACAACCAGGCAATCGGCAGCATAATCACGACCACCGGCACACCTAACAACATCCAATCAAAAAAGCTGATTTCGATGTTATAAGTATTTTGTAGGAAGCTCGCCAACAACGCATTCGGCGGTGTACCAATCAATGTCCCCACACCACCGATTGAGGCGCTATAGGCGATTGCGAGCATCAGTGCCACACCGAAATTACGTACTACTTTTTTATCATCGGTTTGCTGTGCAACAAAGTCGATCACCGACAGGCCCACCGCAAACATCATAATGGTGGTCGCCGTATTAGAGATCCACATAGAGAGGAACGCCGTCGCCAACATAAACCCGAGAATAATACGTGACGGCGAGGTCCCGATCATGCTGACAATTTTCAACGCAATACGGCGGTGTAGCCCTACATGCTGCATCGCGGCCGCCAGTAAAAAGCCACCGAGAAACAAAAAAATCAACGGGTGACCATAATTAGCCGCCACCGGTTTAATTTTATCAATGCTAAACAAGGGCATCAGCACTAACGGTAAGAGTGCGGTCGCAGGAATAGGCACCGCCTCCGTTAACCACCAGATCACCATCCATGATGCCATAGCCACTAAATGCCAGGCCTCAATCGGCATACCCTCTGGGGCGGAACACATCAGGATGATCGCCGCCACCAAGGGACCACCGATCAAGCCGAAAAGCCGCAGCCCCGTTACCGGTAGAACCGACACCTCGTCTTGGTCTTTGTAGTCAGGATCACGACGATCCCCTGGGGCCAGAAAATCTCCGTCATGGGCATGAACGTTCTTTTCTTTATTAGACATCGGTACTTCTCTCTGAATGTATTGATTTTCAAACGGTTTTAACTAAATTCTAAGCGTTCATTCAAGTGCAAGGGATAACCCAAGGCGGCGATTATACACGCCGTTTGGCCGCAATAAAGCTATCCACCAGCTTAGCGTAATAATACAACAGATTAAGTCAGCAATAAGACCGCTAACAGCGGAAAAAATCGGCTAAATAGCCACAATTATTATCTAAATAACAATTTATTGATCTCGCACGATAACCATGAACAGCAAGGTCTTCATTGACAACGGCCTATCAGCCGGCGATAGCACCACGCACCCCCTCAATAAGCATCTGTACACCGATCACCGCTAACATCAACCCCATCAAGCGAGACACCACTTTAATCGCATTCTGGCCTAGATAACGCGCCAGCCATTCACCCCCAACAACGGCGCTGTAGGTCAGCACACACATCATTGCAAACGCCGCCAGCACCGTCGAGATTTCGAGCACGGTGGATTGCGCAGCAAAATTCATCGCGGTGGCGATAGTCCCCGGCCCTGCTAGTACCGGAATACCCAAAGGGGTAATGGCAATATCGACCACCGAATCGACACTCTTTTCATTATCTCGATGGGTCGGCGTATGGATACTCGAGCGCTCCCCTTGCAACATATGATAGCCAATCAACCCGATCATCATGCCGCCGGCAATCCGAAAGGCTGGCAGCGTAATACCAAACATCAAAAAGATTTCACGCCCGCCAATGGCAAACACCGAGACAATAATAAAAGCGACCACCACCGAGCGCAGCGCAATCATCCGCCGCATGCGCTGATCAACATCTTCGGTCAAACCAATAAACAGAGTTGAATTGGCAATCGGATTCATGATCGCGAAAAACGCCATAAACACGGTAAAGAAATGTACTGCAATATTATCCATATAGCTTAACGCCTCCCTACACAGGCATATAAATTCAGCTGTATCTTATCGATTAATGCGTTTAAACGTGAGGCTAAAGCGTAAAAAGAAAGGAAATATATGGGGCGAACAACAAGACGAGTCAATCGGCGAGGCGATTGATCAGACAATAAAAAACACCAGCACCCGGATTAATGGTACTGGTGTTGTACATCACTCAACTTAAAGCGCAGCTTGGAAGATCGCTGCCACTTCCGCATGGCTCAGTTTGCGCGGGTTGGTCAGACAGCAAACATCTTTCTGAGCATTCACCACCATGGTGTCTATATCTTCGCTCTTCACACCCAGCTCGCCCAAGGTACGAGGGATACCAACATCTTCACCTAGCGTTTCAATTGCATCAATCGCTAGCAGCGCCGCATCCCGTTCAGACAGGCCATCGGTCACTTCACCCAGAGCATCGGCAATATCCGCAAAGCGTTCGGTCGCGGCGATCATATTTACTCGGCATACATGTGGTAACAGCAAAGCATTACACACGCCATGTGGCAGGTTATACATACCACCCAGTTGGTGGGCCATCGCGTGCACATAGCCTAGGCTCGCATTATTGAATGCCATCCCCGCGAGGTATTCCGCGTAAGCCATCTTATCTCGAGCCACCATATCATCACCACGAGCAACCGCGTTGCGCAGATACTTACCAATCAAGCGGATCGCTTGCATCGCACAAGCATCGGTAATGGGTGTTGCCGCCGTAGAAACATAGGCTTCGACCGCATGAGTCAGCGCATCCATGCCTGTTGCTGCGGTCAGTGCCGGTGGCATATCGACCATCAGAGCAGGATCATTAATGGCAACATCGGGCGTTACTCGCCAATCAACAATCGCCATTTTCACATGATTAGAAGTGTTGGTAATAATGGTGAAGCGCGTCATTTCACTGGCAGTACCGGCAGTGGTATTGACCGCGATGTAAGGTGGTAATGGCGCTGTCGCCTGATCTAAACCTTCGTAATCATGGATAGTGCCGCCGCTAGAAGCCACCAGCCCGATACCTTTACAACAATCGTGTGCGCTACCGCCCCCTAAAGAGATCAGCATGTCACAATCATTCTCTTGATAAATCGCCACGCCATCAGCCACGTTAGTGTCCGTTGGGTTAGGTACGGTGTCATCATAAACCACACTGGCAATATCTTCACTCTGTAACAACTCGGTCAAGCGCGCCGTATAGCCCAACGACGTCATACCTTTGTCCGCCACAACCAGCGGTTTTTTACCGCCTAGCATTTTTACCCGCTCAGGCAGTTTACTAAAACAGCCTTCGCCCATTAGGGATACATTGGGAACAAAAAATTCATGAATAGCCATATTAAA
Source organism: Amphritea sp. GJ51-11 (assembly GCF_055808735.1). Taxonomy (NCBI): domain Bacteria; kingdom Pseudomonadati; phylum Pseudomonadota; class Gammaproteobacteria; order Oceanospirillales; family Oceanospirillaceae; genus Amphritea; species Amphritea sp. GJ51-11. The sequence continues at coordinate 1,823,048 of NZ_CM147881.1, read as the reverse complement.
ACAATCCCTTTATCGAAAAATAAAATATAAAAACCACTTCGAGAAACTAACTATAGTCCAAGGTTGCCCATTATTTGTTGATCTGGACCATGTAACACGCAAAAAATCTTCCGTCTTGTTATGGCAACCCAAAACGCCACTTGCCAGCCCTTTTATAGGCCAGCAAGCGGCAGTATTTTTAGCCTGTTTGACACTCTAATCATTCACGCGATCAATGCTAACTTAGCGCATCTGGAACAGTTCTTGATGATAGTGTTTGGCGGATAATCCTTGCGCCAAAAAATCTTTTCGCAGCGAGAAACCAAAACCAGACGGGCCGCAAAACCACACGCTGGCAGACGACCACTCGGGCACTGTTTGACAGATTCGATTACAATCCAAACGGCCATCTCTACCGCTCACCAGCACATGCAGTTTAACGCCCGCCGCTTCTGCATCCGCGGTCAGTTTTTCGATCACCGACTGATCATAATCGGCGGTGCAATGAAACAGGTCAATCGGCTTATCGCCGGGGGTTTTAGCCAGCTCTTTAAGACGCGCCACAAATGGCGTAATACCGATACCGGCACCGACCCAAATCTGCCGTGGCTGAGGATCACCAAAATCGAAACAACCATAGGGGCCTTCAACGGTCACCGGCATCTCAGTTTTTAGCGTCTCCCGCAAACGACTAGTATGATCGCCCAGTGCTTTAGTGATAAACACTATATGACCATCATCCTGATCCCAAGCCGAAGCAATGGTATAGGGGTGAGCCCCCTCTTTGCGGTTGGATGTGACAAAAGCAAACTGACCAGCGCGATGACCCGCCCATCCCTGCTTCATCAACACACTCACCTCAAGCACTCGCAGATCATCGTAGTAGGTTAAACCATCAATAGCCCCTTGCGCTTTGCGGCCCTTACCTATCTGCCCTGTCAATGCGAGCACCGCCGCAATACTGCCGCCAGCTAACAACAATGCCATCACCCAGCCCACAGGCTGCAACCAATAATCAAATTCGATTAAGATTAACGCATGGTAAGCCAACACCAGATAAGCAATAGAGATCAGTTGGTGAGTTTTAATAAACAGATGATAAGGAAAGCGTTTAATTAATGCCAACAAGATCAACGCTACCGCTGCGTAAAACGCCCACTCGCCGACCGACTCGGCAAAACCTCGCTGACTGCGAAACAGGTCTTCAATAAAGCCCAGTGTTTCAGTACCACGCGGACCTCTCTCCGGCTTTTCTAACCAGCCCCAGCCAACCATCCACTTAGTGCCCTGAGCCATCCACCAGTGAACCACTGAGACCACCAGCGCGGTAATCCCGAGCCACTTATGCAAGCGGTACATCTTATCTAACCCATCCAGATGGGGTTCAAGCCATTTCGGCCGCAGCGCTAACATCATGGCAATGCTCATCACACCGATGGCGATAACACCACTGTATTGCACAAACACATGACGAAAACTGAAATAGGTGAACGGTTCTGGAAGCAAGCTATCAGCCAACAGCCATACCGCAGTCAATATCAACAACAACGCAACAAAGAAAATTTTAATCTGTTTCATGATCGATCGTCTTCAGTAAATTCCATTTAAAACACCGGACCGAGGGCACCGTTACATACCCGGCAAACAAAGAGGCGACCGACACCAGACGTGGTCACCTGCTCAAATCCGGAACCCTATTCTACACAGCCCATCACGACACAAATAAGCCCTTTCATGTAAGGTTATGTAAAGTTTTGCTAAGGCGGATAACACCTTAAGTACTATAAGAAGAAAACACTCTGCCCGCATTGATGCACAACAAGAGTCAACGTGGTCGGTGACTGGCACTTAACTGGCATTTAAAACACTTGGAACAGGCCCTGAAATAACGGCTTGATAAAAACGCAGATATTCATCCCGATATTGAGCAGCAAGGTTATGCAATAATAAAAGGGTTCTGCTTTAAGGTCTGCACGGCCAAATCGATAAAACGGCGGGTTTTCGCATTAACCCGACGACCTTCCATATGAATGATGTTTACGGATAAAGGCTCCTCTTCATACTGGGTTAACACACATTTTCAATGTACCTTTATCCAGCTCTTCACCCGCCTGATAAGACATTAAACGGGTAATGCCATAGCCCAATAATGCGGCCGTTATTCAGCATGACAAGCAATGGGCATCATCCGTCCTATTTCCAGAGACATACGATCCCCCTTGCCTCTGATACTCACCTTAACATTGCTATAGAGGAAGCCCGACGCAGTGGGCTCCTGTCGTAACTCAATCGCCTGATTATCACGAATAAGTACCGCCCGAGATTGTTGCGGATAGAAATGAACCATCGCGCTACCTCGCTCACATTGATATGAAACTTCATGGAAATGCTGTGAATTAGGCAACAGGGGCGTATTCGTGCAGCCAACCATTAGCCATGAAATAACCCCCCCACTAACCACCTTAAAACAACGCTTCATTAATGCTTTCCTTATAACAAACGTAATAACACGGCGAGCAGTAATACCCTAAAATCTAGAATCATTTTCGCAAGGCCGGCCATCATGATCTCCATCCATCTTCGTGTTAGGACAGTTGTTGATGAAGAATACCGCCTCAGCTTTGGAGTGCATTTGGCTGCAATACTGCCGGCCATCACATCTAAATCGATGCGTGATATTAGACGCCGCTGCAGTGCCATGCGTGGGTTTGGCAGAATGCCCACCTAAGTGGACGACATTAACCGATGAAGATGCATCGCACTCACTGATAAAAGCACAGACGATAAGGATGAGAAATCCAAACAGCTGTAATTTGAATGCGCCTTTCGCCTCTTGCCAATGAAAAAACAAATAAAAGATGGAAAAGGGCCAAAGAAACAAAACAGCTAATCCCCACAGAATGCTGGTTCTGAAAGCCGCAATGATTAAGCCTATTGACCCAATAATGGCTATAAGGAGGCCGAGATAAAACCCTAGCTCTGTCATACGATGTCCTTTTGTATGCGCTATAAATAATGAAGGCCGCGGGCGAAGAAGGCATTAAGCGTGAACGCTGCCTGTTCATCAGCCGATTGACCGGCCGATATTCTAACCGAAAATAATGATCGTTGGCCTGCTACGTATAAATTTCTCTGCAAAACTGGCCGATATAAATGCTATTGGATCATCGTCGTTAGAAGAGAAGATTGCCGATAGGCCACAGCGATACTGCCTACCGACTGACATGAAGGCGGGGTAACAAGAGATGCTGCAAGTTTAAACAAACACCTCAAAGGCCGTATCGACCACCAGATTGATAAAGCCTTTACGGAATTTTTCTAATTTAATCAGCGAGAGACCGGCTTGACGAAGCGCAAACATTTCGGCCAGCGCCTTTTTAGCATTGACGAGATCACTAAAGTCCTCCTCGTTGATATCACCGTCGGCAAGTAACTTCGTCCAGCGTTTCAGATCATCTTTTGCTTTATCAATAAATGTCTCGGCATCCTGTTTCGCTTGAGCTTCATAACCATCAAAGGTCTCTTTTGCTAATACTGCGGCATTGTCTTTTAACGCCGCTAAAAAATCATCGAAATCAGCCATGATTAGGTGCTCCTCTTACGCTGCAGTCTGTCGCTTCATTCTTATTGGCTTCTAAGCAAATGATCTCGTCAAATGCATCCGCCGCTAACGCCTTATATTCTTGAATAAGAATGTTAGAAAGGGTTCCACGCTCCTGCCAGCGTTTAAAGAATTTACCTAAAAGATCACCTTCGGGGTCTTTAAGTATCTCCCACTGTCTAGCCGATAACCGACTACCGGGCACCCCTTTGACAAATTCATACGCCATTTCTGCTTTAAGCTTAATCGCATCGATCGCCGCTTCATTGTCCACATAGGGTGTATTCGCTTTACTTAGAACGGTTAAAACTTCAGCTTTCAGAGAAGTGGCGTTCTCATAGGCCGCAGGACTATGAGGGCCAATAAGCGGTGTACAGCCATATAACATCAGCAGTAACAATATTGCGTAGACCCTTGCACGATATGTTTGATTCATTCGTTTCTCCCTAACTTATGAAATTGAAACGCAACATGTTGATCATCGTGTCAGCATGCTCACTATTGTCCAGGCAGGATAGTCTGTTATCTCACGACACTGGAGTATGGGATCAAAGTCTGAATAATAACGCTTCACTCTTGCTCACAAGCTGATCCACTATCCAACAATGTAGTCCAAAAGAGTCCACTCCGCCCGCTAACTATTAGCTTGGACAGGCAGTTCTCAACTGGGTAAATGTAAGCAAGATTTTCTTCAATCAGAGGAACGCTCTGGCTGGGCGTTAATCGGATTGACTGTGAAATCCTTATAACTCGGTATAGCGCCCCCTACGGCTCTTGCCGATAGAATCGGCTAAGCAGCCGGTACACTTCAGGCATATGTGTCTTCACACTATGAGGGTCTTCAAAAAAGGTTTCGCTACAGACGGCAAAAAATTCAGCCGGGCTTGTTAAAGCATAATCATCTAAGGGAAGTGGACGGTGCTTTTTATAATCATGCTGTAAACGATCCCAAGCCGCGGTAAAAATATCATGCCACTCACCTGCACTCATATCAGGATGCATCGGTGGTGCGCCATTAGCACCATCACGTAGCATGTCTAGCTTGTGAGCTAATTCATGTATGACGACATTACTCGCTTTACTCTGTCGAGTATGCACACCGCTTTCACACACTGATTGCCAAGATAAAATAACGGGCCCTCTAAGCCATGCTTCGCCGCTCAACCCAGGGCTTTGAGCATGCACGACCCCATCATCAGTGCGATAAGGACGATTGGGGACAAAGTCTCCCTCATATAAAATAAGGGTATGCCAGTGATCGTACCAATCCAAACCTAAATGCAGAATCGGAACGCAGGCCATCGTAGCAATTTTTAAACACATCTCACGGTTAAATTGGAATTCTGCACCTGATTCAAACTGCTTTCGAACCAGAAAACGAAAGCTCATCTTTCGCAAGACCTCTCGCTCTGCACCTCGATAGCGCGCCATCACAGGCCAATCCGCAATAGCCGATTCCCACTCTTGCTCAGTAAAGCCCATTTTTATAACGCGCCGGTTTTCCAACCAGTTGTAAAATCGTTTAAACATGACGGACTCGTTTCTTATCTATATTGTCTGGGACAGGCACTGCAATATTAATGAGCTTTCTATAACAAACCGTCTACGATTAACATGATCGACGACGTGACACCCTGACGGTATCAACGCCATCTTATTAATAGTCGCTTAACTGACTAATGCTCTCTTCGCTTTTGCAGTTAACTGAATAGCCCGATCGCACGCATGTGCTAGCTCAATGCCCTTTTTTATAAAATGACGCGAGAAATAGTCTTTATGTTCATCATGTTCATGAAAGTGATGAGGCGTAAGCACCGCCGTTAAAACCGGCACCTCTGTTTCTAATTGAACTTGCATTAAGCCACTACAGACAGCTTGCGCCACAAAGTCATGACGATAAATACCGCCATCGACCACCAAGCCACTGCATGCAATCGCTGCATACTGACCACTTTTTGCCAGCAGTTTCGCTTGTAGTGGGATTTCAAAGGCACCGGGTACCGCAATCACCTCAATCAGTGATGTATCATAACCGCGCGAGGTTAACTCTTGTTTAAATCCATTCAAACAATTAAGAACGATCTCTTCATGCCAAGTCGCATGTAGAAAAGCAATTCGTTGTGTTGCAGGAATGAAATTCGTTGAGCTCTGATTCATTATAAAAACCCATAAATAAAAGGTGAATCAGGGCGAACGGACAGGAAAATACGGCATATAGCACGACAACTAAGCCACTAATAATAAGCGGCTCAGTTAGATATTTTATCTGACACGTTCCCTATCATCCGGACTATAACCGTCGGCTCTGGAGTCACACCAGATCTGCTGACCCTAAAAGAACAATCTTAAAGGCGCTCGCGGGCTTAGAAATAATTCTTTACCGCCGGTGGGGAGTTTCACCCCGCCCCGAGAACGAAATCGAAATAATTCGACGGCAGCGAATATACGTGTTTTTACTGCATATTGTCAAAGCCGCGAATAAGAGAACGGACAGTCATAACAAACAGAACAAACAGGGACAGGCACGGCATCTTAATACCGAAGATTCGCAGAATTAGCTTCCTATCCAAAAAAATAGATCGATAAATACACAATAGTTATCTGTGAAAATTATTTAAGTAAACAGATTTGCCAAAATGGGAGAAATCGTTAAACTGAGCGCCACTTTATCTATGCGGAACTGATTGTCATGCCAATGCTTATTGCCGTCACCTTTTTGTGGGCGTTTTCCTTCAGCTTGATCGGGGTGTATCTAGCGGGGCAAGTCGATGCGTGGTTTTCTGTATTAATGCGCGTCGCACTCGCTACCATCATTTTCTTGCCCTTTTTAAAACTGCGTCAAATCCAGCCAAAAGTTGCTCTACAACTTATGGTCTGTGGCGCGTTCCAGCTCGGCATCATGTACGGTTTTTATTACCAATCGTTTCTGTACCTTTCCGTACCCGAAGTTTTGTTGTTCACCGTCATGACCCCCATCTACATCACCCTACTAAATGACCTACTGGATCGCCGACTCAATATTGGCTTTATCATCAGTGCATTACTCGCGGTTATCGGTGCAGTTGCTATTCGCTACCAAGGTATCGACGAAGGCTTTTTAAAGGGACTCTTTATCGTTCAAGGCGCAAATTTATGTTTCGCCGCCGGCCAAGTAGGTTATAAACGCATTATTGCCAAAGAGCGTCCCGACCTACCACAGCGCACAGTATTTGGTTGGTTCTTTATGGGAGCATTGGCCGTGGTTATCCCTTGTTACCTATTACTCGGTAATCCAGAGAAACTGCCAACGACCACACTGCAATGGTCTATTTTGACATATCTTGGTGTCGTTGCATCTGGGCTGGGATATTTTGCTTGGAATAAGGGCGCCACACAGGTTAACGTCGGCACACTGGCGGTCGCTAATAACTTATTGATCCCAGCAGGCATCTTGGTCAACGTGATCTTTTGGAACCGTGATGCAGATATTATCCGTCTTGCAATCGGCGGTGGGATTATCTTACTCGCCCTAATTGTGAATGATAAATTCAACCAACGAATTCAACGAGCCAAAGCAACTTAAACCACTTACTCTAGCCTACAACCCTCTCATAACATTGAGTGCCTGTCCTTGGTCCAGCAAAACAGCAAAAGGACAGGCACTCCTTAATTGACAACCCAGACATCCAATTCTAAGCTCAAAATCAGCATTGATTCACACATCGTTAAAAGGACTTTACCGATGACTCGACCTCGACAGGAACTCGTATCTCTTCAAGACACACCCTATTATCATGTCGTCTCCCGCTGCGTGCGCCGTTCATATCTATGCGGTGTTGATCCTATTTCCGGTAAAGATTATCAACACCGGCGTCAATGGATCGAAGATCGCATACGGATTCTATCCTCGCTTTTTGCAATCGATGTTTGTGCTTATGCGGTGATGTCTAACCACCATCACCTAGTCGTGAAAATATGCCCTGATCAAGCCGAGTCATGGACGGATACTGATGTTGCAAGCCTTTGAACTAGTGTATTCAAAGGCCCACTACTGGTACGTAAGTGGATGTCTGGTGAGCCTTTAACCGCTTCAGAAGCAGAAACCGTTAGTCATATCATCTCGGTTTATCGTGAGCGGTTGAGCAACCTTAGTTGGTTTATGAAATGCTTAAATGAACCCATTGCTCGGCAAGCCAATCAGGAAGACCAGTGCACCGGCCATTTCTGGGAATCACGTTTCAAATCCCAGGCCTTATTAAGTGAAGAAGCACTGCTATCCTGCATGGCCTATGTGGATCTGAATCCGATAAGATCTGGAATGGCAGAAACGCCAGAAGATTCAGCACACACCAGTATTAAAGAACGAATCAAATCAACATTTGATCCACACAACGCGATTGCATCGCAACAAGAACAGAAGTCACTAAAGTATTTTAACCGCCCAATTAAACCCCTTGCAGTATTTGAAGAGTGCATCAAGAGTGATGAAGAGATGGGCATTTCATGCTGTTTAAAAGACTACCTCGAGCTGGTCGACAGCACCGGCCGTGTGGTTAGAAATAACAAACGAGGTGCTATCCCACTGCATCACCCTCCTATCCTCGAACGACTGAGGCTAGACGCACAAAATTGGCTTAGAAACGCCACTGAGTTTGAACAGCGCTATCCGAAGAAATTTGCAGCCAAAAGACGACCTAAGCGACGATCAGAACGAGTCGCTTAAAAGAAACAACCTTCCCGCCTGCTAATGATCAATAATAACTGAGGCGTTCACTGATCTATAAATCAGCATTAACGAGCTACTAGCTAAATATTCAGTAAAAAATAAATCACTCGTGAAAATTACGCGCCATGCTAATCAGGCTTAATCTCTGCATCATAATTTTTAGCTGTGCCTGTCCTTATTAAAAAGCGCTAATCCGATTTGATCGCCGCATCATCATTTTTTAGCGGTGCCTGTCCTTGTTAAAAAGCAATCTATATTGGTAGAAGCAATCCTAGCACTGACTCAGCCGATTACACCCACGGGTCTTCGGTAGATTTATCCTCTTCAGTACTTACTGTCATCAAACCATCAACATTACCACTCAAGCGACGTTCTGGTGTTAACCTATAATTAACGCTAAATGATGAGTAAAACTCAGTTTTATAAGCTTGTAAAAGCACTTAAAACGCAGGATAGAGGTCAGCATACCGCCGGCACGAAGTCCGGCAGATCTGCTTATGTGACAGGCCAGCGAAACTCGAGGGTAATGCTTATTAGGCTTTATCGGCGAGTTTTTTGTGGATGTTGTTCATTCGATAATTGCGCTCGGGATGCAATTCAATCATTTCAAAACCAACGCTCATCCAGCGACGATCAAAGATCGGCTTTAGGCTAGCACTGAACGTTTCAAAGATGGTGTCTGAGGCGGCTTTGAGCACTTCTGGCGTACGGCCAGAACCGACTTTGGCGGTTAGGTGTACAAAGGTATTGTCGGGATCGCCCTCGCCTACGCGAAAATGTTCGCAGCGAACGGCACGTGTACGAATCCCCCCAATAGGGAAAACGCCAGTGGCGATGGCAGTTTCATTGAGTTTTTCAAACAAGGCTGGAATATCTAGATCATCGTCTAGGTTGGCTGAGTATTCCATAATGAAATGTGGCATAACTAACTCCGATTAATGTATCCGCTGTCGCTTCACGCTAGGGTCAAAATCACCCAGCATCGTGCTGTCTAAAGACGGAAAAAGCTGGCAAAGAGATGATCTATGCCAGCTGTCGATATGTGATGCGTAAACCCACCGCTTAATTAGCGACCGAGTACAGGCACCTTATGGGTGTCATGGGCGATACAGACGTTTTTGGTTTCCATATAGAAATCAAAGCTCCAATCACCACCGTCACGCCCAATACCGGACATTTTCACCCCACCGAATGGGGATGGCAGGTTACGGTTGTTTTCAGAGTTAACCCACAGCATACCCGCTTCAACCGCATGAGCCATGCGCATTGCACGACCGGTGTTGCTAGTCCAGATATAACCAGCCAGACCGTAAACCGTTTCGTTAGCCAGTTGAATTGCTTCTTCTTCGGTTTCGAATTCGATAGCGGTCAGCACTGGGCCAAAGATCTCTTCTTGAGCGATACGCATAGTGTTTTTCGCATCGACAAACAGGGTTGGTGTCACGAAGTTACCTGGGCCCATCTCATCGCGCAGTGATTTACCACCGACAGCAATAGTGGCTCCATCCTGCTTAGCAATTTCAAAGTAGCTAGTCACTTTTTCATAGTGACCGGTATGTACCAGCGGGCCTACTTCAGTTTCAGGGTCCAGTGGGTGGCCGACTTTAATATTGGCAACACGCTCTTTCAGAGCTGCTAAGAACTTGTCTTTGATACCGCTCTGAATCAACAAACGGCTAGAGCTAGTGCAACGCTGACCATTGAGGCTGTAGATCATGAACACAGTGGCATCAAGGGCACGTTCGAAGTCTGCATCATCAAACACGATAACAGGGTTTTTGCCACCCAGTTCAAGGTGTAAACGTTTCAGTGTTTGTGCCGTTTGTGCCTGAATCATTTTACCCGTAGCAGAGTCACCGACCAACGCCACTGCTTTAATCGCAGGGTGTTCTGTCAGCGCTTTACCGGCAACGGCACCAAAACCGTTAACCATGTTCCAAACACCTTTAGGCAAACCAGCCGCATCGGCACATTCTGCCAGAATGGAGGCGGTCAGTGGGCTCAGTTCAGCAGGCTTGTGTACCACGGTGCAACCGGATGCCAGTGCTGGCGCGATTTTCCAGGTAGACAGCATGAACGGCGTATTCCACGGTGTGATCACCGCAACAGGACCGAGCGGGCTACGCACGGTGAAGTTGGTGTGTTCGGCTTGATGCAGCGACAGACCATTACGTGCTTCTGGTGCTTGGTCAGCAAAGAAACGGAAGTTAGCCGCACCACGAACCGCTGCTTGACGCATAAAGCGTAGCGCCTGACCACAGTCCATTGATTCAACCATAGCGATCTCTTCAGCGCGCTTTTCTAGCTCATCGCCTAAACGATGCAGAATCTTACGACGCTCGGCACCCGGTGTTGCTGCCCAACCTGCTGCAGCGGCTGCCGCTGCTTCACAGGCCGCGTTAACATCTTCTACCGACGCCGCAGCCACTTTACCCAGATAGCTTTGGTCAAATGGCGTGGTGTTGTCAAAGGTTTCACCGCTACCCAGCGTCCATTCACCGTTGATGAAATGACCCAGCGTGTTCTCTTTAAAGCGCGCTAAATAGCCTTCAGCTTTGCCGATATTTTCTTGTAGTTGTGCACTCATCTCTCTATACCTCAATACTTGTCGCCGTAGAACGCTTGCTCAGAAACAATATTCGTTACCAGCGCGCCAACTTTTTCAATTTCACAGACAACCGTGTCACCAGGCTGCATATCTTTCAGACCTTTCGGGGTGCCGGTAGCAATCATATCGCCGGGCTTCAAGGTCATGATCTTACTCAGGTATTCCACCAAGAAAGGCACATCGAAAATGATGTCCGCGGTGGTGCCTTCCTGTGTTAGCTCACCATTTACATGGGTGGTCAGTTTCAGGTTACTGATATCACCCACGTCATCTTTGTCGATCAACCAAGGGCCGATGGGACACAGTGAGTCGCGACTCTTAACCCGCAGGTTAGGACGGTAGTAGTTTTCCAGATAGTCACGGATGGCAAAGTCATTACAAACGGTATAACCGGCAATGTAATCCATGGCGTCTTCACGGGCGATATTCTTGCCCTCTTTACCGATCACCGCCACCAGCTCACACTCATAGTGTTGGAACTCGATATTGTCGGGACGGTAAGCGTTTTGTTTGTGACCGGTCAGCGTATTGGCTCCTTTCAGGAACACCAATGGCTCTTTCGGTGGCTCGAAGGCCAACTCAGCGGCGTGATCCGCATAGTTAAGACCTAAGGCAAAAATAGTGCCTGGCTCTTTGATCGGTGACAACCAAGTCACATCAGCTTCATTAATCAACTGACCATCAACTTTTGATTTCAGTAGGCCCGTGTCGGCAAAAGAATCTTCGACCGTTACATCCAGCTCGGAGCCATTAAAAAGTACGCGTGCGTGTTTCATTTCGAATGATCCCCTTATTCGCCAAGTGTATTGTGCAGTTCAGTGACACCGGCAATGACCGAACTAACGTTGTCACCTTTCGCTACCGGAGCACGCTGCCCTGGAAAACCAACGGCGATCACATCGCCAGGTTGCAGCGTCATGATATAAGAGATAGTACTGATCAGTTCAGCCACGCCACGTACCAACTGAGATACCGGCGTTTCATTAACTACCGTGCCATTAACCGACGTCACCACGGTCAAAGCTTGAGGATCAGCAACGGCAACAACCTCAGCACCGATCGGCGCAGAAGTGTCTAGACATTTACCTTTGATATCAGGGCGGTAATAGTTTTGTTCAACCAGCGAGAAGTCATGGACTAGGGTATAACCTTCTACATAGTCCAGTGCTTCGGCCTGACTGACACGACAGCACTCTTTACCAAACACAACGGCCAGTGATGCACCAACGACCATGCTATCTGCACCGTCAGCCCACTCAACCACGGCACCATCGTTGCTCCACGTGTTGTGCGGTTTAAAATATAAGACTGGCTGTGTTGGCGCGCCTTTGTAGGGTGCTTCAGCAAACTCAGCCTGCATTGCATTGAACTGTTCAGAATCGTTCAGCGCAACACATACCAATTTACCTTTAACGATTGGATTATTACTCATAACTTTCTACCTAAAATTAATATCCGCTGGACTGAGAAGACTCAGCCTGCCCTTGAGACGTTGAGTCACCGGCTTTAAAACTTTCAGCTAACTGTTTGGCTGCATTACTCAGCAGCAGGGTATCGACACCGACACCGACAAACTTAGCGCCCTTGGCCACATAGTGATGTGCTTTGGCCTGATTGATACAGAGCAACCCAGCCGCTTTACCCGCCGCATTGATAATCTCAAAACCTTTCTCAATAGCAGCCACAACCTCGGGATGATCCGGGTTGCCAATATGGCCCATCGAAGCCGACAGGTCAGAGGGGCCGATAAAGACCGCATCAACACCCTCGACAGCGGCAATTTCTGCCAAGTTTTCCATCGCGGTGACTGTTTCGGCCTGTACCACAAGGCAGATCTCATCGTTGGCTTTCTGCAGGTAGCCCGGAATACGATTCCAGTTAGCCGCACGGGCTAATGAGCTACCGAGGCCACGGATGCCTTGAGGTGGGTATTTAACCGCTTTAACCAGCTCACGGGCCTGTTCAGCGGTATCACACATCGGCACCAAGACGGTTTGTGCGCCAATATCGAGAATCCGTTTTAGCAGCGCCGTGCGGCCCTCTTCAGGACGCACAATCGCAGGTACTCCATAAGGCGCGATCGCCTGCAGATGACGCATCGTTGAGTCCAGCTCAAACGGTGCATGTTCGCTATCGATCAGCAGCCAGTCAAACCCCGCACCGGCAACAAGCTCAGCACAGCTGGCATCGGGTAGTCCGAGCCACAGACCCCACATAGGCTGGTCGCCTTTTAGGCCCTGCTTGAATTTATTAACAGGAAGTTCCATAACGTCCTCTTATTTATACGAATTTCACAGAGATACCGCCCAGTGGGCCGTAATCTGCATGAATAGTGTCACCCGCTTTTACTGAGACCGGACGAGTAAAGGAGCCTGCCAAAATCACCTGACCCGGTTCCAGCGCCACACCGTGAGGGGCAAAACGTTTACAGACCCAGCAGATGCCATTAGCCGGATGACCCAGTACACCGGCCGCAATACCGGTTTCTTCAATCTGACCATTAAGATATAGCAGTGCACCCGCCCAACGTAGATCGATATCCATCGGTTTAATCGGCCGACCACCTAAGACAATGCCAGCATTCGCCGCGTTGTCAGCAATAGTATCGTACACCTTGCGGGTATAGCCGGTCTCAGGATCGGTACGGTGACAACGAGCGGCAATCAGTTCCAGCGATGGAATAACATAATCAGTGGCATTCAACACATCAAAGATGGTGATATCGTCCCCTTCCAGACGATCCTTCAAGACGAACGCCAGTTCCACTTCAATACGTGGATCTGGGAAATCAGATGCTTTAATCTCGGCACCATCGGCAAAAAACATATCATCCAGCAACACACCGTAATCCGGCTGATTGATATTCACGGCCATCTGCATAGCACGTGATGTCAGACCGATCTTATACCCTTTAACCTTGGCACCATTGGCGATCTTTTGATCGACCCAGGTTTTCTGAATGGCATAAGCATCGTCCATCGTCATCTCAGGGTGTTCAAGCGTCAGCGCAGGGATCTGAGTACAGTCTTTCTCTGCCTGATAAAGCTTCTCGGCCGCTAGTTGTATCTGTTGTTCTGTCAGCATATCTAATTTCCATCTTAGCGTTGTCTTCTGCAATCTTCGTAGCAAAATACCAGCTTGCCCATTTACCTATTTAAAGGTAGCGATTACCATATGCACAATAATATAATTAATATATTAAGTAATTTCCAGTTTTTTTCTTCATAGGTACGTCATGACTGCTAATCACCTCGCTCAAACGATACGTAATAACTGGCCGGGAGCCCGAATAGCCGGGCCTCTCGTGCTGACGATGTGCCTCTTAACACTGCTAAATATTGTCTTACCGCTAGGATTAGCGGGTTTAGCAACCCTACTGTGCTGGCTGTATATTGCCATCGAAATGCCCCGATTGAAGCCGAAACAACGTAAACAGATTCTGGCCCTGTTTGCTATTGGCATCGCGGCCGCTGCCTTGGCGTGGACTCAAGGTGCAGACCTATCACTGCAGGCACTGTTTGGTGAACACCTAAAACTGGCCATGCTGCTAACCTCAATAAGCTTCATCGGCATGGCCGGCCGAGTGGGTTGCGATACCAGTAAGCCGGGGATTCATAGTTTTATCACTACCCTGCTGGGAATGCATTTTTTCTCCTCCGTGGCGAACTTTTCTTCGGTGATCGTGGTGGGTGATCAGATTAAGCAGAATAAGGGCATCGACCAGCTGTCTCAATGGGTTCTCAGTCGGGGCTTCGGCATGGCGGTGCTCTGGTCACCGTTTCTAAGTCTCTTACCCCTAGTGCTAGAACAGGTACCCGGCGTTGAGTTAGCGCAGGTATACCCCTTCTCCATCGCTTTGGCAGCCATCGGATTGCTTTTAAGTATTCTCGAAGCGCGTTTTCGCGCCGCTGCCGCGCTGCAAAACTATGCCGGCTATCCGTTAAAAACCGAAACACTGACGCTGCCTTTGATACTGATCGCCATGATCCTGTTGCTCAGTTGGCAGATGCCGCAACTGCCAATGGTCTTTCTGGTATCACTGTTGTCAATTGTCGTGCCGATTGCGCTGATGGTTGTACTGTCGAATATCCGCTCTGCCAGTCGTCAACTTTCGCTGCATGTGAGCGAAAAATTATCGGAAAGCCGTGCAGAGATCAGCCTCTTTATGAGCGCCGGTGTGCTGGCTGCAGGGGTGAAGGCCTGTATTAGTGTCGGCCTGATTAGCCTACCGTTTACCCAAACCGACGCGGGCGTGGCCTCGTTGGTACTGGTGATGATTGTCGGCTTAGCCTACCTGGGTATTCATCAATTGGCGTTAGTGGCGATTTTTGCCGGTTTACTGGCTGATATCACTGTGACCCCAAATCTGATGGCGATTGCCTATGTACTCGGTACGTCATTGGCGATGTCCGGCAGCACCTTTAGTGGTCTTAACTTTATTATGAAATCCCGCTTTAATGCCACCGACGGAGAGATTATTCGCAACCAACTGCCCTACAACCTGATAATGCTGGTCGCCGGCTGCGGCATCATTCATCTGATGGCAGCGATGGGGGTTCACTAATCTCACCACTGAACAGCGCAGTCTCGCTGTTCAGTTTCTTAAAGCCCCTACGGCTTAGGGCCTTAACAAAACATAGGTTTTCTGTTGGGTAACCAACCTTATAGATCAATGCACGGTACATACCATACACGGATCAAACGAGCGTACGATATGCTGCACAGCCACCGGATCTTTCTCACCTTCCAGCACCGGCGCACCCTGCAGTGCTTGTTCTAACACCCCGGGAATACCATGTTGATCTCGGGGAGAGAAATTCCAAGTGGTTGGCGCAATGATCTGATAATTAGCAATTTTGCCCTCTCGAATACTAAGCCAATGACCTAAACTGCCACGAGCCGCTTCAATCATGCCCACCCCTTCAGCATAATCCGGTAACGAGCCATGCAGACAGAACTGCTCGGTTGGCTGGATCTGCCGCGCCCAACGCTCCATCTGCGGAACAACAAGCGCCAACTCTAATAGCCGGGCCAGCATTCTGTTTTGCACATTGCCGCCACTGCGGGCGACCAGATCGGTTATCAATGGGTGCCCATTGGTTAACTGTCGCGCCAGTGCACCAGTCTCCATCACCTGCCCATCAAGCCGTGGGGCTTTGCACCAGCTGTAGCCTTGAACATTATCCAGCGCCGGCTGTGTTACCCCCTGCTCCGGGTGCTGCGGTGTCGTCTGACCCGCTAACCAAGCATGGGAGATATCTTCGGTAATCAACTGGCTATCCAGCGGGCGCCGTTGCCCCTGCCCGTCAATGACGCCGGGGCGAAACAGCCGCTCGCCTTCAAGAGAATAATTACCATAACTCATAAACTGATCGGTCGCCCGGCCTAGCTGGTCGAGCTGTAACTGCTGTGAAAGATGTATAAAAGTGCGTAGGTCAGAGGAGTGCCAATCTTTCTCTATCGCCCACTGCTGTAATTCCGCCACTGAGGTTAACTGACCAATCAGCTCTAATGAATCACCGAACAGGCGACGTTCAAGAAAACGCCGAAAGCCTGCCAAAATAGACATCATCTGTAAGCGGTCGTGCCCATCAACCGCCTTGGCGGTGCCGCCGGGCTGAATGCTTAAACTGTGCGGCCATTTACCGGCGAGCAACCCCATCAGATGAAGAAATTCCGCTCTGGCGGGCAACACTTCACGATAAGCTTCGCCACTGACCGCCCGAAAACGAGCTTGCACCGGCTCATACCAAGATTGCATCGCATAACTGGGCCGCGCAAAATCCGGCATAAAAAACAGATAGAAATGGGTCAGCAGGTCGGCCATATTTTCATTGGCCAGAATCAGATTAATACAACGCTCACCATTGGGCGTCATCCCTAACTGCATGGCATCCGCCAGCGCATAGGCCGAGGCCACCGATTGACTCACCGAACAGATACCACAGATACGCGGGGTATATACCAGTGCATCCATCGGCTGCTTACCCTTTAGAATCTGCTCAAAACCGCGATACATAGTCGAGTTGACATTAGCACTTGTCACCCGACCGGCATCAATCTCCAATGCAATTTCAAGGTCCCCTTCCACCCGATTAAACGGGCCTACCAACATTCGGCTCATAGTCTCTTCTTATTGTCTGTTACTGTCTGATCCTGACAACTTAGTGGTGCTAGCCAGCCCGGTGTTATTTATCGATTTTCGCTCGGCTCGGCGGGTAGATAATCCGTTCAGAGGTGGCATTTCGCTTGAGCCGCTCCGGTGTTGCCGCCTTTGACAGAGAGGCCAATGCCACAAACCAAGCTTTGGGCATATCGGTTGGCAGGCCTACAGGGATGCCCGCAATTTTGCGCGTTTTGGTAAAGGCATAAGTGGGTTCTTCAAACTCCGGTGCGGTGCAATTAATACAGGCATAACCGCCACGGGTGCAAGAACCTTCACCATTCCACGGGCGGATATTACAATCTGCATGGGCTTGCGTCCCCAAACAGCCCATATTCTCCATCATGCAACCCTGATCACCCGGCTGTTCGGCACTGGCTTTATATTCATAGTATTCATTTCGTGAACAACCATGATGCACCAGATGATCGGCATAACTACGTGGACGGCCTAAATGATCGACCTGATCAGCACCAAACTCACCCAGCGCAATCTGCAATAGTGTTTCAGTAATCCAGTTTGGATGAGTCGGGCAACCGGCAATATTAACCACCGGCTGACCACTACCAGAGCGATAATTAGCACCCAGTAAGCCGCCGGCTAATTCACCATCAAATTGGAGCCCCGTTGCCTCGGTAACATTGTCTCCGGCGGCACTGATGCCTCCATAAGCAGCACAACTACCCACCGCTACCGTCTGTTTCGCCCGCCCCGCCAACTGTCGCACCCAATCAATCATCGGTACGCCGGTGCCGCCCATCAGATGAAACCGACCACTGCCCATCGGCCCCATCAACATCGATCCTTCGATACAGAGAATATCTAATGGCACCTGACCATCGACTAACTGCTGCAGTAGCTCAATCACTTCGGTACCACTTCGCTCACTCAACGAGGGATGCCAGAGTAAATTAATGCCCGCAGCTTCAAAACGGGTAAACAGGTCTGGCGCTTCAGCATTCAACATCGACATACTGCAACCACCACAACCACCGGACTGTAACCAGAGAAGATTAACCATTACGTAGCTCCTGATCCCATCTCGGGATGCTCACCCGTTTCATCAATGCGAGCAGCAAAAACTTGTTTAGGCAGTTCGAGTCTTGCGAAAGCCCCACCTTCAGGATGATTATTAATCAACAACTTACCGCCATGTTCTAAGACGATACCATAACTAATAGACAAGCCCAAGCCGGTGCCTTCGCCAACCGGTTTAGTGGTAAAAAAAGGATCGAACACCCGCAACAGATGCTCTTCAGCGAGACCCGGTCCACTATCGCGTAAGGTAAACCATACCTGTGTATCGGTCTCGCCAGCGTGCAGTTCTAAGCGGGCATCGGGCTGATGTTTCATAGCGTCTACAGCGTTTTGAATCAGGTTAACAATCACCTGATGAATCTGTCCGGCATGGCCCAATGCCTGTATTTTATCGGGTAGATTAAGCTCGACTGCAACAGGGCGATGACTCTCTTTGATGATCCAATGTAGAGCGGTTTTAATCACATGGCTAAAGTCGAACCGGGTTTTCTCGGCTTCCTGACAGGAAGAAAATTGACGCAGATCGCGGACGATATCCCGCACCCGGTCAGCCCCTTCCATCGTCCCTTCGACCAGTGAATTAAGATCACGAATCGCTTTATCCAACCGCAAGGTTTCGCGTAATTCTCGCAGTTCGGCGCGGCTGCGATTTTCACTCACCGCATTAAAATAGGTCACCAGTTTGTCGGTGTAACGACGCAGGGCATGCATATTGCCATAAACGAAGCTGATCGGATTATTAAGTTCATGGGCAACACCTGCCACTAGCCGACCGAGCGACGCCATCTTTTCAGATTGCACCAGCCGCTCCTGCGCCAGCTTAAGCTCAGCATGGGCATGATTCAGCTCTTTATAGGCTTTCTGTAGCTCGCCTAGAGGACGCCCGATCATCACCATGCCAGCCATACGACCACGCCGGTCTCGGCGGGGACTGCAGTTCATTGCCAGCGGTACCCAGCCTTTGCGGCCAGCTAACTCGACTTCACAATCTCGTACCGGTTGCACCCGCAGCTGATTTTCAATATCGGTGAATTTATTTTGGTAAGCCGGCGCCACCAACTCAATAAAGTGTTTACCAATCAGTTCATCGGCAGCCACGCCGGTCAGTTGCTCAAAGGCACTGTTCAGCTGCTGAATCACCCCCTGTTTATCACAGACGATCAGTACATCACTCATAGCGCTTTGCACACTGTCGAGAAAGCCTTGAGTTTGTTCCAGCTCTAGATTCTTTTGCTCAATCTCAACTTGATAATGCACTAGGTCAGCATAGGTCTCATCCATTTTCTGGATAACACTGACCCACGCTTCATCAGCCAGTTCACTCTTATCGATACTGTCTTGTTCGATACGGTCCTGCTCGACACTATCCTGTGGTTTTTTATCGGTCATCGGCGGCGGTTAAATTCAATAACGGATCGATCCAGATTACTCTGCCAACAGCACAAGTGCAAAGCCCACCACGGAGTAAGCCACACATCAGTGTGTCTGCTCTGCCGCTGACTGGCAATCAAGGCAGAAACGACTATCGGGGCGGGCTAGCAACCGTGCGAGGCTGATAAGCTTATCGCACCCTTCACAATAGCCGTATTCAGCTTCGCTAAATTTCAATTCGGCATGCAGCACTTCATGCAACCGGCGGCGACACTGTTCGAGATTTGCCAGCGCCATATTTTGTTGTTGCAGCGCACCCCTCGGGAAACCCGCCCAACCGCCTGCTGATCTAAAATCACCGGCTGAGCACTGAGTTCTAAGTTGATAATCTCTTCGTTGAGCTCAGCCTTCAGTGCCTGCAAGGCGGCCTGGCATTGTGCCTGCGGCTGATCATCCATCGACATTTCCCCCTTGCTGCAACAAATGGCTTACCAAGGCCCGTAACTTACCCGCTTTTACTGGTTTATTTAACACCGGCAAACCGTGGGCGCGAAACAGTTTACGCCCCTCGGGTGAGCGATCGGCGGTAATCATGGCCGCCGGGATAGCCGCCCCCGCAAACTCACGCACCTGAGCCACGGCGGCAACACCGGTCGTATCATGATTAAGGTGAAAGTCGGCCAGAATCAGTTCGGGCATTAACCCTTCACTAAGATAGCTATCAATCGCCTCGTTGGCATCTATCGCCACATAAACCTGACAGTTCCACTGCTCTAACAGCGCCTTCATGCTGACCAAAATATCGTTTTCGTTATCGATCACTAAAATAGCGCGGCCGCTGAGGTCGTGTTGCGGCAGTTGTTGTGGCTGGAGAATCGGTTCAACCACCTCACCGCTAATTGGCACAGATACACTGAACATAGTGCCTTGACCCAACTGTGAACGCACTCCGATGGGGTGATCCAACATCCCCGCTATTCGTTCAACAATAGCCAATCCCAACCCGACCCCTTTACGGCCGGTTTGATATTGATGATCGATCTGCTGAAACTCTCTAAAAATATCATCGAGACGATCATCGGGAATACCAGGACCGGTATCCCAGACCTGAATTTCGAGCCGATCTGCACGCCGGCGCGCCCCCAATAACACCTTGCCCTCGGGGGTATAACGAAACGCATTACTCAGAAAATTACGCAATACGCGCATCAACAAACGGGTATCGCTCTGCACATTCAGACGGTTACCACATACCTTGAGTTGTACTTCGCGCTGCTCGGCCACCGGCTGAAACTCCACCTGCAACATCCGAAACAGATAATCGACGGGAATACTGATCAGATCCGGCTGCACCGCATTTTGATCCAGCCGAGAGATATCCAATAGATCGCTGAGTAGCTCTTCAGCCCCTTCCAGCGCGATATGAATCCGCTCAACCAGATGATTATTATCCTGAGCGAGCTCCCGCTCTTGCAGAGTAGACACCAGCAAGCGGGCCGCATTCAATGGCTGTAATAGGTCATGACTGGCCGCTGCGAGGTATTTGTCTTTACTCTTATTCGCCTGTTCGGCAGCATCCCGCGCAACCTTTAACGCTTGTTCGATCACGTTACGTTCGCTTATCTCACTCAGCAACTTATCGTTCACCGCAACCAACTCTTCGGTACGGTCATCGACGCGCTGTTCCAACTCTTCGTTAAGCTTTTTGAGTTTATTCTGCGCTTTCCTACGTTCAGTGATGTCCGCTACAAAGGCTTCCAGTAGATCCCCTCTGTCATCTTGTTTTAACAACACGTTTAACGAAACATCTACCGCGCTACCATCTTGCCGCTTTAGCTGAGTTTCATAGCCAAACAACTTACCGTGCAGCTGCAATTTACCGAGAAACAACGGATACTCATCGGCATCAAACAAGAGATCCCCCGCAAACGAATCGACCCGATTACACAATTGGTCCGGGTCGGTATAGCCACAGATTCGCGCTAGCGCAGGATTAGCGGTAATCAGCCCTTCATTGAGACGTGCCTGAAATATTCCGTGTTGGGCATGCTCAAAGATCAACTTATAGCGGTTGCGTTCGGCCTCCAACTCTTCAATTTTGGCCACCAACTCAGGGTAGTGGCTCTTTCGCGCGGACTGACCACCCAGCCCCATTAAGCGTTCTACCGTGAGCCGGTCACTGGGCGAATAGCTCACCTCAGAGCGCTTCTTCATAGACCACCTCGACATCCCGCTTATTGGATTTACGCGGATTGGTCAAAATACAGGGGTCCTGAATCGCTTTAGCCGACAAAATAGGAATATCACTAAGATTAACGCCCCGAGCCGCCAGCCCTTCGACTAACCCAACATCCTGCTTCAGCTTAATCACTTTTTCCTGCAGACGTTTATGCACCATCGCATTGCTCATCCCTCGGGTGTCAATACCCATGGTTTCAGCGACGACGCGAAACTTATCTTCCGCCGACCGAAAATTAAAACCGATAACATGTTCAAGCAGCATAGCGTTACACATCCCATGGGGCAGATCGAGAAAGCCTCCTAAGCTATGGGACATGGCATGAACCGCACCCAAAATCGCATTAGAAAAAGCCAACCCCGCTTTCATACTGCCGAGCATTACCTGCTCGCGTAATTTGAGATCGGTGGGGTCTTTCACTAATGCCACCAGGTTTTCGTTCACCAGTTTGATCGCATCCAAGGCATGCATATCGGTGAGTGGGCCTGAGCCGGTCGAGACAAAGGCTTCGATCGCATGCACCAGCGCATCAACCCCCGTACAGGCGGTGAGAAAGGGATCCATCGTAATGGTGGTTTCAGGGTCGATCAACGAGACGTCGGGGACTACCGCTTTACTGACAATAGAGATTTTCATCTTCTCTTGTTGATCAGAGATGATGGCAAACTGGGAGACATCAGCGGAAGTGCCGGCAGTGGTGGGAATAAAAATCAGTGGTGGAATAGCCACCTCGATCGTGTCCACCCCTTCAAACTCGAGAATATGGCGATGATGAGTGGCGACGATACCGATCCCTTTAGCGCAATCCATAGGGCTGCCACCACCCACCGCAACAATCAGATTACAACCTTGTTGACTGTAGATCTCAGCGCCTTTCATCACCTCTTCAGCGCGTGGGTTTGGTGACACCGCGGTAAAGAGCTCGTAGTCAAAGCCTGCCAGCCTCAGGTCCTGGGCTACCTCATCAACCCAACCCGCGGCGACAACCCCGGGGTCGGAAACTAATAAGATTTTACGGGCGCCGAATGAACGGGCAAAATTAGCGACTGTTTTGCGAGCACCCGCGCCAAAGACAATTTCAGGTGCCACAAACTTACGCAGGTTAGCGATATCATCACTCATGTCGGTTCCTGATCAAGGCAGATAAGCCACTCATTTTATTATCGTTTTACATCTTATCATGCACACATAGTCGGTGATTATATCAGTGTTGCAGACATAAAAAAGGCGACCCGAAGGCCGCCTTTAGTCATAGCGAGAATAACCGCTTAGTTAATCAGGTTAAGCAACAGCTTATTCAGACGATTAACATAGGCTGCAGGATCATCCAACTGACCACCGGCGGCCAGTTGTGCTTGTTCAAACACGACCAGTGCCAGCTCAGCAAAACGATCTTCATCGGCTTCGTTATCCAGCTTGCTGATCAGCGGATGCTCTGGGTTAATTTCAAAGATGGGCTTGCTCTCAGGCACAGCCTGACCCGCCGCTTCCATGATCTTACGCATCTGCAGACCCATATCATAAGCCCCCAGTACAACACAGGCAGGTGAGTCAGTCAGACGGTGAGTTACACGTACTTCACTGACTTGCTGTTCTAGACTGTTTTTAAGACGTTCGGTCAGACCTTCCATCTCTTTTGCAGTCTCTTCCTGCGCTTTTTTCTCTTCCTCGTTCTCGGTTTCGCCTAGGTCCAGTTCGCCCTTGCTGACATCCTGGAATGACTTACCGTCGAAGTCGAACAACTGGCTCATCAGCCACTCATCAACTCGATCAGACATCAGCAACACTTCGATACCTTTCTTACGGAAGATTTCGAGGTGTGGGCTATGCTTAGCGGTATTGTAGTTCTCAGCGACGGCGTAGTAGATCTTGTCCTGACCTTCCTGCATCCGAGAAACGTAATCTTCCAGCGAAACACTCTGCTCAGACGAATCGTTATGGGTCGATGCAAACCGCAGCAGCTTCAACACGGTTTCGCGGTTAGCGTGATCTTCAGCCGGACCTTCTTTCAGTACTTCGCCGAACTCGGTCCAGAACTTAGCGTATTGCTCAGGGTCGTTTTTAGCCAGTTTACCCAGCATATCCAGTGAACGTTTTGTCAGCTGAGTTTTCAGCTTATCAACCACCGGATCTTTCTGCAGGATTTCACGGGATACGTTGAGTGACAGATCACTCGTATCAACCACACCTTTAATAAAGCGCAGATACATCGGCAGGAACTGGTCTGCCTGATCCATAATAAAGACCCGCTGAACGTAGAGTTTCAAGCCACGCGGAGTATCACGATTCCACAAGTCATAAGGAGCATGAGCCGGGACATAGAGCAAGCTGGTGTAATCCAACTTACCTTCAACCCGGTTATGGCTCCACTTCATAGGGTCTTGGAAGTCATGGGAGATATGTTTGTAGAACTCTTTAAACTCGTCATCGCTGATATCGCTTTTAGAACGAGTCCAAAGCGCAGTAGCAGAGTTAACGGTTTCATCTTCCGGTGCCTTAGGCTCTTCACCCTCTTCAACCGGTTCAGGTTCTTTCTGCATAATCACTGGCAGTGAAATATGATCGGAATATTTACGCACTAACGTACGCAGACGGAAGCCATCCGCAAATTCTGACTCTTCATTTTTCAGGTGCAGAATAATGGTGGTACCACGCTGTGCTTTTTCAACGGTTTCAACGGTAAAGTCACCTTCACCTTGAGAAACCCAACGCACACCATTGCCTGCAGGTTCACCCGCTTTACGGGTAATCACTTCGACTTCTTTAGCAACGATGAACGCTGAGTAGAAGCCCACACCAAACTGACCAATCAGTTGAGAATCTTTCTTTTGGTCGCCGCTCAATTCAGACAAGAACTGAGACGTACCTGATTTAGCAATCGTCCCCAGGTGCTCGATGACATCCTGGCGGTTCATACCCAAACCGTTATCATCGATAGTAACGGTGTTAGCTTCTTTATCGAATTCGACACGAATACGCAGATCGCCATCGCCTTCGTACAAATCATTATTTGATAACGCTTCAAAGCGCAGCTTATCTGCGGCATCCGAAGCATTCGAGATCAACTCACGAAGAAAGATCTCTTTGTTTGAATACAAAGAATGAATCATCAGGTGAAGCAGTTGCTTCACTTCAGTTTGAAAGCCTAGTGTTTCCTGCTGAGTTTCTGTGCTCATCTATCAATTCCCAATCTTACTGTTACAAAGATTTACTGTTAAAACGAAAACCGTTGAACCTAAAGATGGGGCCGGCCCCTTTCTTTTCAAGGGGCCGAAAGTGAAATGGGGTACAAATTATTCGGTCCGACTGATCACCAACTGACGCAAGGTGCTGGAATTAAATTCCCGACGATAGAGGATAACCACCACTCCGCTGGCCATCAGCATGAACAGCCAGGGATTAATAAACCAGGCCAACACCGACAAACTGAAATAATAGGTGCGTAATCCTAGATTAAAATTATTCGCCGCCATCGAACTCATAATAGCTAAGCGTGTGGCATGGGCGATCATCTCGGGCTCTTCAGCGTCACTTGGCTGCGGTGCACCACCGATCATCACCGAGGTAAAGCCATACTGCCGCAGGCTCCACGTAAACTTCAAAAAAGCATAGACAAACATACCGATCAAGACCAACAGCTTAAGTTCCCACTCCGCTTTAGTGGCATGCATGGCCAGCGGAAAATCACCGACAACATCAATCGCCTTATCGGTTGAACCTAATACCGTCATCAAGCCCGCTAAAATAAGCATGGTGGAGGATGCAAAAAATGATACGCTACGCTCCAAATTAGCCACGGCGGCGGTATCCGCAATACGCACCTCACGATGCAACATGCGGGTCATCCATTCCAGACGATAATTATGCATCACGCTCGCCAGACAGTGACTGTCTCGGGCTCGGCGCCGGGAATAGGTGTTATAGCCTTTAAAACAGAGTAGAAACCAGCCCAATGCCAGCAGGTTAAGCCAGTTCGAATAGAGAAAGCCTAGCAGCGGTTCCATATGTATTCCCGGAAATTAAAACGTAGTGACATTGTAAATAAAACAACAGGATAGACAACCTTGCTCAGCCAATATTCTAAGCTTCTCTTAGGCGCCTCTTTTGCCCTCGCCACCACCTTGGTGATGAGTTTGGCCGCCGCTGCCACAAAATATACCGCCGCGTTCGTGTCCATTGAGCAGATCGTATTAGTCCAGTACCTACTTTGCACCTTAATTATGCTGCCCTGGCTTGGCCGCCACGGCGTAAAAGCACTTAAAACTGATAAGCTGGGACTACACCTCATTAGAGGATTATCAGGCTGGCTATGTTTTTACAGCTACTATTTAGCCCTCAATGAGATCCCCCTCGGTGAAGCCTCTTTACTGCGTAACGCTGCTCCCTTAGTGGTGCCCTTACTGGTGCTGGTCTGGTTAAAAGAGCGTATGCCGCTGATAAACTGGCTACCGGTCATCATCGGTTTTATCGGCATTGCATTGGTACTTAAACCCGAAGGTAACGAATTTAACCCTTGGCACCTGGTCGGGGTTGCCTCTGCTATTTTGCTGTCGGTATCTATTGTCACCACTCGTGAACTCACGCTAACCGAACCGACCAACCGCATTCTTTTTTACTATTTCGGACTGTCAGCACTGTTCTCTTTACCGCTAGCGTTAGCCGATTGGCAACCCGTTGCATGGGTAAGCGTACCGTTAATGCTGGCGATCAGTTTATCGATCTGGGTCGTGATGTGGCTCTACACTAAGGCCTATAGTTATGCCAAGGCCACGGTGATTGCACCGATCAGTTATTTTGGCGTGTTGTTTGCCAGTTTACTCGGCTGGCTTTTTTGGCAGCAAGTTCCTGATATGATGTCCGTCATGGGGGCGATGCTGATAATCGGCGGCGGTATAGGCTCAGTTTGGCTGGGACGGGAGAAAAATTGATGTATCTAGCACTGTCTGATCTATTTTGGTTAACGCTGATTGTGTTATTGCTACTGCACTGGTGGCAATCACTCAAGATAAAAGAGGTCGCACTAAAAGCCGCTAGCCGGCATTGCGAAGAGCTTGATCTGCAGTTATTGGATCAGAGCGTCTACCTGCGTGGAATCTGGCTAAAACGCAATGACCAGGGCAAGATTAAAATTTGGCGTTCCTACCTATTTGACTTCACCGCCACCGGGGATGATCGAGCAAAGGGCCGTATCGCCCTACTCGGCGCACAGGTAACCGGCATCACGCTGGAAGCACATCGCATCTAACAAGCGCCGGTCTAAGCCCTGCTATCAGCACTGCATCAAAGCTGTAACACCACTAACTTAAGAGGGAACTGGCCATCAGGCGAGGGGAAATCCGTCTCGGGTTCAAGCCGCGTGATGCTTTTCACTGGACAGCCTGCCTTTTCGGCACAGCGTTGCACGGTATCCAGCCATTCAGCATAACTAACACTGGCCACATTGTTGGCACAGACCAATTGCCCACCTGGCTTCGTCGCTAATAAAGCGGGTTTCAAAACGCTGGGATAATCGCGGATCAAATCCACGGTACCAAACGCACTTTTCGCCCACCGAGGAGGGTCGAGAAACACTAGGTCAAACTGCTCCTCCCCAATTTTAGGAAAAGGTTTGGGTTTGCGACCACGGCCCACTCGCTGTTTAATCGGGATGCCTGCTAACTGTTTGGCGGCAGTAAAAAAGTCACTCTGAAAAAAGCTGATCTGTGACGCTTTAAGATCGTTAAGTTCCGCATTCTGCCGGCCAATATCCAACGATCGCGTGGAGAAATCCACATTCAACACGCGACTGGCACCCGCAACCGCAGCCACCACACCCACACCACAGGTATAGGAGAAAAGATTCAATACCGACTTACCCGCCGCATGTTGCTGTATCCAGCGACGTCCTGCTCGCATATCTAAAAACAGCAGAGGATCTTGCCCTTCATGCTTACCTTTAACCCGGTAGCGCACACCCAACTCATGGGCCTCGCCCTCCCAATTATCCACGCGAAAATCATCACTCCGGCGGGAATTAGCCGAACTCCGGTCGTTATACACGCAGGTTAAAGCGCAGCCTAAAAAGGCTTCCACCTGCGTATGAATAGCCGCAGCCTGAGCCTCACTAATCGATTCATGGAAAGTCTGTATTAATAACTGCGGGCCATAACGATCGACGGTTAAACCAGGTCGGCCTTCATTGACACCATGAAACAAGCGATAGCAGTCGCTATTCTCAGCGTGCAACGTTGCCAATAACGCACTGCGATTCGTCAGCGCCACTTGGATCAGATCAAACATCAAAATTCCTTAAGCAGAGTAGCCATCAATTCCAGCCGTTCGAGGGGGCTAGTAATCTCCAGTAAGCGCTGTTTATCAGCGCCAGAAAAGGGTAATAGCGATGCTAACTGAAAACTAAATAGCTCAGCCGTGTCGACATTAATCCGGGATGCGTCGAATGATAACAGAGAATGCTGCTGAAGATGCGCGCAAATCATCTCAAGCTTGGCAGATTGTTCTTCGAGGTTAATCGATGAATTATCCGCTAAGATCTCAATGTAACCTTGCAATAAGCCATCCGTAGCCTGATCGATATCAGTCACTCTGACCCGCTGCTGGCCTTGCACCTGAATGCCGATCATCTGGTTAGCTAACGGCTGCCAATCACTAATTATGGCACGGGTGCCTAGAGGATAAAAATCACTGTCGGGAGACGTCGCATCCCGTGTCTGAAGTACAACAAAGGGGCTATTATCAGCCAAGCATTCTTTAACCATACGCCGATAGCGCAGCTCAAAAATCTGCAGCGGTAACACTGTGCCCGGAAACAACACCACAGGCAGAGGAAATAAGGGTAATTTTTTCATTCGCTCATTATAGAGCGTAACGGTTTAATGGTGATAGCGAACCGAATAACGGCTGACAAATGCCCTAGCGCCAAAAAAAACGCATTGGCCATCACAGCAACAATGCGTTTTTTCTTTGATATAAGGTGTTAAAAGTTAAACACCCGCGCCTCTTCGTTCATCAATGCGTCAGCCATAGCCGCCGGTTTAGCCGCACCGACACCCTCTAGCAACGCATCCATACCCATCCCCTTGTTCGGCAGGTACAGCGCGCAAACATCCACTTTAGCGCCACCCGACATCAACTTTTGCAGCAGCTGCTCGGGTGTTACATTCTTAGGCTTCAAAGGTGCTGATTGATGCCCTTTCAAGGCCATATCTCCGGCACTATCACATAACAGCACGCTCACTTGCGCGCCTTTCGCCTGCATCGCATTACCTAGCACCATTGCCATACCACGGGTTTGTTGTTCCGCACTGGTGAGGGTGATAACCACTTGATCAACACTGTCATCGGCAGTGGCGACAACCGGCGTCATTAATGAAGCCGCCATCACAGCAGAGGTTATTACTTTTTTCATCATGTATCTCCAAAATACAAAGAGACTCGTTCGTCTCTTTGATCACATAAACATCAATAGAGGTTACTTAGCGGGATGCCATGCAACCGCAGGATCAACTTTGTAACTCCAAGGCAGACCCGAATTACGCCAACCATTTGCGGCCCGCACGCCTTTAGAGTCGCCCTCTTTCAGCTTGCCGCCTTCAAAACCATCGACCACCGTCCAAACGTTTTTATAGCCCTGCTCGGCCAAGACATTTACTGCCGGTGCACTGCGTGTTGAACCTGAGCGGCACATCATAATAATGGGGGTTTCTGCTGTTGCACCGAGCTGCTTAAGCTGCTCGGTTACCTGCTGAACAAATTGAGGGTTTTTTACCATCCCCCAACCCTGCTTATCATTCCAGACACGGGCATCGGCAATCATCCAAGGCACATGAATGCGGGTCGGCGAAGCAAATCCGGTAAATTTAATTTCGATAGGATCACGTACGTCGATCAGAATGGCGCTGCTATCCTGCTGCAATATGTCCCAAGCTTCAGTGGCAGTCGCATAAAGATCGAGGGTGGTTTGCGCAGACGCTTTTTCAGGCTTATCGGCCGCGAATGAGGGCATCGCTATGAAGCAACTTAACAAGCTAGCGGCAATTAAAGTTTTTCTCATAATCGGTCTCCACCGGTCTATCCTATTGGTGAAAACCACTATATTAGAATATTCTAATAAATAAAAGTCTTAATTATCTTTAGCCAAATTTAGGGCATAAAAAAACCACTCCGAAGAGTGGTCTTAAATCGTATCGAGCCAGCTAAACAAGTAGCCTAAATACGCTTACGCTTGGTAATCCTGAGAAAGATCAAGCGTCGATAAGGTACGCTGACGGATACTCCGCAGCAATTCGCCATTATCGATTAAAGACTGACCATAAGATGGCACCATCTCCTTCATCTTCGCTTGCCACTCGGGGCTGGCCATGCGCTCAGGAAAACAACGCTCGATCACATTGATCATAGTCGGTGTAGCAGTCGATGCACCCGGTGATGCACCTAGCAGCGCCGCCAGACGTTTGTCTTCAGAGGAGATAACCTCGGTACCAAACTCAAGCTTACCCTTGCCCTGTTCGTTCTTCTTGATGATCTGTACTCGCTGCCCCGCATAAGACAGTTCCCAGTCTTCATCCTTCGCATCGGGGAAAAAGCGACGCAGAGAATCAACGCGATCACCATGGGATTGCATCACTTCGCTGATCAGGTAGCGGGTAAGGTCCATATTTTTAACCCCAACCTGCATAATCGGCTTGAGGTTATTCAGACGCATACTCAACGGCATATCCAACGCCGAGCCCTTTTTCAGGAACTTGGTGGTGAAACCCGCAAATGGACCAAACAGCAAAGCACGTTTGCCATCGATAATACGGCTATCTAAATGGGGAACCGACATCGGTGGCGCACCAATAGGCGCTTGACCGTAAACTTTCGACATATGCTGTTCAACGATCTCAGGCTTCTTACACACCAACCATTGACCACTGACAGGAAAACCACCATAACCGTCACCTTCGGGAATACCAGACATCTGCAACAGCGGTAATGCGCCACCACCCGCCCCGAAAAAGAGAAACTTAGTGCGGATATGTTCTGCTTCACCGGTATGGCCGTTCTTAACTTCAACGCGCCAATCACCATCACTGTACTGCGACATATCTTCAACGGAATGGCTCAATAACAATTCAAAGCCATCCTGCTGTTCAAGATAGTTAACCATGTTACGCGCCAACGCACCAAAGTTAACATCCGAGCCATGACGCACCCGGGTTGCAGCAACCGGCTCGGACGTATCACGGTTTTGCATAATCAGCGGCATCCATTGCCGTAAGACCTCAGGATCTTCAGAGTACTCCATCTCAGCAAATTGCGGTGTTGCGCTCAGTGTTTCATAGCGGGCACGCAGAAAGGCCACATTCTCTTCGCCCATAACAAAGCTCTGGTGAGGCACATTATTGATAAAGTTATGCGGCTCAGGCAGATATTTTTGCTCGACGAGATAGGACCAAAACTGCAAACTTTTTTCAAACGCGGCGTTAATATCAAATGCCTTGTCGGTATTGATACTGCCGTCTTCATTCTGAGAGGTATAATTGAGCTCGCAATAAGCCGCGTGTCCGGTACCAGCGTTATTCATTGCATCGGTACTTTCTTCAGCGACATGGTCAAGGCGTTCGACCATTGCAATTGTCAGGGTGGGATCCAACTGCTTAAGCAGAACCCCCAATGTGGTGCTCATCGCACCTGCACCAACCAGCAGTACATCAACAGATTTTGAGGTCATACAAACTTCGCCACTTAACTATAGATAATGGATGCAGAGACCCTTTCAGAAAGAAAGCTTTTGGCTAAACAAGTGAATACCAACAAGAAAAATAATGATATAACCGCTTGATATAACTGAAACAATCTCCGGCAGCCCGATCGATACTCGACTTACTCGTACTAATAAGCAGTCAATAATACCTCAGGCTTATGCTGTGCCGCTGATTATACGCATTCCTCTGAAAAAATCTTGTGCAACGCGGTAAAATGTCATCATCCCTTAGGCTTATTGTCATCCTAAAGTAGTAATTATTCCCTCTTTTTTTAACCAAAGAGAAATTGCCAAACACTCAATTTTGAACTAAGGGCTTATCGCCGCCTATGGGCAAAGCTAACTAACACTAAACAGGACCACTGATCCACTTAACAGCCCAATCATCAGCGTATCAGCCATGCTAGCACCTCCCCCAACAATGATTAAAAAGCTCGCTACGCCCTCTTCTTCGATAGACAGACCAGACAGACCAAACAGCCCTGAAGCAGTAGGCACAAAAAAAGGGCCGCAGCCCTTTTTCACCCCTCAGAGGGTTAAGAAATCTTAAACCTGCCCACTAAGCTTTGCAGCTTAGCTGCATCGTCGGCCAACTTCTTAACTTCCACTTTATTTTCACCAGCAATAATAGATGAGTTCTCAGAAAAACCAGCGATCTCGGTGACCGTTTGATTGAGGTTATCGCACACTTGGCTCTGCTCTTCTGCTGCCGTGGCGATCACGACCGACATATCCTGAATCTGATTCATATGTTCGACCACCTTATTCAGTTCACACATGCCCTTCTCGGACTGATGAACCGCCAAATCGGTCTGCTGAAAACTATGCTGCATACTGCGTACGGCTTCCCCGGACGCTTTTTTCAGCTGTTCAATACTCTCATGTACTTGCAGTGTGCTGGTCTGAGTCCGCGTTGCCAGGGTACGTACTTCATCGGCAACCACCGCGAAACCACGCCCCTGCTCACCGGCACGGGCCGCTTCAATCGCGGCATTCAGGGCTAACAGGTTAGTCTGCTCTGCAATTTCCTGAATCACACTGACCACCGAGATAATATCTTGAACATTATTCTCCAGTGTTGAGATCGCTTTGTTCGATCCGGAGACATCTTCCGCCAATACTTTCACCGCTGAGGTCAGCTCGGTAACACTCGCCCCAGCCCGACCAATATTATCCCGTGACTCATTGGTTGAGGTCGCTGTCTCAGCCGTATTGTGCGCAATATCAGCCGCAGTGGCAGACATCTCAGACATCGCCGATGCTGAATGCTCAATATGCACCTGCAATTTAGCCTGCTGCTCACCAACGGCATGAATACGATCACTGATAGAGGCCGCTCGTTGGGTTACAGTGGCCGACAACTTCACCAGATCACTGATCATATTTTGTAACGTTTCGAGGAAACTATTGAAGTTTTGCGCCAACTCTCCAAGCTCGTGGTCACCATCTACCTGCAACCGGGCACTAAGGTCAGCATCACCGGACACCAACTCTTTCATTGATCCAGAAAGACGCTGTAGTGGCATCATCACGGATCGCTTAACCAGCGAACTAAAGATAATCGCCAAGATCAACAACACCGCACTGATAATACCGAAATAAATTAACAGCATAGATTGACTGTCAGCGGACCCCTGCTTCATCTCATTGATAACAGCGTGAACATCATCCAGATAGAAGCCTGCACCAATCATTAAATCCCAGCGTTCTAGATAGAGAGCATAAGAAAGCTTCTCTTCGGCGATTTTCTGATTAGGTTTAGGGAAATGATAACTAACAATACCGCCACCATTTTTGCCCGCCTTAACCAGCTCGCGAATCAGGTAGACGCCATTCGCATCCTGTAGATCCCAAAAGTTTTTGCCGATACCTTTATCGACACTACCCAGAAACACCCGATCGCCGTTACTGGTATAGCCAAAAAAGTAACCGTTATCACCAAACTTTAAATTTCGTAAGGTTGGCAACGCCTCTTCTAGCGATCCGCCCGCTTCATATATATGACTAATAGCACTGTAGGCCATCTCATTCATAAATTTAAGTTGCTCACGCTTGGTCTCAAGAAATTTTTCTTGTGTCAGTTCTAGCTGATGTTGACGTAGTTGCTCACTCTCAAAAAATGTCAGCATAAATAGGGTGATGGATAACAAAATAACCGGGGCAGCGCTCATGATGGTGAGGCGCTTACTGATGGATAGGGCCATTATGCTGAGTCTCTTATGGTTGGTTACTATTCATTACATACACAACCCACTCTTTTTTCAAACTAAAAGTCCCCATTTCGAGGGGTGCATTCAAAATGCACGTGGGTAAATTGGGGGTACAAAAAAAGCGGCCTGCGCCGCTTTTTCGCACTGTCTGCGAGATTAAATATCAATCACATCAAACTCAACCAGCGGGCTGACATCTTCATCATAGTCGACATCATCAAGACCGAAACCAAAGAGTTTCAAAAATTCATCTTTATAGAGTTGATAATCAGTCAATTCAAAGAGGTTCTCGCTGGTGACTTGCGGCCATAACTCGCTACATTTTTGCTGAATATCGTCGCGCAGTTCCCAGTCATCCATGCGCAGTCGGTTATCGTCATCCACCTTGCCAGTATTGCCCGCAATACCAGTGCTGAATAAACGGAACACCTGCTCCATACAGCCCTCATGAACACCTTCGGCGCGCATGATCTTGAATACCATCGAAAGATATAACGGCATCACCGGAATGGCTGAACTGGCCTGAGTAACGACTGATTTCAATACTGCAACATTCGCACTACCACCTTTGGCAGCCAACTTAGTATTTAACTCGCCCGCCGCACGATCAACATCTTTCTTCGCCTGACCCAGTGCACCATCCCAGTAAATCGGCCAAGTGATATCAGTACCAATATAGCTATAAGCAACCGACTTACAGCCTTCGGCCAGAACACCGGCCTCATCCAGCATATTGACCCACAACTCCCAATCTTGACCGCCCATCACGGTGACTGTATCGGCGATCTCCTGCTCGGTTGCAGGTTCAACTTCCGCTTCGATAATAATATCTTTATTGGTATCAATCGCCGTTGAACGATACGTTTCACCGATAGGCTTTAAGCATGAACGAATGACTTCACCGGTATCCGGCATCTTACGGACCGGAGATGCGAGGGAGTAAACCACCAGATCAATCTGACCTAAATCTTCTTTAATCAGATCAATGGTTTTTTGTTTCGCTTCATTGGAGAACGCATCGCCATTCAGGCTTTTCGCATACAGACCCGCTTCATGGGCTTTCTTATCAAAGGCGGCAGCATTGTACCAACCGGCTGTACCCGTCTTTCTTTCCGTCGCTGGCTTTTCAAAAAACACACCGATGGTCGCGGCACCACAACCAAATGCTGCGGAGATACGTGACGACATACCGTAACCGCTAGACGAACCGATCACCAACACACGCTTAGGGCCATTTTCGATCGGTCCCTGCGCCTTGGTGTAATCGATCTGCTCCTGAATATTACGTTCACACCCTACTGGATGGGTTGTGGTACAGATAAAGCCACGAATCTTCGGTTTGATAATCATTATGGATCCACTTTACTTGTCATTCTCTCTGGTGGATGCAGTCATCGCATCCGGACGAGATGTTTTGAAATCGTTGTTTAAATCGGCATCTGAAACAGCCGGTTAAGATAACCGATTTTAGCCCTCTAATACAGTTAAAGCCGAACAAACGGACATAAAAAAAGCCCACTTTTAGTGAAAAAAGCGAGCTTTTATCGGGTTTTAAACTGTAATCAGTGCGGATATATCATCCCACGAGCCATTTTCCACCCTCATCTAAGACGATGTCTATAGCTTAGCGTCCAACTCAGGCACTGCTTCAAACAGATCAGCGACCAAGCCATAATCGGCCACGGAGAAGATAGGAGCCTCTTCATCTTTATTGATCGCAACAATCACTTTAGAGTCTTTCATACCCGCCAAATGCTGAATCGCACCGGAGATACCCACCGCAATATAGAGATCCGGGGCGACAATTTTACCGGTCTGACCAACCTGCATATCGTTAGGTACAAAACCCGCATCCACCGCTGCACGAGATGCGCCAACCGCGGCTCCGAGCTTATCAGCCACTGACTCAAGCAATGCAAAGTTATCGCCATTGCCCATGCCTCGACCACCGGAGACGATGACACTTGCAGCGGTCAACTCAGGGCGATCGCTCTTGGCCATCGTTTCACCGATAAAGCTTGAGATGCCGGCATCATGGACCGCCGCAACAGCCTCGACCGGAGCACTTCCGCCTTCAGCGGCTGCCGCATCAAACCCAGTAGTACGCACGGTAATGACCTTGATTGCATCAAGAGATTTAACCGTCGCAATCGCGTTGCCCGCATAGATAGGACGGGCAAAGGTATCTTCACTCTCTATCGCAATAACATCCGATAGCTGCACGACATCAAGCAAGGCGGCCACCCGAGGCATCAGGTTTTTACCGCCCGTCGTAGATGGAGCGATAATATGGCTATAGCCCGCACCCAACTCGGCTACCAACAAACTCACGTTTTCGGCTAGTTGATGTTCATAGGCTGCGTTATCTGCCAACAACACCTTGGCGACACCGGCAACAGCGGCAGCTTCATTGGCCGCAGCCTGACAGCCACCACCGGCGACTAACACATGGATATCCGTTGAAATTTCAGCGGCCGCGGTAACGGCGTTTAAAGTTGCGCCTTTAAGAGATTGGTTATCGTGTTCTGCAATAATCAAAATAGCCATCAGATCACCTTCGCTTCATTCTTCAGTTTATCCACCAACTCCTCAACCGAGGTCACCTTAATACCGGCTTGACGATCAGCTGGCGGGGCCACTTTCAACAGTTGCGTATGGGCTTTAACCTCAACACCTAAATCGGCCGGTGTTTTAGCGTCCAATGGTTTGCGCTTCGCTTTCATGATATTCGGCAATGACGCATAACGCGGTTCATTCAAGCGAAGATCGGTGGTCACAATGGCCGGCATCGCCAGCTCAACAGTTTGCAGGCCACCATCAACCTCACGGATAACCTGGACCTTATCTCCTGCCACTTTAACTTCAGAGGCGAAAGTCCCCTGCGGCATATTGGTCAACGCAGCCAACATCTGACCGGTCTGGTTATTATCGGTATCGATAGCCTGCTTACCCATAATCACCAGCCCTGGCTGTTCTTCTTCAACCACTTTGGCGAGTAACTTAGCCACGGTTAAAGATTCCAAATTTTCATCGGACTGAATCAGTATGCCCCGGTCAGCCCCCAGTGCCAACGCGGTTCTAATTTGTTCCTGAGCGGCCTGCGGCCCCAACGAGACGACGACGACTTCAGATGCCACCCCAGCCTCTTTCAGGCGTACAGCTTCTTCGACGGCGATTTCACAGAACGGATTCATCGCCATTTTTACATTATTCAGATCAACGTCACTGCTATCAGACTTAACACGTACTTTTACGTTGTAGTCGATAACTCGTTTGACAGTTACCAGCACTTTCATCTGTCTACCGCCTTTGCTTTTATATTATCAATAAGTGGATCGGTGTTAATGCTTATATCCAACGAAAACATACACTTGGATTCTCGCCCATTCTACAGCCCAAAGGCTATTACGCAACAACCCGATCAGGGGAGTCAGCAATGACAAGGCACTCTTAGGATACCGTGCTAAAGCCTACACCCACTTTAGTCGGTTATTCGATGATCGCCCACTTAAACTGCGGCTGCCCGTCACCAATGCCATATAGATTAATGACAGGCAAACAACTCGCAGCTTCAGCCATCACCGCAGCCGGCTATCAGCGCATACCTGCACGATCCATGAGTTCGGTTATTTCCGCCAAAATACTTTCGTCATCGATAGTCGACGGCATTTTATATTCATCATTGGCAGCAATTTTACGCAAAATCGCCCGCAAAATTTTACCGGAACGGGTCTTCGGTAAACGCTGCACGATAATGGCACGACGGAAGCACGCCAGCGCTCCGACTTGATCACGCACCATCTGCACCAACTCGGCTTCGAGCTGAGCTTCATCCACCTCTTCGCC
The DNA here is from genome assembly GCF_055808735.1 of Amphritea sp. GJ51-11. NCBI lineage: Bacteria > Pseudomonadati > Pseudomonadota > Gammaproteobacteria > Oceanospirillales > Oceanospirillaceae > Amphritea > Amphritea sp. GJ51-11. The sequence goes on along the minus strand of NZ_CM147881.1, from coordinate 1,785,543 downwards.
CGCTTTTAACACGATAAGTCCCACTGGCACCTGCCCTTTCATAGCATCATTGGCACCGATGACTGCACATTCAGCGACCGCCGGATGGGAGGAAACCACCTCTTCCATCTCGCCGGTTGAAAGACGATGCCCGGAAACATTGATCACATCGTCGGTGCGGCCAGTAATGTAGACATAGCCATCGTCATCGATAAAGCCACCATCTCCGGTGTGGTAATACCCGGGGAAAGCAGTCAGGTAGGAGTCGGTAAACCGCTGAGGTTGATTCCAGATATCCCAAGCGACACCCGGCGGCATCGGCAGAGTAACGACAATATTACCGGTTTCATTCGCTTCAACCGGCTGCCCTTCGCCATCGACAACGCGGATATCATAACCCGGAATCGCTTTATTGGTGGAACCCAAGCGCGCTTCAGATGGATTATCCCAGCCCATCATCGGCGAGGTCATTGGCCAACCGGTTTCCGTTTGCCACCAGTGATCGATCACCGGCACTTGAAGCAAAGTATCGAGCCATTGATAGGTGGACGAATCGAGTTTTTCACCGGCGACGAACACCCAATTCAGGCTGGATAGATCATATTTCTTCGCCAGCCCCCCTTCAGGGTCTTCTTTGCGTATTGCTCTAAACGCCGTGGGCGCACAGAACATCGAATTGACTTTATATTCATCAATCACACGCCAGAAGGTGCCCGCATCAGGGGTTCTAATCGGCTTACCTTCGAAGAAGATCGCACTGCAGCCCCCCATCAGCGGCCCATAGACGATAAAGGAGTGGCCCACAACCCAACCAATATCGGATGCACCCCACCACACATCACCGGGGTTCATACCATAGACATTATGCAGTGCGTAGTTCAACGCAACGGCATGGCCGCCGTTATCTCGCACAATCCCTTTGGGCGCGCCGGTGGTGCCAGAGGTGTAAAGAATGTACAGCGGATCACTGCCTTTAACGGACACACAATCGGCAGGCTCTGCGCCATGCTGGCAGTCATACCAATCCAGATCCCGCTCGGCATCCATCTCAGCCATCATCATCGGTCGCTGACAAACAATGGTATGTTCCGGCTTATGGGTAGCCAGCTCAATCGCTTTATCGACCAGCGGCTTATAAGCAATGGTCTTATCAAATTCGATACCGCAGGAAGCGGTCAAGATGACCTTCGGCTTGGCATCATCAATACGAATAGCCATTTCATTAGCCGCGAAGCCACCAAAAACAACCGAATGAATCGCGCCCAAGCGAGCACAAGCCAACATCGCTACGGCGGCTTCGGGAATCATTGGCATATAGATAACAACCGTATCCCCTTTGCCAACGCCCAGCCTTTTTAAGCCGCCCGCGAAGCGAGCCACTTTGGTGTGCAACTGTTTATAGGTAATCTGTTGTTTGCTGTTGGTGGCGGGTGAATCGTAATACAGGGCAACCTGATCGCCTCGAGTTTCGAGGTGTTGATCCAGTGCGAGATAGCAGCTGTTCATTTCGCCATCAGCATACCAACTAAAGGTGCCATTTTCGGTTTTGCTCAGAATCGTTTCCGGCGCTTTAAACCATTTAATACGCTTTGCTTGTTCAGCCCAGTAGGCTTCTGGATTCTGTTGCGCAGCCAGATATTCTTCGTTATATCCCATTACCGACTCCGGATTGTTTTTATAGGGGGAGTCTGCCGGCGATGAAACCGGCAGCGGTGCTAGATGATCAGCGCTAATTAACTGTCTTGATACAGCTTAATGACGCTCGAGAAATCGAGACCGCCATTGCCTTTTGATTTGTGCAGGCTAAACAAAGAACGGGCGGCGGAACCCATTGGCACCGGTGAATTACTCTGCTGACTCAGCTCCATTGCCAAACCAAGATCTTTAAACATCAGGTCGACTTGGAAACCACCTTTATAGTCATTGGAGGAAGGTACACCCGCCATCACACCCGGCACTGGGTTATACACTTGCAGCGCCCAGTTATTACCAGAGCTTTGCTTCATAATTTCAGATAACACAGCGGGGTCTAGGCCATTTTTCATGCCCATATTCAGCGCTTCACTGGTGCCCGCCATCAGAATCGACAACATCATGTTATTACAGGCTTTGGCTATCTGACCGGCACCGCTTTGACCCGCATGGAAGATGTTTTTACCCATGCAGTCTAAGATAGGTTTTGCCTTGGCAAACTGTGCCTCTGTCGCACCCACCATAAAGGCCAGCGTTCCCGCTACGGCACCACCAACGCCACCGGATACCGGTGCATCGATAAAGCTCAAACCACGCTCATTGGCTGCGGCCGATACACTTTGAGCCGTCGCTGCATCAATGGTTGAAGAATCAATGATCAGCGCATCTTTGGAGATCACATCAAACAACGGTGCATCACCGGTTTGATAAACCCCTTTAACATGTACACCGGCCGGTAACATAGAAACAATAAAATCAGCGCCGGTCGCCGCTTCAACTGCCGATGCTACGGCATGCCCGCCCTCGGCCGCAACGGTATCTAGCGCTGCCTGTGATAGATCAAACGCGTTAACGTCATGTCCTGCTTTCAGCAGGTTAATTGCCATTGGGCCCCCCATGTTGCCCAGTCCGATAAATCCTATCGTAGCCATATCACTTTGCCTCTTATATTTATTCTGGACCTCAACCGGCGCTGACTGAACTCGCCGCTCGACAACGCTCGTTGGTTGTCGTAACAGTGGCGCACTTCAGCCGGGCTTATCGATGTCCTTGGATTGCAAAAAATTGTTATAAATCGTTTTAAACCGGAACCTGCACGCTGTGATTTAAGCTTACAGCGTCGCCAAAGGGTTAACCGCCCAAGGCGCGACAAAGAACTGATCGACAAACGCCGGATCAACCTCTTGTACCGTTTTGTAGGTCCATTGAGGTGCGCCGTCTTTATCAACCAACAACGCCCGCACACCTTCCGGGAACTCACGGTGTTTACAGCTCTGTACTGACAGCACCAGTTCGCTCTCAAACACCTCTTTAAGAGACATATGCTGAGTCACTTCAAGCTGTTTCTTAATCAGGTGAACCGCCAATGGGCTACCATGACTGATCGCTTTTTTCGCCCGTGAGATCCATTTATCGTCGCTTTCAACAGCCATCAGTCCCTCGACCAAGTCGGATAACGAATCGGTATCGGTGACCTGTTGAATAAAGCGGTAATGATTCTGTACCGGCGAGTCAGAACTAAAGGCGTCTTGAGACTCGGTTTCTAGTTGCCGTAACACCCGATTAGTCGCACTATAGGCGCAACCGTCCCACTGTTCAGATTGCAGCTTTTCAACCAAATCAGCGCGGCGATCTGAGGCAATAAATCGATCCGCCAGTCCTAAGAACAGCGCATCAGCAGCATTCATCGGATTACCGGTCAGCCCCAAGAACAGCCCCGTACGGCCCGGCATATGATTCAAAAACCAGCTACCACCGACGTCCGGATAAAGCCCAATCGTCACCTCTGGCATCGCCATATGAGTACGCTCGGTTACAACCCGATGGCTACAACCGTTCATCAGGCCCATACCGCCGCCCATGACGATACCGTGGCCCCAACAGATAATTGGCTTAGGGTAGGTATGGATGCTGTAATCGAGGATATATTCTCGGGTGAAGAAATCGGTAGGGAAATCAGGATCGGCATCGCCGGTCATCGATTTGTATAGATTGACCACATCGCCGCCGGCGCAAAAGGCTTTCTCACCTGCGCTATCGAATAGAACGGCAACAACAGAATCATCGTCTTTCCAGCTATCGAGCTTCGGTTGAATCAGATCGATCATCTCGAGTGTTAGGGCATTGAGGGTACGTTCAGCATTTAGCTGAATCTCAACAATCTTTTTGCCATCTTGGGTCGGATATTCATTAAACAGTACACAGCTCATATTTTTATCTCCTGTATACCGCTTAGCGGTTTTTCCATTCGGGGGCACGCTTACCAAGAAAGGCGTTTACACCCTCTTTTTGATCTTCGGTAAAGAACAGATCAACAAACAGTTCACGTTCCAGAATATAACCCGCATCCCAGTGATGGGTACGATTATTCTGAATCAGCTGCTTACAAGAAGCTACCGAGGTCGGACTCTGCTGTGCAACATTGGCAGCGAGTTCAAGCGCTTTCTCTAGTGCTTGCCCCTGGGGAACAACCTCTTCCACTAAACCAATCTCCTGCGCTTTGGCGGCTTTGATACGCTCACCGCAGAGGATCATGCGTTTCGTCCAACCTTCACCCACCAGCATGGTCAAATTCTGTGTCCCACCCGCGCAGGGCAACAAGCCGACCTTCGCTTCTGGCAAGGCCATCTGCGACTGTTCTTCCGCGATGCGAATATCGCAGGCCAACGCCACTTCCAAACCGCCCCCCATGGCAAAACCATTAATCGCCGCGATAGAGACACCGCGGAACTGACTCAAGGCCTCAAATGCTTCACCAAAATAACGCGCCATATCCCGGGCGACGCTACGATCACCATCGGCAAATAGGTTCAAGTCAGCACCGGCGGAGAAAAACTTTTCGCCTTGGCCGGTAATCACCAGGCTATAGATTGTACGATCAGCATTCAGCTCTTCAACTAACGCCTTCAGCCCTTTTAGGCTCTCTTCAGTCCAGGTGTTGGCTGGCGGGTTGTTCATGGTCAGCAGGGCAATATTGCCCCGTTTCTCAACGATCAGCTTGTCAGTCATATTGATCTTCCTTTGCAGTCTTAGCGGGTGCTTGTCACACCTTTTATATTTATCTAAGCGGTTTATGCTTATCCGTTCATGCCGCCGTTATAGCAGTTCAGCAGCATTTTCCAGTAACAGTCGACGGGCAATAATAACATTCATAATTTCGTTGGTGCCTTCCAGAATCCGGTGTACCCGGTTATCTCTCAGGAAGCGCTCCATTGGATACTCTTTGATATAACCATTGCCGCCAAAAATTTGCAGCGCTTCATCGGCCACGCTGAAACCGACATCGGTGGCAAAGCGTTTAGCCATGGCACAGTAAGTGGTTTTATCCGGATGATTATTGTCTAAGCGGGAGGCCGCCATACGCACCATTTGACGGGCAGCCACTAACTCGGTGGCAGCGGTGGCTAATTTAAACTGTAGTGCTTGAAAGTTAGCCAAACTTTGGCCGAACTGTTTGCGTTCGTGCATATACTCGGTGGCATTATTTAATGCTTGCTGGGCGGTGCCAACCGAACAGGTGGCGATATTAATACGTCCACCATCAAGACCGCGCATGGCGATCTTAAAGCCATCCCCTTCCTGACCTAGGATTGCCGAGGCAGGAACCCGCACATCTTCAAAGGTAATCATGCGGGTCGGCTGGCTGTTCCAACCCATTTTTTCCTCTTTACGGCCATAGGTAATGCCGGGTAGTTTCGCATCTACGGCAAAAGCGGAGATACCTTTCGGGCCATCTTGACCGGTACGCGCCATCACCACCAAGCAGTCAGTCGCACCGGCACCTGAAATAAAGATTTTGCTACCATTGAGTAGGTAGTCATCGCCATCACGACGAGCGGTGGTTTTCAGCGCCCCCGCATCGGAACCGGCATTCGGCTCGGTCAAACAGTAAGAGGCTAACTTCTCACCGGCGGTCAATTCAGGACACCACTGCTGACGCACAGACTCAGCGCCAAATTCAGAGATCATCCAGGTAGCCATATTGTGAATGGTGATAAAAGCCGTGGTTGAAGTGCAGCCCATTGCGAGCTGTTCAAAGATAATACTGGCGTCTAACCGGCTCAGCCCTAAGCCTCCGACATCCTCATGGGAGTACAAACCGCAGAATCCCAGCTCACCTGCCGCTTTTAATACCTCGACAGGAAACGTTTGGTGCAGATCCCATTCACCGGCATTCGGGGCCAGCTCATTCTGAGCGAACGCGCGGGCCATATCGGCAAACGCTATCTGCTCTTCGTTCAGTTCAAAATCCATAGATACTCCGTACTTAACAAACAGGTAGATTCTTATTTTTATAACAGCTGAATCTTTTTCATTGTGCGTCTACTGACGAAGCCCGCCAAGCAGACTCGCGTCCGACTTAGCAGGCATAATCAATCGTAAGCGCCTGATTATCAGACGCTAAATGATTGGCGTTACTTAAGGGTGATCGTGGTGTTCACACCATTATCAATATCATCCTCAAACCAGCGGGCAGTCACTGTCTTAGTTTCGGTGTAGAACTTAACCGCCTGCTTACCATAAGCATGCTGATCGCCGTAGAACGACTTTCTCCAACCGGTGAAAGAGAACATTGGCAGAGGCACGGGTACAGGCACGTTGATACCGACCTGACCGACCTTGATCTCATGCTGATACTTACGCGCCGCGGCACCCGAAGAGGTGAAGATAGAGGTACCGTTACCGTATGGGTTTTCATTGATCAGCTGAATCGCTTCTTCAATCGTATCCACTTCGAGGGTAATCAGAACCGGTCCGAAGATCTCTTCTTGATAGATCGACATATCGCGGGTGACGTTGCGGAACATGGTTGGCCCAATCCAGTTACCATCAGGATAACCTTCGACCACACATTCAGAACCATCAAGGATACAATCAGCACCGGCATCTTTACCCTCTTGAATAAAGTTAAGTACCTTCGCTTTAGCCTGCGGATTGATCTGCGGACCATAACCGGCTTCTGGATCGTTCCATGCACCTGGGCGTACTTTAGCCAGTGCATCACGTACTTCAGGAATCCACTCACGGGATTTACCGACAAACACGGCTACCGAGATCGCCATACAGCGCTGACCTGCCGCACCAACAGAAGCACCGGCAATACTGTTAACAACCTGATTCTTAGCCGCATCCGGCATAATGACCATGTGGTTTTTAGCACCGGCAAACGCCTGTACCCGTTTCATATGGTCAGTACCGGTACGATAGATATGCTCACCGACCGCAACCGAACCCACAAAGGAGATCGCTGGGGTATCTTTATGCGTTAACAGCTGATCAACGACATCTTTCGCGCCATGCACAACTTGCAGCAAACCTGCAGGTGCGCCGGCTTCTTGAAACAGTGCCGCCAGACGCATCGGCGTCAGTGGATCCTGCTCAGAAGGTTTCAATACAAAGGTGTTACCGCAAGCGATCGCCATTGGGAACATCCACAGCGGAATCATCGCGGGGAAGTTAAATGGGGTAATACCGACACACACACCCAGAGGCTGAGTAATGCTGTAGCAATCGATTTTACGGGCAACGTTTTCAACCGTTTCACCCATGCTCAGGGAAGCGATATTGGCCGCATGTTCAACCACTTCGATACCGCGCCATACATCGCCCTTAGCATCATCAAAGGTTTTGCCGGTTTCTTGAGATAGCAGCTCAGCAATCTCATCATGGTTTTCTTTTAGCAATGCCTGATAACGCAGCATCAAGCGAGCACGTTCGCCAACCGGCATCTCTTTCCATGTTTCAAACGCGGCTTTCGCGCTCTCGACGGCCAGCTCTACTTCATCAGCGGTTGCGCAAGGCACCTGTGCAATCACTTCTTGAGTGGCAGGGTTAGTCACCGGAATCCAGTTATCACTGCGGCTCTGAACCAGCTCACCGTTGATCAGTAAAGGAACTTGTTGCGTCATGTTTTGCACCTTCGTATTTATTGTAACGTTCTGATTATTGTTGTTGGCAGACCCCGTTAAAAACCGGATCACGCTGTGTGTATGGGGTCACATTAAAGCATAGCTTGCGGCTGCACATGATTGATAATGTTGCTATATTAATGGACTATATTGCTATTGAATACATGAATACCCTAATTAACCCTTTATACCTTAGTCGAGTAGCCACTGTGAGCACCCCATCAAACTGGCCCCTGCCCCCCCAGAGCATTCGCTTTGTTTTGCCCCATAAAATTATCCAAAAACTCAGTGATAATAGGCTTTCCAGGGATCTTTACCCGTTAGGGGCCGGCTACTATAAACACGCGGTTGGGCACCGCATGGAACGCCTAAAACATGATGACCACTTATTGATATACTGCCTTGAAGGTAAAGGTAAAATCCGTGTAAACCAGAAGAATATTGCGGTAAATAGCGGTGATTTAGTGGTTCTTCCACGCGGCGCTGCACACCAATATGCCTCCAGCCCTAACTTTCCTTGGACGATCTACTGGTGCCATTTTGAAGGCGGGCTGGCCGATGATTTTATCGCTCACCTAGAGATTCCCAGCCACAAACCGGTGGTTCATCTGGGGCTGCACAGCAATCTAGTGGGTGAATTCGAGGCGCTACTTGAAGCCCGCCATAGCAGCTATCACCTAAATGCCTTTATTAATGCCGCCAACCAATTGCGGCAGATTCTCACCCATATCGCGCTACTGCAACCACTGGTGCGCAGCCAAGACGCCGATAGCTTCGACCTAGAAAAAATCCACAGCCTGATGCAGGCGCATATCCATGAACAACTGGATATCGATACTTTGGCGAACAGCGTCAATCTATCGAAATTTCACTTTATCAAACGCTATAAAGATGCCACCGGCACTACACCGATCAATCACTTTATCCAGCTCAAAACCCAACGGGCTTGCCACCTGCTGGATATCAGCACCCGCACCATTGCCGAAGTGGCCTTTATGGTGGGCTATGAAGATGCCTACTATTTTTCCCGTATCTTTAAGAAAGTGATGGGCATCTCGCCAACCCAATATCGAAAACTACAAGTCGGTGCTTGGTCCTATAAGAGTTTTAAACAAGAAAACTAACAGCATCCCATGCTATGCCCAGCGCTCATCAGGGCTGATGCACAACGAAAAAAACAAAATACTGTCACTAAACTGCAACCCATTCGCCTTAACTTATTGAGCTCTTTGATAAGCACTTTGGGATCGTTCGCATACCTCCTGAAGCACTTTCAACCTCTCGGGATGGTTCAAGCCTAAGCGCTTGACCCACCTTAATCTTGCCTGCAAGACGTTTCAGGAGACTCAAATGGCAACATCCACGACGTATCCCGCTCGATCACCCATGTCAGGCGATAGTAAGTTAAGCCTATTTTTCGCCATCGGTTTTATCGCCATGATTGGCTACTTTTTAGCATGGGGGCTGGATTACACCCAACACAACCATGTCATGATCTTTATGCTGGCTACCGCCTTCGGGGTCTTCATGGCCTTCAATATCGGCGGCAATGATGTCGCCAACTCCTTCGGCACCAGCGTAGGCGCTGGCACTCTGACGATTAAACAAGCACTGTTAGTGGCTGCCATTTTTGAGGTCAGCGGTGCGGTTATCGCCGGCGGCGAGGTGACGAAGACGATTCGTAAAGGGATCGTTGACCTATCCACCATCAATGTCGATCCCATGCAGTTCGTCTATATCATGATGGCGGCCTTACTTGCGGCCGCCTTGTGGTTATTAATCGCCACAAAACGGGGCTGGCCGGTTTCCACCACCCACTCCATTATCGGTGGCATTGTTGGCAGCTCCATCGCCTTAGGTTTTTTTGTCGATGGCCCTGATACCGCACTCGCCCTGATTAAGTGGGATAAAATCGGCACCATTGCGGTTTCATGGGTACTCTCACCGGTACTCGGTGGACTGGTGTCTTACACCCTGTTCTATCAAATTAAGAAATATGTACTGCGCTATAACGAAGCCACCGCTGAAGAGTTGGTGACCATTAAGCAGGAAAAGAAACAACATAAGGTGCAGCACAAAAAAGCGTTTGAGCATTTAGCTGAACTGCAAAAAATCGCCTACACCTCGGCGATGGCGCGGGATGCGCACACCGTGCGCGATGGTGATTTTGACCCCGAAGAGCTGGAGTCAGATTACTATAAAGAACTGCATAAGATCGAACAAAAGAAAAGTGAGCTTAACGCCACCCATGCTTTAGAAACCTATGTGCCGATCTTTGCCGCCCTAGGTAGTATGCTGATTGCCGGCATGCTGCTGTTCAAAGGGTTAAAGCATATGCAACTGGGTTTAAGTAGCCTAGATAACTACCTGATTATCGGCATGATTGGTGCAGCGGTCTGGTTGGTGATGGCGATATTTGCCAAAACACTGAAAGGCAAAGACCTCGATAAATCGACCTTTTTGATGTTCAGTTGGATGCAGGTATTTACCGCCTCCGGTTTTGCCTTCAGCCACGGCGCCAACGATATCGCCAATGCGATCGGCCCCTTTGCTGCCATTCTGGACGTACTACGTACCGGTGAAATGGGCTCCCAAGCAGCCGTACCAACTGTCGCTATGCTGACCTTTGGTATCGCCCTCATCGTAGGGCTTTGGTTTATTGGTAAAGAGGTGATTCAAACCGTCGGCCACAACCTCACGAAGATGCATCCTGCATCCGGCTTTGCGGCCGAATTATCGGCAGCGGGTGTAGTGATGCTCGCCTCGGTCATGGGCTTGCCGGTTTCGAGCACCCATATCCTCATCGGCGCCGTGCTTGGTGTCGGCATGGTCAACAGCAATGCTAACTGGTCACTGATGAAGCCTATCGGCATGGCTTGGGTGATCACCCTTCCCGCCGCCGCACTTATGTCGGCCATCACGTTCTATCTGTTGATGATCGCTTTTTAAGCGAGCTAACCCTTTATAACAACCAATAAAAAGCCAGACAGTAACGTCTGGCTTTTTAGGCTTTCACGGGTGAACAAGCCGCTACTTAGTCACTCCCACTCCTGCATCACCACATGGGTGACAATTTTCACTCCACTAGGCAGCTCTTCATCTACCTCTTCAAGAATGTCATGCAAACGCTGCATCGAGGCAAACTCTAAGTACACCAGCAGATCCACTTCGCCACTAATCCCGTGACAATATTTCACCTCGGGATACTGCAAGAGAAACTGCACCAATGGACGACACTTAAAACCACCATGTTTAATCTCAAAATGTGCCTTGAGCGGGCCTTGTTGATCCAGCTTCGTCGAAGTGATCACCCGATATCCGAGAATATCCCCTTGCTCCTCCATCCGCTTCATCCGTTCAGAGACAGCGGGTCGCGACAGGTTCACCTGTGCGGCAATCGCCGAAACACTCTGACGGGCATTATCCCGCAGCGCGGCGATTATTTTCTGATCAAAACTATCCATGCGTAAACTCGGCTATTCAAATCGTCAGTAGCAATTTGAAAAATGCTGCAGATCGACGGTAAACCACGACGTAATATTTCCCGCACTCAGCGTACACTCTACTGACAAGATATATCGATCTGGAAAAAAGATGCCTAGGCTAAATCAAACAATCACCCGCTGGCAAGGGGTGGGACTCATTGCAACAACTCTTTTAGGCACCGGCGTGTTTATTCTGCCGCAACTTACGATTGCTGCCGCTGGCGATAAAGCCATCTGGGCTTGGGTTATTCTACTCTTGGGCATTCTGCCGCTGGCCTATATTTTTGCCGAACTCGGACGCCGCTTTACCCATTCTGCCGGGCCAGCTTACTTTGTTGAGCGTGCTTTTGGTCAACTTCCGGGTCGTATTATCGGCCTCTTATTTGTGTTTACCGTCCCCCCCGGGATCGCGGCAGCACTGATGATGACCTTTAAGTTTTTACAACCCATTGTCACCCTAAGCGACAGCCAAACCCTCACCGCCGAACTACTTGTTTTCCTGCTGATATTTTTTGTTAACCGGCGCGGCTTACAGTTATCGGGGCGGATACAAATGGCGCTCACCCTACTGATCTTAGGGGTGGTGTTAGCCATGATGGCCGCGGTTTTTATCCAGCCTCCGGTATTAACCTCAACCGCAGCCGTCAGTCCAGCCACGCCTCATGATTATAGCCATATCATGCAGGCGATCAGCCTAGCAATTTGGAGCTTTCTCGGTATCGAGGCGATCACCCACCTCGCGGATGAGTTTAAAGATGTACAACGGGACTTTATTCCTGCCACCCTATTTGGCATTACCCTCGTCGGACTGATTTTTATCGGTTGTACCTGGCTATCAATGATGGCGCCAGAACATCCATTAGCAATGGTCGCCGTGTTTGAGATGCTTTTTGGTCATAGTGGCCGCTGGGTCATTGGTGTATTGGGTTTTGTTAGCGGCATTGCCACGATCAATATCTATTTCGCCAGCCTGTCCCGCTTAGCTTGGAGCTTCAGTCGGGAGGGCATTTTACCCCGGCCATTACAGACCCTAAACCGTCATCAAATACCGGCGACATCACTGATCACCTTTATCACCCTCTCGGCGGTGATACTGATCATCAGCTATCTGGAAAAAATGGATTTCGCCGTGATGGCCCACTGGGTCAATGGCTCATTCATCCTGATCTATAGCGCAGCCATGTTGGCAGCCTGGAAACTGCTATCCCATCGCCATAAGCCGGCTATTATAACCGGGCTAATTGTCTGTGCGGTGTTTATCTACTGTCTTGGTAGCGCCATGCTCTATGCCTTGGTGCTAAGTCTCATCATCACCATCGCACTGCTGGCGCAACAACTATGGAAGCGTAGTCATCTGGTGGAGAAAAGCGCGGTCTATCATGATAGTCCAACGGATCTATAGACGATCCCGAGCTTAGTTTTACGTGACGGCCTCATAGCGAGCATAGAAACGTTTAAGCTCTCGCGGCTCTGGGGCCTGACCGGTAAAAATCTCTACATAACCGGGGATGCGCTGCAAGCGGATTTCAAGATCTTCATCCGCCTTCATCGAGATGTAGCCAATCTGGGTGAGATAGATGGTCCGCGCGCGCACATCCGCTTTATCCTCAGAATAGCCGAAGCGAATAAACATCTGACTCAAGGCAGACAACCGGGCGTTATCCGCCTCACTGATCTGCTCGGCCACCGCCGGAGATTGTAATGCCCAACTGCGCACCGCGAATTCAAATTGAGAATCAAACAGTTCCGGCTTTAACCAGCAATCAAACAGATTAAGTATCGCCTCGGCAATACTCTCTGAATAGACCTCGGTCTGCGCCACTAGATTACCGGTATTCTTATTACGCCATTGGTTCATCAGCGCATCGAGCAGTTGTTTACGGTCCTTAAAAAACCAGTAGAAGCTAGTACGCGAGAGTTTCAGTTTTTGCGCCAGTGATTGAATGCGCACAGCCTCCACGCCTGATTCTATCAAGGTATCGTAAGCGGCCTGCAACCAGACATCCGCTGATCCTCGCCAACCGCTGTCGGGAGTTGTTGCGCTGTCGGAGTTGCGTTTACTGTTCATATTATTCAGTTGGTTCCCCTCGGGACTATTTGTCTCACTGCTTTTTTTCAGTGCTTTTTATATCAGTATTTTTACCAGTGCTTTCATAACAGCGGCAGCGTGGCTTAGCCAACGTCTGCTTCAGATGAGGCTAGTAACAACCGACTCGCTAGAATCCACTTAACAATTTGATCCTAGTATACCTTGAGCGGATCGTTGAAATAAAACCCAAACACCATTGAACATTAAATTGACGAGAGTGTACATTTTAGTCTAAATTGAATATTCCATCATCATATTGATAACCGCTACGGAGGACTCAAGATGTCCAATGATCCATTGCTGCAACCCTATCAACTGAAACATTTACGCTTACGCAACCGCATTATGGTCACCGCTCATGAGCCTGCTTATTCCGAAAACGGTATGCCCACCGACCGCTATCGTGCCTATCATGTCGAACGTGCTAAAGCCGGGGTCGCCTTAACCATGACCGCCGGTTCCGCCGCCGTTTCATTGGACAGCCCGCCGGTATTCGATAACCTGCTGGTCTATAAAGATGAAATTGTGCCGTGGATGAAACAGCTTACCGACGAGTGTCACGAACACGGTGCCGCGGTAATGATCCAATTAACACACCTCGGGCGACGCACCCGTTGGGATAAAGGCGAATGGCTACCAGCCGTTTCCCCCTCCCATAAACGGGAAGCATCACACCGGGCATTCCCAAAGAAAATGGAAGACTGGGATATCCAGCGGATCATCAAAGACTATACCGATGCGGCTGAACGGATGGTGGCAGCAGGACTTGACGGTATCGAACTACAGGCCTATGGCCACTTGATGGATCAGTTCTGGTCACCATTGACCAACACCCTTGACGGCCCCTATGGTGGCGATCTCGATAACCGTCTGCGCTTTACCTTTGATCTACTCAAATCGATTCGCCAGCGGGTCGGCAATGAATTTATCGTTGGTTTACGTTACACCGGTGATGAGATGCTCTCCGGCGGGCTAACCCCTGATGATGGTTTATCGATTTCCCAGCGCCTTAAAGAAAGCGGCATGGTCGACTTCCTGAATATCGTCCGTGGTCACATCGATACCGATGCGGGCTTAACAGATCTTATTCCGATTCAGGGAATGCGTAACTCTCCCCATCTAGATTTCGCCGGTGAGATTCGTGCGGCCACTGAATTCCCGACTTTCCACGCCGCCAAAATCCCCGATGTCGCCACCGCCCGTTATGCTATCGCCAGCGGCAAGGTCGATATGGTCGGCATGACCCGCGCCCATATGACCGACCCCCATATCATCCGCAAAATTATTGCCGGTGATGAAGACAATATTCGCCCCTGTGTTGGTGCGAATTACTGTCTCGATAGAATCTACCAAGGCGGTGCCGCCTTCTGTATTCATAACGCGGCCACCGGTCGTGAACTAACCATGCCTCACGATATACCTAAAGCCGAGGTACGCAAGAAGATAGTGATCGTCGGTGCTGGCCCAGGCGGATTAGAAGCGGCACGGGTGGCGGCAGAACGCGGCCATGAAGTGGTGGTTTACGAAGCCCTAAACGATGCCGGTGGACAGATCCGATTGACCGCCCAAAGCCCCCGTCGTCACGAGATGATGGGTATTATCGACTGGCGTATGAGTCAATGCGAACAGCTAGGAGTCACCTTCCATTTCAACAGCTACGCTGAAGTGGAGCAGATTCAGGCAGAAAATCCCGATGTCGTGATTATCGCAACCGGTGGTTTACCCGATACTGAAGTGCTCGACAGCGGCAACGAATGGGTGGTTTCTAGCTGGGATATACTCTCCCGCAGCATTAAACCCGGCAGCAATGTTCTACTGTTTGACGATGCGGGGGATCACGCAGCCTTACAAGCGGCAGAAGTGGTTGCTAACAGTGGTGCTAAACTCGAAATCATTACCCCAGACCGTAGCTTCGCCCCGGAAGTAATGGCGATGAACCTAGTACCCTATATGCGCACACTGCAGCAACAGGATGTCACCTTTACCGTTACCTACCGTCTGAAATCCGTGAGCCGCGATGGCGATCAACTGCTTGCCACTATCGGTAGTGACTACGATGATGGCAGCCGCGACTTCACCCAGACCCGTCGCGTTGATCAGGTGATCGTCAACCACGGCACTCTGCCCTTCGATGATCTCTACTTGGACTTGCGCGCCCTGTCATCCAACGAAGGGGAAGTGAACTATAACGACCTCATCAATGGCCAACCGCAGACACTCACCAACAACAGTGAGGGGCAGTTCCAACTGTTCCGTATCGGCGATGCCATTTCGGCCCGTAACACCCACGCAGCCATTTACGATGCGCTGCGACTCGTGAAAGACCTCTAACACAGGCCCGCGTGTCAGGTTATTCCAACCGGATTAACCTGACCGCTTATCTTTATTAACCTTTTTAACTCTTTTAACTATCTTAACTGACTGTCTTTACTGCCTCGGCGGTTGATCCCCCCGCACTGACCTCTTGCTGTTCCAGCTTAGTCTGACATTGAATACACAAACGGATACCGGGGATAGCTAAGCGACGTTTCTCGGGAACGACCGCATCGCACTCTTCACATTCGGCTAAACTTTCCCCCGAATTTAAACGACTGCGGGCCAATTGCACAGCGTCGTCAACGCTTGCATCAATTTGATCCTGTACCGCACCATCACGTGCCCAGCCACCTGCCATGATCCACCTTCCCGTTTAATATCACTCTGGTTAATCTGCTTGTGCTATTCAGCCCATCAAGGGTTATCCAATCTGCCGCGCTTTTTCAACGGCGGCGGCCAGTCCTGCATCAATCGACGCGGATAATGTAGAAGCCTGCATAGATTTTAGTCCCGCAGCCGTAGTGCCATCATAATCGATCATGGCATCCACATGGGCTCGAGGAGAAGCCTCGGAATCTGCCAGCATCACGCCACTGGCATGAAACAGCTGCCGTATCGCTCGTTCAGCAACCTTGGCGTTAATACCCTGATCGACCGCATAGTTCACCATACAATCAGCATAGTAAGCCACAAATCCGGGCACTGGGCCGATTAAAGCGGTGAACTGATCAATGTGCGACTCGTCAAACACTTCATCGGTCTGACCAATCGCCTCAAAAACATGGCTCACTGCAAGTCGGTCTGTATCGGTTATCGCCTCGCTGGCAAACCAAGGTGAATATGCCAAGCCTTTTTCAGCGGCAGGACTCGACATCGCCCGTATTACCCGACGACTGCTAGATAGCTGTTGCAGTTGTGCCAGCGTGACACCAGCCATCACCGAGATGATCAAACAATCCCTCTTTGTCGCATCAATGTCTATATTAACGGACAGATGCGGCGGCACCGCCACGATAACGACATCGCACTGCTCGATAACGTCTTGGTTACGGGTGGTACGATTTACCTTAGGGTCAACGGCTTCATGATCAGTAGGAAGACGTCGACTAGACAACCATAGACGCTCGGGTGCCACACCGCTGCGTAATAACCCTTGGGCGATAGCGCCCCCCAACTGACCGGAGCCACCAATAATACCCACGCAAAGATTATCCCGCATATGTCACAACCCCCTTAAAACCCAAGAATCTATCGCTACGTTCACCCGATAATGAATGATCATTCTAGCCTATTGGCGAGTGAAAAAGCGCATCAAAAATCATCGCCGCCAGAGGCTGCTCCCACTGACAGATAACAAACCACCCTCTTGTAGGAGCCCCGTCACGGGGCGATAAACCCAGATAAAATCATCGCCGCCAGAGGCAGCTCCCACCGACAGATAACAAACCATCACCCTATAGGCGCCCTATCTCAGGACGATAACACTCAATAAAATCATCGCCGCCACAGGCAGCTCCCACCGACAGAGAACAAACCATCACCCTGTAGGAGCCCCGTCTCGGGGCGATAAGCCCAGATAAAATCATCGCCGCCAGAGGCAGCTCCCACCGACAGAGAGCAAACCATCACCCTGTAGGCACCCCGTCTCGGGGCGATAAGCCCAGATAAAATCATCGCCGCCAGAGGCAGCTCCCACCGACAGAGAGCAAACCATCACCCTGTAGGCACCCCGTCTCAGGGCGATAAGCCCAGATAAAATCATCGCCGCCACAGGCAGCTCCCACCGACAGACAACAAACCATCCCCTTATAGGAGCCCGTCTCGGGGCGATAAGCCGGAAGAAACTACTGCTAGCGGAGACGACTCGACATTCAGAAGACAGCGCCTCCAACAACAAAAAGCTGTCACTAAGACGAAATAAAAATAAAGGGACTAACAGGGAGGGAAAAGATAGAGGGCAGCGCGGCGTTTCGCACTGCCGAAACAAACGAAGATTAATGCTCTGAGGTAAACAAACCACCGCCATTGCTAGTTAGCCCATCGATGAGATGAGGTTCAAGGGGTACTGTTTGATGGTTTAAATACTCTTTAACGGCTTGTGCCGGGTCGGTTTCATCGGTAATCACCGCTTCAATACCCATCAGGGCGGTCTTACCGATAAAGCCTTCACCCGCGCTGGCGCCAATCAAAGCGGCACAATCAGCTAATGGATGAGGCATATCATTTTTATAATGATGAAACACCAACGCTTTCGGTAGCGATATCAGTTCCAACATTTTCAGATGTGGCTTTCCCAACGGGGAGGCCCCCGTCATATCAGCCTTAAACACAATCCAGTTTTTACACTTACCGACATGTTCGGCTACCGTAACACCATCTCGGCTGGCTACTGCTATTTTCATCTGAATACCTCAATCCACTTACTGAATTTTTCTGATAATTGGTAACTAACGCGCATTAACAATGTGCGCCAGTTTACATAACTGACCACTGAAAACCCTGACTTCGGGCAGTTTTTGCGTTTTTAGGCAAAAAGTGGTCGTTTTTATTGAGTTATTATTAAAATATTGTCTTCAAGCGCCCCTCGATTGATGTTATATCAACCGAGCTGTAAACGTGGCATCGCATCCACTGCGTTTTCCATAGCGACATTCCACTGCTTACGCAGATCTCGCATATAGTCATCATCTTCACCAAACGAACGATAACGCCCGAGGGTCAAACTGCCATGTTGGAGAATATAGAGCTCAATCGGCGGCCCTACGGTGAGGTTACTCTTCAGGGTTGCATCCATCGAGATAAGTCCGCAGACCACAGCGCGATCAATCGACGTACTTTCCTGAATGACCCGATCTAAAATTGGCTTACCGTATTTAGTCTCACCGATCTGTAAAAAAGGCACCTGTGAGGAGCTGACGATAAAATTCCCTTGGGCATAGATCAAATACAGGGCGCTTTGCGTGCCACGAATCTCACCTGATAAAAGGAAGGTCGATTCAAACACCGAACCACCACCGGCTTTTTCCTGCACTTCCAAGCTAATGCTGCCAATATACTCAGCGGCTTGATGCATATCGACGACCGTGAGCAAGCTTGGCTCAGCACCGTTATTGATATCCCGCTCGATATTAGCGATCACCGCCTGTGTAGTAGCCAAATTACCCGCGCTGCACAATACAAACTGCCGCTCACCGGGCACACCGTAACGCCACATTTTGCTATAGCTGCTAATGTTATCGACGCCGGCACTGGTGCGGGAATCGGAAATCATTATGGTCGCTTCGCTTGTTCTGATACCCACACAGTAGGTCACTATACTCTCCTCAACACCTAAGAAAGGCCTCGATTGGCGGTCATTCGTTTGCTCGAATAGCACGAACATTCCGGCCTATATCGTTCAGGCTTTCTGATTTCGCACATTATAAGAGTTTTATAAAACAGAAGTGTTATTTATTTATGCTCATCGGCCTCTTTGGCTCGATCTAAAGTGACTGCTTAGGCGCAAACCCTTAGCCCAGCTGCTTTTCCAGCTCATCGACAAGATAACCCGCCTCGACTGCTTTCTCAGCAAAAACCCCCTGAGCATCAAGCAAACCACGGTTATAAAAATAAGGCCCTATTTCCTTAGCAAAGAACTCGAGTAAAAATTCAGCCTCAAAGCCGCCGATCTCTTGGTCCAATTCATCTTCAAAGTATCGCTTTACCTTGCTGACAATACGGTCGGTCTCATCTTTGGTAAATTTAATCTCACTCATTCGGGGCCTCGGCGTCGCTATGTAGACCACCTATTTTAATCTGAAAGTTCTGCCTAGGCGACCCGCCCTAGCAAGCCGATGCCGCATAGCGATCTAATGAATAGCCATAAAAATGCCCAAAACCACATCGCTGTCGTTTTGGGCGTCACTTCTAGCCTAAGGGTTAGCCTGCTTGCGTTAACTATGGGCCAGTTTCAACCCCACAATCCCCGCGCAAATAAAGCCGAGACTAACAATTTTGAGTATGTCAGCTGATTCATCAAACAACATAATACCCAATGTCGCCGTACCGACGGCACCGATACCCACTCATACCGCGTAGGCAGTACCCACCGGCAGAGTTCGCATCGCCACTCCCAATAAGAGGAAGCTCGCCACCAGCGACATAATAGTGCCGACGGTCGGCCAAAACTTGGTAAAGCCTTCACTATATTTCAGGCCGATAGCCCAACCAATCTCCAGCAATCCAGCCAGCACTAAAATAAGCCAATTCATAAACACCTCTCTGACAACGGGGTCGTCCCAAAATATGACAAGAGCGGTGAGGTCGTCCCCACATCAAAATAAGCGATAAGGCGCTAATCCTGCGCCTCCAAAACGGGATTATAACGATGCTAAAGTCCGTTTTCATCCAACATATAGGAATAGCCGATACTCAAACACGCCGACTAGATTAAAACCAACAACACTTTTTAACATCATAGGTATTACAACCTAAGATCATTAACCCTGCTTTAACCTTGACCTTGTTATGCTTGCCATCTTAATAGACGTATACCCGTATTCTCCTATGCATAGCGTGAATACTCTGCTGTCTGAAGCCTCATCTTTTTATCGACTTATTTAAGGAACATTCCATCATGAAATACTCGCGCTATATCGGGGGGCTAGTACTTATCACCGCTTTAATCAGTGGTTGCCAGCAAGAGACGCCGGCAATGAGAGGCCCAACCGTTCCCGCCGTGTCCTATATTACGGTGACCAGCAGTAGCCACAACATTGACACACAGATGCAAGCACGGGTGGTCGCATCACAGGTTGCTGAAGTACGCCCACAGGTGAGCGGCATTATTCAACAACGTCAATTTGAAGAGGGTAACTTAGTCGAACAGGGGCAACTGCTGTATCAAATTGATCCGGCCAGTTATCAATCGGCTTATAATGAAGCTAAAGCCAATTTAAATAGCGCTAAAGCGGCACTGCACACGGCCAAACTCAAAGACCAGCGCTATGCCAAATTGATCAAACTGCAGGGTATTTCGCAACAGGATGCCGATGATGCTCACGCCGCCTACTTAGAAGCCAAGGCTAACATCGAGAAATATCAAGCGGCTCTGGAAACTGCAGCGATCAACCTTGAACACACCAAGGTCAAAGCCTCTATTTCAGGACATATCGGTATCTCTAGCGTCACCAAAGGGGCGTTAGTTACCGCACAACAAGCCTCAGCTTTGGCGACCATCCGCACCTTGGACCCAATCTATGTCGATATGACCAAGAGCAGCGCTGAACTGTTAAAACTGCGCCAACTGGTTCGTGAGAAAGACGTCACCCAGGGCACCACCGCCGTGACCCTGAAGCTAGAAGACGGCAGTGAGTATGATCATCAAGGCCAACTCAAAATGCAGGAAGTATCGGTGGACGCCTCCACCGGAACCGTTACCCTGCGAGCCGAGTTCCCTAACCCGGATGGTTTATTGTTGCCGGGAATGTTTGTCCGTACTCAAGTCAATGAAGCGGTAGATGAAAACGCCATTCTAGTGCCCCAGCAAGGGATCTATCACAGCGCCGATGGCACCGCTTATGCTTATGTTATTAGTGATGACAACCACATCGAAAAACGTATCGTACAGACCGTTAACGCGGTCGATAACACCTGGTTAATCGCCAGTGGTTTAGCGGTAAATGACAAACTGTTAGTGGAAGGCTCAGGCAAAGTCCGTCCGGGTAGCGAAGTAAAACCGATTCAAGTCGAAATGAATAGCAATGGCTCGATGGTCACCGTGGTAAAACCAAACACTGACACCGCCGCCATCCAAGGGGGAGCGTAACCATGTTTGCTCGCTTCTTTATTGACCGGCCCGTGTTCGCCTGGGTTATCTCCATCGTCATTATGCTGACCGGTATCGCCTCGATTATGTCGCTACCGGTCGCGCAGTACCCCAGTGTTGCGCCACCGGTGATCAGTGTCAAAACCACCTATACCGGTGCAGATGCCGCCACGGTTGAAAACAGTGTCACACAAATATTAGAACAACAGCTAACCGGCCTTGATGGGTTACTGTACTTCTCCTCATCCAGCACCTCGGACGGTTCAGCCTCGGTCAATATCACCTTTGAACAGGGTACGGACCCTGACTTCGCGCAGGTTCAGGTGCAAAACAAGGTGCAGCAGGTTAATTCTCGCTTCCCTGAATCGGTGCAATCTCAAGGTGTTACGGTCACCAAATCAAACACTGATTTCTTACTGGTTACGGCGGTCTATGACACCACCGACCAAGCATCCGCGTTTGATATCTCGGATTACATCGCTTCCAACATGGAAGACTCCATCGCCCGTATCCAAGGTGTCGGTGATGTTCGCGTGTTCGGCTCACAATATGCCATGCGTATCTGGTTAGACCCGACTAAACTGGCCGCCTATGAGTTGATGCCCTCCGATATCACCAGCGCACTGGCTGCACAGAACGTGCAAGTGCCCGCCGGTAAGATCGGTGCGATACCAACACTGGCTAACCAAGAACTGAATGCCACCGTGACCGCTCAGTCGATGATGTCAACGCCGGAACAGTTTCGCAATATCATCATCAAATATGACGCTTCTGGAGCGAATGTACGTTTAAGCGATGTGGCTCGAGTTGAAATTGGCAGTGAAAGCTATAGTGCAATTCCCCGCTTAAACGGCCACCCGGCATCCGGTATTGCCGTGATGTTATCACCGGGCGCCAATGCACTCGATACCGCCACCCGGGTGAAAGATAAAGTAGCCGAGCTAGAAGCGAATTTACCCGATGGTTACGCCGTCACCTTCCCCCGTGACAGCACTGAATTTATCAAAATATCCATTAGCGAGGTGGTACAAACCCTCGCGGAAGCGATCGTATTGGTCGTCTTGGTTATGTGGCTGTTCTTACAAAACTGGCGGGCAACGCTGATCCCAGCGATTGCCGTACCAGTCGTGTTATTAGGCACCTTTGGTGTGTTGTCAGGGTTTGGCTTCTCGATTAATACCCTGACGATGTTTGGTATTGTGTTGTCCATTGGCTTGCTGGTCGATGACGCGATCGTGGTGGTGGAGAACGTCGAGCGATTAATGCGCGAGAAAAACCTCTCACCACGGGATGCCACCATCGAGTCGATGTCAGAGATCAGCAGTGCCTTGGTCGGCATCGCCGTGGTACTCTCAGCGGTATTTTTGCCGATGGCCTTCTTTGGCGGCTCGACCGGTGTGATCTATAAGCAGTTCTCGATCGCCATTGTCTCCTCCATGACACTGTCGGTCATTGTTGCCCTGACACTCAGCCCAACGCTATGCGCTAGCCTACTCACCAAAACAGAACACAGCAGCGACGGCAAAGGCTTTTTCGCCGCGTTTAACCGGATGTTTGATCGCCTGACCGCCTCTTATACCGGCCATGTACAGGGCATTATCAGCCGCAAAGTCCGCTGGGTGCTAGTGTACGGCGTCATTGTGGTCATCCTCGGTCTGCTGATCGTGCGCTTGCCAACCAGTTTCTTACCGCAAGAGGACCAAGGCAGCACCATGTTCCAAATTAGCCTACCGGCGGGTGCATCGATCAAACGTACCCGTGCCGTGGCTGAACAGGTCGAGCAATATCTGGCTGAAAATGAATCCGATATTGTCCTGCGCGCCTTCTCTATTTCCGGCTTTAACTTCTCCGGTAGCGGGCAAAATGCAGGCTTAGGTTTCGTATCTTTAACGCCTTGGGATGATCGTACCCAAGAGGATCAAAGCGCCGATGCGTTGATTCAGCGTATGAATAAGAACCTCTCCTCCATCCGCGATGCGAATATTTTTGCCCTATCACAACCGGTTATTCGCGGCTTAGGTCAAAGCAACGGCTTTACCTTCGAGCTACAAGCCACTGCGGGGACTAGCCGTGAAGAGTTAACCGCCTTAAAAGATGAACTCATCACACAGGCACGTCAGAGTGGTTTACTCACCTCTATCCGCGAGGGCGCCTTGAGTGTTACACCGCAACTTAAAATTGATATCGATAACGGTAAGGCGACCGCGCTCGGCTTATCATTATCCGATGTCGCCAGCACCCTCACCTCGGCTTGGGCAGGCACCTACGTCAATGACTTTATCGATGACGGTCGCGTGAAGAAGGTTTATGTCGCCAGTGATGCAGCCTTTCGGGCGAAACCTGAAGACCTAAATCAGTGGCATGTGCGTGGTAAAAATGCCGATGGCGAAACCACCATGACTCCCTTCTCGGCCTTTAGTAGCTCTTCATGGTCGAGCACGCCACAGAGCTTGTCACGCTTCAATGGTATCGCCTCCTATGAGATACAAGGCGCACCGGCCAGTGGCGTTAGCTCCGGTCAGGCGATGGACGAAATGGAGCGTCTAACCCAAGAAGTGGGCCAGGGTAAATTAACCTATGCTTGGAGTGGTTTATCCTATCAAGAGAAACTCTCTAGCGGCCAATCGACTCTGCTCTATGCGATCTCGATCTTAGTGGTTTTCCTCGCACTAGCCGCCCTGTATGAAAGCTGGTCGGTGCCGCTGTCGGTTATTCTGGTCATCCCCCTCGGTGTAGTGGGTGCAGCATTAGCGACCAGTATGCGTGGACTGGATAACGACATTTACTTTCAAGTCGCGCTATTGACGACCATCGGACTGGCCTCTAAGAATGCCATTTTGATAGTCGAGTTTGCTGAAGCATCCTATCAACGGGGCATGTCGTTAGTCGACGCCGCCGTGCACGCAGCCAAACTGCGTCTACGGCCGATCATTATGACTTCGCTGGCCTTCATCTTTGGTACCTTGCCGTTGGCACTATCTTCCGGCGCAGGAGCTAACAGCCGGATCTCGATTGGTACCGGTATTGTCGGTGGTACTTTCACCGCCACCATACTAGGGATATTCTTTGTACCGATGTTCTTTGTCTTGATCCGCAGCCTCTTCCCGAAAAGACGTCCGGTGTATGCCGACGCGATCAATCATGAGGACAACACCCATGACTAAGTTAATGGTTCCTCGCAGCATACGTATACTACCGCTAGCAGGTGCCATCCTGCTGGCCGGGTGTAGCTCTCTGGCGCCGGATTATGCCCGCCCAACATTACCCTTGACCGATGAGCTGCAAAACCAATCGGTTGCCGATAGCCAAGGCTTATCGAATCAGCAAGCGATGCAGTTGCCTTGGCAAAGCTTTATTAAAGAGGCGCGTTTAACTCAGGTGATCGAGTTAGCACTGAGCAACAACCGTAGCCTGCGCCAAACCCTGGCCGATGTTGAAGCCGCCCGTGCCAGCTATCGAATTCAACGGGCCGATCTGTTGCCTCAACTCAATGCGGGTCTCAGTGGCACACGCAGTGAATCGTCCGGCACGATCAGCTCAAGCTATGAAGCTGAGGTGGGTTTAAGCGGCTATGAGATCGACCTATTTGGTAAGAATCGCAGCCTTAGCGATGCCCAAATGGAAGCTTACTTAGCCAGTGAAGCAACGGCGAAAGCCGCCAAGATCACCCTGATTAGTGAGATCGCCAATGCTTGGTTAACCTTGGCTGCCGATCAAAGCGCTCTGCAACTCGCCAACGAAACCCAGCGTAATGCAAAACAGGCGCTGGCCATTACCCAGCAACGCTTAACCCTAGGGGTCGATTCACAGATCGATATGGTCAGTGCCGAGACCGTTTATCACAGCGCCCGCGCCGATATCGCCCTGTATACCACGCAAGTTGCACAGGATCGCAATGCATTGCGCTTGCTGGTTGGTGAGCACGTCGATAGCAGCTTATTGCCGCACGCCTTACCCGACAGTGATGCATTGGTGACGGACGTGCCTGCGGGGCTATCATCGGCGGTGTTGTTGCAACGACCGGATGTGTTAGCCGCCGAACACAGTTTAAAGTCGGCTAATGCCAGTATTGGCGTCGCTCGGGCAGCGTACTTCCCTTCCCTGTCATTAACCACAACCGGCGGGATCGCCAGCACAGTATTGGGTGATCTGTTCAGCGGTGGCGCTTCATCTATCTGGACCATCGCACCGAGCCTCAGCCTGCCTATTTTCGATGGAGGTGCCAATGATGCAGGTCTCGCCTATAGTGAAGCCCAGCAGCGTAAAAGTCTGGCGGCCTATGAATATGCCATTCAAACGGCATTCAAAGAGGTGACCGATGCACTCGCTCGACGAGCCACCATACAGGCACAGCTCAATGCCCAGGAAGCCCTAGTGGCATCCGCCAACCGTCATTACACCTTATCCTTAGCGCGTTATGAAAATGGCGTTGATAGCTTTCAAAATACCCTTGAGGCTCAGCGTACCCTGTATAGTGCCCAGCAAGCGTTAATCAGCACTCGACAGACCGATCTGGATAATCGTATTACACTGTATCGAGTATTGGGTGGCGGGTTAGCAGAAAGTGATACGACGCAGGGCTAAACTCGGCGCAACAGTGTCACATGTAAACAACCGCAAGGCCGCAGTGTACACTGGGTTTGGGATTAAAGGCCCAGAGGAATGAGGAGTCTTTGTTAAATGATCAACGTACTACTGGTTGAAGATGATATTGATCTTGCAACCACCATCGTCGATTACCTCGATATTGAGTCCATTAACTGTGATCACGCCAGCAATGGCGTCATGGGGTTAAACCTGATCCAGCATAATCATTATCAAATGATTATGCTGGATATAAATATGCCCAAAATGGACGGTTTAACCCTATGCAATACCTTGCGCGAGCAAGGTATGGATATCCCAGTCCTCATGCTAACCGCCCGCGACAGCCTAGAGAATAAACTCCAAGGCTTTGCTGCCGGCAGTGATGACTATCTGGTCAAACCCTTTGCCATGAAAGAGTTGGTGGCGCGGGTACAGGTGCTTGCCAAACGCCGCAGCGGTGAAGTTAAACGGTTGGTACTCGGTGATTTAAGCCTTGATTTAACCCAGCGTACCGCCCTGTTACAACAACAACCGTTAAAGCTATCCCCCCTCGCCTTTAAATTAGTAGAGGTGTTAGTGCGCGCCAGTCCTCAATCGGTAGATCGACAGCAAATTATGCAAGCGGTATGGGGCGATGAACAACCTGATAGTAATAGCCTAAAAGTGCATATCTATCACTTGCGCAAACAACTAGAAGCAACGACCAGCAACATTAAGCTAGAGACGATCGCCGGTGTCGGCTTTGCCATTAAAGAACAGCATGAAGGAGCAGTAGAGTGAAAATTAGGCCAAGCCTACGGCTGTATTTCTTTATCAGTGTCGTGCTGCTTGGCTCAGTGATGGCGATCGGCTTTTCGCTGTTAAGTGTGAATTACTTTATCAATGGTCTTGATAAAGGGATCATTGGAGTGATGATCGATATCGCCAAAACCACTGATGTTAAAGAGGGCCAGCCAGTTGATGTGATCGGTTTTAATGTCGCTAGTCGTTGGCAGGACACCCCGGAGATTATTCAGCAGCAGTTTGTTTCGCCACCGACAGAGGCCAATCAATTGCAGAAGCTTAAAGAACAATCGTCGATCTTTTCAATTCCTGAAAATATCTATTTTGTCGTGTTAGTTAACACGCCGACAGGCGAGCAACGCTTTGTATCCAAAGTCATGCTAGAAAAAAATCGAATGGCTCATCCCGGCGCTAAAGACCCTAAAAACCGCTTATATTGGGCTATTTTTACCGCACTGATCGCCATCGCTGTGTTTACCTTTGCGTTAGTCATGATCATGCAAAAAATTGCTAAGCCGATCGAATCATTAAAAAACTGGGCCAAATCACTCAACCAAGAGAAGATTAAAAAGTCCCCCCGGATTTCAGTTATAACGAATTGAATGTCTTGGCCGCTTTAATTCAGAGCAGCTTAACCTCGGCACATCAAGGCTTGGAACGGGAACAACGCTTTTTAAGTTACGCCAGTCATGAATTACGCACCCCGATTTCGGTGATTCGTAGCAATGTGGAACTGCTGCAACGGCTGAGTGAAAAATCCCCTCTGAGTGATAAACAGCAGCTGACGTTAGAACGTATTCAGCGTGCTGGCCTGACCATGAGCGATCTAACCGACACCTTACTCTGGCTGAGTCGTAACGACGATCAAGACGTCGCCCTAACGCCCATCAACCTGTATGCAAAAATAAACCTGTTATGTGACGAGCTGCGTTATCTGCTCAACGATAAAAGCGTCACCGTCGATATTCAAGGCGCTGAGTATTCGCTACAGGTCGATGTCACCGCCTGTCATATTGTGCTTAGTAACCTGATTCGCAATGCCTATCAGCATACACAATATGGCCAGGTGCAGATCACCCAGCAAGGTAGCCGAGTGACCATCATTAACCGTAATGACAATACTGACTCCGCCACACCGCGACAAGCAGCCCCAGCCAATCAAGTAGCATTAGGCTACGGCTTAGGGCTGCAACTGAGTGAAAAAATCATCAAACGTCACGGATGGTTTTATGAAATCGCAGATGTGAAGGGCCAATACCAGGTTACTGTTGATTTTGCCTTCACACAGAAACACTAACCTAACTGCGGCCTTTAGCTAATCGACAACCCAAGCCTTGTGCAACTCGATACGATAAAGCGCGATTACTGATGTGCCTTGAGCGCCGCAAAATAATCCATCCAAGATTGATGCTCTCTGCCTGCCGCTCGTTGATAATCACTTGGATTATCCGACTTACCTTCCCGAATACCCTGATAGATACCGGAAATAACCGTACCGATAAACTCACCTAATTCCGCCACACGATCTTGACGATAGGCCTCCACCGACATCGGCGTATAAACTAAATCCGTACCGAACGCTTGATTCAGATATTCCGCCAGTTGATATTGGCTAATGGCGTCGCCATGGAGATTATAGGTATGCCCATTGTGCTGGGTCTCAGTTAGCATACGGGCATAGGCATAAGCCAGTTCTGCTCGGGTGGTATAGCCACATTTACCATCCCCTGCACAGTTAGTAATACCGCCGAGGCGTTTATAGCTGTCGATATAGTCGATGTCGGGTTCGATATAGATCCCATTGCGACCGATCACCCACTCTAAACCACTATGAATAATATCCGTTTCTGTCTGACGGTTGCTTTGTATCACCGGCGAAAAAGCCGTATTCTCTTCGGCCCCTTGAACACTGGTATAAACAATCTTTTTCACCCCGCTATTTTTTGCGGCTTGAATGACATTACGGTGCTGCACGATACGTTTTTCTGGTGCATCCATCCCGGACACCAGCAACAACGTATCGATCCCTTTTAACGAGGTTTCTAAGCCGTATTTGTCATCATAGTCACCGGGGCGTATTTCAACGCCGAGGTGACTGGCTTTTGCCGGTGTTCGCGCTAAACCGATGACCTGCTCTGCTGATAACAACCCAACCGTCGCTTTAACAATTTCGCCGCCTAAATGACCGCTGGCGGCGGTTATAGCAATTTTCATGGTTTTCACCTTATCTAAGAGCTGATTTAGCTCTGATGGAAGCGCTTGGCTTAAGTGCTGATTTAGCCATGCGCCATCGGGTTAACACGAGCATACGCCCCGAAGAAAAGTAACGCACTCAACCCTATAACTTAACGGACCCGAGCATTAAACAGAGACACTATAATCCTTCGTTTAATGTCTCATGAAGGCCTCTAAACTCTTGTAAACGCCCGTTGAACTTATGAACTAGGCGGTTCCTGTCATTACCATATCGGAGATAACGTGCTTTTAGGTCTTCTTTTTCTTCGGTACAGTAAGCCTCATCCTCATCATAACTCGCCTGTTTCTGGCGTTCTGCCCTATCACAATGCGATAAACATTTATAATCAGGGACATTTTTGTAATAACCCAACACTATATCTCGCACACGCTTATCAGGGCACCGACTAGCACAGGAATAATCGACCCGTACCGATTGACATGGCTCGCGAAGCTCCTCTTTATATCCTTCAAGTTTATCATCCAGTTGCTCAATCTCTTCTTTTAACCCACTGAGCTCTGTATCTAAAGCACGGTATCGCACAATCTGATCCGCCCTAATGTTCTCACGGTTATCTAAGGTCGCTTGCATCTTTGTCGTCAGTTGACTGCCAAGTGAGGTGCCCGGTGGAATCTTGTGACTAACCTTGGTCCATTTTTGTTGCGTTACCAATGCTTCAACTTCATCGAACACAATGGAAAATTGGTTAATCTCGGCCGCTAGCGCGGCTTTTTCATCATCGGTTAACTCGCGCGAATATAAAGCTATCTTATAGGCTATTTCCTGCAACGCTCTGAGCGGCTCAAATACTGCAATGGCATCGTCAGTATGGTTGTTTAGCGCCACTTGATAACGTTGTTCAAAGTCGAGAATATCGGCCCCCGTAAAGTGCTCGCTTTCAACTATATCAACGTAAGTTCTATCTATTGCTTTCATGTTGGCAGAGGTGTCTGCTTTCAAACCGAGCAGTAACAACTGCGTTTTATACCAATCATAAATCTCGTTTGACTCGAAACTGATGGCTTGGGCCTTGTCAAAATTGGCGATATTTTGTTGCATCTCATTGATAAATCTTGCGCTACCTTCAGCCGTTGCACCTTGTAAACTCAACAGAGATTCGTATCGGCGAGTGATGTTCGACGGTATAGATATCGGATCTCTTTGCCGATCGATATAGCGCCCATAGACTTTTTCCAGTGACGCCATGAGCTCTGCGAGGGGCTCAACCTCAGCCTCTGTCGCGGCAGAAAAATGAGACACCGATGTAAGTATCACGACTAAAATAAAGCTAAGGATCCCTTTCATTACTACCCCGCCAGCATCGAACCTTAACTGGTCCGCTGATATGAACCATATCGATTCACTGATCAATTTATAACGTCAACCAGTTGATGCGCATCGTCCTTGTTGATGCCCCACAAAAACGGTTGTTAACGACGAAACTCACCTAATGCATCCATAGCTAATGCCGCTTTATCGGTTTGAACAAAGATATGATCATGGTAATAGGCTGCGATGACATTGGCACTGATGCCTTTTTCGGCCAGCTTAGTCGAAACCGCCGCCGTTAAACCAACGGCATCGAGGCTTGAATGAACCATTAGCGTGATACCTCTAAACACCGATTCAAATGGCAGATTATTGGCCATAGCGGCTTCCTTAGTGAGCAACAAGGTTAAACCTTCCTCCTCGCGATAGGAGGCTAACGGAGCCAACTGATGAAAATCTTGATACTCACCCTGTACTGAGCAAAAGACATATTCGCCCGACATTAGTTTTGGTGACATCGACTCTAGCAACTTAGTTAAATTCGTTTCTCCCACCACAGGACTCTCCTTTATCGCTAACGGTTCAATAGACGACAAGACATTTAGAAAAAAACAATATTGGCGTCTCTTTTGTAGCACAATAATCACACAGAACAACGTGCTTTAGAACACGGAATATTAAAAAAGTAGGAAGCGGTGCAGGCAATCATCGGGGTCCAAACATCATCCGAAAACGCTGCCAGTTGATGCCATTTGTCCTCTTGAATCTACCCCTGATCTCTGTGATACCCCTGATAGCAAGAGATGGCTGTCCCTAGACAATGTTGATTGAACCACGACAATCACCACCTAGATCAAATGATGAGTGCCTGTCCCTACCTACTGTCGATGCCATTTGTCGTCTTGAATCTTACCCCTGATCTATGTGATACCCCTGGCAAGAGATGGCTGTCCCTAGACAATGTTGATTGAACCACGACAATCACCACCTAAATCAAGTGATGAGTGCCTGTCCCTTACTTAACCTGTCCCTACTTACTCTACTTACTAAAACCAAAAAACGCGCCAAGTAGGCGCGTTTTTAGCATTCAGATGCGGATTAAGATTTCTTAACGAATTTAGTCAGAATAACGATGCGCGTACCGTTAACGCGACCTTCAATGTGTTCTTCGTTTTCTTGCACCAGAGAGATACCACGTACAGCAGTACCGCGCTTAGCGGTGAAACCAGCGCCCTTAACATCCAGATCTTTGATCAATACAACGTTATCGCCAGCAGTCAAGATTGCACCGTTACTGTCGCGGTGAATAACTTTCTCAGAATCGTCTAGATGATCGCCAGTCGCTTTTGCCCAGAGTGCAGTTTCATCATCCAGATAGAGCATATCCAGCAGATCTTGCGGCCAGCCTTCGCCACGCAGACGGTTCAGCATGCGCCAAGCAACGACTTGCACTGCAGGCACCTGGCTCCACATGCTGTCATTCAGGCAACGCCAGTGGTTTGCATCGGTGGTTTCTGGGTTTTCGATCTGACCTTTACAAGTGCTGCACAGCAGAACAGAGTCATCAACACCACCAAGTGAATTCGGCGGTACTTCATAAACACTCAGATTATCGGTTGCGCTGCATAACTCACATTTTGATTCGCTGCGGTCCCGAAGGGCTTGTTCTGTACTCATGTTCACTCCTGTAAATTGGTCACAATGCCTCTATCCCAGAGCCGCAGGATAGTGACGGAATTTCAAAGTCGCGCATTGTACCAGAAGATTGCCTCAGGATCAGGCCAGTTGCCTACAAAAAAGCTGAAGTTCGGTATCAAAGCGATGTTTTGGTTGCGTATTTAGCGAAAACCGAGTGGTTTATCAGGGTAAAGATGGTATTCCACCACAAGACGTGAACGCTTTAAGGCATTCACCATTGCGCCGATCTATGGCGGCATCAAGGTATTTATAGGTGCACCTCTCCCTGCTCGCTTTGATCAATAAAAACAGAAAAACGAAGATAAACGCGCTGCAGAAAAGGGCTTTGATCCCTTTAATTAGAAGAATTTTTCTATGCGCTTCTCTGATAGTAAGAGTTGTACCTGCTAGCTGGATATCCCATGGGGAAGTGGAGTAATGTAGTGGTCAACTAAAGCGGTGGCCAGTTTTAGTTGACCACTACAGACGCACTGTAAGGGTGCTAATGGGCAAGCTTTAACAACTAAAGGACTGATATAATGAACCGTATTATCATGATTGCAGCGGCTATTGCTATCTCTGGCTGTCAGGTAAAAGAGCAACCATCGCCAACAACTCAGGAGCAGGACGGCGCTATTACAACAGGAAGAGCAGCCGGATTATATATAAAGATAAGCGATATCTGCCCATCAAACGAAGCCGAATTAAAGGCTTACAAAAGCCTCCAGGAATCATGGGATCGTATCTATATTGGAGGCCCGTTCGAGAAATTCTATATCCACGGAAAAAGCACGGTCATTGAGACTAGTAATAACATTATTGCCAAACAGCTATCTTCTCAGCACCAGAATGATTTGCTAAAAGCTTGCGATATTCTGGGTAGCGAGGCTATTCAGGCTTATACTGAAGGACAGTCCAGAGCAGAGGCAATGCGCAAAGCAGTAATGGGTGAATAAATCTTTAACGAATAGATAAGGATATTGGTCGTGAATAGGTTTTTTGTAATTGCAGCAGTGCTATTACCTTTTTCGGTCTTTGCTGGGATTATCGAACCAGGAAGCTATGAAGAATGCCTGCTTGATAGAATGGAGGATGCAAAAACTAACAGATCTGCTGCAGCTCTAGCTTCAGTGTGCAAAAAGTACAGACCAATATCGCTATCAGGAACAAGTCATCCATATTTTTTTCCAGATGATTTTGATGAGTGCATGTCAGAGTATATTGGCAGAGCTAACTCAGAAAGAGGTGCTTCATATATTCGCTATGCCTGCAATGAAATGACAGCAAAGCACAACAAAGATGACTGTACTGCATACCTTGGTAAAGTGAGGACATTAAACCCTGAGGCAGCAAGGGCAAGCAATAAAGAGCTACTAGATGCCCTTCTAAGCCTAAGTAGAGAGCAGTTCAACGAAGATGTTCACAAAGCATGCAAGTAGTACATGCTCATACAAAAGGACCCTGCACGATTTTTTTATTATCTAAAATTTCTTCCCCGTAAGCCTTGGCTAATAATTGTCAGACGGCTGATTTTGGTAGGATTAAATTATGGGTGTCCCGGTTTTGCTGTTTTTTTATTCACGATTTTGTGAGCTACAGCGACAGGCTTACTAGGGAAGCTGCGATCAAGAAGTCACAATGCACTAAACTTCTTTCATTCGAGCAAAAAAGCACAAGATGCCACTTATTTTAGTATTTTTCGCTACTAAATAAGCCGAATTAGCCTTATTTAGTGGGCTTTAAACGGATTAACCCCTTGCCGCCCGTATCATCTGGTCAACCCTAAACACATTGGCTAAGGCAAACAGCATCGCCAACTTGTTATCGTTTTTAGCCAGTCCTCGATAGATGGCTTTCCTAAAACCAAACTGACGCTTTATGATCCGAAACGGATGCTCTACTTTTGCTCGGATACTGGCTTTGAGGTATTCCGTTCGGATGGGTTGCTTGTTTATTCTCGGGTGTTTCTTGAGAATTCGCGCCTTGCTTGGCATTTCTGCAATCAGCCAATCCGCCTCGATATCTTTTAGTTCCTCTCGTTTTTGTGCGCCTCGATAACCTGAATCCGCCGAGATAAAGGTTCCCTCCCCGTGAAGCAGCTTTTCTGTTTCTGTGATGTCGTGTACTTTGGCGGCTGTCGTGCTTAAACTGCTGTTCTGGCATCGACGCCAATATGAGCTTTTAACCCGAAAACCCACTGTTTTCCTTTCTGAGTCTGATGCATTTCAGGGTCGCGTGTATTCGTCTTATTTTTCGTTGAGCTAGCCGCTTCAATAGTAGTGGCATCAACGATCGTCCCTTCTTTTAAATAAATTCCTGCATTGGATAACCATTTATTTACTTCCTTGAACAGCTGACGGGAGAGCTTATGCTTGTCCAATAAGTGCCTAAAATTCATAATGGTAGCATGGTCAGGAATTGCACTGTCCAATGACAACCTGGCAAACAAACGCATTGAAGAGATTTCATAAAGTGCATCTTCCCCGGGGTCGCTCATGTTGTACCAATTCTGCATGCAGTGAATACGAAACATAGTAGACAGCGGATACGGTCTTTTTCCTTTCCCTGCTTTGGGATAGAAGGGTTCAATAACGGCTTCAAGCTGATCCCACGGCATCAGTTCGTCCATTCGAGTCAAGAAAATTTCTTTGCGTGTTTTACGACGCTTATTGTTGAATTCACTGTCGGCAAAAGTAAGTTGATGTGACATGGTCAAGCTCGAAGGTTAAAAATTAATTGTCTCATGAGAAGGGCTTATTCGCATCTTCCTTAGCTTGTTAGGTATTTTAATGCGGACCAAAAGCCCAATTGTGTGCTACCCAGAAGTTATCATTCTCTTTATATTGCTTATATCTACTTAGAGCTGAATAAATATGAGCGGGCAATACATATTCATTAAATGCTTCTTCTGGCAACTGTAAAGCCGAATAATGATAAGGAACAGCAAGTTCATTTGTATTCTTAAGGTTCAGTTTAGCAAGAATTTTTTCCACAATTTCAGGAGGGAAATCCGCAACAAATGAAAGTACTTCTTCATCAATAGAATTTGAATAAATATCAAAAGAAACTGTTTTTCCATCAACAAAAAAACTAGGTTTTCCATTGGGTTTAGGATACGTAATTTGAACAAAGTTTCTAAGCACTTTCGGAAGAGCTGATATTTCAATATTAACTAAATGACACTTATTCAATTCTGATAAAATCATAACTGCAGATTCAACTAATTTAGACTTCGCTAGTAAACTATCAGATTTTGATTTCTTATAAAACCTTTCGCTATCACTAGCTGATTGATTGGTAAAATCTTTTTTAAGCTTAATTGCATCTACATTAGTACACGTAAACAATACATTTTCACCCAAACATAATGGCCTAATAATTTTTAATATGTCTTCGTCTGAGTCAGAGATAAGACCATTTTCAATAGTAATCTTCTTTGTACGAAAATCATTGATCTTATTTTTAATCCACCTTTTTACATGGTTTTCGGATGATACCACTGCTGCAAAGCTAGCTATTGAAAATAATGAAGGCTCCCAACCAGGTTCAAAGTATACCCAACCTAAAGATCCAATAAAAATAATCACAGTAAATATAAACAATTTCGAATTCCTAAATATGATGCCTAACAGCTTATTCCTGTGCGTGCCTGATATACTGGCGAGAACTCACCGGGCTTCTGCTTGTAACCAACTGATTTCATTCTGAAACCTTCCATAGGTTGACTATTCCTTTCCAGAAAAGCGTGCGTGCACACTATTTCGGTGACGAGTGGCATATAAACGTGACTGGCCTATAAACGTGTAAATCAATAACCCATTGATTTTATTGATGATCAAAATATCACCAACCGAATAAACGGGCAAGCACGAAAACTCAGTGTGTCCCCTTTCCTTGAAAAACTCAAATCATACTGCAGAAAGACAGTTCAAGGATGTATACGATGAGTTCCCTTTTCATCGATCGATTGCGTCTCCCCATACGTGCCCACCTTTAGATTCGCTGCGCTCCCAGCATGCTTGTGCAGTACGCGTGATTGCTCCGCTGATGATTCATGCCACGGTGCCGCGCACTGTAGCAGAAAATTAGCGCATCAAATCAACAGACGCTGATAAAACTGCAGCTCCGCTTCGAGACTGTGCACTTGGTTACCGGCTTGACGAAAGCCGTGCTGTTCATCTGGGTACAGATGGTATTCCACCGCAATACCGCGCTGTTTTAAGGCATTGACCATCACATCGGTTTGCTGCGGCACCACGACCCTATCTTGGCCGCCTTGAAAGAAGATCATTGGGCAGTTAATTTGATCGGCATGCAGGAGTGGACTGCGTTGCTGATACAGCGCAGCATCCTGTTGAGGATCACCGATCAACCAATCTAAGTAATGGCTTTCAAATTTATGGGTATCGCGGGTGAGTGCTATCGGATCACTGACGCCGTAATAACTGGCCCCGCCTTTAAATCGATCACTGAACGCCAATGCACAAAGGGTGGTATAGCCGCCGGCACTGCCACCGCGAATAAACACATTCGCCGAGTCGATAAGCCCCTCACTGGCGAGATAATCAACCGCTGCTTCGGCATCTTGCCAATCGGTTTGCCCCCACTCCCCGGCTAAGCGCAAACGATAGGCCCGGCCATAACCGGTGCTGCCGCGATAATTAAGATCTATCACAGCAAAGCCCCGGCTGGTCCAGAACTGAATTTTGGGATTATACAGTGGGTAAGTCGCCGCCGTTGGCCCGCCATGGGTGAACACGATCAAGGGCGGGCGCTGGCTCAGGTCAGTGCTTAGGCGTGGCAGATAGAGAAAACCATAGGCGGTTTCATCTGCCACCGGATAACTCACCGGTTGTGGCAGAGTGATATTACCCGCCGGTTTCTCCCCCCGCCAAAACCCGCACCTCGGTGCCGTGATAATTAATGCTATCAACCGGCAATTCATTGTCATTTAACAGCTCATCAACGGGGTGCATGCCTCCGTTCGGGGCTAGCTCAATAATCGCCATCGCCCGATCTTGCGCGGCGGCTATGCAGTAGATCCGCCCGCGATAACAGCACAGATGGCGAAATAGACTGAACTGGTCGGTAAGCCGACGTTCTTGGCCCAGCGCAGACACCATCGCTAAGCGCCCTTCCCCCTGCACCATATAACAGGCGATCCAATGATCGTCATCCAATTGATCCCAGGTCGAGACGCCCAACTGCCACTGCGGCAAGCCAAAGTCATTTGTTCGAGACCACAGCAGCTCGGCTCGAACGCCATCTGCCCCGCGCCCTGTTAACGGGTTGTTCGATGCTGATATTTTGGGTGTTTCGAGTGTAGGTGCTGCAGTCTCTACGGAGTGGTTTTGTGGTTTATTATTTGCATCATCAAATAGATAACGGTATAAATTCCACCAACCAGAAATATCACTGATCGCGACTAAGCTGTTATCACTTAAGAAGCGTGGTTGCTGCAAGGATTCTTGAGTCGTCTGGCCGGCGACGATTCGATGTCCGGTTAAACCACTGGCCGGGTTGATATGATGCTTGCCGGTGTCATTATGCTCGCTTGCGCTAGCAGTGCCTGTCCCTTGTTCTCCGGTTCCTTGTTTTCCTTTGTCCGCATCAGCCGGTTGCGTGTTGGGTGGCCTAAGGTGGGCGAGATTAAGCTGAGTGCTGACCCAAGGCATGTGTGGGTGGTTCCAACTAATCCAAGCCAGCTGTTGACCGTCGGGGCTCAGCACCGGTGCAGCATAGAAATCATCGCCGCTAACCATCACGGTGACCGCACCACTATCAATATCCACCGCCACTAAGCGATGTAGCGGTTGAGTAGGATCATCACTGGGTTGTTCCTGCACCGCTAGCAGTCGTTGAC
Source organism: Amphritea sp. GJ51-11 (assembly GCF_055808735.1). Lineage (NCBI taxonomy): Bacteria > Pseudomonadati > Pseudomonadota > Gammaproteobacteria > Oceanospirillales > Oceanospirillaceae > Amphritea > Amphritea sp. GJ51-11. The sequence goes on along the minus strand of NZ_CM147881.1, from coordinate 1,747,852 downwards.
GGGGTTGATCATAGATTAGATCGCCATAACGGCAACCCGAGGTTTGGGTAAGCGGCAAAGGCGTTTGACCGCCCTGCTGTAGCCAGATCTGTTGGTCGGTGGCATTCACAAACGCCAAGCGGTGATCTACGGGGCACCAGCTTTTACCACCATATTCATAGACACCGCTGCGGACGCTAAAACCGGCCGGGGTTAAGCAGCTAACGACCCCGTTCCAATCACGCCGGTAAAGCAAGTTACGGCCATTTTCCGGTTGGTATTCAACCCAGAAAACGCCCTGATCACCGGCATAGAGTTGACCATATTCAAGCCCCCCGGCCACCGCCTCAGCAGCGGACAGGGAGGATGCAAAAAAACCATATTGGGTCATCGTTAGCTACCGTTTAGTCAGTGCAGAGGCTCAGGCTAACATATCAGCCCTTGCAGAACACTCTGGAGTTGCGCTCATTACGGTAGATAGGCTCGTCATGCACGGGCAGCTCCGCGGCTTCGCGTGCCTGCACAATCAGATCATGATGGGGGGATTTACTGCAAACAGGATCAGCATTATTGGCATCGCCGGTGAGCATAAAAGCCTGACAGCGGCAGCCGCCAAAGTCCTTCTCTTTTTCATCACAGGAGACACAAGGCTCTTTCATCCACTCATAACCCCGGAAGTGGTTGAAGCCGTTGGAGCGATTCCAAATCTGCTCGATGCTCTGTTCCTTCACATTGGGAAACTCCACCGGCAGCATCCGCGCACTATGGCAAGGCAGGGCCGTACCATCCGGCGTGACCGTTAGAAACACCTGCCCCCAACCATTCATACAGCCTTTCGGGCGCTCTTCGTAATAATCCGGCGTAACAAAGATGATTTTGATCGGATTACCCGCCGCCGCAAGGCGATCACGGTATTCGTTAGTGATGCGCTCGGCCCGCTCTAACTGCGCCCGCGTAGGCAACAGGTTATTACGGTTTTCATAGGCCCAGCCATAATACTGACAGGTAGCCAACTCGACATAATCGGCTTCGAGTTCGACACAAAGCTCGATAATACGGTCGATCTGATCGATATTATGCCGATGGGTAACAAAGTTGAGCACCATCGGATACCCCTGGGCTTTCACTTCCCGAGCCATCTTTAGTTTTTGCGCAAAGGCTTTTTTGATCCCGCGAGCAGGTTGTTTACTTCGGGGTCGGCGGCCTGAAAACTAACCTGAATATGATCCAAACCAGCAGTGCGAAAGTCCGCTATTTTATGCTCGTTTAGGCCCACTCCAGAGGTAATCAGGTTGGTGTAATAACCCAATTGTCGCGCTTCGCTAATCAGTTCTACTAAGTCTTGCCGTACCAGCGGTTCGCCACCGGAAAAGCCCAACTGTGCCGCACCTAGTTCACGGGCTTGGGTAAACACATCGACCCACTCGGCGGTGGTTAGCTCATCGGTTTTACTGGCGAAATTGGTTGGGTTAGCGCAGTAAGGGCACTGCAGTGGGCACTTATAAGTGAGTTCGGCGAGCAACCACAGCGGCTGACCATGGGTCGGCACCGCATTCAGTGATGGCTGTCCGTTACAGGCTGATCCAGCGTTGCTCACGGGCATCTCCTAAGAAATCCAGAATATCCCGCTCGATCCCATCGGCATCGGGGAATTTTGCCTGCAGTGTCTGGATTATATCCGCTGCAGTACGCTGACCATCCACCAGGGCTAAGACTTCACCGGCGGGGCCATTGAGTTTAACCATCCCTTCGGGATAGAGCAGCACATAACTATCCTGTGCTTTCTCCCATTGAAAACGAAACATCCGATTCAATACCGGGGTCTGATCCGGGGTGATCTCTGCGCCGCTCATGCGAATAGACCTTGGTGATAGATCTTCTCGTCGGTCACCGTGTGATACGGCGGACGCTTGAGTTCATAGGCCATGGTCATGGCATCTAACATGCTCCAGAGCACATCCAATTTGAACTGTAAAATATTCAACATCCGATCTTGTTGTTCGCGGGTGGTGTAGTGCTCTAGCGTAATATCCAACCCATGAGCTACATCGCGGCGGGCTTCTGTCAAACGGCCACGGAAGTACTGATAGCCCTCCTCTTTGATCCAAGGATAGTGAGTCGGCCAAGTATCCAAGCGATTCTGATGAATAGTCGGGGCAAATAGTTCGGTCAGTGATGAACTGGCGGCTTCTTGCCAAGTCGCACGGCGAGCAAAATTAACATAGGCATCGACGGCAAAGCGGACACCGGGCAATACATGTTCTTGCGACAGAATCTCTTCACGGCGCAAACCCACTGCTTCGCCCAACCGCAACCAGGCTTCGATGCCACCCACGGCGCCATCATAGCCATCGTGATCCAACACCCGCTGCACCCAATGACGGCGTACATCACGGTCCGGGCAGTTGGCCATAATAGCGGCATCTTTCAACGGTATTGAAATTTGATAATAGAAACGGTTGGCCACCCAGCCCTGGATCTGCTCTTTACTACAGTCGCCGTTATACATCGCCACATGGTAAGGGTGTTCGGTATGATAAAACGCCCCTTTAGCCCGCAGCGCCTGTTCAAATTCGTCCCGGCTCAGCGCCGGCAAGGTCTGTTTCAGTGGTGCATTCATAACGCCCCCTTAAAGCTCAATACTCATGCCGTCATAGGAAACTTCGATCCCACGAGCCACCACTTCGGCCCGTTCAGGAGAGTCTTCATCTAAAATCGGATTGGTATTATTGATGTGAATTAATACTTTGCGCGGTTTCTCAAGGGTATCGAGAAACGCTAACATGCCCGCCTCGCCAGTAGCTTCATTGGGCATCTGTGCAAGGTGCCCCATCGTAACGCCTAACTTATCGCCAACTCCCGACGTGATCATCTCATCGTCGCGCCAGATGGTGCCATCCACCAGCAAACAATCGGCATCTTGCATAATCGGCTTCAGATGCGGTTCGATCTGACCAAGACCCGGCGCGTAAAACAGCGTTTTACCACTGCGGGTATCTTCAATCAGAATGCCAATATTGTCCCCCGGATGCGGGTCATTACGATGTGGCGAATAAGGCGGCGCACTGCTGAGCAGGGTTACGGCGGTCAGTTTAAATTCGGGTACCTGAGGAATCACAAAGCTGTTCTCGCCCGCTGCAACCGAAATCCGGTTACGGGTAATGCCACCATTCCAATGCTCTAACATCTTAAACACGGGGAAACCGGTGGTGAGGTCTTGATACACCATATCGGTACACCAAACCTCATGGGGACAGCCTTCGCGCAACATTAACAAACCGGTGGTATGGTCGATCTGACTGTCCATATAGACAATCGCGGCGATACCGGTATCACGAATCTGGCGATTGGGTTGCATCGGCGCAAAATCAGCCAGTTGCTGACGAATATCCGGTGAGGTATTAAACAGTATCCAGTCTTCGCCATTCGCGCTGATCGCAATGGACGACTGGGTGCGAGATTTAGCATTCAATGTGCCGGCGCGATAACCAGCACAGTTGCGGCAATTACAGTTCCACTGCGGAAAACCACCGCCGGCGGCTGAGCCAAGAATTTGTATTTTCATTATTATTATCTTGTCGTATTGTCGGTGTGTTCGAGGGACAAACTAAAAACTCCACCCGTAGGTGGAGCTTGGTATAGTGCTTAGCGGTTTGCGAAGTACATGGTGACTTCGAATCCGATACGCAGATCTGTATAAGCTGGTTTAGTCCACATATGTATTACCTCTTTTGTTATTAGGTTGTTCCAGTCTTATGACTGTCTTTAATCATAGAAACCGAGGGCTTAATTCCATATGGTACTTTGGAACTAATCTACAGTGCTTTTTAGTCGTAATTCGGCGGTAAAAGTACTGTTTTAGCCTCGATCAGACTGAATCTTGGAGTTAAAAAAGAGATGGCCACTGGAGCCACCTCAAATCCAGAGAGATCACGCGCCTCGCGGCAACCCCACACGGAGGACTGATTAACACCGTTACGGTGTCGCTTGCTGAGCCGTCAACTCATCGTTGGCTCGCTTGATCACATAGGCTTTTACTGCATCGGCCTGCGCCACACTCATCACACTGCCAAAGGCCGCCATGCCATTGGCTTTTTTCAAGCCATTGACGACGATCGCTTCCCAGTAATCAAAGGTATGTTGGCTGGCATAGCGCAGATCTGGCAACACCCCGCCACTCACCGCGCCATCACCATGACAAGAACTACAGTAAGTGTGATAAATCGCTTTACCCTCGGCTACGGTTTCTGCCGATGCGTTAGCTGACGGTGGATTCAACGCTTTAGCTGTAACCTTGAGTTCAGGCAACGTTGCCTTACCCCCGAGTTTGAACACCAGTAAACGGTTAGTATTGGTGGTTAGCGCCTCACTCACCAATGGCCCGACCACCAGTGGTACGGCCCCACCCCAGCCCGCCATAATGGCGACATACTGCTCACCATTTACACGGTAACTAATCGGCGGAGCCACCATGCCTGTCTGACTATGATAAGACCATAACGACTTACCATTCGCGGCGTCATAAGCCACCAGATTGCCCTTACCATTGCCTTGGAACACCAAGCCACCGGCAGTACTCAAGGTGCCGCCATTCCACGGCACAGGCATATCGATACCCCAAGCTTCTTGCTGAGCGACCGGGTCCCAAGCCACCAAACGACCTTTGGTCGCCGCCTTGATCGCTTTACGCACCGCTGGGTCTTCCGGCATGGTGGCCGCCAATAGACTCACCCCTAAATTGACGGTAAGAGATTTAACCTGATAGTCATCATCGGGAATATAGGGGAACGCCATCTCCCGAGTCGGCAAGTACACTAACCCCGTATCCGGGTTAAAGCTCATTGGCTGCCAGTTATGCCCACCGAAGGGTGATGGCTGAGCCAAAAACGGTTTACCGGCGGTGCTATAACGGGCTTCAGGCTTGATATTCGGTCGGCCTGTGGCGGGGTCCACACCATCGGCCCAGTTCACCGCGACATAGTTTTCGGCTGAAATAAACTCGCCGGTCACCCGATCCAGTACATAGAAGAAGCCGTTTTTAGGTGCCTGCATTAACACTTTACGCAGCTTACCCTTGACCTCAAGATCGGCCAAAATCATATGCTGAGTCGCGGTGTAATCCCACTCCTCACCGGGAGTTGTTTGGTAATGCCAAACATATTCGCCGGTGTCCGGCCGCACCGCCACAATGGACGACAGAAACAGATTATCTCCCTCGCCATTACTCCGTATCTCGCGGTTCCAAGGGGAGCCGTTACCGATACCGACATAGAGCAAATCCAGCTCAGGGTCATAGGCCATTGAATCCCAGGCGGTGCCACCACCGCCGAGCGTCCACCATTCACCGGACCAGGTTTTACTCGCTTCAATCAGCGTTGGATTAGTCTCTTTTGCCGGGTCATCGGGCACGGTATAAAAACGCCATAACATCTCGCCGCTATCGGCATCATAGGCAGAAAAATATCCGCGCACGCCAAACTCAGCGCCGCCGTTACCGATCATCACCTTACCCTTAACAATACGCGGCGCGCCAGTAATAGAATAAGCCTGATCGTTATCGGTAGTTTGTGAAGACCAAAGCTGCTGCCCGGTTTCAGCATCCAGAGCAATCAAGCGACCATCCAAGGTGCCGGTATAGAGCTTACCTTGCCATGCTGCAACGCCTCGGTTAACCGCATCACAACAGAGCTTTGGACCAACTACACCCCGATCCACCTGGGGATCAAACTGCCATTTAAGTTCACCTGTCACCGCATCAAAGGCATACACCACATTCCAACTACCTGTGACATACAACATGCCATCGATCACTAATGGCGTAGACTCAAGACCCCGGGTGGAATCAAAGCCATAGGACCAACTCAAACCTAGGTCAGCCACGGTTTGCTTATTAATTTGCGTCAACGGGCTAAACCGCTGCTCGGTATAATCACGACCATGGGCGAGCCAGCTGCCCGGCTCTTGATCTGCATTGATTAACCGGTTGCCATCCACTGCCGCCGCAGCCTGTAACTGGGTCACTCCGGGTAGCACCAGCGCCGCACCGAGTAATAGCGGCATCAGTTGTTTATTTAATTGCATCTTTTACCTCCTCGCTTAAAACGGAATCGCTACCCGTAGGGTTATACCATCGGTTTCAATACCGTTTTTCACGCTTAGGTCTTGGCTATATTCACCCTGCAACTGAAAACGTTTGCCGATCCATTGGCTGTACCCTAACGTCAGGGTGTCGGTATCGACATCGCTATTCGCCTGATCAACCCCATCGATATCCACCTCGCCCCCTTTCTGCTTACTGTAACGTCCCCAAATATAGCCTCCTTGGGTCACATCTTGAGAAACGATAGCGCTCATACGGTACATATTGTCACGCCCAAGACTATCACCCGCCGCCAGGTCATTATTGTCGCCGTAGATTTCAACCTCACCGATAAGCTCCATATATAGGCCGTCGCTCAGCCCCTTGGTATAACCGCCCTGAAACACCAGCGTCCAGCGGTTGGCTCCCACATTGACCGCTTTATCACTTTCATACTCACCGGTAGGCAGGTAGACGAACGAAGATAGTCCTAACCACTCTTTATTGTCGTTGTTAGCGATAGGCCACAATGTTGAGCCGATAAAAATATCCCCGATACCCGAACTTTGTTCGCCCTGAATACCCACATCCTGATCAACTACCGGAATGATAATTTGCGGATCGGCAGGCATGCCAAACAGTTCGGTGTAATGAATAAAACGCTGGATGACAGCATTGACCTGCAGATCAGCATCATTGGACACCGTGTCACCATCGACATTGAAATCATCACCGGAGACACTTTGCAGATAAGTGACCGACAAGTTAACGCCTTTCGGCGCGGGAATATAATCCCGAGGGTGGACCGTTTCAGCGATGGCAAAAGCCTGGCCCGACAACAAACTTCCGCACAGCAAAGCGGACACTGACAAAGCCTTATAGTTATTGTTTTTCACGTTTTTTCCTCTGCTACAGTATGACTACAGGCTGACGATACCAATAGAGGCAGACGAAAATCTTGATAAGATTGACGACATTATGTAACAGAAAGTAACAAGCCAAAGACAAATTAATTAATATCCTAACAAAACTCAAATCTTGTTTTATTCAGTAATAGTTTTTATGATGCAGGGATCAAGCATTACTGTTTAATAATAAAAAAAGAGAAACTGTTTTCTATGCCTGATACAAAATCGCGTCTGATCACCCCTGAGCAGCGACTCAGCACCATCCCATTTGAAGCCAGTGAAACCAGCGGCGATCACAGCTTCACCAATATCCGGCTGGAAAACTATGCCCGGCTACCCTATGTCGATCTCAATCTTCCCGGCATGGATCACCATGTAATGATCTATAACTACAATCCGCCGAGTGCAGCGGTGCACTATCACTGTGGTGGACAGCACTATAACGGCATCTGGCAGCGCCAAGCGGTGGCTCTCATTCCCGCGTTTCAAGATAACCAGTGGCTTATTCCTGAATCCAATTCGAGCACCTTGCACATACTGTTCCCCTATACTGCGGTTAGTAAAGTGATACAAGAAAGCTTTGACCTCGACCCTGATACACTAGAACTACAATCACTCTTCGATGCCCAAAGCCCTGTCCTCCAGAGCCTTTCAGAACTGATGTTTCGCGAGATGCAGGATCAGTTTAAAAGCGGCAATCTGTATATGGAGAGCCTCGCAAACGCCGCTATCGTGCACCTTTTGCATAGTTATTCCAATAAAACCATTCAACGTCATGCACACAGCGGAAAGATTAGTCCTCAGGGGTTACAGCTACTGATTCGCTTTATTGACGAGCATCTAAGCCAAAAAATCACCCTCGACCAGATGGCTAGTCAACTGCATATGAGCAGCTACCATTTCTGTCGAGCGTTTAAACTCAGCAGTGGCTATACACCGCATCAGTTTGTCATACTGCGGCGCACCTATGCCGCCCGACAACTACTTATCAGCAGTCAGCAAACGCCGGCACAAATCGCCCAACAGACAGGCTTTAGTGATCAAAGCCATATGAATAAGCAGTTACGGCGGGAGTTCAACATGACCGCGACACAGATCCGCGCTTAAACCCGCCCATATCGCTACTTCTGATGATGTTATACCAAGTATCACTAATGCCATAATGCTAGGGTTTTTATTACCACGCACTGCTTCTTTTTTTACTAAGATTGCGCAATTTTTTACCAGACTCCGTTGTCTCTCAAACACTATTATTGAATCGATATAAATAGTCCATCACTCTATTTAATAATAAAAGAATAATAATATGTGCATGAATATTACTGTTATCGATAAAAATTCGAGTAATCATCTATCTAATTTCCATAAAGAGAATGGCTTCGGCTTTCATATTAATACCTTATTCGATCTACCCTCGCCGGATAATACCGAACAAACCGATGTATTTATTATCGACTGCTCCACTGCACGACATCCAGACTTCTCTCTGACCCGGAAACTGCGTAGTCATAGTCGCAGCGGTATTATCCTCATCGGCAAAAAAAATAACCCTGATGATCTGATTGTGGCATTGGAGATGGGGGCCGATGAATACCTTGCGCAACCGGTCAATTACCGCGAGCTTTCCGCGAGAATTCGCAATCTCGGCCGCTGGTCAAGAATGAGCCTCGAAGGTCCAGACAACACAAACGCTCAAACAGACTCGCAAATCAGTCACTTTGGCGGTTGGCAATTGGATCTAGTGCGGCAGGTGCTCAAATCACCCACGGGGCAGCTAACAAAATTGCCCAAAAATGAGTTCACCCTTCTAACGACCTTACTCAATAACCGGAATCAACTGATGACGCGGGAAGCGCTACTCAACGCACTCTATCATCGGGAATGGCACCCTTCGGATCGCACCATCGATATGCTGATCGGTAAATTACGTAAAAAACTCAATGACTATCAGAAAGAAACCGCATTGATTAACACGGTATATGGGGTAGGTTATATTTTTGCGGCTCAAACCGATGTGGCGCCTAATCCGACACCCGTCCCCGTAACGCCTTAACATGACCTCGTTTGGTTTTGCTATCAACCCGTTTACGTTTGGCTGAGCGACTAGGCTTGGTTGCTTGTCGCGCCTTCTGCACCACCGTGACGGTTTTAATTAACGCCTGTAATCGCTGCAGTGCATCTTCTCGGTTTTTTTCCTGAGTGCGGTACTGCTGGGCTTTAATCACCACGACCCCCTCTTTGGTAATGCGAGAGTCCTTCAGTTGCAGCAAACGTTCTTTGTAAAACTCGGGCAGCGATGAGGCAGCAATATCAAACCGCAGATGAATCGCCGATGAGACTTTATTGACATTCTGGCCGCCGCTGCCCTGAGCGCGGATCGCTGTGAGAACAACTTCATCATCGGGGATCGAGACATTATTAGAGATAACCAGCACTATTGAGTCCATATAAAAGGTTACGGCGTATTGTAACAGAGGCCGTCATTATAAATTAGGCTTACCAATGCCAAGGGTGGCAAAAACACTCGCGTAACCGCGAAGAGAATCAGGCTCCCCATCCACCACTGATCAATCTCTATATCCCCGCAGCCAGCTTAGTCTTTTTCCTCAAGCATGGAAGGTGAAAACAGTTTGTAATTATTGCTGCCCTCCTGTTTTGCTCGATAGAGGGCTAAGTCGGCACACTCCATCAACTGCGCCGCATCGTCAGTATGAGACGGCGCTAACGCGACCCCTAAACTAGTGGTTAGCTGTAATCTTGTGCCGACAATATCCAGCGGTTCAGAGACCGCCTGTATGATCCGCTCGGCCAACTGAATCGCGGTCTGATCCATCTCACCCGACTGATTACCCAGCAGAATAATAAATTCATCGCCCCCTACTCGGCTGACCATATCAACCACCCGCACCGTTTCATTCAAACGGCGGGCAATAGTAATCAACACCTGATCGCCAACCCCGTGACCATAGGTATCATTAATATTTTTGAACAGGTCGAGATCCATAAAGATCAAGCCTAACTGATGGCTCGGGTTGCGCTTGATCACATCGAGTTCATGACGTAAACGCTTGCTCAGCGAGCGGCGATTCGGCAGATCGGTAAGCGAATCGCTCTGTGCCATATGCTCAAGCTGCTCTTCAAACGCCTTACGCTGGCTGATATCAGTGAAGGTGCCGATATAATTTTCGATCTTACCCTCAGCACTACAATAACTGGTGATCGACAACGCCTGCGGATAGAGCGAGCCGTTTTTGCGACGATTCCAAATCTCACCATGCCATTCACCTTCATTATTCAGTGATTCCCACATCGCTTGGTAAAATTCGGGTTCGTGGGTCGAAGAACGAAGAATATTCGGATCGCGCCCCTTCACATCATCGTAAAGATAACCGGTAATCCGGGTAAAAGAGTGATTAACACGAATGATGCGATTATTGGCATCGGTGATCATAATGCCTTCATGGGCCGCATCGACAATGCGTTTACTGATTTCCAAGGCCCGCGCATTTTCACTCAAGGCGATATTCTGCTGGTCTAAATCATGCTGAATATGGCTAAACAACTCGCGGAAACCGCGGGCATAATAGCGCATCATCACGAACGCGATCGCTAATAAAACGGTAATCAACAGCAACAGTGTAATATTACTATCCCGATCGTTAACGCTAATCTGTGCCCGCTGCTCTAATAACAGGTCAAGCGTGGGGTCCGCATACCCCCCGGCTAAAACAATCCAATTCCAGGCGGGAAAAGCACGGGCATAGAGCAGTTGATCGGCATCGGGCTGACCATCACTCTGATACCAGCCACTATGGATAAAGCCATCTTTTTTTACTTTATCAATAAGGTTGGCAATACGGGCACGGTCTGCCGGGTTTTCAAGTTTAGTATAGGGTTGACCCACAAACTGACTCACGCCCTGACCCGCAATCACCTTACCGCTGCGATCAATGACCGTCAGATAACCGTTCTTGCCAAAGCGAATACTCTGCAGATGATCGATCACTTCTTTTTGCAGATCTTGCTGAATCTGCGACACATAATCACCTGCACCGATAAGCCAGTTATACGGTTCAAAACGTGCAATATAGGCGATCTTATTGTCCATGTGATCCCGTTCACCGGGCGGATACCAACGGTAACGCACAAAGCCTTTTCCGGCGGTAGAACGGCTTACTTGCTTGAAACGTCGGATGAAGTAGACGCCCTGATCATCCTGAAAATCCAACATTGAGGTGCCTTCCAGGTCAGGCTGTTCTGGCACCAGTAACGCACGGCCGGTCTGATCACCAACAAACAGGTAACCACGGCCATTAAAAAAACGCACCCCCCGCAACACTTCAAGCAACTGCTTTTTTAGCGCCACATCGGATAAGCGCCGGCGATTTTGCTGGTAAAAACTATTCATCACCTCCAGCGCCTGTAATACCTCCTTTTGCGATTGCGCCATAATGACTTGTTCTGCACTGTTGTAACGGGCATCGATAAAATGAATGGCGTCATTCACCTCGTATTGAAGGCGACGATTGATATGCAGTTGAATGGAGGCTTGGAGTTTATCGAGGTTAGTATGGTTGTACTGTTGGCTGGCAATAAAAAAATAAGCGAAGAAACCTGCTAGCAGGAATACCAGTAACACTGATACTAGCCAAAATAAGTTAAGGCCTGATCGACCCGATACTCTAGTAAAATCCATTACCACCCCGCCAGCTAATACGACTATGTCCTAACTAATTAGCGTACTTAAGCTTATCAGAGAGAGCCTATGGGAGCGATAAATGGAGTACTCAAGATGACAGAAACGAAAAAAAGGCGGCCGAGGCCGCCAAAAAACACCGACATATCCGATACAGATGCCATACCGGAGCGGAGTGCATCCAGTCGTAGAGAATGACTGGTTGCGGTGCGAATCTCCAAACACGATTGGAGATAGAGAAGCGGGGTGGCGAGCCACCCCGGGGATTACATAAGTTATGTTACGTTTGCTTAGCCTGATCAGATCAGAAGAAGCCCAGTGGGTTGATATCGTAGCTAACCAACAGGTTTTTAGTCTGCTGATAATGATCCAACATCATCTTGTGAGTCTCACGACCTACACCGGATTTCTTGTAACCACCGAACGCAGCATGGGCAGGGTAAAGGTGATAACAGTTAGTCCATACTCGACCAGACTGAATACCACGACCCATACGATAAGACACATTCATGTCGCGGGTCCAAACACCAGCCCCTAAACCGAACTCGGTATCATTGGCAATTTCCAAGGCTTCCGCTTCGTCTTTAAAGGTTGTCACCGCGACCACTGGGCCGAAGATCTCTTCTTGGAAGACGCGCATTTTGTTGTGGCCTTTCATCAGCGTAGGCTGCACATAGAAACCCGAGTTAAACTCATCATCGTGTTCATGAACATCACCACCGATCAGGAACTCAGCGCCCTCTTCTTTACCGATTTCCATGTACGACAGGATTTTCTCAAACTGCTGTTGAGATGCCTGAGCACCCACCATGGTTTCGGTATCCAGTGGGTTGCCCCGCTTGATCTGCTTAGAACGCTCAATGACCTTAGCAATGAAGGCATCATAGATGCTCTCTTGCACCAGCAAACGTGATGGGCAGGTACAAACTTCACCCTGGTTAAAGAAGGCCAACACCGCCCCCTCAACCGCTTTATTTACAAATTCATCTTCCTGATCCATAACGTCAGCGAAGAAGACGTTAGGTGACTTACCACCAAGCTCTACGGTCGATGGGATAATATTTTCAGCGGCACACTTAAGAATGTGAGAACCAACCGGCGTTGAACCGGTGAAAGCGATCTTAGCGATACGCGTGCTAGTGGCTAGCGCTTCGCCTGCTTCTTTACCGTAACCATTGACGATGTTCAGCACACCCGGTGGCAACAGATCACCGATCACTTCCATCAGTTTAAGGATAGAGGCTGGGGTTTGTTCTGCTGGCTTCATAACAACACAGTTGCCCGTCACCAGTGCCGGCGCCAATTTCCACGCCGCCATCAGCAGCGGGAAGTTCCAAGGGATGATCTGACCGACAACACCCAGTGGCTCATGAAATTGATAGGAAACAGTATTCTGATCGATCTCACCGATAGAGCCTTCCTGGGCCCGGATACAACCGGCATAGTAACGGAAGTGGTCAACACACAGCGGCACATCGGCAGCCATGGTTTCACGCACGGCTTTACCGTTATCCCAAGTTTCGGCAACCGCCAGTAATTCTAAATTTTGCTCAATACGGTCAGCAATTCTTAGCAGAATATTAGAGCGTTCAGCGACCGATGTTGTACCCCAAGCATCCTTAGCGGCATGGGCGGCATCAAGCGCAAGATTAATATCATCAGCATCGGAGCGTGGAATCTGACAAAACACCTTACCGTTAACAGGTGAAACATTGTCGAAGTATTGCCCATTAACCGGCGCAACCCACTCACCACCAATATAGTTTTCGTAACGTTCTTTAAAGGAAACAACAGAACCCTCGGTTCCTGGCTGTGCGTAAATCATTGTCCATGCCTCTCTTTTTGTTATACACCGCGCTTTCTTTGCGGGTCGTTTGACTACCCATACATAGTAGCTAAGGGTGCGGTTTTTTACCTATGCCTCCTTGGGACTGATAAATTAGTTATTTAGTACTAGTTTTAAAGCCTCTAGCACAAAGTTTATGGCCGGGTTTATTTACGTGTTTCAGGGTGTATACTTAGCGCCCTGTAAGCAAACCCCACAACTAACATGGATTTTAGGTTCTAACTTAAGTAGCACTGCTATTCGCTGCATGAGGAGGGCTGTAATCATCATTAATGGATTAGAGGTTTTTTTGTATGGATGATAGTCACCGCAAAAGGGAGCGGGATGTTCCAGAAGCCTGTCGTTTAATCTCCACCACGTCGCTCTCTGGTAGTATTACCTATGCCAACCAGAACTTTATCGATATCTCGGGTTTTAGTCGCGATGAACTGTTTGGCAAACCCCACAATATTGTCCGACATCCCGACATGCCCGCCGCTGCGTTTGCCGATCTATGGAATAATCTCAAAACAGATAAGCCCTGGTTAGGCGCGATCAAGAACCGCTGTAAAAATGGTGATTTTTACTGGGTGTTAGCGTATGTCACACCACTGTATGACCAAGACGGTATTAAAATTGGCTATCAATCGGTGCGAACCCGACTGCCGGATGATATTAAACAACACGCACAAAACCTCTATAGTCAGATCCGTGCGAACCCAAAGCGCTTATCCCTCGCGCGCCATAGTCTGCGTCATCGACTGCTGGGTACCGTATTTTCAGGTTTAGCCGCATTATCATTAGTAAACATTGTCCCCCTTAGCATGCTCCAACAGCTACTGGTATCCGGTGCTATCACCGCCGCTATCACCGGCCTGTGCTACTGGCAACTTAAACCACTCCAACAGCTTCTTAAACAGTCCAATGCAATCTATGACAACCCGCTGTCACAACAGGTAATCAGCGGCAGCATGGATGAAATTGGCGCCGCCAATATTGCTATCGATCTGCTGCAAGCAAAATTGTCGACCGTCACCGGTCGTGTCGAAGATGCGATATTCACGCTCAGAGAAGTGATGGATATCACCCATGACAGCTTGAGCCAGACCACCTGCGGTATTGATAAGCAAAACATGGAAAGCGATATGCTGGCCTCTGCCAGTACCCAGATGGCATCTTCATCTCAAAATGTGGCTGAAAACACCTCCCGCACATCCGAGGTCACCCATCAAGCCGCCCAAGATGCACAAACGGGCAGAACCATCATCAACGATATGCTGCAAACCATTGAAGTTCTCGCTGAAGAGATCAATCAAGCCTCAAACCAATCGGAACAGCTACATGTCCAAACTGAAGAGATTGGCCATATCACCACGCTGATCAACGATATCACCAGCCAAACGAACCTGTTGGCACTCAATGCTGCGATTGAAGCGGCCAGAGCCGGTGATCATGGGCGTGGTTTTGCGGTGGTGGCCAATGAAGTACGAGAATTAGCCATTCGCACACAGAAAGCGACCGAGCAGATAAAACACAGTATCGGAGCGGTGCAAATGCAGGTTCACAGCACCTCAGAAACCATGAGTAAAACCCATAGTCAGGTGAAAGAAAGCATTAACAAAGCTGAAACCGCAGGACAGGCGTTTGATCAACTGACGCAATCACTGGATCAGATCTCAGATCAAAGCCAACAGATTGCACTGGCCGCCGATGAGCAAAAAGATACAGCCGAGAGCCTTAGCCACAATATTATCTCTATTCGGGATATTTCCGATAATAATAAAGCGTCGATTACCAATACCAATGAGACAATTGATAACCTAGCCCGACTGGTCTCCGACCTGTCACAAATCGTTAACCATAAAATGAATCAGCGGCGTTAATCAATCAGGCGCTGAGATTGCCTGTCAACAATAAGGCTGCCAGCGTCCACATCATAATGCACACCGAGCCATCCAGAATGCGCCAACTGATGGGTTTGCGAAACAGAGGTGCCAGCCAGCGCGCGCCCAAACTGAGGGCAAAAAACCAAATAAAGGAGAACAATGCTGCGCCGGCACCAAACCAATACCGTTCCTGTTCAACATAGCGCCCACCGATACTGCCCAGTAATACCACCGTATCTAAATAGACGTGGGGGTTCAGCAGGCTCAGCGCCAATGTCGCCAACAATGCCGAACGGAGATTGGCAAACTGATTCACCGACACCTTGAGCGACTCACTGCGCAGTGCAGAGCGTAATGCATTCGCCCCATACCACAACAGAAATGCCCCACCCGCCCAGGTAATGAACTGTAACAACAACGCCGATTGACTAATCAAGATCCCCATCCCGGAGATCCCGGCCATTATCAATATCGCATCAAGCAAACTACACAGCCCTGCGATCGGCCAATGATATTCCCGCCGCACGCCCTGACTAAGCACAAATGCATTCTGCGCACCAATCGCCATAATTAATCCAGCGCTCGTCGCTAAACCGGTCATAAAGGGGGCAGGAATGGATAACAACATAACAATTTTCAGTCCGAAATAAGTTTACGAAACAAGGATCGGCACAGCGTAAGCATTCGACACAGGTAAGTAAAACTAATAATATTTATATTTCATTAGAATTTCTAATGCCGCCATATGGCCCTCATCCTCACCTAATCATGCGAGATGCTATGTTTGATTATCGCCAGCTTCAGGCGCTAGCCACGGTTATTGAAGAGCAAAGCTTTGATCGCGCCGCCAAACGACTGTTTCTCACCCAGTCCGCAATCTCCCAACGCATCAAACAATTGGAAGAGGCCGCCGGATTACTCTTGTTAGTGCGAAGCCAACCATTACGACTCACCGATGCTGGGCAACAGCTACAACGCCATTATCATCAGGTCAGCCTATTGCAGAATGAGTTATTAGCAAACCTACACAATGCCCAGCAAGATGGCTTTACCCGGCTGACCATCGGCCTTAATGCTGATTCTCTTGCGACCTGGTTTATGGATGCCCTGCAACCGGTGATGGAGCAAAGCCCCATCCTGCTGGACTTGCGAGTAGATGATCAGGATCAAACCCATTTACTGCTACGCCAAGGCGATGTGCAAGGCTGTATCAGCGCCAGCAGTAAACCACTACAGGGCAGTAGCGCGGTGCTGCTAGGGGTGAGTCGCTATCTCGCATTGGCCAGCCCTGCTTATATTGAGCGGTACTTTGCAGAGGGTGTCAGCAGCGAAACCTTAGCAAAAGCTCCGGCGGTTGAATACAACGAAAAAGATGCTCTGCAGAATCGTTTTATCAGTCAATATTACCCGGATACCTTGGATTACCAACGTCACCGGGTGCCCTCTTCCGAAGCCTTTAGCGAACTCATCAAGCGGGGTTTTGCTTGGGGCATGGTGCCCGATTTACAGATGCAATCACTGTTAGACGCCGGTGCTGTAACAGAGATTTCCCCAGGTAATGTTCTCGAAGTACCGTTGTACTGGCACAGTTGGAACTTGGCCAGCCAAACCAGCCAGCAACTTACCGAGCAACTGATCAGTTACTGCCAATTACACCTGCAGCAATCGCTTACGTCGCCTCAATGCTAATACGGTTACGGCCATTGGCCTTAGCATGATATAAACGCTGGTCAGCACAGGAGAGCAGTTCGGTCGCCTTTTGAAAGTGCTCACTATATTCCGCGACACCGATAGAACAGGTCAGCGTCACCTGTTGACCATCATCGAGGGAGATCGATAACGCCTCAACATGCTGACGTAGCCGTTCAGCAAACACCGCGGCACTGTCGAGCGCGGTATCGGGCAAGAGAATGGTAAACTCTTCGCCACCGATACGCCCACACATATCATTTTCACGCAGTGATAGGCTAATGGCCTGTGCCACCGCTTTAAGCACCTGATCACCGGCATCATGGCCATATTGGTCGTTAATCTTTTTAAAGAAATCGAGATCCAACATGCACAGGCTAAAGGGCCGTCCATAGCGTTTAGCACGCTGAAACTCGGTTTCTAGATCATCAAACAACTTACGACGATTGTTTAAACCGGTGAGCTCATCGGTATTCGCCATTCTTTTGAGAGTCGCTTCCGCCTGAAACTCCTCGACCAAAAGACTGATAAAAGAGGACATGCTTTCCGTCAATTCAAGGTCGGCACGCGATGGTTTAGAAACAAACTGATGATAGATACTAAAGATTCCGATCAGTCGTCTTTTGCGACCAAAAATCGGCTCCGACCAGCAGCTACGAAGATTACACTCCAATGCAACCTGCTTAAAGTCAGCCCAAAATGGGTGTGTTTCAATATCTTCGACCACCACCCGCTCACGCCGGAAGGCCGCCGTACCACAGGAACCCACCCCCTCGCCGATCTGCAGTCCATCAATCATCTTAAAATAACTGTCCGGCAAGGAAGGTGCGGCACCGCGAGATAAGTATTGTCCAGAATCATCCAACAACAATACGGAACAGAGTGCTCCGGGGGTTTGGGTTTCTATACCCTTGACCAACAGATCCAACACATAACTCAGTGACTCACCCTGTAGGGTCGCCTCCATCGCGTGACTACGTAACCTATCGAGTAATTCTGATTGGCGCTGCTCGGTTATATCCACCCCGGCACACAACACCCCGACAACTTGACCAGCCTCATCAAAGCGCAGCCGGTTACGCCACGTGATCAACCGTAACTCGCCATCACGCCCCCGCACTTTACTCTCACTTTTATAGAATCCGGAGATCGGGCACTCGCGATTAAACAACGCCTCAAAACTCTTGCGCTCCTCCTCATAATCAACCAGCATCTGACTAGCGAACCAGTTTTTCCCCAACAAGTTAGCGATATTGATACCCAACACCTCGCTACCTTTACGGTTAATCATCTGGATTTCACCCTGAGGGTTAAGCAGCAGCATAATGGTTTCAACCGTATCGAGATAACTCTGCGCACGGTCCCGCTCAAGTAAAATCTGGCGGTGTGTTTTGGCTAACCAGAACAGAATAAAAACCAGTAACAGGGTTAACAGCAAACCGAAAATTAGCACCCATTGCGCCGCGCTCTGCTTATGCTCCGGTTGCAGCCGGTCATTCCATACTTCCAACAACCAATTACGCCCCATCACGCTGAATTCAGAACGATAGGAAATTGCCGGAGTTTCAACACTCGACGGTGCCGTCGTCGCAACCTCACCGAGCTCGCCGTCGGTGACATCATACAACCGCATCATCGCCTCTGAATCGATCGATGATACGTTCTCTAATAAAACCTGTGGTTGAATCAGCGCGAGGACATAACCTCTCAATCGGCCAGACGCTAACGGTGCTTCATCGTAAACCGGACGATAATAACTCAGCGATAACACATTAGAGAGATCTGAAAACAGATAGAAAGGGTCTGTCCCTAAGTAGCGCTCATGACTATAGGCCAAGGCATCAATAACCTCTGCGTTAACATCTCGAGAATAGGTGTTAAAACCGATGGTGACGTGGCTTCGTTCTAGCGGCTCGGAATATAAAATAGGGTAATACTCATCCCCTAAGGGGGCCCGATAGACACTATTATCGGCGGCATTCAGCGCAGTGATTCCGTCAGGAAAGCCTTCATAAGCTAAGGTTTGTTCGAATGCGGCCCTATCATTGCCGCGAATATAAGGCACCCAGTGAATAGCCCACAGCTCCGGATGATTGCGAATAATGGGCCGGGTCAATACCGCGAATGACTCACGATTAAGGTTATTCGTTTGGGAAACAAAATTGCCCACAGTGTCAAGTAACTCAACCGTACGACTAATATCGTTTTGTAATTTTAGCCGCTGCTCAACCCCCGCTCTAACCACTTCGGCCTGTAAAACATCACTCTCAATCGACGCACTGTATTGGTAGGTAATGATGCTAAGCAAGGCACAGATAATGCCTGCGACCAGCATCAGTAATTTGCTTCGATTGAGAAAAAACTTCTTCATCCCAGCTAACATAGTTTAAGCCCACATGAGCGACGTCAGACAGCAACTTAACGCCATGTATTTTTGGATTGCGCGACACTCTCCACGCTTAACTTTATCCTGACACTGAGATGCACTTTTAACAAGCAAAAACCATGATGTATAGCATAACCTTGCACATCAAACAGGCAGAGTAAATGCTGAACTTAAAGGCACTATGACAATCTCATCAGCACCGCGTTATCAATCAACTCGGAATGCACAACACAACATGCTCATCATGACCGCCTTGGCTAAATTATTTGCCCTATCCCTTGACCCCACCGCTGAATAAACCGATAGTCTGCACCCATTATTCCCATCTGATCAGGACGCTGTTTTGCTAAGTTATCGACACTCTTTCCATGCAGGCAACTTTGCCGACCTTCTCAAGCACATTGTGCTCACAGAGATACTCGAACACCTGATAAAAAAAGATAAGCCATTTGACTATATCGATACCCATGCAGGGGCGGGATTATATGACCTGCGATCAGAGCATGCTGAAAAGCTGGGCGAGTACAGCAACGGAATTGGCAAACTCACAGCGTCGGATTGGCCTAGCCTTAGCGCTTACTTTGCTGCAATCAACGCCTGTAACCCAAATGGGCCGTTACGTTTTTATCCCGGCTCGCCATTAATCGCAAGCCATTTTATGCGCCCCCAAGACAAAGCGACACTGTACGAGCTACATCCCACCGATTTTAATCTGCTAAGCAAAAATACCCGTGCTAATCGGCGTATCAAGGTGTTAAATCAGGACAGTCTCGCGGGCCTACTCTCCTTGCTTCCGCCTGCATCACGCCGGGCGCTGATACTGATGGATCCCTCTTATGAGATGAAGAGCGATTATGATCAGGTGTTCAAAACCCTGAAACACGCCCACAAGAAATTCGCTACCGGTACTTATGCGCTTTGGTATCCGGTGGTGGAACGTCACCGCATCCGGAAACTGGAAAAATTGTTTATCAACAGTGGTATTCGCAATATTCAACGCTTTGAGTTAGGGCTAGAGCCTGACTCTCAAGAACATGGCATGACCGCTTCAGGCATGATTGTGATTAATCCGCCTTGGACGCTGTTCACATCCATGAAATCGTTACTGCCAGAACTCGCAGACGCACTCGATGAGGGCAAAGGAGCATTTTCTAGCTGCGATATTCTGGTCCCCGAATAAAGCGCTCGATTGAGCAGCATACGCTCATGGAAAAAATCGTAGCATCGCCAGCAGCGATCCTACGCGATGGCAAGACAAACAAAAAAAGGCCGATGCGCAAGCATCGGCCTTTTTAGTTAAGGCGTTTGCGATTAAGACTTAGGTAGCTTGAAGGTCCACACAGAACCACCTTGGTTCAGATGTTTAACTCGCTTAGCCACTTCACCGCCCCACAGTGGTACTGCACCACCCCAGCCAGAGACAACAGATAGGAACTGTTCGCCATCCTGTTTCCAAGTAATCGGTGAACCGACAATACCGGAACCGGTGTTGAACTGATATTTCAGCTCCCCTGTTTTAGCATCAAAGCCTTTCAGATAGCCTTCTGGCGTACCGATGAAGACCAAGTTACCCGCCGTTGTCAGCACACCACCCCAAAGCGGCGCATAGTTCTGATAACGCCAAACTTCTTTACCGGTTTTCGGATCCATTGCCCGAAGTACACCGATATGAGACTCTTTCAACGGTTTAATGGTAAAGCCGGCACCTAAATAGGCCGCGCCTTTCTTATACGCAGTCGGCTCATTCCAGATGTCCATTGCCCATTCGTTAGACGGCACATAGAACAACTCTGTCTGCTGACTATAGGCCATCGGCATCCAGTTCTTACCCCCTAAGAAAGCAGGAACAGCACGGACGACAGAGCCTTTTTTGCCATCTTTATCGGCAGTTGGATTACCCGGACGATAGTTATCGTCATACACTGGACGGCCCTTCTGATCGAGCCCTTTAGCCCAAGTGATCTCGTCAACAAAGGGGAAGCCACGAATAAAGTCACCGTTGGTACGGTTTAAGACATACATAAAGCCATTACGGTCAGCGGTTGCCGCTGCTTTAACGGTTTTACCGCCCTCTTTATAGTCAAACGAAATCAGTTCGTTGACCCCATCGTAATCCCAACCGTCATGAGGTGTGGTCTGGAAATGCCAGACAATTTTGCCGGTATCAGGATCGATCGCCAAACGTGAAGAGGAGAACAGGTTATCACCTGGACGCATATGTGAGTTCCACGGTGCAGGGTTACCCGTTCCGATAAACATCAAGTTGGTTTCAGGATCGTAGGTGCCACCTAGCCATGTGGCTGCGCCACCACTCTTCCAAAGATCGCCAGGCCAAGTTTGACCCGCTTTACCACCGGAAATACCGTTTTCGATTTTCTTACCATCTTTCCAGATGTAGCCCATATGACCTTCAACGGTCGGACGGCTCCAGAGAATCTTACCGGTCTTGGCATCGTACGCTTCCGCTTTACCGACGATACCGAACTCACCACCAGACACACCGGTGATCACTTTGCCATTAACAATCATAGGCGCAGCGGTAATCGAGTAGCCTTCTTTGTAGTCGGCGACGGTTTTTTTCCACTTCACCTTACCGGTCTTAGCGTCTAACGCCACCAGTTTGGCATCCAGTGTTCCAAAGATCACCAGATTTTCATACAGGGCAACACCCCGGTTTATGACGTCACAGCATGGCATGATGCCATCGGGTAGACGGGCATTGTATTCCCACAACTCATCGCCGGTTTTGGTGTCGACGGCAAATACCCGAGAATAAGACGCGGTGACATACATCACACCATCTTTAACCATCGGCTGGGATTCTTGCCCCCGCTGCTTCTCTCCACCAAAAGAGAAAGACCAAACCGGACGCATATCTTTCACAGTATCCGTATTGATCATATCCAACGGACTATAGCGCTGTCCGCGCGGGCCCAAACCGTTGGATACTACATCTTCGACTGTCGTTTGATCTTGCATAATGTCTTTATCGGTGACTGTCGCCTGACTCAGGCCCGATACCGACATTGCTGCTACCAGCGCTGTTACAGCAAAACTGCCGCTGAACTTCTTCATTGCAATGCTCCTTAATTAAGGATGTTCTTATTTTCGACTCTCAACAAGGCTGAGCAATAAGCCCCAGACTTGCTGTCTATTTTGTAAATTTGCACCTTTCCCAACAATTAACCGGGAGAATGAGTTTTATACTTACTTAGTAGTAATACCTGCTTTAACACGATGGTCCAGTCACTCAGCTGTTGATCACCGAGAGAAAACCGCGCCGTTCAAACTCTTCTAATACATCGAGTACATCGAACTCTGAGACATTATTTAAATCGGAAAAACTCGCCAGCGAACGGGCGATCTGAGCGGCACTGCAAATACCATCGCAGGCCTGCAGCGTTATCAATGTCAGCTGGTCGGGAAAAACCAATTGTTGCGGCGCTTTAAGCACCCAGCGATTATGTTGGCCGTCAAAATAGAGCTGACAGTCCGCCTTTAGCACCGGCGTCAGCTCAGGCATTGCAGTAATCATGACAGAGCTCCCTTCTTCTGATGAACCTTTCTGAAACACCTTTAACCTCTGCAATACAGCCCACAGCGGTGGACGTCATCTGAATGTCAGCTACAAGACAGCCGGTTAAACGAGTTACTGGGCAACATCCTGGTATAACCCGGGTAACTCATAACGCAGCTTATAATCGGCATATATTTTTTCAATTTCACCTTGGCGAATCAGCTTTTCCACCACCACATCGACCTCATTACCGAGTTGTCGATAACGTTGTGACACCGCCATACCGATATCCCACTGCTGCTTACCCATCGAGGGGAAACCATTCTCAGCTAGCTGGTAACGGGGATTAGCATGTCGACCGATCTGCCACTCGACTTCCCCGCGCATACCCATCACGGCATCCACTTTGCCAGCCAACATCGCCGCGAAAGCCTCACTATTATTGAAATAATGGATTGTGTTCTTACGCATCCGACCACCAAAAGCGGAAGTAAGATAAAAATCGGGCAAACTATCAATTTCAACCCCCACCGGGTGATACTGAAATACCGCAACGGTCGCTACCCGTTTGAGCTTTTCACTATCAAAGGCAACCTGCCAACGCTCGCGCTGATAGGGACCAAATAACACCACTTGATCATTAATCAGTAGCCCTTCAGCGTCGCGTTTAAAGGCATACTCCCGATCATAGGGAACACGCATCATCACATCGGCCAAGTGTTTCATTGCTAAGGGGTTTTCATCATCTTTATCGAGGTAATGCCCTTTCCAGACATTATTGCGCAGGTCATCTTCCAGATTTTCATCCGGGGTAATCCAATGCACCTCCATTTTCAGATCAAAGGCTTTCGCGATGCGCCGACCAATCTCGATATCCACGCCGGCAGGCTCGCCTTGTTCATCGAGAAATGAATACGGCGGAAAATCTTTGTAAGCGCCAATGTAAATAACACCACTGGCGATCACATCATCGAAATACCGCGCCTGAGCCGTACCGGTCCAACTCAGGGCAAATACAGCTAACAGGGCAAGTAAGCGCATCAGCGGCTCCTTTTATTCAGTGGTTGCAACAGTTTCTAACCAAGCACGAATCGCCCACAGCGCTTCCTGATTCAGGTAATCCGCCATCTTCGGCATATAAACCCGACCATCTCGTACAGCACCGTTAATGACGCGATATTTAAACCATTCATCACCTTCAATACCGGGCTCTAAATAACGCAGATCTGGTGCGATACCGCCGGAAATAGCTTCGAGTCCATGACACCGGGCACAGTTTTGAGTGTAAGCTGAAAAGCCAATCTCAACGGCGACCGCATGATTTTCATAATCTTCGCCATAAGGGTTTTCATCCAACCATTCTTCACCTAACGATTTAAGTTCGTGGGTATCGACTGACTGCGGCGTCACATCACCGTGAGCCATCACTTGAACCGATAGCAGCATAGAAAGAGTACCCGCAGCGACAGCGCCCAGAGTTTTAGTTGGCATTTTCATTAACATCACCAGTCTTATTAGAGTTTTTTTAAAATTCTGAATCACCCGGCTTTAGCCTGTTTAATCAGCAGGAAAGAACGGGGATCGCTATGGGTGAAATAATAGAACGGAAAGTAAAGACCAAGAATTCTGCTTTGGTGTCGAAGAACTAGTACCTTGGTACTAAGATGATCAGCACCGATAAGTATGGTGTAGCCGATTAAATTTACTGTAAAAATAATCACTTAGAAAAACTCACTAGATACCAATCAACAGCATACAGGCGACGTTAGGTGATTAATTGAGCGGAATAAAAGGCCCCAAAAGGTCTCGATAAATTTAGTAAAAACGATGTGAGGCCTAAACAGGCCTCAAAGAAAAACCGCAGCGCTTATGTCTGCGCGAGCGGCACTTGCTATTGCTATTGCTGTTGCTGTTGCTGTTGCTATAGAAGACCCGCTATAGACGGAACTTACTTAACAACAAACACCCCTTCCATCCCTTTCTGTCTGAGCCCTTGGATATAAAACTCAAAGGTGCCCGGCTTAATCGGGACAAAAAAGATTTCCGCAGTCCCCTCGTCTTCAAACTCAAGTTCAATCAGGCTGGCCGCTTTAATCTCCATACCACCGGCTTCAATCTTACGCAGATAAATCGAGGAGAAAAATTCAGGTGCCCGCAAAGCATAGGGTTTCAAACCACTGGCAACGATCTCTAAGCGATAGGCTTTACCGGTTTCCAGCGCATAGGTTTTGTTCGACAGGCTGTAATCGCTTTCTTCACTGCCCATCAATAGCTCCGGCAATTTTTGTGGCTTGCGGGTCAAATCGCCTTGCGCTAACACGTTACCACTCAACGCTAACGATGCGACCACACCCGTCACCGCCATTGCACTCATCATCCTTCGCATCATTGCCCTACTCCTCTGATCGTTACCATTCTTTCTATTCATACTAAGCGGATCCTGTTTTGACAAAATAGTACTTCAGAACTAATTGATCGGTACTTTCTACATATTTAACCCTGATTCACTAGCCCCTATGCTGGATGTATTAGATAAAAGAGTTATTCATATGCGTACACCCAAACGACTTATCGCTTTCATCGCCGCTGTATTATTAGGGCCTATCATCAGCCTTTCGGCATTGGCGGCCACGGATAAAAAAGCCGTACAAGAGATTCGGGTAGGCTTTATCGCCTATCATCCCGACCAAGGCCCGGTTCTATCAAACTTGTTACCCGAGCCTGCCAACCGGGGTTTTGCCGGCGCGGAATTGGGCTTAAAAGATAACAACACCACCGGCCGCTTTCTCAAACAGCACTACACCTTGATATCGAAGCTCGCCGACAGCCCAGAGCAAACCCAACAGATTGTCCAGCAATGGTTTGCAGAGGGGCTTCGCCTACTGATTACCGACCTACCGACATCACAACTGCTCGCCATTAATCAGCTCGCGCTGAAATACCACGCTATCGTCCTCAATGCCGGTAGTTATGATGATCAGCTGCGCACCCAAGCCTGCCTGAAAAACACTCTGCACACCCTACCCAGCCGCGCCATGTTGACGGATGCGCTAAGTCAATGGAGCAACGCCCGACGCTTAAAACGCTGGTTACTGATCAAAGGCTCACAGCCGGAAGACCTCGCCTACACCGAGGCACTAAAACGCAGCGCCAAGCGTTTTGGCCTCACGATTGTCGCCGAAAAAACCTGGGACTTTGATACCGATCTACGCCGCACGGCGCAACGGGAACTGCCCCTGTTTACTCAAACAGATGAATATGATCTGGTGGTTGTCGCCGATGAGCGAGGTGATTTTGGTGAATATGTCATGTACAACACCTGGTATCCACGGCCCGTGGCGGGCACTCAAGGACTCACCCCAGTAGCATGGCACCGTGTGGTTGAGCAATGGGGCGCTGCACAACTACAAAGCCGTTTTCAAGCACAGTCGCAACGTTGGATGAACAGTAAAGATTACGCCGCCTGGATGGCTGTCAGAACCCTCGGCGAAGCGGTCACCCAAACGAAATCGAGTGACGCCAAAACACTGTTCGACTTTATCAACTCTGAGCGTTTCCAACTCGCCGCCTTTAAAGGCCGCAAACTGAATTACCGCCAATGGAGTGGCCAATTGCGCCAACCCATTCCTCTGGTGCAACCCCGTTCGCTGGTAGCACAACCACCGCTGGATGGCTTTCTTCACCCGGTGACTGATTTAGATACCCTCGGTTTTGATCAGCCTGAATCAAACTGCAAAGTATCGTTCCTTTAACTATGTTCGCCGCAGAGCAAAAATAACAACAGGACTTGTTCTATGAAACCGTTAACGAAACTCCTCCCGCCACTGACCCTTAGCTTGCTGAGCGCGGCCCTGCTCTGTAATCAGGTGAGCGCCGAAACGGCCTATGTCTCAAATGAAAAAGATGACACTCTGTCGGTGATTGATCTGGATAGCATGAGCGTTATTGAGACTATCGATGTCGGTGAACGCCCCCGCGGTATCACCTTCAACCATGACCGCACCAAGCTATATATCTGTGCCAGTGACTCCGACACCGTACAGGTAATGGATCTGAATGATCACAGCATTATTGCCCAACTCCCCTCCGGCGAAGACCCCGAACAGTTCGCGCTGCACCCGGATGACCATCACCTCTACATCGCCAACGAAGATGATGCGCTGGTAACCGTGGTCGATACCGAAAGCCAAGCAGTCATTACCCAGATCGATGTCGGCGTAGAACCGGAAGGTATGGCGGTTAGCCCCGATGGTAAATGGGCATTAAGCACCAGCGAAACCACCAACATGGTGCACTGGATCGATACCGCCACCCATGAGTTAGTCGATAATACGCTGGTCGATCAACGCCCTCGTCATGTCGAATTTAATAAAGATGGCAGCATCGTCTGGGTGTCTTCTGAAATCGGCGGCACCGTGTCGATTATTGATGTCGACAGCCGCCAAATAAGCCGTAAGCTCAACTTTAAAATCCGCGGTATTCACCCGGATAAGATTCAACCGGTGGGGGTCAAGCTAACCGATGATGGCCGCTATGCGTTTATTGCCCTCGGGCCTGCCAACCATGTTGCGGTCGTTGATGCGAAAACCTACGAAGTACTCGATTATCTACTCGTTGGTCGCCGTGTCTGGCATATGGACTTCAACAGCAAGCAAAACCTGCTATTAACCACCAACGGTATCAGTGGTGATGTTTCCGTTATCGACATCGATAAGATGAAGGTTATTAAATCCATTAAAGTGGGTCGTTACCCTTGGGGAATCCGGATCAAGCCCTGATCCGCAAACATCATGAGTATCGAAATCTGCAATCTCAGTTTCAGTTACGGCGCCCTGAATGCACTACAGGAGATTAACCTGTCGCTAAAAGATGGGCGTTTTAACGCCCTATTGGGTCCTAACGGGGCAGGCAAAAGCACTCTGTTTGCCCTACTGACACGGCTATACGCCTTGCAAAGCGGTGACATTCGCATCGCCGGCCATAGCATCGCCCAGCATCCGGCTCAGGTGATGCGCAAACTCGGGGTGGTATTTCAGCAAAGCACCCTAGACCTCGATCTAACAGTGGCGCAAAACCTTTACTATCATGCCGCGCTGCACGGCCTGTCTAAACGCCAGGCGCTACCGCGAATGACCGACGAACTGGCTCGATTTGATCTGACTGAACGATTGCACGACAAGGTGCGCAGCTTAAACGGTGGCCATCGCCGCCGGGTCGAGATCGCCCGGGCTTTATTACACAAACCAGACATTCTATTACTGGATGAACCCAGCGTCGGCCTAGATCCCGCCACCCGGGAATCCCTTAATCAACACATCAGGACGCTGTGCCAAACACAGCAACTCACCGCCCTCTGGGCCACCCATCTGATGGAAGAGATACAGCACGATGACCCGGTTACCATTCTCTTTCGAGGGCGAGTACTGGCCAGCGATACCGCCGAGCAATTGTGTCAACAGCATCAGTGCGCCGATATCAGCAGCCTATTCCGCACGCTTACAGGAGCCAACGAATGACTTTTCGTGATGCGTTTATCTGCTTTAACGGTTTACTGCAACGGGAACTGCTGCGCTTTGTACAACAACGCTCACGCTTCTTTAGCGCCCTCGTCCGGCCACTGCTATGGCTCGTAGTGTTTGCCTCGGGTTTTCGTGCTGCACTAGGCATCGCTATTATTGCCCCGTATGAAACCTACATCACCTATGAGGTGTATATCGTGCCGGGTTTATGCGCCATGATTATTTTATTTAACGGGATGCAGAGTTCTCTATCGATGGTCTATGACCGTGAAATGGGCAGTATGCGGGTCTTATTAGTCAGCCCGATGCCACGCCCTTTTCTCTTACTAGCGAAACTGATGGCCACCTCGCTGATCTCGCTGCTACAGGTGTATGGATTTCTGCTGATTGCCTGGTTCTGGGGAGTTGAAGCGCCACTGTGGGGTTATTTTACCGCGCTGCCAGCGTTTCTCTTAGTGGCCATGATGCTCAGCGCAATTGGCTTATTTATCTCTGCTCGCATCAAGCAATTGGAAAACTTCGCTGGGGTGATGAACTTCGTTATCTTTCCGATGTTTTTCCTTTCCTCTGCACTCTACCCATTGTGGAAGATGCGGGAAGCCAGTGAGTGGCTGTATTGGATCTGTGCCTGGAACCCGTTCAGTCACGGTGTTGAACTGATCCGCTTCGCCCTCTATCAACAGGGGAACAGCCAAGCGTTAGTGATCGTATCGCTGGTAACACTGGTGGCCTCGGTGCTGGCCGTTAAGGGGTTTCAGCCTCAACAGGGGATGGGTAAACGGTAGCGCTGAGGGCTTCATCATGAAAACAGGCACATCCGCGCCCCTCTCGCTTCGCCCTATAGAGTGCCTGATCCGCATTCTTCATCAAGCTATAGGCATCATCACCCTGTTCACTCACGGCGATTCCCATACTGCAACTGATATCAATATCGATGCTCGTCAGGCGCAACGGCTTAATTAATTCATTCAGTAGGCGCTGACACAGTGGCAGCAGCTGCTGCGCCCCTTCGCCACCCGTTTCAAACTTAACAATCAAAATAAATTCATCGCCGCCGACTCGACAGGGTAGATCCGATTCCCGCAGACAACTATTCAAACGTCTGGCCACCTCGATCAACAAAGAGTCGCCAATATCGTGCCCATAACAATCATTGATCGCTTTAAAATGATCCAAATCGATAAAAAACAGGGCAATACCGAGAGCCTGATAGCGGTTTTGTGCCGCCAGATCATGATTGAGACAGTCCATTAATGTGCGACGATTTGCCAAGCCTGTTAACGGATCCGTTTCAGCCAAGTAGCGTAATCTATTCTCCAAATCTTTAAGGTGGGTAATATCATAAAAAGTGGCGATATAGTTTTGTACCTCACCATTGCTGTACTTATTCTCAGTAATCGATAACCACTCAGGATAAACCACCCCATCCTTACGCTTACTCCAAACCTCGCCTCGCCAGACGCCCTCGGTATTCAAGTGGTGCCACATCTCTCGATAAAAGCTTTCATCATGCCGCCCCGATGATAACACCGCCGGAGTCTTCCCAAGCACTTCATCGGAACGGTAACCGGTAATCCGCGTGAAGGCCGCGTTCACCTGTACAATACGGTTATCGGCATCACACACAATGACCCCTTCATAAGCCGATTCCACAATCAAAGCGTTGAGCTTTAAGGAGTCCGCAACTTCCTGTAACTCATTATTTTGCCGAGTGATATCATCTTCATAATGCTTAAAGCGGGTCTTCAGCCAACGGCTGTAAGTCCAAGTAATCAGCAACGCAAGCAAGCCAATAATAGACAGCGCTACCATCTGATGCAGTCGATCCTTTTGGATCTCATTATTGAGCTCTCGCTCTTGCGATGAAAACAGCTCATTCATTTCATCATGATAAATACCCGCAACCAGAATCCAGCTACGGTTGCGGATAGGCTCAACCATCGACAAACGCAAACTTGGGCCTTCCTTACCCGCTTGATACCAATCGTAAGAGAGTAGCCCTCCGCCCTCACGCGCGGTTTCAATGACCTGCAAAGCACCTTGACGGATTAACGGGTCTGGGTCCTTGAGATAGTTAAGCCCTTCCCGGTCGGGCGTCGCACCACTGGCCAGTAACCGGCCATCACGATGCAGTAGCGCAATATAGCCGGTACGGCCAAAATGAATATTGCGAATAAAGTTATAAATTTGCGGTTTGAGTTCGTTTTCAAAACGATAAAAATAATCCCCGGTACCAACGATCCAGTTATAGGGCTCAAAGACCCGCACATGGGCCACTTTATCCCGCATAACCGTATCATTCCCCGGCGCATACCAACGGTAATGAGAAAAACCTGCGCGCTGAGGGTTAGAAACCGCTTGAATCAGACCCTGCATAATGGCGTGTCGATTATCATCTCGGTAACCCATGGCCGAGGTGCCTTCTTGCTGAGGATCTGTTGGCAATAGCAGCAAGGTGCCATCCATATCATCGATAAAGAAATACCCACGCCCATCAAAAAAGCGGATATCCCGAAGTGACTCAATCAACATGGCCTTCATCTCAGCTTCACTCAACTGTTGATGATAACGTTGATAGAGTGTGTTCATCAGCGTCAGCGCCTGCTGGGTCTGACTGCTGGTCTGTCGTTCAAGTAACTCGGAGGCCTCAGCAAACATCTGGTCGATCATATAGCGGGCATCCGCCAATTCAGATTCTAAGCGGCTATGCTGCTCTTCAATCATTTTCTCACGCAGCAACCCCAGCTGATGCTGGTAACGTGACTGCGTGTTGAAGTAAAAATAAACCGTTTGGGTCGCCAACAGCAGGATAATAATAAAGGTCGCCCCCCATAAAAGCTGAGTGGGCAACCGAGTTGAGTCTTTAATTTTGTTCACGCCTCAGATCCATTACATCACTCCAGCCACTTTGCTCTGTCTCTTACAGTTTGGGTGCAATATTCCAATATATCGAGTAAAAGGTTGATTTTATAGTTAAAAAAACCGCTTTAATCAATTCTAAATCACTATTATTGACTTGAATCATAGCATAGATAGGCCCGGTAAATATTTGCAGAGCAACCACAAAAGCAGTACTTTAGTACTGGTTTTTTGAGCGTATAGTCCAATACCCATTCCCCCCGACTACAGGTGTAATGGTATCAGAGATAGTGTATACGGATTGATGATAGCGCAGACATCAACTAGCGCTGTGATATCAACCTCTATGCTGCCAATGTCGCTCAATAATGATTGCCGTCGTAATACACCTCTGGCATAGCGAAGATGAAATCAAGCAGCATAAAGCATTGTTTAAAAGGGATTTTTATAGCATTAACGCGCAGACCGAACACCACCAAGGTGCCGGGATGCCAATGTAGTACGCTGTGGTAGGAAACCCAGTCCCATTACAGAATAATTATAATGGACACTTAAACACTGCTAACACGGCAGCCGTCCAACGGGAGAATGAAGTGTATAAAATTCTAATTGCCGACGACCATCCGCTGTTCCGCGAAGCGATCTGTGGCGTAATAGCCAATGGTTTTCCGGGCTGTGAAACCCTCGAAACCGAAGACCTAGATAGCGCACTTAAAATCGCCGCACAAGAAGATGATCTTGATTTAATTCTGTTGGATCTGAATATGCCCGGCATGAACGGCCTCAACGGTTTAATCAGCCTACGCAATGACTCGCCCACCATCCCAGTAGTCATTGTCTCTGCCGAACAGGATAAACAGATTGTACTCCAGGCGATTACTTACGGTGCCGTTGGTTTCATTACCAAATCATCTCCGCGGGAGCAGATGACCGATGCACTGCAGCAGATCCTCAATGGGAATGTCTATTTGCCCTCGGATATTATCCGTTCAGAAAAACCCCGCAGCACCATTCAACGTCGCCACGATGACAGCCAGATCCCGCCAGAGATGCTCTCCTCGCTGACCCGGCGGCAATTATTGGTACTTGAACGCATGAGCGAAGGTGAATCCAATAAACAGATCGCTTATAACCTAAATATTGCGGAAACCACCGTGAAAGCACATGTCAGTGCTATTTTGAGAAAACTTGGCGTCCACAACCGGATTCAAGCGGTGCTGTCGGCGGGTAATATTGATTTTAACCAATACCTAAAACGCTAGCTCTAGCGTCGCAATCATATATCCTGAGCCTCACCGGCGTACTGAACGCCGGCGGCTTCGCTCTTGGTTATGTAACACGTCTAATAGGCAACCCCAGCTAACAAGGTCTCGCACCTCGACCAAGCCTCTGCGTTATTCAAGTAGATGATTAAGGGTCATTTTCAACTTCATCGGCTTCACCGGCTTATTGATTAATAAATAGCCCTGCTCACGCACGATCTGCTTCAGCTCATTAGTGTAATTAGCGGTGATCATAATCACCGGAATCGGGTAATCGAGTCGTTTATTAAAGTGAATCGCTGCTTCTAAACCATTTTCATCGTTATCCAGATGATAATCCGCAATCAAAATGCTCGGTGCCTGATGATGCTCCAACAGTGACATCAACTGCGACTCGCCCTGCACGGTTTCGACCCGGCAGCCCCAGCCTTCCAGTAAGATGCGCATACCACGACAAATTGCCGGATCATTATCAATCAGCCAGATCGACTCCCCTGCTAACTGATCCGCAACGGTGAACTGATGCTCCTCTTTGGTTTCTTCCGGGAACTGATCAGCACGGGCCAAAGGCACTTCGACTGAGAACATAGAGCCTTTACCCGGTACCGAGCTGACACTGATCTGATGGCCCAACATCCGTGAAATTTTATCGACGATCGCTAAACCTAACCCCAACCCTTTGTCATTCACCGCTGGGCTGCCATGCAAACGTTTAAACTCGAGGAAAATATCACCTAGTTTATCTTCCGGTATGCCTAAGCCGGTATCCCACACTTCGATCACCAAACTACTGCGCTTACGTCGACAGCCGAGCAGCACCGTGCCGGTATCGGTATAACGGATCGCATTGGTGAGGAAGTTACGCAGAATACGGGCTAACAACTGCGAATCGGAGCAGATCACCGCACTACTGGGCACATAGCGCAGTTTCAGTAATTCACTGCCCGCCACCTGCTGAAACTCATTGGCGATATTATTCAGCAAACCGCTGGCCGGAAACACGGTGACATCAGGCTCGATAACACCGGCATCCAACTTGGAAATATCCACAAGGGTGCTGAGCAACGATTCAACATCATCTAATGAGCTACCCACCGAATCAATCAGATGGCGCTCACTTTGCACCGCCGGTTTCTCTTGTAACGCACTGGTAAACAAACGCGCGGCATTCAGCGGCTGCAACAGATCATGGCTCACCGCCGCTAAAAACTTAGTCTTAGACAGGTTAGCTTGCTCAGCATGTTTACTGGCTTCCAGTAACCGGCCTTCCACCTGCTTACGCTCGGTAATCTCCTGCCATAACTGATCGTTCAGCTTGGTCAGCTCAGAGGTTCGCTCAATCACCCGCTGCTCCATGGTCTGATAGGCTTCCTGCAGCGCATAGGCGGTTTTACGTCGTTCCGTAATATCTCGAATCAGCACAAAAAAGCCCACCGCACGGCCCTCGGAATCGAGGTTCGGTACATAGGCTTTGAGCATGTAACGGGGGCCACCCTGGGGGTCTTTCTCTTCTATTTCAAAGGTCACACTTTCCCCGGAAAGAGCCCTATCAGTATAAGGTTTGAGCTTAACAAATTGATCATTACCATGAATCATAGCGATAGTCTTACCGGTGAGCGCTTCCCGCGACCAACCATACCAATCCTCATAGACTTTATTGGTAAATTGGAAGCGTAAATCCCCCCCGACATAAGCAATCAGCGCCGGCACATGGTCGGTGATTAAACGGATCCACTGCTCGCTCTCACGCAGCGTCTCGGCGTACTGATGCCGTTCGGTAATATCGGTATAGGTATTAACAAAACCGCCCTCCTGAATCGGGTGAGAGCGAATCTCGATCACCTGACCATTCGCTAAGCTCTGCTCCAACTCGATGGTTCCGCCTGACCGATGTTGGTGGCTAAACGGCGTGAGTAGCACCAGTTCACAGCGGGCGATCAGGTCTTCAAAAGGCGGCAAGGCATTCAGATCCGCTTCGCTCAAGCCGGAGAGTTCTAAGAAACGCTGATTCCACACCTCCAAACAGCCATCGGCATTGATCAGCACCACCCCCTGTGAAAGGTTGTCGACGGTATTTTGCAACACCCGCGATTTATCCGCCAAGGCCCTCTCACGGCGGGCGGTTTCATTATGTTTAAGCTCGGTAATATCGGTATACAAGATAACCAGACCGCCATCCAGCGTGGGCCGTTCACTGACTTGGAACCAACGGCCATTTTTGAGCCGATAAAATACCGAGTTATCGGTTTCATCGCCACGAAACTCCTCTTCGATCAGACCATGTTGATCGGCCAAACGACGAATATCCTGAATCCCCAGCCCCTCTTCAATCGAAACCCCGGTACCGGCCCAGACCGATTCAAATTTACTGTTGTAAAGGACGATACGACGCTCACTATCAAATAACACGAAGGCATCAGAGATACTTTCAATACCATCGATCAACCGCTGATGCGCCACTTCCGCTTGCTGTTTAGCCTGACTCAGAGCGATATTGCTGGTCTTAATATCCCCAAGGGCAACATTCAATGCAGCGGTTCTCTCACGTACCTGCTCGGCTAACACCACCGAGTGTTCAAATGCAGCATAGGGATCGGTTCGGGTGGTGGCACTCACCTCGACCCGCTCGATTAAAACCCGGTTAATCTTCTGTAATTTGCGGTTCTCGCGCTCTAACGTCTCAACCCGTAGCGCCAACTCTGACTGCAATTCGCTCTCGACTTGGTTCATGCTTTTCTCCCGATCGCGACACCGGTAAAGCTCTGATTTACATGCATACCGTCGATCTGCTCGCCGTAGGTATTAAAGCCGACCACCCGATGATCGCGCAGTAAGTCAGACACCTGCTCACTCTGGCCACGTATCTGCGCCTCTAAGCGGCGTAAGAAGCAATCACACCCGAGTGTCACTATATGCGCGCCAAAGGCGGACTCTATCTGCGTCAACTGTTGATCAAGCCGGGACATCAGCTCCCCCGGCTCCATCAGCGTTAACACAATACCGTTCTCAACCGCACAGTAAAAAGTCAAACTGAGATCAGCATTAACACTCTGGATCGAACGGACAAAGTACTCTTTACCAATCCGTACCGCGATCGGGTTGAGGGCAAACACTTCATGGTTGAGCTGTTCGAGTGGCACTCCAACCACCCGGGCATATTCGAGTGCTGCGGGCTCCGCATTCAGCTCCAATACCCGCCGCTGTTCACTATCGGCCTCGGTCACCACCAGCTTACTGTCACGGCTTTCCATATGATGACCACTGAAAACCTGAAAGTCGCAGCGAGTATTGACTAAAATAATCACCGCCGCGTCGGTATAAAAAGCACCATCAAAATACACATGAGTGTTAGCTAGACAGATATCATCGCCGGCAGAGCCGCCAAAATGAGGAATACTGCCAAGGGCCGAGTCGAGTGTAACCAACACCCGCTCCTCTTGCGTCGACAAACCATCGAACAGGGTCAGGGCAAAGCTGTGATCTTTAATGGGGGCAACCTGTTGTTCGAGGCACTTTTCAGAAAGTCGCTCGACAAGGGTCTGGGCATCATTGAAATTAAACTGATCGAGATTTTCAATTAATTGGCCACTGACGGCAAACACATCACGGGAGAAACCAATGGCGGAGATACTCCCCTGATCATAGCCCTTGGCGGTAATCTCACCTGCCGTGGTACAGCCGGCCACCAGTATGCCATCGAAGCGCTGCTGCAAAATACTCGCGAGTCGATCTAGCTGATATTCGGCAGAACAGAAGAACACCACAAAGTGAAGGTCGGGCCAGATGAGTTGTTCATATAATTGATCAACGGCTTGCTGTTCGTCTCGCGCCGTCGAAAAGGCTGTGCGTAATTCTGGCTGGCAAATATTTTCCAATGATCCATTCCTCACACCCGTCACCCCCGACAGTTTAAAAAGATCTTTAAGTCTAAAAGGGAAGCACTATTGAAAACAGTGTACTTGAGTACCTGAATAATAATAGAAAACGAGACAAAAAAACTAACACATTGTTTTTAAAACATATTCGTTTTTAGAAATAGGCACTAAAGTAGTAAAAGGCACCCTAGCGAACAGAGGAAGGGGTTGTCCGTCAGGGTGCCAGTGCCGTTAGGCGATTACCAGCTCAGGGTTGCACCCAGTGCCATGGTATCGGTTTGAGTGGTATCAATTGTACCGTTATCGGTTTTATGTACCGTATATTCAGCCACTAGGCTGAGATTATCATTAATTTTATGGAATAACGCCGCACCGGTTAGACTGTTCTGAGTCGTCACGGAGCTGCCGGCAGCGGTATCTTCGGTCTGTCCATAAGACAACACCACCCGGTTCGCATTAAAGGCATATGAACCTTGGATCAGATAACCGTCAGATTCAGCACTGTTGACCAGCGTATTGCTGGCGAAGACACTGCTAATACCCTCTTGATTAAACCCAGAAGCACTCAGGGCAAAACCAGCGACACCGACCCGAGCACCATAGGAGATACCGTTGGCATCAACCCCAGCGGTAGCCGAATCACCGATCGCACCACCCAGCCAAGCTTTTACGGTAACGCCGTCATAATCAGCATTGTAGGTCGCTTCCGTTTCAAAACGGGCCGAATTGGTATCATCAGAGGTACCGCCGGTGGTATTCGGATCTAACACCCCAACAGCTACTTGGAAACCGTTCATCACCGGCGTCCGATAGGTAATCTGAGCGGTTGGGTTCGCATAAGGGTAACCGGTGGTGATATTACCGAAGGTTGTATTAGCGGTGGTTTTCGGGGCAAACCCGACGCCCATCAATAGCTCATCACCAAAAATATTGCTGCGGGCATAGAGGCCAAAATCTTTACCAAACAAGACCTGACCAAAGTCGCCATCGACGGTAGCATAGAACTGCCGCACATCGATCATAGAATCTGTTTTCGTGTTATCGCCATCTTGGTTACTATCGTTGATCGATACCCAGAATGAAGAGCGACCTCCAACCGTCAGACCATCCACCTGCTTGGCAACATTAAAACCAATATAGTTGGGTAGAAAACCCATCCGCACCCGTGAGGTCTTGGCGGTGGTTTTAGCCACCTTATCTTCACTATCCTGATAGGTATAAAACGCGTTAAAGTGGCCATCTACAGAAAATGTAGTGCCATCCTGATCGTACAAACTGATTCCGGCCATTGCACTGTTACTGAATGCGACTGCCAAGGCTAACGGCATGCTGCGCCATAGTTTTTTATTATTCATTATGCCCTCTGATTCTTCATCGATAGGTTTGTTGTGTAAGTCAGGTCATTATTCGTGTTTGACTTACCGGGCAATAGAGCACTTTAGCGCCGATCCGATCAGCAATTAGACGCCGCGACTAAACCTCTCTATCGAGGCACACCCAAATAACATAGCGATATAACGCGAAAGTGGCTCATCCTTACGGGGATAGCAGCCACCGCTTAAGTCGTTGCTGCTTTAGTGCTTGTTTCATCAGTCGATACTGCTTAAGTCTCTGATGCTTAAGCAGTGCAAGTGCAAGGATAAAAAGGAAAAGCTATAGAGGAGAGGAAAGTGCCGCTAGATAACCGAGACGAGTATTAAAATAGCCCCAGTAAACATTTTTATACAACACAAAAAAGCCCGCAGGCTGGTAGGCTGCGGGCCGATAGGATAACACTGTTCAATCCCGTCGCGATAACCTCAACGGGTTTCAGAATCGAGCAATAATTCCGGGTTGAAGCCCACCGCAAAACAACCCCAGTGACGGCCATCCACATAAACGGGGAAGGTCAAATCATTCAGCACTTCACCCGTATCCCGCGCAAAAGTTTGCAACAGGAACGGCGCGGTATTAGTGGTTCGACGAATCTCTGCACGATTCCCTTTGAAGAAACGACGGTGACGGCTTTTAACGTTATCGACTTCAAAATCTCCAGTCAGTGAATCGGACACTTTCAAGTGGTGCGCCGGGGCATAGCCATCTAAACACACGGCTAGTGCATAGATAAACTCGGGCCGTTCAACCAAGTAACCGTCATACATAGGCCGCAGACGTTGCTCAAAAACATCGGCATAGCTGGTATCATACTTCTCAGGCAGCATCCCCTCATTGGTGCGTTGATAGTTGCGGTCAAAGATGTCATAACCCTGACTGTACATCTGCTCCAATGCTTCCTGAATCTGACGCGTCCACTCACGGCCTGTTTGAATAATATTTTCAAAGCTGCCATAGCCGATAATAAAGCGCGATAACAGTTCTTGAGTCTCCTCGGTTGAAGACTCTAATTCAGCGGAGAACAGCCGCGAACGCTCCATCTCATCGCGAATATCGCCACTAATACCCGCAATACGTTCCACATGTGAGTGGGATTCTTGATTGGTATAGGTCAATTCATCGAGGGTTGAGCTAATAGTAGTCAGCTGGCTAT
Source organism: Amphritea sp. GJ51-11 (assembly GCF_055808735.1). Lineage (NCBI taxonomy): Bacteria > Pseudomonadati > Pseudomonadota > Gammaproteobacteria > Oceanospirillales > Oceanospirillaceae > Amphritea > Amphritea sp. GJ51-11. The sequence continues at coordinate 1,708,845 of NZ_CM147881.1, read as the reverse complement.
TCACACCCTCAAAGTCACTTACCAGGCGAATAAACTGCTCGTTAGTATCACTAATAAAGCCTTCGGTATTTCGGGTATATTCAAGGATATTGGCCGAGTTGCTGCGTGTATCGGCAACCAAATCAGCCATCACCGAGATATTCTGATCGATCTCAGAGGTCGCGTTCTGAACTTGTTGCGACAGGTTGCGCACCTCATCGGCGACTACGGCAAAACCTCGGCCTGCTTCACCGGCTCTCGCCGCTTCGATTGAAGCGTTTAGCGCCAACAGGTTGGTTTGATCAGAGAACCTTTTAACCATCGATAAAATTTCAGTGATGGTCTCAGAACTCACACTGAGTTTTTCGACAGTATCTTGAAAGCCTGAGGCCAGTTCAGAAATAATACGTACCTGACCGAGCACCTGTTCCAGCTCATGGCTAGAACTCTTAATCTCATCGAGGTTGTTACGCGTGTATTCCGATATTTTCAGGGTATTACCGGCGACTTCTTGAATCGCGGCAGTCGACTCTTGACTAGACAGCAGCACCTGCTGAGCTTGATCTTCCTGAGCGCTGGTCGACTCATGAACTTCTTGCAACACTTTGGTTAACTGCGTTGCACTCAAGGCAACCTTCACACTGTGATTACGGGACTCAGCAATCATCTTCTTCAAACTACTGGCGAAGCCATTGTAGCTGCTGGCCATCACCGAAATTTCATCATGGGTAAAATCCGGTAACGTGGCTGAAATATCGCCATCTTTATCTTTGATGTTACTCAGAACATCAACCATCATATGGATAGGCAGCAAGAACAGATGCCGCATAAAGAACACGGCAAACAGTGTCGCCAATAGGGAAAACAGTAGAATAATCCAGTTAAACATCTGCAAGCGTTCGAGCTGCGCGATTAACTCAGGATCGTTCGTACTCTGAGAAACCATCTGTTCAAGCCCGCTGAGGCCACTCCAGTTAACGCCAATAAAGAGTAATGACGGAATTAACAGGAAAACTGAGTTCCCGACAATTTTGCGGGTTAGTGAATTAAAAAATTTTCGTTCTACTGCGTCATAAAGCCCCATACTCATCCACTTCTTTATTCTTTATTGTTATTAATCACATTGGCTAGCCACTGTTTTAAATAAAATAACACAGCGTGAACAGTAAAAGACTACCCATTTCATGTATTTAACAAAAATTTATTGCCACGATGGCAACCACTTAATGGCTTACCCCTACCCTGCCAACAGACCAAACACATGCTTAAACAATAGCAAATCCCTACGTTAAGCACCGCGCGACTCAGCCGACTGCTCCACAACGCCACTTGGAGGCCAATGTAGATGCCCCCCTTGATGATCTAACCAAGCTTTAGCCTCTCGGTAATCCGGATAATAGTTTGCCACCACCGACCAAAACGCCGCCGAATGATTCATATGTTGCAGATGACTCAATTCGTGAACAATCACATAATCAATAATATGCACCGGCGCCATCACCAATAACCAATTAAAGCTCACCACCCCTCGGCTATTACAACAACCCCATTTACGCCGATAGCTGCGCACCCGCACCGCTGAGGGTTTAAGGCGCATATGTTCAGACCAAAACAGCACTCGCGTGTGAAAATACTGTAATGCTTGAGCCCGATACCAGCGCTCTATCTGCTCGGTTATCGCCTCTTCCCGAGCCTTGCGAATACGCCCCGATAGCGCTAACTGCAGCTGATCATCACTCACTGTTACCAGTGTTTCTGGCCGGTTAGGTAGTAACTCGAGCGTCAAGCGCTCTCCCAACCACCGCAGCTCACTACCTTGATCGAGCGGCCGCACGGTGACAGCAGCAGGCACTCGCAGGCGCAGTGCTTGCTGACGGGCGTTGATCCAGTCGGTTTTTTCTGCCACTAAGCGATCGATACGGGCACGTGACACTCGAGTCGGCGCTAACACACGCACACTGTCGGGCCGAACTTGAATCTCAACAGTACGCCGGCGCGCACTGCGCCGTAGGCTATACTCCGGTAACTTATCGACTAACATGGTGACAGTTTATTACCTCCATTGATTACCTCCGTTTAACATACTGGCTCTGACCATCAGTTTTTTACCAGCAAACGGCAACAACGAGCGACTATACGCTGGAATTGCTGCTGCAGCGCTGGGTTAGCATCACCGGCATAACTAATCCGCTCATAATAATCGGCCAAGGTATCAAACTCGCCTGCCAACGGCGGAAACTCACGCCTCAGCCGGGCAAAAAAGTGTCCCACGGTTTCCCCTTGACGGCGCTGTCGGTCAAACGGGATTAAACGGCTATCCAACCGAGCTAGCGCCTGCAATAACGGATCTTTCTGCTGTCGACGCCGCAATAGACTAAAGGCCACAAACAACATCACCAAAGCACCGGGCAGCAGGATCAGCAACAGCAGTTTAGCCACCGAAAGGTCACCTAACAATCGCTGTAAAACGCCGGACTGACGCTCGTGGAAATTAAGTACCCAGCGATGCCAGTCATAGTTGATCGCCTCATAACGCTGCCTTAACTGCTTTAAAAACACACCACTCAGAAAGCCATTGCGCATTAACATAGCATCTGCCAGAAACGCAGGATCACTGCTAAACAGTTGCGCGGCCGACTGCTCTAGTCGTAAGGGCGCGACCACCGAGGTTGGATCAAGCCGGTGCCAACTGGCATCCTGTTGATTCCAATATTCTAACCACGCATGCGCTTCGTATTGGCGCACTGTTAAGGCACCATCTTGAGGGTTTAATTCGCCGCCTAAATAGCCGCCGACCACCCGGGCAGGAATACCCGCCGCGCGCAACAACACCACCCCGGCGCTAGCGAAATGGCCACAGAAACCTTGCCGACTCTGAAACAGAAATTGATCGACCGGATCACGCTGTTGCAACAGAGGTGGCTCCAGTGTGTAACGAAAATTGCTGGCGAAGAAAGTCATCATTTGCCCTGTAAATGCTTCAACCGTCGGGTATTGTGCCGCCCACTGCTGTGCCAGTTGTCGGGTTTGGTTATTTATCTGGGGCGGTAGCTGTCGATAATGATTTAATTCGATGGCCGACAGTGGTTGCCGGGTAGCACCACTCAGTGATTCTAGCTCATATTGGCTACGCTGCATTAATGGCTGCGCCGCCTGCAATGTCAGATCATCAATTTGCCGCAGGTTCGCCGGGTACGTCACCGGCGTATCTAGGCCATAACGCCAACGCTGCCCTGTCGCCTCCATCACCACCTGATAGCGATAGCGTTGCGCGCCCGTTGACTGATAGGTAAGACGTTCATTCGTGTCAGTAGCACTCGCTTGTGCCTCTAACCGGGCTGACCGACGCCAACGTCGACCATCAAACTGATCATAGGTTAATCCACGCCAATAACGCTGAGGTTCCGGCGGTAATGGCCCGGAAAAACTCGCACGAAAGACGATATCCGCGGATCGCGTCAACCGGCTAACATCCCCCGGCGACATGGCATCCGATAGTCCGGTAAAGGCTTGCCCCGAATTCATATCCACCTGCCAAAGCGGCCCTATGCGAGGGAAGATTAAAAATAGAATAACCATCATCGGCAATGCTTGTAGGTATAACACGGCTGAGCGCTTTAACGGCCGCCAAATATCATTATTTTGCTGGCTACGGTACACCGTATTAAGGCAGGCGGTCACCACGATCAGCGATAATACGCCATACAACGCCATCGGAATCGACTGATAAAAAAGGAAGCTGCAAACGATTAGCAGTAATGCCACATAGAGCATCACTAAAGCATCGCGACGGTGATACATTTCCGTCAGTTTAAGCAGGAAGGCGGCCATCAACAAGCTCACCGTCACCACCATCACCGAACTAGAGCGTAGCTCAGCCAGCAAACCAGCCAACACCAGCAACATCAAGACCAACCGTACGCTCCAGTGGGGAAAGTTCCAACGTCCCTTATGCACCATCAACCGCCAACCGACGGCCAACATAGCCAATAAAAACAACCAAATGGGGACAACGCTAACAAAGGGTGCCATCACCATCAGAATACTGACCAACAACCACAGCATACTGCTGCGGGTAAGCTGAAAGACCGGTTTCATTGTCCGCCCTCCTCTACCCGGCCTTGAACACTCTGATCTTGCCCCAACCGCTCATCCAAACCAAAGCAGGCCAGCGCTTCTAACACCCGTATACGGTGGGACTCGCCCCGATCGGGATTTATCCGTACTTCCGGTAGGATCAAACCATACTCTTCACCACGATGATGCAATTGCAGTACCCACCAGGTTAACCGTGATAGCCGGGCTTCTGTGCTCAACTCTGGCCAAAGCAGCCAACTGAGCCAGCGCCGGTTATCACTGAAATCAACGTATTGCTTGGCATGCATCCCCTGACCACGAGCATAATTTTTCCATGCCACTCGTTTCAACGACATACCGGGCTGATAAGTTTCCAGTCCAGCAAACTCTTCACCACCGGGACGCTCTCCCTGATGCGCTAAGGTTTGATCGCCCTCGCCGACCCTACTCAGATCGGCTAACTGACCACCGGCCAGCGGACGGGGGTATACCAACGCGGTAAGATCCACCTGCACCCAGGTCCAAGCCCGAAACAAACCCAATGGGTAGAAGGTTTCGATCAACAGCGCATCCGGCTGAAACCGCCCCCGCCGAGACGGCGTCTGATACAACGTTAAAGTCACGGGCTGATCATCTAATAGATCGACAGCACCGCCCTCAGCACCGGCTAAAGCCAACTGGATGCTCTCGTACTGTCGTCCACTGTGCGTACTGAGCTGTAAATCGAAAGCTGCTGGCTCGCCGACAAAACAGGGATCCCCGCGCACAAACTGAATGGTCAAACCCGACAAGTTGGCATAGGTATGCAGAATGGTCACGATAAACAAGCTGCCTAATAGAAAGGTGACCGCAAACATCAAATTATTCTGAAAGTTAATGCCTAGCACCAACATCACTAACAACAGTAGTAAAAACACTCCGCCACTGCGTGACGGCACAATATAGATACGCCGTTGACTCAGTGTCAGTTGTTTTAACCGGGGACTGCGACGCAGGCTCCAGCTAAGCATCGCACGGCCTAAACGCTGTTTTATCGATTCCATCGTCGCCCCTCAGGCTAGCGCTTCACGCCACCACATCAACACGACTCAATAACAGTTGAACCAAACCGTTGGCGCCTAATCCACCCAGATCTTCAGCCGCGCGCAAACGGTGACCTGTGACTAGCCCCAGCAACTGCTGTAAATCTTCAGGAATAACATAATCACGCCCCTGAATATAAGCCCAGCTTCGACATGCCCGTAACAGTGCCAGTGCGCCCCGAGGGGAGATACCAAAACTAAACTCAGGCGCTTGACGGCTATAAGCCACCAGCCGTTGTAGATAATCGATAATACTGTCAGACACCTTAACCCCGGCACAGGCCGCCGTTATCGCTTGCAGTTGCGGCGGAGTGATAACCGTCGCCATGGTTTCGAGTCGCCGTCGTGGATCGCCCCCTTCAGCAGTTCCCGTTCTGCGCGACTATCGGGATAACCGAGCTCAATCCGCATCAAAAACCGATCGAGCTGTGATTCAGGTAACGGAAAGGTGCCCTGCTGGGTCACCGGGTTTTGTGTTGCAATCACAAAGAAAGGCGTGGGTAGTCGATGAGTCTGGCCGTCCAAACTTACCCGTCCCTCCTCCATCGCTTCCAATAAGGCTGACTGGGTTTTCGGCGTCGTCCGATTCACTTCATCGGCAAGCAACAACTGGGTAAACACCGGGCCGGGATGAAACTGAAAGCCATTACTGGACGGGTCGAAAATACTGACCCCGAGAATATCTGCCGGTAACATATCACTGGTGAACTGGAGGCGCTGATAATCTAACCCCAGCACCTTAGCCAACCCGTGGGCTAAGGTAGTTTTGCCCATCCCCGGCAGATCTTCTATTAGCAGATGACCCTCGCTGAAGATACAGGTTAGTGCAAGCTTGATCGCTTCCTGTTTACCATAGAGCACCTGGGATACTTCATTAATGGCCGCTTCTATCTGATCTCGCATCGGGACTCCCTAGCCGTGGTTAACGCATTTGATAACAATATTGAATCCAAGAGCGGCTCAACCACCGACTCCTGCTTCTAGACTAGCAAAAAGAGACTGAGAAATAAGCCTCTGAGATGAAGCTTATAACGGTTACTTAATTTAGATCGGTTATGCATCGCTAACAGCCTAAGCCGCAGGCAATAAAAAAGGCGCTAAGCGCCTTTAAAGTGATCATTATTGAGTGTCTGTGTGGCCCGATTTAGCCCGGCCGAAAAGCCACTCAATCAAAAATCAATTAATGGTGATGACCGCCAGCGCCATGGGCGTGACCGTGCTCCATCTCTTCTTCAGTGGCATCACGTACTTCAACCACATCAACATCAAACTTAAGCGTCTGATCCGCTAACGGGTGGTTGCCATCAACAATGACGTTTTCCTCTGTGACCGCAGTGACAACAACAGGCTGTTGACCCCAAGAGGTTTGCGCCATAAAACGCATACCCACTTCAATGGTATCAACCCCATCAAAAGCGGCGCGCTCAACTTCCTGAATCAATTCAGGGTTCAGTTCGCCGTAACCCTCTTCTGGAGACACTTCAACTTTCACATTATCGCCAGCTTTTTTGCCAACCAGTGCTTTTTCAAGACCCGGTACGATATTGCCGGTGCCGTGCAGGTAGGCCAAAGGCTCTGCGCCGACAGAGGAATCCATGACCTCATCATCTAGGTTAGATAGGGTATAGTGAATTAGGACAATCTTTTTGTCGGCTATCTGCATCGTTCAGACCTCAATAGGTGTAGACATGAACAGCGCTGCTGACAGAGGCCCGGATTAGTGTATTTTTTTAATCTGGGGGTGAGTCCGAAGATATCAACCCCTAGCCATCAATTTTAGTTAGCGTGGCGGCAATGAATCAGGATCATTAAATAACTGTTGGATTAATGTCGCCGCCGGAACCGCGCGGCAGCCACTCCGGTTTTGGCCACTCCATAACGGCGTAAAGTCAGCCGATTGTTGCGCTTCTGCCGCCTGCCTCAACGGCGCTATAGCGGCCCCGGCCAACGGAAAAGCTGGCGCTAGAGGCGCCATTGGCCCGAGCGCCTGCATTACTTCGTTCATAATGCCGCGCGCCGGACCACCGGAAAAAATATTGGTCAATGCGGTCGGTTTATGGGGTTCGGCTAACGCCTGTCGATGCAGAGCATTGACCCGAGACTCATCACATAACAGAAAAGCAGTGCCTAACTGTACGCCTGCAGCCCCCATTGCTAACGCCCCGCGAATACCGGCGCGATCGGCAATGCCGCCGGCCGCAATCACGGGCAGATCGGTGACCGCCAGAATCTGTGGTAAAAGCGCCATGGTACCTATCTGCCGGTTAAGATCTCGATCAAGAAAAAAACCTCGGTGACCACCGGCTTCAATCCCTTGAGCGATAATTCCATCGACTCCCTGCTGTTCTAACCATAGGGCTTCGGCGACGGTGGTGGCGCTCGATAGCACTTTGCAACCCGCACGGCGCACACGCTCGAGTAGCGCATCACTAGGCAAACCAAAATGAAAGCTCACAACCTCGGGGCGAAACGCTTCAACGATATCAGCCATTTCATCGTTAAAGGGATTGCGCACCGGGGCCGGCGGCACCGCCTCTGGATCGAGACCATAAGTCTGATAATAAGGCCGCAGCGCTGCTCGCCACTGTTGCTCTTGGGCATCATCCACCGTTGGCGGCTGATGAACGAAGAAATTCAGATTAATCGGTTTATCCGTAGCGGCGCGGATTCGCGCCATCTCGGCTCTTAACTGTGCTGGCGTTAACATCGCACAGGGCAAAGAGCCCAACCCACCCGCCTTGCTGACCGCAATGGTCAATGCCGCATCCTGAGCACCGGCCATCGGAGACTGAATTAAAGGTAACTGAATACCGAAAAGCTGCTCTATACCCATGTTTATCTCTCTGCTAATGCTAAGCGTGCACCTAGATAGATCAACACGGCACCACTGACCGAATTGAAACTTTGGCTAACCCGTTTATTTTGCAACCACTGTCGCGCGCTATTCACCGCCAGCGCCAAACCACATTGCCATACCATAGCAATGACAAAATGGATGCCCGCCAATATTAATGATTGCAATACCGCAGAGCCCGCTGGATCAATGAATTGTGGCAAGAATGCCATATAGAACAGCGCCGTTTTAGGATTCAACGCATTGGATAAGAATCCTTCCCGTAAAGAACGCCACAGGACAAAAGGCCTTGTGCCCCCCTCAGGCAAGCGGAAAAGACTCACCCCTTTAAAAACGCCCCGTAAACTACTGAGGCCTAACCAAATGAGATAACAAGCGCCAATGAGCTTCAACACATAAAAGGCATTCGCCGATTGCAGCAGGATCACAGAAATACCCAGCGCCGACACGGTTGCATGTAAAAACAAGCCTAAACAGATACCCGTACTGGTAGCAAACCCATCTTGCCAACCGCCCCGCGCACTGTTGCGAATCGTCACCATGGTATCAACACCGGGGGTCACCGTTAATAGCGTGATCGCTATCAAAAATGTGATAAACAACTGGCCATCCATCATCCGTTTAATCTCCGCAAACGCCATCATATAATGGGCCGCATCTTAGCAGTATTTAGCGCGTCACCTATAGCAAATTATTGATAACCCGCGAGCCTATCTGTTCGCGGTATTATTCCCGCCACCAATCATTAACGTCGAATACTGAGTAGGTAATAACGCCCCACGACCACCATCAGAATGCCCCCTAAAACGAGCAAAGCAGCAACCGTCAGCCGCAGAGTGATCACATCATCGGTAAACAGAACACCGCCTACCGCAGCAATCACCGGCACCAATAATTGCAGCACCGCCGCCTGTACCGCAGACAGCCCTCGCAGGGCGCGATACCACACCGCATATCCGATACCCGATGCCACTCCGCCGGACAACATTGCCAACCAAACACCTTGACGGGTTAGGGAGATATCACCCAACAATAAAAGTGCCAATAGCGCTATAACAACCAAGGGTAAGGTCTTGAGAAAATTAAAATGCGTATCCGCTAGAGGATTAACCGAGCCTCTGCCGATCAGGGTGTAACCCCCCCAAGCGATACCGGCGGCGGTCATCAGGATAAACCCCCACAGCGAAGGGGTATTGAGCACCGGTTTAAGCAGGTAAACAAAGCCACTGAAGGCTAAGAGTAATCCCAACCACTCCACCGGCAATAATCGGGTGCCACGAAATAGGCTAACCAGAATCATAGTGATCTGCACCGCACCGAACAGGATCAGCGCGCCAGTGCCCGTATCGAGACTGATATAGGCATAGGAAAACCCCAGCGCATAGATAAACAGCATCACCGCCGCCATCCAGCTACCTCGATTCTCTTGTGTCGCCGCTTTACCTCTCTGGCCGGTCAGATACCACAACAGCAACAACACGCCGATACCGGAAAGTAAGCGAATCAGCGTAAAGCTGCCCGCATCAATACTCCCTTCACCCAATGCTAAACGGCATAAAACCGAGTTTCCAGCAAAGGCCAACAGGGCAAATGCGGTGTACATCAGGGTTGATACATGTGAACCAAACTTCATTATTATTTTCCCGTCTGATCGATATCACGGTGATCGTTACCCTGGCCCCCAGACTTTTGACGACAGTGTTGCCGGCCGAGTTGCCAGAGCATCAAGGCGGCACCACAGCCGCCACTGCCGAGTACCATCGTCATAATCATAATTTGGTAACGCACTGCAATTAGCGGCGACACGCCGGAAAGAATCTGCCCGGTCATCATTCCCGGCAATGAAACTAAGCCAACAGCCAGCAAGCTATTAATCTGCGGGATCATCGCCGCCTGAAACGCTGTCAGTCGTGCTTGAGGCTCCGGCTTACCCTCTTTCAACTCAGAGTGATAACGTTCGGCGGCCAAACTGATTGCATTCATCGTATTGGCAAAATACATCCCCGCCAACGGAATAATCACCCGGGGTTCGTACCAAGTCTCAACACCGATCACCAACACTAAAGAGATAAACAGGTGCAAGCCGGCCGAGCAGCCTAAGGCGATCAATGTCGGTATGAAATAGTGACGCTGGTGATCTACCGGACGCAAGGCGATCCAGCTAGCAATTGCGACCATCAGCGTTAAAACCAGTGAGGTAACCCAAGGGGATGGATTATCAAATAGCGCCACCAGCACATAGCCGACCGCCACTAATTGCAGTGTCATCCGGGCAGCGGATAATAACACTTCCGCCGCACTGCCAGACCAACGGGCATAGACGATAGCAATCAACACCACCGGTATCCCACACCACGCCAGCGACCACCATGAAATCACATGCATCAGGGCTCTCCTGTCATCGCGCTAGCGCTTGCCGGCAACGGTTTACGTATTACTGGTGAACTACTCGGTCTCGATACCGATAAAGCCACCGGACTGATGGGCCCACAACTGTGCATAGACACCACCTTTTCGTACCAGTTCGTGATGGCTACCCTGCTCGATGATCCGTCCTTGATCCAAAACGATCAACCGATCCATCGCGGCTATGGTCGACAAACGGTGGGCAATGGCGATCACCGTTTTACCCTGCATGAGGTTCAACAGTCCCCGCTGAATATCCGCTTCCACCTCTGAATCCAACGCCGATGTTGCTTCATCCAAAATCAGAATAGGGGCATCCTTAAGGATAACCCGAGCAATGGCGATCCGTTGTCGCTGTCCCTCGGAAAGTTTAACACCTCGCTCACCAACCTGCGCATCATAGCCGGTACGCCCCTCAGGATCACTTAAACCAAGAATAAAGTCATGCGCCTCGGCCCGCTTTGCTGCGGCAATCATCTGCTCATCGGAGGCATCAGGATGACCATAAAGAATGTTGTCCCGCACACTACGATGCAGCAATGAGGTATCTTGGGTGACCATGCCGATCTGATGGCGCAAACTTTCTTGCTGCACCTCTCCGATGTCCTGCCCATCGATCAATAAGCGCCCGCCCGCTAAATCATGAAACCGTAAGAGTAGATTCACCAAAGTCGACTTACCGGCGCCAGAGCGCCCCACTAAACCGACTTTTTCACCCGGTCGTATCGACAGGTTAAGGTGCTCAATCACCCCGGCGGCCTTATCATAGTGAAACGATACATCACTATAGTCTATGGCTCCTTTAGTCACCTGCAGCGGTTTAGCCCCCGGCTGATCAGTTACGTCCAGCGGTTGCGCCAAGGTATTCATGCCATCGTTTACCGTGCCGATGTTTTCAAACAGCGCACTTACCTCCCACATGATCCACTGGGACATACCGTTAAGCCGCAGCGCTAAACTGATAGCAATGGCAATCGCGCCGACGCTAACCAAGCTAAAGCTCCAGAGATAGATCGCTACCCCCGTAATCACAAATACCAGCAGATAATTGAGACATTGCACTAACACATTCAATCCGGTGGCCAGCCGCATCTGTCGATACACTGTATCTAGAAAGCCATCCATACTCTCACGGGCATAGTCCGACTCTCGCTGACTATGGGAGAACAGCTTTACCGTAGCAATATTAGTGTAGCTATCGACGATCCGTCCGGTCATGGAGGAACGAGCATCCGCCTGAACCGCCGACACATCACGCAAGCGCGGGACGAAATACCACATCAACAGACAATACCCCACGAGCCAACCGACTAATGGCAGCATCAAACGGATATCCGCTTGGGCCACCAAAACCAACATCGACAGGAAGTACACCGTGATATACACCAGTACATCGAGTAGCTTCATCACCGCTTCACGCACCGCTAAGGAGGTTTGCATCACCTTGGTGGCAATACGCCCGGCAAAATCATTCTGATAAAACGACAAACTTTGGCGTAACAGATAGCGATGCGCCAACCAACGGATCGACATCGGGAAGTTTCCTAATAACACCTGATGCACGATGACCGAATGCAGCGCCACCAGCAACGGCAAACCGATCAACAGCATAACCCCGATCAACGTCAGAGTATCACCCTCTTCTTGCCAAAAAGTTTCCGGCTGTTTCGTGCTAAGCCAATCAACCAACTGCCCCAAGAAGCCGAATAACGATACTTCGAGAATCGCCATCGCGGCGGAACACAGTGCCATCCATAACAGCGGCCACTCCATCCCACGCATGTAATAGCGGCAGAAAGCATACAGTCCCGTCGGCGGTTGGCCGGGTTCAGGTTCAGGAAAGGGGTTGGTCAAACGTTCAAAAAAATCGCAACATCAATAAAATCCAACAGGCCGGACAGACAAAAAATAGGATGCAAAGCATACCTCAAGCAAGCGGGGTTAAACATATCTATAAGATATGGCAGCCTGAAACCCTTAGCCCCCAGAAACGCACAGCGACGATAAAATAGCTGACCGTTTTAACTATTTAAACGCTCAAAGATCATTTATTTGGTCTAAGCTGGACACATTATCGAGATATTCTGTGTCACTACTGAGTATTTCGTCACTGTTAATCTACTGCTTACCTTTATGGATATGCATAAATGGTTTTTAACCGTTTCATAATGACATCGCTGCATAACCGGGTTTTAACGCTCACCCTCGTTGGCTTTCTGTTATCCACCATCACTGTCACCCTGATAGTGTTTCGTGCGCTACAACAAGACGCCACCGAACGACTGGTCGAACAGCAGCAGGTGATGGTCGATATGGTCGTCAAACAGATGGATTCTGCACTGCAGGCTCAGATCGATTATCTAGAAATATTTGCAGAAACCCTGCACACCAAAGATGCCCTTTATTCAAATCAACGGATCCAAGCCGCGCTCAAAGCGGATACACATTTACAAAGCCTTTTCAGCGGTGGCATTTTAGTCCTCAACCGACAGGGTATCTCCTTGGTTGACTTCCCGATGGTGCCGCACCGTACCGGAATCGATTTCTCCGATAGGCAGCATCTACAGAAAGCACGACGGTTAAAAACCACCGTGATTACTGAGCCACTGCTGGGCAAAGGGCTTAAAAGCCCTCTGTTTAGCATCAACACCCCCATACTCTCGGCTTCCGGCGAGGTGTTAGGCTTTATCTTCGGCGTTAATCTGTTAGCGCAAGATAACCTGCTGAAAGATCTATCTCAGCCCACCTTACACGACGAAGGCCGGATGATGATCATAGATCCCCACTTAGAGATCTATGTCACCGACACCCTCCAAGGGGTAGCCTTGGAAAGTTATCAAAATGAAAAACACTGTGATTGTATTGAGCAATTGAAAACCGGGGTTAGTTCAGGAATAACCCTCAATAGCGCTAATGAACAGGTTATCTTCACCTCCGCTAAATTGGCTAAAATGGACTGGCTTGTCATCCGCAGCTACCCGCTGCAGAAAGCGATGCAGACCGTTAATAATCTAACGGAAAACGTTGTCCTAGTGATTTTATTGATCAGTCTACTGATGGCCGTCGTGATTGCCTACCTGCTTAAAAAGCTACTCACACCACTGACCAACGCGGCTAACGATATCCGTAAAATGGCGCAGGGTGTGATACCCAAACAAGACTTAACGGTCACCAGTCATGATGAAGTAGGCCTGCTTTTAAGCGCCTTCAATCAACTTAACCGCAATCAAAGCCGCTATGAGCAAGCACTCTTAGAATCGGAAGAGCGTTATCGGCTAACCATGGAAGCCACCCAAACGGGTTTGTGGAGCTGGAACTTAGTCGAAGATTCGATTCGCTGGGACAAGCAGTGTTACGAAATGTTGGGCTATGAGGATCAGGCGTTCCAATTAGACAAAGCCCTGTTCCGCAAGCTAATGCACCCGGAAGATCAGGTTCAGTTCTACGTTAACTTTCTACCTCAACTGCTGAACAACCAAACGGCTGAAGTACAGTTCCGCTTACTCACCAATGATAAACACTGGCTATGGTTAAAGAGCCGAGGCAAACCGATTAAATATGATGACAGCAACCATCCGTTAATCATTGCCGGTACCCAGATGAATTTTGAACAACAACGGCAAACGGAACAGTTACATCTAGCTGCGGCGGCATTTGAAGGCAATGACGCCATCATGATCATTGATCCGCAGGACAAGATCGTCAAGGTCAACCAAGCCTTTAGCCAGATCACCGGCTACTCGGCTGAAGAAGCAATCGGCCAATCCCCCTCCCTGCTTCGCTCTGGGGTACATAAAAGTCCTTTCTATGATGAGATCCGCGACAGCCTGAACCAATCCGGTAAATGGAAAGGCGAAATCTGGCACCGTCATAAAGAGGGATCGCTTTATATCGCCAGTATGCACATCAATACCCTGTTCAACGAAGATAACTCGGTGCATCAACGCATCACGACCTTCGCTGACATCACCGAGAAAAAGCGTACCGAAGAGCTGATCTGGAATCAAGCCAACTTCGACCCTCTGACGAACTTGCCCAACCGCAGAATGTTTATGGATCGACTGCGCCATGAGATACGCTTAGCAGCCCGCTCACAAACGACCCTAGCTCTGCTGTTCTTAGATCTCGACCACTTTAAGAAGGTTAATGACACCCTTGGACACAGTGTTGGCGATCAATTGCTGGTCGAGGTCGCGGCCCGGTTTACCCGCTTAGTTCGCAGTAGTGACACTATCTGCCGTCTGGGTGGCGATGAATTTACCCTTATTTTGCCACACATCAACAACCGCGAGCAGGTGCAACAGGTGGGCGATAAGATCCTCACCGCGCTGAAACAACCCTTTGAACTGGAGCAACAGTTACGCCATATATCGGCCAGTATCGGCGCCTCGCTCTACCCTCAAAATGGTAAGGATGCTGAGCAACTGATCAAAATGGCCGATCAAGCGATGTATTCAGCAAAAGAGGCCGGCCGTGGTCGACTACATTTTTACACCCCTGGCATGCATACGCAGTCACAGAAACGCACGAATCTGATCAGAGATCTGCGCTTAGCGATCCAAAATGAGGAACTTCAACTCTATTATCAGCCGATCATCTCACTGCAAACGATGTCCGTCATTAAAGCAGAGGCTTTAATCCGTTGGCACCATCCAACTGAAGGCATCATGTTCCCCCATCAATTTATTCAGATCGCTGAGCAATGCGGCATCATCCAAGCGATGGGCGATTGGATTTTCAAACAGGCACTCCAGCAGGTCAAACAGTGGCGTCTAACGTTAAACCCGGCATTACAGATCTGTATTAATGCATCGGCCGCCCATTTCGAAACCAAAAATGGCAGTAGTGCCCATAGCCGTTGGGTGCAAATGGCACAAGATAGCAACATGGAACCGGCCACCATCAATATCGAGATCAGTGAAAGCCTGTTGATGGAATCCTCCATCGAGACCCAGCAAAAGATCGAACAGTTACGCGCGGTTAACATCCAAGTAGGAGTAGACAACTTTGGCACCAGCTTTTCATCACTCACCCATCTAAACCGCATGGATATCGACTACCTGAAAATAGACCGTACCTTTGTGCGCAACCTGCACGCGGCCTCTGAAGACCTCACGCTGTGCAACGCCATTATTGTTATGGCGCATACGCTAGGCCTAAAGGTCATCGCCGAAGGCATTGAAACCGACGAGCAACAGCAACTGATGCAACAGGCCAATTGTGATTATAGTCAGGGATTTTTATACGCCAGCGCGATGACACCGCAAGAGTTTGAACAATGGCATCGGGATTTCAAGCCAACACAGCCGAACTAAACCCTGACGATAAGCCATAAACTTAAAATAGCGAGGGATGGTTGGCCGCGTCTTTAATCTCTGGGTAATGCGCTAGAAAGAGCTTTACAACTTGAGGGTCAAACAGAGTGCCCGCTTGCGCGGCGATATATTCAAGAGTTTTATCCTCAGCCCACCCCTTTTTATAGACCCGCTCTTCGAGCAGTGCATCATAAACATCAACCACCGCAAATAACCGAGCCGCCAACGGAATCGCTTCCCCCTTAAGGCCTTCAGGGTAACCACTACCATCCCAACGTTCGTGATGGCAGTAGGGAATATCAATAGAGGGTTTAAGAAACTCGATATCACGCATCAAATCACGGGCGATCACCGGATGCGTGCGCATCAGCGCCAACTCATGCTTATCCAGCGGACCGGGCTTAATCAATACCGAGTCGGGGATCCCCACTTTACCGGTATCATGCATCAAGGCGCCACGGGCGATATGCGTGAGCGCATCCCCCTCAATACCTTGCAGACTGGCTAGCTTAACCGTCATCCGAGTCACCCGCAGACTATGCACACCGGTCTCTTTATGGCGGGTATCCATCACCTGCACCCATCCCTGTAGGGTCTGATCATAGCTTTTGCGCAGCTGCAGGTTGACCTTTTCAAGCCGCTGTAAGTCCGCGCGCATCAACAATAACAGTAACACTGACGTCGCCGCGACAAAGGTGAAGCCTTTTAGACTCTGTACCAAAATAATGGTGTCGGCGGAGGTGAATAATATCGCCACCAGCGAATCTGAAAAGAAAATCCACAGCGAAGCGAATAACAGATAGATCAACACCGTCCGGTAGTAAGGTTTTATCATCAGATACCTCGGTCAAAAAACCACTCTGTTTACTGTCTTTTAGAAAAGATTAATACCGCGCGACTGTCAATAAATTAAATCGACATAATTGATCCGCAGTTGACTATTTTCTGTTAAAGCTGCCCAAGCTTTAACAGGATTCGTCTCACCAGAGAATCTTCTTGCTGCGCAGCCTTAGGCGCTACCTCCACGGCTTCACTATCCTGAGCAAGGCCTAGCGAACCATCCAATGGCAAGGTGACATAAGGGTTACTATTGCCTTGCAGTGCGGTGATCAACTCATTACGTTTAAATTCCCACTGATCCACAGGATCCAGCTTGCTCCACGCGGCAAACAGTTTTTCCTGCTTTGAGCTGATGTTTAACCCATATTGATCACGCATATAGAAATAGGTACGGGCGATATCACCTTGACGGTTGAGCGGTGGCTCGACCTTGCGCTGCTTAAAATTGACCTCCATATCACAACGGCCATAGACCCGCGGCTCCCCTGCTAACTGGGCGAAGCTGTAATTAGAACGATCACCATTCACTTCACCAATGGCAGGCACCAGGTTGTGCAGATCAGATTCCATACGTTTAAAAGTATCGACGCGCTTACAGGCTTTGCGACCGCCCGTCTGCCAGCACTGCAACTGATGGCCAAACGCCCATGCGGGCACCACATGCTCCCATTCAATCCGCGCCGCCCGGTTAGCATTTTTTCGCGGAATATAGCCGCAGCTGTCCCAATCAGGCACCAGCTTTTTACCCGCCAGCTTGTAGTCACAACCACAATAAAAGCTCACCGGGTTTTCCTGATACATCTTTGCTAACAAGCGTTTTGATTTACTAAAAGACGGCGCTGAATCAGCGAGCACACAGGCAGACAGGAACCACACGCACAGTGCAGCGGCAACACGCAGGGACATAAGAATTCCTTACACATACAACAGAAATCCGTCCCCGAAACTCACTATCCTTAGCGAGGGTTAAAAACAAAAAAAGATGAGATATAGATGAAACAAGCCGAGCTTACTTACGGTTGCCGATCCGATAATTACCGGTCTGGTGAAACTGTACCACCTGTTTACGCTTACGACCGATCAACAAAGGACCATCATCGAAGAACAGGAAGTTTTTCCAATGGCGACGATAAATTTCCCAGGTGGTTTCAATCACATGTTCACTGCTATAACAAAACCATACCACCGTGCCATCATCCCATTGCAAATGCTCCGCCAGCAACTCAGGCAGGGCTTCGTTGTCAGATTCCCAGCGCTGTTGCCAATGATCGGTTTCTAGCCAAGTGTGCGATTTATTTGCCCAGTCATCCGCACCAAAGAGGCTTGGATGGTTGCACTGCGTGCTGATCTGCTGCGTCCACACCTGTTCAGCACGGGCTTCGGTCAGCGGTTTAATTTGGGCCAGATCCTCATCACTGATGGGTAGATCTTTATGCCTGAAGATCCAGGCTCTTTTATATTGCTCGACCGGCAAATAACTCATGATAACTCGATGATTTCATATTCAATTAAAGGCGCGCACACTATACCAGAATGACACCGAGCAACAATCACAACAGCCCCTTAACCGGTAAATTCACACACTCAGGGTAAGCTTATCATCCGCAACGGATCAGCGCAGCCGACGAGCCTGCCAAAAGTGCCCTGCCCAATAAGGATTATCCACCCTTGAAATGATCACTCCTTGGCTCGTCGATGCATGTAAAAACTCACCTTGGCCAAGGTAGATTCCCACATGACGTACTTTCACTAAGGAGCGATAAAATAGCAGATCACCGGGACTCAGCAACGCCGGCTCAAGCCGCTCACCTACCCTAGCCTGCGCCTGTGTAGTGCGCGGAAGGGCAATGCCAAACTGCTGCCTAAATGTCTGCTGTGTGAAACTAGAACAATCGATCCCTTGCTTATCGTTGCCACCTAGACGATAGGGAACCCCTTGCCACACCTGATAATGCTGCAACAACCGATGCCGCACGGTCGCCGCCGATTGCTGACCTAACGATGAAGCCCCGACATCATGCGGCGCTTGCTTCATCTCATCCGCATAATGGGACTGACGAGCACAGCCACTTAGCACCAAACTCAGCAGACAGAACAACGCAATCACACCTTTCATCTTGACCACCTATTGATTGGTACATCCCTATACGTGATTCTTTTTTGACACCAGAAGTCGCGCCGATACACTACAGCCTATTATTCTCGTTCATCAAAGGAAACAACAATGCTGCACATTTTGCCAGAAACAGCGGGGGATATTATCGTAATTCAGGCGACGGACACGCTTACCGCAACCGACTATCAGGATATCTTTGTGCCGTTGCTCGAAGAGAAAGTCGCCGCCCATGGTGCAGTACGCTGCCTGATCTATTTAGATCATAACTTCACCGGCTGGGAAGCGGGTGCGCTATGGGAAGATACCAAACTAGGGTTAACCCACCGCCAAGATTTTATTCGTCTGGCGGTTGTCGGCGGTGCACAATGGCTTGATTGGGCGGTAAAACTGGGGGAGCATTTTATCACCGGCGAAGCACAACACTTTACTGAAAGTCAGTTTTTACAAGCCCTACACTGGATCGATGCCGGTTAATCTAGCCACAACCAAGCAAGCTAATGAGTCATTTAACCGACCGCTACAGGCCGACACTCAGGCGTGGGACAAGCGCCCTTGAGCCCAGCAAGCGATGGCGCCCCATAAAAATACGCTGGAAGGGCCATTTTCAGCGCTAAACCTTGATCTGATACCGGGGTAAATGATGCATTTCTGCTACGCTGAAGTTATGCATATTTTCGGTAGATGACGATCATGAACATGAGTAGCAAAAACAGGACGTTTAGCGTTGCTAGCCAGCCCAATGATGCCCCCAAATGGCACACTTTCAATGACCAACAGGTTAGCAATCAACTGCATACTTCTGCGCAAGGACTCACCTCGGAGGAGGCTGCCCAGCGCTACAACCAATACGGTGCCAATCAATTACCCCCAGGTAAACGCCGCAGCGCCTTAATGCGTTTACTGGCACAGTTTCACAATGTCCTGATCTATGTTTTGCTGATCGCGGCAGTTGTCACCGCGCTACTCGGCCACAGTATTGATTCCGGGGTTATTATTGCCGTTGTCTTGATCAACTCACTGGTCGGTTTCATCCAAGAAGGCAAAGCCGAGAAAGCCATTGATGCGGTGCGTAATATGCTCTCTCAGCAGGCGGTGGTCATTCGTGATGGGCATCGCCAGCAGGTACCTGCCGAGGTGCTCGTGCCCGGTGACATCGTCTTTATACAATCTGGCGACCGGGTGCCCGCTGATCTTCACCTACATAAACTCAAAGAGCTCAATATAGAAGAAGCACTGCTCACCGGCGAATCCGTCCCCGTGTTGAAGCAGCCGCAACCGGTGCCCGCCGATGCCGCTCTCGGTGATCGTACTAACATTGCTTTTTCCGGCACGCTGGTGACCTACGGCCAAGGGACTGGCACCGTGGTTGCTACCGGTGCGCAAACCGAGATTGGCCGCATCAGCACCCTGCTCGCCGATGTGTCTGCCCTGACAACCCCCCTTACCCGCCAATTGGACAGCTTCGCCCGCTGGCTAACCGGTGCTATATTGCTCATCGCGCTAGCCACTATGTTGTTCGGTTCTTGGGTACGCGGTTATGCGCTGGAGGATATGTTCCTCGCCGCCGTAGGACTCGCCGTTGCCGCCATACCCGAGGGTTTGCCCGCAGTCATCACTATCGCCCTCGCTATCGGGGTACAGCGGATGGCCGACCGCCGCGCCATTATTCGTCGTCTGCCGGCAGTAGAGACCCTCGGTTCGGTATCGGTTATCTGTTCCGACAAAACCGGCACCCTAACCCGCAATGAGATGACCGTGACCACCGTGGTATCGGCCTGCTGCAACGCCGACATCAGCGGCGGCGGTTATAACCCCCACGGCACCTTCACCTGCAACCATCAAGACCTAAATCTCAGTAACCTCGTCGAATTACAGCAGCTGTGTCGCGCCAGCATTCTCTGCAATGAAGCCCAGCTACGGCAGAAAGGGGATGACTGGTTTATCGAAGGCGACCCTACCGAAGGCGCATTATTAGTGCTCGGGGCAAAATCCGGTCTCGACATTACCGAGTTGCATCTTGAAATGCCCCGTGATGATCTTATTCCCTTTGAATCACAGCACCGTTTTATGGCCACCCTGCACCATGACCATAACGGCAACGGTGTTATCTATATCAAAGGCGCAATCGAGGCCATCCTACCCCGCTGCCAATGGCAGATGACCAATGGCCGAGAAGAACCTGTAGATAGTCATTACTGGAACCTGCAACAGGAACAGGTCGCCAAACAGGGAAGAAGAACCTTGGCACTGGCCATGTTAATGGTCGATGAAAACCATCGTATCCTGCATTTTGATGATGTTAGCCAAGGACTCGTCATGCTCGGTTTGGTTGGCATTATTGATCCTCCCCGCGAAGAGGCCATTCAGGCCGTCGCCGAATGTCATCGTGCCGGCATCAAAGTCAAAATGATCACCGGCGACCATGTTGCCACCGCCTCGGCCATCGCCCAACAGATGGGGATTACCGATAACCCTCGGGCCATGACCGGCAATGAAGTTGAACAGATGAGTGATAGTGAGTTGGAGGCACAGGTAGAACAGATCGATGTGTTTGCCCGCTCTAGCCCCGAACATAAACTGCGTATCGTCCAGGCTCTGCAAGCGCGTCAACATGTCGTCGCCATGACCGGTGATGGTGTCAACGATGCTCCCGCCTTAAAACGGGCCGATGTCGGTACAGCGATGGGCATTAAAGGCACTGAAGCGGCGAAGGAAGCCTCTGAGATGGTGCTAGCCGATGATAACTTCGCCTCCATCACCCATGCGGTTGAAGAGGGTCGTACGGTCTTCGATAACATCAGTAAGTCGATTCTATTTATCCTGCCCACCAATGGCGGTGAAGCATTGACTGTATTGGCCGCTATCGCCCTCGGTACCATGTTACCGGTGACACCGGCACAGATTCTCTGGGTCAATATGATCACCGCGGTAACACTGGCGCTCTCCTTGACCTTCGAGTCAACCGAACCCGGCGTGATGGCGCGACCACCGCGGAACACCCGCAGTCCGATCTTATCGCCCTTTATGATCTGGCGTATCGTATTTGTTTCCCTGTTGATGGTTACCGGCACCTTCGGTCTGTTCCTTTTGGAGCGCAACGGTGGCACCGATATCGACACCGCCCGCACCATCGCAGTGAACACGCTGGTTGTCATGGAGGTATTCTATCTACTCAATTCACGCTACCTCACCCGCTCCGTGCTCAGCCGTGAGGGGTTGCTGGGCAATCGCTTTGCCCTCTATGCCATAGCCGCTGTCATGCTATTTCAACTGCTATTTACTTACCTGCCTATCATGCAGTTATTCTTCCATACCAGCGCCATCGGCCTGCTCGCTTGGGGAAAAATCCTCATCGTTGGTTTAATACTATTTCTCGTGGTTGAGCTGGAGAAAAAACTACTGCATCGATCAGCAAACACGCAATAAACAACTTAGCCACCCAAACTGGGGTTTCTCTTTTGCTATTACGACACCACATAGGGCATAATTGATCGTTTATTATACACATCAGGGGGAATTGAACATGATCAAGCGTCAAACCAAATCCGAACTGCGCAAACAATTGCAGCTGCAAACTCAAGCCTTTCTCAAAAAAGGCGGGGAAGTAGCGGAAGTTGAAACCGGCGCGACAGGTCTGATCAATGGCTCCTATCGTAACGCCGGATTTATTCTGAATCCTCAGCGGCAAGAACGTACACCACTTAATGGGGTACTTGCACAAATCGATGCTCGCAAAGCGGAGCGCACGCAGAGAACACCAGTGGTGCAAAAAAGCACTCGCCAGCGCAAAAAAGTCATCTATGATGATTTCGGTGAGCCATTGCGCGTCGTGTTCGAATAATAACGCCTCACCTCTCGCTCTATGTAACACCCCAACAGAGTAGCATCTAACAAGCTGCGCTTTACCGACAGCAGCTTACTTAACAGATGACACACTCAGGCTTAACGCCCCAGTACCTGATTGGCATCAACATCAACAATCAGGCTGGCCGGCACGGTCTTTTGACACTGCATGCTGCATAGCCAAGCGCAACCGTCACTCCCGCTCAGATTAAGCCCGACCTCAAGCATTGAATACTCTGTCTCAAATATTGAGTGTCATAAGCTAAACCCCGATGATTAACCCGCCAGTACGTCTGGGTGATCGATTAGCAACGCTGCAGACAATGACGGGTTTTCACCAAGTTCTCCTTGAGGCCCGCCTTCTGGATGACCACCGGGTATGCATCTCACATCCTTTAGCTATCGTTTATACAAACACATTCAACAACCCCTATCCCACTCAAGAAAGAAGACTCATTAACAAAAAACGACAGGAAACAGTGCTACCTACTTACCTATACAGGGGCAACGTTGCCAGTGACTGAGAAAAATTGAATTTAATCAACCCAGCGCTGTCTTCAGCTAGTATGTGTTTTTTATGTGATCGTTAAAATAAGAGCGAATCTAAATGAATTTAATCAAACGCCTCGCACTCTGCGTTGTCTGCTTGGCAGCGGCACTTTCCCTCAACAGCTATGCTGCGCCAAAATCAGAGCTGTGGAAACACTGGCAACAACAAAATCCACAGAGTAAAACTGTCATTACACACAGTGAATGGGACCACTTTCTGTCAACCTACATCGTGACAAATAACGACAGCAATCCCCTGACACAGGGAATTAATACCTTCAACTACGCCAAAGTGACTCCCAGCGATAAGCAGATATTAAAAACGTACATTGCCAAGCTCTCCGCCCTGCCCATTAGTGACTATAGCCGTGATCAACAACGCGCTTACTGGATCAATCTTTACAATGCGTTAACCATCGACGTAGTACTCGACCACTACCCGGTTAAATCCATCATGGATATAAAACTCTCCGGCTTCTTCACCCGGGGCCCATGGGAAGAGAAACTAATTACGGTAGAGCAACAACCTATCAGCCTTAATGATATAGAGCACCGCATTCTGCGCCCTATCTGGAACGACCCTAGAACCCATTACGCCGTTAACTGTGCCTCCCTTGGCTGCCCAAATCTAAGCACCGTAGCTTATACCGCAGAAAATATGGAGCAACAACTAGAACAGGCAGCAAACGCCTTTATCAACCACCCACGCGGAGTTAACGTCAGCAACGGTAAGTTAATCGTATCGAGCATCTATAACTGGTTTAAAGAAGACTTTGGTACCAGTGATGCACGGATTATCGAGCACTTAAAGCAGTACGCCCAAGCTCCGCTGAAGCAGCAACTCGGGGCTATTCAAAAGATCTCAGATGATCAATACGATTGGCAGTTGAATGAAGTACGCTAGCGACTCAAGTATGCCTTAGCGGATAACCGCTGAGGCCCAACACGGCTTTAAAGAATGAAGCCGGTGTCACCCAGACTGCACCGGCGCCCATATCCTCCACTTAACGCGCCCACCTAACGCTCTCATACCTGTCATTTTGACCTGTTGCCCCGGCCCTCGGTTAATACAGGCACAATCAGGCATCAGCCTGTGACACTCCTCGCTTTTAAGGGAGAGTATGCTATAAATAATAATGAGTTCGCTATAAAGGTTTCAACGTCCTAAAAAGTTCGATAATAGGTTGTGAAAGTAAGTTTTAATCAGAGCGAAAACCTATCTCCTATTCGTGCAAGTATCTTATCGAGCCCAAGACTAAATGACATCGAAAAACAGTAAGATCAAAAAAGCACTACCCTTCCTGACACTTATCTTCTTTCTGTTCTCGTTGTTATTGATATGGAGTTTTCTGACGCTCAATCACAGTAATTACTTTCATCAACTCAATATACGTCATATCAAACACACAACGGAGTTAATGGGGTTAATATCTGAACCCACAAAACTACTCACAACAACGCCTGTCGATATCAACCACATCCGTAGCGCTATCCTCAAAATTCGCAATCAACCGGCAGAATGTTTATCGATCATCGATAGCACTGATCAGTTATTGATGCGTTTAATTGGTACCAACGCAGTCATCTCTATTTGTGAACGCGACCTCAACAGCGCCGATGAAGCCTTAGAAACACTTACACGCTATGAAAATGGCGATATCAACAAACAGGTACTCCAAAGCCAGTTAATAAAGGCATTAGCTGAGTTCAAAGCGAATTCAACTCAATTTGAAGCACCGGTTGAAAAAACCGCCAACTTTATCGCCAACATGACTATCGGGATCATCATTCTGGCTTCAATTGTCGTTTTGGTTTGTACCATCTTGTTATCCCGTGCCGTTTCAATCGTACTCACCCATCGAGAAGCGGCAATGAAAGCCCTCGCAGCAAGCGAAGCGCGTAACAAACAGCTGGCCTATAACGACACCTTAACCGGCTTACCCAATCGAAATTCACTGGAGTACACCATCAATACGGCGATTGCTCGGGCAACTCGCAGCAAACAACAGTTTGCGGTCATGTTTATAGATCTTGACCAGTTTAAAGATATCAACGATAGCTTAGGCCATACCGTCGGTGACCAACTACTGATCGAAATGGGTAAGCGTATAGCCCATATTGTGCGCGAAAACGACTCCGTGATACGTTTTGGCGGTGATGAGTTTGTCGCCGTCACAGATTGTTTTGAATCACTTGAAACCACCGATTTTATTGCCCACAGAATTATCGATACCATCAATAAACCGGTTAAATTAACCAAGATTGAATCATATATTACGGCCAGTATCGGCATTGCCTGCTACCCCCAGAATGGGGAAAATGCCACCACTCTGTTAAAACATGCCGATACCGCTATGTATCAAGCCAAAAATGCGGGTAAAAATCAGTATCAAGCCTATGACCAGCACATGGCAACAAAGCAAAACCGTAAACTCAGCATCGTTAACCAGCTTCACCAAGCCATTAACAACGGCGAGTTCAGCCTAGCCTACCAACCGGTGGTGAAGCTGGCAGATGGTAGCACCGTTGGCAGCGAAGCGCTGTTACGCTGGACTAACGCTGATAATGAAATCATTGGGCCCGATGAGTTTATTCCGATCGCGGAAAGTTCAGGTCAGATCATTGATATTGGTAACTGGGTTTTGCAACAAGCATGCCTGCAGTGTCGCATTTGGCACGACGCCGGTGCCACAAACCATGCAATGGCTATTAACGTCTCTTCTCATCAGTTGAAAGACCCACTGTTTACTAAGCGACTCGCAGACCTGTTAACCCGCTACTCCTTACCCGCTGAGTGCATACATATTGAAATCACAGAAAACAGTGTCATTTCCGAAGATCAATACAGTGTTGCCACCCTACACGAGTTGGATGAGTTGGGTACTCGGTTACTGCTGGATGATTTTGGTACCGGTTATTCCTGTTTAAGTTATCTGAAAGATTTACCCTTTGATGTATTAAAAATCGACAAAAGCTTTATGCCGGCACACACCACCATTGCATCCACCATTATTGCTATGGGGCATGAGTTGAATATGGAAGTCATTGCCGAAGGCATCGAAACCCGAGGCTGTTATGAATACCTTAAAAACCTAAACTGCCAATATGGTCAGGGTTACTTATTTCAAAGACCGGTTCCACCCGATGAGTTCGACATTTTTAAACGCTTCGATTGAATCGAGTTCTATAATGAGACAAGCATCCCGGTTGTCCGCCCCTAAGCAACGGACTCAATGTCCTCTAGCCAGCGAGTTTCTCGCTAAGGGCTAACCCTTAGCGTCAGTGGTGATAATAAATTCATTATCATTCGGAACTGAGTATTCTTCACACTGGGTGGCAGCCGATGCATATTGATCCTGTGAAATATCGACCCAGTAAGCATCACCGAACCAGTTAAACAGATAACGCTTATCAACAAACTGTGAATAGTGATGCCCTACGATATACTTCGGCTCTTCTGATGCGATATCAGCCTCTGGCTCAGATTGCCGTTGATCATATAAAGCATTTCGTCTTTTCTCCATAAAATGCAAATAAAGATGCTCATCACATAGCAATAGGTGCTTAGGTTCCGCACCTCTTTTCGACCAAATAGCCTGTTCAGGCTTCAACTCAATGGCATATGTAAAGACATCGGATACTTTATAGATATGGCCAGTCACAACGCCTTTTTCGACTTCGTTCTGATCCATTTTTTCAACCATCAAGACATGTTCGCTATCTAGTTGAACACTCTTATTGCTAACTGCCGTGGCAGTAACAGACCGATCACAACCGGCGAACATCATGCAGAATAATGGCACAATACCTAAAGCGATTTTTTTATTGAATATAACCATAGATAACAACGCCTTTTATATTCATGAGTAGTGAGTGTTAACCTTGAGCCCTATACTGTGACCCAGATTCAATCGGCTATTGCCGGTTTTCTTGCTGAGCTTGCAGCGCTCCGTTTTACTACCCAACGCCGTAACGTTCAACAACCGCGAACTCGCTGCTTAATTGCAGGTTTGATGGCCCACTATCCGACGATAATAAACTAGGGTCAAGCGACTAAGTGGGCAAACAATCCTCATGAACACCCGTTAATGGTGGCCTTTTAACCCACCTCTACACGATTTCGCCCCTGCTCTTTGGCACGATAAAGCGCTTTATCCACTCGAGCGATAAGCGTATCAGCAGATTCATCGGGTTGATGAACAGCAACCCCGAGACTGGCATTAAGCTCTCTTTTTTCAGGGAATTCATGCGCTGCAATCCGTTGCCTTAACTGTTCGGCCAATGTCTCACCCCCCTGCCGATCCGTGTCGGGGCAGATAACCAAAAACTCTTCCCCGCCCCAACGGCCAACGATATCACTCTGGCGTATGGCGCCGGTTAACAGTGCTGCAAACTCCTTCAATAACTCATCACCAACTAGGTGACCAAAACGGTCATTCACCCGCTTAAAGTTATCGATATCCAATAAGATAATCGAGAATTCACGTTGGGTTCGTTTAGAGCGTTTAATGGCATAGGAAAGATCTTCATCCAACTTCAGGCGATTATAGATGCCGGTCAGTGCATCGGTAATGGACTGCCGTTTAAACATCCTGTTTTGATCTTCAAGTTGAATCTGCGCATCATGCAGCTCATTGAGCGTATCGCGAATCTTTCGGTTCGCTTGGGCTAGATGACGATTCCAATATAACGAGACGATGAGCACTGTTCCCAGCACCAGCAAGGTCAACCATAACAGGGTGTAATCAGTGACCTTCTCAATGGTAATCGCTATCCACTTATCACGAATACTCTGCCCCTCTTTTGGATCGATGTGCAGCACCGCTTTTTCAAATGCGCTGGCCAGTAACGGTTCATCATTGCGAGTAGCAACCGATAGCTCATATCGCAATGGCAGACTGCCGGTCACCGCCAGTTTATTCAGGTTAAGGGATTGTATGGCGAAGGCTACCGCGCCCTGTGCGCCGATATAGCCAAAGACTTCGCCTTGATACACCAATTCCATCGCTTCGATATTATTTTTCACCTCAACCAAGACAACACTGGGGTAACGCTGTTTGAGTTTATCAATGGCAATATCCCCCTTGATCACCGCAAACTGGGTGCCGGCCCCCTCAAGGCTTTCTTCGACAAAAATACGGTCATAACGGGTGACAACCGCTAACGGCAGATAAAAATAGGGCATCGTGAAATCGAGAAAGGTTCTGCGCTTATCGCTGGCATTGATCTGCGACACCACATCACACTCGCGACGCTTAGCCTTACTGATTAAGTCGTTCCAATCTTGTACCTTGGGCACCACCATCTTGACGCCCAACATATTGGCGAAGATATCAAAGTAATCTTTCGATAACCCAGCGTGCTGACCATCCTCAGCGACCCCATCAAAGGGCAGTCGGTCAGGATCAACACAGACGCTTAATACTTTTTTAGCACTTAAATAGTCTCGTTCAGCTTGGGTGAGCCCAATATCAACGGCGGGCTGGGCAATGACAGGATTGATGGCAAGGAGAAGACAGCCGATCAGTAGGATAAAAAACAACTTCAGAACAGCCATTTTCTGGCTCATGTTTATATACAAGGCTTGTCCTCTGTCTTGTATTTCAAAATTGGTATGTGCGCCATAGCGAGTTTAGCGACCTCATCAGCATGGATGGAGTCCCTGATGTCATAATAGCTTAGACGCGACGGCATCACCTCATCTAATGCTCGATTCTAAACAGCCTTTGAGCATAAGCCACACAGATAACTGGGCAGTCAGGAGTAGAATACACTGGACGATAGATAGCAGATTGCGATTAGCTAAGCTTATCTATCGGCACGGCAATGTCGTTACAAACAGCGATCACAAAAACGACACGCGGCGACTTCAGCGAGAATAGCTGAGAATAACGCCCTTAAACGGATTTTCCATAAAATCAGGCTGGGCGGGACGGTCGATTGATAGTGTGAAGCCGGCTTCTTCCATCGCTTTACTAAAACGGGCATGCCGTCCACGGCCTGGATCGACCAGTATCACCTCACCTTCAGGGTTGCTGTGCTGACAGATGAAGTCAGCCAACTGTTTCACATGCTCATCTTCATAGAGAAGATCACTACCGATAATGAGATCAAACTTCCCCAAATCAGTCTCTGGATCAGCCCAGCCGGTGCGGACAAACGGCACCCGAGGGTCATTATTGAGATCGGTATTGCACTGCATAAAACCTTCGGCACGGGGATGGTAGTCGGTGGCGGTGATATCCGCATGGAGATGATTCAACAGAATACTGGTTAGGCCGATGCCACAACCGACTTCGAGGATACGCTTATCTTTAAAATCAGTGTGATACAAATGATGGGCCAGCACCTGACCCGATGGCCAGACAATACCAAATAAAGGCCAAGTGGCGGATGAGATGCCTAAGGCTTCAGCCTCGCCAGCATCATCTTCAAATTCCTGATTACTGCGAAGACTTCGCAGGTGAATATCAACTTTATCAAACTCATGGGTTTCGTAACGAACGCGTACTGGCATAGAGACTCCTGCTAAATTAGGTAAATAGCAGATGGCTTGAAATACAACAGTGACGTCACAAGGAATATGCTTTGAACGGTCAGATTACAGTAGATCTAGCTAAATAGCGAATGGCGACACTAGCAAAAAAACGCACCCTAAGGTGCGTTTTATAGAGAAATATTAAGACGTTAAACGATTAGTTAGTCTGTTCAACAACCTTATCGCAGATATAGTTACCAATGGGTATCGCTGACGTAGCCGCTGGCGATGGTGCATTGCACACATGCAATGAACGCGGACTTTCAGCGAACAAAAAGTCATGCACTAGTGAACCATCATTCATTACTGCCTGCGCACGAATCCCTGCCGGATAAGGCTGCAGATCTTCAACTTTCAATTGCGGGCAGTACTTCTGCACCAGCTTCAAATAGCCCGGCTTCCACAACGAATTTTTAGTCTCAACAATACCGGTGCCAATATTGGCCTTCAGCACTCGCCAAAAACCGGGAAAAGTCACCATATCCCAGATATCCCGCAAGCTAATATTGATTTTGCCATAGCCTTCTCGCTTCCAACCTTGCACCGCATTTGGGCCAACGGTAACCGAGCCATCAATCATGCGAGTCAGATGTACACCAAGGAACGGCAGTTCGGGGTCAGGGATCGGATAGATCAGATGGTTAACGATACTGTTATATTTGCTGGGTAACTTATAGTATTCACCGCGAAACGGGATAATCTGAAAGTCAGTTTTAATACCCAACATTTTGGTGGTGCGATCGGCCATCAAGCCGGAACAGGTAATCAAAAATTTACCTTTAAAGCGAACCTTCTCTCCCTGATGCAACGCTTCGACCATCACCTCATCAGCAGTTTCCTGCAAACCAATGACCTGGTGATTGAGGCGGGCATCGCCCCCCATCTCAACAAAGCGTTCGGCCATTTTAGTGGTCACTTGCTGATAATTAACGATGGCAGTGTCTTTCACCAGCATACCACCAACACCAACAATGTTCGGCTCACGGGCTTTCAACTGCGCGGCATCAAGCAACTCAACATCGATGCCATTATCATGACAACGCTGATACAGCGCCTGCATCCGTTCAGCTTCTAGGGCATTGGTGGCCACCAGTAATTTGCCGCACTGGTTATAGGGTACATCGTTGTCATCGCAAAACTGCATCGTAGCCGCCACACCCGCTTTACAAAACTGAGCTTTAAGGCTGCCCGGCGCATAATAAACCCCGGCATGAATAACGCCGCTGTTATGCCCTGTTTGGTGCTTTGAATACACGGATTCTTTTTCCAGCAGCAAAATGTTGGCCTCTGGAAAGCGTTGCTTTAACTGCCAACCGGTGGACATACCGACGATGCCTCCGCCGATGATGATGTAATCGTATGTCATGGTTATCACCCGAAACCTTGAATCATTTGAACGCTTAAAAAAACGTGGTTAATAGCAAAAGCAAACGGCGGAGACGCTTAAACGACTCCGCCGATAGCAGTTATGCTGCCACTTTACTTAGTAAAATGGCCACGCTGACGTAGCAGTTCACGGCTAAGCTGAGGATGAGCAACAAACTTGTCTCGCCCGTGTAACCAGCAATGGTTTTGCGCGACCAGCATAGTACCAACCGGTAAACGCACACGGAAGAAGTTTTCATCGGCTTCCAGTGACGCACCCATCTCATAGAGGTAGAGACCTTCCGCCATATTCTGTGGCTCAGCGAACTGATCGATAAACAGCATATGCGGTTTACCATTTTTGTCTTCTTCAAAGAACACCGGATGCTCAACCTTTGATTCTACATTTTTAGACCGAGGTGCGCCCCAGACAATGTCCTGTTTCGCCAGTGGATGATGGTAAAACTTATCTAACTCAGCCCAATCATCGACGTGCAGTAACAGTGAATCACCCCCTTCCATATGGGCTTCACCCAACTTTTGCATCAACACGTAATCGGTGCGCTCATTTACATAGGTGCCATCATTGTGCAACTCCATGCGACGATGTGCCTGACGCAGGTAGCTGTCAGAATTATCATCATTCAACACGGTAAAGCGCGCATAGTATTTGCCATACATTGCATCGTGGTTTGACAAGCCGATTAGGTGAGACACAGCGGTCGACAGTTTAATATCAAACTCTGTGCGCAATTCACCTTCGGTGGCAGCGGGCTGTCCTTCGTATTGAAGTAAAAATGCTCCGGTGTTGCGATCTTGCATGGTCGCATTAAGAAACTTACCCAGCGTGTAGTCAGTCAACGCATCCAATTTATCGGCCACCGCATAACGCAGGAAAGGCTTATATTCCAACGCCTGTACAGGCCACTCACTGATCGCTTGATCAAAGGCAGTGACGGTTTCTGCCGTCAGTGTTACAACCTGCAAGCGCTTATTGGCAGCATAAGGGGCAACAGAAAAACCATTGGGTTGTGTCACTTCTACTTCACGCAACAGAGCAGTCATTTTTTCTCTCCAAACTGTAATCGTTCTGGTTATCGAACGTGTTTTACCGACCTCTTCACTTCGTGTAGCTGTCGCACCGATGATTACTCGGTAACGGGCAAACCCACGCACAAAGAGCTCTTTAAAATATTTTTGTTTTCATGGCAGATAGTTAACCTTTGTGTTGATCTGCATCACTGCCAACATCGACGCAATGCAATAATGTCGATGTTTTTACATATCGTCAACAATAATTTTAAATGTTTGTCTTAACTATTAAATGTCGCTAACTTAAAATAGCCGGTACAAATATGGCCCTGATAGCAACAATCCTTTTAAAAACAGACAATAAGACCCTAGCAATCATGATAAACAGCAGCGCAGCAACAACTGACAAGGGCGATAACTCTGCCCTAAAAGTGGTAGGTGATCTGAAACAGGATATTCTCACAGGCTATTTTCAACCCGGTGAAAAGCTCAAAATGAACCGTCTAAAAGAGCGCTATCAGGTCGGCGTGAGTCCGCTGCGCGAAGCCCTTTCGCAGCTATTGATCGAACAATTGGTGGTGGTTGAAAATCAGCGAGGCTTTAAAGTGCACCCCGTATCCCGCGAAGAGATGTTAGATATCTACGCGACGCGGGCCGAAATTGAAGCCCTCTGTATTGGCTTAGCCGTAGAGAAAGGTGACGATGAATGGGAAGCCGGTATCCTTGCGGCGGCTCATACTATGCATAAGTTTGGTGATATGGTCGAAAAAGACCCTCAGGAGTGGGAGCGGCGTCACCAAGCGTTTCATACCGCCATCGCTAAGGGGTGTAATTCACCCACCTTACTGCAGGTGCGCCGAGCGCTATATGAAAAGGCATCCCGTTATCGCAACCTCTGGCTGAAGAAAAACATGGCCAATAGTCTCGTCTTTGATGCGAACCAAAAAGAACATCAACAACTGATCGATGCCTTGTTAAAAGGTAATGCAGATGCAGCTCGAGACCTGATTAAACAACACTTACTCAGCCCAAGCCGCGCGCTGGAAAAAACCCCAGGGCTCGACGCCCTTTCGGGTTAATTCCCATCGTTTAATGGCGCGCTCAACTGAACGGAGCCACACCGATTAACCATTTATGGGCCCACAGTACAGTAACGCCATAAAGCGCCAAACCTGCCACCACCAAAACCACATCATTGATCCAAGATTCCGGCACCGTGGGTAATGAGCGAGCCTTACGTTTTTTCAGTGAGATACGATCAATCACCGCCCATGCTAAGAAACTGCCAAACAAAATCAGATCTGCCAAGGTGCCGTTAACCAATAGATGTGACAGTGCCCACAATTTGACCGCCACCAACTGGGGATGACCCAAGACACGCTGTATGCGTCCGGGAAAATACGGCGCTAACGCAAAGACAAACACCGGTAGTAACAAAAGTGCCGCAAGATGGCGCATCCAGCCGGGGCTTACATAAATCAGTTGAGGGTCTAACCGGGCCGCGGCATAGCCGCTAACAATCAACCACAAACCCAACACAGAAATCGCTATATAAGCTAGCTTCCAACC
Organism: Amphritea sp. GJ51-11; assembly: GCF_055808735.1. Classification (NCBI taxonomy): domain Bacteria; kingdom Pseudomonadati; phylum Pseudomonadota; class Gammaproteobacteria; order Oceanospirillales; family Oceanospirillaceae; genus Amphritea; species Amphritea sp. GJ51-11. The sequence continues at coordinate 1,675,280 of NZ_CM147881.1, read as the reverse complement.
CATATCACTGATAGCCACCGCCCTATCTCGCAGTGGCTCAGCGACAATCGATATTGAATGAATCCCCAAAAATAGAATCAAACCTAAGATTAACACCAGCATTGTTTATTCCTTACACTTAAGTCCTTAAAAATAAGTTCTAAAACAGACGCATAAACGATGCGTACCGTTAATACCGTAGCTAACCACAAAAGTATGGCCGATGACTACCGCAGCGCAGCATTCACTCCATCACCTGTCCAGCATGTCATCTACTTGTTACTTTTTAGTCATCTAATATTCATATTTCAAGTCTAGTCTTGGTGCGATAAATGACTCCACTCACCTTCGTTATCAAGATAGTTTTTAGGAACATTGAGCATGAAAAAAGATCTTCTGCAGGCCGATTCAGCGTTGCATACCGAACTAGACTCCGACTTCAGTAAAATAATCGATGCCGGTATGAGCCGCCGCCGCTTTATGCAGGGCGGTGCAACGGCAATGGGTCTCTTTCTAGCGGCTAACCCGCTGAGCCAAGCGGTTGCGGCAACCACACAGCCTGAAAGCAAGCTACTGGGCTTTAAAAAAGTACCGACCAGCACTGCAGATACCTTTATCGTGCCTGAAGGTTATGTTGCCAAACCACTGATCTCTTGGGGTGACCCTATTCTTCAAGGCGCACCCGCGTTTGACGAGGGTGGCATGCAGCCTGCCAGCGCTCAGGCGGGCCAGTTCGGTGATAACACCGATGGCATGAGCTACTTCCCGCTGTCTGAAGATCGCGGCTTGCTGGCCGTTAACAATGAATACACTAACTACAAGTTGCTGTTTAACCATCGTGGCGATGCCATGACCGCCGATGATGTTAAAAAAGCCCAGGCCGCCGTAGGTATCTCTATATTTGAGATCCAGCGCACCGCCAAAGGTTGGGAATACAGCAAAACATCCACTTACAACCGCCGTATCACTGCGAATACTGAAATGCATTTAACCGGCCCAGCGGCAGGTCATGCGTTAGTCAAAACCAAGGCCGACACCACGGGCACTAAGGTACTAGGCACCTTTAACAACTGTTCAAATGGCGAAACCCCATGGGGCACTTACCTTACCTGTGAAGAAAACTTTAACGGCTTCTTTGCTAAACCCGGCGGTGAGTTAAATACCCATGAAAAACGTTACGGCCTAAAAGACGACAGTAAATACCAGTGGTTTAAATTCGATAGCCGTTTCGATATGACCCAAGAGCCAAATGAACCTAACCGCCACGGCTGGGTGGTTGAGATCGACCCAATGGATCCGACGTCGACTCCGCTCAAACGTACTGCCCTAGGTCGCTTTAAGCATGAAAATGCCGCCGTTATCGTCGCCGATAATGGTCATGTAGTGATCTATCTGGGTGATGATGAACGGGGGGAACACCTGTACAAATTTGTCACTAAAAACAAATATAACCCAGCCGATAAAGCGGCTAACCGCCACTTACTCGATGAAGGGACTCTCTACGTGTCCCGTTTCAACGCCCAACCCGGTGAAGTCAGTGGTAGCGGCGAGTGGATCGAATTAACCCATGGCAAAAACGGCCTAACCGCTGAAAATGGCTTTAACAGCCAAGCAGAGGTGGTTATCTTTGCCCGTGAAGCGGCGACTGTTGTCGGCGCGACCACCATGGACCGCCCAGAGTGGGTAGCAGTCAACCATAAAACCAAAACCGTATGCTGTACCCTGACCAACAATAAGTACCGTGGCAAAAAAGACAATCAGCCGATTGGTGGCCCAAATCCACGTGCCAATAACAAGTATGGTCAGATCGTGCGTTGGAACGAAGCCGGCGCTAACAACGCCGCAACAAGCTTCAAATGGGATCTATTCTTGGTGGCAGGTAATCCAACGGTACACAAAGATTTCTATGCCGGCTCCGCTAATATCAACGATGAGAACATGTTCAACAGCCCCGATGGCTTAGGTTTTGATAACGACGGTCGTCTCTGGATCCTAACCGATGGCAAATACTCCAATGAGGGAGATTTTGCCGGCATGGGGAACAATCAGATGCTCTGTGCCGATCCAAAAACCGGTGAAGTACGCCGCTTTGCAACCGGGCCAATCGCTTGCGAAATCACCGGCCTGACCTTCTCGCCTGATCAACGTACGGTCTTTGTCGGCGTTCAACACCCCGGAGAAGCGGATAAACCGTCCCATTTCCCTGCGGGCGGTAACAGCAAACCTCGTTCGACCATTATGGCGATTCAGCGTCAAGATGGCGGCATTATCGGCGCCTAAGCCGATGCCCAACAGGTTCTGATAACAGAGCCTATTAGTGATTAGTCTAATTTTACCTAAAGCCCTCCCAAAGTGGGGGGCTTTTTACATTTAAAGTCCCTCTCACCGACCCGGTCTACTGTCAGGCTTGCAGAACCTCTGTTAAAATGAAGCTACCTACTTAATAGGTTCACCACGACTTCATTCACCTGAATAGTCATTAGGCTGTCACTTGCTAAGCTATTCATTTGCTAACGCAGAGATAAGGCCAACCTATACACATGCTATCCCGCCTTTTTCTTATGGTTATCCTAATGGCTGCAGAAATGCTGACCATGAAGGCCATGCAAACACTGGAGATTCCGCTCAGTTTTTTTGGCTGGAAATATTTCTCGATGCCAGTCTAACCGCCTTAATCACCATCTTCACCATGCGCTTCATGCTCAAAACAAAACGCTTTATCGCGCGGGAAGATCTCAGCAATGAATCACTCCTGCTGCGCACCGCCATTATCGCGTTTACAGTGGCAACCGTACTCGCACTGGTTCTGCCATTACTAAAGTTATCCTCATCAGGTGTAACGACGCTTATCGCCTGCGGCCTGTCTTTTTCCCTTTTAACCACCTTGCTAATCCATTATCTATTACTCAAAGGTGGAACAATCGGACAACTCAACCATCGTTCATTGATCGAGAAAGTCCTCGCCTTACGGGGATTTCTGCTACTGACTTACCTCGCATCACTGAGCCTGTTTCTCTTGTTGTTGCTCAATATTTATCAGCAAGAGCATAAGACCCATATCGCCGAGGCGATTGCGCAAGAGCAGCAACAGTTAAAGCTGATCAGAAATGGACTCCACGAACATATTTCCAAAGCGGCCTCCGATACGCGAATGCTGGCGTTACAGGATAATTTACAATACCTATTAAAGGGCGAGATCGACGCCGCTAGTCGGTTAGCCCGAGATTATCTTAGCCTAGCCACGATCAAGCCCGCTTATGAACAGATCCGTTATATTGACGCTAAAGGCATTGAGGTCATCCGGGTAGATCAATCGAGCCTCGGCCCGGTGGTCACCCCGCCAGACGCAATGCAAGATAAGCATCAACGCTATTATTTTGCCGACTCATTTAAGCTTTCAGCCGGTCAGGTCTACGTTTCAAAAATGGATCTTAATATCGAAAATGGCCGCATTGAACTGCCGTTTAAACCGATTGTGCGTATCGCTACCCCGGTATTTGATCAACAAGGTAACAAGCAAGGCATTGTCATCATTAACTTGAACAGCACGGCCCTGTTCACTAAATTAAAACGGGAAGCGAGTAGTATTGCCGGCGAGCTGATGCTGCTTAACGAAAATGGTTACTGGTTGTTTGGTCGTGAACGTGAAGCAGCCTGGGCCTTTATGTTTCCACGCTATGAAGACCGAACCATTGATAAATACTATCCTGGGGTTTGGTCGCGTATTAAAGCCAATCAACGGGGGTTTTTCCCCTCGAACTATGGCTACTTTATCTTTGACACCATCTCCACGGATCTAACAAAAGTCATTAATAGTAAACCAATGGAGGTAAGCCATTGGCCTAAATGGAAGCTGATCTCACTGGCCAGCTCCGAAGACTTTTACGCCTCCTACCGTAACCTACTCCCACCGTTGGTGATGTTCTTTATTCTTACCTCCACCATTACCGGTATTGGCACCCTGCTATATTTCCGTATACAGCGAAAACACCTCACTGCTCAACAAGAGATTCAGCACCTTGCCCACTACGATCAGCTAACCGGTCTGTATAACCGTAACCTGTTTCTTGAAGTATTAGAGTTACAACTAGCACAGGCCCGACGCTCCAAAGCGCCTCTAGCACTTATCTATATGGACCTCGACCACTTCAAGCCCATCAACGACCAGTATGGTCATCAAGCGGGTGATTATGTTCTGCAGCAGGTGGCTGGCCGGATGCGTGAAATACTCCGCGAAACCGATACCATTGCACGCCTCGGTGGAGATGAATTTGCCGCCATACTGCCATCACACGGCACCCGGCGACAACTATCAATCATCGCACAACGGGTGATCGACTCGATGGGCCAACCCATCATCTTTAATGATCAAGTAATCACTGTCGGCATCAGTATTGGTATCGCTATTCACTTTAAAGGCCAACCATTGGAAGCGCTCCTGCATGAAGCAGATTTAGCGATGTATGAAGCTAAACGCAGCAAAATCAATAGCTTCAAATATGCGGATGAGCTAGAAATCATCTCATAATCACTGGGCAGCACGCCGGTCTTAGCCTGTTTGCAGATAGCCTCGACCACCTTCATTTATTTCAATTGGTTATCAATAGCATGCTTCTTATAACCAAAATCAAGACCATATAGTAAATCAATATTAGAACTGCGCCTGCGAATAGGTATAATCCCGGCTTAAATTAGTGAGGTTACCTAGCGTAATGCTCACTATCAATTTATCAACCTGCATTCCAAAAGAGTGGCAGGTTTTTTTATTGCTAATTCTGTTTATCTGCAGAATATAATCAACAACCACATCCAGTGACCTTAGTGTACCGGTAGATGACTACCGCTTCCCCTATGGCTCTGTTGCGGTTGTAGCAAATATGTTTCTTTACCCTGGAGCCTGAAATGAGAGCCAACCCGCTCGCGCTACTACCTCTGTTACTCTTTCTCGCCCTGTTTATTGGCAGTGGCGTTTACTATCAAGCCGCTAATGTAGATTATGCCTTCTATCAGATCTCAGCTCCCGTAGCGATCCTGCCCGCTATTGTGCTGGCATTACTGTTAGGAAGCGGCGAACTGAACCAACGGCTCGATACCTTTATTAAAGGTGTGGGTGACAGCAATATCATTACCATGTGCCTGATCTACTTGCTCGCTGGCGCCTTTGCCAGTGTCGCTAAAGCGGTAGGTGGTGTCGATGCAACGGTCAACTTTGGCCTGAGTTTTATCCCAGCACAATTTGTGCTGCCCGGTCTATTTATCATCACCGCCTTTATTGCCACCGCGATGGGTACCTCAATGGGCACCATTGCCGCTATGGCGCCTATTGCCGTCGGTCTAACAGAAGTCAGCGATCTATCAGTACCGCTGTGCATTGGTGCCGTTGTTGGCGGTGCGATGTTTGGTGACAACCTGTCGATTATCTCAGACACCACCATTGCCGCCACCCGCTCACAAGGCTGCAACATGCGCGATAAATTCCGCATGAATTTTAAAATTGCCCTGCCCGCAGCACTCATCACCCTCGTATGGCTCTACTTACAGGGCACTGATGCCAATATCGCTCAGGACACCGACTATCAGTTGCTGAAAGTATTACCCTATCTGGTTGTACTCACCATGGCACTTACCGGCTTCAATGTCTTCTTGGTCTTGTTTAGCGGCATTCTGCTGGCGGGCACCATCGGCTTAAGCGGACTGGACAGCTACTCGATTGCACAGTTTTCTAAGGATATCTATGCCGGCTATACCGGCATGCAGGAGATCATGATTCTGTCGATGTTGATCGGTGGTTTAGGGGCGTTAATGAAAGCCCAAGGAGGTTTAGAATTTCTAGCCCGCCAAATAGAACGGCTCACCTCTAAAGGCGATAATGCAGCCGCCAGTCCACGGGCTGGCGAAGCCGCTATTAGTGCCGCCGTTGCACTAACAAACGTCTGTACCGCCAATAACACGGTATCCATTATTATCTGTGGCGGTTTAGCAAGAGACATCGCCGAGCGTCAACATGTCGACCCGCGTCGCAGTGCTTGCTTGATGGATATATTCTCCTGTACGGTGCAAGGATTATTACCCTATGGAGCCCAGGTACTATTGGCCGGTTCGATTGCAGGGATATCACCTCTGATTGTCATTGCGAATATCCAATACACCTGGCTATTGGGTGTGATTGCACTGGGAACCATTATCTTTGGCAGCTACGCCGCTAAGCCGCGTGCACAGCTAGCGGAATACTAACGCTCAGCCCCTATGAAAGCAGGTCTAAAAGACTCGATGGCCTCGCCATCGCTTAACGGCTAGGTTTAAGCACAAAAAAAGGGGATCACATTAATAATGTGATCCCCTTTTTACGTTTAGATCACGCCACGATCGGCGCACTCAGACGGTCAGTTTTACACGCCTCCATAAACTGCTTAGCGACGGCGAGCAAACGTGCATCATCACCTCGAGCGGCGACCAGCTGTAAACCAACCGGTAACCCTTTAACAAAGCCGCAGGGAACCGTAGAAGCCGGCTGCTGGGTCAAGTTAAATGGATAAGAAAATGGCGTCCATTCCATCCACTCTGTCTGGCTATCATCCACTGTATTTTGTCCCGCAGCAAAAGCCGTAATTGGTAACGTTGGCGTCAACAAGAGATCATAGCGCCGATGAAACTGGTTCATCATCATTCCTAGCTCGGCTCGAGCATCGACGGCTTTCATATAGCTAACAATGTCAATGTTACGACCCTGCTCACCTATATTGCGAAAGCCTGGATCAAGCAGTTCCCGCTGCTCTTCACTAAAACTTTCAACGACTTTTCCGGCACCGGTAAACCAGAGCGTTGAAAAGATCTCCGCCGGATCCGTAAACCCGGGATCAACCTCTTCAACATTTGCGCCCAAATCAACCAACAACTTGATGGCCTGATCAACTTTCAGCTGTACTTCTGGATCAACATCCACGTATCCGAGCGTTGGGCTGTAAGCGATTGTAAGCTTGCTAAAATCAATACTTGGCGACTCACTCCAGCGGCCACTATAGATACGATCAGAATACCAATCACGATCATCAGGGCGGGCAACGGCATCCATCATCAACAAACTATCGTCAACCGTACGAGTCATCGGACCAAGATGAGACAGCGTGGTCATTGCACTAGCAGGCCATTGCGGGATAAAACCAAAGGTTGGCTTGATCCCAAACACACCACAAAAACCGCCGGGGATACGAATAGAGCCACCCGCGTCACTTCCTTGGTGCAATACCCCCATATTCAGAGCGGCGGCAGCGGCAGCACCGCCAGATGAACCACCTGCGGTCAACCCAGTATTCCAAGGGTTACGGGTGATACCGGTTAAACGATTATCGGTAACGCCTTTCCAGCCAAATTCAGGGGTACAGGTCTTACCCAGAATAACCGCACCCGCTTCAAGCATCCGATCAGTAAATGGCGCATTATCAGTCACCGGTTCCGCTGAACTGATCAATGATCCGCTACGATTTGGCATGCCCGCTACCCGGGTCAAATCTTTAATTGATGAGGGTACGCCATCAATTGGGCTTTGCGGGTTACCCGCCATCCACCGCTGTTCTGACGCTTTGGCAGCATTTAGCGCTCTTTCAGCATCCACATAACAATAAGCATTTACCTGCTCATTACAGGCCTCTATCCGTGCCAGTGCTGCCTCAGTCGCCGCCACAGGTGAAAGCTCTTTACTGCGATATAACCGACTAAGCGTGGTTGCATCAAGGTCCGCAATATCCGTCGCTTTGTTTATATCCATCTCAATTGGCCCGCCCAGCACTTGCCAATAAGGCATTTAATAATACCGAGGCTCCCGCCGCTAAATCTTTAGCGTCGGCACGCTCCATCTCATTGTGACTGATGCCACCTTCGCAAGGCACAAAGATCATCCCAGCAGGTGCAATTTCTGCCATAAAAATAGCATCGTGTCCTGCACCGCTAACAATATCTAGGTGGCTATAACCCAGCGCTTCAGTCGCATGACGAACCGCATCAACGCACTCAGGCGCAAACGCCAGCGGCGGAAAATCAGCGGTCGGTGTGAGCACTGTTGTCACGCCAAACTGCTGCTCTATCCGCAAAATTTCTGCCTTCAGTTCCAGCACCATCGTTTCCAGAATATCAGCTTCGAGATGGCGTAGATCAACGGTTAGGTCAACCTGCCCCGGAATAACATTTCTTGATCCAGGAAACAGCTCTAAGCAGCCAACGGTTCCGCGCCCGTGTGGTTCATATTTCAACGCCAATTGATTAACAAAAACCATCACATGGGCCGCAGCCAAACCGGCATCATGACGCAATTTCATAGGCGTAGGGCCCGCATGCGCTTCAACCCCGGTAATACGTAAATCAAACCATTTTTGTCCCAGTGCACCTATGACAACCCCAACGGTTTTATCTTCATCCTCTAGCACTGGCCCCTGTTCGATATGAGCTTCGTAATACGCCGCAGCCTGATGGCCGGTAACCGACCGCTCTCCGGCAAAACCGATGCTTTGGAGTGCCTCGTCGACAGAAACACCATCGCTATCACAGGTCGCTAACGTATCTTCCAGCGTAAACTGACCGGTAAAAACGCCAGACCCCATCATACAAGGTGGAAAACGTGAGCCCTCTTCATTAGTCCAAACGACCACTTCGATCGGTGCCATCGTTTCAATATTCAGATCATTCAGACGCCGAATCGCTTCAAGGCCGGACATCACCCCAAAACACCCATCAAACTTACCACCGGTTGGCTGTGTATCAATATGACTTCCGGTCATCACGGGCGGCAAGCTATTATCGCGTCCCGCTCTACGCGCAAAAATATTACCTATTTGATCAATGCTGACGTCACAACCCGCGTCAGTACACCATTGAATAAAAAGCTCTCGCACCTGGCGGTCAAGGTCCGTCAATGCCAACCGGTTCAAGCCGCCTTTAGCGGTCTCCCCGATTTTGCCCTGCTCCATTAGACTCGCCCAGAGCCGATCTTGATCGACTCTTAATACATTAGAAGCCAACATCTCGTTACTCATTTTATTCATCATTCATTATCCTTTTAGCTGTCGGCTAAACTGCCAAATAGCGATCTTTAATCGATTCTTGCTGACGGAAATCCTCGCCCGTGCCGCTATAAACAATATTGCCCTGCTCTAACACATAGTGCCGGTCTGCTAGGCGCTCACATACCGCTAGGTTTTGCTCCACCAGCAGCACCGACACGCCCGCTACTCGGATGCGTTCAAGAATGCGGACGATTTCATCAACAATGACTGGGGCTAAACCTTCGGTGGGCTCATCCAGTAATAATAGCTCCGGCTTATTCACCAAAGCCCTCGCCATCGCAAGCATCTGCTGCTCACCGCCGGACAGTTCATTACCACCATTTTTACGCCGTTCATAAAGCCGCGGGAACATTTCATACACATCACCGATGTCCCAGCGACTTCCCGCTCGAACAGCAATGGCTAAGTTTTCTTCGACACTCAGCAGACTGAAGATACCGCGGTGTTCCGGTACTAAAGCAATGCCATAACGGGCGATCTCAAAGGTCTCTTTCCCCACCAACTCAACGTCATTAAAACGGATGGAGCCCTGTTTCGGTTTCACAATACCCATGATGCTGCGTAATGTAGTCGTTTTACCCGCGCCATTACGCCCTAGCAATGTCACCAGTTCACCGGAACCCACCTCAAGAGAAAGCCCTTCCAACACATGGCTTTTACCGTAGTAAGAATGAACATTATTAAGCTCAAGTTTCATGATCCACTTTCCCCCAGATAGGCCTTCTTAACACGCTCATCCCCACTGACCACTTCGGGTTCACCTTCAATCAGAATATTGCCCTGATGCATCACGGTAATTCGATCTGAAATTGACATCACCAGTTTCATATTATGCTCAATCAACATCACCGTATGATCTTGCCCCAGCTCAGATATCAGCTGTGTCATCACCGGAATATCATCCACGCCCATACCAGAAGTAGGCTCATCCAACAGTAACATTTGCGGGCTACTACACAGTGCCATACCGACCTCAAGGACCCGTTGCTGACCGTGCGACAGCTCTCCGGCATAGGTATCAGCCACCGCGCCCAACTTGATCCGTTCAATCACTTCATCGGCTTTATCGCTATGTTGCCGCCGATGGTTCTCCGAATACCAGAACGCTAATGCCGCCAACCCATCTCGTCCTTGAGCAGCTAAGCGAAGATTTTCACGCACACTCAGGTTCTGAAACAGACTAGTGATCTGAAATGAGCGGGACATCCCCACAGCTACCCGCTTATGGGGTGCCTGATGGGTGACATCATGTCCCGCAAACTGGATGCTTCCACTGGAGGGTTTACGTTCACCCGTCAGGCAGTGAAACAAAGTTGTTTTACCGGCACCATTGGGCCCAATCACCGTGTGTATAGAGCCTCGTTTGATCTTCAAATCGACGCTGCCTAGCGCCGCAAATGCGCCATAGCGTAAACCGAGGTTTTCTGTTTCGAGTATATAATCGTTCATCAGTTAACCTCCGAGGACTTCGCCGCAGATGCTTTGCGACGACGGTATTCACGCCAGCGATCGGCAACAGAACCCACACCACCCCAAAGACCCGATGGCATAAACAGCACGACGCCGATCAGAGCAATACCTAATAAAATCATCCAGCGAGGCCAGACGGACGACAATATATCGCCCAATAACACGATCGATCCCGCCCCGAGGATAGAGCCGAATAAAGAACCGGTACCGCCAATGATCGTCATGATCAAAATGCTTTCTGACATCTGAAGCTCAATATTAGAAAGCGGCGCAAAGTTGAGTAACATCGCGTAAAGCGCGCCGGCAATACCGGTGATACCGCCCGAAATAACAAAGGCCAACAACTTAAAATGATTGGTCGAAAAGCCAACGGCTGAAGCGCGGTTTTCGTTCTCTCTAATCGCCACCAGTGTGGTGCCAAAAGGGGAATGAATCACCCGACGAGCAAACACAAAGATCAGCATGAAAAGCACACCAACAAAAGCGTAGAACGCCTCACTGGAGACCAGGTCACTCACCTCAAAGCCAAACAACATTAATGCCGGACGAGGAATGTCTAGCAAACCATTATCACCGCCAGTCCAATCGCTCAGGCTATAAGCAATAAAGTACGCCATCTGTGAAAAGGACAACGTCAACATGACAAAATAGATCCCCTTTCGACGTATCGACAGCGCGCCTACCAATCCGGCGAGTAAGGCGCCCGTTAACATTGCAATAAGCAGTGCTTCGAGTAGTCCAAATTGCCAATGAATCATGCATATCGACGCCACATAAGCACCACCACCAAAGAAAATCCCCTGACCAAAAGAGAGTAATCCGGTATAACCCAATAGCAGGTTACAAGCTAACGCGGCCATCGCAAAAATAAGAATTTCAGTCGCTAAAGTTGCTGAAGGCAATAACAGTGGCATCACGATAATCGTGACTAACGCAGCCAATGTCACCCCGCCAAACAGTGATGATGATTTTTTTGCTTCATCATAATCAGCCTCTCCCGAATAAACCGTAAGGACGTAACAGAATGACAAAAGCCATCGCACCATAAATCATCAGACTTGAGCCTTGAGGCCAGATCGTCGTCATGAGGCTCTGCACCAATCCGACAATCAACCCACCTACTAGCGCTCCGGTGAATGATCCCATCCCGCCAATCACAACAACCACAAAGGCAATACCGAGGACTTCAACGCCAACAAAGGGATGTACACCGCGAATAGGCGCTGCCAACACGCCAGCAAGACCCGCAAGCCCCACTCCTAGCGCAAAAGTGATCGAGAACAGTTTATGTATGTGCGTTCCTAACAGCGAAACGGTTTCTGTATCCTCACTACCGGCTCGCACCAGCGCGCCAAAACGTGTTCGTTCTAGCAGCAACCAAAGCGCAAAAGCGATAACCGCAGCAAATATAATCACAAATAAGCGATACTTCGGATAATAGAAATGTCCCATCTGGAATACGCCCTGCAAGGCATCCGGTACGGAAACAGATTTACCGATAGGCCCCCAGATAGAGATGGTCAACTCCTGAATAATCAGAGCGATACCGAGGGTTATCAAGATGTGATAAGTATGCGGCAAGTGATAGGCACGTTTAATCAACGTCCTTTCAGTCAAAAAAGCCAAAGCAGCAACAATAAGAGGCGCTATCGCGAGCGCCAGCCAAAAATTACCCGTCAAAGAAACAATGGTAAAACAAAGATAGGAGCCTATAAGATAAAAGGCACCATGGGCAAAGTTAACAAAATTCAAAAGACCAAAGATAATCGTCAGTCCGACCGAAATCAGAAAATAGATCATCCCTAAGCCGACACCATTCAGTATCTGAAAAAGATAGAGACTCATCGGTTCACTCCAGCAAAAGTCATATATTCCGTATCCCGGCATAACCGGAATACGGAGGTCAAATTAACTACGTTTGCACGCTAGAGTTGCTTCATCAGGAAACGATTTTCCAGAGCTGATAATATCGACATAATCATCTGCATCAGCCATTTCTGACGCTGGCTTGCCTTTCAGCAGGTAGTAATCTTTAAGTACCTGGTGATCGGCTGCACGCACAAATTCACTACCGGTAGGACCATCATAGGTCACACCTTCCAATGCCTTAGTGACAACAGCACTGTCAGTCGTACCCGCCTTAGCGATGGCGTTCAAGATTGCGGTAGTACCAATATAGTCAGCCGCTAATGGGTAGTTTGGGTTCATGCCGTAAGCTTCATTCACCCGTTTAACCAGCGCATTGTTCATTGGGGTATCAACGGTATGCCAATACTGAGCACCAAAATACACACCGTCTGCAATGTCGGGACCGAGCTCTTGCAATTGATCAAGACCTGAAGACCAAGCCATCAGAATGGTCATCTGGTTTTTAAGGCCAAAGTTGATCGCTTGACGCAGTGCATTGGATGACTGAGAACCAAAGTTCAAGAGCAGTAAAACATCAGGTTGAGCGGCCATCGCATTTGTTAGGTAACCAGAGAACTCTTGCTCTTTCAACGAGTGGTAGCTGTTACCCACATGCTCGACACCTTCGGCTTCAAACACCTGCTTCGCATTTTCTAGCAGCGCTTCACCAAAGACATACTGAGGCGTGATGGTGTACCAACGTTTTTTCTCTGGAAACTGATCGATCAAGGGCTTAACAGTTTGACGGATAGCACCATATGTTGGCACAGACCAACGAAAAGTGGACATATTGCAATCGACACCCGTTAACTCATCAGCACCTGCGGGGGTCATGAAAACACCATTGACCTTATTCACTTCTTTACCTATCGCCAGCGCGGTAGAAGACAGTGTTGCACCATCAAAAAAACGAGCGTTATCCTGGCTGATCGCTTCCTGAACCTTACGAACAGCTTTACCCGCATTTCCTTCAGTATCGAGCGTCTTATAGCTCACCGGCTGCCCCAATAGAGTGCCATAATCCTCAACGGCCAGTTTTGAACCCATATCGGCATATTTACCATAACTAGCAAACGCACCTGATACAGATTTAACGCCATAAATAGTAACCCCCTCAGCAGCAAACGTGAGCGTAGCCGTCGCCGACAAAACAGCGGAGAGTAAGACATTTCTCAATATCATTTTTTTCATAGTGCTTTCCTCTAAGGTTTCTTTACTATTTTATTTATTGCCTTATCTTGAAGCTTCTCAGTTATTTTCGGCCTGTTTAACAAGCTCTTTTTGGTAGGTACTTAAATACCCGGTTTTACATTTTTTTAGATATCTGGCCATCCAGCGCAACAAACTGCTCTTCCGCCTCACACATATGCTCACCCATTAAATGACGCACAGCGGATACATCTTCAGCCCGGTAGGCTTCAAGTAAGCGCTGGTGATAAACAACATTTGAATGGGTAAATTGATAAGCATCGATTTGATAGGATTTTTTGAGTACCACCAAATCTCGAAGAGTTTCATTCAAAAAGCGACCCATAAAACTAAACAAAGGGTTCGGACTGGCATCGGCGAGTACATTATGAAATTCAAGTTCAGCAATCCGCTGAAGCCGCTGCTGGTCATCTGATTCCGGCGCTGTTGAGCAGGCTTTGGTATACTCTTCAAGCCGTTCAAAATCAGTGGGTGTTAACTTGCCAACCACCGAAACAGCAAGTTCAACCTCTATCAGCTTACGCATCTCATACACTTGCTCGGCTGATAGGTGATTAAAATAGAGATAATTTCGTAACATCTTACTGGCTGGGTCCGTACCCACTTCAGAAAGATAGGCTCCGCCGCCGGGGCCCGGGCGAGTATAAACAAGCCCTTCAACTTCTAACGCCTTTAACGCTTCCCTGACCGTTCCCTTAGAACAACCAAACTGCTCAATTAAATCTCGCTCGTTAGGTAGGCGATCACCCGGTAGAAGTTTTTTTGCCACTATCATCGACTTCACTTCATCGACAATGAGATCAGATAATTTTTGTTTACGGTACTTTCGCTGAACTTCAGCCATTTCATCTCCGAAAAGAGCCACTTTAACAATTAATGTAAATAATCATGATTAATTATTTTGGCTCAAAAAAATCAGCCCTAAAGCTGCTTCTGATACCGACGAGTACAGACTGATTTGAATAGTAATGAAGCACAAATCCATACTGCCACTTAAAACTACAGTACTACTTACAGTGAGTTAAATGCCAATGAAATTAACCATAGTTATGATTTCAGTTACGCAAACAAAATATTCAGCGACCTTTATTAAGATGATTAATCTTATAAAGACCACTTATAACAGAAGATAAACCTAACAAAACACAAAAAAGAAAATATTAATTAGAGAACAAAACGAACGCAAAAAAAGTGCAAAAGCAGTATAAATTCATACAGACGGACCGTATCGGCGAAAAAAAACAAACCTCTCGCCGCCATACGACGATTAAAAAAGCGGGGGAAAGGGTGTATAAACCCTCTTCTCTCAAACGAACAGGCCCAAAATGAGTTCAGGATCAAGCCTGAACGCGTAATAAATCAGCTAATGAAACCGTTTTAAAGCGGCGTACCTTGGTTAGTTTTTTTCCAGCTGACCTCAACGCCTGGAGCGGGGTTGATCGGCACCATACGCGCCAACACCAACGAAACGGCGCCCATCGCTGCACCAGTCAAGAACACAGCCGCAGGGGAGATAATCCATAGCAATCCGTAGGCCGCCGGTAGGATAACCGCCGCGATATGATTAATGGTAAATGAGACTCCGGCGGTGGACGCTAAATCTTTAGGGTCTGCTATTTTTTGCAGGTAAGTTTTCTGTGCGATAGCCATCGAAAACAGCAGGTGATCTGCGATATATAAGCCGACGGCGATCCAAGGATCGGACACTAAGGCATAGGCGGTGAAGACAACAATCAAGCCGATATATTCGACCGACAGGGTTTTTCGCTCTCCCCAATAACCAATGAGTTTGCCAATTTTGGGGGCAAAAACCATATTCAAAGCGCCATTGACGAGAAACATAATAGATATTTCGCCAGCAGAAAAGCCAAACTTTTCAACCATCAAAAAGCTAGCAAACACCATGAATATTTGTCGCCGCGCACCGCCCATAAACACCAATGCGTAGTACAACCAGTAACGTTTACGCAGCAGGAGTTTTTTATGCTGTTCGACTTTACCCGGCATATGCGGGAAGAATAGCCAGCAAAATAACGTAATGGCAACGGTTACACCCCCGCCCAACAGATAAACGGTTTGCATCGATAAACGAGACACGTCCAGTGCTAACCACACCAAACCAAAGGCCACCAAGCTGGCAAAGGAACCAATCGCCACCATCTGCCCTAAACGGTGAGGCGCTTCCTCTTTACTAAACAGTTGCAGTGATAAGGATTGATTCATGGTTTCGTAATAGTGAAACCCCAAGGACATCAGTACCGTCGTACAGTAAAGCCCTAACTCCGTTGGAAAAAAGCCGGTCATCGCAGTGCCCAAGCCCAGTAATAACATCGATACCAGTGCTAGGGTTTGTTCCCGCAGCAGCACTAACAACAGCACGGCACCAAATGAGAGAAACCCAGGGATCTCCCGTAATGATTGCAAAATACCGATCTCGACCCCGGTAAAGGCGGCTTGTTCGATGGCAAAGTTATTCAGTAATGCCATCCACACGCCCATCGATAACGGCATTGCCGCGGCGAGTAAAAACAGAAACATTTCCGGACGACGGATAAAATTCAACACAGTGACTCCAGCGAATCAGGGCACAACCAAATGCCAATACCCGACTCTGTTACTCAGTTAAGTTTAATGTTCTACTTTAAAAAACATCTCACCTGTCGTATATAATAAACCATGCCAACTTATATCGAAAAACAGACAGAACACCCTGAAACCCAGAACCACTGGCTTAACCCTGATGGACAACCCTTTAACCGGCTCGAACAGGTACCGCGCCAACTGGTTATTCGCCAAGTAGACCATACGGCAGGTTTTTATACCCCTTTTCACAGTCATGGCTGGGGACAGCTTTTATTTATCGCCGATGGTCTGATTCAGGTGTCAGCCAAAAACATTGGCTACTGGGTCGTACCGCCTCAACGAGCGGTCTGGATTCCCGCCTATATCGAGCATGATACCCGCACCATTCATCCAGTGCAGATGCGCAACGTCTATATCGCTCCGGACGCGTCTAAACATCTACCGAATCACTGTCAGGTAATCCATGTCACCCCACTGTTGCGAGAACTGATATTAGCGATGGTAAATTTCGATACCCTGTATGATGAAACGGGAGCTGAAGGACGCTTAGTCGAGGTGTTTCTCGATCAACTCAAAGCAACACCGGAAGCCCCCTTGCATCTGCCACATCCGAAGAGCAAGCCACTGATAGAGATAGCCCATCAGTTGAGGGATAACCCTGCGGATGCTCGTTCAATGGATGATTGGGGAGCCGAACTCGGTACCAGCGCCCGTTCTTTAGCACGCCATTTTCGGCAAGAAACGGGGATGACCTTTGGTCAGTGGCGACAGCAGGCGAGATTATTAGCCGCGCTCACCCGTATTGCACAGGGAGATGCCATCGCTAATATTGCCCAAGATCTCGGTTACAACAGCCAGAGCGCTTTTATCACCATGTTTAGAAAAGCGTTAGGAAAAACGCCGGGGCGTTATTTTGAACAAGAGTAACGGTGATAGCAGCGTCATGACTCACCCGTTATCGAACCAGTGAGTCATATCTGGCATGGTGATATTGAAAAGAGCAGCAGGTTAAGTACGCTTAATCACCACGGTGACTGCTTAGAGAATCGTGGCTAAAGTCAGCGTTATCGCTTTGATAGCCATCAGAGTGGTGACTATGAAGCACGAGATCAACATGCATAACCAGCCAAAGCGTTAACGAAATAACCCCGACAATTAAACCTACCGGTGCGGCCAAGTTATACAACACATCACCTGAATATAGATCGGTGTAGCGGCATGAAACCCAAAGACTCGCTAAAATAATGACTAATGATTTCATCTTATTTCCTTATAAGAATTAGCAGTATTATCAATAGGCCTGATCTAATAAAACACTAATCAATCCCTACTCTATTTCTGATTCCTTCCGTCTTCCTGATACCTATCAGTTATCTGATTAAAACATCTAATCACGACAAACTAGGTTATAACTTACCCATCAATCTAATGATTCACAGATAAGGAATACACTTTTAGAGCAATGATTTAATTCAGAAAGGAGCTAAAAGAGGTGCCAAGATAGCCACTTCATTTTCATCCTCTGAAAATGTGCCAATCTATTGATCCGTTACGCTGAACGTATACATCAGCGGCTAACGTGTATCCATTTAGGTGTATATTGACAAAAAAAACGGTGAGTTACAAATTTTTTTACGTGTCACAGTTTTTGACAGTAAGTTAACTCTGCATAAATTACCACTAACGAAGAGTCCACAAATGCAGCAAAAACCACCGAGTATTAAAACAAAATGAATTTTAACGCTCGGTTCCAGCACCCTATCGGGTTAAAAAAGGTTCAAGATCAACAGCGGTTAACCACTAATACGAGCAATTAACGCCGCTTGGGAATCGACAGAATGATAACCATCTTCTAACAATTCAAAACCGGTAAAAATAATTTCCAGCGCCCGGTCATTGGTCAGCAACATCACAATGGAATAGTCTTTGGTTTGCTCGATTTCATAGACACCAGATTTAAACCAGCTCGTCGCCATCTCCATCTGTTCTAGATAATCTTTACGGGAAACCGAATGAAACTCCAAAGGAACCGCATCACTACCTTTAAACTGTACGGCCGTATAGGTTTTAGGCACCGACAAAAAATCCCGTTTAGTGGCATAGACAACGGTCAGTAGTGGTTCACCTTGGGGGTTATGGCTAATAAAAGAACAATCCGTACCCGGCTCGGTTTCCAGCGGCGGCAGTTCTGAAAAACGTTTTAAAATCATCTGATTAATATCCTGTCAACTGTGAAGCTAACTCTAACGTCAGCTTCAAAAAACGTTACATCAATATCTGCTCTTTAATAATCTTTCCATGACCCGCTTGCTGCAGCCCCTGTAAGATTTTTAACGCAGCATAAGCATCATTAGCGGCATAGAGTAACTGAGCATCGCTGAGCGTTGGTAGCGCCCAGTTAGAAGTGGAAACCCGTTTCGATTTATTAAATTTTTGCCCAAACTGCACCGCTATCGCCGCTTTGACACCTAACTGACGCCGATATCCGAGCTTACGATAAACCGCATCGAGATCCAGTATAGCGGTAATCTCAACACCAAACTTACGGCGGATATGACTACGATCCGATTGTAAGCCAAAGCCCACTTTGACCACCTGCTTAGCCTGCAATACCTGACAAATAACCGGATAGGCTACTTGATCATGTAGTTGAAAAATATAGCCGGTGCTGGCGGTACATAACTGCACTACATGAGGCCCCTTAGAGGGCTGATCTTTACGAAACACGGGTTTTGATTCGGTATCGAAGCCGACAAACGGACTGCTTAACAGATCCTGCAACGCGGCCTCAAGAGCCTCTGGGCCGACAGGTAAGCAGATATGCTCCAGTGTCAGTCCCTGAAACAGAGGAAACAGAGCAATCTCTTCCCGTGTCGGTGGCAGCAGCTTCTCTTTCATTGTTTATCAGCTTTTTTTACTGCTTTTCGCCAGCGCTTTGGC
The DNA here is from genome assembly GCF_055808735.1 of Amphritea sp. GJ51-11. Lineage (NCBI taxonomy): Bacteria > Pseudomonadati > Pseudomonadota > Gammaproteobacteria > Oceanospirillales > Oceanospirillaceae > Amphritea > Amphritea sp. GJ51-11. The sequence goes on along the minus strand of NZ_CM147881.1, from coordinate 1,656,135 downwards.
CCACACGGAATCACTGTCTGCGGTTTTAGGAGTTGGTTTTGTCGGCGCCGGCTTATCTGTCTCAGGCTTATCTATTACAGGTTTAGCGGTCGCGGGCTTATCAACAACAAACTTAACCTCTTTGCTGGCACGTTTCTCAGACGGTTTACGTACCGGCTTATCTGCCGTTGCAGTCGCCGTGGCAGTCACACGCTGGGGTTTATCACTATCGATTGCCGGTGCCTTATCGCGCCACTGGTGTTGCAAACCCGTTAAAAAGTTACGCAACACCTGATCTTTACATTCACGGTAGTTCTGATGGCCTTGTTTACGAAACAACGCACTCAGTTCATGTTTACTGAGACTCACACCCGCTAACTTCAACAACTGCAGAATATCATCGGCCGTAAGATTCAGAGCGATCTTCAACTTACGGAAGATGATATTGTTATTGAGGTGCCGTTCAGGCTCGGGCTGATCACCCTCTTTGCGGCCGCGTTTTTCGATAATCAAACCATTGAGAAAGGTCGCCATCTCCTGATCGGTAATGCGCACATACTCAGGGTCTTCCTCTTTTTTCAGCCAACCACCGAGTTGCACCCGGGTAACCGCCAGATTGGCATGACGAAAGACACCTATCATTTTGGTATCACTGAAATCAAAGGTATAGCGCAGACGGCGCAGAATATCGTTATTGGTCACAAAAAAAGTCCGGACAGTAAAGAATAAGGATGGCACTTTAACACAGATAGGCGGCTTTCATCCCCCATTGTTTAGGGATTAGCTTGAACATCGATCGTTCAACAAATAGACCTACCTCGCATTAACCCAAGCCTCACCATAAACGTTCATGGCGAAACGGTTTATGCCGTTAATATCCTTGGGTTTTATCAACGCTCGGCGGTATCGTCCCCTGCGTCAGATAAGTACTGATATTAGCAGCAACGATCCGACTGGCAGTTGCCACACTGGTTGGCGCTGAAATATGCGGTAATAGAGTAACTGCGGGGTGGCCCCATAGCGGTGATTGTGTAGGTAACGGTTCTTGAGCAAAAACATCTAACACCGCATGACTGACCTGCCCCTCGTCTAAGGCCTGCAGTAAGTCGTCATCAATCACCGTAGGACCTCGCCCAAAGTTAATCAGTGCGGCACCAATTTTTACCCGATTAAAAAAATCACGCCCCATCAACCCTTTGGTCGCCGGAGTCAGAGGGAGTAAATTAACAATAATGTCCGCCTGCGCCACCAACTCACATAGAGATTGTTCACCCGTATAGCAGGCCAGCGAATCAATGCGCTTTAGCGTCCGACTCCAACCTGACACCCGAAAGCCGTTATCCACGAGTCGCAAAGCACTCTTTTGCCCCAGTACTCCCAGCCCAAGAATCACAATATGGCGATCGCAAGCATCAATATAAGGCTGAGGTCGCCAGACGTTAAGTGACTGTTGCTGCCGATAACGGGGCATATCACGATGCAGATAGAGGCTCCATGCCAGCACCGCTTCGGACATCGCCTGGGCTAGGTGAGGATCGGTTAAACGCACAATATCAAATGGCAAGTGCGCTAAATTGGCCATCATCCCTTCGACCCCAGCCCACACGGAATGCAACCAAATCAGATTACTCAGTTGAGCCACCTCATCTGGGTCTGGGTTCGCCACTACCGCCACGCTCACCTGCGCTTTTGCTTCATCACTCAACTGAGAAAACAGCCGGATATCACAGCTGGGCAACAGTTCGCGGAGGGTTGCACACCACTGATCCGCCTCAGCGTTATCGAGTTGATGTACAAACGGGATAAGTGGTCGCATGCTGCGCTCCTTAGATAGCTGAGATAGTCTGCTTACTTCAGTTTTCTATAGGCAAACAGCAGAATAAACGCCCCCACTGTAGCGGTCACGATGCTACCTAAGCTCAAACCGTCTAAACTACCGAAGCCGATCAAGCTGCCGAGGAAACCGCCAACAAAGGCACCCGCAATACCCAGCAATGTAGTGATAATAAAACCACCGCCATCTTTACCCGGCATAATCCATTTCGCCAGCATACCCGCAATCAGCCCTAAAATAATCCAAGATATAATGCCCATCGTCTTACCTCTTATCGTTTTTATATGTCTAAATTAGATACACGTTGTAAACCGCTGTATACAGCTTCGGCCAATCGTCACCCGGGGCTTAAACGTCACACTTCAATCCTGTGTAAAGGCTAATGATATTTCACCCAGGTCTTCATAGCTTAAGGTGAAATAGTCACCCGGCGCGATCTCGATCACACCCGCATATGAACTAGTAATCACCTGCTGACCCGCTTTAATATCGATACCCTGTTGACGCAAAAAGTTAACCAACCAAAACAACGGCAACAGAGGTTCAGCGCAGGGGTGTTTACCCGCAAAATGCTTTACCTCTGGCGTCGATGCGGTTGTCAGCGTTAGTTCGATCGTTGAGGCCTGAAAAGCCTGTTCCAACGAGATTTCAGGCCCTATAAACAAGCCCTGATTAAATAAGCAGTCGGCCAGATGCTCAATAAAGCTCACCGAATCCGGTTGCAGGTAGCGGCTGAGAATAAACTCCAGCGCTAGATGCGCGCCGGACAGCGCCGCCACAATCTCCTGCTCGGTATAGGGTGTTGGCCGGTGAGGCAGATCTTGAGCGAAACAAAAAGCAATCTCGGGTTCAATTTTACACCACCCTTCGTCCGCGATGATGGGACAGGGTGAAGTGGTATAGATGCTGTCACTAAAAATTGGCGCGACCACCGGCACATCGGTTAAACCATCGACCGCAATCGGCAAAGCACATTTCCAACCGCCGACGGGATTCCCCTGCTGCGTCATCAGTTCAAGCAAGCGGTGTTGAATCGCCAAGCCATCAGACACCGAGTTAGGACGACATTCAGCCTTGAGAGGTCCGGTCATGCGGTTATTCAACCGCCGAGAGAGTAATGTCTGAGCGGCCGCATGAATATCTGCCTGCTGCATAGCGTGTCCTAAGAGTCAGTTAAGGGTTTTGATACGCTGATCAAAACGCCCACTGTACCTTAAAGTTGGACAAGAGGAACTATTTCAAACAGAAAAAAGACGACCCGAGCCGAACCATGCTCAAACTAGGTGATAGATAAAGAAAAACCAGCGGCATCGGAGGAGATGCCAGCCGGTTTTTGAGGTGATGGAACTGGTTATTTAATCAGACTATTTTGCCCGACTGGAGTGCCATTAAACTCACCCATCGCATCCAATAGTGCATCCCAAAGATAGCCCGCTGAAGCACTATCACTGAAAATAGAAAACACCGGTTTGCCCGCCATCTGATGGTGACAGATAACCCCACTGACACGCGCCAGTGATGTCATCACTAAATCACCTAAGGCAAAATTTTTCTCCCGCAGATCGACCGCGCAGACTTTCGCCATCACATCGGCCAGATGATCACCGGACATCACCAACCAAGCATAGCTGTCATGGCAGTACACCGGATAAATACCGGGGCCGGTCAACTGCTGTTCTAACGCCGACAGATCAACCGTTGCATCGGGCACTGCAAGCAGCCAGTACTCGTTATAACCCAAACGCAGCACCATCAGTCCCTCATCCGACAGGGTCAGTGTATTGGGTTTTTCAGGCTGCAGCAGCCCCGCCGCAACCAGCGCATCACCAGCCGCGGGGCCTCGCAAGCCAAATCGCGGCAAGACTGAAAGATCGGTCAGCCCTATGTCAGGATCGTTCTGCCCTTGAGTACCCTCTCCTTGAGTACTCTGCCCTTCATAACTCAGCACCTGTGCGGCACCGGCAACTTCGATATACTCAGCCTGCTGGTGTTTGCGATAGATAAAACTACGGCTATCAAACTGTTCAGGGATTATTAGGCTCATGGTCACATCTCCTGTCTTAAGTTATCAGGATCATAGAAAGGCAGTGCCACTACATCAGCCTTAATCTCTTCACCGTCTACACGAATGCTAATCTTCGAACCGGGCTCACTATCGGCAATATCCGCATAGGCCAAACCGATAATCGCTTGACGGGCAGACGAATATTCACAGGAGGTCACATTGCCAGCAATCCGATCCCCTTTTAAAACCAGATGCCCCTCTTCAGGCTTGGTACTACCCGTCGGTAAGGTAAAGCCCACCAGTTTACGGGTTTGTGGTTGCGCCATCACAATATCCACCGAACGGCAGCCGATAAAGAAGGGCTTTTTGCGATTCACCGCCCAACCCATATCCAGTTCACCCGGATGGCTCATCCCATCGGTATCCTGACTGACAATCACATGGCCTTTTTCAAGTCGTAACAGACGCTGCGTTTCAACCCCGAACGGCTTAATATCAAACGCCTTGCCGGCCGCCATTAACGCATCCCAAAGGGCTTCACCATAGCGAGCAGGCACATGTATCTCATAACCCAGTTCACCGACAAAACCAACCCGTAATAAGCGTGCGGGAATATCAGCCACCTTGCCTTCTCGATACGCGAGGTACGGAAAGCCTTCAGGGCTAAGATCAACATCACTCACCAACTGTTCAAGCACTTTACGGGAATCTGGGCCTGCTAAGTTCACCGCCGCAAAGGCGGAAGTTACATGTAAGATATCAACGTCTAAACGCCACTGCGCATTCCACTTAGTCATCTCACGGTAGACACGATCGACACCACTGGTCGTCGCGGTCACATAGAAGTGATCTTCCGTGATCCGGCAAGCCACACCGTCATCGATCACCACCCCATGCTCGTTCGTCAGCACCGCGTAACGGGTACGACCCACCGGCTGTTTAAGGAACGCAAAGGTATAGATGCGGTTCATAAACTCTGCGGCATCGGGCCCACGCAATTCGATACCACCGAGGGTACTCACGTCGATCAGGCCCACTTTAGAGCGAACATGCTCGGCTTCTTCACGAATCCAGCGATCTCGCTGGGCCGCATCACCATAATAGGCAGGACGGCGCCAGTTGCCGGCGGCAATCATTTTTGCTCCGAGTTCTAGGTGACGGTGATGCATCGCCGTTTGACGACGAGGATCAAAGATCCGACCAGCCACATGGGCGAGTTTTTCCGGTGCAAACGGTGGTCGAGCAGTGGTCACGCCGGTTTGCGTCACGGTGCGATCAGTCGACTTAGCCACCAAACGCGCGGTAGGCAAGGCAGAATGGCGCCCCTGGGATGGTCCCATGCCAACGGTTGAAAAGCGTTTAACCAACTGCACATCGCGATAGCCCAATCGGGTGGCGTTAACAATATCTTTCGCCTGTAGATCTTCATCATAATCGACAAAGTCTTTACCTTTCGGATGACTAAAGATCGGCCAACTAAAGTTGGGTTTCGCCTGACAGCTAACCGGTTGTTCCGCCTCATCACTGAGTTCTAAATTATGGAGTGCTCGAAGCGCCGCATTAGCACCATCAATTACCACTGCATCCAGTGTATGCAGACCATTCACGGAACCGGCGATATGAACGCCTTGCGGTATCCCGGACAGTTGAAACTCAGCCAGTTCATCTTTATAGCTCAGCTGCGCACCAGCCTGACAAAGTAGCTGATAAGCGGGCATATAACCGGCCGACATACAGAGCAGATCACACTCAAGAGTGCTACCCATAGCACTCACTTCGCCTTCAGCGATGATGGTGCGAATATCAACCGCCGTAATGTGCTTATTACCCTTACTCGGGATCGCCTCATAAACAGTGCTGTTCTGTATGACCTTAACACCCTTCTGTTTCACCATTCCCAGCAGCTCAGGCCAAGGGTGCTGTGGACGTAGGTCAACGATGGCTGAGACTTCGACACCATTATCCAGTAGTTCCAATGCGGTTAGATAACCATCGTCATTACCGGTCAAGACCACGGCTTTGCTGCCCGGCTTAACCGCATATAACTTCATCAAACGGGTGACGGCACTGCATAGCATGATGCCGGGTAGATCATTGTTGCGGAATACCACATGCTGCTCATAGGCACCGGAAGCGACGATGCACTCCTTCGCCCGCAGTTTATACAGCCGCTTACCTTTAATCAGCGGCAGGTAATTATCGGTAAACCAAGCATTACAAACAGTATCCGTCATCACTTCGATATTGGCATGAGTGGTGACTTTTTCAATCAGTTCGTGGCGTAGGTTATCAGCCTGCAAGCCTTCAATATCGAAACGGTTATAGGTGAGCGCGCCACCTAACAGAGGCATCTCTTCAACCAACAAAACCTGAGCCCCGGCATCGGCCGCTTTTAGCGCAGCACTCAGCCCCGCAGGGCCCGAACCGATCACAACCACATCGGTAAACAGATATTTTTTATCGTAATATTCCGGTTTAAAATCCAGATCGATCTTGCCTAATCCGGCTTTCTTACGGATATAGCCTTCCCATTTATCCCACACCCCCATCGGCTTAAAGAAACTACGGTAATAGAAGCCTACCGGCATAAAGCGACCAAAGTTACCCAGATAAGCATCTTTATCGCCTTCCAGTGTACCTTTATAGTTTTGCCCTTCGATCTGCATACCTTCAGCGGCCACCTGTCGGTCGGCCAAAACATTGGGCTCACCACCGAGCTGCACTAAGGTATTGGCATCCTGACCGGCCATGGTTAATGGCGCACGAGGACGGTGATATTTAAATGAACGGGACATTAGCCATTGTTGGTTAGACAGCAAAGCACTGGCAATGCTATCGCCTTCAAACCCACTATACTGCTGCCCTTCGAAACTGAACGAGAGAGGTTTTTCTCGGTCGATCAGCAACCCTGCCGGGGCACTAAGACGCTTCTCGCTGTTCATGCGGTTATCTCCTCAGACGCACTCGGCTCTTCTTTTGCCTTGAACTCGACCCGACTGGTATATATTTCAGCAGGATCATAGGTGCGTAAAATCTCATCACTGCCGGTATGCCGCTCAGCGATAAACCAATAGCCAGAAGGTGCATGCAACCACCATTCGGTTATCACGCCGATCTGGTTATCACTATAAAAAACATAGTCTGCCCACTCTTTATCAGTACAGTTATTAGGGTCCGGCATCTGCCGAACCTCGCCACCGTGGACAAACTCACTACTATTTCGGGGTCCATTCAGAGGACAATTAATAATCTTCATTGCAGATTCCTCAGTGACTGGCCGCCGTAGCGCCCATCTCATTAACCTGGCGGAAGGTATCGAAACGCGCCATAGAGAACGGTTTGATGAGTTCCGGCACCTTACCGGTTGCCACGAGTTCAGCCATCGTTTTGCCGCAGATCGGTGTCGCTTTAAAACCCCAAGTTCCCCAGCCAGCATCAAGATAGTAATTTTCAACGGGGCTAAGGCCCATGACAGGACTATAATCGGTAGTCATATCGGTTAGCCCTGCCCACTGACGCATCAGGCGCATATTCGCCATAAAGGGAAACAGTTCTACCGCATGGGCTAACAGACTCTCCTTTAATTCCATCGTCGAACGGGTGTTATACAAGGGGTAAGGATCCGAGCCACCACCGAATACCAGTTCGCCACGGCCCGTTTGTTGGACATAACAGTGCAGTGCCGGTGAACTCACCAAGGGGTTAAGAAAGGGTTTAACCGGCTGCGTCACCATCGCCTGTAGGGGATAAGTCGTGATCGGCATACGAATGCCCGCCATCGCCCCGACGATAGAGCTATGGCCAGCCACCGCCTGTACCACACAACCACAACGAATCTTGCCACGGTTGGTTTGCACCCCGGTCACTTTGCCTTTATCGACATCAACGCCAGTCACTTCAGTCAGTTGATGCAGTTCAACGCCGCGTTGAGTCGCGCCTTTCGCATAGCCCCAGGCGACCGCATCATGTCGTGCGGTTGCCCCATCGATATGCCACAGTCCTGCCAATACAGGCTGATCCGCAGGGTTCATATTCAGACTCGGTACCAACTCACGAATCTGTTGCGGGTCGATCAGTTCAGTTTTACCACCAAAATGCTTATTCACTTCGGTACGCTGGCGAAAGCCTCGAATCGCCGCGTCGGTATGTGCCAAGGTCAACTGACCCCGGCTGGAATACATAATATTGAAATCAAATTCGTTGGATAAACCCTGAAACAGTTTTACCGATTCGCTGTAAAACTTAACCCCTTCAGAGGTGAGATAGTTAGAGCGGATAACTGCGGTGTTCCGCGCCGTGTTACCCCCTCCGAGATAACCTTTTTCCAGCACCGCGACATTGGTAATACCGTGGTATTTCGCCAGATAATACGCGGTCGCTACACCGTGACCACCACCACCGATAATCACTACATCGTAGTGAGGCTTCAGCGCCGAAGGCGATGGCAGATCCGCATTCTGTTCAAACGGGTAGTCTTTATTAAGACCGTATTTCAGTAATGAGAAAGGCATTAACCTCTCCTCCATTCAATGTCACATGTTCTGTATTACCCTAAGACGAGTCCTAGGGATTAGACAGACATCTGTTGGCGCGCAGCCGTCAGGGTATTCTTCATCAGGCAAGCAATCGTCATCGGCCCAACACCACCCGGTACTGGAGAGATGGCTCCCGCCACATCCACCGCTTCACTAAAGTCGACATCACCAACGAGTCGCCGTTTACCCTCTTTCTCAACCGCATTGATGCCCACATCGATCACAGTTGCACCCGGCTTAACCCAACTACCCTTGATCATCTCAGGCCGGCCAACCGCTGCCACTAAGATATCCGCCTCACGACAGAGCGCTTCGATATTTTGTGTTCTGGAATGCACAATGGTGACGGTACAGTTCGCCTGTAACAGCAGTGCTGCCATCGGCTTACCGACAATATTTGACCGCCCCACCACCACCGCATGTTTACCGCTCAGATCACCCAAAGTTTGCTCAAGCATGATCATGCAGCCCATCGGAGTGCAGGGAATCAGATCCGCACCACCCGACGCGAGCGCGCCGACATTCAGCGGATGAAAGCCATCAACATCTTTGTGTGGGGCGATTAAACGGATGATCTCAGGTTCACTCAGTTGTGCGGGTAATGGCAGTTGAACGAGAATGCCATGCACAGACGCGTCGTTATTCAGTTGCTCAACCAGTGCGTTCAGATCTGCCTGAGTGGTATCTGCCGACAAACGATGTTCGGTGGAGTTAAAGCCCGCCGCTGTTGCCTGTTTAACTTTATTACGCACATATACCTGACTGGCCGGGTCTTCCCCTACCAGTACTACTGCCAAACCGGGCGTCACACCCGATGTGGCAATAAATTCACGGGTATCGAGTGCTAACTGTTCAACCACTGCGGCTGAAATTTTCTTGCCATCGATTAAACGGTTCATGATCAATACCTATTTGAATACAACAGTTCGGTTACCATCTTGGAAAACACGATGTTCGGTGTGAAGCTTGACTGCCCGAGCCAGTGCCACCGTTTCAGTATCACGACCCATGGCCACCAGCGCATCCGCCTTAAAGGTGTGATCAACCGGCTGTACAGACTGCTCGATGATAGGACCTTCATCCAGATCGGAGGTGACATAGTGGGCTGTCGCACCGATCAGCTTAACGCCACGGGCATGAGCCTGATGGTAAGGTTTTGCCCCTTTGAAGCCGGGCAAAAATGAGTGGTGAATATTGATCGCACGACCACTCAGTTGCTTACACAGCCCATCGCTGAGAATCTGCATGTAACGCGCCAACACGATCAATTCAGAACCGGTTTCATCGACAATATCCATGAGTGCGGCTTCTTGCTCTAGCTTGTTCTCTTTGGTCACCGGCAGGTAAACAAAGCGGATACCTTCACGTTCAGCCATCGGCCGCAAATCTTTGTGATTAGACACAATGGCAGTGATCTCCATGTTGATCTCCCCCTTGTGCAGGCGATACAACAGATCATCAAGACAGTGATCAAACTTACTGACCATAATCAGAGTTTTCATCGGCGCTTTAACCGACACCATCTCCCAAGTCATGCCGAAGCTCTCGGCCACTTCGGGAAACTCCTGCTGCAAATCACTGATCAAATAGCCGCCACTCTCAACATGAAAACGGGCCCGCATAAAAAAGTTGCCACTGCCTTCATCATCAAACTGTGCCAGTTCACTGATATAACAGCCACGTTCCGCCAGAAAGGTGGTGACTTTAGCAACAATGCCACTTCCGGCGACACAGCTGGCTTTTAATACAATCTCATTATCTGCTTCGTGTTTACTCATGATGGCGACTCCATAGTCTCCGTTTACTTTATTCAGGTTACTGGCTGCCGATCACGGGATACGCTCGCACCCCGTGAGGCCTCCACTCGTATTTAGTGAGTTATTTCGACCTTAGAACCCCTTACCAGGAATCCAGCTAGTACCGGCTAACGGCACATTGGCCATCGCCGCAGATTCAACGGTCAGCGCCACCAAATCTTCAGGCTCTAGGTTGCGCAGGTCGTTCTTGCCACAGGCACGGGCCAGCGTCTGAGCTTCCAGCGTTAATACGTTGAGGTAGTTCGCCAAACGACGACCGGCATCGACAGGGTCTAAGCGCTTCATCAACTCAGGATCTTGCGTCGAGATACCGGCAGGGTCTTTACCCTCGTGATAATCATCATAAAAACCGGCAGCCGAGCCGATCTTATTAAACTCTTCTTCATACATCGGGTGGTTACAACCCAGCGCAACCAGAGCAGCCGTACCAATGGCTACCGCATCAGCACCAAGAGCCATACACTTAGCGACATCCGCACCGTTACGGATACCACCGGAAACAATCAACTGAACCTTGCGGTGCATACCCATCTCTTGCAGAGCACGGACCGCTTGTGGAATGGCCGCCAGCGTTGGAATACCGACATGCTCGATAAACACTTCTTGAGTTGCTGCCGTTCCCCCTTGCATACCATCGACCACGATCACATCAGCGCCCGCTTTAACCGCTAACTTCACGTCATAGTAAGTACGGGTAGCGCCCACTTTGATGTAAATCGGCACCTGCCAATCGGTAATTTCACGCAGCTCCTGAATTTTAATTGCCAAGTCATCAGGCCCGGTCCAGTCGGGGTGACGACAAGCCGAACGCTGATCCACGCCCATCGGTAAGGTACGCATCTTAGCCACTCGATCGGTAATCTTCTGACCTAACAACATACCGCCGCCGCCAGGTTTAGCGCCCTGACCGAGTACCACTTCAATGGCATCGGCTTTACGCAGATCATCTGGGTTCATACCGTAACGGGATGGCAAATACTGATAGACCAACTTGGTAGATTGGCCACGTTCTTCCGGTGTCATACCACCATCACCAGTGGTGGTCGAAGTCCCCATCAAGGATGCACCACGACCCAACGCTTCTTTAGCATTCGCCGACAGCGCACCAAAACTCATACCGGCAATCGTGACTGGAATATCCAGCACGATCGGTTTTTTGGCATAACGTGTTCCCAGCGTTACCGAGGTATTACATTTTTCACGGTAACCCTCCAATGGGTAACGGGACATACTCGCGCCTAGGAACAACAGATCATCAAAATGGGGCAGCTTGCGCTTAGCACCAAAACCACGGATGTCATAGATACCGGTTTCAGCAGCACGGCGGATTTCGGTCATCGTATTACGGTCAAACGTTGCAGACTCGCGCAGACCTGGTTTTACTTTAATATCTTCACTCATCGTTTTATCCTCGAAATCGGCCTTAGTAAGCAGAGGTGTTATCTACTTTAAAGTTGTACAACTGGCGGGCTGTGCCATAACGTTTAAATGCAGTCGGGTCTTCATCAACACCGGCGCGATTCAGCAGCTCCGTTAGCTCTTCGATATGTTCGTCACGCATCTCTTTGGCGATACAGTCAGCCCCTAGAGATTTCACTTCGCCTTTTATATAGATATGGGTTTCATACAGAGAATCACCTAAGGCATCACCCGCATCACCGCAGACTACCAATGAACCCGCCTGCCCCATGAAGCAACTCATGTGACCAACGCTACCCTTAACCACAATATCCACGCCTTTCATCGAGATACCACAACGCGCGCCCGCATCCCCCTCGATTACCAGCAAACCACCATGAGCGGTCGCACCGGCGGCTTGAGAGGCATTGCCTTTAACCCGCACAGAGCCTGACATCATGTTTTCCGCCACACCCTGACCGGCATTACCGTGAATAGTGATGTGGGCTTTTTTATTCATACCGGCACAGAAATAACCGGTAGGACCTTTAATATCGACGGAGATATTCTGATCGAGGCCGCAAGCGATGTTGTGCTGACCTTTCGGCTCTAACACTTCCCATTCCCGCTCGGTGCATTCAATAGTCTGATCATGCAGCGCCTGATTCAGGTCGCGAACAGTGCATTCAGTTAAATTAATTGTTTTCATCATTTCACTCCTGTTTCGCTGCTGCGTTCCCAGACATAGATAGTCGCTGGCTCGGGTTCCCAAATCTTGGCGTTTTCAATACCCGGTAAGGTGGTTAATGCTTGGTATTCAGAGGCCATCGCCACATAATCATCGGTTTCTGCCATTACCGCCGGTTTGCAGGCAATAGGATCACGCATCACAGCAAAACCGTCCCGAGTCCCCACGGTAAAGGTGAAAAAGCCATCCAGATCTTTCAAAGAATTGGTCAGAGCTTCGTTTAGCGTGTCGCCCTGCTGTAGACGCCAGGTGAGATAGCCAGCTGCGACTTCAGAATCGTTTTCGGTCTCGAACACAATGCCTTCACGTTGCAGTTCTTGACGCAAACGGTTGTGGTTTGACAGTGAACCGTTGTGTACCAAGCAAAGGTCCATACCGGTTGAGAACGGATGGCTACCTTCCATGGTGACGGCAGACTCGGTCGCCATGCGGGTATGACCGATGATGTGGCTGCCCTTCATCCCTTTCAGGTTGAAGGTTTTAGCGATATTTTCTGGCAGGCCAACCTCTTTCAGGATTTCAATTGATTGACCAGCACTCAAAATCAGAACATCCGGTGCATTTTCAGTAATAAAGGCTTCGGCGATACCGTCACTAGTATTAATTTTAAAGATGGCGACCTTGCTATTATTAAACCACTCAACACCGACATTCAGTTCCGTTTTCAGCTTGCCGGCCAAACCAGCCCAGTCATAATCTTCATTCGCATGACGCAACGTTAACTTGATGCTGCCTTCAGGCACTTCATCACCGTAGATTGCAAAACCGGCACTGTCAGGGCCACGATCTGTCATCGCAATCAACATAGGTTCGAACAACTCACCTAGTTGACTTTCCAAAGCCTTGTTCTTCAAATAAAGGCCAACAATTCCACACATAGTTATGTCCTCTTAAATCGACAATGTAAGCTTTCTAGGCTTAGAAGAATTCCGCGTAACGTTTGATTTCCCAGTCAGAAACATGCCGGCTGTAATCAATCCATTCTTCGCGTTTTGTTTTAATAAATTCAGCAACAACCTCGTTGCCTATCCGCTCCGCCAGCACCGTATCCGCCTCAAGTTCGTTGATCGCTTCATTCAGGCTCTGGGGTAAAATTTCGATACCTTTATCCAGACGTTCCTGTTCAGTCATGGTGTACAGGTTGATGTTCTCAGGAGTGCCGGGATCAAGTTCGCGTTCAATACCATCTAAGCCTGCGGCGATAATGGCGGCATGTACCAAGTAAGGATTACAACCAGAATCCGGCAGACGGAACTCAAGGCGACCATAAGGCACACGAATCATCGCTGTACGGTTGTTATCACCGTAAGCGATATAAGCAGGCGCCCAAGTCGCACCGGATGCAGAACCACCCACGACTAGACGTTTATAGGAGTTCACAGTCGGCGCAGCAAAGGCACACAATGCTTTAGCGTGATGCAGCAGGCCGGCGGTGAAGTGATACGCCATTTTAGATAAGCCCATGCCATTCACATCGCTATCATCACCGAACAGGTTACGTCCCTCTTCATCGGTAATCGACAGGTGGAAATGCATACCGTTGCCGGTGCGGTCGGATGCAGGCTTTGGCATAAAGGAGCAGACCATGCCCATATCATTGGCAATTTCACCGGCGGCCATACGGACAAAGGTGAAGCGATCGGCAGACTGCAATGCATCACCGTAGGTGTAATTGATCTCAAACTGACCGTTAGCATCTTCGTGATCGATCTGATAAACATCGAAATCGACGGCTTGTAGCGACTCAACCAGTGTTTCTAAAAATGCCCGTGAACGGGACAGGCCTTTATAGTCATAGCAAGGCTTATCCAATACATCGGTTTCATCAACGGTGACCAAACCACCGTTACTATCGCGTTCAAACAGATAAAACTCAGGCTCAAGCCCGGTATTCAAGGTCCAGCCTTTATCATCGAGTAGTTTTAACTGACGCTTCAGCACCACCCGGCTATCGTAAGGATGAGGTTCACCATTCACATAACCTTCACAGACAAGACGAGCATAGCCAGGCTGCCAAGGCACCGTCGACAGGGTGCTAAGATCACCGCGTGCCATAAAGTCAGGACCGTGTGGCTCCATACCCATACCGCTCACCGCGAAGCCCGCAAATCCAGCGCCCTTCTCAACCACATCCATCAAACAGTTTGCCGGCACCGATTTTGTCTTTGCCACCCCGTGGATATCAACAAACTGAGCCAACACATATTTAATGTCGTTATCCGCAATAAACTTCTCTGAATCCTGTGGCATGGTAGCCCTCCGTTTGATGCTGAGTTCTGCTCCGAGAGAGCAGATCCATATTTTCTTAACAGTAATTATTTATGATTATTAAGAAAGCAACGCCTGTGCCAGAAAAGTTCTTTTTAGGAATATTATTTTCCTCATAGGATAACTTATTGATTTTAAAGAAACTAGTAAAAAAAATTTCTTTGTGGGAATATATAAGCCATCAACATTCGCTACAGGCCGCATGGACAGGCGCACAACGCTGGTTCACGACGCCCCAAATAAGGGCAGATAAATGACAGAAAACAAAGGACAGAAGTTCGAGCTCGATCACTACATCGGCATGAAGGTCAAAAAAGCTCGCCTTGATGAGGGACTTAAAATTACCGATGTGGCACGGATATCCGGTATCAGCCAAGGCATGGTCAGTAAGATTGAAAACGCCCAGGTGTCCACCAGCCTAGAAACTCTCAGCCGTCTCTGCTCCACCTTAGGGTTACCCATTTCCAAGCTGTTTAACGATTTCGATCGCCCAGAAGGCGGTGCACAGTTCACCAAAGCGAATACCGGCTTGGAAGTGGTACGAAGAGGTACTGAGAAGGGTCACACCTATCAGTTGCTAACCTATCAACGTGGCGGTAAAAAATCCTTTGAGCCATTTCTAGTGACCATGGATGATCTATCCGAGGTGTTCCCCACCTTTTCACACCCCGGTGAAGAGTTTCTTCATTTACTCAGTGGCAAGATCGTCTATCGCCACGGTAATCATCTGTATGAGATGGAGCCCGGCGATAGCCTTACCTTTGATGCGGAGATTCCCCACGGCCCGGAAACCCTGTTAGAAGTGCCAATTAAGCTGCTATCTATTATTCACTATGAAGATAAGTCGTAGCACCGCTAAGGGTTAAACGCGATAGGTGCCTAAAACGACAACCGCCATCGATCAATCATCGATGGCGTTTTTTGAGGGGGTGTATATAGCGCTGATGGGTACCGCTATGAAGATCGCTTAATCAAATAAATACTGACAGGCCAAATAACGCCGTTGCTTTCTGATCGCTCAATTGTCGCCGATCAAATCACCTAACTCGTTTGCCGCATCACGCAGCAATGTTTCATATTGCAGTAACTCATCAAGGCTCTTTCGAAGTATTGGAGCGTGGGTAAACAAACAGGCAAACAAACGCCCCTTCTTGTCCTTAATCGGTACCGCCAAGGCCACCATGCCGTCGACAAACTCTTCGTTATCGATGCCACGCTCGAATTTAGCGGTTTCGGCCAACTCGGCTTCCAGTTGCAAAGGGTCGATCTGAGTATTACGAGCACGCTTTTCTAACGGTAGTTTTTTCAGAATACGCTGACGCTTATCTGCCGCTAAAGAGCTGAGATAAAGCTTACCACTGGCGGTGCACCAAATAGGGGTACGGCTACCGATCGGCAAGTTTATCTGTAACGGCCAGTTAGTTTGAATCCGGTCGTAGTAGATCATATCAATGCCATCGGGAATCGAAATACCGCAGGTTTCGCCTATTTGATCAGCTAAATCTTTAAGGATCGCTTTGCGCGGTGCTTTAAAACGGCTGGAATATAGAATACCTAACGCCATACTATGTAAACGGTCGGCGGGCAATAACTGTCCTCGCATATTGGTTTGTAAGAAACCACCCGCTTCTAATTGCTGTAGGAAACGATGCACACTCGGCTTAGGAATATCGAGTTGAAAAGCTAAATCCGCTGGACTCAATGGCCTCTCGGCGCAAGATACCGCTTCAATAATATCCAGAACACGAGCAATGGATGATCCTTTCTCCCGGCGCTGAGTCGTCATCGTTAATCCTCTTTTGTAAATGAAGTTACATTATAAGGGAATAAAACGGGCTGCGCCTCTACCGACAGTAGCGACGCAACCAAAAAGCCAACGCAATGGCAACGCTGGCAGTGCAAACTCAGATCATGTTGGCATAGAAAACAGCACGCCCTCACGAACACCAGCAGAAGGCCAACGCTGGGTTATGGTTTTACGCTTGGTATAGAAACGCACCGCATCTGGGCCGTAAGCATGCAGATCACCAAACAGGGAACGCTTCCAACCACCAAAGCTGTGATAAGCCACGGGAACCGGTAGAGGTACATTGATACCCACCATACCGACCTGAATGTTATCCGAGAAATAACGCGCCGCTTCACCATCTCGGGTAAAGATACAGGTGCCGTTACCATATTCATGGTCGTTAATCAGCTGCATCGCCTCATCCATGCTATTAACGCGCACCACTTGTAACACCGGCCCGAAAATCTCTTCCTTGTAACTTTGCATCTGCGGTGTCACACCATCAATCAATGTAGCGCCAACAAAGAAGCCCTGCTCATAGCCGGCCACCTGTGGATCGCGCCCATCGACAACAATTGATGCACCATCCTGTTCAGCGCTATCGATATAACCGGTGACTTTTTGCTGATGTTGACGGGTAATAACCGGTCCGAAATCGTTATCACTGTTACTGAAGGCGCCCACTTTCAACGACTGCATCGCCTCACGCATCCGGCTGATCAAAGCATCTGCAGCGGCATCACCCACGGCAACTGCCACCGATAACGCCATACAACGCTCACCGGATGAGCCAAAAGCAGCCCCAAGTAGCTGGTTAACGGCGTTATCCATATCCGCATCCGGCATGATAATCGCGTGGTTTTTAGCCCCGCCCAGTGCTTGACAACGCTTACCGTTGGCATTCGCGGTGCTATAGATATACTCAGCAATGGGCGTTGAACCCACAAAGCTGACCGCCTTAACCTGTGGAGCCTGTAGCAATGTATCAACGGCCACTTTATCGCCGTTAACCACGTTCATCACGCCATCTGGCAAGCCGGCCTCTTTTAACAGCTGGGCAATATACAGCGTTGATGATGGGTCCCGCTCAGAAGGTTTTAAGACAAAGGTGTTGCCGCAGGCAATCGCCATAGGGAACATCCATAATGGCACCATCGCCGGAAAGTTGAACGGGGTAATGCCGGCGACAACACCTAAGGGTTGAAACTCGCTCCAGGAGTCGATGCCCGGGCCAACATTACGGCTATGCTCCCCTTTAAGTAACTCGGGCACACCACACGCATACTCAACATTCTCAATGCCTCGCTGTAGCTCACCCATCGCATCATGGCTGATCTTGCCATGCTCTTCACCGATCAGTTGACAGATTTTTTCAGCATTGGCTTCCAGCAGTTCTTTAAACTTAAACATCACGCGAGCCCGCTTAATCGCCGGCGTATTACGCCATGCAGGGAACGCCGCAGCCGCACTCGCAATCGCTTGCTCAACAAGGTTTTTAGATGCCAAATCGACCGTTTTTTCGGCCATCCCCGTAGCCGGGTTAAAGACATCTTGGCAACGGTTGCCTTCAATTATTACTTCACCATTAATTAGGTGTCCGATAGTCGTCATCACTGCTTCCTCATACTTTAATACTTATCGTTATTTCAGTTTTAATCCGTCCGACAGCCCGGCTACCAGAGCTGCTTATACAGTTCGATAATCTCGTTGGCATCGGGGACTCTTGGATTGTTGTTTGGCGAACCGGAGGCCAGTGCCTGCTCAGCCATGACCGGCAACTGATCAAAGAAATGGCTTCGCTCAATACCAAACTGCTCTGGGGTTGGCACCGCCAACTCGTTGTTCAGTGCGTGCAGCTCATCGAGCAACTTGCCATTCGCCACTTCCGTGCTATCCAACGCTTCAGCGATACTCATCGCGCGGGCACAGTCGGCATAACGCTCAGGGGCTGAAGGCATTGAAAATGCGGTCACTGCCGGTAATAACATGGCATTGGATAGCCCGTGCGGCACATGAAAGAATGCACCAATCGGACGACTCATACCGTGAACCAGCGCCACCGAGGCATTAGAGAAAGCAATGCCCGCGAGAGTTGACCCCAGCATCATCGCTTCACGCGCCTCTTTATCTTGGCCATTGTGATAAGCCCGACGCAGATGAGGGCCGATGAGGCGCATCGCGGCGAGCGCTTGAGAATCGCTATAATGATTCGCTTTCTGACTCACATAAGCTTCAATCGCATGAGTCAGGGCATCGATACCGGTATCCGCGGTACTGCGTTGTGGCAAACTCAGGGTGAGATTAAAGTCCACAAGGGCAGCAACCGGCATAAAACCGATCCCCACACAGAGCATTTTTTCATCGCAAGTTTCATCGGTAATAATGGTGAACTTAGTTACTTCTGATCCTGTACCGGCCGTCGTTGGAATGGCGATAATCGGCAAGCCAGGATCATTAACGATACGGGGGAACTTATAATCCCGCATCGTCCCACCCTGCTTGCCCAAAATGGCGATCGCCTTAGCGCTATCGATCGGACTGCCACCACCGATGGCGATAATGGCATCATAATCCCCTTCGCGGACCTGACTGACCCCAGCCATAATTGACTGTACCGTTGGTTCAGGCACGGTGTCATCGAACACATCACAGTAGATCATATGGTTAAACAACAGCGTTTCGATAGTGCTAACATAACCTAAGCCAACCATCACCTTATCGGTAACAATCAACGGTTTCTTACAACCTAAGCTGGCCAATACATTAGGTATTTCAAGGCTGGCATCAGCGCCAACCTGCATGATCCGAGGCAGAATAACTTGAGTAGACATTGCAGCTCCTATTTTTCCGATTATGAGAGAAAACAAAGACTCGAGATTTAAAAATCCCATCACTGATTTCCCCAAGTGTTATTACGAGTACGCGACAGCAGGTAGCCAGGTAACGATGCCCTGCCAGTAAAAGACGATGGCTAAACCTAGCAACTGAATTAAGATAAAGGGCACTACACCCCGGTAGATATGGCCCAGATTAATACCTTCCGGTGCCACACCTTTGAGATAGAACAGTGCAAAACCCACCGGCGGCGTGAGGAAAGAGGTTTGTAAACAAACAGCAAACAGTATGGTGAACCACACCAGATCAAAACCTAACCCCGCTACCACAGGCGCAACCAATGGCAAAATAATCAAGGTGAGTTCGATCCAATCGAGGAAGAATCCAAGAATAAAAGTCACCAGCAGAATACAAATCACGATGCCGGTGGGGCCGAATGGTAAGCCGGTTAATGCACTCTCGATCAGCTCATCACCACCCAGTCCTCGGAACACCAGTGAAAACGCCGTTGCTCCGAGTAACAGCGCAAAAATAAATGAGGTAGTCTTGGTGGTTTCCCGCCCCACATCCCGTAGCACTTTCAGACTCAGGCGTTTTTTACTCAACGCCAACAGAGTGGCACCCAAGGCACCTACGCCAGACGCTTCTGTCGGTGTTGCTATACCGAAAAAGATCGATCCTAAGACCGCCATAATCAGCCCAGCAGTCGGCAACACCGCCCACAACACATTAAATACAACCCGCATCGATAGTGATTCAGTCCCCTTCGGTACCGGTGCCGCTTGTGGCCGTAGAAAGGCATAAATCATGATATAGCTGACATAGAGCCCGGCCAGCAGTAACCCTGGGAATAACGCCCCAAGAAATAGATCGCCAACCGACAGGCCAATACGGTCCCCCATCATCACCAACATAATGCTCGGCGGGATCAGAATGCCTAGGGTGCCGGTCGAACACACCGTGCCGCATGCCAGCTCCTTGCTATAGCCTTCGCGAAGCATTAATGGCACACCTAAAACAGCCAGCAATACCACCGAAGCACCGATAATGCCCGTGGACGCCGCCAATAAGAGACCCACAAAGGTCACGGTGACCGCCAGACCACCCCGGACTTTGCCAAACAAGCGAGCCAGATTACTCATCAGGTCTTCAGCCACACCGGAGCGATCCAGCATCAATCCCATAAAGACAAACATCGGCAGGGCCACTAGCACCCAGTTGGTCATAACGGCCCACATCCGCGGAACCACGATAGAGACATAGTTCCAGTCCACCCCGATAAAGGCGTCGAACCAGAGATCCATCAACATTGCTAACGCGGCAAAGATAATAGCGACACCGCCCAAGACCCAAGCGACAGGGAAACCGCTGAACAGAAAGGCGATAAAACAACCGAACATGGTCATGGCAAGAATTTCATTAATTTCCATAACGCTCTCCTAAACCTTATTCTGAGTTGCCGTAGCCGCCGGCCCGGACATAAACAACAGGGCCACGACCCGCGAGAAGCGCGCTACGACCGCTAGCGCTAACAGCACAAAGCCAATTAACAGTACCGCTTTAATCGCCCAGCGATACGGCAGACCACCGGGGGCGGCAGAGACTTCGCCTAGCTCCCACGAATAGCTGATAAAGGGAATGACATACCAGAGCACAACCACCAGAAACGGTGTCAGCAGAAAGAGGATGCCGAAGAACTCAACCCAAGCCTGTTTTTTAAGCGACATCCGGTCATGAAACAGATCGACACGAACATGGTCATCAGCGACATAGCAGTAGGACAAACCGACTAGCCAGCCCACCGCATAGAGATGCCATTGCAGCTCTTCAAACTCGATTCGGCCTTCGCTGAGTACATAACGCATCAGCACATTGAGAATAATCACCGCCATTAATACCAACCACGTCCAAGAGAACAGGTGACCAATCCCTTTAATCAGACGATCAATTGCACAAGAGAGAGAGGTTTTCGGTAGTTCGGTATGGTGCGTCAATTGGTCCAACCCAAGGTGATCCATTGGCACATTATTTGATTCAGATTCCATGATGCCCTCTGAGATCTATTTTATTGTTATTGTTTTTAGGCAAACGCTCCCTAACCCACGCCCTAAGGGCGCGGGAGGAGAGATGATCTGTTGCCAGATCAGTTACGCAGTAAGAGACTCACTAAGAAGGTTAAATCGCTTATAAATCACTTGGCAGGTAAGCCAGTTTTTTCCACGCTTTGTATTCATCAACAAAGGCTTGTTGTGATTCATAAATGGTTTTGAAGTCAGCATCGTTAGCTGAGATTTCAGCCATTACTTCGCCGGTGAGTTTTTTCAGATCTTTCAGCATATCGGTATTGATGCTTCTCGCGGTAACACCCTTTTCCGGATAGGTCGCCAGCACTTTACCTTGTAACGCTTCACCCCGTGTCAGCGCACGGAAGGTGCCTGCGGTACAGGCCATATCGATAGTTGCTTTATTGGCATCGCTCAAACCGTTCCAAGTATCTTTATTGATGACCAGATGAGACGCGGTAAATGTTTGATGCCAGCCCGGAAAGTAGTTGTTCTTAGCCACTTTATCGAAGCCCATCAACTGATCAATCGCCGGCATAGAAAATTCAGAGGCATCGATCGCCCCCTTCTCAAGCGCGGGGAAGATCTCACCTCCGGGAATAACCGTCACAGAAGCACCGGCACGTTGGAGCACCTTGCCACCAATACCGGCAAAGCGGATTTTCAGACCTTTCAGGTCTTCCATAGAGTTAATTTCTTTTCGGAACCAGCCCGCAGTCTCCGGTCCAATCACACTGCAAAGTACAGGATGAACGTTATGCTTGGCATACAGGTTTTCCGCCAGCTGCTTACCCTCACCCTCATACCACCAGGTCGCATACTCCCAGGGCGCCATGCCGAAAGGCACTGCCGCCAGCAGCGCTGCCGCCGGGATCTTACCTTGATCGTAGCCAAGCCAGGTGTAACCGGCATTCAGCTGTTTATTTTTGATCGCCTCGGTAATACCAAACGGCGGTACGAGCTTACCCGGCTCATAGACTTTGAACTGGATATCACCACCACTGGCAGCCTTGATCTGCTCAGCAACCTGAGTAATAGGATCACCTAGGGCAGGCAAATGAGTGCCAAATACCGCTTGGACTTTCCAGCGAATCTTGTCATCGGCAGCGAAGCTTGTGGAGGTTGTTGCCGTCATCAACAGGGAAGCGGCGGCGGTCGTGATCAGGCCGTTCTTAAGCGACTTTGCGAAACGTTGCATCAGTAATTCCTCTTCAGGTCTTTCAGACTTTGTGTCCGAATAATTGTTGTTATTTTTAAGCGAATTGTCATATCGATACGATATGTATCATTATACGAGGATTAAATTTAGTCAACGTTAAATTAACTTAATTGATACGTATCGTATCAATATAAATAAAAATGTCGGCTAAAAAGCCCGATTGGCGCGACTTTCAGCCCTGACCGCCAGCAAAAAATAATTTTTTATGAGCCTGTGATTTTTATAGCCATTAGTGCTTATGAGAGGAATAAAGACTGAGCAGGAAACACAATGGATAGACAAACCACTAACTGAAAAGCGCTTAAACAATGAGGCTGATACATCATGATGGAAAGAAAAGAGCGTTAAAATCGATAAACCAGCCCCTCTTTGCTGGCGCCAGAACCCGCCGATAGTCCATAAAAAAACCACCGACCTTGATGTAAGACCGATGGTTTTTAAAGAGTGAATACTTATCCCTTGATTATCGGGATAACCCTCCAGGTGTTATCACTTACCCGAGGTAAATTCAGGATAGGCCTCCATACCACATTCGTACACATCCATACCTTCCATCTCTTCCTCTTCGCTGGCTCGTAGACCGATCGTCGCCTTAATGATCAACAAGACAATGAAGGATGCTATAAACATCCATGCAAAGGTAACGACGGTACCGGTTAACTGTCCCATAAAGGTTGCATCCGAGTTGCTAATCAGTACCGCGAAGATACCCCAGATACCAGCAGCCCCATGCACAGAGATTGCACCAACAGGGTCATCTAGTTTCAATTTATCCAATCCCAATACCGAGAGCACCACCACTAAACCACCAACACCGCCGATAAGCGAAGCGGTGCCAGCATCGGGCGCCAAAGGCTCCGCCGTAATAGCCACCAAACCGGCCAGCGCACCATTAATCGTCATGGTTAAATCGGTTTTACCAAATAAGAAGCGAGCAAACAGCGCTGCGACAACCATACCGGCAGCCGCTGCCGCATTGGTGTTAACAAAGATTTTCGCCACCGCATTAGCTTCTTCAACATTGGCGATTTTAAGTTCAGAACCGCCATTAAAACCAAACCAACCCATCCACAGGATAAACATACCCAAGGTTGCCATCGGCAGGTTAGCACCGGGAATTGCACGTACTTCACCGTTCGGACCATAACGTCCTTTACGTGGCCCCACTAAGATAACCGCCGCCAGTGCCGCAGCTGCACCGGCCATATGTACCACAACAGAGCCTGCAAAATCTTGGAAGCCAAGCTCGTCAAGGAAACCACCGCCCCACTTCCAGTAACCCTCAACTGGGTAGATGACAGACACCATCACCACCGCAAAAATCAGAAATGGCCAAAGGCGCATCCGCTCAGCCACCGCACCCGAGACAATCGACATGGTCGCCGCGGCAAACACCGCTTGGAAGATAAAGTCAGCCATACTGGAGTAGTACGGCGCATCATCACCACCGGCAACCACTGACTCAGTCGTATTATCCCCGCCCAGTAAGAAATCTAAACCTGGAATAAACGAATTCACCGGATTAGCAGGATACATAACGTTGTAGCCTACAACGAGATAAGCAACACAGGCGATGCCATATAACAGTGCGTTTTTATTCAATATTTCAACGGTGTTCTTACTACGCACAAGCCCTGCTTCGAGCATGGCGAAACCTGCCGCCATCCACATAACCAGCACCGTACACATTAAAAAATAAAATGTGTCGAGTGCGTATGAAAGTTCAATCGGTAGATTACTCATCTGTTTCTCCTACAATGCAAAAACACCGGATTCACCGGTGCGAATTCTAAAAACTTGTTCCAACTCTGAAATAAACAACTTACCGTCGCCATAACGTCCGGTCTTAGCGATAACCGACACCGCATCAATCGCCTGTTCTATCAGCGCATCATCAACTGCCACTTCCAGCTTTATCTTGGAGGCAAAATCAATATGAGACGCCGTGCCTCGATACAGCTCTGTGCGTCGCTGTTGATGTCCATAACCCATCACTTCAGTGACCGTAAGACCGTTCACACCGATAGACTGCAAGGACTGCCTCACCTCTTCCAGAATATGCGGCCTGATCATGGCTGCTAATAGTTTCATTTGACCTCCAAACCCATGACGAGAATAAAATATTCTTAATAGGAATATGTAAGATTCGTGCCAACATATTTTTATCTATATAATTCATATAGTTAAAACAATAATCGAGCATTTACGCCGCTAAGCGCGCACTCTAATGAAGCACAGTGCTTGCTATGCACCGATAAACACCACCCTATCGGGCACACATCATCAACAACATTAAAAAGGTAAAAAAAACCAGCGACATCGGAGGAGATGCCACTGGTTTTTGGGGGAATAGATGGCTGAATCACGCCGCCGTGATATCGCTTCAGGGCAGTAAAAAGTTCTTATGCTGATTCAGATTCGAGGTGGATACCGACTGGTCTTTCAGTGCCACGCCGGAGGTGCCTAAACACATGGATTGATCAATTAACCAGATCAACTTATCGCAGGCGGCGTCAATACTCATGCCTGCGGGACGCACGTTGGAAATACAGTTGCGCCGGGCGTCGGTCAAGCCAGCCTGAGGTTGATAGGTATAATAGATCCCTAAACTGTCGGGGGAACTTAAGCCTGGCCGCTCGCCGATCAACACAATCAACAACTCAGCCCCCAAGGATTCACCAACCTCATCACCCACCGCCACTCGTCCCTGCATCACGATGGATACCGGGGCAATACTGAATCCGCGGCTTGTAAGGCGGTTTAGCACCGCCTCGGCCATGGCGGCCCCATGATGTTGCACGGCCATCGATGACAGGCCATCAGCGATCACCAGTGACACCTTTACACGGCCCTGCTGTTGTCGGTATTGCTGGAGTCGTTTGATGGCGGCTTGGTCTAAACGTCGCCCTAAATCAGGCCGTTGTAGGTATTCGCTGCGATCAGCCGCTTGGCTGTGAAGTAATAACGTATCATAGCCCACTGCCTGCAACTGCTCCGTCAGCCGCTCGGTTTGCAAGGCAACATGCACCGCATCCCGCGCGCTAGCATGATCCATCTGAAATGCTAGAAGAGCCTCAGTCGGCAGACTCACACCGCTGCGCCCTTGCGCGATACGGGCGTCGGTATAGCGCCGTAATGACTGCCAGGGATTAGCGATAACCGAGTTATTTGTCTCTGCATTCATTGCGCGGGGTTGGCTCTTTTCACTCATGATTAAACTCTTTGTTAAGTGACACTGATCATGGACGGGCATCATACTCGGGAGTCTTACTGATCAGCAACGTTATAACGACGTCAACAGCCCGCTAAATCGATCGGGCATGCGCACCGCTAACTTACCCGATGGCTGAGTAATCCCCACCTGTTGTAACCAGTGTTCGAATTCCGGTGCAGGCCGCAGCCCCATCACCTCACGAATATAGAGTGCATCATGAAACGAAGTGGTCTGATAATTCAGCATAATGTCATCGCCTCCCGGTATGCCCATGATGAAATTAATACCGGCCACCGCCATCTGCGTCAGCAACATATCCATATCATCCTGATCCGCTTGGGCGTGATTGGTGTAACAGATATCACAACCCATCGGCAGGCCTAACAATTTGCCGCAAAAATGATCTTCCAATCCAGCACGGATAATCTGCTTACCGTCATAAAGGTATTCTGGGCCGATAAAGCCCACCACCGTATTCACCAACAAAGGATCAAAGTGGCGGGCCACACCGTAAGCTCGCACCTCACAGGTCTGCTGATCGACTCCATGATGGGCGTTGGCCGACAACGCACTGCCTTGGCCGGTTTCAAAATACATCACGTTATTGCCGACACTGCCGCGATTAAGCTCCCGGGCCGCTTGATTGGCTTCGGTTAACAATGCCAGATTAATACCAAAACTCTCGTTGGCCGCTTGGGTGCCGGCAATCGACTGAAACACCAGATCGATCGGCACGCCTCGGTTGATCGCCTCAATTTGATTCGTTACATGAGTCAACACACAGGACTGCGTAGGGATCTCATAATGCTGGATAATATCGTCCAACATTTTCAGTAGTTCAGTGACCGCCGCATAGTTATCGGTCGCCGGATTAATACCGATCACCGCATCACCACTGCCATACATTAAGCCATCGAGAATACTGGCGGCCACCCCAGCCGGATCATCCACCGGATGATTGGGCTGTAAGCGAGTCGATAGCACCCCCTTACCACCGAGCGAATTACGAAAAGCGGTTTCGTTTCGACACTTAGAGGCGACTAGAATCAGATCCTGGACCCGCATCAATTTCGACACCGCCGCCACCATTTCAGGCGTTAAACCCGGCGATAACTGTTTCAAGCTATCGCTGCTCGCCTGATCCGATAGTAACCAGTTACGAAAATCCCCTACCGTCAAATGGGAAACCGGGGCAAATGCAACCGGATCATGACTATCAACGATTAACCGACTGATTTCGTCGATCTCAGGTGGAATCACCTGCTCATTTAAAAAGACCTTCAGGGGTAGATCCGCCAAAGCGATCTGTGCCGCCACTCGCTCTCGTGCCGACCCTGCCGCCAGCCCCGCTAGACAATCACCGGAACGTAACGGTGTCGCCTTAGCCAACAGTGTTTTAAGATCTTCAAACTGCCAGCGCTGCTGGCCTGCTGTGGCGGAATAAACGGTCATAATACGACGAACTCCACAAAGGTCGTTTTAAATAAACAATGAACAACGCATGTTATAAAAAATAAGTTCCGGAGCAGTGAGTACCACTCCGGAACAGGTTTCGTCCTATCGTAACACGACAGGACTAATCACTACTTATAATCGATATAGGTGTGATTTTCGTGCAGCACGCTGGCCAACACTGCACCTGCCGTAGCAAGAACAGCCAAACCCAGAATAAGCATCATAGCGGTTGGGCTATCCGCAAAGGTAAAGTACGCTTCTGCGCCTTCCCAACTAGTAATAGGACTTGAATTCATAGTCGTTCTCCTTAAGCCGTTGCAGTGGCTGTTACTTTAGTAGCCGGTATTTCAGATGAATATGCTGGCACTGATTCTGGATAAGCTTCCAGAGGTACTTCAACAATATCCAGACCCATCTCTTCCGCTTTAGGTGGTACACGTAGGAAGTTCACTTTCGCCATTACCCAAGACAGACCATAGCCTGGCACGAAGCCGAGTAGAGCCATGACACCGGCACTCATTAGCTGACCTGTGAATGAAACGTCAGGCGCACCTTCGATAACATTCGGGAAACCGCTGGCGAAGATACCTAGACCGATAATACCGATCAGACCGCCCACACCGTGAACCGCAAATGCACCTACTGCATCATCAACCTTAAACTTATTGGTGATGAACTTGTCCGCTAATGGCGCAACAACACCGCCGGTAATACCTAGCAGGAACGCTAGTGGTGGGTAATAAAGATCCAGACCTGGCGCCGCAGAGAAGATACCCGCCAGTGCACCGGACATCATCCAGAAAGGCTGACGAGTAACAAAGTAAGCACCAATAATACCGCCGGAGAAAGCCATCAGTGTATTGAAGCTAACTGCTGACAAGGTAACAGGCGTACCGAAGATAGTCGTCCATTGAGCGCTACCGGCATAGATGATACAGCCGCCGAGGAAACCGAAGAAACCAACAATGATCAGCATCAGACCGATAATGGTCATCGGCATACTATGACCTTTAATATCAACCGGCGTACCATCCGCAAGGAAGCGACCGATACGTGGCCCAAGGTTAATGGTGACACCCAGCGCAAAGAAGCCAGCAACCATATGTACGCAACCTGCTGCGCCAAAGTCATGGAAGCCCCACTCAACGGTCAACCAACCAGTTGGATGCCAGCCCCAGGCCGCGCCCAGAATCCAAACAACTGAACCGAGAATGATCGCCAGAATCAGGAAAGAGCTCATGCGAATCCGCTCAATCACCGCACCGGAGAAAATTGATGCGGTGGTTGCCGCAAAGAGGACAAAAGCACCCCAGAAGATACCACTCGCATTATCGGCTAGGTTCGGCCCCATATTCAAAGACCAAGGCAGACCTGCTGCACCCGCTTCATAATCGGGCGTGAAACCGTTGTACATGGCTAGATAGATCCACCAGCCGAAAAAGAAGAAGGTCGGAATAATAAAGGCGAATGCCAGAATGTTTTTCACACCAGATGCCAGGGCATTTTTCAGGCGTGAAGCACCCATCTCATACGCCAAAAAGCCTGCATGGATAATTATCATTAAACCGGTACACCACCAATAGAATACTTCCATATTGATGGTGCCCGTCATCTCTATCAGAGTTTGTAACTCTGCTAATGTAGGGGCTGTCTGCTCCATTTTGGGAAACCTCTCATCTGTTAAATTTTCTATTGCACAATCGTTTAGAACTGCGATTTAAGCCGTTAAATTTTATTTATCGTTGGTAAACTTTATTTCCCTTCAGGAAATGCATTTTTTATACCACCAGCAATATTTATTATTTAATATCAGTGAGTTAAATAATAAAAACCACTAATTACTCTCTCTTCCTCATCTTTTTATTGACCTTAAATGATGCACCGCACCAAAAAGAGTCTAAATCAGTCGTCACCCTTACATAGGTAATAGGGCTAACCTTGATGGCGTAAATCATAATGACCATCATTGCCTACGCTAAAAACGGATAACTCATCACCGACCCTCTTCGATTACAGGCATCCCCCTTTGAATTAACACCCATCATCCGCGGATGATGAGCGTCCAAACCTTGTTAATCACTCTCATCCATCACGTTATATCAAGCGTTCTAACCGCCCCACGCTGATATAGGTTTTGCTTTTATTAACTTCTGACGCGAGTTCTTTCTGGATCGTAGAACGGTAATGTGGTTGTACGCACCGGAATCCGTTTGCGCTGGCCATCCAGCTGTCCAACTTCCAGTACAGTGCCAGGCTCCGCAAACTGAGGCTCAACACGACACAAAGCGATTTGGCTTTTCAGGCTCGGCGAATAGGTCGCACTGGTCACCACGCCCACCGGGAAACGACCATTAAAGATTGAATCACCGTGGCTAACGGTTTCTTGACTATCGATCATCAGTCCAACCAGTTTTTTTCGACTCAATGGATTTTGAGCTGCAATCGCGTCGCGTCCAACAAAGTCATCGGTCTTGGTTTTCAACGGCACGGTAAAGCCAATGCCCGCTTCAAATGGATTGGTTTCGGCACAGAACTCATGTTCGGCAAAAATAAGCCCCGCTTCTATGCGCAATGTATCCAAGGCATCAAAGCCTAACGGCGCAATACCGAATGGCTCACCGGCCTGCCAAATCGTATCCCATAGCTGCTCGCCCTGATCCGGATGACACCAAACTTCAAAGCCAAGCTCACCGGTATAACCCGTCCGAGAAACCATCACCGGCATCCCATCCGGGCCACCGATGCGACCGGTCATAAAGCGGAACCAGCCTAGCTCAGCAACCGGAGTGCAAGACTCGGCGTTCCAAATAATCTGTTGCAGCAGGTTGCGACTTTGCGGCCCCTGTACTGCAACGTTATGAATCTGATCCGTGGATTCCCGTACCTGTACCTGCAAACCTTTCTCAGCGGCTAATTGACGTAACCAAATACCGCAGTATGAATCACCACAGATCCAACGAAACGCATGCTGCCCTAAACGAAATAACGTCCCATCATCGATCATCCCCCCCGTGCTGTGGCACACCGCCGAATAGACCACTTCGCCAATAGACATCCGTGAGACATTTCGCGTTAACGCATATTGCAGTAGGATTTCAGCATCAGGGCCGACCACTTCAAATTTTCTCAGTGGCGTTAAATCAATCATGGCGACACGCTCACGACAGGCTAAATATTCAGCCCGAGCACCATAATTCTGATATTCTGACGCCACCCAGTAGCCTCGATATTCAGTAAACTGTTTTGTCAGGGCGGATGTGCGGCCATGGAAACCGGTCGGCTTAGTCATACGGGGCTGTTCCTCTGGTGTAATTCGGTAACCCACAGAACGTGGAAATTCACAACGTGCCGGATAGATACGGACATGGATATCGGTGGGGTTCCAGCCATTGGCAGGATCAATATCATCGGGGCAAGCAGACGATGCACAGATCAAATCTCTGTTGGCTTGCAATAAGACATAATCACCTGCGCGCGACCAAGGCTCTTCAAATGCAATCGTGCCGCAATCACCGGCGCTGGTATTAAAAAAGAAATTGATCGCCGGCCAGCCATCCCTAGCGGTAATGCCATAACGACTCAAACTGCGATTGAAATTATCGGTACAGTTTAGGTGGCCAAAGTAACCGCTGTCTTCGTAAAACTTACTGTTACAGGCAAACAGAAAACTATCGTGTCGCCCGACTGTATCCTGCACCACCTCAAGCATGGTTTGTTGCCGCGTATCGACCAGCTTTGAATGCAAGCCAGGCTGAGGCAGTGTTAATCCGTTCAATGTTCGCGTCGCAACGGCATCCAAGGCCACCTCATGTCCTTGCGCTAGCGCGGCCGCATCAAAGGCAATAAAATCGCTGCACTGCTTACCTTCAACATCAATAATTTGAATCCACTCACCCGCTTTGACCTCATAGCTGACCGCACTGCCACGGGGGACACGAAACTCGCTACGAGGCGTCGCTAGAGGTGCCGGTAAATCAGCATCGGCCGTGGTGAAGTGCGCCACCTGCAACGCCGTTACAGGGGTCTGCTCAACGACCTGCATATCCTTGCCGCAACACAGCACAACCATTGTCAGCGACTCACTCACCTCAAACGTTGGCAATCCGTCGGCAGAACAACAATGAGCCTGTTGTAAGGCTTGTTCATTAATCCCCCACACTTGCAGCAACTCGCTTAATCGCAACGCTGACTCACTGAGCTGTGCCAATTGCGCTCCGGTATTCACCGCTTCACTGAGTGGGTAATGGGGCAACGGAGACTCCGTAACATCGCCCTGTGCATCCATAAAAAGTAGTTCACAGCCCTGCTGAAAATCCGCCGACGTAATACAGACCTTATCGCCAGCATGTAGCGCTAACCGTAATGCATCCTGCCCTTCAACCCGATATAACCGAGGCTGAACGGGTAATACCTCATTTGATACCTGAGCCTGTTGTTGATGAATCGTCATAGCGTTATCCCGTTAAACTTGTCGACAAAACTTGTCACTCAATTCCACCCTGAGACCGATCTCTTGCAGCGCTATATAAGTGCGCTTTTTGGGCATTCGGAGCCAATATGGTGCAGATTCAGCCACCCATTAACCCGCAAAACTTATTTCTTGCTGGTTAAAAATATTTACTCATAGTGATTTAAGTAACAATTCTCAGGAAGGAGTAAGCCATTGTGAGTATTCATCTCTCGATGGCACAGAAACTGCTTAGTTCATACCATGAGAGACGTTTCCCTACCCGGCGAACGCACTGTGAAGGAGGTTAAAATGGCTGTATCCATGCCCCTGTGGTTGCTCAACTTTCCCCGACTGTTACGTGAACAACGTCAACAGCAGGTGACACGAAAAGAGAGCACCTACGCTCCGGCCCTGAGCCAACTGGTCATTGATCTGGCCTGCAGTGACAACATTAGCCAAAGTTTGAAACAGAGCCTCGACCAACTGCAACGCTATGTCGGCCTGCACTTTGAAGCGGATATCTACCTCATCGGTATGCCAATACCAGATCGAAACAGATTATTGCACCCAACGGATATCGCGCCGCCCATGGGATTGGCGGCACAACTACGCTATCAATTAACCGAACACAGCATCCAAGATGCCGACGAATTACGCTATAAACTGCCCGGCAGCGCCCTTTCCATACACGCCTTAAAGCTAACCTTAGACGATGCCGACAGTGCCGGTTGGGTAGTGTTGTGTTTCAAGGATCATCTGCCGGATAGCACCCCGATAAACCGTCTATTAACGCCTGTCGCTGAAGCCCTCGGCAGTGGTTTGAAGGGGTGGTGCCGACAACAATCGCGCATCAACGCGGCCATCAGTTCTGAAAAAGCAGCCCATGCCGCCGAACTGCATGACTCAATGGCACAGATTCTCGGATATATGCGGATCAAAGCCTCTCGTCTCGCCCAGCAATGTAAAAACACCTCAGAACCTGAGCTCGCGAAAATTAGCGAAGACCTATCCCATCAGGCGCAGTGCGCCTATCGACAAACCCGCGAACTAATCGCCTGCTCCCGACTTTCTATTGAGCAAGGCCACCTGGTTGATGCCATCAGCCAAGCCATTGGCGAGTTTGAACAACGCTGTGCGATGGTATTTGAACTGGATAATCGGGTAGGCGCGCAGTTGTTCACCGAAGATGATTCTCAGGCGATTTTTATTATCCGTGAGGCCCTCAGCAACATCGTGCGACACGCCCATGCAAGCCATGCGCGAGTACAGCTGCTACGCCAGAATGACGGTTCGGTGCGCATTCGTATTGAGGATAACGGTAAAGGGATCTGTGCCGATCAAGCTCGCCAAGATAGTTTTGGTATGAAGATCATGCAGGAAAGAGCAGAACGCATCCATGCCAATCTGTTCATACTGCCTCGGGCAGCGGGTGGCACACGGATAGACCTAATTATTCCAGCAGCCAAATAATAGATACCGCCGATCGATGGTTTTTTATTCATCATCGCCGACAAACACAATGCTTATAAATGAAGCACTTATGAATACAAATAAAGTTACAGATGTGGTCATCGTTGATGATCATCCATTATTTCGACGCGGGGTTGTCGAACTACTCAATGACAGCGGTGAATTCAACGTTCTCGCTGATTTTGATGGTGGTCAGCAACTGCTCGATGCCCTCCCTGAACTCGCACCAGAACTGCTGCTGTTAGATATGCATATGCCAGAACTTTCAGGGCTTCAGTTGCTGCAACAACTCAAACAACAAGGTGTTGAACAAAAGGTTATCTTCCTCACCGCATCAGATGACAGCAGTGAACTGTTTGCCGCGATTTCGGCAGGCGCCAATGGCTATCTATTAAAAGACTCCTCCCCTGAACAGATTATCAACGGTTTAAAGGATGCGATGCTCGGCAATATCGCCATGGATAATACTGGGGTTACCATGCTGGCCCATCACCTGAGTAAGGGCGATCCATCACCTTTAGAAACACCGCCTCAGCATGCAGACCTTACCGAGCGAGAACTGCAAACCCTAGAGCTAATCACCCGGGGTATGAGCAATAAGCTCATTGCACGGGAACTAGGCATTAGTGATGGTACGGTTAAAGTCTATGTTAAAAACCTGCTACGCAAATTAAACGTTAATTCACGCCTTGAACTGGCCGCCTGGGCCCATGCCAATCAACCGTTACCTGAAACCGAGCGCGGATGATGGCGGTACTCTCGTTATTTCGTCGCCCAAAAAAAGAGCGATCAAAAGCGTTACCGGTACTAGCAGAGGTACTCGATAGTCTAAGTGATGCAGTGCTGGTGTTCACACCGCAATTGGAAATCCGTTATGTAAACGCCTGTTGGAAAACCCTCACTGGATACCCTCTAAAAGACGCCATCGATACCTGCTTTAGTGACTATATCCACCCTGAAGATCAACACAACTGGATCGCCTTTACCCAACAGGTTCATCGGGAGCATCTCAGTCAGTGTCTCTGGTTTCGCCTAATCCGTAAAGACGGTGAAGTTCGCTGGTGTGAAATTCGCTTACAACCGCTGCATGCCGATCAATCCTCCCTTTTAACGGCGACCCTCTGCGATATTACCCCACAGGTACGCAGTGATGAGATCAGAAAAGCAACCCATCGCAGCTTAGCAGGGCTGGTAAATCGATTATCCGGCATGCTCTATCGCGGTCGAAACGACACCCGCTGGACCATGGAGTATGTCAGTGAAGGTTGCCTAGGGTTAACCGGATATAGTCGCGATCAACTGCTCAATCAAACACAGTTATCGATTGGTGCGCTGATCCATCCCAACGATGCCAGTCGGGTGTGGGAAACGGTTCAACGCGCCCTTCAACAGCAACAGTGTTTTGAACTGTACTATCAGTTGCTCCATGCCGATGGCCAATATCGTCAAGTTTATGAAAAAGGTCAGGGTATCTACTCATCGACCGGTGCTGTGCTGGGTATCGAAGGTGTTATTTTGAATATCAGCCCCACGGAGTAACCCCTCTTACCCCTTTTGACTTATCCACTCAGAGGAATTTATCCCACGTCGTTTACTGCATAACCTGATGGCAAGTGAATATTAATCATTAGGAGATCACACATGACGAAGCGAGTAGCGATAATTGGTGCAGGTCCAAGCGGTCTAGCTCAGCTCAGAGCTTTCCAATCAGCTCAACAGAAAGGCGCTGAGATCCCTGAAATAGTCTGTTTTGAAAAACAAAGCGACTGGGGCGGCTTATGGAATTACAGCTGGCGTACCGGCTTAGACGAGCACGGCGAACCCGTTCACGGCAGTATGTATCGTTACCTCTGGTCGAATGGACCTAAAGAGTGTCTAGAATTTGCCGATTACAGCTTTGAAGAACACTTCGGTAAAGCGATCCCCTCATACCCTCCCCGCGAAGTGCTTTGGGACTATATTAAAGGCCGAGTCGAAAAAGCCGGTGTGCGTGACTATATCCGTTTTAATACCCCCGTGCGTACCATTACCTTTGATGACAGCACCAAACTCTTCACGGTGACCGTACACGACCACGACAGCGATACGGTGTATTCCGAAACCTTCGACTATGTTATTTGCGCCTCTGGCCACTTTTCCACACCACGCGTACCTGAATTTGAAGGTTTCAGCCATTTCGGCGGTCGCATTCTACATGCCCATGACTTCCGCGATGCACTGGAATTTAAAGATAAAGATATTCTCTTAGTTGGCAGCAGCTATTCCGCAGAAGACGTGGGTTCACAGTGCTATAAATATGGCGCCCGCAGCCTAATCAGCTGTTACCGCTCCGCGCCTATGGGCTTCAAATGGCCAGACAACTGGGAAGAAAAACCATTACTCCAACGGGTTGATACCGATACCGCCTACTTTGCCGATGGTACTAGCCGTAAAATCGATGCGATCATTCTCTGCACCGGCTATTTGCACCACTTCCCCTTCATCGATGAGTCTCTGCGACTCAAGACCGACAACCGTCTCTGGACCATGGACCTCTATAAAGGTGTTGTTTGGGAAGATAATCCGCAGATGTTCTATCTGGGTATGCAAGATCAGTGGTACACCTTCAATATGTTTGATGCCCAAGCCTGGTATACACGGGATATTATTCTCGGTCGTATTGAACTGCCCGCCACCAAAGAAGAGATGACTGCCAATAGCAAGGAATGGCAAGCCCGAGAACTCACACTGACCACCGCTGAAGAGATGTTTACCTTCCAAGGCGATTACATCCTTGAGTTGATTGAAGCCACCGACTACCCAACCTTCGATATCGAAGGCGTTCGACAAACCTTCCTCGAATGGAAACACCACAAACAGGAAGACATCATGACGTTTAGGGATCACGCCTATCGTTCACTGATGACCGGCACAA
Organism: Amphritea sp. GJ51-11; assembly: GCF_055808735.1. Classification (NCBI taxonomy): domain Bacteria; kingdom Pseudomonadati; phylum Pseudomonadota; class Gammaproteobacteria; order Oceanospirillales; family Oceanospirillaceae; genus Amphritea; species Amphritea sp. GJ51-11. Next base: position 1,620,142 of record NZ_CM147881.1, on the reverse strand, counting down.
TGTCTCCTACCCACCATACCCCTTGGATCGACGCACTCGATGATTCATTGGAAACCTACCTCTCGATCGGAGACGACATGAAACAAGCTGTTTAAGCCGATTTAGGCTGATCATCGATCAGCCTTTTACTCTCACCGTCTCTCCAAGAACAGACTAAGGAATACAGTATGAATATGGTCAGTAAAATAATCGATAAAACAGTCACCCCCATCACCGATGATCTAGAAGGTTGGGAAAAGGTCGCCGGCACCCCATCGATGACCACCTGGATTGAATATACTAGCCCGGATGGCAGTATGATTACGGGCTGCTGGGCAGCAACACCCGGCACCTATCGCGCCACCTATGCCAGCTGGGAATTCATCCACCTAATTGAAGGTGAAGTGATCGTGACACAAGACGGTGAAGATCCCGTAACGCTATGTCCCGGTGACGCCTTTATGGTTGAGGCTGGCTTTACCGGTACCTGGGAAATTATCAAACCCGTCTTTAAGCACTTCGCCATTAAGCTGAAGTAGCAATTGCTGCTCAGGCTTACGACGGCATACAGCCGCCATCAACACCAGCAAGGCGCGACTTAGCGCCTTTTTTCCTATTGCTTCTATCTCACCGCAACGACACTGTTCTCTTATCTTGATCAACTTGAGTTTATTTACCTAGCTTTACAACCGCTTAACTCAACTTAACATTCGCTGTTGTCAAAATGAATACATATTCACACGGAGAACAGCCATGCGCTTTCCTATGTATTCCAGCACCGTTATTAACAACCTATCTCGGCTGAAAAGCTTCACCGCAACATCGCAGCCTATAGTGACCCGATACACCTTCTCGGTTGCACCATTGGCCACCTCAGCAACCTTTTTCAACATCTGTACGTCGTGGCATTTATCCACAGTCAGCCACGATCAGATGCACATCGAACTCGCAGCCCTGCCAACAAAATCGCCTCAACAGGAGGGGATATATCAATGAAAAAATTAACCACCTATCTGTTATTGACCACCCTAACTCTAGGCACCGTCACGCCACTGTATGCAGGTTCTAGCCACAGCCCTTCATCACATGGCAAAGGCCATCGCGTCGATCACCTACCTGGCGCAGCCGCGTTAATGGTCATCGCCGGTGTCACTTATTGGGTGATGGACTCCCTCTTTTACCGCAAAGCCGATAAGGGATATGTCGTTGTAGAGCCGCCTAAAGGTGCATATTATGAACGTCTGCCCTCCAGCGCCGTCCCTGTCCGACATCATGGACGTGAATACTACCGCTATCATGGTGCCTACTACCGCTGGGTGCCTGAAAGAAAGATCTATGTGGTTGAACCAACGATAGTTGAGCCCGAGACACAGCAGGTATCTCACTATGCAGCCGGTTCCGTGCTAACAACGCTGCCCAATGGCAGTAACGCTATCCTTATTAACGGCGTGCAGTATTTCCGTCATGCCGGTAATTACTTTCTACCGACCGAACGCAATGGTAAACAGGTCTATGTAGTGGTCGATATTGATTAACACTAACCAGCCTCGTAACACACAGAGTCTCTGAGCATTACGAGGCAGCATCAAATCTCAGGGTGGCCCGAGCATAACGGGTTAAACGGGTATAACTGGATATTAAATCCAACATTTATAAGCATCATGAACATTTAGCTCACTCATATCACTCAGTCAACGCAATTTGTGTTACTATCGTTCATTCGCCAAGTACAGAGAGTACCAACGTCTTGCGATCTTATTTCTAAGCCTTTGGCTTTGCATAAGCTGTTTCAACAGCGACATTCAGTTACTCCCACGCCTGTTTCTAGCTATTCATCTCGAACGCTCAATCGAGTTTATATTCAGACCTTGCAAGACATTTTTAACGTCTGTCATTGCTTGCACTGAAAGTGCATGGTAATGCCCCCTATGTGGCCTTGATAATCCCATCGGTTTGCGAGATCGATTCCTGCTCCACCTTTAGGGCCACTATGACGACGATTACTGAACAATCTCAACCGACCATTCTCTCCTATGTCAAAGATCTACCCAACCTGTGTTCCCTTGCCGGCTTAGCCTGCACATTATTGGCCATCTATTGCAGTATTTTAGGTGTTTTTCATGGCGCCATGATCGGCATGGTTTGGGCGGTTGCCTTCGATTGGGCCGATGGCCTCATTGCCCGAAAAATGAAAGGCAGAACGGGCACAGATAGCGCCTTTGGTGGCCAACTAGACGTTTTAATCGACATCGTCAGCTATGGTGTGGCACCCGCTATTCTGATAATGAGTTATGGTAAATTTGAACCCATTTTCCTTGTGGTTGCCTTTGTAATGCTCGCCGCTGCCGCCATCCGATTGAGCTATTTCAGCACTTTTGGCCTGGCGAGTGGCGCAAAATACACGGGGCTGGCGCTGGACAATAACAGCTTAATGCTGGTGTTCTTATTCGCTTTTGAACCGCTATTTAGTCAAGCAACGTTTGCCATCATCCTGTCACTCGGCGGACTGCTGCTGGCGGCATTAAATGTCGCACAAATTAAAACCCCCAAGTTATCCGGCAACCCGAACAATGTCCGTATCCTTGCCCTGTATACCCTAGTCGTTAGCTTTTTTTACGGCGTTACGTTCTTCTAGGTTAAATTTTTTAGCCAAAAACTAAAAGAGAAAATCCAATACTATCAGTGAGTTAAAAAATGAACATATACACCGTTGGCACGTTCGATCTATTACATGTAGGTCACCTAGCCTTGCTAGAATATTGCAAAACATTAGGCAACGTTGTTGTCGGTGTGGCTTCAGATAAAGTCGTTAATTCCTATAAACCCAATGTTCCGGTTATTCCTCTGGATCAACGCAAAGAAATGTTAGAGGCATTAAGCTGTGTCGATCTTGTGCAGCCCTATTATGAGCTCGAATACGTAAGTGCCTGTAAAGCGCTCGACGTCGACATCTTTGTGATCGGCGAAGATTGGGGAGACAAACCACACAATCTGGCCGTAGAGCGGTATTTAAAGGCACAGGGAAAGAAGATAATTCAGGTGCACTACAACCCGCGCACCTCATCGACACAAATCAAGCAGAATGTGCTCGACCAATCCCATCGAAGTCACGCCATCGCGGTGGCCCTAAACAGCCCACGACCGCAAAATCTGTCAGCCTTCACCCTCGGGTCAGTGTGATGAAGCTGCGGGCGTAAACCATCGATAGCGATCACCGGTGAGCGCTTACCCGCTGCTGATGATCGCTCGCCCTTGAGCCTTGTATCGGTTTAGGCAAACAGCTTTAAACCACCAACCCCTGCAACAATCATGGCGATGCAAAGAATCCGCAACAGACTGCCCGATTCATCCAAAAACAAAATACCATAGGTTGCCAATATCGACGCCCCAATACCGGTCCAGACCGCATAAGCGGTGCCCACTGGAATCGTGCGCATCGCTAAGGACAATAAACCAAGGCTCACAACAATTAAGACGATACTGATCGCTGTCGGCCAGAACCGAGTAAATCCGTCACTGTATTTCAGCCCTACCGCCCACAGACATTCCAACACACCGGCAATAGCTATATAGATCCACCCCATCACGACCTCCTGCGTTTTTGATCAACCATTCATCTCGTTTACGGTGATAGATTCACACCTCAAATATGCACAATCGCCGCGCGCCGGGCTAAACAGGCAAGCCCGGCCAGTGTTGCTGGTTTCAATTGGCGGGATCAAACTGAGCTAAATAGTCCACCACTGTCCCGTGAAAGCGGGTTAATCCTTTATAGTTAACTAACGCCTCCGGTAGCGTTTTTAAGGCTCGGTGCATACGCACAGCCCACGCTTTATTGGTGACCAAATCCTCAAGGCTAAGCAAATAAGTACGAATACTAATGGTGACCGCATTACTACGCGGCATTCTATCCAACACCTGTACTTCGACCCGCAGATAAACTTTCTCGGCGACATTCTCTGGCGTAATAGACGTTCGCTCATGCCCCCACTCATTATATGTCTCAGACGAGGTATCCATGCGCGCATTGACGGTCAGTGTCCAGTTGAGCCGACGCACCGGCTTGCCAACGGGAAGCGCCAGGAGGTATTTTCTCGCCCGCTCAATTATCCCTTCACTATGCACCATCGGCACCGGCCCATGCCATTCATCAAAACTCATGCCTGCATCAAATGCCAGCGACCAATCCGCAGGGCAAGTCACCATGCCGGCATCCATAAATAGATTGCCTTCACGCTGATCCATCAACGCAAAATCACCCTGCACCTGACGGCCAATATAATCCAAGGGTGGACGCGGTAGCGTGGCACCATCACCAAAGGTAAAGTGATCATCAATATTAAGTAGCTTGTTCTCCCAGTGCCAATAGTTACCGTCTCGGGTGAGTTTGAAATGCTCAGGGTAATCTTCTGCTAAAGACACCATGTATCGCTCCAGCATTTCCCAACAGGCTAGGTCCATATGCTCCATCGCCAAGCAGCGACTAGGCATCTCTTTCAAGACCAGCTCACGCTCGGCCATCTCGGACAAATAATGCTCATCAATATCAATGTAATGCTCAAATGCTGAGCCTTCTCCACCTTTGGGCTGATGTGCTTCAATATTCACCGAGTAACGATACTCATCTTCAGGAAATGGAAACGGAAAACGCTCAATCGCTGCCGCGCTGTTTGTATAGGTAAAATCGTCACGAAAACTCTGAATCTCTTTCGGTGCTACACGCATTATTCTGCTCTCCTAAATATCTAAAACCAGTCGTCCGCCTGCCGCTCTGGACACACAGGGCATCATCTGCTTGCCAGACTGTTTTTCAGCGTCACTGAGATAATTATCACGGTGCTCAACGTCTCCCTCGGTGACGTCACACACACATTGGCCGCAAACCCCCGCCCGACAGAGGTTAGGGATCTCAATATCGGCCTCTTCTAGCACTTCAAGCAAGCTACTATCCGCCGCTACAACAAGCTCAACCCCTGTGCGACTTAACTCAACCTTAAAGGGCTGACCGGGCTTTGCTCCCGCAAACTCTTCCCAGTGAATCGCACTCGCTGGTATACCCAACTGATCAGCGGTTGCCTGCACCGTCTCAATCAATGATGCTGGGCCACAAATATAGAAGTGCGTCCCCAACGGCTGATCCGCCATTACGGTTGCAATATCACAGCGTTTACCTTCATCGGCATCGTAACAGTGACAACGCTCACCGAGCTCCTCCATTAACTCAGTACGATAAGCACCGGTTTGCTGGCTTCGATATAGATAGTGCAGTTCAAACTCAGCCTGACGCTGTTGCATCACCGGCACATAGGACAGAAAGGGCGTAATGCCGACACCTCCGGCGAACAAGACATGTTTTTTGGCCCGCCAAGCAGGCGCAAACAAGTTCGCGGGAGGCGATATCTTCAGCTGATCTCCCACCGCAACCTGTTCATGCATAAAGAGAGATCCACCTCGTGAGGCCTCTTGTAAACGCACAGCAATCTGATATTCACGACTATCATTTGGATCACTCATCAGGGAATAAGCGTTACGATGCTTCTGTTCTTCACCCATCTCAACCACAACATGGGCACCGGCTGAGAAAGGCGTTAACTCTCCCTTCAAGGGCTTTAAGGTAAAGGCTTTTATCATCGGTGCGACTTGTTGAATCGCGGTGACTTCAACGACAATCTGATCAACCGTACTCATCAGTTCACCTCCCTTTTCTCGGGCATATCGGCGCGATCTTCAGCGTTCGCCTGAAAAGCAAAATAAGCGCCATGTAGACGGGAAAAATGATCCGTCACTTCCAACATCGCACCACAGCCATTGCAGGCATAAGGCGAATACGTCACCTCTTTGGTTATCGTATGGCAGTGACAACAAAACAGATGGCGCTCCCGACTCATCGGAGCCAACAAACGAACCTGATCTGAACAAAGCCCTGCCTCACGAGCATGGCTCTTCACGCGCCAGAGAAAAGGCTCAGCCCCAGCGAGGTAAAGTGTGCCGGTCAACGGAAAACGTTGCAGTGACTCAAGCAGTAGCGAGTCACTGGCTGAAGCATAGGCCGCTACCGCTTTATCTGCAGAGCAACTGTCATAAAGTGATTGAAGATCTACCGGAACATCCTGTTCGGCAACAAAAAGATGAAAGTTCGATTTTGGGTTCAACTCAACCGGTGCATAGACCGGCTTGCTGGCAACCCCGTTCAATTGCTCTGTTTGCATCTGAGCCCTCCTAATTAAGGTTCGGTTAGCATCACGATGTGCAAATAAATTTCCTACTAAGAATATTATGAGAGCCTGACGCCAGCCTCAATTGTCATGAAGAGGTATAACCAAGTAGGTAAGCAATATTTAAAAAGAACTATTGAGCAGTAACATCAAGACAACCAAGGATAATCCCGAAAAGCCCTCTTAACCCTATGGATTTACACTTATTAATAAGGCATATTAGCGGGCAAACTCTTCAACTTAGACAAGGAATATTTCATGAACTCTTCGCAATATCAAAATAGCGGTTTATTTGACATTGCACGTGCATCATCTGATATATCCTTTGAAGAATTTTCAGACAACTACTTAACACCAGAAATTCCTGTTGTTATCGAAGGAATTGGCAAGGACTGGCCAGCAAGACAGCGTTGGAATGAAAAGTATCTTCATGAAAAGCTATCCAAAGAACCATCAGCAACGACCGCATCCTTATGGTACTGGATGGACCGCGACGCATTAGTTGAAGATTACACTACACCAACGTTTATAAACCAGGTTATTGACTCCCCCATAGCTTTTCCGCGAACTCAACACTTACGCTTATGGATAAACAAAAAGGGAAATGTATCCAGTTGGCATTATGATGGGGGCTTAGTTAATGTATTTAATATTCAGGTCAAGGGAATCAAAGAGTGGATACTGGTTTCGCCGGATACTCCTCTCGATTGCTACCCCTATACCACCTACGCGATTATTGATGGTAAAGGAGATCGTATTCTAAAAGATAAAACCTACACCCGCTTTACACTCAATGAAGGAGATATGGTTTACATACCACCGGCCTGGTTTCATAAAGTGACCTCATGTGATGATGAGAATATCAACTTAAACTGGTTATTTACTAAAAAAGAAACGTCAGCAACCTCGGCGACGCTTAAACGCGAAGTCGAACGTTATACCATCAACGATTATCTCCTTCATCACCGCTTCAAACTCGTTCGAATGCTACTTAAACTGTTTAATAAATATACACCAGCATATGTCAAAATTAGCTGGCGCTATGATCAATTGATTAAAACATCGTACAACACCACCCGTATTGACTTATTTAAGCGAGTTGCCAAAGAAGCGTTAATGTTAGGTAAAACCTTAATTCACCTGAATAAAATAAAACCCTATACCAAGACGCTTTCCAAACCTCGAAAGATAACGAAAATTTAACAATTAGCGTTATCCATATCAGGCCCTGCGAGGCAAAAACAGTGAAAGCAGTGCTGCCAACGCCAGAAACAGCCCGGATACCCAAAGACAGGCTGCTAAGCCCGCGAGTTGAAACAGATAACCGGACAAGACTGTGCCGATCAGTCGCCCCATCGCATTGGCCATATAATAAAACCCGACATCCATCGAAGCACCGTCTTCTCGAGCATAGCTAACAATCAAATAGCTATGCAGTGAAGAGTTTATCGCAAAGACGCCGCCAAACAGAAGCAAACCCGCGAGCAGTGCGGTTTGAGGATAGAAATCATTGTTTAAGGCTAATGCAATCAACACCGGCAACAGCAACAACGCCAATGCCCAGCCAACCGCCTGACTACCACCCGGAACCCGACCTGACCGTTTGCCTGTGACATAGGGGGCCAACGACTGAATAATGCCATAGCCGATCACCCACAGCGCCAGAAACCCTCCTACGGACCAATGATCCCAGCCTAAGGTATTCACCAGATAAACCGGCAGCGCCACTACAAACCAAACATCCCGCGCACCAAACAGAAACATCCGGGCCGCTGACAGATAATTAATCGCCGCATTAGTGGAGAATATATGGCTGAACTTAGGTTTGTTCTTGGCTTTGCCAAGATCTTGCTTCAGCAACACCAAACTCAACAACCAAACAAGGCTCAACAGCAGCGCCATCGCCAGCACCGCCCCCTGAAATCCCAACAGGGTCAGCAACACTCCACCAAGAAAAAAGCCCACTCCTTTTAAGGCGTTCTTTGAACCCGTTAACAGTGCAACCCATTGATATAGAGCTCCTTCAGCATTCGCCGGCAGCAACTGTTTTACAGCACTTTTGGCACTCATTTTATTGAGGTCTTTGGCAATTCCCGATAATGCCTGAGCTAACATCACCCAAGCGACTGTCAACATGCTACTAGGCAGTAATAGCATGGCTAACGCCACGACCTGCATCCCCAAACCGATATTCATCGTTCGGTTTAAACCAATACGGGCACCAAGCCATCCCCCTAACAGATTGGTCACCACACCGAAGAACTCATAAAACAGAAACAACAGCGCAATATCCAGCGGACTATAACCGAGCTGATGAAAATGTAGCACCACCAACATCCGCAAAGCGCCATCGGTCAGTGTAAATGACCAGTAGTTACCGGTAACGATCAGGTATTGCCGCACCTCGGGTGACAAGCGTTGCACAGTGGCTAACATGATATGACTACTCCTGCCCTACCATGCGCACTAATTCAACGGTTCGATTCGCATAACCCCACTCATTGTCATACCAGAGGTAGAGTTTTAGCTGAGTATCATTGACCACCATGGTCGATAACGCATCGACAATACAGGAACGAGGGTCGGTCTTATAATCCACCGAGACCAGAGGACGCTCTTCATAGCCAAGAATACCTTGCAATTCTCCGTCTGCGGCCTGCTTCAAGAGCTGGTTAACCTCGTCAGCGGTTGTCTCCCGTTGCAACTCAAAAACGCAATCGGTAATAGACGCATTGGCCAATGGCACCCGCACTGCATGACCGTTCAACTTACCTTTTAACTCAGGAAAGATATGCGTAATAGCGGTTGCCGATCCCGTCGTGGTTGGAATTAAACTGCTGCCACAAGCCCGTGCCCGACGCAGGTCTTTATGGGGGGCATCAAGAATCGTCTGGGTATTGGTAATATCGTGAATTGTGGTCATCGAGCCATGTTTTATGCCTAACTGCTCATGAATCACTTTGACCACCGGGGCCAAACAGTTGGTCGTGCATGAAGCGGCGGTAACAATAGGGTAGCGATCTTTGTCATAGAGATGATGGTTAACCCCCATCACGATATTTAGCACGCTCTCTTCTTTCACCGGCGCCGTTACGACGATACGCTTAACCCCTTGATCCAAGTAAGGCTGTAACTTCGCACTGCTTTTCATCACCCCTGAGGCTTCGATTACCACATCGCAAGCGGACCAGTCCGTGTCGTCTATTGCCCGGTTTTGAGTACAGCGTATCGACTTACCACCGACCAATATCTGATTCGCTTGGGCGCCACTGCCAGCAAGTGCTTCATGCGCCCAAAGACCATGCACCGAATCAAACATCAGTAAATGCGCCAATGTCGCCGCATCGCCGGCCGGATCATTGATTTGCACAAATTCGAGTTCGGGCCAATCCCACGCCGCACGTAATGCTAGCCGTCCCATCCGGCCAAACCCGTTAATCCCCACTTTAATCGCCACATCCACCTCCTGATTTATTCGTCAGCCGCCGTTATACCCTAATGCCAACCTAAACCGCTGGCATATAGCGTTGATTGTTAACCTTGCAACCATCCAGCGACATCATTCGCCGTTGGAATACTACCGCTATGAACCAGTTGCTCATCGATCACCACGGCCGGTGTACGCATCACACCGTAGGCCATAATTACCTGAGCATCGGTTTCTTTGGTAACACTAACCGCAACGCCCAATTCGGCCGCCCGTTGCTCAATCAACTCTGCGGTTTTAGTGCATTTAGCACAGCCACTGCCTAACACTTTAATATTTTTCATAACGCTCTCCTGCGGTTAAAGAACCGGAAATAAAATGTTAAATATCCAACCAATCAATGTGAATGCAAATAACAGCATGGCAAACAGAATCGCCAATAACCGCCACTGCATAACCTGCTTCAATAATATAAATTCAGGGAAGCTAGCCGCCACGGTACTCATACAAAAAGCCAATGTCGTACCGATCGGCAAGCCATTATTAATCAGACTTTCCATCACGGGAATAACGCCGGTGGCATTGGAATAAAGTGGAATACCGACCATCACCGCCGCGGGTACTGTCCACCATTGGCCATCACCGAGGTGCGCTTCAATCCAACCATCAGGAACGAAACCATGCAGCGCCGCTCCCAAACCGACACCGATAATGACCCACTTCCATACTCGACCAAAGATCTCTAAGGTTTCCTCTTTAGCAAACTGATGCCGAGCAGCCATAGACAAAGACTCAACCTTCGCCGCGCCCGCCGATGCATTCTGCTGCCCCTGCTGCAATGCTTTAGCCGCGAATGACTGCAGCCAGCGCTCGGCCTTAATGGCATCGAGGAAAAAACCACCGACAATACCCACTCCCATCCCGACGAGAATATAGACCACAGTAAATTTCCAGCCCAACAAACTCAGCAGCAACAGCACGGCAACTTCGTTGATCAGTGGCGATGTGAGCAGAAACGCCATGGTAATACCCACCGGAATACCGGCAGAGGTAAAACCAAGAAAAATAGGAATACTAGAACAGGAACAAAACGGTGTCACTGCACCAAACCCGGCCCCCATCAAGTAACCCGCACCACGGTGCTTTCCGGCAAGAAAATCCCTCACCCGTTCGACATTCAACGAGGCACGAATCAGAGCGATGAGATAGATCATCACCACCAGCAAGACAAAAATTTTACTGGTATCTTCAATAAAGAAATGCAGTGCTTGGCCGATTCTTTCGTTGGCTGATAGTCCGGCTAAATCATAGATTAGCCAGTCCGCCAATTGAGTAAATACTTCAAACATAACGACGTCCTTTTAGTTAGCAGCATTGATCACTGCGACCTGGTCGAGCACCCATCTGCTGTAAACGCTGCGACTCAGTTTCCATATAGCCTTCATTACCCGTGGTTGTTTGCAAAAGCACATCACGATACCAACTCGGTAGATCCGGATGAATACGGTAAAACACCCATTGACCCTGACGACGATCCATCAATACGCCCGTTTTTTTTAACTGCGCTAGATGACGAGAAATTTTGGGTTGACTTAGTTCGAGCGCCACCATCAGTTCACAGACGCACAACTCTTTATGCTGTTGAATAAGTAACACCGATTTAAGTCGTGTCTCGTCGGCGAGACTCTTAAATAGATCAACTGGATTCATAAAACACTACCGCTTCTTTATATATGGAAAATCATATATGCATTATTGTGAATATAAAAGTGAATATTTAATTAAATACACTCTTGTGCAGCGAATATTGATCACTATCATCTCCCAACCAATAGGATGCTGCTACTCTGCGGCTCTAACGTCATAATGGATCAATTCATGCATTCCCTTACACACACCTCAGAGCACAATGCTGACGACGATCGCCATCACACAACCGCGCGCCCTAATCAGAGTCAACCCGCGCCACGGCTCAATGCGATTGCCGATGATGAAACACTGGTTTATCAGATTGATAATAACTTGTATATCAATCTAACTGACCGCTGCACCCTTGCCTGCCAATTTTGCCCCAAGCATAATGGCTGCACCGAGGTAAAAGGTTATGATCTTAGCCTCGACATACGTCCGGCGGCGCAACAGATCATTCAACTGATCGGTGACCCTAACCGTTACGATTGTATCGTTTTTTGTGGATATGGTGAGCCAACATTGCGACTCAAACCACTGCTGGAAATAGCCCATTGGGTCAAGCAGCAAGGTGGGATAACCCGTCTAAATACCGACGGACTGGGTAACCTCGTTCATAAGCATAATATTTTGCCTGAACTCAGCCAGTGCATTGATGCGTTATCGATCTCACTCAATGCGCAAAATGAAGCCGTGTATATCCGCCATTGCCAGCCAGCCCTGCCCGGCTCATATGCAGCCATGTTAGCCTTTGTGGCACAAGCCCCAAATTATATAAAGGATGTCAGCGCCAGTGCGATCAATGGACTCGAGGGGGTCGATATTGATGCCTGTCGGCAGTTGGCAGAATCTCGGGGGTTAAATTTAAACAGCGGGAACTGGATGTGGTGGGATAAAAACGCGTCCCGCAACCACGGCCAACAAACCGATATAACAGCGCTTATCGAATAGGGCTTAAGTGGACTCTGCCATTTAAGCCCTACGATCACCTCTCGCGAGGCCCCATTGAGCAAAGGCATCTTTCGGCATTGGGCGTCCCAGATAATAGCCCTGCACAAGGTCACAGCCTTCAGCCTTCAATAATGACAGTGTCTCAAGGTCTTCAACGCCTTCTGCGGTAACTTCTAGGCCGAGGTTATGAGCTAAGTTAATAGTGGCATTAACAATCACCGCATCACTCTCATTTTGAAGAATGTCAGACACAAAGGAGCGGTCTATTTTAAGCTCTTTCAACGGTAGCTGTTTCAAGTAGGACAATGAGGAATAACCGGTACCATAATCATCAATAGAGAACTGAAACCCCATCCCATGTATGCGATTAATCACCGCCATCGCGGCATCAGGGTCGGTCATCAGTGAGCTTTCGGTGATCTCTAGGGTAATCCAGCGAGGGTCGATCCCCGTGGCCCCTTTGATACCGGAAATAAGGTCAGGCAGCTCTGGATTATTAAGATCTTTAGCCGACAGGTTGATGGACACAACAATATCTAACCCCTGTTTATGCCACTTGGCACACTGCGCAAAGCTATCCTGTATCACCCAACAGGTTAACCCTTGAATCAGTCTTGAGCGTTCCATCAACGGGATAAAGAGGTCCGGTGACAATAACCCATGTTTCGGATGATTCCAGCGCACCAACGCTTCGGCACCGGTTAACAGGTCATCCTCCACTCGAATTTTGGGTTGATAAAACAATTCCAATTCTTGATTTTCTATCGCCTGATGAAGCTCGCTCATCAGGGTCAACTGTTTTGGACTGTGGGCGTCAAAGGATGGATCATAGATCGCACTACCCTTATTGGAGTTCTGCGCCATATATAACGCAATCCCCGCCCGTTGCACTAGGGTATCAACATCGGTCCCGTGCTGCGGAAAGTGAACAATACCAATATTCGCCTGAGCAGAGAGCTTCACCTTCTCGATATAAAAAGCATCATGTAATACCCGGTGGACACTGTCCGCCAGCTCCAATACCTTTTTTTCAGACAGCAGCTCGCTAATCAATATACTAAAAACGTTACTTTCTAAGCGCGCGATGGTCAGCGGGGACGGAAAGGCACTTTCTAAACGTACCGCAATCTGTTTAATCAGGCTATCGCTACTATTGCGGCCTAATGTATCGCTAATCTCTTTATAGTTGGACACTTCAACCAATAACACCGAAAAAGCAGCCTTACCCCGTGGTGAGACAATTTGCTGCTCGACCCGATCATAAAACAACTCTTTATTGGGCATATCAGTGAGTAGGTCGTGGGTAATGCTGTGACGAGCCTGTTTTTCAAAGGTATCCGCCTTATCACGTAGCTCTTTGGTTTGATCCATTACCATAGCGCTCGCTTCATAGGCCAGCACGGTGCTTGAATACTGCCCCCAGAAGGCAAATACAAACGGGATAACATCTAGAATCCAGAGTGCAAAGTTAGTCTTTTGCACTTTAATTAAACTGGAAATATGGATATTGCCAAATTCAAGGTGGGATACGGTCAAGGTAGCAACAATCAAAGCCACAATGGCGATTGTGATGCCCTGCCAGGCGGTTTTAGAAACACGAGAGCGTAAAACTTTAACATTGTTATGCAGAAAATCACTGGTGGTACTACTTCTTACACTCACAACTGAACTCCTTGTTGTCGTCATTCATGCCCCCGATATCAGCAATATACAGTGAACAGCAAAGCTATGCCTGATAAACATCAGTGCACTGATTGAAACTGCCAAGCCTCCTTGCCCTGTATTAAATTACCTGAAAGCTGCATAAAAACAGCCATACAGTTGAGCTACTACCACTCTATCCTAATCTGGCGGTCGCTTTAAGTTATTTTTACGTATTTTAGTTGTATACGCGCATAAAAAAAGCCCCTCTAAACGAGGGGCCGAAAAAGTTGTAACTCAGACGATACTGTCCAACGCTACTCCCCCCTATGTAGAGAGGGCTTAAAATGTGCCACTAAGCCACAGCCTGGCTTGGTAACAACAGTTCAGCGATAACCCGCAGCACCTTATTCAGATGCTGCAATCAAGCTCGCGTTGCCACCTGCTGCCGTAGTATCGACACAAAGATGTCGTTCCAGAGAGAAACGATCGGCCGCATTACGTTCAGTAATCAGAGGAATAATAACGCCGTTACGAGACGCTAATACTCGCCGATAAGCTTGCAATACCTCATGATCGGCACCACTCGCAATCGCCGCAAAACCGGTTGCGCCGGCCAGTGCTTCCGGATTCAACAGACCATCAATTCCTTTAATCGGTACACCACTATCTGCAGCCGCCTGACACTCAGCCGCCGCACCCGGCGCGACCACCACTACGGCGTTGCCCTGCGACAAGGCCTGTATGGCATGTGCCATCGTGGCGGCCAGGTCCGGCCCCAAACAGAGTACCGTGCCCCGTGCATGGGTTGATAATAGATTCAATTCACCGGTAGGCCCAGGCATCGGCTCAGCATCATGTTGCAGTGATGAGAAGTCGATATCTTGATGACTAAATAGTGACTGAAGCTTTTCGATACGTGCGTTATCCATTGCCCATTGACTATTATCCAAGCGATCAATGGTCTGCTGCAGTGTTGCGGTACCCACCTCGGCACTCAACTCTGTCGTCATCGGAGGCACCGCCTCAACCCGCATAAAGCGTTTCACATACTGTGGACCACCCGCTTTGGGCCCCGTACCGGATAAGCCTTCTCCGCCAAACGGCTGAGAACCGACAATCGCGCCGATTTGGTTGCGATTGACATAGATATTACCCACTTTAATGCGATTACAGATCTGTGCGACACGATTATCAACCCGCGTATGCAAACCAAAGGTGAGGCCATAACCGGTCGCATTGATGCTATCAACCACTTTATTCAGGTGACTGGCTTCAAAAGTGACCACATGTAGCACCGGACCAAAAATCTCTTCTTCAAGTTCGGCAATGCTGTCAATCTGAATCACTGTTGGCGCAACAAACAACCCTTGATCAGGAATAGTCAAAGATTTCAGTACGCGCCCCTTAGCAGCATATTTTGCACAATGGGCTTCGATCTTCGCTTTCGCTGTCGCATCAATCACCGGACCAATATCGGTGCTCAGCAACCATGGATTACCCAAACGCAACTCATCCATCGCGCCAAACAGCATTTCTAATAAGTTATCGGCGATATCTTTCTGTACATACAACACTCGCAATGCCGAACAACGCTGTCCCGCACTTTGGAACGAAGACGCCAGCACATCACGCACGACTTGTTCGGGCAACGCCGTTGAATCGACGATCATCGCATTCATACCGCCGGTTTCAGCCACTAACGGCGCATCCGCTGCCATGTTCTCTGCCATTACCCGGTTAATCCGTTGCGCGGTGCCGGTAGAGCCCGTAAAGCAAACCCCGGCAATCCGGCTGTCTGATGTCAACGGCGTACCAACAGCCACACCGCTACCAGGCAATAATTGAATGACATCCGTCGGGATACCCGCCTGATGCATCAGTTCAACTGTGCGGGCTGCCACCAATGGAGTTTGATCCGCAGGCTTAGCCAATACCGCATTACCCGCCGCCAGTGCTGCGAGCACCTGACCCGAGAAGATCGCCATCGGGAAGTTCCAAGGAGAGATACAAGTAATCACACCCCGTGCATCGCCCTCAGCCTCATTACGCTCGGCTTCATTGGCATAAAAACGGGCAAAGTCGACGGCTTCGCGTAACTCCCCGACAGCATCGAGAAGAGTTTTACCTGCTTCACGGGTCACAAGAGAGAAGAGTTCTGGCGCATTTTGCTCTAGTAAGTCGGCGACCTTACGCAGACAAGCCGCTCGCTCCGCCGCGCGGGTTTGTGACCAACGACGATAACCCCCTTGGGCGGCAACAATCGCGCTTTCAATATCCTCTGGACAGCTTTCAATCACTTGACCTACTGTGTCATCTGGGATCGCCGGGTTATGAATAGCAAGGGCTTTTTGGCTCACTGATTGACCTGCAATCATCGGCGCCGCCTGCCACTGAGCAGTCTTAAAGTCCGCCTGCTGTGCTGCTAATTCGGCAATTTGAACGGGGTCGGTAATATCCCAACCGCGAGCGTTTTGACGTTTTTCACCAAACAATGCCGCCGGACGAACAATGGCCGCACTGCTGATGTTTTCACCCATCGCTTCAATAGCGGCAAACGGATCTCGAGCAATATCTTCCGGTTTGATACGCGTATCGACAATCTGATTAACGAACGAGCTATTCGCACCATTTTCTAATAAACGGCGTACCAGATAGGCCAGCAGGTCACGGTGAGCACCAACCGGCGCATAAATACGACAGCGAGTTCCCTGCCCCTGCAAAACGCTATCGTGTAATGATTCACCCATACCGTGCAAACGCTGAAACTCAAATGTTTTGTTATCTAGATCACGCGCTAGGTGCAATATACCCGACACCGAATGGGCGTTGTGGGTAGCAAACTGCGGATAGATACGATCGGTCATCGCCAATAACTTTTCGGCACAGCACAGGTAAGACACATCGGAATTCACCTTACGGGTATACACCGGGAAGCCATCAAGCCCCATCTCCTGAGCACGCTTAATTTCGGCATCCCAATATGCGCCTTTTACTAGCCGCACCATGATTTTACGATCGAGGCGGTTCGCCAGTTGATATAACCAATCCAGTACAAACGAAGCCCGTGGGCCAAACGCCTGCACCACGATACCAAAACCATCCCAACCGGCCAGTGCTTCATCACTCAATACCGCTTCAATAACATCCAGTGAGAGATCTAAACGATCCTGCTCTTCGGCATCGATGTTGAAGCCCATATTCGCTTGTTTAGCCTGTAACGCTAGGGATTTTGTGCGTTCCACCAATTCGGTCATCACCCGGTCTTGCTGGGCAAATTCATAACGGGCATGCAACGCCGACAATTTAACCGAGATACCCGGATTCATACGAATATCCGTATGGATACAAGCGGGGGTCAGCTTACCGATCGCAGCACTGTAAGCTTGATGATAACGTAATGCATCGGCATCGGTACGCGCCGCTTCACCGAGCATATCGTAAGAGTAAGAATACCCCTGCTTTTCAAGCTTACGCGCCCGGTTTGTGGCTTCTTCAATGGTACGCCCTAGGACAAACTGACGCCCCAGCTCTTTCATAGCCTGACCTACCGCGGTGCGAACCAAGGGTTCACCCAGACGCTTAACCATACCCCGCAGAGTCTGAGTCACACCTTTATCTTCACTCGGTGCAATCAGCTTACCGGTCAGTAGCAGTGCCCAAGTCGAGGAGTTAACCAATGACGACTTAGATTTACCGAGGTGCTCACCCCAGTTACCCGATGCGACTTTATCTTCAATCAAAGCATCGATGGTCAAGGCATCAGGCACCCGCAATAGAGCTTCGGCTAGACACATCAAGGCGACACCTTCTTTGGTGGTCAGACCATATTCACCGAGAAACTTTTCCATCATTGAAGGTGAACTATCATTACGAACACGAGTAACCAGCTGTGCCGCATTAGTGGAGATCTGTTGACGATCTTCAACCGTCATACGGGCATTGTTCATCAGCTCACGGATGACCTGGCTCTCATTAGCCAGATAGTGCTCTCGAATTTTAGTCCGGAACGGGTCAGTTGTGTTTGTCATAATCTCACCTTCAATCGTTATCACCGCTTTAACAACGTATCTAAACGGCATTTGTTTTATCTATTGTAGCTACACATCAAAAGTCAGTTTCACTATTTTATATAATTTATTAGACGTATTTTCTTTATTTCAAGAAAATATAAAAACTTATGACATACACCTGACAAAAAACCAACCCAATAAGACCATAGTAAAATTTATTTTTAGGACATGAAAAAGCCCCGCATAGCGAGGCTTCATCATAATGAGTATAGGTCGATATCCCGTCAAACGACGAACTATCGTGTGGTATTAATAAATTAACACCGGGAGGCAGACAGCTTGCTTAGCTTTTCAGCTCGACTAATACCTTCTCAAATCGCTCTTCAATGGCTCGAATAGGCGGTGCAGTAAACAAAGACACACCAATAACCGCAATGAAAGCAAAAACGACACCGGGAATGATCTCATAGACATCAAACCAACCACCGGTTAGTTGCTTCCAAACGACCACGGTAACGCCACCGACAATAATACCTGCGAGCGCACCGGCCTTGTTCATCCGCTTCCAGTACAGTGACATGATCAGCGCAGGACCAAAGGCGGCCCCAAAACCAGCCCAAGCGTAAGATACCAGACTCAATACTTTGGAATCTTTATCTAGAGCGAGGAACGTGGCGATCAAGGCGATAACAATCACAGCAATACGCCCTACTTGTACCAACTGTTCTTGGGTCGCTTCTTTATTAAACAGTGCTTTATAGAAGTCTTCTGCTAATGCAGAAGAGGACACCAGCAACTGAGAATCCGCTGTACTCATCACTGCCGCCAGAATAGCCGCCAGCAGAATACCCGCTACCGCAGGATGGAACAGTGTATTCACCATGACCATAAATACGGTTTCATGATCGCCCAAACCTTCCGGCAGGTAACCAATCGCAGCCAAACCGATGAGGCAAGCACCGGACATTGAGATGCCACTCCAAACAACCGCGATACGACGCGCAGCAGGCACAGAGTCTTTACTCTTAATACCTTTAAAGCGCGCCAGAATATGGGGTTGACCGAAATAACCCAGCCCCCAGCCCAATAGCGACAGTGTGCCGATCAACGTAATAGCACTACCATCTTTATTGGTAAACATATCCAACAACTCTGGGTTTTTCGACTCAACCGCAGCAAGCGTGGCGTCAATACCACCGAGTTCACCAATCGCCACCAGTGGCACCATCACCAGCGCACCAACCATCAGTAGGCCTTGCACTACATCGGTCCACGAAACCGCCAAGAAGCCACCAAACATGGTGTAAGAGATAACCGCAACTGCACCGACAATAACAGCAATGCTGTAATCAAAACCAAACACAGTTTCAAATAGCTTACCGCCGGCCACTAAACCCGAACTGGTGTAAAACAGGAAAAAGACCAACACAAAAAATGCCGATACGACGCGTAGGGTATGACTGGTATCGTGAAAACGTTTTTCAAAATAAGCCGGCAGTGTCAGCGCATCACCGGCCTGCTGAGAATAAACCCGCAGACGTTGCGCCACCAGCAACCAGTTCAACCATGTACCGGCCAGCAGGCCACCCGCCAACCAAAAAGAGCCATACCCTGCCGCCATCGCATAGCCGGGTAAACCCATCAGCAACCAGCCACTCATATCAGATGCTCCGGCACTCAGAGCACTTGGAATAGGCCCTAGGTTACGCCCACCCAGAACATAATCAGACAGATCCTGAGTTCGGCGATAAGCCACTACACCAATCGCTAACATCAGTATCAGATAGATGATAAAAGTAATCGTAATTACCATTCAGTAAACCTCATCGTTATTATATTGTACCGCGATTTCCCGCTGGTCTTTTTTTATAGCTGACCACACTTACAGCATTAACCCTGAAGTTATAAACCCCTTTGAGTCGCCTTGTTTTCACCGAAAAACAGACACAAAGAAGCGGATCGAAGCATGGCCAAATGAACGGGCAAGCTTACAGAACAACCGCTAGACTTTTTACCTTTTTTACGCAGCATTAAGAAAGATTATGTCTATATTCAGCAACAGCTATTACAAATACGTACTTATATTCCGTTTTCTAGGTAGATATGACTTTATAAACCATAAAAAAAAGCGATTCAGAAAATATCTCTGAATCGCTTTCATGTTTTGCCTTATGCCACATTACCCCGAATACAGCGCCCTTATCTGCTAGGCGTTTCAGAGCATTGAATCGCTTAACTCAATTCCAACAACACACTCAGTGCCACTGAGAAAATTGAAGAATCAATTACCTTGGTGTTCTGAATATCCTTAAGGGTATAGTGCCAACGCGCTATCTGTGCGGCTCGGTCTTCTTCCCAACGCGCCAATCGCTGCTCCACACTGCTGCCCGTATCACCTGACTGCAGCACTTTAAGCGTTAACGCTCGGTGCTGATTATCCAGCTCGATCCGATAACTATTTTTCGCCAACGCCTGCCAATGGTTGATAGCACTGAACTGACGGATTTGCTTATCCAACCAAATTAGATTCAAGCTGGTGCCTACACCGAAGTAAGTAATTGCAACCTGCTCAACATCTTCATTGGTTTCCCGCGCGACATCGATCACATCCAACAACCAGTAGATGTTTTCACTGGCGGCGCAGAATGCAGCAAGTTTCCCCGGAACACCAACGTCCGTATACCGGTCATACTTCTCTTGCAGTCGATCAGCCGGAATCACTTTATGGATCTGTTCGTCAGAAATGACCACCTGATCGATAGCTGGTTTATACACGTCAAGACAGTTTTGCATATCCAAACCATCACGGTGATGTCGCAACAACCATTGGGTGCCTCGGGCGAGCAGTTGAACCAGGTCCTTCATCATCGCCACCTGCAACTCCGCAGGTACCTGATTATCCAATGATTCAATCTGCTGCCACTGCGCTTCGATATTAAATATCTCACGGGCCACCATATAGGCCGCGGCGATATTGGCATAGCTAGCACCAATAGCAGAGCTAAGATTGTTAACGAAAGTAATTCCCATCCGGTTGATCAGATCATTAGCGATCTGAGTGGCGGTAATCTCGCGATGCAGACGATGATTATGCAGCGCCTCTGGAAACTCCTTCAGCAAACGAGCGGGAAAAGCGGTTTCCATCTCTTTAGCAAAACCCTGATTCTCGGTCAGCCAAGAGTTAATCAGTGCCTGTTTCAGTTCGATTCGTGCATAGCAGATCAGTACTGACAGTTCAGGACGGGTTAACCCCTTGCCATGTTCCCGTCGCTGCTGCAGCTGTTTCTCTGTTGGCAGAAACTCGAGTTCAGGATTGAGCTTGCCCTCACGCTCCAAGCTCTTAATTAAGCGAATGTAATCATCCAATGATTCCTGCGCGACCGTTTCGGCAATATTCAGCGCTTGGGCCTGACGATAGTTATTCTTAAGCACCAGCTCAGACACATCATCGGTCATGTCCCGTAACAGCTGATTACGCTGCTTCATGGTCATATCGCCCTGACTAACTAGCTCGTTTAGCAGAATTTTGATGTTCACTTCATGGTCGGAACAATCAACCCCTCCGGCATTATCGATAAAGTCGGTATTGGATGAACCACCATTCAGCGCAAACTCAATCCGCCCTAACTGGGTAAAGCCA
Source organism: Amphritea sp. GJ51-11 (assembly GCF_055808735.1). Classification (NCBI taxonomy): domain Bacteria; kingdom Pseudomonadati; phylum Pseudomonadota; class Gammaproteobacteria; order Oceanospirillales; family Oceanospirillaceae; genus Amphritea; species Amphritea sp. GJ51-11. The sequence goes on along the minus strand of NZ_CM147881.1, from coordinate 1,598,587 downwards.
AGGTTGCCGCCCTCACCCAGCACCTTACATCTCAGCTCACAACCATTCACTCGCAGGTTATCGTTCGCTTTATCGCCCACATCCGCATGGCTCTCTTGCGTGGCTTTCACATAGGTGCCAATGCCGCCATTCCACAGCATATCCACCGGTGCTTTTAGCAAGGCATTGATCAGATCGTTCGGTGCCAAACGGTTTTCAGTAATCGCAAACCGCGCCTTCATCTGCGGTGTAATCTCAATCCATTTAGCCGAACGGGAAAATAAACCGCCCCCCTGACTAATTAACTGACTGTTATAGTCGGCCCAACTGGAGCGCGGCAATGCGAACATCCGCTTACGTTCTGCAAACGCACTCGCCAGATCAGGTTCTGGATCGATAAAGATATGCATATGGTTAAATGCTGCCACCAAACTGATCTTTTCAGAGAGCAACATACCATTACCAAACACATCCCCGGCCATATCACCGATACCGATAACGGTGAACGCTTCCTCTTGGGTATTAATGCCCTGTTCACGGAAGTGACGTTTAACCGACTCCCATGCGCCCCGAGCGGTGATACCCATACCTTTATGGTCATAGCCTTGGCTACCACCAGAGGCAAACGCATCACCTAACCAGAAACCATACTCTTCGGAAATGGAGTTGGCGATATCAGAGAAGGTCGCCGTCCCTTTATCGGCAGCAACCACCAGATAAGGATCGTCTTCGTCGTGGCGCACTACATCTTTAGGATGAACAACTTCACCGGCGACGAGGTTATCGGTAATATCCAAAAGCCCACGAATATAGGTTTTGTAGCACTGGATACCTTCGGCTTGAATCACTTCACGATCATTGGTATCAGGCATCCGCTTGCAAATAAAGCAACCTTTAGCCCCCATCGGCACGATCACCGAGTTTTTCACCTGCTGCGCCTTCACCAGACCCAACACTTCGGTACGATAATCCTCCATTCGGTCGGACCAACGTAGACCACCCCGGGCAACCTTTCCGACCCTAAGATGAACACCCTCAACCCGCGGAGAATAGATAAACACTTCAAACTTAGGTTTAGGTTGTGGGATATCCGGAATCGACTGGGAATCAATTTTGAATGAGAAATAAGCTTTATCGGCACCCTCAACCTGCTGATAAAAGTTGGTTCGCAAAGTGGCTTTAATCATCACCATAAAGCGGCGTAAAATTTTATCATCATCCAGACTGCTAACACTTTCCAAGGCATTCAGAATGCTTTGCTCGATAGCTTCTTCTTTAGCCGCATCCTGCTTACCCGGCTGAAAGCGGCAACGAAACAGCTCAACCAACTGGCGGCTAATATCAACATTACGCACCAACACATCCGCAAGGAAAGGCTGAGAGAAACCGAAACGCAGTTGTTTGATGTAACGACCGTAGGCCCGCAGCATGGCGACTTCTCGCCAATTAATACCCGCAGCAATAACCAGTCGGTTGAATTCATCACTATCCGCCTGACCATCCCAGACCTTGGCAAAAGCTTCTTGCAAAATGGTTTTAACTTTATCCAACTCGACCACCGTCTGGCGGTCATAGCTAACACGGAAATCACTGATCCAGAACTGTTTGGCATCCCGGTCGGTAACTACATAGGGGTGCTCACTCATGACTTTCAAACCGAGGTTTTCCAGCAATGGAATCACATCAGACAGCACCAGCGGATGATCAACACTGAACAGCTTAAACTTGAGTATCCCATCAGACTCTTCAAACGAGCGATAGAAGCTCATCGCAATGTCATCTTGCGCTTGCAAATATGAGATGTGCTGTAGATCGTAAACACCGTTCCCAGTAGAGAAATTTTCTTTATAAGCCGAACTGAAACCACCTTTAAAGCGGTTAACAAACCGACTACCCTTCTCTTCACCATAGGTTTCGATCAGGCTGATATTCAGATCATCATCCCAAGAACGGGAGATCTCTAGGATTTTGGCCTCGATTGTATCGAGATCTACCTTTTCCTGCTGATCGGGGTCGCCATAAATAACAAAATGGGTTCGCGACAGCACCGAATCGGATATCTGAGAGTTGGCTTCATAATCCCGCCCATGCAAGCCTTTGTACAGCAAGCTAAGTACCGAATTACGCAGTTTAGTGGTGTATAAATCACGGGGAATATAATACAAGCAGGAGTAGAAACGCTTACTGGCATCTTGGCGCACAAATAAGCACGCCCGCCGCCGTTCCTGCATGTTAAAGATACCGATGCTGGTTTGTTTCAGATCACTGGTTTTCGCTAGGATCAACTCTTCACGAGGCATATCCGTGAGGATTTGTACCAAAGCCTTATGGCTATGTCCGCCCGGCTCGAAACCACATTCGGTGAGGATGCTGATCAGTTTTAGCCGTACAACCGGAATCCGTAACGGGTTGGTCAGGAAGACGGTCGAAGTATACAAACCATAAATGCGGCATTCACCACACACCTGACCTTGATCATCGAAGCGTTTAATAATGATCAGATCACGATACACCGAGCGATGCACGGTTGAACGCACCACATCTTTGCTGAACATGACCAAGTTATCGGCCAAGACAAACTGCTGCTCTAACTGACTCAACTCTTGGCTTTTAAGCGAATGACGCTGAGTACCTAGTTGTGAGCCTTCAACCATATCAACAAAGACTTTGCCCTCTTGCTGACGAATCACCGCTTCTTCATAGCCCTGGAAGATAAAGTTCTCATCCAGTAACCAGTCCAGCAGTTTACGTGTCTCTTTGATTTCGGGGCTATTAGCATCACGAAGACGTAACTCCTCTTTAAGCTCGAGGGTTTTCTCCTTGATGGGGGTGAAATCATCAACCACCGCTTTAACATCGGCCAACACTTTCAGCAGGCCGTCACGTAATTCGTCCAAAGTTTCTTGAGATGAATGACGTTCGATTTCGAGATAGATCAGCGACTCAACCTGAGATTTTTCATCCCGTTCACGGGCGCGCTTAAGGCTTTTTAACTTGTGGGTCTTAGTACGCTCGCAGGCCAGCACACAGTTATTAATCGTCAAAATGCCCAGCTCGCGACGGTTAAGTTCCATCCTAACCGAGTCTACCAAGAACGGCACATCGACATTATGTACTTGAATGACCGTATGGTTAGAATGCCAACCGTGCTGTTCATAGTCTGGGTTAAACACACGAACATCCGGTGCAGGGGCTTTGTAGTCTTGCATTAGTTGCCAATAAGACAACGCCGTCGAGTAAAGATACTCCAGTGAGCGACTCTGTAACTCTTCCGGTGCGGCAACACTAAAAAACTTTTCGGTAAATAGTTGCATCGACGGTTGCAAGCTCTTGCTCACTTGAGCGCAAAGCTTTTCGCTGAGTAGATCAATAATCTGTGACTTGGTCAGACCCACTAAATCATGCATGTTGTATAGACTCCAGGTAGCTTTCGCTACGTCCGGCAGGTACCGGATTGTTATTATTCCCTGTATCGGCTCAAACAACGGCCAAACGACCGCACGGTTGTGCAGATACCCACGATAACGTTATCCCGACAATAACAGGATAGGCACAAAATTCGATTGATATCAGTTAATGACAAAGTATAGGAAAAGAATAGAAGTCTTTTTCACTGTATTTTTGTTTTTTATAGCCGTATCCTTCTCATAACGATGTTTTACACAAACGAACAACCAGAACAATAAAATATTATGGATAAACTGGATAAACTTGATATGGCTATTCTGCGCGAGCTGCAGAAGAATGCCCGTATTACCGTCACCGAACTAGCATCCCGTGTTGGCCTGTCTAAGACCCCTTGCCAAATCCGTATGAAGCGACTGGAAGAACAAGACTATATTCTTGGCTATATCGCGCTGGTTGATCAAAAGAAATTAGGCACCAAGCATGTCGCCTTTGTTCAGGTAAAACTCAGTGATACCAAAACCAAAGCATTGCAGGCCTTTAATGAAGCCGTAAGAGAGATTCCAGAGATCGAACAGTGCCATATGGTCGCGGCTAATTTTGACTACCTGCTTAAGGTACGTACCACCGGCATGGAATCCTATCGGGAAGTTCTTGGAGAGAAGATTTCTTCGCTACCCTATGTGACTCAAACCAGCACCTTTGTGGTCATGGAAGACATCAAAGATATTGAAGCTAAGTTGCTCTAAAATAGACGTTTATAGCACCCCGTAGCGTAGCGCTAATGATGCGGCCCTAAGGCTATCAATGTAGCGCTCAATATACCTCTCCAACGATCTAATACAGAGTAGCGACAGTGAACCGAACGTCTCTTATTTTGGCACTTGCAGTGGTGCTTATGTGGTCGACCGTTGCCACCGCCTTTAAACTAACACTGGCGTTGATCAGCCCCTTACAGATGCTTTGGATTGCCGTGGCAACGTCCTTTGTTATTCTCCTATGCGCGACAATCTGGCAACAAAAACTGCCATTAGCGAGGCAGTATCTGAAACAATCGGCCGGTTATTTTATGCTGCTGGCACTACTCAACCCGACCCTCTATTACCTCATTCTATTTGCCGCCTATGACCTACTTCCGGCCCAGCAGGCACAAGCATTAAATTACACCTGGGCGGTCGTTTTGAGCATCATGGCCGTGCCTTTCCTAGGGCAAACGTTCACCCTCAAAAAAATGATCAGCATTATTTTGGCCTACAGCGGTGTGATCGTAATCGCCACCCAAGGCAACCTGCTATCATTGGATTTCAAAAATCCACTCGGCGTTATCCTTGGCGTCGGCAGCTCGCTGTTCTTTGCCAGCTATTGGATTCTCAACACCCGCAACCCACGTGATGCGGTCGTTTCACTGCTACTCTGTTTTGGCCTGAGCTTACCGGTGCTAAGTGTGTTAATGCTGATTCAGGGCCAGGTCACCGCTCTGCCTTGGCAAGCGGTGGCTGGCGGTATCTATATCGGCACCTTTGAGATGGGCTTTGCCTTCCTCCTCTGGATGCAAGCCATGAGAATGACCGACAACACCGCCCAACTGAGCAACCTCGTTTACCTGTCGCCACCTCTGTCGCTGATATTATTATCGACCCTCGCCGACGAGCCCGTGATGATCTCTACCGTGGTGGGGTTGATACTCATTATCAGTGGTGTATTGTTTCAGCAACTCAAGCGCAAACATCGCCCTTCCAACTAAGCGATTAATGCTTCTATCAACTCTTCGGTTTGTTCACGTTTGTCCGCATCCGTTAACTGATCAAGACCGAAGAGATAGTTTAAAGCGGTGCGAGCACTACTGCGCAAGTCTTTAATCGTAGCCGTATGATGATAGCGTCTCACATCCTCAAAATAGGTATTTAAACGACCATCACTGCCTAGTCGATGAGAAAACTGTGCTGCGCCGCCAAGATGCTCAACCAACCCTTCGACTAAAGCCTCGCTATTGCTATCCGAAGTAAAGAAGCCAATAATCGCGCCCACCAGACCTGCAATGAGAGCAGCCACAAACAACACCGCAGCCAACGGTGGAACTTCAATAGTGCCTGCTGACATCCATAACATAAATCCAGCCAGACTCAGAATACCGCTCGCTAAACCAAAGCCTGCTACCGTCATGCCTGCATAATCTCGGGTTCTATGCTCCTCTGCCATCATCGCACTACTGGATGCAATGGCGGCCAATGAACCGATAACACCTAAAACGCGTGCCGTGGCAGCCGCACCCGCTGAACCACTGCCGATAACACTCTGTTGAACATATTTAAAACGCTGTAGCGCCTGAATTAGGGAGTTAGCAAAACCAGAAAACTGAGCAATCGTATCGCCCCATAAACGGATTCGGGTAATCATACTATCGGTCGTCGTGGTAGCCGCGCTAACGAAGGCGTTAAGAAATAGTATGCCGGTGATCATCGACATAAACACGCCCCAGCCAGGGCTACTCATCACTTCAGAGTTGACGACACCTCGACTCCACGCTTTCACCTGCAAAAGTTCTTCCGGGTCAGATGAGCTTAGACGTCGAATCAATTCACCTTTATTCGATCCCACCATGCCAATTAACTCAGCGGTCACCTCAACGATAAGGTCACGCAAAATACGCCCAGCACTGGGCGCTAAAGAAGCCATCTGAATCATCTTTGGCATCGATGCTTCCATGACCACCATCAATAGCGAAGGAGGCCCCGGCAGATTACCTGCAATGGTAGGTACAACACTAATCTTAGCGGCCACCGTTGCTAGACATGAAGGGTTAGCAAAGCTACGCCATTCACCGCTAACAATCATCTCCAGAGCGGGTTGTAAGCGATCAGTAATCATCGTTTCTGCATGATTACTGGTAGCAATAACACGATAACAGGCACCCAATTTACGGTAGATATCATGCATGAAACGACTGCTAATCATCGTGTCGCTATTACATGCCTGAGCCAGCAAATCATTGAGACGACTACTCCCCTCTAACATCGCATATAAACTGTCGGTATCTCCGCGGATAGCCTGTTGCAGTAAACGGGCTCTCTGAGTCGGCTCCCTGCCTAGAGTCTCTTCTGCGTATGTTTTAAGCGTCGTGAGTTTCGTTTGTAAGGTATCTATTTTGCTCTGTTCGGACGCAGAATAGGCCGACTCCGGATTAGCCTCGGCTAGATTAATAAACTCCATGAGCAGTTCAAGTCCACCCAACTCCTGCTTATAGGGCTGAAGAATACGTCCAAGCGCCTGCTGATTTGTCGCTACCCGTTCAGCTTTTGCCATTGCATTATCCATTTCAGCCAACAATAACGAGCTGAGTTGCTGAATGTCTGCCGACACCAGTGCCGTGCGATTCAGCGCCACTTCCTGCTCTAGCGCTTCAGTGCGTGGCAGAATCAGTCGATAATTGCCACCAACAGGCAAGCTCCAGCGATGATAGCGGGGCGTTCCTGCCGCTGCATCGCCATTCATAACGGCCCTTAAGGCCGCCGTTTGTTCCTCAACGGAAACCGCATCGCCACCCACATAACGACGATAAAGGTTCGCTCTGATAAAGCCATTAGGTCCATTGTGCCAATTTAAAATATGGCTAAACAATGTCCTTCGATCCAATTTGAGCATCTCCGCTAAAGCGCCGATCGTCGGTCGCCCATGGGCTTCGCTATAGGAACTCAACTCAACCCGCACCAGAGGATAATTAAAGTTAGCGATCCGATAAAGAAAGACGCCGGCAATCCGGGTGCGTTCATTTCGGTCAGCATGACGCACATCCTCTATCTGCTGATTATAAATTTCAGAATAATTGACCGCATCACTGACACAGGCAAACTCTTCGCTTATATCAGTGCCGGGACTGGTCACTTCACAGACGTCATTACACATATGTTTGCTCCCTTGCCACTGGCAGATACCCACCACCGACACTTAATCTTTTTCCAGACAGACTTACACCGAATGAATGCGTTTATCCGTAAGTGGTTTAATCTGGCGCATCATCGTCATCCGATGGTTCAGGCTGGATATTAAAGCGCTCATCGATCGGCGGCATAGGTACCGTTTCAGGATCGGGCCAAGCCCCCTGCTGCTGTAAGTTTTGCTGTATCTGTTGCCCATTAAGCCCCGGCATATCACGCAGCATCCGTAGACTCGCAATTAAGCTACTGAAGCCCTGTTGATTTTGCTGGCTATTATTACTCAGGCTGACAGAGCCAACTCGCCCTAGCCCTCCTGCAATGGGATTTTGTAGGTCAAATGCCTCACCTGCAGGGGCATTCTGCTGCTGAGACACCCGCCTTAGTAGCGATTCAATTTGCTGACCACCGTTACTCATATTAGACTCCTACGACGCTTAAACGCCTACCGTGACCACATTACCCGCATCAATAAAGGCTCCCGCCACCGGCTTTGTCGAAGACACAATAGCTGAATCTTTGGCATTGGCGGGTGCAACTTTAAACTCGATGCCTATTTTCTCAAGCAGCACTTTTGCCTCCCCTAAAGGAATACCCGAAAGCAATGGCACCACCTGCATATTGTCGATCTCAAGCGGCGCGGGTACAGGCCTAAAGGTTAGTTTTAACTTACTCGCACCTTCGATTTTAAAATCATATTGATTCTGATAGCTGGCATCGACGGTTGTGCCTTTTATCTCGGTTTTAACCTTTCGGTCACTGCCGATCGACTGCTGCACCGTCAACGCCATACTGATTTCCGCTTCCGCTTCGGGAATTACATACCAAGTAGGACGATAACCAATCCGCCGCATCTCCTTGAGTAGCTCATCGTCGAGGCTATAGATCTGCTTTAGATTTTCGATGGTTTTCACATCGATCGCATACTGAGCCTGCGCGACACCGATACCCATCTCCGCGATCATATCGCCCAGCGGCGTCGCCAGTACTTTGGTAAAAGGATTCTCTGCCATAACCGTCTCCTTGAGACTCAAATACCGACAATCAGGATAATCTGAGTATCAGGTTGCAATGAGGTGTTTGCTTTAGGATGCTGACTAATGATTTGCCCCGCCGAAAAGGAATCTTTTTCAGAGAGCTGCTGCTCATACCAGAACAACTGATCCTGCAAGCCGTCCAATTTTCGTTCTGCCAACTGCCGGGTATAACCACTCACATCCGGCATTTTAAAGTCACTTTCCGCCTGATCCGCGCGACTATCCGCATCATCCAAATTGAGATCAAAGCGTACATTACCAAAGCAATTTGAGGGGATACGGGCAAGATCATCGGCGGTTTCAAACAGCATCAGATCGGTCTGGTTGGCCGCCGCAACGACTTTCAGATCAACACTCGCTTTACTGATACGATACCCCCCTGCTTCGCCAGTTTATTGCTAGCGCGGGAGATCGCCTCCGAGGCAGAAAAAATAAGGTCTTCGCTTTTAACTGTTTTCGCTTTAATCGGCACAACCTCGCCACCGCGCTGAACCAAGCCTTCCAACTCGCCGATTCGGTTATCTTTTTGTTGCAGTTGGCTCTGAAGTTCAGCAACCCGCCGTCGCTCAACGATTAAACCATCGACGCTAGGCCTTTTTTGCAGTTCTATCTCAAGCTTTTTACGCTGCTCCTCTTTTAATTCAAGTTGTCGGGATAGTTCACTCAGCTGACCACTACCCCGCTCCAACTGTTTGATCTGATCATCCCGTTGTTTCAGTTGTGACTTTAACTGTGTCACCTGGGTTTTCTCAGCATTGAGCATCTGTAGTGTTGGCCGCGTCTCCAATTCTCGTTCGAGGGTTTTACGGCTCTGCTCCTGACGCCGCAACTGTAGGGCTAGGCTTTTCGTTTCTTCATCCAGCTTGAGATTTTGGGTTTCCAATGACTTGAGTTTTTTCGTCTCAGCCGCGCTAATACTCGACGCCTTATTAATAGTGCCCGTAGGAATACTATAGAGAACCGTCGATGCTAAAGTGATCACTGGCTCATGGCTTAATTTTATTATGCCGAAATCGATGGTTTGCTGACTATAGGTTTTAGGTGTATTGCTGGCGTTCACCCATTGGCTATTCAGCTTCACTTTGAGCAACACCCGCGGCAGAAAGCCACTAAAGCGGCTACCGCAAACCATATTCAACACACCATTAGCTGCACTTTTACCGGAGGCAACGGCCGTTACTCCACCGTTCATGGTATAAAAAAACAGCTGAGCATCCGTATTGACCAATGGCTTGTTGTTGCTATCTCGTAACACGGCTTTAATTTTGGTAGCCATAAATTATCGTCCTTGTTCAAAGCGATACAATAACGTTTGAGACTGTCCAAAGAGGTCCGCTATCAGCGCTATAATTTGCCCTTCAGCCTCTTGGTTTGAAATCACCAAGCCCGCGCTGGCATAACCCTCCTCATCTAACACAAGTGCGGCGCGCTCCAATCGAGTCGAGGGTTTAAGGGCGCTTTTACCCATTTTTGCCGACAGCTCTCGATCAATATTCAATTCAACCACGGCCCCCTTAAGCGAAGCATCTGCGGTTGTTAATGCAAACACCTTAACCTCAGCCTTACGCGCCGATAATCTCTCGACACTGAGGCTTAATTGGATTTGCGGCACTGTTGAGTCGAGCGGCGCAGCAACCATCACCCCTTTAATAATGCTGGTAGCAGAACTGCTGCTCTGCTGTTGTGACCCTTTGACCGGCAGAAATTGCAATTTAGCTTTTGCCAGACGGGAGGACGTGCGTCCAGAGCCCACCGGTGTGCTATTCGCCGTGGTCATCTGCAACTTCAGCTCAAACTCCATACGCGGGATGTGATAAACCATACTTTGCTGACCCATAGCATTCATCACCGGGGACTGATTCAACCGACTTTGCGCCTTACTCAGACCCTCCGCCAGATTGATCAGAAAGTCATCCAGGTTTTGCCCTTTAGCTACGTCATCCATTCAAATATCTCCTGGTACTGATCAACTAAAAAAAGCTTTTTTCCTGCTGCGCTAGGCGTCTGCGCGCTTCTAGTCGTTCAACTTGCCGTTCCTGTGCCAGCACTGCTAGGCGCTGTTCACGCTTCGCCTCAGCCCTTGCCTGTTGTTCCATTAACATATCGTTCTGGCGCTTCGCCGCTGCCCGCGCCTCTAAGAGCGATTGCGCCTGAGCTTGCAGTTGCCGATCCCGCTGCACTTGCCAGCGTTGCAATGCTTGCCGTTCAGCTAAACACGCTTGTTCTAAACGCTGTCGTTTATGACTTTCAAGCAGCGCAGCTTTAATCAACGCTTGGCGCCGTTGCAAAGCCTGTTTCAAGATCAACTGCTGACGCAGATCATTTTGCGCTCGCTGCCGTTCACGTTCTGTCACACGCATCTGTGCGTTGGCTCGTTGAACTCGACGTTTATCCTGCTCAAGCTGCGATAAGCGATGCTGCCACTGTAACGCCTGACGCTTTTTCTGTTTTAACTTCTCCTGCCGTGCTAACTCAGCCTCCTGCATCCCCCGATCTAGCTGTAAACGCGATAACGCCTTTTGCGAAATCTGCCGCCTCACTCGACTGCGGTATGACTCATGCCGTTGCGCCTTTTGCTTATCTGCTAAGCGTGATTCAGCGGTATGCTGGGGCATTGAAAAACGCTGTTCATTCCAATCAGGAGCCACCGTATGCCCGGTGAGCTCATTCAACTGCTGTTCCAGTGCTTGCTGTCGATTAACTAGCTGCTTTAACTCATCCGGAACACTCTCCATCGCTAACAAATCAGTCAGTGAACGCTGCTCAGCCTCCGGCAACGATTCAGCGATGGAGGCTCCTGCCGGTGGACTAACCTCAAGCACGCCTTCAAGCGAGTCGGCCGAAGACTCCGAAGCCGATGCTAAGGCTGTCCAATCAAGGTATTCGCTCGACATTCGATAACCTCATCATGTTGACGACTAAGTCCATAAGTCCAGTGCCCGATTAACCATCTGCCGCTTTATTTCTCTCCACGATGGCGCGGATACGCTCTTCAAGCACCGCCGGTGCCGGCGTCGGTAGAATCTTCGTCCGCATCAAACTCGATCCCTCTGCGCTGTAGTTAAATTTGTTCGCATAGCGAGCACTAACCGAGGTGGTTCTCGCCCGTGCCATGCCCATTCCCAAGAAGCCACCTGCCATCGCACTGATGGTTTTGGTCGATGATTTACGCTCAAACTCCGAACTTTGCGTGAAGCTAATCGAGACTTTTATTTCGATCAGTGATTCGGTGAACTGATAGAAAGTGGGCGTAAATCCCAGCTCTAGCAGCGACATCTCTTCACCATCAAATTTAACCAGCGATTTTTTCGTGACCGTGGTGACTTCACCGGTCACGGGATCGACTTCTGGCACCTCATATTCACCGCCCATCATCTGGGCAAGTCTAAGGCTAGTTTCATCCATCGCATATTGGGCCTCTGCAATTGCAAGTCCCATACTGGTAATCATCTCCCCAAAGGGAACATCACTCAGTTCGCGTCCAATACTTGGTCTGGCCATCGTTATTCTCCTTTAGGTTGCAGTCTTACGCTTCTGCCTCATCCTCAGTATCGAACAGCTCTCTCACCCGTTCTTCAAAAATAGCAGGCGGTGGAATCGGCACTAGATTACACCGCAGTAAACTCGCGCCCTCGGCACTATAGCTATATTTGCTGGCATAGGTTGCATCTACGGTGGTGGTGCGAAGTTTTGAGCTACCGCCGAAAAAGCCACCAAATGCAGGTTTGCTGCGTTTAGTACCGGTCGTTTTCGTGTTCCGGGTATAAGAGCTTTCCCGGGTTATTTTGATGGCGATTTTGACTTCAATAATATTATTGGTGAATTGATAGAAAGTCGGTGAAAAACCCAGTTCCAACATACTCACCTTCTGCGCCTTACCATCAGCATCGGTGCCAAAATAAACGCGTGAATCCTCCGTACCGGTAACCGTGCCCGCTTCATCGAGAATAGGTACACGTCCTCCCATCATCTGCGCCACACGGATACTGGCTTCATCCAGTTCGTACTGCGCATCGGCAATGGCAAATGCCATCTCCCTGATCATCTCCCCCATGGGGACATTAAGTAAGTCCTGACCGATCGACATAGTTAACTCCTTGCTAGCCCTGTAGCTGTTGTTAAGTAAGCGTTATTCCGTTTCTATAGGCGGGTTTGCCTGCTGCCTGCTAGCAATCCAGTTTTGAAATGCATTAGGCGGTGGAATCGATGAGATCCGTGCCGTAATCGAACTACTGGCCTCGGATGAAAAACTGTATTTATTACTAAATTCGGCACTCACAGTAGCGGCAAACATCACGAAATAGACCGCGCCACCGACAGTTGCAGAAGTGCCAAATTTGCTTTCCGTGGTGGTCGATGTCGATAATGACACACGAATATCGATCGTCGCCTCATTGAAGTGATAGAACACCGGCGCAAAGCCCAGCGAGATGAGTGACACCTTTTCACCATCACCAATATCGACACCATGTTCTTCTGCATCACCCAATTGCATCGCCATCTGAATAGAGTTGCTATCCATCGCTCGCTGAGCCGATGCGATCGCAGTACCTAGCTGCGTTAAGAGCCCCGGCAACGGTGATTTCTCTAATGAAGCCATCACTTTGCTGTTCGACATCGCACTATCCTCTGTTAGCCTGGATCTACTGGATCTACTGGATCTACTGGATCTACTGGATCTACTGGATCAACGGGATCAACGGGATCCACTGGAGCGGGATCCGGATTAGCTGGTTCAGGATCAACCGGATCCGGCATGGGTGCCGGGCCATCTGGAGCGGAAATCGTGCCGCCGCCAGAAGCCGCGTGGTTACGAATAGCGTCCAAAAATGCTTGCGGTGGCGGAATCGACTTCATGGTGGTTTTAATCCGCGATACCGCTTCCATATCAAACTCATATTTATGGTGTAGATCGAAGGAGATAGTGCCGGCAAAGGCCACCGGTAATCCGGCGCTTTCGGTGCTGCCGAGCCCGGCTTCAACACCAAAGTCGATACCGGCTTCCACCCGTACCGAGATCGTCACCTTAAACTCCATCTCCGTTTCTTTAAAATGATAGAACTGCGGAATAAAGCCCAGCTCCAGCAGGCTACGCTCCCGAGACGTACCATCAACATCGTTGAAGCTCACCCTGGTTTCGCTCAGCATGGTGGCCGCCCGAACCGAAGTCGAATCGAGTTCATATTGCGCGGCGGCTATCGCCTTCGCTGTATTTTCAATTAACTTAGGGATAGGTACATCCATCAACGCCTGTCCCGGCGTCATCCCAGCTACCTGATTATCAAAATTCATCTCCCTGACCTCTCTGAATTAACCTGACACAATTAACTGTTGTGATAGCTGAAACGAACCCATCCGCTTCTGCTCTTTTAACAACTGATTTTTGGTTGCTTTGGAATACTTCAGAATGCGTGTAAATGCTTTGCTATAACGCGTCGTGTCCGCCACAGCGCTCAACTGCTGATACTCGGCAACCTCATCTCGGGCCTGCTGATGCTGATCCAACTTGACCAATAAACAGATCCGACGAAACTTCAACACCGCCAGATCATTTTGCACCGCCTCGGACATCGCGGTTACTTCCGCTTGGCCTTCATATTCGGCAATGGCACGCTGGCAATAATCCAGTGCAGCTTCATCTTCACCGGCTTGCTCTAAGCATTCGAACACTAGCTCTGAGATATAGCGCTGCAGCATCAATGGGAACTGCTGCGCCATCCCCGCTTGCAATAGTTTTTGCAAAGTCAGCAGCGCGGCATCATATTGTTGCCGTCGTAATTTCTTACCAACCTCCTGGAGCACAACCTCCAGCTTTATTTTGGGAATCGATGTATTACTCATGGTCGTTCCTCATTAAGCGACAATGAATGCCAGACTGACCAGCTTCATATTGAATCCACAACCCTTGATGAAGATTGGCATCCGCCTTCACGGACCAGCCATCCGTCGTTTCCCTAAAAGACACTGAGCGACCCATAATGGCGGTGCAGAGCTTTTCTAGCCGAGCCCGTTGCACCGGTGCGTCACTGATATTGTCAAACAGCAAATTAAAACGAATGCCACCGATCCACTCAGCGGTCACTGAGCAGCCCTGCGCCACCAGCGCATTCATTACCGGCTCAGCATCCGCCATTGCAGCGGAGCGTTTTAAGATAATAGGAAGATTAGTAAACAAACGAGGATGCAGATGAAGAGGAATATTCAGTTGTGAGCATAAAGTTGCGGATATGCTCTGTTGCTGTTGAGCATCCGCAGGCACCGAACGTAATAGCAGATCAAAACGATAATAATCCTGATTATGAATCACCAAAGGCAGGTGCAACTCATTGGCTTTTTGCCATAACCCTTGCGCTTGCTGCAAACTGAGATCGGTCAATTGCCAACATTGAGTCTGCTGCGGTTGCCCGCCCGCCGGCAGCAAGCCAAAATCTCGATAATAAGCAATTAGGCTCTGATCACCACCGGGGGCATAAGCAACCACAGTATACTTTGCCGTATTACTGCATGACTTCATCAACTCAATACCCGGCTTACTAAAGCGGGTGATTAATTCACTCGCAACCGCTTCAGACAGGCTGCCTAAAATAATGGCCGGCGTTTTACTGAGGCAACCTAATAGTGCTTCACTGCTTTGTCCGGTAAAAAGCGCGAGGTCGGTAATAAATGCGGTGATATGGGTAAAATCAGAAATATAAACGGCGAGTTCAAAACGTTCAGGTGGGGATAAACAGGATTCACTTTGAGGTAAAAGATCACAGGGAAGATCAGCGCTTTTAAGCACACTCACCATCTCGGCGGCGCTATCGATATCCAGTTCGGTTTGCAAAATAGAGGGGGCGGTCAAAATGCGACGAATGCAATCCTGCCGGCTTAAGCCAAGACGCTGATGAAACCGCCCGATCGACAGCACGTCGGCATTGCCGATGCCCAATACCCTTACCTGATAACTTTCCTGATGCATGATATACCCACTCAAAACGACGTGATATTTCAGCCATAATGGAAATTCCCATAAAAGATACTAATTAAATTCTTATAATCCAGGACGGCTATAACGGTACTTTTTTAAACGCCTGTTCGTAACAGGTAAAGGCAGCTTAGGATAAAAAACGGAGGAGTCAAACATAAGTTTGAAAATAAAATAACGTGGATAATAAGTAGAAAAAATATAACAGACGAAAAAAAACCGCTCAAAAAAGCGGTTTTAATCGTAGCAAAACAACGCGCTTAAGCGTTAACTTTTGCTTCCATATAACGGGCATAATCAGCCCCAACGCGGCAACCATAAACACCGACTTCGCCTTTCCAGCGCATCCAGGTGACAAAACTACTCAGCGCTTCAAACAACGTACCAATGGTCGACTTCTGGTCGCTGCCACACTCATCGTAATAACCCATCGCTTGTAGTTCACTGGCGATACGACGATCATCACACTCTATTCCGGTAAACACCGATTGTTTCATTTGCGAGTCTCCTGACGGATCAATATACAGACCTAAGTATAATGCATCCATTGTGCAGCGCACAATAAGATTTGCATATTTTCTGATCAAACACACGCATACAGATCAATAAATACCCATATCGAGACCCGCCGCCATCGTCATGCCTAACGCTTCACACTGCGGTAAAAATGCCTCATCCCAATCACCTCGACACACTAAGGGTGGTTGAATCCAGTGCCAACGCAATCCAGTACAGATGGTTTCCACGGCACGGCAAGTTCCCGTGCCATCATGGCCTGCCCGCACATAGAGGGCACAAGGCAACCCCTGCTTTTGCTCCAAACAGGGATAGTAGCAACGATCAAAAAAGTCTTTCAGCGCACCGCTCATATAAGCCAAGTTTTCGGTGGTGCCAAGAATAACGCCGTCACAGGCTAAAAGATCAGCCGGCGTGGCGTTTAGAGGCTCCAACCAACGACACTGCACCGCATCAATATCGTCATGATTGGCTCCACGTAGCACTGCCTCGGCCATTCGGCGGGTATTTTCTGATGGCCCGTTAGCCACCAACAATAACTGTTTCATAGCGATACCTTTTATAACAACGGTCTTAGACTATACGTCAGCCGCCTAAACCCTGCCGATAAGATCAGAAACGCGTTACCTTAAACGCCGTCCTATCGATTACGCTCTCTTGCTGCTGTATTAACTGCAACATAAGCTCTGCGGTGATTGCCGCTTGAGTAACCCCTAAATGCTGATTACCAAAGGCAAAACATAAGCGCGCATAATCCGGATGCTGATCAATCACCGGTAATGAATCCGGCAGAGTCGGGCGATGCCCCATCCACTCACTCTCGGTCAACGAGGTAGCATTTAAATCCGGTAACAGTTGCCGACTATGATGCCGCAAGACCTCAAAGCGACGCTTAATCGATGGTAATTCAACCCCTCCCAATTCGGTCATCCCAACGATGCGTAAGCCGCTATCGAGGGGCCCCATCACAAACTTACGTTCCGCAGAGCCGATATGATGATTCAATAATGAAGCCGCTGAAGGAATCGTCAGATGATAGCCCCGTTCAGCTTCTAAAGGCACCTCAAGACCAACCTGACTCAGCAGTTTACGGCTCCAAACACCGGCACAGACTAAACCATGATCATAATGGTAATCCACGTTCTCGCTCGTCACGGCGACATCATCAGAGGTGGGTGTTAACTCGGTTACCGCCTGTTGAATAAATTCGCCACCGCGTGCCATAAACGTGGCAAATAACTGCTGACAGAGATCATAGGGATCGCTCACCCGATAGGCATCCGGAAAGTACAGCCCATGATGCAACTGTTTAGCCAACGCGGGTTCAAGTTCTAATAATCGCGCCCCCTGCACCAACTCGGTCTGAATACCATGGTCATTCAACCATCTCTGGTGTTGTTCGGCCGCCTGGGTATCCGCCGACTCCCAAACCAACAGATAACCGGATTTAACCAGCAGCTCAGGGGCTCCGATATCCTCAAGGCTACGTTGCCAAGCAGCAATCGATTCCCGATTAAGTTGCAATAAGGCGGCACGACTGCGCTGCAATGATTGAGGCCGGGCGGCCATAACAAAGCGCAGCAACCAAGGGGCTATACGGTGCAAATATCGTAACGGTAAGGCGAGTGGCCCTTTAGGGTTAAGCCACAATGACAGTGCTGAGCGCAAGGTCGCGGGGTTGGAAAGCGGCTCGATCAATTCGGTTGCTAGATAGCCAGCATTGCCGAACGAGGCCCCTAAACCGGGGGCATCACGATCAAACAAGGTGACCCGCAGGCCTTGCCGCTGCGCCTCAAGGGCACAGCTCAAACCCACCACACCAGCCCCAACCACCGCCATAGAACCTGTCATGGGCTTATCTTTCCGAATCGCTACAGACAACACCATTCAAGACCTCTTTACATCGTGTAAACCAAAAGCAAACAACACCCTAGGTGCATCACTAAGCTAAATAGCCCATCACACAGCCATCGACAACGTATTTTCTGCGCCGAAGGCCACTGTTTAGTATTTATTCAGTACCACCGGCCTGTTGGTAAGCCAACACGGCGGCAGCCAGATCTTCCCGCGAATCCCCTACTGACTTAAACAGGGTAATGGCGTTCAGAGGATCATCCAGCGCGGCTCGGCCTAGATGATCACCACGACACAGTTCGCTAAACTCAGCCTGAATAGCGGTTTCGGTAATCGCCCCTTCCCGGATCGGTATAATCAGATCACCGGTTTCACTTAAGGCGCCGGCTCGGACATCGACAAATACCTGACAGCGCTGCATCGCGGTATTATCCGTTTCCCGCATGGTCGGCGTAAAACTCCCCACCAGATCTAGGTGCGCGCCGGACTTTAGCCACGCCCCCTGCACCAAGGGTGCCGTTGACATGGTGGCACAGCTGACAATATCTGCCTGTCCCACAGCGATTTCCAGTTGCGCTACGGGACATAGCTGTGCATTTACCCCCTCTGCGAGTAACTCGTCCACCAGCGCCTTGGCAGCGGCTTCATTGCGATTCCAAACACGCACGGTACGAATCGGCCGAACACTCATATGTGCCGATATCAGGTACCTCGCCATTCTGCCGGCACCAACCATCAGTAGACTCGAGGCATCTTCACGGGACAGAAAGCCCGAAGCCATTGCGGATGCGCCAGCAGTACGTAAAGCGGTTAACTCATTGGCATCTAACTGCGCTAACGGCTGTCCGGTTTTACCTGAAGACAGCATATAGTGACTATTTAACCCGGGCAGCCCCCGAAGATTATTGCCCGGAAAGACGTTGACTAACTTAACCCCTAGATATTCACCCTCTAACCATGCCGGCATCAGCAGCAAGGTTGCCTGAGGATCATTGGGTACGTTGATACTGTGATGATGACGCACCGGTGCACACACCGCTTTGGTAAAAATATCGTTAAGTGCTTCGATTAAGCGATCCCAAGGTAATGCTTTACGGATGTCAGTTGCATTCAATTGCATATCAGCTTCTCTTCTCACCGGGTTTTAAGTTATGTTAACCGCAATCAACAGGAAAAACTTGACCCAAACTACCCTTTTTTTGACTCAAGCTCTGCCCCTCAACGCATTAACTCGGAACACAATGGCATGAAACAAAGTCTTGCTCGCCGTAATCATATTGCTCGCCAACAGGGAGAACATCTACATGACTTTGCCCAGATACTGATTGGTTTAAAAGGTAAAACAGACTGTGTGTTTAGCCAAACTAGCGGTCAAGTATCATCCGGTAAGCTGGCGATTGCACCGCAAAGTGAGATGCATCTATTCAGTGGATTAAATGATCATAGTGAACTATTGGTGATCGACCTTGCGCCGGCAGACCCTTATATTCAGGCTCTTGAGCAAAGCTGTAACCTGTCATTTAAAGCCACCATTTTAAATGCTCCGGCGTTTATCAGCCTAGCACCCGAGATGTTGCCGATGCTGGAGTTTGCGGCCCTGCAGTTAACTAAAAGCGAACAACCGATGAATCAACAAAGCAGATATCAGATCAACTGTCAGCTGATCACCCTGTTTATGACCCAGCTATGCCAACAATATTCGAGCAGTACAACATCTAGTCAACACCCTCGATTAAACCAGCAACAGCTCAATCAGTACATCGATCAACACCTAGCAACGCCACCGGATAACCGTACTCTTGCCCAAGCGATGAACCTTAGCGAAAGTCATTTTTACTGCCTTTGCCAGCAAGCCTTTGGCCAGACACCGCAGCAGTATATGCTGTCACGGCGTATGCATCGGGCCCGTTTTCTCTTACACAACAGCGATATATCCCTCACCATGCTGGCCAATGAACTGGGTTTTTCTGACGCTTCCAGCTTTTCGCGTGCCTTTAAACGCTGCTTTAATATCAGCCCCGGGCAAGCCCGAAAATCGCTTCGCGAGAGCCACCATTAAAAATGATTAATCTTTACCCAGATCAGCGCATCAGCACTCAACTGATAAGTCCGGCTGCCATCCCCACGACGTAACCAATACCCCGCCGCAAAGTGCTGACCATTCTCAGTCAACTCACCCCGGATAATATAGATTTCCAACCCCTGCTGTGCCGCCCTTAAGTCAACTCCGACTTCGGCTTGACTACGGTACATAAAGACCTGCTCACCACGGTGTTGATGCAGCATCAGTTGTTCGAGTGAAGCGTTGTGCAGCAACCACTGCGCTCCCGCTGTTTGAACCACCCGATGCTCGGTATCATCCGCCTGAAATTGATACAACTTCACTAGAATGATGCAACCCTCTTGGCTAAAAGGTGCATGGCTAAATCCCTTCGGGTTACGAAAATAGGTGCCCGCAGGATAATCCCCCGTCTGATCCGAGAAGACCCCCTGCAATACCAGAATCTCCTCACCCTTAGGGTGGCCGTGGGATGAAAAAGACGCCCCCGGATCATAACGCACAATACTGGTGGCGTGCCCCTGCTCGGCTTCTTCACGGGCCAAGGGCTTGCGCCACACGCCAGCTTTAGGACTGGCAATCCAAGGCTGCTGTTGGGTATCAATGGTCACTGATTGGGTAAAATCCATGTTCAGCATAATGGCTCCGACAGGCTGTCATTCAAGGATAAAACCGACTGTATAACGTCTCGCGCTAAGATCAAAGGCTTAGGGTCTATTAACATCAGTCATTAAACGCTAGCCCAAGGTTTCAGCAGCGATGGGGATTATCCATAGCAACATTTAGCTTAGAAACATTATCCTACACAGATTGATTACATTCATTGGCGTTCAACTTGACAGTTGCACGCCACAGGGTCACATTTAAGTTAATTAACAGGCGATCACTGGCTAACATGATGCTTCATCTCGATACACACGAAATTATCAGGCAGCTTGCTGATCTGACAGGTGCGTTGACCACGGAAAAAGACCATATCCAACTGCTGGATCGGATTATCCTTGGCTGTATGTTTCTGACTAATGCCGATGGCGGCACGCTTTATACCGTTGATGAAGAAAACGATAACGAACTGCACTTCACGGTGCTGCATAACCGTTCGTTAGGCATACACAGCAAGCCTCGCGATATGCCCACCGTTGAGATCTATAACGCTCAACAACAGGCTTCCAACTTGGTCGCGGCGCAAACCTTTGTACAACAAAAAACCATCAATATTGAAGATGTCTACCGCTCTGAAGAATATGATTTTTCAGGTACTCGCAAATTCGATAAACAGCTCAACTATCGCTCGAAATCATTTCTCTGTGTACCTCTGATGGATCACGAAGGTGAAATTATCGGTGTTCTACAGCTTATCAATGCCCTCGATAACAAGGGCCAAGTCATCACCTTCCCGGCAGATCAACAACATCTGGTGGAATCATTGGCGGCCCTAGCTGCAACGGTATTAACCAAGCGTCGCTTGATTAATGCCCAAAAAGAGCTGTTTGAGTCTTTTATCAAACTGATGGGTCGGGCCATTGACCATAAGTCACCGGTGACCGGCAAGCACTGCGAACAGGTGCCTGAGATCGCCATGTTGTTAGCCGAAGCGGTCAATAACAGCGATGACAACGGTTATTCAGCGATTCAGTTTAATGACCATGAGATGTATGAACTCGGCATTGCCGCATGGCTACATGATTGTGGCAAAATAACCACGCCGGAATACATCATCGATAAGGCGACTAAGTTGCATACGATGTTTGACCGCATCGAATTAGTTGAATCGCGCTTTCGTGAATACAAACTGCAACTGCAACTCAACCATTTGAGAAGCCTGCCAGAGTTATCACCGGCGGATAGCCAAGTTGCAGAACAACAGTTACAGCAGCACTGCCAACAACTGGATGAAGATATTGCCTTTCTTCGCCAGAGTAATACCGGTTCCGAGTTTATGGCGGATGATGATGTCGCACGCATCAAACAGATTGCTACGATCCACTGGACTGATGATCAGGGTCATGACCACTCTTTACTCACGGAAGACGAAACCGAAAACCTTTGTATTCGCAAAGGCACGCTATTACAAAGCGAAATTCAGGTGATGCGGGATCATATTAAGGTCACCATCGAGATGCTGGAGTCCCTACCCTACCCAAAGCATCTGGCCCAAGTACCTGAAATAGCCTGCAATCATCATGAGCGTTTAGATGGCAGCGGTTATCCCAGGGGGCTGAAAGCTGAACAAATATCACTGCGTGCCAGAATCATGTGCATTGCCGACATTTTCGAAGCACTGACATCACCCGACCGCCCCTACAAAAAAGGCATGCTACTCTCACAGGCGATGAATATTATTGGCACGATGGTTGAGGACAATCATCTCGATGCGAATCTATTTACCGTCTTTGTTAAGAGCGGTGCTTATATTGATTATGCCAACCGACACATGTCCCCACGACAGATCGATCACGTCGACGTAGCTACACTGCCAGGGCTCGTGTAACCCCGAATAACTCATAGTTAAGACAAACACTATTTTTGTTGATGGTTATAGATAATATCCCAATCATTACCGGGTGGATTATTTTCTAAGGCGTCAAGCCGGTCGAGATAGAGCTGAGTAACACTGTCCTGGGTGTAAACGGCTCGCCACGCCTGCAGCAAGGACCTGGATTCAGCCCACTGACGCTGACGATAACAATCAATCGCTCGGTTAAATCCCTCAACCTGAACAGCAAGCCCCGAAGCGGTCAATGCTTTCTCTCCCATCGGTTGAAACAGTTCTACCGGTTCATAACGCCCCTTAACCCGTACTCGGTCGATACGTCGATAGATATAACCGGGTAGCCGGGAGGCTAGGTCACCACTGACTAACAGAGGGCACCCATAAAATTTGGTTAATGATTCGAGTCGAGAAGCCAAATTGACCGCATCCCCCATCACCGTATAAGCCATCCTAAACTCGGAACCCATGTTGCCAACACTCATAGCCCCACAATGTAGCCCGATACCAATGCTGACAGGAGGCAACCCCGCTGCGACTAATGAGTGATTCAACTCGGGTAGCTGAGACAACATCTGCAAAGCGGTATCGAGGCCATGTCGAGCATGGTCTTCATCCCGTAGCGGCGCACCCCAAAAAGCCATCACTGCATCGCCAATATATTTATCAACGGTGCCCCGTTGCTGGTGGATAATGCGCGTCATGCCGGTAAGGTAGATATTCATCATCCGAGTTAACTGCTGGGGTGTTAGCTGCTCGGATATTTGCGTAAAGCCGCGAATATCGGAGAAAAACACCGTCATATCTCGGGTTTCACCACTCAGGTGTATCGCTTCATTCTTGCGCCCTAACTCCCGCACGACCTCAGGGGGAATATAATGGCCAAACTGGCCGGCCAATAATTTCATATTCCGGGTTTCAAAAAAGTAGCCGGTGGTTTGTTGAAATAGATAAAGAATAAGCACTAAGAAGAGCGTGTAACCCAACGGAATGACCCAAAACAGGCTCTCCCATGCGTACAGATTAAAGCCGATCAAGCAACTGCTCCAGACCAGCGTAAACAGGGTTGAAAACATAACCGAACTGCTAGGAATCAATAACGACAACAGAACACCACTCAGTAGTATCTGAATAATCTCGACGGCGAGAGTATAATCCGGCTTGCTATTGATCCGGTCATCTAACAGTCCCGAAATAATATTAGCGTGCACCTCCACCCCTGGATAACGACTGCTCACCGGGGTCACCCGTAGATCAAGCAAACCCGCGGCACTGGTGCCAATCAGTACAATGGTGCCTCCAAGCTGCTCAGGCTCCACCCGCCCATTCATCACATCCGTCGCGGAGATATAGGGGAAGCTGCCCTGCCCGCCTCTATAGGGCACCAGCAGTGCTCCAGCGCTATCAACCGGTATAGTTTGCCCGGCTGCGGTAAGCGCCACTAACGCCTGATGTTCATCTAAAATATCGGACTCAAACTCAGGTATCACTTGATGCTCTTCAAACAATGCCAGCCACATCGCCAGCGAAAGCGAAGGGTAGTAACGCCCTTCATAACGCTGCAACATCGGCACCCAGCGGTACACCCCATCACTGTCGACCATCGGGTTATCAAAAAAACCACTGTAGGATTGCTGACTATGTAGCGCATCAACACTGGCAATCACCCCTTTAGCCTCGGGTATTGACTGTTGATCAAGCAAGGCATCCGCGTCAATCACCGCTTTCCCGGGATCCCCTACCCGCAACTCACGGTCACTTCGGTCAAAGGCGTAACCGAGCACCACCGGACGGTTATGCATTGCCTCTGCGAGGCGTTGATCAGGATTAAGCTGTTGTAAGAAAGCGCCAACATCTGGCAGGGCAGTTGCATCCTGTAGCAAATCGCTCAATTGCTTCAGGTCGATACTGCTATCGGCTTCCGAAAACACCATATCAAAACCCACGATAGCCACACCATAGCGCTCGAACAACTGGTCTAACAGCAACGCTAATTTAGCCCGGTTCCAAGGCCAGCGCCCCTGCTCCGCTAAACTTTTCTCATCCACATCGATGATCACGATACGTGGGTCTTGGTCACCTTTAGCGAAGTGTCTCAAACGCAGATCATAGAGGTCATACTCGAGTTGTTGTAATAACGCCGGCCGGTTATTTTGAATCACCGGATACAACATCAACAGCGTCAGCAAGATGCCGAGTAATGTTCGGATTCTGCGTTGTTTCATAAGCCTTCCCGTTATAAACGTATAAAGCAGGAACCTGACGGATAATTGCCAGTCTTAGTGATACTTGGTTATAACCTTTATCATATCCTGCAAATAGCATCAGGTTGTAGCAAAGGTCGGTATTTATTGGTTTGAATATGCCGAACAACTATAAGGATCGCGCTTGCCTGTGCTATAAACGTACAACGACTCTTATAAAGTTAGACATGTGCTTCAGGGTAGCCGGAGATATGCGTGAAAATTGAAATTCTTGGATGTAGCGGCGGTATTGGTCAGGGACTGAAAACCACGACCTTTTTAATCGATGATACCTTGCTGCTCGATGCGGGCACCGGGGTTGAATTACTGTCCATGGAGCGCCAACTCAACATTCGCGATGTGGTGATTACCCATGGTCATCTCGATCATATTATCGGCCTGCCCCTAATGCTGGCGACCATCTTTGACCAGCATCGAGCACCCATCAATGTTTACGCGTTACCGGATGTGCTTGCTGCTCTTCAAGCGCATATTTTCAACTGGACGATCTGGCCAGATTACACTGTGTTGCCAGAAGACAAACCGATTATCCGACTGCACCCCATTCATGTTGGCAATACTTTCTCACTGCAGGACAAAACCATTGAAGTTATCCCGGCAGAGCATCCAACCCCAACGGCGGGCTACCTTATCGCTGATGCCAGCCATAGTTTTCTATTTACCGGCGACAGCGGTCTCAATGAGCAACTCGCCCCGCTATTAAACCAACACCAACCGGATCTATTGATTATCGATGTGTCCTTTACGGATGAATCGACCCCCTTAGCTAAATTAAGCGGTCACCTCACCCCCTCGATGTTGGCACAACAACTCAAGCCGCTCGAATACAGTCCTCGAGTCGCTATCACCCATCTAAAACCCGGCGTTGAAGCAGTCGTTATGCAGCAATGCCATCGACTATTACCCAACCAGCAGCTAGACCGGCTACAACAGGGTGAAGTAATCACCCTGTGTTAACGCGGCTAAACCATCCCAACGACCAACACATTCAGCAACTCGCCGCATTGAGTAACAGCTCTCAACACGACTAAAAAAAATCATTTAATGCGCTGCCGTCGGCACCGGCCCTGTATCTTTAAGTAACACCGTTCCCACCACGGTAATGTTTTGTTTTACAGGATTATCCCCTGAAGCGGCATAACTAGTGACCGCCCCCTCAGCCTGCCTGCCGACTAAGTCAAAGGTTAACTGCCCCGCCATCGCTGTATCATTACCATTCACCGTACACTGCCCACCATTGCAACTACCGGTTAGCGCGAGTTCACCACCTTTAAGAATATCATTCAAATCGGTTCTTACACCGGCCTCCTCGGTCAAGCTAACGTGGCGCATACCGTCACCATCGTCAATCCCAGCACTAATGCTTACCTGCTCGACCTGCTGCGTATCCCAGTCAATCACCACATAGGTACCCGACGCATAGCGCCCTGCTGGTACAACGCTGGAGTCAAATCCGTTTAATGAGCCCGTCGCACCAGTGTCGATTTGAGGCGCGGTGAGCATGCTTGATCCACTCGTATGGCTGTAGATATAAGCGCCGCTGCGCACCAGCGCCAATGAATCCAACTGTGCTTGAGTCATCAAACTATCGCTGTACATGAAGTGAAAATCGCCATCCAAATCTTGCTCTTTACGGTTTTCACGCAGACTAAAATCAGCATTCCAACGCCCCCAAGTCACATTAGCACCGCCCAACTCAAGCGTTCCCGACTCTGATAGTGCGTCAAGATCCCCTGTCGCACTCAAAACACAGGGTGAACAGGCATGGTTGGTAATATTGGGACGAGACGCTAGATGTGTAAAACCTCGCACAAGGTCACCTTGTTCGGTACGACTATCGATACGAATAGACGAAGGCTTACGTGAAATAGCATCAGCCATGACGGAACCATTGCCTGCCGACAAGCCTTTCTTACTATCCCGGGTAAACGCAACCGCCACTAACGCGCCCTGTGGTGCACGGCTACTGACCGATTCAGTGGTCTCTTCTACCGCCTCCGTCAGTTGCTCAATGGTCGCCTCTATCTGGGTGTTTTCGGTTGGCGCTGTATGGCTATCCTCCTGAGTACTCTTGCGCATCCGATAATCACCGGTTTGTCCCGTCGCCGCGCTTTTCTCTATTGCGCCATTAGCACTAACACTGGCCCCTTCACCGGCATTCACTCGCATCTGCCCGATATCAGTCATAACATCAATCGCACCATCAACCGTTTCGCAATAAACCCCCTCTTCGGTATATTGGACGCCATAGTGGGTACCACGAATACCGATGGTTGCCACGGTCGTTTCGAGACGATAGTTATCCGGTTTCGATTTACCAATTTTGCCAGAAATGGTTCGCATTCCTCCCTGCAACAACTTGAAAATGGCTTTACCTTGTTCCGGTTGCTGCTGATCAAACTGGTATTCATCGATACGAAAAACCGAAGCAGGCTTCAGCGCCAATCGAGAATGATCACTAAAGCGTAACTGCAACCGCCCCTTATCTCCGGTTGTTAGCACATCACTGGCATAAACATCAGAATGTCGTTTTAACACCCGCTCACTGCCATCCGCCGCCTTCGCAATATTGTCACCAAAACTCAGAATCACGCTACCCACAACATCGGCGGCGCTGGCAAACCCCGAACAAACACACAACACAACGGTAAAAAATAGAGATCTCATAATCTACCTCACTCGAAGCTAAAGCGCAGACCGAGCATTGTCTGCTGGCGGTCATACTCATATAGCTCAATATTGGAATCGGCATCGGTCACACTATAACCAGCCAACACCGTCCAATTTTTCTCAACGGCCCACTCAAGATTAAGGTTGAAAAGGATAAAATCATCCTGCCGTTGAACACCATAGAGCCAATCATCACCCTTATAATCGCTCGACTGATAGGTGACGGCCGGTGTCAATGTAACAGCCTCCGTCAGCGCGAGCTGTACCCCGAAATTGGCACCCCAAAAAAAACGATCGACTTGAGCATCTGCCAGTATGCCCGCAGTATCGGGAGTTTCCTGCCCCATATACATACCAGCAAACCACAACGGCCGCCAACGACCGCTACCCGATAACAGGTAGTTCGCGCCTAGATAATACTGAATGCCGTCCTTCCAGCTCGTATCGGCGAACTCGAGCCGGCTCACACCACTGTATAAACGCAGCTGAGATTGTTTATTCAACATATGCGTCCAGCTTGCGTTAATACCAAAGAGATCTCGATAACGCTCACCATCACGGCGAAAATGCTGCAGATCGGCGCCTATTCGATAACGATTTTGCTGATTCGTCCAACTGTGCCCGGCCCCTGCCGATAACGTGCTGTAATTCTGTTCGGTTTCATCATCGTAGCCACGAAAGTTCCCCCTCAAGCTGATATCCAGCATACGGCCCGCAGCATAATGATGTTCGAGGCTACTCCCGAGATTGACGCGACTAAATAGATCACCTCGACCTAGGGCATCATTACTCAGGGTGACGATATTTGTCTGAGATTCAGGACCGGCATTGATATTGCCATCATAACCGCGCCACAATTCGACATACCCCTTCACTTCAGTGGTGGGATATTGGTCTTGCTGGTCTATCAGATTAAGGTATTTAACAATCCGGATACGCGCGTTATTCGGTGGATTACGTAGCAACACAGCTTCAAACATCTGTTTAGATTTATCAAACTGCGCTAGCAGATAATAGGCTCGGGCAAGCTCCAGTGAGACGAGAGGGTTGTCGGGTTCGAGAAAGGCCACCCGCTCTAGCGCGAAGATCCCTTCACTGATATTGCCACTATCAATGGCCGCGACACCGTATTGAAAATCAAACACGGGATCGCCTTCTAAATCGTCTATATATATCAATGCAAGGTCATACGCTTCATCAAAGCGCCCCGCATCCAATAACGCTTTAACCTGCTCAGCCTCTCTATCTGAAGCAAAACTAGGGCTACAAGCCAGAAGCGTCAACAACGCAATTCCAGTCAGTTTGATCAAAATAGCCTCTCCGATGATTCAAACACTCTTGCGCGCATTATTCATGCACAAAAAAAACAGCAAACAACCACGCGATATCCACTGTCTGTGAATTCACTATAAAGAAAAAATCAAACAAATTAACCAAGTTTATGCAGTTTTCGATTATTTCTCTCAGAAGCTCAGTTGCCGACTAGACTAAAGGATAGACCCAATAGCCAACAACGGCTCTAATAGCGATCGAATAGATGCTTAACTGACCTTCAACGACAAAACGGTATGGAACAATTAAATGAAAACGGAACAGCCCTTGCCAGCCATAGCAGGAAAATCGATGACCCCCTGCGTACGCAATTGCTGTTTAGATGAACAGGATATATGCCTCGGCTGCTTTAGATCCTTAAACGAAATTTTAACCTGGCGGGCCGCCAGCGAGGCAGAAAAACAAGCAACGCTGGAGCGTTGTCGCCACCGTCAACAACAATGCATCAGCAAAACGGCCGAACCAGCCTCTAAGTTAAAGGGTTAACTGCTCTACTTTGCGACGTATATCGGCATAGCGAAACGCTTCGCAGCAACCAAAACCACTCAACTGACGCACTTTATGCCGAGCGAACAGCGGCACACTGATACCCGCCAGAAAGCGACACTGCGTATCCAGCGTAAGATTAGTGGATAGATGCTGTCTTAACCCAGCAAGGTCATTCACCAACTGTTGGTCGGCGGGCCAATGTGGCGGGGCTGAATACTCAAGGGTTACCGACTGCCCTCGGCAAGAGGAGCAATGGCCACACTGTTCAGCACTGTTATGGTCATCAAAATAGAGCGCTAAGCTGCGACTCAAGCAGCGCTCTAGTTCAAAAAACTTCACCAAGGCCGCAATTCGGGCGATCTCTTTATGCTCTTTCGCGACAAAATAATCGTATAACTGCTGTCCAAGTGTGGCATCCGCCAACGCCGCTTCATCGACCTGATAGACATCAGTCACTTTTTTAGTTTCCAGCTCGATCAAGCCTTGCTCTTGCAGATAGTCTAATGCGGCAACCACCCGCTTACGATCACATTGATATCCTGCAAATAACGCATCGAAAGCTAATGTACCCCACACCCGCTTAAATTGAGTATTAGCAAACACCGCCGCTAAAAAGTCCCGCCGTTCCCCCTTAAAACCCTCTAGAATCTGCGCTTGGGGCTGCAATAGCTTATATTTGAAATCAGCAAAATACGCATATAACGGTTGCAGTACGCCGATTAATTCTAACTGCACCAACAGGGTTTTCATCGGTAACTGACGAATATTACTGGCTGTTGATAACGCATGCAGTTGTAATTCCCATTGGCCGTTATGACACTCATGGCGAATATTCTCGAGTACAAATTCGATACCGCTCTGCTCTGGAGTATCGCCATAGACAAAGTTTTCAACGGTATTCAGGCCGTCGAGATTAGCCAATGTGATACAGTTGGAGGGCAACCCATCCCGCCCTGCCCGGCCGATCTCTTGACTGTAATTTTCAATCGACTTAGGCAGATCATAATGGATAACAAAGCGGATATTACTTTTATCGATGCCCATGCCAAAAGCGATGGTCGCTACCACCACATCGATGTTCCCCGACATAAAGTCCGTTTGAATCTGTTGCCGCTTAGGATCATCAAATCCCGCATGATAGGCGGCGGCATTAATACCCTGCTTAACGAGCCACTCAGCCACTTGCTCGGCACTGTGCTGCAAGGTCACATAAACAATACCCGCGCCCTGCTGTTGTTTTATCAGTTGGACTAGGCGAGTATTTTTCTCTCGGCTAGTCACAGAAAGAACCGTTAAATCGAGATTGGGCCGATAAAAGCCCGTTTGCACAATATGATCCTCAGCAATAGCAAACTTGCGGGCCATATCCAGCTTCACCTGCTTCGTGGCCGTCGCGGTTAACAATAATACCAGTGGAATATTGAGCGCCCGTCGATAAGCCGGCAGCTTCAGATAGTCGGGACGAAAGTTGTGCCCCCACTCAGAGATACAGTGGGCCTCGTCCACCACCAACATCGACACCGGGATCGATTGAATAAACTGGCGAAAGCGTTCATTCTTAAATCGCTCGACCGATACCATCAGAATTTTAGTCTTACCGCTGCGTACATCACTCATCACCTGCCGGCTTTGATCTGCGCTCAGGGTTGAATCGATACTGGCAGCCGCAATCCCTTTGTGTGCCAAAAACGCCAATTGATCTTTCATCAAAGCCAGTAACGGTGACACCACTAAGGTTAAGTGCGGTAAGCAGGTTGCGGTGAGTTGATAGCACAGTGACTTACCGGAGCCCGTCGGAAAAATAGCCAGCGACGATTCCCCCTGCAACAGTTGTCGAATCGTCTGTTCCTGTCCAGGTCGAAACTGATCAAAACCAAACCATTGCTGTAAAGTATCGTGCAGCGTTACCGACATAATCGCCTCTCCCTGTTCGGGCTCTCAAGAAAATCCCTGAGTATACCCTTGATTATCACGTTCCATCCCTTTGTCCGACAGAAATACCTGATGAACGCTTACGACGACCCCGTTACCTCTGCTCAAGTGGGCCTGTTGTTCCGAACGCCCCTTCGAACGTCGTTAACTCATATTGCAAACTATAGACAGCATGACCGGATTCGACAAAATTAGAGGGGTCAAAGCTTGGATGAAAAAAAGCGAAGAAAGGATTCAGTGATTAGGCGGGCCTATCACTGCATGGCAGCAGCCGAAAGTGAATCTAAAGAGGAGATATAAAAAAGGGAGGACATACGCATATGCCCTCCCAAAAAGGTGATCCCAAAGGACCTGTGCTTAAAGACGAGACCGGCTTAGAGAAACCTGCCTAATAGAACTGAGCCAGTGGGCCAAAGCCCACCGGTGAATCGATCGGGCCAACCAGTTCTCAACCAGCCCGATAGTGCAAAACAGTCAAAACTCAGCCCGTACTAAGCGGCGATCAGTCCTTTGCGGGTCACAAAGTCTAAGGTTTCATCCAGCGCAATAGCCAACTTATCGACCATTTCATCGATCTGTGCCTCAGTCATAATCAACGGCGGACAGAACGCCAGTGAATTACCCGCTACGGCGCGGATAATCATGCCGTGGTTCTGACATGACTGCACAGCGAACGCACCGACTTCTCCACTTTCGAAGGCCG
Source organism: Amphritea sp. GJ51-11 (assembly GCF_055808735.1). Lineage (NCBI taxonomy): Bacteria > Pseudomonadati > Pseudomonadota > Gammaproteobacteria > Oceanospirillales > Oceanospirillaceae > Amphritea > Amphritea sp. GJ51-11. The sequence continues at coordinate 1,566,957 of NZ_CM147881.1, read as the reverse complement.
CCCCGGTAGTTTTATCTGCCACCATTTCCAGTGCACCAATCATACCCGCACCACGAACTTCACCCACTAGCGGATGATCGCGGAACTCAGCCAGACGTTTCTGCATGTATTCGCCCATCGTCGCCGCATGACCGAAAATATTATCCCGCTCGTAAATTTCCAGCGTTTTAAGGGCTACCGCTGAAGCAACCGGATGACCTGAATAGGTAAAGCCGTGACCAAACACACCCACGTCTGCAGTCGGTTGAATCATTGCCTCATACATATCGCCGCGAATAGCGGCGGCACTGATCGGCATATAGGCAGACGAAAGCTGTTTCGCCATAGTCATCATGGCTGGCTTTTCGATTCCCATGGTGGTGCAACCAAAATCATTACCGGTACGACCAAAGCCGGTGATCACTTCGTCGGCCCAGAACAGAATGTCGTACTTATTCAGCACCGCCTGTACTTTTTGATAGTAACCGACCGGTGGCACGATCACACCGCTTGCACCAGTAATCGGCTCTGCGATAAAGGCGGCAATCGTATCGGCACCCTCTTCCAGAATCAGTTGCTCTAAGTTGTTAACAATACGGTCAACAAACTGTTCTTCGGATTCACCCGGCAGGGCACCACGGTAATAATGCGGCGCATCGGTACGCAAAATACCAAGTGCATCAAACGGTAAATCAAAATAGGTATGGTTAGCATGCAAACCTGTCAGGCAAGCAGAAGCTACGGTCACACCATGATAAGAACGTTCACGGGCGATGATCTTGAACTTTTCAGGCTTACCGATTGCGTTAAAGTAATAACGCAACATCTTCACCTGACTGTCATTGGCATCACTACCGGAGTTACCGAAGAAAACTTTAGCATTCTCAATCGGCAGCATGGCGGTCAGTTTGTCCGCCAGATCGATACCCACCTGATGGGTTTTACCACCAAACATATGTGAATAGGACAGTTGCCCCATCTGCTCAGCCGCCGTGTCGATCAGCTCACGGTTATTATAACCAAGGGAAGTACACCACAGGCCAGCAAGGCCTTCGAGGTACTGATTACCTTGGTTATCATAAACATAAACCCCGTCACCGCGCTCCATCGTCAGCGTTTCAGTGGCTTTAAAATTAGTTGTTGGGTAGATCATATTACTCATAACGCGTCTCCACTATGCGCAGCTTAACGCTGCAATGCGCCAAAACAGATGTACTTAGTTTCTAGATAATCATCCAGACCATATTTAGAACCTTCACGGCCCTGACCTGATTCTTTAACACCACCAAACGGTATTACTTCAGAGCTAATGGCGGTTTCATTCACGCCCACCATGCCATAATCGATCGCTTCCGATACCCGCCAGCTACGGCCCATACTCTCGGTATAGACATAGGCGGCCAAACCAAACTGGGTATCATTCGCCATCCGCACTGCATCCGCTTCAGTACTAAACTTAAACACCGGTGCAACCGGACCAAAAATCTCTTCGCGGAAGACACGCATTGAATCGGTAACGTTCGTGAGTACCGTTGGCTGATAGAAGCAACCACCCTGCTCACCCGGCTGACCACCGATCACTACCGTGGCACCCTCTTCAACGGCGTTCTGTACTTTAGAATGTATCTCTTGTGCGGCTTTCTCAGTGATCACCGGACCATGGGTTGTGTCGGCATCAAAACCATTACCGATACGGAACTCACTGACCGCAGCGCTGAATTTTGCAACAAACGCATCATAGATACCTTCTTGCACTAATAGACGGTTAGCGCAGATACAGGTCTGACCTGAGTTACGGTATTTCGCGGTTAGGGCACCAGCCACCGCGATATCGAGATCAGCATCATCAAAAATAATAACCGGCGCATTACCGCCCAGTTCCATCGAGGTACGCTTAACCGTATCGGCACACTGTTTCATTAGTAGCTTGCCCACCGGCGTTGAACCGGTAAAGGTAACTTTCTTAACCGTTGGGTTAGAGGTCATCTCACCGCCAATCGCCGGCGCATCCATACCCGGCAAAACACTGAAAAGCCCTGCGGGCAATCCAGCACGGTTGGCCAGTTCCACCAGCGCCAAGGCAGACAGTGGCGTTTCCGCCGCCGGTTTCAAGACAATAGCGCAACCAACCGCGAGAGCTGGGCCCACCTTGCGGGTGATCATGGCATTGGGAAAGTTCCAAGGGGTAATGGCCGCCACGACACCGACGGGCTGCTTAACAACCACACCTCGACGATCCGACGGGGTTGGAATAATATCACCGTAGACCCGCTTGCCCTCTTCAGCAAACCACTTAACAAAGGATGCACCGTAGGCCACTTCACCACGGGATTCAGCCAGAGTCTTACCCTGCTCAGCCGTCATAATGACCGCTAAATCGTCGGTATTATCAAGAATCAGTTGATGCCACGCTTCTAGCACATCACTACGGCTCTTCGCCGGTAATGCTTTCCATTCAGCCATAGCGCGATCAGCCGCGGCAATCGCGCGACGGGTTTCTGCAGCCCCAACACTGGCAACATCAGCAAGATGCTGACCGGTGGCAGGATCAGTTACAGCAAAGGTTTCACCGTTATCGCCATCGACCCACACGCCATCGATAAAGGCCTGAGTTTTAAGTAACGATGAATCTTTAAGTTTTATTGTCATTCTTTCTCTCCGGCAGGCAGTAGCTCAGCCAACTGCGTAATAGCTATATTTATAGATCGACAAGACTTTTGCTTATATAATTATTTATAAATATTTACATTTGCATAAACAAATGTAACAACCTCACTAACACGAACAAAGGGCCCCTATGGGACGTAAAAAAGCAGCACTCACCGGGCAACTGGCCGATATGGACCTTCGTCTGCTAAAAGTATTTAAAGCTGTGGTTGAGTGCGGTGGCTTTACGCCCGCAGAGCTTCAACTTAACCTTGCCAACTCAACCATCTCCAATTACATCGCCGATTTAGAAAAACGACTCGACATGCGATTGTGTGAACGGGGTCGGGCCGGTTTTTCGCTCACCGAGCAGGGCCAAACCGTCTATAACGCCACCTTAGAACTACTTAGCGCCATCGATCAGTTTAAAAACACCATTAACCAGAGCCATAACCGTATTCTGGGTGATCTTCATCTTGGTTTTGCTGAGCATATGCTGGGCGCCCATAACTCTTCGATTTTGAAAGTGCTGCATCTGTTCTCAATTAAAGCACCGGAAGTCAAAATCCGCATCAGCACCATGAGTTCTGACGATGTGATCGCCGCCTTACTCAACCAACAGGTGGATATCGGTATCACCGTCACCAGCCAACCCTACCCCGAACTGACCACCATGAAGTTGTTCGAAGAGGAGATGTTGCTCTACTGCGCACAAGACCATCCCTTGTTCAATCGCACCGATGAGATCCAAACAGCCGAGTTACGCCAATACCGCTTTGTTGAGTCGCCTCGATTAATGACCGGTCGAGAGATACATCCTGATATGAAACTTTGGAATAAACAGGCCAGAGCCCATCATCAGGAAGCGAGGGCCACGCTAATTTTGAGTGGCCACTATCTAGGATTTTTGCCCCGTCACCTAGTACGAAACTGGAGGCTAGAGAAAGATCTCCGCCCCCTGTTTAACGACCAATATGGCTACACCAACACCGTTAAAGCGCTATGGCGTAAACGACAACACAATCAGTTGATCATTCAGTTATTTACTGACTGTCTGGCCGAGACGACTGTCTGATTCATCACCCCGGACAATAAACACTGAGCAGGGGGCATGACGCACCACCCGCTCAGCGTTAGAGCCGATAAAGTAACTACTAATGCCCGGCTTACGCGCCATCATAACAATCACATCACTGTTCAACCGCTCAGCAGTTTCCAGAATCTGGTCATGGGCCGTACCATCACGGTAAAGCGTCTTCACCTTGATGTTATCCGGTAGATCGCAGAGCAGATCTTCCATCTCTTGCAGGGCTTCCTTACGATGCCCCTCATGAAGATTGCCATCAAACTGCGGATCACCCGCACGATGAACAAAGCTCTGATCAACATACAGCAGGTTGATCTTAGCGGGTGTACCCGCCGCCAGTGCGGTGGCGATCTGCGCTAGTTCAAGCACCTGCTCTTTATGGGACAGATCCAGAGGTATAAGAATATTACTGTACATAACGAACTCCTTAACCCATCACTAAATTCGGCAACCAGAGCACGATCTCTGGAAACAGCATGCAGAGAATCAAAACCGTTAGGTTAAGCATGATAAACGGCGTCACTGATTTATAGATTTCAGACATGCCAATACCCGCCGGGGCAATACCCTTCAGATAGAAGAGCGCGAAACCGTAAGGAGGGGTCTGCACCGCAATCAGAATATTCAAAATCATCAGTACACCAAACCAGATAGGGTCATAGCCTAATGACACCGCAATAGGCGTAAACAACGGCGCACACATCAAGACGATAATGAACTCATCAATAATGAAGCCCAGTAGCAACATAATCAGCTGGAACATGATGATGATCATAATCGGCGGCAGATCCAGTTGACCGGTAAAGTCAGCCACCATGCTCTGCACACCCATCAAGAGATGGAAGTTACTGAATACCGATGCACCAAAGATGATCCACATCGCCACACTGACTAACGCCGCGGTCTGGAAACCTGATTGCAGGAACATATCCACTTTGAAACGCTTAAACAGCATCGCCAGTAACAGTGCCCCAACAACCCCGATTGCACCGGATTCGGTTGGCGTCGCTATACCGGTAATAATACTGCCCAGCACCGCCACAATCAGCAGCATTGAAAACAGACCATCACGGGCAATACGGAACTTCTCTTTGCCTTCCAGTTTGACGATATCTTTGTTGTCCATATCCCGTGGTGCCCGCTCAGGGAACAACCAACAGCTAATACCAACATACAGCACCATCATCACCACGGTCAGCAGCGCAGGCATCATCGCTCCTAAGAACATCCGTCCGACGGAGTTTTGTGTCGATGCCGCAAACATGATCATCGGGATACTCGGTGGAATCAGGATACCCAGACCACCACCCGCCATAATAACGCCTAGCGCTAAGCGTTTATCATAACCACGCTCAAGCATAGGCCGCAGCGCGATACTGCCGGAGGTCATAATACCGGCGCCGATAATACCCACCATCGCACCGATCATGGAGCAAACGCCGATAACACTGATCGCTAGAGAGCCACGCACGCGGCCAATCAGCATCTGGCTGAAATTGAACATCGCATCACCGATGCCCGATTTCGTCAGTAACTGCCCCATGTAGATATAGAGGGGAATCGCCAACAGGATAAAACTAAAATAAGTGGATTCTAGGGTTGTCGGTATAACGTTAAAGATGCCATCGCCCCAGGTCATATAACCCACGACCATCGCAATACCACCCAGTGCCAAACCGACCTGAGCACCTAGGGCAAAAAACACCAGGATACACAGCAGAAGAACGATCGTTAACAGTTCAATTCCCATCACAACTCTCCTCAATAAGCGCATGGCCGGTCAGTAGAAAATACAGCTCTGCCAACATATCTCTTGCCAACTGGGCAATAAACAGACCACAGGCAATCACCATCATGATCCAGAAGTGAAACATTGGCGGAGCCCACTCACTTTGGCGACGATAATCAAATTCGATCGCTTCTTCATACTTGCCGATACTCACCATCACAATGATGACCAGAAAGAAGATAGCTAGCGAGAAAGAGATCAGATTGAAAACGCTACGGGTGCGACGAGACACCTTGAGGTAGAGAATATCCACATTGATATGCGCACGTTTTTGTTGTGCATAAGCACCACCCAACGCGGCAAGATAACCAAACATAAAGAGAGAGAGGTCAAACGCCCAAACGGTTGGTTTACCCAACACATAGCGTGAGAAAACCTCAAATGCGACGACTAATGCCAACACCGGCATAATAAAAGAAGCGGCTCGGCCAGCCTGGCGCACCACCCAATCAATAGAAAGACAAAAATTTATCAGTATTATTTTAAGCATGAAAAGTACCTGCAACAAAAAAGGGGCACGATCGCACCCCTTTTAACTTATTCAAAATGCTTACTTGCTGGTTGCGCGCAGAATATCGATCAGCTCCTTGCTGTACTTATCCTGTGCCGCATACTCATCCCACAAACCTGCACCGGCGTCAGCCCATGCTTTTTTGTCGGCTTCGCTTGGCTCTGGGCTCCATTTCAGGCCCTTAGCTTCCATTTCAGTAACCGCTTCAGATTCCCATTTTTTAGACAGACGCAGTTGGTCAGCCGCATGTTGTTCTGTTGCTTTACGCACAACAGCTTGCAGGTCTTCTGGCAGTTTCTTCCAAGCAGAACGGTTAACAACGATTGGCAATACCTGTGCACCCGCCAACGGCAGTTTGTACATGTACTTAGCCACTTCAACGTGGTTACCATCACGGTGATCGATCATGTTACTACCGATAGATCCATCGATAACGCCGGTAGCCAGTGACGTATAGATTTCGCTCCAAGAGAGTGATACAGGTGATGCACCCAAGTTACGCAGGAACTTACCGTAAGCACCTGGCGCACGGATTTTCAAGCCCTTAAAGTCTTCAACCGAGTTGATCTGCTCTTTAGTCAAGACATAAACCGGTGGCTGAATGTAAGGCTCAAGCCATACCAGTCCTTGCGAACCGTAGGCTTTGGTCAGTACTTTATCCCAACCTTTGTCGTGGAACAGGGATTGCAGTTCAGCAGGATCATCTGTGCCGCCTGGCAGACCGATCTCAACCACACCGGCAGGTAGCTCACCCGCATGCATAGACTGGAACGGAGCACCCATGGTGATCAGGCCGGATTTAACCGCGCCCAACAGACCGCTGGTGCCAACACCTTCGCCAGAATACAGTACCTGAACCTTAATACGGCCACCGGACTCAGTTTCGATGTTCTTCGCTAAACTTTCGTATACATCACCAAAGGCAGTACCACGGCCATAAAGGTTACTGAAACGCCAGTTATAATCAGCAGCGGAAACGTCAGCTGCTAACGTTGTAAGGCCTAATGTAACGGCCAAAGCGGAGGTCGATAGTTTTTTCTTAAGGTTTTTAATCATACTTCACCCAGTGTTTTTTAATATTTATGTCGCGGATTAAACTGTCTGTAGTCTTATCCTTACAAATTATATTGAAACGATAAATCATAAAGAATCCACCTTAACGTTTAACTTTCTTTACGTATCACTCATTATTAGGTATAAAAAACCGAACGAATGAATCATTCATCGCACCACTGATTAACTGAGGGTTTCGGATATGACGAAGTTTGCACTTGGCCAGTTGGGCGATATTGAAATCAAGCAACTCAAGATCTTTAAATCAGTGGTGGAGTGCGGCGGTTTTTCGGCAGCAGAGGCCGAACTCAATATCAGCCGCCCGACGATCAGCAATCATATTGCCGCGCTGGAGAAACGCCTCAATATCACTCTCTGTAAACGGGGCCGCGCGGGCTTTAGCCTCACCCCAGAAGGTAAAGTGGTATTCGATCAAACCTCCCACCTGCTACATAACCTCGAACGCTTTCGCAGCACCATTAATAATCTCGGCGAACACCCCGCCGGCAAGCTCAGAATTGCGCTGAGCGACACTTTCAGTACCGATCCACGCTTCAAACTACCGGAAATCTTTCGCCATTTTTACCAACAAGCACCGGATGTAGAACTGCAGGTTGAAGTCGATCATATGAAAATGATGGAAAAGATGGTGCTCAATAATCAGCTCGATATCGCGATGATCCCCTACCATCGTAAATTTGAGGGGCTGAATTATATCCATCTTTTCACCGATGAGAACTATGTTTATTGCGGTAAAGACCACCACCTCTTCAACCTACCCGAAGAGCAGATAACTGAATCGGTGATCAACAGCTATAAACTGGTACATGCTGGCCTTAAGCCCCACGAAGAGATCTATCATCAACTGGCTCAGATGAACCTTGCGAGTACGTCCTATCACTACGAATCCCGTATCGCGATGCTGTTATCTGGCTGCTATATCAGCTTTCTGCCGGAAAAAGTCGCCCAGCCCTACATCAAAAAAGGGCTCTTAAAGGCAGTGGCGCAACAGGTCAAACATTTCCGTCTAGGGGTTGCCGTCATTACCAAAAAGTCAGCCCAGCCGAATAGAGCACGGGATATGTTTCTCCATTCAATCAGAATCATCCATAAAAACGCCGAAAACGCCCCGCCCTATTAACTGCACAATACTGATCTATCCCCTGGTAGGTATAGCCTCCCGAGCCAACTAAATATTATCGTATAGCCTCACTAAAAGGCTGGGCGGTAGAGCGCCCGGTTAATATCAGCAACACCCTACGGGGTCCGTAATACAGGTTTTTTATATGGCAGCTCCATCTCACACTACGTCATACTATGCCGCTTCCGCTAACGACAAAGCGCTTCGGGCACCGTTGGACCAACATATAAGCGCTGACATCTGCATTATCGGCGCTGGCTTCACCGGTATGTCATCCGCATTACACCTTGCCGAACAGGGCTTTAAGGTGGTGGTATTAGAGGCCAGCCGCATCGGCTTTGGCGCATCAGGCCGCAACGGTGGCCAAATCGTTCACAGCTATAGCCGTGATATCGATTTTATTGAAAAACATTACGGCCACGAAACCGGCCGAGAAATGGGTAAAATGGCCTTCGAAGGCGGGCAGATCATCCGTCGCCTCGTTAAGCAGTATCAAATTGATTGCGACTTGAAGGAAGGCGGTATCTTCGCCGCCTGTAATAACCGACAGCTACATGAGATGGAACAGAAGAAGGCGCTCTGGGAAGCTCATGGTCATCAGCAATTAGAAATGCTCACCGCCGATAGCATCCGCGATCACGTAGGTTCCAGCCGTTATAAAGGCGGTTTGTTGGATAAGAGCGGCGGCCATTTTCACCCGCTCAATTTGGTACTCGGTGAAGCTGCAGCACTAGAGAGCCTCGGAGGTGTGATCTATGAAGATTCGGCGGTTACCCGTGTCGATGAAGGCGATAAAGCGGTGTTACATACCGCTAAAGGCTCCGTTACCGCCGACTTTGTGATTGTCGCCGGTAACGCTTATCTGGGCGGTTTAATTCCCAAGCTGGAACAAAAAGCGATGCCTTGTGGCACTCAGGTGATTACCACTGAGCCCCTGAGTGCAGCGCAACAGCGCGAACTCTTGCCACAGGACAACTGTGTTGAGGACTGTAACTATCTACTCGATTACTTCCGTCTCTCCGGTGATGGCCGGCTGATCTATGGCGGCGGTGTTACCTATGGCGCACGAGAACCGGATAAGATCGAATCATTGATTGTGCCGAACATGCTGAAAACCTTTCCTCAATTGAAAGGCGTTAAGGTGGATTATGCCTGGACCGGTAACTTCCTCCTGACACTGATGCGTCTGCCACAGTTTGGTCGTATCGGCAAGAATATTTACTACGCTCAGGGCTACAGCGGCCACGGTGTGACCAGCTCCCACCTCGCCGGAAAAGTACTTTGTGACGCGATAAAAGGTCAGGCAGAACGCTTCGATATTTTTGCCGGTTTACCGCAATACCCCTTCCCCGGTGGACGGGCGCTGCGTATCCCCTATACCGCCATGGGCGCATGGTATTACACCCTGCGTGACAAACTGGGTATCTAATCAGCCTCTGCACGCGGTCTTTGATGCATATAAATGCTTGAAGCCCCGCGCCAACATCGTGCTGTCATTCAATCACGCCCTGCGACTAGCACAGCATTCACCCTTTTATGGGTCCTCAATACCGTGAGATATTGGGGACTCAGGCTTTACACCATCAATTTATAACGATAAAAAAAGGTGCCATATGAGTACTGAGATCGGCCCGGCTGTCAGCCTCGACACCATGGCTATCAAGCCAAACAACACCCCAGATACGCCCGTTAATCGCCAAGGCAGCCCACAAAAATGGCTGATTTTTTTAGCGCGATTATGGCCTTTTTTGCCTACCTTTCGACCCAGCATGTCGACGGCGAACCCTATGGCTTTTACAGTCTACTGCCCGCCATGCTCATTCTATGTGTGGCGGTAATCACCAAGAAACCACTGGAATCTATCTTCGCCGGTATTATTGCAGGCTTGCTGTTGCTCGACCCCAGTAATGTTGTCAGTGGACTGGGCGACCTCTCAATGTCGGTGGTCATGGATGAAACCATCGCCTGGATCGTGCTGGTATGCGGCATGATGGGCGGCCTGATCAATATGCTAGAACGGGGTGGCAGCGTACTCAGCTTTGGCGAGCTTCTGGCCAAACGGATTAAAACCAAGCGCGGCACCATGCTCACCACCTGTAGCCTCGGTATTATGGTATTTATCGATGACTACCTGAACTCGCTGGCAGTCTCTGCGTCGATGAAAAGCCTCACCGACCGCTATAAGATCTCCCGAGAAAAACTGGCCTTTTTAGTCGACTCTACCGCTGCACCGGTGTGTATTCTGGTACCAGTCTCAACCTGGGCGGTTTACTTTGCCGCCTTGCTGGAAGAAAACGGCGCCGCAGCCGAAGGCAAAGGTATGTCTCTCTATATCGAAGCCATTCCTTATATGGTGTATGGCTGGGCGGCACTGTTGGTGGTGTTTTTAGTGGCCTTAGGGATACTCGGTGATTTTGGCGAAATGAAACAAGCCGAACAGCGCGCCCAAGCAAGTCAGCCCATCCCCGATGGGATTCAGCAAGATGGTTTCGATACCTCTAAGCTAAAGAAAACCGCACCGATCATTGGCCTATTAAACTTCCTGTTGCCGATGGCCGTGTTAGTCGCCGCCAGCGTCTATTACGATATCGACTTACTGCTAGGCGCACTGGTTGCCTCGATATTTACCATGGTGCTCTACTTCTGGCAGCGACTGCTTTCTTTTGCTCAGCTCGTGGATGCGATGTTGGATGGTTTTAAGGTAATGCTACACCCCATTGCGGTCGTCTGTGCGGGCTTTATGGTCAAAGAGATCAACGATCAACTCGGCCTAACCCCTTATATCATCGACTCATTGACCCCCTTCCTATCGAAAGAGATGTTACCCGCACTCGTGTTTGCTTCGATGGCGATGGTGGTATTTGCGACGGGTTCTAGCTGGGGTGTATTTGTCGTCTCCCTACCCATCGTTATCCCTATGGCCATTAGCATGGATATGTCGATGCCGCTCACCGTAGGCGCACTGCTATCCGCCTCAGCTTTTGGTAGTCACGCCTGTTTCTTCAGTGACTCGACAGTACTGTCATCCCAAGGGTCAGGCTGTACCCCGATGCAACATGCGCTGACCCAGATCCCCTACGCCTTAATTGGCGCCGTTATCGCTTTTACCTGTCTGGTAACACTGGGATTTATGCTGGCCTAACGTAGAATGTAGCATCGTTTCATGGAGACTTCGGTCTCCATTGTTTAAACCCATAGGGTCTCACGGTTTAACCCGCTTAACGATGCAGGCAAAACTGACTAACTAGCTTTATCGACAAGGACTTCCCATGCTTATCCGATCATCACGCACAGCACAACTGCTACTCCTGCTCGTCTGTTTTATCTGGGGCGCGGAGTTTGTGTTGATCGATCTAGCTATTGAAGAGATACCTACACACACCTTTAATGCCATCCGTTTCTTATTAGCAGGCTTATCACTGATCCCCCTGCTTTGGTTTAACCGACAGCAACTGGTCAACATTCGCTGGTTACCGCTTTGTGGCGCCAGCGCCCTGCTCGGTTTTTTGCTGTTTGTCAGTTTCTACACTCAGACAGAGGGCATGCATTACACCTCGGTGTCTAATGCTGGCTTTATTACCGGTTTAAACGTGCCGTTAGTGCCGTTGCTAGGCTTTCTGCTATTTCGTATCAAGGCCGCCACGGCGGTGTGGATCGGCATGGTGATCGCCACGGTAGGGCTCTATCTGTTAACCGTGGGTGATAAGCTGGAATTCAACCGGGGTGACACTCTCATATTGGTCTGTGCATTTGGCTTTGCCATTCATATTTTGCTGACCGGCCGCTTCGTCGATTCACTCCCGGTGATGCCCTTGAGCATCCTCCAGCTACTGGCCGTGGCTTTGTATAGCAGTATTGCTGCTTGGATTAGCCCTGAACCCGCATTTTATCACTCGGATTCACCCCCTTGAGTTGGCAGGACCTCGCCACTAACCCTCTGATTATCAGTGCGGTGTTGATTACCGGCCTACTGGGCACGGCCTATGCCTACTGGGCACAATCGGCCTGTCAGCAGATACTCGCCTCGCATCAGGTGGCACTGATCTTTGCCACCGAACCCGTGTTTGCTTGCCTCTCCGCTTGGTTGTTCCTAAACGAACAACTCGGCACATTGGGGTTAGTGGGTGCAGGTATGATTATCGCTGCCATGTTGATCTCTGAACTCGGAGGCCGCCGAGGACGCGTGACGCTAGAGCCGCTCGATCAGAGTACCTCGGTATCACCAAAGCCATAACAACAAGCAGCTTTATCCATAGTCCGGCGCTTACGACCCTATTCCGCCGGAACGATATCCCCTTGTCGCCCCTGCACAATGCCAGAACTCCACTTTTCGGCCGAGTTATTCAATACTTTTTGCAGTCGATCAAAAAACACCTCAAGCTCTGCGGCCTTCAAGGTTTGGCTTTTAATCTGAAACATCAGCTCACGCCTTAAATCACACAGGGTGTAATAAGTGGTCCGCTCATGAATCCACAGTTCATCCGCCTTACGCAGCCCCTCGAGGGACGCGAGAATACCGGCAGTACCAGAGAAAACTAGAATAGCGACATTCAGATGGGTGGCATACGCTGGCAGATAAAGCGCTAACCCGGACAGCAGCGACAACATCGCGGTGAGGCCAAAGGAGCCGTAGCGCAAGCGTCGATGTAAGGCTTTATGGGACTGAGAGTTGTCGCGAAACATCTCAATTTTTTTATCCAGTTCATCCACTAAAAACTGTTGCTGTTCCATGACGCTTACCCCCTAGGGCTGGTTGATAGAAACGGGCTTATTGAACCTCAGTGAAACAATGATCAGATAGATAGTCATCCGTTTTTAAAACAGCTTAGGCTTTTGAACCTAAGCTGATCAAAAATCGAACAATAGTTTGATAATAGTCCAGAGTTGAATAATCGGCCTTTTAACTCAACAATCAACGGAACTCATCGAGTGAGTTTCATCGTCACTTATTCAGCAAAGAGAGAGGTCGTAAAAGAAATAACCATCGTCAGTTTTTATCGGCATACATTTGATCAAGATGACTGATTTCACGGCTCATCTCGCGAGTGATATTGATCAGGAAGATCATAAACATCTCAGGATACTGCTCACACAGCCGGTGAAACAGTTCGGTACTGATTTTAAGCAGATACCCCTCGTTTTCGACAACGGCATCACCCCGACGGGCATGCAAGCCAATCATCCCAACAAAACCGATCTGCTCGCCCTCGGCATAGAGACGCATAGGCACACTCACGTCATCTTCAGGGCGATGCTGATAAAACCGCACTCCACCTTTGATAATGACATAAAACTGCTCAGAGACATCGCCAATACTGAATAGGCGATCACCCGGCTGCACCGCTAACAGCTCCCCTTGCTGCAGTAAAAACTGCAAACTTTCATTAGACAAAGCACCGAACATAGAAAGAGACTGACAGAAGCCTTGCGGATACTGTTGCTCAAGCTCAGCAAGTGAAACAGCCTTCATAAGATAGCGTCCGTAATAATCCGACATAGGTGCCCCGTAACAACTGTTACGCTCGGCAATAACCGCATCATTATAGAATAGAAATAGACAATATCAGATACCTAAAAATAGATAGATGATCACCAAGGCAAGCCCAAGGGCAGGCAATCCGTAGAAGCAACGCGACTATGCCAACTCGCCCTTAGGCATCACAGAATAACAAGCCAATAAACACTCACGGCTGACGAACCCGCATAAAGCTGGCAAACCGAGGCACACCCTTTGCACTCACTCCGGTATATTTATAGGTAACGATACTACCAATGGCCGGTGGGTTCTGCCGTTGTTGGTCGGTAAAGCCACTGCCCAGTTTAAAACGGATACCCGTCGGCGTTTCAACTAACAATGCACCGAGCATACCCACATACTTCCCCTTCCCCGGCTGGTGCCCAATCACTTTCGCTTCCGCATCCTGCCATCGTTTCAGCTTTAACAGGTGATCGCTACGCCCCGCTTGATACCGCGCATTCTGATGGTGCAGCATCAAGCCTTCGCCGCCTTCAGCAACCACCCGTTCTAACCACGCCATTAGCTCGCTATCACTTGACACTCGCCGCTGTTCGATCAACTGAATCCAGTCCCGGTCGACCCTGTCCACGAGCTGATGTAATTGCTTTAAACGCTGACTAAAGGTGCCGGGAAATCGGGGCAGATCGAATAACATAAACTTGACCTGCCGCCAGCCATTCAAGGCATCCTGCGACCCGTCAATATGGCTACGTCGGATCAACGCGGACACCGCAGCAAACTGCCCTCGCCCGATCCACAGCTCACCATCCAGGGGTTGTTCGGGTAAAACCTCGGTGAACCAATCCGGCGCATCTATCCGGTAGCCTTGTCGTGTTAAAAGCTGCTGACCATTCCAATACCCCCGCACCCCGTCCAGCTTTTCACTCACCCAATAAGCGGATACATCGAGCCCCTTATGATAGACGGTCGCAAGCTGTAGTTTAGGTTTATCGGCAAAGCTTTTATCAGCCAAACCAAGAGCAGTCACCAATAGAGTGATGAGCAGCACCAGACCATGAAAAGACATAAGGCAATTGCGGTTTAACATGCGGCCCGAGGGCCATGCGTTGCGCTTACAATTGAGAGGGAAAGTAATAGCTTGGCATCGCTTGCCAATAAGAGGAAAGTTCATACTGTACATCCTTGTACTGTGTTTTTAAGCAGTTTTTCATAAAGCAAAAATCGATGCAAATATTGAGTTAGAGATTAGTTAAACATCTCTAGGCAAACTAATCCCAAGCTTTTTTATTCGTCTATAAATCGTCGGCCGTGATACGCCTAACTCTTTAGCAACAGCAGAAATGTTCCAGCGCTGCTGATGGAGCCTATCAATTAGTGTTTGCTGCTCGGAGATGGCATCAACCTTATCTAACAAAGGATCCAACCAGGGTTCTGGCGACACTGTTGATGCGTAATGAGGGGTTGGTGATTGCACTGATAAAGCAAGAGTCGGTTTATCCAGTCGCCCGGCAATGCACTCTTCCGGTAAATGGTGGACGGTAATCTCTCCCTCTTTGCAGACAGCTTCGGCAAACGTAAGCGTGTTAACTAACTGCCTAATATTACCTGGCCATGAGTAGGCCAGTAACGCACTCATCGCATCGGCGCGGAGTCGAGCAGCGGGGTTGATACGCTTTAACAGCAACTTGATTAGGTACTGCTTATCGACCCGCGCTTTTAAAGCGGATAGCTTTAATGTTGCGCCGTTTAGCCTATAGTAAAGGTCTTCTCTAAACAGTCCGTCAGCAATCAGCTGCGTCAGATTACAGTGCGTGGCCGCAAGAACACGGACATCAATATTAACTGGCTGTGATGACCCAAGGGGTAACACCTGCCCTTCGGCTAATACCCGTAATAAACGACTTTGTAGCTGTAACGGCATATCGCCAATTTCATCTAAAAAGAGTGTGCCGCCATTGGCTTCTTGAATCAGGCCCTTTGCACCTTTTACTCGGCCTCCGGTAAAAGTACCCGGCGCATAACCAAACAGCTCACTTTCGATTAATGATTCAGGGATAGCGGCGCAGTTAACAGCCATAAAAGGCTGATCCGACCGATGGCTGGTTGCATGAATGGCTTTAGCCAGCACCTCTTTACCTGTGCCCGTTTCACCTAAAATAAGCAGGCTAACATCACGATGGCGTAACCGCTTAGCTAAGCTAATCGTTTGCCGCATAGCAGGATCATCAGCACACAGCTTATCTAACGGTGGGACTGACTCCTCTTGTGAGGCTAACACTTCTGATACGTTCAACTGGCTAGAGGTATTCGTCCTTGGCTCAATCAAAATGCCGTATAACATTTGCTGAGAGCCTGCTACCCGAAACGCACGGACGCCATCTTTGCTTTCGTAAGTGATAGATAAAATATCCCGCCACTGGCACTCCAATAAGTCCGGTAATGAAGTCGAATCGGTTGCGAAGGGCTGATATTGCGCCAGCAAAGCGCGACCCGCGGTATTAGCCGCAAGGATATTGCCTTGCTCATCTAAGGCAAACAATAACTGGCCATTGACCTGAACCAGCTCACGGGATTGATCACACTTAAAAATCAAACTATGGCGATAGCGCCGTAAGAAATAAGCATCTTCAATCAGACGGGCATACAGTTGCGTTAGGTGTAAGGCAAAGTTTTGGCTTTCAGGGGTACGGGATGAGTCTAATGCAGAGATATCCAATACCGCCAACAACTGCCCGGATGGATCTTTAATCGGTGCCGCCGTGCAGGTTAGGCTGATATGGGAGCTATCGAAGTGATCTACACGATGACAAGTCAGTGCTTGCTGCTCTTGAATACAGGTGCCTACTGCCGATGTGCCAGCATATTGCTCACTCCAATCAGCCCCCAAGTAAAGCCCTGCTTTATGCAAGCGGTCATCATCATGCTTATTACCTAAAAACTGAACGGTAATCCCCCGATGGTCACTTAATAACAGTACGTATCCAAGGCCAGAAATTTGTGTGTACAGCTGTTCGACACCGGCACGCGCGACGTTCAAAAACTCATCCACCGAATCTTGATGCTCACGTAATGTTTGATGGGTGACGATGCGCGCCGGCCTTGGCTGGCTCGGATCTAAACCATATTCTGATAAACAGCGTTGCCACGAACGCCCAATCAACTCATGGGTGGGCGAGTAACGTTTATTGGTTGACTCATGCCCGCCATAGCTGAGTATGGTATCGATATGACGACGTTGGCTTGCGTTATTCATGCCTATTCCTAGCCCGTGACTGTTATTTTTATTTCACGATCCCATCGAGTCTACCGCTGACAAGAGGCGTTTTCTATACTTCTTTCAGGCATGTATCTAACCTCACCTTCGGTCGTCAAATTCGATCAATGGTGTAGCTGCAAGCCGCATAAAATCGTTAACTGAAAAGCGTTACACCTGTAACGTTCACGACCATCCAGCGTTACAGCTGTTATGTGTTCGCATTACAGCTGTAACACTCAGCGAGAATCTCAAATTTAACTTATCTCACTCAACACAGAGCAAATAACCAAAAACTTACCATATAATTCAAATACTTATATTTTATAAAAATTAAAACTGCTGATACTGGCACGTTTGCTGCTTTATCTCCTAGGTCAACGCAGCACAAAAAAAACAAACTGCACTGGAGATAAATATGACCCATACCGCACTAACCGCTACTCATAAACCCACACTTGACGCTGTCGCATGGGTGGAAAAGTTAGCCGCTACACTCAGCTCTACATCACCCGCCGACGCCGTCTCTTTATTTGAAGAAGATGGATACTGGCGCGACCTAGTCGCCTTTACATGGAACATTAAAACCATGGAAGGCCGTGACGCTATCAGCGACATGCTCACCGCCACCATGACCGATGCTGCACCGAGCAACTGGCAAGTTGAAGAAGACGCCACTGAAACCGATGGCGTAGTCGATGCTTGGATTACCTTCGAAACGAACATAGCGAAAGGTCGTGCCTATGTGCGGTTACGCGATGGACTCGCATGGACCTTCCTTACCACCATGACGGAGCTAAAAGATTTTCCCGAAAAGCGTAACAAATTACGTCCCAAAGGTGCTGAACACGGCGCGAACAAAAACCGCCAAACGTGGCTCGAAAAACGTCAGCATGAAGAAGCTAACTTAGGCTACACCGAACAGCCCTACTGCTTAATTATTGGTGGCGGACAAGGCGGGATCGGGTTAGGCGCACGCCTTCGACAATTAGAAGTACCCACCATCGTGATTGATGCGTTACCTAAGCCGGGTGATACATGGCGTAATCGTTATAAGTCGCTTTCGCTGCACGACCCTATTTGGTATGACCATATGCCTTACATACCTTTCCCTGAAAACTGGCCAGTATTTACCCCTAAAGACAAGGTGGGGGATTGGCTCGAAATGTACACCAAGGTCATGGAACTAAATTACTGGGGATCAACCCGCTGCACACGCGCAAAATATGATGAGGATAAGCAAGAGTGGACGGTAGAAGTCGATCGCGATGGCGAAAAGCTAACGCTACACCCTAAACAGTTGATACTGGCAACCGGTATGTCCGGCATTCCCAACATGCCCGATATTCCGGGCATGGATACCTTTGAAGGCGAGCAACATCACTCGAGCCAGCACCCCGGTGGCGAAGCCTATAAAGGTAAAAAATGCATCGTGCTGGGCGGTAACAACTCAGCCCATGATATTTGCTGTGCCCTCTGGGAAAACGATGCCGATGTGACCATGATTCAACGCTCTTCGACACACATCATCAAATCAGATTCGTTAATGGAGCTAGTGCTAGGCGGTTTGTACTCTGAAGAAGCGGTTGAAAATGGTATGACGACCTATAAAGCCGACCTCACCTTTGGCTCGGTTCCGTTCAAGATCATGCCGCAATTTCATATTCCTGCCTATGAAGCCGTTGCAGAGCGCGATGCCGAATTTTACCAACGCCTAACCGATGCGGGATTCTTACTCGACTTTGGTGAAGACGGTTCAGGGCTATTCATGAAATACCTACGTCGTGGATCGGGTTATTACATCGATGTCGGTGCATCCGATCTCGTTGCCGACGGTGAAATTAAACTCAAATCCGGGGTATCAATTGCCAAAGTAAAACCGAAATCGGTTGTTCTTACCGATGGTACAGAGCTAGAAGCAGATTTGATTGTGTACGCTACCGGTTTTGGTTCGATGAACGGCTGGGCCGCTAAAATCATCTCCCAAGAAGTCGCCGACAAAGTGGGTAAATGTTGGGGCTTAGGCTCCGATACCGCGAAAGATCCAGGCCCATGGGAGGGTGAATTACGCAACATGTGGAAGCCAACTCAGCAAGAAGCATTGTGGTTCCATGGCGGCAATCTACACCAGTCCCGCCACTACTCACAGTACCTATCGCTGCAAATTAAAGCCCGCATGGAGGGTATCGACACGCCGGTTTACGGACTGCAAGAGGTCCATCATCTAAGCTAGCTCTATGACACGTTGGCAGCGGTAATCGCTGCCTTTTTTACGAACGCCTAGCACATCAACGTCGCACTGAGGCCCATACCGCATCCCACGGGCTTTTGCTGATGTGCTTTTTTAATGTTAAAAAGTCTCAGACCTTAGGTAAGCGTAGACTGCTCACACCTTAAATCGCTTCGGTTACCTGAGAGTCATTGAGATTGATATTCCAAGGCAGCAGACTTTCAATATCTGTGGTCTTGGTATTGTTGATCCGTTTTAGCACGGCTGTCAGGTAGGCCTTTGGGTCGATACCGTTGAGCTTCGCTGTGCCCATGATGCTATAAAGCGCAGCACCATAATGCCCTCCATCCTCAGAACCGGCGAATAGGTGATTCTTCCGCCCCAGCGCTAGTGGGCGGATAGCCCGCTCAGCGGCGTTGTTGTCTATTTCTATACGGCCATCATCAAGGTACCGCGTCAGGCTATCCCATTGTTTGCGAGCATAGTTGATCGCTCGTCCCAAAGCCGAGCCTTTAGAGCATTGTCGAAGGGTCTGATCTAACCAGGTATACAGATCATCCATCAAAGGTTTGGCATTTTTCTGCCTATCATATTGCCGTTCATCCGGCGGCTTACCCTTGATCTGTTTTTCAACCTGATACAACGCGTTTATTCGTTCAACGGCTTCCAGCGCAACAGGGCTTTTTGTCGATT
Source organism: Amphritea sp. GJ51-11 (assembly GCF_055808735.1). Classification (NCBI taxonomy): domain Bacteria; kingdom Pseudomonadati; phylum Pseudomonadota; class Gammaproteobacteria; order Oceanospirillales; family Oceanospirillaceae; genus Amphritea; species Amphritea sp. GJ51-11. The sequence continues at coordinate 1,547,096 of NZ_CM147881.1, read as the reverse complement.
CAGCAAGCTCGAAGAACTTTCTGCGGACATGAGCCCAGCAACCCGCTCGCGTGATGCCGGACTGAACGGCAAGGTTATAACCCGCATAAGCATCAGTCTGGATGATCCCGCGATAACCCTTCAAGTGAGCGGCAGGTTCTTTTCCTGACCGGGTGGTACTGTACTGGAACCAAACAGCAGGCGCTGCATCGCCTCCCCAGGGACGATCATCTCGTACGTAGTTCCAGTAGCGCCCCGTTAGGGTTTTGTTATTTCCGGGCTTGAGCGTTGGTGCCGTTGTATCATCCGCATGGAGTTTGTGTGCTGACATCACATGCGTGCGGATGGCCTGCACCAAGGGCTCTAACAGCGCACCGGCACGGCCAACCCAACCCGCTAACGTCGAACGATCCAGTTCGATATCTGAACGCTTGAAGCGTCCTTCCTGACGATAGAGTGGCAAGTGATCTGCGTATTTATCAACGATGACCTGAGCGATCAGTGCAGCCGAGGCGATCCCTTTATCAATGACGCGTTCTTGCGCAGGTGCTTGAGCGATCTGATCGCAAGCACTACAGCCATACTTAGGGCGAACCTGTTGCAGAACCACATACTGTTCCGGCACCACGTGCAGCATCTCAGAGAGGTCTTCCCCGATTAGTTTCATCTTCCCTCCACAGTCAGGACAGTGACAGCTTGCGGGTTCATGGCGGTGCTCTTCACGCGGGAGTGATTCGCTAAAGCGTTTACGGCCGCGCGAGGTGGAAGATGACCGCGCAGACACTGTGGAGTTTGGAGATATCTGAGCGATCGCTGTTTCGGTATCTTCGATCAGAAGATCAAGCTGATCAGTACTATCTGTGCGTTCACTGGAACGGCCAAAACGGTTCCGAAGCAGCGCAGCAAGACGTAGCTCAAGATGCTCATTTCGGGTCCGCTCCACCGTCAGATTCTGCTGCATAGAAAGCACTATCTGCTTGAGCAGTTCAGGATCATTGGGCAGGGAATCAGCGGTCATTTTCATGAGGTATATTTTATCAGAACACCCTCTGAAATCCCCGTATTTATTAGGTTTTCAAGCAGACAAATGTGGTCGATTAGTACGTTTGGGAGCTCTCCAGTCTATCCCTTCGAGCAGCATAGAGAGCTGCGCAGTCGATAGATGAATAACGCCATTTTTCGCCTGAGGCCAAACGAATCGGCCCTGTTCAAGACGCTTATAAAACAGGCAGAGTCCTTGACCGTCCCACCAGAGCACTTTGATCCGGTCACCACGCCTTCCTCGGAACACAAAGAGCTGCCCTGAAAAGGGATTTTTATCAATCTGATATTGGACAACACCAGCAAGACCATCAAAGCCTTTGCGCATATCCGTATGACCGGCGATCAGCCAAACACGTGTACCTGAAGGTAACCCCATCATACCAGTGCCCTCAAGATCTGACCGAGCTGGGTATCCGTCGGATTACTCAAATTGAGCTGATGGCCTGAGTTAAACCGGATACTCATAACTGACATAGAGGGCCGTGTCGACTCTGGTGTCTGCGCACATGGTTGGTGATTTGGCGCGTGCTGATCAGTTGAATCATCAACAACAATCATAGGTATCATGGGCGAGTTTGCTTTCTTAACCCAGCGAGCCTCGTTCCGAAACTCTCTAATCCAGTTCGACAACATATTTGCGTTGATGTCATATTCACGCGCAATCGCCGCCTTAGACTCAGGGCCTGTAATCGCTTCATGAACTATCTTGAGTTTCAGTTCGGGGGGATATCGACGTCGTGGCGGTAGTGTGGATTTATGCATGTTACGTTCCCATCTATTTTTAAATGGGAACTTCGCATCTCACTTATTTTCAAGCAACGTGTGAGCAGTCGACGCTTACGACCTTAGGAGCAAAACAATGAAAGGTATCCAAGGTAAAATCGCACTTGTTACCGGCGCCGCTAACGGTATCGGCGCGGCCATCACCCGTCGTCTCTATACCGAAGAGGCTTTGAATAACGCACCACCAACATAACGATGGCCCGTCTGAACGGTTTAGAGATTATGCACACGCTTTTGTACGCATCACCAACAAGCACGTTTAATCTGATAAGAAACAAAGCGGGTCAAGAGGCAACAAGCAACACCTGACCCCGTCACTTTTTAGGCCAAGAGTTCGCGGCGAACAATCTCTGTGCCGGCCCTCAAAGCATCGAGTTTCGCTGCTGCGACTCGACGAGACAAAGGCGCCATACCACAGTTGGTGCACGGGTAGAGCTTGTCGGCATCGACAAACTTAAGTGCTTTTCTCAGGGTACCGGCGACTTCCTCTGGTGTTTCAATGGTATCGGTTGCCACATCAATAGCCCCTACCATCACTTTTTTACCACGAATAAGTTCAAGTAATTCCATTGGAACATGGGAGTTATGACATTCTAGCGAGATAATATCGATGTTCGATTTTTGCAGTTTAGGGAACGCCTCTTCATATTGTCGCCATTCAGAGCCCAGTGTTTTTTTCCAATCGGTATTGGCTTTAATACCGTAGCCGTAGCAAATATGTACAGCCGTTTCACATTTAAGCCCTTCAATGGCTCTTTCTAACGTTGCTATACCCCACTCGTTGACCTCATCAAAAAACACATTAAATGCCGGTTCATCAAATTGGATAATATCAACGCCAGCCGCTTCTAATTCTTTAGCTTCTTGATTGAGAATGATGGCAAATTCCCACGCGAGTTTTTCACGACTTTTATAATGGTCATCATAAAGCGTATCAATCATCGTCATAGGGCCAGGTAGAGCCCACTTAATAGGCTGCTTGGTTTGCTGACGCAAAAACTTAGCATCTTCTACAAAGACGGATTTTTGGCGAGAAACAGGGCCAACAACCGTGGGGACACTCGCATCATAGCGATCACGAATTTTAACCGTTTTACGTTGCTCAAAATCAACACCGTTGAGGTGCTCAATAAAGGTCGTGACAAAGTGTTGACGTGTTTGCTCGCCATCACTGACAATATCAATACCCGCATGTTGTTGCTCTTGTAATGACACCCGTAAAGCGTCATGTTTGCCGTCGATTAATTCCTCACCTTGCAGTTTCCACGGAGACCAAAGTGTCTCAGGCTCTGCAAGCCAAGTCGGTTTAGGCAGGCTACCTGCGGTTGAAGTCGGTAATAATGTTTTCATAATCAATGATGTCGTCTATGTAAGTAAATGATTGAACGTAACGATTAAGCGTAATTTGCTGACCATTGTTCCAGTACGGTTTGGTAAGGTTTGATGAAGTACTCTTCAGCAAATTTCCCCTGTTGATTGGCTAATTGGCTTCGCTCTTCTCGGTCATAAATAATTTGGGTGACTGAGTGATCCTGGTTTTCTAATTTAGGTTGATAGCGTTGGCCTGCGACCGCGTTGGCATTATAAATTTCAGGTCGGTATATTTTCTGAAAGGTCTCCATCGTGCTGATCGTACTGATCAGTTCAAGGTTCGTGTAATCGTTGAGTAAATCGCCAACGAAGTAAAAGGCCAACGGTGCAACACTATTTGAAGGCATAAAATAGCGAACATCTAAGCCCATTTTTTTAAAGTATTGCTCAGTCAACGATGACTCATTAGGCTGATACTCAAACCCTAAAACAGGATGCTGATTCTCTTTCCGATAGTAGGTTTTGTTGTTAGAAACACTGAGGCAAATAACCGGTGGCTTTTTAAAGTGCTGCTGATAAGCCTTCGAGTTAACGAAATATTTAAAGAGTTTCCCGTGTAGCTCGCCAAAGTTCTCTGGCACAGTAAATTGGGGCTGATTCTTATTATGATCCATCAGCAACACGCTAAAATCATAGTCACGCACATAGGAGGAGAAGTTATTGCCAACAATACCCTCGATACGTTCACCGGTTTTATGATCAACAATATTCGTTTTCAGTACTTCAATGGCAGGGAAACTCTGGCCATTGCCTTCAATATCCATATCAACAGAGATGATATCGAGTTCGACAGAATAACGATCGCCGTTAGGGTTATCCCAATGCGCTAAGGCATTAAAACGGTTATCAATCATTCTTAGGGTATTGCACAGGTTCTCTTGACGGCTTTCGCCTCTCGCCAAATTCGCGAAATTGGTCGTGATACGCGTATTCTCTAATGGACGATAGTTCTCATCAAAGCCTATGCTCTTAATCGTAAAGGTAAAGTCTGTGTTCATTGTAATAGCACCCTAATGTCTGAGATAAAGCCTGAGCTTGTTCCTTGCTAGACAGTCTCAATTGATCTTCCAGTTCCTTCAGTGAGCCGCCTTCACCATGTTTGATTTGTGCGGCTCACTAAGAATCAACGACAACATTGTCTAGGCTTAATAGTTAGGAGTATTTATACCCGCACTCAAACATGAATGAAAATGCTTTATTTTTAACTTTGGGTGAATTTAATTCATAGTTGATATATTCAACAATATTGGCGGGCATTTATGAGAGTGATTTACGCTGTTCGTTACAAGGCATTGAAACTTATCATCAGGCTTCAGTAACGCTCGCAGAAGGACATCTATATCTAAAGACATTGCCTGACACTATCCTTAAGCCCTCGCAGACAAGCTCTAGAAAAAGGCCTTACAAAACCATCAGACACAAAAAACCGGTAGTCGCGTGAACGGCTACCGGTTAATCGAAGACCATCAAGGGGCGCTGATTAAAGCGCCTCTTTGACAGGTGAATCAGCAGGATTGCCCTACTGACTCACTACCGCCTTAGCTTGGGAAGGCGAACGAAACACCTTCACGTACACCACTGGAAGGCCAGCGCTGGGTGATAGTTTTACGTTTAGTGTAGAAACGTACGGCATCTGGACCATAAGCGTGTAGATCACCAAACAATGAACGCTTCCAACCACCAAAGCTGTGGTACGCCACCGGTACTGGTAACGGTACGTTAATACCAACCATACCTACTTGAATATTGTCTGAGAAGTAACGCGCCGCTTCACCGTCACGGGTGAAGATACAGGTGCCATTGCCATATTCATGGTCATTGATCAGCTGCATCGCCTCTTCCATGGTATTCGCACGGACCACCTGCAATACTGGGCCGAAGATCTCCGCTTCATAGCTGGACATGCTCGGGGTTACATTATCAATCAACGTCGCGCCAACAAAGAAACCATTGTCGAAACCATCAACGACCGGGTTACGACCATCGACCACAACCGTCGCACCATCCGCTTCGGCGCTATCGATAAAACCGTTCACCTTTAACTGATGAGCACGGGTAATAACCGGGCCAAAGTCGTTTTCGCTGTTGCTGTAGGCACCCACTTTGAGTGGCTCCATTGCCGCTTTCATTTTCGCGACCAGGGTATCTGCCGCCGCATCACCAACAGCAACCGCAACAGACAGCGCCATGCAACGCTCACCCGAAGAACCAAAGGCCGCGCCTAACAGCTGGTTAACGGCGTTATCCATATCCGCATCGGGCATAACGATGGCATGGTTTTTCGCGCCACCCAGTGCCTGACAACGCTTACCGTTGGCATTGGCCGTGCTGTAGATATATTCCGCAATCGGCGTAGAACCGACAAAGCTCACGGCTTTAACACGACTATCGGTCAACAGTACATCCACCGCTTCTTTATCACCGTTAACCACGTTGATCACGCCTTTAGGCAGACCCGCTTCTTGCAGCAACTGAGCGATAAAAAGCGTGGATGATGGATCACGTTCAGACGGTTTGAGGATAAAGGTGTTACCGCAAACAATCGCCATGGGATACATCCACAGTGGCACCATCGCGGGGAAGTTAAACGGCGTAATACCCGCCACCACACCTAGTGGCTGAAATTCACTCCAAGAATCGATACCGGGGCCAACATTGCGGCTGTGCTCGCCTTTTAACAGTTCTGGCGCACCACAAGCATACTCGACGTTCTCTATACCGCGTTGCAATTCACCGGCGGCATCATGGGAAATCTTGCCGTGTTCTTCGCCGATCATTTCGCAGATCTTAGCGGAATTTTCTTCTAGCAATGTTTTAAAACGAAACATTACTTGGGCACGTTTCGCCGGTGGCGTATTACGCCAAGCGGGGAACGCTTGCTCCGCAGCGGCAATCGCCTCTTCAACGGTGGCTACAGATGCCAGTGCAACCTGCTTGCTCTCTTCACCCGTTGATGGGTTAAATATTGCCTGTGTGCGAGCCGCGTCTGTGCGCATCTCGCCATTAATCAAATGGCCTACAACAGTCATAATTTTATCTCTTTATTCTTTTTAAACGCTGCACCTAAGGTGCAGCTAAATTTAGTTATAAATGGCGTTAACTTAATTCTTGAATCGACTCGCCCAATGCGTTGATCAACCCGTCGATCTCTTCGGCTTCGGCGGTAAATGGCAGACCCAATTGGATGGTATCGCCACCGTGACGGACATAGTAGCCTTTTTCCCAACACTTCATGGCGATCTGATGCGGACGCAGAGCAGGTTCACCCGGTGCCGCTTCGATGGTCAATCCTGCGGCTAGGCCACAGTTGCGAATATCAGCGATATACTGTGTGCCTTTGAGACTATGTACCATCTCTTCAAACTGTGGCGCAATCGATTTAGAACGCTCAATCAGTTTGTCATTGGCCAGAATATCCAACGAGGCTAAACCCGCCGCACACGCGACCGGATGGGCCGAATAGGTATAGCCGTGTGGCAGTTCCAACATATACTCAGGGCCTGCATCGGCCATAAAGGTATCGTAAATACCCTGCTTCGCAATCACCGCCCCCATCGGAATAACGCCATTAGTCAGCTGTTTAGCAACGGTCATCAGATCTGGGGTTACACCAAAGGCTTCCGCACCGGTGTTGGCGCCCATACGGCCAAACGCGGTAATGACTTCATCAAAAATCAGTAAGATGTTGTGTTTATCACAGATCTCACGCAGTCGTTTCAGGTAGCCAACCGGTGGTGGAATAACACCGGTAGAACCTGCCATCGGCTCAACAATCACCGCGGCAATATTGGACGCATCATGGATCGCGATCTGCTGTTCTAACTCATCCGCCAGGTGGGCGCCGGTTTCAGGCATGCCACGGGTAAATACATTTTCTTTCAGCAGGGTATGCGGGATATGTACTGCATCGATACCCTGACCATAGATAGCGCGGTTTGGTCCGATACCGCCGACGCTGATACCACCGAAGTTAACACCGTGGTATCCCCGTGCCCGACCGACCAAGCGCGTTTTGCTCGCTAGGCCTTTCTTGCGCCAGTATGCCCGAGCGATTTTCAGTGCCGTTTCAACTGACTCAGAACCCGACCCGGTAAAGAACACCCGGTTAAGCCCATCAGGCATCAACTCAGTAATACGATGGGCCAGTTCAAAGGATTTAGGATGACCAAACTGAAAGGCTGGAGAGTAATCCAACTCTTTAACTTGCTTGCTCACTGCTTCACTAATCTCTGGACGGCTATGGCCAGCACCACAGTTCCACAAACCGGACAGTCCATCGAAAATCTTACGACCGTCTGCAGCGGTGTAGTAATTCCCCTCGGCAGCGACAATCAGTCGAGGGTCTTGTTTGAAGCTTCGGTTAGCCGTAAAAGGCATCCAATGGGCATCAAGCTGCTCTTGGGAAAGCCCACAACGATACTGATTATCAGTCATAATATTCATCTCAGGTTATTCACTTGTTGACTCTATTATCGCCAAGGATTAAGTTTATTAAATCTACAAATATTTATTCAAAGTTAACTATAAGATTACCTAAAAATGAGCCGTTCAGAAAATCTGTTACCCCGCCAACTCGGTGATGCCCATATTCGTCTGCTGCGTATCTACAAGGCCGTGGTTGAAAGCGGTGGTTTTTCTGCCGCCGAAGTCGAATTAAATATCAGCCGCCCCGCCATCAGTCTGGCGATATCAGAACTCGAGAGTCTCTTGAATATGCGCCTGTGTAATCGAGGCCGAGCCGGATTTGCCCTTACCGAACAGGGCGAAGAAGCCTATGACGCCACGCTCCAGTTGTTTGGTGACTTGGAAAATTTTCGCGCTCGGATCAACGCGATCAATACCGAACTCAAGGGCGAACTCAATATAGGTATCACCGACAATATGGTCACCGTGCCACAAATGCGCATCACCCGCGCACTGGCGGCGCTCAAAGCGCGAGGCCCAGACGTGATTATCAATATTCGGATGATCCCGCCTAAAGATATTGAATCAGGCGTACTCGATGGTCAGTTATTGGTCGGTGTGGTATCCGAACAGCGCTCCCTGCCGGGCCTGAATTACCTGCCACTCTATGATGAACAGTCTCTGTTGTACTGCAGCGATAAACACTCACTGTTTACCCAAGACAACGACTCGCTGACAGATGAACAGCTTGCCCAATATGATGCGGTACTGCCCGCCTATCCACAATCGGCGGACATCAAACAGCAGCAAGCGATACTCAAAGCCAGCGCTAGCTCAACCGACCGTGAAGGTATTGCCTTTCTGATCCTCAGTGGTAGCTATATTGGTTTTTTACCGACTCACTATGCCCAACAGTGGATCAGAGAAAACCGCCTTAAAGCGATTCAGCCCCAGCAACGCAGCTTTACCACCCACTACTCGGTCATCACCCGCAAAGGCGTCCGCAACAACCTGATCCGTGATGCCTTTATTGAAGAGTTAGAAAAGCAATCATTGAGCACCATTTAAACATCGACCACCAAAAGGACAGGCTGTGAACCGAATCGCGATTTTTGCTGATGTGCAAAACATTTACTACACCACGCGGCAGGCCTATGGGCGACAGTTTAACTACCGCAAACTATGGCAAAAGATCAGCCAACAGGGTGAGATTGTTGCAGCTACCGCCTATGCGATTCATCGTGGTGATGACAACCAACTCAAATTTCAAAACGCCCTGAAACATATTGGCTTCGATATCAAACTCAAACCCTATATCCAACGCAGTGATGGCTCGGCCAAAGGCGACTGGGATGTAGGAATCGCCATCGACGTGATGGATACCGCACCCGAGGTAGATACTGTGGTTTTACTATCGGGGGATGGGGATTTTGATCTATTGCTAGAAAGGGTAAAACTCAAATATGGCGTCAACGCCGTGGTTTATGGCGTGCCAGCATTAACCGCGAACTCGCTGGTCAATTCGGCTACCACCTTTGTGCCAATCGAAGATGCCCTACTGCTCTAAGCGAACCGATGACGGGAGCCTAAAGTTCTAACGAGAGCCTTAAGCACTGTCATGCAATCGACGATGCACAACCCTGCATAGATACATCATTCAAACGTATCGGACAAAACTCTTATTCATTAAACCCAAATCGGTGAACTTGGCGCTGTTTAGCCCATCTCAAACAGATAAGCCTAGTTAATCAGCTCAGACACTTCCAATGTGCCGTTGATCTCTAGAAAGGGACAGTCTTTTACTGCCGCCAGTGCGAGTGCCATAGAATCCATCTCAATGACCGTATAGCCCGACATTAATGACGCACTGCCGACGCTAACGCGGCCATCGGGATGTACTGTTTGGGTCATTTTAAACGGTGTTGCGGGGTTTACCACGCAGTTGCCAAGCGAGAGCAGCCACTCTTTATAACGCGCGTAATGCTGTTGTCCTTCTTCTACAGTAGCAGGCTTATCACCGCCGATATAGGTAATCATATACTGTGACATGTGAGACTCCCGAAAATCCAAGTCGTTGTCGTCATAACAACGATGTCGGTTATTTCAGTTTAGCCCCACTGCACACTTTTCGCTGCTGAAAGATTCACCGATAACAAGATCTGCATCACCATATTAGGCCTAAGTGGTCTTAAGCAACGCCGATGACGTCGTGATGCCGACCTTTAATCACCGACTTCTGAGTATTGCTTTAATAGGTTACAAATAATCATATTTAGGTCGGCCAGCGTACGCTTAGCCCGTTCGCCCTTTTGGTTGACGACCACCAACATGACACTGTGAGTGACCTCAAGATAGAGACGCCCCAACCGTTGCCGCTCTTTCAGATGGCGATTGATACCCATGCGTTTAAACACCGCCGCCATCCGTGTGATTTCCAACTCATCGTGTTGCTCATCCAACTCCCGCAGTTCGGGAACAGAAAACATCGCCTGCACTAGCGTTAAAATCGCCTTTTGCTGCTGATAGGTTTTTAGTTTTAGCGCCAGCATCCGCTCCACCAGCGTCGCCATCGGTAACGTTTCAACCGGCCAGCGATCGATCTCATCCAGTGCCGCTTCGACTGTTTCGAGCCAGCGTGAACCCATCGCATAGAGAATCGCATGTTTATTGGGGAAGTAATGATAGAGAGAGCCGACAGAAATGCCGACCTCTTTAGCGATCAAAATGGTATTCAGATCATCGAGTCCGACCCGCTCCAGCAGCTCACCGGTAACATCGATAATCTGTTTTGAGCGCATTTTAGAGCGCCCCTGCACCGGCGCATTACGTGGCGCTAACTCTTGTGCTGTTTTTACCCGACGTTTATCTGTCAATTTTGCTTCCAACGCTTCTGATTCAACAACCCTTGCAGGACGGCATTATAGACTGAATCATCAAGGTTCTGAAAACACCCGGTCCTCTCCTGCTATTTCATTCACAGATGAGGACTAGAAAAAGCGGTCGCGCATTGAATAATACAGCATCCCCGCTACCAGTCCCGGCCAGCGTAACAACGTGCCACCGGGAAAGGATGGCGTCGGCACTCGCGTAAACAGATCAAACTTTTCTGCTGAGCCACTGATCGCCTCGGCCATCAGCTTGCCGCCCAATGTCGCCAAGGCCACGCCATGACCGGAATACCCTTGCGCCACAAACAGATTTTCTTCTAATCGATCAAAATGAGGCATCCGATTGAGGGTAATTGCCAACGTACCGCCCCAACCATAATCGATCTTTACATCTGCCAATTCAGGATAGAACTGCAGCATATAGGGACGCACAAAGTTCGGTATATCTTTAGGAAAATGACGACTGTAGTTTTCACCGCCGCCCCAAAGCAGCCGGTTATCACCTGATAATTTGAAATAGTTAATCACAAAACGAGAATCGGCTACCGCGACATCATCACGGTTAATACGCTGACACAGCTCATCACTGAGCGGTTCTGTCGCAATGATAAAGTTATTGATTGGCATAATTTTAGCGGCAACACGCGGCTCTAACTTATCCAAATAACCATTACATGCCAACAGAATATATTTCGCTTTAACAACACCTTGATCGGTGCGAACTTCCGCTTGTTTACCGGCGGTATAGCCTGTTACTCGACTATGTTCATGGATCACCACGCCAGCTTTGGTTGCCGCTGCAGCAAGCCCTAAGGCATAGTTCTGCGGATGCAGATGAAGCGCATCTTGCCAATATTCACCGCCATAGTAGCGTTCGGTGCCGAGCATCGCTTGCACCTCATCATCTTCGACAAAACGGATCTTATCGTAACCCAGCACTTTATGTTTATAGGCCACGCTCTCGCGTATCTCGGCTACATGTCCGGGCTTTGCCGCCACATGCATCACCCCCTGTTTTAAATCACAGTTGATCTGATGCTCGGCGATTAACGTTTTAACCAGCTCGACCGATTCTAATGAGCTCTGCCACAGCGCATCGGCCGCCGCCCGCCCCATCTTTTTTGTCAGCTCAGCATGCCCCATATTATGCCCCTGACACACCTGGCCACCGTTGCGACCCGAAGCTCCCCAACCGACAGTTTCACCCTCTAACAGACGGACCGAATAGCCCTTTTCAGCCAGATGCAACGCTGCCGACAACCCGGTATAGCCCGCGCCAATAATACAAACATCCGCCTGCTGCTCACCCACTAAGGGAGAATAGTCAAGCCGAGGGTTGGCTGAATCAACATAATATGATGGTCGGCAGTTGTTAGCATTCATAAACATGGGTTCCATAAAACATACATTCATCAAACAAAAAAGGGTGACACAAAAGCGATAAACCGAATAATAATTCTAATTTAATTCAACAACAAGCCCATAAAACGGTATTTAAAATTAAATTAATGTTGATTTTGTAAAAATCATAGAATAACCTAAAACCCGAATAATGATTCGAGTAAAAGAAAAACCATGTGCCTCAACTAATACGAATTGAGCCACTAAAGAGTGACCGCCTGCCACCACACGCAGTAGCGATATCACGACACGTTTTGCTGAGTTTTCAACTAAGCTCAGCACAAAGAAGTATTACCGCTATAGTAAATAGCAACCATCAGACTAACACGACAAAGTAGGTGATTTATGGAAGCCGTGGAAAGGTTTCTCAAAGAGAACGGGATAACTGAGGTCGAATCGACCCTGCCAGACATGACTGGCAATGCCCGGGGTAAATTTTACCCCACTAAAAAGTATCTGGCTGAGAAAGGAGGCAAGATCCCTGAGACCTTGCTGGTACAAACCGTCACCGGCGAATGGGCCGATAATCACTACGATATTGTCGATCCTGCGGATCGGGATATGGTCTTGGTTCCCGATTCAAACACCCTGCGACTGGTTCCTTGGACCGATGAGCCCACGGCTCAGGTAATCAACGATTGCTACACCAGTGATGGTCAATTGCACCCGCTTTCTAGTCGTTCCGTTCTGCGTCGCATACTCAAGCTGTATGAAGATGAAGGTCTACGTCCGGTGATTGCTCCCGAGGTCGAGTTTTATCTTATTCAGAAAAACACCGATCCCGATTATGAACTCAAACCCGCCACTGGACGCTCTGGACGCCGGGAAACCGCGCGCCAATCCTACGGCATTGATGCGGTCAATGAATTCAATCCGGTGATCGACACACTGTACAACTATTGCGAAGTTCAGGGCCTCGATGTGGACACCCTGATCCATGAGTCTGGCGCGGCTCAGATGGAGATCAACTTTCTCCACGGGGATGCTCTTGATCTGGCCGATCAGGTGTTTGTCTTCAAGCGAACCCTACGTGAAACCGCCATGAAGCATGATATGTATGCCACCTTTATGGCCAAGCCGATGCAACATGAGCCCGGCAGCGCCATGCATATCCATCAGAGCATGATCGATATTGAAACCGGTGAGAATATTTTTGCTGGCGATGCCGAGAATCAGTTCTCTGAACGCTTCTATCACTATCTGGGGGGGCTGCAAAAATACACGCCACAAGCGATCTCTTTCTATGCACCAAATGTGAACTCATATCGTCGTTTCGCACCCGATATCGCTGCGCCGATAAACTTTAAATGGGGCATCGATAACCGCACGACCGGCTTGCGAGTGCCTATTGCCCCGTTAGCGGCAACCCGAATTGAGAACCGCTTCCCCGGTTCTGATTGCAATCCATACCTAGCCATCGCGGCCAGTCTGGCCTGCGGTTATCTGGGGATGAAGCAAAAACTCAACGCCACCAAACCGGTCACTACACTCGGGGCGGACGAAGATGATGTCGTTGAAGTTGCCCGTTCACTCGGTGAAGGCTTATCACTATTAGAAGAAAGCCCTGAATTATGTGAAATTATGGGGTCGGAGTTTGTCCAGGCTTATCTAGGTGTTAAACGAGCAGAGTTTGAAACCTTCCATGAGGTTATCAGCTCTTGGGAACGTGAATACCTGCTATTAACTGTTTAATCAGTCACATTAACCCTCGCCGGCACGACCGGCTGAGGTTTTTTAAATACTGCAACTTAATAACTAACCACGTCAATACGAGGCACAACATAATGATAAAGACTGTACCTTACCTGATCAGAAAAGCGTTACAGCTTTCCACACTTGGCTTAGCAGCCTCTGTGCCATTGGCGCAAGCAGAGGAAGTGCTGAACTTCTACAACTGGTCGGATTATATCGCTGAAGACACCTTGGCTAAATTTGAAGCGGAAACCGGCATAAAGGTGATTTATGACGTATATGACAGCAATGAAACCCTCGAAGCCAAGTTGCTAGCAGGTCATTCCGGTTATGATTTAGTCGTGCCTAGCTCCCACTTTATGGAGCAACAGATCAAAGCGGGTATCTTTCAGCCACTACAGAAAGATAAGCTCTCGAACCTGAGCAATTTAGACTCTAGCTTAATGAAGCTACTGGATCGCAAAGATGCGGGCAATCAATATGGCGTTCCCTATCTTTGGGGAACCACCGGTATCGGTTATAACGTGCAACAAGTTAAAGCGATATTAGGTGATGATGCCCCAGTCGATAGCTGGGATCTCATTTTTAACCCCGATAACATGAAGAAGTTGGCAGAATGCGGCGTCACCTTCCTTGATTCACCCGATGAGATGTATCCACTGGCGTTGCTCTACACCGGCTATTCATCTATCGATACCAGCAAAGCGGCGCATAAAAGTGATAGCCCTGCAGCTAACGCTCTCAAGGCCGTGCGCCCTTACTTGCGCCAATTTAACTCATCCCAATATGTCAACGACCTAGCCAATGGCGATATCTGCGTTGCGGTCGGTTATTCCGGTGATATTTTTCAGTCGCAAGCCCGGGCTGAAGAGGCAAACAATGGCAACGAAATTGCCTACAGCATCCCCAAAGAAGGTACCGAAATCTGGTTTGATATGCTGCTGATCCCTTCAGATGCGAAGCATGCCGATAATGCACATAAATTTATTAACTTCCTGCTTCGCCCCGATATCATCGCCGATATCACCAACTATGTCTGGTACGCCAACCCTAATACGGCATCAACCGCGCTGGTTGATCCGGAGATTACCGCTGACCCCGCCATCTATCCAGATGCCGAAACCCGTGACCGACTGTATATGCCGGCCACCCTACCGGCCAATGTAGCCCGGGTTCGCAGTCGAACTTGGTCGAACATCAAGACCGGAAAATAAAGCACAACAGTGCAATCCACCGCCCTCTCTGGGCGGTTTTTTTTGCCTAGCGAAACCCAACACCCTCAATAAATAACAATTAGCGTTTTAATGGCTTCACACCTTTTAAAGGTGAGCATATTCACTATTTCTGATAAAATGCCGCCTCGACAAACCAAGGCACTTCGGTTGTCGACACCCTAAAATCGACAGATGATATGCTATGAACCTGCCCCTGCGTAAACCTTCGTTCATTCTGATTAGTGGCCTATTGCTCACTATCGCCTTCACCGCCATCAGTTTGATCAGTTACTACGTCGCCAATCAATCCCTTAATCAGCATATCCAAACCAACACCCTGCCCCTCACTAGCGATACAATCTATTCAGAAGTGCAACGAGATCTTCTCCAGCCGGTTTTAGTATCCTCCCTGATGGCTCAGGATACCTTTGTCCACGACTGGATTGAAAAGGGTGAGCACAACCCGGCATCCATGCAACGCTATCTGACATCGATCCAGCAGCGCTACAATGCCTTTACCGCTTTTTTTGTCTCTGAATACACACAAAACTATTACCACATCAGCGGCATTATTAAGCAAGTATCGAATACCGAACCCGCCGACCGCTGGTATTACACCAGCCGCCAAACACCTAATGAGTTTGATATTAATCTCGACGTCGATACCGCAGATGCCTCAACCACGACCCTATTTGTAAATCATAAAGTGAGAGATCAGCAGGGACAGCTACTGGGGATTATCGGTGTTGGCTTAGCATCCCAAAAAATTAAAGAACTGATCGAAATATATCAAAACCGCTATGGCCGACGGGTCTATTTCATCAACCCAGAGGGTCAAGTAACCCTACAGGGCAGCCAATACCACGATGCCAGCAATATCCACCAAGTTGCCGGACTCAAAGAGCTCGCGCCCCTTATTTTAACCAAGTCGGAGGGGTCCTATAACTACCATAATGGCAACAAAGAATACCTTATCAAAACCCGTTATATCCCCGAACTCAGTTGGTACCTGATTGTAGAGCATACCGAGCAGAGCGAATCTCAGGTGACCGCTACGCTGTGGATCAATCTGGCAATTAGTTTTGTGGTTATCGCGGTGGTGCTGCTGTTACAACACTTTGTTCTCGGTGGCTATCAACGCCGTTTAGAATATATGGCGAATACCGACCCACTAACGGGAGCTACCAGCCGCCATGCATTTGAAATGCTATTTAAGCAGATACTCAGTTTTGCCGATCGTCACAAACATCCCGTTTCGACAATTTTGGTCGATATTGATCACTTCAAAACATTCAACGATAGTTACGGCCACTTACTCGGCGACACCATCCTCGAGAGAGTCGCCAAGATCCTCACACAAAACCTGCGCCAAGCCGACACTCTATGTCGCTGGGGCGGCGACGAATTCTTTATCGTTATGCCAAACTGCCCGCAAGACAACGCGTTACAGGTGGCAGAAAAGATGCGCCGAGAAATTGAAGAGACATTAAAAACCATCGATGCAATGACGCTTAACGTCACCGCCAGCTTTGGCGTCGCTGAATATATCGGGAACGAAACAGCGGCTAATCTATTCAATCGGACAGATTTAGCCCTCTATCGCGCTAAATCTAAGGCCCGCAACCAGGTTGAACGGGCTCCTCAAGCTCCGACAACAAATACCTAAAGAGCGTGGCCCTCGATAATTAATCAAATAAAGGGTTGATATAAAAAACCAAAGTGTATATATTATACCCAGCTTGAAGATTCACCATATTTTTATGCATCATTTCGAAGATCCTGTTTCAGCTTCTCGTCCTGTTTCCATAATGTATAGTAAAAATTCCTGCGTCACCGCTATCTCTGATAGCAAAACATTATTTATAAAATAGGACAACTAACATGGCTACTGTAACCGGTACTGTTAAATGGTTTAACGCTGACAAAGGCTTCGGTTTTATTGAGCAAGAAAATGGCCCTGACGTATTCGCACACTTCAGTGCAATCCAGAGCAATGGCTTCAAAACTCTTGAAGAAGGCCAGCAGGTACAGTTCTCTGTAACTCAAGGTCAACGTGGTCCACAGGCAGAAAACATCGTTGCCATCTAAGACCGCGTAAGCTAACAGATCTCTGATCTGTTGCTACCAGAGAAAGGCCTGATTTATATCAGGTCTTTTTTGTATCTGTTATTCCTTCACATCTAAGCACCCTCACGCTCCTCCCCAACGAACATTAAATAAACATCTACTAGCTTGACCTAAACCTACCAACAAAATCTCTCCCGATAAAAACCCTACCAACAACTGCACTGCTAACAAAACGCTAATAACAAAAGCCAGCCACAATAAGCCCAACAAAGCAGCCTTAACAAAGACCCGACCCGCATCAAGCCTTTGCCACCTTAAAACCCTGAACTTAGAACTCAAAGCGCTTAACTCAAGCACTCAGCACTGACACGATGCTACCCACCACCGCCTTAGCGTTCGCCTGCTGCTCAGATAGCGACGCGACCGCTTGCTCAGCTTCTGCCTGAGTTATATATTGCGGAGTAATCGCCGCTAGCAAAGCATGCATATAGTCCACACTAAACTCTGGATGCGCTTGCACTGTAAAAATCGAATCCCCATACCTGAGCACCGCATTAGGGCAGAAAGCCGATCCTGCCAACACCTCAGCGCCTTCAGGCAAGCTAATCACTTGATCCTGATGGATGATATGCAAATAGAGATCTTCATCACCTAATGGCGCCTCAGTAACACCAGCGAGTTGATAGTGGCCGACCCCTAACCCCCAGCCGACCGCAGCCTTCTCAACAGTGCCACCCAATGCTTGGGCAATAATCTGATGACCAAAACAGATACCCACCAATGGCCGCTTAAACCGATCTATATCCCGGATAAACTGCTCTAATGGCTTAATCCATGGCAGTGGTTCATAAACACTGGCCGCTGAACCCGTGATAATCCAACCATCACACTGCTCAACAGAATCTGGCAACTCTCCTAAGTAAACATTCCAGGCTTGAAACTGAAACCCCGTGTGACTGAGCATCTGTTCTGTCATTTGCGCAAAGGAACCAAACACCTCTAATAACGCTGCTTCGTTATTTCCAGCGGCAAGAATACCAATATTCATCCTATCTCCAGACATAAAAATGTATGGTTCCCCTCATGATTGCAACATAGATTTGTGATCGTGAGGTGGTTTTGCGCTAATGTATTCGGAGTCTTAAGTTGGGAAGCTTTTATTCCCGCTCCACGATGAGCATCCGCGCCAGATAGCCCTTAAAAAGCCGACAGCCTATAACAGCTGTTTTTTATGACAGGTTTACTACCCAGACGGTCAACCGTTTTCATCATCACGCTCTATTATTGCAAACCCGATTAAACTTGTTGCACCTGATAAGGCTCATTCTTACTTAAAATGGCATAGGCTATTCTCGATAGCTTATTCGCTAAGGCAATGCACACTGTATTAAATGATTTTTTTGCGCGTAGCTTTCTTAGCCAGTCGTACATGACGCCTCGATAACTGTCTAATCGCGATAAGATCGCTCTCGCACCCTGTACCAGTAAACACCTGAGGCGCTTATTACCTCGTTTACTAATACCTAATAATGTCGGTTTTCCTCCTGTTGAATATTGCCGTGGCACCAACTCTAACCAGGCAGCCATTTCCCGACCGTTTTTAAACTGATGCGCATTGCCTACTTCTGCCGCTAACTGGCTTGCTGTCATGTCACCAATGCCTGGAACCGTTTTTAATAGCTGACAACGACTACTTTCCTTAACCTGTTTAACGATTTTTGCGTCCTGAGCGGCGATTTTTTCATTTAAATAACAGTAGTGCTCATGCAGCACCTGAAGCTCACCAATGATGGCTGGGCATAGTGTTACTTTTTGCATACTTAACCATGAAAACAGTCTTTTCATGGCCGAGTGCCCACGCGGGAAAGATAATCCAAACTCTAGTAATAACGCACCTATACGCGACATACAGGCGGTACGATCGGCGACAAAGCCTTCACGCACTCGGTGTACGATGAGCTGACTTTGTGACTCAATCGACTTAACGGCGACAAAACGCATGTCAGGACGACGGGCCGCTTCAGTAATCGCCAATGCATCGATAAAGTCATTTTTGTTACCTTTAACGAAAGGTTTAACGTATTGAGGTGGGATTAATCGAACGTCATGGCCATGATCCAAGCAGAGGCGACCTAACCAATGAGCACCGCCGCAGGCCTCAAATGCAATGAGACATGGTGGGAGTTGAGCGATAAACGTAATGAGTTTTTGACGAGAGAGTTTCTTTTTGCAAACTTGCTGATCTTGGGCGTCACGACCCATTAAATGAAAAGAAGACTTGCCTAAATCGATTCCAAGGACTTTGATATACATGAGATGGTTCTCCTTGTTGGTTTCGTCACCTTTCCAGCATAGCTGGTTAAAAGCGAGGGGAACCATCTCATTAAGCCGCTGATAACAGCGGCTTTAGCCAATCATTCATTATTAACGTTGCAAAAAGCCCGCCATCCATCGTGCCACTTTCTGCGAATCAGTTGCCGCACCTTCAGCCTGAAGCTCCGCCAAACCGACCTCCGCCACAGGGTCAGGAATTATCTCACCTCTACGCAGCTTCACCAGCTCGGTTTCATAACTGAGATTAAATTCTGGATGCGCCTGCACGGTGAAAATATTATCGCCATACACTAAACCCGCATACTGGCAGAATTCAGACTTAGCAAAAACACGTGCATTATCAGGCTTTTCGATCACCTGATAACGATGCATCGCACTGATGGCAAAAGAATCAGCACCATCGGTCACAAAAGCAGGTTCACCCACTAATTGATAGCGATGCAGGCCAACACCCCAACCACCTTCATAAGCCTCAACCTTACCGCCAAAAGCTTCAGCAATAATTTGATGACCAAAGCAGATACCGAGCAATGGAAGATGACAGGCATCAATTTCCAAAATCAGCTTTTTAAGCGCTGTCATCCAATCACGCTGTTCATCGACATTATATTTTGAGCCAGTAATCACCCAGCCATCGCACTGCTGAGCATTTTCTGGAAAAACCCCGTCACGGACATCAAACACCTGATACTCAAAATCGGCATCAATCAACGCAAACAACTGCTTAAACATATCGGCATAAGAGCCATACTGACCCAGCAACTCATCAGGTGTAATACCGGTTGCCAAAATACCTATCTTTTTCACTTGTTTCTCACCTTTACTACCGACCATTCGAGCCTCAAATGTGTCGCTTAGCGCCCCCAACCGGAGAGCGCCAACCAGAACCCATTTATTCCTGTTTTTCCAGCAACTTGGCCTGACGTCGCATCTGCCACATCGCCGCAATCACACCAATCGCAACCACCAGAATCATAAGTGTTGCCAGTGCATTGACCTCAGGCGAAACCCCCAAGCGCACTTTAGAGAAGATCACCATCGGCAGAGTACTGTTACCCGGTCCCGAAACGAAACTCGCAATAACCAGATCATCTAACGACAAGGTAAAAGAGAGCAACCAACCGGAGATCACCGCCGGCATGATTAACGGCAGAGTCACCAAGAAAAACAGTGATGAGGGTTTAGCCCCCAGATCCATTGCCGCCTCTTCCAAGGTTTCATCCATCTGCGACAAACGGGACTGCACGATTACCGCCACATAAGCCATACAGAAGGTCACATGAGCAATGATAATGGTCATCGTCCCGCGACCCGCCGGCCAACCGAAGGCGCTTTCCATGGCCACAAACAATAGCAACAATGATAGCCCGGTAATTACCTCCGGCATCACCAGCGGTGCGCTGATCCAGCCGGATAGCAACATCTTACCCCGCGACCGACCAAAACGACTCAGCACAAAGCCGGCCATGGTGCCCAACACCACCGCCACACTGGCGCTGATAAAGGCTATTTTAAAGCTCAGCAAAGCCGCATCAATAATCTGATCATTTCGAAACAGCTCGCCATACCACTTTAACGACCAACCACCCCAAACCGTCACCAGCTTTGATTTATTAAAACTGTACACCACCAACGCAATCATCGGCGCATACAGAAAAATAAATCCCATGGTAGCAGTGGTATTTAAAAACAATGATCTACGTTTCATTACACCGTCTCCTCTTTACCCTGACTGTTGCGTATCAGCATGATCGGCAACACCAGTACGATCAGCATCACAATGGCAACCGCAGAGGCCATTGGCCAGTCACGATTGAGGAAGAACTCATCCCATAATACCCGTCCAATCATGAGGGTATCGGAACCACCCAACAATGACGGAATAACGAACTCACCCACCGCCGGTATAAACACCAGCACACAGCCGGCAATAATACCGGGCACCGCCAACGGCACAGTGATTAAGAAGAAGCTTGTCGCCGGCCGAGCACCGAGATCTTCCGCCGCTTCCAATAGCGTCATATCCATTTTTTCTAGGGCGCTATAGAGCGGTAGCACCATAAATGGCAAGTAGGTATAGACGATACCGATATAGACCGCGAAGTCGGTTTGTAACATGATTAGCGGCTGATCAATGATGCCGGTACTCATCAAAAACTCATTCACCAGACCGTTCTTTTTCAGAAACCCCATCCAGGCATAAACCCGTAACAGAAAGGAGGTCCAAAAAGGCAGAATTACCAGCGAGAGCAATAATGCACGGGTTGAGGGCTTACTACGCGCCATCAGATAGGCGATAGGGAAAGCGATCAACAGTGTAAAAAATGTCGATACCGCAGCGATCTTAATAGAACTCAGGTAAGCATCGATATAAAACGAGTCTTCAAACAGAAAGAGGTAATTACCTAGGTTCAGCTTGAGATTGATATAGGCGTCTTCCGCATTCCAATCGAGTAACGCTGTATAAGGCGGTACGGCAATGGCGGTCTCTGAAAGAGAGATCTTAAACACCACCAAAAAGGGGATAAAGAAGAAGATAGCTAACCAGAGGGTCGGTACGGAAAACACCGAAGCCCGTCCCCAGTTTACTCGTTTAAAGACGTTGTATTTTGCCAGGCGTGAACCAGAGCCATCCACCCAGGCAGAGCCGGTTGGTCTACTCATGCTGTTAATACCACGCTGCTGTCTAGATCCCAATACAGATAGACCTCATCTTTCCAGGTCAATCGCTCACTGCTGGCCCGAGAGATATTAGGCTGGGTGACTCGCACCTCTTTACCGCTGGCTAAACGCACACGATAGACCGTCAACCCGCCCATATAGGCATATTCTTCGACCACACCACAGACACAGTTTTCTTGCTGATCCGGGGCCGCTCGGCTAATGCGCATTTTCTCAGGCCGTACCGCTACATGAACTTTTTGGTTGGGAGCGCAGCTAATACCATGGCTAACATAAAGTACAGCATCGGCTTCTTTCGACTGAATCCGCACCGAATCCGGCTGATCCTCGATCACCAAGCCTTCAAATAGGTTCACAGAACCGACAAATTCAGCCACAAAGCGACTGTTGGGATATTCATAAACATCATGGGGTTCGGCGGTTTGGACAATCACACCATGATTCATTACCCCAATCCGAGTCGCGAGAGTCATCGCTTCTTCCTGATCATGGGTTACCACGACAAAGGTCACACCTAACTCTTCCTGAATATTGATCAGCTCGAACTGGGTTTCTTCCCGCAGCTTCTTGTCGAGCGCACCTAGCGGCTCATCTAATAACAATAGCTTAGGACGCTTTACCAGTGAACGCGCCAGCGCGACCCGTTGCCGCTGCCCACCGGACAGCTGATGAGGTTTACGTTTGCCCAAATGATCCAACTGAACCATATCGAGCATCTTAGCCACCCGCTGCTTAACTTCCGACCGGCCCAACCCTTCCCGCTTCAAACCGAAGGCAACATTTTCTTCAACCGACAGATGTGGAAACAGCGCATAGGACTGAAACATCATATTGACCGGACGCTTCCAAGGCTGAATGCCCGACATATCAACGCCATCGATAATGATTCGACCGCTAGTAGGCGATTCAAATCCCGCTAACATGCGCAGCAAGGTACTCTTACCGGATCCCGATCCGCCCAGCAGACAGAACAGTTCATTTTTATAGATATCCAGTGAGATATTATCGACCGCGGTAAAGTCGCCAAACTTTTTAGTGATGTTCTCAATTCGTAAAAATGGCGTTGCGCCTTGTTGCTTCCACAGTGGCAACTCAGCGATCTCCGGCGATGTCACCAACCCGTTATCACTCGGCGTCTCAATCATTGTTGTTAAACTCATACTACACCCTACATGCTGATTCTAAGACTGAGCCCTGAAGTGAACTCAGCGAATTATTAATGCAGCCTTCAGCTGATTTCAATCAACTTATAACTCGATCATCCTAAAGTTGAAGGCTTACTGAATAACTCACCCTAGCGGAAGGTAGACTTCCGCCAGTGGCTAACTTAGCGACCGGTTTTAATACCCGTCCAAGCACGAGTCAGTAACCGATCAAACTTAGCCGCATGGGCATTTTGAGTGAACAGATTAGCCTTCACCTCGTCTGATGGATAGATACCCGGGTTATTCAACACCTCTTCTAGCAGCATCGGTTCAGCCGCTTTATTAGCCACCGCGTAGTAAGCATAGTTAGAGATTGAAGCGGCATTTTCGCCACGCAGAATGTAATCGATCAGTTGATAAGCAGCCTCTTTATGGGGCGCATCAACAGGAATCGCTAACAGATCAAACCAAACAATCGTACCCTCTTTAGGAATGGCATAATCAATTTTTATACCCTGCCCGGCTTCTTCTGCACGCCCCTGAGCCTGCAATACATCACCGTTATAACCGAGAGAAACACAAACATCACCGTTGGCAAGATCAGAGATATAAGAGGAAGAGGAGAACTTACGATAGCTATCGCGCACAGAACTGAGCAATGTCTTGGCTTTGGCTAGATCCGCTTTACTTTCGGAGTTTGGATCTAAACCTAAATAGTTGAGTGCAATGGAGACTACTTCTGCCGGCGAATCCAGTACCGTGATACCACAATCTTGCAACTTAGCAGCCAGCTCAGGCTTAAAGATCAAGTCCAGCGAATCAACCGGCATATCGCCAAGTCGCGCCTTAATCATATCAACGTTATAACCTAAACCAATAGTACCCCACGCATAAGGAACGTTGTGCTTATTGTCTGGGTCATGACGGGCAATTTTCTCGATCATTACCGCATCAAGGTTGCCATAATTGCTCAGTTTGGCGTGATCAATCTCAGCGTAAATACCCGCCTGTACCTGCCGCTCTAGAAATGAACCGGTGGGTACAACAACATCGTAGCCCGCACCACCAGACATCAACTTAGCTTCAAGTGCCTCATTGGAATCATAAACATCATAATTAACTTTGATGCCGGTCTCTTTAGAAAAGTTTTCCAAAATCTCTGGGCTAATGTAATCGGACCAGTTATAAAAATTCACTACCTGCTCTTCAGCAAGTGCCGTAGTCGATACCGTTATTGCCAACGCAGCCGCAAGACCAAGTTTTTTAGGGTTCATTTTGTCACTCCATTTCTGGTGCTTTAGATTTCACAGTGTTAACTGTTACATAATCTAAGCATTAACTCTTTAGATGCCGCATTGCGACGCTCATCAGAGCCACACTTTATTGTTGTTATTGTCATGGCTGCCCCTCTGATCAAGGAAGCAGCACTCAAGCTTCTCAAACTGTCGCAGTATCTTCCGCAACTAGTCAAAATGTACGTCAACCTCCGTGTTAGCTATATACCCCTCATTGGGTATCAAAAACTACCTTTTAAATATCAATTAGTTACAACAGGCCAAGATATGATTCATATTCAATATCGGAGATCTGTTCATTAATTTTTCGCTGTTCCTGCCGCTTCGCTGCGGAGAACACCCGAATAAACTCTTCACCTAGATAGGATTCAAGCACGTTGCTGTGAGCAAATAACTCCGTTGCAACATCCCACTTATTCGGTAGCACTAGCTCTTGATCGCCCTCGACATAAGCATCCCCTTCTATCGGTGCCGGTGGCATCAACTTATTCTCGATACCGTACAGAGCACCCGCCAACACGGCGGCTAACACAAGATAAGGGTTCGCATCAGCGCCGGATACACGGTGTTCAATACGACGCGCCTGGCAAGGGCTTTCAGGTACACGAATGGCAACCGTACGGTTTTCGTATCCCCAACTCGCAAAGGTGGGCGCATGTGCACCCGCCATGAAACGACGATAAGAGTTCAGATGAGGTGCAAAGATCAGCATGCTGTCGGACATCGTATGCATCAGGCCCGCAACCGCATTTTTCAGAATATCGGTACCCTCTTCACCGCCGTTATCAAAGATGTTGTTACCCGCTTCATCCAGCAAGCTGAAATGCACATGGAAGCCATTACCACTCTTATCGGTATAAGGCTTAGCCATAAAGGTAGACGAATAACCATGTTTACGAGAGATACCCTTAATCAAACGCTTAAACATAATCGCCTGATCGCCGGCTAACAGCGGATCATTAACATGCAGCAGGTTGATCTCGAACTGACCAGGGCCGAGTTCAGAAATAATCGTATCCGCCGGTACACCCTGAATCTCACAGACTTCACGTACTTCGGCAAAAAAGGCTGACAGACCATCCATCTCATCAATGGAGTAACAGTCGGTTTCACTCAAACGACGACCATGCCCTTCAGACAAAATCGGTGGCTGCGGACGTTGAGTCTCTTCAGACTGACCATCCATCAGATAAAATTCCAGTTCGGTGGCCATCACCGGCGTCAAGCCCATCGCTTTAAAGCGTTTAACGACACCCGCCAACACCTGACGAGGATCACAGCCAAACGGAGTGCCATCGGGGTTAAACATCGTGGCGAGAATCTGATCACGCGGTTCCTCAGCCCAAGGCACTGGAATAGCGGCGTCGCCTACTGGCATACAGATACCATCCATATCACCGGTTTCAAATACCAGACCGTTATCGAGAACGTCATCACCCCAGAAATCAAAGCCTAAAACAGAACGGGGCAACTTCACGCCTTCCTCGAACACCTTAGTCGCAGCATTCGCTGGCAACCGCTTACCGCGCAAGTTACCGTTAAGGTCGGCTATAAATAGATCAAACTCTTTATCTTTTTCTTTATTTAACATTTTAAGATTCTCACTCGAAATCTTTTATCTCTGCCCCAGCGAAAGCATCAATAGCCCCACTAAAACGCCATGGGCCGATGCTCTGAACAGAGTCACAACACACCGTTGCAATCTTGTTAGTGTTACGTACTTACTTTTGTGATCACAAACAATAACTCAATGTGATCACATTTTTTTGTATCGGTCAATATCGACATCGACTAAATAAGTCATGTAACCTATTTAGTGATCGCATTACAACAAGAGAACCTGTTTCGAGGTTCCCAACAGAAATAAGGCCAGAACCCACTTTGATTATGGACAAGAAATCTCCGATTAAGATTACCTTAACCGAGCGCAACGACGCTGTAACTATCACTCAGTGGGTATACCAGACATTGCGCAATGCCGTCATGTACGGTGAGATCCTCCCTGGCCGAGCGCTGACCATCCGCGAACTAGCCGGCATTATGGAGGTCAGTCCAATGCCTGTCCGTGAGGCCCTGCGACAACTAGCCGCCGAAAACGCCTTAGAAATTCAGGGCAACCGGCGGGTCATGGTGCCAAAAATGACCGCCATGAAATTCAATGAACTGTGTGAAGCGCGGATCGCCATTGAGTCGCATGCGGCAGCCCGCGCGCTACCTTATATCGACAGCGAGCGGCTCGAACAGCTCCGTTCACTCGACAACCTGATTGACCAAGCCCAAGAAGAGGACAACCTAGAACAGATTAGCCTGCTCAATCAGAATTTTCACCGCGCACTCTACACCGCTAACCCTCATCAAGTCACCCTGCCATTGATAGAAAGTCTCTGGCTGCAATTAGGCCCTTTTATGCGCCTCGCCACCGATGCGCTAGATGAGCACTATCTGGTCGATAGACATAATGAAGCGATGGCCGCGATTGAGAAAAAAGACGCCTTTGCCCTGCAGGTTGCCATTGCTGCGGATATCCGAGAGGGTATCGCTTTTGCAGGCACTCCTGAGATGCTACATAGCTTTATCGAAAATGCAGCCCGCCGCTAATGCGGCTCGCCAGCACACTGCATCAGCCTTAAAACACTCTTTCTAACCATAAATACTACTCCCAGCAGGGCTAACTTTAACCTGCTGATAGTTTTTTGTTGACTTTGTCATTTTGTGATCACAAAATAGTGATCACAAAATTGATTCAGCTAATAAAGTTTCGAATCGTATAAACGTATTTATTCACCGGCAACACCGTTCATAAAAACCGGTGACTGGTAGGGAGAGAATCGATGCTCGACAATAACAGCAATCCATCCATCACTGCAGATGTACAGGCCCTCGATGCTAGCCATCACATGCACCCATTTACCAACACCGGCGCTCTGAATAAAAAAGGCGCACGAGTAATCACCCATGCAGACGGGGTTTACCTGTGGGATAGCGAAGGCAATAAGATTCTCGACGGCATGGCAGGGCTATGGTGCGTGAATATGGGCTATGGTCGCACCGAACTGATTGAAGCGGCCAACGAGCAGATGAAACAACTGCCCTACTACAACACCTTCTTCCAGACCACCCACGCCCCGGTCGCCCAACTAGCAAAAGAGATCGCCAGCGTGACCCCCGGTGACCTGAATCACATCTTCTTTGCCAATTCAGGCTCTGAAGCGATCGATACCATAATGCGGATGGTACGCCAATACTGGTCCATCCAAGGAAAACCTTACCGCAACATCATCATTGCCCGTGAGAATGCCTACCACGGCAGCACCATCGGCGGCACCAGCCTCGGTGGTATGGGCGGCATGCACAATCAAGGCGGCCCATTAGTGCCAAATATATCCCGGATTCGTCAGCCCTATTGGTACGGTGAAGCCGGTGATATGACCGAAGAAGAGTTCGGCATCGTTTGTGCCCAAGCACTCGAAGAGAAGATTCTCGAAGTCGGCCCTGATAATGTTGCGGCCTTTGTGGGTGAACCAATCCAAGGCGCTGGCGGTGTCATCGTACCACCAGCGAATTACTGGACAGAAATTCAGAAGATCTGTACTAAGTACGATATTCTGTTGGTCGCGGATGAAGTGATCTGTGGTTTTGGCCGCACCGGTAGTTGGTTTGGCTGTGAAACCCTCGGTTTCATGCCCGATATTATGTCGATGGCTAAAGGCCTGTCATCCGGATACCTACCGATTGCCGCTGTTGCTGTTGGTGATCGAATTGCTAATGCCTTTATCGAACACGATGATGACTTTAACCACGGTTTCACCTACTCCGGTCACCCTGTTGCTGCAGCGGTGGCGATTGCGAATATCCAACTGATGAAAAAAGACAACATCATCAATTATGTTGCCAAGGATATCGGTCCTTACTTCCAGCAGAAGCTACGTGAAGCCATTGGTGAGCATCCGCTGGTTGGGCATATCGAAGGGATCGGCTTAGTGGCAGGTATCGCGTTGGTGAAAGACAAAGCCACCAAAGAGCTTTATAACGGTGATCTCGATATCGGCATGATCTGCCGTGATCACTGCTTCAGCAACGGCTTGATTATGCGCGCCGTGGGCAGTCGGATGGTACTCTCACCACCACTGGTTATCAGCCATGCTGAAGTCGACGAACTGTGCGAAAAAGTACGTCTGTGCTTCGATCTCACACTAAAATCCGTTAGTTAAGTAGATAAAACGCCCGGTAAGCGGCCTCAGTGTCGTGTACCGGGACCCCATCCAACAGCATGGGCAACTCAACTTCCTTTATCTGATGGCAACGCGACTCATATAACCGGTATAGGTCGCTATATTAATGAAACAATATATGCTTTGTCGTCAGATCTTTTTACCCGATGCAATCAGACCATGAGGCATGCCATGCAAAGCAACCGTGCGCAGCATAGCGCTGCAGACAACTGGCAAAAGGATCTTGCTGCGCTTATCGATACAACACGCCTGCCCAGTTTTAGCGGTATGCTGGAGAACTTTCTCGCCAGCCAGTGTCATTTCGACACCATGTTAGTCGTCACTTTTAAGAAGTCTCTCAAACCGATCATTATCCACCCCACCAATCCCGCAGAACAAAGCCTAACCCTGCACAATTACCTCAACCGCGCCTATATTCTCGACCCGCTATTTAATGCTATCCAGAGCGGTAATCTCGGTGAAGGCGTCAGCCGACTGATCGACATCGCACCGGACAGTTTTGAAACCACTAAATATTATCAGAGCTGTTATAAAGAATTTGATCTAATTGATGAGATCAATATGGTGATCGAACTCGCGCCCAAAGTTAGCTGTGCTATCTCACTCGGACGCAGAACCAGCCGCGGTACTATCACACGGGCAGAGTTAACTCGCCTGAACGATATCTATCCAGTGATAAAATCGATCATACGGCAGTTTTGGTTATCACAATCGCAGGAATTTGTTCAATATGAGAAATCAGAGGGGGCTATGAATCAAGCGATCAGCACCTTTGGTAGCGGAGTTTTAACGCCTCGCGAGCAACAGATTGCCGGCCTAATACTGCAAGGCCACTCATCCAAAGCAATCGCCAATCTACTCTGCATCAGCCTAGGCACCGTGAAAGTACACCGTAAAAACATACATACCCGGCTGAACACCTCAACCCAATCTGACATTTTCACCTTGTTTCTTGCCCACCTCAAAGAGCTAGACCCAACGGCGAGTATTTAAGGTTAGTGTTGGCCATTAGATAAGATTTAAGGGTGCAGCTTAGTCGCTCACCCGAAGGCCCCTACTTAGATAACAGCGCCCTAAGAATCGTATTGAATAATTTCAAAGCCCTAGCTCGTTGAGGTCCGCTTTAACGCCTTTCGCCACTTCAGCTGACTGACTTTGAATAACTCTGCCGATCAATATCGACTATCTCAATAGTTACCGAGCAATTGGCCAGTTTTAGTGAATCGATAGCCGCTAAAACACCTGCCGATAGCTTCTGTTTTTCCACCTCCGTACGGCCGGCAAGAATTCTCACGGTGACATGCACAAAATCGGCGCCAGTGTTGCCGGTTTGATAAACACTGTAGGGCAGCGCTCTCACCTTGATATCACTGCCATCGGCGGTAAACAACGCTGAACCCAAGACCCCCTGAAAAACCGGTGACAACAACTCCTCCCCTTTCAATGATGATGAGTGCTCGATAATACAATGTGGCATAAATATTCCTGTTGTCCGGTTCCGACAGTGGCGGATAGCCCGTTATAAATACATCGAAGCAGATAGAAATTAGGGCGAGATAAGTTTCAACTTCAATTGCACCTGAGATTAAACACTCATCTCATTTTGCAGTTCTTTAAGCTCATCGAGAATACGGATAAATTTTTTACCAAAAGGTGTAGCAACATACTCCACTTTCGGCGGAACCTCGTTGTACTCAATGCGCTTAATAATGCCAAACTCTACATTTTTACGCAGACACTCATTCAGCACTTTAGTGGTTAACCCCTCCACACTGCGTACCATTTCCCCCGGCCGATTAATGTCGTCAGCCAACAACTGATATACCGTCAACGACCATTTACAGCGAAAAACAGCCTCGACCATCCGCGCACTTCGCTCAGGGGCTGAATTTCTCAAATATATTTTTTCTTTATTAATCATAAAGATGTACCCATTAGTGCCTACCTTACCGAATTGTACCTACTATTTGAAAACAGCCATTACTCGTAATCTTCATACCACATTACAGCTATCAATGAGGATTATCAGATGAACACAACACACCAACCTATTGCGCTTATTATCGGTGGATCGAGCGGCATGGGGCTAGCAACCGCTAAGCTATTATTGCAGCGTAATATAAAGACAGTTATTGTTGGTCGCAACCAAGCAAAGCTAAATAAAGCCTATGACGAGCTTTCTGCGTTAGGTGATATTAGTACAATACAAGCAGACCTATACCAACCGGATGATATCCAGGGCATCATTGAGTTTGCCAACGATCATCATCTGCATATCAAATATTTACTCAATGCGGCGGGCTACTTTAAACCCACCCCCTTTATGGATCATAACAACAGCGACTACGATATCTATCATGAGCTCAACCGTGCCCTATTCTTCATTTCACAAGCGGTAGCCAAAAACATGGTCGCGCATAGCGGCGGCTCGATCGTCAATATTGGCTCGATGTGGGCAAAACAGGCCATCAAAGCAACCCCCTCTTCCGCTTATTCGATGGCTAAAGCCGGCTTACACGCCCTCACACAGCATATGTCCATGGAGCTAGCCGACCACCATATTCGCGTTAATGCGATCGCTCCCGCATTGGTCAAATCAACTATTTTTGAATCATTTATAGACCCCACGGTCATGGACGAGACACTTGCCACCTTTAATGGTTTTCACCCCATAGGCCGCATCGGTCAACCGGAAGATGTCGCGAAAGTAGCTAGCCTGCTGTTAAGTGATGACACCAGCTGGGTAACCGGCGCGATATGGGACGTCGATGGCGGCGTACTCGCCGGCCGCAACTAAAACCCACAAGGTAACCAATAACCCTATTGGTTACCTCTCAAACAAGGACAGGCACTGCTTAAAATACCCAAAGACTCCCTAACAGGGACAGGCGCTGTAAAATTCTATAAAATTGACAACTCGATATTCCAATCCTAAGCTCAAAATCAGCATTGATTTATACATCGTTAAAAGGACTTTACCGATGACTCGACCTCGACAGGAACTCGTATCTCTTCAAGACACACCCTATTATCATGTCGTCTCCCGCTGCGTGCGCCGTTCATATCTATGCGGTGTTGATCCTATTTCCGGTAAAGATTATCAACACCGGCGTCAATGGATCGAAGATCGTATCCGGATTCTATCCTCTCTTTTTGCGATTGATGTTTGTGCCTATGCGGTGATGTCTAACCACCATCACCTGGTCGTGAAAATATGCCCTGATCAAGCCGAGTCTTGGACGGATACTGATGTTGCAAGCCGTTGGACTAGTTTATTCAAAGGCCCACTACTGGTACGTAAGTGGATGTCTGGTGAGCCTTTAAGCGCTTCAGAAGCAGAAACCGTTAGTCGTATCATCTCGGTTTATCGTAAGCGGTTGAGCAGCCTTAGTTGGTTTATGAAATGCTTAAATGAACCCATTGCCCGACAAGCCAATCAGGAAGACCAATGCACCGGCCATTTCTGGGAATCACGTTTCAAATCCCAGGCCTTATTAAGTGAAGAAGCACTGCTATCCTGCATGGCCTATGTGGATCTAAATCCGATACGATCCGGAATAGCAGAAACGCCGGAAGATTCAGCACATACCAGTATTAAAGAACGAATCAAATCAAAATTTAATCAGCATGACGCGATTACATCACAACAAGAACAGAAGTCTCTGCAACGCTTTAAACATCCAATAAAGCCCCTTACAGTGTTTGAAGAGTGCATCAAGAATGATGAACAGATGGGCATTTCATGCTGTTTAAAAGACTACCTAGAACTAGTCGACAGCACCGGCCGTGTGGTTAGAAATAACAAACGAGGTGCTATCCCACTGCATCACCCTCCTATCCTCGAACGTCTGAGAATTGACCCACAACGTTGGCTGAGCAACGCTACTGAATTTGAACAACTCTATCCGAAGAAATTTGCAGCCAAAAAGCGATCTAAACGACGGTCCGAACGAATCGCCTGAACTAAACACTAGCCTCTCACTCACCAATTATCAGCTACCGATCTGAGACTTTCAGTATTCTGAAATACCGTGCTCAGCGCCCAACATCCAATTTTTCTTCCAGAAAGTAACGCTAGCAAAGCTTAAAATCACAAATAGTGCCTGCCCTAACTTAAAAGGAATTAAAGACCTTACAATTAACGCCTGTCCCAGTCTAAGTTCTAACTTAAAAGAAACTAAAGGACTCACAATCAACGCCGACTCACAATCAACGCCTGTCCTGTTTTAATATTCTAAGTAGTACCTATTCTAATTAAATGCCTGTCCCAGCTAAGGTTATCAGACTGCATAGTTGTGTCGCACTTCGGAGTTGAATTCGCGCCTGTCCCAGCAAAGGTTCAACAATACAATCAACGCCCAGTTTATTAAATGCCTGTCCCAGCTAAGGTTAGTCCCAGCTAAGGTTAGCTTCGCTCGACTCATAGACTGTGCATCACATTAGCCATCAGATAAAGCTCATCACGGGGCATTTCGTTCCGCGGGGCTCGTTTTAAAATCCATAAGCACTCCGTGAGGGTCAACCTCAGCGCGATGGTTCTGCGCCGCTTGCGCCCACCACATTAACTGCGTCAAAGTTCGGTTGAAATAATCAAACCAAGTATTTTGATCCTCTCCGGTTTGCATGGATCCATCATCTAGAAAGATCTCTTGCGCTTTAGGTACATGGATCATCGCCGAAACCGGCAAGCAGCCGAGCTCTGAAAGGAATGTCCGCATACCTACCGCCGCTCGCATGCCACCCCACTGACCGGCCGAATAGGTCAGGATGGCACTCGGCTTATAGGAAAACAGTGAGCTACCGAAATGATTTAACAGATTCGCCAGCGCAGGACTCATTGAATGATTGTATTCAGGGCTAATCATGATAAAGCCATCCGCGGATTCTATTTTCTCCGCCAGATCATTTAACGCCGCCGGCGCTCTATTCTTTGCATAAGCAAAATGCGGTTTAAACACCGGCTCCAATGGATAATCTAAGGCATCCACCAGCTCCACCTCGTGTTCACCATAACGCCCGGCAAAAAATTCAAGGCACGCTTTAGCAACCCGCAAACCAAGACGAGCCGGACTCGGGGGCGTACTATCACGGACGGTACCCAAAAATATTAGAAACTTCATTTATCGCGCTCCTTCAATGATATAACTGAGCAGACACTCCTTACATACGACCCAAAAGCTCGGTCAAAACCGGAAACAGAGGAACTCCAATCAATAGAGTAGGCGGTTTGATTCAAGAGATAGATGCCATTAAATCATCTGCAGAGAAAAGCTTTGCTCACCATCCGTTATACCGCAACGAGTGCCCTGCGAGCAACGCCCATCAATATGACGAAATGGGTTCAATAATCACACACCGGCGCGAACGGCCTAGCAGGAAAAAAATCACAACGATTGCACATCATTAGTTGTGTAGGCAGTGGCTTCAGTAAATATGGATAAGAGAAAACCGATTTAAGCAAGCAGGCACTAACAAGAGCGACGAATGCCAAATTTAACAACCTGACATTCGCTCTATACCTCAGCTCTGAAAGCGATCATATCCGCACGAAAATACTCGATACGGACAAAGGCACTCGCTTTACTGCGCGGTATAACCACCGTCAATCACAACGGCTTGCCCAGTAATGCCTCGGCCACTCGCACTGGCTAAAAATAGGCAGTAATCTGCAATTTCTCGCGACTCGAGTAAACGTTTTTGCGGCACCAAAGGATAGATAACCTCCTCTAACACTTTTTCGATGGGCACATTCCGTGTTTTAGCCAGATCATTCAGCTGCCCACGCACCAGTTCAGTATTCACATAACCTGGGCACAAAGCGTTAACCGTAATACCATGCTCAGCACCTTCCAGCGCCGCCACTTTAGTTAAGCCTATCACCCCATGCTTAGCGGAGTTATAACCCGCTTTCCCGGCAAAACCGACTAACCCGTTAATGGAAGCTAGGTTAATGATGCGTCCACTGTTTTGACGCTTCATCACAGGGAAAACCTGCTTAATGATTAGAAAAGGAGCCACCAGCATAATATCTAACAACTTACGATAACTGTCAGATGGGAAGTCTTCTATCGGTGCCACATGCTGTATACCGGCATTATTGATGAGCACATCCAAGCCCTCAAACTGCTCAACCACCTGATCGACGGCCGCAAGCAGAGCCGCTTCATCCGTCACATCACATGCAACTCCAATACGATCAGATCCAGCACCACCAAGCTGCTCTAGTGCCTCAGCCAATGCGTTTTGATCGAGGTCTAGAATGGCAATACGATCGCCCTCCTCGACAAACGCGCTTGCCACCTCGAAGCCGATGCCTTTAGCGCCACCGGTAATGAGTACTCGTTTTCCAGCCATGTTCTTCACCTTTTCATTAATACAGTTTATTTACACTCACAGCAGACCCGGTAGCCAAAGGATAATGGCTGGAAAAACAATACAGAGTATGAGGCCTGTCATCTGTAACAGTACATAAGGAACAATCGATCTGTATATAGTCGTTATCTTAACACTGCTATCCGTAACCCCTTTTAAGTAAAAAAGAGCGTAGCCAAAAGGCGGTGTTAAAAAGCTCGTTTGCAAGTTTATGGCCATCAAAATCGCAAACCAAACCAATGTCGCCTGGGATGACATACCAAAATCGAGCAAGCTAATCACCGGCAATAACAACGGTAAAACCACATAGCTAATTTCAATCCACTCGAGGAAAAAGCCGAGTACGAAAATCATTAGCATGATGGATATAAGCAAACCATAAGGGCCTAAGCCTATCGAGTCGACAATATCCATAATCAGATAGTCACCGCCAAGCTTTTTGAAAATCAGACTAAAAGCGGTTGCCGCAACGACAATGAAAACGATCATCGCCGTACTTTTAGCAGTGTCATAACAAACGTCTCTTAAGGTGACGTAGTCCAGCTTACTGGCGAAGATGGCTAAGAAAATAGCCCCTAAAGCGCCGATGGCTGCCGCTTCTGTCGGTGTCGCAATACCACTCATAATAGAGCCTAGCACCGCCACCATCAGGAACACAGGCCCAACAAGGTCTCTTAGCAAAGCGAGCGGTAACGGTGTGGTATCCGCATCTAAATCATCAGGATCCGCTAAAGGCATCCACTCGGGCTTAAGCCAGCCGGTGATCAGTATAAAGGCGATATACAGCACACCTAGCATCAAACCAGGTATCAGCGCTGCCTTAAAAAGGTCGCCGACCGATACCTGCATAATGGACCCCATCAGCACCAACATAATGGAAGGCGGGATAAGAATTCCTAAGGTACCGGAAGCGGCGACAACACCGAGGGCCATCTCTTCCTTGTAATTTTGTTTGAGCATCACTGGCAGCGCTAGCATTCCGAGCATCACCACGGAGGCACCGACAATCCCCGTACTGGCAGCCATCACCACACCAAGGAGTGCCACCGATATCGCTAGGCCACCGCGCACTTGGCCAAAGAGTCTTTGCAACGTCAGTAAGAGACGACTGGCAACACCGGACTTTTCTAACATCAACCCCATAAAAACGAACAGCGGAATGGCGATATAAAGCCAGTTTTCAACTACGCCGCCGAAAATACGTGATCCCATCATCCCCAGATAAGGCAGAGGAACATCAGCGACCAGAGAAAACATAATACTCAGGCCACCCAAGACAAACGCAACAGGATAACCTGTGAAAATACCGATCAACAAACAGACCACCATCAATATAGGCAGCATGTATTCAATGAACATGGAAAGGCTCCTTAGTTGCTCGTGAAGGATCCAAAACAATAGAAAGGCTATAGCAAACTCGGCCTAAAGCATTTAATGCCATAAAAACTAATGCAACAGATAACGCGCCCTTAATGATGTAGCGGTCCGTCAGCCCCCCAAAATTTGACTGTTCTCCTGAGTTAAAACTCATGACCACTTGTGGCCAATAAAGATAAGCAACCATCAGACAAAAAGGAATTAACAGAAACAGATGTCCAATCACATCAACGAGGTGTTGACCACGTGGAGAAAAGCGATGATATAGCAGATCGACCCGAACATGAGAGTTGGTATGCAACGCATAGGTTGATGAAAAAAGTACTAGAAAACCATAGAGGTACCACTGCAGCTCTGTCGCTGAATTGATGGTGAAGGCGTTTTTAAAAAGAAACACGTCACTATCCCAACGCAACAGCTCATTCATACCCAACACATTCATGATGATCGTTGTCATGACCGCGGCGATGACTGCCAGAACGATCCAGCTCGTCAACCGTCCCACCCAAACTCCCACCCCAATGAGGGGTCGGGAGATTTGATGCAGGGCCGCCGCCACTTGTAAGTGAACGGCGTCTTTCATTATTTTAGCTCCTGTAGTTCGTACCAACCATCAATCAATTTGGCATGCGCCATCAATGACTCATAAGCTTCTTTGAAGCTTGGGTTATTGGTCATCTCTTCAGCGAGGACTTCATTCCAAGCACCTTCAAGTTCAGCTAATGTTGCATCATTGAAACGTCGAACCTCAAAGCCTTCTTTCTTTTCCATCCGTGCAATCGCACGCATCTGCTCTGGTGGTGATGAGGTCATAGACCAAGCTAGGGTAGACTGACAAGCCGTTTGGAATTGCTGCTGTTGCTTCTCACTATACTTAGCCCAAACATCTTTGTTGATGATCAGAGAGAACCAGCTTGCAGACTGATGCCAACCCGGGAAGTAGTAGTATTTAGTAATGTCATTAAAGCCCATCACTTCATCTACCTGAGGAACGGAGAACTCTGCACCGTCGATACGACCACGTTCCAGTGCTAGGAATATTTCACCACCGGGCACTAGCTGAGTCGAAGCACCAAACTTGTTAAGCACTCGCGCACCTAAACCAGAGATACGGAACCGTAAGCCATCAAAATCACTCGCCGATTTAATCTCTTTGTTATAAAAACCACCGGTTTCTTGGGGTGAGACAAAACAAGGCAGGACCTTAATGTTGTAGTCATCATAAGCTGCCTGAATGTACTTAGTTCCGTCACCCGCCCACATCCATGAAGCAAAGGCTTCAGGCGTTGGACCAAACGGCAGTGCGCCATACAGGTTCAGTAGAGGAATCGTACCGGCCCAATAGCCCATCCAATCCCAGCCAGCATCAATGGCACCGGTTGAGACCGCATTGAATACTTCAAAAGCAGGGACTAGATCACCCGGCTCATGTACGCGAAAGTTAATTTTGCCATCAGAAGCGACATTGATCTGCTTCCCCATATACTGGGCACCAGCACCGAGAAAGTTATTAGTCGCAAACGTACTCGCCACATCAATACTTTTTGGACCATCAGCAAGGGAGGTTGTCGATAGAGCGATCGTCGCAGCCGCTATTGCAGCAACGAAAGGTTTTTTAATCATGATATCAACCCTAATTCTTATGATTATTTTAGGAACTACTAACCACTTTGCGTGGCAGCCTATTACTTAGAGCAACACTTAAGCCAGATAACAAAAAACCCTTTAAAATCAGCAAATTAAAAAATACATCGTCACTTTTTCTATTTTTAGCGCGCTAAATAAGCCTCATAAATTCCTACTTTCCGGAATTTACGGGCTCAAAAGGCTGCAAATCCCCCAGCTGCAGGCATCCGAATATCCGGAATGATTCCGAAAAACAGGAATAAATAAGGGTTATGCCTTATTCCTCTCATAGATGCAGTGATTTCAGGTCATTATTCAACCAATAATGGTAAACATGACGTTTGCTTAGTCACTTATTCAGTGCCGAACGCCAGCTATCGAAACAGAGGGATTACCGAATTAAGTATGAGGGACACCCCATCAAAGGGTTACTCTGTTATGGGCTTATTGCACTCGATAAATAACCCAGTGCAATAAGCGCAAGAGGACTTGTGATTATGTAGATGGCGGCTATCAAATGTTGACTAAACTAGCAACAGAATAACGATAGAGGTTAATTATTGAAGGATTCGCTGGCTAACTGATAGCGAACTAATTTGTCATAAATCGTTGTTTTTCCGATGCCCAGCACTTTTGCCGCATGCTGGCGATTCCCCTTGCAAGCAATCAGCGTTTGTTCGAGTATCTCTTTTTCAGCCAACGCCAAGCGCTCTTTTAAGGTACCTTGCTCAAGGCGATGATCAATAATCTCAATCCCCTCCGTTAAGGCCGCAGGTAAAGCCTGTAACGAGATCTTATAACCTTGGCTAAGATAGAAAGCCGATTCAATCGCGTTTTCCATTTCCCGCACATTACCTGGCCAGCCATACTCCAGCATCCGCGTTAACGCGTCGACCGTTAACTTAGGCGCTCGGCGTCCAGTTCGGTTCGCTAGGCGGGTTAGAAAATGCTCAGCCAGTGCAGGGATATCTTCGCGTCGATCCCTCAGCGGAGGCAGCGCGACAGACACTACATTAATACGATAATAGAGGTCTTCACGGAACTCATTAGATTCGACCAGTTTTTCCAGCGGTTGATGTGTTGCCGTCACGAGGCGCACATCAATTTTCACTAACTGATTGGAGCCCACCGCCTCGACCTCACGATCTTGCAATACCCGTAGTAGCTTGGCTTGCATACTCAACGGCATATCACCGATTTCATCGAGGAAAAGTGTACCTTTATTGGCTAATTGAAACTTACCCTGTTTACCACCGCGTTTAGCGCCGGTAAAGGCTCCTTCCGCATATCCAAAAAGTTCTGACTCCAGCAAGTGCTCAGGAATAGCAGCGCAGTTGATCTTAATGAACGGCCCTTTAGAACGCTCCGATAATAAGTGCAGCGCGTGGGCGTATAGTTCTTTACCTGTACCTGACTCACCACGAATGAGGACAGAAGCATCACCACCGGCCACTTTTTTGATTCTTTCATTTACGTTTTGAATGGCCGGACTACGCCCAATCAAGTCATTAAGATGATAATGAGCTCCGGTTTGCTCTTTATCGAGGGCCCGGCGGTAATAATCTAAATCGGATACCAAGGCCTTAATTTGGGTGTTGATTTGCTGCCATTGATGGGTGTCGTGATAAAGCACAAAACCAATCGCACCAATAATTTTACCCGCTTGGCGAATAGGATAGCGGTTGGCGATCATATGCCGCCCACGTATCTTCTGTAATCTAGACAGCTCTTTTTGTCCGCTTTCAAGCACAGAATGCATCTGCGTATTTTCAATCACATCAACCACATGACAGCCATAGGACTCTTCACGCTTAATACCAAGAAACTGCGCATAGGGCTGGTTTAGAAATTGAATTTTAGCGCTATGATCAACCACAACAACCCATTCATCCAAAGCATCGAATGCTAGATTT
Source organism: Amphritea sp. GJ51-11 (assembly GCF_055808735.1). NCBI lineage: Bacteria > Pseudomonadati > Pseudomonadota > Gammaproteobacteria > Oceanospirillales > Oceanospirillaceae > Amphritea > Amphritea sp. GJ51-11. The sequence goes on along the minus strand of NZ_CM147881.1, from coordinate 1,507,277 downwards.
AAACTATCAAGATCTCTGTTTAACTGCATATCTATCATTTTGACTCAGTAGCATAAAGGTAGTTAAGGGTTTGACGTCGTTAACAAAGTGGTCTGTATCTTAATCTAACAGCCGCGTTCGATGGTACCTCTGTTGCACTCTCTCCAGCCGTTTTCCAGCATAGTGCTGTTGAAAAACCCGTCGAGCACAAAGGCGCTAAGAGCAAAGTCGCTATATCGTTAGCCGCGAACTACGCCCGTCAAATCAAACGATAATTCTAACCTACTGGAAAAAAGAATACCTCGCTGATTAACTCGATCGCTGTTCAGCAAATCTTTCCTGTGGCATCGAGACCCACAAGCCACCGATTGACCCAAGGCCCTTAGAGTTCCCCTTATCTGTCTGTATCAGTCATAAAAAAGGCCGATGCGTTAACATCGGCCTTTATCTGTTTTCTTGTACGATACCGAGCGTTCCGGCTATTTGAGCAATGCCTTATAAGCGGATCAGTACATTTTTTATATCGGTATATTTTTCCAACGCATGCAGAGACTTATCACGACCATTACCCGAAGCTTTCACTCCACCAAAAGGCACCGTAGAATCACCTTCACCCCAAGTATTGACCCAAACCATGCCGCTTTCAACTTTGCGGCTAACCCGGTGAGCGCGGGAAAGATTCTGGGTCCAAACCGCCGCCCCTAGACCATAGGCAGAATCATTGGCCAGCGCGATCGCCTCCTCTTCGGTCTCAAACTCACAAACGGCGAGCACCGGCCCAAAGATCTCCTCCTTCACAAAGGTCATTCCATTATGGGCATTATCAACAATGGTCGGCTTAGCGAAGAAGCCTTTACCTTGTTGATATTCTGGCACCCCACCCATAATCACATGACCACCCTCTTCCTGAGCCGAGCGAATATACCGTTCGACCGTTGCCAACTGAGTGCCATCGACCATCGGCCCCATTGTGGTGGCAGGGTCCAGAGGATCACCTGGCTGAAACTGTGCGGCCGCTTCAACCAAGGCCGCGACAAACTCTTCTTTGATGCTTTTCTCCACATACAATCGAGAACAGGCGATACATACCTCCCCCTGATTGCAAAAGATCGCCGCCGCCGAGGCCGCCGCTGCCGCTTTAATCTCCGCATCAGCAAACACCAGATTCGGTGATTTACCGCCCGCTTCCAACCACACCCGCTTCATATTGGACTGGCCAGCATAGCCCATCAACATGCCCGCCACTCGGGTTGAACCTGTGAAGGCCAGCACATTAACATCCATATGCAACGCCAACGCTTTACCTGCGGTATGACCAAAGCCCGGCAACACATTCAACACGCCGGCAGGAATACCTGCTTGTACTGCGAGTTCGGCCAACCGTAGAGCACTTAAAGGCGACTTTTCTGACGGCTTAAGCACCACGGAGTTACCCGCCGCCAACGCTGGAGCGATCTTCCAACTCACCATTAATAAAGGATAGTTCCACGGAGTAATCGCTCCCACCACCCCCACCGGTTGATGATGAATCATCGCCAAGGTGTCATGTCCTGTCGGGGCGATTTCGCCATAAACCTTATCGATACTCTCGGCGGTCCAACGAATGCAGTCAATCGCATCGGGCACATCGATATTCACCATTTCCGAAATTGACTTACCCATATCGAGGGTATCTAACAAGGCAAATTCATCCTGATGCAGCTCAATCAGATCCGCCCAGCGGAGCATAATCTTTTTCCGATCCCGTGGGTGCAGCTCAGACCAACTGCCAAGTCGAAATACCTCACGGGCCGCCGTAACCGCGGCATTTACATCCGCTTCATCGCAGCTAGCGACATTAGCCAATAACTGCTCAGTCGCCGGATTAATACAGGGGAATGTCTCACCGCTCGCCGCAGGTTGAAACTCACCATTGATAAAAGCCCGATCATGGAAGTTCAGGGTTTTACTTTGGGCTTGCCATTCAGAATAACTTTTCATTGGTTCTGTTCTCCACAATCAGTAGGTATAGCGACCCGCAGCGGGGTACTCCCGCGTCACTCAGCGCTTTGACTAATTTATCAGGCCGTTAGCAATTCAAACCCATGCTCTCTTCAATCCCGAAACAGGGGTTAAACAGTATTCAATAATGTGATAACCCTGCCCTTCGACTGATCACAAGGCTAGTTCTAGTGGCTTGGGTTTATGGGCCTAGATTTAATGAACGCCAGTATAGGCAGCGATTGCCTACGGCGGCTATATATCCTAGGGGGTAGCTGTAACAACGCCGCTGATCAATAGTGATAAATACCGGTGACAACGGACTCGTTAGATCACTGCTGCTAGCAACGACTGACTACCCACAAATAGGTATCCCTCCTTGGGTATATCCTTTCAACCCGTCATTTCCAGATAATCATGACTCAACAAAAATCATAGGTATTCTCGATGAAGAAGATTCTTACCGGCCTAGCCGCGGCAATGGCCCTTAGTACGACCGTCCACGCGGCCGATGTTTCCGGCACTATCTCATTTACCAATGACTACCGTTTCCATGGTCTGTCACAAACAATGGGTGATCCTGCGGTACAAGGCAGCTTGGATGTTGGTTTTGATAACGGCGTTTATGCGGGTATCTGGGGTAGTAATGTTGATTTTGGTGACGATGCCAACTTAGAGATCGATTACTATGTCGGTTACGGCAACGATATCAACGATGCGCTGTCTTATGATGTGATGGTCGCTTACTACACCTATTCCGGTTATAGCGGCGAAGACTATGACTATCTAGAACTGATCACGAGCCTCTATTACAGTGATTTCAGCTTTAGCTATGCGTATGCTGATGATTACGGCAACTCAGGGGAAGAATCTCACTACCTAGGCGTAGATTACAGCTACCCTATCAACGACGCTATTGCCCTAGACCTGCATGCCGGACACTCCTTTGGCGATGCTTATGCCGAGGATTATGAAGATTACTCCATTGGACTGTCTGGCAGCGCTGCCGGAGTGGACCTCTCCGTGGCTTACCTGACGAACGACATCGAAGGGGCTAAAACTGATGACTTTGATGACGACACCGTCGTTTTCAGTGTCTCACGCACCTTCTAAGTCAAACTTAAGTCAAACTAAGCGACCCATCAGGCACGTACCCCCTTCGCCTGTCTGATGAAGGCCACATAGAATATTCTATGTGGCCTTTTTTATTGTGAGAACTGCGCGTAATATGCCGTTTTAATTTTGTCATGCTGAGGCACGGATGTCGGTTACTCTTCTCTCTCTGTTTGTTCCCACCTTTTTCTTTGTCTCGATCACGCCTGGCATGTGCATGACCCTAGCGCTAAGTCTCGGCATGTCAATTGGTGTCCGCCGCAGCCTGCATATGATGTGGGGCGAGTTGATCGGTGTGGGCTTAGTTGCCGCTGCTGCCGCGGCCGGTGTGGCGGCATTGATGCTGCAGTTTCCAGAAGCCTTTATCTTTTTAAAACTTGGCGGTGGCGCCTATCTTGGCTGGCTGGGATTGCAGATGTGGCAATCAAAGGGCAAGCTGGTGATGCAAGAGCCCGGTGCGGAGGTAAGGCATCAAGGTAACTTACAGTTAGCGTTCAATGGTTTTATTACCGCGATCGCCAACCCCAAAGGCTGGGCCTTTTTCGTCACTTTGCTGCCACCATTTTTAGATCAGAGCCAACCTTTGGCGCCACAACTGGCTTTGCTGATCGCGGTGATTCTGACATTAGAGTTCAGCTGTCTGCTTATCTATGCCAGTGGTGGTAAGGCCATGCGTCACCTACTGCTCAACCGCAGTAATGTTAAATTGATGAATCGCATCGCCGGATCACTGATGATCGCAGTAGGTATCTGGCTGGCCGTTGGCTAACACCTGTTCAGCAAAGGCCTTTCAACTGAGCCTTTTAAACTAAGACTGTTTAGGCTAGTTAGTTCGGTGTCGCAAACCGGCGTGGCTGAGGCCATCGCTGTTGTAATAACATGTCCTCATCGTCGCGATACAGGGTGTAATACTCCATCGCTAAGACATCCCAAACCACATGTGTGGCATAGGTCGGCGGTACCCGATATAGCTGATCACCCACTTGCTCGGCCTGATAGCGATCATCCAGTGGATTCAATACCAATGCCGCTAGCTCTTCGCCACGCCAACTGTAATACTGTTTCGGCATACTAAAGGCTGCAGCAATCCAGCCCTCCCGAAAAGAGGGCTGAATCAACGAAAAAGCATAACACTCAAACCCATCTTCAATACAATAACGCTGCTGTTTAAGGTCGACAATGTAGTTCTGTGATGCAAACTTTCCATCGCTGATGACACAGCCACTCAACAACAGTGAACAGATACCGACAAGGTAATATTTCTTCATCTGTAGCACGTCCCTTATTGCTATTTGCACCGAATAACGCTTTACTTTCAAGGGTAACCCGCTTAGAACTATATGGACATACCGTCTGATAAAACAACGTCACTGATTCTATCCTAACCATAGAACCACTCTAAAGAGAGTATTATCAGACCAAGGAGCCAGCATGAGCCCGGCTGAAAAACGTACCTACCAAGCCTTAGAAGACCGCACTAAAGCCCTATCAATCGCGCTAGGATTCCGCGACTACTCTACCCTTGAACACTCCGATCGAGTGCAAATTCTAGCCGCTGAATTGGGCATGGCTGTCGGCCTAAGTGAGGGTCAACTGAGCGCTCTGCGCATCAGTTCTAAATTCCACGATATTGGCAAGATAGGCATTCCCGACCGTATTCTGATGAAGCCCGACAAGCTCGATAGAGACGACTGGGAAGTGATGCAGCGTCATCCGGAGATTGGCGAAAAAATCGTCTGCTCTACCGAACTCGATGGCGCGCAACAAACCGCCCATATTATCCGTCATCACCATGAGCATTTTGATGGCAGTGGCTATCCAGATAACATTGCGGGAGAAGATATTCCCATAGGTGCACGCATTATCAGCATTGTTGATAGCTATGATGCTATGGCGTTTACCCGCCCCTATCACCGCGGTCGTAGCCATACCGAAATTATCACCCTGATCACCCAAGAAACAGGCGTCAAACATGACCCTTATCTGCTCAAGCATTTTTGCCAGATCATTGAAACCAGCCCTAACCGTATTCCATAGCTCGTATTCCAAAAGTGCCATGAAATGCATCACAGCACCATGTAATAACACTCTGGCGAATTTACAGCCCGCCCACTAATCGGGTATCAACTCTCCGACCACAGAGCTCACAGGTTTTACCCCCGCCCAAATATCTAACGCCATATCCTCAGGGTCATCATTCGGCCCACCAGTGCTGACTTTTGCCGACACCTCTTCAATGGGAAAAGCAAAGACAGCCGTCGCTTTCATTTCGATGGCATTCGGTGGCCGCGCTTCTGACGAACGCCCAGGGCTATATTTATCCAGCATCGCATCCAAGACCGTCCGCTTCTCTTCGGGATCATCAACCAAACGGCCCTTGCCATAGAGCACCACAGAACGGAAATTAACCGAGTGATGATACGCCGAACGCGCAAACACCAGACCGTCTAACAAACACAGCGTTATACAGGCGGTTTGCCCTTTCATTACCTGCTGAAACAAACCATTTTTGACCGAGCCATGCAGAAATAACTCATCACCAACCCGCCAGTGGGAGCTTGGCTGCACCATCGCCTCGTCAGCCACACTCACCCCAATATTGCAGACCCAAGCCTCATCGAGGATGTTATTAATCATATCCCGATCATAGTTTGCTATTTTGCGGCCACGCCTGACCCGGGTTCGTTCGGTTACAGCAACGTCACTCATGGTAAATCCTTCACATCATTTAAGTTTGTTAAAGGACAAGATTAGTCGCTATAGTGGATCCAAATAAGACCCAATTATTGATAACTTTTAGGGCCCACTGTGAATAAATCATCCCATTCAGAACTGTTTATCCCTTTTCTGCAGCTCGAAACCCTACAACACCCTCGTTATCGCGCCCTGTTTAACTATATTCAGCAACGCATTCTCAGCGGCCAACTTCCATCCAATAGCCGACTCCCCTCCACCCGTGAACTCGCAGACCTGCTGAGCCTTTCCCGCAACACGGTAAAGCAGGTGTATGAGATGCTGCAATCCGAAGGATATATCGAAACGCGTCAGGGCAATGGCAGTTATATCTCGGCTCAATTAGCACCAAACCGTCGCACACAACAGGCCCGTCGACAGCCTGCCTACCAGCCGATCCGGCTTTCCACTAAGAGCACTCAGCTAGAGCAGATACGCCCGCTGTATCATCAAGATAGAGAGCAACGATTATTGCCTGGCATTCCCGCTCTGGACCAATTCCCTTGGCCGGCTTGGCAACGCTCGGTTGGGCATGCCGGGCGACAGATGAAATTTAGCCGCGACCAAGACTATATGGGCGAACCGGCCCTACGCAATGAGATCGCCAACTACCTCAATGCCACCCGGGGGATGCATTGCACCATGGCCCAGGTAATGATCTGTTCCGGCTCACAACAGGGTATGCAGTTAGCCTTTTCCATGCTATTGAACCCCGGCGATAAAGTATTAGTTGAAGACCCGGGCTTTCCCGGTATCGATGGCGCAATTAGCAACGCTGGCGGAATAAAAGTATCAGTGCCGATCGATCGACAGGGCTTCAGAAGCGATCTGGCCCTAACGCCACAGCAGGATGCTCGATTGGCCTTTATCACCCCTTCACGAAACTTCCCTCTGGGATATACCCTCAGCATCGAGCGACGCTTACAGCTACTCCAGTGGGCTAAACAGCAAGGCTGCTGCATTATTGAGGATGACTACGATAGTGAATTCCGCTTTGATGGCCCGCCGCTCACCGCGCTGCAGGGGCTGGATGGAGAACATTCAGTGATCTACTCCGGCACCTTCAGTCGTATTCTCCACCCCGCCATCCGGCTCGCCTATCTGGTGCTACCACCGGCGCTTGTCGAGCCTTTTAACCGGATGCGGGGCTTCCTTGACGGCGGCTTATCTTCCCTACCTCAGTTAGCACTGGCCGATTTCATGTCCCGAGGGTTATTCGCTAGTCACCTGCGACGGATGCGTAAACTGTATAAAGCGCGTCGAGACTACCTGCGACAGCGGGTCGACCCATTATTTGCAGGCCAGCTTAGATGGGAACCCAGTGATGGCGGGATGCATAGCGTGTTCCTGCTCCCCGCGGGCAGTGATGATAAAGCTATCGTTGCACAAGCGATGCAAGCGGGGTTGGGGATACGTCCACTGTCTTATTATTATGATCAACAACCCCCTCGCTCAGGGCTCGTGATCGGCTTTGCCGGTGACAGTGAGACTCAAATTGAGCAGGCGTTGGCTCGACTCAAGTCAATCATTGAGCAACAACTCCCCCTAAGTGCCCAAATTTAGCCCACAAAAATGTATGGTTCCCCTCATGATTGCAACATAGATTTGTGATCGTGAGGTGGTTTTGCGCTAATGTATTCGGAGTCTTAAGTTGGGAAGCTTTTATTCCCGCTCCACGATGAGCATCCGCGCCAGATAGCCCTTAAAAAAGCCGACAGCTTATAACAGCTGTTTTTTGTGACAGGTTTACTACCCAGACGGTCAACCGTTTTCATCATCACGCTCTATTATTGCAAACCCGATTAAACTTGTTGCACCTGATAAGGCTCATTCTTACTTAAAATGGCATAGGCTATTCTCGATAGCTTATTCGCTAAGGCAATGCACACTGTATTAAATGATTTTTTTGCGCGTAGCTTTCTTAGCCAGTCGTACATTACGCCTCGATAACTGTCTAATCGCGATAAGATCGCTCTCGCACCCTGTACCAGTAAACACCTGAGGCGCTTATTACCTCGTTTACTAATACCTAATAATGTCGGTTTTCCTCCTGTTGAATATTGCCGTGGCACCAACCCTAACCAGGCAGCCATTTCCCGACCGTTTTTAAACTGATGCGCATTGCCTACTTCTGCCGCTAACTGGCTTGCTGTCATGTCACCAATGCCTGGAACCGTTTTTAATAGCTGACAACGACTACTTTCCTTAACCTGTTTAACGATTTTTGCGTCCTGAGCGGCGATTTTTTCATTTAAATAACAGTAGTGCTCATGCAGCACCTGAAGCTCACCAATGATGGCTGGGCATAGTGTTACTTTTTGCATACTTAACCATGAAAACAGTCTTTTCATGGCCGAGTGCCCACGCGGGAAAGATAATCCAAACTCTAGTAATAACGCACCTATACGCGACATACAGGCGGTACGATCGGCGACAAAGCCTTCACGCACTCGGTGTACGATGAGCTGACTTTGTGACTCAATCGACTTAACGGCGACAAAACGCATGTCAGGACGACGGGCCGCTTCAGTAATCGCCAATGCATCGATAAAGTCATTTTTGTTGCCTTTAACGAAAGGTTTAACGTATTGAGGTGGGATTAATCGAACGTCATGGCCATGATCCAAGCAGAGGCGACCTAACCAATGAGCACCGCCGCAGGCCTCAAATGCAATGAGACATGGTGGGAGTTGAGCGATAAACGTAATGAGTTTTTGACGAGAGAGTTTCTTTTTGCAAACTTGCTGATCTTGGGCGTCACGACCCATTAAATGAAAAGAAGACTTGCCTAAATCGATTCCAAGGACTTTGATATACATGAGATGGTTCTCCTTGTTGGTTTCGTCACCTTTCCAGCATAGCTGGTTAAAAGCGAGGGGAACCATCTCATTAAGGCTGCTATCTTAATTGATAGCAACCCCAAGACTAACCGAGCATCCTTACTTAGCAGACAGTTTTATCCCGCCGCTTGTTTATTACTCGCCAAGACATACAAATATTCGAGTGCTAAGGTCGCCCCAGCCAGCGAGGTAATTTCCGCATGGTCATATGCCGGCGCCACTTCCACCACATCCATGCCCACCAGATTAAGCCCTTGAAGGCCACGAATCACTTTCAGTGCGCAATCCATTGTCATGCCGCCGGATACCGGTGTGCCTGTGCCTGGCGCATAGGCGGGATCAAGCCCATCGATATCAAAACTGACATACGTTTTCTTGTCACCCACACGGGCATGAATCCGTTCTAGAATGGCATGCGGCCCATGATCGCCAACCCAGGCAGCATCCAATACTTCAAATGGATGATCGTCGGGATCATAAGTGGTGCGAATACCGATCTGAATCGAGTGCTCCGTATCCACCAACCCCTCTTCCACCGCATGGTGAAACAGCGTGCCGTGGTCATACTGAGTACCGCCGGAATAGGTATCGGTGTGGGCATCAAAATGAATCAATGCCAATGGGCCATGCTGTTTAGCATAGGCGCGTAAAACCGGCAGGGTAATAAAGTGATCCCCACCAAACGTCAGTGAAGATTTACCGGCCGCCAAAATGGCACCGATATGCTGCTGCAGATTATCCACCATGGTCTGAGGCTCACCATGCTTGAACAGCACATTACCGGAATCCGCCACCTTAAGATGATCATCTAAGGCAAATGACCAAGGCCAACGCGCCCCTTCCCAGATTAGTTGCGCCGATGCCTGACGCACGCCACTCGGCCCAAACCGGGCGCCCGGACGACCCGATGTCGCCATATCAAACGGCACACCGGCGACAATCACCTCCGCATCACTGTTTGGCAGATCACTGACGACCGGAAACTCCATAAACGTCATACCTAGCGAGCCATAAATAGGCAGCTCGGCATTCGCCACCGTATTAGGTATATCAGACATCACTCACCTCTAAATACAATTGAATTGTCACTCATTAAGAGCAGCCTACCTTGCTGAGTGTAATTATTGAAATGCATAGTTATAATAACCTCATGCACACTATTAATAACAGAGACTCTATGAAGCCCTTGCGTCAGTTCGATCTAAACCTACTACTGTTACTCGAAGCGCTGCTAACCGAGTGTCATGTTAGCCGTGCAGCGCAACGGATGTGTCTGAGTCAATCAGCCATGAGCCACGCCCTCAACCGACTCAGGCAACAACTTGATGACCCTTTACTCGTGCGCGCCGGCAATGGCCTAAAGCTCACCCCCGTGCCAAATCAATGCTACCGGATATTCGTCAAGCAATTCGTATGATTGAGCACAGCTTGAACCCACCGGAGCCCTTTGACCCCGCCCGTTCAGAGCGCTGTTTTACCATTGCCAGCACCGACTATTTTGAGGCTATCACCCTGCCCCCACTGATGCAGGAACTACAGCAGTCCGCCCCCGGCATTCGTATTCAGATTGACGTCATCGCTCAAGATGGCAACCTTAAACAGTTGGAAAACCGACAAATAGATCTCATCGCCGGACTGGATAATCGGCAACAAATTGATCCGCAGCTCATCCGTAGACAATGGCACAACGAACCCTACGCTTGTCTGGTTGCAGAGCAAAATACTTTAGTTGGCCAGCAACTCTCATTACAACAATACTGTCAGCTAAAGCATGTGTTGTTCTCTGACTTGGCCGGCGTTACCTCCGACCAGATAGACCATTGGCTAGTAGCACAACAACATCAACGAAACCCGATAGCCCGCACCGTCAACTATATGGCCGGCGCCCGTGTCGTGGCATTCACCGATGCTATCATGACACTGCCACGGCAAATGGCACTGCTGTTTGCCCAGATGTTACCGGTAAGGCTGATCTCGCCACCCAAGGGTATGCCTCAAATTGAGATGATCACCCTACACCATCCGCTGTACGCCAACGATCCAGGGCTGCAATGGCTGCTACAGAAGCTGCATCAATAACACTTAAATCTAAGCAGACTGACCGCCGCTAATGCGCCGCGGTTTTAGAGAAGATATTCATAATCACCACACCCGTAATAATAAACCCCATGCCGATGATGGCCGGAATATCGGGTATTTCTTTGTACATAACCGCACTCAGCGACGCAATCAAGACAATCCCCATTCCTGCCCAGATAGCATATGCCACACCAACCGGCACTGTTTTAAGCACTAAGGACAAAAAGTAAAATGCCGTTAGGTAGCCAACCACACAGAGGGTGCTGGCAACCGGTCGACTAAACTCCTGTGATGCTTTTAACGCCAACGTCCCCATCACTTCAGCAGCGATCGCAATCGCCAAAAACCAGTAACCCATCAACGACTTCCTCCATAACGAATCAACGCCAACATTAATGCCTGAAGATACAGACTTCAATAACAGCTCACCAGCGAAACCGACGTTGAGGGCTTATTGATAAACCATCATCAAACAAACCTTCTCACTCTCAGCCTGATACCTTCGAGCCGAAATCTCAACGCGCGACCTAAACCCTAACAAATACCCCCCAGCGGACAGCCGCGTCAACAACAATCATCCAACAGAAAAAACTTTATTCACACCTGAACTCAGAAAAACCCACTACTGTTAGTCAATCAGGCATATAAACTATTGTCTCCACACAGAAAGCAGGCTTTAATTAGCCCTCTACAACATCGCTGGTTAAGGTTTCTGATTTGTCGAAGTTTCATCGTGTAGCAAAACAACCCTTGATGCTCTGGCATGATGCCATTGCCGGTATTATTACCCACGGGGTCAATGATGACGCCGTTGATAATCTGATGGACTCACTTCGCCGGATCGTCGATGCGGATGGCAGCACTCTGATTGTCTACCCTGACGGCAGCCAACCCTATTGCCCGTCACGCAAACGACGCCGTGGTGAAGATCCCCGCATTCATATTGATCAGTATCTTGAAAGCGCCTACCTACTGGACCCCTTTTATCGTTTAGCAGTCGATGGGCCTGCCGAAGGCGTGCATAGCCTGGCAGAAGTTGCACCCGATGGTTTCAAGCAGAGTGAGTTTTACCGGGTCTATTATCGACTGGTCAATTTCGGTGACGAGATCTGCCTGATTATTCCAACAGAAAACGCCAGTATTCAGGTGTCCATTAGCCGCCAGGATAACAAACCCAAATTCAGTCCAGCGCAACAAGCTTTGATTGAACGGGTATTTTCCACCGTAAAAGCCATTCTATTGAAATGGTGGAACCGCTCAGAACAGGAACAGAAAGAAACCTTTCTGGAATCCCATTTAGAGTGCGCTTTAAGCAACTTTGGCAGTTCGGTGCTAACCCAACGGGAAACACAAATTTTACAGTTGGTACTGCGGGGCTACGCGGTTAAATATATCGCCCAGAAGTTAGAAATCAGTCCAGAAACCATTAAACACCATCGTAAAAATATCTACGCAAAATTGGATATCAATTCGCAGGCCGAGATGTTCCACCTGTTTATTGATTCACTGCGCATGGTCACACCGGACTCGCCCCCCGATCCCTTAACCAACTATCTTAAACCCCCCGTCGTTCGATGATACCGGTCATCTAAAACATCGCCTCTTCAGGGATAAAAGAGGTCGATGTTCCGTTCGCCACCTCGATAGCGGCCCTAACAAGCAAAGCCTATAGAAGAAATAGCATTGCTGATAACAGAGCCGCGATTACGCTGCTATACTGATCCTTAGTAAGAAAAGGACTGCCAAGGTATAGATTAAATCGCCCAAAGCAAAAGCGATTCATCAAGTAAATCAGTGGTTTCGAGTACGTTAGGTAATGCTAAAACTCGTTGCATATTGAATACCCTGATGTCATCAACTGACGATAGCCAACTTTCATAACGACTGTCGTAAACTGATGTTTCAATCATTTGAATAAAAAGAGGTTATCGATGTCGTATCAGTATGCTATATCAGAATGCGATAACTACCTTCGTATTGAGGTCACAGGAACTCGGGCCGAAACCAACGTAGCACAAGAATCTCTGTCTATGTGGGAAGCTGTTGCCAAGCACTGTCAGAGCAAGCATTTAAACCTTATCTTAGCGATCTTCCACCTCGAGGGTACCCGCTCACTCACCGATACCTTTAATATCGTTGCCGGTGTACAAGAGTGGATCTGGCCTGAGCTTGTTATCGCCTATGTTGATACAAACCCCGCCAATATCAAAACCAACATTATCGTTGAGAAATCAGCCATGATTCACGGCATCAATTTCCGTACCTTTCTGACCGAAGATGATGGTGCCGCATGGTTAAAAGCGATGCATTCAACCGCTCGCCATTAAGCCCCGATCGTTAACCAAAAAAGCCGCTCATTGAGCGGCTTTTATCAGTTTAGACAGCGGTTATGAACCAAAGATCTGGTTAGGTAACCACAATGCAATCTGCGGAAAGATCACCACCAATGCCAAACCAATCACCTGCAAAATGATAAACGGAATAACCGCTTTATACAGGTCATAGATGGTAATCGACGGTGGCGCCACCGAGCGCATATAAAACAGGTTATAGCCAAACGGTGGCGTTAGATAAGCGGTCTGCATACTGATAATGAATAGCACGGCAAACCAGACTGTATCAAACCCAAGCTCCTGCACAATCGGCACAAACAACGGCACAGTGATAAAGACGATGGCAAAGTCATCCAGAAACATACCCAGAATAAAGTAAGTTGCCAACATCGCCACAATAACCATATAAGGCGAAAGGTTGGAATCTTGCACCAACTCAGTAATCAACATACCCGCACCTAGGCCGATATAGATCTTACTAAAGAAGACCGCCGCAATAGTAATCCAGAGCAGCATACCCATCAGCTGAGTCGTGCTCATCAATACTTCTTTGAGCATCTTCAAGTTCAGTGTGCGATAAATCGCAGCACAAACTAACGAACCTGCAGCGCCCACCGCAGAGGCTTCCGATGGAGAGGTAACACCGCCGATAATAAAGCCCAAGACGGTCGTGATCAGTGCCCCAGGCAGAACCAGTGCTTTGAGTGCCTTGATTTTATCCACGGCGCCTAAGCGTTCAGACAGTGCAATCGGTGGTGCTTTATCGGGATTCTTGACCGCAAATAGGAAGATATACACCATATAAATAACGGCTAACATCAACCCTGGCATCATCCCGGCGGCAAATAGCTTACCGACCGATTCCCGTGCCAAGAAAGCATAAACAATCATCAGCACACTCGGAGGAATCAGAAAGCCCAATGCACCGCCAGCCATAATCGTGCCGGTGACCAGTTTCTTATCGTAGCCACGACTCAGCATCGATGGCAACGCAATAATCCCCAGACTCACCGTCGCCGCACCGGAGACTCCTGCCATGGCGGCAATAATGGCACAGATGATGACGGTGCCCATGCCCAAGCCGCCGGGTATACCACCCATCAGCTTATTGATCATGTCGAACAGATCATCGGTGATGCCGGAGCGTTGCAGCATCAAGCCCATGAAAATAAACATCGGTAGTGCCACCAGCAGGAAGTTATCCATCGCCGAAAACGCACTGGTGGCCAACAATTCAAGCCCGGCTGGGCCCCAGAGAAAATAAGCCGAACCCACACCCACGGTCAGTAGCGCCCAAGTTAGCGGAGCGCCTATCGCCAGTAGGATCAGCATCGAAAAGAACATGCCGAATGTAACCACTAAGGGATCTAGATCTAACACACATACACCTTTGTTCTATTGAAGATCTGCGCGCCAGCAAAACGATTGTTGACTGGGCCAGATAGAGAGAGTTACAGCGCCGTCTCAGACAACTCCAACATCAGACTTGTGGTTCAGGTTGTATCCCGATAACGACCATGACGCTACGAATCAGCGCCGCAATGCTCTGCAACATCATCAGGCCAACCGCCAGTGGCAGCACGGACTTGAACGGGTACACGATAGGCCCCCAGGTACTCTTCGATGACACTTCTCTAATCGCCCAAGAATCTGCAGCGAAGTTAAAGCTAATGTAGAAAAATACCGCAAACACCACCAAACCGATCACCCCGGTAATCACATCCAGTGCCGCCCGGCCCCGCTCGGGGAACAGGTTGTAGATCACTTCACTGCGCACATGGCCATGGTGTTTATGGGTATAAACACCGGCCAGAATGCAGAATGTGCCGTACAGCATGGTGGTCGACTCGTGTGCCCACGAGGTCGGGCTGTTAAATAAATAACGCGCCCCTACCTCGTAGCAAAGTCCTGCAATCATGGCCAGACACAACCAACAGAAGGTCCGACCAACCCACTCAGATACCCTGTCTTGAAACGCAAGATATTGAGAAAGCTTTGACATCAGATTCTCCCTGTTGCCTTAGCTGTTGCCGTGATCGCGTCAATAGCCTTGGCGTTACGTGGAGACTTAGTCGCTTCCTCTTTCCACACATCCATCGCAGCCGTTGTCAGTGCTTTAGAATCAGCTTCAGGTAATGAGGAAAATTCAAAGATCCCTTCGCCATTAACATCCAAGCAACCGTTCACGTTCCAAGCATGCATATTGACCGCATGTTTAGCGGTCGCTAATTCCAGTGCTTTTTGCTGATCTTCAGAGAGGGAGTCCCATTTCTTCATATTGATCAACATGCCATCGGCATAACCGGGATTGATCATATTAAGATAGGTGTAATATTTAGCGGATTCGTGCAACTTCAGTGCTTTATATTCCAACGAGCCACCGTAAATAACACCATCAATAGCGCCGGTCGACAGCGCAACGTAAAGTTCTTGGCTTGGCAGGTAAACGGTAGGAATATCAAATTTTTCCAGAATACCAGCAACCGTTGCAGTCGCGCGGATTTTCAGTTTTTTCAGGTCTTCAAGGCTATTCACCGGCTTAGTCGTCAGCAAATCATAAGGCCCACCAAAGACAGCCCCTAAGTACTTAACGCCTTTCTCGGCATAGGCCTCTTCCAGTAACGCTGTCAGTCCCTTCGCTTGATGCAAATAGATCGCTTCATCATAGCTTGCCCAAGCGCCGGGAATACCGGATTCGATCTTACCAATATCTAGCTGACCCGCCCAATAACCGGCATATCCCTGACACATATCCAGCGTGCCTTTGGCAACCGCATCCAACATCTGATCATTCGGTACCAACTCTGATCCACGGAAGCGTTGAATACGCACACTCTTATTCGACACCGCTTTTACATCGTTAGTGAACTCTTTATAAAGATCATCCGTCTCGGTGCCATACAATGTCTGCATCCGCAGTCGGACATTATTCCCAGCATTGGCAGAGGTTGAGGAAAGGGCTAAGGGGGCTGCAGCAATACCGGTTGCTGCTGCTTTAAGCAAGTCTCTTCTTTTCACTATCGTCTTCCTATTTTTTTATAAATTCTTATAACTCAGGCAGGCGCCTGTTGACGGACAACCGGTTGCTTAATTTTGCCGCAACGCCTGAATAACGAATCTATCTCTTAGCGGATAGATGTTCGTTATTTTTAACACCCATTTTTGAAAATAGAAAGAGCCACTGTTCTGCAATTAACACAGACAAGCGTTACTTCAGGGAATAGCCTGAACTATGAGAGCGGATTTTAAGTCTATCGAAAACCAAGAAAAAAAACTCTAATCTATTGTTTTAATGACATAAATCATCAATTTAACGGCTAACAATAAGACTCAAACAATGTCCAATCATCACCAATTTTATACACCTACCCCTTTCAGGGGATATTACCCGTTTCGTATTCAGAACAGCAATAAATATTATAGCGTTAATAGATAACCACTATTAATTATCAAATTACGCACAACATTTAACGCTACTCAATCTGTTCCAACAGACCTTATATTGCTATCTATCGATAGCCGCAATTGCCACCAATGCGCGACAATAGTAGCGAGATAATATTGATCTAGCCCGGCTTTAGCGGTGATGAAAACCTATAAATTGAGCTAACAACGCCGTAGAATCTCTGTCCACACCAGTCAAAAACAACGCTTCTAAGTCTGGTTCCTTTTTTACAATCCAATTCAACTCCCGTGAAAGCACCGGGAACGATTACAAGATCGCTATCGACCTTAAGGAACGCTGATGTCTCAAGCATTACTAATAGCCCCTACTGGGGTAGGCGCAGGCCTCACCACCGCGGTACTGGGCCTGTTTCAAGCGATGAACCGAAAGGGCATAAAGGTCCACTTTTTCAAACCCATCGGCCAAGAAGACAGTGACAAAGTCGACTCCACCATCGCCATGCTTCAAGGCGACTGTAGCGCGCCAATTGCAGAACCGGTCGCCATTCGCGATGTCGAACAATTAGTTAGCCAAGATAAAGGCAACCAACTGTTAGAGCAGTTAGTCGCCCGTTATGAGCAAAACCTACCGGTTGATAATGAAGTGGTGATTATCGAGGGTATGGTGCATACCGAAAGTCAGCCCTATGCCACCCGCATCAACCAAGAGATCGCCAAAGCGCTGGATGCTCAGGTTATTTTAGTGGCGACACCGGGCAGCGACAGTATTCAAGCCCTGCAGGATCATATCGATATTACCGCCCGCGCTTATGGCGGCATTAACAACAAACAACTGGTCGGTTGCATGCTCAGCAAACTGGGTGCCCCCGTTGATCGTGATGGACATATGCAGCCGTTTCTCGATGCCGGCCAAACCATCATTCACAGCCTAACCGAAGAGGTGATCCGCGAGCATGCGACCATTTTCAATGATCAATTTCGCCTGCTTGGCTGTATCCCTTGGAACCCGGAGCTGATCACTCCGAGAATCAAAGATATCGCCCAATACCTGAACGCAACGATAATCAATACCGGCGATATAGCCTCCCGCCGGGCAGCACGTATTGCGTTATGCGCCCGCAGTGTGACTAATTCAGTGGATGAGTTTAAGCCAGGCTCACTGGTCTTTACCCCCGGCGACCGGGATGACATGGTGATAGCCGCCTGCATGGCCGCCATGAATGGCATCGAGTTAGCCGCCGTGGTCCTGACCGATGGCTTCACCCCCTCGGCCCCGGTGCTCAAACTCTGTGCGGGGGCCTGTAAAACCGGCTTGCCGATACTCAGCACTCAACTGAATAGCTGGCAAACTGCCCTGGCCATGACACAGATGAACCAGCGCACTCAAATCGATGATCATCAGCGCATCCGCGATATAAAAGAAGCCACCGCCGCCTATATCGATCGCAACTGGCTCAACACGATGGTGGATGACAACTATCAACGACGCCTGTCGCCACCGGCGTTCCGCTATCAATTGATCAACCGAGCACGTCAAGCCGATAAATTAATTGTCCTGCCGGAAGGTAATGAGCCACGCACGGTTAAAGCTGCAGCTATCTGTGCCGAACGGGGCATCGCCCGCTGCGTACTACTTGGTAATACCAAAGAGATTGCTCAGATCGCCAAAAATCAGGGGGTCATCCTGAACGATAAAATCACCATAATGGATCCGCAATTAATTCGTAATGACTATATTAAACGACTCGTCGAGCTAAGGGGCAAACGGGGGGTGTCTGACTTTATAGCCAAACAACTGTTGCAGGATAATGTGGTGCTCGGCACCCTCATGCTAGAGATGGGTCATGTCGATGGGCTCGTCAGTGGCGCGGAACATACCACCGCCAATACGCTTCGCCCACCGATGCAGTTGATCAAAACAGATCCCGGCAGCAACCTAGTCTCGTCGATCTTCTTTATGTGTCTGCCCGAGCAAGTGCTGATTTACGGTGACTGTGCAATCAACCCCGACCCCAACGCCGAGCAGCTGGCCGATATTGCCATCCAATCAGCAGATTCCGCTATCGCCTTCGGTATTCCTCCCCGGGTCGCGATGATTAGTTATTCCACCGGGATTTCCGGTAAAGGCGCCGATGTCGATAAAGTTAGGGAAGCAACCCGTATTGCCCGGGAGAAACGCCCGGACTTACTGATTGATGGGCCACTGCAATATGATGCCGCGGTGATGGAAAGTGTTGCCAAATCGAAAGCGCCGGATAGCTCGGTGGCTGGCCATGCGACGGTGTTTATCTTCCCCGATCTAAACACCGGTAATACCACCTATAAAGCGGTACAAAGAAGCGCCAACGTCATCAGTATTGGACCGATGCTACAAGGGATGCGCAAACCCGTTAATGATCTATCACGTGGTGCATTGGTCGATGATATCGTATTCACCATCGCACTGACGGCCATTCAGGCTAAAGCGCTAGAGAAGAACTAAGTAAGCAGGCGTTTAAAAAGCAAAAAAAGGCCGCTGTTAATACAGCGGCCTGAAAGAGGACAATTAAAACCCAGTCTTGCCGGATGAAGAAATTGACCACAGCAGTTGAACATCGTCAGGTATATAAAGGTGGACGCGAAATCTGAGTGAGAGAGAGAGCAGATACGCAATACAGAAGCCTTATATACCCGAGTCAATTACTCAGGTAATTATATCTCCCCGCCTAATCCAGTCAAGAATTATATTGCCTATTTTTTGACCACCCTAAGCAACAAAATGCTTCGCCTCAATAATGATCCACAACTAAGCTAATCACGTATAGATACTAATACGCTGACAGCCAAGGAGTGAGCATGAACCCAATTTCCGAAACCACTGAAATCCCCGTCGGCATTAGCGCCTGTGTTATGGGTGAAGAAGTACGCTTTAATGGCGGCCATAGCCAGTCACGACTCTGTCGTAACCAACTCGCCAGCCATTTTAAATATCAAACATTTTGCCCTGAAGTCGCCGCCGGTTTCGGCATCCCTCGACCAACGATGCGACTCATCGGCGACCCAGCCAAGCCGACCTTGATCTTCTCTAAGACCGCCGATGATGCACCCGTCAAAGATCTTACCGAACAACTCACCGCCGCCTGCCAGCCAATGCTACAACGGTGTCACGATCTCGATGGCTTTATCCTTAAAAAGGACTCACCCAGCTGTGGTATGGAACGGGTAAAGGTTTATCAAGCATCGGGACATCCGCACACGGACCGTAGCGCCGGCCTGTTTGCCCGCGCGCTCATGGATCAATATCCAAACCTTCCGATTGAAGAAGATGGTCGGCTGAACGATGCTCAGCTGCGGGAAAACTTCGTAATGCGAGTATTTGCCCATCACCATTTTCGTAAAGAAGTTCTCGAGCAACCCAGCTTTCACCATTTATTGCAGTTTCACAGCAGTTACAAATACCTTCTGATGGCACACGACCAAGTCGCCTATCGTGAACTCGGCAAAATGCTCGCCGTCGCTCACAATGAGCCATTAGCGCCATTGATTAGCCGCTATTTCGATCAATTTATGGCGGCGATTAACAAACCTGCCTCCCGTGGATCTCACTGCAATGTGATGCAACATATAATGGGTTATCTCAAGCAGAGCGTTGATAGCACCGCCCGACAGGCGATTTTAACAGTCTTCGAGCAGTACCGACTCGGAGAGGTCAACCTGATCACGCCGATGACCCTGTTATCACATTATATCAACCAGAACGGCAGCGACTATATTCGCGCCCAACGTTATCTCGAACCCTATCCGGCCCATCTCGGTCTACGTAATCAAGTATAAGGAGCGACCGCTTGAACACCGTTATCGTTTGGCTGCGCCACGATCTTAGATTAGCGGATAATCCCGCGCTGTATTATGCCGCTCAGCAGGGCACGGTTATCCCGGTATTTATTGAGGATACAACCCAAACAGAATGGTGTCCCGGGGCGGCAAGCCGTTGCTGGCTGCACCATAGCCTTGCGCATCTTAATGACGCACTTAGTAACCAGCTGCGTTTTTTCAAAGGCGACCCATTAGCCATCTTATTACATTTGGTTCAGCAAACCGGTGCTCAAGCGGTTCACTGGAACCGCTGCTACACACCCCATGCAATTCCTCGCGATAGTCGTATCAAGCAGGCGCTTAAAAGCACCGGCGTCGAGGTACACAGCTACAACGGTTCACTGCTGTGGGAACCTTGGACCATTAGCAAAGCGGATGGCAACCCTTACAAGGTATTTACTCCGTATTACCGTAAAGGCTGTCTTAGTGCCGTGCCACCCTCTGAGCCACTGCCCCGCCCAGAACTTCAGCTGTTTTCTGACACGCTATTTTGTGACTCGTTGTCCGCCAGCAAACAAGCGCCTGATACCGTAACTGAGCTGACCCCCTTATCCCTGAATGAATTGGGGTTACAACCAACCCACTACTGGGCCAATAAACTCACCGAGCACTGGAATATCAGTGAAGAGGGGGCGTGGCAACGGCTGCAACGATTTACCGACGAGCGCTTACAGGACTATCAAAGAGGTCGAGATTTTCCCTCATTAGAAGCGACCTCAACCCTTTCGCCCTACTTACAATGGGGTCAGATCTCTCCCCGTCAAATATGGTATTACAGCCAACAACAGGGCAATCAGCCCGGTTTAGAGGACGCCCTCGATACCTTTATGAAAGAACTTGCTTGGCGAGAATTTTCCTATTACCAGCTGTATCACAACCCAAAGATGACCGAGGAAAATCTGAATCAACGCTTCGATCGCTTTCCTTGGAAAAACCAGCCCCAGCAGTGTCGTGATTGGCAACAAGGGCTAACAGGCTTTCCCATTATCGATGCAGGTATGCGAGAGCTGTGGCAAACCGGCTATATGCACAACCGGGTACGCATGCTGGTCGCATCGTTCTTAGTCAAAAATCAACGCCAGCATTGGCATCTTGGTGCGACCTGGTTCTGGGATACATTAGTGGATGCCGACTTAGCGTCTAACAGTGCCAGCTGGCAATGGGTCGCGGGGAGCGGTACCGATGCAGCCCCCTACTTCCGTATTTTTAATCCGGTATTACAGGGGCAGAAATTTGATGCCCAGGGTGACTATATCCGGCACTATATCCCCGAATTAAAAACACTTCCCAGTCGATACATTCATACCCCTTGGGAAGCCCCCGAGCAGGTACTTAAGGATGCAGGCATAGTACTGGGTAGCACCTATCCCCACCCGATACTCGATCTAAAGCAATCACGGCAGGCCGCATTAACGGCGTTTGCCAGTTTAAAGGAGCAAGCCAATACAAACGAGTTACCGCTGGCAACATAGACGATGGGCAACGGCGTTAAAGCTGATAGTCATTGGCTTTAACGCCCTGCCGAAAGAAAAAACCAGCAAAGCGCTGGTTTTTTTTGTCTGTAACGATCAAATGCCTGTGCTTAGAAAATCAGCAAACCAAGCGAGATAATTACACCAGATCCTAGCAAAGCCATAATGCAATAACCCATTACATCTTTAGCCCCCAAACCAGCAATCGCCAAGGCAGGCAACGCCCAGAAAGGCTGAATCATGTTAGTCCAAGCATCACCCCATGCAATCGCCATAGCCGTTTTGGCCGCATCAACACCCAGTGCCGCACCGGCAGGCATCATAATTGGCGCCTGAACAGCCCATTGGCCGCCACCGGAAGGAACGAAGAAGTTAACAATACCGGCACTCAGGAACGTGAACAGCGGGAAAGTCGTTTCGTTTGAGATAGACACAAAGGCTTCCGAAATAATACCGGCCAAAGAGGCACCAGAATCACCGGTGGCGGTCATCATGCCCATAATACCCGCATAGAACGGAAACTGTAGCAGGATACCGGCACAGTTTTTCGCGCCTTGAGAGACTGAATTCAACAGGCTCTTAGGTGTTCCATGTAACAAAATAGCCGAGAACAAGAAGGTGAAGTTAACGATATTTAGGTTTAGCGCAAAACCATTATTGATAAAATAATAAATAATGTATGCAAAGCCCATCGCACCCAATAACAGAGACAGGATACGGCTGTTTTCCAGACGTTCTGCTGGAGACATATCCGCTTTGTTTGGCAATGCTTCTGGCGCCGCGGTCTCTGCCAGCAATGCTGGATCGATCACCATCGTATCCTGTGGCGCAGGATGCATCAGACGATTCAATAACGGAATGGTAATAAACATTACCGCTAAGATCACTAGGTTCATCGTCGAGAACAGGGTTTCAGAGGTTGGAATAGCCGCAGTTACCGCACCATTGGTGACGGTTTCAATCTTCGTACCACTGGCAATAGCCAAAGGAATAGAGCCTGACAAACCAGCATGCCAAAATAGAAAGCCGCTATAAGCAGACGCGATTAACAAACGATAATCGACACCTTGAACTCGCGCGGCGATCTCACGAGCAAAAATAGCACCCACGACAAGACCAAAGCCCCAGTTCACCCAACAGGCGGCAGCACTAATCATGGTGACCAAAATAATGGCTTGGCCTGGCGTTTTAGCAATGCCAGCCAACATGGCTAATTTACTTTTAAACGCAGGTGCACTGGCCATTGCGTGACCGGTAACAACCACCATCGCCATCTGCATGGCAAAGGTTAATAATTTCCAAAAACCACCCGCCCAAGCATCAACAACCTGCATCGGCCCTTGGTTTGTCGCTGGCATAACCAACACAAACACCAATAGGGTTAACACGATGGCAAAGATAAAAGGATCGGGGAGGTAACGCTGTAACAGGGTGACAAAAAACTTACTTAAACGTTGCAATAGGGTTAGTTGCACAGCACTAGTATTCATACTTGTTCCTATTATTATATTAAGTCAAACGGTCTCGATAAGAGACCATTTATATATTTACGCTTTTGGCGTTGATCCCGATAACGGCATGTGGCCCTCATCGGAATAGCTAATATTACCCGCTAACGGGCGCGCAATCATATAGCAACACGGATATCACCGCCAATAGACGATCTAGTCAGAGCTTTTTTATCTGCCCTTTCTGCTAAGGAATAAGCCTGTTTGAAGCAACACAAGGCTGCGCCGATGAAACAACCGCTGATTTTTAGAGGGGGAATCGAGATCGCCCGCATCACCCTCACTTAAAAAGGAGGACGATACGAGCGATGATATTGAAGGGTAACAACAGCGTTTTAACTAAAGAGTTGTTTAAAGGCTAGGATAACTTAACGCCAACCTTGGGCCCAATGTTCGCTGTCGCGGAGTTGCTGCCAGGGAATGCGTTGCTCACGATGGGTTAGCACCGCTTCTAACACACATTGCTGTACCACGCCGTCATCATCCCTGATTAGCGCAGTCACCAAAAAATGTTTTTCTCGCTGCTGTGGCTTAATCGCGGTCCACTTGCTGAGATTAAGCTTATTAGGGTTGAGTTGTACCATCCTAAAAACCGGTCATCGGCTGCACAAGCTTGCCAAACAAGGTAGTGAACCGTAACGGCGCATCGGTCGCTATTAAACAGATACAATCCACATCACTGTCCACCAGCGGTTGATGTTCTATTTGGTCATCCAAATCGGCAATGTCACCGCGACAAAAACGCCCTACCTCATCTGAAAACGAGCCGCGCAAGACCAGTGTCAGCTCATTACCGTTGTGGGTATGAGTTAACATCGACTTACCCGGTGCTATCCGCAATAACCGTGACACGCCTCGTCCCTGCCAAGGCATATCGTAATACGCCACACCGGGAACAATTCTTTTCCACTGCAACTCATCCAGAGGGCCGCTAACATATTCGTTTAACGGCATGGGAATTTCAGGATCACAGACGCGTGGCACCTCCTGTTGCGGCTCATTAACGCTAGGCTCAAGCTCATCGATCTGCGCCAGTATCGCAGCTAACATATCATCCTCGATGGTTTCTGCATCAAGGGATTCGAGTAACGCCCCACCCACCGCATCATTTAGCTCCGCACGTTCACGACACGCAGTACAAAACGCCAGATGAGATGCCACCACCAACGCCATCCCCTGAGATAAGCTTCCAGCGGAATAGCTCATCAGGGTTGCATCATCCAGATGGTGATTAATGTTCATACTGATCACCTCCCCAGATCTGTTTAAGTTTTTCTGACGCCAAACGGATTCTAGATTTGACGCTGCCAAGGGGAATATCGAGACGACCGGCGATGTCACCATGTGACCGCCCTTCGAAATAAGACATATAGATAACCTGCGCCTGTTTTTCAGGAAGTAACTTAATAGCGGCCGCGATACGATCCGACAGGACTTTCTGTTCGCCCTGACCCGGCTCAGAAGCCGTTTCGCTCCACTCATCCAGACTGTATTGGGGGTATTTCTGTTTACGCATCCAATCGATGCTTTGATTGCGTGCGAGGGTGAAGATCCAAGTGCTCGCGGCCGCCTTTTCCGGGTGATACATGTGCGCTTTGCGCCACACTGACAACATCACTTCTTGGGTTAACTCTTCGGCTGTTGCCAGCGCCACCCCCAAACGAACAATATAGGCCTTCACTTTAGGGGCAAAATGGCTAAACAGGCGTGCATATAAACGCTTATCAGGCTTAACCGCTAGGTGACCCAGCAGATTACTCCAGTCAGCGCTGGCCATCTCCGCTTGCTTCAGTTGTATGATGTTATCCACATCGTCTCCCGGTGGTTTTTTATTCATATACCTCCTATACGTCTTGCCGAGTTAAGCGGATCAATCGAATGCTAAAAACAATCGACTCGTGTTGATATATCAATAAAAACAACGGTGATCCTATTTCTGCTGCCACACGTAAAGTGCTGCAAACAGATTACAGTATGGACTGCTCACATGAATATTACCGCCATCCGCCCGAAAAAAATTGCCGTTATTGGCTCAGGCATCTCTGGCCTCAGTTGCGCATGGCTATTAAATAGAGCCCATCAGGTAACCCTGTATGAAAAAGATGATCGCTTAGGAGGACATTCCAATACCGTTAACTTTGATCTTAACGGCACCCGAGTGGATGTAGATACCGGCTTTATTGTCTTTAATCCGGTGAACTACCCTAATTTGGTTAAGTTTTTTGAACATATCGATGTCTCCACCTGTGCAACCGATATGTCCTTTGCGGTATCAATTGATGATGGCCAACTCGAGTACAGTGGTTCCGGCTTAACAGGCCTCTTTGCCCAGACCCGCAATATCATCAGTCCCTCTTTCTGGTCCATGATCAAAGATTTAATGCGTTTTTATCGCAACACCGACACCATGATGCAAGACCCCTCGTTAGCGAATATCAGTTTGGGGGAGTTATTAACCCAGCACGGCTACGGCGACCGTTTTATTTACGACCATCTATTACCCATGGGCGCGGCGATCTGGTCGACGCCGGTCAAGCAGATGCTCGACTACCCCGCTCTCAGCTTCCTACGATTCTGCAAAAACCATGGCTTATTGCAGGTCAAAGATCGCCCTCAATGGCGCACCATTCCCGGTGGCAGTATTGGCTATGTCAACAAGCTCGCCGCCGCATTAGCGGGCAACATAAAGCTCAACAGCCGTATTCATAAGGTTATCCGCCAGCCTGATGGCGTCATTATCGAAGACCTACACGGCGCGCAAGAACACTATGATGATGTGGTGTTAGCCTGCCATGCAGATCAAGCACTCGCCTTGCTGGATAATCCGAGCGAAGCAGAGCAGCAACTGTTAAGCAGCTTCCCTTATCAACGCAACAAAGCTTATCTCCACCTAGACCAAAGTTTGCTCCCCTGTGACCCCAAGGTCTGGTCGAGCTGGAACTACATGGCCACCGGTAGCGGCCCTGATGACCGTCAGGTGTCTATCAGTTATTGGATGAACTGCCTACAACCATTGGCAACCGAACAACCGGTGATCGTGTCGCTCAACCCACTCAAAGAGCCGGCCGCCGATAAGATGATCCGCACCTTTTTCTATGATCATCCGGCCTTTGATCGCCACTCGCTCGCCAATCAACAAAAACTCTGGAGCCTACAGGGGCAGCAAAACACCTGGTTCTGTGGCGCCTGGTTCGGCTATGGTTTTCATGAAGATGGCTTACAATCCGGTTTAGCCGTTGCCGAACAATTAGGTGGCGTCCCCCGACCTTGGCATTTAGACGAGCCGAACAGTCGCATTTTTGCCACGACACCCGCATCAAGTGATCATCCAACAGCGGATGTTAGGGAGAGCGCTAATGGCTGAGTATGCATCAGCAATTTACACCGGCACGGTGGTGCACCAACGGTTCACGCCCAAACAGCATCGCTTTGCCTACCGTGTGTTCTCCCTGTGTCTCGATCTTGATGAACTACCGCAATTACAGCGATTAAAATTCATGGGCATTAACCGCTTCGGTTTATTTTCCTTTCATGAAAAAGATCATGGCCGTGGCGATGGCCAACTGCGCAGTGAGATCACCGAACTGCTGTCAGCACGGGGTTACAGCAGTGCAAGCGCCAGAATTGAACTGCTCTGCTATCCCCGCATTATGGGGTATACCTTTAACCCCCTGAGCGTTTACTTCTGTTACAACCAGCACAATGAGGTTGAGGTGATTATCTATGAAGTCAGCAACACCTTTGGACAGCGCCACAGCTATTTACTGAGTAATGAAAACCGCGACCATAAAACCGTCACCCAGGGCTGCCAAAAGCAGATGTATGTCAGCCCTTTTATGCCGATGGATACCGCCTACCAATTCAACATTCGCCCGCCCGGTGAACGAGTTACCGTCGCCATTTTACAATGTAGCCAAACGACAGAAGCCACCCCAATACTCAATGCAACCTTTAGCGGTCAACGACAAAAACTCACCGACCGCGACCTAATAATGCTGTTTTTCAGCCACCCTCTCATGACCCTCAAAGTCATCGGGGCGATACATTGGGAAGCACTCAGGCTGTGGCTGAAAGGCCTGAAGCTACAACCGCGTCATACCACCAAAAGTTACAGCATTAGCTGGTCAGATCGCAACGGAGAACATCACTATGAAAACCTGTCACTATAAAACCGCGACCTCGGGCCAAGCACAGATTAAATCGGTTGCCCAACACCAGTACAGATCCCGTAAACCCCGCTGGCTGGAGCAACAGCTACTTAAACGCCTTCAGGGACCACTGAGTAAAACCCGTGGCCGTTTGCACTTGACCATGCCCAGCGGTTATCAACAAAGTTTTGGACACTTAACGCCTTTAACGGAAGCAAAAACGGCAACTGAATCTGAGCCAAATAACGCGATACAGGTGAGTGTCACACTGAATTCTCTGCGCTGCCTGTTACGCCTCGTTAGCGGTGGTATCACCGGCTGGTCTGAGGGTTATATCGCCGGTGAGTGGGATAGTCCGGATGTTACCGGGTTGGTACGCTGGGCATTGCAAAACGAAGCCACACTGGAAGGCTTATCAAAAGCCAGCTTTATCAAACAACTCTTTGATAATATCCATCATTGGCGCAATAACAACAGCCCCAGCGGTAGCCGTCGTAATATCGCCGCCCACTATGATTTAGGCAATGACTTTTACCAGCTCTGGCTGGACCCCACCATGTCCTATTCTGCCGCACTGTTTGAATCTGACAGTCAGTCCCTCGAAGAGGCACAACGGGCGAAATATCAGCGTATATTAAATCTCCTAAAACCTGCTAAAAACGACCATATTCTCGAAATTGGCTGTGGTTGGGGTGGTTTTGCTAGCGAATTATTAGAAAATCATAATACCCGCTTGCACGGTATCACCCTGTCTAAAGAGCAGCGTCAATGGAGTCGTGAACAACTAAGAGACAAAGGACTCGCTGAGCAAGCCGATATCAGCCTGACCGATTACCGAGACTTACTGAAGCAATACGATGGCGTCGTTTCCATTGAGATGTTTGAAGCCGTAGGAGAACAGTATTGGGATACCTACTTTAGCACCTTGAAAAACAGCCTCAAACCCGGTGGAGTCGCCGTACTGCAGGTGATCAGCATAGAAGAGCAGCGGTTTGACAGCTATCGTAAGCAAGCGGACTTTATTCAACGCTATATCTTCCCTGGAGGAATGCTGCCAAGTATCGAGCGACTCGAACAGAAGTTCGCCGAACATGGCTTCAGTCTGCAGCATAAACAGCTATTTGGTAAGGATTACGCCCGCACCCTGCGCCAATGGCGAGCCAGTTTTGAACAGCAAACAGAGGCTTTAGAAAAGCTCGGTTATGATGAGCAGTTTAGACGGTTATGGCATTACTATCTGTGCTATTGCGAGGGAGGATTTGAAGAGGGTTCTATCGATGTAGGGCTGTATCAGCTAGTTAACAACAACCCTTAAACTCGACAAGCAGCATGAGGGACCAATCTCATGTTGCTTCGATAGGCAAAGAGACCGTCGATTGCGTACATGGTTAGGCAGATCAAATCCTGCCGTTGTCGTAACAGGCTCTATAGAGATTTCCCGATAAAAGCGGTCCGGATCGAAACTGGCAACAAGGATATATCTTTAAGCCAGAATGTTATTTCGCCTGATAAGCACCACGCTGACGAATATAGCGAATAAGTCGACCAAGCAGTGGAAACTGTTCGATCAAGCTACTGGCATCCCAGAAATCCTGATGACTGATCACTAAGCCCTGATTATTAAAACAGACCCGACTGGTGCCTTCGGTCGAAAAAGCCCCGGTTAACGAAGATGATGCAGAAAAACGCCAGTAGAGATAGCCGGTTTGTCCCTGTACTTGCGCTTCAAACACCTCAAAACTCACATCATTTAGCTGCGCAAACATCTCGCTCATCAAGCCAATAAAGTTTGCCTTGCCCTTCAACCGATTAAAGGGATCGGTGAAATAGATGGTTTCGCTGACTAACGGATCGAGTGCGACAACATTGGTCGCTTTCAATTGAGACAACCGCAAAGCATAGCGATTTAAGCACTCGGTATAAGATACCGTTGCAATGGGCAATTCAGGATTCGGTCGATCTGTACTTGCCGTATCAGTGGTCGTTTCTGTCATCGTTTTATCCTCCCGTTATCCGCTTAATCAAACTAAAATAACAACCATAGGGTAACAGTCTGAAGAGTTTTAGCAGATAAACAAAGCGACGGGGAAATACAATTTCGAACCGTTGGCTTAACAAGCCTTTTACGATTCGCCGGGCGGCTTCATCCGCCTCCATTAACGCAGGCATCGGGAAATCATTCTGCTCGGTTAACGGAGTCCGCACAAAGCCGGGATTAATCAGCTGTAACTTAACCCCGCTGCCCTGCAGATCCAACCGCAGCGCTTCGCATAAATTTATCAACGCCGCCTTGCCGGCTCCATAGGCCGCCGCAGTTGGCAAGCCTCGATAACCCGCCACCGACGCCACCACGGCAATATGTCCTCTGCTGCAGGAAGGCACCTGCCCTTCTGTTAACGGTTCAACGATGCGGTTCTGATCAACGACATGTAGATAACGGTATAAAACAGGGTCGAGGCAATTAATCGTTCCCTGTAAATTAATATCCAGCAATGCCTTACAACGCTGTGCCGAAAAATCAGATGCAGAGAAGGCATCATGGGTACCAGCATTTAAGACCACTAACTCAGGCATAAGACCCCGCTGATCCCACAGTTTAAACTGCTGC
The DNA here is from genome assembly GCF_055808735.1 of Amphritea sp. GJ51-11. Classification (NCBI taxonomy): domain Bacteria; kingdom Pseudomonadati; phylum Pseudomonadota; class Gammaproteobacteria; order Oceanospirillales; family Oceanospirillaceae; genus Amphritea; species Amphritea sp. GJ51-11. Next base: position 1,477,224 of record NZ_CM147881.1, on the reverse strand, counting down.
TGTAAACTATCGAGATCGCCAATATCAACCGGCACGGGGATAAAGACACCGGCAGAGGAAGCTAGCTCCTGTTGTAACTGTGCTAATTGTTCTGTACTGCGGGCTGAACCGTAGACGATTACGCCATGAGCACATAATAGACGGCTTAATTCCGCGCCAATACCTCTTCCTGCACCCGTTATCCAAGCACTTTTCCAAGGCAGGGTTGTATTCCCGATATTCGTTTTCATCGATAACCCCTCAGGCTTCGGTTCTGCAATACATCATCACTATGGCTCATCTTTACGCTCAACACTCTAAGACAAACGCAAAGCCCATCTCAATATTCAAACCGCTGGCTCAATCACACAACTCGGCGTAGCCGACACAGCAGTAGCGGCGCTTTCTGCATCACTCAGTTTGCGGATATGCAGGGTTAATTCCCCTACTGGTAAGCCCCATTTTTTCATCTTGGTTCGATTGATCAAATTATTCTCATCGATCAGATATAACCAATCATCCAAGGCGATATCCCACACTTTGCCATTCACCGGCACCTGCAGTGTGTAGCGCCAGTTAAGGGCATTACCCTGCACTTCACCACGGGCTTCACCGACAATATCCTCGGCCGTGCCACGATAGTGATTACCCTGTTTGGTTAAGCGCCAGCAGCGCTGTTGCTGCTCACCATCATTGAACACGAAGCGCTCATCTAATATGCCCTGTTCACCTTGCCAATGAGCGGTGATGTCTGCGCGAAATCGACGGGTCACTTTGCCCGAGAAATTCTGCACCATGCCATAGGCCACCAGTTGACCGTTAAAGAAACGATCCAGCGCCAACGAGGGCTGCTCGTCACGGTACTCATCCACGCTGCGGGCACACCCCGGCAACATAAGTAAAAGCGGTAAGGACAGTGCCATTAATGTAAGACTGGTAGGTGTCATGTCTGATAATCCTGCTGCTCTTATACGATTATTGTTTACCGGTTAATGCCCGGGTTAACTGGGGAAAATCACTGTTATCCGCTAACCAGATAGACAAAAAGGTTTGGCTAAAGCCGGCATCTTTGATCGAACCGATATAACGTTGATTGTGATAGAAATGACCGCCATCACTAGCTTGATAAAAACTCAAAGAATCCTGCTGGCGGATATCCGGCCAAATCTGCGCTAATGATGCTAACCAACGGGCTTGATCGGCCGGGTTGACCTTCGCCCTTTGCCATTGAGAGGCGGTTTCGTCGAGTAATTGTTGGCGACTGATATCTCGCTGATAATCCAGATGCAGCACTAAGGGTGATATTGCCGCATCATAACGTCCTGCTAAACTTTCAAGCCGGGCACTGTAGACCTTGAACCACAGCACCTTCAGCTCTGCCTGGCCGATTACCTGCAGATTCTCGGGTAAGGGTTTTGCTAAGGCATGGGTAATACCGGTAAAAAACAGAATCAAGGAAATCACTAACAGGTTAAGCCGCATCACTTAGCTCCCCTCTAAAACGACCGTTACTCAAGCCTATTAACAGAGGAAATAGTGCCATCCAGATGAGCATCAATAGCAAACCACTCTGCAGCAACGGCCAACCTAGTGCGACCGCCTCAAAATTAACGGCCGCTAAGTAGGTCAGACTGCCAAACAGTCCGCCACAGAGTGAGGCCAGCGACAGATTAGATGCAAAGAAAGCTAAGCTCTGGCGCAGCGTGGCCGCGAAGCAAAACCATAAGAACAGCAACCACAGGGGCAAGCCCGGTGATTCAAAGCGAAAGATACCCAGGGTGGTGAGCAACATATCCACCGCGAAACCGATCAGGCCACATAGTAGTAATACGTAAAACTCCCGTAAAGGCTGAGAATGAAACAGCAGATGCAGTGTTAACAACACGATCAACACAGGCACACTATCAGTTGTGTATAAAATGGCACACCACCAAGCCAGCTGAAAACCGAGCAGGTTAACCCATGTATGTTCTGAGACTGTTTTGTTCATTATCTTTACCTCTTCTGACACTGCTTACGTAAATCAGCAACAGAGAGATCAGTGGTTTTATTTCACAGTCGATAATGGTTAAACACGACATATATCAAGGAATCCTTATTTTGTTGAAAACTAAACGCGATAAACAACCATTTTGAGTATCCCTTATCTATACCCGTTTAAGAACACCCGCTAAGATGGCCCCCTTTTTCTATCTAAGCTACTGGTGAAAGGGTTCTTTTTTGATGTCTAGGCCTCCCCAGGTTAATAACCGATTACTCGTCAGGCATATTGCGCAGCCTAACCTGATCACCTGCTCGCCAGATGCCAAGGCAGATCAGTTGGTGCGCATCATGGACGAGAAAAAAATTGGCTGTATCGTGGTCTGCGAACAACGCCAACCGATCGGTATGGTGACACGCCAAGACCTGATCAAGCGCTGGCTTGAACAAGACACAACCGCCACTATCCCGGCGCGGCACTTTATGTCGACCCCCATCATTACTATCTCAGAATGGGATTCAGTGGATGATGCGGGTAAGCAGTTTATTGCCCATGAAATACGCCACTTAGTGGTCACCAAAACTTCCGGTGAAGCCTGCGGAATTATCTCAGAAACCGATGTGGTCAATAGCCATACCATTGAGCATGACCTGTTTATGCGCTCGGTCGATGAAATTGCCAATCATTCCCCTATTGCGGTTGATAGCGGGATAACTATTTTAGCGGCACTCAATAAGTTAAAAGAATCCAATGACTCTGCCTTATTAATCAGCCAAAACAATGAGATCAGAGGTATTTTTACCGAACGGGATGCCATCCGACTACTCGCTCAAAAACGGCAGAATGAAACACTAGACGACCTCTGCAGCCATTCGTTAATCACCATTGAGCAAGATTTAAGTTTATATAATGCCCGTCAGGTGTTTCATCAGCATCGTTTTCAGCACCTCGCCATTACCGATCATGAAGGTGAAATCACTGGACTTATCTCCTATTCCGATATTCTGCAAACGGTTGAAAATGACCATATTGGTCGGCTACGTGAACGTTTAAGTGAGCGCGACCGTGCTTTAGAACGGTCTCAGCACAACCTTAAATTAGCCGACAAAGTGATTGAGGCCTCGATGGAGGCGATTGTTATTTGCGATCGGAATGCGCGCATTTTACGGGTCAACCCTTCGTTTACCGAGATCACCGGCTACACCAGTGCGGAAGTACTGGGGAAGAACCCTAACCTGCTCAGTTCCGGCCGACATCAGCCGGAATTTTATAAAAGCATGTGGCTAAAGCTCACTGAGCTAGGCTTCTGGCAAGGTGAGATTTGGAACCGCCATAAAGATGGTTCGATCTTTCCTGAATGGCTGAGTATCACCGCTATCAGAGAAGAAGACGGCGAGATATCCCAATATGCCGCTATTTTCACGGATTTAACCGATGTTAAAAAATCGGAAGCCCGTCTCAACCGCTTAGCCTATTTCGATGAGCTAACACGATTGCCCAACCGCAAGTTGTTTAATGATCGCCTACAACTTTCCCTCAGTTATGCCAAAGAACATGGTCACCGAGTTGCGGTGGCCTACGTTGATGTGGATTTCTTCCAACAAATTAATGATCTACATGGGCATGAAGTCGGTGACCGAGTGCTGAAAGAGGTTGGCCGACGGATTGATCAGCAACTCGACGATGGCGATACCGTGGCCCGTTTTGGCGGCGATGAATTCAACCTTATTCTGACCGATGTGGATGTCGATGATAGCCCGCAGATCAGTGAGTTTCTTAACCGCATACTGAACTCCGTGAGTCAGCCAATCTTGATCGATGATAGAGAGCTTAAAACAACTGTCAGTATCGGTGTGAGCTTCTACCCTACCGATGCCGATAATGCCGAGCTATTGCTAAAATGTGCTGATTCAGCGGTTCACTTAGCGAAAGACTTTGGCCGCAATAGCTTCCGCTTCTTTTCCTCGGAACAGCACCGCATGATCCAAAGCCGCTATCAGATGGGCAGTGATCTACAAACGGCTATCGATAACCAAGAGTTCCAGCTCTATTACCAGCCTAAAGTCTGTCTAAAAACAGGTAAACCCACCAGCTGCGAGGCGCTGTTACGCTGGCTTCATCCACAGCTGGGCTTTATCTCACCGGCCGAGTTTATCCCCTTGGCGGAAGACCTTGACCTGATCAACCGCATCGGTCACTTCGTGATCGAAGAAGCATGCCGGCAGATTGCCGCTTGGAGCCAACAGGGTGATAACGTCAATGTGGCCATCAATGTTTCCGCCAAACAATTTCAACAAGGTGGTGTTGCCGAGCAAATTCTCGACGTGCTAAGTCAGCATCAGGTGCCGCCGCATCAACTCTCTGTAGAGCTGACTGAAACCAGCTTTCTACACTGCCCAGAAGAGACCAAAAGCGCCATCAATGAGCTTCGTAGTCACGGTATACAGGTGGCCATCGATGACTTTGGTACTGGCTATTCGAGCCTCAGCTATGTGCGTAATATGTCGCTGGATATTCTCAAAATTGACCGTAGCTTTCTGATTGACCTAGAAGAATCAGAAGTCGACCGTGCCATCGTCTCATCCATCATTGAGATGAGCCATGTACTCGGGTTAAAGGTGGTTGCTGAGGGCATCGAAACACAACCACAGTTGAATATCCTCAAAGGGATGCACTGTGATCAGCTACAAGGGTTTCTGCTGGCCAGACCCATGCCACCAGACGACTTTAGAAGCTGGTATCGGCAGCAGGTGACGAGTTAACGGTCAGCTCTAACATCGATTAACTCCCCCTAACGGGTTAAAGCAAGCTTCAGTTGCGCTAAGTTCGCTTTTGCCGGGCCGGTTAAGCCCTCCTCTAGCGCCCACTCATAACCTCTAATGGCCAATACATACACTTCCGGCTGCACCTCAAAACACAACTGGCAGGTGGCCATAATGGACGGTATTGAGATGGCATGGGAGGTAAAGCTGAAATCTAATTTAGCGTTGGCTTCTGTCAAGGCGGTAAGTGAATAATCCACCACGGCCACATCCCGAGTCGCATCGATGAACAGGACCCGTCGTTTCGTACTGATCAGATCGGCATCTTCTAAAAACAACTGATAGTTGCGCACCTTCTCGGCATCAGGACAAAGCCCCTCACGCTCAAGCCAATCGATTAACGCCCAAGCCAAACCATCATCCTGGCGAGCGACATTACCAATACCGTAGATCAGACAATCGGGATAATTAAAATCGGCCAGTGACAGTGGCAGCGATTTAACGACGTCGCTCATCGACTAAATCACCTTTCGCATCATAAAGAGACACTTCCAGCGGCATCTGACCCAACGCATGGGTGGCGCAACTGAGACAGGGATCGTAAGCACGAATACCGACTTCGATGGCATTCATCATCCCCTCGGTGATATTTACCTGACCAGCAATATAATCCTCTGCGACTGACTGCACCGTTCGGTTGATGACCTGATTATTTTGAGTCGTAGAGACAATCAAGTTAGCAAAGGTTATCTCGCCACTTTGATTGGCGCGATAATGATGGATTAAGGTGCCCCGAGGGGCTTCCACCACACCAATGCCCTCACCGGTCCAACCGTTCTCGGCGGGTGTCATAACCAACGACTTCCCCTGTAACTCAGGATCATTGAGTAACGCTTTGATCAACTCGGCGGAATGAATAATTTCAATGGCACGCGCCCAGTTGGTATGCAGTGTCATATGGTTGGATTGGCCTGCGGTGTAGTCGTGAAATTCCTCTAACGCGCTCTGTGCTAGCGGCGTCGACAAGCTTTTAGTCACATTCATACGTGCCAAAGGGCCTACCCTAATAGAACCTTTCTCCCGCCCCAGCGCTTTAAGAAAGGGAAACTTCATATAACTCCAAGCTTCCGTTGCTTCAGAAAAGTGTTCCAGATAGTCGTGATAATCAAATTCAGCCACGATAGCTTTATGTTCATCCATAATACGTATCCGGCCATGGTAGTAATCGACATTGCCATCATCATCGACCAAACACATATCCAAGGCGGGCACCACGGCGAAATGATCGATCTCGTCACGATGCTGTTCATGAAAGGTCTTAAATAGCGCCAAGCCTTCTTGGGCATAGGTGATAACCTCATCGATCGATAATAGCCCCTCTTCGCCATGTAGAAATCGATCACGCTCAGTCACACTGAGGTTCTGGTTCACCCCACCCGGTACTGAACTGATGCCATGCATCCGCTTGCCCAGTACCGCTTTTATCAGTTCTTGCCCCCACTTTCGTAGCGCCACCACACGCTTAATCAAAGCCGGGTCTTGCTCCACCAGCCCCAAGACATTGCGTTGCTCAGGCGGAGCATCCATACCAAACAACATTTCCGGTAAAATGAGATAAAAATAGGCCGTCACATGAGATTGTAACTGTTGTGCATAGTGCCCCAAACGGCGCATTTTTTCAGCCGCCGGCAACATTTGAATACCGCTACCTAAGCCGACCCCAACCATATCATCCAGCGCCTTGGCACCGCATAGGTGATGACTAACGAAACAGATACCACAGATACGCTGCAACAACATCGGCGCTTCCCAATAGGGATGCCCCTGCACCAGTTTTTCAAAACCGCGAAACTCAACCACATGAAGCTTCGCGTCGGTGACCCGGTTATCATCATCCAGTTGAATGGTCACTTTACCGTGCCCTTCAATCCGCGTTATCGGATCAATCACCAGCTTTCGACTCATATTAATATCCTAAACATTCTGATGGTTAATCGTAACGGTTAATCGATGCGGGCAGATCAAAGGGACGCCCATTAATCAGATCATCCAACACTTTAAGAATCGTTCCCCCATCCGGAGGGCAACCGGGGATAAAGTAATCCATCTTGACCACTTCATGACAGGGATAAACCTGAGTCGTTATCCGGGGAATATCGTCATCATAGGGCATCGTTGGAATCGCATTGGGCACCGCCGTCACCGAATCAATATAGGCCTCTTTCAGGCAGTCGGTCAGTGACACCTCATTACGCATCGCCGGTACGCCGCCCCAGATGGCACAGGCACCAACGGAGATCAAGATATCGCAGTTCTCGCGAAACGATTGTAGGGTTTCGATATTCTCCTCGTTGGCCACACCGCCTTCGATAAAACCGATGGCACAACGCTCACGAATGCGCTTAATATCGGTGAACGATGAACGCAGAATAGTTATTTTATCGAGTAAGCCTAACAGCGCTTCATCCATATCCAACAACGATAGACTACAACCCCAACAACCGCATAGACCAATCATCGCAACTTTAATTTTGGCATCACGGGTGGCCTGAAGCGTCGGATCCATTGGCGTCGCTGGCAGATCATGGGAGCAGATCTCAGGTTTGCTTGAGTTAGCCATTAGTCGTTATCTCCCAGCGCTCGGTCCCGCAGCGATCGACACTCATATTTACGCTGACCGATAGGCTCATTAAAGCCGATACCTTTATCAATAATACAGCCGACCGGACAGATATCCGCCGCCGCACGGACCTGTTCCACGGTCATAACATTGGCCAATTCGATATCGATTTCAATCCGCGCATGACTGCCTCGTCCGCTAATACTAAAGATCTTCTCGCCGCTATCACGATCACGAATAAACTCAACGCAACGCTGACAGAAGATACACCGGTCACGTTCGAGCCAGATATGCTCGGCACCGACCTCTCGCTGATGCGGGGTAAAGCGGTATGGAAAACGGGACACCACCATCTCCATCTCATAAGCGGTCGCTTGTAGATCACAGCGGCCGCTTTTTTCACAACTCGGACAGTTATGGTTGCCCTCGACGAATAGCAACTCGACCAGCGCCTTACGCATATCGGCCACCTCCGGCTCACTCACCTCGACCACCATCCCGTCAGCAACATGTACGGAGCAGGCGGGGGTTATTCGACCGTTCACCCGTACAGAACAGACGCGACAGGTGCCAAGACAGGACTGATCAGGCCGATAGCACAGGGTTGGAATATGAATCCCATGTTGAGCGGCCACCGCCACCAAATTATGTCCGGCGGTGGCGGTGATTAATCGCTCATCGATTGTTAGTTGAATATTCATTTCACCCGCTCCGATAGCTGCGTAGACCCGTTGATCGATGTTGTCGGGATAAGCTCCGCGCGTGCTAACTCGCTACCCAACAACGCCGCCACTTTATCGAAAGAAGGCAACAACACACCTTGAGGTTCGACCAATTTTTCCTGATAAAGCTCAGTAAACTGCTGCAATGTACTTAATACCGGATTCGGTGATGTAGCCCCTAAACCGCATCGACTGGTACTGCTCACTAACTGACCCCAGCTAACCATCTCATCGAGATCTTGCTGACAGGCTTTACCCGCTATCACCCGCTCTACCTTATGCAACAGCTCAGTATTACCTGCCCGACAGGGGGTACAGATACCACAGGATTCATCGACAAAGAACTGCATAAACTGCCGTATAATCGCCAGCAAATCCCTCGAGCGATTAAAAATCATCAACGAGCCATTACAGGAAAGATCATCATAAGCAAAACAGCGATCAGCACCCTTTTTTACCGCAACACACTCACCGGATGGCCCGCTTACCTGCACCGCCCAAGGATCCGTCGCCCCCACTCTTTCAAGCAGATGCTTCAGACTCATGCCCCATTCAACCTCATAAATACCCGGTCGATCACAATCCCCCGAGACGCTGAATAACCGAGTACCACAGGAACCATCGGTGCCAAGCTCTGCATACCAACCAGACCCCTCTTCAATTAACCGAGTTACCGCCGCTAAAGTTTCAACATTATTCACCGTGGTCGGCATCCCCAGATACCCCTGCTGAATGGGAAAAGGCGGTTTTATCCGTGGGGTGCCTCGCTTGCCTTCACAGGATTCAATCAAGGCGGATTCATCCCCACAGACATAAGATCCTGCTCCCATTTGAATGCGAATATCAAAATGAAAGTCCTGACCGAGAATCGTATCGCCCAATAAACCTTCGGCTCGAAGCTGCGCTAATTGCGTCTCAAGAAAGGCCCTAAGATAGCTATATTCGGCCCGCAGATAGAGAATGCCTTGGCTCGCACCGATGGCCCAAGCAGCGATAATCATGCCCAGCAACACCACCTTCGGAGAACGGGTCAGCAACACCCGATCTTTAAAGGTTCCCGGTTCCCCTTCATCCGCATTACAGATCACATACTTCGTTTCACCAACAGCTTGGCGACACAAACGAAACTTCTCACCGGTGCCAAAACCCGCCCCGCCTAACCCCTGCAATCGCGCATCGATAACCGTTTGAATCACCTGATCCGGGTGCTGCGCCAAACAACGCTTTAACAGCGCGCTATAATCACTCGGCTCCTGAAAGAACACCGGCCCCGCCTGACAGATAGTGCTTTCAACGAGCTGATCGATATAAGCGATACTGTCTTCCGGCAGCTTATGAGGGTTTGCAATCTCAGCCGCTGTTAAGCCCTGCTTTAACTGCTCGATAATCCTCACAACTTTGTCGGCGGTCAGTCGGGTAAACACAACCTCATCAATCAGCATCGCCGGTTCCTGATCACTCAGACCAATACAGGCGGTTTCATAGAGACCAAAGGTTCCCGAGGGGTCCAGCGAACCGATCTTCGCACCGGTAGCCTGCTCCAAGGCGGCCAAAACCGTTTCGTAGCCCTTCAGTCTCGCAATCACTGTATGACTCAGATAGAGGGTATGCTTACCGCTGGGTTGGCTATGAAAATAGTGATAAAAAGAGTGGGTTTCCCGCACATCGTTTGCCGACATATTCAAGCCGTGGGCAAGTGCGGCTGTCGCGGCATCAGGAAGATAGTGATAAAGGCGCTGTATATCCAAAAGCATATCCAGCAAGCGGGTTTTATCCCCTTGATAACGTTCAATAATCGTCTGGATATTATTATTCATATTATAAATCCTAGTAAGGTACAGCCACGCCAGCCGCCTAAACTTAAGCCGATACTTAAACCGAAACACATTAATGCCGATTCCTGTGAACCGAATCGCAAACGCGGTTCAACTTCGCCACTACTAAAATTGTAGTCTAGCGGCGACGCTAACGCCCTGTTAAAACATCACTTTTGTTCCCCTAGCCGACCGCTGCTTTTTGCTCAAGAAAAACCGCGCCAAGAAATAACAACCGCGACTAAAACAGCTGTATGAATTAAGCGCATATCCCTGCCGGGGGTTTTATTGGCTAACGACCTTGCCATTGCCTACATTAAGGTATGACATAGCACCATCCATATAACGAATCATTCCTAACGGCGCCACCCTAGGGCGTAAAGCTAATTAAGAGAACGGACATAGGTCTGCGAGGGAGTTGCAACATGAGCGATGAGATTATTACCAGTACCGGCCAATGGTCACTAGTCGTGCTGCGAGCGACTCAGCACAGCGTCAAGGTGTGGGCAGGCACCCTGTTCTCCACCTTAACCATGCCCGAACAGGCCCGCATCGAGCTAATTGCCCCCGATAACAGCGTCAGCGTCCATAACATTGTCAAAACCGATTGGAACAGACCCTTCAGTCGTATCCGCAAACGCTTCTATATCACCGCCAATTTTTCACAACTACTGCCCGGCAGTCATTATAAAGTGCGTTTTCTGCGACGCATTGAGGCAGTCAACGGGGTCCGTGAGGCATCTTGGCAACTATTACGCACCGCTCAATTTGATACCCTGCCAGCGCAGCTACCTAAATCCCATCAAAAACCCTTTACCATCGGCTTTGGCAGTTGCTTCTATAATCACCGCGATGGTGGCCAAGCGGCGGGGGCTTATAAGGCCCTCTATGATCGTGGCGATGAAGCCGTGAAACCGGATATCACCTTTCTCACCGGCGATCAGGTCTATCTGGATATAGGCTTTGATTCGCTCTCCTTTATCGACAGCGAAATCAGACAACGCGTCGCCGATGACTATGCTTTGCATTGGCAAGCCCTAGGCAGCATTCTCAACCGTGGTGCCACCTGGATGTTGCCGGATGACCATGAATACTGGAACGATTACCCATTTCACGATTCACTGATCCCGACATTACTGGTATTAAAGATCAAATCCGTTAGAAAGACCTGGTCTCGAGCCTCTTTAGATGGTGTGCAACGGGTGCAACAAAGCCCCAAGATCGAGATATTTAACCTTGGCAGCGATCTCTCATTTTGTCTCGCCGATCTGCGCTCTTTTCGTGACGAAAACGGTTTTATGCCGGCAGCTGAATTCAAACGCCTAACCGACTGGGCCAGCTCGCTACAATCACCCGGCGTGTTGGTATTACCACAACCCTTAATCGTTGAGAAAAATCCAACCGAACGCAACCTGCTTAGTTTCAAAACCCAATATCAACAACTGCTGCAGGCGCTCGGCACAACGGGGCACGATATTGTGCTGCTCAGCGGTGATGTGCATTTTGGCCGGATCGCCACCGCCACCTTAGGGCCACAAGGCGGGCGACTGGTTGAAGTTATATCTTCCCCGCTGTCGAACCTCACCGGCCTTAACGGTATCGCCACCGCCAGTCCCAGTTTCAAACCCAGCCATTTTCCAGATCCTTCAGTTGTCGAGATCCCCGGCTGGACCGCCAAGGCCGTCCACTATGATCAATCATTTGCCGTTAGCACTAAAAAAGGTTGGTTATTATCCGCCTATCCTAAGACCCGTACCCGGGAACACTTCATGACCGCCAGTTTTAACCAAAGCGACAACAACCGTATTCAATTAAAAGTGAATGCTTGGCGTGTTCGTGAACGGGATGACGATAACTTACCTGCACGTGATTTCGATGAGTATACGATTGAGCTGCAATAGCATAGCGTTAAACCTGCCGTGCGGGCTCGCACGGCGAATACGGCGGATCAAAAGCAATACTTGACCTAACGCAACATCCGCCGGAATAACGCCCGCCTTTTGTCAGCCAGACGTTATATGACGGTTTATCTGAACTATATTTTTAATCATCGAACCGATGCTTATGAAAACAGCGACAGCTTAGGCATTCACTCAGGCACAGGAGCATTCTTATGCAGATCGACTTTCACCATGCCGTCACTTACGTGGTTGCCCGACTTTCAGGCTTTGCGCATGCTAAAGCGGAGATTATCGCCCATTCGGCTCAATATGTAGATGATGCCACCAATGCAGGAGTGATCTACTTCGAGAATCAGGCGATGTATCAGCGTATCGCTTCGGCCCACAAAATGATCGACTACAAAAATATTCAAAAACTCGCCAACCATCAGGTATGGATTCCGTTTCACTTCCTCCCCGGTAATGAAGGCTTAGCGGCGGGACGAAATCCAGATGCTGATTTTCGTCATAAAATTGTCTGCCGGCCGAATAGTTTTATTGCGCAGGAGATGGTACGTGCTTGCATCGATGATCACCAGAAACCCAACGCCCTGCACCGCCTCGGGATCACCATGCATGTGTTTGCCGATACATGGGCGCATCAGGGATTTGCAGGTATCAACGATAGAATCAATCTGGTTCGTGATGTGCTCGATGAAAATAACCAGCCTGATCCAAGCCTGTTAGAGCAGGTGAAAAACTACTTCCTTGATCGCTTCGATGAAGCTCAATCACAGTTTGTCGGCGGTCTATTGCCCCTTGGCCACGGTGCCGCGTTGAGCTACCCCGACCGCCCCTACCTTAAATGGCACTACACCAATGGCGAAGGGGCCCATGTTGAACGAGATAACCCCAAAGACTTTATCACTGCCGCCGATGAGATGTGCAAAGCGATGCGACGTTTTCAACTGGGTGATGCCGATGCCAAGGTTGCCGGACTGCCATCGGCGAGTCGAGATCAATTAGACGCCATGATGCGCAACACCGTTGAGGAAAACGGTGATAAACGTCATCAAATATGGCTCAAGGCTATCGCCGACGGCGTCTTTGGTTTTCCTGCAGTACAACTACGCTATGCAGCTAAAGGCGTTGGCTCGTGGAAATATCAGGCGATTAAAGATACCCGCTCAAAACAATTAAAAAATCAGCTATTTAAATACCATCCCTCATTTTTAGACAGTGATTGGAAACACTTTCATGACGCCCTACAGGCTCACCGCTTTACCGTCATCCATGAAATTTTACCTCGCTACGGCATCAGTGCCGCTTAGCCTGTCATGGGGGTTATTCCGAACTAAGCTATCACTGGCTAAGCGATTCCGGGCTAAATTATTGCGAATAAGGCAACAGCCGAAATGCGGTCGTTAGGGTTTGTGACTCACCGGCGTCCAGCCACGGGTGATCATAAAAACGGGTGCGGGCCGCTTCAACACAGACAAATCGAGATACTTGATCAAGCCCGACATCCGGCATCGCGACGGCTGCATCACCGGGATTCCAGACCACGGTAGAATTGCCTCCCTGCTTACGAATAGCAATCACCCGCTGCCATCCATGATCGACCAGCATCACTTCGCTATCACCCTCATGCTGGAAAATAACATCAGTTTCCACCGGAAACTCAACCACACCGCTATGCTGCCGCTCCTGCATGCCTTGTAACTTATCTCGAAGGCGTAGGCCATCGACACCCTGCAGCGCCACCCGCGCACGATCCGACACGGCAAAATAGCTATGCAGCGCCGCAGTCAACGCTATCCGCTGATCCGTATAGTTATGACTGATTAATGACAGACGAAGCTCCCCCTGATCAACGTCAACATCAAGCGTAAGATCCAGTCCTGACCAGAGGGATGCTGGCGGAGACAGCTGCCAATGACCACCTTGCGCATTAACCTCAGCCCGATCTAGGGTCCAATGTGCTGTTCGCGCTACGCCGTGTTTGGGTTGAGAGGCATTATCAACATGCTCAGCAAACCAAGGCCAACACACCGGCACACCCCCTCGTATCGCGCCTGTCTTAGCCGGTTTATCACTCAACCACAACAGTGGCTGCTCACCGGTCGGACGAAACAACAGCACCTGACCACCCGCCAATGAGATCACCAACTCCCCCCAAGCATACTTAAACACACAGAGGTCATACCCCAGCCACGATAGATCAGTCCGTCCCTGCTCAAAACCTAAGATCAACTGTTGCAGATCACCCTGCCATTGCTGCTCACCCATTAACACCTTCCTCGCCTTCTATTATGTTCGCTGTATTCTTTTTATGCCGCAGGGTTAATAACAATTCAACCTCCCGTAAAGCGAAAGACGCCGCTCAAACACAGAGCATAGTAACGCCTCAATCGAGGCCGGTGCAGAGAACGCCTAAAAAGAACCGCAATTGAACGTATAAATAAAACCCAGATATATAAACCAATATACCTGACAAAAAATGTGCGAAACAGCCTAACAATCGTTGTTAGGCCGTTAAAACAGCGATTAAGACTGATAAAGCACTGAGCTTGAATCACTGCGCTGCAACGCTTTCAGCCGCAAACCAAAATTGCCTAAAATCAGCATCAATCCGCCGATAATCTGATAATGCGTTAACCCCATTCCAAGCACAAACCAGTTGATCGCCGCGGCAAACACGGGAAAGGAGAGCTCTGCCAAGGTGGCCATCTGTGCCGGTATTGTTTTTAACCCTTGATAATAAAAACGCATACCAATCAATCCGCTCAATAACGCCATAGCGATCGCTAAGCTTAGATCGACCGGTGGCATCGGCATCAAACTATCCTGCTGTAGCAGAGCTAAAGGTAACAAAACCCACAACCCCGCCAATAACGTATAACCATAGCCGGTTAAAACACTCAAACTATCGTTACCATAGTGCCACTGCGCCTCACCCAACGACTGAATATCGGGCCATAACATTACTAGACTGCCGAATACAATCACTATCGCCCAACGAATAAACGCGCCTTCGATGCGCTCATTTAGACAAGCATAGGCCAGCACAATAGCCACCAACGGCTGTAGCTTTTGTAATAAAATCACCACCGTTGGATTCAGATAATGAAACGCTTCCGTAAAAGCCAAGGTGCCGAGTGCAGAACCGACCCCGCCAATAAAAAACAGACACAGAAAGTTATTCAGTGATAGTTGACGAAAGACATGACGATAGCGCCACAGCATCGGGCTGACAAACAGCACCAACGTGAGGTGTTCGATTAAAACGATTTGCAGTGTGGCATAACCCGCCGCCAATAAGGGATAGCGAATTAATGTATCAAGTGCCCAGGTAAAACACGCGATCATGATAAAACATGTGCCTGCCATCTTTGGTTTCTCCCAAAATAAGATGCCAGGGGTGATGAAAACGAATGTACCAGCCGTTGCCATTAGCTAAACACAGCCAAACACAACAAAGCCATCTCTGAATATTTCAGAGACAGCTGCTGACTGGTCGATCTTCTATCATCCGGACTATGACCGTCGGCTCTGGTATCTCACCAGATCTGCTGACCTTAATGTGGTTGAGTCAATCGCATTAAGCGCTCGCGGGCTGTTTGACGGGATAGCCCATCAAAATCACCGCCGGTGGGGAATTTCGCCCCGCCCCGAAGTTCGATTTATGTAAAATTACGGTGTAACTCTAACCCTCCGCGATTATTTTTTAAAGCCTCATGCGTAACGTTGACATTGGCCCATAAAAAACGGGGTAAAAGAAGAATCTCTTTTACCCCGTTGATGTTAAAGCAGTGAGACTGCGTTAATAATCAGTTTTTGAATTTTTTAATTTCACCCGACTTCAAACGTGCCATATATGATTTAAGATCAACTTTAACCAAGCTCATCAAGAAGTACAGGCCGATGATATTGACCACCGCCATAGCAAAGATGGAGGCATCGGAGAAATCGATAACCGGACCAAGATTGGCTGCTGCACCAATAATGACGAACAAACAGAAGATGACTTTAAAGACTAACTCGGTCGTTTTTCCTTCACCAAAGAGATAGGTCCAAGCCTTCAGGCCATAGTAAGACCAGCTAATCATGGTTGAGAATGCGAACAATACCACCGCAACCGCCAGCACATAAGGGAACCAACTGAAAGCCGAGCCAAAAGCAGCTGACGTCAAGGCGACACCCGAAGAGCCATCGGCAGTAATAATGCGGCCGCTTTCACCCACCAAGTAAAGCCCTGTGGTTGGATCCGTGGTCAACTGACCCGTAATAATGATCACCAACGCCGTCATCGTACAGATCACCACCGTATCGATAAATGGCTCAAGCAGCGAGACGAACCCTTCCGTAATCGGCTCTTTCGTCCGCACCGCCGAGTGAGCAATTGCCGCCGAACCAACACCAGCCTCGTTTGAGAACGCCGCTCGTTTGAAACCTTGAATCAACGCTCCGACAAAACCACCCGCAATCCCGAGCCCAGTAAAGGCACCTTCAAAAATCTGACCAAAGGCCCAACCGACTTTATCGAGATTCATTAGGATAATAACCAGAGAAGCCAACACATAAAGAATGCCCATGAATGGCACCACTTTTTCGGTCACATTGGCGATCGACTTAATACCTCCGACAATCACAGCGAACACAATCAATGCAAAAATCACACCAGTAATCCAACCGGGATAGTCACCGACAATACTACTAATCTGCGCATGCGCCTGATTGGCCTGAAACATGTTGCCGCCGCCAAGGGCGCCCAGAATACAAAAGATCGAGAACAACACCGCCAGTATGCCACCGCCCGGAAGTCCCTTCTCTTTAAAGCCTTTCGAGATGTAATACATGGGACCACCCGATACGGTACCATCAGCATATTCATTTCGATATTTTACACCCAAGGTACACTCGGTGAACTTGGAGGCCATCCCCATCAAACCCGCTAATATCATCCAGAAGGTTGCACCGGGCCCCCCAATACTCACAGCCACAGCAACACCCGCGATATTACCTAAACCAACCGTACCGGAAAGCGCTGTCGCTAATGCTTGAAAGTGAGACACCTCACCCGCATCATCAGGATCAGAGTAATCCCCTTTAACCAACGAAATAGAATGACGTATCGCTTTAAATTGGATAAAACCAAAGTAGACGGTGAACACCGTTGCCCCAGTGACCAACCACAGAACGATCCATGGGAACGTCGTGCCCGGTAAAGGCGCAAAAATTAGATTAACAAACCAGCCGGTCGCCGAAGCAAAAACTTCATTAACTGTCTGATCAATACTCCCCTCTTCGGCCATAGCCGAAGCGCTAGCAAAGCATAGAAATAGAGAGACAAATGCGCTGCTTATTATTTTTTTAATATGCATAAGACAACCTCAGTTAACGACAGTGACAGGAACGTTAGCGCTCATCACCAACTTAGCGGTGACACTACCAAACAGTTTTGCCGCTAATCCGCTCTCGGTCGAGCGTGCCACAATAATCTGTTGCGCCTTCTCTTTGACTGCCACTGAGTTCAATAACTCGGCAGCATCACCGTGTAATACCCGTCCCCCGGCGCTAAAACCTTCGGTTTTCATGGTTTCTAATGCAGGTGTGATAACCCGTTCTGAAGCAAGCTTTATCTCTTGCTCGCGACGCTTATGTCGCATGGCGTTTTCTTCGGCGGTTTGAAAACTATAAGGTGACCATTCGATGACGTAAACCAACTCAATCACACAGTCGCCTATCAACTTTGACAGATGCTTGGCGTACGTGAGTGCACGTTCCCCTGGCTCACTCCCATCTAAACCAACAATCAATTTTGTTGACATATTTTGTGTTCCTCTATCATTTTATTATTATTTGCGCTTTTCATAGAGTCTTCAGTATAGACACAATTCACTTGCTCCGTGGCTAAACTTTAAATTAACGTGCCACAAACGATGAATGACTCACTTAATGCGGCGCTAGATATCTTATAAGTCGATAAGTATTCCCCCCTGAGCCATCTGTCCGTAAAATTAAACCACTCGAATCATACCTAAACAGCACAGCATCGGCGTTGCGCTAGTCGCATTGAAGGATTAACACCGCCACTGCAAGGAGTCCAACCAGCCTATGAGCACACAACAGACAACCGTATCACTGGTATTAGGTAGTGGCGGTGCCCGTGGTTTTGCCCATATCGGCGTGATTCATTGGTTGGAAGAGAATGGCTTTAAAATCGAATCCATTTCCGGCAGCTCCATGGGGGCGCTTATCGGTGGCGTTTATGCGGCAGGCAAACTAGAAGACTTCTCTGCTTGGGTGCAGGCAATACGCAAAGTGGATATTGTCACCTTTATGGATATCTCATGGAAAAGAAGTGGCTTGGTTAAAGGCGACAAAGTCATCAGCATACTCACCGAACTCGTCGGTGATGTGATGATTGAGGATCTGCCTATCCGCTACACCGCAGTGGCCACCGATATCCTCAATGAGAAAGAGGTATGGATCAATTCTGGTAAGCTGTTTGACGGCATTCGCGCCTCCATTTCATTGCCGCTATTATTAACGCCGTTCCGCTACAAAGGCATAGACCTAATCGATGGAGGGGTTTTAAATCCGGTGCCGATTGCGCCGACCTTTAATGACAAGACCGATCTCACCATCGCCGTTAACCTCAGCGGCAAAGCCAATGGTAAGGGCAAAAGTAAAACTCCCTTAAACAACGCCGCTAATGGTGCCAAAAAAGATCTATTCTCGGCGAAGATCACCGCCTTTCTCGACAGTTTTAAAGACTCCGATAGCGCCCTAGAAACGCCAGACAACGGCGTCTACGATATTGCCCATCAAGCATTCGATGCCATGCAGAGCACCATTGCACGGCAGAAACTGGCGGCCTACCCACCGGACCAATTTGTCGAGATCCCCCGCAACGCCTGCCGCATGTTGGAGTTTGACCGCGCGACACAGATGATCGAATTAGGTTATCAGGCAGCGCAAAAAAGCCTACAGCACCTCACCCGATAAGTTACATCATAATCAGCACCAGCCTATGTGCCCCAAGGTTAGCCTGTCATCATTGCAGCACTGACTCTGGCCAACTCAGCCTCTTCTAGTAGCCAAGCTCGAAAGGTCTCAGCATGGGGGTGCTCATACTGATGCACAGGGCTGGCGAGATAAAATGCTTCAGAGGTCGGAATACTTTGCGGGAAAGGGGCAACCAAGCGCCCCGTATGAATCATATTAGCCACCACTGAAAAGTGGCCTCCTGTACTGCGGGCCACTCCCTAGGTAGTGAGAAAATCAGCGACTTGCGGTTTTGAACGGGCTTTTTGATTGGGCGCCGCACAATACCATTTACAGAGGATACGGCGGTTACCCAACATAACTAAAGGCCCCTCATCTACCTCTTTGGCACACAAACATCCCTTTCCTAACAGCAAAAGCATTAAGCTATTTTTAAGTTGTTTAAATGGGGACAAAATCCATCGACACAAGCGGTATACTTAACCCTCATTAATATCGTTGGCACAACCATGTACAGTCGAGTACTCAACCAAGCGGTATCAGATCAACTTGCCGGCTGTATTGATAGCCTCGGCAGTGGTGTCTTTTATCCACGTTTCTTTCAAATGATGCGTCTGCTCGCCCCCATTGATCAATATATGGTGTTTGAATTTTCACCCAACGGCGATTACGCCACCTGCCGTTTAGCCCACAATATTGAACGGCCGGACCTAGGGCTAGAACTGGCATCACTCTATCTCGATGGGGCCTATTTAGATGATCCAATGTTAGAAGAACTTAAAGCCTCGGTACTCAATTCACCGGATGATGCCCCCTGCCAGCTATTAGAAAAAAGGCATCTTCCGCCGATCTACCGGCGACGGTTTTTCAATGTGCCTAATTTCGATACCAAGTTCTCATTTGTGGTATTAGACCCACAAAGCCAGCATCTTTTTTATATCAACTTCTACAGTAAAAAAGAGGCCGCCTTTGCCGATACCCAACTCAATGCGCTGAAACAGAGTTCATCCCTGATGGGATCATTATTGTTAAAGCACTTTAGGGATGAACGCAAACGCAGAGGGGTTGTTAAATCACTGCTCGCCTCGGGTCTATCGGAACGGGAAGCCCAGATCTGTAATATGATCCTTAAAGGTCATACCGCCAAATCGATCGGTAACGATCTGGCGTTATCAGAATCCACCGTGATCACCTATAAAAAACGCGCCTTCGACAAACTCAAAATCAACCGCAAATCGGAACTGGTAAAGTTTGTCTAACCTGGGTGTTGATTGAGAACCTTAATTAAGGGCTCTCAGTAAGCGCTCTAGACATTAACCAAATAGCCGCTAGACCAAGTTGCAATACCAACGTACTTCCCGAATCCTAGTTAACGATCAGAGGATTCGCCTTCGCCGCCTCTTTTTGCGCCAAGGCCGCTTCAGCCATTTTCTTCCCAAATAACGCCATCACATCAATATTGTCATCCGGCTTTTCACTGGCTTCATCCATTGCCGCGACCATCGCCTCGACCGTCGGCAACGTCTTTTCAACCAACTGCTGAATATACGCCTCTGGGGATGTACCCGTATATTTATGGTATCGATCAAACAGCTCAACCGCTTCCGGTTGCAACTCAACATTCACAAAGGACTTAGTCGCCATCATTATCTCCTAATCTAATTATTGTGCTTTACCGATAGCCGAGCACTGCTGGCGTGGGCTATTAGCACCGATGCAAAACCGGCTATCCGCGATGATTTCAATATAAGAGGTCACCGGAGTCGGCATTAGGACCAGAAAATAACAGTTTTTGGGGCCAGTCGGTCCAACTGGACATATTAGCGATGCACAACTGGGCCTAGTTATTGCCAATATAAAACATAAAAATAACGCTGGGATACAACTATAAATAACTCCAAGAAATAGGCAGCGTAATGGCAGACTATACAACTTTGCAGGCGATGGGGCTTATCGATATAAACAGCATCAGCCACTATAAACTGAGCCAGAAAGATAACGTCGAAGAACTTAAGATCTATTTTGAACGAGCGCAAGGCTCTACCCTACCAGGCAGTAGCAGCTTCGACTTTGCTATCAATAATGCGATTGCCGCCGATAACCAAGCGTTAACGCACAACGCAAAAGGAAGTGACCCGATGTTGCTTGCTGCCATTGCCGAGCTTAATCAGCTATCCAAACAGCAGCAAAAATCTGACCGTCGCAGTATCCTAGAACAAGAGATTGATCGAATGGAACAGGTGATGAGTGCAAAAATCCAAGAGCTACGAGACGACCTAGCCCGCCTTTAAAAACAGCCTATAACCGTTCAAAAACAATTCCACTTAAAAGCAAGGAGGCATTAACCTCCTTGCTTCATGCTGCGCACCGGAAAACACAGCCCTCCATCTCGATAAATGTAAACAGAGGACTGAGTGGCTTATTCCTCTGGGTGCGACTGGTTCAAGAGACACCCATTCAGAACAAGCCTTAGTCAGGCTCCTTAGTTAATCCAGATGGATTTCGTATTACAGAATTCGCGAATACCGGCTTCTCCCAGTTCGCGGCCCAACCCTGATGCTTTAACCCCTCCGAACGGCAGACGAATATCACTGGCGACCTGCGCATTAAGGAAAGCGTTGCCCACATCCAACTGGCGCAATATCGCCTCACCCTTTTCAAGATCCGCAGTCCAGACGCTCGCACCTAAACCGAAACGAGTTGCATTGGCCTGAGCCACGGCATCCGCTTCATCACGCACCGCCACAATCGCGGCCACCGGGCCAAAGATCTCTTCGTTATACGCGGTCATACCAAGCTTAACGTTACCCAATACGGTCGGAGCAAAGAAGAAACCATCGCCGGGTAACGCCTCACCGCCGGTCAAAACTTCAACCCCCTCCTCGATGGAAGCTTGAACCTGGCGCTGAACCTGCTCGCGCAGATCGGCTCGGGCCATCGGCGCAATGGTCGTCTCTGGCGAAAGTGGATCACCAGGCTGCAGCGCTTTCGCCTGAGCCACCATTTTTTCAGTGAACTCTTTAATTCGTGAAGGCACCACCAGAAAACGTTTCGCCGCAATACAGATCTGTCCCGCATTACCAAAACGCGCCCGCATCGCGACTTCAACGGCAGCATCGATATCGGCATCATCCAAGATAATGAAAGGGTCCGATCCCCCCAGCTCCAACACCACTTTTTTCAGATGCTGACCGGCCAACGCAGCGATCTTACGCCCGGCGGTTTCACTGCCGGTAAATGAGACACCTTGCACACGATGATCGGCAATCACCTTGGCACTCTGTTCCACCGAAATCGTTAGGTCCGTTACCAAACCTTCCGGCGCACCAGCATCGCGTAGAACCTGCTCAATCGCTTTGGCGCAACGAGGCACATTCGGTGCATGCTTGAGCAACAAACCATTACCGGCCATTAAAGCTGGAATCAAGCAACGAAACACCTGCCACAAAGGGAAATTCCACGGCATAATAGCCAGCACAATACCCAATGGCTCATAGGTAATAAGACTTTTACGAGCGGGTGTTTCGACCAGTTGATCCTGCAGCATTCCCGCCGCATTTTCTGCATAGTAACGACAAGCTGAAACACATTTATCCACTTCACCCAACGCTTCGACTAACCGTTTACCCATCTCCACCGAGACAACATGTGCCAACGCTTCTCGCTGTTGCTGCAATGCATCGGCAACCGCATTCATTAACGTTGTCCGCTCGGCGAAGCTGCTAGCCGCCCAATTCTGAGTGGTTGTTTCAGCCAGCGTAAGCTTCTGTTCCAACTGCTCATCGGTCAGGCAATCGAATTGCTCAAGCAGCTCACCCGTTGCAGGGTTGCGTGTTTCAAATTTCATACTCTAACTCTCCATTAAACAATCGGGTTTAACTATTGATACTCAGGTGTGGATCAAGCTCGCTGCCGATAACGAATACTGCCGATATCTGCTGTTTAAGCGTCACGGGGCCTATTGTTTATGCCATCGTCACGACATCGCAGGTTGTGCAACCATCCGTTTAAATACCGTCACTACACCTAAAATCGATCCCTGCTGGTCTAGCGACAGAGATGCACTTCTGACATTCATGCTATGAACAGAACAGGATGAAGACAACGACCAAACACGCATCACCAATGGAGCCAGCCGTAGCCGTGAGCAGGCAATATTCATCCAAGGGTTGGAACCACCCAACAGATCTCCAACTCAATCGCTGACCTTGCAACTGGACTCACTCAAAGGTCTAATCTGGCCAACCAACAAAGTGACTGGCTCACTTATAATAACCCTCAGTATCTTGGTGCGACGTGTTGCACTGCTTAACCTGACTGAGACTCCCGCTTAATGGACCTAACCACCCTTATCTCGTTCCTCGTTATCATTGCCTTCGCCACCTATGTGCAAACCGTCACCGGCTTCGCGCTAGGCATGATCGTGATGGGCGCGGTAACCACCTTTGATCTCGTTCCCGTCGCCTTCACCTCGGTGGTGATCAGTGTGGTGAGTCTTATCAATGGTGCCGTCGCCTTGAAAGGCAACTTCAAATCCGTCGACCTGAAGCGGGTCATCATCACTTCTAGTGCGATGTTGCCAGCGATCCTGGGTGGGCTAATTCTGCTCGATTATATGAGTAGCGACCTCAATAACCTGCTGCAAATCTGTTTGGGGGCGACGATCATCGCCGCCGGATTAATGATTATGCTGAAACCCGCGCCGCTCCCCAAAGTATCAAACACATTGATCTTTGCGGGTTCAGGTATCATTGCGGGCTTTATGGCCGGACTATTCAGCATGGCCGGCCCGCCCTTGGTCTATCTGTTTTATCGCCAACCGTTTGAGCTCAAAACAATCCGTCTGTGCCTGATCAGTATCTTCTTACTCAGCGCCGTAGGCCGGACAACGCTGGTCGGCGCACAGGGCGGGTTAACGCTAGAAATGGGTATCTTCTCACTGATCTGCCTGCCGATTGTTAGTCTGTTTACTCTGTGCGGCAAAAAGTATCCGCCAAAGGTTAGCCCAACCACATTGCGGCGGATGGCTTTTTTCCTCTTGATTATTATCGGTATGAGTCTAGTGGTGAAGAATATTTAACACTGAAGCAGTCGCGCTAAACGGCGCCTCTGGCAGCATACAAAAACAACAACTGGCCCACGCCCATCGCTGAGCGATTCCCTAAACTGGTTGTTATTCTCTATTGCTTAAGGTGCCGTTCGAATGTCCGATATAAAAGTTGATCAACCCGATATTATGATCTCTGTACGAGATGTGTTTGGTATCGATACCGACCTTAAAGTACCGGCATTCAGTCATCGAGATGATCATGTGCCAGAGATCGATCCCGCTTACCAGTTCAATACTGAAGTGACGCTGGCGATATTGGCCGGTTTCAGTCGTGATCGGCGCGTGATGGTGCAAGGACTGCACGGCACCGGTAAATCGACTCATATCGAACAGGTAGCCGCACACCTGAACTGGCCTTGTGTCCGTATCAACCTCGATGGCCATATCAGCCGTTTAGATCTTGTCGGTAAAGACACCATCATTCTGAAAGACGGCAAGCAAGTTACCGAGTTTCAAGAAGGTATCGTACCTTGGGCGCTGCGCCGTCCTACAGCGTTGATTTTTGATGAGTTCGATGCCGGCCGCCCCGATGTGATGTTTGTTATTCAGCGGATTCTCGAACGCGATGGCAAGTTCACCCTGCTGGATCAGAACGAAGTGATCCGCCCGCACAGCCAGTTTAGACTCTTTGCCACCTCAAATACCATTGGCTTGGGGAATAGCACCGGTCTCTATCACGGTACGCAGATGATCAATCAGGCACAGATGGACCGTTGGAATATCGTCACCACACTTAACTACCTACCTACCGATGATGAGGTCAAAATCGTGCAGGCGCGGGTCAGCAGCATGGCGAATGAAGCCGGGGCGACACTGGCCCGTGCCATGATCGCCGTGGCCGACATGACCCGCAACAGTTTTGCCGCCGGGGATATTTCCACCTTGATGTCACCGCGCACAGTTATCTCATGGGCAGAAAATATCGAAATCTTCCGCGACCCCGGCATCGCCTTCAAACTGTCCTTCCTCAATAAGTGTGATGAAGCCGAACGCCCTATGATTGCCGAATTTTTCCAACGCTGCTTTGATCAAGAGCTGAACGAATCCTGGGCCCACCACGCGGCTCAGGTGATGAATAAGGACTGAGCATGGCTAGCCAACCGGTCAGAAATACCGGCTTCGAGCCGGTCATTGTTGCGCCCCGCAAAGAGAAACTGCAACAAAAGATCGAAGAGATTTGCGCCGCTACCGTACGCGCCTGGTCCGGTGAAAAAGGCTTTGAATACCGAGGCCGCCAACCAGAGGTCAATGGCCGGCCCGCCGGGATCCGTGCGCCTCATCTGCGCACCGACCCTAACGAAGATGACTTCACCTCCTGTCGCGGAGCTGCCGATGGTATCGCACTGCGCCTGAAACACAGTGACGTACATTTGCACCGTCGCCTAATGCCGGAATCCCCCGTCGGTCAGATGATCTTTGAATTACTGGAACAGCTGCGGGTCGAAAAGCTGGTTGAGCAGTGCTATCCCGGTATGGCGAAAAACCTAGACCATCGCTATAAGCAGTGGTGTGCCCAGTTCTGCGCCTCGGATATGATTGAAAGCCATGTGGGCCTATTGGTTTACACCATCGCTCAGGTAGCCTGGTCACGCTTATCCGGCCAACCGGTTAACGAAGCCATTGAAGGCCTGATCGAACCACAGAGAATGATGCTCGCCCCCCATATTGGCACCTTTCTGGTGGGTCTTAAGCGTAATGTACATCATCAGCCGAGCTATGCTGAACATGCGCTGGGCATTGTCCAGGTGATCGATGAAATCGCCACCAAATTTGATAAGCCAGAGGATGACAACAAAGATCGGGATCAGAAAACGATCAATAGCTTTGGCCTCTACTTCGATGAGGATTTTGAGGGTCACGGCGACACCCCCGCACTGCCCGGCCGACGCAACAATCGGATTGAATACCGTGAGCTCGTGGCACAATTAGCGGGTTACAAAGTCTACTCAAGGGCTAATGATCGGGTGATCTCAGCGGAAAAATTAGTTGCCTCCTTTCAACGTCAAAAACTGCGCCTGAAGCTCGATCAGCGGATCAAAGGTCAAGGGGTTAATGTGCACCGCTTGGCACGGGAACTCCAACAGATTCTCTCGGCCCCAGAACGGGATGGCTGGAACTTCGGTGAAGAGGAAGGCTATATCGATGCACGTCGTTTGAGTCGCTTGGTAACCTCTCCCGATTACCGACAGCTGTTTCGTCAAGAGCGCTATCAACCCCGTAGCCACTGCTTGGTTACTTTCTTAGTCGATAACTCCGGTTCAATGAAAGAGCATATAACATCCATCGCCACGCTGATCGAAATCATGACTCGGGCGTTAGAACAAGCCGGTGCCCGCAGCGAAATACTCGGATTTACCACCCGTAGCTGGCAAGGCGGCAAACTGTTCAAACAGTGGCGCGGCAGAGCCGGTCATGAAGCGCCGGGCCGTCTAGCCGAACTTCAGCATATTATCTATAAAGATGCCGACACGCCGATGAAACGCGCCCGTAACCATATCGCGGCGATGCTAAAACAGGATATTTTTAAAGAAGGTATCGACGGTGAAGCGCTGCTCTGGGCGGCGGAACGGATGAACAACCGTCCCGAAGAGCGACGCATTCTGATCGTGCTCTCGGACGGTTGTCCAATGGAAGCCGCCACTGCACAAAGCAATGATGATTACTTTCTCGATAACCATCTACGACAAGTCGCCCGCATGATTGAAGCCCGGGGTGATATCGAACTCTATGCGCTGGGCTTTGGCCTAGACCTGTCGACCTACTATCGCAACAGTCTAGAGCTAGATCTGCCTGAAGTGCTGGAAAATAGAGTGTTTAAAGAGATCATTCAGATGCTAAGAAAAAGGCGCTAACCGGTCTTGCTCTCCGCTACAACCGCCATGCTGACAATCAATAGACCGACGGCGATATCGTTTAGTCCAATAGATAATTGGCGTATCCGTATCGCAGTCTGCTATTTGATAGGTCAGTACCGCTCTACCAGCTACCGCCGTTTTTTAACACCCGAAGTGCTTTAAACGAGACGTTATTTAAGATGCGAAATCATTTAAAACAAGATCTTAGCTAAAAAATAGCGTCAAATACGCCATGCAGCCTCAACCCATTACTCAAGCTCGGCCAAGCGAATATCTGCTTCCCTTAATCGCCGTGACATCTCTCGCGCTAAGTTTAATAGCAGAATACCGAAGTCATTCGGCATCTGTTGCTGCAGATCGCTGAACAACCCAGTGCTGACCCGTAATAGATAGGTCGGCTGCGGCCCGGCATCCGCATCTCCTGCCCGACCATGCAGGCCGATCATGGCAACAAAGCCGATCTCCATGCCGCGGTGATATTGGCGAATCAAGGTCCGGCCGTTGCGACAGGGTTTATAAAAATCGATCTGACCATCTAACACCACATAAAAACAATCGACAGGGTCTTCATAACTAAACAGCCGCTCACCTGCGGCGGGCTGAAGAATATCCCCTTGTTCGAGTAAAAACATTAACGCATCATCGGACAATGCCCCTAATGTAGAGACATTTTTCAAATAGTCTTTATCATAAAGACCCAGTAACGCTTGCGCAGAGATGGTTGTCATCATGTTATTATCCTGGCCAATACCCTAGTCTTGTTATTATGTTGGCGAAACACCGACCCGAGCTACCTCAAGGCACCTCTTTACCCTAGCAGCAAACAAGCATTGCTGTACTGGCCCCAGCCTGTTTTAACCTTTGGCTCTATTGGTAGCCAAGGTATAGCGTTAGTATCCGCACGGCAGCAAGTGCTAAATGCTCCGCACCTAGGCCAGAGCCAGCCCGATAACCGCAACGACTGTTTCCATCTATTCAGCACCGCCCCAAGAGGCCCGGTGCAGGCGTCTGCGGCTCACTCTTGGATAAGAGAACGTCCTGAAAAGACGAACCAAGCATTTGTCATTAACAAGTGCCGTCACTACTGTTTGAGTCTGGTCTGCCTGAGATAGCAGCCCACTAATTGAGAATACTGAGAATGTCTGATTATCCAACCCTAAACAAAATGGGTATCACATCGGTAGAGAGTGTCGACAAGTACACTTTACGTCATCAGGGCGATACTGATGTGTTAAAAATTTACTATAAGCGTAACAAAGGCTCACTACTGTCTCGCAGTAAAAAGTTCTCTTTTGTACGTGGACGTAACGCGATCCCTCTTGAAGCCCGCAACTCGAAAGCCTTCGATACGGTGGAACGCATCAGCCCACAACTGCTACTGGCGTTGGAAGAGCTGAAGAGCTTAGCGGCAACCCGTAAAGAAGAACCACCAAAAGATCCAAAAGATAAATTCTTAACGGACCTCGACCACCTTGAAAAGGTGATGACCTCGAAAATCGATGAGATTCGTCGCCAAATCAAAGCGCTTGATTGATAATTCAGCCTGTTAAGTGCACACCTAACAGGCTGGTTTTTTTAGTACTAACACCACTCAATCATTAAAGCGGCACAACCAACACGGGCACTGTAGCTGCCTGTAATACCTTCTGCGCAGTAGAACCCATCAGTAACTTGCCGATCGACGAGTGTGTGCGGGTTCCCATCACAATCATATCCGCATTCAATTGCGCCGCCACTTTAATAATAACGTCTGAGGGTTTACCGGCTTCAAGATGATGCTCAATCAGGCCGGCAGGAATCTCCGCTGATTTAAGCTCCTCTTGAATGGCGGCATTCACCCGTTCAGTCATTTTATGCTTTAGGGATTGTGCCCCCTTATCTCGCAACGCTTCCAAAACGTCTTCCGATAAGTAGCTTTCGATCATCGTCTCAGTGGAACGGTTCATCGGTTCCATAACATGAAGATATGTGATCTTGGCATCATGCTTTATGGCTTCGCTAACCGCTCTAAAAAAGGCCGGACGGGACGCTTTGCCCATATCGGATGCGTATAAAATATGTTTCGTTTTTGGCAACATAATCTCACCTTGTTTTGTGTTCAGCAGATGCTGAAAGATAATCCGGCGCCCATTAACGCAGCGGATTAATCATCGTAAGCGGTCGATAAATGACCTTTTCCATACCCATACAGCGCGGCGGTAAATGGCGGGTGTCGACCTAGGCCAACACCCGCATTCCCCCCTGTAAGTACGTTAGAAAGACAGCATCCATAGACTGATTTGTGGAAACAACGCAACAATCACCCAGGTGACCGACAGTGCGTACAGGTATGGCAACACCGACCTGACAATCTGTAGATAGGGTATGCCGGTCATACTACTGGCAACATACAGGTTCAAGCCGTATGGCGGTGTAATAAAGCCGATGGCATCACCGATCAAGAACAGTACCGCGAAGTGAATCGGATCAACCCCGATGTTCATCGCAATAGGTGCCAGAATAGGCGCCAAGATAATCGTATTCGGCAAGCTCTCCAGCACCGTACCGGCAAGCAGCACCATAAACAGGCAAGCAAACAGAATCGGGTAGTAACCGCCCAGCATACCAATCACATCGGTCAAAAATGCTTTTGCGCCCAGCAGTGACAACACCTGTTGCATCACCACCGAAACCGCGATTAACGGCGCTAACATACCGGTGATCTGACCGGAACGCATCATGATGGTTGGTAACTGCGACAATTTAAGTTCGCGGGTCACCAGCACCCCAGCCAGTAAGCAGAATCCGGTGGTCATACCCGCCGCTTCTGTCGGTGAAAAGGCACCGGAATAGATCCCCCAAAGGACAATACCAATCGCCAGAAAACCTAACCAGGCGCGCAGGCCCGTCTTGAGGGCAGTCTTCATACGGAAAGGTGTCAGTACACCCCAGCCGTGTTTCTTGGCCATATACCAGCAGACCAGCTGCATCGCGATAACCATCAGGATACCGGGGATAAGACCGGCCATAAACAGATCACCGATCGGCAGGTTCATCATGAAGCCATACACGATAAAAATAATACTCGGTGGAATAATGATACCAACGGTGCCGCCGGCTGCGACGGTCGCTGCGGCAAACGTGGAGTCGTACTTACCTTTGGTCATTTCGGGGTGCATAATGCCCCCGATCGTCGCCGTAGTAGCCGAGTTCGACCCGGATATCGCGGCAAACATACCGCAGGCGCCCAACGAAGCCATCCCCAAACCGCCCCGTAACCAACCCAAACAAGCATAGGCAAAGTCAGATAAGCGTTTTGCGATACCGGCGGCATTAATCAAGTCGCCGGTGAGAATAAACAGAGGTAAGGCCAATAAGCCGTAGAAATTAAGCCCTTCATAGAGGGTCACG
This sequence comes from Amphritea sp. GJ51-11, assembly GCF_055808735.1. Classification (NCBI taxonomy): domain Bacteria; kingdom Pseudomonadati; phylum Pseudomonadota; class Gammaproteobacteria; order Oceanospirillales; family Oceanospirillaceae; genus Amphritea; species Amphritea sp. GJ51-11. The sequence continues at coordinate 1,447,100 of NZ_CM147881.1, read as the reverse complement.
CCGACGTTCGCCAAGGTAAAATCAATCACCAAGCTGACACCCACCACCCACAGTGAAATGACCAAAAAAATAGGGATACCCAGAATAAACAGACCGGTGACACCAAGGCTGATCAGGGTTATTAGTAATCCATCCATCTCAGTTCTCCTTAGTCAAACATTGCAGTCTGAGCGGTTAACGGACGCCCAGCTTTGTAAGTACGAATATCCTGGCGCAGATTCTGAATCACCCGTACCAGCAATAGACTCCAGGCTAACGGTGTTGCGGTGTAAAACCACCACTGCATCACATCATCGGTGCCTTGCACGATGGCAAAGTTATCGTAGGCGATATAGACCTGTTCAACGGAAAAGAAAATGACCACCGCACCCATGATGAACCAGCACAGCGCATCAATCAGTAAGCAGATAAACTGCCCCTTGTAAGGAAGTCGCTCACGTACTTCGGTGAAGCGCAGATGCGAACGACGCATCGTGTTATAAGAAGCGCCCATCCAGGCCAGCCAGAGGAACATATAAATCGGGATTGTGGTGCTCCAAGGTGCCTGTTCATTGAAGAAGAACCGACGGAGAACCTCGACAAAAATAATACCTGCCATCGAAGCATAAGACGCGAGAATCACGCTTTTCTCGATGTTGCGTTCAAACGCGCTAAACATAGACCCAAATGTCATGTTGTTAGCCCTCCGGACGAATTGGCCAGCATAGTCCGACCTTTTTTAGTTGAAGTATTTCCACCCAAAATCACGGTGACTCTCCATTTATTATTGATCTAGTACGAAGATGCTTCCCCACATACAAATCAGAACTACCAACAGTGATGACAGCCAGAAAAATTGATCTGATGATGGGAAGGTAACACCAACCGGGCAACGCCAGCCGGTGCTTATAAGCGATAGGGTTAGCTTTTCCACCAACGCTGAGGCTCAACATTCTCCGCCAGCATATCGCGAGGTAGCTCACGGGCGATGCGATGAATAGAACCATAGGTATCCTGGCCACCTGACCACTTATCAAGACGGTCACGCCATTTAGCCCAAGGCTCAGGATTGAACTCAGGGGCACAGATGCGTTCAGCTTTAGCACGTTCGGCATCCGACAGCGCCGCCATACGAATATTGTGCTTATCGAATAGCGTACCCGGCAGTGATGGCGTGGTCGCCCCCACGGTGTTAACCAGCGCGGCTTCCTGAGCGGCTTGAATCTTAACCTGTGTTAGGTAAGAGGATTCCATTACCGCATCCTGTAACTCGCCACTGAAACTATCGAACATGCTGGCACTCATCATGGTCGCTTCAGTGCCGCAGAAGAACCGCAGATCAACCGACTGAGAGATCACTGGCGACATATTGGCATACGCCACCGCACCGGCCCAGGTTTCAGCCCCGTCGATCAAACCCTGCTTCAAACCATCAAGGGTTTCAGACCAAGCGATAGGAACCGGGTTGAGTTCCAACAGCTGCATAGCAATGCGACCGAGCTGCGTACCGGTTACCCGGTTCTTAGTGCCACGTAACTGCTCAATGCTGGTAATCAACGGCTTATCCGCCCAACCAAGACCCATCTGCAAACCGCGCAGCTCACAATGAGAGAAGAGGAATTGTAGACCGTGTTTCGTCCGTAATGGGTCACGCAGTAGTTTTTGGCTGTCTTTGTGATAGAGGAAGTGATATTGCGACGCCCGGGTTGGGAACATGTAAGCATAGTCCAACACGTTTAGGTAAGGCGCACCACCCGCCGAGTTCTGGGTTGAGGCGGTGAACATATCAACAATACCCTGCTGGGTTTTCTTGACACAGTTCAACTGTCCACAGATCTGATTGTCACCCACAAACTCAACGCGAACTTCACCATCAGTACGGTCTTCTATGTCTTTCAAGAAATCCAGACAACCAGCACGTTCGATAAGAAGGTTTCGTTCGTTAAAGCCCGAGGCACCAAACGTCAACGTATGTTTCGCTGGTTTTTTAAAGCGTCGTTTTGAATTTGCATCAGCGGCTTGAGCAAGCTGCGGTAGAGAGAAACTCCCCAAAGCAGTTGCAGCCAGCATAGTCGAACTCATGCCATAGGCAGAGGCAATACGGAAAAAATCACGGCGGGAAACAGTGTTCTGTTTCTGAGCAGAGGAGTTTCTTTGCTTCTCCATTGTAAACACCCTTATTTATTTTTATGCGATTTAGGGATAACTCAACCAGACAACTCGTCAACGGCGCTGGCTGCCCATTTAATAAAACACATCATTAATGTTATTTCAAACATTTATTGATAACAAAAGTCTCATTAAAGATAAATTATGTAATATTATTTGGCTTAAATTTGCTCACTCTTAAGTATTACAGCCCTGCAGCCTTGAGAATTCGGGGGCTACCGGCAAGCATTTGAGGAGCAACAGGCTAATAGGTGGTGAAAAATAAATTCACTTATCTGCTAAAAAAAATCCCCTTAGTCTGTATTAATTAAGACTAAAGTCTCGTTTTTCATTAAAAACGTAATAAACCGAGTGGAAAGCGAATACGGTAGAAACCCAATAAAGCGATCAATATCGCAGATAAAAATATGCACAATACTGTTATAATGAGACTCGCTTATGATTAAGCAGCATAATATGGCACTTATTGTAAACAGAAGGATATATCGTTCATGGCCAGTTCCGCCGGCAAAGAAAAAAGCTCGTCCATCCTCAGAGTTCTACAAATTCTACAAGTTGTTGCCAACGCCACCCGCCCGATCACACCGACCGAGATCAACCAGACCCTAAAGCTACCAAAACCCACCATTCATCGTCTCTGTAGTCAGCTCGAAGAAGAAGGCTTCCTGCAGGCCCGTATGGATGGCCGAGGACTGTTACCCGGCCCAGCCCTCAACAAAGTGGCGCAAGGCGTCTTAAGCAATAACGACTTCCTGCGCACGGAGCGACATCGAATCCTGCAGCGACTGTCGGAAAAACTTGGCGAGACCTGCAACATTTCTATTCCAGACGGTGGTGAGATGATCTACTTCGATCGGGTCGAAACCCACTGGCCACTGCGTGTGCAGTTACAGATAAATGACCGAGTGCCGCTGCATTGCACCGCCAGTGGGAAGCTGTTTCTCAGTGAGTTAAGCAGTATTAAGCGCTCTAGATTGCTAGAGAAGTTATCACTCGACGCCCATACACCGAATACTCTCACCAGTGTTGAACAGCTAAAACCTGCCCTGCGAAAAATCCGCAAAGAGGAAGTCGGCGTAGATAACGAAGAGTTTCTGCTGGGAATGGTGGCCGTAGCCGTACCGATCAGAGACAATCAAGGCAGAATGTATGCCGCCCTTGCGATGCATGCACCGACCGCTCGATTCTCACTCGAAGACGCATTGAAGAATATCCCACATATGCGCGCATCCGCCGCAGAACTGGCGTCACTAATGAATGATAACGATGGCGATAATGGTGACGATGACGACACCGACGAGCGATAAGCCGCGGATAAAAAGCCGCCCTGTCACAACAGGGCGGAAAATCCACAAATAGTCAGGGTAGCGGCTAAGTCATAGCGGACTAAGCACGACGATCTTGCTTGATCATATCAGCAGCCTTTTCAGCGATCATAATGGCTGGCGCATTGGTATTACCCGACACGATAACCGGCATAATGGAACAATCGACCACTCGCAAACCGTCAATACCATGTACCCGTAAGCGCTCATCAACTACCGACATCTCATCCTGGCCCATTTTACAGGTGCCCGTCGGATGATAGATGGTGGTCGCTCGGTTGCGGGCGTATTCCAGCAGTTCGGCATCCGTCTGGTGCTGCACACCCGGTTCATGCTCCTCTTTAATCAACGGTGCCAGCGCCGGAGCATTGATAATATTACGTGTTACCTTGATCGATTCGATCGCAGTTTTTTGGTCTTCTTCAGTCGCCAGATAGTTCGGATGGATCGCCGGATAATCGGTTGGGTTTGCACTTTTCAGCTCAATCCGTCCAGTACTCGTCGGCCGTAACTGACATACGGAAGCGGTAAAGGCTGAAAACCGATGGGTACCGTCAGCAGGCTTATCCGCGCTCAACGGCTGCAGGTGATACTGAATATCCGGCCGCACCATCGTTTTGTCAGTCTTAGTGAAGATACATACCTGACTGGCCGCCATGGTTAACGGCCCGGTTCTGAACATGGCATACTCTAGCCCCATCATCACCTTACGCAGAGGATTATTGACCTCATCGTTCAGGGTAATCGGCTTATTCACCTTATAGATGGTTCTGATTTGCAAATGATCCTGAAGGTTCTTGCCAACACCCGGCAACGCTTTCACCAGCGGAATATTATGCTTATCCAACTCTTCTTTCGCGCCAATACCCGAGAGCATTAACACCTGCGGCGAGTTGATCGCGCCAGCAGAGAGTATGACCTCCTGATTACAGCGCACCGTATGCTGGATACCCTTAATGGTAAAGGTTACGCCAACGGCTCGGTTGCCTTCAAATTCGATCCGATCAACCTGCGCTTTGGTTTTAGCGGTCAGATTAGTCCGTTTTAATGCTGGCCGCAGAAAGCCAACCGCCGTGCTACAACGGGTTCCATTACGATTGATAGTCAGTTGGAAATAGCCGACACCTTCCTGAGTCTCGCCGTTGCTGTCTTCGTTGCGTGGAATACCAACTTGCTCTGCGGCAGCAATAAATTTATCGCAGATTTCACGCTTAATACGAATATTCGATACGGCTAACGGGCCATCAACACCATGATACTGATTAGCACCACGTTCCTGATTTTCCGACTTTTTGAAGTACGGCAATACCTCATCATAAGACCAGCCCTGATTGCCCAACGCGGCCCAGTTATCGTAGTCTTCTCGCTGACCACGTACATAGAGCAAACCATTGAGTGAACTAGAGCCCCCTAATACTTTACCCCGAGGCCACTGTAATTGACGGTTATTGATACCCGGGTCTGGTTCGGTCATATAGCACCAATCCGTTTTCGGATTGTGCATTGTTTTGAAATAACCGATCGGAACATGAATCCAAGGATTTGTATCCTTACCGCCCGCCTCTAATAACAACACCGTTTTATCAGAATCTTCGGATAAGCGGTTCGCCATTACACAGCCGGAAGAACCCGCACCTATCACGATATAGTCGTAGGCCTTTTCTAAAGACATCACAAGTACCATCTCATTTTATTTTTATTCACCAGACCCGCTCCACCAGCGCTTAACAGCCCAAAAAACGGGCCATTGAAACCAGTTAAATAGCGGTCGCACCGTCAAAAAAACAACAATATTGTTGAGATTTGATACTCGCAGTATCGTTTCCACAAAACATTAAATCAACACTTTTTTGCATTTTTGAAATATTTTGTCTCATTTATTATTGTAATTGTTATTTTTATGACTATCATTGACCCATACTGTTTCCTAGAACAGGTCTCAGTGATTAACCAAATACGCATTCCGACAGGCCGAACTAAAAATATAAAAAGGTGGAAAGGATCATGTCAGCACTGTTTCATCTCGACCGCGACAATAATGCAGCAACACTGCAAAAACAGATTCGTGAACAGCTCGTCACCGCCATTCTGGGTGGGTTTCTCCCCCTCGATGAAGCGCTTCCCTCTAGCCGACGGTTAGCCAAAAGCCTCAATGTTGCGCGCAACACCATCGTCTTGGTTTACGATGAACTGGCCGCGGATGGCTATCTCATTACCCGCGAACGCAGCGGCTACTTTATCGACCCCCGTTTTTTACCGGACATGGCCAAAAACGAAACCAGCGATGCTGCAGAAGATAAAAGCGATAAAGTCGACTGGGGTACCCGGCTTAAAATCAAACCCGCGACACCTCCCAATCCAACCGAGGTACATGCTTGGCAGTCCTATCCCTACCCCTTTGTATACGGTCAACTGGATAGCAACCTATTTCCCATCGACAACTGGCGTAAATGCTGGCGTGATGCGGTGAGTGTTCAGGCCATCAGGGATTGGACCTCTGACCGCTATGACAGCGATGACCCACTACTGATCGAGCAGATCCAGAAACGGATCTTGCCAAGCCGTGGCATTAATGCGGAAAAAGATGAAATATTGGTCACCATCGGTTCGCAACAGGCGATCTATCTGCTGACCCAACTGCTGGTGAATGAAACCTCAAAATTTGGCATTGAAGACCCCGGTTATACCAGTGCCGCCCATGTCGCTTCGGTACAGGGTGCTGAGGTTGTTAGCCTCGCGGTCGATAAAGATGGTTTGGTGGTCGATCACCATTTAGACGCGTGCGATGCGCTCTATACCACGCCGAGTTATCAATGCCCGACCACGGTAACCATGCCGTTATCGCGCCGCCAACAACTGCTGGAAAAAGCTCATCAGCAAGATATCATTATCATTGAAGATGACTATGAGATGGAGATGAATTTTGATTGCAAACCAACGCCTGCACTAAAAAGCCTCGATCATGATGACCGAGTACTCTATATCGGCAGCCTCTCCAAAACACTGGCGCCAGGGTTACGCATGGGCTTTATGGTCGGCCCTAAGGCACTGATTCAGGAAGCCAGAAATCTGCGCCAACTGATGCTTCGTCATCCACCTTTGAATAATCAACGGGCTGTGGCGCTATTTCTATCGCAAGGCTATCATGACGCCCTATTACGCCGTCTGGCCCGCAACTTTCAAAAACGTAGTGATGTGCTCGCCAGTGCGTTAGATGTTCATCTACCCGGCAGCTATACCCGCCCGAGCGGCGGCTCATCCTTCTGGTGCAAACTCCCCAAAGGCGTTAGCGGCAATAGCGTCAAACAGGCAGCAGCCCGCCGTGGACTCTTAATCATCGCCGGTGACAGTTATCACTTTGGTTCACACCTGCCGGATAACTTTATCAAACTGGGTTTTTCCGCCATTCCGCCGGAGGCCATTGAACCGGGCATCGCTATGCTTGCCGAAATCATTGCTGAACTATCGGCCCAACTGCGTCCAACCCTGTTACGGGTCAGTTAGGCGCCAGAGAAACCCGCCGACTGGATCTATCCCGATAAAACCCCGTTTATTTATACTCTAAACGCAACCGGGATCGATCCAATTCAGCGCCCCTGCGACCAACCGAAACTCTGCTACTGAGGCCAATATGCCATTAGATCAGCTCGCCGCTTTTATGCTTTTCGTCGCCCTGGGCACCTATGTGCAAACAGTCACCGGCTTTGCGATGGGTATGATCATACTCGGCTGTGTAGCGCAGTTTGAATTGGCGTCGGTGACCTTTACCTCGGTCATTATCAGCTTATTGATGCTGGCAAATGGGCCGATCGCATTACGAGGAAACCTACGCCACCTCGATCTCAAGATAATGCTATGGTCCCTCGCCGGATTATTCCCGGCACTGCTGCTTGGTGTATTTCTATTAAACTATCTCAGCAGTGACTTTACCCAGGTGCTGCAAGGGTTGTTAGGCATCACCATCATCTTCGGTGGGCTATTCATTATGCTCAAACCTGATCCTTTACCCAGCCCAAGTTCAAATTTAACCTTCTCGATCGCCGGTGCAGCGGCCGGCATTTTTGGTGGACTGTTCAGCATTGCCGGCCCCCCTTGGTCTACCAACTTTACCGCCAACCCTTACCTTTACAGACCATTCGACTCTGTTTGCTAGCCATGTTTCTGGTGATGAATATGATTCGCTTATGTGTCTTAGGCCTGCAGGGCCAACTCAGCCTCGATATGCTTTGGAACGGCTTAATCTGCATCCCGGTAGTGGCAGCATTCACCTTAATAGGGAAATATTATCCGCCACCGTTCAGTGATACCACCATGCGCCGTTTAGCGTTCGGGCTACTGATCATTATCGGTATCAGCTTGGTTATTAGTGCTTAAATCGAGCACATATCCCTCGACACATGCACAAAAAAAGGCCGATACATTAAGAGCATCGGCCTTTTCTAAAATGATCGTTAACGCGTTGCTCTAACCTCTTCGCTCCGCGGACGCCAATGTTTGGCTAATCAAGGCATTGATAGTCATCGGGCCTACGCCGCCGGGCACAGGGGTCAATGCAGCCACGCGCTGCTCTAAACCGATTTTTTCGATATCACCAATACCACCGGGGTGATAACCGGCATCGACCACCACTGCGCCATCTTTAATCCAAGCCGCTTTGATCAACTCTGGCTGCCCGACGGCACCAACAACAATATCAGCCTGTGAGATCAGTGTGGCCAGGTCTTTTGTCCGCGAGTGACAAATAGTCACGGTCGCATTCGCATTCAACAACATCGCTGCCATCGGTTTACCCAATATGGGACTGCGTCCCACCACCACCGCATGTTTACCCGATAGGTCAATATCATAGTGCTCTAGCAGCGTCATGATGCCCGCTGGGGTTGCCGAACCAAATGCGTCTTCTCCCATCGACATCAAACCGAAACCTTGGGTGGTTACACCATCCACATCTTTTTCAATGGCGATCGCATCAAAGCACGCCCGCTCATCGATCTGCTCGGGCACCGGATGCTGTAATAAAATACCGCAGACATCTGCATCGTTATTCAAACGCTCGATGACCTCCAACAGCCCTTCGGTTGTGGTGGACTGCGGCATATCAACTCTCATCGAGCCAATGCCGACACGACCACAGGCGTTTACTTTCATCTGTACATAGGTGGCTGAAGCGGGGTCATTGCCAACAAGAATTGTTGCCAAAACCGGTTTTCGACTGCCATTAGCCGTTAACATTTCGACCGCCGTATGCAATTTTTGCTCTCGGCTTTTCGCCAACGCTTTACCATCCAAAATCAATGCAGACATCGATTGAACCTCATTATTTTAAATCATCAGCCCGCTTCACTGCGTGAAAGGCGTGCCTAAAACCAGTCGTTATTCGTATGAAGCCGCCATACAGCCCTAGGCTCAGAAGCGATTCCGAAGCCTGGGCAACCAACCCGTGTTTAATATAGGGCTGCATGGCACTCCACCTGTGGCTAATTACTCCGTTTTACCGTGTTATTAGCACTTAATTTTTGCCATTTCGGGATCGAAGATGGAACGTAACGAAGGCTTAACCCGGTAGCGTTCACACTCAACCTCAATTTCGAATACAGTATTATCCAGCCACTCTTTAGTGACCCCTGCCTCGTTTTCCACATAGCCCATGGCGATCGTGGCGCCCATCGTATGGGCAAACATACCCGCCGTGGTTCGTCCGACAATTTTACCGTTCGCCCAGATAGGCTCTTCGTGATAACACAGCGGCTCTGATTCTTCGAACAGAAACGCAACGAAACGTTTAGCCAGTGGCCCTGCGGCTTTCTGCGCCAGCAAAGCTTCTTTACCAATAAAGCCGCCCTCTTTATTAAAGTCAGACGCAAAGCTTAAGCCCGCCTCCAGCGCCGTATCTTCATCGGTAATATCATGTCCCCAATGGCGGTAACACTTTTCCATCCGCAGTGAGTTCATGGTGTGATAACCGTAAGGCCGAATACCAAACTCTTTACCGGCCTCCATAATGGCGTCATAAACACTCGGCGCATATTCAGTCGGGATATAGAGCTCCCAACCTAGCTCACCCACATAGGTAATACGCGAAGCTCTAACAATGGCATAGTGCATCTCGATCTCGCGGGAAGTGGCGAAAGGAAACCCTTCATGGCTGAGATCATCCCGGGTAAGCTTACTCAACGTAGCACGTGAATGCGGTCCCATGACCGTGACCACCGCATAGGCGGAAGTCATATCGGTGAAGAACACCACCGCGTCCTCGGGCTTATTGCGGCGCAGCCAATCCATATCTCGGTTTTGGCAGGCAACACCGGAGACCACTAAATAGCGGTCCTGCGCTAGGCGAGTAACGGTAACATCGGCTTCGATCCCCCCGCGCTCATTGAGCCACTGGGTATAGACCATCTTGCCCAACGGAACAGAGACATTGTTTGAACAGATACGGTTGAGATAGCGTTCTGCATCCGGCCCCTCGACCTGATATTTCGAGAAGGAACTCTGATCGATAACCCCCACCGAATTACGCACCGTTTCATGTTCTTCCCGGTTATTTTCAAACCAGTTTTGTCTCCCGAAGGAATACTCATACTCAGCAGTCTGGCCCGGTTTGGCAAACCAGTTGGGCCGCTCCCAACCGCTTTCACTGCCAAACACCGCTCCCTGTGCTTTCAACTGTTCATGCAATACCGAGCGACGCACACCTCGAGAAGTTTTGAACTGTTTGAACGGGAAATGCGTTTCATACAACAGGCCCAGTGTCTCGGTGGTTCGTTCTTGCAAGTAACGTTGAGTTCCTTGGAACGGCATATTACGACGGATATCAACATCCCATAGATCTTGAGGGGCATGCCCCTTTTTGATCCATTCAGCCAGCATCTTTCCTGCGCCACCTGCCGATTGAATACCCACAGAGTTAAAGCCTGCGGCGACAAAATAGTTACGCAACTCAGGCGCTTCACCGAGGTGATAACGATCATCCGGGGTAAAGGATTCCGGGCCATTGAAGAATACCTGCAAGCCGGTTTCCATTAGTTTAGGAATACGGTGCATCGCGGATTCGAGGTAAGGCTCTAAATGGTCGAAATCATCCGGTAACTGGTCGAAGAAAAAGTCTTCTGGAATACCCTCCATTCCCCACGGTTTCGCGTGCGGCTCAAACATGCCCACCAACAATTTACCGGCATCTTCTTTGTAGTAGCAATAACCATCCATATCTCGCAACGTGGGCAAGCCATGCTGCAGATCCGGCATATTTTCGGTCACCACATAAAAGTGCTCTGCGCCATGCAGCGGTACATTAACCCCGGCTTTTTTACCAAACTCCCGCGCCCACATGCCGGCACAGTTAACCACGTACTCGGCATCGATATCGCCCTGCTCGGTAATCACACCGGCGGCCTTGCCATCACGCACTTTCATATCCAGAACTTTAACGCCCTCGATAATCTGCGCGCCGCCCATCCGCGCCCCTTTAGCCAACGCCTGGGTTACATCTACCGGGCTGGCCATGCCATCCATCGGCAGATGAATCGCGCCACAAATATCATCTATATTCAGCAGCGGCCAAAGCTCTTTCGCCTGATCGGGATCAACCACATCGCAGGGGAAGCCGGCGACTTTTGCCATCGAAGCCCCACGCTTTAGTTCCGCCATCCGCTCTTGATTGGTGGCAATGGTCAAAGAGCCATTACGCACAAAACCGGTTGCCTGACCCGTTTCCGCTTCTAACTGTTCATATAAAGTGGCACTGTAATTAGCCAGCATCGACATGTTGTAGGTTGCCCGCAGCGTTGGCACGAGCCCTGCCGCATGCCAAGTCGTACCGCAGGTCAACTGCCGCCGTTCCAGCAGAACGACATCGGTAAAGCCTAGTTTCGTTAAGTGGTAGGCCACACTGCAGCCGATGACGCCGCCGCCAACAATGACAACCTGTGCCGAAGTAGGTAGTGTTTTTGTCATGATTACTCTCCTCACCTCCGCACGCGGGGATGGTGTATTTATTTTTGTGTTGGCTACCGAGCGCCAGTAGCCAAGGCTGACATATTGAGTTAACTCAACTGAATCGAGTTACTTAAAAACAACCGTCTTATTGCCATGCACCAACACCCGGTCTTCAAGGTGGGCACGTAAACCGCGAGCCAATACCGATTTCTCGACGTCTTTCCCCAAACGAACCAGATCTTCCACTTTATCGCTGTGGCTGACCCGTACCACGTCTTGATCAATAATGGGGCCTTCATCCAGCTGCTCAGTCACATAGTGACAGGTAGCACCGATCAGCTTTACCCCTCGCCGTGAGGCTTGATGGTAAGGTCGCGCGCCAATAAATGAAGGCAAGAAACTGTGGTGTATATTGATGACCTTATGACGTAACTTCTCGCATAGCGCCTGTGGGAGGATCTGCATATAACGTGCAAGCACAACGCAATCCGCTTGGCATTCTTCGACAATCGACTCAACGCGGGCAAAACCCGGTGCTTTATTGTCTTTCTCAATCACCACATGATGGAAGGGTATGCCATACCACTCCACCAGCCCGCGCATATCTTCGTGGTTGGAAATCACACAGGGAATTTCACAGTTCAGATCGCCGCTTTTCCAGCGATCCAGTAGATCAGACAGACAATGGCTACCCTTACTCGCCATCACTACAACCCGCTTAGGCTTAGCCGTATCTTCAACCCGCAGGTTCATCTTCAGCTCTTGTTTTAACGCCGCAAACCGTTCTTCCAACGCTTCACAACCAAACGGCAAAGAATCCGCCAGAACATCAAAGCGGGAAAAGAACCAGTTACTTTCTTCATCAGAGTGATGCGCCGCTTCACAGATCCAGCCACCTGCCGAGGTAATAACATCACCCACCCGGGTGACGATACCGACCTGATCAGGACAATCCAGCACTATGCGATACGTTTGTTTAGTCATCGAAATCAATCCTCGTTGCCGGCTAACTATCTTGAGATAGCCGGTAATTAGCAAGGCTCGTTAGCTCAGTTGAGCGTCGAGCTCCGGCAGGGCATCAAATAAATCGGCATGCAGACCATAGTCGGCAACCCCAAAAATAGGTGCTTCATCATCTTTGTTGATCGCCACAATCACGCGAGAGTCTTTCATCCCAGCGAGATGCTGAATTGCACCGGAAATACCGACCGCAATATAAAGCTCTGGGGCGACGATCTTACCGGTCTGACCCACTTGCATATCATTAGCAACAAAACCTGAATCAACCGCCGCGCGGGATGCACCAACGGCGGCCCCTACCTTATCAGCGACATTTTCGAGCAGCACAAAGTTATCGCCATTTTGCATGCCTCGACCACCGGAGATGATGATCTTCGCAGAGGTCAGTTCCGGACGATCCGACTGGCTAACCTCTTCTAGGATAAAGCGAGACAAACCGCTATCGGCGACAGCTTCTAGTGCCGTAATAGTGGCATTGCCACCCTCACTCGCCGCTGCCTCGAATGCAGTGCCGCGTACAGTAACCACCTGAATCGGATCGCTGCTCTGTACGGTAGCCAGCGCATTGCCTGCGTAGATAGGACGCACAAAGGTTGTCGCATCGATGATCGCGGTTACTTCGGAAATCTGCGCCACATCCAACATTGCCGCAGCACGGGGCAGTACATTTTTTCCCTGAGTAGTCGCCGGTGCGAGTACATGGGTTACCGATAACGCTTTGACTAGATTCACCAGCAGCGGGGCTAGATTTTCCGGCATCTGACTCGCGAGAGCATCGCAATCCGCCACTAACACCTGAGCGACACCGGCCATTGCCGCCGCCTGCTTAGCAACCGGCTCACAGTCTTTGCCTGCCACCAAAAGGCTTACCGCCGCACCGGTTTTCTCTGCCAGTTGCAGTGCCGCTGTTACGGTATTTGCTGTCGCAGCTTTCAACTGTTGATTATCGTGTTCAGCAATCACCAAAATAGTCATTAGAGTACTCCCGCTTCGGTTTTCAATTTCTCAACAAGTTCGGCTACATTGGCAACCATCTGGCCGGCAGCCCGGGCCGGCGGGCTATTCACTTCGAGTGTTGTTAACCGCGGAGCCACATCCACACCGAGATCTTCAGGGGTGATGTTATCGAGTGGCTTGCGCTTAGCTTTCATAATATTGGGTAGTGAAGGATAACGCGGCTCATTCAAGCGTAAATCGCTCGTAATAACCGCCGGTAGCGTTAAGGCAACCTGCTGCAAGCCACCATCGACCTCACGGGTGACCAATACTTCACCCCCTTCAACAACGACCTTCGATGCGAAGGTTCCCTGTGGCATACCCGCTAACGCAGCCAACATCTGACCGGTTTGATTGTTATCACTATCGATCGACTGTTTGCCTAAGATAACCAAACCGACCTGTTCTTTCTCCACGACGGCTTTAAGCAACTTGGCGATAGCCAGAGGCTGAAGTTCGGCATCTGTCGTGACCTGAATAGCTCGATCAGCGCCGAGAGCCAAAGCTGTCCGCAGCTGTTCTTGGCAAGCAGAATCGCCCGCACTCACAGCAATCACCTCAGAGGCAACACCCGCCTCTTTCAGACGAACCGCTTCTTCAATAGCTATTTCACAAAAGGGATTAAGTGCCATCTTTACGTTGGCCAGTTCTACGCCAGAGTTATCGGCTTTAACACGCACCTGCACGTTGGCATCGACAACCCGTTTTACCGCGACCAGTACTTTCATCTAGACCTCGATTAAAAACATCACGAAAAACACATTCGTGAAATTATTGAATTTATTTTCATAAACATATTCGTTAAAGACTCTTTTTATGTCAATAGTTTTGTTTAAAAATAAATTTATATTAATGAAAAAATATTTAACCATAACTTCAGCGACACCACTTTAGGTGCCGAAAGAGTGCCGCCTACACCCTTCTCATCAAGCATCTAGCCTGTACACGTTCAACATCTCCGGACAAAAAAAATGGAGCCTCACGCTCCATTTTTTTGTATTTACATATTCGGGTAGTTCGGGCCACCACCGCCTTCCGGTGGCACCCAGGTGATATTCTGAGCCGGGTCTTTGATATCACAGGTTTTACAGTGCAAGCAGTTCTGGCTATTGATCTGGAACGTTGGTGCCGACTCAGTGACAACAATTTCATATACGCCCGCCGGACAGTAACGCTGTGCGGGTTCGTGAAAACGTTGCAGGTTTTGCCCCAACGGTATCGAGGGGTCATCGAGCTTCAAATGACAGGGCTGGCTCTCTTCATGGTTGGTATTGGAGAGAAATACCGATGAGGGCTTATCGAAACTCAGCATGCCATCGGGTTTGGGGTAGTTAACCGGCTGACACTCACTGGCCAATGACATACTGGCGTAATCGGGGATATTATCGTGCAGCGTAAACGGCAGGCAGAAAAGATTCTGATCAATATAATTCAGCGCCCCACCCACTAAAGTGCCGTATTTATGAAGTGCCGGGCCAAAGTTACGACTTCGATACAACTCATCATAAACCCAAGATTCTTTAAAGCCACGATCAAAGCTCGACAACACTTTACCGCCTTCATCACCATCAAGCAGCGCCGCAAACACCGCTTCAGCGGCGACCATGCCGGACTTCATCGCCGTATGGGTGCCCTTGATTTTAGCAAAGTTGAGTGTGCCGGCATCACAACCCAGCAGTAATGCCCCCGGCATACTCATCTTCGGCAACGCATTAAAGCCCCCCTTAGTAATCGCCCGTGCACCATAGGAGACACGACGTCCGCCCGCTAATACATCGGCGATCAGCGGATGATGTTTCATACGCTGAAACTCATCATACGGACTGAGATAAGGATTAGCGTAATTAAGGTCGGTAATTAGCCCTACCACGATTTGACATGGCTCGGCATGGTAAAGAAAAAAGCCGCCACTGGCGCCGCCTTCTGTCAGGGGCCAGCCAGCCCCATGGATCACCCGTCCTGGTTGATGCTTATCAGGGCTAATATCCCATAACTCTTTTATGCCAAGACCGTAGTGCTGGGCATCGGATTCTTTATCCAAAGCATATTTGGCCTGCAACTCTTTGCCTAAATGGCCACGGCAGCCTTCGCAAAAGAGAGTGTATTTGGCCAGCAGATCCATCCCCGGCATATAGCTATCTTTCTGTTCACCCTGCTCATCCAGCCCCATATCACCGGTGCCCACACCCGCCACCTGACCATCATCACCATAGATAATATGGGCAGCAGCGAAGCCCGGAAAGATCTCAACCCCTAACTGTTCCGCTTGCTCAGCCAACCAGCGACAGAGATTGCCGACACTGGCGATATAGTTACCCTGGTTATGCATGGTCTTAGGCACAAAGGCATGGGGGATTTTGCGAGCCGACTGCGCATCTTTTAACAGATAGATCTGATCTTCAGTTACCTCGGTCTTGAGTGGCGCGCCTTGCGCTTTCCAGTCCGGGAATAATTCGTTCAATGCCCTCGGCTCAACCACCGCGCCCGAGAGAATATGCCCGCCGACCTCGGCGGCCTTTTCGACGACACAGATCATCAATTCGGTATCATTTTCTTGCGCCTGTTGTGCCAAACGGCAGGCCGCGGACAAACCGGCAGGGCCGGCCCCGACAATGACCACATCAAACTCCATCGATTCCCGTTGCATCGACTATTCCTCTTGGTTGACTCGCATTAGCTACAGAGATGCTCCTGTATCAGGAGCATGTAGTGCAGACCCAGATAGCGTTACTTTAAAACAACTGAATCTGAACAATTTCAGCGAATCTACACATGCAAAAATGAAAATTCAATATATTTTTTCACGTAAAATATTAACTAGACGAGTCTTTACCGCTATTGAGATAATCAGCTTAAAACCAGCAATTTATACAACAAAACATATTTAAAACAATAAATTAGCCATCAAAAGCATCATCAACAAGCCGCTAGTTTTGCCGATTAAAGTCACCGTTCACTGAGTGATTTTTATACATTTTTTAATCTTCAGGCTTGCCAAGCAAATTTTATTGATGCATCCTCGTGAAAAAATAACAAATAATTTCATGGAGATTTATTTATGTCCGTTATTTTCCCTCAGATAGACCCACAGGGCCTGATTGAATACTCAGTTGTCTATACCGACCGCTCGTTAAACCATATGTCTAAAGCCTTTTGTCAGGTGATGCAGGATATTTCGACCACCCTAAAGGAGGTTTATCAAGCGGATGCCGCCATTGTGGTTCCCGGTAGTGGCACCTTTGCTATGGAAGCCGTTGCCCGCCAGTTTGCCAACGACAAGAAATGCTTGGTTATTCGTAACGGTTGGTTCAGCTATCGCTGGAGCCAAATATTGGATACCGGCTCGATCCCCGCTGAATGCACCGTGATGAAAGCCCGTCAGATCACCAATGAGAGCCAAGCCCCTTTTGCACCGGCGCCTATCGATCAGGTGGTAGCCACCATTTTAGAGCAACAGCCCGATCTGGTATTTGCCCCACACGTCGAAACCGCATCCGGCATGATGCTACCCGATGACTATATCCGTCAGGTTGCCGATGCTGTGCATCAGGTTGGCGGTATGCTGGTCTTGGATTGCATTGCCTCGGGTACGGTCTGGGTTGATATGCAAGCCAGCGGCGTTGATATTCTGATTAGCGCGCCACAAAAAGGCTGGAGTGGCTCACCCGCATTTGGCCTAGCGATGCTGTCCCCTACCGCGTTAGCCCGTATTGAAGACACCACAAGTACCAGCTTTGCCTGCGACTTAAAGAAGTGGATGCAAATCATGAACGCCTATGAGCAAGGTGGCCACGCTTACCATGCCACCCTGCCCACCGATGCTCTCAATCGCTTTCATCAGGTAATGCAAGAAACCGCCGAGATCGGTTTTGAAAAGCTCAAGCACCGCCAGCTAGAAATGGGCCGTAAAGTGCGCGAACAACTCACGCAGCGGGGTTTTAATAGTGTCGCTGCACCAGGCTTTGAGGCTCCCGGCGTGGTGGTTTGCTATACCGACACCGCCGATATTCACAACGGTAAACGCTTCGTTGCCCAGGGCGTTCAAATTGCCGCCGGCGTGCCGCTGCAGTGCGATGAACCCGAGGATTACTGCACCTTCAGGATCGGTCTATTTGGCCTTGATAAATTGCAGCATGTCGATCGTACCGTCAATACCTTTATAGCCACCCTCGATGACGTCATGCAAGCCTGATAATCACTTTAAAAATAACAACAAGAAGGTATCCACTATGCGAATGGTTCCGAAATTAACATTAGATGACGCTGAACTGATCATGCAGGCCTGTCGTGACAAAGCCCGTGAGATCGATATTGATATGGATATTGCTATCACCGATGACAGTGGCAATTTGGTGCTTTTTAAGCGAATGGACAATGCCCGCATCACCAGTATCGATATTGCCATGAGTAAATCTTATACCGCCTCGGCAGCACGAAAATCGACCCGGGCCTACGGTGAGATCAGCGTACCGGGCAAACCCGCTTTCGGTATCAATACCAGTAACCAAGGCAAATTTTCTATTGTCGCCGGCGGCCTGCCACTGTTTGCCGAAGATCATATTATCGGCGGGGTTGGCTGCAGTTCAGGCACCCCCGATCAGGATGAAGTGGTCGCTCAAGCGGGTGTGGACTGTTTCCTGAATCAGATAATGCGCTAATCCTCTAGCACTCTTTTACCGATGCCAAGCCGGTCGAGCGGTTATCGATTAACCGCCAAACCGGCTATCGCTCATTTCTAACGGCCGTGGAAGCGATCGTTAATACCGGAGAAATCTTTGATGTTTAGTCAAGATGACAATATACAAAACTATGATGCAGCGCTTTGGGCTGCGATGGAAAAAGAAGAAGTCCGTCAGCAGGAGCATATCGAACTCATCGCTTCAGAAAACTACACCAGCCGGCGGGTCATGCAGGCACAAGGCTCGGCCCTCACCAACAAATACGCCGAAGGTTATCCCGACAAGCGTTATTACGGTGGCTGTGAATATGTCGATGTTGTCGAACAGCTGGCACTCGACCGGGCGAAAAAATTGTTTGGCGCAAGCTATGCCAATGTGCAGCCACACTCGGGCTCTCAGGCAAATGCCGCGGTTTATATGGCCCTTTGTGCGCCCGGCGATACCGTATTAGGCATGAGTCTAGCCCACGGCGGCCATCTAACCCACGGCTCCCATGTAAACTTTTCCGGTAAGCTCTACCACGCGGTGCAATACGGTCTGAACGAAGCCACCGGCGAGATTGATTACGATGCAGTTGAACGCCTAGCGCTAGAGCACAAACCGAAAATGATCGTCGCGGGCTTCTCTGCGTATTCCCAAATTGTCGACTGGGCTCGCTTTCGTGAGATTGCTGACAAAGTCGATGCTTATCTGTTTGTCGATATGGCTCATGTTGCCGGTTTGGTGGCAGCCGATCTATACCCCAATCCGGTTCGGTTTGCCGATGTGGTCACGACCACAACTCATAAAACCTTACGCGGTCCACGGGGAGGTCTGATCCTCGCCCGCGATAATAGCTTAGAGAAACAACTCAATTCGGCGGTATTTCCGGGCAGTCAGGGTGGCCCATTAATGCATGTTATCGCGGCAAAAGCGGTCGCCTTCAAAGAAGCACTCACCCCAGAGTTCAAAGCCTATCAAGCACAGGTGATTAAAAACGCTAACGCGATGGCTGAAGTCTTGCTGGAACGCGGCTTTGAAATTGTCTCCGGTGGCACCAAAAACCACCTGTTTCTCCTAAGCCTTATCAAACAAGGGTTAACCGGCAAAGAGGCCGATGCTGCCCTTGGGCGGGCCAATATCACTGTCAACAAAAATGCCGTTCCCGGTGACCCTCAGTCGCCGTTCGTTACCTCCGGTCTGCGGATCGGCTCTCCGGTAATCACCACACGAGGCTTTAAAGAGCCACAATGCCGCATGCTCGCCGGTTGGATTGCAGATTTGCTGGATGTGTTAAACCAACCCGCGGCATTAGATAGCAAGATCACTGAGGTACAGCAACAGGTCATTGCGCTGTGCGCGGATTACCCCGTGTATAAATAAGCCCTTAGGGCTAAAGATAACCAACCGCTAATACTAGCCAGTCAGAACCTAAGTGCGCTCTCTGACTGGCTCAACAACAATAAAAATAATGATGAGGTAAGCAGAGATGAGTATCAGTCTGTTTGATCTATTGAAAGTGGGTATTGGTCCGTCCAGTTCACATACCGTTGGCCCGATGAAAGCGGCACTTGCTTTTGTCGAAGAGATGCATGGCTTCGGCAAAACCCGGCAGATCGCGCGCCTACGCTGCCGTCTATTTGGTTCCCTCGGTGCCACCGGTATCGGGCATGGAACAGCACCAGCAATCATTGCCGGGCTGGAAGGTCAGCAACCTGAAACCATCGACCCTGATCAAATTAAACCGCGGCTGCAAGCGGTGATCAAAACTCAGCGTCTAAAACTGCTAGGACGTCAGGAGATCTACTTTGACGTTGCCAGAGACCTACTCTATCAGCCGGAAACCGTGCTGCCCTACCACCCTAACGGCATGGATTTTACCGTCTGGGATGCCGATGGCGTGCAACTCTGCCACCGGGTGTATTACTCCGTCGGCGGAGGTTTCATACAGAGCGAGGCGGATATCAAACAGGCTGCGGAACAGCCGACAGACACACCGCTGCCCCACCCGTTTCATACCGCCAAAGCCTTATTAGCCGTTTGTGAAACCCAGCAACTCAGCATTAGTCAGGTTATGCTCGAAAATGAAAAAACCTGGCGATCGGAACAACAGATTCGAGCAGATTTATTAACCCTATGGACGGCGATGCAACACTGCGTCAATAAAGGCCTGACACAGACAGGTGTGCTACCAGGCGGGCTGAATGTCAAACGCCGCGCCCCCGACCTGTACCGGGATCTGAAAAACAAAACCCGTATGGATATGATCACCCCCTCGCTGGGTGCTATGGACTGGGTGAACCTCTATGCCCTTGCGGTGAGTGAAGAAAATGCCGGCGGCGGACGCATGGTGACAGCCCCAACCAATGGGGCTGCCGGTATTATTCCTGCGGTGATGCATTACTACGATAAGTTTTGCCCCAATTCTGATGAAGATGGCATCATCGATTTCCTACTAGCGGCCAGCGCAATCGGTTTGCTGTGTAAACGTAATGCCTCTATCTCGGGAGCAGAGGTTGGCTGCCAAGGTGAAGTCGGTTCGGCCTGTGCGATGGCAGCAGCAGGCCTCGCACAAGCGATCGGTGCGACGCCGGAACAGGTCGAAAATGCCGCCGAAATCGCCATTGAACACAATCTAGGACTAACCTGCGATCCGGTGGGTGGGCTGGTACAGGTGCCCTGTATCGAGCGCAACGCAATGGCGGCGATGAAGGCAATTAACGCCGCATCGATGGCGTTACGCGGCGATGGTAGCCACTTTGTCTGCCTCGATGATGCCCTTAAAACCATGCGTGATACAGGCTTTGATATGCACGATAAATACAAAGAAACCTCATTAGGCGGCCTCGCGGTCAACGTGATTGAATGTTAATGATCAGCGGCCTTTAAGTTAATCCCAAGCCCCTATTGGCCACCCGGACAAACATCTGGGTGGTTTTTTTTAGCACCGCTACGGTCGTTGCTGATGAGTCCGATCACCACATGAGGTGCAGCCCGATAATAAACGGCCCGTTGTCGTGCCATAAAAAACCGAGCAGCAAAGATTCGTGCCGATAAAGCAGCGCTAAAAAGTCTAACAACATTTAACCAACAGTCTAAAAACACACTAAACCAACAACAGAAATCACATATAAGACATTGATTTTAAATTGTTTTATTTAAATTCAATAGAGAAAAACAACCTGTTAGTTTTTCTAACATCTAAACAATTATTCTCAATTGTCGTGACGGCGGTTTCACGGCAGTATCGAGAAACGGTCATTTAACCGAGTGACGTTGTTCTCCCATGTACTCAATATTCGGTCACATAACAATAAAAAAGTAGAAGCCCGCCATAGGCAATCTTTCTAAAAAGACGAGGATTATATGAAAAAATCTATCCCTACAGTTCTACAGTCGATCGCAATAACGACCCTAACCCTTAGCGCTAGCTTGACTCAAGCTGCAGACCTACCTGACAAGGTATCAGTCGGTTACTTTCTTGAGTGGCCAACCGCTAACCAAGCCGCCCAAGTGAATAAAACCTACGACAAAGAGATGGGGGTCGAAGTCGAATGGCGGGCCTTCGATTCCGGTGCTGCGATGTCTGCCGCGATGGCCTCCGGCGATGTTGATATGGCTTACTCTCAAGGACTCGTGCCATTCACCGTTGCGGTTTCTCAGGGGTTGCCAATCACGATGGTTGGCATCGCCGTATCCTATGCCGAAAATGATAACTGCGTGGTCAGTAAAGCCAGCGGCATCAGCCAAAGCAACGCGGCTGATTTAGTCGGCAAAAACGTTGCCGTCCCCTTTGGCACCGTTGCCCATTACAAGATGCTACGGATTATTAACCACCTAAAGGTTGATGCGACCAAGATCCGCTTACTGGATATGGCACCGGCTGATGGTGCTGCCGCACTGGCCCGTGGTGATGTTGCTATGGCCTGTGGTTGGGGTGGCGCCCTGCGCCGTATGAAGGAATACGGCGAAGTACTGATGAGTGCCAAGGATCAAGAAGCACTCGGCATCCGCGTTTTTGATGTCATCTCTGCCAGTAACAAGTTCGCCAAAAACCATCCCGAGCTGGTGACTCAATTCCTCTCCGTCACCGATGATGCCAACCGCACCTTTAAGCAATCACCTAAATCAGTCGAACAAGTGATCGCTAAGGCATCCGGGCTGTCTGTTGCCGATTCCAATCAGGTGCTCGCCCTATTTGATTTCCCTCTCAAAGAGCAGCAGGTATCGCAGCAATGGATGGGCGGCACAGTACAGGCGTTTACCAAAGAGGTGGCTGATTTCTTTGTCCAGCAAAAGCAGATTCCGCAAGCACTGGATGATTACAGCGCAACCATCGACGCCAGCTTTTACCAACAAGTGAAATAGCCAACAGACCAGGGCAACCAACCCAAAGGAACGCACAGCCTTCGCGGCTGTTGCGTCTAAGATTCATAACAATAAGGGTATAACCATGTCTGAGCTAATCGTTAATAACGTATCAATGATGTTTGATACTCCCGACGGAGGTCAGGTGGAAGCGTTGCAGGACGTTAATTTCTGTCTGCAACAGGGTGAGCTGCTTTCTATTTTAGGGCCTTCCGGTTGCGGCAAGAGCACTTTGCTGAATATCATCGCAGGCTTTTTAGCACCGACCACGGGCACCATATCCAACGGTACAACCGAACTACATGCACCCGGCCCCGACCGGGGCATGGTATTTCAGCAAGGCGCCCTATTTGAATGGCTAAGCGTTGCTGAAAATATCGGCTTCGGCCCCGCCATGCAGGGCACCCCTAAGCACGAAATTAAACAGACGGTCGACCATCTACTGGAAACCGTCGGTTTGCAAGATTTCGGCAAGAAATCCATTTATGAACTCTCCGGTGGAATGCAACAACGGGTTGCACTAGCGCGTTGCCTTGCCAATGATCCCGATATCATTCTTATGGATGAACCCCTCGGCGCACTGGACGCACTCACCCGAGAAAAAATGCAGAGCCTAGTATTAAAGCTTTGGAAAGAGACTGGCAAGACCATCATCCTCATTACCCACAGCGTTGAAGAAGCCCTGTTTCTCGGTGAGAAAATGTTTGTCATGGCACCCCGACCTGGGCGGATTAAACAGGAATACCTACTGCCTTTCGCCGAGGCGGGTTTAGATCACGACCCACGTGAAATAAAGGCATCACAAGACTTTATCGGCAAACGGGAAGAGGTCCTCTCCATGATCTGGGAGATGGAAGAAGAAATAATGGGACGCACTGAAGTAGCAGGAGCTTGAGCATGTCTATCTATCAAAACTTCAAACAACGTTGTGGCCTGAGTGAAACCGGCATCGCCAAACGAAAGACCGTCACCTTCGGCGATACCTCTGCCGTTACCGAGGGCCGCTTCTGGAGTGTGCTGTCAGTATTCACCCTAGCCTTTGTCTGGTATATCGGTAGTGCTCTCGGGTTAGTCAACCCGATATTCTGGCCCTCGCCTGCCGGAGTATGGCATCAATTTATCAGCATCTCCTCAGACGGCTACCGTAACTTCTCTCTATGGGAACATATCTGGGCAAGCTTATACCGAATTTTGGTCGGCTTTGGCTTAGGTTGTCTGGTGGGTATCCCGCTCGGCTTTGCCATGGGACTGTCAAAGGTGATCCGAGGCTGGTTCGACCCGATGGTGGAGTTCTTCCGTCCGATTCCACCACTGGCATTTATTCCGCTGGTGATTATCTGGTCCGGTATCGGTGAACGCTCCAAGATCTTACTGCTGTTCTTTGCCGCGCTATGGATCATGGTCATTGCCGCCAGAGCCGGTGTGGGTAGCGTTAAACTCTCCAAAATTCATGCGGCATACTCACTCGGTGCCAGCAAAAAGCAGATCCTTCTACATGTTATTTTGCCGAACTCACTGCCGGAGATTTTCACCGGAATGCGGGTTGCAATGGGGGTCTGTTGGGGTACCGTCGTCGCCGCCGAACTGGTGGCCGCGGAATCGGGAGTCGGTTTTATGATCATGGTCGCCAGTAAGTTTCTCGCGACGGATATTGTGGTGCTCGGGGTCATCATCGTTGGCCTGATTGGCTACAGTATCGACATACTCATGCGGCAAATCGAATCTCGACTGATCCCCTGGAAAGGGAAAGCCTAACGATTAAGATAATCAATGCTCAGCAGCCCGGCTAATTAGCCGGGCTGTCATCTGAATATCACCGCTCTACATCGGCCATAGCCAATCAATCACCGTCCCCAAGCCCACAGGGTATTCCTGAGTGTTTGCAAGGCTAGCGACGTCAATTAGTCAGGCTTATGCTTTTGACACGCAAACAGCTGAACTAGCACCCGTTCAACATTGCTCAAAACAGTGTTGCCAGATAAAGCCTCGCTACAGATATTGCTGTAAAACAGCATCCTGAGATAACTCCCGCAGCAACCAGTTGCTAAAGCAGATGGCGCGTGAATTCGCCACATTGGCATTTTGCTGCACCAGATACCAATCCCCTATCTCGGGCACCGGCAACGGCTGAGGCACAATCAGTTTTCCGCTGGCAATATCACTACAACAAAAAAACACCGGCATCACTGCGACCCCGGCTCCGGTAATCGCCGCTTCTAATGCCAGTAGGTGATTATCATGTTCACTCGCAATGGTAATGCTATCGTCCGGTCGTTGATGAGCGGTCAGCCAATGGGGAAGATTATTCGGCGATTCAGTGATATTGAGAAAAGGCTGGGCCAATAATTGGTCTAACGATTGGCAGCCCTCAGCGGCAAAAAGATCAGGGCTACAGACCGGTATCAAATTGCCTTTAAATAAACGCTGGTAAGACAAACTGTTATCAACTTGCTCGGCATAAATAATGCCGACATCCACTGCATCGCGATCGATCCCCCAACCGAGATAAGAGTTATTCAACTGTATCTGAATACCGGGGTATTGTTGTCTAAAGCCCCCGACCCGCGGTACTAGCCAACGTGACGCCACCCCCATATAGGCCTGAACAATGAGATCACCTTTATCCGGTTCGCCAAACAGTTCTAAGGTACTGTGCTCAATTTGTAGCAAAGCAGCATGGATTTCCACATAGTACAGCTCCCCCACCGGGGTCAACGCGATACTGCGCCCCAACCGAGAGAACAATGAGGTGCCCAAATCCTGTTCTAACTTCTTTATTTGATGGCTAACCGCCGAATGAGTGACATTAAGTTCTGTAGCGGCTTGCTGAAAACTTAACAGCCGTGCGGTGGCCTCAAAAGAGCGTAAGGCATTTAAAGGCGGGAAGTGACGTTTCATCGGTTTTCCGGCTCCCGATAGCTGGTTTTATCAAGCAACCAATCACGAAATACCGTGGCTGCTTGCGACAGTTCACGATCGCTCGAATAACACAGGTAATAGTTTCCCTCTGTTGGAATACGATCAATAAAAGGGGCAACCAGCTGTTTTGCCAACACCCCATCCTGCACCATATCATCATAAATCAGACAGATGCCGAAGCCACTCGCGGCCATTGCCACCGCACAAGCATGGCTATCCGTCACATGGCGCGGCTGCTCTTTTAGACCGGGCAGTTGCATCTGTTCCAACCAGCTGCTCCAACCTTCGGGGGTGCCAATAACATCCAGCAGCGGCAGGCCTTCAAGGTCGGCAGGAGTGCGCAAACGCTTAGCATTTTGCGGCGTACAATAGGGCCTTAAATGGGGGGTAATTAACGGATAAACGTCGTAACCGGGCCAGTTTCCATTGCCATAACGGATCTCCAGTTCGGCCGTGGAAATATTGAAATCGGTTGCCCAGTTAGTGCCTAGCTGACGCACGGTTATTTGTGGATAGATCGCGCTAAAACTGGCCAAATTAGGCGCCAACCAGAGCACTCCAAAGGCCGTATTAACATTCACTTCAACCACCGAAGCATTCAACGGCGTGAAAATTTGTGCCGCCCCCTCGTTCAGTTGCCGCATCGAATCTTGCACTAAAGGTAGAAATGCCCGTCCAGCATCAGACAACTGAATCGCCCGGTTGGCCCTGACAAACAGTTGCTGATCCAGATGATGCTCCAATAGCTGAATCTGCTGACTCACCGCCGACTGGCTCATATTCAACTCATCGGCGGCCAGCGTAAAGCTCAGTTGCCGTGCTGCCGCTTCAAACGTTCGTAGCCAGTTCAACTGGATATTACTGGTAAGCCTTTTATTCATGGAGCCTCCACACTAAAACCCCTACTCATTAGCAAAGCTTATCTATTTAACAATAATTAATCGTTTGCGGTGATCTATAACGATTTATACCATCCCTAGGTATCGACAGACAAGACCTCCCTCGGTCATATAACATGAGAACAATAACCATGAAAAATAAAACAGATGTGCTGATCATTGGTGGCGGTATCGCCGGCGTAAGTACCCTTTACCATCTGACCAAGATGGGCTGGACTGATGTCATGCTGACGGAAAAACTGGAACTTACCTCCGGTTCTACTTGGCATGCGGCAGGCAACCTGCCACATTTCAGCAATAGCTATAACGTGATGAAGCTTCAGCAGTACAGTATTGCGTTATATAGCCGTCTACAGGAAGAAACTGGCCAGCCCGTTGATCACCATATGACCGGGGCGGTTCGATTGGCCCATACACAAGACCGTATGGATGAGTTCAAACGTGTCGCCGCGATGTCTGATTTAGCCGGGCTGGATCTGGAAATCATCGATAATCAGCGACTGGAAGAGCTTTACCCCTACCTGGATACTACCGGGCTGATCGGCGGTTTATGGGACCCTGCAGATGGTCATATCGATCCGACCAGTGTCACCAACGCAATGGCGGCCGGTGCCCGCGCGGCCGGAGCGACTATCGTGCGTAACAACCCGGTTGATGCCATCGAGCAGCAAGCGAATGGCCGTTGGAAAGTCACCACCGCCAAAGGGGTGATTGATGCCGGTATTATCGTTAACGCCGCCGGTTTCCGCTGTAATGAAGTCGCTGCAATGGTAGGCCACCAGCTACCCGTCTGTTCGATGGAGCATCAGTTTGTTGTCACCGATAATGTCCCAGAACTGGAAGAACGAGACAGTATGCTACCGATGCTACGTGATCCAGATGTGTCCTACTATCTGCGTCAGGAAGGCAAAGGTCTCATTCTTGGGCCATACGAGAAAGGCGGTATTCCATGGGCGACCGACGGTGTACCGGCCGCCTTCGGCCAAGAATTGCTGCAACCGTCACTGGACCGCATCGAAGATATTATGTGTACCGCGATGGAGCAGGTAAACATTATCGGCAACGCGGGCATTAAAACCGTCGTTAACGGGCCAATCACCTATACCCCAGATGGTCATCCGCTTATCGGCCCAGTACATGGTTACACTAACTACTTCGTCTGCACCGGCTTCAATTTCGGTATCGTACAGGGCGGCGGCGCAGGCCACTTCATGGCTCAATGGATTGTCGATGGCCATCCCGAACTGGATCTATTTGAACTGGATCCACGTCGATTCGGCGATTACGCCAACCATGCGTTCTCCGTTGCTAAGGGTACTGAAGTCTATGCCAACGAATATCAGTTAGGCTTCCCCAACGAATATGCCATGCGTCCCGCTCAGCGGGGCCAGAAGAAATCCCCAATCTACCAACGCCAAGCCGAGCAGAATGCTGTATTCGGTGCCTATTTTGGCTGGGAGCGGCCTAGCTGGTATGCCCCTAAAGGTACGCAACCGGTTGAGCAGCATAGCTTCCGCCGCGGTAACTGGTTTGAAGCAGTTGCCGGCGAATGCCTTAATGTAAAAAACCACGTCGGTTTACTGGACCTGACACCATTCACTAAGTTTTCGATCAGCGGTGACAACGCCCATCAATGGTTGGAATCCATCTCACCTAACCGGATCCCAGACCACACCGGCGGTATTGCTTTGGCGCACCCGCTGACCCAAGAAGGCGGCATCGCGTGGGAATATTCCATCACTAAACTCGCGGATGGTAGCTATTACATGATGGCCCCGGCGGTCGGTGAACTGCTCGAAGAAGATTGGTTACGCAATCGTCTACCCGAGGATGGCTCGGTCACCCTGCAGAACATTACCGAAACCTATGGTTGCCTAGTGATTGCCGGCCCTGATGCTCGTAAGGTGCTATCGCAATTAACCAGCGCGGACCTCAGCAATGAAGGCTTCCCTTGGTTTACCGGCCAAGAAATCGACGTGGCCGGTGTGCCGCTACGGGCATTACGGATGAACTTTGTGGGTGAACTCGGCTGGGAACTGCACCATCCTATCGAACATCAAATTGAACTCTACGATGCGTTGATGGAAGCGGGCCGGGCTTACAATATTTGCAACTTCGGTCTACGTGCGATGGATTCCATGCGCTTAGAAAAAGGCTATCCAATGTGGGGCCATGACCTAACCACCGAATTTACTCTGCTGGAAGCCAATATGGGATTCTTTGCTAAATTTGATAAGGGTGAATTTGAGGGTAAACCAGCACTGTTAGCACAGCAAGAGGCGGGCGTACCTAAGAAACTGGTTACCTTAGAACTTCACGACACGGATGTTGATGCCGCGGTGGGTATGGAGCCGGTTTACTGTGACGGTAAAGTGGTTGGTCAGGTCACCTCCGGTGGTTATGGCTTCCGCTGTGAAAAGAGTCTCGCCTTAGCTTACATCGATAGCGATATGCTCAATGCTGAGCTAACGGTGCAAGTATTGGGTCAACACTACCCCGCCAGCCGTATAAAAGGGGTGGCTTACGATGCCAAGGGAGAACGACTCAAATCTAACGCTTAATGTTAACCCACCGGTTAGATCGGCGCCCCGCAACAGTTTAACAGGCCAGCCCAATCAATAGACCGAATAGGTAGCTCTGCTCTTTAAGGCAGAGCTACCAATCATGCCAACCAATCCCCCGTCACCCCATCCAACAACCCGCAAGGCCTAACGTTCTCAGCTCGACACTACCTCAAACCGCGATCAGTACCCTCCGGTAATCGCCCAGATCACAATCGCATCTTCCGTTTCCGATGGATTATACGCGCGATAAGTATCTTCACCCGTCAAGGTAAAGCTGTCACCTTTATTGAGCATAAAAACTTTATCGCCGATCTGTAATTCAAGCCGCCCCGATTGGATCAAGCCACCCTCTTCCCCTTTCAACTGCCGTGACGCACCGCTTTGTGCCCCCGGCGCAAAACTGGTGAGAATCATTTTTAGCTGACCGGATAAACGTGGCGATAGCAGCTCTTCACGAATACCCGTGCCTGCAAAATTAAGACTACGCCGAGATTCCCGGCGCACGATATGATTCAGCTCCTCAATCGGCGCCTCGTTTTCCGCATGGAAAAACCAACTAATTTGCACGCCGAGCACTTCACTAATCGACTGTAAAACAGGCACCGGCAAGGCAGAAACACCCCGCTCCACCTGACTGATATAACCGACCGACCGCTGAATCCTTTCAGCCATCTCAACCAGCGTTACCCCTTTGGCTTTACGGAGATCTCTAATCTGACGGCCGATGCGCAAATTCTCTCGGTCAGCACTGTCTTTTCTCTGTTTACTCATATATCCCTACACTCATATGCGCTGTTCATTGCCATCTCATATCATAACGATGAATTTCAAATAACAATTTTCACAATATTATTGGTAATTTATCGTAATTATTCATCACTTTCAGCCTATTTTAGCAATCTGGCGCGGTATGAAAGCCTAAGTTTCAGCTAATTACGCTACAATCTGCCGCCCAAATAAACGCAACATAGGCTCAAAAGGCCGATTCAAGCGGCTTTCAAGCTGGCTCCAATGGACTGCAGTGGCTGGTTCTAAAAATCGAAGGCCGGCGGGCAGAGTATGTATGGCTATTATCACGCACACGTTAGGCCCCTGAGATTCACGCATGAATCAAGGCAGTTTTAACGGCATAACGTGGCTGATGATAGTGTTGGCATAACGAAACGGGCCCATCAATGGGTAACGCAATTATCGCCTCGAGCAGATAAAAAAATAAAGCAATCTTGCAAATGGGTTGCGCAAAAACACTCAGGAGTTACTGATGAAACATAAGAATAAGATCTATAAGGTAATTTCGCTAGCCGCAGGCTTGGCCTTTTCAGCCAGCACCCTAGCCGCTAGTTGGAATATTGCGGTCGGCGATGGTGGAGGCAGTGCGCAGGAAGCTCTCGGACTGGAATTTATTAAGCAGCTGGAACAAAAAACCGGCAATAAACACTCCGCTAAGCTATTCCTCAATGGTCAATTGGGCTCGGAGCAAGACACCGTCAATGACGCCGCCCTTGGCACCCTCGACTTCTCAATCTTGGCCAGTAATAACCTCGCCCCCTTCTCGCCTTCGTTGGGTATTCTTTCACTACCCTATATCTTTGAAAACCTCGATCAGGTGACTCAAACCGTCGAAGGCCCAATCGCGGCTGAACTGATTAATAACACTGTGCGTGACACCGGCGTGCGCATTGTCGGCTGGACCTATTCAGGCTTTCGGGTGTTGAGTAACTCGAAACAGCCGATTAAAAAACTAGCCGACCTAGACGGCGTGATTGTGCGGGTTCCGAAAAACGAGATCATGATCGATACCTATAAATCATGGGGCAATAACCCAACCCCGATGGCTTGGTCTGAAACCTTCACCGCCTTGCAGCAAGGTGTCGTCGATGGTCAAGACACGCCCTATGCCACCATCTACGCGATGAAGTTCGGTGAGGTACAAAAGTACATCGCTGACCTGCACTATCTATTCCTGCTTGAACCGCTAATCATGTCTGAATCCCTGTTCCAAGATCAGGATGAAGCCACCCAGAAAGCCATTTTAGACGCTGGCACCGCCGCTACCGCCCACAGTTTGAAGTGGCTGACAGATCAAGAAGCCATTATCAAAGATGAGCTGGTAAACAAATACAATATGCAGATTGATAGTCTGGAAGACGAACCACTCTGGGCGAAAAAAGCGCAAGAAAGTGTTTGGCCTAAATTCTATGAATCCATTGGCGGCAAAGAGAAGGTTAACGAACTGCTACGGGCACTCGGACGTGATGAAGTTTAAGGGTTAAATCTTTCAAACTTTATCCAGTAACCCGCCAATCCTCCGCGTTTTAATCGGTGGATTGGCGTTCAACGGAGACCGAATAATGGGCAGTAAAATTATCCATTTCCTCGACAACATAGAAAGCTACATCTGCCGCACCTTGTTAGCGTTATTTGTCACCCTACTCTTTGCACAGATAGTCTCGCGTCAGCTATTTGGCTACTCCTTTTCGTGGAGTGAAGAGCTTTCTGTGTATATGTTTGTCTGGTTTGTATTCTTCGGTGCAAGCTATGCTGCCAAACTTGCAGCACATAACCGAGTCACTTTTCAGTACAAACTAATGCCATCTTGGCTTCCGCCGATTCTGGAGTTTCTCTCCGACATCATCTGGATCGCCTTTAATTCATATTTTGTTTATCTGTCATACGACTTTGTCTTCCACAAGATGAATATATTCTGGAAATCCCAGACCCTCGGCATCCCGATGAAGTACTTCTATCTCATCCTGCCGATAGCCTTCACCCTGATGACCATCCGAATTATTCAGGTGAACTACTACAAACTGGTTAAAGGCATCGATATTCGCGACCCCGACTCTCAAGAATTGGATGAGTTGATCGAACTGGATCTCGACGAAAATAATAACAAACCCGCCGCACGATCAGGAGCAGAACATGGCTGAATCATCCATCGCAATAATACTGTTCGGGTCCTTTTTGGTCCTGTTAGTCATGGGCGCCCCCGTTACCGTCGCACTGGGTGTTGCGGCATTATCATCGTTTCTCTACCTCGATCAAAACCCGATTAAATTCGTGCAGATAGCCTTTACCTCCGTGGGATCATTTCCCCTTATGGCACTGCCAGCCTTTATTCTGGCTGGCGCCTTGATGGAAGCCGCCGGGATATCCAAACGTTTGGTCACTCTCGCGGAAAGTTTTGCCGGACCGGTCACCGGTGGTATCTCTGCCGCAACCGTTTTGGCCTGTATGTTCTTCGGCGCAATTTCAGGCTCAGGCCCTGCTACCACCGCCGCCGTTGGCATGCTAATGATCCCGGCCATGGTTAAGCGTGGCTACGATAAGGGGTATGCCTCAGCCATTACCGCTTCATCCGGTGGGTTAGGGATTGTTATTCCACCGTCCATTCCGATGGTTATTTTTGGTATCTCTGCCATCGGCCTCAGCGTGCCACCGGAAGCGATTGCCGCCCATGGCGAATTCCAGAGTGTCTCCATCACTAAGATGTTTATCGCCGGCGTCTTGCCGGGCCTAGTCATCTCAATCAGCTTATTAACGCTGAACTATTTCCGCTGTAAACGACTCGGTTATGCCGGTACAGAAGAAGGCTGGGATATTAAACATATCGCTGAATCATTCCGCACCGGTTTCTGGTCGGTGATGGCTCCGCTAGTGATTCTCGGCGGCATCTACTCCGGCTTCTTCACCCCCACGGAATCGGCCATAGTCGCGATATTTTACACCCTATTTGTAGGTGTCTTTATCCATCGAGAGCTTACTTGGAAAGATCTGTTTCGCTCCTTGGAAACCACCACCTGGTTATCCGGTCGGGTACTGCTGATCCTCTTCACCGCGACGGTATTCGGACGTCTACTGGTCGAAAATCAGATTCCCGCCGTTGTCGCCGAATCAATGCTGAGCATGACCGATAACATCTACCTGATCTGGTTCTTGATTATTATCTTCCTGCTGTTCGTCGGGATGTTTATGGAAACCCTAGCGGCCATCATGATTCTGACACCGGTGCTGCTACCTGTGACCTACAACCTCGGAATCGATCCGGTACATTTCGGCATCGTGATGGTGTGCAGTTTATCGATAGGCTTTGCCACCCCGCCGCTAGGGGAGAACCTCTTCGTGGCATCCGGTATATCCAATATATCCCTCGAAGAAGTAACCGTAAAAGCCCTGCCTTTTGCCCTTGTGTCGGCCATTGCCGTGTTCGTGATCGCCTTCTTTCCAGAGATTGCGCTCTTCCTGCCACGCCAATTTGGTTACTAGTCCCCTTAACCCCACTTAACAATGGGCCGGCGATCCTCCGGCCCTAATCACTTGATGACAGGAATTCGATTATGCTACCTGAAGTCCGCAAGATTCTTTACAGCACCGATCTTTCCAAAAGTTCTACCGCCGCCTTTGAACATGCAAGTTATATCGCCAAAAAAACCGGTGCCAAAATTCATATTCTCCATGTTGTAGAGAAGCTATCTAACGAAGCAAAAATCACACTGCAAACCTATGTAATGGATCGAAATGTACGGCACGATCTGCTGCAAGAGAGAGTCCACAACGCCGAAGCGAAACTGCACCAGCGACAGGAAAATTTCTGGGATAACCTACATGCCGATGAGTTACATGTGCGTCAGCAGATCAGCTCAATCAATGTCGTCGAAGGCTTTCCCGCCGAGACCATTCTTAAGTATGCAAAAGAGCTAGAAGTTGATTTAATCGTGATGGGAACCCATGAAAAAGGCATCATGCATACCTTCCTCGGTAGCGTGGCGAAAAACGTACTCAACCGCGCCCATGTGCCGATGCTGATCATCCCTATCGCCGTTAAAGAAGGCTGATGTACAGGCAGAATCATTAACCCAAAAAGCCTCTACACTACTGGATAAGCTGAATAAGCTGACAGTATTGTAGAGGCTAGCATAAGACAGAAATCTGTCTAGGCACATCGCCCCAGCATAACGTGACTACCCAGCTTTTCCTATTTACGACATAAAACACAGACTCCGCTCCCCCTTAACCGTATAGACCCTGTAAAGGTGTAGGTAACACAATACTAAAGCTACAGAGTCAGCCTTTGGTTCCAACCTTTACTGTCGAACCAGAAAATTCGAGTCGACATCGCCCTTAAAAAGGACTCCCACAGGTTACAAGCCTTCTCTCTAACGATAGCCTGAGTGACTTCGATCCAAAGCAGAAGAACGTCAATCGTTGGCCCTAAGCAGAACCTTAAGCTGGTGCTTGGGCAATAGCCTGGGTATTTTTATAGTGTGATATCTTTTGACAACGAGTGACCAGATAATGAACACAGATATCTGTAAAGTAACAGCCCAACGCACAATCGAAGAATGGCATCAGCCTAGCCCACGCGTTGGCAGTGGCCATGATGCCCGCAGTAGCAGTAACGGTTTACTGTCCATCTTTTATGGCAGCCTTGAACATGCGGCGCATTATCAGTGGCTTAACGCCGGTAGAACCCTCGTTGATAAAACCTATCTCAATATTCTGTGGCAAGCGGCCGAGCTAGCGCATAACGGCTATGACTTTACCAACATGGCCTCAAACTTAGACGCCTTTGTGCGCGCACAACTTGAGCCTATCTGGTACGAGCTTGACCTACTCAGCCACGAGGAGAAGCAGCAACAAGCAATCAAGTTGATTCAACAGGCGGCGGCCGAGGTGTTTGGCAGTGGCTACCATGAACAACATGCTGCTTGGCTACTGTTCTATCTCTGCCCTCAGCTGCCGGTCTTCCCTTTTAACGCTGCGCTACAAGCCCGCATCAGCACACGCTTACATCAGCCACAAAGCGCCACGAATTACCTTGAATACCAGCAGCAGTGTCGCCAGCTCTATTCTCGGATGCTGCCCTTGATTCAAGACTTCAACGCCAGCGTGGAATACGGCAACGAACAGGAGCGAAAAACGGTTAGCAAGGTTTTGCGAGGCAGTGACTGGTGGCAACGCTACTGTTTTATAAAGCAGCTATTAGCCTAACCGGCGAGAGCTTGGGACTATTCGTTCTATTGTTACCATTCGGGGGGTATGAGTGGCCGACTAGCCCAAAATATGCTGCATAAAGACTTGGCACGCTAAGAGCGAACCAACCTTTTATTTACCAACAGGCTCCGTTATCACCTTCACCAAGCAGGCCCGATAGCGTTGTGATGAGTTAACGCTATCGGGCCTACCTTTGACGATATGAACATTCAAAATCCAACAATAAAACGTCTATCGCCGGCTTATGCCGCCACCTCTTCACATTTCAGCAAGTGACAACGGCTCTCCAACTGTTCCTGATTCAGCCCATAGAGCGTATCCAAAATATGCATCTGCAAACTGCCAGGCCCATTGGCGCGCTGCGCGGCAATTTCTGAAGCAACCGAGATCGCCAGTAATGCCTGTACCGTCGCATCAAACGCCCGGCGATTGACCGATAAAAAGGTAGCGATCAGCGCCGTGGCGGCACAGCCGATCGCAGAGACCCGGGTTAGTAGGTGATGACCATTGGCAATCACCAGTGTGGTATTACCATTGGTTACCAGCACCGTATCACCGGTTTGTGCGACTACCGCGCCGGTTTGCTGGGCGAGCAGCGATGCAGCTTCCGGCGTATCCTGACCGAGCAGTGCCTTAATCTCAGCACTATTGCCCCGAATCACCGTGGGCTTAAGCTCGAGTAATTCCCGGGCATAATCGCAGCGGGTATTTGACGCTTGCACTGAAACCGGGTCGAGCACCCAAGGGCGCTGATAATCCAACGCAGTTTCTATCGCCGGCTTGATAGCCATCTTCCGCGCACTATCTAATGTACCGATATTGATACTCAAACCGTCGCTGCTAGCGACAAACTCTCGAATTTCATCAATCCCCATCGTCAATGAGGGGCGGGCACCCACAGCCATCAAAATATCCGAGGTAAAATCCATCGCCACGGTATTGGTAATACACTGCACCCGCGGCTTCTGGCTAACAATGGTCGTCAACATAGCCGCACAAGAACGGGCATAATCAATATTACTCTGGGGTTCAATATCAAATGTTTTAAATGTAATCGGCATAAGTCACCTTTGAATCAATATTAGGCCGTTGCAGACTGCGGCTGATCGATATCAACCCGTTTAATCGCCACCACCAGCTGGGTTCGATTTTCTATCTCGAGCTTGCGCAGGATATTCGACATATGCGTTTTAATGGTGTGTTCGGTTAACGCCATCTTGGAAGCAATTTGCTTATTCCGTAGCCCGGTACAAGCAAAGCGCAGCACATTATTTTCCTGATGGGATAGCTTCTTCATGGCATAACCTAAACGCCCTACCGGATCAACCTTAGCGCCTTCGCTGCCCAGTGCATAACCCCAGCGATGCCCCTGCAGCACCGCTTTAATCGCTTGCTGTAGTTCCTCAAGTGAGGCCGTTTTGGCAACCGTACCCTGAACCCCGTGAGCCAACAAACGACGCATAAAGCGAAGATCTTTATGATCCGAGAGCATCAGCAAGCGCCCACGACGCTCACCTAACAACGATTGCAGTTTTTCGAGGCTATCTAGCCCCGGTAACCGCGCATCAACGATCATCAACACCGCCCCTTGCCGCTGCGTTAGTGCCTGCTGCAGGGTGTCAAAATGACTAAAGGATGCAATCGCCGCCGCAACCCCCAGCTGTTTCAGCAACTGCTCAATACCGGCACAGTACAGAGGAGAGTTATCCGCGATATAGATCTTCATAAACACCCGATCAACTCAGCTCTTCAGCCAAGCGCTGCCGCTCTGCTTCACTATATTGCACCACCCCAACCGGGATATGATCATTAATCGCATCACGCACTAACTGAGCATCATCGGTGGAAAACCCACCGCACATCTCGATTAGCTGAATACCTTTGGTGATCATCTCTTGGGCGACCATCTGTGCCTGAGCAACATCGGCGACACCGGCAATCGACATATCAAAATTGTCACTGTGCAGCCGTGAGTGATGTTTGAACATTTCAAGGTCTGCGCTTTTAACGATAAAACCGTAACGACTTAAAGCCATCGTTAATCTCCTAGTCTGATTATTGTTATTGTCTGTCGATGTCTGACATTAAAGACCGGTTGCCGCAGCCTGATTAGTGCCAGTCTTTATAAGACTTTAGAACCAACAGCTGCAGAGCTTATAGCGACGTTATTTGGCCCTCTAGCGAACGCCGTAATGAGATCAGCACCAGAGTGTAGCGATCATCGTTTGCGGCTTGCATTAGCAATGCTGTGCATTAAAAGGTTTGAATGAGGGGTTAAATAAAGGCCAGCATTCAGAGCAGTAGGTTCAACAACGAGGAATGAAACAATTTTAGTGGCGGCACTCAGCATACTGCGCGCTGAAATTGATGCACTTCGCGAATTCAACGCCGAAGTGCGATACAGCGACCCTACCGGGTATAACTCCCTCGATGGGCAGACAGGCGCAGCCAGTGAGCCTGCCCCAGTGTAGATTAGAGGCTCTGTGACTGCACCACCGTAATCGCAATCACATTCACAACATCGTTGGCACTGCAGCCCCGAGAGAGGTCATTAGCCGGTTTTTTCAGTCCCTGGAGAATAGGCCCAATAGCATCAGCCTGACCAATTCGCTCGGCTAACTTATAGCCGATATTACCCGCCTCTAGATTGGGAAAAACAAGCACATTCGCTTTACCATGCGTGGCAGAATCGGTCACTTTGCGCTCGGCAATCTCCGAGACAATAGCGGCATCGAGTTGCACGTCACCATCGATCGCCAAATGAGGCATCTGCTGCTTGACGATCTTAGTTGCTTCGACCACTTTATCCACGGCAGCATGGTGGGCACTTCCGCTGGTCGAGAAAGATAACATGGCCACTCTTGGCTCTTCATCCAGCAAGGTGCGGGCGCTGTTGGCCGCTGACATCGCGATCTGTGCTAACTGTTCTTTATTGGGATCGATCACCAAACCGCAGTCGGAGAAGATCACCCCACCTTTCAATTGATGAAAAGGCTCACACAGCATCATCAAGAAAAAGCTTGAGATCATCTTCGCATTGTCGGCCATACCTATAATCTGAATAGCCGCGCGCACAGTTTCGCCCGTGGTATAAACAGCACCACACACAGAACCATCCGCATCATCGAGATGCACCATCATCTGGGCGTAATGCAAAGGGTCTTGCATCAGTTCTACCGCTTTATCGAAAGAGATCCCTTTGTGCTTACGCAATTGATAAAAGGTTTTAGCGTAATACTGGATAGCATCAGACTCAGGTGGGTTGATGATATTAATACCATCGAGGCTATATCCCGCCGCCGCCACTAGTGAGTTAATTTTATCAGCGTCACCTAACAAGGTAATCGCGGCGATACCCCGCTGGGTCGCCGTGACTGCTGCGGCAATAATACGAGGGTCTTCCCCCTCAGCTAACACGACACGCTTTGGGTTCTCTGCAGCCCGAGTAAAAATTTTATTTAATGCTTTCATTCGCAGCGGCCTTAATTTTAATTGTTATTAAGAAGATACTTCCAAGAAAACCTGTGAATAAAATACTGAAACCGCATGCTGTCAGTCGTCAAAAAACCGGAAGCAAAACTTATATATCAATCACTTATTCGCAGAAAACTTGAAAAATCGGAGACCATAAGCCTCCGATTAAAAACCTGAGAGTCTCCATTGCGAAGACTCTGACGCTAGGTTTTAGACGTTATATAAGTACTGTGACTTATACGTAGTCTTTATATTTTTCCAGATGACGAACAGGCTTAGACAGCGCATCACGACGGAACGGGTCACCCAGTTCACGGGTACACATGATCTCGATAACAGTCGTTTTACGGTTTTCCATCTGATCGTTCAACGCCGCTTTCAGCGCTGGACCGACGTCTTCCAGTTTATCGACGGTTACACCCTGAGCACCCATAGACCGGGCAATCTCAGCAAAGCTTGGGTTTTCCAGTTCGCCAGCAACGAAGCGACGGTTGTAGAAATCAACCTGGTTCTTCTTCTCAGCGCCCCACTGACGGTTATGGAACACGATAGAGGTGACCGGAATATCTTCACGGACACAGGTCATGATCTCCATCATCGACATACCCCAAGCACCATCACCCGCGTAGGAAATCCCTGGGCGCTCTGGCGCAGCAACTTTAGCACCGATCATCGTTGGCAGAGCGTAACCGCAGTTACCGAAAGCCATTGCCGCAAAGAATGAACGTGGACGCTCAAAGCGTAGGTAGCTATTAGAAACAGAGTTGATGTTACCGATATCGGTAGACACCATCACGTCGGCAGGCATCGCTTTTTCAAGCTCACGCAGCACCTGACGTGGGTGCAGGTAGTTACCCTCTTCACCAGACTGCTCTTCGATCATCTCCATAGAGTAATCGTCGCGCTCGTGGATCCACTCATCCAGCTCTTTTTCCCATGCCGCTTTTTCCGCTGCCACTTCAGCTTCACGTTCAGCGCGGTTTTCCAGACACTTGGCCGGCTTGCCTTCCATTAAGCCCATGATCGCTTGAGCGGCTGCTTTAGCATCACCACAGATAGCCACATCAACTTTCTTAACCAGACCCAGCATTTTAGGGTTGCAGTCGATTTGGATGATCTTAGCGTCTTTTGGCCAGTAATCGAGACCGTGCTGAGGCAACGTACCGAAAGGCCCCAAACGCGTACCCAACGCCAAGACAACATCGGCCTTAGCGATCAGTTTCATACCGGCTTTAGAACCCTGATAACCCAGAGGACCACACCAGTTAGGGTGAGATGCTGGGAATGAGTCATTATGCAGGTAGCTGTTTACTACCGGCAGACCCAGCTGTTCAGAAATAGCGATCGCTTCATCATAGGCATCGCCCAGAACCACACCACCACCGGAGATCATCACTGGGAATTCAGCATTCGCCAGCAGCTCTGCCGCCGCTTTCAGTGCTTCAGCACCACCAGCAGCCCGTTCGATACGGATCGGTTCTGGAATTTCACAGTCGATATCGCCGTAGAACAGGTCACGAGGAATGTTCAGCTGAGTTGGGCCGTTTTCCAGCATCGCACGATCGAAACAGCGCGCGGTATATTCAGCCATACGGCTGTTATTTGTTACGGTCACTTGATACTTGGTAATGGTTTCGAAGAATGGCAGTTGCTGTGCTTCTTGGAAGCCACCGAGCCACTGAGTGTTAGTACCGGTTTCCGGGGTAATACAAACAACCGGAGAGTGCGCCCAATATGCCGCGGCGATGGCGGTAACAAAGTTAGTGATACCCGGTCCATTCTGAGCAATACACACACCATGACGACCTGATACACGGGAGTAGCCGTCAGCCATATGGCCTGCACCCTGCTCGTGTACAACCGGAATCAATCGGATACCCGCTGGAGTAAAGATGTCCATTGCGTCCATAAACGCTGAACCCATGATACCGAAACTGTCGGTTACACCGTTAGCAACGAGGGTTTCTACCATCGCTTCACTAGGAGTCATTCGAGCCATATTTGAATTCCTTATTATTGTACTAGACGAAGGGGCAACCATCGCCAAAGCCAAATTAAACGATTTAAGTGCTACAAGGCTGCGATTCACCTTAGAGCAACGATAATTTCCGTCCCGGGGCTAATGCCAAACAGCATCGCTTTAACGGATAACGTGGTTACAGATTAGGAGGCGGGCCGAATTCTCAGTAGAACCAGATTTGAGAAACAGGTTGAGCCAGACTAGATAAGCCTGACTTAAAACAGGTAAATCTTTATAAAACAGTTAGTTAACCAATAGAACCAGATTCAGACTACCGCCTACGCCAGACGGTAGTGTGTACCTGTATGAGCGAACAATTAGCTCATTTCATGAATAAGCTCAGCCAGTTTGGCAATCCCCGGCTCAATCCTGTCGGTCGAAATGGATGAGTAACCTAAGCGAAAATAGTTCTTAGGCGCAGGGCTTTGCAAAAAGTGTACTTCGCCGGATTCGATCAAGATTGAATGCTCCCGCGCGCGGCGACGCAAGGCATCTGCATCTAAACCCTCCGGGCCTTTAACCCAGAAACAGGAGCCACCAAAGGTAGGCAGGTTATGGGACTCAGGCAGGTGCTTCGTCAGGGCTTCGTCCATGGCACGCCAGCGGGTCTGATAGTTACGGGTGATATTCATAATCAGTGAGTCGTGATAGCCCCGTTCTAAAAACAGCGCCACCGAACGTTGATTATTGGCGGCCGGATGACGCACCATCAGCCGACGCAATGCCCGCGCCTCTTTAATTAGCTCGGCAGGCCCCACCAGATACCCTAAACGCAAGCCCGGCGCCAGGGTCTTCGATAAGCTACCGATATAGAGCACCCGATCATTCTTATCCAAGCTTTTTAAAGCCGGTATTGGGTTCGATTTAAAGTTGGTTTCACTCTCATAATCATCTTCGATAATCAGAAAGTCATCTTCATTGGCCCGGCGTAATAGTTCATAACGTCGCTCGATCGGCATCGTGACGGTGGTTGGGCACTGGTGGCTCGGGGTGGTGTAAATAAGATCGCAATCACTGAGCCGTTCATCAACCAACATGCCATCCTGATCAACGGGTATCGGCTTTATCTGCGCTGGATTGAGGCTGGCGATATTACGAATATCCACATAACCCGGGTCTTCCAAGCCGATGGTACTTTGTTTATCTAGCAACAGTTTGGCGATCATATAGAGCGACTGCTGCGCCCCTACCGTTACCAAAATCTGATCCGCCGAAGCCCAAACACCACGACGGGGTAATAGTCGAGTTCTAATCTGCTCCACCAGCATCGGATCATCATTATCAACCCGATCAGCGGCCCATTCACTGATTGAAGGGCCACTGACCGCATCCCGACAACATTCACGCCAGTTGATCGTAGGAAACAGCGAGGCATCGAACTGTCCGTAGATAAACGGATATTCATATTTTTGCCAATCACGGGGTTTAACAATATTAGTTTGCTGGCTAGGACGAAGTTTAAAACGCTGATCCCAATCGGGTGAAGAGTGCTCACCAACGTCATCATCGCTACCAAGCGACGCTTCAGTCTTTACCTGGCCGTTGAGAATATCACCATTAACATAATAACCGCTGCGCTCGCGCGCAATCAGATAGCCATCATCGAGCAGGTGCTCGTATGCCAATACCACAGTGTTACGTGCAACATTTAACTGTTGCGCTAGCTTACGGCTGGAGGGCAACGAACGGTCCAACGGAATATTACCGTTCAGAATAGCCGAGGCAATCTGTTCCCGTAACTGCTGCTGCAGGCTTCCGCCCTGCTTAGGTGTCAAATGGAAGAGCTGAAACATGGAATCTACCTTTTTCAGTAGCACATTCATCAACCGGCCAAACACTCAGGCATTGGGACTTATCTATCAGCTTCTTCCAAATAGCTGAGAAACGATAAATCCGATTACTGCGACTCAGTACTGCGGGTTGTTGTGCTTTTTATTATTGTGAATATCACCACTTAAAGTGATACAGAGTCTATCGCTAATAACAGTGACGACTCAAACGATTAAGCATAGCCTTCATATATATAGAAAAACCGACGCTTTAACCAGCGCTTGGACGCATAAATCCGGCCCAGGTGAACCCCGTCCGGATCTATAAAACCGACGCCTCAGCGTTGTAACAACCTGAGGCGACGGCCTAACAAAGAATACTCTCAGCGATTAGCTATTCGGTGCTAAATCCGCCAATGCGTTATCCAGTGCATCCACAATCTTATCGATATCAGCGCGCGTAGCAATTAGCGCAGGGCTCAAACAGATCGTATTGTTGTACTCTTTAAACGAGCGGTTAGTACGACCAATGATCACGCCATTTGACATACAGTGCGCCCCAATCTGCATCGACAGCGCCTCATCAACAGGCTCTTTGGTTAAGCGATCCTTCACCAACTCAAAGCCTGCAAACAAACCTTTACCACGCACATCGCCGATCACCTGATATTTATCCATCAACTGATGCAAACGTCCACGAAGATACTCACCCTGCTCAACCACGTTATCCAGCAGTTTTTCATCTTCGATAATCTGCATGTTAACCAGTGCCGCTGCAGGCCCAGCAGTACAGCCGCCAAAGGTTGAGATATCACGGAAGTAATCCATCCGGCCATCTTCAGGCTCTTTAAACAGGTCGAATACCGCTTCAGTGGTCACCGTACAAGAGATGGCCGCATAGCCAGAAGCCACACCTTTAGCCATCGTGACCATATCCGGCTTGATACCATAGTGCTGATAACCAAACCATTTACCGGTACGACCCAGCCCACACACGACTTCGTCGATATGCAGCAACACATTATATTGCTTGCAGATCTCCTGTACCCGCTCCCAATAGCCATGAGGCGGCTCAATCACACCACCACCTGCGGTAATAGGTTCAAGACAAAGGGCGCCAACAGTATCCGGTCCTTCAGCGAGAATGACTTTTTCAATCTGATTGGCCGCCCATACGCCGTAGTTTTCCAGATCGGCACCTTCCTGAGCACGATACTCACAGCAGTGCGGCACTTCAATAAAGCCAGGGGTGAACGGGCCATATTGATTTTTACGCTCAAACTGACCGGTCGCACTCAATGCCGTAATGGTCGTACCGTGATAATCACGCTCCCGGAAGAGAATTTTATGCTTCTTACCGCCGTAGTTCTTCTCGGCAATTTGGCGCACCATCTTAAACACTTTCTCGTTCGCTTCAGAACCCGAGTTTGAATAGTAAACCCGGCTCATGCCCGGCATCTTATCAATTAGTTTCTCAGCAAACTGTGCTGCTGGGACGTTACCGGCGGTCTGAGCAAAGTAGTTCAAGGTAACCAGTTGGTCACGCACGGCATCGGCAATTTCAGTACGGCCATAACCGACGTTGACTGTCCATACGGCACCGGAAACGGCATCCAGATATTCATTGCCTTTCGCATCCCATACCCGCATCCCTTCGCCCTTAACAATCACCATCGGGTCATTTTCTTCATAGGGTTTATGCTGCGAAAGGTGATGCCAAACGTGCTTACGGTCATTATTAACTACTTCTTTCGCATCAAATTCGTTAGAGCTATAAGTCATACAAGCCTCCACTGAGGGTACTGTGTTTCATACGAG
Organism: Amphritea sp. GJ51-11; assembly: GCF_055808735.1. Taxonomy (NCBI): domain Bacteria; kingdom Pseudomonadati; phylum Pseudomonadota; class Gammaproteobacteria; order Oceanospirillales; family Oceanospirillaceae; genus Amphritea; species Amphritea sp. GJ51-11. The sequence continues at coordinate 1,403,193 of NZ_CM147881.1, read as the reverse complement.
CCTGTGACTTCAATGGCAGGCTGTATATTCAGAGGAGAGAGCAGCAACACTCCCATTCCTATCACTCGGTTAGTCATAAGGCACTGTTGCGTCCCTACTTCGTATCCATGCTTATAAACTACTTGGCTTGAGTAAAACCCCGTTAGAACCAGTTAACTGACTGATATGATGCCAGCCGCCATAACCGGCGAATTCACTTGGCTGGACTCACCGGGAGAGAATATCTGGCTCTTAAAGATAAGCCCGATATTTCCGAGTATGACTACCAGAAAAGAACAAAGCGCCATTACATAGCGACAACATGAGGTTCCACCATGATTCACATCACCGTTAATGGAGAACAAATGCAGTGGGCCAGCAGCAAGCACTTACAAGAATTAATTGACGCGCTTGAACTGACAGGCAAACGTATTGCGGTTGAGGTTAACCAGGAAGTCATTCCCCAGAGCCAGCACTCAAATACTCACTTGAGTAGCGATGACCGGATCGAAATCGTTACCGCCATTGGGGGCGGTTAATCGCCATTCACCCCCGCTATGTTTCATAATCCGTGCCCGCAGGAGCCCCCCATGTCCCATGATTTACAGCGTAATGATCCACTCATCATTGGCGAACGCCGCTTCAATTCACGCCTGATGGTAGGCACCGGAAAATATCGTGACCCGGAAGAAACCGGGGCCGCTATTCGCGCGAGTGGTGCAGAAATTGTCACCGTTGCCCTGCGTCGTACCAATATTGGCCAACACCCCGGTCAGCCCAACCTGTTGGATGTTATCTCACCGGATGAATTCTGCATTCTACCGAACACGGCCTTCTGCTATACCGCCGAGGAAGCGGTGCGCACTTGTCGATTAGCACGAGAACTGCTGAACGGACACGACCTAGTTAAGTTAGAAGTGCTCGGCGATGATAAAACCCTCTATCCTAATGTCACCGAAACACTGGCGGCGGCGGAAACCCTGATCAACGATGGTTTCAAAGTGATGGTTTATACCAGTGATGACCCGCTCATCTGTAAGCGTTTGGAAGAGATGGGCTGCGTCGCCGTGATGCCTCTCGGCGCCCCGATAGGTTCAGGACTGGGACTGCAAAACCCTAATAATATTCGCTTGATCTTAGAAAATGCCAAAGTGCCGATCATTGTCGATGCCGGCGTTGGCACACCCTCCGATGCCGCCCTCGCGATGGAGCTCGGCTGTGAAGGGGTTTTGATGAATAGCGCCATTGCCCATGCTAATAATCCCGTATTGATGGCGCAGGCGATGCGTAAAGCGGTGGAGTGTGGCCGAGAGGGCTATCTAGCCGGACGGATGGCGAAAAAGATGTATGCTAGCGCGTCATCGCCGATTGACGGCGTCATTGGCTAATGTTATTTAGCGTTGGGCAGTGATTTCCAGCACAGCCCAACGTTAAACCGTAAACTAAGCTCAAACCTAAATTCAAGCTTCAGCTAGCAGCAATCGACGTGCTTTACGGTGACGATGCAGACTATCCAAGGTAAATAGAAAAAAGCCCACCCAGACCAAACCAAAGGTAATCAAGCGGTCATTATCAACCGCTTCTTTAAACACAAACACCGCCAACAAAAAGTACAGTGTCGGCTCAAGGTATTGCAGTATCGCGATACTGGTTAGACTCTGCATCCGCTTAACGCCAAACGCAAACAACCCCAGCGGCAGAATGGTCATCGGTGCCGTGAGCATCAATAAGATTCTTACATCTCCCTGGTTCTCAGCATAACTACTGCTGCCCGCCACGCCGACCAGATAGAACAGTGCAAAAGGCACCATCAAAATTGCTTCTGCCGCCAAACCATTGAGCGTATCGATCTTTACCTGCTTTTTAATCAAGCCATAACTACCGAATGACAGCGCAATCCCGATGGTTAACCAAGGAAACGAATCCAGGCTGACACAGGCATAGAGAAAGCCGCCTAAGCAAAACAGTAGTGCCAATAACTGAAACGGCGTTAACCGCTCTCGCAGATAAAATACGCCAATCAGAATACTGATCAACGGCGTGAGAAAAAAAGCGAGACTTACCAGCAATACCTGCCCGTGGGTTACCCCCAAGTGTTTAAAAACCAACTCGTTGAGATACACCCTGTCGATAAGAACAACCAGAAAAATGTGCGGGGCTCCCGTAGTAACATAAACACCCGTACCGGCGTCACCGTTAGCCACAATAATAAGATCATCAACGGCACCGACCAGAGCACCCGAAACGCAAAGATTTCCATCGCCTCAACACCTCGCAGGTATTGATAAAACAGCGGCATCAGCCCCCAAACGATATAAGCTAAGGTCGTCCAAAACATACCGTTTTGATCATTCTGCTGTGACATTCAGGGGCTACCATTGATGAGGTTAAAACTAAACGAGGACGGCATTATCCGAGTACTGCCGTCAGAGTCAATTCAACAACCGTGTATTCGCCATAAAACCGACCTATATCCCCATGAAAGGGTACCTCTCATCACGACACAATGGTTAACGACTCGTCAGTAGCGTATTAAAATATTGGCAAGGCTAATCTAATACCGATAAAACACAGCTTTAGTCTTTTGCGGGATGAATAAAAGGCCGCAAGAAACGGCCATTGGCAGGGCTGCATCAGCAACGGTATTAGAAACGACAGCCCTTTTGACAGAGTGACAGACACATCCACTCTGCCGCAGGGGCAAATGGGCGGTACTTAACGCGCCGCGAACAACCAGATGGTGACCAGCACCGCAAGAAAGACGGTTTCAGAAATCAGCAGTGCGATGGGTTTCCAGCCGAGTTCTGACAACTCTTTGAAAGACGCCTTCATACCCAGCCCTACCATCGCCGTTACTAAACACCAGCGTGATAATTCAGTCATACCATCCAACACTGGCTGAGGAATATAGCCAGTACTGTTGACCGATACGATAATAATAAAGGCAACTAAAAAGCCCGGTAATGGCAGCTTCGATGCGCCCTCTTTTTGCGCCCCACCCCGGCGGGATACAAGCAGCGAGATCACAATCACCACCGGCACCAAGGCGGCCACCCGTAGCAGTTTGGTAAAGGTCGCCACATCACCAACACCGTCAGACATCATATACCCGGCACCGACCACCTGAGCAACATCATGAATCGTTGCACCAAGGAAAATACCACTCTCCGTCTCGGAGAGATTCAACCCAGTAACGATCAGCGGATAAGCAATCATCGCGACCGTACTCAGGGCAGTGACGCCAATCACCGTAAAAATCAGATTACGCTCAGAGTCTTTATTCTCGGGTAATACGGCAGAAACCGCCAAGGCCGCCGACGCGCCACAGATACCGACCGATGCGCCTGATAAAATACTTTGCGACTTACTCAGTTTTAACCAACGGCCACAAACATAACCAAAGAGAATCGTCGCAGGCACCCCCACCATGACAATAGCGATCGGCGTAAAACCAAGGCCGAGCAACTGTTCAAAGGTAATACGAGCGCCGAGTAAGGCGATGCCAAAACGAAGAACTGACTTCGCCGCAAACTGAATTCCCGCCATGCAGCGACCTTCCTGCGACAGATAATTAAGCGACATCCCCATCAGCAAGGCATACAAAATAATCGGGCCGCCGTAGTGTTCCGAGACAAATTTCCCAGCCATTCCCACGACAAGACAAAGCATCAAGCCCGGCATAATTAAAGCGAGCCACTGTTTTACTGCTGTATTAGAAAACGGCAGCGCCTTCTGTATAGCCGACATAGGTACCTCCTAAACGTTGGGGGGAATCAATAAATTGATTCTGATTCGCATCCCAGTATATGGAGCTGCGCCAAAAGCCATAGAGACAGAACCCAGTCGCATATAGTGCCAGTCATGCCGACTACCATAAGACCGGCTGCTCAATCGATACTGCTAGTGACTGGCCCTGAGCGGCAACCATTTCTGGCACTAATCAGAGGGCTGCCGGTGTCGTTATAGTGATTCGCAAGAGCGACACATTTACCTAAAGGCCAGTTAATCTCTGGCTAGCTTCATCAATAACAACAAACAAATAAGGTGGTTGTACTATGTCCGATAACGCTACAAGCCAAAACCATAGCACCCTCGCGCTTAGCCGCAGCGCACAGGTCGACGAAGCATCCGTGCAGCCTTTCCCCTGCTCGCGTAAAGTGTTTATTGAAGGCAGCCGTCCCGATATCCGTGTACCGATGCGTGCAATAAGCCTCGATGACACCCCTACGGATATGGGCGGCGAGAAAAACGAGCCCTTATACGTTTATGATACCTCCGGCCCATACACTGACCCGCAAACTGAAATCGATGTGCGTAAAGGTCTACCGACGCTGCGAACCGCTTGGATTAAAGAGCGTGACGATACCCAACAACTCGCGGGGCTAAGCTCGGAATATGGCCGTGGTCGTGAGCAAGACCTACGCCTTGATCATTTACGCTTTGAGCTGACCCGCAAACCGCTCAAAGCTAAGCCCGGTGAAAACGTCACCCAGCTACACTATGCCCGCCAAGGGATTATTACCCCAGAGATGGAGTTCATCGCCATCCGCGAAAACATGAAACTGGCTAAATCCCAAGCTGAAGGCAATATTGTCGCGCAGCAGCACCCAGGCCATAGCTTTGGCGCGAAACTGCCCGATCAAATCACCCCTGAATTTGTTCGCCAAGAAGTGGCCGAAGGCCGAGCGATTATTCCTGCCAACATTAACCATCCGGAACTGGAGCCGATGATTATTGGCCGCAACTTCTTGGTGAAAATTAATGGTAACATCGGCAACTCGGCACTGAGTTCTTCTATTGAAGAGGAGGTCGAGAAGATGACCTGGGGAATCCGCTGGGGTTCTGACACCATTATGGATCTGTCCACCGGTAAGAACATCCATGAGACTCGAGAATGGATTTTGCGCAACTCACCCGTGCCTATCGGCACAGTACCGATCTATCAAGCACTGGAAAAAGTTAGTGGCGTAGCCGAAGACCTGACCTGGGAAGTATTCCGCGACACCCTGATTGAACAAGCTGAACAGGGGGTGGATTACTTTACCATTCATGCTGGTGTCTTGCTGCGCTATGTACCGATGACAGCGAAACGGATGACCGGCATCGTCTCCCGCGGTGGCTCTATCATGGCTAAATGGTGTTTGGCGCACCACGAAGAGAACTTCCTTTACACGCACTTTGAAGATATCTGCGAGATCTGCAAAGCCTATGATGTCTCGTTCTCACTCGGGGATGGCCTACGTCCGGGTTCTGTTTACGACGCCAACGACGAAGCTCAATTTGCCGAACTCGAAACACTAGGCGAACTGACCAAAGTAGCCTGGAAACATGACGTGCAGGTGATGATTGAAGGCCCAGGTCATGTGCCGATGCACATGATCAAAGAGAACATGGATAAACAGCTGACCGAGTGCCAAGAAGCGCCCTTCTATACACTTGGGCCCCTGACTACCGATATTGCACCCGGCTATGATCATATCACCTCAGGGATTGGTGCAGCGATGATCGGCTGGTATGGCTGTGCCATGCTTTGCTATGTAACACCAAAAGAGCATCTTGGGTTGCCGAATAAGGACGATGTTAAAACCGGCATTATCACCTATAAGATCGCCGCTCATGCTGCCGATCTGGCCAAAGGCCATCCCGGTGCACAGATCCGTGATAATGCAATGTCCAAAGCACGTTTCGAGTTCCGCTGGGAAGATCAATTTAATATTGGTCTAGACCCGGATACCGCCCGCGCCTACCACGATGAAACCTTGCCGAAGGAATCCGCGAAGGTGGCGCATTTTTGCTCCATGTGTGGGCCAAAGTTCTGCTCCATGAAAATATCCCAAGAGGTTCGTAATCTCGATGCTAGCCAGATCGCAACACTAGAGGCCGCGGCCGATAAAGGGATGCAGGAAAAATCGCAGGAGTTCAAAGAAACCGGCGCTGAAATCTATCATAAGGTCTGACGCAACCGCCGAATCAAATCCACCATAGCGGAGCCCGTAGATGAAAACGGGCTTATAAAGACCCGCTTCATTCTCTTCCGCCCTTAGCCATTCTGGCCACACCCTCACGCCGCATCACTTCCCAACGTGCGTCGTGAGAGTGTTTTTTTTAATGCCAACAGATGCTTACCACCAAACCTACAACACCGTTTAGAGCCCTTAAGTTTTATCTCGGCGGCCTAAATCCCCTCTCTTTCATCATCACTGTTGATACATCCAAACACCATCTATCAAGCATATAGCCCTCTCAACCTAGTGAGCAGGCTGACATAGCGAGTTAAACCCTCGCCCTTAAAACAGGGATAAAGCAGAAGCAATATGCGTCACTTTCTGGTTTAATTCATCCTCGAAAGAGACTTATTAAAAGTAGGGTGCAAGTAATAATGGCTTACGAATTGTCAGGCAAAGTTAAAGTAATTCAAGACCCCCAAACGTTTAACAGCGGCTTCACAAAACGGGAAATGGTGGTGACCGTCGAGGATGGTAAATATCCGCAGGACATAAACCTTGAGTTTGTTCAAGATAAGGTAAGCTTACTTGATTCACTGCAGATAGGACAAAGTGTCACCGTAACCTTTGATATCCGCGGGCGCGAGTATAACGGCCGCTATTTCAACAACCTTCAGGCTTGGAAAATTCAAACTGAAACCTCTGGCGGTCAACACATTGATCAGCAACCCGCCTATGATCAAAGTGTGCCCGATGTCACCTTCGATGACGACGTGCCGTTCTGACCGATAGTGCAGATGCCCGCCTAGCGCTGGGAGGGCATCATCACAGCAATACAATCGTACATTAGTACGCGTAAGTAGTTATCAAGCTATCTATTATCACAACCTTAAGCTTTCTTTTCTAAATGACCGACGTTAGATACCTGCTCGGAGGCATCCGCTTGCTCAACACGATTGCGGCCATGGGATTTAGCACGATAAAGCGCGGCATCTGCTCGACGCATTGAATCAGCTAGCGATTCGTTGGCGACATCAACTGCCGCCACACCGAAACTGGCGGTGACGTTAAGTGTCAGTTCACCGACACTGACCTCCATCTGCGCTAGCGCCAGCCTGAGGCGTTCAGCTAGCTCGGTTGCATCATTCAAACTCGTCTGCGGCAGAAGCACGGCAAACTCTTCACCACCAATACGCCCAATAATATCGACGTCGCGCATGATCGTTTGTAGTGCATTGATTGCCGCCATCAACACCATATCCCCTGTCGCATGGCCGTAGTTATCATTGACCCGCTTGAACATATCTAAGTCAATCATAACCACCGCCAGCGACGTATTAAACCGCTGGGCCCTGCTGACTTCTCGCTCACTAAATTCATAGAAAGCTCGGCGATTAAAGACTCCGGTTAACGAGTCAGTCTGCGCCAGCAACTCGGCATGCTTCATCGCCTTTTCGAGCTCTACCGTTCGCTCCGACACCAATCGCTCAAGCATCACCTGCTCCTGCTGTAGGTGCTCAATATGCTGCAGCTCTGCCGTCTCTTTCTCTTGTGTCAGATGGTTAATACGATCCGCTAACGCCAAGGAGAGCAGCACCCCCTCAATACACAATCCCAGCGGCGGGGAAAAGTTGGTACTAAACTCAGCAGGAATGAGACCAACATTACGCGTCACGGCAATAAAAACGGCCAAACTCCAAACACTCCAACCCAGCACATAAAACCGAGCATCCCCCCTGCCCTTTTTATATTGCCATATTCCAATCAATGGAAATAACACCGTCAACAACGCATATAGCAGGGTAAGCTTTAACGCATTTTCTCGACCACCCAAAAGATAACAGAGCACGCAGAGGCCGCCTAAAACCAGAAGGGATTGCAGTAGCCGATCAACGACCACTGACTCTCGGGTGTTCAGAAAACAACGTGTAAACTGCGTTGCCAACACCAGCGTCAACACGGCAAAAATGATCGGAGCAAAATCGGCAAACCAATGATACTCTTGCCACAAATAACGATAGCCAAGGCCAGTGTTGGTCAGCAACACCAGCATCGCCGAGATAATGTATAAGGTATACCATTTATATTCCGGCAGACGTGTGGAATAACCAATCAAGAAATTAGAGAACACCAGCAGCAGACCGATGCCGATAAAAGTGCCAATAACGAAATAACGATTGGCGTAGTGTTGCGAAAAGGCATCAGGGGTCCATAGTAATAGCTGCGTCTCAGCCTTGCCGGGTTGTACGTAGGAAAGCTTAACCCATATTCGCTGTACCGCACCGGCGGGAGTGTTTACAGGATAAAGATTGCTTTCGGCAGCGACCGCACGTTCGACAAATGGGATATGATCGCCGCCTATTTGGGGCGCAACACCTTGCCTATAAAAGGTGACGAAATCCCAGTTGGGGTGAACCACTTCCAACAACCATGATAACGGTTCCTGACCGCTATTTTTCAAATCAATACGCAACCAGTAATTGGCACCTGTGATACCAAAATTACTTTTATTATTCGGCAACGGCGCAAAATGTGATGCCAGTGGCTCGCTCTGCACTTGCTCGAAGGTATAAGCTTGGCTGGCATCTTGGAGATAAAACACATTCATACGGGTGCCAACCCCTGCCATATTCGATGACAAATTGATTGGCGACTGAGCCTGACAAACAGCACTGAGCATAAGTAACATGAATAGCACGCAAACGTGCGTTAGATGCTCAGCCAAAAGACCCACACGAAGTCGGTTACTCATCTCCCGGCGGCCATTGATAATACTAAAATCTGGAATACCCATGATTATAATCAAAATGCCTAAAAGTGCGGTTCGGATGGGTATAACTATGAATAACCAACAAGTAGCATCATATTACCCTCAGCCTATTGAGACTCTCTGGTAGACTATCACTGACTTAGTACTGATTAGCCCCTTCATGCATTTAGTCTCTCCATTTTGGGTACTCTATTTACTGGATCGATTTAACCGAACCTAGTTCATGGGCCTCTTGGCTGGCGCATCACTATTTAGCCAACGCCTCGCTGAGGTGTGACAAAGGTAAAATTCGAAGCGCAATCCAGGCTAATCGATCGGATCAACTGCACTTGTTCATCAACCTATAGCTAAGATGCTTGAGGGTTTGAAACAATAGATAGTCTCTTTGATACTCCGAAAACGCTTACTGGTAACGCTCCGACGGCCCCGCACCCGGCGATGAACTACACTTTATGATACGCCACTGCTCATAATGTACTTGCATTGTGTAGCACTCTCTGAATATCATTAACATATTAACTATTGGTCAATACATTAATAATAAGGCCATCAACAAGGAGGATCGCATCATGCAATATCATCTGAACGGGTTCAAACCCGGTAATTATCAGGTTCCCGATGAGGCTAGAAAGCCTTACCCTGAACCGCCGATTGTGGATCTGCCTAATGAAGTTGATGTGCTGATCATCGGTACCGGACCTGCTGGTTTGACCATGGCTCGACAGTTATCTGAGTTCTGCGACATCAAAACATGTATTGTTGATATGGCTCCGGGTCCTCTACTGTTTGGCCGCGCAGACGGTATATCTTGCCGCACCATGGAGATCATGGAAGCCTTTAATAGCAGCGAAATGGTGGTTAAAGAGACCTACCAACTGAAACAAAATACCTTTTGGGAGCCGGATGAGGCCAACCCAGAGAACATCAAACTGACGCATAAGATTGCCGATGCTCGCGCGGGGCTTTCCGAGTTTGTCCACGGTATTGTCAACCAAGCACGTCTGCATGAGCTACTGCTTGATGGTATGGAAAGATCGGTTACCCATCTCCTTCCCCATTACAGCCGTCAACTGGTTGAGATGAACATTGACGAAAGCCTCACTCAAGATCTCGATGCTTACCCGATTACGGCGACCTTCAAAAGAGCCGACGAAGCAGGCGAAGGTAAAACAGAAACGGTTAAAGCCCGCTACATCGTGGGTTGCGATGGTGCCAGAAGTAACGTTCGCAGAAGCATGGATATCCCTCTAGAAGGCGACTCGGCCAACAAAGCCTGGGGCGTTATGGATATTCTGTTGAACACAGACTTCCCGGACATCCGCGTCAAAAGTTTTATCCAATCCAAAGACCACGGCGCCGTTATGACCATCCCACGTGAGGGCGGCTATCTTTGCCGTTTCTATGTTGAGATGGATCTGCTTGGCAAAGACAAACGCGTTAAGGATACCAACCTGACCGAACAAGACCTTATCGCCAAAGCTCAAAAGATTTTTCATCCCTATACGCTGGATGTAAAAGAAGTGGCTTGGTGGTCGATCTACGAGGTTGGCCAACGCCTGGCAGAGCGCTTCGATAATCGCCCAGTCGGCAGTTCAGACGATATTATCCCCCGTGCATTTGTCGCCGGTGATGCCTGTCATACGCACAGCCCTAAAGGCGGCTGGGGGTTGAACACCTCTCTGCCTGACACCTTTAACCTAGGTTGGAAGATGGCTGCTGTACTCCAAGGGAAAAGCCATCCCAAGTTGCTGAGCACCTACAGCACGGAGCGACGCAAAGTAGCGCAACAGTTGATCGACGCTGACCGCGAACTGTCTAGACTGGTGGCGACACGACCAACCGCAGGCGATGACTCTCAGCAATCAACTGTTGATACGGCCAAAATCGAAGCCTTCATGAAACGACAAAGCGGCTTTGTCTCTGGCACATCGATTGAATACTTCCCGTCATACATTTGCACGGACCAGGAAAACCAACATTTAGCCAAGGGCTTCCACATTGGCCAACGCATCCACTCGGCTGAAGCGACACGTGTCGCTGACGGTAGAAGCCAGCACTTGGGCCACTTGGTCAAAGCGGATGGTCGCTGGAGGATCTTCCTGTTTGGCGATGCGCAAGACCCGAGAGAGCCTTCATCAGCGGCCTACCAATTCGTCGACTTTTTAGCCAATGATGAATCTTCACCGGTGCAGAAATACACACCAAAGAACGCTGATGTCGACTCAGTCATTGATACCTACGCGGTATTCCAGCAACAGGATTTGTCGATGCACGACCTACATGACTTCCTATGGCCAGCCAAAGGAAAATATGGACTGCGTGACTATGAAAAAGTATTCCGAGCTGAACCAAGCAATGACATCTATGACCTTCGCGAAATTGACCGCTCCGCTGGCTGCATAGTCATTGTCAGACCTGACCAGCATATCGCGTCTATCCTACCCTTGACGGCACATCAGGAGCTTAAGCAGTTCTTTGATGTCTTTATGATTGAACAGAAATAACCCAACCATCCTGACATAAAATGCACATCTAAGCCCACCAGGTAGAATCTTGTGGGCTTTTTATTTTCCAGTAGGCGCAAACTTCCACTACAACACTATCGAATACAGCGATTGGCATTATCAAATTGCTTATTAAAGCGGCCACCTTTCTACAAATGCCTTAACTTCAAAATTTGCCAGTAACCCCTCTACTCGACATAAAGGCTGAGGACTTTTAAGAGCCAACGGTGATTAAGACGCTAAGAAGATCATTAACTAACCCGAGGAAAGCGTAGGAAGGGACTAATACGTATTAAAGTAACTGACATTGACACCGACACACTGGTTTGTCTACGAGTTGTGAGCTCAACACTGTCACGACTGAAGAAAGGCCCGACTAAAGAAAGGACAGTACGAGTAACCCACAGATACAAAAACGCCCTGTCAGCAAACCGAAGCGGCAGACAGGGCGTTCAATTTTGCCATGCTAACTAAGCCATTATGATGGCTGTTTAGTCGTACGCAGGTAAGGCAGTTTTACATCGATATTACCGAACTTAGCCTTCGCTTCATCATCATTCAGCGACAGACCTACGATCACATCTTCGCCTGATTGCCAGTTAGCCGGTGTCGCGATCGGTCCTTTAGCGGTTGCTTGAAGTGCATCCAGAGCACGCAGGACTTCAGCAAAGTTACGCCCAACAGACATTGGATAGGTCATCGACAGCTGCAGCTTTTTATCTGGGCTGAAGATAAAGACTACACGTACACTGGCAGAGTCAGCAGCGGTGCGGCCATCCGGCAGATAAGCATCCGCTGGTAACATATCTAATGCTTTGGCAACCGCCATATCGTCATCCGCAATGATTGGGAATTTCGCCGGTGCGCCAGAGTATTTCTCAATATCCGCTTTCCACTTAACGTGCTCATCAACGCCGTCTACCGACAGGCCGATCACTTTAGTGCCGCGCTTTTCCCACTCAGCCGCTAGCTGAGCTACTGCGCCAAACTCAGTTGTACAAACAGGTGTGAAGTCTTTCGGGTGGCTGAATAAAATAGCCCAGCTGTCGCCGATGAAATCATGTAATTTGAAGTCGCCTAGATCGGTTTTCAAATCGAGGTTAGGTACGATGTCATTGATTCGAAGTGCCATCTTTCATTTCTCCAGTAGTGTTACTTTAGTGGGCATATTTGCCCTTGATTAATAACATAATAATATAAGCTTATAACTCAAGGAAATTAAGTCTAGCAATACACACCATAGTCGAAACTTATCATCTGATTGCTATGCATCCTTAAAGCCTCTAACTAAACGCGACGGTTAATCCTTACCGCCGCTCTTCAGACGTTCCCAAGCAGCAAACGTACTGATAAATATTTCACCACTAAGCCGCTCGGGGAATTCAACCAACGCCAAACGATCCATAACCGGCCCCTTCACTTCAGCTAAGTGCAATTGAATCCCGGTATCTTTCAAGCGAGCATTGATTGACTCTAAGCTATCGAGTGCTGATGCATCGATCAGATTGACCGCCTGACAACTGATTACCAGATGTTTAAGGGCTGGGTTTTGACTCACCAGCGCCTGTATCTGATCCTCCAGATAACGAGCGTTAGCAAAATAAAGACTTTCATCGACCCGGATGATCAGCATGTTTGGGCTGGTTTCCACCGCATGTCTCTCGATATTACGAAAGTGCTCACTACCAGCAACCCGTCCTACGACCGCCGTATGCGGACGACTGGTACGATAAATGTGTAACGCTAGCGATAACCCCACACCGGAGAGAATACCTGCTTCAACCCCTTGCAGCAGCGTGATCACGACCGTTAGCAGCATCGCTGAGAAGTCAGCCTTGGAATAACGCCAAGTGTGCTTGATCGCATGGATATCAATTAAAGAAAGTACCGCGATAATAATCGTCGCCGCCAAGGTGGCGATAGGCAGTGTCTGCAGTAAGGGCGTTAACCAGAGAATAACCACCAGAATACCCAAGGCGGTAAAAGCACCTGCGGCGGGAGTACGTGCGCCAGCATCAAAGTTGACCACCGAGCGAGAAAAGCCGCCTGTTACCGGCATACCCGTACTAACGGCCGCACCAAGGTTGGCGCAACCAAGACCGATCAATTCCTGATCTGGATCGATACGTTCGCGCCGTTTGGCAGCCAATGTCTGCCCTACTGACACCGACTCGACAAAGCCAACAATACTGATCAACAACGCCCCAACCCAGAGCTGCTGCCAGAGGTTGATATCGGAAGACGGTATCGCCAAGGGCGGCAAGCCTGCCGGCACATTGCCGACCACCGCAACCCCCTGCTCATTTAACGAAAAATAAGCGGCGATTCCCGTGGTCGCAACCACCGCTAGGATCGGCGCTAAGCGTCCGACACTGCTGGCGATGGTTCGGCTAAAACCTAATTGAGTCAAAAGCGGTCCTAGCCAACGCCGACTTGCATATAGAAACAACAAAGTACCGCTGCCCAGTAAGAGCGTTATCATATTCAGCTCTGGTAACGCCTTAACCAACGCGAGCAACAACTCCGGAAGGCTATGACCACTCACCGAGACACCTAACAGATGCTTGAACTGACTGACAGCAATGATGATTGCAGAAGCCGTGATAAAGCCAGAAATCACCGGATGACTGAGAAAGTTGGCAAGAAACCCCAGACGAAATAACCCCATCAAGGTCAACATAATACCGGAGATAAAGGTCAGCAAAATAACGGTGGTCAGATAAGCATCACCCTCTGGCGAAACAATACTGCTCGCGGTCGTGAACGTCATCAAGGCAATAACCGCCACCGGCCCCACCGATAAGGCACTACTGGTGCCTAAAACGGCATAGATCAGTAAGGGGGCAATACTCGCATATAGCCCCACTTCGGGCGGTAGACCTGCCAACATGGCGTAAGCCAATGACTGCGGAACTAGCATTACCGTCACAATCATGGCCGCCATCAAATCCTGATTAAAGATGGCCAAGCGGTAGTTCGGTAGCCATGCCAAAATCGGCAGGTATTTTTTAATATTCACTTAAACCCCTTACGAGCACTCAAGATCAGCCCTTAATAAAGCTATCCTTTTCTGCATGTAAATCATGACCGGCAGCATGGGCCGCCTGCAGTAATTGCCCAATATCACAGTTTTCCTGCTGCACTTGATTATGAACCCAGAGGGACACCGCGCGGCGGCCACTGCGACAAAATCCCAGAATAGGCGTCGGCAGCCGATCAATAGCGGCACCAAAGGCCTCAATCGCTGCCGGTGTATATTCACCCGGCGTCACAGGAATCTCGACCCATTCAATACCCTCAGCCTCTGCTGCTTGGCGTAGTGCAGAATCGTCAATATGATCATCCGCTTCACCCGGTTGACGATGACAAATAATCGCCCGAAAGCCTTGTGCTTTCAGCGCTTTCATATCACTTGGGTAAATCGCATGGCAGATGGAAAAACCAGGCTCAAGTAACTTTATATCCATAAATTCCTCGGTGTTATTTAAATAGGTTAAGCGGTATTTTTAGATACACTTGGCCGTTATCGTCTGCCGGTGGCATTTCACCCGCTCGCATATTGACCTGTACCGATGGCAAGATCAGTGTTGGCATGTCCAACGTTGCATCACGCTCGGTGCGCATGCGCACAAACTCAGCCTCGGTAATGCCTTCATGCACATGCACATTATGCTGGCGCTGTTCAGTCACACTTGTTTCATGACAGTACTCTTCACGTCCCGGCGCTTTATAGTCATGACAGAGGAAGATCCGCGTTTCACCCGGCAAACTGAGCACTTTTTTAATCGAGTGAAACAGCGTACGGGCATCACCACCGGGAAAATCACAACGGGCGGTGCCGTAATCCGGCATAAACAAAGTATCGCCCACAAATGCCGCATCACCGATCACATAGGTCAAGCAAGCTGGCGTATGTCCCGGTGTATGCAACACATACCCTTCGAGCTGGCCAATACGGAAACCGTCACCCTCCTCAAACAGGTGATCAAATTGACTACCATCACGCGCAAACTCAGTACCGGCATTGAATGCCTTGCCAAAGGTATCCTGCACCAGAGTAATCATAGCCCCGATACCTGTCTTACCACCCAGCGCTTGATGCAAATAAGGCGCTGCCGACAGATGATCTGCATGCACATGGGTTTCCAAAATCCACTCAACCGAGAGATCGTTATCACGCACATAAGCAATGATCTCATCTGCCGAGCGCACATCAGTACAGCCACTGGCATAATCAAAATCCAGCACCGAATCGATAATGGCACAGGCATGAGAATCAGGATCCCGCACCACGTAACTGAATGTATTCGTAGGCTCATCGAAAAAGGCTTTCACCTGAGGCACACACGAGGAAACTTGTACTTCACTCATGGTATATCTCCTGCTGCTTAATATTAGATAATGCTAATATTAAATGAAATAGTGGAAGCTGTCTGCTTTGCACCATTTAAATTTAACTATGACCCTAATAGCTACAGTACATCTACTCCATCGATGCGATCTGAATAGATTTATGTCTCAGCAAGCGATGGCTGAGGCGTAGTAATGCCGCCAGCGTTAAAAATTGCACTACCGCTAACACCGCAATACCTAACCAGTAGACCACCCCAAAAGCAGTAACGATTCCCCCTTGCACCCAGACCAAATGCCACCAGAACATGCCCATTACAAACAGCGCGACACCGGGGCAGATCAGCCCGAAACTAACGGGATGACGCTGCCCACCTAAAAGGTGGGCGGTCAAATAACCATTCAATTGCATAACACGATAACCCAACAACATAACGCCTAGCTGCAACATGAAAATGGCCGTTAGCACGACAAACAATTTCCCCTGTTCTACGGGTGCCGCAAAGTGATGACTCAAACCGTGCTGTACTCGAACCCACTCAATCCCAAGCAATGTCATGATAGGAATCAACATCCAGATACTAGGAGTCGCCTGCGTTTGTAAACCATACTGTAGCATCGCTTGTAGGCCGGAGATCAAAATCAGCACACCGGAAACCACCGCGATCACTAGAAATAAAATCGATAGCGTCGCCGCTAACGCGGCCACCAACACGGAGTGGGACATGGCTGCGGGTGCAGCAAAACCAACAGATAACATGGAAAAGGTAAAAACAGCCATTAACGGAGAAAGGTGATTGTGCTCTTCCTGTCGGTAACCGCCATTAACTAGCATCCGACTCAGGTAACGGCCATAGAGTTTAAGCGACCAAACACCGATAGCCGCAAAAGCTAACAAAGCGATAGGAAACAGGTATTCCACAATTGCCCATAAATCCGGTACACACAGCGCACCCAATGCAAAGCAAACATTGACGGTCATCGCAAACGTCAGCGGTTGAGTCATCAGTTGCACTTCGCTCGGAGAATCCAGTAACCGTTGATATGCATCGGTTGTCCGGGCCGCTCGGTACTCACGAATATTCCAGATCAGCAGCGTAAAGTGCAACAAGGCCAGTAACAGCATTAACAACGTCGCCACTATAGCGACTGATCGCACCCCTGCTGGCAGTGATGTATCCCCCGCTAGCAATGCGTCAAGATGCTGCCACGTTGGCATAGGAAACCCCTGATGAGGGACTAGCCACATCAGATACATAAAAAATGAGATAGAAAGTCCACCAGCTCCTAGCGCTGCTAGCCAGTAGCTAGGGTGCCAGGGTTGGTCCAGATCTCGTCTTAACATCAGCAATCTCCTTATCCTTGAAGTTGTGCCGAACAAGAGTCAGAAGTCATTGAGGGTTCAGCCACAATCATCGGACTCCATAGGTCGAAGCTTACGGGCTAATAACATCCAATCATGGTTGAGTCAGCGGTTATCAACTTAAGCCTGTAATGGACCAAACGCAGACGAATACATTACGCAAGCGTTGCTATAAAACATAGTATATTAGATTATCTTAATACCAAATCACTGTATGACAATACGGTGATATTGATCAGTGAATATCTTCAATTTTCACACGGTAAAAGTAGGTTTACGTATTCAACATAGCAACCAACAATAAGACCTATCTTGAGACTGACTCCCGATGAGGATCGACCACTATCAGTGGTTGACGCTATTGAGGCAAAATTCACGTTCAAACATGCACGTTTAACGCACTAAAGAGGCACCTATGTGGGATCAACGTTACAGTGGTAATAGTTTTGTATATGGCACCGAGCCGAATGAGTTCCTAGTAGAGCAAGCCTACCGAATACCACGAGGAGCTGTCCTTTGCCTAGCAGAGGGTGAAGGACGCAATGCGGTTTACTTAGCACAACAAGGCTATGACGTGTATGCCATCGACCAATCAGCAGTTGCTCGCGATAAAGCAATGAGCTTGGCGACAAAAACAGGCATGAAGATACACTACGATGTCGGCGATTTGACCCACCTTCAGATTGCCCCAGAAAACTGGAGCGGGATTGTTTCAATTTTTGCCCATAGCCCTTCGCCTTTACGGCGAGAGCTACATCAAAAGGTTGTTTCAGGCCTGCAACCTGGAGGGGTATTCATTCTCGAGGCTTTTAGTCCCAATCAACTGAATAGCCGCGGTTTAGGTGGCCCCAAAGACCCCGATATGCTGATGGCACTGCACGATTTGAAACAAGAACTCGCCGAACTAGAACTCATAATTGCCCGTGAGTGTCTTAGACCCGTCAACGAAGGCGAGCTTCATCGTGGCGAATGCAGTGTCATTCAGCTAGTCGGCATCAAACCAGACTGATAAAGCTAAAAATGTAAAAATAGAGGGGTTAAAATAGAAGCGTTAAAGCAGCAATCGCACGGTCGTTGCACAAATTAGATGAAGGGGCGATGCAACATCACCGCTTGGTAAACAGTGGATGCTCACTAAACGATGATGCTCAACTCATGCCTCCCTAACTTCAATCCATGCTTCAATCCATGCTTCAATCCATGCTTCAACCCACCCGTTTACCGTCCATCAAATAGGAACTTGCCACGAGATTCTCTTCACGTAGTGTTTCTGGCAACAATCCCTGAGGTAGGTTTTGATAACAAACAGGACGTAAAAAACGCTGGATGGCAACACTACCCACCGAACTTGTTCGTGCATCAGAGGTTGCCGGGAAAGGCCCGCCATGCACCATCGCATGACACACTTCAACACCGGTTGGCCAGCCATTCACCATCACACGGCCCGCTTTTTCCTCCAACACTGGCAGTAACTTTTTAGCCGCCTCCAGATCGTCATCATCCATTTGTAATGTAGCGGTTAACTGCCCTTCTAACTGCGTTGCAACCTGTGCCATTTGTGCCAAATCATCACAAACGACAAGCAAAGAACATGCACCAAAAACCTCATCGGTTAGACTTTTATCCGCTAAAAAATCATTCGCGGTGGTGGTAAACAGATGGGTTTGACACAGGTTTGGCGCAAGGCGGATTTCACCACAGCCCTGCAGCTTAACCTTAGCATTATTCGCTAACGCACTGACTCCCTGCAGGTACGCCTTATGAATACCGGGTGTCAGCATCGTTTGTGCCGCAACATTAACAATCGCTTTACTGGCCGCCTGCAAAAAATTATCCAGCGCTTCGCCGCGCACAGCCAAAAGCAAACCTGGGTTAGTACAAAACTGCCCTGCCCCCATCGATAGCGAACCGATAAAACCTTCGGCAAGCTCAGCGCCACGACTGGCCATCGCCTGGGGCAATAAAAACACCGGATTGATACTACTCATTTCGGCATACACCGGAATCGGCTGCGGACGCGCCTGAGCCGTTGCCATTAATGCCAAACCGCCCGAGCGAGATCCCGTAAAGCCTACCGCTTTAATGCGAGCATCCGATACCAACGCTTGCCCCAGTACAGTGCCGGAACCATACAATAAAGAAAAAACACCTTCGGGCAGATGACACTTCGCCACCGCCGTTTGGACCGCACGCCCAATCAACTCAGAGGTACCCGGATGAGCCGAATGCGCTTTAACAACCACGGGGCAGCCCGCTGCTAAAGCCGATGCTGTATCACCACCTGCAACACTAAAGGCCAGCGGAAAGTTGCTCGCACCAAACACAGCAACGGGACCCAGCGCTATATTTTGCTGCCGTAAATCGGCGCGTGGTAACGGTTGTCTTTCAGGCATCGCAGGTTCGATACGTCGATCAAGCCATTCACCCGCACGCACCACCGATGCAAACAAGCGTAACTGACCACAGGTTCGGCCACGTTCACCCTCAATACGGGCCTGCGGCAAACCCGTTTCTAACATGCAGCGCTCAACCAGAGGCGCACCGATCGCTTCAATTTCAACAGCGATCGTTTCTAAAAAGATCGCCCGTTGCTCTAAAGAGGTATGACGAAAAGCAACGCTGGCCGCCTCGGCCAATGCACAAGCTTGGTCGACCTCTGGAAGACCACCACCATGATAACCGGGTTCAAGTTTTTCACCGGTCGCGGGATTAGTCGCCCAAACTTTATCGCCGGTTGCAACAAGGTTATTCTGACCTATCAGTAATTGGCCCGTTAAATTCATGTTCTACTCCTAAATACTTAATAAAGATGACCTTTCGATCGTTATAACTTATCGACTAGGCGTGCGCAGACGCCTAACCAAAAATCGGTACGAAATGGATTAATAAGCTAGCCCTAAGGTTAATTAACGGCGGCTTTTTTTATAGGGCTTTTCAGTGGTTTTTTAATCGCTAGGAAATAAACAAATACCAGCGTCAGAACAATAAAGAACAAGCTATCTAGGTTAGTGAAAAAAGTCATTGGATTGCCATTTGACAGCGCTAAAGAGCGACGTAAAAACTCCTCTAGATTTGGACCAAGAATAAAACCCAATAGTAAAGTGATAATCGGAAAATCATTTTTCCTGAGGTAATAGGTTAATACCCCTAATGCCAATGCCATCATCATCTGAAAGCTAGAGTAAGTGGCGACATAGCTGCCCACGACCGCAAGCAAAGCGATCATGCCATACAGTACATCTTTGCGAATTGAGACAATTTTAATAAAGTAAGGACCCAGTAAAAATAGGGTTAAGGGAATCAAAACAACCGCGCTGAATAACAACGAAGCCAGCATTGGAGCAATTAACTCCGCTTGGCCAGACATCAGCTGAGGGCCTGGCTGAATACCATTAATAACTAATACGCCCAACATGATTGCCGTAATCGGATCACCCGGAATACCAAAGGTTAACATAGGTACTAAGGCACCACCGCACACCGCATTATTAGCACTTTCTGATGCCGCAATACCTTTCGGGTTGCCTTTACCAAAGCTATCGGGGTTAGTCGAGGTGCGTACGGCTTCAGCATAGGCAAGGAAGCTGCCCATCGAACCACCCGCACCGGGTAGAGTACCAACAAAATAGCCAATTAAACTCGACTTGATATAGCACATCACGCCAATTTCACGGATGGAAGACAGCGGTGGAAGAAAATCACGACGTCGAATCTTCACTTTGCTAAAGGCTTCAGCGGCTTTTTTTGTATCGACCGACGAGTTCGCTTGAATCAAAATTTCGCTAATCGCAAAGGTACCGATAATCACTGGCATCAGATCAATACCGGCAGTTAATTCACTCAATCCGAAGGTAAAACGCGTGACGGGCTCCATCGCATCCAAGCCAACCGTTGCTAACATCAAGCCAATACAAGCGGCCATGGCCGCTTTAATCATCTTGCCACGTTGCGCAATGATAATAATGACGATAGCAAAGGCAAGTAACGAGAACTTACCCGTGGTTTTAACCAATAATGAAGCTTCAGCAACAAACGGGGCCACCGCAATTAGCAATATTGCACCCAGTGCACCACCAATCATCGAGCCAACCGACGCATGCCCCAAAGCCAATGCCCCTTTGCCCCGCTGCTGCATAGGATAGCCATCGAGCGCGGTCATCATCGATGACGGAGCACCGGGAATATTAATGGTTGTTGCCGTAATACTACCGCCACACATACCCGCCATATAGATACTGGCGCAAGCCATCAGCGCGGTAGTCACATCTAAGCTATAAGTTAGCGGTAATAACAGCGCTAACGCCAAAGTTGCCGTTAAACCAGGAATCGCAGCAAAAATTGTTCCGATTAAAAAACCGGCAACAATATAAGCAAGATTTAACGGTTCGAACAGCGTGCCAAAGCTGCCCACCACCAGATTCATAAATTCCATCACCTACCCCCACAACGCTGGGAGTCTAACACCGAATATCTGTTCAAAAAGCAGATACCCGACAAAGACTATAGTTATTGATATCAGTAGTTTCTGTATTATCTTTTCTAACGATGAGAAAATAACAATAATAGAAAGTACAAACAGAAAAGATGAAATAAAATATCCAGCTATCGAAAACGCAAGAATGTACACAAAGATCGATAGTATGATAAGAAGAGGAGCATACTCCGTCTTATTACTCATCTTCTTCTCTTCTTTTCCCGACTGAGAAAATTTGATTTTCTGCTTGATTAAAACGATTTCTTTAAACAATAAAACAGTACTAAAGATAACCGCAAAAAAACCAACCAATAACGGAAAAAACGAAGGTTCAAGTCTATTATTAGACAGTGGCATCCCTAAGTTCACCGCCGTTAACAAATAGCCAACAGAAAACAAAAAAACCAAAAATTGAAACGCAAACCTTTTGTTTAATAACATCATAATCTACCTTATAAGTGCCCCGACATAAGCCGGGACTGATATCGTTAATCCCTACAGGTTTAGATCATCCATTACTTTAAACGTGCTGGTTTGCAGTTCATCAATCCAATGTTGAACATCAACAGAACCTAACCAACTTGGGGTCACACCAACGGTTGCCACCCACACTTGGAATTCTGAGCTGTCAAAAGCGGTTTTAAAGGCAGATTCAAGCTTAGCCAGTGATGCCTCTGGAGTGTTTTTAGGCGCGGCGAGTAGGATAAAACTACCGGTTTCTAAATGATAGCCGAAGGTACTAACAGGGGGGACATCAGGAAACGATGGGTTTTGTTCAGAGGTTAATTCAACCACCCCTTTGGCATCCCCAGACTGAATGATGCCACTGAAATCACCTAGGCTTGAGATTGCAGCATCAAGTTCACCGGAGAGTAAAGCCTCTGCTTCAGCACTCGATGAGCCAGGATAGGTAATCACATTAAAGCGAACACCGGCTTCTTTTTCTAAGCGGCGTACCGCAAGATAGGGGCCTGATCCTCGAGGTGCAACACCAACACGCACAGTATTAGGGTTTGCTTTTGCCGCACTAATCAGTTCATCAAAGCTGTTATAGCCCGAGCGTTTAGACACCACTAAGGCATCTGCCTCACGGGTAATGCGGGCGATCGGTTGCATTTTTTCTAGCGAATAGCCCGGCACCATTTTACCGCGTGGCAGAGTGATAACACTGTCATAGGTTAACACGCCGATAGTATGCCCATCTGGGCGAGCACGGGTCATTTGCATTAACCCGGTAGCAGTGACCGCACCACCTATATTCTCTACGTAGATCGATTGCGTCAGCTCTTGTTCCGCAATACTACTGATTTTACGTGAAATCGCATCGGCTCCACCACCTGCAGGCCAAGGCACAATCAGACGAATATCTTTTGAGGGAAAGTCTGCAGCAGAAACAGTAGAACTGAGAACGCACGCACTAACAGCACAAAGCAGCGCTTTTTTTATTTTTTTAGTTAACATAATAATCTCTTTTTTTTACTTATTATTAGGGTCGATATGGGTAAAAAATTATCTGTTATTTGAACAGATTGAATACAAAAAATAATCCGTATTCATACGTACTCGCTAGATTCACCTTAGCCTGCAATAAATTTATTATACTCGTCTTGAGCCGTCTCATTTGGCGGATAAAGGCCGATAACAGGGCTACCTGTGCGCACTTTACCGATAACGTAATCTTCAAAGCGTTCCATTCTTAACGCCTCTTGTGAAATTTCATCAGCTAACGCTAATGGAATCACAATCACGCCGTCACCGTCACCGACCAGCACATCACCAGGATAGACCGCAACACCGCCACAACCGATTGGCACTTCAAGATCAACACCATGGTGCTTGGTAAGGTTGGTTGGCGCGCTAGGCTTAGTACAAAAGATAGGCATCGCCATATCCATCGCCGTATCAAAATCACGAATGCCGGCATCGGAGACAAAACCACCACACTGACGCGTTTCAAGTCGTGCTAACAGAATACTGCCGGCACTCGCTGCCGATGCGTCTTGCCGACAATCCGACACCATAATCATCCCTGCAGGCACGGTTTCAACCGCCAGCCTCTGTGGATGCTCAGGATCTTTAAACGCCGCTACGGTATCTAAATCTTCTCGCGCGGGGATATAACGTAACGTAAATGCTTGCCCTACCATTTTCACTTTCTGGCTGTTAACTCGGCTGATCCCTTGAATGTAGGTATTGCGCAAACCTTTTTTAAAGAGGGCTGTATGCAACGTGGCCGTTGACACGGCTTCTAGTCGCTCGAGTACATCACTAGCCAGCTTTTGATATTTTTCCGTCATCGTTCTTCACCTTGATCTCTTATTTTTTTACAACGCCGAACAACAATACCTTCACAAAAATTACAAATCAAACTAATTTTTACAACTATTTACTAATTATCGATTCTAACAACACTTTTCACCTCTATTAATGCCTTGTTTTTAAAGCTTTGTTTGTATTTTCAAGATAGAGAGGATAAAGTTGTAAAAATAAGTTAAGTAGCCAGTCGGGTTTGTATTGCATTGGTAGCGGTTAAAGCCAAGGGTAAATCAGGGATACGTTGTTGCCAGCCCACAGCATTGTTAGCGCCTATCGCCGCCAGACTGACTGAATAAAAAGCCAAGCTGAAAGCGTAACCTCAGCGGCTTTATCACAACATTTATTAAATATCGGTGAACAGATGATGAGTAAGGTAACTACTCAAAAAAAGACCCAGCAATCACTTGGCGCCATGGTTTATGAGCAAATACTGGCCGTTATCATGGACGGTACCTACGCACTCAATACAAAACTGCCGTCAGAGGCCCAGTTATGTAAAGAGTTCAACGTCTCTCGGCCTATTTTACGTGAAGCCCTAGCGCGGTTACGCGAGGATGAATTGATCACCTCGCGACGGGGGTCTGGCAGCTATGTAATCAAAAAGCCGGATAATCGAGTACTACAGTTCTCTCCGATATCCAGTATTGCCGATATACAACGCTGTTTTGAATTCCGCTCCAACCTTGAAGCAGAAGCGGCGGCACTTGCGGCAAAACGAAGAACCAGTGCCCAGTTAGAAGCCATTGAAAAAGCGTATGAAAAAATGAATGATGCCAATGCATCAAGTAAGCTAGCGACCGATGAAGACTTTGCTTTTCACTTAGCCATTACTGAGGCGGCTAATAACCATTTCTATAATACGGTGTTGGAATTGCTCGAAGATAGCATTAGGGGCGGCATTAATATCACCCGAAATCTATCGTTGTTAAAACCTGCCTCGCGCTTACAGCTAGTGCAACAAGAGCATCACGCCATCGTCACCGCCATTAAAGAGGGCGATTCAGCCGCTGCCAGAGCCGCAATGAAAAACCATTTAGACAGTGCGCGTATCCGCATGTTTGAAGGCTAAATTTAACCTTATAATTAATGCGCCTACTCTACTCGATCTAAGATTATCACTTAACACGACACAGAGTTCTCACTCGTCAATTCAGGGCTGGTTTTGCACCAGCGCCTCTGGTCGAAAAGTCTAGCCTAGCAGCAATAAGTTAGCCTTAAGGACGCAACACCAATACCGAGCAACCCGCACGCTCAACCACTCGCGAGGAGTTAGACCCCAGCAAAACGTGATCAACTTTGCCACGGTGATGTGCCGTCATAATAATCAGATCAGCATTGCAGCGCTTGGCCTGTTTGATAATGCGCTCAGCCGGATTACCCTGATGAACTGAAAGGGTGCGATTAACCTCCGCCGGTAACATTTTCTGAGCCAGTGCTTGCAGCTGCTTTTCGACCGCTTCGTGCGCCTTCTCAACCACTGATTTTTTAAAGTAGGAGGCAACCAGCGGTGAATTAAACCCAGGGATAACCGTCATCAGGTGGATGGTGCCCCCCGCGCTATCCACTTCCCGCAACGCCAGTTCAATCGCCTGATCCGAAAAAGACGGTTCTTCAATATCAACCGGAACAATAATTTGCTTAAACATAAATCCTTCCTTTACCACAAAATATAGCAATCGAAACCGAGGTGCCTAACAAAAGCCACCTCGGTTTTAGCTTAAGTATTTGCTGGGATCGGCGCCTGATCATCGTCAACCCGACGGCGACGACGCTGGAACAGCACAACAGGTATCAGCAGTAACAACGCAGGGATAAACATCAACTCTTTAGGCGGCTGACCCTGTGGTACTTCCACCTGCCCTATTTGCTGATCAAACATCAAACCCGCTTTCTCTGCATGACTGTCAAAGCCCACCATATCGACCACCACCTTGCCATCAAGATCAGCCAGTTCTAAGCCGGCATTGACCAAGCGTTCCTGAGTATTCGCCCCATCAGACAGCTCAAAGAGCGCGACAAAATCACGGGGATTACCGACATCATCCTCACCAATCAGATGCAGCCGCAATTCAGCGCCAGCAGGAAGATCCAAGTTATTACCCATCAGCTCACTGGCGGCGACCGTTTTAAATGGCGGTGATACCATGTCCATCCAAAAACCGGGACGGAATAGTGAGAAGGCAATCAGAATCAGTAGCGCCGTTTCGTATAAACGGTTACGCACCAGAAAATGTCCTTGGGTCGCAGCGGTAAACAACAAAATCGCCGCCGTCGATACCACGAATACCATAATGCCCTGCCACCAGGTCACATCGATCAATAGCAGATCGGTGTTGAAGATAAACAGGAACGGCAAAATAGCGGTTCGCAAACTGTAGAAAAATGCGACAAACCCGGTACGGATGGGATCACCACCAGATACCGCCGCCGCGGCAAAGGATGCGAGTCCCACCGGCGGTGTCACATCGGCCATGATGCCGAAGTAGAACACGAACAGATGCACGGCAATCAAGGGGACGATCAGGCCAGACTCTTGACCCAAGGTCACGATCACCGGTGCGAGTAAAGATGACACCACAATATAGTTGGCGGTCGTCGGCAAGCCCATGCCCAGTATCAAGCTGAGTACAGCGGTCAGAACAAGCATCAACAACAGGTTACCCATCGACAACACTTCAACCAGATCGGCCAGCACTGAACCTACCCCGGTTTGCGATACCACACCGACGATAATACCGGCGGTCGCCGTCGCGATACCGATGCCGATCATATTACGGGCACCGACGATTAGGCCATCAATCAACTGATTAAAGCCCTTCCTAAACTGTCGACCCAGACCTCCCTCATTACGGAAATACGCAAATAAAGATTTTTGGGTCAGTAGGATAAAGACCATCAACATGGTTGCCCAGAACGCCGAGAGCCCAGGCGACAAGCGCTCAATCATCAGACACCACACCAGCACAATGACCGGCAGAATAAAATGCAATCCAGACTTAACGGTTGGCCCAACTTCCGGCAGTTCTACCACATCAGAGTTAGGATCATCCAATTCAAGGTCGGGATAACCTGCAGAAAAACGCACCAGCAAAACATAGACAATCAACAACAAGACGCCAATCACTAGGCTGGCGTATTGACCAAACAATGGTTTGATCCAGCCAATACCGTAATAGACCACCATCGACACGGCGGCGGTGGCAAAAAAGCCAATCAACACGCCCATCAAGCGCGCCATCCAAGGCTTAGCTGCGCTACGCCGAGGCAGACCATACATATTCTGTTTAAGTGCTTCGAGATGAACGATGTAAACCAGCGCGATATAAGAGATCAATGCCGGCAGAAAGGCATGTTTGATCACCTCAACATAGGAGATACCCACATACTCAACCATCAAAAACGCAGCAGCGCCCATGACCGGTGGCATAATCTGGCCATTCACCGACGAGGCTACTTCGACCGCGCCGGCTTTTTCCGCGCTGAAACCCACGCGGCGCATCATTGGAATGGTAAAAGTACCGGTGGTGACCACGTTAGCGATGGAAGAGCCGGAGATCAGCCCGGTCATACCCGACGCAACAACAGCCGCTTTAGCGGGGCCGCCACGCAGGTGCCCCAAGAGTGAAAAAGCGACTTTAATGAAATAGTTACCGGCACCGGCTTTATCCAGCAAAGCACCAAACAAGACAAACAGAAACACGAAACTCGTCGATACGCCCAGTGCGATACCAAACACACCTTCGGTGGTGATCCACTGGTGATTAACCACTTCTTTTAGACTGGCGCCCTTATGGGCAATAATTTCCGGCATATAGGGGCCGGCAAAGGTATAAAACAAAAAGAGTGACGCAACGACCACGAGCGGTGGCCCGAGTGCACGCCGGGTTGCTTCTAACAAGAGAATCCCGCCAGCAATAGCAACGACGATATCTAACGTCGTCGGTAAACCCGGACGGTCAGATATTTGTACATAGAAGATAAACAGGTAACCGGCGCAAAAAGCACCTAATACCGCCATGATCATATCCGGCAAAGGCACTCGTTCACGAGGAGAGCCGCCCAAAGCGGGATAAGCCATAAAAGAGAGGAATACAGCAAAGGCAAGGTGGATTGAACGAGCTTCGGTATCGTTAAATACACCAAAACTGCCGATCAACGGCCAATCATAAAACGGTAGCGGCGAGGCGATCCACAGCTGGAATAGTGACCAACACAGCGCAGCGGCTAACAGTAAAAGACGTTGAGCACCTTTAGGGTCGCGGGCACCACTATCCGTCGACGCGACTAAATCTTGGAGCTCTGCTTCGCTGAGTTTAGTAGGTTCTTTTGAATTCAGTTCAGTCATAATACTCTCCGATCCAACACTCCCAGCGTTACCGCCGGTAAATATTAGTACGCTCCAGCAAGGCCCAAAAGGTCACGCCAGAACTGAGAAAGGACTATCCCAGGGGTACTCTGGGATAGTCGAGATAGACGGCGGAGCCGCCGGTCAGGAGTGTATTATTACATCCAGCCACGTTCTTTGTAGTAACGTATCGCGCCTTCATGCAACGGAGCAGACAGACCATTTTTGATCATATTCGCAGGTTCAAGATTGGCAAAGGCTGGGTGCAAACGCTTGAAGCGGTCAAAGTTATCAAACACGGCCTTAACAACTTGATAGATCACTTCAGGATCAGCTTTAGTTGAAGATACGAAAGTCGCACCCACACCAAAGGTAGTAGTATCAGCCTCATTACCGTTATACATACCACCGGGAACAATCGCTTCAGCGTAGAACGCATTATCATCGATCAACTTAGTGATCTCTGGGCCGGTTACCGGTACCAATACTGCATCACATGATGTTGTTGCTTCTTTGATCGAACCATTAGGGTGCCCAACAGTGTAGATGATGGCATCAACCTTATTGTCACACAGTGCTTGGGATTGTTCAGATGCTTTTAGCTCGGAAGCCAGTTTGAAATCATCTTTAGTCCAACCCTTACGCTCCATGACCACTTCCATGGTGCCACGCTGGCCAGAACCGGGGTTACCGATATTGACCCGTTTGCCCTTCAGATCGTCAAAGCTCTTAATGC
Source organism: Amphritea sp. GJ51-11 (assembly GCF_055808735.1). Classification (NCBI taxonomy): domain Bacteria; kingdom Pseudomonadati; phylum Pseudomonadota; class Gammaproteobacteria; order Oceanospirillales; family Oceanospirillaceae; genus Amphritea; species Amphritea sp. GJ51-11. The sequence continues at coordinate 1,374,411 of NZ_CM147881.1, read as the reverse complement.
CAGCATCAGCTCGAGCAATCACGGTAAAGGGTTCAGGGTGAACAGAAAAGACCGCACGGAGTTCTTTGTTAGCACCCTGGTCGGCAAATTTACTAGTGCCGTTATAAGCGTGGTACTGCCAGTCAGACTGGGCCACACCCATATCTTGGTTGCCCGCACGAATGGCATTCAGGTTAGCCACTGAACCACCCGTAGACGGTGCAGTACATTTAATACCATGATCTTTATTACCACGGTTAACCAAACGACAGATAGACTGCCCTACCACGTAATAGACGCCCGTTTGGCCGCCTGTACCAATCGTTACATAGGATGACGGTGGCGCAGCAAATGCGGCACCACTTTGAATCCCTATCGCGATGCCAGCAGCAACCACGGTATTAGTAAATAGTTTCTTTAATTTCATTATTTGCATCCTTATTGTTATATCGAGCCGGTATAACCGGCTACATTCTTACTTACTTTCTACTTCTCGTTAAGCAAGGTGAAACCCTTGCTATTAATTTTTCGCCATTGATGCCAACATTTTATTCACTGCCGTCAAATGCTCAGGTTCATTGTGGCACATACCCTGAAATACCGCACAGACATCGAGGAAATCTTTTAACTCCATCCGCTGTGCCATCTTCATTAACCGCTTGGTCAAACGAGTCGCTTTAGGTGGTTGACTCGCTATACGGGTAGCCAGTTTCATCGCCGTTGGCAGCAACTCATCGGCAGATACCACTTCCATCACGATCCCCAGCTCTTTGGCCTCCGCAGCGTCGATAACCCGACCAGATAGCGTCAGTTCAAACGCTCGCTGGTAACCGATCAAACGTTGCATTAGCCAAGCACCGCCATCGCCGGGAATGATCCCAAGATTAAGAAAGGTTTCACCGAATTTGGCTTTCTCGGAAGCAAACCGAACATCCGCCATATTCGCCAGATCGAAACCCGCACCGATGGCCGCACCGTTCACGGCAGCGATAATGGGCACTTCAACAGCTTGCAGAGCCAAAGGAATACGCTGTATCCCCTTGCGATAGCGGTCAGCGCATTCTGCGACGTCACCCGCAAAATCACCCCCACGCTCTGCCATGTCGCGGATATTACCACCGGCACTAAAGGCTGATCCAGCCCCCGTTATCACGAGTACGGAAACTTCATCACAATGATTCACCCACTCGGCCACTGCGATAATATCTTCGATTAAATGTGACCCTGTGAGGGCATTACGCAGATCATGGCGATTGAGGGTTAGGATCGCGACACGATTGTCCAGCGTAATCAAAGCATCGGTCAGTTGTGGCAAGTTATTCGTATTTATCGAGCTCATGAGTGTGTCTCCTGATTAACAATGACGCGGGCATCGACCACCGCATAACCATCGTCATAAGCAATAACGGGGTTAAGATCGAGCTCAGCAATCTCGGGATGAGCCTCAACAATGGCAGACACTTTCATTAACAAATCAACCAATGCTTCTTTATCAACCGCCGCTTCTCCACGAGCGCCGTCGAGAATCTTACGAGCCTTGATCTGATCGATCATCGAACGTGCATCATGACGGCTCAGGGGAATCGCTCGGAACGTGACATCCTTAAGAATCTCGACAAAGATGCCACCCAGACCAAACATCAATACCGGACCAAAGATCGGATCTTGGCTCATACCAATAATGACTTCAGTGCCTTTGCGGGCCATCGGCGTGACTAGCACACCTTCTATCTCGGCATCGGTTTTATAATGCTGACAGGAGGCCAGAATCTCATCGCGGGCGACGTTAAGTGCCGCTTCACCCACGACATTCAATTTAACGCCGCCGGCATCGGACTTATGTAAGATATCTTTGGAAACCACTTTCATCGCCAATGGCGTATTGCCAAACTCATTGATTACGTCAACCAATTCAGCCTCGCTGCGAACAATCATATCCAAAGGCACATCGACGCCGTAACCACGCAGCAAAGACTTTGCCTCAAACTCAAATAGATCACGCCCTTCGGCGCGAGCTTTACGAAAGCTGGCTGAACAATCGTCATTAATTACTAATGGCACGTTATTTTCAGCCTGCTGACTGCTTTCAATATAAGCTCCCCGCTCGCCCAGCGCCGCCATGATCTTTACCGCATGCTCAATCGAAGCATAGATCGGCAGTCCAGCTTCACGCAGACGTTGCAAGGGTGCCGGTTTGATATGCGCGTAGAGGCTATCAATAATTAAAGGTTTGCTCGTGCGCTTGGATAACTCGATAATCGCATCCGCACCAGCCAACTCTTCTTCTTTCAGTTCTTCAGCGAAACGAATACCGTAGCCACCGAACATACCTACTAAAAAGACCATATCAACATTGTCGTCGGCGGCTAGAATCTCCATGCAGTCGGCTAACAACGCCGGATGTGCATCGGTACTCCCCGCGACATCAATGGGGTTTGCTAGGGATGCCTGAGGAAACAGAATACTGGCCAATGCTTGACGTGTTGACTCGGTAAGTTCCGCCAGTTCAAGTCCGGCTTCTGAAATTCGATCGGACGCAATAGTCGCCTGCCCCCCCATCCGCCAACACTGCAACCCGTTTACCCGCCGCTTGCTGCAACAGACCTAAACCTTCAGCAACCGGTAAAATTTCATCTGAATTTTCGACCACATTGACGCCGACCTGTCGCAATAGATCGACTGTCATCTGATAGCTGCCCGCAAGGGCACCGGTGTGGGAACTCGCAGCTTTCTGCCCGGCTTCTGTACTACCCGATTTATACACAACCACAGGTTTGTATTTCGATGTTTGTCGCGCGACATCTAAAAAGGCACGGCCATTTTTAAAGCCTTCGACATAAAAGGTAGCCACACGGGTGTTTTCTTCTTCACCCAGATACTGAAGATAATCAGCAAAGTCGACATCGGTTTGATTGCCCGGCCCTGCATAGGTGCTGAAGCCGATATAACCGTTATGCTGTGCTTCCAGCGCCAGCGACAACAACATATTGCCCGATTGAGAGATAATGCCGATATCGCCGGGTTTAACGTTATCCAACGCCAGCAAATTAACTTTCTTATGAAGGTTGAAAATACCCGACGTATTTGGGCCGACAATACGCACACCGGCTTGCTGAGCCGCTTCAAGAACCTGTTGTTCCAGCTCGGCACCCGCTGCATCCACCTCAGCAAAACCACTGGCCAGAATAATGGCGCCTTTAACACCATTCTCGCCGCACTGTTTTAACAAAGCGGGGAGTGTTTTCGCCGGAGTACAGATCAACGCCATATCCGCGGCAGCCGGCAGATCTGTGAGCGAAGCATAAGCTTTGACGCCCATGATCTCATCGACTTTCGGGTTGATCGGATAGATCGTGCCCTGATAACCATCATTCAATAGACCAACCATCGCCTTATAACCCCGTTTAGTGGGGTCTGCTGATGCGCCAACAATTGCGATTGAGTTAGGGGCTAGAAAATCATGTAGTGAACTTTTCATTTTAGTGCCCCTTAAACGCGGGCGAACGTTTTTCAGCAAAAGCATCAACGCCCTCTTGCCAATCTTTCGTGGTTGTACAGGTGAACACCCCATCTAACTCCTGCTGCAGTTGAGCATCTAAATCGGTATGCGAAGCATTGTTTAATAACTTTTTAACAAACCGCATCGAGATCGGCGCTTTCGTCGCCAGCTCTGCGATAAAGGCTTCGGCTTGTTGCTGTAAATCATCTGCTGGCACTGAAAGAGTCACCAGACCAATAGCCAGCGCTTCATTGCCATCGATCTTAGTGCCGAGGAAAATAAGTTCGCGAGCTTTTGCTAGCCCCACCAACCGGGTTAAAAACTGCGTAACACCACCGCCGACACAGGTGCCAATACTGACTTCAGGGAAACCAATTTTTGCGCTTTCAGCCATGATCACAAAATCACATGAACACGCCATTTCGGCACCCGCGCCTAAAGCATAACCATTGATTGCTGCAACCACCGGTTTAGTGGCGCGAAAAATCGCTTCGCATACATCATTACCTAATTGCAGATATTCACGGCGTTGGTACTGGGTACGCTCACCCGCCCCATGCTCTTTCATATCAGCGCCGACACAGAAGGCACGGCCTTCACCGGTCAATAAAATCGCCCGCACATCAGCATCAGCTTCAGCTTGAGCCAAAGCACTGAGCAGTTCTTTATAGAACTGTTCAACAACAGCATTTAGACGATGCGGTCGATTGAAACGAATCTCTGCATAATTCTGTTGCTTCATGTAGATCAGCGTTTCATAGCGGGGTGTAGTCATCAGTAGTACCTGTCTAATTTATTATTGTGATTGTTACAAAACCCACAATAATACATATGTGTTTATATTTGAATAATAGAATACATATGTATTATGTCAATACAAACGTATCAAAAAAATATTTATGTGTTTTATCTGTGTGATCTCGTTAAAATGAGGTGCATAGCTAAACGTGAATAATGCAGAGATCGAAGTAAAACGATGACGACAGAAACCAGCCAGCCACAGCACATAAGTGATGCCGATCGAGTATTAAAAGAACTCTCTTCGCTTTACCCAACACTGACACCACAACTGAAAAAAGCGGCTGATTTTGTCCTAGAGCATCCGGTGGAAATCGCGTTGCTGTCTATCCGTAAAAGTGCCGAAACCGCATCCGTCACCCCCTCAACCATGACACGGCTGGCGAAAACGTTAGGCTTTGAGCGTTACGATAGTTTCAGACAGTTGTTCCAAGAAGCGATACACGCTAAAGCGCCTTCTTCGTTCAGCCAGCGTGCGGAGTCGTTACAAAACCTCGCAAGTAATAACACTGAAAACAATGTGTTATCCGAATTTTCCACCACCACCTTCAACAATCTAGAGCACTGCTTTCAGGAAGAGACCTTAGCTAAATTAGAACTCGCGGCACCTATGATTGTTAATGCCCGTAAAGTCTTCGTGATAGGTTTTAGAGATACCTTTGCTTGCGCCCACCACTTTGCCTATGTTGGCAAAATCGCATTCCCGCATATCAATCTCATCCGCGGCTATCAGGGCACATTATTAAGTGAACTGGCCGAGATTAATGCGCAAGATGTAGTGGTCGTGTTTGGTTCAGATCCCTATGCCATCGACACGGTTAATGCGATCAAGATCGTGCGGGAAGCCAGCGCGAAAATCATTGCCGTGACCGACAGTCTGCGATCTCCCCTCGCCGCCGAGGCCGAGATCGTTTTCACCCTGAACAATGAAACACCCCATTTTTTCGGCACACTCGTGCCCGTGATAGCACTCATTGAAGCGTTACTATCTGTTTGTGTCTCGTTGGGAGGAAGTGAGATAGTGCGTAATATTGATCAATTTGAAGAAAACCTTCGCCGTTTAGGTGGTTATTACACGCCTTGATGACTGTAACGTCCGACAGCCTGAATCATAAAAAGTGACTGGTTACACCTCTGAATTTTTCAGTCATCATTGTAGCGGCATAGTGAATTTGGCCACCTAACACCTACTTAAGAGCCCATTTATGAAAAACCGCCTCTAACCTGGACCTAACGCAAACTGTTGCTATCCAGAGCCACAGGGCAAAATGGCTGAGTATCCTCTGCATCCACTTTGAATTGATAGAGTAATAATCCATGCCATCCCCAACACTTTCCTGCTTAATTTCTGCCATATGATCGAAAACAGGAATAGCTCTGTTGGTAAAGCCGATGGCTTGGCAAAACGTTCATGACTACATACCAGTACAACCAGCTACGAGACTAACTTCTATGCCGTTGTTATCTGCAAATTCCTGGCGACGAACCATACCAACAACAACCATTCCTTCGGGTATTACAAAATTTTCAACAGCCTCGGTTACAACTGAAAACGCCTGAAGGTTTATATCGGGCCCTCCATAAATAGTAACGAGCATCACTTCTAACGGCGATAGTGAAATCTGATTTAACGCGTTTGTTATGGCACGTAAGGCTGCTCCTTCACCGGTTGAGCGCCCAACAGACGCCTGCAATTGCAAGGTATCATTGCTCTTTAACACGGAACGAATATCAGCAAAATCAATAGCAACCAAACTCGAATCCATGATCAATTCAATGATGCCACGCACGGCGCTAACGGCATCCTCAAGAGATCCACAGATAAGATTTCCATCATAAGACAAGGCCTTATATTCAGACGTTATGAAGCTTCGCACATCATCAATTTTATCTGCAGACCAATGAACCGCGATAAATAAGATATCCGCATCATAGCGCCCTAATTGCTCAATCACCTTCTTACGCCATGAGTGGGTATCACTACATAAAAAGACAGCTAGATCCGTGTTTTCCAACAGGCTATTAAGCACATCATCCGTAACCGCCACACTATCAGATGCTTTATACGTACCGCTTTCATCACCATTTTCAGCCCCAACCCAACGCCAATCAACCATTTCCCCTGTCACATCATCAATAACGAGATAATGGCACCCAACGATCACAGGAAGCGTCTTAAACTCGGAAGAAAAGCAGACAATTCTAAGCACAGCCCCTTCTGATGTTGAATTTACCAGTTTAAACATATATGAATCCTTGAAATGCAGTGAAGACCTTTTTATGGTGCGTCATATTGCTTCTGTTATTCTGCTCGCAATAAACGAGCACTGTGGCGATTTTCTATATATCTCTACCCGAAAGTATACCGAGATTTGGGGCTTCAAATAAGACGGTCGGCGAAATTGAGTTGATGTTCTCTGCCTTGCTGTTGAAAATATTACAGGTCAAGATTGCCTCAAAAGGAGAGGTTTATACGACAAGCCCAAAGGAGGTAGCATACCGCTTAATTATTTTATCGAGTTTCGCATCAATACTAGCGGGCATTTCTCCACTTCATTTTATGTATAACGGATCTACGAAGGAATTGGTGGAGCCTAGCGGGGGCTCCCACAGAAATGAAACCACTTATTTATCAACAAGTTAAAAATACGCTAAGACAAAAGTGTAGCACTTTTGTGCTACAAATCAAGATTTTTTGTGCCACAAATGAGCAATTTACACCCCTATAAATAGACATCTTTTGCTCAACTAATCGGTGTCATTTTTTGGCCAATAAAGCGTCTTATTTGTCAGTAACACGGCCCCTTTTTCGATGAGCAGCACACACTCAAAACTGCCATAATCACCACCCCTTTATCGCAGCTAACGGCATTTGTAGATCGTGATCAACTGAAAGGATACGCACCGGAGTCTGAATCGATTCTTATATTTGCTTAACCGTCCCCCTATTTCCGTCTTGCTAGGGTGCCTATCACTGTGACTGTGTATTAAATTGATATACGGGATAGTGTTATGGCCACAAAAACAGACCCAATCAACATCAGTGTACTGTCATCGGTGAGAGACATTATCGATGCCGCAACAAGCCTGATAAAGGTCACTAGGATCGTTTTCATTCTCAATGAAGCACATAACGTGCCTGGCCGAACAGCGGGATTTTGTTCTTGTAGCAATAACCTTTGAAGCTTTCGATAACGAACTTCGTACAGAGCCTCAGGCTCTTGAAGGCATGAAATATCCGTTTAAATGATGAGCAATTTACTGTGAAATAGAATGCATAGCCTCATTTCAAACAACAAGCTTGCTTGGCTGGCTGGCACTTAGACTTTGAATTGAATTCACGCCCCTCTCCCTTTAATTAAAAAGTGGCGCGCTTATTATATAAATCCCCGAGCGACTAAGAAAATCGCTGCTGCAATAACGCTCTTAATTTCATCGGTTTAAGTGGTTTATGCACCACCGGATAGCCTTGAGCTTTAATCTGTTGCAGTTGCTCTGGCTCGGTATCGCCGGTGATCACTAAGCCCGCTATTTTTTTACCGAATTTGGCGCTTAATAGATCAATGGCGTCGGTACCCTTTTCATTATCACTTAGGTGGTGATCGACTAACATAAGGTCTGGGCAGTATTTGATCTGCTCAATCTCGGTGAGGTTCGCCGCTGTCTCCACTCGGCAACCCCAATCGCGTAATAACAGAGCGGTTGCTTTAAGGTTATCCTGATCATCATCTAATACAACGATATAGCGCTGGCTCATATCGGAGTAACACCTAGGCTGAGCGGTGGCGGTGACCGCAACCGTTTGGCTAGGTTGATGTAGCGGGATAACCACCCTAAACATCGAACCACGGCCCTCTATCGAGCGAATCTCTAGCGGGTGTTGCAACATATTACAGAGCCTACTAGCGATCGATAATCCTAGCCCTAAACCTTGCCTTCTGACCTTGCCCACCTCAAGCTGTTTAAACTCACCTAACATGGTATCGATCTGGGCTGTTGGAAAACCAATACCGGTATCCCACACTTCCAGCGCTAATGCATCCGCATGGGGTCTGACGGCAACCAGCACCCGTCCAGCATCCGTATATTTAATCGCATTGGCCATTAAGTTGCGTAATATGCGCCCCAGCATCGAAGTATCACTGTAACTATAGTGCGCGGTGCCACGCACGGTTAAGGTTAACCCTTTGCTCTGCGCTTGCGGTGAAAACTCCTGTTCGACATGTTTTAACAGTTGGCTCAAATCAAGAGGCTGTTGTTCTGGCTCGATAACACCCGCATCCAATCGAGAGATATCTAATAATGAATCAAACAGGCTTTGCATGGTATTTAGGCACGTATCGATACCGGCGAGCAGATCACGCTCTTCCGGGGCTTTTAATCGCCCAGACAGCGCGCTGACAAGTATCCCCATCGCATGCAACGGCTGGCGTAGATCATGGCTAGCTGCGGCCAGAAAGCGTGATTTTCCCTGATTAGCTTGGGCTTCAGCGATGGCTGCCTGATGTTCTCGCTGCTCTGCCTGTTTAATCCCGGTGATATCGGTGTAGATGCCCACCGTGCCGCCATCCCGGGTTTTACGCTCTCTGGCTTGCAGCCATTTACCAGAATAATTCTCGACTTCGAAGGTGCCGTGACCACTGTGATGCATCGCCATCCGTTTTTCACGATAGGCCTCGGGGGATGCTGGCACATCATTAATATCATTAAAGCGCACCACTCGACCGGTTCGAATATTCTGTTCTACCAACTCAGAAAAATGCACCCCAGGCCTGACTTTATCCGGCTCCATAAATTGTGAAGGATATTGGCTGTTACACATCACCAGTCGATCATCCGGCCCCCAATAAACAAAGGCTTCGGCAATATTCTCAATAGCATCCAACAACCAACTAGCCTCGCTGCTGAGCAGTGTCCTAACCTCGGGGTCGACTAAATCAGGATGAGCGGTTTTAATGGCCGGGCTAAGGGGGCTGGTATGCATCGTAGAGTTCCATCATGTTTTTTCACTATGGTATGTCAGTCTTATGACAAATAGGCTAATCCCCCTGCCCGCTAATGGCTCAAGGTTTTGTCGAGTAAGGCGTTCAAATTGATGGCGTCCGCCTCGGGATGTTGACCCACTAAAAACGCCCGAATACCCAGCGCTTCGGCACCATCACGATCAGTGCGAGGGTTATCGCCAATCATAACGCAGTTATGCGGATCTGCGTTGGCTTTGGCCAGTGCCATCTGAAACAACCCCGCTTCGGGTTTGCCCATCACTCGATATTGCAGTTGCGGAATAATGCTGATTAATAAAGCCAGTAAGCTGCCGGTTTCAGGCACCGGATCACCGTCGGGGTCGGGGTGTGAAAAATCCGGATTGGCCACTAATAAGGGCACACCACGGCTGAGGTGCTTAATGGCCAAGCTTAAACGCTGATAACAAAGATCGGTATCACGGGTTAATACAATCACCGCTGGCTGCTCATCATCTTCAATAATGCCTAAACTAGCAGCATAGGTTCTTAGTGCTTGACGGGCGAGCAACATCGCCCCCTGCGCCGGATAGCACTGATAAGCCTCGGCTAGCACCGCCTCTCCGGCTAACAACATCTGCTGTGGTGCAATCGGCAACCCTAACTCTACTAAGCGACGACTGAGTTCAACGGCACTATGACTGGAATTATTCGACACTAACCAGAACTTATCCGCCGCCTGTTCAATCAAGTCGGCTGCGCCGGGTAACACCTGCTGACCGGCAATCAGGCAACCATCCATATCAACCAATACCGCATCAGATTCGGCGATTAACGCACTAAATGGCTTCATCGAGATAACCCTTGTGGTTGATCCATTTGTTGCGCATGACGAATTAACAACAGTTCTAAAGCGCTGGCATCACCGTTCCAGTTTTGTCCCCGAGGGTTATAACACGCCTCATTCACCAAACCGGGCCAACGTACAGGATCAACACCATAGTGCTCTGGATCAGTAGCAACACCTAGCCGTTTCAGCCACGCACTTAAGGTCGCTTCGGCGGTATTGAGATTGCCAAAAATAGTCATCAACACCTGATCGATATCAGGATGAATACCGCTGGAGGCGGTTAAAATCTGCGGCAGAGTAAATGAACATGCAATCCCGTGGGGCACGTCATATTTCAATGTCAGCGGATAGGATAATGCATGAGCAATGGCTGTTTGAGTATTAGAAAACGCTAACCCCGCCAAGAGTGCCGCTTCGGCCATCTGCCGCCGTAAGTCACGGTTAGTCAGATCATCTAATAGTTTAGGTAATACATTAAGAATTGTATTAGCGGCTTTAATGGCAAAAGTATTGCTAACCGGATTTCGGTTAACATTCCAGATACTTTCTAACGCATGGCTGAGGGCATCCAAACCGGTTTGCCGAGTCAGTTCGAAGGGTAGATTTAAGCTAAGCTCGGGGTCGATCACTGCCCATTCTGGATAGAGTGACGGCCCTTTCACCGAATATTTTTTACCGCTACGTCTATGCCAAATGGTCCCCCAACAGGTCACTTCAGAGCCGGTACCCGCCGTGGTGGGGAGCGCAATAATCGGCCAGCTTGCGGTGACATCTTCCGCTTCGAGCAGGCCTTGATGAAAATGGTCGAAGTCTCCCCGCGAAGCGGCTAAGGCCTTCGCTGTATCCAGCACCGATCCACCGCCTAAAGCGATAACCAGCTGCGGCGCTTGGGTTAAGCTAGCCAGCGCCTCGCACTGCAGCTTAATATCATCTAAATCGGGGTTGGCACGGATAGAATCGATCACCATTAATGGCTGTGCCTGCCGCGCAATACGCTCGGCCCACTGTTGAAACACCGGCTCAGCATAGGTAACCAGAATATAGGGCCGCCCATTAATGAGGTTTGATAATTGATCGATAGCGCCATTAGCGCACTGAATACGCACCGGGTTAGCAAACTGCCAAGACTTTGATGCCACTGTTTTCATGCATTCCACTCCGGCTCGGTTAAGGCATTAAACGGTGTTGATGGATCTAGAAAATCATGATTATGAACAACCACATTGTCGTCATCGATAAAGACGATCGCATAGGCCGGCGGTTCATGGTTGAACAGGTATTGATCTTCCTCCTGAAAATCCAATACCACCTGATGGTTTAAGCCTCTCAGTGTCGAAAAACCAATACCCGCCCAAGAACCATGCATAGGCCGATGGTAATGGCCAAAGAAGAGGTGTTTTACCCGGCCATGGTGATGTAACAGGCTTTGTAAGTTGGCTGCATCTTGCCGATCGAGACCGATTTTATCCATCGGTTTAATGCCTGTTTTAAAGGGGGCATGGTGCATAAACAGGTAAACATCGCCACTTGCTTGTGCCAATTGCTGCGCCAGCCAATGCTGCCGTTTCTCGCAATAGGCACCGGCATGGGTGCCCTCTTTAACCGAATCCATAAAGATAAAACTGCCACTATTGTTATGGATAACCGATTGCACAAACCCATGTTCATCCTGTTGCAGCGTTGGGAACTGTGCCGCGAGGCGGCCACGATGGTCATGATTACCCACCACTAATTGCACAGGCACTTTCAGCTCGGCAATAATCTCTGCGAACTCAGCATAAGCTTCTGGCTCACCGGCGTGGGCTAAATCACCGGTAATCACACAGAGATCAGCATCGGCATGGTCAGCATTAATAGAGGCGATACAGGCTCGTAACCGTTCGGCAGGAAAGGAGCCATACAATGCCAGTCCCGGCAATGTTAAATGTGTATCGGTTAGGTGGATCAGTTTCATGGTATATTCTCGTTATCTGTATACCTGAGCCGGAAGCTCGGTGAGGCGATGCCGCACACCCTAAAAGGATGGCGGCTCGATGAATAATGTTATTAACGCGGCAAATATTTTTGAACGTCGGTAACCATATCGTTAAGCACCGCGCCAGACTCATTCACCCGGTCGCCGCTGGCGATCGATTGCATATGATCATGAATAATCTGGGTAATCTTCAGACCGTTTTTGCCGGGAAAAGCATACCAATCGGTCATTAATGGCAGTTGTTTCACTGCAGTGTAATGGTTGGGGTGGTTACGATAAAAATCGGTAAGATACTCCTCATTGGCTTTCTTGTTTGGCGGCATATAACCGGTGGTTTGCGCTACGATGGCTGCCCCCTTACCCGATGTTGAATACTTGATAAATTTCCAGGCAGCATCCTGTTTGGCTGCATCTTTGGTTAACATGACGATGGCGTTGCCCCCAGCTGGCAGGCTGCCTTCCGATTTCACGCTGGGAAAGGAATTCGTTTTCATCTCAAATTTGTCACCAATAAGCTGTTCAGCTTTGGTCACGTTCGAGGTTGACCAGAACCAAATACCGGTTTTACCCGAAATAAAAGACTGTCGGCCATCTGCGCTAGAGTAATTTTTCATGCCGCCCTCTTTAAAGAAGCGGGCGAAGGTCTCTAATGCCCACTGTCCCTCTTCTCCACCAAAGCTCACGGTTTTTTCATCGGCGCTCAGCATCGAACCACCTTGCGAGAATACCGGTGCTTGCCATAACCAGTTGCCAGTGATCTGCCAGCCATAAACCATCCCAGTGACATCATCACCCAGGGCATCGATTTCCTGCGCTAACTGAATCACCTCATCCCAGGTTTTCGGCAGGTTATGTTCATCCCAACCCGCTTGCCGTACTAAATCCATATTGTAATAAGCGATCGGCAGAGACACGGCAAATGGCAGACCATAGACTTCATTATTGTAAGTGCCTATATCCAGCATCGCCTTGTGATAGCCCTCTTTATCAAAGCCCTGCTCTTTGGCAATAAAAGGCTCTAATGAAACCGCAATATCTCGATCGACGAGAGGTCTGACTCGGTTGAGGCCCTGAAATGAGATATCGGGCAAACGCTTGGTGATCGCCTCGCGCATTACCTTTTGAGTGGCGTCTTCGTAGTTTTCATAAGGAGCCCGAAAATTCAGTTTAATATCGGGATACTGGGCTTCAAATCCGGTTTTTATCTCGGCAAAGGTTTCTTTAAAGGTACCGCCATAGGGATATTGCACTACCAGTTCGGTGGCGGCAAAGGTGCTGCCGGTAAGGGTTAGCGTACAGGCCGCGATTAAGCGCTGAAGAGATTTACGTGTCATTGTTATATTCCTAAATAGATATAAAGAGACTGTTTAATGGATGCTTTTTTAGTCGATATTTATTTCATGCCCGAGAGCGTGATGCCCTCGATAAAACGTTTTTGAGCCAATAAAAATGCGCCGACCAGCGGGGTGATAACGATGGTGGCCGCGGCCATCAATGGGCCATAATCGTTGCCGGTATCGTCATTCCTAAAATTCACCAAACCAAGCGGTGGAGTGTAATAATCCGGTGAGTTCAGCACGATGAGTGGCCAGAAATAATCGTTCCAGTGAGCCACGACCGAGAAGATGCCGAATGACACCAACGCTGGCATCGCTGTAGGCAGCATGACTTTCCAAACAATGGCTAGCTCACTAAAACCATCCATACGAGCGGCATAAATCAGGTCATTAGGAATGGTCATAAAAAACTGCCGCATCAAGAAGATGCCGAATACCGAGATACTAAACGGCGCGATTAACGCCATATAGCTATCGAGCCAACCAAACTGATACATCAGCAGATACCACGGAATAGAGACCGCCTGTGGTGGAATAAGCAAACAAAACAGCACCGCCGCAAACAGGGTTTTCTTTCCTTTAAAACGCAACTTTGCTAAGGCATATGCCACTGGCACGGCGATGCTGACTTGGCATAAAAAGATAGCCACGGTGACCACAATACCGTTTAGCAAAAACTTCATTAATGGTATACGCGTCAGAGCTTCGCTATAGTTTTCAATGAAATACCAGTGTTGTGGCCACAATGTCAGCTCTGAACTAAAAATCTCATCTGGTGGCTTAACCGAAGTCAGCAACATCCAGATAAACGGCATCAGCATGACCACCGCTCCACTCATAAGCACTAAATGCCGGAACAAACGAAACAACAAGGAAGGTTGACGATTCATGAGTAGTGCACCTTACGTTCAAGGAAACGGGTTTTAAGCAGGGTTAGCAGCAGCACAAAGAATAGGAAAACGACGGTGATGGCCGCAGCATAACTAGTGCGAAAATACTCAAATGCTTCGGTATACATGGTGTATAGCAACACTTCCGAGGCTTTATTAGGGCCCCCTTTCGTTAACACCTGCACCGTATCAAACACCTGAAATGCCTTGCTAGAAGTGATCACCACAACAAATAGAGTGATCGGGCCGAGCAGTGGCCAGGTGACCAGCCGAAAACGATCCCATGCAGAGCTTGCTCCATCCATCTCAGCAGCCTCATAAAGATGTGATGGGATGGTCATTAAGCCGGAGAGGAACAGCACTAAATTGAATCCCACTTGCTGCCAAATACCAATTCCGCAGAGCACATACAGCACCAAGTCACCGTCTTGTAACCAGTTAGGTCCAGTGATGCCAAGCTCTTTTAGTATCAGGTTCAATAACCCAAAATCAGGATGAAGTATCACCTGCCAGACAATCGACATAGCGATAAGCGTAGCCATTACCGGTAAAAAATAGACCGCCCTATAAAACGATTTACCCTGCTTACCTGCTTCGATCAGCATGGCAGCCCCCAATCCTAGAAAAACAGAACCGGGCACCACGATGGCAACATAGATCATGGTATTTTTTAACGATTGCCAGAAGGTCGAATCGCTAAACAGCTCAGCATAGTTATCCAAGCCAATCCATTCAAAAGCACTCATGCCCAGTTGCCAATCCGTAAAGGAGAGCAGCAATACCGCAGCAATCGGTCCGATCAGAAACAGCAACATAAGCCCAGCGGCGGGCAGCGAGAGAAACCAACCTAGCAAGCGTTCATATTGTTCGGCTCCTCGATAGAGACGCCAGCGGCGAGGACGGCGAGGCAAACTCGGCGATGTTTCAGGCTGTGACAGATTCATGATGCACCTCCGCAGCGACTTTTTCTGAGACAACCCGACGGCCCTGTTGATCAAACACTAGGGTATGTTTCGGTTTAATACGGATACCAACGGTGGCCCCCAAGAGCAATTGCTGCCCTTGTTCAACATCGCAACGCACCAGCATCGGCTCGGCGAGAGTATCGATCGTGATATGGGCAAAAAACTCAGCGCCCATGTTCTCTAAATAGATCAGCCGTCCCTGAATATCACCCTGCTCGGCGCGACAAACAGTAGCGTTCTCGGGGCGCACCCCTACCCTGATGTTTGCCAGTCCAGGCAAAGTGGCAACACGCAGAGGGCATCCACAAACCACCACACGACCAGCATTGTTGACCTCCCCTGGCAGTAGATTGATTTTGGGGCTGCCAATAAATTCCGCCACCCGCACATCCACTGGGTTACGGTAGATCTCCTCTGGGGTCGCCACCTGCAACAGCTCGCCATCCATCATCAGAGCGATTCGGTCTGACATCGTCATCGCTTCGGCCTGATCATGGGTGACATAGATAAATGTCGTACCGAGCTGCTTATGTAGCTGAGCGATTTCAGTACGCATATGAACACGTAACTTGGCATCCAGATTGGAGAGAGGTTCATCCATCAGAAAGGCCGCGGGATCTCTTACCATTGCGCGGCCCAATGCCACACGCTGCCGCTGGCCACCGGAAAGCTCACCCGGACGGCGATCTAATAAGTGTTCTATCTGTAATAACTCAGCCACCGCGGCCACCTTGCTATCAATACCGGCTTGCCGTTCAGCCGCACCGGGTAACAGCTGCGCTAATAGCGGCAGACGTTGATACCAGCGATAGCTGCGCATACGAATAGGGGTGGCAATATTCTCTTTAACCGTAAGATGTGGGTATAACGCATAGGACTGAAACACCATAGACAGGTTACGATCTTTCGGTCGCAGCTGATCCACCGGCTGTCCGCTGATATTGATCTGGCCATTCGTCTGGGACTCTAAACCGGCAATAATGCGCAGCAGTGTCGATTTACCACATCCGGATGGGCCAACTAGGGTCATAAACTCACCGTCCCTGACCGTTAGATCGATCTGATCCAGAATCTGTGTTTCACCGAACGACTTGTTCAGTTTGCGTATCGCAATTTCAGCCAAAACCTATGCCTCGTTTTCAAATGTTGCTAATGGCTGAGGATAATAGAAGGCAATTATGACTGTTTTGTTATAATAAAATCTTTATTTTTCAAGTACCTACATAAAAAACAAGTACTCGAGTACCGAGTAACAGAGCCTTTTAAGTACTCGCTAAATAACAATTCGATTGCAGGTGTATGACTTAAAAGACTTATTGCAACGTCACTGTCACAGCAGCGAGGTACTTTAGTACTTTGGCGGTGTACCTAGATTTGAAATTAATTGAGTAACCTATTTATGAAAATTCTTCTGGCAGATGATCACGAACTGATTCGAAAGGGGCTAAAAGAGATTATTTCGGCACTCAATGCCACTTGGCAGATCGCTGAGGTGGCCTCTTTACCCGCGGCCATGACCGCGCTGGCCGGTGATCATGAAGTAGAACTAGTGTTATTAGATCTTTACCTACCCGGAGCTACCGGTGTGGAGGGGTTAATACAACTTAAACAGCAGTTTCCCGGCACCGCCGTGGTGATTATCTCATCGGCAGAAACCCCTGAGATTGTTGCCGCGGCAATGCAAAACGGCGCCTCTGGTTATATCCCTAAATCGACCAGCAATGAGGTAATGGCTAAGGCTCTAGATTTGGTCATCTCTGGCGGGGTGTATATTCCACAGCAGTTATTATTAGGCAGTGTGGCCTCTACTTTATCCGCGAGCCCCGCCAAGGCTTTTCCATTGTTTGACAAACTCAATCACACCCAGCAACGCATCGCTACACTCTTGAGTGCAGGCCTGAGCAATCAAGAGATTGCGAATGAAACTGGCTTTGCTCTACAAACCATTAAGAATCAAGTAAGTAGTATTTTGCGTACCACACAATTAGAAAATCGAGCGGCATTAGCGGCGAAGCTAGCGCTTATGCAAATTCAATGACAGCGCGACTACGATTAAATAGCACCCGACAGGAAGGCCTTCTGAAGAGTATCAACCCACGACCTTTAGCCAAAAATGTCGCACTTATTATATGAATCCCCGTTTACCCTAAGATTTCGGATGTACTTAACCGCAACAAAATGCCGCCCGAGATTGAACAGGTTGTAAACAGCAGCGTGGACACTGACAAAATGCTGAGCCAGCCTGGGTGACTTGATCCGCCGCACTACCCGCCCTCTCATCCGGGGCAGTTGATGTGACAGCTCTGCTCTATTGTGGGCAAACTATCCCGTGTAGTGGTAATCGTCTCAAAGATCAATTCTCGATGAGCAACACCATAACTTCGCAATTTATCCGTTACTATTTTCCTCAAATCACTAACGTGGCTTTGCAGTAACCGTCTAAAGAACCGCTTAGCCGTCTTGCCGTCCCGATGTCTAAGGCGGTAGACAGCGAACAAACTCGTTCGGACAAACTGATGGAGTCCAACGGCATCGATGAAGTACCTGACTACACCGACCCGATTACCTTCAATGCCAGAATCAGCTCGCTTCAGGTTGGCCAGTTTGCCGGCTTAGTTCGCAAACTCGATGCGTTAATGATCTCAATGGACACACTCTGTGTTATCCAGCGTGCTTATCAACAAACAACGTGTAGATGGCAACAGCGCATTATCAAACTTGCTCGACGCATTATTGATATCGAAATTCGAGCACGGAAATCTGCTCAAGCTAAGGGTAAAGAAGCAGAAGTTGAACAAGCGGTGCCTTCAACCGATGACGATATCACTGAAGAAGAAACAGATACTCCCTCCAACTAGCCAGCTAGGCTCCCATCAACCAACCCCTCTCGAAGGGGCCTCCTGAAAACCACATAAAGTCCAAAATTGGTTACTCTAACAGATTAAAAGCCACTTAATGTAATCAAAGAAGGACACTAAAAGCACCACTTTACAATATCACCTTAAAGTCCTAAATTAAGAACATTAAGTAAGAATAACTCACTTAATGTAACCAAAATAGGGCTTTATAGTGAAAGACGTGACAGCTACAGCATTAGCAGAAGAGATCGGCGACAGATTGAAGCAAGCTCGACTAAATCGAGACCTAACACAATCTGAAGTTGCCGAGCTTGCTGGCATTGCGCGCAAAACGGTTTTGAATGCAGAAAAGGGAAAAGTTCAGCTCGACATCATGATTGCTATATTAATGGCATTAGACCTCACGCAGCAGATTGATCTATTTCTCCCTAAACAAGAAATTTCGCCCTTACAGCTGGCCAAACTGCAAGGAAAGAAAAGGCAGAGAGCCTCAGGCCAGCGCAGTAACAAAGATGAGGAAACACTAGAATGGTAATGGAAGTCATTACAATAACATACCAAGACGATGCTGTTGGCGCAGTGAGTTTTGACACTGAAAAGGGACTTGGGTCATTTGAATATGATCCAGGCTTCACAAAAAAAGGTGTCGAGCTGTCCCCGATCAAAATGCCATTATCGAATCGCATTTATAGCTTTCCCGAACTGGATTTCAATACCTTTAAAGGACTACCAGGTTTAATAGCTGACTCCTTACCTGATGATTTTGGTAACGCAGTTCTCAACGCATGGGTTGCAGGTCAAGGCCGTTCACCGAGTGACATTACACCACTGCAACGCCTCCAATATACGGGAAAGCGAGGCATGGGAGCTCTTGAGTATGCGCCAGCTACAAAGTTACGAAGTTTAAATGCTTCACAACAAGTAGAAATCCAGTCGCTCGTTTCAATTGCACAAGAAATCTTAGATTCACGAGGTAGTTTTGAAGTAGAACTCAAACAAAATGACCAAGACGATAAAGAGGCAATGATGTCTTTATTATCTGTTGGCATGAGTGCGGGAGGAGCACGACCGAAAGCCGTATTAGCATTTAATGAAGATTTTACTCAAGTTCGCTCCGGCCAAGCTAAAGCGCCAAGTGGTTTTACTCATTATTTGATGAAATTTGACGGCGTTAGTGAACATAACAAAAATCAAGAAACCTTCGGTGACCCATTAGGCTATGGAGCAATGGAGTTTGTTTATCATTTAATGGCTAACAAATGCGGTGTCGATATGATGCCATGCCGCTTACTCCATGAAGGCAATCGACGCCACTTTATTACACAACGGTTTGATCGAATTAAAAACAGCAAGGTACACGTACAAACGCTAAACGGGCTTGCCCACGTTGATTATAAAAAGCCGGGGTCATTTTCTTACGCAGAGTTATTTGGCATTGCCAGACAGTTGAAGCTTTCTGCTGTTGAAGCTGAGCAGCTATTCAAGCGCATGACGTTCAATATCATTGCTCGAAATCATGACGACCACTCAAAGAACTTTGCCTTTATTCTGAAAAAAGACAAATGGTCTCTCGCACCAGCTTATGATTTAGCTTATAGCTATAAACCAGGCAGCAAATGGGTGAACAGCCATTGGATGAGCTTGAATGGTAAAAGAGATAACTTTACACGAAGTGATTTCTATAGTTTAGAGAAACTTAGCCCTGTTTTTAACAAGAAAAAGATCGACAATATTATTGATGCAACGATTGAGCACGTATCAACTTGGCGTCAGCTTGCTGAGGAATGGGATGTACCAAAAACACTGATAGATGAAATACAAGAAAACTTGCGGCTCGATATTTAGTTAGTAGTAAAGTGACTATTCCTGTGAGCAAAAAGGATGGTCTCTGATTTCAGGACATCCCGAACCAAACAACAATTTAACACACACGGATACGGTGAATTATCAAATCAATTATTCCCCAAAGTTTCTTCCGTCGCATCCTGACGCAGTTCCTGGGCATCCATTCCGTTTAGCCGTTCAATGGCTCTGTCTGCGGCACTCTGACGATTTCCATCAACGTTTAGCGTACTGAGTCTTTCCAGATCCAGGGACGGTATTTCGGGTAGGTTTCCTGTTATCGACAAGATACCTATCCATTCATCCAGATTGACTTTGCTCCAATCCATCTGGTTTAACTGACTCGCGGTCAAACCTTCACAGTTTGGAGGCTTCGCACTGCCCCAGCCAAGACCAAGTTGCGGACGCACTTGTTCCTGAATGATCCGTGAAAGCGGCAAAGTAAAGCAGCAATATGACTGCCGTTTCTCAACACAGGCAGAGTAAACGTGCTGATCTTTTCGCACATCTGGTAATCAGGTACATGCTTGGTTTCAGTAAATGGCGTAATCGTCTGAGTAGGCTCACAGGCATCAAAACTACTCGGCATAAGATTGGATACCACACACTTTGGATCGTTGGTTTGCAATCCACAGTCATAGGTACCGGTAAAACGAATGCATTCACCTTTATCGTTGGTTTCGGCACATTCTGACAACATGAAGCCACAGGAAGGATTCGCTTCAAGCACTTGGCACGCCTCATTTTCATCACCCGTATAGCTTTTATCATCCACACTCACTTGAACACGCCGACACAAAGGCGATATGCCAGCCACTGGGCTTGGGGCAAAGTAGGATTCACAAACTGAAACACCATTGACCACAGTGATCTGTGGACTTTATAAAATCGCGACCATGCGTTTGTTCACTGGGTGATCGAGGGGCACAAAACACGACGAACTAAAAAACATCGCAGCAGATTGGCTTATTGCGGAATTCCAAGGTAAGCGTAGACTGCTCACACCTTAAATCGCTTCGGTTACCTGAGAGTCATTGAGATTGATATTCCAAGGCAGCAGACTTTCAATATCTGTGGTCTTGGTATTGTTGATCCGTTTTAGCACGGCTGTCAGGTAGGCCTTTGGGTCGATACCGTTGAGCTTCGCTGTGCCCATGATGCTATAAAGCGCAGCACCATAATGCCCTCCATCCTCAGAACCGGCGAATAGGTGATTCTTCCGCCCCAGCGCTAGTGGGCGAATAGCCCGCTCAGCGGCGTTGTTGTCTATTTCTATACGGCCATCATCAAGATACCGCGTCAGGCTATCCCATTGTTTGCGAGCATAGTTGATCGCTCGTCCCAAAGCCGAGCCTTTAGAGCATTGTCGAAGGGTCTGATCTAACCAGGTATACAGATCGTCCATCAAAGGTTTGGCATTTTTCTGCCTATCATGTTGCCGTTCATCCGGCGGTTTACCCTTGATCTGTTTTTCAACTTGATACAACGCGTTTATTCGTTCAACGGCTTCCAGCGCAACAGGGCTTTTTGTCGATTCAGCAAGCTCGAAGAACTTTCTGCGGACATGAGCCCAGCAACCCGCTCGCGTGATGCCGGACTGAACGGCAAGGTTATAACCCGCATAAGCATCAGTCTGGATGATCCCGCGATAACCCTTCAAGTGAGCGGCAGGTTCTTTTCCTGACCGGGTGGTACTGTACTGGAACCAAACAGCAGGCGCTGCATCGCCTCCCCAGGGACGATCATCTCGTACGTAGTTCCAGTAGCGCCCCGTTAGGGTTTTGTTATTTCCGGGCTTGAGCGTTGGTGCCGTTGTATCATCCGCATGGAGTTTGTGTGCTGACATCACATGCGTGCGGATGGCCTGCACCAAGGGCTCTAACAGCGCACCGGCACGGCCAACCCAACCCGCTAACGTCGAACGATCCAGTTCGATATCTGAACGCTTGAAGCGTCCTTCCTGACGATAGAGTGGCAAGTGATCTGCGTATTTATCAACGATGACCTGAGCGATCAGTGCAGCCGAGGCGATCCCTTTATCAATGACGCGTTCTTGCGCAGGTGCTTGAGTGATCTCATCGCAAGCACTACAGCCATACTTAGGGCGAACCTGTTGCAGAACCACATACTGTTCCGGCACCACGTGCAGCATCTCAGAGAGGTCTGCCCCGATTAGTTTCATCTTCCCTCCACAGTCAGGACAGTGACAGCTTGCGGGTTCATGGCGGTGCTCTTCACGCGGGAGTGATTCGCTAAAGCGTTTACGGCCGCGCGAGGTGGAAGATGACCGCGCAGACACTGTGGAGTTTGGCGATATCTGAGCGATCGCTGTTTCGGTATCTTCGATCAGAAGGTCAAGCTGATCAGTACTATCCGTGCGTTCACTGGAACGGCCAAAACGGTTCCGAAGCAGCGCAGCAAGACGTAGCTCAAGATGCTCATTTCGGGTCCGCTCCACCGTCAGATTCTGCTGCATAGAAAGCACTATCTGCTTGAGCAGTTCAGGATCATTGGGCAGGGAATCAGCGGTCATTTTCATGAGGTATATTTTATCAGAACCCCCTCTGAAATCCCCGTATTTATTAGGTTTTCAAGCAGACAAATGTGGTCGATTAGTACGTTTTGGAGCTCTCCAGTCTATCCCTTCGAGCAGCATAGAGAGCTGCGCAGTCGATAGATGAATAACGCCATTTTTCGCCTGAGGCCAAACGAATCGACCCTGTTCAAGACGCTTATAAAACAGGCAGAGTCCTTGACCGTCCCACCAGAGCACTTTGATCCGGTCACCACGCCTTCCTCTGAACACAAAGAGCTGCCCTGAAAAGGGATCTTTATCAATCTGATATTGGACAACACCAGCAAGACCATTAAAGCCTTTGCGCATATCCGTATGACCGGCGATCAGCCAAACACGTGTACCTGAAGGTAACCCCATCATACCAGTGCCCTCAAGATCTGACCGAGCTGGGTATCCGTCGGATTACTCAAATTGAGCTGATGGCCTGAGTTAAACCGGATACTCATAACTGACATAGAGGGCCGTGTCGACTCTGGTGTCTGCGCACATAGTTGGTGATTTGGCGCGTGCTGATCAGTTGAATCATCAACAACAATCATAGGTATCATGGGCGAGTTTGCTTTCTTCACCCAGCGAGCCTCGTTCCGAAACTCTCTAATCCAGTTCGACAACATATTTGCGTTGATGTCATATTCACGCGCAATCGCCGCCTTAGACTCAGGGCCTGTAATCGCTTCATGAACTATCTTGAGTTTCAGTTCGGGGGGATATCGACGTCGTGGCGGTAGTGTGGATTTATGCATGTTACGTTCCCATCTATTTTTAAATGGGAACTTCGCATCTCACTTATTTTCAGGCAACGTGTGAGCTGCGTATTTCGGTGATTGCGAACGCTTGTTTCGGTTTATTCCGAACACCTGAACCAGCACTTTTTCTCTTTCCCTATTTTTACTCTAAGTGTTCGGATTGCGCCAGTTTTCTCATTGACTCTCCTCCCAGTTCTATTCGATGACTATTGTGAACTAGACGATCCATTAGAGCGTCTGCGACGGTGGCGTTGCCGATCATGTTGTGCCACTCCTTGACAGGTAACTGACTGATGACGATTGTGCTGCTGTTTTGGTAGCGGTCTTCAAGCACTTCTAACAAGTGACCAGCATGCTCTTGAGTCAGTTTTTCCATCCCCCAGTCGTCTAGGATAAGCAGGGCTTTTTTAGCGAGAGACTGAAGTTGCTTTTGATAGCTACCATCCAGACGACCTGCGGTCAGATCATCAAGCAAGCGAGTTAAGCGGTAGTATCTGACGGTTTGCTGTTGGTCGCAGGCGCTGGTTGCCAGAGCGCAACCAAGATAGGTTTTTCCTGCACCTGTTGGGCCTGTAATCAAGATATTCTGGTGCTTGTGCAGATAACTCCCCGTCAGAAGTTCGCTCATCTGTTTGCGATTGAGGTTTCGTCCCTCCTTGTAGATGAGTTGACTCGGTTGCGCATCCACTCTCAGCTTAGCTTGTCGTTTTAAGCGTTGTATTTTGCTCTGATTACGGTTCAAGATCTCGCTTTCCAGAAGCAAGCTTAACCGCTCCTCGAAGTTCAGCTCTGCGTAAGTGGTCAGTTGCTCTTGTTGCTGCTCTAACGCTTTCGCCGCATGGCTCAAGCGGAGGCTTTTGAGTTGATCATTAAGTGCGTTCATATCTTTTCTCCTAGTGATAACAGGTCGGGCCTCGAACATTGCTGTGAACAAGGTTCGGCGTATTCGCTTTGTCTTTACTCAGTTGCCCTTCACGATTGTTCTTGAGTAGATTGTTGACGAAGGTGTAATTGGGTTTTGTCAGCATCAGTGCATCTTTACAGGCTTGCTCTAGGCGCGATTCACCATGGGCTTTGCTTAGGTTGAGTAACCCCAGACAAGAACGATAAGACTGCTCTGGATGAGGCTTGGAGTTAAGCATCTTATTGACAACTTCTCGTGTGGCTGGGCCGATATTGGCTCCCCAGTTGAGTAAGCGTCCAGGCGACCACTTTTGATGTTGATGATTACTCGGCATGTGCTCTGGTTGAGTGCTGTTTCCGTGCTCCCTTTGGCTACGTGGGTGCTGAGCGACCAAGTTACCTTGATGGTAGATTTGCACCAAACGGTTGGAAGCTTCCAGTTCGACATGATGGCCAACAAGCTGATGAGGAACCGAGTAGTAATGGCGGCGATATTCGATGTGATAATCAGGCCCCACTTTGGCTCGTTTGGTTTCGGTATATAGGTATCGCTGCTTAGGCAGTGGCTTCAATGCAGGTTTATCGAGTTTGTCGAACAGCGCTTTACGACTTGCACCATACTGTTTCATCTCACGTTGATTTAAGTCATTCATAAGCTCACGGATGGCCAAGTTCAGCTCTTTGAAGGTATGGAAGGTTTGGTGTCGTAGCCGCATCATGATCCAACGTTCCACTAGGAGCACGGCATTCTCTGCCTTGGCTTTGTCTTTCGGTTTGTAGGGGCGAGCAGGCATCACAGCAGTTTGATAGTGATTTGCCAGTTTTTGATAGCTGTCATTAAGTCTTGGCTCATAGCGATTAGCTTTGGTGACCGCGCTACGCAGGTTATCGGGAACCAAGAGCTGTGGTACACCGCCGAAGTGTTCGAACACATTCGCATGCGCCTCTAACCAGTAAGACTTACCTTGACTAGGGAAGGCTTCAACATAGGTGTAATTTGACGCGCCTAAGGTCGCTACGAATACTTCGGCTTCGCGCACTTCACCTGTATCAGGGTTGACGACTTGAAGCCGAGGCCCACAGTAATCGATAAACAGCTTGTCACCTGCAACATGGAGCTGACGCATGCTGCGCTTTTGGGTTTTGAACCAACGAGTGAAGTGCTCGCAGAACTGAGTGTAAGCGTAAGCCTGCTCTTGATATTGCTCATGGTATTCCTGCCACAACAACATCTTTGTCATGCCTTTACGCTTGAGTTCGACAGCGTACTGAGCGAAGTCTGGCATGACCTTGTGTCGACTGGCTTTCTTCGAATGATAAAGAGCTTTAGTAAGGTCTGTATCACTGCAACCTTCTGGGAGAGGCCAGCCTATCTGACTTTGCTTAAAGCGAGCGACAAGTTCTGAGACTGTTGCAAGGCTGACATTGAGACAACTGGCAATACTACGGTAGGACAACCCACACTCGTACTTAAGGCGTAATACCTCTTTGATTTTGTTCATTGGAGTTCTCTTTTTAGCCATTGTCGCTTCCTTACGTTCTTTTTTAAGAAGTAAAGAATAGCGAGCTATTGATTTAAAAGAGAAAAAGGAAGGATTTCGGGCATTCCGAACGCGGTTTTCGCTATTCCGAACGCTGATTTCGGAGTTCGCTTAAAAGTGTTCGGATAATCGCGGAATGTGCGTTCGGATTAAACCGAAATAGGTGTTCGGATCATACCGAAATGGCTGTTCGGAATGCTCCGAAATACGCAGTGAGCAGTCCACGCTTACATTCCAAGTAAGGTACGGCTTCTAAGGAAGATGCGAATAAGCCCTTCCCATGAGACAATTCACTTTTAATCTTCGAGCCTGAGCATGTCACCCACCTATTAGTAAAGACTTTATCATCTATGTTCATCGTTACCCGCTGATCGCCTAGGGTGCATCCTGTTTCAACATTAAGCATTTGAAATGATAAGAAAAGTATAGATTTTTAGACTATCTGTAAGCGTAGACTGCTCACACCTTAAATCGCTTCGGTTACCTGAGAGTCATTGAGATTGATATTCCAAGGCAGCAGACTTTCAATATCTGTGGTCTTGGTATTGTTGATCCGTTTTAGCACGGCTGTCAGGTAGGCCTTTGGGTCGATACCGTTGAGCTTCGCTGTGCCCATGATGCTATAAAGCGCAGCACCATAATGCCCTCCATCCTCAGAACCGGCGAATAGGTGATTCTTCCGCCCCAGCGCTAGTGGGCGGATAGCCCGCTCAGCGGCGTTGTTGTCTATTTCTATACGGCCATCATCAAGGTACCGCGTCAGGCTATCCCATTGTTTGCGAGCATAGTTGATCGCTCGTCCCAAAGCAGAGCCTTTAGAGCATTGTCGAAGGGTCTGATCTAACCAGGTATACAGATCGTCCATCAAAGGTTTGGCATTTTTCTGCCTATCATGTTGCCGTTCATCTGGCGGCTTACCCTTGATCTGTTTTTCAACCTGATACAACGCGTTTATTCGTTCAACGGCTTCCAGCGCAACAGGGCTTTTTGTCGATTCAGCAAGCTCGAAGAACTTTCTGCGGACATGAGCCCAGCAACCCGCTCGCGTGATGCCGGACTGAACGGCAAGGTTATAACCCGCATAAGCATCAGTCTGGATGATCCCGCGATAACCCTTCAAGTGAGCGGCAGGTTCTTTTCCTGACCGGGTGGTACTGTACTGGAACCAAACAGCAGGCGCTGCATCACCGCCCCAGGGACGATCATCTCGTACGTAGTTCCAGTAGCGCCCCGTTAGGGTTTTGTTATTTCCGGGCTTGAGCGTTGGTGCCGTTGTATCATCTGCATGGAGTTTGTGTGCTGACATCACATGCGTGCGGATGGCCTGCACCAAGGGCTCTAACAGCGCACCGGCACGGCCAACCCAACCCGCTAACGTCGAACGATCCAGTTCGATATCTGAACGCTTGAAGCGTCCTTCCTGACGATAGAGTGGCAAGTGATCTGCGTATTTATCAACGATGACCTGAGCGATCAGTGCAGCCGAGGCGATCCCTTTATCAATGACGCGTTCTTGCGCAGGTGCTTGAGCGATCTGATCGCAAGCACTACAGCCATACTTAGGGCGAACCTGTTGCAGAACCACATACTGTTCCGGCACCACGTGCAGCATCTCAGAGAGGTCTTCCCCGATTAGTTTCATCTTCCCTCCACAGTCAGGACAGTGACAGCTTGCGGGTTCATGACGGCGCTCTTCACGCGGGAGTGATTCGCTAAAGCGTTTACGGCCGCGCGAGGTGGAAGATGACCGCGCAGACACTATGGAGTTTGGCGATATCTGAGCGATCGCTGTTTCGGTATCTTCGATCAGAAGGTCAAGCTGATCAGTACTATCCGTGCGTTCACTGGAACGGCCAAAGCGGTTCCGAAGCAGCGCAGCAAGACGTAGCTCAAGATGCTCATTTCGGGTCCGCTCCATCGTCAGGTTCTGCTGCATAGAAAGCACTATCTGCTTGAGCAGTTCAGGATCATTGGGCAGGGAATCAGCGGTCATTTTCATGAGGTATATTTTATCAGAATACCCTCTGAAATCCCCGTATTTATTAGATTTTCAAGCAGACAAATGTGGTCGATTAGTACGTTTGGGAGCTCTCCAGTCTATCCCTTCGAGCAGCATAGAGAGCTGCGCAGTCGATAGGTGAATAACGCCATTTTTCGCCTGAGGCCAAACGAATCGGCCCTGTTCAAGACGCTTATAAAACAGGCAGAGTCCTTGACCGTCCCACCAGAGCACTTTGATCCGGTCACCACGCCTTCCTCTGAACACAAAGAGCTGCCCTGAAAAGGGATCTTTATCAATCTGATATTGGACAACACCAGCAAGACCATCAAAGCCTTTGCGCATATCCGTATGACCGGCGATCAGCCAAACACGTGTACCTGAAGGTAACCCCATCATACCAGTGCCCTCAAGATCTGACCGAGCTGGGTATCCGTCGGATTACTCAAATTGAGCTGATGGCCTGAGTTAAACCGGATACTCATAACTGACATAGAGGGCCGTGTCGACTCTGGTGTCTGCGCACATGGTTGGTGATTTGGCGCGTGCTGATCAGTTGAATCATCAACAACAATCATAGGTATCATGGGCGAGTTTGCTTTCTTCACCCAGCGAGCCTCGTTCCGAAACTCTCTAATCCAGTTCGACAACATATTTGCGTTGATGTCATATTCACGCGCAATCGCCGCCTTAGACTCAGGGCCTGTAATCGCTTCATGAACTATCTTGAGTTTCAGTTCGGGGGGATATCGACGTCGTGGCGGTAGTGTGGATTTATGCATGTTACGTTCCCATCTATTTTTAAATGGGAACTTCGCATCTCACTTATTTTCAGGCAACGTGTGAGCAGTCCACGCTTACGACTATCTCATTCACAGCGGTTGTCTTAGTGAATGAACGTACACAAATAAATTAAAATGAATCTGTGAATAAAGATACAGTATTGAGAGTGAATAATGGCTATTGGCTTTGATTTTGGAACATCTAATTGTTCAGTTGCGCATGTTGTGAATGGTCATGTTCAAACGATTCCTTTATCAGAGAACGAAACGTTTATTCTATCAGCATTGTGCGCTCCAACTCGTGCAGCGGTATCAGAGTATCTTTTTCGTTGCTTAAATATTGCACCGTCGAGTGGTGCCGGTGAAGCCGTTCTCAGCCGTGCGATGTCAGACAACCGTGCCGAAGGTTTGGACGTTAGATTAGATGATGTACTTTTTGGCAAACAGGCTTTAAATCTATACCTAGAAGACCCGGATTACGTCTACTACGTAAAGTCACCGAAGTCCTTTTTAGGAACGCTACAATTACGAGAACCCCAACTAGCATTATTTGAAGATATCGTTTGTGCCATGATGGCTAACATCAAAAGCAGAGCAGAAGCGTATTTAGGTCGAGAAATCACCGAAACGGTAATAGGTAGACCTGTGGTTTTTAATACTCTGGGTGGTGAAAAATCTAATATTCAGGCTGAAGGAATATTGTATAGCGCCGCTTCTAGGGCTGGATTTAAGCATATTGAGTTTCAATTTGAACCTGTAGCAGCGGGTTTGGATTTTGAGTCAACCCTAACTACAGAGAAGAATGTACTCGTCGTTGATATTGGCGGGGGTACCTCTGACTGTTCCATGATACGTATGGGGCCGAAGTGGCTAACAAAAAAAGACCGCCCCGAGACGCTTTTAGCACATGCAGGAAAGTCGGTGGGTGGTAACAATTTAGATATGTCTATAGCGTTTCAGCGATTCATGCCTGAGTTTGGTAAGGAAACGAATTATAAGTCAGGTAAAGCAATGCCTACGATGTTTTTTTGGGAGGCTGTTGCAACGAATGATGTCAACGCACAACGCAAATTTTATTCGTATGAGAATTTAGAAATATTGAAGCGGCTCCGTGCAGAAGCTATGTATCCAGAAAAGATACAAAGGCTTATTCAGTTGCATCAAAAAACGTTAGGTCACATGGTTGTCGGGGAGGCTGAAAAGGCAAAAATTGCACTTTCAGACCAATCTGAGTATCTAGCAAGCATCGATTTACTCTCTGAGAAGATTGATATTCCAATATTCTCTGAGCAGATGGAAAAATCAATTGCTGAGCCAATGCGTCAGATTAAAAGTTTAATTAAAGAGATATTGCTGCAAGGAGAAGTCACTCCGGATGTGGTGTATATAACAGGCGGTTCATCGCGTTCTCCTATTGTGCGAGAGACCGTTAAATCGGTGCTTCCCAATACACCTATTGCTAGTGGAAACTATCTAAGCTCTGTTACTGAAGGGTTGGCTCGATGGGCGGATTTATGTTTCAAATGAATGCTATTTTCAAATTTGATTGTTTTTTAACTAGGGAAATGGGACTGACGCCCCCAACCCTAGTACTGACAAATTAACGTCTCAACGAAAGCCAAACTCCCTGCTCTGCTGTTAGGCCCTGCATCCTTTCGACATACAAACGCACTTCTCCTGAGGTTTCGGAAGTGCCTAGCCGCAACAAGATACCCCGAGATTGAACACCTTGTGAACAGCAGCGTGGACACTGACAAAATACTGAGCCGGCCGGGGTGACTTGATCCGCCCCATTACCCGCTCTCTCATCCGAGGCAGTTGATGTGGCAGCTCTGCTCTGTTGTGGGCATGTAGTGAATCGTCTCAAGGATCAATTCTCGATGAGCAACACCATAACTTCGCAACTTATCCGTTACTATTGTCCCCGGCTCACCAGTGTGGCTCTACAGTAGTCGTCTAAAGAACCGCTTGGCCGCCTTACCGTGCCGACGTTCCTGTAAGAATACGCCACCACTTCACCATCCTGATTTACTGCTCGCCGCAGACAGTGCTGTTTTCCACCCATCTTCACGAAAACTTCGTCAATGTAGAATGTATCAGGTACTTACGCATCAATCGCCTGGAGTATATGGGGCCGAATTTAATGCACCACAAACGAATGAACTCATAGCTGACATCAATACCTCAGTCAGCAAGCAAATCTTCAATGTCTCGATGGCTAAGATTGAGTCAGTAGTACAACCATATCGCGCATTAGATGATTTCAGCTGGGAGTCGGTGGCGTTTGTAGTAGCAAGTTAGTTTTTCTATAAGAAGATTGTTACCCGATGCGCGTTAACTTGTCAGTACCAGAATCACTCCTGCAGCGTATGCCCTCCCTCTGAGCACTTTAAATAGCTCCATCCTCATCGCCGAGGGTACTCAACGAAAACTGAGCGATGACTTCTAGACTGACCGACGTTACGTCATCGAAGAACAGCACCGCGCCCGTCACGATTGCAACCAATTATCGAGAGTCTTTACCCGCCAATAATCAGTTAACATCTCAAAATAATATAAAAATGAAAACAATACCATTGCATGCGATATCTAGTTTCTGTATAAATACATTCTAGTTCGCCTGGCGAAACTATATTCTAAAAATAAAACGAATTGAAATCGGTTTTCTAATCGATGATAGGAATATGTATGAAAATAAGAAAATCCCTACTAGTTGTAGCTATGAGTGCTGCGTCGCTTACTTCGTCACTCTATGCTGCTGAATTCAAAGCAGGTGATACCGATTTCAACATTGGTGGGTATGTCAAATTTGATGCGAGTTACAATAACTTTGAATATACCGGTAACGGCACTATCGTTAAGATATCTGATCTAAGAAACGGTAATAGTGATGATGACGACAACCTAGATATGAGCGCACGTGAGTCGCGTTTCTGGTTGAAAACATCTACATTGATCAATGGCTCAACGCTAAAAACACATATCGAAGGGGACTTTTACGGTAGTGGGGGTAATGAAATCGTTTCTAACTCACACGGCCTGCGTCTGCGTCATGCCTATGGTGAAATGGATGGCCTTCTCATGGGTCAAACTTGGACAACGTTCATGGATCTAGCTCACTTAGGTGAGATTATTGACTTTGGCCAACATAAAAGCACCATTTTTGTTCGACAAGCGCAAGTACGCTATACGATGCCATTCGGTAACAGTAAAGTAATGCTGGCGGCAGAAAACCCACAAACAGGCACCACAGACACTGGTTCTATGCCTGACCTGATCGCGCGCTATGACTATAACAGCGATGGCTTTCACGGCTCTGCGGCGATGATGCTACGTCAGTTAAAAAGCTCAACTGGAGACACCGAAACAGCAGCAGCTGTCAGCTTAACCAGTAAAGTTAAGATTGGTAAAACCGATGATATTCGGATGCAGTTAAATGGCGGTGCGTTGGGTCGCTATATGGGCCTTATACACCCTGCAACAGAAGGTTCAGGCAGCACTTTTGACACCGTTAATTCCTTTGGCGCTTCGCTAGCTTACCGTCACCTTTGGAACAAAGATGTACGTTCGACGTTGATGTATTCTGCCACTCAAGCGGACGCTAATATTATCACTGCAACGACCTTAGACGGCACTCAATCTCTGCATGCCAATGTACTTTGGGACCTTAATAAGCGAGTACGTTTTGGCGCTGAAGTACAGCGCACAAATCTTGACTTCGCTGATGGCTCTTCTGATAACGGCTTGAACCGCATTCAATTCTCTGCCCGTTACCTGTTCTAAGCCCACGATGGCGTCTGAATAACGAGTCCACGTCAGACACCATGCCGCTATTGATTAACGGCTTCTAAGGACTTAATAGATAGAGCTATTATCCGCCCCCTTCCGGATAATGGCTCTTCTTTCGTTAGATAGGCTGCATGACTCAGATTCACTAAAGCACGAACTCAATACCCTTCTCTACCTTATTGCCAAGGCTCAGCATAATAGTCTGGTTGTAATCCTAGTATTTGTAGCTCTATCCTCTGCTTCACCAGCGGTAATGTTTGTTTAGTCGGTTGTCGCCGCAGTTTTCTCTTAGGCCAAAGACTGTAGGACATATCTGACAGCTATGATGCTCAAAGCTGCCGCGTAGTATGCGTCGGATGGTTTTACTTGTTAAATAAATTATATTTTCGATCGTCTTTTTTCCGTCGCCATTACCCGTTCACTGAAAAACGTATGCTCTTATCAAACTCATCCGCGAACTCAACTCCGAAGTGCGACATAACTATGCAGCCTGAAGTAACTCTCTAAAGACGGCTTCGGTCACGCTTACTCCGTATAATACTGTTACCACCGGCCGTAGCATTGTTTTTTGCCAGCGTAGCTCAATAGCATAAAACAAACAACGCCGTGGTGATGCGGTAAATTGCTTTGCTAAGGCTTATTGACTAGACTTGTACCGAATTACCGTACACTTGGTGAGTATTATGGATACAGTAAGCGTAAACCAGTTTAGAGATAAATTAAAAACCTATGTAGAACAGGTAGTTAATGATCACGCCCCTATAAAGGTTACACGTAGAGCCGGGGAAGCATTTGTCGTTATGAGCGCCGAAGACTGGGAAAGAGAACAGGAAACCCTCTACGTACTACAAAATAACAGCTTAATGAAGCAGATCGCCCAAGGTATGGCAACACACGAAAAGGGCAACGGCTACACACCAACCAGTGAGGAATTAAATGAGATCACTGGTATTTGAAGGGAATACGTGGGAAACCTACGAAGCGCTAAGAGAAAAAGATAAGAAGCTACACAAAACCCTATGCAAATTACTAAAAGAAATGCTTCGAGGGGACCCAAGCCAAGGAATAGGTAAACCTGAGCAGCTACGGCATAATTTAACAGGATTCTGGTCGAAGAGAATGTCGCAAAAGGATAGATTAATTTATAAATTTGACGATCATTCAATATATATTTTTGCCATCGGAGGCCACTACGAAGACCTCTGAATTCGCTTGAGCAATTTAACGCCACGCTCACTGCTAAATTAGGAGTACAGCAAGTAATTTAGCCAACTGCAGTCACTTGTGAGCTCTACCTGTAGTGGCATCTAATCACGATGTGAATGCCCCTCGGTGTTATATCTTTCCACGAAAGTGATGTTTGTTGTAGGAGGCGTGCTCTGGTAGGCTCCCCCCAAAAAAAGCGCCTCTTAATCATATTAAGGTAAGCGTAGACTGCTCACACCTTAAATCGCTTCGGTTACCTGAGAGTCATTGAGATTGATATTCCAAGGCAGCAGACTTTCAATATCTGTGGTCTTGGTATTGTTGATCCGTTTTAGCACGGCTGTCAGGTAGGCCTTTGGGTCGATACCGTTGAGCTTCGCTGTGCCCATGATGCTATAAAGCGCAGCACCATAATGCCCTCCATCCTCAGAACCGGCGAATAGGTGATTCTTCCGCCCCAGCGCTAGTGGGCGGATAGCCCGCTCAGCGGCGTTGTTGTCTATTTCTATACGGCCATCATCAAGGTACCGCGTCAGGCTATCCCATTGTTTGCGAGCATAGTTGATCGCTCGTCCCAAAGCCGAGCCTTTAGAGCATTGTCGAAGGGTCTGATCTAACCAGGTATACAGATCATCCATCAAAGGTTTGGCATTTTTCTGCCTATCATATTGCCGTTCATCCGGCGGCTTACCCTTGATCTGTTTTTCAACCTGATACAACGCGTTTATTCGTTCAACGGCTTCCAGCGCAACAGGGCTTTTTGTCGATTCAGCAAGCTCGAAGAACTTTCTGCGGACATGAGCCCAGCAACCCGCTCGCGTGATGCCGGACTGAACGGCAAGGTTATAACCCGCATAAGCATCAGTCTGGATGATCCCGCGATAACCCTTCAAGTGAGCGGCAGGTTCTTTTCCTGACCGGGTGGTACTGTACTGGAACCAAACAGCAGGCGCTGCATCGCCTCCCCAGGGACGATCATCTCGTACGTAGTTCCAGTAGCGCCCCGTTAGGGTTTTGTTATTTCCGGGCTTGAGCGTTGGTGCCGTTGTATCATCCGCATGGAGTTTGTGTGCTGACATCACATGCGTGCGGATGGCCTGCACCAAGGGCTCTAACAGCGCACCGGCACGGCCAACCCAACCCGCTAACGTCGAACGATCCAGTTCGATATCTGAACGCTTGAAGCGTCCTTCCTGACGATAGAGTGGCAAGTGATCTGCGTATTTATCAACGATGACCTGAGCGATCAGTGCAGCCGAGGCGATCCCTTTATCAATGACGCGTTCTTGCGCAGGTGCTTGAGCGATCTGATCGCAAGCACTACAGCCATACTTAGGGCGAACCTGTTGCAGAACCACATACTGTTCCGGCACCACGTGCAGCATCTCAGAGAGGTCTTCCCCGATTAGTTTCATCTTCCCTCCACAGTCAGGACAGTGACAGCTTGCGGGTTCATGGCGGTGCTCTTCACGCGGGAGTGATTCGCTAAAGCGTTTACGGCCGCGCGAGGTGGAAGATGACCGCGCAGACACTGTGGAGTTTGGAGATATCTGAGCGATCGCTGTTTCGGTATCTTCGATCAGAAAATCAAGCTGATCAGTACTATCCGTGCGTTCACTGGAACGGCCAAAACGGTTCCGAAGCAGCGCAGCAAGACGTAGCTCAAGATGCTCATTTCGGGTCCGCTCCACCGTCAGATTCTGCTGCATAGAAAGCACTATCTGCTTGAGCAGTTCAGGATCATTGGGCAGGGAATCCGCGGTCATTTTCATGAGGTATATTTTATCAGAACCCCCTCTGAAATCCCCGTATTTATTAGGTTTTCAAGCAGACAAATGTGGTCGATTAGTACGTTTTGGAGCTCTCCAGTCTATCCCTTCGAGCAGCATAGAGAGCTGCGCAGTCGATAGGTGAATAACACCATTTTTCGCCTGAGGCCAAACGAATCGGCCCTGTTCAAGACGCTTATAAAACAGGCAGAGTCCTTGACCGTCCCACCAGAGCACTTTGATCCGGTCACCACGCCTTCCTCGGAACACAAAGAGCTGCCCTGAAAAGGGATCTTTATCAATCTGATATTGGACAACACCAGCAAGACCATCAAAGCCTTTGCGCATATCCGTATGTCCGGCGATCAGCCAAACACGTGTACCTGAAGGTAACCCCATCATACCAGTGCCCTCAAGATCTGACCGAGCTGAGTATCCGTCGGATTACTCAAATTGAGCTGATGGCCTGAGTTAAACCGGATACTCATAACTGACATAGAGGGCCGTGTCGACTCTGGTGTCTGCGCACATGGTTGGTGATTTGGCACGTGCTGATCAGTTGAATCATCAACAATAATCATAGGTATCATGGGCGAGTTTGCTTTCTTCACCCAGCGAGCCTCGTTCCGAAACTCTCTAATCCAGTTCGACAACATATTTGCGTTGATGTCATATTCACGCGCAATAGCCGCCTTAGACTCAGGGCCAGTAATCGCTTCATGAACTATCTTGAGTTTCAGTTCGGGGGGATATCGACGTCGTGGCGGTAGTGTGGATTTATGCATGTTACGTTCCCATCTATTTTTAAATGGGAACTTCGCATCTCACTTATTTTCAAGCAACGTGTGAGCAGTCGACGCTTACATATTAAGAGACGCTGAATGCCCAATGTCAAAAGACGGGCGGAGATGAAAAAAACGATGTACTAGAACATCGTGGTGGGCAGCAGCAAGGACAATATAGGGAACGCAATGAGCGCAATAAGGACCATGATATCCATGACCAAGAAGCGCAATACACCCATAAAGATGTCATACACCTTCACTGCCGGGGTGGTGACACTGGCGATCACAAACACGTTAAGTCCCACAGGCGGTGTTATCAAACTGATTTCGAGCAGTTTAATCACGACAACACCAAACCAAACGAGATCCAGTCCATAACCTTCTACCATTGGGATTAAGAACGGTAGCGTCAGTACTAAAATACCCAGTGGATCGAGGAACATACCTAACAGCAGATAGACACCGGCGATCATGACTAGCAACAACCACAGTGACACATCGGCAGACTCTACAATATCCACCAGCGCAGGAGCCATGCCGGTTAAGGCAACAAAGCCGACAAAGATTTTAGCACCCGCGGCGATAAAAAAGATCGAGGTAGTCTGGGTACAGGTTTCTTTTACCGATTGAACGAACTGTTTCCAATTCAGTTTCTTTTGTAAAACACCCACCAGCACGGCGACAAAAGCACTGATCGCGGCGGCTTCTGTTGCGGTAAAGATGCCGCCGTAAATTCCGCCAATGATAATCCCAAACAAAGTCAGAGCGGGCCAACATTTTATAGCCGCTTTACGACGATCACCCTTGACGAGTTGCACATCTGGAATAGGCGCCGCTTCAGGGTTACGTTTAACCCAAATATAGATAACCACCAAAAAGCCAGCCAGAGAAAGTAATCCTGGAATAACACCGGCCAAGAAGAGACGGTTAATCGACATTTCGGTAAAGATACCGTAGATAATGAAAAGCACACTTGGCGGAATCAATGAACCTAGGGTTCCGCCAACCGCAACTGTCGAGGTCGCCAAACGTTGATCGTAACCCGCCCGCAGCATCTCAGGGCAACAAATTTTACCCATTGCGGATGCACAAGCAATACTCGAACCGGTGATCGCAGAAAAACCACCACAACCAAATACCGACGCCATGGCGACACCACCAGGGACTTTCATCAGCCAAATGCGAGCCGCATGATAAATATCGGTTGTCATTCCGGTGTGATAAGCCACATGCCCTAATAAGACAAACAATGGAATCATACTCAGATCATAGGAGTGCACCAGATCAAAGGTATTAGCAAACACCATTGATAGGGTTGGTGCTATGGCGCGTTCGACTTCAAAGCCGCCGGAGCGTGTAGCAAAAATAATAAAAACAAAAGCAGTTGAAACGCCTGCAAGTGTGAAGGCGATAGGAATCCGAATCGCCAGCATGACTAGCGCACAACCGAATCCGATAAGACCTAACGTTAATGGATCCATGAATCAGCTCTCTTCAATGGTGTCGTGAACAGCATCGGTGCGTTTCACTAGATAATCGGCATCGGCTCGGATCGCCGCACGAAGGTCTGCGATACACACGATACTCAAGCGCAGAACAAACAACAGTGCGCCGAGGAAAAAGATAAATCGGCCCGGCCATTTTGGTAAATCCAAATCACCCCAAAAATAGCTGCCCGCTTCTACGGCATGTGCAAACTCGTTCCACCCGGCTACCGCCATCGGCAGTAAAATAACAAGACTTAAGGTAGAGCCAATAGCCAGAGTCCAAAGCTTTACACGCTCATTCATCCAGTTAAAAAGAAAATCAATCGTGATGTGACTATAGTTAGCGGTCACATAGGCTAGGGGCAAAAAGATAGCACCGACCATTAACTCACTAACCAGGGTCACATCGTCGGAAACGCCTGCGCCAGAAAACGTCCGCAAGATAACCGTGGTGGTTATCAATAAACCGAGGGCAACAATACACGCCCCAGCAATGGCCAATGCGCCTAGTTCTAATTTTTTAAGCATCACAGTTACCTCTACTATCCAAATAGCTATGAACCTGACGACCAACAGTATTCCGCCTGAATACCATCATTGGTTAACAAGAACCATCCCTAGTTCTCCCAAAAAAACTCAAGGAATTAATACCTTAGCGAGCCCAAGGATAGCCCTTTTCATTTAGCTCTTGAGTGTATTTTTCCAGCAAACCTCTATAACGGCTAACCATAGCATCACCATCTAAACCGCTTTGCGTCGCACGCTTAGCCCACTCAACGATATAAGGTTCGCCTACTTTAGATAGCTTTTCTGTATCTTCAGCAGACAGGGTGTAAAATTTAAGACCGGCATCTTTTAATGATTTCTCACCGGTAATTTCACCTTCCAAAGCACTTTTAGAAATGTGATCGACATAGTCGGCAGCAACCGCATCAAGTACCTGTTTCTGCTTTGCGCTTAGACGCTCGTAAGAGTTTGTATTGATGAACATACCCAGACCCGCGAACAGTCCCCAGTTTACTTTGGTCACGTTGCTGCTGACTTCATAATGCTTGAGGGCAGCGGAAGGCGCCAAATAGCTTTGAGTACAGTCAATCAGTCCAGTATCCAGCCCTTGGTAAGCTTTGTAGATACTCATATTGACGAGGTTTGCACCTAAATCACCAAAACCTTTACCGTAAGCGGAGATACCACGAATGTTCTTATCTTTAATATCATCCAGCGTGCGGATAGGGTCGCCTTTACATACCACAACAACCTTACCGGCACTGTGCGGAGCAACATAAGCGAGGTTCTGCGCAGCCAACTGG
Organism: Amphritea sp. GJ51-11; assembly: GCF_055808735.1. Classification (NCBI taxonomy): domain Bacteria; kingdom Pseudomonadati; phylum Pseudomonadota; class Gammaproteobacteria; order Oceanospirillales; family Oceanospirillaceae; genus Amphritea; species Amphritea sp. GJ51-11. The sequence continues at coordinate 1,335,562 of NZ_CM147881.1, read as the reverse complement.
GCTTTAATGGCAGGATCTTGCATATGCTCATTCAATGCCCGTGTGCCAACCCAAGCGTCTTGGTTAACAAAAGGCATATCACCGATGCTGTAAGAGACAAGCTCTCTTGGAAAGTAACCCTGAATAATAGTACCCATATCAGCAACGCCGGTGGCCACTGATTGACGCGCCGCTTTAGCCTTAAAAAGTGCACCGCCCCATTGGATATTAATTTTTAGATCGCCACCCGAGCGCAACTCAACTTGGTCTGCAAACCACTGAGTATCCACAGCCCGCTGGCCACGGTTTGGACCTGGTTCGCCAAAGGTCAATACGGTAGAGGCGAATACTGGCACAGCGGTTAAACTCACTGCCGTCATCGTGCTGACAAGTGCCATCTTTTTTATTAGATTCATTCTCAATTCCTTACGGTTCGGTCTAAGCTTTGCTTGTTTTGATTATTTTCGCTGTGCGAAACGTAGTACCAATTTACACTATTAAAAGCAAAAATCAAGGCTATCGTATTCATTTATACAATCGTCTTTAATCGCTTTACGCCTAAGGTCTATACAATATTATTTTTGGGTTAAAAATCTTGATCATAGCGGTAATTACGGCATAAACAGGGGCAATAACGGCTTTCACTTCCGCTCGCGCTCATGATCATCTCTCCCTTTACAGGCACAGATAGAGCACGTATTAAGAGAAAATGACAAAAACACATGATTTTACTTAGCGGAATTTAGTTCTGATTTTTAGCATGACGTAATTATTAATTCAGTATCGATCTAACGGCGTCCTTATTCTGTAGTCCCATGCGCTATATGCATGCGCGTGACTCAGTCAGCGCAGCAGGGTGCTGATGATAAGCACCCTGCTGGTCATAGCGTTATCTAGCCTCAGTGACTGACTAATTGCGTGATAAAGGGCAACGGTGCCAGCGCTTCTTGCAGTCGCTGCCGTACCCCTTCAAGATCTACATGATGCAGCAACACCAGCACTCGCTGATCCTGCTCGATCTCAATCTTCGGTCTCATCGTTAGCCCATGCTCTAGACACATCACTTCAACCATGTCACGAACCACGGCTTCCGCCGCTAGCGCCCGTAAACGGGGTTTGTAAATTTTGCCAACATTGGTCATCGGCATTGCATCAAGCACTACCAATTTTTTCGGTCTCGCCGGTGGCTCATCAACCCCCGCAGCAGTGAATGCTAACAACTCCTCTTCAGTCGCACTGGCCCCTTCAATCAGTGTGACGAAAACCACCGGCAGCTCACCCGCATACGCATCAGGCGCACCGACGGCGGCAGCAAACTGAACGGCAGGATGAGCAGACACCACATCTTCAATCTCTTTCGGATCAATGTTATGGCCACTGCGAATGATTAAATCTTTAGAGCGGCCACTCAAATGTAGTCGGCCTTGATCATCGAGCCAGCCCAGATCTCCGGTCGCCAACCAACCATCATCGGTAAACGCGTGACCGGTCGACTGTGTATCAAGAAAACCAGAGAATAGATTAGGTGATTTAAATAACACCATACCTTGCTCACCCAACGGCATATCGTTGTCACTTGCACCACCTTCGCTATCCAGAGCCACGATACGTAACTGTGCATAGGGCAGTCTAAATCCAACACAACCAGTCGGCGCCACAACGCCGGGAGGAGTAATTGCCGAAATACCCGCCATCTCGGTCATCCCCAAGCTCTCGTGGGCATGCAGACCAAATAACCGCTCGAAGCGTTCGGTTAACTCAGGAGAAAGTGGCGCCGCACCGGTACGACAGTATTTGAGCGATGAGATATCAGCCCCATCGAGTGGCACATTAGCCAGCCCCGCTAGCACCGTTGGCACGGCAGATAAAACCGTGACTCGATAGGCTTCCACCAGGCGCCAAAAATCAGTGATCACATCACGGTTACGATACAGCGCTGTGGTTGGAATAATCGTTTCCATGCCACATGCAAGCGCTGTTAGCGCACCGGGTAAAACACCCGCAACATGAAACAACGGAAAACCATTGATAACGATATCTTGCGATGTACTACCCTGAAACTTAACACTGGCCCAGGCGGTAAAAACCTGCGCGCCATGTGAATGGCGTGCAAGCTTAGGCGCACCGGTTGTACCACCGGTATGAAAATACGCGGCAATTTCATCTGCTTCAATAATACGCCCGCTGACAAGATGATCAGTGGGTTGTTCAGCACGAGCAGCGGTAAAATCAATCACATTGTTGGGTAGATCAGACGGCAACGCGGCTTCATCATACGGGGCAACACGTAGCACATGGGTCAATGTGGGCACTTGGTTGCATATACGCATCGCTTTCGACCAAATACCACTGTCATCATCATTACCATAGGCAATCAACACCTTGGCACGCCCCGCATTCATCAACGAAATCAACTTTTCTTCGTTTAACAGCGGATTCAGAGGCTGCACAATCCCGGCCGCTTCACCGCCCCACAATGCGAGGTGATACTCTAAACAGCCCGGTAACATCACAGCCACCGCATCATCCGGTTTGACCCCAAGCTCATGCAGAAGGTTGGCCGTCTGGTTAATACCCGCTAATAATTCGTTGTATGTCCAACGAATAGGCTCCTCAGATAGGTTGGTGGTGCGCAGGAAAGTGAGTGCATTCCGCTCCCCAAACGCGTGCGCCGAATTTCGCATAATTTCATAGGTGCTGCGCACGGGCAATGCCTGCTCCAGCGGAATCTGTTCCAGTTGCTCAATATCGGCCAAACATTTGATCGGAAACGAAGGGGTAAAAGGTTTGTTTATTGTTGTAGTCTGTTTCTGCATTTTACTTCTCTCCAGTAGGTACAATTAAAAGGTGCCTACATGTTGGGATAATTTGGGCCGCCGGCGCCTTCGGGTGTCACCCAGGTAATATTCTGAGATGGGTCTTTGATATCACAGGTCTTACAATGAACACAGTTTTGCGAGTTTATCTGAAACGCTTTGTTGTGCTGCTCATCCTCGACTATTTCATACACACCTGCCGGACAGAAACGCTGTGCAGGCTCATCAAATAACACGAGGTTATGTGCCAACGGAATCGTGGCATCCTGAAGTTTAAGGTGACAGGGTTGATCTTCTGCATGATGGGTATTCGACAAAAAGACAGAAGACAATTTATCGAAGCTAAACACACCATCAGGCTTTGGGTAGTCGATTTTGTGGCATTCTGACGCGGGCTTCAGCTGCGCAAAATCAGGTTTAAGGTCATGCAAGGTAAAGGGTAACTTACCTTTGAAACAGTTTTGATCCAAATAGTTAAACACACCGCCAAAGACCATACCAAACTTATGCATCGCAGGGCCAAAATTACGTGAGCACTGCAGCTCTTCATTTAGCCAGCTACGCTTAAAGTCTTCACCGAATTGGGTCAAATCCTTGCCGCCCGCATCGCCACTCGCAAGGACACCTATTAATGTATCGGCAGCGATCATACCGCTCTTCATGGCCGTATGACTTCCTTTAATTTTGGCAAAATTCAAAGTGCCCGCGTCGCAGCCGATTAGTAGGCCACCAGCGAAGCTCATTTTCGGTAAAGAATTAAGGCCACCCTTAGCAATGGCACGAGCGCCATAGGACACCCGCTTTCCACCGTCTAAATATTGCTTGAATACCGACTGGTGCTTCATCCGCTGCATTTCATCGAACGGGCTAAGATAAGGGTTCTCATAACTAAGATCGGTGATTAACCCCAGCACGACTTGATTATTCTCGGCGTGGTATAAGAATGATCCACCCGCCGCATTTTTACCTAAAGGCCAACCGGCCCCATGAATAACCAGACCGGGCTTATGCTTTGCCGGGTCGATATCCCACAGTTCCTTAATACCTAGGCCATAGTGCTGAGGATCGCTATCACTATCAAGATTAAATCGGCTGATTAACTCTTTGCCTAAATGACCACGGCAACCTTCAGCAAACAGAGTGTATTTGGCATGTAGTTCCATACCCGGCATATAGCTATCTTTTGGTTGTCCATTTTCATCGACCCCCATATCACCGGTAGCAATCCCTTTGACTGCGCCATCTTCACAATAAAGAATTTCAGCGGCGGCGAAACCGGGGAAAATCTCAACCCCTAATGATTCAGCTTTTTCGGCCAGCCAACGCGTCAGATTGCCCAAACTAATAACGTAGTTACCTTCATTGTGCATCGTGCTTGGCACCATGCAATTAGGTATCTTGATGGCTTTCTGCTCATCTTTAAACAGGTAAATTTCATCGGCACTAACTTTCTCGCCTAATGCCAGCCCCTGCTCTTCCCAATCAGGAAAGAGTTCGTTAAGTGCACGAGGCTCAAACACCGCACCCGATAATATATGCGCGCCAACCTCTGAACCTTTCTCTACGACACAGACCATTAATTCCTGACCATTGACTTGAGCCTGCTGCATCAATCGACAAGCAGCAGAGAGCCCGGCGGGGCCTGCTCCAACAATGACAACATCAAATTCCATCGCTTCGCGTTGCACGATAGCCTCCAAATAATTATTTAGATCGTTACTGCCGTTAAAGCGTGCAATGACATCGCGACCCTCACGCTATAAGGGCAACACACCATTCATGACTCAACGTCTTTTATAAAAAGGCCCTAAGTAAAACTTAAGGCGAAGCCAGCACCGTTGAAAAGGTGCTGGTCTACCAGGGAAAACGCTATGAGATCATACAACTCAGAGGCTGTTCGCTAATTCAGGCACTGCATCAAACAGGTCATCGACCAAGCCAAAGTCGGCCACTTGAAAGATAGGTGCTTCTTCATCTTTATTAATAGCAACAATGACTTTAGAGTCTTTCATACCCGCTAAATGCTGGATCGCACCTGAAATACCGACAGCAATATAAAGATCCGGGGCAACAATTTTACCCGTCTGCCCTACTTGCATATCGTTGGGTGCATAACCGGCATCCACTGCGGCACGAGAGGCGCCTACCGCAGCACCCAGCTTATCCGCGACCTGCTCTAATAGGCTGAAGTTGCTACTATTACCCATGCCTCGACCACCCGAAATAATGACCTTGGCACTGGTCAGTCCAGGTCGATCCGATTGCGCCAGCTCCTCTTTAACAAAAGAAGACAAGCCTGCATCCGTAACCTTATCCAGCGATTTAATCGTTGCACTACCATCACACGCAGCGGCATCAAACCCCGTTGCCCGCACCGTAATCACCTTAACCTTATCCGTAGATTGCACGGTCGCGATGGCATTACCCGCATAGATAGGCCGCTTAAACGTATCGGCACTGACAACCGCTGTGATCTCAGAGATCTGCGATACATCTAAGGTCGCTGCAACCCTCGGCATAAAGTTCTTACCATTGGTGGTCGCTGGTGCTAGCACATGACTGTAATCTGCCGCCAACTCAGTCACTAACAGACTGATATTTTCCGCTAACTGATGAGCGTAGACCGCATGATCTGCGACCAGTACGCGGTTCACACCGCTAATCTTGGCGGCTTGTTCTGCAACTGCGTTGCAGTTCTCACCCGCAATTAATAAATCAACGTTGCCACCAATCTGGACAGCGGCGGTCACCGTGTTAAGGGTTTCATCCTTTAAGGACCCATTATCGTGTTCAGCAATAACCAGAATGCTCATATCAGATAACCTTTGCTTCATTTTTTAGCTTTTCAACCAACTCACTCACACTACCGACGAGCACGCCGGCACTTCGCTCTTGTGGGGATTCAACGAGTAAGGTTTTAAGTCCCGATATGACATTAACGCCGAAGTCAGCTGGCGTTTTAACATCCAGAGGCTTGCGTTTAGCTTTCATGATATTGGGCAAAGACGCATAGCGAGGTTCATTTAACCGCAGATCCGTGGTGATAATCGCGGGCAAATTCAGCGACAGTGTTTGTAGACCGCCATCGATTTCGCGCGTCACTTCAACGCAGTTTTCACCCACATTGATCTCTGAGGCAAAGGTTCCTTGAGACATGCCGGCCAGCGCCCCGAGCATTTGCCCTGTCTGATTATTATCGGCATCGATCGACTGCTTGCCTAAAATAACTAAATCTGGCTGCTCAACCTCGACCACCTTGGCTAACAACTTAGCAATGGCCAGAGACTCTAACGGCTCATCGGTTTCCACTAAAATACCGCGATCAGCCCCTAAAGCCATCGCCGTGCGAATTTGCTCCTGAGCCACCTTCGGCCCAATAGAAACGACGATTACCTCATCAGCAACCCCCTTCTCTTTCAGGCGAACGGCTTCCTCTACCGCTATTTCACAGAAGGGGTTCATCGCCATTTTTACATTGGCAAGATCAACACCGGATTGATCACTTTTAACGCGGACCTTGATGTTGTAATCAATCACTCGCTTAACGGCCACTAATACTTTCATAGCTCTACCTTACTATTATCGGTTGGCAACTCAGCCGGCAGCGGCTTTATTAATTAATGATTGCAAATGGTAATCACGCGACCCCAACTGATTATTAATACAGGTTAGACGCTTGAAAAAGTGCCCTACATCTAGCTCATCAGTAATGCCCATACCACCGTGAAGCTGCACCGCTTGCTGGCCAACTAAACGTCCGGCACTGCCAATCTTAACTTTCAACATCGATGCCACGCGGCTCGCTTCTGGACCACCTTTAGCCACTTCCATCGCGGCAAAATACACCATCGACTTCGCTTGCTCGGTTTCCATAAACATATCGGCTAAACGGTGCTGCAATACCTGAAAACGACTGATCGGCTGGTCAAACTGCTGCCGAGTCTTGATATATTCAGACGTCGCAGCTAGCAGTTTCTCCATGATGCCGACCGCTTCTGCGCCTAATGCGACAATCGCTTCGTTCAGTACCAACTCAATGGCTGGCGCTGCCGAATCGGCCTGGCCCAAAATAGATGACGCGGATACGGTTACATCAGTCAGACCAACATCAGCGGCACGAAGCCCATCATTCGTGGCATATCCACGCAACTGCACGCCGGCTGACTTAGGGTCGATCAAAAATAGAGTGATGCCTTCAGCGTCACCCATGACACCCGAGGTACGGGCTGGCACTAATAAGTAATCTGCTGATTCAGCACCGAGCACCACCGCTTTATGGCCATTTAGTACATACTGGTCACCCTGCTTCTCAGCACGAGTTTTCGTTTGAGACACATCAAAAGAGGCTTGAGCCTCACTATGGGCCAAGGCCAGTTTCAGTTCGCCGGCAACAACCTGCTCAAGTAGTTCCAGTTTCTGAGCATCGCTCGCTTGCTTCTGAATCAGGTTCGCGCCTAGCAAAACGGTCGCGTAATAAGGTTCGACCAACAGGCCCTTACCAAACTCTTGTTGCAACACCATCGTGTCGACCAAGTCACCATCCAAACCGCCATAGGCTTCTTTGATCGGTAGCGCTAACCATCCGAGTTCAGCAAATAACTTCCAGTTATCCTCACTGTATCCCGCTGAACTGTTAGATAACCCCCGACGGGTTTCAAAGTCATAGTCATTTTGAATAAATTTTGCTGCGCTATCCTGCATCATTTGCTGAATATCGTTCAGTGAAAAATCCATCACTATTCTCCTATAGCCCTAGCACTTGCTTGGCGATGATGTTCTTCTGAATTTCATTAGTTCCGCCGTAGATACTGACTTTACGATCGTTGTAATAAGTCGGTGCGGCTTTAGCGGCAAACAGTGGTCCGATTGACTCGCCATCGAAGCCTTCAGTGTACTGTTCAGGGACAAATGGCAAGGCGTAAATACCGGCGATTTCAAGTACCAGTTCATCCAACATCTGGATCATTTCTGAGCCTTTGATCTTCAAAATTGACGACTCAGGCCCCGGTGCTTTACCCGTTGAAACAGACGATAATACCCGCAGCTCGGTATACTCTAGCGCCTTAAGTTCAACTTCGGTCTCGAGTAACCGAGCCATAAAGACAGCATTAGATTTGAGGTCTTCACCCCTTGCCGCTGCTTCATCAATCATTTTCTTAATCGAATTAAGTCGTGCTTTAGACTCGGCAACACGGGCAATACCTGTCCGTTCATGGGTCAGCAGAACCTTGGCATAGGTCCAACCCTTACCTTCTTCACCAATTAAGTTATTGGCAGGCACACGTACATCATCAAAATGCACTTCATTGACTTCATGGGTGCCATCGATAGTGATGATCGGCGTCACACTTACACCAGGCGTCTTCATATCAATCAGGAGAAAACTAATGCCTTGTTGCTTGCGGCCACTATCGTCAGTACGAACCAAGCAGAAAATCCAGTCAGCATGCTGACCTAATGTTGTCCATGTTTTAGTACCACTAACAACGTAGCTATCACCATCACGAACAGCTTTAGTCTTCACTGAAGCCAGATCGGAGCCAGCATTCGGCTCAGAATACCCCTGACACCACCAAACATTGGTCGCCAGAATATCAGGTAAAAATCGCGCCTTTTGCTCTTCAGAACCATAGGTGTAGATAACCGGTGCCACCATCGCCAAACCAAACGGAATAATGCGAGGTGATTTTGCTTCGGCGGCTTCCGTTGCAAAAATATACTTCTGCGTCGCTGACCAACCCGTACCACCGTGCTCTACTGGCCAGTTGATACCCGCCCAGCCTTGATCATATAAAGCTTTCTGCCAAACGATATGATCGTTTTTGGTGAGGTAGATACCCTTTTCCTGCTTATCCTTTACCGCAGCAGGAAACTTATGTTTAAAAAATTCCCGCACCTCTTCACGAAAGGCGAGTTCTTCGTTTGTAAAATCTACATTCATCTCTTCACTCCAGCCTAGAAATAGCTTAATTGCAAAATATAGTACCAATATAAATCACAACATACAATGAATTATGACTTTTATTTTCGCATAGCGAAACTGTAGTTCACGATAAATAAGTGTATTTAATCTCTTAAAGCAGCCCAGATAATCACGAAAGCAACCGTGAAAATGGCTCAATTAGGGCAATAATAGGGAGGTAATCAACGCAGGTGGGGCTAATCATGAATACAGTGACGGACAGAACGGCAGTGATATAGACAATAGAGAGAGGTAAAGCAGGCAGTAACGAATATGTAACATACAGCGCTATCGATGATGACTAGCGAGGGCTAATCGATCTCGCCCCCAGATGCTCAACGCAAGCAAGCTGGCCAGTTACCTTAATGATCGAACCCAATAAGCAGAAAATGGGCTACTAGCCGAGAGGCTCAGCAGCCGTAGAGGCATGCTTGGCCTGCCGCTTCGTGTTAGCACTCAACGGCCTAGACCAAAGATGTCACAACCTATCATTTCTTCAGTTTAGCACTCAGCTTTTGACGCACGGCGATAGATTCATCGGACTGCAGCATCTGATTGAACAACATAAACTCTTCTGTCATTCGCTCTTTCAGCACCTGATGCTGACCCTGCTTGAGTAACCGCTTGGTAGTCGATAGCGCCTCAACAGGCTGTTGCGCCAGTTGCACAGCTTTATCAAAGCCGAATGCCTTGATATCTTGATCCGCCACAATGCGTGTCACGAAACCGGCATCAAGTGCCGTTTGAGAGGTGAAAAAGTCGCCTAACATCAATAACTCTGCCGCTAAACGATGTCCTGCCAATGCGGGCACCATTAAACTGGAGCCCGCTTCAGGACAGACACCCAGCGCAACAAACGGTAAGCGAAAGCGAGTCTCGGGAGCGGCATAAACCAAATCACAATGAAGTAAAATGGTCGCACCAATACCCACCGCCAAACCTGCAACAGCGGCCACAACCGGTTTACTGAAATCATGTATGACTTCTAACATGACCGCTGCCGGAGAGGGTTTACTTGGATCTCGATCATTAAAATCAGCGAGATCATTACCCGCCGTGAAGGCATCCGCCGTACCGTACAATAAAACAGACTTAATTTGCGGGTCCTGTTCGGCTATTAAAAATGCCGAACGAATCGCATCATACATCGCACGATTAAGCGCGTTTTTCTTGTCCGGTCGATTAAGACCGATCTGCATGACACCCTGTTCGCATGTAACATCAATAAATTCTGAATTAGACATTGTTTTTCACTCAACTGAAAAAACTTAAGCTGGCTCTCACCTGCCTCTCACTTACAACTTAGAGACAGAACTCATTCGCTGTAATGCTTCATTAGCCTGACTCTCGAGGGTGGCAATAATATCGGCCATCGGCTCAATCTGTTTGACAAACGCAAGTGCGTGCCCAGCAGACAACACACCACGGCTACAGTCACCGGTCACATAAGCTTCGCGGCCTATTTTTCCAGAAATGAGCGGCAGTAAGTCTTGAATAGTGACGTGCTCTAATTCAGCTTCTTTTGCTTGTACTAGTGCAGTTGTATCATTCTTAAGCGCGCGAACCGTGTTACGAATACTCGACATAATCAGGGTCGTATCTGACTCCGACGCGTTGATCAAATGACGCTTAAAGTCATCATGTGCCCAAATTTCCTCGGCAACCAGCAGCTTCTGTGCCCATCACAACCCCTGAAGCCCCCATCATCATCGCCGCAGCGATTTGTGAGCCATGACCGACGCCGCCGCCAATCAGGTAGGGAATCTCAAGCTTCTCTAAAGCCATCGCCGAATTAACGAAACTGCCTATCATTTCCATCCCAGGATGCCCACCACACTCAGCACCAACGATCGAAACAGCATCGACACCGATAGCCTGCGCTTTGAGCGCATACTTAACCGCCGGCACTTTATGTAACACCTTCACCCCTGCCGCTTTTAGCATCGGCAAATAAGCTTCAGGATTGCGTCCCGATGTCTCTACAACTTTAATGCCTTCATCAATGATGATTTGAAAAACCTCTTCGGTTTTTTCACCCGGCACCAGCTTAGGCAGCATCGAAACATTAACACCAAAAGGAGCATCACCGCACAGTTCACGACACTTTCGAATCTCCGCGCGCAGATCATCTTCCTCAGGAAACATGGCCGCCACGATAAATCCAAGAATTCCAGCGTTAGCCGCCGCAGCCACATACTCTGCGTTGGCCAGCCACATTAAACCACCAGCAACGATCGGCAACCGAGTGCCAAAAAGTGCTTTAAAATCTCGGCCGGATTCGACACTAGACATTATCTTTCTCCCCATCCAAAAGCAGGGTTTAAGCTGCCCGGCCGCTAAGCCGAGACAGACCCTACTGATACAAACAATTATTATTTTGGTGTTATCAATGCTGTTCTGAAGCCCACTGAGAGAGAGTTTTACCCTCTTTCACCAACGTCTCAAGCAATGCTGAGGGAGCCCAATTCTGCTCACCGTGCAACTCACGATATTCGCAAAGAGTTTTATAAACAGTCTCTAAGCCAACGGTATCGGCAAAGAACATAGGTCCACCTCGATACACAGGGAAGCCATAGCCAAAGGCAAACACAACATCAATATCACTAGGCCGCTGCGCGACGCCTTCCTCTAGGATCTTGAACCCTTCATTGATCATGGCGAAGATTAAGCGGTTAACGACTTCCTCATCAGTTACATCGCGACGAGTGATGCCTTGCTTTTGCGCTTCCTCCTCAATCACTTGTAAAACTTCAGGGTCCGAACTGCGCGCACGGGTCACTGGGTCATACAGATAGTAGCCTGCCCCAACTTTCTGGCCGACACGTCCCATCTCTGCCAGCCTATCGGCAATACAGTAACTCTTAGGGTCGCCCTTCTCTTCATCGGTTAACGCCTGACGCGCCTTATAACCGATATCGATACCGGCCAAATCGCCGACTGACAAAGGCCCCATCGCCATGCCCCAATTCGTCATCACCTGGTCTATTTTTTCGGGCGTCGAACCTTCAATCAGACACAGCTGCGCTTCTCGCAAATACTGGCGATACATTCGGTTGCCGATAAAGCCATAACAGACACGGGATAACACAGGTACTTTTTTGATTTTTTGGGCTACAGCCATCGATGTCGCTAGCACGTCATCATTGGTTTTCTCACCTCGCACAATCTCCAGCAGCTTCATCACGTTTGCAGGGCTAAAGAAGTGCAAACCAATAACATCTTCAGGGCGCGAAGTTGCTGCGGCGATTTCATCCACGTTCTGGTAAGACGTATTGGACGCTAAAATAGCCCCCGGCTTACAGACCGAATCAAGCTTAGCGAAAACCTCTTTCTTGATTTCAATGTTTTCAAACACAGCTTCAATAACCATATCCACATCGGTTAAATCATCATAAGAGGTGGAACCGGTGACCAAACTCTGTCGCTTAGTAGACTCGGCTTCAGACAACCGACCTTTCTTGACGGTCGCTGCGTAGTTCTTACTAATGATATCCATGCCACGCTGTAGCGCTTCATCATTAATCTCTATCAAGGTTACCGGAATGCCAACATTGACAAAGTTCATGGCGATCCCGCCACCCATCGTGCCACCGCCGATAATACCAACAGATTTAATCTCTCGAATTGGCATATCCTTAGCTAAGCCTTTCACTTTAGCGGACTGCCTCTCAGCAAAGAACAGGTGCCGCATAGAAGCTGACTGAGATGAATCTCTTAGTTCAAGGAACGCTTCTCTTTCGCGTTGTAGACCCTCATCAAAGGGCAGACTCACCGCGGCTTCAACGCAGGAAACAATATGCTGAGGCGCCATTTGGCCACGGGCACGCTTAGATAAATTCGCCCGGTATTGGTCAAAAAGCCCTTCACTCACGGTGGACGGATCAATGACGATATCACGTACACGCTTCAACTCAGCATTCACGGCTAATAGCGTGTTAGCATAGTCGAGTGCGCCGGCTAATAAATCACCCTCAACCACTTTATCGATCAATCCTAAACCTTCAGCCTTAGCCGCAGAAATAGGGTTACCAGACAGCATGAGATCCAGCGCCGCTTGAGGACCAATCAGACGCGGAATACGTTGTGTACCACCCGCGCCCGGGAGTAAACCAAGCTTTACTTCTGGCAAACCAATCTTCGCCGAAGACAAGGCACAACGATAATGACAAGTTAGGGCTGTTTCAAAACCACCACCGAGTGCCGTTCCATGAATAGCCGCGACGATCGGTTTTGTCGAATTCTCAATGGTGCTCAATAATTCAGGCAGCGACGGCGCGATTGGGGGCTTACCAAACTCGGTAATATCCGCCCCAGCAATAAAGGTGCGACCCGCGCAGATAAGCACCAATGCTTTAGATGCATCACTCTGTGCCGCTTCAACAGCCCCCTTAACCCCTTCGCGCATCGGCTGCGACAGGGCATTAACCGGTGGGTAATTGATAGTGATAACACCGATATCACCATGAAGTTCATATTCAACAACTGACATACAAGTAATCCTCACTCGTGACTCGAATTAAACACGCTCAATAACAACAGCAATACCCTGACCAATACCTATACACATGGTCGCGAGGGCGTAACGGCCACCGGTACGTTCAAGTTGACGTAATGCTGTTAATACAATTCGCGCCCCACTAGCACCCAATGGATGACCGATGGCGATAGCGCCACCATTTTGGTTAACACGAGAATCATTGAAATCTACTTCAAGCAATTTCATGCAACCCAACGCCTGAACAGCAAACGCCTCGTTAAATTCCAAGACATCCATATCCGCTAACGTTAGACCTGCGCGAGCCAGCGCTTTTTGTGAAGCGGGGACAGGACCCAACCCCATAACACGGGGGTCAACACCGGCGATGGCACCGGCTAAAATACGTCCACGAGGCTTAATACCCGCTTTTTCGCCGACGCTTTCATTACCAATAAGCAGCGCTGAAGCACCATCATTGATACCCGAGGCATTACCAGCCGTCACCACACCACCTTCAAACAGTGGGCGTAGTTTTTGCAGTACATCCATATCAGTGCTCGGGCGAGGATGTTCATCCGCATCAACAACTAACGCTGGCTTTTTACGGCCTTGAGGAACATCAACAGGAATAATCTCATCGGTGAAATAGCCGGCTGTGCGAGCAGCTTCATACTTGACCTGCGAAACAGCCGCAAACTGATCACTCTCTTCACGAGAGATACCTAAATCGGCAGCAATGTTATCTGCAGTCTCAGGCATTGAGTGGCCACCAAACTGACTGATAATGCGAGGATTCGTAAAGCGAGCCCCCATTGTGGTGTCGGCCAATACTTGACCACGATCAAATGCACTCGCTGACTTTGATAAAACCAATGGCGCACGGCTCATCGATTCAACACCACAGGCAACAAACAACTCACCTTCGCCACAGCGTACCCCACGGGCAGCATCTAAGGTCGCAGCTAGGCTAGAGCCGCATAAGCGGTTCACCGTCAAACCACCGGTTTCAATCGGCAAGCCAGCCAGCAAGCCAGCAAAACGGGCAATATTACGGCTATCTTCACCCGCTTGGTTGGTGCTACCTGCGATCACATCTTCATAAAGACCAAAATCGAAATCGTTGCGATCAACCAACGTCTTAATCACCTGAGCCAGCAAATCATCCGGACGCAAAGGTGAAAGTACACCACCATAACGACCAAATGCGCTACGACCACCATCATAAATAAAAGCACCAGACATATTAAACTCCAAAAATAACTTTAAGTTTTGCTCTGCGAAATATACTTTCACTTTAATATTTTTTAATATCACTTGCAACCCGAGTTTGAAATTTATGATTAGGTGTCTTAAAACGTTGAAGAGCTGTAAAGAGGATTATGAAAAAAAGGTAGCTAGAATCGCCCGTGAAATCAGCGAAAACAGTGACAGCCAGAAATAGAAAAGTGATTCATTAACGATGCAAGCCGCTGCCTCTACCGCAACAAATAGGCAAAGAACTCTTATGAAAGACGAAACCTTACACACCTGAAAGAGGTCTAGTCCTAGACGCTAGGATCAAAAACCCCGCCCTGATAAAAAACGTTGTGAGGCTATCTAAAGTTGACCACTACCACGGACTAATCCGCAAAGTAGGTGCCATTAGCCAACGCTCATAGGGAGAAAAGAGCACCGCAACCCCACCTAGCGATAATACGCGCCAAGGGGAACAACAATTGTGCAACGAGCCAGTGAAAGAGCACGCCTATAACAACAATGATAGAGAAGACAATAACAAAATCTGAGGCTTGAAAATCGATAGTTAGAAACGAAGACTTTTCGTATTAAATAAAAAACACCTTAAATATCATGAATATAGTGTTTAAAATATCACCCTTAACAAATTAAGCCTCAGCAGTAAAACTGGCTGAGGCTAACAACAAACAGCTGATCGTTGATGATAGAACGATCACGACTCATCTTTTTTAGTTATTCAATTCGCTGAGCAGAACACCCTCTGCCGAATCAGAACCCGATCTAAGTCTGAAAGTCCCTTCTGCTATAGCCAGCAACTTACCGTGCTGATCGAAAAGCTCACCGCTACTGTTGAATATGCGTCGTCCACCCGCCCTTTTCTTACCAACCGCTCGCACCACACCTTCGCCGCATTGCCCTGTAAAGGTAATTGTTAAAGATAGAGTAATGGCCATGCGAATACGCTCGGGGTCAGGACAAAACAACCCCGCTTCCGCACAAACAACATCTAGCAAAGAGGAAATAACACCTCCATGCATAATCCCTGCGCGATTAAGATGTTGAGGTTTTAGCTTAAGTTCAAGCACGGCAGAATCTTCATTTCTTTCCACTACCTGGTACCCAAGAGAAGCTGGAAAATTGTCAATATCAACTTTCACGACCTCTTGTTCCGCTCCAGAGCTTACTTCTCTTAAATTGTTACGCATTTCAATAACACCATTTTTATACAAAAAAACATAATAGCATTTCATCAAGCGGAATTGAAATTCATTTATAAAGCAATATACTCTAACTAAGCTTCTCCATTAAAACGGACGATTAACCGCACTGCCAGACCCCTAACCACTTGCTTTTACAGGATTAAGATATGCTGCCTCAAGTACTCAGAGAAACGGACCCATCCCTCGAACAGTGGCACAACGCAATAGCAAGCATTGTTAAACAGGGGATTAATACGCAATCGGTCGGCTATTTGGTCGATACTATTCGTTCCATTATTAACGGTGGCAACAGCAGTATTACAATCTTTCACAAAGATGCACGACCAAGGCATATCTGCAGTCAAGACCCTGACAGCGACAGCACTCAACATAGTCATCAGTATTATATTAACAATACAGATCACCATAGCCCCTTTTACCGACTCGCCATGAATGGCTCGGCAGAAGGGGTATATACCTTGTCAGAAGTCGTTTCGCGCGAGCACAGGCAGAGCAAGTCTAATCACTATCGTTATGGCCGCCGGTTTAACCTGACAGATGAGATCTGCATGCTAATTCCGACAGAGAAAAGCACCAGTATTCAAATTTCCGTAAAACGCACTAAGGGTGGCTCAAGCTTTACAACAGCAGAGCGCGAATTTTGTCGCAGTGTATTCTCGATTGTGCGAGAAATATCATTGAAGTGGTATCAAGCATTCCAGCAGAGCGAAAAACAACCGTTGCTCAGCCCTCATTTGGATAGTGCATTAAGGAACTTTGGACATTCGCTGCTGACACGACGCGAATGTGAAACATTAGAAATGATGCTCCGCGGCCACAACATTACATCAACAGCCACAAAACTAAATATCAAACCTGAAACGGTTAAGCATCACCGCAAAAACCTTTATACCAAACTAGACGTTAGCTCTCAGGTAGAGGTGTTCCATTTGTTTTTAGATTCATTGAGAACGATGACCGAAAGTTCAGCAGCAGACCCTCTTGTCGATTACCTAAAACATATCGACAACACATCGGTTACAAAGGAAGTACTCAGCAGTAACTCAACAGCATAACACCGCTGCACAGCATAAAGCGGCAAAATAGTGGCGCCCTATCTCCGCTAAGCCATCAGGCAAGTACAGTACTTCAGAGGGGAGACCTAGGTTGCCTCTAATAACGTCTTAACATTCCTTATAGACACTTATCTTTAAAGCAAAAATTCAATAGCAACCTGGTTGTCAGGATTAACGCCTGCACAGATATGAAGGTCAATGTCGTGATGAATAACGCTAAAGTGCTTTCAACGAATCGGCAGGTTTTTAAACAATACCTCTTCTCAAAGTAACAATAATGCGATTAAGCAATCTCACGGTTAAGTGCTTAAACACCCATGTTTACAATATCGCGGACAACATGAATTAACTGCGGAGCAAATAAATCTGTAACCATCTCAGCAGTCACCAGATAGCTCGGTCCACCGACGCTCAAGCACATTGTTTTGCCATCTTGAAGACGGAAAGGCACTGCCACGGCGTTAACCATTTTGTCCCAGTCCCCCAATGAAAGGCAGTAACCATTTTCTTCATAGCAGGTAACAGCGTCTTCTATACCCGCGGCTATTGCTGGCCACTTATCACCGCTTTTATTTTCCAGCATGTTAAGGAAAACTTCCCGCTCATCTGCATTTAAAGAGGCTAGATATGCCCGACCTGCAGAAGAGGTTTCCATCGGTAGACGAGAACCAACTTCCATACGCAAAGATTGCGAGTTATCGCCGCGACAGTTTTCAACATAAATCATTGAAAGCCTCTCCCGAGCAACCAACCCAACCGACACCTTTGTGCGATGAGCGAGATCATCCATCAATGGCTTAACAACTTGTCTCACTTTTAAATTGGACGTGTAGGCATATCCGAGCGCTAAAACACCCGCATCCAGTTGATACTTTTCCAACCGAGGTGAATAGCTAAGGTAGCCTAACTCCATAAGGGTATATGTCATTCGGGATACTGTCGGTTTCGGTAAGCCTGTAATCGCTGCAATTTCCTGATTACCGAGTACACCGCCGCCATAACTAAACGCTCGAAGGATATCCAAGCCTCTGGCTAACGCCTCGACAAACTTCCGATTTTTGACTTCTTCTTTTTCTCTGGGAAAGTCCATCATATTGTTCGTACACCTTAAAAATCTCTAAATTAAAATTATTTAAACAGTGAATTCCATTTAAGCCCACAGATCCCGTGATTAGTGAATTATAGTTCCATTCATGATGAATAGGTAGGTTCTAAGCGTGCTTACGCATCCTTAAAAAGCTCTGTTGTCGAAATAACGCCTCTACTTGCAAAAAAACAGCAGAAATAGACGCTTATCCGCCTTTCTGCAGGCCTGAGGCTTTCCTTCAAACACACCCTATTAACCCCTAGGCATCCAAGCGACCTATCGAAATGTCAGATAGTCTTAGGCTAGGAAACATCGCCGTCATCACAGATGAACAATAAAACCTTTTACTAACAAAAAATCAACATTAATTTCGCATAGCGGAATTTAATTATGCATATTGACCCTGTGATTCATTTGGTATAGCTTAACAAACCATTCATATCGTCCCTATCGGATGCTGATGGTAGACGAGTAAATTTTGCTATTGACGAATAATGGCCACAGGAAATAAGAACAATGATACATGGTGATGACATATTCATGGGTAAACCAGCCAACGAGATAACAAACTCTCTTCCCGCTAGAGTCAGCCATAAAATCAAACAATGGATCAAGAAAACCCCAGACGCATTCGCTCTCAATGAACGTTCACGCAGCTGGACTTTTGCTCAACTAGGGCAAGCGATTGATGCCGCTCGATTACACCTTGAACAACATCAAGTACGCCCGGGTGACCGGGTTATGATCATTGGTGAAAACTCCTGCGCCCTCATTGCATTTATCATGGCCGCGAGTGAAATGGATGCTTGGATTGCGATCATCAACGCTCGCCTATCTAAGCACGAAATAGAAGGCATAAAACTCGATTGCGAGCCTCGCCATATCGTCTACACCGCGGAGTGTTCAAGCGAAGCTAAATCACATGCACAGGGACAAAACGCCACCTTTCAACAGCATCCCCTTCTAGGTGAGATCGCTTACAGTGGCTCCCTTGAAGCAACCCCTGAACCCGTTTCAGAAAGCGGAAAAGATCAAGTCTTCGCCATGATCTATACCTCGGGCACCACAGGGCAACCGAAAGGCGTTATGCTCACTCATCAGAACATTGCGTTTGTCGCAACCATCTCCGGAGAGCTGCGAGATCTGTCTCAATCAGACCGAGTCTATGCCGTACTGCCTATTTCCCATGTCTTTGGTCTCGCGTCAACGTGCTTAGGTACACTGTTTGTTGGCGGCTGCCTTTACTTAGCGCCTCGCTTCGACACCACCTTATGTATCAAGGCGTTATTAGAGCAGCGCATTACCGTATTACAGGGAGTTCCCCCAATGTTCTGTGCATTGGTCGATTACCTAAAGAACACCAAGGGAATGAGTGCTGATGATTTACACCTTCGTTATATTTCTTGCGGTGGTGCACCTCTTGACCCTGAAACGAAAAAACTCACCGAAGAGTTTTTCAAAATACCGCTGAACAACGGCTATGGCATGACCGAAACAAGCCCCACCATTACTCAAACCAGAATTGATGAGCCATTAGAAAGCTGTGCCACCGGCCGGCCAATCCCCGGGGTTGAAATTCGCCTTGTGGCTAAGGATGGTACTGATGTCGCCAAAGGAGAAGTGGGTGAACTTTGGATCAGAGGGCCAAACGTAATGAAAGGTTATTTTCGTAAGCCAGAGCAAACAGCAGAAATTATCAACAGTGATGGATGGCTCAACACCAAAGACCTTGCTCAGGCCGATGAATTAGATAATGTTTATATTATTGGCCGTACAAAAGAGATGATCGTAAAATCAGGCTTCAATGTATACCCAGCCGAAGTTGAAGCGGCCCTCAATACACACCCTTTGGTCGTCCAGTCAGCGGTTATTGGTAAACAGGTTCAAGGGGATGAAACGGTTCTGGCATTCGTTCAGCCTTCCGCAGAAGGCGACCTCACCGTCGAAATGCTCAAGCAGCACTGCCGACAACTTTTATCCCCCTATAAATGCCCCTCTCAAATCACCATCATGCAGGAACTGCCGGCAACCGCAACCGGTAAGATACTGAAAAGCAAGTTAAAAACTCAAGCAGTGGCCTGAAAGACTCTAGCCATTGACACTCGCTCACGTTAACCACGTCAGCGGCCCTACCTATCCGTCAGGGCTCAGAGAAAACGTCTCCCATCATCTTAAGATAATGTTGCTCAACATCTATTTCGATGTGTGGCTTTGCGAACGGCAGCCACACTTGGATGCAGCCCAGTATTAAAATAATTAGCCCGCCTGGAGGGATAGAGTCAATGATTAATAGCCTATCAGCACTCTGTCTGATACTCACGATGGCGGCAACGGTTTGCTATCAGTTGCTTGGTGACACCTTCTATATGCTTTGCGCTGCGATCGCGACCATCGCCTTTTTCGCGATGCAATGGTCACAGATGAATACCACGGCTCGGATTCTGTTAGGTGCTGCCGCATCTTCAACCCTGCTGCTTAGCTTAACTCAAGATCCTCTCAATACCGCAGCAACCGCACTATCTCGAGCCTGCTATTTCGCTACCTTTTTAGTTGCTCTCACTTTTTTACGCCTTGCGGCTAAGCACTCAATGATGGTGAGCCGCTGCGGTGAACTGGTTGTCAATCAACCACCCGCTCTGCGCTATGGCATCATTTCATATGCCAGTTATATCTTTGGTATTGTCCTCAATTTTGGTGTCATTCATCTTCTTGGACAGATGATCGCTAAAGGCAACACGCTGGAATCGGCCGGTAACCTCATCCGGATACAAGAGAAACGACGCCAACGGATGAGCCTTGCCCTTCTTAGAGGTTTTGCTGTTCTCCCTCTAGCGTCTCCGTTCTCCATTACCATGACGTTAATGCTAGCCGCTATTCCTGATTTAAACTGGCTGAAATTATTGCCTATCGGCATCGCCACGGCAGCCATACTGATCTTGCTCGGCTGGATTCTTGATTACGTTCAAAATCCACACCCTGCCCCCATTGAAGCACAATACAAAGGCTCGTCCCTCAGCTGGCTGCCTGCTTGGAAATTTTTAGCACTCATCCTCTCGATTTTCTCGCTAGCGGCGCTGATCGAACGATTCACACCAGCAAACCTATCACTGGCAATTATTATCTTAAGCCCGGTTTTTGGCATCTTATGGATTTACTTAAGACACTATCGAGAAGGCAAGGCATATAAGCACACCTACCAACAGGTCAAACTCGAGCTACCACATGAGATAACAGGACTGCGCTCAGAGATAAGCATAATGACTGGCGCCTGTTTCTTTGGCATCATCATTGCCGACACTCTCCCTCACGACACACTAGTGCAATTGGTCGAAGTGCTGCACATTACGGGCACACCACTAGCCATTACGGCGTGTGTCTTGATAACACTCTTGTCACATATCGGGCTGAACCCCATCGTCACGGTAACGATCATCGCGTCAGTACTAACCCCTGCCGAATCGTTTGAGCTATCCCCAGAATTACTGGCGATTGGATTAATGTCAGGATGGTGCCTTGCCATGAACTCATCTCCGGTTGCTATCCCGACACTACTGATCAGTAAAATAACGGGCTGCCTGCCGAGGATAATCACCTACCGCTGGAATGTTCTATACACTCTCCTGAGTATTATTGGATTAAGTGTTTGGCTTAGCGTTTTGAATTCGACTTTATTCAGCCTGTAGGTTTTCTGCTAGGTTGATGATCATTGAACAACCGAATCGAGTCTCTTCAATTGCATTAGTTGCGGAAATACTAGGCAAGGTGCGCCTTTTAAAAAAAGGCTACTTTCAATGCTTAATGAAGTTTTATTTTCGGTTTTACGGCGCTACCAATTTTTTGAGCCAACATGACTGTCGAAGCTTTAAGCAAACCATGGATGGCCACCTGATGCATACGATAGAGTGATATATAAACGAACCTTGCAATTCGCCCTTCAATAAACATGGAGCCTTTCGATAAATTACCCATCAAGCTACCCACCGTACTATATTTACTCAGATTAACCAGTGATCCGTGGTCTTTATAAACGTACTCGCTCAACGGTTCTCCCTGTCTATTTTGGATAATATTTCTATACACTAAACCTGCCATCTGGTGCGCAGACTGTGCCCGAGGAGGCACCCAAGATCCATTTTTTTGCTGACATGCACAACAATCACCAATGACATAAATACTATCATCAATGGTGCTCTGTAACGTCGGTTTGACAACAATCTGGCCACTTCTATTCGTTTCAAAAATGTCTATCTCTTGAATAAAGTTTGGCGCTTTAACACCGGCGGCCCATACAATCAGATCGGCGCCTATACGCAAATCATCAGCCACCACTGCTTTCTTATCGACCTGAGTTACTCGTACATTTTCATGAATACTCACGCCCAATTTAGCTAGCTCTTGCTTAGCCTTAACAGCAATACGCTCTGGCAAAGCCTGCAATATGCGAGGTCCACCTTCGATCAGATCAATTTTAAGCCGCTTTGCTGACATATCCGGCATCCCGTAAATATTGAGCAAACTAGCAACATGATAAAGCTCAGCGGCCAACTCAACGCCCGTGGCCCCTCCTCCCACAATCGCCAGTCGTAGCTCACTCTTAGAAGATTGCTGGTTAATACGCATAAATTGGTTTATGAGTGCTTGATGAAAACGTTCAGCTTGCTGGTTCGAATCGAGAAAAAAGCAATTTTCAGAAACACCCGGAGTACCGAAATCATTGCTAACACTCCCCACAGCCAGCACAAGAGTATCAAATGACTGAGTCCTTTCCGGCAAAACTTCCTTGCCCTCATCATCAAACAACGCTGCCAATGTTATCCGTTTATTCTGAGAATCTAAGTCGATCATGGTTCCGATTTGGAATTGGTAATAGTGCGAGTGAGAATGTGCACGATACACGACACCATCAGTGTTAATATCAAGTGAGCCCGTCGCAACCTCATGCAGTAGCGGTTTCCAGATATGTGTTCTGTTCCGATCTATCAAAATAATATTAGCTTGCTTGTTTTTACCGTATTTATGACCCAGGCGAGTTGCCAACTCTAGTCCACCAGCGCCCCCTCCTACAATGACAATGTTTTTCATAATCGACCCTTCAAATTAGTTCAGATTAAGGCTCTAACTAAAACCTTAATCTGAACAAACTGAAAACCCTAGACAGACAAATAACGCAACTTAATATTCAAACCAAAACATCATTGACAATAAGTTAGTTTGAAAATGGCTCATAGCTATCAATCATCATTAAATAACCAAACAGCATCATTTAATCTCCGATATAAATAGCCATAAGCACATACTGATTAAATAAGTAATTTTTGAAGCTAAGCAACATTCACCATATTTTTTTCACGACGTCTAAGCACTTCATGCACTGTAGCGCCGATCAATGTCAAACCAATGATCAACACCGCCAAGGCACTAACCGCCGGCGTAATACCTAACCGCACTTTTGCCGCTAGCACCGTTGTTAAGGTACTTTCAGCCTGAATAGTAAACACGGTGGTATTGTAGTTTTCGAACGACGTTAGAAAAGCCAATACCGCAGCAGAGATCAGCGCAGGTTTAAGGTATGGAACAAGTATCTGCCAAAACACCTGATTTCTCGTTGCCCCTAAATCCAGGGCGGCTTCTTCAAGAGTAGTATCAAAACGCTGTAATCTAGCCAGAAATATCAACATTGTGTAAGAGCTGATAAAAGTAGCCTGCCCCAGAATAGTTAACCAGATACCATTGTAAAAAGGGCTTTCAAAGTCAGCATCCAGCATCATTCCCATCCAATCCCAGAACACTAACGTCGAAATACCAATGATCAGGCCGGGTGTTAAGATCGGCGACAACACGATTACATAATAAATGCCCCGTACACGGTGATGTACTTGGTTTAACATCAACGCACCCGCCAATCCAAAAGGTATCGACATACAGATAACACCAACACCAATGATCAAACTATTGATAAAGCCCTCTATCATAAACCCATCATTTAGCAGCTCCTCAAACCACTTTAATGTAAATCCTCCCCACGGCGTTACCTGTGGATAGGCATTATCGTTAAACGCCGTAGCACTCATCATCAATAATGGGCCAAACAAGTAAGCGAAAAACAACAACAGATAAAAAGCCATCATAAACTGTCGAATATGTGTCGACTTCAGCTGAAACCCCACTTTAGCTTTACTGCGGGGCTGTGTAATTTGTGTAACGCTAGTCATTTTACAATCTCCCCAAAGCTCACTTTGAAGAGCTTCATCACGGCCATTACAAAAATGATACAAACCAATAGCAATACAAAGGCATAAGCGGCTCCTTGTGGCCAATTCCCCCCAGTGTTAAACCACTGGTAGATTATCTGCGTAAACCAAAGACTACTTGGGCCTCCAAGAATCTGCGGCGCAGCTAAAGCTCCACAGGAAAGCATGAATACCATCGTCGAGCCAGAAGCAATTCCTGGTTTAGCAAAAGGCATGACAACCTCAAAATGAACTCGCCACCAGGAACAACCCAAATCCTTTGCAGCCTCAATCTGATTATGGTCCAAGCTTTCGATGGCGTTATATAAAGGGAAAATCATCAGTAGAAGATAGGCATAGGACAAGCCGGAATATAGCGCAACATCAGCACGAATGAAGTCAACGGGCTGGTCAGTCAAACCCAACCACATCAATACCGAATTCATCACACCACCGCTACCAAATAAAATTCTAAAGGCAAACGCCCGCAGAATTTCATTCACCCAG
This sequence comes from Amphritea sp. GJ51-11, assembly GCF_055808735.1. NCBI lineage: Bacteria > Pseudomonadati > Pseudomonadota > Gammaproteobacteria > Oceanospirillales > Oceanospirillaceae > Amphritea > Amphritea sp. GJ51-11. The sequence continues at coordinate 1,310,993 of NZ_CM147881.1, read as the reverse complement.
AAAGGTAACAATAAACAAAGCGCCAACAGACGTAACCTGCCGGAGCTGGCAACTTGCGCCATGTAGTAAGCAACGGGATAACAAATTGCCAAATCAATAATAGTCACGACCACTGCCGCAATAATCGTACGTAAGAAAATTTTCAAATGGAGCCAGTTGAAACTTTCCTCTCCACCCTCCGGACCAAATAGCAGGTATTCATAATTTTGTGTGGTATAGACATCCTCAGGCCCGCCTATTTTGCTCGGGGGTAAGTTTTGACTGAAAGAGAAATCAACCATATAAAGTTGAGGAAGAATGATCATGAAAAACAGCCAGCCGATCAAACTTAGAATGAGGTAACACGAAACGACAATCCCATTTCGGCGTAGAAAACGCCCAAAACCAGTGCTTGCCGATAATGAACTGCGTTGGTAAACAACCAGTAAAGCGACAACAAGGGCTGCACCGATTAACGACGCCAGCGGTAATAGATAATTATTCATAGGCCATATCCCCCGCAGGCAATACGACGGCACACTCAGGCTTAAACCCGACACTAATCAGCGCGCCTTTCTCGAAGGCCGGAATATTCCCATCGTTAACCAATGAGACTACCAAGTTGCGGCGATCACCCGCAAGGTGAAGATGTTCAAACTCACCCTCGAATACCTGATCATTAACCCGCGTCTGAATGATATTTTCAAACGGCTGACCGGACATCAAACTGAGGTTTTGTGGCCGTATAAACAGTGTTGCGAAATCCCCCACCACTAGATTCTGTTCATTCCGTCCGCTCAACTCGCCAAAGCAAGTTTCTATCTGGGCATACCCGTCTTCTACGCGGGTAACGGTACCGTAAATAGAATTATTTTCACCGACGAACGAAGCAACAAACGGAGTGGCCGGATTATCATAAATTTCTTGTGCAGTCCCCACTTGCTGCATAACGCCATGGCTCATCACAGCAATTCGATCCGACATCGTCAGTGCTTCACCCTGATCATGGGTAATATAGATAAAAGTGATGCCAACTTTTTGTTGAATACGCCGTAACTCAACCCGCATATGCTCACGGAGTTTAAGATCTAGTGCTGACAAAGGCTCATCAAGTAATAAAACTTTAGGCTCAACCGCTAAAGCACGGGCAATAGCGACTCGCTGACGTTGTCCACCGGAGAGCTCACTAGGCAACTTGTCTCCTTGGCCAGATAACGCGATCATATCAAGCAACTCATCTGCTTTTTTACGCCTTTGCGCTTTACCTACACCTCGCACCTTTAGGCTAAAACTAATATTTTCAGCAACACTCATCAAAGGAAACAACGCTAAATTTTGAAAGACTAGTGCTGTAGGTCGCTCATTCGGGCCATACCCCAGCATATCCTCTCCACCAATCCGGATCTGCCCATCAGAAGGATCATTAAACCCGGAAACAGCTCTTAAAATGGTCGTTTTTCCGCAGCCTGAGGGCCCTAAAAAACTAAAAAACTCACCATCACGAATATTGAGATTTATATTTTTAACCGCGTGAAAATCACCAAAACGAATATTCAGGTTTTCCAATTCAACATTAGAACTCATGGGATAATTCTCTCACTAACTTGCCAAATTTACGCGCAGAACCAACTACACAAAGAAATAGAAATAAATATGTATGATTACCGCACTTTACAAATGGGCAACTGGTTAATATCGGCCCTATTCAGGGCCATGATAAACAGATAAATGGAGGCTACCTTTTATAAAGGTAGATATTCCAAGATGGACTAAGACGGTAATATCCTGAAACAATAAAAACTTGATACACTGAATCTAAAATAAACATTAATCCAAGCAAATGTAATCACATAGATAAGCCTATCTAGATACGTAATATGTACGATAAAACAGCGAACCCAGAAACATTAACCCCCAACCGATATAGCAGCGAAAAAGCTCCGCCGCCTCATAACAACAGATAAAATCAGGCTGCTACAAACTTATCCCGGTATTGAGCCCGGATACCTGCGTACCAAGAAGGCTCAGCTGGCCACCACCATAAACGCTCTAACGCATCTTCCGGATATGCTTCAAGGAAATTTTTCTTAGCCTCATCAGTAACAAACTGATCTCCCCCGGCAGCACAGCTGTTATAACCCGTAGTATTCGCTAATAGCCCGCCAACTTCTGCTGAATATAGATATTCAATAAACGCATAAACAGCATCGGTGTTACGAACGCCTACAGGCATTGCTAGCCCATCTAGCCAAGTAAGTGCCCCTTCCTGGGGTGCCATATACTGGATCGGCTTACCTTGACTCTTAAGCTGCATCGCAGGTCCATCCCACGTTTGCGCAATCATCACATCATTCTGTGTAAAACCATTTTTTTGCGCATCAGCATCGGCCCAGAACTGTTTAACCCACTCTTTACGCTCGATACAGTATTTAGTGATTTCTCCCCATATACGCCGCATGTTTTCTTCATCTTTATAAGCATCCAGCATCCGGTTAGATGGTAAGACGCCTGTCGAGTCCAAATATAAACCGACGCCCAGCATCATTGAATGTGGGCGTCCCATAACAAAACCTTTTACCTCCGGCGAGAATAGATCGCCATAGCTAAGGTCTTTATATTCCCGACTCAACTTCTCAGTATTCCAGGCAAGCGCTTCGGTGCCCCAAAGATATGGCAGATGATGGTATTCATCATTCCAACCGCCGTGCTCCATAGATGTTTTTAACATCGGAGCAAGAATTTTGTCAGTTGGTATCCGGCTCATATCCCAAGGCTTTAACAACTCAAGATCACGCCATTGCGGCATCATATTGGAGGTCGGCCCGACAATATCGAAACCCCGTCCCCGGGTAGCTTTCATTTTATTGATCAGTTCTTGATTAGAACCAAACTGAGTGAATTTAACCTGTATTCCGGTATCTTTTTCAAACTGCTCTTTTACTTCATCGGGAAGATAACCCGCCCAGTTCATAATTTTCAATTCACCGGACGAAGCCAAAGCATCCCGACTTATAATCCAAGGTGCAACAGAGGCGGCCACGCCCATTGCTGCACTTTTCTTAATAAAGGACCGTCGAGCTACATTTAATTTTTGATTTTTAGCCATAACGTTTTCTCCAAAAGACTAGGTTTAATCACATCGGCATAAAGAGCTTCCCAATAACAGGTGAAATAACACCCATCGAGAACGCCTCTAAATTTGAAGGCTTAATTATTCACCACTGCAAAACAGCTTCACTTAAAGCTAATCGCTCTTTTGGACTTATTTAAGGTCCATTTAAATCACTTTAATAAGTCCATTATGTTTACTGCTATTGATCGTAACTAAAACAGAGAGGAAAGCAGGCCAGTTAAAATCGGACTTATAAGATTGATTCAAATGGCTATAAAACACATACCACTTGTCTCTTAGACTTTGCTGAACTTAAACCCGGGTTTCGATATCGGGCTTTGATAATAAAACGACTACGGCAAAAAATTAGGAGATGACCCATGACTAACAAACCATCCTTTCTGGTCGTAGAGGCCTACCCGAAAGCAGCTCGCGAAGAGCTTGGCCAATACGGGGCATCTAACGCATCACAACTCTACAGTCAGCTACTAAAGCACGTAGCAGAAGGGGCAACCACTGAAATTCTTTATATCGCCGACTTAGATAATGAACTGCCAAATATCGATCAACTTAACACCTACGACGGTATAGCCTGGACGGGCTCAAGCTTAACTATTTATGAGGATGTACCACAGGTGACCCGTCAGATTGAGCTAGCCCAACTAGCATTTGCAGCGGGTATTCCTCAATTCGGAAGTTGCTGGGCAGCTCAGGTGGCCGTAACTGCAGCAGGTGGTCAGTGTGCAGCCCATCCCGATGGCATAGAGTTCGGTATTGCTCGAAATATCAGCCTAACTGAAACCGGTCGTGGTCATCCGCTATATCGCGACAAGAAAACAGTATTTGATGGTTTTATCAGTCATTATGATGAAATTACCCACCTCCCTCCCGGCGCACAGATTCTCGCTGGAAATGATTACACCCGCGTCCAAGCGGTCAGCGTTACCCATAAAAAGGGTACCTTTTGGGCTACTCAATATCATCCAGAATATAACCTGCATGAACTTGCCCGCTTGTGTTATGCCCGGCGTGAACGCCTTGCCGGCTTTGGTTTCTTTGATTCACTTCAAGATGCAGAACTCTTTGTCGAAGATTTAGAAACGCTCTATACCCATCCAGAACGTAAAGATATCGCATGGCGCTTAGGTATCAGCACAGATCTGACCCATGAAGAAGTTCGCCAGACAGAAGTTCGTAACTGGATTACCGAGCTTGTCTTGCCACGCATGAAATCAAACCTTTGATGCTAATTCAAACGACGACTCAACAATAAAAACCTGACTCAATAATAGTAATGAGAATATGAATATGAGCGATAAACTACGTACCCTATCTCCTATCGACGGATCAGTTTATGTTGAACGTGAATACGCCGATCAAACGCAAATACGTTCAGCTCTACAACGAGCGCAACAAGCCCAAAAGGCTTGGAAAAAAGTTTCATTAGCTGAACGACAAGCGATCTGCAGCAAAGCCGTCGATGCATTTGCCAGCAATAAAGAACAAATCGGTGAAGAACTTTGCTGGATGATGGGCCGACCCATCCGTTATGCCGCAGGCGAAGTCGGCGGCTTCGAAGAACGTGCACGCTATATGATAGAGGTGGCAGAAGAAGCACTGCAGCCGGTAACCGTGCCTGAAAAAGCCGGATTTAAGCGCTACATAAAACGTGAAGCACTTGGTGTGGTATTTGTTATTGCTCCTTGGAATTATCCATACCTGACCGCGATCAACGCCATCATGCCGGCAATTCTGGCAGGTAACACCGTCGTGCTGAAACATTCAGCTCAAACCCCACTGTGTGCCGAGCGTATTGCCGAAGCGTTTGTTGCGGCTGGCTTACCTGAAGGTGTTTTCCAATACCTACATATTAGTCATGCTGATACTGAGAGCGTTATTCAAGCAGAAGAAGTTAACTACGTTGCATTTACAGGTTCAGTGCCTGGTGGAGCCATGGTGGAGCAGGCTGCTGCTGGACGCTTTATCGGCGTCGGACTTGAGCTTGGCGGAAAAGATCCAGCCTATGTCCGTGCAGATGCGAATCTTGATTACGCGGTAGAAACGACAATTGATGGGGCCTTCTTTAACTCAGGGCAATCTTGCTGCGGTATCGAACGCATCTACGTCGATGCATTTATTTATGATGACTTTGTGGCTAAAGCCGTCGCATTGGTCAAACAGTACAAGCTGGGCCGTTCGGATGATCCTGACACAACGTTAGGTCCGGTGGTACGCGCCGCTGCCGCTGACTTCGTTCGAGAACAGATTGCCGATGCAGTTGAAAAAGGGGCGATTGCACAAATCTCACCCGATACTTTCGAGATGGATCAGCCAGGTACAGCTTACCTTGCTCCGCAAATACTCACTAACGTCAACCATGATATGCGGGTAATGACAGAAGAATCCTTTGGCCCGGTCGTTGGGATTCAGAAAGTCACTAGTGACGAAGAAGCTATTGCCTTGATGAATGACTCTGAATTCGGTCTCACAGCATCAATTTTCACCCGAGATGTTGCTTATGCAACAGAGCTGGGCGAACAAGTTGAAACCGGCACTTTTTTCATTAACCGCTGTGATTATCTTGATCCTGCCCTCGCCTGGACGGGAATTAAGAACTCAGGCCGCGGCTGTACTTTATCCAAGTTGGGCTTCGAATCACTGACCCGCCCGAAGTCCTTTCATATTAAAAACTAAACAGCACCCGATGACTTGTTAGGCGGTAACGCTTTTCGCCTAACAACGATCGGCAAATCTAAACCGGAGTGCCTAACTCCAGTAAAACAATAATGAATAAGCGGGGCTGCTAACACAGCCAAACTTTTGGAGCACAAAAATGACATATGCAAACCTTAATGGTAACTGGAACTATCCAAACAGCATCCGTGCCGGAGCTGGACGTATCACGGAACTCGCAGACGTCTGTAAAGGCCTAGGCATGAAAGCACCGTTACTGATTACGGATCCAGGCCTAGCCGCACTGCCAATGATCGCCGATGCAGTAGCCAGTTGCCGCAATGCTGACTTGCGCTGTGAGCTATTCAGTAACATTAAAGGTAACCCAACCGGGCAGAATGTTATGGATGGCGTTGACGCTTATAAAAAGGGTAACCATGATGGCGTCATTGCTTTTGGCGGTGGTTCCGGGCTGGATGCGGCTAAAGCGGTAGCTCTTATGGTAGGCCAAGACTTACCTCTATGGAGCTTTGAAGATGTCGGCGATAATTGGACTCATGTAAAAGAAGAAGGTGTTGCCCCCATTGTCGCCGTACCAACCACCGCCGGTACGGGTTCTGAAGTGGGTCGAGCATCGGTCATTACCGATGATGTAAATCACATCAAACGGATTATATTTCACCCTAAGATGTTACCGTCAGTCGTCATTCTTGACCCACAACTGACTGTCGGATTGCCTTCTAATATCACCGCAGCAACCGGTATGGACGCTCTGTCACATAACCTAGAAGCACTCTGCTCACCTTTTTATCACCCAATGGCTGAAGGCATTGCAATCGAAGGTATTCGACTGGTACAGGAATATCTACCACGTGCCACCAGCGATGGTCATGACATAGAAGCACGTATGCAAATGATTGTTGCCTCGGCAATGGGCGCCACCGCGTTTCAAAAAGGACTAGGTGGCATGCATGCCCTAGCTCATCCACTGGGCGCACTATACGACGCTCATCACGGAATGCTCAACGCTATCCTGATGCCATATGTACTCAAAGCAAATCGCCATGCGATTGATGAACGAATCGAACGATGTGCCCGCTACATGGGACTGGAAGATGCTTCATTTAATGGTTTCCTTAATTGGGTGCTTGAAATGCGCGAACGTCTAGGTATCCCACACTCTTTATCGGAAATCGGTATCAATAGCTACGATGCCGTCAAAGTAGGTCAAATGGCCAGTGAAGACCCAAGCGCCGGAGGCAACCCTATTCCGTTCACTGCCGATCAATATAGCGCCATCTTTACTGCCGCCATCAGAGGAGATTTATAAAGAACCGTTCTGGCTGCCTCTCCCATACTAAGGAGCTTTATTCAGCTCTACGCGTAATAGCGTTCCCCGGGAGGAGCAGCCAACCCTAGCAATAGTGTTTTTACTCGTTTGTATTACATCAAGCTTCGGAGTTTTCTATGCTGAACTGGCTTTTACAGATACCGTTTGCAGCTGGCTTGCGTCAGTCAATTGCAGCCGACTATAGCGTGTCCCATCTACGCCGGGATCTAGTCGCCGGTATTACCGTCGGTATCATAGCGATTCCACTCGCAATGGCACTGGCAATTGCCAGTGGTGTGCCGCCCCAATATGGACTCTATACTTGCGTGGTCGCAGGCTTGGTCATTGCTTTAACCGGCGGCAGCCGTCTTAGTATTTCCGGACCAACAGCAGCATTTGTTGTCATTCTTTACCCGGTCACACAGCAATTTGGCATTGCCGGCTTATTGATAGCGACAATCATGGCAGGCATGATGATGTTGCTGATGGGTCTTGCTCGGATGGGGAAATTAATCGAATTTATCCCGGCCCCCGTCGTTATCGGTTTTACCGCGGGCATCGCCATCGTTATCGCGACCTTACAGATAAAAGATTTTGCCGGCCTGAATATCGCATACATGCCTGCGGGATATATCGATAAAATTATTACACTGTGGCAGGCGCTTCCAAGCTACAACAGCAGTGACCTATTAATAGGATTAACCACCCTAGCAGTATTGGTTATCTGGCCCCGCTTACCCTTACGTATCCCGGGGCATCTTTTTGCCCTAGCGGCAGGCGTTACCGTTGCGCAATGGCTAAGTAGTAATGGCAGTGACATTGCCACGATAGGCACATTATTCAGCTATCAAGATCAAGGGAAAACCTTACCCGGAATCCCTCCTTTAGCCCCCTCTTTTCTCTTTCCTTGGGATTTACCCGGCCCAGACGGCCAGCCACTCGAACTCAGCTTATCCCTATTGCAGCAATTGTTTATACCCGCACTTGCTATCGCCCTATTAGGCGCCATTGAGTCTCTGCTGTGCGCTGTTATCTCTGACGGAATGAGCGGCCATCGTCATCATGCAAACAGTGAGTTGGTTGGTCAGGGATTAGGCAATATCATAGCCCCATTTTTTGGCGGCATTACCGCCACAGCCGCTATAGCACGAACCGTTGCTAACTATAAGGCAGGCGCCTGCTCCCCATTATCAGCTGTTATACATGCAGCAGTGGTACTGCTGGGCATTCTGTACCTAGCTCCGTTGTTATCATATTTACCGATGTCAGCACTCTCCGCATTATTACTGATGATCGCTTGGAATATGAGCGAACTGCCACATCTACTGCGCTTATTAAGAATATCGTCCAGAGGGGACAAAGCTCTGTTGCTCACCACCTTATTATTGACCGTAACAGTCAATATGGTGGCCGCCGTGGGGATTGGTATTGTGCTAGGCGCTCTGATTTTCATCCGCAGAATGGACACTACCGTAGAGGTAAGAGAGTTAAAGCAGAAGAGTCCGAGTCTGCCCTATGACCTACCTGATAATGTCTGTGTCTTGAAATTTTCAGGCCCCTTATTCTTTGCTGGCGCTGAAAGAACGTTACAAAGCGTACTGATGATGGATCGCAAACTAGACACCATTATTTTTTATCTAGAGGCCGTGCCTATCATCGATGCAACCGGTGTTACCTGCCTTGAAGCAGTAATCCAAGAAATGCGTCATCGCAACATTCGTCTCATACTCACCGACTTACAACCTCAACCGAGTAAAGCTTTAAAGCTAGCCGGTATTGCGCCAAAACAGCACTGGCTACTGTTTGAGCCCTCGTTAGAAAGCAGTCTAGAAAAATTCAATCTCAATATAGCTACATAAATTATAATAACTTAACTGGAGACATTATGAATTCATCTAAGCAAAACTCAGGTTCGCTTAAACGCGTACTGGGTCGGCAAGACGTTATGGCACTCGCCTTTGGTGCCATGATCGGCTGGGGCTGGGTCGCCTTGGCTGGTAACTGGGTACTTTCAGCAGGTGCGTTGGGGGCTTTTAGTGCTTTTATAATCGGGGGCGTCGCGGTCATTCTTATCGGTTTGACCTATGCAGAGCTTGCTTCCGCCATGCCGATTACCGGTGGCGAACATGTGTACAGCTATCGAGCCATGGGTGTTAAATGGTCCTTCATATGTACTTGGGCGATGCTACTCGGATACATATCAGTGATTGCATTTGAAGCTGTTGCATTGCCTACGGTGCTGGAATATATCTTCCCCCATTATAAAGTCGGCTACTTATATACCGTTGCCGGCTGGGATGTGTACGCCACCTGGGTTCTCGTCGGCATCGTCGGTTCAATCGTTATGATGTGGATAAACTACCGCGGAGTAAAAAGTGCCGCGCTGTTTCAAAAAGTGGTTACTATTCTCATTTTAATCGCCGGTGCAATGCTAATGTCAGGCGCACTACTTGAAGGCGATACCGCCAAGGCCGACCCATTATTTACCGAAGGTTATAAAGGCATTATGGGTGTCATCGTCATGGTACCGCTCATGTTCATCGGTTTTGACGTTATTCCACAGGCAGCAGAAGAGATCGACCTTCCCTATAAAGAGATAGGTAAGATTCTCATCGTATCCGTGATCATCGCTACATGCTGGTACGCATTTATCACCCTGTCCGTCGCTGTCGCACTAGACACCGAAGAATTAAAGCATTCAAGCCTTCCAGTGGCTGATGCAATGTCTGCTCTCGTAGGTGCGACTTGGGGTGGAAAGTTAATTGTTCTGGCCGGCCTAGGCGGCATCGTGACTAGCTGGAATGCCTTCTATGTTGGTGGCAGTCGTGCTATTTATGCTATGGCACGCGCCCGTATGCTTCCCTCTTTTCTTGCCAAACTACACCCTGTTTATAACACCCCAGTAAATGCCATTATCTTAATCGGAATTATCAGCACATTAGCACCATTAATGGGTAGAAAATCAATGGTTTGGTTAGTCGACGCTGGCGGACTTGGCATCATCGTCGCCTATGCCCTTGTTGCTTTCAGTTTTCTAATTTTGAGGAAAAAAGCACCTGAAATGAAACGCCCTTTCCGCGTCCCTATGGGGAAACTGGTTGGCTGGTCAGCTGTTGTTTTGTCTGCAGGCATTGGTACCTTGTATCTACCGGGCAGCCCTGCAGCTCTGACTCAGCCTGAATGGGCTATTGTTCTCGGTTGGACTCTTTTCGGGGTAATTCTTTATATCATGACATCTGCACAACACAGTGAAAGTGAAGTGAAAGCGATCTTAGACGCTGAGATTAATTCAAACCACACACTCTCTCAGGAAGAAGAAAAAGAGGCTGTGTTAGCTCGGTAATGTGACCAGTGGGCCAGCACTTTCACGACAAGTTCTGGCCCTTTTTTCCCTACATATATTCAAATCATAGAATACATATTAAAGAACACTCAACATGTTTCTATATCTTTCGAATCGAGTACACTAAGTAAAAATGACCAAGACATAAACGTTATAAGTCACCATAAATTAAAGACATAACAGGGATAGCCGCACGCTAAAGTAAATAACAGGAACATGACATGGCTCGATATTCTCGTAGCGCTTTATTATCAATGATCCAACTATCTCAGGATTCAGCTATACCCAAGTTTCGTCAACTTGGGACACAATTACGCGAAGCGATTCTTTCCGGCCAATTGAAAACGGGCACACAGCTACCTTCAACTCGTGAATTAGCAACGACCTTGAGCGTCTCTCGCCTGACCGTGCAAAACACTTATGAGCAACTGATCGCAGAAGGTTATCTTGAAGCAAAAACAGGCTCAGGAACCTTTGTTGCACACTTAAACTCCTGCGACCTATCTCCCGACCAACCTAACATCACTCCCGTCAACAGCGATAAAAATCTGCTGGGCCGAATATCAGATCGGGGACGGGCGCTACAGCCCCGCGATAAGATAGTCCATCACCAAACGCCTCGACCATTCCATCCAGGAACACCCGCCCTAGATCAGTTTCCAATTCAAACCTGGACGCGAATATCCGGTAAGCACTGGCGTCGGGCTCGCAGCCACATGCTCAACTATGGCGATCCGCGTGGATACTTACCTTTACGTCAAGAGATCGCTGCTTACTTGCGCGATGCCCGTGGGGTGAACTGTGATGAAGAACAAGTACTGGTCGTCAGTGGTGCACAACAAGCGTTCTGCCTCTGTACATGGGCGCTAATGGATGAGGGTGATAGCGCTTGGGTTGAAGACCCGGGTCATATCGCCGCCCGCCAAGTAATGCAAGGTGCCGGAGCGCGTATAGTACCGGTCCCCTTAGACCATGAAGGTATCGATATAAAAGCAGGCTTGAGCCTCGAAGCCCAGCCTAAAATGATTATGGTGACTCCTTCTCACCAACACCCACTTGGCATAACAACCAGTCTCTCCCGTCGATTAGAGTTACTACAACTGGCTTATAAGACAGGTGCATGGCTAATTGAAGATGACTACGATAGTGAGTTTCGCTTTAAAGACCGCCCATTAACCGCCATGCAAGGTCTAGATGAATACAACCACGTAATATATATAGGTACCTTTAGTAAAGTACTGTTTCCTTCACTCAGGCTGGCATACCTCGTTGTACCCAAACCTCTGATTGAAAGCTTTGCTAACGTTTACAGCTTACTCGACCGGGCCGCACCAACCATGCCCCAAGCGATTCTGGCTGACGTTATCAGTGAAGGTTACTTCACTGCACATATACGCAAGATGCGCAACCTCTACTTTGAACGCCAACAGGCGTTGCTCGACGTTTTAGAGCAATACTGCCAGGGTCTAATAAAACCAGCACCCTCAAATTCAGGTATGCACCTAATAGGCTGGCTGCCAGAACATCTCGACGACCGCGCTGTAAGTATCCGCGCTAGAGAATTTGGCGTCGATGTCATTCCTTTATCAATCTACTGCGTAAACAGCATTCAACCACCAGGGCTGCTCATTGGTTTCAGCTGCGTGGACCCTGAATCGATGCCCGCAGCAGCCTCCCTTCTAGCAGACGCCATTCGAAGTATGCTATAGCTGAACCGACACATTAGGTGTCGGCACTACCCTACATGCTCAGACAAAGCGGCCTTATGACAATCTATTTATTGGACATTTAAGCTAACCGCTATTCTCCTTAATCTAGATTCACAGTAAGTCCCAGTGGGACCACTTCATCAACCTATTTGACAATAAGATCAAAGGATACAAAGCCCATGACTAGTGGTGTATTTTTTGCGTTACTTAGCCTATTAGCAGCAGGCTTTAGCGACGTAGTCTTCAAGAAGTATTGTGGAAAAGAACGTTCCCGGGGCATGTATATCTGTGGTATTGGCATTATCTGGACAATGTTACAGCTAACGATGTTCGTGGTTAATGACCAAGCAATCATATTGAATGAAGCCACATTGTATTACGGCATTGCAGCAGGTATCGCAGTTGCTTTAGCCAATATTCTGTTATTGGAAAGCCTTACGCATCTGGATGTCAGCCTCGGATCTACTATCTACCGTCTAAATACCATTGGCGTGGTTGTGTTTTCATTTATCTTCCTCAGCGAATCTCTCGGCTGGATGAAAGGTGCTGGGGTTCTGTGCGGTGTTATTGGCGTCTTAATTCTCTATAAACGTAACAAACATGTTTCTCTTGATGAGGCGGCAAGCATGGCGCGGGTATTCCTCGTAGTCGCAATGCTAGCTGCTATCGTTCGTGCAAGTTATGGCGTTATCTCCAAAGCCGGAATATCTGAAGGTGCTCAGCCTGCCACGATGATGCTGATCTCTTCAATTTGCTGGATCATCGGCGGTTTTCTTTATGCCTTAATACGAGAAAAGCGTGTCCGTATATCCCTAGATAAATTGCGTTACTCTGCTTTATCCGGGGTACTCATTTTTATGATCGTCAACTTCCTTATCGCCGCCTTAGAGCGGGGAGAGGCCAGCGTACTGGTCCCTATCGCCAATATGAGCTTTATTGTTGCAATGGCGGTTTCTGTGATGATGAAAATGGAACATATAACCAAACGCAAACTAGCAGCTGTCGGTTGCGCTGCTTTCTCAATTTTTCTTCTAGCGCAGTCTGGCGTTTGATTAATCATAGGCGGGAAAACTTATGCTAATTGCACAAATTACCGATTTTCATGTCGGACGTATCATTGAAACCACTGCAGGCCCAATTGACCTATATCATCGCCTACTAGAAGCAGTCGACCACATTAACGCTCTAGATGCGCAACCTGATTTAGTTGTCATCACCGGCGACATCTCCAACCACGGAAGAGAAGAGGATTATATTCGTACGAAAGCAGCACTTGATACTCTAAAAATGCCATACCTGATCGTTCCGGGAAACCATGATCACCGCCAGCGGGTTCGAGATATATTTTCTGATCACGGCTATCTGCAGAGCAATAGTAACTTTCTTAACTACACGATCGAAGAATTACCATTAAGATTGATTGCATTAGATACTCTCGATCCAGGTCAGCATCACGGTCTACTTTGTAATGAACGATTACAATGGCTAGAACAAACCCTAAGTGAACAACCGAACAAACCAACTTTAATATTTATGCACCACCCTCCTGCGCCAGTTCAATATCCTTATATGGATGCGATGAATTGTAAAAATGGCGATAAGATGAAGCAGATAATCGAACAACACCGACAAGTAAAAGCCATAGCCTGTGGGCACTTGCATCGTGACGCCACGGTAAATTGGGCGGATACCTTACTATTTGTCACCGGTAGTTCAGCGTTTTCCTACGATCTATTAATGGATGAAGTACCCGATATCGATCCAGTATTTGAACCTGGTATCTGCAGACTCTTTTACTGGTCTGAGAACACGGGACTGGTTTCGCATCTAACATTTATTGGTGATTACCCCGGTGGAGTCACCGAAGGTGTGCCAACGCCGCCAAAAAGCACCCATTAATGTTCACGGTTCGGTCCTAGTTCTGACTCCCGTCACTAGGATCTATGGATGGGCACCTTACCATCCTCTTAAGGGAAACGTTCCCTAGCCTGCGCCTAACGCAGGCTTTTTTCTGTATACATCACGGCGGAAAACTTATGACGCTGACTTTACCAAAGCGGGGAAGGATGATCGGCCTGTACGCAATGAACGGCTAGTAGTAAACAAGAGCGCTTTAGCATCATTGGACATGATATTAAACACAACCACTTGAGCAATCCACGCTTACCAATGAACTCATCTCCGGTTGCTATCCCGACACTACTGATCAGTAAAATAACGGGCTGCCTGCCGAGGATAATCACCTACCGCTGGAATGTTCTATACACACTCCTGAGTATTATTGGATTAAGTGCATGGCTTAGCGTTTTGAATTCGACTTTATTCAGCCTGTAGATTTTCTGCTAGATTGATGATCATTGAACGACCGAATCGAGTCTCTTCAATTTCATTAATAGAGAGGAGGCTAACTTCCTCTACTGACTTCATGGCAAACGTTAATCTTTAACTTTCACATAAGAATGGTGGCTTAACGATCAGTAGTGAACCGCTTATTCCCCCGCTATCGTATTTATTCTAAAACCCTCGACTCACTAAGTTATGTTTCACTCTCAAGCAAAATCCATAGTAACAACAAGGCGCTTTTCACCACCGGAAACTGCCGGAGAACGATGCACCGCTCCCAACCCATCATTGCTATACCAGCCATCGCCTTTTAACAGAACAATATCTCCCGAGTTAACCTGTTGTATACAAGCTGGACCAAAAATCAGCCCTGACTCATCGTCACTCAAACCCATATTTCCAGAGCCCAACTTGCTGCGGTCTACATCACTATTATGAAGCCACTCTGTTCCTTGCCCCTGATAAGTGCTGACTAAACGACAACCTAATTTGTCAGTATGGAAACGGGGGCACATCGCACGATCCAGCACCTGTAGCCTTACACCAACCTCATCAAGTTCAAACAAGCAGGCATACATATCAAGCAACAATGCCAGATCATCGATGAACGCTGATTGGCTTTCCAGATCAGGCAATAGAGATCTTAGAGACGAAACCGCTTTCTCAGGATTTATGACAGAGCGAAGATTAAAACCAGGTTTGTTTTTGACTAGCAACTGGCAATAGCCAGCTACTTCTTTTGCCAACGTTCGCTCTAATACGACTAGATTTATCTGTTCCTGATAAATCTTTGTCATCACTTCAGGCATTAAACCTGATGCATAGCTCTGCTCTCCAAGACCAATACAACCTGCCCGACTTTCTTCCCGCTCTACCACATTCATACCAACACCTAACATACTTGCCACATCTCATTTAAGTTATGTTATAACATCTTTAATCAAGTTATTCTAAGGAAACTACAATTAAGAAGTCACAAAATACTCATTCCCTTTCTCTCGAATGAAAAAGCACAGAATGTCATCTGTTTTGATCCTTTTCACCACTGAACAAGCTTATTTAGCCTTGTTTAGTGGATTTTGAACGGATTAACCCTTGCGGCTCGTATCATCTGGTCAATTCTAAACACATGTACGTTGGCGACTGTCGTGCTTAAACTGTGAGTTAACCCTGTTCTGGCGTGACGCCAATATGGGCTTTTAACCCGAAAAAGCCCTGCTTCCCTTTCTGAGCCTGGTGCATTTCGGGGTCGCGTGCTTTCGCCTTATTTTTCGTTGAGCTAGCCGCTTCAATAATGGTGGCATCAACGATCGTCTCTTCTTTTAAATAAATGCCTAAAAGTCATAATGGTAGCGTAGTCAGGAGTCGCAGCGTCCAACGATAACCCAATGAACAAGTGCATGAACGCGATGTCATAAAGCGCATCCTCCATGGCAGGGTCGCTCATGTTGTACCAATGCTGCATGCAGTGAATGCGAAACATAGTCGACAGAGGATACGGTCTTCTTCTTTTTCCTGCTTTTGGGTAGAAAGGCTCAATCACCGCTTCAAGCTGACCCCAAGGTGTCAACTAATTCACCAACGTGACTTTGCAGCAGTCATCTCCATTGGGTGACACTTTTATCCCGAAAACGCACTTACCCGACTCTAGGATGATCAAATTCAATAGCCCTACTTCGTAGAATAAAGATAAGCGCTAATGTCGATAAATAATTGTCCGTACACGGCCATTGAAGGATTCGGTGAAAAAATAGTGGATCGATATTACAAATAGCCTGATTCTGAGCAATTCGCGCCCACTAAAAAATACAGTCATCGCACCTCATGTATCGACCTTTGATGTCACAAAGCTAACACTGCCAACGTTAGTAAAGCTGGCTTTCACCGGCGTACCCGCAGGTAGCTCAAGCAAGCCACACCAACTACCCGTTGCAATCAGGTCTCCTGCTGTCAAAGGCCAGCCTTGTTGCATAGCATGCTCGGCTAACCACGGCAGGGATGCCAATAAATCAGGAATTTGTGGTACGAATTGACGCTGGCTAAGATCGACATCACCGGCACTAATCACCAGCCGATTATCCGGTTGCCAACCGGGCACGCTTTCGCCAAGGATTAACGCGCCATGCATCTGTAGATCAGCCAGTAAAAAGCGCTCTGGAAGGTACTGCCAATCTTCGCCACGCACATCAAAGATCTCAATCCCTGCATAGGTTGCCGCGATGGCAGCGGCCAACTCATCCAAAGACATATTCGCCGTAATCGGTTGTTTTAACTCACATACAAGTTCCACTTCAATACCACATAGGGTTGCGGGACGGTAATCATCAACCACAGAAACATCCTGTGTAAATAATCGAGCATCCGGCACAGGCGCAACTTTCGGCGGTGATCCGGTTGCCAGCTTCCAAGCTGTTGGTCGACCATTAGGCCACCACCCTAATCGATTACCCAGTTTACGCTGCGTATCATAAGCCTGCTGATCGGTTAGAGGAGACAACAGGCAAGCATCTTTGTATGGAATCGGTCGACCCGTTTGCCAAGCATCCGCCAAACGATCAAGCAGTTGAGACTCTAAAGGGAAACTTATCCGATCCATGAGACACCACCTTCAGGTCTAGGCTTAGGTCTCGCCGGTGTCGGCAACTGACAAGGCAAAAACTCTCCCATCCCCTCCTTACCCAAATACTGACCATCCTGCCAAACCCTTTGGCCACGACACAGCGTGATAGCGGGCCAAGCATTAACCGGGATACCTTCATAGGGCGTGTAATCCACCTCATGATGAAGTGCTGCGTTACGAATCTTCCGTTGTATACCCGTATCCCAGATCACCAGATCGGCATCTGATCCTATGGCGATAGAGCCCTTACGAGGGTAGAGCCCATACATCTTCGCCACGTTAGTCGCCGTTAACGCAACAAACTGTTCGATACTCAAGCGACCTGTTTCTACGCCGTGACTAAACAATAGTGCAAGGCGTGTTTCAAGCCCTGGAATACCATTCGGAATTTTGTCGAAACTCGCATCCTCACCCGCCGAAAACTTACCATCGGGCCCCGCAAACTTAAACGGCGCATGATCAGAGGAAAACACTTGAAACACTCCATTTTCAAGTCCGCTCCAGATAACTTCCTGATTAGCCTTATCACGAGGCGGTGGGCTACAAATACATTTAGCCCCTTCTTTCTCATCCTCATGGGCCAAGTCGTCAGCGGTCAAAAACAGATATTGTGGACAGGTTTCTGCATACACACGTAAACCATGAGAGTGAGCCCAACGTAATTGTTCCACTGCTTCCCGAGCTGACACATGCACAATTAAAATGGGTACGTCCACCAGCTCAGCATAGGCGATAGCACGGTGAGTGGCTTCTCGTTCTGCCAGCATCGGATGAGCATCAGCATGATACTTAGGCCCACTGTGGCCATTCGCTAGCAAGCGTTCAGTCAACCAAGCGATACAGTCGGCATTTTCCGCATGTACCATCACCATCGCGCCATGAGCTCGAGCAACCGCTAAGACATCAATCACTTCGCGATCTGCTAATTTAAGATCGTCATAGGTCATATAGATTTTAAAGGATGTGTAACCTTCGCTAATCAACTCAGGTAGCTCTCGCTTCAACACATCTTCCGTAGCATCCGTCACGATCAAATGAAAAGCATAATCGATACAGGCTTTATTACCCGCACGTTGATGATAATCATCAACCGCAGCTCGTAAACTTTGACCCTTTATTTGGCAAGCAAAGGGAATAATAGTGGTGGTTCCGCCGCAAGCAGCAGAGCGAGTGCCACTAACAAAGTCATCCGCCATTCGTGAATCATCGTTCGTGGGTTGATCCAGATGACAATGCCCATCAATTCCACCGGGCAACACCCAGCGACCCGCAGCATCAATCTCTTCCTTACCCTTACCGAGCGCTTCGCCTAGAGAAACAATACGCCCATCACGGATCGCAATATCGGCACAGAAAGTATCTGCAGCAGTTGCACAACGAGCGTTGCGAATAACGAGATCAAACTCAGACATACATTACAACTCCTACCATTAAGCAACATCGAGCCACAACAAGGGCCTTACATCTCAACGGTTTTTTATATGACACATAACTCATGTGTTTAGTACTAACAAGCTCAGCGACATAAATAGAGAACAACACCGTACAGGCGGCAAAAACACGCCAAAGCGATGGCTGATAACCATCATGCTTAAATGCTTTTCGGCATACGGATGTCTTTATGTGAAGTTGGGCCTGATAGGCTATTCGGACGTTAGTTCACGTCCGATTAATGCAGACAGTGCAGGTGATAACCCTTGGCAAAGCTTACTCGGCGGCTGAGCATAACTACCGCTGCTCGCTTTACGTGCTGCCAACATCGCCAATAGCTCTGCCTGTTTAACGGCGCAACTCACCCCGTCGACAATCGGTACGCTGATTTGATCAACAACATTGCGCGCTAAACCGGCCAACGGCGCGCCGGCAATAATAAGAACATCGGCACGATCTTCTTTAACAGCCTGATGGCACAGTTGAATTAAACGCTCTTCTTGATCTTGCTGCACTGTGGCGATGTCTGATAGAGACTCATCTAAACAACGAATTGTACATAGACGACTTCCCATACCGTACTGAACAACGGTTTCTTCATACCAAGCCTTAATACGCTGCGAAATGGCGATAATGCCAATACGTCCACCTAATTGGGCGGCACTCATCAAAGAGCTTTCCGTGAGACCAACCACGGGAATCGGTAACATCTCTCGTGCAGCTGCCAACCCTGGATCACCAAAAGCGGCAACAATCGCAGCATCATGGCCTTCATAATGCTCAGCTAATTGATTCAACGTGGCATAGGCACCAACTGCCGCTTCAGCCCGAGTTTCGATATAAGCCACACCTAGCTCAGCGGTTTTGACGGTCAATTCAGTGGTAGCAAGCGCCGCTCGACGCGCTTCAGCTTCGATCAATGCGGTCACACTGGTGGAGATGTTCGGGTTAACAATTAAAATACGCATGCTTCTATATCCTTTAAATTTGAGCTTTAGCTCTTGCCCACAGGTTCTCAGCCGCTCGCTGTGCTTGATCAAGCAGATCATCTTGGTCAGCCAAACAAAGCTCACCATTCTTCACCACTATCTCACCTTGGCAGATCACCATATCGACATCTCTACCTTGAGCGGTATGTACCAAGTTACCTAGGGCATCGATCAGAGGCACCAAGTGAGGTCGTTGGAAATTAAACACCACTAAATCAGCTAACTTACCCTCACTAATAGACCCCAGCGTATCCTCTAAACCGAGTGCCCGCGCACCACCCATCGTTGCCATTTCCAGCACATGGTGAGGCTGCCAGTTATCAGTGATCGCACTTTCTTGCACTCGTCCCATGATTAATGCCCAGCGCATCACTTCAACCATATCGCCATGCATATTGTCTGTCGCCAATGCGAGGTTAGCCCCTGCCGCCCTTAACTGAGTTGTGGGTGCTATTCGCCCCCCTGTCGCATTGCCCCGCGGCACATGGGCAACACTGGTTCGACTACGGCCTATTTTCTCGATATCACTGTCAGTAACATACATACAGTGCGCCGCCGTAAACTGAGAACCCAGCAAGCCAACATCATCAAGTAGCTCTGTCGGCGTCATCCCTTCACGCTCAGCAATACGCTGGTTTTCTTTAACGCTTTGAGAAAGGTGTCCGTTAACACGAATACCGTGACGATCACGCACATTGACAACTTGCTCAAGCAAGGCGCGTGAACAGGTGTCTGGTGCATGCGCCGCTAGCTCAGTGCCGAGTCGGCCATCCATTTTCCCGTGCCATCGGTCATGTAGCGCAAGAGCCTCTTCAAGCCGTCGTTCACCAATGGCAATGTCATGCTGCCAAATACCCTGATGCACTCGGGTAAAATCGACATCGTGTATTCGTCCACAGGTGATAACGCGCATGCCTAACTCACCCATCGCCGGCAAAGTAAGATCGGCATGTACAAAGCTATCGTTGATCAGTGTTGAACCAAATAACAAAGCCTCGGCTGCACCTAACCGTGCTAATGCAACCGCCTCTTCTTCTGAAACATCATGCCCATGAGGGACTCCAGGCGTATAAGCCGGCGCAAACCCCATATCTTCTGCGACGCCACGTACCATTGTTAGAATGGTATGTGTATGAACATTAATAAAACCCGGTGTGATGACCCGGCCAGACAGGTCCAAGGTCTGCTTAGCCTTCGGAAGCGGTATCTGCGAATCATAATGGCTGACCTTCAGAATACGGCCCTGATCGATGATCAACAGCGCATTAGGAATTTCCCCGAGTAACGGATCAACCGTTAGCACTCGAGCACCATAAATGACTAAATCAAACAGCTCATGTGTATTGGTAGTATTCATAAATTTAGACTCAATATCCCATCAAACGCGGTAACCCAGTGACGATCGACGGGAATACGATACACAACGCCAACAACAAAAATTGGCAGGCGACAAACGGCAGAGACTCTTTAACTAACTGCGCCATCGGTACTTTAGTAATACCGCACATGACGAAATACAGCACACCAACGGGGGGTGTCATCATGCCGACAACCAAGTTGTACATAAACAGAAAACCAAAGTAGAGAGGGTCGATCCCATACGTCAGCGCCACAGGCGCAAACAACGGCACCAGCATGATATAAGCAGCATTGGATTCAATCAGCATACCCACGACAATCAACAAGGCCATCGTCAGCAAAATAAAGGTCATTGGGTCCGCAGTGAGTGATTGAATGAACTGCGACAACATCACTGGCACCATCTCAATGGTGAAAATAAATGTCATAACCGAGGCAAAAGCGATTAACGCTCCGACCATAGAAGAGGTCACCGCAGCCTTAAAGAAACAGGCGGGTAGATCGGCTATTTTTAGCTGCCGAGTCACAAAAAAACCGATGAAAGCAGAATACACAACCGCAATGGCGGCCCCTTCTGTTGCGGTGAAAACACCACCCACAATGCCTCCAACAACGATCACGGGCATTAAGATAATGACAATAGCTTGACGTGCCTGCTGCAAAACATTGCGAAGATTAAACTTCTTGCCAGTCAGTGGGTAACCACGCCGCCAAGAGATCCAGCTGGCGATCCCCATAAAGCTAATCGCCAGTAAAATACCGGGCACAATACCAGATAGGAACAACCCTCCAACGGATACCGAAGACCCTGCCATCAAGGCATAAACAATCATGGCATTACTCGGAGGAATCACCGGCCCTAGATTTGCTGCAGCTGTAATCACGGCACTAGAATAGGCATCGGGATAATATTTACGCATCGATGGCACCAGCGTACTCCCCATCGCGCTAGCGCTGGCGACGGCAGCGCCACTGACTGAGGCAAAAATAGTACCTGACGTAATAGTGACATGCGCCAAGCCTCCATGAACTCGACCCACCATACTATTAGCAAAAGAGATCAATCGATCCATGATACCGGCACGGACCATCAACTCCCCTGCCAGCATAAATAAAGGTATTGCCATTAACGGAAAACTATTAACCGCGTGCATCATTCGTTGCGGTAAAACCACCCAATCAAAGTCGAGTAACCAAATTCCTGCTAGCGCACCCACACCGATCGAAAAAGCTAACGGCATACCTAATAAGGCTAGACCTAGAAAGAGCCCAATAGCAATCCAAGTCATGATTGCTTCTCCCAAATTTTAGAACCACCCCACGCTAAAACAGCGAGGTGTAGAATAGAATGGACAGCACAAACAAGCAGCGCTATGTAATAAACGGCTGAGGTTATAGGCAAGGTGGGCATCAGCTCCGGCCAACGATCGATAGTGGCCTGCCAAGACCCCATCATGATCATAACCATCAAGAACATAGACACTAACGCCATCACTCTAAGTAACGTCTCTTCAATGCCTGCAGGCAGCTTGTGAACAAGTAAATCGATGCCTACATGCGCCCCATGTCTAATCCCGTGGGGAATGGCTAGAAAGATTGTCCATACGAAGCACAACCTCGCCAGCTCATCGGCAGAATCAATCGATGCCCCAAACAGGTAACGCAGAACAACTTGGACAGAAACGATGATAACCATCATTCCCATCACTAACGTTATTCCCCAATAGCTACCTATATCCAACCACCGTAAAAGATGGATAACCTTAGCAAGACATACCTGAGACAGAGTGAATGGCACCTCGTTTTCAGGGCCATCAGTACGGTGATTAGTTTGAGGGCTCATATAATTACTCAGTCTCGCTAACTGCTTTTAATACCGCATCAACAAATTCAGGATTCACTCGTTGTTTAATGGTATCGCTGACAGAGAGTGTCGCTTGACGTAGCTCGGCTCTTAATTCATTACTGATAGGAGTGTAAATCATGCCATCATCAACTAAACGCTGACGCCAGCTCTCTTCTTCTTCAGCGGCGGTTTTACGCTGCCACATCAATGCTTTTTTAGCCGCGTCAGCGACGATGGCTTGATTCTCTTCGCTGAGCTTTTCAAACTTACGCTTATTCGCTGCGACATTGATGAAGTCATAAAAATGGCCTGTGTTAGACAGATACTTCTGTACTTCATTAAACCGACGGCTAGAAATAATGTTATATGGGTTTTCTTGAGCATCCATTACCCCTTGCTGTAAGGCAGAGTAAAGCTCTGATACATCCATAGAAACCGGATTCGCACCTAGCGCTCTGAATGTTTGCAGATGAACTTCATTAGGCTGCAAACGAATACGCAGACCCTTAAAATCTTCTACGGATTTAAGAGGCCGAAGGCTATTCGTAACATGGCGGAAACCAAGCTCACCATAACCTAGGTTTTTATATCCCTGGGTGGCCATCTTACTGTCGAGTTGCTGACCTAAAGGACCATCCATCACCTGGAATGCCTGATCACGGTTATTAAACAAGAATGGCAAACTGACGGCTTCGTACTCAGGTACAGAACGGGAGAAGTAAGCAATAGAAGTAAACACAGCAAAAATACTGCCTGAACGAACTTGATCTACGTTTTCCGTCGCGCCGCCGAGCTGCATTGCTGGAAACAGATCGACTTGAATCTCGCCACCAGAAGCATTTTCCACTTCTGTTTTAAATACCTCCATTGCCCGCGAAACAGAATGATCGGCAGGAAAATTACCTGCCACACGTAGTCGCTCTGTACTGCTAGCATAAGAGGAGAAAAGAACGCCTCCCACTAGCACTGCTACAGCCTTAAGGGTGCTAATTTTAGTCATCGAAGAAAATCTCCTAGTTGTCTTAGGTAATGAATAAAACTGAAAAACGCTTCAGATATCCGCTATCTCATAACAGCAAGCTATATGCCAACCCTATTAAAACTAGTCATATTAAAAATTAACTCATTGAAATAAATAGTGATATATAGTTTTAAATATTGTTGTATTAATTGTTCGCAATCCTAAAAACAATAAAATAAACACATTTGATACTCAAAACTGGTGCAATATAATGCCTTATGCATTGCATTAGTGCGTGTTTTATCTACCTAAAACTAACATCAACCAGTAGCTGATGACTCTGATCTTGTGACATAATTGCACGCTGGAGAAACAAGGGAAGGCTTGGAGTGGATAATTCGTCAATGGTAAAACCCAGCATTGAGCAGATTGCGGTTCGCATTACCGATGCAATCATGGAGCACAGACTACCACCCGGTAGTAAACTTGCCGAAGATAAACTTGCAGGTGCATTTAATGTTAGTCGAACCAAAATTCGCCAAGCGTTTATTCTGCTCGCCAACGAAGGCCTAGTAACGCTTCATCCCAACCGAGGAGCTTTTGTAACTAGCCCGACGACAGAGCAAACGAGGGACATATTCAAAACTCGGCGTCTAATCGAACCTGAAATCATTAGGGATGTGATTGCCAAAGCATCCCCACAAGATATTTCACGCTTACGTAAACACCTGGAAGAAGAAGCGAAAGCAAGACGTACTGATGATAGACGACGTGTGATCCGACTATCAGGCGAGTTTCATTTATTACTGGCTGAACTCGCTGGCAACCAAGTCATCAATAAACTAATGACCGAGCTATGCCCACTAACCTGCTTAATCATTGCTCTTTATGACGGCCCTAAAATACCCGCCTGCCCTGAAGACGAACACACGCAAATTATCGATGCGATTGAAGCCAATGATTCAGCGACAGCAATCAAGCTGATGAAACGCCATCTATCTCACATAGAAAACGAGCTCAACATTGATGCCTATGAAGAGAGAGATATTCATTGGGAATCCATTTACAGTTAATACTTTACCTTAGATCCGTTTGGGTCGAACACAACATAGAGCCGGTGTTCTGTCATCAAATACACTAAATAGAAAAAATCCTACCATCATAAAGTGATGGTAGGATAAGAAAACTAACCGTTATCAAACATGCCGCTATAGAACTCACAATCAAAGATAATATCTTCTTCGATGTAAATAGGCGGTGTTGCTACATCTCTAACGCCTTTGTTATCGTTCTGCTGCGACAACGGCTCCGCACGATTTTCTTGTCAGATTTAAATGCCGAATTATTTGGATTGAGTGTTTCTGAATACTGATCCTTTCGGCTGAAATCAGTGAATTGAGCAACACTTGGATACTTATTCGCAAGTTCGCTAGGTTCCGACAAATCGGGGTAAAACTATAATCTATACACCCAATCAGGAATGGCGAATTTAGTCTCTGTTTATTTACAGTTTGCGCAGCATAAAACTAACTATTAAGCTAAAGTTTCAACATCCATTGTCACTATTTGCAGTTTGAAATTTATGACTGTATCCCAGTAGTGCCAGCAACGAGACTAACCTCTATACAACCGTTATCTTCAAATTCCTGGCGGCGCACCATACCAACAACAACCCTCCCTTCGGGCACTACAAAATTTTCAACGGCCTCGGTAACAATTGAAAACTCCTGTAGATTTATATCAGGCCCGCCATAAATGGTAACGAGCATCACTTCTAACGGTGATAATGAAACCTGATTTAACGCGCTATTTATGGCACGTAAGGCTGCACCTTCACCCGTTGAGCGACCAACTGCCGCATGCAATTGCAATGTATCATTGCTCTTTAACACTGAACGAACATCAGCAAAATCAATAGCAACCAAACTCGAATCCATGATCAATTCAATGATGCCACGCACTGCGCTAACGGCATTCTCAAAAGATCCACAGATAAGGTTCCCATCATAATACAAGGCCTTATATTCAGACGTTATAACGCTTCGCACATCATCAATTTTATCTGCAGACCAATGAACCGCTATAAATAAGATATCCGTATCATAACGTCCTAATTGCTCCACCACCTTCTTACGCCATATGTGGGTATCACTACATAAAAAGACTGCTAGATCCGTGTTTTCCAATAGGCGATAAAGTGCATCATCCGTAACCGCCACACTATCAGATGCTTTATACGTACCGCTTTCATCACCATTTGCAGCCCCAACCCAACGCCAATCCACCATTTTCCCTGTCACATCATCAATAACGAGATAATGGCATCCAACGATCACAGGAAGCGCCTTAAACTCGGAAGAAAAGCAGATAATTCTAAGGACAGCCCCTTCAGATGTCGAACTTACCAGTTTAAACATATAAAATCCTTGATATAAGGTAAAATAAATTCTAAAAAATTACGAATAAACTAACTCTATAACCGTCAAATAAACTCAGAAAAATACATAACTTTACGAATGTAAAACATTAATAATTAGCCCTATATACCTTAGAGGAATCAGTTAATAAAATATTTTTCTTAGTCATTTCTTTTATCATCCTCTTAACATATTCATTACGTTTATCTGTACGTTTCTTCCATGATTCATGCTTGGCAACTATTGGGAAAATAAAATCAACAAACGAGTTAAATTGATAGCCCTTTGTCCCATCCAACTTTAATGTGGTATCTAGAATATCCCACTCAATCTCAGTCAACTGAAGCTCCTCAAAATCTTCTATTGCTTGCCTTAGGTCACAACGGTCTTCCGGCTTTTTATACGTCATATTTCGAATTATGGCTGTAAGATTGGATATCAAGTACCAACTACCAACATGTTTCTCTAATTCCTTTTCTATTCGAATTATATGAGCCAGCGTATCTTCATCAAATGTACTCCCTGTTAATAACAATGCAAGGGTGTAGTGGCATAGTGAATTTGGCCACCTGATTGGAGGTGATAAACTCACCTTAACTAATCAGGTATAAAAATGACAAAACAAAGCAGACCACCATATTCACCCGAGTTCCGCCTTGAAATTGCACAACAAGTTGTCGATGCCGGTCGCTCAACTCGTGACGTGAATGGAAGCCTTGGCCTAGGTAAATCAACTGTCGATAAATGGGTACGCCAGTTACGTCATACAAAAAGTAAATTTATTTACCTTAAGTAAATGATAAATACCCATTAAGCTGGAGGCTAGTGAATTCAAAAAACGAATAACCAGTATTGAAGGAGCCATATCCACATTAGTCATCGTCACTGATTCCGGTGATTATAATTGCATTTGCACCAGTGGCTCCCGTCAAGTATACCCTAAGCGCATATAATAGATCCGGTGTATTACGAAACGTTTCTGGCTTCTCTATTTGAAGGCTGATTCGGGACTTCAGATCGATGTCACTATCGATCACTATTCTGGAAACATCATCTACCAAGGTCACATATTGTTTGGTCAGATCATTATCCGGGGCGAAAACCATTTTGAACTCTTCGCCCTCAATCCCTCGGCTTCTCAGGAGTGCAAGAAGAAGCTCCAAATGCTTACAGAGAGTCGCTATCTGATATCCTTTCCCATAATTGACAACCTTCTGGATGTCGAACTCAAGGCAGCCATATAAGTTTCTGGATAAAGCTCCGAGCTCCTCTTTCGTCAATTTGTTGATCAATGTTTTGGACCGCCAAAGGGCTATCGACAAAACCTCCATGGTAATGGATCTGGTCAGGCCCTCATTATCAATGGGGTCGATAACATTCTCCAACAGTTCTTGTTGGTATGGCAGTTCTGCATTACCGATGGCGAATGCAATATTCTTGTAGTACCTCCGCAAAAGCCTTTTATCCTTCACTGCATCAAGAAGCCGGGAGCCAACAATTCCGGGGGCATCCTTATGTAGACAGCACAGAAAGAAGAAAAGCTCCTCTTTAAGGGTGTCCGGCATCTTTTCTGACTCAATTATTGAAGTAATCTTTTGAGTACCTTCGAATATCGTGTTCCTAAAATGGTCAGGCACATCTGACTCTGAAAGGGAGTGGCCATGATTCCAGATGGTTAATGCTGGAAATCGGAGACTGAAAATTCCTTTTTCTGCATACTCCATCGTTCTTGAAAGCTTCCGATTAATGGTATCCTGTGTCTTCTCCTGGAGCCGTGAGGGTAAGCTCTCTGAAAATGATATATTTGCCCCGGAAGGACCTTTTTCATTAGTAGAAACGTCTAAATAAACTGGGCATCCTTCATATAGCGAACTTTTATCAACAGCCTCAATAAATTGAGAACTGTGGCAAAATACACTCTCTCCCTCAACATTGACTCGGCAATAGTATTTCCCGGTACGGTCAGTGGTTCCCCATTCCAAATAGCCGACTTTTCTTATATTCAGGATGGATTGAAATTCCTGTTCATAATCGAACGAGATCAGATCATTCAAGCCTGCAATTTTGGAACAACACCAGTCCAGAAGGTCAGAGAAGCTCTTGCCATCTTCTTTAGGAAACTTCTGAAAATCGGACCAGCTTTTACGGGCTGGGAAATCTGGAACCGGTAAGTTCTCAAGATCGGCAACCTCACCCTCTGATGCTGAGCGCCATTCAACCCGAATAGATTTGAAATCTGCTTCCGCAGAATCCAACGGAATGAATTTCAGTTCATATGGATCATCCGCTCCATAGGTATAGGTCATCTTCAGCTTACAGGCCGTGGCCTTCTTCAAAGGGAATGCTGGCGATTTCAGGTATGCAACAAAATGCAGCTCTTTATTGCCTTCTCCCTGCTGTAGAGGAAAACTGTAATGCGTTTGTCCGGCTGGAAGAGTAAATGACTCTTCTACTGGTATATTCACTGTTCTGCCACGTTGCGGTGTTACTGTCGCATCTTTTACCAGATAGAAATTTTCAAAGTGCCCATCACGTACAATTCTGATCGACAGCTCTGGCAGATGATCACGCCAAAGGGCAATGTCACCAACTTCATCCTGCCATCTGTTTAATGTACTCCCACCCAGAACCGGGCTAATCCTTCCATGAACCCAGCTATAGTTCTTATGGAGATGCTGTGGCCTCCCGATTGTATCCTCAAGAGACAGGATGAAGACATTAACTCCTCGACAATCTCTGTTTGTAGAGTTCAGGTAATCACTGATAGCGTAATTTGACAATATGTTGAGATCTAAATCCTGAGTCAGAGCCTCCCGAATAGAACCCGGTAAGTGATACCAGTGATTATCTTTTACAAAGGACACTTCCCCGGAATCACTAACTAAACCATCGAAGCCGAACAAATGGAGGAGTTCTTCAGATGTCTGGCAACCATTACGGTCAAGATTGCGGGCCATGGCAGTATGTATGCCTCTGTTTGGCACAATAACCGTAGGATGTCTTTCCCAGCTGATGCCTTGAGTCTCAGGCAATATTTCGTCTAGCTCTTTTTGGTATATTGCCTGAACTGGGGTTATTGAAATGCCACCGTCAAATGAATCGACCACCAGCACAAAATCATTCTCTCGAACTCTGTCCTGTACAAATTCCTTCGATGATTGCCATGCAAAGATAGCAGTTATGCTTTTGGGAAGCGGAGTCGATTCATCGAAATATAAATTGACACTTTTTCTTATCCCTTCCAGATCGAAGTCATTACCCCAATCAGGTACAAGGTAGGTCAGTTCGTCTGTCTTAATATAGTCACTCAACTTTTTAGTAAAAAACATAGACGCACTGCTTTTGGTGGCATCAGGCAGTGTTGAGCTATGTGAAAAAAGGCTCTTCATGCTGACCGTTTCAATATCAGGTTGCAGTACAATTGCCGTTGCAGCTCCACAATCAACAGATTGTTTCGTACCATTTTCATGTGTCCAAATTTGCTGGAGAAACCTGAATGGCAGATGCGCCTGAGAGCCAGTATTATTCATGAATGCAGGACGGATAGAGCATAAGTCCACAACAGAACTATCTACCTGTACTGGATCACATTGATTATTACCCGGTTCGGAATACTCAAACAAAGCGCCCGTGACTAATAACAATATCGTCTTTGGGATCTCTTTGAGAGTTGCTGGTTCTATTCTTAATTTCTTTTTTGCGCCCTGAGCTTGCTCAATAACAAGATCCCCGGAAACGATCTGTAATAAATACTGATCTCCCCCGAATTGTATCTCCCATTTATCACCCGTCAAATTGAAATCTACAGGGATTATTCCTACTGGAAGGGTTATGTCGTCAGCACATTTTCCCTGTCGGTTGCTACCGATAACAAAAACAATTTCATCTCCAATGGATAATGAATTAAGAGTAAGACTTTGTGATAAATTACTTTGGTGAAAAAACAGATCTCCTCCATTTTCTTTTGTCAAAAAACCAAATTTTTTTTCATAATTTATGGTTTTAATTTTTCCCTTTATTTTTGACTCGCTCGAAGGAAACAAGTATCCCCGAACTGGTAATGCTGGGGAGATAGAAAAATTATCATAATCGAGACCGACCGGTTGCTGAACTGTACGAAAGCGATCACATTGACTAAGTAAAGAAAGCGTATTCCAATAAATAACGCTGAGAATATCCTTATGGATTCTTTCACTGTCTCCTGCGATCTGCTCATCTATAGCTTGGAGCCAGAGCCAACCATCCCAAACTTTTCGATAACGTTTGTCTTGAAGCAGTGTGTTGTTAGGAGGAAGATTACCCCAAGCACCGATTTCAGCGGCATCTTCAGTTCTGAGCCAGCGCTGGATGGAAACAAGTAACTCCTCACAAGTCCCTTCTGCCGCTGCTGATAAAACATTCTGTCTTTCAATTAAAATTTGTTCCAGCCGGAACAGGAAAGCTCTCAAAAGTCGGTTTTCTGCCGTATCAACACTGGATCTCCGCCTAACAGCCTTCATATAGGGCTTGCCAGAAAGCTTCTCACGAAGTGTTCTTCCCGGCTGACGGCTGAGCCATTGAACACAGTTGCTGTCAACCTCTCTCACCGCATGTATTGGCAGCATGGCATGTTCCCGTAATATCTTATCCCGAGTATGCTCCATGATTGCCAGAACAGCTTCCATTGTATGCGACACAATTCGATAAATACGGTCTTTTATCTCACCCTCAGGTGACTCATCCTGCACCGATTTCGCCACGGCATCTAAAAAGTCGATAATACCGGTATGCAGGGCATGTCCTGAAACAGGGTCGAAGTTTGATACTTCCGTCAGCCAGTTGCGGAGCATCAGCATCAAAAGAGCCTTGGCCTTTATCTCATCTCGATCGTTTAATGCCTTGTAAATAGACTCGATAGAATCAATGTTTAAAGAGTATCCCATCAACTATGACTCCTTCGTCTGATTACATTCAGCCTTTAGCTCCTTGGCTTTTTTTACATCACAATTCATTGTTTCCATAATTTCTGGCATGGTTAACTGCCAAAGCTCTTTTGATTTGTCCTTTGCCAACGTAACTAATGCTTCAGGAATCAGTACTGAAGGATTGGCATTGTCTGCATTACCGCTATTCGGTTCAGGTGCGACACCGATACTACCGTTTGAAGCTGCCGTTTCCAGACCGTTGACAGCCTCATCATCCTTTAAATAATTGGCACTGTTCCAGATAAACTGCCCATAGCCAAATTCACAAGCCAGATCGAAGTCCTCGATTATTGTGTAGTCGTTATTGACTAGCTGAGTTCTTATTTTGTCAAGGCAGTCTGATTTTGATTTCCCTCTGGTTTCAATGCCGCGCAGTTTAGGCATAACCTTCTGTACAAGCTGATCTTCAAAGGCAACCTTCATTGCTTTTACCAAGCCTGCATCATCGTTGTTTCTCTGGGCTTCCAACACATCGGGATAATTAGCCATGTAATACTCGATAGATTGCCACACCCGGTGCCCCAGAGCCCTACCAACCTTGGATAACGAAGTGTTCATTTCTTCAATAAACCTTTTAAAGGGCAATATTTGGTCATCACTGAAGCTACTTTCTTTACACCACCAGCTTTCCCACTGTTTGCGAGACAATAATGGAGCTTGATCACCCAATGGTATCAACCGACGACGCCTTTCTAAGGTGGTCGGTCGAGGAAAGTTGATTACAATGCCTCGATCAAGAACCTTATCTGAGAGAGACTTAGTAGTCTCATCTTGATTCATTGTTCCAGCCCAAAGAACGTTGCGGCCCAATGGCAGATCATAATGCTGCATACCTGCGCCAAGCTTAACTTCAAGGCTAGGTACCTCACTGCCTTTCCGGCCTCGCCGCAGTTCTAGTTTGCTCAAAAACTCTGCAAAATAGAGTTCGACATGAGCAAGGTTCATTTCATCCATTAAAATTAGATTTACGGTATCTTTTAAACCAAAAGGATATTCTTCAGCCGGAGCCTTTTGACTTTGTGCTAATAAACGCAACACGGGCTGAGCATCAAATTTATTATCAATAGAATTGAAAAAACCCAGCATAGATTCCTGACTATCCCAATTTGGCTGCACGGACAGGCTCAGAAAGTTAATGCCACCAAAATGAGAGTACAGTCTTGGCAACTCAGACTTACCTGTGCCACTAACACCTGATAGAACAGTCATAGGAGACCACTCAGCAGTTTTTAAAGCGGTGTGAAATGCATATAATATTCGACGAGGAAATCTCAGGCCATAATCCATGCAAGATTTTCTAACTCCATCAAGCCATTGAATTTCACTAAACTTATCGTTCAAACGAGGGAGTGCCTTTTGGATATACGGAAATTCAATGTCCCGAATTCTCGCCTCTCGATCCTGTTCTCGTTCGTACGAGGACTGTAAGCGTTTAAGCTCTTCCATCAGTCGATTATTATCGGCATCCACTGATTCAAACCGCCTCTGCAGAGATTTGTTTTTATCGGACAGCTCGGCTACCTGCATTTCAAGATATGACTGTTCGCGCGCTGAACTTCTGAGAATTTTATTTTCTTCAGAGAGTCGCTCACATGCTAGATGTAGATCACTCTCTTCGGATTTCAACCGATCAAAAGCCTCCTGCATTTCTTGTGTTGGACGTGTGGCAAGGTCATCACGCAGCTTTTTAATTTCCTCCTCATAAGTTTTTAACTTCAGCAAAACAGCGGCGGGGTCTTCATCACCTAATTTAATTTTGAGTTCTTCAAAATTCGAAATTAAAACACTACTCGTTTTGATGGACTCTCTCAAACGGCCAATTTCATCATTAAGCGCAGACCTCTCACTCTCTAATGAAAGCTTCCGTTCAACAACTTTAGCCTCCACCTCAAGGTTCAGATTAGTTTCTCTTTCCTCAAGACGGTCTTTGCTAGATTGTAGGCGATTCTTTTGATACTCAAGTTCATCCTTGAGTTCGTCAAGCTCAGCCTGAGCCTTCAGAAAGGCCTTTCTTTTTTGTTCGAGTTCATCTCTATCCTGCTGAATCGCGGCCTTATGAGCTTTCAGACTATCCGCTATCTCTTTTTCCAAGGTTGCTATTCTGGTCGTTCTCTCCTCTGAAAGTTCTTTTTCAATACTAGTCAGAGCACTTGACCGTTTAAACTCCAACTCCTTTTCCTGTTTTTTACGAAGAGCAAAGAGCTCGTCATCAAGCTTTGCCCGGGCATCTGCATACCTATTGTCCCTTTGGAGTTCAGCCTTTTGAATCGTTAGTTCTCGCTGCCTCAATTTCTCCTTGTCAGCTTCAAGTGATGCCAGTTCACTCACGCATTTAGCCTCCCGCTGCTCCAATTGTTTTTTGAAACCAGCAAACTTTTCCTCAAAGAGCTTCGGGAAACCATTTTTTGCCTGAAGCTCCATCTCTTCAAGCTGAACACGTTTTTCATTCAGCTCCGCTTCTTTTTTGACTATCGCTTCTTTAGCGGTCTTCAATTCCTGTTCCTTTTGAGCGATAGCCGTCTCTTTTTGGCTCAGGGAACCTTCGGATTCTTTTAATTCTTGTTGCTTATTCAGGAGGCCAGCCTCTGTAACGTTCATAGTGTTATCAGCCTGTTCTGCTTGTTCATTACCTGCAGAAGGCTGGGCGTTCTGCTTGTTCGTGTTGCTCATTAGAAGACCTCCGTTATTATCTTGATTGCTTTGAATACATTCTTTTTCAACGACTCCATGTCATTCTGCGAAAGAGCTGTCGAAAGCGTGTTCCCATCACCACGTTTGCTCAACAAACCTGCTGTGAATCGAATTATATGTTTATCTGCTTGATACAGACGTTGTATCTCATCATTTGAAGCAACAAATATAAGTCCAAGCAATTCAGCTCCAAGTGAAGCCCCATATCCACCAATAGATTTTTTTATAAAGTCACCTTTTACCATTGAAATTGATGCCGGAATGTCATCGCGACTCTCGTAGAAACCAGCCTCAATTATTTTCTTAAGGGCTATTTCTTTTATGTCTCCCATACTGCTACGTTCAACAGTCCTTCTGTCCCGTACTTTTGGGTTAAGGCTGGTTTCCATCGCTGCAGCAAGAGCCCTGAGGATTTCAACTGTCAGAAGACCATCCCAAGGTTTAGCAAACATACGTTCAATGCGAATGAGCTGCTCCTTCAAGCCAATCTCCAGTTCGCAGACAAAAGAGAGCCCAAAGTATTCATCTAGATTAGTTTCTGCGCTGAGGCGTTCCTGATTTACATCTTTCTCAATGTCATAATACTGATTATTTTCTGACAGCTCCGAAGAAATAGAGGGCAAAAGCGTCTTGATAACCGCTTTAGTACGATTAACATCTTCCTTGAGTTGATCTGTATCCTTCTTATAGTCAGAAATGTCACCATGGGAAACAGGATCGCGCAGTTTTTTAAGGGATAGAACAAAATCCAAGAATCCACTATGATTTTGTGCCAAATCATGAACTGGATGAGTAGTTATTTTTGTTGCAGCGCCGGTTATGGCCATTGCTAATAAAGGTTGAAGCTTAACTTTTCCATGTTGAATGTGCTTTATCGCACCTGCCTTTATTTGAAGCAGCTTTTTGTTTTGAGGTGATAAAGATAGGCCTATTTTTTTCGAGAACTCATACAATAACCGTTCGTTGTTCTCATACTTCT
This sequence comes from Amphritea sp. GJ51-11, assembly GCF_055808735.1. Lineage (NCBI taxonomy): Bacteria > Pseudomonadati > Pseudomonadota > Gammaproteobacteria > Oceanospirillales > Oceanospirillaceae > Amphritea > Amphritea sp. GJ51-11. Next base: position 1,276,247 of record NZ_CM147881.1, on the reverse strand, counting down.
GAGCAGAAAATATTTGTTCCCACTCCGGAACAGGATATTCAGCAACGACAATGGCTAATGCATATTCAACTGAAGAGAAAAGTTTCGAGCCGATCTGCTGTTTGTTATAAACATATTCTCTTTCTTCATGCTCGGTTTTTGGATATCCATTTAATTTTTTCAATGCGTAATTGATACCGTATTCAGGATGAATGAATTGTCTAGTGATGCGAGGGTATCTCCACTGGCGCCCCTTCAAGTAAGTAGCGTCGTTTTTAACAGGTGTTATTCTATCAACAACTCCTTTCTTCTTAATGTCCTTGACCCACTTCCAGTTCTGAGAAGTAAGGTAATTCGCAAAACTTTCTGAGAAGCCAAAGCCACATCCATCCGTCACCAAAAGGTCAGAATTACCTATCTGGATAATGACATTGCAATGCAAGTAAACCAGTTCCGGATTCTCATGTAAGGATATGGCTTCGGCCATTGGCACCGGAGGCGGGTACTGATCGGCACCTTGGTTCAACAGGGCATGCCGTTTATATTTTTTCTTAAACTCTCTGATAGCTCTGATGATATCGTTGGAGTCAGGAACTGCTTTCCAAAAAGAGTCTTTTGCAGGGCGTATCTGTCTCGCATTGACCCTAGAATTCTCATTGGTTGAATTGATTAGAAAATCAATAAATCCGTTGTCACCAATCCTTGAGATTTTTTTATAGCTCATCTGCTCGGTGCTGACATAGGGGAGAAGCTTCCCGGACAGCAGATCTACAAACACTGTGGCCACGGTGTATTCCAGATTTCCGTCTGGTTCATTTTTCCACTCGTTCAGAAGTTCCTGTCCGTGCTCAGACAACTCATAGCGGTCATTCAAAAGGCCGAGCTGGTTGAGACGATTCTGAATAAAGGCCACCAGCTCCTTTTCCAGACAAGTGAGCAATGCAATCTTTTCTGTATCCCCGGATTCAATCTCTGTTATCTTCAAGACAGTTTCTTCGAACACATTGAGACCGCTCTTTTTCTTTTGCGGAATAGAGATGTTGAAGGCATGGCATGGCCAAAGAACACTCTGCCTGGCTGCTATATTCAATCCATCTAATGCGGTATTGAAACTAATTACTTTGGGACGAAGATCTTTTGCCGGCTTATTAGTAGAGAGAGCACTCATAGGATTACCCCTTTTCACGGCATAAATCATAGAAGTTTTTCAGTGCCGGAACCGCATCTGCAGATATCTGAGTATTCACAAGAACGTCGTCGCCCACAATAACTAAGACCCTCTTCTGGCGGCTCATGCTCACACATAGACGATTTTCCGACATGAGATGACCGAATATTTTTTGCTGCTTCTTTTTGTAATCCTCCTCGTTCCGAATATAAGGCGGTAAGGCGTTCATATCCTGAGACCTGACCATGGAAAGAAATACAATGTCGAACTCCATACCCTGAAAGGCATCAACAGTACCGATGCGAAGCCGCTCTTCACCATTTTCAAGAACGCGGTACTCCTGACATATCTGCCATGTACCATCTTGAGCTTTTTCTGTGATGCCATATTCTTTCAAAGCTTTATAAACAGCAAATACTTGGGCCTTGTAAAAACTAATTACACCAAAGCTTAAACCTGGATGCTTATCATCTTTGGTTAGCTTTTTCATAAACTCTGCACTGGATTCATATGACTTAATCCAGTCACTTACTCTCTTAGCGATAATTTTGGCTTCAGCTTCTCTTTCACGACTACCACTTTCAAGACGCTGCTCTTTCCCACACTCATTTGGTACACTAACCCAAACTGCTGCTCTATCTTCGATGCCTTTTAATTTCTGAGTAAAATATTTAGCGACTAAAGGAGAACGATAACCTTCATTGTATTGTTCATAAAAGTTGAGGCTTGCAAAATCACCCAACAACGGGTGTGTTCGGTACTGAGCATTCAGCGTCACGGTTCGTTTGATGTCGTCCTTCTCTTCCAATTTTTTCAGGCGGTTGAACAGATACTCAAACATACTTTTCTTCACAAAATCGACATCTACCGGCGGACCCGATGAATCATCACCTTCCAAGGCTCTGGCGACCTCCTCGTCAATCAAGTGGGGTAACTGCCTGTGGTCCCCGACAAGGATTATCCTTTTTACAGCCTGAGACATCGGGATAAGCAGATCTCGCGGGCTGGTTCTCGCAGCCTCATCTATGATCACCGTATCGTACTTAACCATTTCCGTTCGCTGATCATATCGGACGTTTTTATTCTTTGAACGGATGATGTCTTTCCCGACCGCCTGTTGAGTAGTTGCAGCATACACAAAGTTATAATCCTCTATGGCTTCACGAACACCATCAGAATTGTCTTCAAGCTCATGTAAAAACTCAGCTAGTATTGCATCCCGCTTATTGGTTGAATTAAGTTTTTTCTCCAGAAGCTGAGATACCGTTGCCACCAATCTCAACACATCCTCTCTTGGTTTTTCTGTCCTAAAATCGGGCGAAGAAAGATATTTATAGAGCAGCGACTCTTTCAGCCCTCTCAGCTCGGGAAGAAAACTCAGCGGCTTACCGCTTCGCCAACGGGCCGCTTTTTCAAGAACGCTTAAATCTAAATTGGCTGATTCGTCTTCGATCTTGTCCAGCAAATCGACAGCTCTTGCCGCACCGTCGTCTACAAAGGCAGCTTCACTGACACGAAGAGCGCGAACGAGCCGCAAGGTGGAAGGATCATTCGGTTTCAGTTCCGCCTGCAGGGAATTGATAATTTCTTCAGCCTCATTAGTGACCTCTTCAGAAATCACGTCTCTGGGCAAATTCAGAATACGCCTCATCAAACTGATTGTGTTGCTCCTAGAAGGACACAATGAATAAGCGACAAACAACTCTGTCAACCTTACCTGCTCTTCAGTCTGAGCAATTTGAGGGTTCTTTTTTCGAATATTCTCGGCGACATTGGCACACCACTTGTTAATTTTTTCGGTAACGGCATCTTCCGTAAATTCGGAATTACCGGACCTTCTGCCGAACTTAACGGCCGGAAGGGCATTAACACTCAGCCTAGCCACGATATTTTCAACGGCATCGTGCTGAAAACCGGAAACAAGTATCTGTCCTTTTATCGACTTTGTTTTGTCATACTCCTCATTGAGCCTTTCAAGAATTGCTGTAACGACAGTTGTTTTTCCTGTTCCCGGAGGCCCCTGAATAAGAGCAATATCCGGGGTGTTCAATGCGACGTCAATAGCCTCCACCTGCCTTTTTGTGGGAGGGTATTTAAAAATCTTCTCTTTCACGAAGGGCGTCAAAGACTTCAGTTTAGTGACGCGTTGGATGTCCGGGAGTATTCCTCCTTCTTCAATCAACAGGCCGAGAAGCGGATTGGCACAGCGTCCTTCCAAAATGGATGACCGTGTCCGCATTCGTCTTTCAATCTGAATTTTGTCTCCATTGATGGACAGAATCAAAAACATTGGACCAGACGGAATTGACGGCAAGTCCAACTCAATACTGTTTTTTGAAAGTTTAAGGATCGGGACATAAACAGAAGCTGGTATTTCAGCATCATTCTTTTTCTGATCCGTTTTGGATGTAAATTCTTCTTGCAGAGCCTTGCTGTAGGCTTCCCATGTAAGATCAGGATTCTGGAGATACAAAGGCTCCTCAGAGGTTATCTCTATCTCATCTCCTTCGGTAAGTTGATCCGGGATGGACTGCACAAAGAACTTCACTCCTTTTGTTGTCTGCTCTGTACCATGAAAATCTATTCGACCTACGGCTTTCGCCCTTGCCAACAGCATTTCACCTTCAATAGCGCCGTATTCGTCCCACTGTTTCAAGTAGCTCCCGGTTTCCTTGGTAAGCTGACTCATAGCTCCAGCAGCTAAAGCACGGATGCGACCCGTCTTAGTGTAATCAGAAAACTGGACCGCCCCCCTTGCCAGACGCAATGATCCTTCACTCTTCTGATTATCTCTAAAGACCGCTTTGGTCGCAAAATAGATGTTCTTTGACTTATCGACATTGCGCCTTTCAACCGGGATACGAACCCTCTCCCCATAGATAGAGAATTCCCGGTACTCCTCCTGAACAACGGCTTGACCGTCAATCGAATCTTCATCCTCAGGATTATCCGCTTCAAAGTCAGCCTTGGCGGATGGGCCGCTCATAAGCAGAAAAAATCTTCGTTGCCAACGCTGATTTTGCATTTCTCGTTTAATACGCTCCCTAGCTCTTCGGTTCCATTAAACCGAATGCCATTTCTTTTAGCCGTTGACTCAATGCGCTCATCAATGCCGATCTCCACATCGCCAATTTCAACAATTTCTCCATTGAAAAAGATGATTTTCACAAACGCACTACCGTCCTTGGCAATCTGCATTACCTCGGCAAGGTGCGCACAACCTCTTTTTAAGTGGAAATTCAGATCTTTTTCAGCCGAAGCGACCCGGAGCGCCATGCTCCACTGCTGGCCATCGAGTCTTAATTTGTATGCCTGTCCAGTACTGCTCGGTGCGATAGTTCCAACACCTATGTTTGGAGAATCTCCAGACAGCTCCGGTTTCATCCATAATTCAAAGGTGATTTCAGCATTTATGTCTTTCAGTCTCATTTGCTACCTCCGCTGATCATGCATTTAACCAACCGAGGACTATTCAAATGTGCGAACATCAAAAACTGAAAACCCGGCGTTGCCCGGTCTATTTTCATCTGTGAATAAACCTTCTGAAAACCACTTTGCGGGTGGCTATCAACGGCAACGGATAAATCGGCTTTGCCATGGTCTGACTTTTTAATCAGAATGCCATTATTGCTCGAAGAGATGAGCAACTCTGCTGTATCCGAATCAAGCATTGCAAACTCATCAAAAACTCGTCTCGGTACTGTCAGTTCTGACTCCTGCGAGATCTCACGTACATAGCGCCAGCATGGTGAGTTTAGGGGCTTATCAGGTCCATTCCATCGATAAGACTCAAGAATGAGCACCTGCGGCCTCTGCGTTTTACAGTAAGGGCAATTATGATCCTCTGTTTCCGGATGAATGAAATCATAGTAATAGTTCATTGAGCAGCCCGGGCACGTGACGGTCATATCCGCTGCCTGAGCGAGAGCTTCAGGCCAGTGATAAATGGTCGGCCGCAGTGAGGGGCATGTCCTGCCCCGGCCGAATGTGCCCTCAAATAACACGGTCAGTTTCTCTGTAAGGAGAAGGGATCTTGGCAGACAATGAGTTGAGGAATTACTATCATCGGCAGGATCATCCACATAGGGGATGTATCCTGAATATGCATATATTTCTTCCCAACTCCACTCCTGGGCTTCCTTTATCCCCCTCAGCCTTTTCATTATTAGGGGATCTTTTTCTAATACTTTATCGGCTTCAGTGGTATCCCAACCACCACCTCCATTTTCAACATATTTTCCATTAAATGGATGCAGCATAGAGAGCAAGTAGAAAGCCACGACCGCGAACGCATGACAATCGCTTGAAGGTCTTCCTCCGTCTTTGCCCTGCACCAGCTCGGGGGCACCGTATTTGGGCGTGTAAACAACACTTCCGCCTGCAGTGATTTCAAATCGAATATTGTCGGCATCAATCAGCCAGACTGATGAGTCATCAATTCCTTCTGAAATAAAGATATTGTCGGGGGATATGTCGCCATAGACCATGCCGTTACCATGGAGGCGTGCCAATAATGACGCGCACTTGTAGAGTGCATGAAGTCTGCGCCTTAGCCCTCCAGTTTTGTAGTAATGGACGATCTTTTTAGCTTCCTTCTCCGGCATTGCCGAAAGCCATGCCGGGATATCGCCGGGACCAATTTTTTCTGCGGACTTGCCATCGAGCCAAAAATGACTGAACGGAACCATCTCACTCAAAAGCTGCATCACATAACCGGCATTGTTCTGAAGCAGCGCTGCCGGTACGGATATATTCAGGCTTTCCGGCAGAGGCAGAAGCCGGACGCGCTTAAAGCGCTTTGAATACCGTTCCACCGACTCTTCATCGGTGACAGAGTTCCCGCTTTCATCTGTAACAAGCTTAATCGCCAGATCAGGGTCCTTGGTACGGAAAACAACGCCTTGGCCACCTTTACCGAGCACCTTGTCCTGAATGTGTACATTCTGATATTCATCCACATGCTCGTTGAATCTTTGGCTCATTGGGAACCTCCTTTCTTAAACAGACAGGCAATCGTCTTGTCATCGGAGTGATGAGGAACGGGCCACTCATTAAGCATTGTTTTTAATTCATACGTTCGCTTGGATGCAGATAGTGCTGAGTACGATTCTGCAAGCTCTTTACAAAAAACAACTTCTGAGTCAGGTAATATGTCATCGGATATGCCATCCGTGCATAGTACAACTGCCTTACATGCCGTGCTTTCTATCGTCACGGTTTCCCACTGTTCCGGTTTGAATTCCTGTTGAAGACAGTTTGTGTAGTTTGAGAAGGAACCCTGTTTGTTATCACTGAGGATAAGGTGGTTTTCGCCAGTTTTTCCAAGGGCGGCAATCATTCCGTCGCCGAGGCGGCCAAGAGTGATAACTCCTTCGATCTGGATGGCGAAAAGGCATGTAGCCGAACAATCTGTTGAAGAGTACGGAGCTATTTTCACAAGCCAGTTGGCATGAATGAGCCTTAAAATATCAACGATATTGGCATCAGGGATATTCTGATAGCTCTTGGCTGCCTCGAACACAGCAAGACAAGCGGCTTTTGAACCGTGATCTGAATGTGCCTTGCTGCCCAGTCCGTCCGATACAACAACGACATTTCCCCATTTATACCGGCGTGCCATCCAAGAATCCTGATTTGGAATCCCGGCTTTAACATGTAGGGGGCCGATTACTGAGGCACCCCAGCTGTTCCAGAGTTGATCAAGCATCCCAATCCTCCCCTAGTTCTTCTGTTTCAGCCGGTTCGGATTGCAGAATCTGGGCTGTAGAAACTGGCATGGAAAACGGCTCATCAGAACCAAAGATTGTGCTGTCAATCGCGGAAGAAATATTCTCTGAAAGATGAAAACTGTTGTTTGTGGATATTTTCTTTAACTTCAGCAGGTCGGCGTCAGCGCCGACTGCAACAGTCCGGATGATCAGATCAGGAAATTTGCTCAATTGGTTCTGAAAGCTTACGATGTCTGAATTGGGAAAATTTCCGTCAGACAGAATGAGAATCCTCGATCTCCCGGTATCATTCAGATGCTGGGAGAGGAAATCAGAGAGATCACACAGGTTCGAGGAGCCCACAGCGTTTAAGGCAGGAATATCTCCGTCGCTTTGAATAGTGATCTCGGAAATATCCTGTGACCACTGATAAAAACGGATGCCTAAATCCGCATACTTTTGCTGATCAATGCCCTGCAGTTGAGCCGCGTAACGACACAAATTCCGCTGAAGATGGACTTTTCCCATCTCATTCATACTGCCGGAAACATCAATAATAAATTTAATTTGATTATCCATGGACTGGCACTTCATTATTTTTCAAAATAATGGCCTTAACCTGTTCTAACAAAGAACTTCCAATCACTTCTTGGATATTGTGAGAGTCATTAATCTTCTTACAAACAACTTTATTTTTAGGGGAGAAACAACAAGCTAAAATCCCATACCCAGAAATCCCTCCAAAGTACCTAACGATATTTTGCAGCTTCATTATCTGATCACTTTTTACTCCACCAGATTTACATTCCACAATATAAAGCGCCCTTCCATCCGTAAACGTTATATCTAACTCTTGATATAACGACTTTTCAGATAAAAAGGAATAGCCCTTTTCATCATCAATGGATACTTCCAATCCTATTTTCAGATCCTTTATAAGTCCTAACTCAAGCAGTGGTTCTAATTGACGGTACGTATATTCTTCAAACCAACCTCCGGATAGATAACGTGCAAAATCAGGCCAATTTACAAAAGAGTATATTTTATTATTTATTTTAATTTCAGCTTTATGGTCTTTTGATAACCGTACAGATACGTCAGAAAATTTAATATCAAACGGTTCTTGAGAGTCATTAAATTTAACAATATCTCTATATAACTTCGAAATTTTAGTGCGAGAGCGCCATAATTCAGAAGTCAAATCACTTCTATCAGAGCTATTTATATTAGATATATCTTGCCAATCACCTTTTTTTGAAATCCAAAGATTATCTCCATTTAACTTGATAAATGTATCAACAGAGTTAATCGGTTTTGTAGGAATCGATTTAAAATCATTTAAAAAAATAGTTTTATGGCTTCGGCTATCAAAATAAAAAGGGATCGCACTTACCTTTCTACAAGCAGCTAATGCACCTGCATACATAAGTTTTGTCCCCCCCGTCAAATTAAAGCCTACACGATAATTCGAAGGCAAAGCCTCAAGAATATTAAGCAGCTTTGTTTTTACATCTTCAGGATCATAAGGTTCGACAGACAATTCATGAAAATCACTATCACCAATAAATTGCTTCATTATACTGGCTGGAAAGTCTGCAGAATTAACAAAAATATGATTTTTACTTTGGAATTGATTAATTCCAAGCAAGCTAGGAGCTCTTTGCTCTCCAAACAAATGAAAAACAGCATCAAACTGTTCAATTTCTTGGCCTTTTTCAGGCAGAGATCTTGCGTGCCATTCCAACCACTCGTTCGGCAAAATAATTCTCTCTGGAGGTCTCCCCGGTTGAGAGGAGGCGATAAGACGTTTTTTTAATGTCGGGTGCCTCAGGGCAGCAAAAGCCCAGACGAAAGCCATAACAGGCGTACCTGGACTCAAGTAAAGCGTAACAAGTTTTTCACCTTTAGATGCGGCAACCGCATTCAAGAATTTCGTCGCAGCCTCATAGATACCTTCCGTGTCATTGAGATGAGTTAGCCCTACTGAGTGAAAACTCACATCTACCTTTTTTCCGGCCTCCCTAAGACATTTCTTTAGCCACTCATTGAAATGATAGTGTGCCCCCTCTGTATTTGAAAAATAATCGATAAACTGTCTTGCAGTATCCGGTTCAGAGCCTTCAACATCTGCTATTTTTTGCTGAAACTCTTCAGTATTAATTTCGCTTTTATCCGGGTGCGTAAAGCCAAGGATAACCACATCGGTATACTCTTCAGCCAGCAAGGCTCCCAGAACGGGTCCGGTTGTCTTTTCCAGTCCGAGTGAAGCCCTGAAATCAGTCATGCCATACCATGTCATTAAATATTTTTTCATAAACCTTTCCCATTTATGTATGGACGGAACCAACTAACCTGATTTTTCAAACGATCAGCAAAGACCGCACGATTGTCTGTTTCAAGTCCTTTAAATTTTCCTATTGTTCCACTAACGAATGAGCCTGCATCATCTTCATTCATGCAGAATCCGATGCGCACCTCAAAGAACCCAAGAAGATCCTTGCACGATGAATTACAGCGCTTCCAGTTATCCGCAAAGGCAATTACAAATGTCCCTTGCAGCGGACCGTCTTCGAGAATTTTCTTCAAACTCTCTTGTGGTGATGGCGGCTCATCTTTTTTCACCGGTCTAAAACTCGCCGGCCCGGAGTGAAATTCTTTGGTCGAATCCAGCCCGTCAATAATCACGATTCTTTTTGATAGTTGTAATTCCCCGAAGATCTCGGTCAGATTCAGCGCCGGAACGCTCTCGTATTTGGAAACGTTTTTTTCCCCGGAACCATCGAGATATTTTGATACACCCACTGGTACAATGGAGCGCCCGTTAAAGTAGATGATCTCATCAATGCTATTCTGAGCATCCAAGCTTTGAAAGATGGAGGCGAGCAGTCCGTCATGGATTGCGTCGTTATAGCCGGATATCAGTAAATTCGATGATGGCCGGTTAACCAGCGTCAGTGAGAGCGGCTCAGCTTCAAAACTCAAACGCTCACCAAGGTGCAATTGCAACGCCTCGCGACTTTTTGAATTGAACCAATCTGCAGCAGGTATTTCAGGTAGACGCGAACCATTGAATATTCTTGTTAAGCCGCAGTAACCACGCTGGTTTGCGGTTTGAGTAATCTTAGTAATGTGATCCTTGCACAGTTCTCTATCGGCAAAAGGTATCAAAAACCGTTGATTTGCCGATTTTGCCCCGTTGGAATTGTTAATAATTCCCTCCGGCGGGCTGCTCAATTTAGAAGCCTCCCAGTTACCGTTGCCAAGAATCATTGCGGAATCTTCCTCGCTGCAGGCAAGAGCAATCCGGCAGCCGATCTGGCTTATCAGCTGCCCCATTGAAAGAGACTGAATTCCTTTTAGTGTCTGAGTGGCCAGCAACACATGTATACCGTAGGCTCGTCCTTGTCTCAACAGCTGGTTCAACATTTTCTCTGCGGGTTCAGCCACTTGCCGCCCCTCGGAAAACAGAATCTGAAACTCATCGATAATCAGTAGGATGCGCGGGAGTTCGGTCGCAGAAGATTCCCTGTATTCATAAAAATCGCGGACAGATCGACTTTTGAATTCTTGAGCCCGTTTTTCAAATTCCTCGGTCAAATGCGCCAGAACAGTTACACCATATTCGGGATCACTTTCTGTAGCCACCAACTTTGCCTGAGGAAGCGGTGGGGAAGCATAAACACTGAATTCCATACCCTGTTTGTAATCCAGCAGGTAGATATTCAACTCCGAAGGTGAATACGTGTGGCAGAGGCTATGAATCAAAACATGGAGCAAGTTTGATTTACCGGAGCCTGAACGCCCGGCCAAAAGAACATGGTGTTCTGTATTCACCCCGCCGATTGAAAAAGTTACGGTCTCGCCATCCGCAGTCCAGCCGATCGGCGCTTGTACACCCTGAACAGCGTCGTGTCCCCAGTAGTCTGAGTTGCACCAGAGATCTGTCAGACTCTTGCTGAATTTTGCGCTCTGTTCGTACTTTAGCAATATGGATGCCAAAAAGTTCGTTAGCTCAGAACGTTTGGGCCAGAACTCCTGTTCCTCCACAACATTGATTTCAGAGATATACTTGGTCAGTATCCCTGCCGGAACAATGGAATCCATTCTCTTGGAATATTTATCTATCGCGGTGATTAGCCCTGTAAACTTGCGATCCTGCAGCCGACTCTCATCAATGGTCAACACCGGGAGCACGCCGCAGACAGGTCCATGTTCCAGAAGACGACTAAGGTACCAGAGGCTTTTGTCCGTCAACTGTTCCGGCACTCCGAAAATGAGCAGCAGTTTATATGGTATGGGATTGCTGCTGTTTGCCTCGTTGTAGGCGGACCAGCTCTTGATCTCTCCCTTGAATTTATTCTGAAGCAGATCCTCGACATAATCCGTTAACCGGGCCAGTGCATTTTCCAGTTCGTCCGACCGAGTCAGCAATCGCTGCTCGGGAAAGAGACGTTTTACTTTCAACAGAGAAAGAAACGGGTCCAGAGACGTGCCCAATCTCAGCGGATCTGCAGCGGTAATTTCAACATTGCCGACCGGCATGCAGTGCATCAGCCGAAGCATCAGCTGATGAATCAACCGGTGTCCTGTAGTCTGGTCAGGAAGCCAGAGCGATTTCTTAAAAGGAAAAGGGATCAGCCTTGGGATATAACCTTTCCAGTTCTGATAGGCAAGGTACATGCGCCCGAACGCCAGAGCGTCAGGGAAATGGGTGCCCCCGTTGATATTTTTGGCTGTTAACTCATTCAGATGCGGCTGACGCAGGCGAACCCTTTTGCATAGATCATCAAGATTCTTCAGGGCCGAAACCCATTCCTTCTCAAACTCCTCGTGCACCCGATGTTTTCTCTCACTAATCTGCTCTTTTTTTGATTTGAGAGCATTCAGCGCGTCGTTTCTTTTTCTGGCTCCAGCGAGTTTGGAATCACTTAATCGCTTAATTTTGGCCTGGATACCGGCAAGCTCAGTTTTCAGGTCATTCTGGCGATTCTCCAAATCAGCCTTTCGCGAACTGAGCTTGGTTCTAGTTTTAATTAAATCATCTTTGCCAAGCTCATTCTTTTGAATCTCTCTCTGGATTCTTTCAGATTCCTTACGTTCAGCATCACCGAACACGCATTTTACGATTGAAATTAAAATGGATCGCTCGTTGATCTCACGGTCAAGCCTACCCTTATTATTCGCGAGATCGGAAATAGCTTTTTCAATCTGTTTTATATGATCCGGTATGCTGCGAACCTCATCGCTTAGTGATTGCAGGCCTTTCTGCAAACCGGTCTCTTTATCATGCAGCGCGGCCAGCTCGCCTCTTTCTGCAGAGTCGCTGACAGCTCTGAGATTATCCACCGTTCTGTCGTAATCCCGCTCCGATTGCTTCAATTCTATTTGAAGCTGACCGTAGGTACCTTCCTGCCTTAGAATTGCCTTATTCAAGGTACCAACTGCATCAAACAGACGTTTAGGCATGGACTCCCTATTTTTCCCGCTGTTACTCATAGTCCATGCTTCCTATCGATTGCAGTTCTCCGGTTAGCTGATCAATCTCGACGGCTCGGGTCTGAAATAATTCTCCCATTTGCTGAAGGGCGGAGATGTCCTGCAAAAGAGGCTCGAAAACACCTGTAACAATAGACTGGCCAAACTCGTCCCTGACTGTGTCGGAAAATCTACCCATCTGTTGAGATGTCGCATTAAATAAATCATCAAACATCGACATCCTCCTCTTCGATCGGTAGCTGGAGGGCGACAACATCAGCCTTTAATGCCTGCTCAATAACACCTGAAACATCCGCAAATGATTCAGCCACACCGGCTGCACTAATCGTTTCGAGTTGCGGCTTGTCCATGATGTAGCCGGACTTGAAATCCTCATCAGAGTTTCTGACCTTTTCAATCAGCTGGTGCCAGTATCCTTCTGTCAAGGACAGGGAATACTCACTATCCGTTAGCGAAATCAGTTCTTCAGTAAGCTGATCAACAGCACCCATCTCGCCTGCCTCCATAGCGTTCTGGAGCTTGGAGGAAAGATCCTGAGCTTTGCTGGTGTGTTCACTTGGTATCAGAGCGATTTTAATTTTCATGAGTTCCCCCGTTATTTGCATTAGAACCGGTCACCATGTCCCAGCAGGCTTTGTCGATCTCGTCTTTTGTCGGGAGCATACCTATTAATGGCGATCCGGCACTCCGAAGGGCTTCACGCAGCTCTTTTTCCTGTTCGGGAGTTAAATCTTTGATGTCGCGTGAACATACCGTCATCGACGCATTGGCTTCCTGATGTCCGCCGGACTGGAAAACCATGTGCTCTTTCTGAAAATAAAGGTACGAAGCCCGGCCGCATTTCACTTCAATGGCGATAGAGCCTCCAGCCGGAGCACTCATACCTTCACCACGGCCCAGAATAACCGGCACTTTCAGGTCCTCAATGATTAGATCAGTTTTGGTAAATCGACCGTCCTCAAATTTGGTCCTGGCCTGCGTGTCCGCTTTATGTCCGAGTGGACTTAGAGCCTGTTCAACAATTTTTTCACCACAGTAGCCACTCAGATTTCGGCGGATCTTAAGCTGAACCGCATGCCTCTCAGCAGGACCGTTGGCGGCTTCGAGCTGGTTTCTGTAGTCCGTAATCTTGGCTCTAAATGCCGGATCACGATCTGCAAGGTATTCAAAATAGTAGCGCTGCTGCTCTATGGATAGATTCAGCCGTGAATGCAGTTCTGTTGGCGTAACCGGCTTATTCAAGTCGGGAGTCCATTTCAGCCATGAATAAAATTCCGCTGCTGGCGGGTGCGTATCGAGATAAGCGTTGAGAGCTGCCTTAGCGTTTTCCAGCCGGGCTTTTCCTGTTTCAATGTGAGCCGCCGCACTGGCAAGCCGGGTTATACACTCCGTTTGCACTGTTTCCGCCAGCTGCGTTGCCATATAAAGACACTGCTTGGCCATTTCATTTCGCTGCTCCATCTTCATACGATGGTCTTTCGCTGATTTCAAAGCGTCCTCAGCAGTCCCAACGGCGGATTCCATTTCGGCGACTGCAGATTCTGCGGCGGAGACATCGGTTTCTTCAGATGAACAGTTGGGCGGTTCATAGCTGCCACTCGCTTCGCAGGCGGAAAGAGATAAACAAGCGGAACTCAATTGCTCATTGGCTGAAGTAAGCTGCTCATTAGCCTGTACTAGCTGCTGTCCGGCCTCCATTTCATCTTCCATCACAGCATCCAGTAATTGAGCGCTGTTGTCGGCCTCCTTCTGTGCTTCGGCCAACTTGGCTTCAGCCGCAGCAATCTGAGCCTGACAGGTACTCTCCATAGAATCATAGGCTGACTGAAGTCCGGCAATTGCTTCCTCGAGATTCTCAACTTGTCCAACGGATACGTACGCCATTCCCCACCTTAACTCTGTAAATAATCTCTTAAACGCGAAGCCAGAGCGTGAAGATAAGGGACCTGTTCCGATGCGTTAGCCTCAAAATAAGCAAGCTGCTCCACCAGCACGTTATAGTCCTCTTCAAAACTCGCTCGCTTTTCATCCTGCCAGGTATCCCCGAGGGCACCAAAGCTATGATTCAAACCGTTAACCGCTTCATTCAACGTGTCGATGAACTGCGTTAGAGACTGCGCGAAACGGTCAAGTTCATCAGGATCGCCAATGGCCTGTGACATGATTTACCTCCAAATTTTTGTTTACCAGTAGCCTTCATCGTCGGATGAAGCGGTTGTATTTCCGGCTGTAGCCGACTTGACACTGCCACCGTCCAGTTTGATTTCCGACGGGGCCGGTACCACGTTCGGGTTCTTGGACTGCGAACGCGTGGTCACTGACATGGTTAATCGCTGGAAAAACTCATGCAGCTGCCCGGCGTTTTCCGCATAGAAAAGATCATGGGGCGTGCCCTCGATAAAACGCTTCAGAACCTTCTCATCCGCATCACGCCCGATAGCCATTGCCATACGGTCACATTTGGACGAGCGTCCTTCGGAGATAAAGTCCTTTAAAGGTGTTTTCCAACTATCATTTGGCTGTCCGTCTGAAACAAGAACGACGGTCGGGCGGTAAGCACGAGACGGAGTAGTCTCTTTATCCTCAATCATGGCCTTGGCCATCTTGAGGGCCGTTCCCATCGGGGTCATACCGTTTGCCTGAAGGCCTTGCCACTGCACCTGAGAAGCCTTGGTGTAGGGAACATGCAGTTCAACTTGATTGCCAAAAGTAATGACGGAAACAAGAATCTCAGTCTCCATCTTCTCTTCCTGCGCAAAAGTGTCCAGCATATCCTCAACAGCCTTATTAAGGTTCTCGATTTTATCTCCGGACATGCTGGAGCTGACATCCAGAAGCAAAACGACAGGAAGCGGTTTAGCGGTAGGGGTGGTGAACTTTTTAGGATCAAACATGAATTATTCTCCTAATTCATTTGCTGGTTTAAATTTCATATAATTCTGCTTATTCAGTAAAATATTCGCTTCCGACAAGCACTCAATAGATAAAAGTCTTCTA
Organism: Amphritea sp. GJ51-11; assembly: GCF_055808735.1. Taxonomy (NCBI): domain Bacteria; kingdom Pseudomonadati; phylum Pseudomonadota; class Gammaproteobacteria; order Oceanospirillales; family Oceanospirillaceae; genus Amphritea; species Amphritea sp. GJ51-11. The sequence continues at coordinate 1,260,899 of NZ_CM147881.1, read as the reverse complement.
TCCCACATACTCCTCCAGTAGAAACTATTCAATTAAACTGCTTCCTTTCTGGCTCACAGCGCATATCTTAATTAATCTTATTAGGGATATGCAGAGACAATGCCAATATCAATCATCCATTTTAAATCAACAACTTAAATCAAATCCAACTATAACAACTAATAATTTAGGTAATTTTTTTTACTGATTTTTAATATTTATTACCATTGCTTGTCTTAATTTTCATTTAAATAATCACAGCAGATAACACATCATCGAGCTGCTCTCTGAATTAACGATATCCGGCATTAAGAGTTACGAATGCGAACTATCAACGGCTTCGGCAAATGTTGCATAATTATTCCTAAAGACATATCAAGCTCATATTCGAACTTTAAGGTGATAGTGCTATCAAGGTTTCTCCATTGACCTACGCGGTAAACCCATCAATATCACAACCACTTAGCGCATCTATATACACAGGATCACAGCGCCCTTTATCAAGAGCTATCTGGATGTAAAATAGCGCCTTCAAGTAGCGAACCTTACCCACACAATTAGAACCAAACATCAGCATGGTCAGCGTGAAGCCGGTCGTTTATGTTGAGCGGAACGAGCGAAAGTTAGTTAACGAGAATGATGTAATACGCATAAATTAGTCCGTTAATTTTTAAAGAGTAGGGGTTACGAGCAAAAGCTGAAGTCTGATGCTCTCTTCAAACCGCTGAGCCCAGCCCAAACCCATTCATCTTGCCTGAGCCGAGCTTCGTTGAGCCTCAGAGACCAACCTGATGGATTGGCTGGGATTATTAAATTGTCTAGCATGGCAACGTCCTGTTGAATTTCCTTTAAAATGGGGTAGCCACAGCAAATTATTTCACAATCGACCGGTAGCATTAGGTTCGGAAGGAAGCTTGAGCTCCCTATAAATAACCCCAACCACTTTCTATACATAGCACCTCAGCTTAACCAGCGAGCTTTGCGGGTTGAGATAGGCACAGGTCTCAGCAAAAGCGCCGAGATCTGCCAACTGTGGCCAGGGTTTTCTAAGATTTTCAAAGTTCATAGACTTCATGTCATTGTGACCGTTATTACATCCTGTATTTCACATATCGCGCTAACTTTAAAAGAATCTACACTTTTTCACTCGTTGATATCAAGCTTATCAATCCAATTAGTCAGTGTTTGATGGTTGGGTAAACCCAATAACTTAGCCGCTTTACTCTTCTGACCCGAGGTTAAACGCAACGCTTCCTCTACACAATAACGCTTGGTATTATCGATGATTTCTGAAATATTTATACCGAGAGAAACATCGATTCCTAAGCTTTTTTGATCCGCCTTTTTATTTCTCGGCAACATCGCACGCTGTAAATGCTCAACGTCTAGCACCTGCCCCTCTGACCAGATGGAAGCACGTAGCAAGGTATTCCAAAGCTCTCGAATATTACCCGGCCATCGTTGCTGACAAATAAACTTTATTGCAGCTTCGGAGATGTTTTTACTTTTATAACCGGGTTGTTCCTGCGCGTCGTTATTTAGCTGATCCATCAATACCGTCAACAACTCAGGAATATCATCCCCTCTCTCTCGTAGTGGCGGCAGTTGCACGATACCCACTGCCAGGCGATAGAATAGATCTTCACGAAAAGAGCCTTCCTCTATCATCGCCAAAAGATCTCTATGCGTTGCTGCGATAATCCGAACATTAACCTTATGAGGTTTACTTTCACCGACAGGGTTAATTTCTTTTTCTTGCAAAGCGCGAAGCAGCTTAGCCTGGGCATCCAGAGGCAACTCACCGATTTCATCTAGAAACAAAGTGCCTCCATCCGCCTCATCAAAAAAACCTTTACGGCTTGAGTCTGCGCCGGTAAAAGCGCCCTTTTTATGACCAAACAGCTGAGAATCGATCAGGGTTTCAGGGATGGCGCCGCAGTTTACGGGTATAAATGATTTTTCAGACCGCGGGGATGCGCTGTGAATCGCTTTCGCTATTACCTCTTTACCGGTGCCCGACTCGCCTTGAATAATCACGGGTAAATTACGCGTCGCTAACTTCTTTGCCATTTCAATCGCCTCATTCATCACCGGAGAACGACTCTGAATATGCTCAAAATAACTATCTAATACAGGAGATGAAGCGGCAAGCTTACCTAATACGCCATCTTGGTGTTCTAAATAAGCTAATGCAATATTGAAGGGCAATTCTATATCAGCAAGACCATTTTGCTGCGACGTTTGAACCAGCTGAGTGTTATAAACCCCCTTACCCAGCAGCAACCAAATAGCAGCCATCGCGGGCGTACCCGAGGAAAGGTTTAGGGTCACGAGGGACTCTGAAGCTGATAGTTTTTGTAGCTCTTCATCCGCGACGCTATAAATACTAGGATAATGGATAGGGCTTTCTAACAGCGCGTTAAAAATAGACACTCTCGCCTTCCGATTCGACTCACTTAACTGCTTCGATAGCCACTGCTGATACCCCTCAGTCTCATCAAACCAATTACTAACCAAAATACGCACTTCATCGAAAGGCGCATCAGAATCAAAAAGAATAGAGGCAATGGGGCCACGCGACCCCTTATCAACTGCGTCTAAATCATGTCGACCCAACCAAGTCAGCAGAATCCTTTTCTTAATCACTAGAATATTCCTTTACTAATCTGAAAAAGAATTTATCACGTTAAAGATTGAATGTCCTGACTCCTCCCATCATCCAGCGCTACTAAAAAACGTTTTATAGGCATCCACTTATTGAGAGCTAATAACAGCAGCAGATCAATTTTGAATCACGTTTAAACATGCCACACCAAGGTTCTAATCTCCCTCAATAATGCCCTTTTTGTACAAGCGTTATAATTAAACCTTCGTTATGTTTGAAAAGCGTGACAACGATTGATCACTTAACCCACTGGCTTCGCGCGACTCAAATCCTCCCAAGCTTGGCAACAGCCTATGCCATTGCCGTTCTACTTAAACTCGCCCTTGTCACATTTAATATGCAAAGGGACGAAACACATATGGGTAGAGAATTGCTGGTATTGGCGAAATCGAAAAAGCCTGGTGGCTTTTGCGTCGCGGGCCTTGAGATTGATAGCAGTGCACAGGGTCGCCAAATCAGCAATCGGTGGTTAAGGCCTGTTGTCAAATCACAACAAGGGGCCTGTGGTGCATTGCCCGCTGCTGCTTGCCAAAACTTCGGAGTGCTCGACCATATACAGTTGGAATGCACCCACTACACACCGACTCAAGGTCAACCTGAGAATTGGTGCTGGGCAGAATCAGCGATTACACGGCTATCCCCAGCGGCTTATAAGCCAAACCTCAATGGTCTAATTGATCAAGCACAATCAATTTGGTCTGACGCTAGTACACAATCAGATCATGAAATTTCGATGCAATGCGCACATCTAGCTAAAGCGGCCCGTTCTCTGATGTTGGTACAACCTATCGACCTCACCTTCACACTCAGCCTTAACTCGAACAACCGGTGTCCACGCATCACTGCAGCCTTTACACACAACCGTCGCTACTATCAAGGACTGCCCGTAACAGACCCGGTGCTATTTCGCATTTTTAAAAACCAATTTCCAAGCACGCCCGGATGCTCAACGAAAAAAACACTGAACCACGGTGATGCATATTGGCTTACCTTGAGCCTATCCCCCCTTTTGGCGTAAAAAATGCTCACTACATTCTCGTCGCGGCCATCATTGACAAAACCGGCTACCTGAATAGGAACTATCGATGAATACATACACTATTGGTTTCACGCAAAAAGGAGCCGAAAGCTTTTTCACGCTGTTAAGGCAAGCCAATATCAAAACGCTGATCGACGTAAGGTTAAATAATCGATCACAGCTGTCTGGTTTTGCCAAAAAAGATGATTTAGGCTTTTTCCTCCGTGAATTATGTGACACTGACTATTTACATCTACCTGAACTGGCTCCGACACCCGATATGTTCAACGGATATAAAAAACAGGGTGTCTCTTGGGAAATTTATGAAGATCAGTTTCTTAACTTAATGGCACAGCGGCAAATAGAAAATACATTATCAGCCGATCTTTTTGACCAAGGCTGTTTACTTTGTAGCGAACATCAACCACATTTCTGCCATCGGCGCTTAATTGCTGAATATCTAAATTCATACTGGCACACAACACTCAACATAAAGCACCTCTACTGAATATGAACAAATTACTCATCCTCTATCCAAGCGAGTTTGCCTGCCAAAGCAAGTTTAATCGCAAGCTCAGTAAAATCACCCATAACTTTGCACGGTTCAGCATCGTACATAAGGGTGACCACCACGGCCTGATTAACGCATTATTCTCTCAGGACGATAGGGTAAAAAGCATAGAAGACATAAACACCGTTGAAACGGCCAATATAACCCATGCGGTTATAATTGATGACGGTGAAGAGTTTATAGCGGTGCGTACATGGCTTACGGAGCAGAAGATCGCATTCCGTTGGATTAAAACCCCCATTACACGGGTCGTGAATATAAAACGAGAGCCCGATTTTCAAAGTATGAAGAATTCATCTACTTATGAATACATTGGTCGCGGCGCATACTGGGGCAATCCACATGCAATGTATGGCGAAGGAGAAAGCCGCGAAGAGGTCATCCGTAAATACCAATATGATTTTGAACATCATAAATTCATCAATATTGACCCTTCACGTGTTCATGAACTCACCGGTAAGCGGCTAGGCTGCTTTTGCAAGCCCGCCCCTTGCCATGGCGACATTCTCGCTGACTATTTAAACCGCTATGATGATGGTCAATAAACGTGTCGGCATTCAATACAGGTGTACGTGAGTGGGTGTTAAAGCGATGCCATACCCTCCACCACGAATAATATTGGGCCAATGCTTGGCATAAAAATCTAACCGCATACAAGCATCGTCAGTCACTTGTCGAAGTACTAACCAGCGGGCTATTTTGGGCGGCAACACCTGCGTAATGGCATCCCGAATACCATTACAACGGGTATCAAAAAAGTGTGTATTAATACCACCAGACCCGAGCGTATCTAATGTTCTAGACGAGATCTGCAACTCCTGATCAAGATCATATAATTTTTCCAACAACTGAGTTAGCGGCAGATCATTACAGTGAACCCCCGCCATACGTAACAAAGTCTCAGCCAGCGACACCGCCAAGTCTGTATCTCTCTCCCCTCTTAAAGGACGCACAGCAGCCATCTGGGGCTCTACACTCAGCTCAATCACCGTACGGTAAAAAGCATAATCCAGCGTATTGAGGGTTAAGTGATGAATAACATTCTGCTGATCATCGACTAAACGTAATTCACATTCCGATAAAGGTAACACCAAATGCAACTGTGGCTCGCTACACTCTCGATCCCCCAAGTTAATAAGTTTTACCATTTCGCGAAAGCTAACGCCGCCCCCCATTTCTAGCATCGCAGGAGACAACTCATCCCGCAGACAAATAAAGGGAATATCCGCCAACGTAACCTTCGCTGAGGCGGCATCGACTGCCTCCCCTTGATAGGTAGACAGCATCGTAGACTCCACTCGAGGAAATCGAAATTCAGGCACCTGCTCAAACAGCTCGCTAACCAATACATGCGACAACCGATCTTCAGGACGGCCAAAAAGACTCATTGCATAGCCTAGATAAAAAGTCATCGTTTTTCGGCCGCCGGCAATCGATGCATGAATAGTCGTATGTGGATCACTGGAGGTATCTCGCACTTTTTGCATAATAAAATCACCTAGAGCTTCATGGTCTTCCAGTGAACGCGCATCATTAACGCCCCCCTTCAGCATCGGTGATAATAGCAATCTCAATGTCATCTGCCGCCAATGGTTGGCAGTTATACTCAGCACACAATAGCGCAATATTTGCCTGTAAGTTTTCTAATTTAGCGGCCCCAACCGTTGTTGTAATAACCACTAAACGATCGGGCCATTGCAGCCCATTTTGTTGAATAGAAAACAACGTTTCAGTAATAACCGCAGGCGACATACCCGTAACCGACAACAACACATGTGACATATCAATCCCTATATAAACCACTCAGTTTTTCATTCATAAGACACAACTTGCCAAGCTTGGCTAACCCTTTCAATCGAGTAATCGTCATTACTATACCGGTTCAAACAGCGCAAACAGCGCTGCAGTAATCACTTTATAGACCGGTGACAAGTACGACATGATGTATAGCAGCGATTCAAAAGCCTTTGAGATACTCGATTCCGCTATCAGCGATATTCAAGTATTAGCGGCAGATGTGGGCATCGATGCGATGCCTCTATTACAGAATCTCCCTCAACCAGGCCAACTCATGACCGGCCACAGCGTGCCCGTACTCTCGAAAAAATATCAAGGCACCTGCAGCGTACTATTGTATATAAACCAGTGTCGCTCAGGCTTATCTTGGCCATTGCTGCGCTTTCACACCTTCAAACATGGCGGTCTTATCAGACAGTTTAACGGCCTACGCTGGTTACGTCATCAGCATGAATTTCAGGCCAACGCCCATACTCCGCAACCATTTGCGACCCTCGGCCATTCGCCGAAAAAAGACGCCGACAACGCCTATAAACAATCACGCCACACCTCGCTACTGAGACACTACAACACGGCATCTGAGATAACACCAAAACATCATTGGCTGCAAAAAAAACTTGGCAACCTAGAGGTAACCGTACTTACACGCACTCAGATACGTACGCATAAGAATCAAGTTATCGTTCCAATTCAACACGCTATTCATGGTGCAACCGGTTTTCATGTTATCACCAGCACGCCACAAAAAGACCAAAAGCGCCACTTTACCCATACCGCAGGTCTATTCAATGGCAGCTATATCCCCATCAAGGCCGTCCCCCATGGCTTATCACTACCTACATTACTATGTGAAGGACTAGCAACCGGGTTAAGTCTCGCTTCCATCTGGGATGGCAACATCGCTATTGCTCTGTGCGCCAACAATTTAAAACATGTTCGCCAACACCTACAAGGGCCCGTCATCATCTGCGCAGACAATGATCAGTGGAAACCCTCTATAGGAAACACGGGTATCCAACAAGCAACTCTAGCAGGGAAAAAACACGACATTATCTGTATTCCCCAATTTTCGCCAAACGAGTTTCATCAACGCCCCACAGATTTCAATGACCTGTTGAGATTACAAGGTATTGCAGCACTCGAAAATAGCCTGCGGCTAGCAACGCAACAAGCACCAGCCAAGCTTGGCAAGCATTAGCATTAACGTCGTTTTCACTACAATAACTGACACACACTAAGGGAATAGAACGATTGAGCGTACAGCAACCTACAACATGGATCGCGACTCGGCACCCTGGTGCACAGGAGTTTATTGCTCGCCAAGGAATCGATGGCAAAGTCATGCCGCACCTTGATCTGACACAGCTCTGTAAAGGAGACCGTATTATCGGTAACCTGCCGATCAATATCGTTGCCCGCCTTAATCAGCTAGGTATTCAATACTGGCATCTGTGCATTGAGTTAACCCAAGACTTACGTGGCCAAGAACTCTCCGCCGACACACTCGAACAGTTAGGTGCCAGCATTCGGCCATACCAGATTACAGAGGGCAGTTAAGCAATGAATTGTTTCGCTTAGTGCGATCATAAACGTCAACCGGAGGCGGCATGGGTATACAGCATTATTTAATAGGTTATGACATCCATGACAATACACAACGACACCGCGCGCTTAGGTTGTTACGTGCTCAAAGTCTAGGTTATCAGGATTCAGTCTTTGAGGTAGAAATCAGTGCATCGCAATATAAATACCTTCTGCAGCAACTAACAGCATTACTCAACAATGAAGATGACTACCTATTTAGCATCCATTTAAACAGTTTTAGCCGCTGTGAACAGCTTGGAACAGGACCAAGCACACCGACCGGCCCCCTGTTCATTATTTGCTGAGACGACCGATGACAAAAGTAATTCTCGACAAACGAAACCTCTCACTAGAATACGCGACAGACTGCCTAATCATTCGGGCAGATAATCAACCGCCGCGTACGCTACCCTTGAACAGAATTGAGCAGCTCGTTTGTATGCATAGCGTCCAACTAACGACCCAACTCATCGGCCAACTACAATGCCGGAACATCGACCTCATCGTGTTGAATCAACGATATTCGCAAAACAGCTTTGCCCTGTATGGCGATCAACAAAAACAAGTCAATCGTCGCTGTCAGCAATATGCTTGGCAAGGCGACGCTAAAGGCCGCTTAGCCTTTGCAAAACACCTCTGCAATCATAAATTTAATGTGTTGGAGAGAGCCCTTAAGCAACTAGAAGGAACATCAAACGCACAATTCGATATCGAACAGATTCACGCCCGCCTGCCTCAATGCCAACAAGAACAAACGCTTCGGGGTCTGGAGGGCAGCATACAATGCATCGCCTTCGAACAATGGCGTCAACATCTACCCGCCAGCTTGGGCTTTATCAAGCGAGAACGACGGCCCCCAAAAGATCCTGTCAACGCAGCGTTGTCTCTCGCTTATACGCTGATCTATCATGAAGCCGTCAGGCAAGCACGAAAACACGCTCTCGACCCTCAACTAGGCTTTTACCATCGTCCCGCCTATGGCCGTCACTCGCTTGCCTGTGATCTTATGGAACCGGTGCGCCCTCGTATTGAACTATGGATAACAGAGCTTTTTTCATCAGGGCAGTTAACTCAACAGCATTTTTCACAAACTGAAGGCCAATGCTTATTAGGTAAACGGGGCCGCCAACTTTTTTATGCAGCCTATGACGAACACGCCGACAATTGGAGGCGACACCTAGACGCAGGTGCTCACTGGCTTAGTAACAAGCTGGATAACTCAGCAGCCCCCGCACCATGAATACCTCAACCCACTGGTATATCGTCGCCTATGACATCCGCAATAAGAAACGCTTACAACGATTGCATCGATATTTACGCACTCAGGGTTATGCCCTGCAAGAATCGGTATTTGCTTGGCAAGGTGATTACCAAGCAACAGCACGGTTCAAACATAAACTCACCACATTGATACGCCCGTTAGAGGATGACCTTCGCCTATATAGACTGCCCTCGAATCAACATATCCATCTATGGGGAGCAAGCCCTTTTGTCGACGGCGTGTTTAATAACGACTATCCCCCTATCTACACCACCCACTAATCGACTTAAACACGCCTCTTGCCTAAAACCTGCCTATCAGGCAATATTCATCTCAAATGATAATGAATACGACAATAACAGCTGGTTATTTTTTAGCCAACTTTTTGATCGAAAAACATACAGCAAAATCACTACTGCAAGTACTTGATAAAGCGCATTATTATTTTATCTTGGAGTCTGAAGACTACCCCGAAACCGGAGGGGATTAAGACCCTTCAGCTCTTTCGCCAGCTGTCCTGCGAAGGGTCTGAAGACTACCCCGAAACCGGAGGGGATTAAGACTAATATGATGATAGCAGCATACAGCCGCTAGCTGTCTGAAGACTACCCCGAAACCGGAGGGGATTAAGACTATCGTCAGTTAATTTAATAACGTAATAAAATGTCTGAAGACTACCCCGAAACCGGAGGGGATTAAGACAAACCTCTACAGTGAGATCGCAAGACATAATGTCTGAAGACTACCCCGAAACCGGAGGGGATTAAGACAGATCAACCAACACCCACAAGAAAACTGGTGTTCGTCTGAAGACTACCCCGAAACCGGAGGGGATTAAGACCTACTACTCCGATCCGTGGTGTGAATCGTGCAGGTCTGAAGACTACCCCGAAACCGGAGGGGATTAAGACCAACCCATCTTTTTGCATAAGGATCAATTCTTTGTCTGAAGACTACCCCGAAACCGGAGGGGATTAAGACGGTCTATTACACTCTCTGGGTATAGGTGATTAAAGGTCTGAAGACTACCCCGAAACCGGAGGGGATTAAGACGTATTCGTCTAGGCTGATACCTGTGTCTTTGAAGGTCTGAAGACTACCCCGAAACCGGAGGGGATTAAGACGATCATGCCTTTGGTGTAGGATTAATCATCTCCGTCTGAAGACTACCCCGAAACCGGAGGGGATTAAGACCTGACGGTTGAATAGTGAGAGGATCAGTTAAGTCTGAAGACTACCCCGAAACCGGAGGGGATTAAGACTGTGAGATATAAACCATTTTAAGCTCCTGTGGGGTCTGAAGACTACCCCGAAACCGGAGGGGATTAAGACTTCACCGTCTGTTTTGGTGGTGTGTAATTTGTTCGTCTGAAGACTACCCCGAAACCGGAGGGGATTAAGACTAAAACGGCGGCGCTTCTGCTTTCCCATATCGCCGTCTGAAGACTACCCCGAAACCGGAGGGGATTAAGACGGATCACTTGCGTTAACGCGGCGCTGTTTCATGTCTGAAGACTACCCCGAAACCGGAGGGGATTAAGACGCGGCTGATTCGCCTATAATGAGTGCTAGATGTCTGAAGACTACCCCGAAACCGGAGGGGATTAAGACTCAGCTAGAGCAGTCAGCGGATCACCGTCTATGTGTCTGAAGACTACCCCGAAACCGGAGGGGATTAAGACGTATTTAAAACAGCGTCGTGACTCAGGGTTGCTGTCTGAAGACTACCCCGAAACCGGAGGGGATTAAGACCCTGCGTGGCTTCCGATACCATGGAGTCTAGAGTCCGAGAGCTACCCCGAAACCGGAGGGGATTAAGACGTCCATCGATTGCTGTAAGTCCCACTTCTTAGTCCGAGAGCTACCCCGAAACCGGAGGGGATTAAGACACGGGGGGGATGATCGATGATGGGACGTTATTTCGTCCGAGAGCTACCCCGAAACCGGAGGGGATTAAGACAGCTTTTGCTTTTACAGGAGCTTTTGCTTTTACGTCCGAGAGCTACCTCGAAACCGGAGGGGATTAAGACTCTCGTTGCAGATGTGTATCGCTTCATACAGCGTCCGAGAGCTACCCGACACCGCAGGAAATTAGGCAAATTCGACAGATCGTTAAAAATACCGCACAGTTTTTTGCTTCGTTATTTCACATTCGTCTCAGATAACGCTAATCTTCGGCGCAGTGGATTTTTTGCTAAGGACAAGCACATGTTAGTAGAGTCATCGTTATCGGCGTCACCTTCTCTTGCCAACAGCACAATTAACCGTTATCTCATTACCGCTGCCCCACATCAGCGTTTTTCATTGCCGGCTCATCCAGGCAGTATGCTTAGAGGGGCCTTGGGTCATGCTTTGCTGGCGAAATTTTGTCGCTGTTCGCAACCCGATAACCATCAACCAGACTGTTTATACCAGCTAATCTTTGAAGGGTTTCGCCAACATCAGCAAGACGGTATACCGGCCTTTGTTATTACCCCCATTGATGCCCATCAAACCGTGCAAACGAAGCAACCCTTTCGCTTTGCACTCACCCTCATCGGCTTACCAACATCCGTTCATGCTAGCTTGATTGATGCGTTAAAAATGGGGCTATACCGAGGACTTGGACGTGATCGTATTCCTTGTGACCTGCTCACCTGTCAGGCGTCACCCATTACCCTCACACCATTACAGCAGCAGGTCAACTTGTGTCTAACAACTCCTTGGTTAATTAAACATAAGGGCAAAATTATCAGCGCCCATCAGACCCGTCTGCACGATATTCTCATTGCATTGGCCCAGCGCCAACGACATATAAATCAATCTCTAGGTCTCGACCTGATAGTGCCCGATAACAAAACCCTGTTACAGCTTGCCGATGAAACTGAAATTGAGTCCTCACTGCAAGATATTAGCTGGCAACGCCACTCAGAACGGCAATCGAATAAACACCCGCTGAGAGGCATCAAAGGGGTCATCAAGATCAATCACCCAACCCCTTTCGGCCTAGCCCCATTAAGTGGTCTTCTCTCGCTCGGTTGTGTGCTGCACGGCGGGGGTAAAACAGCGTTTGGTTTAGGCGGGCTAAGCTTAACCCCGACGGCAAACCAAGCAGCGGCAGTTACCTTTTAACTTTTTACTTCATAGGGATATACACGATGACTGTGCATGCTTATCTGTTTGAAATACGTGCCATCCAACCTTTTTTATTCGCCACCGGTAAACTCAAAGATATGGTGGCAGGCAGTGAACTCATCGATTACCTCTGTACTGATCCCTTAGCCAAAACGCTCGAGATCTGTAACCTAGCCAACTATCACCATGCCGAACACAGCCCCCGTTGTGCCGGCGGTGCTTTTTACTTACTCATTGACGATGCCGACAAAGCGCAACAATTCAGTTACCTCTGGCCAATGGTCGTGGCTCAATTGCTTCCCGGTGTCGAACAAGTACAGGTGTGCGTTGCTGGCGAAACCGTTCAAGCAGCGATGGCTAAAGGATTGCTGGCGCTACAAACAGTTCGCAATAAACATACGGTCAAACACCCAGCAGCCTCGCCGTTTGCCATGCGCAGCCCGCGTACCGGTGAGGTAGCGGTTGCTTGGGATCAGGACGAACCGATTGATGCCGCAACCCAAGCCAAGCGTACCTTTACCCGCCCAACCGATAGCCGCACGCTGGTACAACGTTTTTGCTCTGAGCCCGGCTATTATTGGCCGGATAATTTTGAAACCAACGCCTCTGTTGAAAAACGTTTTCCCCTTGATAACGATAACTTAGTTGGCTTAGTGCATGCCGATGGTAATGGTTTAGGTGAGATTCTGCGCATCCTTAGTGAAGCCACTAAAATCGTTGATGAAACAACCTATATTCGTTTGTACCGTGCATTTTCTGAGGGAATTGACCAGACCACCTGCGAGGCCGCACAAAAGGCTAGCCAAAGAGTGCTACTACCCGCGGCCACCAACGATCACGTAATACCGGCCCGCCCCCTCGTACTGGGCGGTGATGATTTAACCCTACTGGTTAAAGCCTCATTAGCGCTCCCCTTTACCGTCGAGTTTATCCAACAGTTTGAAATTAGCTCGGCGCGTTTTTTAGACTCGCTAAAAACCAGTATGAATGACTGCAATATCAGCCCAGCCGTTATCGACAGATTACCCTCTAAACTGACCGCTTGTGCGGGTGTGACTTTTATGAAGCACAGCCAACCGTTTGCTCAATGTTATGAACTAGCAGAAAGTTTATGTAACCGCGCTAAACAACACTCGCGAGAGCAACGTAACACCACCGAGGAAGCGATCCCATCCAGTATTAGCTTTCACAAAATACAGGGGTCGCTCATCGATGATGCCGAGCAGCTATTTGCATTAGAACTCACCACCGAAGCAGGCCTCGCCTTGGGACTTCCCGTATACGGTGTCGGTGACGCGAACCAACTGCCCAACTATCAACACCTTGAAACCCTCGCTCAGTGCTTTGGACCTAACCGCTTAAATGAAAAACGGCTTAGGGCCATCGCCACGTTACTGCATACCGATCTGTCTCTGGCCAAAAAAGATTATCTACGCTGGCGCGCACTGGTGGCACGCACACAGGCAGCTACACTCAGTCAATTTGATAATGCCTTAACTGCCTTGTTAGGCTCCACCAGCGCAGCATTGCCAACTAATGCTGACGAATCCATCAGTCCATTAGCCGATCTATTGATGTATTTATCAATTCATGGCCATATGAATTGGGAGAACTAGGATGACCGAAAAATATCTTCATATTGACTTAGCCGGTTACTGGCATAGCGGATCAGGCCGCAGTGCAGGCACCCATTTAGACGCACTCACCGAAAAAGACCTCCATGGACTGCCTTTTGTCGCCGGTAAGCAGCTCAAAGGTTTGCTGCGCAATGCCCTACATCGCAGTCTAATTTGGCAGTGGTTCGAGCCAAACCTACCGACAGGTCCAGCCAGCGATTTAGAAACCCTCATCTTCGGCAGCCGTTCACAAACACAAAGCCGACATGAAACCCTACCCGGTATGTTGCAGGTAAATGATGCCCAGTTAAGCCATGAAGAACAGACCTATCTGCAACAACATCCCCGCTTAGCTAGCCACCTATACACACCGCTCTATTCAACCGCTATCGATGATAATGGTACAGCCAAAGAAGGTAGCCTACGCGGTATTGAAGTCTGCTTACCAGTACAACTAAGTAGTAAAATACAGATGACATTAACCAGTGTCGACAGCGAGCATAGAGCCCAGCAACAGGCCTGGTTATCCCAGTCCGACGCATGGCAATGGCTGGAAATATGCCTCCCCCTGATCGATGCCGTCGGTGCCCACCGCACCCGAGGGTTTGGAGAAGCCACCCTGTCATTGAGTGCCCAGCAACAGGGAGTACGGTCATGACTCAAACACAAACCTTTATCATTACCTTAACCCAAGATGTCATCGTCAGCGCCAGTTCAGCAACCACAGGCCAACATCAGTCGCTCGATTATCTGCCCGGTTCTCTGTTTTTAGGGCTAGCAGCATCACGGGGCTATGCAGAACTAACCACAGCCGAAGCATGGTCCGTTTTTCATAGTGGCAGTGTCCGTTTTTTAGATGCCTTACCCTTCATTGATTCGCAGCCATCATACCCAGTGCCCCTCTCTCTACACACCTATAAAGGTGAACGGGCCCGTGAAGCTCAAAGCTCGCGACTCGACGCCAATAAGGTGTTTGACCCCGCCCTACTAGAGACCAACTCATCACGACAACCCAAGCAACTCCGTAAGGGCTATATCACCGATACCGGCCTCTGGCATCTACCTGTTTTCAGTCATCGCATGAAAACGGCTATCGAGCCGGACTCTGGCCGTGCTGCCCACAGTCAATTATTTGGTTATCAGGCACTGCAAGCCGGTCAACAATATCTCTTTACCTTACAAGCCGATGATTCAGCCGCCGCCCTATTTAAACGCTGTATCCATTGGTTAGCCGGGTCGGCACAGATTGGCCGTTCTCGCTCAGCCCAGTATGGTGGCATCACCCTTGAACCTATCAAACACCAGCAACCGCTCAGCTTAATAGAGGCAACAACCACAACGCCGTTGACGCTTTGGTTGCAAAGTGACTTAGCCTTGCTCGACCACCAAGGGCAGGCCTGTTTAACGCCCACACCTGAGCTATTCGGTTTACCAGAAGGGAGCCGATGGCTAGCGGAACAAAGTTATCTTCGCACACGCCGCTATAGCCAATACAATGCAAAACGACGCTGCTTTGACAGCGAACGTGAGGTGATCTGCCGAGGCAGTATTTTACGTTTTGAGATATCGCAGTCACTCAATGCACAGGCACTCGCTAACTTACAACGTATCGGGCTCTATCAAGAATCAGGTTTAGGACAAATCACGGTTAACCCTAAGATACTTAGTGAGGCGCACCCTCTCTTTACACAGCCGTTACTGCCTGCAAAAACTAAACATACACCATTAGCGACGCCCAAAACGCCATTAATCGCCTTATTACACCAACGGGCCGATGGCATCGATCAACATAAGCAAATCACCGAGTGCGCCCTACGGCTATTTAAGGCGCTCATTGAGGCATTGATTGACGCTAGACAATGGTTAGGTTTACCCGAAAATCAACCGCTGCCTTCATCTCCTGGCCGCAGCCAATGGGGACAAATCAAATCACTTAGCAGCGATCACCGCTCACGCCCAGACACATTATGGACGCTCCTTTTTGAAGCCGACAATGCTGTCATCCGCGCACGCTCAGGATGGGATCTATCGGTGGGCCCTAGCACCACCCTGGCTGACCATCTTCGAACGCTCTGCGAGCGGGAGTCGTTAGCAAAAGATCCACAGCTGGGAGCTATCATGGGACAACTCGCCACCTTGGGCCTTAGTCCCCGCTGGCAACAACAGATTGACGGCACGGTTAAACCCATGCAGGAGACACGACCATGATCGCTGACACCCCTATTTTTCATTACTTTCGGGTTGCCCTTGAAGCTGAAACACCCCATGGGATACATAGTGGTAAAGGTGATATCACCCACGATGTCTTGCTGGTAAGGGATGTCAATGGCCTACCGGCGATACCCGCCACCAGCTTAGCCGGTGTGCTTCGTCACCTCTATACACAACACTTCGGCAGCCAAGACGCACAGCAACTGTTTGGCTATACCCAGGGTGACTCGGGAAAACTCAGTGCGCTGCATGTTACTTGGGGATTGATCCATAACAGCCACAATCAGCCCATAGAAGGTATCCGTCAAGATCTCAATAGCGACACACTCCTACAGATGTTAGCCGATGATAAGCCTTTAGTGCGCCAAAGAGTACGGCTTAACAGCCTAGGCAGCGCCGTCGATACCGGTAAATTTGATACCACGATGATTCCTGCAGGGGCTCGCTATAGCTGTTTTCTCGGTATCTGGAGCGATGGTTCAGAACAACAGGAAACCAGTATCGAGCGTTTATTGTCATTATTGGGTACATCCGCCTTTCGTTTAGGCCACGGCACCCGTGCCGGCCAAGGTGCCTTTAAAGTGCTATCGATAGACGGCGCCCGCTGGGATTTAAGAACTCCGCAAGGCCAGCAAGGCTATCGTCAACGCCCACGGCAACGTGCAACACTTGGCAATTTGTCCCCCATTGAAACAACACCTTTAAATGACACCGCATTACGCTTTACCTTACAGCTTACTGCCGAAGCAGGCTGGCGAATTGGTGGCGGAGAACAACCCTTTAGCCAGCCAGATCAGCAAGGACGTACTCCGGATCTACTCCCGCAATCAGAGCTGTGTATTCGCTGGAATGAGCAGCAGCAAGCTGAACTGCATAAGCAACAAGCGCTTGTGCCGGCCACCGCTATCAAAGGCGCATTATCCCACCGACTGGCATTCCATTATCGCCGGTTAAACGGCGAATTTGCAGAGCAATCCTCCGTCGTCTCTCATTTGGAATGCCCCGCGGTACAAGAGATATTTGGCACCAGCAATGACACACTCAATGAACAAACCGGAGTTGCTGGACGCCTTATTATCAATGACCTCTACCTCAATAACACAACCGCCACCCGACAGATGCATAACCGCATCGACCAATTTACGGGGGGCGTCATGAACAGTGCTCTTTTTGAAGAAGAGCTATTGTGGCAAACCCCTTTAACACTCAATCTCTCGCTACAGCACCCCGAAGAGATATCGCCACTTGCTAAACAGGCGTTAACACTAACATTGCAAGACTTAACACAGGGCTGGTTAGCCATTGGTGCCGGAGGTTCACGAGGCCACGGTTGTTTTCATGGTGAAATCCAATGCAGCGATCCGCGCTGGTTAACAGAACAAGTGGAGGCAGTATGAGCGCTTTAGAAACGTTTTTAACACAATGGCAGCGCTGCCAAAGCGCCCTAACAAACATCAAGATAGGCTATCAACCGGCTCAATTCGAACCGGTTAGCATGACCTTAGAACAGCAAACCCTCTCCGCAACAGATGTCAGTGCGGCGCTGTCTGAGCTGTCGCAACAAGAGGGTTGGGTGCAGTTCCCTTCGTCGGTAGTACGCCTACCCGCCACCTTAACCAATGACCAACTGCCGCTCAAAGCAGAAGGTTATGCCGATAACATCAGTTGGCAACTCAGTTATATACAGCAAGATCAATGGCTCCTCAATCACATTAAAATTACCCCTTGCGAAGCAAGCCAAGCGACCCATCTGGCACAAACGGTTCACCACATATCAACGCGGCCTAAACGCGAGAAACTGAGTTATCAATCGCTCTGGTATCTGGATGATGCCTCCGACACGCCCACCTGCCAATGCACGTTAGCGGCTTTCACTGGTTTTAAGGAGTGCTGAAGATGTCAGATTTTTCGAGTCCATATAGTTTTGTACCACTGTCGCCCTTTATTCTGTCGCCTGATTGGGCCTCGCACGTTAGCCACGACCAACCTTTTCAACAAGGTTTATGTGGTGAGCTAGCCTTTGAGCTCACCAATGACACCCCTTTGTGCGTTGGCGGCAAACAAACCCCATCGAGCCAAACTCAACCGGGCCGCGTGCACTTTTTCACCACCCCAGAAGGGCTGCCCGCCATTCCCGGCAGTAGCCTGAAAGGGATGTTAAGACAAGTGATGTCGATCGCTACCTTTGGTCACTTTGATCAGGTAGAAGAGAAAAAACTAAGCGTGCGTGAACTAAAGGACGCTAAACATCCATACCGTAAAGATGTCATGCAAAATAAGCCTCTAGGCGGCTGGTTACGCTTCACCAACGGCGCTTGGCAACTCACCCCCTGCCAGTTTACCCGCGTGCATCAACGCACTCTGATTGAGCATTTTTCAATTAATGAGCAAGCATGGAAACGTGCGAAGCAAGTCAAAGAACGTTACACATTACTACAAGGTTTGCGGGCCGTTAAATTCAATAAACTAGAGCATAAAAACCACCCAGAAGGCATCACTGAGAATTTAGACCACGGCACCCACGACGGTACTCTGGTGGTGACCGGCCAACCGGGGAGTGATTTTACCGCGGGTAAATCAGCCAAAAAATGGGAGTTTGTTTTCTACAATGAAACCGACCCCATTACTCTATCCCGTGAAGTTATCACGGACTTCTTGTTTGTCCATGATACCGGCGAAGAAGATTCACCTTGGCAGTTTTGGAAAGATAAAACCGGCACCGAACAGGGTGTGCCCGTCTTTTGGCATCCTAAACCAGGCAACCCATCATCACCTGCGTCCATTGGGCTAGCCCGCATGTACCGTTTGGCTTATACCAACAGCTTGCATGATGCGATACGCAACACCAATGCCGACCATCTAGACAACACACCGGTGGATTTCGCTGACTTGATTTTTGGCCGCATGGAAAGCAACGAAACCCATAACGCCAGTTTACGAGGGCGGGTTAACATCGGCCTGAGTATCACCTCAGCGCCTGATAAGTTTCGCTGGACCGAAAAAACTGTCCTCAATGCTCCCAAACCCAGCTTTTATCCAGCCTATATACGCCAAGATGCTGAGGAAGGTAAGCCTTACAATACCCTAATGAGCAAAAACCCCGAACTGGCCGGTTGGAAACGCTACCCCGTTAAATACGCCAATGTGATACAACCGACGGGTAAAAGTAACAGTGAAAAATCCTTTGTCGAATTAGAAACCTTACCCGCACACCATACCTTTACCGGTAAGATTCGCTTCCACAACCTACTGCCCGTGGAATTAGGAGCTTTGCTGTGGTGCTTAGACTTTGGTAAAGACAACACACGGCGTCACAGCTTAGGGATGGGTAAACCCTTTGGGCTCGGCCAAGTAGGGCTGTATATTAATGAAGCCCTCTGTCAAATCCGCCCCAATGACCCCACTATGCCCGCGCAAGCATTACCGGCGCTACTCGGTGGCTGTCGAGAGATTTTTACCCAGTATATGGACAGTGCGTGGCAAACCGTCAGTGGTGACCCTAAAGCCAAATGGCAAGATTCCGAACCCCTCAGGCAGTTATTGGGCATGGCCTCACCCGATGAAGCGAGTAACCGTCAATTAGATTATCTACCGTCTCCCAAAGCCTATCAGGAGGTTAAAAGTAATCGCGATAAACTAGGGGATTATATCGAGCCGTTAATCGATAACCCTGAACTCGATATAACCCGTGCCATACCGCCTCTTAATACCCCGTTACACGATGCGATTGAGCGCTATGAGCAAGACTGTGCCGAGGCGGCTAAAAAGCAACAGCAACAGATCGCCATGCAAACCATGCAACCGGAACAACGACAATTGATTGAGATCCGTTTGTGCCTCGAAAACCCCGATATCGCCACCAGTAAAACATTGCGAAAAAAATTAGAACAATTGATCAAGGACAGTCTAGGTTTTGATCCCGAACAGGTCGATCAAAACGAAGCAGAGGCGGTGCTTCGCGATACCGAAGCATTGGAGATCAAAGTAATTAGCAAGGCCTGTAAAAAACTACGAGACCACCTTGCGCTATGAATAACACACCCATAGGTAAAATGATGCCAACCACTTTAATTACCTTTATTGGTCGTACCCATAAAAGCAACGATGGCTACCCCAAAACCACCTATGAAATTGAAGGTAAAACCCAGACACCGTCAGCCTTTTTAGGTTTCAACTTAACGCGGCACCTCAACCCCGATACCTTAATTATTATGGGGACGAATGGCAGCATGTGGGATCACCTGTTTGATGGTGATCTCGATTTAGGTGATCAGGCGGAAGATGCTCGGCTGGAATTAGCCGAAGCGGTCGAACAAAGTACAGTGAGTCAAACTCAACTTGACCAGCTTCAGCCATTATTGGCAGAGGCTTTGGGCATTAAAGTTCAACTGCAAATCATCCCCTTCGGTCAAGCATTGGAAGATCAGGTGAAATTAGTTGAGCTGATGGCCAAACACGTCGACGCCGATATCGATGTTCACCTAGATGTAACCCATGGATTTAGAAGCTTACCGATGGTCGCACTGCTCGCATCAATTTATCTACAAGAGATCCGCCATGTGAACATTAAAGGGATTTGGTACGGCGCCTATACACAGGGGACGGAGACCACCCCAGTACACAACATTCGCGGCTTACTCCGCATGGCGGACTGGCTATCATCCATGCACTCCTATGCCAAAGATGGTGATTACGGTGTATTTAGCGACCTCTTAGGCGAAGCCGGTAAAAGCCTCAAAGCGGCCGCCTTCTTCGAACGTACTAGCAACCCGAAAAAAGCCAAAGAGCAACTCACCACCTGGACAAAGTCAGATCAATACCCTGATGACCCCGTCGCCAGCCTATTTGAGGAAACCTTAAAAAAACGTATCTCATGGCACCGTTCGCAAACACGTTATCAATACGAAATGCATCTCGCCCATGAATACCTCACCCACAAAGATTATATCCGTGCGGCAATCTTTGCGCTTGAAGCAAAAATATCAGAGTACGTTTATCGACAAAAGATACCCGATGAATATAAAGAGCGAGACGAAGCCAACCAAACACTCGCCAGTAAATCTGACGATTATAAAACCCTGAGGCATATCCGTAACTCGCTCGCTCACGGAATACGCAATGAAAACCGAATAATTGATCAACTCGTCACCGATGAAACCAAGCTCAGTACTGAACTGAAAAGGCTATTTAAAATACTCAGCATTAATGCAGCTCCATCAAGAGATTAAATAACACTCTCAACCCCAAGTTTCATCCAGCAAATGCTGGATGAAACTTCATAAGGTGACTCAAGCGACATTTGAATCTGGCTATAATGCCTTCATCACTTAAAGCAGCCGATCACCGCATCTTTCTGTAAGATCAATTTCAACCGTTTTACACTTCATTCGAAGGGTAGCTCCTAGAAACGAACCTGTTGGACGGCGACAGCTTCTTCGATGTATTAATTCCCTCCGGTTTCGGGGTAGCCCTTGGACGTGTACGAAGCGTCCCTAACAAGGGGTGTTGAGCCTTAATCCCCTCCGGTTTCGGGGTAGCCCTTGGACCCTCTCTACCTGAAGAGTACCGTCAAAGTGCTAGGTCTTAATCCCCTCCGGTTTCGGGGTAGCCCTTGGACAGTTCGCAGCACAAAACATCATCCACCAAAAGGTCTTAATCCCCTCCGGTTTCGGGGTAGCCCTTGGACCTGGGGATGCATTGACATGCTCAAAGAATTTAAGTCTTAATCCCCTCCGGTTTCGGGGTAGCCCTTGGACGTATCATCATGTTCCTGGAAGGACTAACTGCAATGTCTTAATCCCCTCCGGTTTCGGGGTAGCCCTTGGACAAACTTTGTGCCATATGTAGGGGCAACGCCTTCCGTCTTAATCCCCTCCGGTTTCGGGGTAGCCCTTGGACGCGAAATATTGCCAAACACTACCGCCGCAAACCGTCTTAATCCCCTCCGGTTTCGGGGTAGCCCTTGGACGTATTTGATGTTCGGCTCATGGCCGTCGTACTTGCGTCTTAATCCCCTCCGGTTTCGGGGTAGCCCTTGGACCGAATTGACCCGATAGCCGACCGAGATCACCGGGTCTTAATCCCCTCCGGTTTCGGGGTAGCCCTTGGACAACTGGGAGAGTAACAATGAGCTTACTAAACAGTCTTAATCCCCTCCGGTTTCGGGGTAGCCCTTGGACACCGACCGAGCGAATCCCAGAAGAACCGCAACGTCTTAATCCCCTCCGGTTTCGGGGTAGCCCTTGGACACTGAGGATTAGTGGTAGGCTTGTTATTGGAGTCTTAATCCCCTCCGGTTTCGGGGTAGCCCTTGGACACCGAGATATGTGTGAAACGGCGCGTAGAGCTTGGTCTTAATCCCCTCCGGTTTCGGGGTAGCCCTTGGACACACAAGAGGTAGGCTACACAATCCACGGTGTATGTCTTAATCCCCTCCGGTTTCGGGGTAGCCCTTGGACAATATTCGAACAGTTGCCAGTAAATGGGAAAAAGTCTTAATCCCCTCCGGTTTCGGGGTAGCCCTTGGACTTCCAGCAAGAATACTCACGGGAGGTTCCCAGAGTCTTAATCCCCTCCGGTTTCGGGGTAGCCCTTGGACATGAAAAGATACAGAAGACCAAAGGTTGCTGAGTCTTAATCCCCTCCGGTTTCGGGGTAGCCCTTGGACAGAAACGTGGAAGGACAAACAAACCGGTCAGCCGCGTCTTAATCCCCTCCGGTTTCGGGGTAGCCCTTGGACGATAGATACGGCTGCGTGGGATGATATTAGCGTCTTAATCCCCTCCGGTTTCGGGGTAGCCCTTGGACGATAGATACGGCTGCGTGGGATGATATTAGCGTCTTAATCCCCTCCGGTTTCGGGGTAGCCCTTGGACTGCTACAACCAGCCCGTCAACAAGGGTATCGGGTCTTAATCCCCTCCGGTTTCGGGGTAGCCCTTGGACCCAATCAGGAAGCCACGGGCCTGCATATCACGTCTTAATCCCCTCCGGTTTCGGGGTAGCCCTTGGACTCCAAGGAAAAATAATCACTCATTCTTTCAATCACTTGCAGCACTGTTTTTGCTGGTTGTTTTTTAATCAAAAAGTTGGCTAATAAACAACCAGCTGTTTCTAGACGCTCTATTATCATCCGCTTAAATTCTGCCTGACATATCCCGCTGACGCAAGAGAGACTACAATTAAGAAGTCGCGAAATACTCAATCTTTATCTTCCGAATAAAAAAGCACAAAATGTTACCTTTTTTGATGTTTTTCACCACTAAACAGACTCGTAGAAGCTGATGCGCCCCGCTTCCGCAACATAAATATGGAACACCTCAATTTATTGTTTAGGTATGGGAAATGAAGCCTGGCTGGCCGTTTTTGCGAGCCGGTGAGACTGTCATTTCTTCAGGTCACTTTAATTTATTAATTAACGCCTGCTGGCTTTTTATTTTTGACTGGTTCGTTTCATCTCATTTTTTAATTGAACCATTTCTGCCTTCAATAATTCATGCTGAATTTTTAGCTCCTGACAACTTGTTAAATGCTCAAGCTTAAGTTGTTCAATTAAGACTTGCCGTTCTTTTATTTCTACCAGGTGCCTCTCCTCACCTACGGCAATCTCTTTTGATTTATCACTTAATAGTTTTCGCTGTTTTTTAAGCTGTTGTTCAAAATCCTTTCTTTGTGTCTCGATCTTTTCACTCATGCCTTATAGTTGATCACGAAGCACTTCAACCTGATCTGTTAGTTTATCTTGTTGTGCTAAGAGCCTTTTATTCTCACTCTTTTCATGCTCGTGTAGGTCTTCGAATTTTTCCAGCTGACTAACTCTCGCTATGCGACTCGTAAGCGATTCATTTAATGTCCGACACTCTTTAGCAGATTGATCCAACTCGGTCTTTAATTGAGTTTCACGGGCTTCATACCCATTTCTAAGCTGGGTCTGTTCAGACATTAATGAGTCCAAACGTTGACTGGCTGCTGCACGAGAAGCTTCATTGCTCTTAATCGTTTCCTGAAGCTGTGCTTGTATATCACGAACACTCTCCTGAGACATAACTAAGCGTGAGCCTAGATCCGCAGACAATGCCTTCTCATTTTTTAAAAGAGCCTTCATTTTATCAAGCTCCCCTACTAACTTATCATTTTTCAAGGAAATCTTAGCTATTTCTTCCTGTGCTTCTGCTTCACGCTCTAAAGTATTATATTCAACTTTTAACGCTTCATCCATTCTATCTTGCGCTACTTTATTAGCCGATTCTAAAGACATCACCCATAACTTCTGAACCATTTCATATAATTCATCAGGGATCCCTGGCCGAGTATCATTTAATTCAAGTTCATTGGAAATATCCAACCAAAATTCGTCAAAAGCTAGGCTAATTGTGGTATTACTTGAATTTCTATTAAGCTCTTTTTTTACATTATTTTGAGAAGGTCTTATGTCTTTTTTCAATAAATTCCTTGCTACAATTTTAATTTCATCTCGAGAAGAAAGCCCTTCATATTCCATAACTATCATCCTACATATATATACACCTTTATTATTTACAAACACAATAATAAATTCAAAATAATAATATGCAAGAAAAAATTTAAAAATATAAAAATATAAAAAATATAACAAATATAACAAAAATCTAGCAATATATTTATATCATTACTAATAAAAACCATAACCACTTATTAAAAATATTATAAAAACATACCTTAATAATTTATAAAACCATCAAAAATATATCATCCATAATTCATCATAAACTATGATAATTCAATTAATAATCGAAGGACAAATTATCATTTAACATCATACACATGTATATCACTGCAGTGTTATTTAACATCAAGTACAGTGTTAAATAACACTCAAGCCTAAGACTTTCAACATAAAAACAGACCTTCATGCGAAAATCCGGCTACTAATAAGTCTTAACTAGTGGGAATATAAATTATCACTAGTTAAGAAATCAATTGCATATTCACTCAAAAAACCACACAAACGAAAGGCTGCTGATAAGGATAAATGAGTTTTTGACGACATACTTGCAAGCCATCACGAATCCGATAGTCACGAATAACATCCTACACGGGTACACATGTAGGATGTTAAAATACTTAATATGCAGTGTTATTTGAAATCATAGCCGTGTTTTTTAACACTATAATGGTTGTTTTATTAAATCATTAGGATTCGATATCAGAGGAAGTTAACGACCAACCAACAACGTGCTAACCTACAGGAATCGTAGAAGCCTACCGCCTTCACACTTACCGCATCTACTGTGAGCTAGTATTGAAAAAGAGTGTCGCCTCGTTGAAGGCTTAAGCCTGCACCATTAAAGCAACCATTGCGTTTAAATCAAGTATGGTCAATCGATTTTGCGTATTTCGGAGCATTCCGAACAGCCATTTCGGTATGATCCGAACACCTATTTCGGTTTAATCCGAACGCACATTCCGCGATTATCCGAACACTTTTAAGCGAACTCCGAAATCAGCGTTCGGAATAGCGAAAACCGCGTTCGGAATGCCCGAAATCCTTCCTTTTTCTCTTTTAAATCAATAGCTCGCTATTCTTTACTTCTTAAAAAAGAACGTAAGGAAGCGACAATGGCTAAAAAGAGAACTCCAATGAACAAAATCAAAGAGGTATTACGCCTTAAGTACGAGTGTGGGTTGTCCTACCGTAGTATTGCCAGTTGTCTCAATGTCAGTCTTGCAACAGTCTCAGAACTTGTCGCTCGCTTTAAGCAAAGTCAGATAGGCTGGCCTCTCCCAGAAGGTTGCAGTGATACAGACCTTACTAAAGCTCTTTATCATTCGAAGAAAGCCAGTCGACACAAGGTCATGCCAGACTTCGCTCAGTACGCTGTCGAACTCAAGCGTAAAGGCATGACAAAGATGTTGTTGTGGCAGGAATACCATGAGCAATATCAAGAACAGGCTTACGCTTACACTCAGTTCTGCGAGCACTTCACTCGCTGGTTCAAAACCCAAAAGCGCAGCATGCGTCAGCTCCATGTTGCAGGTGACAAGCTGTTTATCGATTACTGTGGGCCTCGGCTTCAAGTCGTCAACCCTGATACAGGTGAAGTGCGCGAAGCCGAAGTATTCGTAGCGACCTTAGGCGCGTCAAATTACACCTATGTTGAAGCCTTCCCTAGTCAAGGTAAGTCTTACTGGTTAGAGGCGCATGCGAATGTGTTCGAACACTTCGGCGGTGTACCACAGCTCTTGGTTCCCGATAACCTGCGTAGCGCGGTCACCAAAGCTAATCGCTATGAGCCAAGACTTAATGACAGCTATCAAAAACTGGCAAATCACTATCAAACTGCTGTGATGCCTGCTCGCCCCTACAAACCGAAAGACAAAGCCAAGGCAGAGAATGCCGTGCTCCTAGTGGAACGTTGGATCATGATGCGGCTACGACACCAAACCTTCCATACCTTCAAAGAGATGAACTTGGCCATCCGTGAGCTTATGAATGACTTAAATCAACGTGAGATGAAACAGTATGGTGCAAGTCGTAAAGCGCTGTTCGACAAACTCGATAAACCTGCATTGAAGCCACTGCCTAAGCAGCGATACCTATATACCGAAACCAAACGAGCCAAAGTGGGGCCTGATTATCACATCGAATATCGCCGCCATTACTACTCGGTTCCTCATCAGCTTGTTGGCCATCATGTCGAACTGGAAGCTTCCAACCGTTTGGTGCAAATCTACCATCAAGGTAACTTGGTCGCTCAGCACCCACGTAGCCAAAGGGAGCACGGAAACAGCACTCAACCAGAGCACATGCCGAGTCATCATCAACATCAAAAGTGGTCGCCTGGACGCTTACTCAACTGGGGAGCCAATATCGGCCCAGCCACACGAGAAGTTGTCAATAAGATGCTTAACTCCAAGCCTCATCCAGAGCAGTCTTATCGTTCTTGTCTGGGGTTACTCAACCTAAGCAAAGCCCATGGTGAATCGCGCCTAGAGCAAGCCTGTAAAGATGCACTGATGCTGACAAAACCCAATTACACCTTCGTCAACAATCTACTCAAGAACAATCGTGAAGGGCAACTGAGTAAAGACAAAGCGAATACGCCGAACCTTGTTCACAGCAATGTTCGAGGCCCGACCTGTTATCACTAGGAGAAAAGATATGAACGCACTTAATGATCAACTCAAAAGCCTCCGCTTGAGCCATGCGGCGAAAGCGTTAGAGCAGCAACAAGAGCAACTGACCACTTACGCAGAGCTGAACTTCGAGGAGCGGTTAAGCTTGCTTCTGGAAAGCGAGATCTTGAACCGTAATCAGAGCAAAATACAACGCTTAAAACGACAAGCTAAGCTGAGAGTGGATGCGCAACCGAGTCAACTCATCTACAAGGAGGGACGAAACCTCAATCGCAAACAGATGAGCGAACTTCTGACGGGGAGTTATCTGCACAAGCACCAGAATATCTTGATTACAGGCCCAACAGGTGCAGGAAAAACCTATCTTGGTTGCGCTCTGGCAACCAGCGCCTGCGACCAACAGCAAACCGTCAGATACTACCGCTTAACTCGCTTGCTTGATGATCTGACCGCAGGTCGTCTGGATGGTAGCTATCAAAAGCAACTTCAGTCTCTCGCTAAAAAAGCCCTGCTTATCCTAGACGACTGGGGGATGGAAAAACTGACTCAAGAGCATGCTGGTCACTTGTTAGAAGTGCTTGAAGACCGCTACCAAAACAGCAGCACAATCGTCATCAGTCAGTTACCTGTCAAGGAGTGGCACAACATGATCGGCAACGCCACCGTCGCAGACGCTCTAATGGATCGTCTAGTTCACAATAGTCATCGAATAGAACTGGGAGGAGAGTCAATGAGAAAACTGGCGCAATCCGAACACTTAGAGTAAAAATAGGGAAAGAGAAAAAGTGCTGGTTCAGGTGTTCGGAATAAACCGAAACAAGCGTTCGCAATCACCGAAATACGCAATTTCATGCACGCTCAATTATCTGACGGCAGTAACCACCACCTATTTAATGTTATTGATTATAAACGAGAGGGCTTAGCTATTGACGCAAGCTTTTCACTACCCTCAATACAAGTTATACGGTCAGCATAATCAGCTGATTGAATGGCCTGGTAAGCCGTTAGGCATCCGTTGCGATAATGGCCATGTGTTTATTAGTCTTAAATTTACCATCTGGGCACGAAAGAACAGAATACGTATTAAATATATACAGCCAAACAACCCTCAACAAAAAGCCTAGATTGAGCGCCATAATCGCACGATCAGGTACAGCCGGGTGAGCAAATACCTCTTCGAAACACTGGATGCAACAAGCTAGCTATGATTTTACAAAAATGAACAACCATATAACACCCCGTCTAGCTTAACTTCAACTTTAAGTACCTGCTAAAAAGAGAGAGTTACCATCACCTTTGCACCCATTGTTAGCTAGAATAAAATTTGCCTTAGATGTCTCTATCAACGACCTGGCTAAAACGGGTTTTCAGGAACAACAAGACCAGAAGCATCTTCATTATTGTCTGAAAGCTCATCAAGCATATGATCAATCAGGCACAATGGGTTCCATGCAGACTCTGTTAACCATTTTTTAATTATCTTAAGACCACCATTTGAGTACTTTTCAAATAAATCAATAACCTCTCCAATTTTTTCCTCCCGTATATAATCCATATCTTTGTGATCTAACAATGAGAACATAAAAATCACATTATGTTGATCAACCCTAGACCCCATACGGTTCCCCCCACCACTAAAGGTATGGAGCGTTATTCCTGTATTCTCTTTGGAATCAACATCTTCACAGATATTAAAACGCTTACCAACCATTGCAGCAAAAACTATTAAATCTTTAATATCATTGAATATTTTCTTATCAGTATTTTGAGAACCCTCTAACCCGCCATACACCAATAGATCTACAACATCTTTATATTTATTGTTACGACGAACATTTTTATTTAACAACTCACGAGACAGACTCATACTACCACCTCCTGAATCAACGTTCGGTCAACCTCACAACCATAACGACTGACTATATGCTCTACACCAGATATATTAATTTTATCAATTTCTTTACTATCTTGCTCTGATGATTCCTCAAGAATCAAAACATACTCTTTACCTATCTTAGACCTGATTTCTTTATCCATATCGTCTGTCCATTGACTCGATGATACAAAGAATACTACTTGCCTTGCGTATGATGGTAGTAGTTTAACAACCACATTTCGGTATTTTGTATCCAAGACACCAAACGGTGCATCAATAACTAAAGGAGCAACAGTGGCTGTATTTAAAATAGGATCATTAACTCTTTTTCGCTCAGAAGCGAAATGAATAAGCGAAGAAGTAATAGTCAAATTTAACAACAAGTTTAAACCATCCCCTTGACCTACAGAATGATCATGTTTATCTAATAAAAAGAAGCGAAAGCCTGACTCAGAGACTTTTATCTTAAAGTCATGTCTCGAGAAAAGTTCCAAAGTTTTATTAACCTCAGATAAAACATGGAGACGAACATTACTTTCTGTTCTATCAAGATAATTGATCAAATAGTTTCTTATATCCACCAAAAAATCTTTCTTATTATTTAGTGAAAGAAGTAAATCACCAGAGCTTTCTAAGCCTTTTAGGTCTTTTTCGTCTTTGGTAATATCCTTTTTAAGAGACTCAATATCAGATTTATAATTACCAAGAGCTTGGTTTTGTAAAGATATATCTACCCGTAGTGATTCTTTTAACTTTTGAAGACGCTTAATTTCTTCCTCGGGAATCTGAAGTATCTGCTCATTCAAAGATTTTAAGCGGAGCTCAACAGCCTCAATCTCATCAGCAACATCAGAGGAATCTGTATTGATTCTGGAGATATCTTCAAACGCTAACGAATATAGAGTATTTACATCTTGCACTTGCGCTCTAATACCTGTGAGCCTCTGTAGCAAAGCAGGATTCGCAGCTTTATCCAACATTGAAACGATCAAATTATATCCATCAGAACCACTTTCTAAACAAGCCCCGCAGATACAAGTACCTTGGTTTAAAATATCTTCGATGAAAGTCTTATTATAAGGCTCAGGTAATTTACCTTTTAGCTGAGATTCATCAATAAAATCTTGAGATGTATTAACAAAATCGTACCCAAAAACGGCCCAACCATATTTCGCAATAGATTTATATTTTTGTTTTCTCAAATTATCAAATTTTAATTTAAGCTTCTTAAGAAGAGCCCCCTTTTCAGACTCTTCACGCCTTAACTGCTGAAGAGAAGTATTATTTATCTTTTCAAGATCTTCTTCAGCCTGCTCAAGCTCTGACTCCAAAGAAGGTATTCTTTCTTCCACCTGCCCCATAAGCTTTTTAGTTCGCTCAAGCTGCTGTGTATTTTTCAAAATTCTTTCGTTTATTTTTGTAGACTCCCCAGAATTATCTTGGCTAGCAATTTCTCTACTCACCGCATTAATCATTTTTTTCAATGATTCAGACAACATTTCTGCCACTTTAAAACCCATGATATCCCTGATGGATCGAGCTAGGTTACCTGAATTATTACCTGTATCTACAGCATTACTACCTTCACCCTGAAAAAAGAAATAATCACCCATTTCTTTAGGCAACATACTATTTATCACAAGCTCAGGTTCTGGTAATGCTGACGTTAAAACTTGATCTAGGTACTCATAAACTTTTACTTCTGTTCCTCTCTTCCCCTGCTCAAATCTTCTCTTAAGAAGAAATTCGCGCCCATCCTCTTCAAATTCAACTTGCACAGAACAAGAACTTCTACCCTCTCTTAGAGCTGTTGAATTAATTAAGTCAGATGGATTTCTAAAATTGTTAGTAAAAGTACCAAAGAATGCCCATTTAATAGCATTAAGCAAGGCTGTTTTACCGACCCCATTTTCTCCTCTGATCACGGTAACATTAAGATCGGGGTCACAAGAAAATTCAATGATATTTTCTTTATAATATTGTCTAAAATTAAATATTTTAATCTTACGAATAAGCATGTTAATCCCTTTTATATGCCTTAAGCCCTGACAAAATTATCTCTTCCTGCTTCTTATTTTTATTCCTAAGGTTTCCGTAAAGAGCCTGCTTTTCAATTTCTAATAACTGAGACAAGGCTCTAGTAACCTCACCTTCATTGAAATTCTTCTCTTGCTCATCCTTAATTGACTCAAGTTCTTTTAAAACTGACTCTACAGAGTTAGTCATTTATATCTCCCTATAGCTAATTCCGAAATCGGAGAGAATATTATCAACCTCATATTCTAATTCATTCCGATTAAAGGCTAAACGCACAAAATCCATAACGCGAGTGAACTCTTTTTTCACTAAGTTAATACATGATGAATCTTGACAAAATAATTCATGAGGAAGCACAACAAAATCATAAATTTCAGCAAACTCTTTACCAGGAGCCTTCCGTAAAATACGTCCTCTCCGTTGAACAAACTGTCTTTCATTTCGGCTACTAGCAAGAATAAAAGCCCTTTTACACTGAGGTATATCAATTCCCTCATCGAGAACTCTCATAGATACAAGACCGTCTATACCTCCACTAGTAAAATCATCCATTATCAACCTACGATCATTGGAGTTTTCTAGAGAAGTAAATTTTGATACTGCCCATCCATTATTCCTAATGACCGTTGCAAGTTCTTCAAGCTGAGATATTTCATCCTCGTTCCCTGCCGCAGAATCACTATTAGAAGACCCTTCTCCTACATAGAAAAGCGTATGCGATTTATCTTCAAAAATATTATTAGATAGAAGACGATCCAAAGCATTTGTTTTATCACTAGCGCTTGAAATAATTTTATTTCTTTTTCTTATCGCATTAGAAAGTGCTGTATTATTTTTAGATCTATCTATGTGCATCAAGCGGGCAATTTCTTTCGATAACTCTATATAATCCTCAGACTCATCATATGAAAGTCTAACTGGAATAATTTTATAAATATATTGGGTCAATATACCTTCAGACAAGGCATCGTTGAGTGTATATTCTGCTACTACATTCTCAAAATATGATAAAAGTAATTGTTTTTCTTCACTTTCACTTTCATCAAACTCATCATTTTCTATGAAAGGTGTTGCCGATAGTCCAATTCTAAACTTACAATTCGGTAACGAGTCTATTAAATTTTTATTTGCTAGTCGATGACATTCATCGCCAATAAACAAGATACTGCTCGGATCTAATCGACTTATGGATTTTTGGAATTGCTCACCGGAAAGAGTTCTATTCACTACCACAACTGAAGCAAATTCAATATCCCTACTTTTTAACCGATTTATAGCCTCATTTAAACGACTAGACCAATCTGAATTACCAGTGAAGCACTTAATAGGTTTCATGCCAAAAAGCCCTAACTCTTTTACCCACTGCTCTGCTAAAGCTACATAAGGCACTGAAATAATGAGGAGCATTGTTCTAGGAGCATTCGCCATTTCAAATAATTTTGATGCGCCATACATCGCTGTAATTGTTTTTCCAGCTCCAGTAGCTAATCGAAAAATACCTCTTACCCCATGAGCATACCAAGACCTCAGAGCTTCTACTTGATGATCAAATAACTTAAACTCTCTACCGCCTAAGGAACTAGGAATTATGGGATAACCTCGGTCTCTAGAAAAATACAACTTTTCCATTAACTGTATTTCATCGACTTTTAAGTCCTTCAAACTCTCAGATTCAGTTCTGTATTTTTTAATGATTGCCTCATACATTTCCGAGGGCATTGGTATAGTAATTATATTTTTCTCGCTTCCTTGCCAAAGTTGCTCAAATCCATTTTCAAATTCTGTAGCATATTCTTGGTAAATCTCTGCATTCCAGCTTTTATATACAGTAATAGACTCAAAATTCAAATCAGGATGTATGGCATTTGTTGTCTCATTGGCTGAGCCATGAAAAAGAACTTTATTATTGTGGGAGTCAGTTATCACTCCAATTTTTTCGTGGTACATTCCTCGACGCTTTAGCGCGAACTTCATCTCCAACCGTTTAGTAGCAACTAACAATGTAAAAATACGCAGGCGCTGTTTCTCAATCTCACTAGAGCATGTAGTACTAATTTTTTCTAACTCTCGAGAAAGAGTTGAGCCTATAAGCTTTAATTCTTCACCATTTTTCAAAGCTTCAAACTCATCATCATCCAGGGGATAACCAACGACAAGCCGCATTTTTCCTTGATTAATTATCAGTGAAGAAAGACCCTTAAGCGCATACGCAATGAGGCTCGTAGAGAAATACCCAACAGCTCGATCATACTTGACAGCTGTTTGCAGCACAGGAAGGTAAAAATCAGCAAGTAAATCATCCTTGCCACTCCTATATACTGACTTAAGAGGTAAGTCCTTCAATGATGTCATAATCCTCCCCAAGCTGACTTTTCAGCTAGAAATATATGGCTAGTTTTCCATAGGAAGACAATGCTGGCGATACATGAGAGAAAGATCCGGCAGCCTCTCTCCTCAGAATAATTAGAACGCTGAAAATCCATAAAAGTCCATGCTAAAAAGGCTCCATCTCTAAACTTCATGTTCAAAGAACTATCCACTTGCCATCCGGCAGGCATATAATCTATAAAAGATACTAAACAATCAGCTATGAGCCAACCCTAAACATGGCGATCGACAATAAAAAATTCAAAATCCTAGTTTCTGACATTGCTTGCGCTAAGAAGCTGCCTGACGCTAAATATTTACATCGGGACTCTTTGACTGTACAGTCTTCTGCTCTTCATTCATTTCTAACCCTGATCGCTAACGCACTGAAAATAGAAAATAATTCATGGAATATAGTCAAGCTATCCATAAAAGAATTCAAAGTTTCATATCTAAGCTATCCTTCCTTTGACACAGAATCATATCCCGATCTCCAAAGAAGTATCACTGTAGACCTTAGTAGGCTATCTTCAAAGCTCACAGACTATTCTTGCTCGTCTAACCCGCCCATACTTCACAGAAAAGAACTATTCATACTTCCATCAGATAGTAGATTTCAAGAATTTAAAGAAATAACTGAAGAAGGCGTTGCTGCTGGGCTATATGAAAATCCACATAAAATAGGTTTCAAGGAAACCTGGGAAAGACTGATAGCACAAAAAGGGTACACATTAGTAGATGGTAGATTAGTCCGCTCTAGCTCCATATGTACAGAGAAAGGCGGTGATCAAATAGATAGACACCGAACAGCCATCACTAGATACGAGCTATCTACACCGTTTAAATGCCTAGCTAAACACGGCTATCTCGAGGGCAGTTATTCAATATTTGATTATGGTTGCGGCAGAGGAGATGACCTTAGAGAACTAGAAGCTCATGGCCTCAACGCATGCGGCTGGGATCCTAATTTTAGGCCTGATGCAGACCTAATTGAAGCTGACATAGTTAACTTAGGATTTGTAATCAATGTTATTGAAGACCTTGACGAACGCATTGAAGCAGTACAACGGTCGTTTTTTCTCACAAATAAAATACTTGTCATATCGGCGATGATCGCTGGTGACGCTACTATTTCAAAATTCAAACCGTACAAAGATGGCGTATTAACCTCCCGAAACACTTTTCAAAAGTACTTTAGTCAAGCCGAACTCCAAGGTTTCATAGAAAGAACCCTCGATGAAGATGCCATAGCAGCCTCCCCTGGAGTCTTTTATGTCTTCAAAGACAAGCTGCTTGAGCAAGAATTTCTCTCTAATAGACAGCGCCGTAAACAACAATGGAACCACCTTACTAGCGGTACATCAAGACAAAGCGCATCCTCTGAATTACTATTTATAAAACACAAAGAGATCTTAGACGAATTCTGGCAAAGGTGTCTCGAGCTTGGCAGGCTACCTTCAAATAATGAATTTCATAAATCCAAGGAACTCCTCGAAGCTTTAGGATCTCACCAGAAAGCATTTAGAATTCTAAAGGAACAGGCCAATACCGCAGATTTTCAGACAGCCCAACAATTAAGGAAGGAGGATCTGCTAGTCTATTTTGCATTAGGGCTATTCGATAAGAGAAAGACTTACAAGGAGATGCCTGAATCCCTTAAACTAGACATCAAAGTCTTTTTCGACAAATATCAGCATGCAATTGAAGAAGCCAGAGAGTTATTATTTAGTGTTTCCGATACAAACCTAATCCACTCACTATGTAACCAAGCTCATGAACTACTGCCATCAAGCCACTTAAACCCTGGACACTCCCTTATTATTCATGAAAAATTTGTTAGCTCACTACCTGCTGTACTGAGGGTTTATGTCGGATGTGCTGCACAATTATTTGGTGACATAGAGGATATCGATTTAGTAAAGATTCACACCACTTCAGGAAAAGTATCCTTTATGAATTATGAAGAATTTGATACTTCACCGCTACCTCTCCTGAAAGAACGAATTAAGGTCAAGTTGAGAGATCAAGATATAGACTTTTTCGACTATGTTGATAGATATACGCCACCTCCGCTATATTGGAAAGGTCGCTATACTGACAAGACCTTTTCCGATCATAACAAACAGATTTCTTTCGACAAGAGATTATCTAAATTTTCCTTCATCGACGTAACCAAAGAGTTTGGGCCTAGCAGATCAGAACTTGATCAGCTTCTTGCCTCTGAAGGTTTCAAAATAAAAGGCTATCGCTTTTACAAAATATAACCTCATAACCCGAACCACTCGTGTTAATATTCATTAACCTTCAAATTAAGAAGCTCATCAACCATGATTTATCTTGACTACGCTGCAGCCACGCCCGTTCCTAAAGAAGTAATGGACAAGATGATACCAATATTCTGTAATGAATTTGGCAACCCTTCTTCTTCGCATCATCAAGGTCGATCTGTAGCAGCAGAAGTAGAAAAAGCGCGAGAGATAATCGCAGATAAGATAGGGGCTTACCCAAGCGAAATTATATTTACTAGCGGAGCTTCAGAAGCAAACAACCTTGCTATCAAAGGGCTCGCTTTATCGAATAAGGCCAAGGGTAAACATATCATAACCTCGTCGATAGAACACAAATGTATTCTATCAATATGTCATTACCTTGAAAAAGAAGGCTTCGACATTACTTATATAGAACCTAACCCCCTCGGGGAAATTTCCGCTAACTCAATAGCTGACGCAATACGAGAAGACACCATTCTCGTTTCAGTTCAGCACGTTAATAACGAACTAGGTACTATTCAACCAATTGCTGAAATTGGTGCTCTTTGCTTTGACAAGGGCATCCCATTTCACACGGATGCCGCCCAATCATTCTGCAAACTAGATCTCGATGTAGATGATATGAATATTGACCTTCTCTCAATCTCTGCTCATAAATGCTACGGACCAAAAGGCATTGGTGCACTTTACATAAGAGATATCAGAGAGACTAAAATAACCCCTGTCATTCACGGGGCAGGTCAAGAGTTTGGGTTACGTGGTGGAACCCTTGCAAGCCCTTTAATCATTGGTATGGGCGAAGCAATATTGAGATGCTCTCAATATATAGACCAAGAACGTATCCTCTCTATACGAAATCTATTTATAGAGAAACTAGAACAACACTGCAGCTTTTCAATCAACGGAGGTGAGTCAACAATTCCGAATATTCTTAATATCACAATTAAGGATTTAAACCTTCAATCTTTAAAAGATGACCCTGAATTAGCGATATCCCAAGGTTCAGCCTGCTCTTCTATGAACGTAGAGATTTCTCATGTACTACAGGCTATAGGGCTGAGCTTTGAAGAAGGAGAAAAGACACTAAGGATTAGCTTTGGAGGCCCGCTGACTATACTCAAGGCAGTAGAAGCAGTAAATGAATTAGCTAAGCATATAATCAGAAAATAACTACCTATCAAGGAACGTCTAGATGGCTATAACCAACAAGGAAGAACAACTTCGTGTAATTTATTCAAAAATCGAAAGCAAACAAAGCCTTCTACCAAAATTTCAAAGAGGGTTTGTGTGGCCTAAAGAAAAGCAGCAAAAATTAATAGCCTCCTTTATAGCTGACCTCCCTTTTGGAAGTCTCTTATATTTGGAAGGAAAGAAAAATGATTTTGTTGCTAGAGAACTATGCTTTCCTGATACGACTGAACAAACTCAAGAAAACTGCTTCTTCATTCTAGATGGGCAACAGCGGCTATCAACTCTTAGAAGTGTATTCTACGATTTATTTGAAGAAGGTGACTGGAAAGAAGTACGGCATAGACTCCACTCTGGTCTAAGAAGGCGCTGGTTTCTTCGGGTTAGACCTGATGTTGAAGAAGAGGATATTTTTGGTTTTAACTCGCTAACTGTTAGTAACTTGAGAAAACTTACCGATGTCGATATTGAGGATTTTATCGAAAGTAAGGAAATCCTAAAAACAAAGGGTCATGATAAGGTATTCCACCCAAGCTTTTCGCCTAAAGACGAACACGGTCAACTGCATTCTGCTCATTTCAGAAGATTACTCATCGCTAAAGAGCTTAGTTCATTAGGCTTAATCCCTTTGTATGAAGTCAATAAAGGTGAAGATGGGTTACATAAAAGTGTAATTTCAAAAATGGCCGATAGTAAAGCTGAAGAACTTCGGGCCTCTCTTGCCGATATGGGTTATCCTGATCAAGAAATTCTAAACCTCTTTAAAGACATTCGCGAGATATCTTCAATTGAGGACGTTGTAGAATTAAAACGGGCATGTCTTCTCAGCAAGAGTGATCTTGAAACTGAATTAACGCCATATTTCAGCGACCTCAAAAGCAAATGGGCCATCAAGCTGACGGAAAATATCAATAGCCTTATTGAAAAAAACATACCTATTATCGAACTTACTTCTGACGAAACTTCAAGGGCAGTCGCAATTTTTGAAGCGATTAATAGAGGAGGTGTTCAACTTTCAGTCTTCGACCTTATCGTTGCTAAATCTACAACCGCTGAAGTCGCTGAAGGATCAAGAACAGACCTAATCACTTGCGCAAATGACATTTTGGACTCAAAAATTGATTTGCCAAATCACATTTCAGCTGATATAAATCAATCGACATGGCAACCATCACTTCTGAACACATTAGATGGGAAAGAGCCCACCAAGCAAGTAAAAGAATGGTTTGTAAATATACTTTCTATACTAGCCGAGAAAGTAAGCGGAAACTTTAATTATAAAGTTGAACACATCAAAAAATCACACATATTGAGCATATCAGGTGGGACTATAAATGAGCTCACAGCTGATACTTTCAACGCAATTTCTAGGGCGTTAGCATTTCTCAACATTAAATGCGGAGTAATAAATACTGAAAGTATCCTTTATAAGCTTACAGTTGTTGTAATTGCTAACATTTTCTCAGACGACTCTAATTGGGAAAGCCCTGAAGTTTGGAAAAAAGTTGAGTATTGGTATTGGACTTCAATGTTTTCGGGACGCTACACTTATCGCCAAAATGAAACATGCATTGAAGACATCAAAAAGCTTGATTACTTATTAGCAACCAATGGAGCAAGCCCTTTCCCGTCTTCCACATCTAAAGTACTCAACACTGACTCCTTTACAACAAAAGATATCCTTCTAAGAGAAGATGATACTCCTGATGAGATTGGTTCCGTTAAAAAGATCATTAACCAATTTATATTAAGCCGAAAGCCTCATAACTTTAGTGCTATTCCAGAAAGATTGATTCCATGGAAAATAATAGAAGATGGCACAAAGATAGAAATACATCATATCGCCCCTTTGACTCCAGCGACAACATTAAGTCAATCAACTAAAGAAATAAGAAGAAACTCTAAACACATACTCAACAGTGCCCTTAATTTAACCCCAATAACCAAAAAAGCAAATCAAGAAATCAAAGATAGATCGGTCTCTGATTATTTACAACAGCTTGATCAGTTGACGATCAACGACCATCTAATTCCTACTGATATAGTAAGCTTGTCAAACGGAGACCCACACAAGCAGCTACTAGAAAAGAGATATGACATGCTTAAACAAGCGATCCTCACCCACCTAAGCAGTTTAATTTAGATGATGATAGAAGGCACAGGGCACAGATACCACTCGGTGCCTTCTATTTATAGCAAGTAATACAAGCACCTCCACCTTCAATATCATCATAGATAGAGTCCATGTCTTGAATCTCTATAAGCTTGTCATCATCTATTAATGCATTTCTACGCTTTTTCTTTAACAACCTCGCTTTACGCTTTTCATGATCATCTTTTATTTGCTGAATACGAACAGGATCTTCCAAAGTAGTTAATGGAATTCCTTTACCCATCCAATAAAAACTTTCTCCTCGAGTTGAGTTTTTACAAGCATTTTTCTCATAAGCTTTGGCTTCTTCAAAACGCTCTGGATGACGCTCCATTAAACGCACCCACTCAATTTTTCGCTGATAAAAACAAAAAGTACAACCACTTCTAGACCGCCATTCATAGTAAGCAGGCAACCCTAAACCAGAGGATTCTAAAAGACTGATAATATCTGCCTTGACTAACCCATCATCAGCAAAAGGCATCTTAATAGTCAAAAACTTTTGAGTTGACACATAACCTTCGCGATAAGGTTCATCTGCGCGAATTCCTACATAACTAATAATTTCATAGCCATCATCCAGATAGGGCCTGATCCAATTTTCAAATGGCACCAGCTTCATTTGCACAGTACACCAACGCTGCTGACCTGAGGGCAGGAAATGATTGTACTGCTCAAGCCAATAATCAAAGCCCTTATCATCATTTAGTCTAATAATTTCTTTTCCTAGATAAGCCTCTAGCTTATCTAGAAAATCATAGACCTCAGGCAGCTCTTTACCCGTATCGGTAAAGAAATAATCAATATCAATATCAGGATAGTTATCCCGCATATATACAGCAAGTGCAGCGCTATCCTTACCTCCAGATAACCCTAGTACATGCTTTTGCTTTCTCTGTTCCATCACTCTTTCATCCCTTTACATCACACACTGATTGTTGATATTCAGTCATGAGACTTTTCAATGCTTCCTGTAAGGCCAAGACTTGCATATCGTCACTCAACCCTGACTTAGTCATTGAGTCGCAGAGCTGCTGGGTTACCTTATTCACTTCAGGCTGAGCTGAATCAGATACTGAAACATGACGAACAAACTCTTGGGCTTCTTCACCATCACCAACTACTAAAGCAATGGACTTAACACCTTTAGATTCAACAGAATTAACTTGAGATGAAAAGACACTTATTCGCTTAAATCGTTGGCAAAATTCATGGAGGTCCTCCTTCGCTTTAGCCAATGAAACATCATTCCAATTTCGCTCAGGCGTATTTCCTACTAAAGTAATCACATTTACTAACCACTTGGTATTCTCTAAGCATAAGCCTAGCCTCTGAGCAAATGCTTGCATACGAAAATCTGCTGCTAACTCTCGTACTTTTTTACACTGTGCCACCAGCTGCTCATCAATGTTGCCTAACTCACTTCGAATAGAACTTTCAAAAGTATTAAGAAGCTCAGCTTGTTTAGATTTTAGTTCGTCAAAGCAA
The DNA here is from genome assembly GCF_055808735.1 of Amphritea sp. GJ51-11. Lineage (NCBI taxonomy): Bacteria > Pseudomonadati > Pseudomonadota > Gammaproteobacteria > Oceanospirillales > Oceanospirillaceae > Amphritea > Amphritea sp. GJ51-11. Next base: position 1,220,591 of record NZ_CM147881.1, on the reverse strand, counting down.
GAGGCAAGCTGACTTTGTATTCTTTCAGCATGCTCACTATCGGGTAGACCTTCAAGGCCAAATAGGCTTACGAAGTCCTCAAGAAGCAACTGATAAGGGTCATTTGCTTTAAGCACGACATCTCTAAACTCGATCGTCTTTGTCGACAGTCTCTTTGTTACTTTAACCCACTGTGGGAGCTGATGAACAAAAGTCACTATAGGCTTAGCCACTGATAACGCGGACTCAGGTACATCTCGATCAAACTGCTGCGAAACTAGGGAAGCCATACTGCTAATATATTGACGCTTAACACCCTTAACTTCGAAATACCTAACCGCTATATCCTTTGGCGATTTCGCCAATTTATTTATCATGACTTCATCAATATCAGGAACGTAAACATATTGATTAGTAGAGTCTTTATCATAGAAAGCCAAATTCTCATCTTGGCTTAATAACATAGCCAATATCAAAACAGGAATAACGCCATCAGCCACGCCATAAGGCGCGCTCTTCCACAGACTATAGATATTATCGAGCGTAACAATAGATTCACTGTCACTCTTTATTAGCTCTTCAGCAGCAACAATTAATGACCGAATCTCCCCCAACTTAGGTACTTTAAATCCAAAAGTACCATCTCCGTTAACGCCATGAAGACCCAAGTTTTTTAAGCACGTAAGGTAGATAGCTTTCTCAGGAGGAAACCCCTCTATCGCTAGGCCGTCTTGATCACCACTTTCAACCATCGCCATCATAAGCTTCTTTCGGGCAGAAACTGATGTACCAGAAACCTTAGACCGACCAATCAGCTCATTAAATATAGCGGGGCATTCATCATACAAATCACTCGCTATTTCTGAAGCTATAACGGGTAACGGCTGTTTCAGATAATCATAACCATCAAACCACCAAGTTGCCGTTTCGAAGCCCGTCACAAAAGCATCATCAAGCGCCCTAGTGGCTTCTACAAAACGGATGCCATGCTCTCTCTGGGCTATTTTATCGTTCTGTAGTTCTGGCAGCTCACGTTCAAGCTCTTGCAAAGCATAAACTTCAATAGCCTGTTTTTTTATATCATTTAGGTTTGGACAAAGAGAAATTGCCAATCCCTGATTCGCAACCTGCTGAGAAAGCTTCTTTATCGAACTATCAGATGCTTCGTCCCCAGTTGACTCGGCTATCATTACAAAAGACGCAAACGAACCATCCTTGCCACTGACGACCTCTTTCGACGAGAGGTATCCTGTATTTCTAATTAACCGTTGTGACATCCACCTAAGAACACCACATTCATGATAATGGCGCTTAGCTATAACGTAATTACTATACTCAAGATTTTCAATCCAAGAGTCATCACCGCTCAATTGCTGAATTTTTTCTTCAACAAGCTCAGAGATATCAATATCTGCACCTTCAAAAATTGCCCACGCAGACAAATGCTTTCTCTTGGTGATAAGCGACCACTCTTTCAGCTCCCTTATACCCTGTAAGACACTATCCTCAGAGAAATTATCTAAAGATGCTTTAATCAATTGTTCACTGGCATAGAAACCATGCTTACGGCCAAACAGGTTAATCAGCGCAATAACCTTAATAAGCTCAATATGAATGTTCTCAACTTCAGATTGCTTACTCGCCCTAACAAGGGCATCTTCCGCCAAACTCCACGGATGCCCATCAGGAGAGCTAACGATTAAATGCTCGACATTGGTCTCAAGGTAATCCCACAGTCTAGACAATCGATATACATCATTTACGCCTGCTTCTTGCAGGAATTGTTGAAAACTAAACGGCTCTCTTGAGTTGAGAAAACTAAACGTACTTCGCTCGTTTTGGCTAAACCTTCTTTTTGAAAGCGGCCCCAATAAAATTGCAGTAGATGGATGGAGGGGAAAACAAGAATTCAAGCGTTCAATCATCTCAGGTGTATTTTTCAAAGATGATCCATTGACTGCACTTAACACCGAGGATGAAATATCTTTAGATCCTAAGTCAGGCCCAACAATAGACTTACCAATCAGAGCGAGCGTTTCATCTGTAGATACTTGATATGGGATATCAGAATAACGACCTTGAATCTTTCCCCATTCACTTTGCACTCCTACACCTAAACCAGACGCGTATTCACTCATGGCCTGATGTAACAAACCAATAAATACACAGGAAACACCGCTTTGAGATGACCGGCTCAACTTCTCAGCTAAATCTTGGAACAAATGTAAATCAGCAGAATTCCGACTAATATTTTCTAGAACCTTACCCATCTCATCAAGGATAAATAATACGCCATCGACCAATGGGGCAACTTCACCAATGAGAGTGTCAATGTATTCTAGCAGTTCGACCTCTGACTTAGGCCGATGCTGTCTAACAAGTAAGTGATTTGAAGTATTTGGGTGTTCTTTAAGTGCATTCTGGATACCCATCCAAATTACATCAACAGGATCACCAACTCCACCAACAGAACGAATGACTAACCACCCAGCTCCTTTTTTAGGGTTGAAGCCGAAAGCCTTATAAAAATGACTGCATTCTTTTTGATCCCCAATAGCATCAACTGCTGCTGCTCTAATAGCCTCATCACAATGAAGCAGACCTGACATTAACAGCGCAATAGTCGATTTACCTGAACCGTAAGGCCCTGTCACGGTAAACGTTGATTGTTTTGCTTGTTTAAACTGCTCAATAATAGTCCCTAAAGTCTGAGCCGCTGTACCGTGATAAACTAACCCATTGAAAAAGCTTACATCTAGGTCACTATCAATTCTTGTTGACCGCTGATAGCGAACATTTATCGAGTACTTTTCATTTAATGTCATAACTTACTTCCCATACACTCGATCTAAGAACACATACTCATCGAGAGTTTCTATATCCTTACAAAAAACACCCCGCAGGCCTTGTGTATCTGTCCAACTTATTTGACCATCTGTAAGCTTATGCGCCAAATCGATTAAGTCCCCTAGCGCGCTTTGTGATAACCGAAAGATTCGAGCAGGTGAACCAGCAGAGGAAAGAACACTATCGAACGAAACCGTAGTAGCATTTCCTAAATTTTTCTTCCAAAAACTAATCAGGCAATATGTGAAGAGCTCTCCAGGTAAAGATCGATGGTTAGATAGATCCGCACGAATAACTTTCCCTTCCCCGCTCTGTAATAACCCAAGCTCTGTCAAAGGAGATGAAAAAGAATCTTCTGTAACTTTCTGTCCACCTGATATGCGGTATGTATAGGTTTGAATAAGACAATCAATGTCTTTCTCAATAGTCTTCTCAGAAAAACTAGAAATATTACGGCGCTCTAAATCAGCTAATAGCGCCTTCAACAGTTGTTTTTTGTCAAAGCGCTGCCCGTTAAAATAATTGAAAAACCAACGACTTGCCGATATTTCAGTATAATTTGAGTTGATCAACCAATGAATCAACCAAACAGTAGCAGGATTTTCCATGTAAGGATCTCTACCACACGGTCGCTTATTTGTTGCGTCACCGCCGAAGATATACTTCCCTTCTCTAGTAAGAACCTCTATCCCACTATTACTCTTCACTACCTGACAAACATCAGCCCAATATTTGATTGAGCTAACCATATTTTTACCAACGCCCATCTGAATCACAGCGTTTTCAATATCTTCTTTACTAGAAGAGCGAATTTTGCGTCCATTCTTAACTTCTTTAACAGCCTTGAAAAGCCATCCGTATCTCAACGGAAACGTTTCATGTCCCGAAAAGCGTGTCGTATAATCCATATCTTGCACTAAGTATTCACCTCAAAGACGGAGTCACTGGAGAAAAAGTCCAGTGACTATTCTACTGAGACAGACTTTGAAGATAAACCCCTACCATAAAAACAATAGTCTATATATATCAATAACTTAATAAAAAACCTCAAGTTCTGTATTTTTAATCACAGGTAAACCAGACATCACAACTTAAACAACACTCCGTCACCAACCTCTATCGATTCGAGGCAATTCGGCATGGCAGCAGCTAAGCTACTGATTTTAATAGCTACTTTAAGTACACCAACCGATCCAAGTGAAGCTCAAGGCCAAAAGTAAGTATCAATGCTACCGAGCTATAGCAACTGCCTCGTTAAAAGAGCCAACCCTACAAACGGAACCGTTGCTGCCTGCGCAAACATAGCCTACCAAAGTGAGATGAAAACAGAGGACCGCTTTAAAATTTGTATAAATGACCAATGCCAAAAATGGGTGTCTATATGCCCTTCATGTAAAGAAGAGCTAAAATTGCGAGATGGGCGAAACGGTAAGTTTTGGGGATGTATAAATTACAGGTGTAGCGGTCAAAGCTGTAGTCATACAGAAAATTATACAGAAGCTCCGGTGAAACAGACGTTTCAGACCGCTGGCTTTCAGCAAGCAGCCGAACTGTGATTCGGTATGTATTGGCAACGTTTTCATATGGGCGAGTTATGCTTAGCTTACATTGTTCATTTATAGCGTCCACTAGCGAATACGTGGACACTCTCATGACACCTGCAGTGTTAGGAAAAGGGATGGACTCTCCCTACCCTAGCATCTTGTGCCACATTGTAAGGCCTGACGCATAGCCTAAGCACAACAGCCGCCAATGTACATGACATCACAGAAACAGAAAATTTGCTTCATGGTGAGGAAACCTTTATCTCAGTGGATTCTGGTTATCGACGCCCTTTGTAGCTCAATCAGCTTTTCCAATACCCCTCCAATGAACGAATTTATGATGCCACAGAGGGGATGCTGCAAGGAGTTTCAGAGGGAATCTGGACAGTAGTTTTATTTACAAAATATTTTTTAAAAAACAAGACATTGCCATACCTATAAATAGACCCCCTAAATCTTATATCGAGCTCTTCAGCTTTATCTTAGAAATAACTTGTTCTTTGATTCGCGAGCGAGCTTGATCAATTGCATCCGCGTTAGTTCTCGAAGAAAGATTATTTCTATCTTTCTCTTCACAGAAATATTTTATACGTTCAGCATTTGCTCCAGAAGGGTGTGGAATGCCGACTAAGATCTGTTCCTGCTTTAGCAACCCCTGCTTTGCTAAGTACATCAGTGCATCAGCAGGTTTTGGACCCAATGGAATATATAATACAGAATCATCGAAAGACTTAACCTCTTCTGCTAAACACTCATCAATCTGCCACTTTAAGGCGTTTTCTTTAAGCATCAAAGGGTTACCTGTATAGTTTCCACTTTTATAAAACACTGGGTTTTTTAATGCCGAAGCGTAGTGGACCAACTCTGCCTTATCTCCAAAAAGGGCAGAACAACTATCGATTTCCAGAAGGTCATTTACGCCAACATGGTCGAGCATTTTGACTAAGCTAGTTCGCATTGGTCCTGCAAAACTAGCAGACTGCTTAACTTTGCGAAGCCCCTCAAAAACTGAGTCTCCATTAACTAAAGCGGTTGCTAGCGTATTAAGCGCAATTTCTGCCTGAGCCGCGCCTGGCGTAATGCCACATAACACAATTTTTGCTGAAGTATTTACGTATTCAAAGGGTGCATAGTAAACCTCTAACTGGCCTTTTTTCTCAATAGAAGCTGTTGAGGTAGGTTACTGCCGTCAAAGTTAGGTCCAAATTCACGAATAAACTCGAAACGTGAATGCTCATCACTAACGGAATTTTTTAGTGGCTCATAGAAATTTTTTTCTTCCAACCAGCGCAATGCTTCTGAATATTCAACAAACACTGATTGGCTGACAGGCTCACCATCGATGTTAAGTACTCCCTCTAACTTTACTGTCTGTAGCCCCCCTCTTGCATAGCCGAGTTTCGAAGACTACCTAGACTACGTCTCGACAACTCTGCAAGCTCTTCCAACGAAAAAACATACAACCCTTTTTGCTCTGCAGAAAAAAAAGACCAATTGGCTTCTTCTGGAAAATCCAACTTTGCATAATTATTTGCTTGGGAAAGTAGCGATTTTAGAGGCGGGTTATCTCTCATTAAAAATCCTGGCATCAACCCTAGGTGCGAGTTATTACATACCATTTCTAACGCACCGCCAAGCAGTCCGATGGCTCCGAATAAACAATCTACCGCATTCTCGCTTTCAAACGTTTCCAGTTTTCGACTGTAAACATAATCATAGAGATACGATACCTCGCTATTTAGCGATATTTTCATTAAAGACACTTGCTCATCAAGTTCATTAACAATCCAATCAACCTGATTTTCCATTTCTGTCAAGTTATCAATAGCTAGTTCATCTTTCAGCATACTTATGCTCCAAGCAGTGAGTTGTAATGACATCTACTATACCAACAAATTAAAATGATTCAATTGGACTCATTAAAATTTAATGTTGCGATTTGTATCACTTTTATTTAATATACCCTCATCGCTTGAGAAATAGTCTCCTCAGCGATAGATGAGTTCATAGTCATCTCTTGTGTGTTAGCCCCTCTCACGAGGGGTTCTTTTTTAATTTTCCGTAGACATTGCATAGAAAGGAACTATATATGAGCAGTACAGATACACGCTTTGCTTTAATCGCCGATAATGGTGATCGCTTGTACCCTTACAAGAAAAAACAACTATCAACTGGTCGATATGGATTTGCCTTAACCGCTCCTGGTAAGCAAGATCGTCACGGCGGTGGTGATTACACAGAAGACCTTTCTCTTGTCGTGAAGCGACTAGTTAATGATGGCTGGAGTGTTCGTGCTAAAACAACAGACAAAGTAGGTCGGCAGCGTGAAGGCAGTATCGGGTTATGCAAACAAGTAATCGTCGGGTACGAAATAAACGCAAGCCTTCAGCATCTAGTCGCCAATGCCACTATTCAGCCGCTCAATGTCTTGTGACAGGCTCCTTGTAGTTGTCTCACACTAGTTGAGGCAACTATTCATTACTCAGCCAACAATCACTAACCCTGATAATATCCAGCTCAAATATAGCCTTATTGCTAAGTCCCAGCATTCTAGGCTGAGTTATCAGAAACCACTGAACACTAGCATCACCGCTCCCCCCCATAAAAAATACACATACACTTCGGATGGCAATTAGTCGTTTTTGATTGGTACTAGTTTTTATTTAAAAAATAAAATACCGTTTATAAATCGACAATATCCATACCTTAGCGCCTAAAGATGGCCCCCTGCACAGCATCCATTGATATGAAATACCAATATCACAAGCAGTAACCAGGATAGAGAGCCTCAGCAAACTATAACGAAAGTAGTCTGTATTCGTGTGACTCGATATACTTCGTAGTATCTTGCCAATAATAATGACCAGCTCCCGATTTCATTAGGTCTATGAGAGCCAAGCAGATTCATGTCTAACTCAAAAATTATCTCTCTTTATCTCTGATCAGCGCTAATTACTTCAAATACTGCACAACGATCAACAACTAATAATCAGCTTGAATGAAATCAATCAGCAACCTCGCTGGCTGATTTCACTCAAACTGATAACAATAAAACGATAGACGTTTGTGAGTTACAAATTAGCGCTCGCAGGTTGCTGGCCATCAGGTCAGCAACCTGCGAGCATGGAAATAATAGCGCCATATTTTTGCCACCAACAGGCATACTTGCACTCACTTGCTCTACCCATACTTGCCATTGCAAGTATGGGGGTGTTCGGCGGGTACCGACGACGGAATCCCCCGCAGCGACGAAGGAGCGAAGAGGGGTGAGAACCCCCGGCCCTGAATGGAAATGGCTGAGGAAAGGGTCAAGCTGGAACGCAAAAAATCACGCTGTTTGTGATTTTTGAGTAGAGCTTGACGCTTGGAGCAGCCATTGAAAGGAAGGGCGCAGCTCATAGAGCTGCTGGTTGAGTGCAACAAGCGGTTGAAAGCAACGAGATCATTGAAGACAACAAGCTGACCAATACTAACCACCGCCTAACAATCAATATGACTACAAGCTATTCAGACTAACACGATGAGTGAACTTCACAGAGATTTGGTTAGAGTTACCGATTGAGTACTACCGCATTGATGTCATTATGATAAGAGCGAGTAGCTACACGCTCTTATCATGCATCCGCAGCCGAAGAACAGCACACCCTGGCTATAAAAATCGCCCTCCCCTCGCGCCTTCAATGCCGCTGAAACAAGCCTATCAATAATGATCATTCAATCAAAATTAAACCTAGGGCTAAAAACCTATCAGGCCTAACTTTTTTGTAAGTACTTCTTGATACCTTCGCTAGGATCTATCTTCAGCACGTCGCAATATTGAACATATTCATAGACATCTAGCTTTCGCTCAAGCGTCTCTACTTTCTGTATAAAGCTGTGTGGCTCACCTAATAACTGTGCCATGGCTCGCATACTCAACCCTTGGTGCTGACGAGCACTTTTCAGCCAAGTGACTAATTCGAAATAACGCTTACTTGAAATTGTTTTGTTCATTGTACCGATTATGGGTACAATTCTTCTTGTACCCAATTTAGGTACAGCCAAAATCTCAAATATTTCGGAGATAAAATGAAGACAACCACAGAAGCGCTTAAAGATATCAAACAAATCATCGATATACTTGAAGACAAAGGAGAAGCGTTTGATTCTGGCTGCTCAGAAGACGAGTCCGTCACTATGATTGAAAGGGCCCGACGTAAGAGCCCACAAAAGCCTATACGTATCGTTAGTGACTGGATCTGGTGGCAGATTGAATACCCGTTAGCGGACTTAAGTCGTTTAGCTGAACATCACCTGCAACCGGTAAAAATCAGAGCAGACCAAGTACTACTAGATGAAACCAATACATATGAAGGTGAGCAGACTCTTATCTCAGCCCATTTAGTCGACATTCATTATGACTGCTTATTTGAGAGTGAAGACATTACTTACATTTTATGTGGCCCCGGGACACGCAAGAACGTCACCCCAGAACAACTAGCATTCTTTATCGGCCTCTCCTAGGCAACGAATGGCCTCAGCTAAGCCGTAAAACTTCATCTAATTAATTTCCATAAAAAAAATGCAAGACATTGAAAATTAAGCACTATACTAATTCATGAACGGCGAGGATGCCGATAAAAACAAGGAATGTTACCATGAATGAAACAACGAAAAATGAATACAGAAAGCGAGCAAATCACTTTTACAATATAAATGGAATAGAAAAACCGACTGCAAAAACCGTAATTGATGCGCTACAACAATGTGCAGCAAATTATCGGCCAGGTTACTGGCGAATATTACGTTCAGCTCTAGCGCTAGTTGCAGAAGAAAGCAAATTTTACAAAGTTGCAGATCAGATTAGAGCAACCGTTAACCCCATCACCGCCGATCGCAAAAAACGCAGTCAAATCAAACCGAAGCAGAAGCGGCAAAAAACCGTTAATGCCGCCGATGAAAAGCAACTTCTAGATTATTTAGTAGAAAAAAAGAAAGAACGGTTTTTGCCGGAGTGGAGCTCGTTAACCACCTAGGTTGTCGCCCAGCGGAGCTCAGAAACCTCCAGTTCGTAGGGAGCTGCTATATAGCTATCTCTTCCGCTAAAAAAACTGAGGATGGAACAAGGGGACTTGATCGCATCCTTGAGATAAAAGACAGCTCGATTTTTAACGGTCTCAAAGAATGCCATGAGATGCTCATAAACGCGCCTTACACAGACCCCATCCGCTATGTGCAAAGACGGCTAGACACGCTGACCCAAAGATTATGGCCTAAACGCAAAGTACGCCCGTCACTATACTCATGGCGACATCAGCTTGGGGCAGATTTAAAAGCCAGTGATATCCCCCCAGAAGAAATCGCGGCAATGATGGGACACCAGTCTACAAACAGTGTACAAGTCTATGGAAACCCTCGTAGCGCGCAGTCTTCACGTAGTTACATGAAACCAGACAAAAAGGCAGTTGAAAAAGTAAAACAACGTAACAGCCATAGGCTCACTCAGCAAATTGGAGAAGGGCTGACCCTACAAAAGATAAGCGAAGAAATTAAAATTAAACAAAAAAAATACTCAGCAAGGCACAAATCGGAATCAGGCAGTAGACCGGATCAACTCCTTTAATTTCGCCGGTTGCAGTACTCGATAGTACTCTGTATTGAAGCATTATTTGGTGCTTTGAAAGATCAGCACCCTTGACCTTTGCTCAGTTAAGCAGAAAGGTGCTGCTTGCCATACTGATCGCCCCACATGCTTCTATATGGAAGTTGAGCCTGAGCAGAAACAAGTTAGAATGATTGGAGATACTAACCCGTCATGACTAACCAATCGACTCGTACATACGATCTAGCTTAACGCATGAAGGTGTCAAGTTTGTGAGATCTACGGGTCGCTTACTTGCGCCCTAAATGGATACCTAAAGGTCTAGAAAGCTCCCTTCTTAGCAGCACTAAAATTTGTGCTGTCGTTGCATGTCACCTAACCCGCGATGTCACCGTCAATATATCTAAGTAACCTTTCTCTTTTTATCGAAGCTATACAGTAAATGCTTATTCTTCTCAGGGCGCCCTTTGCATACCTTATATCGCTCAAATTCTTCGAAACTAATATGTGATAGATCAAGATTGTAATCGAGCGTATTAACGATTTGCTGTAACCGATCTAACGTATAGCCGGCGCCATAGCGACGCGTAGTCGTTTTATGCTCATGACCAATGGCTGCCGCAATATCTGACTCTTCAACCCCCTTATTTCTCAACGTTCGTGCAGCGGTATGCCTGAAACTATGAAACGTCTTATTTTTCCTGCTAGCTAACCCTACCGAATCAAGATAGCCGGGACTGGCTGTTTCGCCATTAAACCACCGCCCGGTCTCTCGCCCCCAGCCATTATTTTTGCAATATTTCATCGCAGGGAACAGCGTTTCAGCTTCAGAAGTAGCTGCTTGTCGTCTCATCTCGACATAGTCTAAAAAGCCTAGTTCAATCAACTGGTTATGAATCGGCACTTGTCGTTTTGATGTTTCATTTTTGGTCGACTGATCTAGCTCATCATCAGTAATATTAAAATACCAAATGACATCATCAGCTTGTTGAGATTGTTCGTACTTGATATCTCTAATGTGTAACTGACACAGCTCATTAATGCGTCCACCCGTGTACATTGCCAGCAAAGGTGCCCAGAAGTAGCTGTCCACTAATGCTCGCTGTCTAGGCAGCTCTATAGAGCGATAGACCGAGCCATTCAGCAACTTGCGCAAGTCTTCAGGTTCAAATGGACGATAACTATCAGTGGCTCCTTTACTCACATTCAGACTTAAATCTGCGGCAAAGTTTGTTTGAATGATATCCTCATCATAAGCAAACTTAACAAGCGCAGTGCACAACTGAAAGTAGCTTCGCGCAGTGTCCGCCGAGAGCGTACCATCGCGCTTCGAGCGTCGCTCTCTTTGCGGGTCTATCATCGCTCTCAACTTCTCTCGAACGCTGATAATGTCTTTCCGCCCAAGCTTGGCAAAAACAGTCTTCGCGCCCAATAACTCGACAACAAATTTTAATCGCGTCGTGCCCTGAGATCGAGTTTTCGCGTGGCCCCAATTACCTGACGTGAGCTTTTCCTCAATAAACATTGTAGCGACATCTGCAACTGTTGGACCACTAGTCTCGACAAGACCACCTCCCGCGGTGAATCCCATGCCTGCTTTGCGCATAAATTCTATGATTTCAAATTGATTAGCATCAGAATCTTCTAGATCTGAATGAATTCTTTGAGTACCCGTGCTGGGATCAATATCAATATGTATTTTATTTTCGAGGTCAAAATCGAAATCAGGGGTATCAGACATATCCTTTTTAGTCTCTTTCTCGCTAAATATCGTCGATTTAAGCGTTTCAATGATGAAATCGGGCTTAATGTCTTCGATCTTATCAAGATCTAAGCAAGTGTCTATAAAGTTTATCAATTGTCGAAACTGATAAGCACAGTGATAGATGAGCAATCGAGCTCTGTCTTGATCGTGCGTTTTAAGCGAGTGGTTAAATTGCTGCCCTAGTCCAGGTACTGCCTGAAAGATCTTAGACGGCCATTTAAGACGAATATAATACATACCGTTGCGACGGTAAGAATGAGGAATACGTGCAGCCATAGTTCACCTTTGTGCTACAAGGTGGTGCTACATTTCTGAAAATCAATTCTTGAGGTACGCTGGAGGCCGCGTGAACCGCGGATCTACGTTGGAATTGGTGGAGCCTAGCGGGATCGAACCGCTGACCTGTTCGCTGCCAGCGAACCGCTCTCCCAGCTGAGCTAAGGCCCCAAAACCAAGTGGCGGCTATATTAATCATGACCCTGCCTGCTGTCAAGCAAACTGAGTGCAATTTTATAACTAAAAGCTAACGGTATTTCAATCGCTTAGCCTTAAACGCAAAAAGCCCTGCATCGCAGGGCTTGAGGTGCTGAATGAACGTGATTTAAGCTAGTGAATCAGCTAAGGCGCGATACTCTTTATCCCAGCTTTTGGTCTCTTTCTTCGAAGGTCCGCCAACAGTATTCAAAGCATGACGCACCCGGGCGCGACTCATATCGGGGCCGAGAATCTGCATAGAATCCACCACCGAAACACTGGCGCTGGTGCCGGCGATAGCGACAAACAATGGGAATAGGAAGTCACGGACTTTATAGCCCATCGCATCACCTAGCGCTTTAAACTGAGCGAACAGGTGATCTTTATTCCAGTTCTGCTCGGTGTCGAGCATCCACGATGCGAATTGCAGAATACGTCGGATATCGTCTTTCTGCAGGCTCTTATGAGCAAAGCTCTCTTCGGTGATCGGTAACATACCGGACAATAAGAAGCTTGCAACCGGCGCGACATCCGAGAACTTTTCGATACGCTGCTTAATCAACGGAATAATCTGCATTAGGTATTCAGGATTCAGCGCCCACTGTTGGAACGCAGCGGCAAACTGTTCATCCGACAGTTCTTCACGAATCCACAGACCGTTCAACCAACTGAGTTTTTCCTGATCGAAGATCGGACCACCCAGTGATACACGATTGATATCGAAGTGCTCGATCATCTCCTCGAGGCTGAATTTTTCCCGCTCATCCGGCATCGACCAACCCATGCGGGCGAGGTAGTTCAGCAGTGCTTCGGCCATATAACCCATACGCTGATAGTAAATGATACTGGTTGGGTTCTTACGCTTAGACAACTTTGATTTATCCGGGTTACGCAGCAGTGGCATATGACACAGTTTAGGCATATCCCAACCGAAGTAGCTATACAGCAACTGGTGCTTCGGCGCGGAGTTGATCCACTCTTCACCTCGTAATACATGAGTGATCTCCATCAGGTGATCATCCACTACGTTGGCGAGGTGATAAGTTGGCATGCCGTCAGATTTCATCAGAATCTGGCAATCGACCTGCGCCCAATCCACTTCGATACTACCGCGCAGCATATCGTCAAAGACGCAGACGCCCTCTTCCGGCACCTTCATACGCACGACATAAGGTTCGCCCGCCGCTTCGCGTTTAGCCACTTCTTCAGCCGGTAGCGCTAGATCACTCTCTTTCAGTGCACTTTGCAAACCCTGTGCGCGACGTTCGTTACGCAGTTCATCCAGCTCCGCAGAGGTGCGGTAACATTTGAACGCATGTCCCTTATCGAGCAGAATCTGGGTATGCTGTTGATAGATATCGCCTCGCTCGCTTTGACGGTAAGGACCAAAAGGACCAGGCTTATCCGGGCCTTCCGCCCACTCAAGGCCCAGCCAGCGCAGTGAATCAAGAATCATCTGTTCTGATTCAGCGGTGCTACGGGTCTGATCGGTATCCTCAATACGCAGGATAAACTCTCCTCCGTGCTGACGGGCGAAAGCCATATTGAACAGAGCGATGTAGGCGGTGCCTACGTGCGGATCACCGGTTGGAGACGGTGCGATACGAGTACGTACGGTCATCAGAAAATATGCATCCAGACTGATTTAGGGGAAATTGCCCGGCATTATACCTGCTTGACCGATAAGCGCCTACCGTAATCACAATCACGGCTGACTTGCCTCCTTACTCTCGCACTTAACCGCACCATAAAAGTGCAAATATCATCCACATCAACACCCCCCATGTTATCCAGGCCCTACCCTGTGTTCACGACCAAACGCTATGACATCAGGATATGGCCGCCTATTTAACAATATTAACGATGCTCTTAGGGCGACTGCACCAAAGGCTGGCACGCTACGTGCAGTACCATGAGTAACTTTAATAAGAAAAATCCCTATGACCATAACGCAATCACAGCCCGAACGGGTATTGGTAATTGATAAGGACACCGCTCGCTCGGCCCTGCTGGAACAGGCGCTGACCGATCAAGGCTATGACGTTGTCAGTCGCCTACATGATACCGAAGGGCTGATCGCCCGGGTGGAGCAGATCCGTCCGGATATCATTATTATCGAGCTAGATTCCCCCGACCGTGACGTGCTGGAACATATGGCCACTCTCAATAGCCATATCCCCCGCCCCGTGGTGATGTTTGCCGAATCAGGCGACAGCCAGACGATTCAAAAAGCGATTAAAGCAGGTGTTAGCGCTTACGTCGTCGATGGCATGAGTCCCGAGCGAATTCAGTCAATTATGGATGTCGCGGCGGCCCGTTTTAGAGAGTTTCAAGCCCTGCGCAACGAACTCCATGATGTCCGCAGTGAACTAGAAGATCGAAAACAACTAGAACAAGCTAAGCGCCTGATTATGAAGCACCAAAAATGCACTGAAGATCAGGCGTACAGTGCCATGCGTAAGATGGCCATGGATCAGGGTAAAACCATGACACAGATAGCTAAAAATATAATTTCAGTACTCGAGATGCTGAGTTAAGCAAGGGCAAACCATTATGACATTAATACACAGCCCAACATTAGACTCACCGGAAAAAGCCGATCTGACCTTGGGCTTTCTACCACTGATGGATTGCGCACCACTGGTCATTGCAAAAGAGAAAGGTTTTTTCAGTGAATCAGGGCTCAACGTGCAGTTAAGCCGCGAAGGCTCGTGGGCTTCAATACGCGATAAAGTGATGTTAGGACTTTTAGATGGTGCGCAGATGCTTGCCGGTATCCCGCTGGCATCCACTCTCGGGCTAGGGTCACCTAAAGTGCCTATGATCACGGCGTTTAGTATTGGTTTAAACGGAAACGCTATCACCCTATCCCGTGAACTATTGGCCGAAATTGATGAACTTGGTCACTCACCGGGAGACAGTTCGGCTGCAGGGTTAAAACAACTGGTAGCGTTCCGTAAAGCCAGTGGCCGGCCCAAAATAACACTCGCAATGGTATATACCTATTCGGCACACAGCTATCTACTGCGTTACTGGCTCAGCGCGGCGGGTATTGATCCCGATAACGATATCAATCTAACAGTTGTGCCGCCGCCACAGATGGCAGTGACCATGAAGAAGGGCTTAATCGATGGTTATTGTGCTGGCGAGCCTTGGAACTCCGTTGCTCAAGAGATGGGCATCGGTAGCCCGGTCATCTCCGGTTATCAGATCTGGAATAACTGCCCTGACAAAGTTTTCGCCGTGTTAGAAAGCTGGCATGACGCCCACCCCGCCACCCATCAGGCACTGATCTGCGCGCTTATTCGCGCCTCAGAATGGCTCGATAAGCCGCAAAATAGTGACGAGGCATTGGATATTTTACTCGGCAACGCCTATTTAGGCCCCGCGCTATCGATGCTATCTCAGCCAAAACTGAAGCAGGGTAACCGCCACTTTTACCGTTATGCTGCCAGTTATCCATGGCGCTCCCATGCACTTTGGTTCCTCAAGCAGATGCGCCAATGGCAGCAGTTAATAGAGCCTCAAGCCGATTTAAAACAGATCGCCTGTCAGGTTTATCGACCCGATTTATACCGCAACGTGGCGGATAAAATGCGTATCTCCCATCCGACAATCGACTTTAAACCGGAGGGCTTTCACGACAACGACTGGGTGTTACAAGGTACCGCGGGGGTTGTCACCATGGGCAGTGACCTATTTTTTAACGGTGGCACCTTTGATCCAAACAGTCCTTGAGCTTAGAGCCATGTTCAATTGGCGCTGTTTGGGTGCTAAAAAGCATTATCAGCACCGTTTAAGTGCGATTTATATCTTCCAAGGATCTTATAAAAACACCAAAAACCACTAAGATACTGATAATAAATAGTTTTTAAAAACATGGCACAGCACCTGCTATATCTAACGCAATAAATATAAATACTTGAAACCACCTAGCTTGGTTTCACACATGACAACGACGTCTGCTCTTACTGATAGCTTTATCGGAAGGGGCAGGCGTTTTTTTTTGACTCGTTTTTGTAAACTCAGGAGCCACAAACATGACTCACACTCTGCTTTCTAACATGATGGGACGCCGCACACTGCTACAAAACGCAGTCAAAACATTCGGCGCAGTGGCGATCGGCAGCCTGCTAACGCTGAGCGCTGCACAGGCCGCTGTCGGTGAACCGGAGAAAGAGGATCTCAAGTTTGGCTTTATCAAGCTGACAGATATGGCACCATTAGCGGTGGCTTATGAGAAAGGCTACTTCGAAGATGAGGGGCTGTATGTGCAACTCGAAGCCCAGGCGAATTGGAAAGTACTGCTCGATCGGGTGATCGATGGTCAGCTGGATGGTGCCCACATGCTGGCAGGGCAACCATTAGGTGCCACCATCGGTTTTGGCACCCAGGCACATATTATTACCGCGTTCAGTATGGACCTTAACGGTAATGCCATCACAGTCTCTAACGATATCTGGAAACAGATGAAGCCCTATATTGACAAAGACGCCGAGGGCAAACCGATTCACCCGATTAAGGCCGATGCGCTAAAGCCGGTTGTCGATGCTTATAAAGAACAAGGCAAGCCGTTCAATATGGGCATGGTATTCCCCGTGTCGACTCACAACTACGAGCTACGCTACTGGCTCGCCGCCGGCGGTATTCACCCCGGATATTACGCCCCCCATAAAGGCGACTCATCGGGCCAGATCGATGCCGATGCCCTGCTCTCTGTGACGCCCCCCCACAGATGCCCGCCACCATGGAAGCCGGTACGATCTATGGCTACTGCGTCGGTGAGCCGTGGAACCAACAAGCAGTATTTAAAGGGATCGGTGTCCCGGTCGTGACCGATTATGAAATATGGAAAGACAACCCCGAGAAAGTTTTCGGTGTTTCTAAAGGCTGGGCCGATAAATACCCCAACACCCATATCCGCGTTGTAAAAGCGATGATTAGAGCCGCCAAGTGGCTGGATGACAACAATAACGGTAATCGAAAAGAGGCAGTAGAGATTCTCTCTCGGCCGGAATATGTTGGTGCCGATTACGATGTTATTGCCAACTCAATGACCGGCACCTTTGAATACGAAAAAGGCGATAAGCGCGAAGTACCCGACTTCAACGTATTCTTCCGCCACAACGCCACCTACCCCTATTATTCCGATGCTATCTGGTATCTCACCCAGATGCGCCGCTGGGGACAGATCGCCGAGCCTAAATCGGATGAGTGGTTTATGGACACCGCGAAAAAGGTTTATCGTCCGGATATCTATGCCCAAGCCGCTAACGAGCTAATCGCAGAAGGCAAGATCGCCAGCAATGAATTCCCTGATTTCACGTCTGAATCTGGCTTCAAACCACCGCAAACGCACTTTATCGATAACATCACCTACGATGGCACACAACCTAACCAATATCTGACGAAGTTTAAAATCGGTCTAAAACCCGACAGTGAAATTTAATCTGTAGCGCTGCATCAACACCGCAGCGCCCAGCCAAAACCGATAGAAAACCAAAGGGTGGCCTATGGGCACCCCATTGGAGATTGACTATGAGCAGCATCGCATTAAAACTATTAAAACCACTGGGCTTGCCCGAAAAGCTAAGCCTAGCCCAGCTAGTCAAAGCCCTAGTGGTTCCCTTGAGCGGTATTTTGATCTTTCTGTTTATCTGGAATATCGCCGCCCGCAATATCCACACCTCGTTAGGTGAATTTCCCGGTCCCACACAGGTTTATGAGCAAAGCCTCAATCTATTATCAGAGCATAATCGCGAACGGCAAAAAGAGGTGGCTTTCCATCAGCGCCAAGATGTTCGTAATGCCAAAAAATTGGAAAAGAACCCCGACGCCGTGGTTAAAACTCGCCCCTACACCGGCAAACCCACCTTTATCGATCAAATCGGCACAAGCCTGATCACCGTATTAGCCGGCTTCTTTGCCGCCTCGCTGATTGCCATTCCGGCAGGGATTGTTATCGGTCTCAACAAAACCCTCTATAGTGCCTTTAATCCAGTCATTCAATTATTCAAACCGGTCTCCCCCTTAGCCTGGCTACCGTTAGTGACCATGGTGGTCAGTGCCGTGTATGTCAGTGATGAGCCGATGTTTGCCAAATCCTTTGTCACCTCACTCATCACCGTCTCCCTCTGCTGTCTCTGGCCAACGCTGCTCAACACCGCGGTTGGCGTATCGACGATCAGCGCCGACCTCAACAATGTCAGCAAGGTGCTGCGACTCTCTTGGTTAACACACGTCATCAAGATTGTTATCCCTTCGGCTATTCCAATGATCTTCACCGGTCTTCGGCTCTCATTGGGTATCGCTTGGATGGTGTTAATCGCTGCCGAGATGCTGGCACAAAACCCAGGGCTAGGTAAGTTTGTCTGGGATGAATTTCAGAATGGCAGCTCCAACTCCCTCGGACGCATCATGGTGGCCGTGCTAGTGATTGGCCTGATCGGTTTTATGCTCGATCGCATCATGTTAGTTCTGCAGAAAAAAGTATCTTGGGACAAATCCGTCGAATTACGCTAAGGCAGCATTAAGGAGAAAACTGATGACTACCACTAAACACCTTGAGCTTACCGGCGTCGACATCGACTTCCCGACGCCTAGCGGCCCGTTTAAAGCGCTGAGTAATGTTAATTTAAAGATTGATCGGGGCGAATTTGTATCCCTGATTGGGCATTCAGGCTGCGGCAAATCAACCGTTCTCAATATTGTTGCCGGTTTATACCAGGCCACCCAAGGCGGCGTGTTATTGGATGGCAAAGAAGTAAATGAACCCGGCCCCGAACGGGCGGTGGTATTTCAAAACCACTCCTTACTGCCTTGGTTAACCGCTTATGAGAACGTCGAACTGGCGGTCAAACAGGTTTTTAAAAAAACCAAAACCAAAGCGGAAATGAAAGACTGGATCGAATACAACTTACAGTTGGTGCATATGGATCATGCCATGCATAAACGCCCAGATGAAATTTCCGGTGGTATGAAGCAGCGAGTCGGCATCGCCCGAGCACTGGCGATGGAGCCAACCGTCATGCTGATGGATGAACCTTTTGGTGCCTTGGATGCCCTTACCCGCGCCCACCTGCAAGATTCTCTCATGGAGATTCAAGCTGACTTAAATAATACCGTGATTATGATTACCCACGATGTTGATGAAGCCGTGTTATTGTCCGATCGCATCGTCATGATGACCAACGGCCCTGCCGCCACTGTCGGTGAAATATTGGAGGTGAACTTAGAGCGTCCCCGGCACCGCCTTGAATTAGCCGATGATCCGCAATACAACCATTACCGGGCAGCGGTTTTAAGCTTTCTTTATGAGAAACAGCGAACCCCAGGCGACGCAGTGGCTAAACCCACGAGCAAACCCACCAGCAAAGTAACACCAAGTACGACTGAAACAGCCCCCGTTGAATCAATTCCGGCGGCAAGCAAGACTGACACAACCGCAACACAAAAGGATGATCAAGCAGCCTAACCTCTTAATAAACGTCAACAGCTTATGCCCGGCGATTGTCGGGCTTTTTATTTCTTCGTCCTTCACCGCCCTATTTCTTGCAGCCTGTTCTATACAACTGAGCAAACCACCCCGTAACACATACCGATGCCATCGCCACTGCCCAACAAGAGGGACTCCTTAGGGTGCACCACCTCGTAAACCACCCTATTCTTCGCCCCAACTCAGTGCGGCAAATATGTAACCTATACGAGAAAGCGGCCCATAAAAACATATAAGCCATTGAATATTAACAACATTTACAAATCAGGCACGTTCTCTGCTATATACTAAGCGCCTATCTTAGGCTTCTCATATTTTTTTGGACAATGGTGTTCATCCTCCAGTACTTCGCACTTGTACTGGTTGGTGAATGCCATTTTTTTGGATTTTTTTATGCCTAAAGCTCATCTCATCATTATTGGTAACGGCATGGCTGCTGGCCGATTGCTGGACGAGATTCTAAAACGGAATCCGGATCAGTACCGGATCACCGTGTTTGGCGCAGAAGGCTATGCCAACTACAACCGCATTATGCTCTCCACAGTACTCGCCGGTGAGATGCAGGCAGACGATATAGTGACCCACTCAGAACAGTGGTATCAGGATCACCATATCGCACTTCATAGCAACGACCCGGTCAGCACCATCGATACCGCTAAACAAACCCTGCGTTGCCAAAGCGGCACAGCGTTCAGCTATGACAAACTGGTACTGGCCACCGGGTCTAACCCGATCATGCCTAACATCCGTGGTAATGACCTCGATGGCGTCTTAACTTTTCGCTCGCTCGCCGATATTGATCAGCTCATGGCTAAAGTGCCTCACATTCAGCATGCCACCGTTATCGGTGGTGGCCTACTCGGGTTAGAAGCCGCTTGGGGATTACGTCAGCAGGGGCTCGAGGTAACCGTTATTCATCGTGGACAGTGGTTACTGAATCGCCAGCTTGATGCCACCGCCGGTGAATACTTAAAACAATCACTGGAATCCCGTGGCATCCATTTTCAGTTAAATGCCGAGATAGACAAGTTTGCCTCTGAGCCAAGCGCCGAGATACAAGGTGACTCAGCGTCATCAAGCGCAATCAGTCAAATCATCTTAAAGGATGGCGTGGTTATTAACACCGGACTCGCCGTGATTGCCATCGGCATCAGCCCTAACCATGCACTGGCTGAACGTAGCGGCCTAGCATGCGATCGAGGCATCCTAATCAATGACCAGCTGCAAAGCTCAGTAACAAACGTCTACGCCTTAGGTGAATGCTCACAGTTTGGCCAACACACCTTTGGCCTAGTGGCGCCTATTTGGAATCAGGCCCGTGTGCTCGCTGATCAACTTTGTCTAACATCCGACCAGCGTTTCAGCCTGCAACCCTGCGCCACCAAACTCAAAGTATCCGGTATTGATCTGTTCTCCGCCGGTGAATATCTCGATAGCCCCGCGAGCGAATCCGTTGTCTATCAAGACCCGGCCAACGGTGTGTATCGCAAACTTATTTTCCGGCAACAAAAACTGGCCGGTGCAGTGCTGTTTGGCGCTGTTAACGAAGGTAACTGGTATTTCGAGCTGATTCAGGCCCAGCAAAAAGTACAACACCTAGCCCCAGACATGATCTTCGGCCGACGTTATTGCAACGCTGAATCAATCGCCCAATTAACCCCTGCCGCTGTCCCTCATTTTGACACCGCAGCCCCCGCATTAAGCTTGGCAACAGGAGCGACCTCATGAATAAAACAAAACTACTCATCGCCGGTAACGGCATGGTGGGCCATCAATTTCTGCAAAGCCTGGCCGACAATGACCAGTTAGCACATTTTGATATCACCGTTTTCTGTGAAGAGAGCCGACTGGCCTACGATCGTGTTCACCTAAGCGCCTATTTTTCCGGTGCCACGGCTGACGATTTAGCGATGGGGGACGCCGAGGTCTATCGCCGCTGGGGGCTCACCGTGCTCACCGATGAAAAAGTCATTGCCATCGATAGAGACCAGCAATCGGTGACCACCGATAAAGGCCAGCAACTGAGTTATGACAAATTAGTACTGGCAACCGGATCCTATCCTTTTGTTCCTCCCGTACCCGGCCATGATCGGCAACAGTGTTTGGTCTACCGTACCCTTGATGACTTAGACGCCATCGCCGCCGTGGCCAAAAATGCCACGGTGGGTACGGTTGTCGGTGGAGGCCTACTCGGGCTGGAAGCGGCCAAAGCACTAACCGATTTGGGACTCAAAACCCATGTAGTTGAATTCGCCCCTCGTCTGATGGCGGTACAGCTAGATGATGGCGGCGGTGCCCTGCTACGGCAAAAAATCGAAGCGCTGGGAGTCAGCGTACATACGGAAAAAAATACCCAACTGATCGATGATGGCGAACACTGTTTTCATAAAATGAACTTTGCCGATGGTGAAGTCTTAGAAACCGATCTAATCCTCTTCTCGGCCGGTATCCGCCCTCGGGATGAGCTTGCCCGCCAGAGCGGGCTTGAAGTCGGCGAACGTGGTGGCATCGTCATCAACAATCACTGCCAAACCTCGGATCCGGCCATCTATGCCATAGGTGAATGTGCCCTATGGAATAAACAGATCTTTGGTCTGGTCGCGCCGGGTAATCAGATGGCTAAAGTGGCGGTCTCTCACCTGAGTGGTGGCAACGACAGTTTTACCGGTGCCGATATGAGCACCAAACTCAAGCTGATGGGTGTTGATGTTGCCAGTATTGGCGATGCCCATAGCCGTACTCCCGGCGCACGTAACTACACCTTCGTGGATGAGCGTGAAGCGGTGTACAAAAAACTGGTGGTTTCAGACGATGGTAAGCAGTTACTCGGAGCCATCTTAGTAGGCGAAGCGGAAAACTACGGCACATTATTACAATACATGCTTAACGGTATTCCGCTACCCGAATACCCCGACACATTAATTTTGCCCCACCGTGGCGATGATGAACAAACCGGTCTAGGCGTGGCCGCGCTACCGGAAACCGCGCAGATCTGTTCCTGCCATGATGTCAGTAAAGCCGATGTGCGGGCAGCACTCGATGGCGGCTGTTGCTCATTAGCCGATGTAAAGGGTAGCACCAAGGCGGCCACTGGCTGCGGCGGTTGCGCAGCACTGCTGACGGACTTAGTTAATCATGAATTAGAAGAGCTGGGCGTTGAGGTTAATCGCGACCTGTGTGAACACTTCCCCTACTCACGTCAGGATCTTTACAACATTATCCGCGTTGAAGAGATCCGAAGCTTTGATGAATTACTAGAACAACAGGGTCGTGGCCACGGCTGTGAAATCTGCCGCCCCGCCGTTGGCAGCATGTTGGCCTCCTGCTGGAACGATTATATTCTCAGTGAGAAGAACGTAAGCCTGCAGGATACCAACGATACTTTTATGGCCAATATGCAGAAAGATGGCACTTATTCAGTGGTGCCACGAGTCGCTGGCGGTGAAATAACCGCCGATAAACTGATCGTACTCGGGCAAGTGGCCAAACAGTATAACCTCTACAGTAAAATCACCGGCGGTCAACGAGTCGATCTATTTGGCGCCCGTCTGGAACAGTTGCCGGAGATCTGGAAAATCCTGATTGATGCGGGTTTCGAAACCGGTCATGCCTACGGCAAATCATTGCGGACTGTTAAATCCTGCGTCGGCAGCACCTGGTGTCGTTTTGGAGTCGATGATAGTGCTGGCTTAGCGATCGACTTGGAGAACCGTTACAAGGGCCTGCGTGCCCCCCATAAAATCAAGTTTGCAGTTTCAGGCTGCACTCGCGAATGCGCCGAAGCACAAAGTAAAGATATCGGCATTATCGCCACCGAAAAAGGCTGGAACCTGTATGTCTGCGGTAACGGTGGCATGAAACCCCGCCACGGTGATCTCTTTGCCACCGATCTTGATCGCGACACCCTGATCCGTTACATCGACCGTATTCTGATGTTCTATATCAAAACAGCGGACCGTTTGCAGCGCACCTCCGTTTGGATGGAAAATATGCAGGGCGGGCTGGATTACCTACGCCAGGTGGTTATCGAAGACAGCCTCAAGCTAGGGGCAGAACTAGAACAGCAGATGGCATTGGTGGTCTCCCGTTATCAGTGTGAATGGAAAACCACCTTGGAAAATCCCGAGGCTCTTAAGCGCTTCCGTCACTTTGTGAATACCGAGGCGCAGGACAGCAATATTGTCTTTGTTGAAGAACGACAGCAGATTCGCCCAGCCACCGCTGACGAAAAAAATCTTATCGCCGCCGAACCGATCAAGTTGGTTGGTTAATACAGAGGACAGCCGAATGACTACAAATACTCACTGGACTGCGGTGTGCAGCCAACATGACCTAATCGCTGATTCAGGCATCTGCGCATTGATCAAAGAGACCCAGGTCGCCCTGTTCTATATCAAGCAACAGCAGACCGTCTTTGCGATTGCTAACCACGACCCCTTTAGTCAAGCCAATGTCCTGTCACGGGGATTAGTTGGCTCAAAGGGTGATCAACTATTTGTCGCCTCACCGGTCTACAAACAGCACTTCTGCCTTGAAACTGGACGCTGCCTCGATGATGAGAACACCCGCATCCAAGCGTGGCCGGCCCGTATCGAGAATGGTCAGGTCGAGGTACTGATCTAAGCGCTAGTGATAAACACGGTATAAAAGCCACTAAAACTCAGCTAACCTTCGCCACACAGGAAGCCTATCGATGACCCATGCAGCCAAGCCGGAAACCTGTCAGGTAAAAACCACCTGCCCTTATTGTGGCGTTGGCTGCGGCGTTAACGCTACGGTCAGTCATAACCAACTGATTGCGGTCAGCGGTGACAAAGACCACCCCGCCAATCTCGGACGTCTTTGCGTCAAAGGCTCTGCTCTACATGAAACCACCGATTTAGATGGGCGGCTGCTCAGCCCCCAAATTAATGGCCAAACGGCCAGTTGGGATCAAGCGATTAACCATGTCGCGCAGAGCTTTCGTCAAACGATTGAACAGCATGGCCCCGATTCAGTGGCGTTCTACCTTTCAGGACAGATTCTGACCGAGGACTATTATGTCGCCAATAAGCTGATGAAAGGCTTTATCGGATCGGCCAATGTCGACACTAATTCGCGCCTCTGTATGTCATCCGCAGTGGCAGCACACAAGCGAGCCTTTGGTGCGGACCTAGTACCCGGCTGCTATGACGATCTCGAGCAGGCGGATCTGTTAGTGCTGGTCGGTTCTAATACCGCATGGGCACACCCGGTAATCTATCAACGTATCCTCGCGGCAAAGAAAAAACGTCCAACAATGAACGTTGTCGTAATCGACCCTCGCCGTACCGCCACCTGTGATATGGCTGATCTACATCTACCTGTCACGCCCGGTAGCGATGGTTATCTATTTACCGGTTTGTTGAGCTATCTGGCCGATCATGACGCGCTCGACAAACACTATATTCAACAACATACCGAAGGCTTTGATAACGCCCTAGACGCGGCGAAAACGCTTACTGCGAGCCTGTCACAAACGGCGCAACATTGCGGTTTGGATGAGCAAAGCCTTAAGCAGTTTTATCAACTTTTTAGCCGTACCGATAAAGTCGTCACACTCTTTTCTCAAGGCATCAATCAATCGTCATCTGGGGTCGATAAAGGCAACGCCATTATCAACTGCCACCTCGCCACCGGCCGTATCGGCAAACCGGGCGCTACCCCTTTTTCGATTACCGGTCAGCCTAACGCCATGGGGGGGCGAGAGGTCGGAGGCCTCGCTAATCAACTGGCCGCCCATATGGACTTTAGCGATCCAGCCAATATCGCACGGGTTAAGCGGTTTTGGCAGGCACCCAAAATCGCTCGCACTGAAGGCCTAAAAGCCGTGGATCTGTTTCAGGCTGTCGACGAGGGCCGCATCAAAGCGATCTGGATAATCGGCACCAACCCCGTGGTCAGCATGCCCGATGCCGATTTAGTTCGCCGGGCACTATTACGATGCGAACAGGTAGTGGTTTCCGATTGTATGGCAAAAACCGACACTACCGCCTGTGCTAATGTATTACTCCCCGCCACCGGCTGGGCTGAAAAAGACGGCACAGTGACCAACTCCGAACGCGTTATCTCCCGCCAACGCGGCTTTTTAGCGCCTCCCGGAGAGAGCCGTCACGATTGGCAGATTATCTGCGCGGTCGCCCGTGCGATGGGGTTTGAACAGGATTTTGCGTTTAACTCCCCCAGCGAGATCTTTGCCGAACATGCAGCACTCTCGGGCTATGAAAATAAGGGTCAACGATACTTTAATATCTCTGGCCTCGCACACCTCTCAGCAACACAGTATCAACAGCTAGAACCGGTAAGGTGGCCTTGCATCGAAGGCCAGCAAGAGCAATCACCTCGACTGTTCAGCGACGGACGCTTTAATACTCCCTCAGGCCGGGCGCGCATGCTACCGATTACCCCTCAAGCGCCGCTTAATAAACTATCTGAAGAGTATCCACTAATACTCAATACCGGTCGCATACGGGATCAATGGCACACTATGACCCGAACCGGCAAAACTAGCCGCTTGCTGAACCATATCGACCAACCCTATATCGAACTCGCGTTAGCCGATGCCGAAGAGTACGGTATCGCTGAGCAAGACCTGGTTGAAATCCGCAGTCCCCAGGGTCGCTGCCTCGTAAAAGCCAAGTTATCCTCAAATCAACGACCTGGTTCGGTGTTCATGCCGATCCATTGGAGTGCACAATTTGCCTCGGCAGCCAGGGTGGATAGCCTATTTACATCGATTAAGGACCCTCTATCCGGCCAGCCTGAAGCCAAGCACTGCCCTGTCCAGATAGGTAAAGTTGACAGCCATTGGCAGGCTCTTCTGATCACCGAGCAATCACTGGCGACGCTGCCCTGTGAATACTGGTGTAAAATTCCGCTACCAAATGGATTTCGATATGAACTGAGCGGGGCGCAGTTACCCGCCGACTGGAAATCGTGGTTAGCCCAGCTTATTGAGCCCTGCGACGATCTCATCGAACTCAATAGCGCCTCAACCTACCGCATGGTGAGTTTTCAGCAACAGCGCCCCACGCAACTCTTTTTTGCCTCTACCGGAGCGCTACCCAGCAGCGCTTGGCTAAGCAAACAGTTTCAGCAATCTATAGATACCCCTGCCCAACGAATGTCGTTACTGGCCGGTAAGCCGATGGACAACAAAGACGAGTGCGGCGCCATCATCTGCAGCTGCTTTGAAGTGGGTGAACACACGATTCGCCAAGCAATCCGTCAAGGGGCTAACAGCACCGACAAACTGGCCGCACAATTAAAGTGTGGTAGCAACTGTGGCTCTTGCCTGCCAGAGATCAGAACGATACTGAGCTAAGGGAGTTAAAACAGCGCTTTGATGCCATCCAGATAACCGTTATCCCAGGCAACACCCGCCCAGACGACCCAGGTCATATTGAGCATCATAAACACCGCGGCGGAGCCCATATCCTTGGCCCGCCCAGCCAATTCATGATATTCAGGCCCCCAACGATCGACCACCGCTTCGATAGCCGAGTTAACAATTTCAAACGCCAAAACTAAAAAGCAGCAGGCTAACAAAAGCGCTAGCTGCATACCCGACTCCGCCAGCCAAAAAGCTGCCGGAAACATCACCACCGCCGCCATAACCTCATAGCGGAAGGCCGGCTCTTCAACCCAAGCCGCCTTAATACCTTGCAGTGAATATTTAGTGGCATAATAGAAACGCGTAATGCCGGTACGTTTAATCTGATGCATCTGAATGGCTACTTCTGGTTTGTGAAGCTGGCATTAAAACATGAAAAGAAGGGTCATACCACGGCTCGCAAGACAGCTTAACAAAGATGCAATAAGTCCTGCTTCGCTCTTGCCTCTCTTGGATTTGTGTCAGGCTCAAAGTCCAAAAAGTACTCGAATAGTACCGTATTTCAACAAAAAGCAGCGCCGAAATAACTTCCGTGCGGACATCCCACAGCAAAAGCCACTCAAGAGAACTCATCGCAGCATTATCCGCTTAAAAAGCAATCCGTTGAATGCTATAGTTAGCCCCGCACAGGCCACACTCAGAGCGTACTTAGCAGCAAGTGAAGATTGACTCTGTCAGCGGTTGTGCTGTCGACAACGGATGTAGTGATAATCTGCCTTCACCGCAGAAGTCGTAAGGATAGATCGTTTCTCTCTGGAAAATTACATTATCAGATGCTTAATCATAAAGTAGATGAACAGCTGAGCCTGCTCAGTCTGGCACAATTAAATAATCTGTTGGAAAAACTTAATCAAAAAGTCGCAGACAAAAAGCAGGCCATTAAAGCGGCCAGCAAACTTCCTCCCCGCACCCAAAATGATATTCAAAAACTGGCAGAACTGCAGGGACTGGATCTCAGCGGTCTGATGCGGGAAATATCCAAACGCTGACCGTTATAATTTAGGCCCGATGCTCAACATGACTGTAGAAAAACAGACCTCACAGCTTAACCGAACATTCACCGTTGCCCCTATGATGGAGTGGACTGATCGACATTGTCGTTATTTCCACCGTCTGATCAGCGACAACGCGGTGCTTTATACCGAAATGGTAACCACCGGCGCACTGATTCACGGTGATCAACAACGGTTTCTACGCTATAGCGAGCCGGAACACCCGCTCGCACTTCAGCTTGGCGGCAGTCATCCCCAAGAGCTCGCCAGTTGCAGCCGCATGGCCGAAGATGCCGGCTATGATGAGGTTAACCTCAATGTCGGCTGCCCCAGCGACAGGGTACAGAACAATATGATCGGTGCTTGCCTCATGGCACACCCAGAATTAGTCGCTGAATGCCTTGCAACCATGCAAGCCGCCGTAACAATACCCGTCACCATTAAGCACCGCTTGGGAATCGACGACATGGATAGCTACGAAGCACTTCATCAATTCGTCGCAACGGTCAGCCAATCTGGCTGTAAAACCTTTATAATCCATGCCAGAAAAGCGATACTGCAAGGCTTAAGCCCAAAAGAAAATCGGGATATACCGCCGCTAAAATATGAGTGGGTCTATCAGATTAAACAGGCATTTCCTGAATTGGAAATACTGATCAATGGCGGCATTAAAACGCTGGCAGAAAGCCGTACACACCTACAGCATGTTGATGGCGTCATGATTGGCCGCGAAGCCTATCACAACCCCTATATGATGACGGAAGTTGATGCTTTGTATCAGCCTGACGCAGCGGTAAAAACTCGCTTGCAGATTATCGAACAGATGTACCCCTATATCGAAGCCGAATTAAAACAGGGTTGCTACCTAGGACATATCACTCGCCATCTACTAGGGTTGTTTCACGGTCAGCCCGGCGGTCGTCAATTTCGTCGCTATCTGAGTGAAAATGCCCATAAAGCCGGCGCTGATGTCGATGTGTTAAAACGTGCCGTTGATAAAGTCATATCTATCTAAAAGATTAAGGAATACTAAACATGGAAAGCCAGCTGGATCAGCTCAAAAAAATGACCACCATTGTTGCCGATACTGGCGATATCAATGCGATCAGAGACCTGAGACCCGTTGATGCAACCACCAACCCCTCACTGTTACTGAAAGCCAGCCAAGATCCTGCTTACCGCCCCTATCTTGAACAGGCTAAAAGCTGGGCACTGAGCCAAGCCGGTAGTGATGCAGAACAGCTAGCCAATATGACCGACAAGCTAGCAGTGTTAGCCGGGTATGAAATTCTCTCGCTAATCCCTGGACGCATCTCCACGGAGGTCGATGCACGACTCTCCTTTGATACCTTGGCAACGATCGAAAAAGCTAAAAAGCTCATCGGCCTATATAACGAGGCAGGTATCAGTAATGATCGAGTGCTGATAAAAATAGCCTCTACATGGGAAGGCATCGAAGCAGCACGACAGCTGGAAAAAGAGGGTATCAACTGTAACCTAACACTGCTATTTGGTTTCGCTCAGGCGGTTGCCTGTGCTGATGCTGGCGCCTTTTTAATCTCACCTTTTGTTGGCCGCATCCTCGACTGGCATAAAGGCCATAACCCTGAAGGCACAGACTTCAACGGCGCAAAAGATCCTGGTGTACAATCCGTGAGTCGTATCTACAACTATTACAAACATCACGGCTATAACACTGTCGTCATGGGTGCGAGCTTCCGCAATAGCGAGGAGATTCGTCAACTGGCGGGCTGCGATCGTCTGACCATCAGCCCAGCCTTGATCTCAGAACTGGCCGACACCCAACTACCGCTGGACCAAAAACTGTTTGCCGACAATCCGCTGTGCAATGAAGTTAAGCTCGAGAATAACGAGCAAGCATTCCGTTGGGCAATGAACGAAGATGCAATGGCGACAGAAAAACTAGCGGAAGGCATCCGTAACTTTGCCTCCGACCAAGTGAAATTGGAGCAGCTCCTTCTGAAGATCTAAACTTCGAGATTAATAGCGTCTGCCATTAACGAAAAAACGCATCCTTTGGGATGCGTTTTTTATATATAGACACTATCGTTCAATGAACGATCATTGAAAATTTAGGCAGCCAGAATGCGGAGCATTCTTCACCCGTCCCGACTAGAACTGATCTTCATCGAAGGCGGCAACTTGACCATCATTCACTAAGAACTCACGCCGCTGCAGATAAGCATCACGCATCGCTATATAGCGATCACCTCTCAACAGCTCTTCCGCCGCAAACAACCCTGCCCGTGTATCAACAACCCTTAATCCGTACAGCTGATTACGAGTACGGATAGGATTAACCTCCCCGACAGGATCAACCATAGAATCCGGTATTCGGCCAATACCATCACGAACGTTGGATGGTCCCAAAAAGGGCAGCACTAAATAAGGGCCGGTTTCCATCCCCCAATACCCCAATGTCTGACCAAAATCTTCATTATGCTCAGGCAGCCCCATAGGGGTGGCAACATCAATAAGCCCCCCCAAACCAATAGTGGTATTAAATACAACTCGAGAAAAATCTTTCACTGCCGCTTCAGGCTTAAACTGCAGTACATTATTGACAATACTACCAACGTCAGCGAGATTTCCGAAAAAATTACCAACCCCAGTTTCAATAATATCTGGCGTAACCGCTTGGTAACCCTGAGTAACGGGCTTCAATGCATAGCGATCAAGCGCCGCATTAAAACTAAACATCGCCCGGTTAAACCCTTCCCATGGATCCACTTCAGCTTGTTGCTCAGCCAATGCAGGCAATGAAAGCTGAAGGATAAAAGCAGTCAAAAATAGACGTTTGAACATCGACATAAACAGCATCCCTAACCAAAAACAGTCACCGACCCCATTGTGCATCACAACATAAACGATTGCGACTACCAAATAGCCTTAAAAACCAAGCCACCAAAGCATCGTCGAATCTACGAGTAAACAACAAACAAAACCTAGACAAACAAAAAGGGCCCCAAAGGGCCCTTTTCTCAAGCTTTATCTTATAAAAAGATTAGAAGCTTACGTTGTAACCAACTGCGATTGTATCTACAGCGCTACCAGCATCTTCTGCATCGCCATCAGCTTCGATGTAGTTAGCGAATACGAATGCTTGGTTGCCCAGTTTTTGCTGAACTTCAGCAATGTAACGGTTACCTTCATCAACATCAGCAGCGTTATCACCGAAAGCAGTGTAAGAACCCAGCAGAGTTGTGTTACCCATAGAGTAAGAACCAGCCAGAACAACTACAGCATCGCCATCTTTACGGTTAACTTCGTCGTCTTCAACAGACAGACCTACGTAGAAGTTATCCGCTGAGTAGTTTACACCCAGAGAGTTGATGTTTTCATCAACAGTACCTTTGTACTGCAGAGTAGACAGTGCAACACCGAAACCACCCATAGAGTAGTTAGCTGCAACGTGAACTGCATCAACATCTTTACCAGTATCACCAGCATCAACGCCTGCATTGTTACGTGCAACGACAGCAGCAGCCAGTTTAAAACCGCTCATGTCTGGAGTTACGTATGCAGCAGAGTTACCCTGACGTCCGCCAGTAGTATAGCTGTGAGTTGTTTCAGTGTTAGCTGCAGCCATGATATCAGTTTTACCGATAGTCCACAGGTAAGCTGGCAACCACTGACGACCAACAGTTACTGTACCGAAATCACCGGTAGCACCAACGTAAGCCAAACGACCTTTGTTACCATTGGCAACGCCCAAAGCACCAGTTTCAGTGTTTACGTAAGTTTCAAAGTGAGCGATAGCAGTAGCGCCAGAGAACAGCTCAGAAGTCGCTTTGATACCGATACGTGAAGTGTTATCACCGATAGTGAAGTCTTTGTTGTCTTCAGAAGTACCTTGTACACGCAAAGAGCCGTACAGAGTAGCGTCAGCTTGAGCAACCATTGGAGCCGTCAGAGCACCGGCAACAGCCAGAGCGATCAGAGACTTTTTCATTAACATTTCCCCTTCAATATTTTAACGTACTAGTAGTTAAACTTTATAATTTCTTTGTTGGCCTTACGTCATCAACTACGCTCAGCTAACAAGAAAAATACTATAATTCAGAAATATATCAATCCCATGTGTGAAATAAATTCCCACATGGTCTCTATCCTGTCGGACTGACTACTAAAACAGCCCTTAGTATCTTGTGTGGCTTAAATAATTGACAAACCGAAGTTTAGCAATGCTTTAGCCTTTTCATTATAGGCGAAAAACCGTTTCAAACCTAAGTTTTAAAACCGCCCTTAATTAAATTTGTCGCATTACAACATAGCAGCAAGCGCTTGGCAACTCTTTAACCTTATTTTTTAGCTTGTTAAAGCGTTAAAAGCCTACGTCATTCACTAAGACTGATACAGATCAAAAAGTATACTCTGCAACTTTCAACATCATGAGCTAAACATAAACTTTTTAGACCTTAATCGACTAATCCAGATCTTTATTCAAGCTGCTGCCATAACTGTTTCAAGCGTTTTTCAGAAACCGTCATCCGAGTGCCTAACTGCTGAGCAAACAGTGATATGCGATACTCTTCTAGCATCCAGCGATAGCTATCGAGTTCGTCACTGTAACGGTTATGCTTAGCATTGAGTTCCGCCTGGCCTCGATACTGGCGAGTCAGCTGCTGTAACTGTTCACTTAACATGCGTTGTCGAGACAACTCTCGCTGATATTTTTCCAGCCGCTGCTCAATCCCGCTTAAATAGCGGGGATACGATGGCAACACGTCACTCGGCACCCGCAGTAGAAAGTCTTTGCATACCAAAGCCTCTAACTGCTGACGAATATCGGTAAGTATCGTAACGGCCTGAAGATTAACAGAGCCTGAAAGCTGCTTTTGAATGCCATGATAGTGTTTAGCAATCACCCCTAACAGTTCGGCCTGCTGTTCAGCCTGCTGACAATAATCACTTCGGTAGCGATTAAGACTGTCTTCGAACTGTTGTTGCGTGCGGATATCAACATCATCTTTTAGGAAGGTGGCAACCACAGCACTTAATAAACATTGCTCGTGTAACTGATTCCGACTCTGAACCTTGGCCAGCAAGATAGCCGTTTGCTGGAATCTCGGCAGGCGATTCTTGACGAAGCGAACCTGCTCACCCAATTGCAGGATAAAAAGACGTGCCAAGCCTATGCGGTTTTGGTGCACGGCCATCGCCCGATCATCAAATACTTTGAGTTCAACGCTGTCGCCACAGTCTTGCAATCCCGGATAGACTTCAAGCTCTAACCCGCCCGCCTGCTTTAAGGTAATCGCAGCAGGTAGATCGCCAAAATCCCAAAGGGTAATCCCTTTACGTCCCCAGCTCTCCGATGGTGCTTGCGTCAGTGCCTGTCGGGCCTGAGCGCCGAAATTCTGTTGCAACGCTTGCAGGTCACGCCCCTCGGTCACGGTATTACCTTTTTCACCGCGCAAGCGAATATTCACCCGGTAGTGGTCATCCAGCTTAACCGCATCCAGATCATCTTTGCTGATCCGTACACCGGTCATACGCTTAAGGTGTAATGCCAGCGCTTCATTCAATGAGCCTTCGGCAAATACCGCTGCCTCAACAAAAGCATCGACATAATCAGGGATCGGTACGAAATTCTTACGGAGCGATTTCGGCAGTCCTTTTAATAGCGCCACACATTTTTCTTTGAGCATACCCGGCACCAACCATTCGAGCCGTTCAGCAGAGATTTGATTCAACAGCACTAAAGGCGCCTGCAGAGTCACTCCGTCATCTTTCGCGCCCGGTTCAAAATGGTAACTAAGTTTTAACTTTGCGCCGTTAAGCATCAACTGTTCTGGATAACTAGCCCGGGTGACATGATCGGCAGAACGCTGCAGAAGGTCTTCTTCTTGCATAAAGAGAATCTTAGCATTGTGCTGTTCAGCCTCTTTGCGCCACGCTTCAAAACCAGCACCATTGACCACCGCTGCGCCATTATTCTCTTGCAATCGCAGCGTATAAAACTCGGCCAGAGTATCTTCGTCTACCAACAGATCTCGCCGGCGGGTTTTCGCTTCTAAGCCTTCAATAGAGTTCAGCAAACTGCGGTTATGACTGAAAAACTTACCTTGGGTGCTAAATTGACCCTCCACCAGCGCACTACGAATAAAAATCTGCTGGCTAACCTCTGGATCAATCCGGCCATAATGCACGTTACGTCCTGGCACGATAATCAGCCCATAGAGGGTTACTTGCTCTTGCGCCACCACCTGAGCTTTTTTCTTCTCCCAGTGAGGCTCCAAATAACTGCGTTTAACCAGATGACCGGCTAACGCCTCCGCCCATAGAGGATCGATACGCGCCACCATACGGGCATATAACCGACTGGTCTCGACCAATTCGGCAGCCATAACCCACTTAGGGGCTTTTTTATACAGCATAGAACCGGGAAAAATACTGAAACGGCGGTTACGGGCCCCGAGATACTCTTTATTTTCTTGCTTAAAGCCCATATTACCCAGCAAACCGGTCAACAACGATTTGTGCAAAGCATCGTAACTAGCCGGCTGGTTGTTCTCTTTGTAATCTAAATTACGGCAGATAAGGTGTAATTGACGATGCACATCCCGCCATTCACGCATCCGCATATAGGAGAGGAACTGTTTCTGGCAATACTTTCTTAGCTGGTTCTGACTCAGCGCCTGACGCTGTTCTTCATGCAGATTCCACAGGTTGATCAGGGTGACGAAATCCGATTCTTCGTCGGCATACTCTCGATGTTTCTGATCCGCTGCTTGCTGCTTATCCATCGGCCGTTCACGAGGGTCTTGCACACTGAGCGCGCTAGCGATAATAATCATCTCGCTCAAGCAGTTATTATCGACCGCGGCCAGCAACATCCGCCCGATTTTCGGGTCAACCGGCAAACGGCTCAATTGCCGGCCGAGTCGAGTCAGTTGCCGTTTATCATCCACCGCCCCCAACTCTTGCAGCAGTTTAAAGCCATCATTGATATAACGGCTATCCGGCGGATCAATAAAAGGAAACGCATCAATGGCACCGAGCCGCACATTGAGCATCTGTAAAATAACAGCGGCCAAGTTCGTCCGGCGAATTTCAGCATCGGTAAACTCAGGCCGAGCGTTAAAATCCTCTTCGGAATACAGACGAATACAGATACCTTCGGCCACCCGGCCACAGCGCCCCTTGCGCTGATTAGCACTGGCTTGAGATACCGGCTCGACCGGTAAACGTTGTACTTTTGAGCGATAACTATAGCGGCTGATACGTGCCAACCCCGGATCAATCACATAGCGAATACCCGGCACCGTCAATGAGGTTTCCGCCACATTGGTCGATAGCACAATGCGCCGCCCCGCGCCCCGAACCGACGAGAATATTTTGTTCTGTTCGGCCACACTCAAACGGGCATAGAGCGGCATCACTTCAATATGCCTTAAACGGCCTTGCTGTACCGCTTTACGAAGATATTCGGCAGCTTCACGGATCTCCCGCTCACCACTGAGGAATACCAGAATATCACCTGCGCCCGTAATACCTTTCTTGCGCTCTAACTGAACTAGCTCTTCAGCGGCACAAACGATCCCTTCCGGAATGCTTTTTTCGCTGTTGTCGTCCATCTCCTCCAATGGACGATAGTGCAGTTCAACCGGAAACGTGCGCCCAGATACTTCAATCACTGGAGCATTATTAAAATGTTTTGAGAACCGTTCAAGGTCGATAGTTGCTGAGGTGATAATGACTTTCAGGTTTGGACGCTTAGGTAAGATACGGTGTAAATAACCCAGCAAAAAGTCGATATTCAGACTGCGTTCGTGAGCCTCATCGATGATTAAGACTTCGTAACGTTCGAGGTAACGATCATTTTGCGTCTCGGCCAGCAGAATACCATCGGTCATCAGTTTAACTTGGGTATTGTCCGCGACCTGTTCGGTAAAGCGCACCTGATAACCTACGGTGCTACCCAAAGCCGTCTGTAGCTCTTCCGCGATACGGTTCGCAACCGTTCTCGCTGCCAATCGACGAGGCTGAGTATGGCCGATTAATCCGACCCGCCCTAAGCCTAATTCCAGACAGATTTTGGGGATCTGAGTAGTTTTACCCGAGCCAGTTTCACCCGCGATGACCACCACCTGATGTTCCGCAATAGCCTTGGCGATCTCTTCCCGCCGCCCACTGACCGGTAAATCGGGATAGCGAATCGGTTGGCTATAATCGCGCCGTGCGACCTTTTCTTCTGAACGCGATAACATCGCCTCGACATCATCCTGAAGCCGCTCAGCCGGTTTCTGTTCTTTGAGGCGCTTTTGCAGCTGCTGGATTTTTTTGCGAATCGCAAAACGATCGGCGATTAGGCAGTTATCCAATCGGGTATATAGTTGCTTAATAGTGGCAGTCACAATGGGGTAGTCAATTTACAAGCGGTTTAAATCAGGCGTGGCCAAAACAGCGACTTAACGGCTGTTGTACACCTTCTCGGAAGACGATCATCTCGCCGGTTTGCAGCTTTCGCCAATGTTCATTATCAGTCAATGGCTCGGTGGTAATCACTGTCACGATATCGTTTGGCGTAGTTTCTTCACAAAAATCCACCGTTAGCTCTTCGTCTGTCAGCCGAGCGCGGCCAAAGGGTGCCCGCCGGGTAATCCACGAAAGTTTAGTAGAGCAGTAAGCCAGTAGGTATTCAGACTCGGTCAGCAGCATATTAAAGACCCCGAGTTCCCGTAACTGATCAGAGCAGCAGTGAATCAGCTCGATCACCGCAGCAAAATCAGTTGGACGTTCAGGAAAACGCGCTCTCACCTGCCCAAGCAACCAACAAAAAGCATACTCACTATCGGTGGTACCGACCGGGCGATAAAAATCTAACGGCAGATCAAACAACCGTTGATCTAACTGACCATTGTGGGCGAAGGTCCAGCTAAAGCCCCAGAGTTCACGGGTAAATGGGTGAGTATTTTCTAAACAGATACTACCGACATTCGCCTGGCGTATATGACTGATCACGGTTTTACTCTTGATCGGATGCTGTTTGATCAGCTGTGCGATCTCAGATTGACAGCTCGGGGCTGGATCATGGAACACCTGCAACCCTTTACCTTCATAAAAGGCAATTCCCCAGCCATCCTTATGGGGGCCGGTCTCACCACCGCGCTGCATCAAGCCACTAAAGCTAAAGCAAATATCGGTCGGGACGTTGGCACTCATGCCGAGCAGTTCACACATTGTTTAGATAGATTCCTTAGTCGAGTTAAGGGTGACTTTATCAGGTAACGAATCAATAGCATCAATACCGGACTCAATCGTCGGTGTATGATCTAACACACCCACCTCTTTCATGCGTCGCTCACCGATAAAGTTGCCCTCGGGATGAATCGCCATCACTTTACTGATCACCGTTGCAACCACTTTGCCGCCGCGATCGATTTCTAGCTCATCACATATAATTTCGCCCTCGAGCAATCCGCATACGGTAATGTGATTGGCTTTTACTACGCCGTGAACATGGCCACTTTTACCAATTGAGATATTGTCGAGCGAAGAGACATTGCCTTCAAATGTACCGTCAATGTGCATACGGCCAACGATACTCATATCGCCACTAAATTTATTGCCTTCAGCGATAATCGTTATTGCTGAGCCGTTTCCAGCACCTGATTTAGCGGGTACATTTTTCGTAAAGAAGCCCATTTTACACCTTTTACTTCTGCAAACAGTGAATCGAAATTACTTATATTCCAAGCGATAAAAGGCTTGGGGTCGACTGGCCGGAATAAGTAACGCACTTCATAATGAAGATGAGGCCCCGTCGAGCTTCCCGTATTACCGCTTAAACCGATCAGTTGCCCTTTACTAACAAAGGTTCCGCTTTTAATCTTTACATCACTCAGATGCGCGTAATAGGTTTTAAACCCAAGCGCATGCTGCAGTATTATCAGTTTACCAAAGCCACTCGATTTATGTGTCCCCGCGTATTCCACCGCACCATCTGCCGTGGCATAAACAGGAGTACCCACTTTGGCTTTAAAATCGATGCCATTGTGCATAATTTTTTTCTTACGTATCGGATGCATCCGCATACCATAAGAATCATTGATACGCAGGCCGTCAATAGGTTCCCCATTGGGCAACACACTCAGAAAAAATAATCGTTGATTGGTCATCACCGTCAGCGCATCGGCACGGTTTGAGGTCATATCCTTCGAGGGCGGCAAGCCAAGTAAGTCTTCAAGACCAAATAAACTCGCATCCAAGGTTTCGTTGAGTTCACCTATCCGCAGGTTTTCTTCCTGCAATTTATCCCGTTCGACCTTTAATTCCTGCAAGGTAGAAGAAAGCTGATCGAGCTGGCCTTTTTGCAACTCTTGGGTGCCGAGAGTCATCTCATACTGGCTAGAGAGGGAGTTAATACCCTGTTCCAATTCATCGAGTTCATCGGATGTTTTTGCCAACAAAAGATTGGAAATAAAGAAACTACAGATCGATAGTAACAAAAAGAGGACAAGCAGATACCGGGCCAATTGACCCAAGGTGTACTGCCGAGATCCCTGCGCAGTTGTTAATGTAATCACTAATTTTTTACGCAGCATGACCGAAAAACCAAACAACACGATAAGAAATGTCGGTGAAATATACCTTTATTGAGGCCAAAAGTCATAAAAATGACATGAAAATCACGCCATTCTATGACTTTGAGTGGATATAACTTAACTCTCGCCTTTATTCTTACCGCCGATATTTGGGGCTGCTGCAATAATTCGATCCGCTAAACGCGAGAACGGCAAACTCTGAACCCAGACAGTGCCGGTACCAGACAGTGTTGCCAGCCATAATCCTTCGCCACCGAGGAACATCGACTTCAATCCTTTAACCATCTCGATATCATACTCAATGCCCTCACTGAACCCCACCAAGCAACCGGTATCGATACGCAGGGTTTCATTATTCAGCTCCTTTTTCACGACCGTGCCGCCGGCCTGAATAAAGGCCATGCCGTCGCCTTCCAACTTTTGCAGAATAAACCCTTCACCGCCAAAAAAACCTGCTCCAAGCTTGCGCGAGAAAGCCACGGATAGACGGGTGCCTAGCGCTGCGCATAAAAAGGCATCTTTTTGACAATATAACCGCTCACCGGTCTGTGACATATCCACGGGCACGACCATGCCGGGATAAGGCGCGGCAAATGCGACTTTACGTTTCTGCCCGCCGTGGTTGGAGAAATGGGTCATAAACAATGATTCACCGGTAACCATACGCTTACCAGCCGAGAACAGTTTTGAAAACATCCCTTCTTCAGGGTTGGCGCCATCCCCCATCTTGGTTTCAAAACCGATGTCCTGCTCCATGTAGTTCATTGAACCGGCTTCTGCTACCACCGTTTCACCTGGGTCCAGCTCCACTTCCAGCATCGGCATTGAGTCGCCAATAATCTCGTAATCCACTTTATGACACTGCATTATTTTTCTCCTTAATAACCTGCTAGCCGCCCCATTGTTTCATCAGTGGTAGTAATACCGCCAACGTCACCATAGAGACTAAAGTAGTCACCATAATCGTTGCGGAGGTCAGTGTCACCCTCGTGTTGTACTGCTGCGCCAACACATACACCATCGCACCGGTCGGCAGTGCCGCCAGCACCACCGCACTGGCAAGCCAAAAGGGTTCAAGCCCAACCCATAACCCTAAACCAAAGGTAGCCAACGGATGTAAGACTAGTTTCACCAGCGTTAGCCAGGTCAATTCGAAGCTACCCTTGCGCACAGAGAGTCCACTGAGTGAGATCCCCAACGCAAATAACGCTACCGGCGCGGCTGAGGGCGCAAGCATCTGCAGCGGCGTTAAAATCATCGCTGGCAGGCTAACACCACTAATCGATACGACCATCCCTAGCAATGGGGCCATCATGACCGGATTTTTCAACAGCGCTTGCAGCAATAGGGTTTTCAGCTTGCTGAGTATGCCCCCTTCACTGTTCTGCAGTTCAGACATCAGCGCCAACACCAGAATGAACACGAGGTTACTGGCCAAGGTAGCAATAATGACCGGCAAAGCACCCCGATCACCAAACATGAAATAAAAGATCGGCACCCCCATATAGACCGTGTTTGCCCATGCGGCATTCAGTGCGATCACGGTCCAATCAAGGGGTTTGCCCAGCTGCATTTTGCGCCAAGCCAAAAAAGCCATCAGTATCGCGATCAACGAACCACCGATATAGACGCCGATAAAATCCCACTGTAATACCGCTTGAATATCAACGGTTGCCGTAGAGGTAAACATCAAGGCTGGCACAGCGATGTAGTACACATAACGGTTGAGCGCCGATGCACTCGATTCTTCCAATAAGCCCCAGCGGGAACAGCCCCAGCCCAGCACCATCAGAATAAAAACAGGTATAACAATATCAAACAACAACTGCATTAGAGTGTCTCAAAGGGTTAACGATAGGGCCGTCATGTTATCAATATTTCAGCCGTTGGCGAGAGCCTTAAAGACCGACAGAGGATAAAATAATTCACCTCGCCGCACTTGGTTTCTGGTTCGCCGATAATAGAGAAACAAAGGAAACAACGGTTATGCCCTGGCGTTGATAAAATTCGGCAGTTCAGGAGCAACGGTCGTCACCCAACGCGACAGGCGCTAGCAAACAATAATTAAAAAGCCCGGGATCGTATCACCCCGGGCTTTTTATACACGACGAAAACTCAAACGACTAAGCCGTTTTCGCCTGAACCAACCGATAGCAGGGACGGTATTCCTCATAGTCAATTTTCATCCGACGCTGCTGCACAAACGAAGCCAACAACAAATCGAGCTCATTGACCAGGTCAGCATCACCACTTAACTCGAATGGACCAAAGGCTTCAATAGCACGAAT
Source organism: Amphritea sp. GJ51-11 (assembly GCF_055808735.1). Classification (NCBI taxonomy): domain Bacteria; kingdom Pseudomonadati; phylum Pseudomonadota; class Gammaproteobacteria; order Oceanospirillales; family Oceanospirillaceae; genus Amphritea; species Amphritea sp. GJ51-11. The sequence goes on along the minus strand of NZ_CM147881.1, from coordinate 1,179,644 downwards.
ACCCGGCTCTTTTACATTACCCGCCACAATCCCTGATAACGCTTTACGCAGCGTTGCTGCCAACAGATAATCCGGCTGATCGCGGGTTAAATCTAACGCGGCCATATTTTCATGGGTCGGCTCAAATGGCAGTTGAAGTTCGGCTGGAATATATAACTGCCAGTTGAAATGGAAAGACTCACCTGTCGCTTTACGATACTCAGTGACCCGTTCTAATCCCGCTTTCATCTTCAATGCCACCTCATATGGGTCATCTACGATGATCTCATACAGGCTTGCAGCTCGCTCACCCAGAGTTGCACGAATAAACTTATCCACGGTTTCAAAGTAGGCTTCACTGCCCTCAGGTCCAGTAAAAATCAGCGGTAATGGGCAAGTACTGTTACGCTCTTGCAGCAAGATCCCCAGCATATAGAGAATCTCTTCTGCCGTGCCTGCCCCCCCAGGAAAAACGATAATACCGTGTCCTAAACGGACAAAGGCTTCCAAGCGTTTTTCAATGTCTGGCATGATGATCAGTTCATTCACGATGGGGTTGGGCGATTCTGCCGCAATAATGCCAGGTTCAGAAATCCCCACATAGCGAGCGTCGCTCATCCGCTGCTTCGCATGACCTATCGTAGCCCCTTTCATGGGGCCTTTCATCGCGCCAGGACCACAGCCGGTACAGACACTCATGCTTCGCAACCCAAGTTCGTAGCCGACCTGTTTGGTGTAAATATATTCCTCTCGACTGATCGAATGGCCGCCCCAACAGACCACCAAATGAGGTTTAACATGGGGTTCAATCGCCTTTGCGTGACGCAGAATATGGAACACCATATTGGTAATCTGCTCACCCTCGGCAATGCCATCGCAGCATTGCACGAAGCCATCACCAACATAGAGTAGATCCCGCAACACTGAAAACAGGTGTTCACGTATCCCCTGAATAATTTCACCATCCACGAAGGCGCTCGCAGGCGCATTAATCAACTCTAACTGCACGCCACGGTGCTTTTGACTGACTTTAATATCGAAATCTTTATGTTTTTCCAGCACCTGTTTGGTGCTATCCAATTCACTACCGCAATTCAGTACCGCCAAGGCGCACTGTCGAAATAAGGGATATAAACCCGCTTCGTTGCGGTCTTGCAGCTTGGCCACTTCATAAGGTGAAAGTGTATCCATACTATCTAACGGCGTGATATTGGCCGTTACAAACTGTTCTGTCATCATGGTCCTGCCCCTCTAAATAAACACCCCAGCGCAGAGAGAGTTCTCGGCTGTATACAGGGCTTAGCAGATCGATTATCACCGGCCGCTGTGACCGGCCTGATCCGTCTAAAAAATATCTAACTCAGGTTACAATATAGTTAAAAACTCGACACCACTCCAGTAACTTATTGAAAAAGAAGCATTAACCACCTACTCAACTACCAATTAAACTATCAATAAAGCGAGGTACTTCTTGGCTAGCAGGGCCATACAAGTGACGATCAAAGGCCGATTGTACTTTTGAAGGTTCAAGATTAATTTCAACCGTTTCAGCTCCTGCACGATTGGCCATTTCAACGAAGCCCGCCGCCGGATAAACATGACCAGATGTGCCGATAGCGATAAAAAGATCACAGCTTTCGAGGACATCATAGATCAGCTCCATCTGCATCGGCAGCTCACCAAACCAGACAATATCAGGTCTCAGCGTACCTTGATGATCGCAACACTGACAACGGGCATCGGGTAACACAGGTCCGTGATGAGAGAACACCTGACCCGAGGTAGTACACCGAAGATTCAACAACTCTCCGTGCATGTGAATCAAATTCTGACTCCCGGCCCGTTCATGCAAATTATCGATATTTTGCGTCACCAACAGTAACTCACCGGTAAACTGCTGCTCTAATCGAGCCAACGCCTGATGGGCCAAGTTAGGTTGAATATCTGGTTGTAACAACTGCTTTCGGCGCTGATTATAAAACCGATGCACTAACCCAGGATCTCGCTCGAAGGCCTCGGGGGTGGCGACATCTTCAATCTGATGATCCTCCCATAAACCATCCGCTGCACGAAATGTTCTGATACCGGACTCAGCGGAAATTCCCGCACCGGTGAGAATCACAATATTCTGATATAGCACAGCACATCTCCCTAAAAATGCTATCGACGGCTTTAATCCTACGCCAACTTCTGCTTAACTAACCATACAGACCGGCAGTTTTTTTACCGGCAACTGTGTAAACATCTGAGTCGGCTCGAGAAGGAAACCCGTATGAGTGCTGATAAACTCTATATCCTCGATACCAATGTTTTACTGCATGATCCTAACTGCCTGTACGAATTTAAAGAGCAGGATGTCGCTATCCCGATGACCGTCCTAGAGGAACTGGACAATATTAAGGACCGCAAGCAAAGCGTGGCACAGGAAGCCCGTCACGTTATCAGAGCCATCGACAATATCCTCAGTGCTGCCACCCCCTCACAGATTCTCAAAGGGGTCCAGATTTTAGTGCCCGGCACCGATGATGCCACTAAACTGGGGAAACTAAGTATTTTCCCCGATCACGAACTCACCACTCGTCAGGGTTTCCTGCCGGATAACAAGAACAACGATAACCATATTATCAACTGCGCTCTGCACCTACAGGGCAGTGACCCACATCGCGAAATCGTATTGGTCACCAAAGATATCAATATGCGCCTCAAGGCACTCGGTGCCGGATTACAAAAAGTTGAAGATTACCGCAAAGATCAACTGGTATCGGATTTAGATCTGCTGCCCTCAGGCCACTTTCATATTGACGGTAATTTCTGGGAAAACGTTGATAAGGTTAAGAGCTATCAAGAAGGCGCTAATACTTACCATAAAGTCAGTCCTGATCTACTGCCGGATGCCTACCCCTGTCAATATATTTATGACGATTCAAAAGACTTTGCCGCGCGGGTGGTCTCGGTTAATCACGAAGAGATTATACTGCTCGATCTAGGCTACGATAAGTTGATGCAGCAGGAGTGCTGGGGCATTCATCCCATCAATATTTTCCAAGCGTTTGCCATGCAGTCGATTCAGGACCCGGATATTGACCTATGCCTGCTCAATGGCGCAGCAGGTTCGGGTAAAACACTGATCGCGCTGGCCTGTGCACTTGAAATGGTGATCGAACAGAATCGCTATAACAAGATTATCGTCACCCGCTCAACCCCACCGGTGGCAGAAGATATCGGTTTCCTACCCGGCACCGAAGAAGAGAAAATGACCCCTTGGTTGAGTTCTATTCACGATAATTTAGAAGCAATGCACGAAGGTGATGAGCGGCCGCAAAGCAGTGTTAAATATGCGATTGAGAAAGCGAACATTCAGTTCAAATCGCTTAACTTTATCCGTGGCCGTAGTATCCAAAATGCGGTGGTTCTCATTGATGAGGCACAAAACCTCACACCGCAACAACTGAAAACGATTCTCACCCGCTGTGGCAAGGACAGTAAGATGATCTGCCTGGGTAACTTGGCCCAGATCGATTCAAACTATCTGACCGCCCTGACCTCCGGTTTAACCTATGTGGTCGAGCGATTCAAAGGTTTTGAAGGTGCTTCCACTGTTCATTTAGAAGGCATTTTCCGCTCGAGGTTGGCCGAATACGCTGAAGAACACCTCTAATACGGCGTTAATCACTCCAGTTAGACACCTTAAGCCGCTATCTGTATAGCGGCTTTCTTTTATTCCGCTACTCGCTATACCTTTATCAATATGGCAGAGATCAACAACAGACCCCTTCATGCCGGTTTTGCTTGTAACTCTCTGGCCCACAGCGCTACACTTCCATCATGATTTTACGCCGCTGCTTTATTTTTTTAATTCGCACCTACCAATATCTGGTTAGTCCATTCTTGGGGCCTAACTGTCGGTTCTATCCGACTTGTTCGGCGTATACCCTTGAAGCGATTGAAACCCATGGCATTTTAAAAGGCTGCTGGCTCGGCCTAAAACGGATAGGCAAGTGCCACCCCGGTCACCCCGGAGGCTTCGACCCGGTGCCACCGGCATGTTGCGGTGCTAAGCCAATCACCGATGACAAGCCAACCGACCCTCCATAGGCCCGACTTAGCCTCTTTTCATTGACCGGAGCCATGAAGCCAGCTATAGCTTAACTATCTGATTTATAATCCCGTTTGATATAATTGCTGATATAAAGGATAAGGATGTTTAGCACACTTACCGTTATTCTCACGGTTACTTTATATATGGCGGTACTTTTCGGTATCGCCCAAATAGTGGAACGACGCATCAGCCGCCGCGGGGAGGGATTTAAAAGCCCCTGGGTTTATTGCCTGTCACTGGCGGTCTACCATACGTCCTGGACCTTTTATGGCAGTGTCGGTTTCGCGGCAAGTTCTGGATTACAATTTTTAGGCGTCTATATCGGCGCGATACTCGGCATCGCCTTTTGGTGGATCACCCTGCGACGCATGGTCTTTGCCAAAGAGACCTTTCGCATCACCAGCATCGCTGATTTCATCTCTACCCGTTATAACCGCTCCGAAGCCATTGCCGCACTCGTCACACTGATGGCCCTGTTTGGCGTACTGCCCTATATCGCATTGCAACTAAAAGCCGTGGTAGGCTCATTTCAGTTAATTACCGCCCATGATGACAGTTCGATGAGCTGGGATCTGTCCGGCCTATTGATCACACTCTTTATGGTCGCATTTACCATTATGTTTGGTATGCGCAGACTCGACCCGACCGAACGACATCAAGGGATGATGACGGCCTTGGCGGTTGAGTGTTTGGTCAAACTGGTTGCCTTTATCGCGATCGGCCTGTTCGTTAGCTTCAGCCTCTTTAATGGCTTTGATGATATTACCGAACAACTCTTTGAACAGGGATTCGAGCGGGTTATTCAAGTAACCGGCACCCGAGATTCGGGAGTGATGTGGTTAACACTGATCGTACTCAGCTTTGCCGCCATCCAAAACCTACCCAGAATGTTCCATGTCGCGGTAGTAGAGAATGCCGATCACAAACATATTAAAGCGGCTATCTGGATGTTACCGCTGTATATGATTCTCATTAACCTCTTTGTGGTGCCCATTGCCGCCGGCGGTTTATTAATGGGATTACCAGAAGAGTCCGCCGACTTTTATGTTCTCCTATTGCCCCAACTAGCCGGCAATAACGGCCTAACAATGCTGGCCTTTATTGGTGGTTTTTCTGCCGCCACCGGCATGATCATCGTCACCACCATGACACTTTCCACCATGGCCTCTAATCATCTGATTTTGCCGATTATCGAAAGAATGCCCAGCTGCCGTTTTATTAAACCATTGTTACTGCAAATTCGTTGGTTTCTGGCGGCGCTAATTCTGCTTGGCAGTTATGGTTTTGCCATCGAGTTCAGTGATTCCTATATTTTAGTCACCATTGGTTTGATCTCATTTGTCGCCGTACTGCAGTTTTCCCCCGCGCTATTGGGCGGGCTTTTCTGGCGCAAGGGCAACAGTGCCGGGGCCTTACTGGGCTTATTGGCCGGTTTTATTATGTGGACCTACACCCTCATAATTCCCGCTTTCATCGAACACGGTTGGTTATCCGACAGGCTGCTACAGGAGGGTTTACTCGGCTTTGCCCTGCTTCGCCCCGAAGCACTATTTGGCTTCGACGATATTGGCTCTATTCCGCACAGCGTGTTTTGGACAATGCTGGTCAATATCAGTTTTTATATTCTCGGGTCATGGCTTTACCACCCCCACAAAGCAGAGCGTAACCTGACCACCGAGTTTCTTTCCGCTATGCAGCCGGCGCCATTCCGGCAAGCCCGTCCCACTGGACTCGACCGCTATATATCGCTCAATGAGAAACTCAATGAAGCCCAAACACTGCTCGAAGGCTATCTCAGTAGCGATAAGGCCAAAGCCGCACTGACACAAATCACCGATGATCTGCAAGTGACGGGCAAAAGTCATATCGCCATTATCGAGCTACTCGAATTTCACCGGATGCTGGAACATACGCTCGCCGGCTCGATTGGCTCGGCCAGCGCTCATAAAGCCGTGGAAAACAACATTCGCTATAACACCCGCGAATCCACTGACCTTAAAGCCCTATACAAACATCTAGTGACCGAACTAAGTCAGCAACACCACCCTGAACATGGGAATCTCGATAACCATCGCTCAGGGATGCAGAATTACGGCCTAATCAATAACCTGCAGCAGAAGGTCAAGAAGTACCAACACATTATTAAACTGCAGGATAAACGGATTGAAGGCTTGGAAAACAAATTGGAAGTGCGGGTTCAGGACATCTTCCGCTATCGCCTTGAAACGCAGAAGATACGTCAAGAAAACGAAGCACTGAAACGTCAAATTGAGCAATCCCTTGATATAGACACGCCAAGGGATGAAGAGAACTAGTAGATGTAAAAACAGCCGCATAAGCGGCTGTTTCGTTTAACCATAAACCTTAAAGATAGGTTTAATCGTTGTCGTGCTTGTACTGATGAACATCCATCTGTGGGAAAGGAATCGAAATACCTTCCTGATCGAAGCGTAATTTCACATTTTCCGTGGTATCAAATTTAACCGCCCAGAAGTCAGCCGATTTAACCCATGGACGAACCACAAAGTTAACACTGCTATCAGCCAGCTCAGATACTGCAATCACCGGTGCAGGATCTTGTAGAACCCGCTCATCACTGGTCACAATCTCTTCTAACAGTGCTTTAGCTTTCTTCAGATCATCGCCATAACCGATACCAAAGACCATATCCACACGACGAGTATCACGCGCAGAGTAGTTAGTAATAACACCGCTGTAGATATTACCGTTAGGGACGATTACTTCTTTGTTATCTCCAGTACGCATAATGGTGTTGAAAATACTGATATGTTCAACCACACCAGCAACACCCGCCGCTTCAATGAAGTCACCCTCTTTAAACGGACGGAATACAATCAACATCACACCGGCAGCAAAGTTTTGCAGTGAACCTTGCAAAGCCAAACCAACCGCCAAACCTGCAGCACCCACCAGCGCAATCATTGATGTTGTATCAACGCCCAACTGATCTAATGATGCAACGACTACCACCAACAACAGCAGAATATTGGCGATAGCACTGATGAAGTTCACCAGGATATCTTCCATTTTCCCTTTACGTAGGACTTTGCCCAGTAAATTAACAAGGAATTTAGAAACCATCCGACCAATGATAAAGATGGCCGCGGCCATCGCTATATTGATAGCCCAAGGGATGACGTAAATATCGATAAAAGATAGATCCATAGTGTTTTCCTCTATTGTTTTAAGCAGTGTGTTTCAGAATGTATATTTAGAATAGACGCATAAGACTGATCTATCAGAAATAATTCTGAATGGCCGCTCTTCTGCTGGCTGAAATATCTCATAATCCATGCCAAAAAGCCCGTTTAAATCAGTTATTTCCACGCTACAATAGTCGTATGACAGCGGCCCACGAAAATGCACGAATACTCAGCTCATCAGCCTTCGCTAAGCGATTCAGAATAACCGATATTCGACTGCAGCACGTCGTCTCAACTAACCCCCTTATTAACAACATCTTGGGGCCGTTCAATGGCGGATAAATTTCAACTACGCGACTATCAACGCGATGCTGTCGATGCCACCCTACAACATTTTCGTAAAACGAATGACCCTGCCGTTATTGTCTTGCCAACTGGCGCGGGCAAAAGCTTGGTGATCGCCGAGCTAGCCCGTTTAGCACGCCGTAAAATTCTCGTGTTAGCCCATGTCAAAGAACTGGTTGAGCAAAACCACAATAAATACTTAAGTTATGGTTTGCAGGGCGGCCTCTACTCCGCCGGTTTAAAGCAAAAGCAAAGCCATTTTCAGGTTACCTTTGCCAGCGTGCAGTCGGTGGTTCGCAACTTACAAGACTTTGCGACTGAACATTCTTTGGTCATTATCGATGAATGCCACCGGATCAGCGATGATGAAAATAGCCAATATCAACAGATATTTACCCAACTGAGAAGCTTTAACCCACAACTGAAGCTCTTAGGGTTAACCGCCACGCCCTACCGTATGGGCATGGGCTGGATCTACCGTTATCACTATCGCGGCTTCTGCCGCAGCAGTGAACCACGTCCGTTCGAACACTGTATCTACGAACTACCCCTGCAATACATGATTAAGCGAGGGTTTCTTACACCGCCTAATATGGTCGATGCGCCGATCGCCCAGTATGATTTTTCCGCGTTGCAAGCCAATCGTTTCGGTGGCTACGGCGAAGCCGAGGTTAACCAGTTATTAGTCAGCCACCCTCGAGTAACCGAGGCTATCTGTGAGCAGATCAAAACACTGGCACAAGAACGCCAAGGGGTGATGATTTTTGCCGCCACGGTCAAACATGCTTACGAAATCTGCGGCTACCTGCCCGACGAAACCACCGCACTGATCACCGGCGCCACCGCCAATGCAGAACGGGATGAACGGATTCAGCAATTTAAACAGAAACAGATAAAGTATCTGGTCAACGTGGCAGTGTTAACCACCGGGTTTGATGCGCCACATGTGGATTTTATTGCCATCTTACGACCCACTCAGTCGGTATCACTGTTCCAACAGATCGTGGGTCGAGGGCTCAGATTAGCAGAAGGTAAAGAGAATTGTCTGGTGATGGATTACGCCGGTAATGGCTTTAACCTGTTCGCCCCCGAAGTGGGACAACCAAAACCCGATAGCAGCAGTGTACCGGTGCAGGTGTTCTGCCCCGCTTGTGAATTTGCCAATATTTTCTGGGGTAAAACCGACGACGAAGGTCATGTGATTGAGCATTTTGGCCGACGCTGCCAGGGTACACTGCCGGAAGAAAACGGGGCAATGACCCAGTGCGACTATCGTTTTCGTTTTAAGGAGTGCCCACAGTGCAATGCAGAAAATGATATTGCCGCGCGCAACTGTCATCAATGTGGTCACGCCATTATCGATCCAGACGATCAACTTAAAGCAGCACTTAAACTCAAAGATGCGCGAGTCATCCGCTGTGCCGGTATTTCAATGACCGAATCGAAGGGCCGTTTGAAAATCCTTTATCACGATGAGCAGGGGGAGGAACTCAGCGAGCTGTTTGATTTGCACAATAGTCAGCAGCGCAAACGCTTTAACACCCTATATGGCCGCCGTTTTGCTCAAAGCCTAACCCCGCGAACGTTTCAAACACTCGAAGAAGTCTTAGCGGTTGCCCCACTATTCACCGCACCCGATTTTGTCGTGGCACGAAAATCCGGTCAATTCTGGCGCGTTCAAGAACGAGTCTTTGATTATCAGGGTAATTATCGTAAAGCCAATCAGCTCTAAGATACGCACTAGGGCTTACCCGACAACCTCTGATTGACACTTTATTACACGACGGCTGCTATCCCACCGCGGGCTGATCCGGCAACCAGCGCAACGAATCCAACAGGGATTCGATCACCTTTAACCGAGGCGTGCTACGATGACGGATCAAAACCGTCGGCACTATAGCTAGCTCATCCGGCAGCGCCTCTAACGTCAGTTGCTCACGATAAACCGATAGCGCCACCACATTGCGCGGCATCAGCGTGACTCCTAACCCCTGGGCAACACAGCCAAGAATCCCCTCTAATGTACCCAGTTCACTGAGCCCATAACGGTTATCCCTATAATCACGCGCCCACTGTAGCGCTTTATTGCGATACACACAGCCCTCCCGAAACAGCACAAGATTTTCTGCCGCAATCAGTTTTTTAGGTTGCACTAACACCAACTCTTGGCTCAATACATCCATACTGATTAAATCAGAGTGATTAATCGGTCCGGCAACAAAGGCACAATCAATATGATGATCCAGCACTGCCCGCACAAGTTCCGCCGTGGTCGCCGCCATTACCTGTGGTTTCAATTTAGGGCAACACTCTCTCAGCGCACCTAGCAATGGCGGTAAATGGGTAGCTGTGAAAGTCTCCATGGCTCCGATTTTAATTTCCGCCGCGCCTTTTCCTGCCAATCGGACCACCACCCCCGCCTGACGTTCTAACTGTAAAATCTGTTCGGCATAGTCCAACAACACCCGCCCCGGCCGGGTTAATTCCAATCCCCGCCCCTTTCGGGAAAACAATCGAGTACCCAACTCCTCTTCCAAACGTTGAATACGTGTAGTGACATTAGACTGCACTGTATTTAACTGTTTAGCGGCGGCCAACACGCCCCCCTCTTTAGCCACCTTTTCAAAGGTTTTCAGTGCCAGTATTTCCAAAACATCTCCCGCAGACCGCCTGCCATCAAGACAGTAACTGCTCATACAATGGTGTGAATAGCCGAGTCGAATCAGCAACAAATCATTCTTAATTAGAGAACATTTATATCTCTATAATTCGTTTGTAAAGAATAATATAAATATATACGCTTATCACTATAACAATAATAGGCAGCGCATGAATGGACACAACGGATAACAAGCAGCACATGAAGGTGCTGGGATCAGGCCTGCTAGGGCTGATTTTAACCATCGGTATCGCTCGCTTTTGCTATACAACCCTGCTACCCGAAATGCAGTCGCAAGCGGGTCTAACCGACTTAGCGGGCGGATACCTAGCCACCATTAACTATATCGGCTATATGTGTGGTGCTTTGCTCGCTGCCACTGTCGGTAATTTAAAAATCAAAGATCGACTCTACCGCGCAGGCCTAATCACCGCAGTGATTACCACCCTGGCCATGGCATTTACCGATAATATCTGGGCTTGGGGCATACTCCGCTTTTTCTCCGGCCTAAGCAGCGCCAGCGGCATGTTAATCAGTGCCGGTTTAATTATGAATTGGCTACTGCGTCACGGACATCGCCCCGAACTGGGGATTCATTATGCCGGGGCAGGTCTGGGTATTATCGTCAGCGGTCTCGCTGGCGAACTGATGATTGGCCGGCTGGACTGGCATGAGCAGTGGCTAACGGTAGGTATTCTCGGTGCATTGATCGCCATTCCAGCATGGCGCTGGCTGCCCCGCCCTGATACCAGCCATCAAACCAAAGCGGGTGTGCCTTTAAAAGATAACCCCCCTAGCCGTCGCTGGTTGCTACTGTTAGGGATGATGTATTTCTGTGCCGGCTATGCCTACGTGATCAGCGCTACATTTCTGGTCGCTATTGTCGAAGCCCAACCAAGCCTTCAAGGAGATGGCCAAATCGTCTGGATTTTTGTTGGTCTGAGCGCCACACCCGCAGTGATTCTATGGGATCGGATCGCCCGTCAACAGGGAGAGCTTAACGCCCTATTGATCGCCTTTTTAATACAGATTATCGGTATTATTCTGCCCGCCGTGAATGACACACTCTGGGTGGTATTAGTCAGTGCCGTTCTCTATGGCGGTAGTTTTATCGGTATCGTTAGCCTAGTGCTCGCCATGGCCGGGCGTTTCTACCCAACCAAGCCGGCCAAATTGATGGGCAAACTCACGCTGCTATACGGTATTGCCCAGATTGGCGCGCCAGCCATTGCGGGGATCATTGCCGATAGGGGCGGTAGTTATGCCGACTCACTCTATATCGCCGCTGCTATTTCTGTTCTGGGAGCCGGTATGATTCTGATACTCAAAGCCAGCGAAAAACAGGAAATGGCCCTGAACGTGATATAACAAACTATACCTCGACTTGCAGTAACCGCGTGATATCAAATCATCACATGACACTGCGTAAGTAAAGGGGACAAAGCCTGTGATATCCTCACGAATTTTTAATAAATAACATGTAGTTAGCTTAGGAAGGGGACGTTCATAACCCTTGGGGATCAATTATTTCGCCAAAAACAAATTACCACCAGAGCTATGAACGCGATCATTATATTGAATAAAATCATCCCGTTTGTCTGCCCCATATGCATAAAAAAACGACGAAATTCATTAGCTGTCAGTGTCTTGAGCCTAGCGCAAGGGAGTCGCTGTACTGTTACCAGTATTGGGCGTGGAATTCATTCCCAAGTCTATGAAAAACTTCGGATAAAACGCTCAGATAGGTCGCTTTCAAACCCTCACTTACAAAAAGAGTCGCTCTCTACTTATATGTGTCGCTTCTTTACGGGAAAAAGACGCTCTGTCATCAGTGTAGACAGGTCAGATTTAGATGGACGAAAAGAACATTTTCTGTTCAGAGATGCTGTGGCATTTGCAGGGCGGGCGTTGACTTTATATAAGGAAGTACATGGTCTTGAAACCAAAGAGAAACCTCAGACTCATCAACGTTTTCTGGTAATGCTCAAAGCGCTCCTTCCAAGTAACACCAAGCCTACCATTGTCACCGACGCAGGCTTTAAACACCCTGGATTAAGTTGGTAGAAGAGATTGGCTTGGGACTATGTTGGACGTGTACGTAGGCCCCGGAAATATTTCAATGAAGCGAGCTAATCATGGCACTGTATTTCCCATCTGTTCCCAAACACCAGTAGCAGGCCAAAAGAATTAAAACTGGAAGCCCGCACCAACTCGATTTATGATTGAATTTGAAGACTGGTTGAGGGGTTTCATTTAAACTTGGCAGTTACATTGAATTATTGACGAGGTCGCTTTTGCTCGTTCCTCGCTAATTTTATTCCCGCTTAGTAAAGCATTAGATCAACAAACCAATATGGAAGATTCGATGACCTCATACAAACCTGCAACTTGGGAAAAGATCACTGTATTCGCATTGTCATTCTTACTCATATCTCTTGTTGCATATTTACTGGTAAGGAACGAACCTTTCTCTGATCCAAATTTAGTCATATTGATCAGGACTGTTCTAAGCTTAGCGGTTTCTGTGTTGGCAGCGGTCATACCCGGTTTTCTTTACCTCGACTGGAAAGGCAAAGGATTTACTTTAAGGGCCGGCGGTGCCATGGCGGTCTTCGTATTAACATATCTATATTCGCCAACAGTTATACCGATTCAGTTAGAAGTACGCGCCTACGAGTCTTATAACCTACAGATTCCAGAAGATGCAACTGTAACTAAGGCAGACCCTCCTGGCGCTATTGAAGTGCATGATCAGAATTTCTTATCCTTTATGGAGAATAGAGAAACCGATCAACAAATATTCTTTTTGAGCATAAGCGTTCCGTGGGATCTATCGATCGAGGAAGATTTGTCGTTGGTGACAATTCGATACGATACCTTCGAATCCGAAGGGAGGATGATTTCTGTTCCATTGATTAGCAGATTAGGGTCTTACAAGTTTGGCGGACTTAAACAATTTGAAAGTGGATTTGGTCGGACAGATATAGACCGTTTTTCAAGGCGGTCCATCTACAAAGGATTTTTTCAGGTGTTTAAAGAAACGTGTTTTGGTGGAGGGCATTGTTTTTTTAATGTCCAATTTGTACCACCTAATCCTGAACGCGCCGTAGCTACCTACAAATATATGAGTGAAACATAGAGTCAAAGTGAATTAAAGGGGCCAAAGCCTGAGGTATCCCCACAAATTTAAACATCATGATAGTTCATTTCAGTAAAAAGGCGTTGAAGCAGACGAATGCTTCTTCACCACTGAAGTGGTGAAATCCGACACCTTGTCTGAACTCCTCTTTTACCTAAGAAAAAAAGAAAGCAACGCGTCTATTTTTCACTCTATTACATTGATATTTGAGATGCAGCTTTGTAGTTTCTAAGGTAAACCAATGAGGAGTAGGGCCATCGCAGTGAGCGCCGTCAGGAGGACAAGTACAGACAAACGATCTGCTCGATAAGTCATATTATGCCTCTGCGGAGCGATTAGGACTAGCGAAGGGAAAGGTTCGAGTTACGGATATCATCAACTAAAAGCATTAAATCTTAATAACTTTAGCTCCATAAAATCGAGGCAAAAACAATAAAGCCCTAGCATTAATAGATGCAAGGGCTTTATCAAATTGATAACCAAATTACAGGCACTATATGCACCCCAGATGCCATTGGCTTGGCTCCTAGGAGCCGTTTTTCATTGAATAATACATATAAATCAACTAACTAGCCAAACTTCCCTAGCCCACTCCCAAACTGTTGTCCACTCCTCTATTTCACCACTCTCCGGTGTCCAGTAAACCACGGCACCCTCAATCGTGACCGCATAAAAGCCCCCGTCATGAGCACAGATCGGCGTGTGCTCACGGGACAGACCAATCGACCAAGCATAAGCCGCCACTTCCGGCAGATGCGTATGGGATGATGGGTCAGCCACGGTCACCGGCTCTATAGAGCCACAGACAACATCACTCACCGTCAAGAGAAACTCTTTGAAATCCGGATAAAGCGGTACACAGATCTCTTCCTCTGCCGCCACGACATCATCAAAATCCGGCAGTTCTAAAGGAGTCACAACATCAATATTAGCGTCACGTATCGCATCAATTACATCTTGCATAATTCTTCCACAAACCTTTACGTATTGATCACTGACAAAATACTAAACTGAATCGTTTCAGAGCAATTCAAGTATAGCTTCGGCACTACTGACTTCAAAGGTTTTAGGCTCTTCAATATTGAGGGCGGTGACTACGCCATCTTCAACAATCATTGCATAGCGACGTGAACGCACACCACCAAACGAACCGCTATCCATCTCCAGTCCTAGCGCCTTGGTTAACTCGGCACCGCCATCAGCCACCATAGTAATCTGCTCAGCATTTTGCGACTCGGCCCAAGCTTTCATCACAAAAGCATCGTTAACAGAAAGACAAGCAATCAGATCAACGCCTTTACTTAAAATATCATCCGCCTTAACAATGTACCCCGGCAGATGGGATGACGAACAGGTCGGCGTAAACGCGCCGGGTAACGCAAACAACACTACTTTCTTACCCGCAAAAAGTTGCTCAGTGCTCACCGCCGCTGTTTCACCCGCGAAGATAGTGCTAACACTGATAGCCGGAATTTTATCGCCTACTTGAATCATAACCGTTACCTATAGAGATGTTATTGAGTGCATAGTTACACCGATACTGCATAGAAGCAGATCATCCAGTATTTTATTGCATAAAGAAAGCGAAACAGAACCCAAGCAGCACCTAGCTAACGGAAGCATTGCGGCTGAAAATCCAGCATCAGCCGGCTAAGATAAACCCGGTGATCCGCCGATATTAGTGTTTTTCTGCTTCTTCCAGCATCACCGCTCTTTTGGCTGCCTCTTGCTGAACGTAATGATTAATATCATCAGCAAACTGCTTAACCTCATCGGGACGCGTCGGAATTTTGGGAATATCTGAAGTTGAATGGGTAGAATCCTGTTCCATCGATCTTAACGGGGCTTCCTTTGGCGCCATCTGCTGCATGCTCAGCAACCCGACAACCAATAACACAATCATCAATATGATGAATTTCATATCCCCTCCAATAGCAGTACAACAACTAAAATCTCTATCAACAATAGCAGATTATCAACCCTTCAATGCCGGCCAGTTGAACGTCGCTATTCAAGTGTCGCCTCATCGCCAGCAGGATTCTGCAAGGTGTTATCAGCGGATCGGCAGGCAAGGCTTAGCGAGTGACCTGTAGCGCTCTTACACGAACGAGCGTAAACGCAACATGCCGTTTCCATGCAAAGCCTCAGCAGATGCGAGGCAGTTGCTCAGCCGATATCCAATCCACCATTCGCTTGCCACCAAACACCGTTTCCATCTGTACAAACTTGAGGGGGTCGGCGGTCACCTCACCAATGATGGCGGCTTCTGCACCTTGCGGATGCTGCCGCATGATAGCTAATAACTGTTCTGCCTTACCCGCCGGGCAGAAGGCGACCAGCTTGCCTTCATTGGCAACGTAGAGCGGATCGAGCCCAAGAAACTCACAGGCGGCGCTAACCTGCGGCTTAATCGGAATATTTGTTTCAGCGATGGACACGCCTACCCCGCTGCTTTGGGCGATTTCATTCAGGGTCGCGGCCAGCCCACCCCGGGTTGGATCACGCATACAGTTGATGTCGGGGACTTCGGTTACCATGGCGGCGACGAGGTCGTGCAGCGCTTGGCTATCGGATTCGATAGAGGTTTCAAAGGTTAGCCCTTCGCGCAGTGACATGATGGCAACACCGTGATCCCCTAAGGTGCCGGACAGCAGTACTTTATCCCCCGGTTGCACTCGGTTACCCGACAAGTTAAGCCCTTCAGGTACTACACCGATACCAGTGGTATTGATAAAGCATCCATCGCCTTTACCTCTCTCCACCACTTTGGTATCACCGGTCACAATGGCGACACCGGCGGCTTCTGCCGCATGTGCCATGGAAATAACAATGCGCTGAAGATCCGCCAAAGGGAAACCTTCTTCTAAAATAAAACCGGCAGAAAGAAATTTAGGTACAGCACCGGACATGGCGACATCATTAACCGTACCATGGACAGACAGCGCCCCGATATCACCGCCGGGGAAAAATAACGGTGAGATCACATGGCTATCGGTCGCCATCACTACTCGTCCCGGCGGCAGATCAAAACAGGCTTGATCATTCATCTGCTCTAACCAAGGGTTAGAAAAAGATTGTAGAAACAGCTGGTCTATCAACTGCGCCATCGCTTTACCGCCACCGCCGTGGGCCATTTCAACCCGGCCATGTTGTAAATCGAGAGGATGACTGTATTCAGTTTGTTTGGTCATGGTATGTAAACCCTTTCTCACACGGCGTACTGATTTAACCTAGTGCGCTTAACTACGCCGAGCGTATTCAATTCAGCTAAGTTGCTCTTTATTCGGCATTATCGGTGACGATTAGCGATTCTTGGTGGCGACCATAACTATAATACGCTGCACAGGCGCCCTCACTGGAGACCATACAGGGGCCTAATGGATTTTCTGGGGTACAAGCACCGCCAAATAGAGTGCAATCGCGGGGCGATTTCACCCCATGCAGGATCGCGCCACACTGGCAGGCGGCATTTTCAGCAGAGCTATGGTAATCAACTGGAAAACGAAGTTCTGCATCAAACTGAGCAAACTCCGGTCGAATTTTCAAGGCGCTGTGAGGCACAAAGCCTAGGCCGCGCCACTCAAAAGCATCACGCACTTCAAAGGTTTTAGCGACAATATCCTTGGCACGCTCATTGCCGTGCCGGGTGACCGCCCGGGAAAACTCGTTTTCAACCTCGGCGCGCCCATCGTTCAACTGTCGGATCAGCATCAAAATCGCTTGCAGCAGATCCAAGGGTTCGAAACCGGCAATCACAATCGGCTTGTTGTAATCAGTGGCAAAGCGCTCGTAGGGTTGGCTACCGATAACGGTGCTAACATGCGCCGGGCCAACAAAACCATCTAAGGATAACAAACCTAACTCGCCCGCTTCTGGGGAATCGAGAATGCTGCTGATGGCAGCGGGGGTGAGCACATGGTTACAGAAAACCGTGAAGTTGGTCAGCCCCAGCTGCTTCGCCTGATGAATCACCAAAGCCGTCGGTGGCGTTGTCGTTTCAAAGCCGATGGCAAAGAACACCACCTCTCTATCGGGGTTATCCTGCGCCAGTTTTAAGGCATCCATGCAGGAATAGACCATGCGCACATCGGCCCCGGCCGCCCGAGCTTTTAATAGATTACGTTTACGCGAACCCGGCACCCGCATCATATCGCCATAGGAGCAGAGAATAACCCCATGGGTCACGGCCAGTTCGATAGCGGTATCCAAGCGACTGATGGGCAAGACACACACTGGACAGCCAGGACCATGGATCATGTTGACATTATCCGGCAGCAGGTCCGGAATACCGTAGCGGAAGATCGCGTGGGTATGGCCGCCACAAAACTCCATCAAGTTATACTCCCGCGTCGGCAGCGCCTCCTGACGAATCCGCTCGGCAATCTCGCGGGCCATTTTGCCATCCCGGTACTCCTCGACATACTTCATGAGATCACCTGCTGATTGTCATCCATTGCCGCATCCAACTCACCCAGTTCAGCAAACAGTGCTAGGGTTTTGGCAGCCTCTTCTGGGTCGATTTTATTCAACGCATAACCGACATGCAGGATCACATAATCACCTACGAGTAGATCGGCAATCAGCGCAACATTGATCGTTTTACGCACGCCACCAATATCGGCGATGGCCGTATCATCATCGATAATCTCAACCACCTCTACGGGTATTGCTAAACACATTGGAATAACCCCTTTGCCACTTGCTTGTCTTTATTATTGTCATTCGCCAAAAGCTGCGCGATCTGCGCTTGCCCTAGGCTAATACCGGCATCATTGCAGGGTAGCAATGCTGCACTGTAAACCCTCAGCCCCGCCTGCTGTAACTGCTCGGTGAGCCCTTCTCGTAACAACTGATTGAGAAAACAGCCGCCCGCTAACACCACAGCAAGCCGAGTACTGCCTTGATGTTGTATAACCCATCGGCTTAAGCCATCAATCAATTGACGGTGAAACAATGCGGCTCCCCACTCAGGGTCTTGCACATCGGCTAACCTCGCCAGTAAAGGCTGCAGCAATGGTTGGCCGGTGGTACTCAAGTCGATCATCGGCGGTAGATCAGGCCAATCATGTTGCTGCAGATAACGGTAAGCACAGGCTTCAAGCTGCATCGCGGCATCCGCTTCAAAGCTGTTGATATGACAAATACCCAACAACGATGCCACCGCATCAAAGAGACGCCCGGCGCTGCTGGTTGGCGGGCAATTAAACTGTTGCTGCAACATCTGCTTAACCGTGATCGCTGCCGGCTGATTAAAACGACTGATAATCTCATCACCCCGTTGTAGCTGATACAACACCGCAGCGGCCGAGCGCCAAGGCTC
Organism: Amphritea sp. GJ51-11; assembly: GCF_055808735.1. Lineage (NCBI taxonomy): Bacteria > Pseudomonadati > Pseudomonadota > Gammaproteobacteria > Oceanospirillales > Oceanospirillaceae > Amphritea > Amphritea sp. GJ51-11. The sequence goes on along the minus strand of NZ_CM147881.1, from coordinate 1,160,939 downwards.
TCTGGCCGCCCGATCACCACCGGGAATAAGCTGTTCAGGCAGATGACCTAAACGCCGGTATTGATGACCATCCACATAGAGCAGTTCGCCACCCCAGAGCTGATTGTCGATACCTAATCCTAATCCATCGAGAGCCAACCCCAATACGGGCTCACGCAAGCCCTGCTCTGCCATCACCGAGGCGATATGCGCATGATGATGCTGCACAGAGTACAACGGAATCTTATGCTGACTGGCATATTCCCGAGCAAATCGGCTGCTGTAAAAATCCGGGTGTAGATCACACACCACCTGCTCTGGCGTGATCTCTAATAACTGAATTAGATGCTCGGTCAGTTCGGCTAATGCCTGACAACAATCGGGATTATCCAAATCACCAATATACTGGGACACATAGGCTTTATCGCCTTGGGTAACACAGAGGGTATTCTTATAAAACGCCCCCACCGCCAGCGTCGATGGGCCGCTTTGCGGTAAACGTATAACCTGCGGTGCCAATCCGCGACCCCGACGAATCAAGGGCATGTCATCCGCTAACCCATTGACTACCGAATCATCACAACGGATACGAATATCCCGGTTATGCAGCACAAAACCATCAGCAATACCTTGCAACTCAAGGAGTGCTTGCTGATTATCAGTGACCAGCGGATTCCCCCGGCCGTTGGCGCTGGTCATCACTAAAAGAGGTGACTGCGGTTGGGTTAACCAATCCTCTCCTGTCGGCGCACCACATAAGCGATGCAGCAGCAGATAGTGTAACGGTGTATGGGGTAGCATTACGCCACACCACGCTAGCCCCGGTGCAATATCGGTGGGTAGCTCAGTGGTCGCAGGGCAGAGCACGATCGGAGCATCCTGCGCCTGTAACCGATGCTCACGGACATCATTCAACTGCACAATGGCCGCCAAAGATGGAGAGTTTAACCCCATCACCGCAAACGGCTTAACGGGCCGTTGTTTACGCTGTCGAAGTCGTACCACGGCTTCGGGATTACGGGCATCACAGAGCAGGTGGAACCCGCCGATCCCTTTCACCGCAACAATTAAGCCCTGCTCAATCAATTCTATGGCGGCCTCGATCGGGTCGCCCGGTTGTAACGCCCCCTCTGCGTTAGCAAAACTCAGCTGCGGCCCACACTCTGCGCAGGCATTAGGTTGAGCATGAAAGCGGCGATGGGTCGGGGTGCTATATTCCTGCTTACAAGGCTGACAGAGGGCGAAATCAGCCATGGTTGTAAACGCTCGATCGTAAGGTAGTGCGCGAATAATGCTATAACGTGGGCCACAATGGGTGCAGTTAATAAAGGGATAGAGGTAACGGCGGTCTGCGGCATCAAACAGCTCATGCAGGCAGGCGGAACAAACATTAGCATCCGGGGTAGCCGCCACCGTTAAAGGCCCCTGCTGTGTTTCAATAATGGAAAAGTCTGAATACGCTTGAGCAGCGGCAGATTCAACCAGTAACTGATCGATCAACGCCATCGGCGGCGGCTCACTGACGAGCAACTGCTGAAACTGAGCCAACGCTGCCGCCGGCCCTGCAACAGAGATGTCCACCCCGAAGGCTGAATTAGCGACCGTTCCTTTCAGCTTCAGACGGCGGGCAAGGTTATACACAAAGGGACGAAAACCAACCCCCTGCACCTGGCCACTAATCCGAATATTAACCGCTGAAATATTGATAACCCGCCCCTGCTGCATCGATGTAGGTTCTAATACTGGCTCTCGTATTGGCTTTATTAAAAGCCCTGTTATCTAGCTACCTGTTATATTACAAGTTATATGCCAACCTACTGAATATACCCCATGAAGCGCTGTAACGGGGAGGGTTACAGCTTGAGCCCTAAGATTTAATGGAAAGCAGCTATACAGTATTCCACCTAACCGGTTAATCGATTATCGCTACTCGCCTCGCCATACAACACCCGGTCATACTGTAAAACCTATAGCCCTAGGCCAAAGCGAAGCAGCATAAAGCAGAGCATACCCAGCACGATGGTGGTCAATAGATCCCGACGCCAAAAAGCGACCAGTGCGGCAAACACCCCGGCCAACAACCAAGGATTATCAAATCTTAGCCACAGTTCACCCCGAGGTAATAGCACCGCAGGCACGATAATGGCGGTTAACACCGCCGGCGGCACAAAGCTCAATCCGGTTGTTAACCAAGGCGGAAAACGCACCTTACCCGCAACGGCAAATAACACATAGCGAACACTAAAGGTGGCCATGAACATACCGACGATCAGCAACACTTCAGTCATCGCGGGTCTCCTGTGCAGAACAGCGCTTCAATAAGAGATGAAATGATAAGCCGGTTGCGATTCCGCACAACGCCGCAACGATTAAACCCAGCTTGTGAGGCATACCGATAGTAGCCATAGCGATCGCCCCAGAGACAATCACCGCTCCCCACATCGGCTTGGTTTTCAGATAGGGCACCACCATGCCGATAAAGGTGACCGACATAGCAAAATCTAATCCCCAATCCATCATATCCGGAAACAGCTCTCCTAAAGCAATACCCAAACCAGTGCAGAGTATCCAATTACCATACATCGCCAACCAAGAACCGAGATAAAACCAGTGCGCATGCTCGGTGTTTTGCTGCAGCATAAAACGATTACTGACGGCAGCAAAGGTTTCATCGGTCAAACCAAAGGCCATCATCACCCGCCAACGATGGGGCAGATGAGCCACCTTGGGTACAAGGTTAGCGGCATAGAGAATATGCCGTAGATTAACCACAAAGGTCGTGGCAATAATTACTGGTACCGCGGCCCCTGCCGCCATTAACCCTAATGCAATAAACTGGGCTGAACCGGCAAACACAATCACCGACATCGCCAGCGCCCCCCAAGCCGATAAACCGCTTGGGCCGGCCAAAGTGCCAAAAATAATGCCAAAAGGGATGGCGCCAATAATCAAGGGGATGGTCGCCTTAGCACCACCCAACATCTCACGTCTCTGAATCGCACGTAGATCCTGGTTGACCTGGGTCTGACTAGTCACAAACTTAACCTCATATAGATATCGGCTCTACTGTAATAGGAGTTCCCAGCCGGATGAGCGACCTGTCTAAATCCCAAATTACGATATAGCTGCAGCGCCCTTTCAAGCTTACTGGAGGTTTCCAGAAACACTTCTGACGCGCCTAACTCGCGCGCCTTATCCAGTGCCGTCAGCAATAACCGCCGCCCCACACCAACCGCCTGCCAAGCATCATCCACCCCCATTTTAGAAATTTCATACTGACCATCGCTATGCCGCGCCAGTGCAACGCAACCAACCACTTTATTATCCGCTTGATGGCGGGCAAACCAGATGTAGCCGCCCCGAGCAAGGTAGTAACCCTCAGGATTGTCTAATGCCTCAGAATCCCTTGGGGTCAGCTCAGCATCAAAATAGCGCGTCAACCAAGCCAAGTTGAGCCGTTTAAAGGCTTCGCGATAACCATCATCCCAGCCCGAAATAACCACTTGTTCACTGTCATGACGTCTTGTTAACTGTTGCAATACCGGTTCATAGAACCCCTGCTCATTGAGTAAAGTTTCAAACTCGGCCAACGAATCCAGTAGCGGGTATTGCTGAGCACAAATCAATCCGTCTAGGTGATTTTCAATCGCCTGCCATACGGGCGCTATCTGCTCTAACAAAGCGTCACTCTGTGGCGTTAACGCCAATAACTGTCGCCTTTCATCATCAGGATCTACTGTTTTGCTCAGCCAGCCCTGCTGCTGCATCTTACCGGCAATTTTACTGATCGCCGGATGGCTCACCGCCAGCTTTTCAGCCGCTTCGGTAACGGTCATCGGCCCCTGTTGATGCAACATATTAAACAACGGAAAAAAACTCGGATTAAGCTCAATACCCTGACTTTGATAGAGCCGAATCACATCTTGCACTAATTTATCGGACAGCCGCTTTAGCCGACTGCCGAGCGACAGGCTGCCAAAACTTTTCATGTAATCCATAGACCCAACCTTTTCCGCTGTATCAAGCAGCACATAAAACACAACCAAAACTAATTACGTAACTAGTTACGCATATTACTATAAAAAAGGAGGATTATGGAATCCTCCTAATGGCTGGTTTACTCGCTGGAAGGAAGACGCTGCTTAACCAGCCGGTTGAAGGTGCCTAAAACGATCAGAATACCAACATAGCAACCTGTACTAGCATGGGTGAAATGCCTACCACCAGACCCCCCACAACCATTGCAATAGTTGCTGCAATACCGATCATCTCAACATTTTGCTCTTGCTCTTGATGTACCATGAGTCATTCTCCAACTATGTTTGTGCGTTACTATCTACTAAGCATAAACAGAGCCAATATATACAAGTCCTTTTATTTCAATAAGTTAAAAAATATCGCTCGATTTCATCAGCGATGAACACCCTCAACTGCTGTCACTTATGACAAGTTTTTTGTCACCATTGACACGCCCTGAAGTTTTTTAACGCTTCGATTGAAAGACATGTTGACTTGATTAGCGGGTACTTGCGGATGATAGCCGCCTTGATTTAACACAGCATTATTAGCGCAGGCTGCTTAGATCTAAAGACGACGAATAAACGTAAAGGATGGCACTGGATAGAAGAATACTGACGAAATCATTAAATACTGCCAGTGAAGCGCCGATAACACCTTTATCGTCACGCAAATAGGATTATTACCGTTAGGGATTATGATATTAGCCGCTAAACATCAGCGCTAGCGCAACTGTAAGACAATCTGAGAAATCTAGGCTCTCGCAAACGCCTTAGCTTCACAGGTTAGCGCACCGCTGAAAGGTGATTTATGCCTAAACACTATTTACATCACCCCATCGATATTCCGATTCTGCTGCGCACGGCAAAAAATCGACGGTCCCGAGGGCAGAAAAGCAGCGTATTCAGTCCCGGTGGACTGAGCTGCCTCTGGGAACGCTATATTCCTCCCGGCCTCTCCATCGATATCTATTTCAAACACTTACCGTCCACCTTAACCGCTTCCGGTCAGGTGATCTGGTGCCGAAAACAACAGTCTCGGTTTTTACTCGGCATCGGTTTTGATGACCCGGAACAGGCCTATTCGGTCAGAATGATGGAGCAGGTCTGCCAGATTGAAAGTTATCGTTTACAACAACAACGCAATGGCCGCTCACTCAACCATGAACAAGCGGCCATCGAATGGATCAGGCTGCATGCCGCTGACTTTCCGCCCATCAGCTGCAACCCTCTTTAGTAAAGGGTTTAGATATGATGCTCTGCGATAAAGTCATGTAGCGAGTCATAACTCCAATCCGAGCCATCCGGATGCTTATGGTTATGCTCGTTCAGCTTCTCCATCATCTGTTTAACATTTTCGCCTTTCTTGCTCAGACCTTGGACGAAATGCACCGCTTCTTCAATGCGCTGCTGCAGCTCGGAATCAATACCCTCAACCTGCTCGCCTTTCTTGCGAATACTCACTTTAATGCCTGATTTCATGTTATGTTTCTCCTTCACACTGTACTTTTCTATAACGTTACCCCAGCACTGAGCAACTGAAAAGGGGACAGGTCAAAATGTATCTAAAACAACGCATTAAAAAGCAAATAATCTCACTCGCATTGATCACTACGGCCCTATTAAGCGCTGGCTGCCTGTCGAATAGCACACAATCGGAAGCCGCGCCTGAGTCACCCTCTCTCTCGGCAGCCATTAGCCACCCTCTCACTGGCAAGATTATCTCGATGGCCACGGGGCAGCCGCTTAGTTATCCCCAACTGCTGGATCAGTTAAAAAGCCGTCGCTTTATTCTATTGGGGGAGAAACATGACAACCCGGAACACCATCAGCGTGAGTTACAGCTGCTCAAGAGCTTACAGCAGGGCAAAAACACCCGTTTAGTGCTAGAGATGCTAGATGAAGCCCAAGCTGAACATATTGATCAGTTATCGGCTCATAGCAGCGACGAGCAGATCCAAACCACACTCCACTGGAATGATCGCAGTTGGCCATGGCAGGATTATGGCCCACTCATCAGCGCAGCACTCAAGGATCATAATCAACTCAACGCAGGGAATATAAGCAAACCGCTGATTATGCAGATTTATCAGAATACTCTTGCCGAACAGCCACGCCTCGCAACGGTCAAAACGATACCCGCAGCCATTCAAGCAACGATTCAACAGCAGGTCTACGACAGTCACTGTCAAATGATCCCTTTGGATCAGGTGGGGCCCATGACGCAGATTCAGCTTAGCCGGGATGCCAGCATGGCCTATGCGTTAAGCGAAAACCTTGGGGATAAGAGGCAAGCGATCCTGATTGCCGGTAGCTTTCATGCGCGTAAAGACACGGGTGTCCCTTTACATTTACAGCAACGAAGCGCAGCCGCGGTGGCCTCTATTCTGCTGGTTGAAATCGACATGCATCACAATACCATCGAAGCGGCGATTGCCCCCTACGCGGGTATGGCCGATTACCTTTGGTTTACCGGTAGATCTGCTGAAAAAGACTACTGCGCATCACTGCAGCAGCAGTCTCATCAGCAAAGCGAAGACTAGCGATTAGTCTTCGCGGCTGGTGACTTCCAACAGGTGGTAGCCAAACTGAGTCTTAACCGGGCCTTGAACCTCACCGACAGGTGCAGAGAAAACCACCTTATCGAACTCAGGAACCATCTGACCTGGACCAAAGCTACCCAGATCGCCACCTTGACCACCTGACGGGCAGCTAGAGTGCTGTTTTGCCAGCTCTGCAAATTCAGCGCCCGCTTCAATCTGTGATTTAAGATCAGCGCACTGAACTTCATTGCTTACCAAAATATGTCGGGCCGTTGCACGTGCCATAAAAAATTCCACCTCTATGTTAATTGTGCCGACAGGATCTCTTTTTTCGTTAGTCACTGCAACCCCGAAGAGAGGATTGACGTTATAACTATTACTGATATGCTTAGCCGATGGAACTCTCTCGCATCAATCTTAATCTGCTTATCTCGCTGTATTACCTGCTACAGCTCAAAAGCGTCACCGCCGCTGCAACCGCGCAGCATATTACTCAACCGGCCATGAGCCGAAATCTCAGCCAATTAAGAGAGATCTTTCAAGACACCCTAATGGTCCGGGTAGGCAATGCGATGCACCTAACCCCCAGAGGCGAACAGCTCTGGACCCAGCTACCGGATGCACTCAATCACCTTGAAAGCCTCTTGATTCCTAGCCAGTTTGAACCCGCCGGTTATCATGGCGAATTTAATATCGCCACCACCGATTTTATTACCCATGATCTGATGCCGCCGCTGCTAGCCAAGTTACAACAGGATGCCCCAGGCATCAGTCTGCATTTCCATCTCTGGCACCCCGGTATGATGGAAGCGCTACGCCAAGGCCGTATCGATTTAGCCGCCTGTATTCTGGACACTGTGCCCGATGATATCTATGGTAAACAGCTCGGTAGCGGTGGCTATAGCTGTTTGGTCAACCGCGAGCACCCACTGGCGGGCCAAGAGATCTCATTAAACGATTACACCCGTGCCGACCATATTGGCATCAGCGCCGGTGGCGATAAGATCCGCGCGGTCGATGAAGCCCTTAGTCAGCTCAATCGTCAACGGCAGATGAAGCTAACCGTGCCCTTTATTCACTCGGCAATGGCGATCACCCGGCAAGCGGGTTATATCCTCACACTGCCCACCCATATCGCCCTTCGGCTCGGCCCAGAATATGGCTTGATCACCCAACCGCTTCCGCCACAAATCAACATCCCCACCAGCCACTACTATTTGATCTGGCACCAACGGCTACAAGGCGACCCGGCACACCGCTATCTGCGGGAGCGAATGCTGGATAGCCTCCGCACCCAGGCCTACTAACACGGGCGCCAATAGCGCTTAATATGGTCATACCAAAAACTGATGACCTATATCCATATTCAGCATTCGCCGCCACCTCTGACGAAGCATACAATCGCTGCCGTTCACTAAGGGATGATAGATACAATGACTGAATGGCTAATCTTTGCCGGCATCATGCTGCTAGGCGCGATGTTACCGGGCGCTAACACGGCAATTATTTTACGCAATACATTGCAGGGCTCGCTGGCCACCGGCTTTATTACGGCGGCAGGCTTAGCCACAGCATTGGCGATTCATGTGCTGCTGTCCGTTATTGGCCTCGCCGCCCTGATTGAACAGACCCCCGTGCTCTACAGTGCGATTCGTTGGCTGGGCAGTGCCTATCTGATCTATCTGGGGATCGTCTATATAGCCACCCGCTCCAGCGACGATGCAGAAGACGATCAAGGCAACAACCGTCACCCGTTCATCGCCGGGATGATGGTCAGCCTGTTCAATCCAAAGATCTTAATTATGTTCGTGGCGATTTTCAGTCATGTGGTCGCCGAAGTTTCCAGCCTATGGATGCAGCTGCTATATTGTGCAACACCGGTATTAGTGGAGTTCTCTTGGTTGAGTATTCTCATTCTGCTGCTCACCCGGCCAGCGGTGCAGGCGCCCCTTAAACGGGTGCGGACATCAATCGAACGGGTTATCGGCGGCGGCTTAATACTGCTAGGCATCAAACTGGGGTTAGGTTAACCCCAGTCAATAATGGCAAGTGCAGCCGCCATATTTATAGCTGCTGCACCACGATGTTATTTTCTGCCGAGGCGGCCTTTTGGCGCTGTTTATTCTGAGATAGCTCGATAGCGCACTGATCTGGATTGTTAAGGATCACAATACACTCCATACATTGCACACACTCATCGTAGTCGATACTACCATCCCGGTTAATTGAATCGATCTCACAACGTACTCGACACAGCTGACAAGGACTGCCACATTCAGCTCGACGGCTCAACCAACGGAACAGACTAAATTTGCCCAACACCGCCAACCCGGCCCCCAACGGACAGAGGTAACGGCAGAAAAACTTGTGAATAACCATCCCGACCCCGAGCAATAACAGCGCGTAGACCACAAAAGGCCAACTACGCACAAACACCAGCGTTACGGCGGTTTTAAACGGCTCTAGTTCGGCCAAGCGCTCAGCTAGACTGACCGACCAGAAGGCACTCGCCAGTAAAACCAGTAACAATAAATATTTCAGTTTTTGTAATCGATGGTGCAACACTGGGGGAATTTTCAGCTGTTTTAGCTTCAACCAACCACCCAGTTTTGCGGCGATCTCCTGCAGCACACCAAACGGACACAGCCAACCACAAAAGACGCCCCGCCCCCAAAGAAACAGCGAGATAAACACATAGGTCCATAGGACAAACAGCACCGGGTCGAGTAGAAACACCTCTATATCGAAACCTTTAACCAACTGCAGCAACAGGGTATAGATATTCACCACCGAGAGCTGCCCTTGGGCATAAAAGCCGATAAAGAACAGGGTAAACAGCATCACTCCCCAGCGCAGCCGATGAAACAACCGCCGATGAGATGATAAGCGGTGCTGCCAAATAAATGCTGCGCTAACCACCAGCAACGTCAATACAAGACCGGTAATCTGCAACCAACGATCCAACCATAAACGCTGCCACAGAGGCATTGGCTTTTCCTCAACCAGCTCTTGTATATCAAACAGCTCCGCAGGCAATTGATAACTATCACTCAACTCGGCCTGATCGCGGATCAGATGGTTACGGGCTAGATCGAGATCCAATTTCAAGCTCATTGCCTGCGAAGGATCAAAACCGGACTGAGCCTTAATACGGAACACCCCTAGCTGGGTGATCGGCGGTGCATCCGCCGGTAGATGTGGGGTGTTATTATCGAAAAAATCCAGCCCGCGAATATCCACGGGCAAGCCATTTTGCGACATCCCTAGACGACTCGGTACCGTGCCCCGGCGAAATTCGGGTTCGAGAAAACCATAGTCGCCCACCGCCGCTACGAGCAAAGCATGTTCGCCGGGGCGCAACACCTGCTTCAAACGTGCATAGTCCTGCTCGCCGAGTAAGTTTTTACCGGTCACCGGGGTATTCAGATAAGCGTAGTAATATTGTCCCGGCAGATCCGATTGCGCCAGCGCCTGCTGTAACTCAGAATCCGCGTAATCTTGAAGATCGAGGGGGAACTCAGCCTGTAGTGCCTCCTGTGAGATCGTCCAACGGCGCAATAAGCCATGCTGTTCTAAAGCCTGCCAATTATAGGGCTGGTAAACATCCTCACGCACGGTCACCGACGGGGGCCGCGCAAACCCTTCGAGATAGGCTCTTGCCACCTGCAGCGCTGCCGATAACACGGTATCATTCATCACCAGTACCGACACCGTAGCTTTGGTCACACCATCAATATACACCGTGCTAGACCCGCTTTGATCTTGGCCACTACGGCGGCTATCGACAATCACCCGCTTATCAACGGTGACACCTTCATATTGACTAAGAAACTCAAGCATGGGCCGCTCGCCCAAACCATGTAGGAAGATCGGCTCGTGATGACTCAGCACCTTTAAGCGCACCAACTGCCCAGCGGCATCTAAGCCAATCAACAGATTGATCCGCTCGCCGGAAAAGCCGGGTAGATTCGTTAAATCATTGGTTTCAAAAACATATCCCAGCAACTCATCTAACTGATAGACCGGAATCACTTTCGGATTTGGCTGCGGCTCACCGACACGGGTTAACTTAGGAAAAATAGAACGGATATCCGCCTCGGTGATCTCAGCAGAAGCAACAGCGCTGCACAGCATTAACCATAGCAGTGCGATAACTCTAAATAGCGGCATAGACAACATAGACAGACTCCGACGGATAAGTATAAATAATCCAGCCCGAGAGGTTTTTCAGCTATTGTACTTTGCGATCAGTTAACCGCTACTTTGGTTTAATATCCCCCGTTATGACACCACTTGCAGCACCCGTTGACGCACCCAACGACACATAGGGTCGTGATGAAAACGCTCATGCCAGTAGAGAAAAAAGTTAATCATAGGGGACGACAGCTCAACAGGCACCGCCTTGAGAATAATATTGCGCCCTTGAGCGATACGTTGGGCGACAATTTCGGGCAGGATAAACAGCAGGTCGGAAGTGTCACAAAAATCCGCCGCCGTCATAAAGTTCGATAAGCGCAACGCCAGATGCCGCTTATGCCCCAACTCAGCCAATCGGTCATCGATATGCCCCGGCCCTTTACCGGTCATCGACACCAATCCATGACTGGCCGACAGATAACGTTCGAGGGTTAGCTCACCCTCAGCCAGAGGATTATCTGCCGACATCATACAAACAATGCCGGACTGTGCGATCAGCAGTCGACGGTACTGCCCCTCCCCGGCGGAAGGCTCCATGCCCGTCAAACTGAAATGCACCTCGCCAGAATCCAGCAGCTCAAAATGGTTACGCGGCTCGGTTCTCACCTCTAAGCGCATCCGCGGCGCTTCACGGCGCAACACTTTCAACAACGGAGCGACAAAACAGGCGACCTCTAGATCTAAACCGTACACCCTCACCACATCGACGGCCTTAGAGGGATCAAACCGGGGCTGTGCAATCAGTTGCTCAACTCCGCTGGTTAATAACCGCAAGCGTGGCAGAATATCCGTTCCTCGGGCACTCAGATCAAAGCCTTGGGACGTGCGTACCAGCAATGGATCATCGAAGGTGCTTCTGAGCCGCTGCAAAGCCCGACTCACCGCCGGCTGACTCATATTCAGTTGCTCCGACGCCCGGGTTACATGACGGGTTTCCAATAGTGCCTGCAACACCACTAACAGATTGAGATCCACCGACCTTAAATTCACTTCGCGCATAATAATAATCACAACAATGCATTAGATGAATCTATTATGGCGGAATATAGTAAGCCTCACCACTGGAAACATCCGGTCATTGAATTAAAAGGGGAATAACATGTCAGATCAGATCAAGGTAGCGATCGCTTATCACAGCGGATACGGACACACTGAAGTACTGGCTCAAGCCGTTGCAGCTGGGGTCGAAAATGCAGGCGCGACTGCCATTACCCTATCGGTGGCCGACTTAGAGACCATCAACTGGGATGCACTGGCCGATGCCGACGCCATCATTTTTGGTTCGCCTACTTATATGGGATCGGTTAGCGGTCCCTTTAAATGCTTTATGGATGCCACCTCAAAGGTTTGGTACACACAGGGCTGGAAAGACAAACTGGCGGCGGGCTTCACTAACTCCGGTAGCCTAAGTGGCGATAAGCTGAACACCATGGTGCAGATGTCTGTGTTTGCGGCACAGCACAGCATGCTTTGGGTTAGCCTGGGCGTGATGAACGGCAATAACAGCAGTCAGGGCGATCCACAAAGCCTAAACCGGGTCGGTGGATACCTCGGCGCAATGGCCACCAGCAATGCTGATCAAGGCCCTGAATTAGCGCCGCCGCAGTGCGACCGAGATACCGCTCAAGCACTAGGTGCTCGAGTGGCCACCGCCGCGAAGCGTTGGAAACAGTAACCGGATAACACAGCGGGCGGCCAGTTTGCCGCCCGTTTTTAGAGATTGAAGCGATGGCCTTACCTATTAAAGACAGTTCCAGCACCTTTGGTTTAGGCAGCATACTGCTCCACTGGATTGTCGCACTCACCATTATCGGTATGTACCCACTCGGGCTCTATATCGATACGCTGAGTTACTACGACCCGGAATACCAAACGATCCCGGCGTGGCATAAAAGTATCGGCATGATGTTACTCGTGCTGTTAGTACTGCGGATGCTCTGGCGAACCCTTAACCGGACACCCGACCCGCTGCCTCAGCCCAAACCCCTGCTGTGGATAACCAAAGCGGTACATTGGCTGCTGTACCTGCTGCCACTCATTACCCTCGCCTCAGGTTATATGATCTCCACCGCCGATGGTCGTCCCATCTCGGTATTTAACTGGTTTGATGTGCCGGCACTCCCCGCCATCATGGAAAACCAAGAGGATCTGGCGGGAGAAGTACACTACTGGGTTGCCACCTTAATGGTAAGTCTGGCAGGGCTGCACGCCTTGGCTGCACTAAAGCATCACTATATTGAAAAAGATAACACTCTCATCCGCATGATTCGTATATCAAAGGAAAATAACTAATGAACCTAAAAACAATGATTGCTGGCGCGCTGCTGGCGGGCACCATCACCTCGGCGCAAGCTGCTGACTACGTTATCGATACTGGACATGCTTCAGTCAACTTCCGTATTCAACATTTGGGTTACAGCTGGTTAGAAGGCCGCTTTAACGATTTCAGTGGTCAATTCAGCTATGATGCCGCCAACCCTGCTGCAGCAAAAATCACCGTCAATATCAAAACGCCAAGCGTTGATTCCAATCACGCCGAGCGAGACAAGCATATCCGTAGCGGTGATTTCTTAGCGGTTAAGGACTTTCCTGAAGCTAAATTCGAAAGCACCTCATTTACCCCAGCCGCCGATGGCAGCGCAGTACTGAGCGGTAACTTAACCCTGCATGGCGTTACCAAAGCGATCGATATTCAGGTATCAAAAGTAGGTGAAGGTAAAGATCCATGGGGTGGATACCGTGCCGGTTTCAAGGGTACAGCCCAACTGAACCTGAAAGACTTTGATATTAACTACAATCTGGGCCCTGCCTCAGAGAGCGTTTATCTCGACCTAAACGTTGAAGGTATTCGTCAGTAAGCCTTCCTTGTTTATAAATAACGCGCTTAACCATTATGGCTAAGCGCGTTTTTTTATGTTCCGTTATTTGGCCGTGAGGTTCAAAGGCCGTGGCCGCCCCTCGGCATCGATCGCCACGAAGGTGAACCGCCCTTCCGTCACCTTATCGACCTGTTCACTGTGATGGCGCTGCACCCAGGTTTCCACCAGCACCACTAACGATGTATTACCCTGTCGCACTAAACGACAATAGCAGCTCACATCATCACCGATATAAACCGGTTTATGAAAGGTCATCGCATCGACCGCCACCGTCACCACTCGCCCTTTAACTTCCTGCGCCGCAAACACACCGCTGGCAAGGTCCATCTGAGACATAATCCAGCCACCAAAAATATCGCCATCAGGGTTGGCATCCGCCGGCATAGCAATGGTTCTCAGTGACGGTTTACATGTAGGCATGTGTGACATTGTATCTCCTATTAATTTATTCAAACACTGCGCGGTTCAACCCGTCCGCTAAGGCGGGTCAACAAGCTTTCAGCCTGCTGATCGACCAGCAGAAAATCACGGTATTCACCACGAATAAAGGCTTCCTTTGAGGCGTGCTCGATAAAAGCCAGTAGATGGTCGTAGTATCCTTCAATATTCAGCAAGCCAAAAGGCTTATGATGAATACCGATCTGACGCCAAGCCCACACTTCAAACAACTCTTCTAGGGTGCCGGTGCCTCCCGGTAAGGCGATAAAGGCATCCGCCAGCTCCATCATGACCGCCTTACGTTGATGCATGTCCTCAACTTCATGTAGCTCACTCAGTCCGATATGCACCTGTTCACGCTCGACTAATACTTGTGGCATCACGCCACAGACATGACCGCCGGCATCCAGCACCCCATCAGCCACACTGCCCATCAACCCAACACTGGAGCCACCGTACACCAACTCAATATCATGCTGCGCCATCAATTGCCCGAGTTTACGCGCCTCCGCTTGATAGGGGCCGTCTACCCGACCGGATGATGCACCACAATAAACCGCTATCTTCATGTTAACCATCCCATCCCTGTAAGTGAGTGAATATCGCCTTCGCAGGCCTGCTATAACGACTATTCAACAACAGTCAGCCATGAGATTAAAGCGCAAATTCCAATCAGAAAAAATAACCGATGGGCTAAGGCAACAGAATTCCAGCGCGAATACCCTCTAATCGCCCCCATGATGTGGAGCTAAACCCTAATGTTCGCTATAGTTCGCAACCAGTATGCGACTGAAGCAGGATAAACATCATGGCAGGATCTCTACAGGACCAGCTTCTTAAAGCAGGTCTGGCAAATAAACAGCAGGCAAATAAAGCCAAAGCTGAAAAACGTAAGAAAACCAAACAAGCAAAAGCCGTTAAAAAAGGCGAAGTGTTTAAAGACCCAGAAGAGCTAGCACGGGAACAGGCCATCGCCAAAGCGAAAGCAGAAAAGCTTGAGCGTGACCGGGAACTGAATCGCCAACGGGAAGATGAACTGACCCGTCGCTCTATCGATGCTTCATGTTTGCAGATGATGCAGCAGAATGTGATTAATATGCCCGCCGATGGCGATGTTGAATATAACTTTGTCGATGGCACCACCATCAAAAAGCTCTATGTTAGCAAAACCCTGCAAGAGCAATTAGCCAAAGGTAATCTCGCGATCGCTTCTAACAAGGGCCGTTATCAATTGATTCCTGCCGGTGTTGCGGAAAAAATCAGCGAACGTCGCCCCGAGCTGATCATCAGCCAGCAGCAGGTGGAAGAGATCGATCCTGACGATCCTTATGCCGATTTCCAGATCCCCGATGATCTTATGTGGTAAACGGCTTAATAAGCCCCTTGTTATTAATGAGGGGCATTTTCTTAGTCACACCCAACCTATCGGCACGCTCTTTTCACTGCACTCTCTTTCAACAGCACTCATTTCACAGCATCGATTCAATACAGCTTTTTCAACGCCACTCACTTAGCGCTATGCAGCTAGATAACATTGAAAGCAACGACACCTCAATTACCACCAACAAATCCAAGCCATCAATTCGGCCTAAGCAACAAACCCAAACCGCCTCTCACAGCCATTAGTAGCCGTCATTCAGGCTATTTTTAAAGCGTAACCTCGATGTAAAAAAGGCACTATAAAATGATTTAGGGCAATATTGATGTTTTAGCTCGCCAACCGAATAAAGAAATTAACCTATATATTACAATAACTTAAACCAATAAATTCTTTAAAAAATAACACTTTTACTCTTTCAATAAATATCTTAGAATTAAATTAGCTTGAAAGTACGGCCTGTTTTTTATGCACCAAAGAGTCCATCAGATTAACCTGTGTGTCCCTTCGTCATAAATGTAGTTCCTGCATTCTTAGCTTAACCCGTGCGCAGACTACTCTCTGTGCACCCTTATTTTAAAAAAACTATTGTAGGGAATACAATTATGTCTACATCTACTGGTACCGTTAAATGGTTCAATGCCGATAAAGGCTATGGTTTTATCGAACAGGATAACGGTCCTGACGTATTCGTTCACTTCCGCGCGATCAACTCCGATGGCTTTAAGACTCTGAACGAAGGACAGCAAGTATCTTTCGAAGTAACTCAAGGCCAAAAAGGCCCGCAGGCTGAGAACGTTACTTTACTGTAATTGTTGACTGCCCGGCTGCAACCTCCGGGTTGCAGCCCATTCCCTCACAATAGATTCCCTGCACAACAGCAACAGCGCTCAAACCGATTCATCGCGCTAACAATCAACTCTTTTGCCACACCAAAAACTGATTATTCGCGGGCATCTCAATATCATGCATTAATGACAGCCCCGCCGTTATCGCTAACTGGTTTACCGCCTCAAAATCCCGGATACCGCTGGCCGGGTTACGCGCTTTGAGCCATTGATCAAATTCAGCATTGCTCGCGCTGGTAAACCCTTGGTTATAACGGAACGGCCCGTACAGCATCACCCGCCCTTCGGACTGTAGGACTTTATCCAGCCGACTAAACAACGAAACCACCTCGGACCAAGCGATAATATGCAGCGTATTAGCACTGTAGATCACATCGGCCGGCGCTAAGCTATCGGCCCAATCCGCATTCTGTAAATCCAGCCACTGCGGTGACGCAATATTATCGTTACCCTGATTTTCTAAGTTGGCTTGCAGTAACGGCAGCTGCTGACTAATTTCACTTGGCATCCATTGCAGGTTTGGCCACTGCTCCGTGAAATAAACCGCATGCTGCCCCGTGCCGCTACCCACCTCTAACACTGTCTCATCGCCACGCAACACCGCCATCAATACTTGCGAAATAGGCTCGCGATTACGGGCCGATGAGGGTGAGAACCCCATAAATCGATTTACATCAGACGCCATCGTGCAGTATTCCTCTTTTTTTATGGCTTATTTGGCAACGACTCGTGAATAAGAGCCGTGCGGTCTCGATTAAAACACGGTCTATCGAGCATTAGAAAATTTGCCATTTTACATTCGCTATCATGGGGTAAAGCGCATCATTTATCACCCATTTATAGCAACGTATTGAATTGAAAGCGAATAGCAGCGCTCACTTGCCACCCCTTTAAACCTAAAACAGCAAACCTTACGCCATGATGATGCTACAACCACTCAACCGTCATTCGCTAAAGCACGATAAGCAACACAATGGTGAATTTTACTCATCAATTATCTGAAAATTGATCAGCTATCATCGGTGCGACTAAAGTATAGAATACGCGAATTCTTTGAGGCCACGCCTCTTAAACGGTTTCAATTCAGGTCTGACAGCGGGTCGAAGCGCTGAACATGGTTCAGGCCTGAATTAATTTTACACTTATGGGTGAAACATGATTCCATCTGGCATACATCGCGACGTTTATACTCAGGCGGCAAACCTGCGCGCTGAAGTCCAGGCAGAACTGGTGCTGAGCGCATTTTCGCTATTCAAGTCGTCAGTAAAAACGACAACACCGGCTTTTGGCCCACTCTTACGCAGAGCTAACGCCAAAATGACAATGACATCACTGGATAAACCGCTGCTCATCCAATCCGCGGCAGCGTAAACACTTCTCTCTACAGAGCTTTTCTGTGTCTATTCTGTAGACGCTTCTATCACTTAAGCTCTTTTTTTGGCAGGCCACGATGGTCTGCTTTTTTTGTCCAAATATTCCCCCGGCGCAAATCATATTTAAATGACCCCACACCACTGTCATATTTAGCAAGAACACTAGACAAAAATGACAAGCCTCCTGTCATAACTGATACGTCCTATCACTCAGATGCACCACTATCCGCCGGTTACTGAGCCATATGCAAGCTATTGGAGACACTTTATCTTATTGATTTTTAAAATATTAATAACAAACTACACAATAGCGTTACCGATCAGAGACAGTAATTGATGCTATCACTGACAAATCACTAACAATGAGAACCCAATTAAATATAAGTATTTGATTAATAGCGTTTAAATAAAGATAGGCACCAAAATTGTATATATATTTTCATTGCTGCGGCTGATGCCCTCTGATTGTTACGCCCCCCCCCATTAAGCCTAATAACTAGGGTGTTTCAGCTGGAGCAATGACAGCAAAGAAAGCCGCCTCGCGCGGCTTTTTTTATCTCTGCCCCTTTGCCCGGCATCAAACACCTTGGGCTGTCTTAGCAGTGTCATTGTTACGTCATAGCTCACTCTAAACCCCATAACCATAAAACATCTCTGCTCATACCGTTGTCTATCCCTGCATCATAAACCTATCCATTAACGGATAGTCGAGTCGATCAAGTATGATGGCCCAATGGTTAGCCCCAGTAATATACGTCTGCTGTTAATAAAACATTCAGTAAAAGACCCATACAGTAGGGCCAACCGTTGCTTGATTAGCGCGATCGAAAACAAAAAGTTTTCGACTAGCACGCAATTCACACACTAAAGGATTACATGTAATGAAAATCAGCCCGATCAAGTCAACTCTTTTAACCGCTGTTGTTTCCCTGATGGTCACCGCCATGACACTCCCTGCTTACGCACAACAAAGTAGTCCTGGCAGACTTGCTAATGACTGGGCTGTATCGGAAATGAAGCACAATGGAGAAGAGGCAGGGGAACCTAGTGAAACGAAGCTAAGGGGTAATGGCGGTGGCGGTAAGGTTCAAGTCCAAGATCTCCAGGTTATCCGTAACCCAGCCCCTGACATAGAACCGATGAAAAACAAAAAATCACCGGTTAAGCTCAACGGATCTATGGCTAACTAAACGAAAAACAGCCCCACATTGAGATAAAAAAGCCGAGTATGGCTAACATACTCGGTTTTTAACTATCTAACGATTAACTCACTGGCGTTTAGCTCGGCGACCCTTCGATCAGAACCTCTTCGTCCTCTTCTTCAATGCGCCCCTTTTCTGCCCAATACATAATACCCAACGCAAGGGTGCCAAAAAGCGCGAAACCGGTCGTCATTGGGATCAGCGTATTATCGTACATCTGCCCAATAAGCGTGCCTATCAGCATCGACATGATAGAAGAAACCGAACCGATAACCGCAGAAGCGATACCTGCAACATGCCCCATCGGCTCCATCGCTAAGGCATTTACATTGCCAAAGAGAAAGCCAAAACAGAAGAAGAACGTGCCCGCATAACAGAGGAA
This sequence comes from Amphritea sp. GJ51-11, assembly GCF_055808735.1. Lineage (NCBI taxonomy): Bacteria > Pseudomonadati > Pseudomonadota > Gammaproteobacteria > Oceanospirillales > Oceanospirillaceae > Amphritea > Amphritea sp. GJ51-11. The sequence continues at coordinate 1,141,704 of NZ_CM147881.1, read as the reverse complement.
CATCCACAACGTCACGGTAACAAAAGCATGCAGACTCAAAAAGATGATCGAGGCTAACACCACCGCAAAAATAGCACGAAAGGCGATATGTTTTGCGCCATGTTGTTCCACAATACGTGCGTTAATGAGTGATGAAACACCCAACAACAGCGCCAATAAGCCAAAGTAAACCGAGAACAGATTACCAGTGTTGAATTGCACCTGAAAAATCTGCTGTGCCGAATTCAAGTAGCCAATAAAACTACCAAAAAACAACCCCATACAAAGGGTGTAACTGGCAGTGATACGATTGGTTAGCACCTCTTTAAAGCCGTCATAGAAGCCCTTTTGGGTGAACGGTATACGGTGTTCCTTAGGCAAGGTCTCTTTTAACCGTAACAATATCCACAAAATCAAGATCACCGCATACACCAGATACATCTCAAAGATACCGCGCCAATCGGCAAAAAACATAATCGCTTGCCCAAGGCTCGGCGCGATCGCCGGCACGAGTACAAAGATCATCATCACCAACGACATAACACGTGCCATCTGTGAGCCATGGTACAGATCGCGCACCAAAGAGATCGCCGAGATATACGGGCCAGCCACACCTAACCCCTGAATAAAACGCCCGATCAACATCGTCTCTAAGCTATCGGCTTGATAACAGATAACCGTGCCGACCAAGTAAAGGCTGAAGCCAGCAAAGAGTATCGGCCGGCGCCCTAATGCATCCGATAATGGGCCACAAATTAACTGCCCCAACGCCAAGCCCAAAAACAGCATGCTCACTAACAGTTGCGGCTGATTGGCCGTGGTCGCCCCGAGTGCATGGCCGATAACCCCAAGCGCAGGCAACAGTCCATCGATTGAAATAGCAACTATCGACATGAGCAAGGCGACGAGCACGGTAAATTCTTTCGGTGACATGCCTGATGCGGCGCTATTTTGTTGGTTTTCCATAAAATATCCATGTGAAGCATGAGTAAAAATTTGATGATAGCCGAATAGCTCACTCTGACGTTTTGTTAATCAAGCCGTCACCCTGAACTCTTTAGCCGAACCACTCTTCTGATCGCCCTTTGAAACGACCAAACCCTGACAGATTCCCGCAATAAGCAAGTCCGTCATTACCTAGCAATAACAAAAGGATAGTGAAGCAAATGATGACTGAGCCATACCCGGATTAGACTCGTATCGGGTGTTAAAGAATAAGAAGAAAGTGTGTAAATAATATGTAGGTTGCGCCCACACATGAAAGCGCTGAGGATACCCGTAAGAAGAGCGCCCGACAATAGAAAACACCCGAGGCTGAATAAACGCAGGCCGGGGGGCTGCGCGATGATGACTTAACCGGCTTGGGGCTAGGGGGACTTTGAGTTTAGAGATTGGGCTTTAGAGCGAGGGTAAAGGCAAGGCTCAATGGCTGAGCCTTCCTCCTATTCACCGATATAAAGAACGGCGGTGAACACAAAACCGGGCCGTCAAAAACGAAAGATGACCGCCCGCTTGCCTCTTACATCTCACCCTTGGTTTCATAGTTTTCATGCCAGCTTAACGCCTCACTCAAAATGTGCGGCGTATGCATGCCCCGCTTACTGGCACAGGCACGTTCATAATAATCGGTCAGACGATCTTTAAACATCGGATGAGCGCATTTCTCGATAACCACTTTGGCCCGTTGACGCGGAGATAAACCACGCAGATCGGCTAAGCCTTGCTCGGTCACAATCACCTTCACATCGTGTTCCGTATGATCGACATGGGACACCATCGGTACGATGGCAGAAATCGCCCCATTTTTAGCCACAGAGGGCGTCATAAAGATCGACAGCGAACCATTACGCGCAAAGTCACCGGAGCCGCCGATACCATTCATAATACGAGAGCCCATGATATGGGTCGAGTTCACATTACCGTAGATATCCGCTTCGATCAGACCGTTCATGGCGATAATACCTAAACGGCGGACAATTTCAGGGTGGTTACTAATATCTTGTTGACGCAGAATGATTTTCTCACGATAGAAATCGATATTTTCATTCAGATCTTCCAACGCCGTAGGGCTTAAAGAGAAAGCCGTTGCAGAGGCCACCGACAAGGTACCGGACTTCAGCATATGCAGCATACCGTCCTGTATGACTTCGGTGTAAGCAGTCAGGTTTTTATAACCACCCTGCTCTAAGCCACTCAATACAGCATTCGGAATATTACCCACGCCGGATTGCAGCGGTAACAACTCTTTAGGAAGCCGTCCCTGTTTCACTTCATGGGCAAAAAAATCAATAATGTTTGCCGCAATTTGAGTGGAAATCGCATCCGGTGGATTAAACGCGCTGTTACGGTCCGGCGCTGAGGTTTCGACCACCGCAACAATTTTTTCGAGAGGAATATCTAAATATTTTTCGCCAATACGATCGGCGGGCGTATTAATCAGAATAGGTTTACGGTTAGGTGGTAGTGCAGTGCCATAATAGATGTCATGCATGCCTTCGAGCTTGATACTTTGCTGATCATTGACCTCTAGAATAACGAGATCCGCTTGCTCTACCCAAGTTTTATTATTACCCACCGAAGAGGACGGAATAATACGACCGTCGGCATGTATGGCCGCCACTTCAATCACGGCAACATCCAGCTTGCCTAAAAATCCTGACCAAGCATATTGCGAAACCTCAGATAGGTGCATATCCACATAATCCATCACCCCATCGTTGATTTGTTGACGACACACAGGATCGGATTGATATGGAAGGCGCATATTAATGCCCTCTACCTCGGCGAGCACACCATCCAATTCCGGCGCAGTCGATGCCCCAGTCCACAAATTGATTCTAAATTCCTTACCTAATTCTTTCTGCGCCTTAGCTTTTCTAACCAGTGCGGCAGGAATAGATTTAGGATAACCCGCTCCCGTAAAACCACTCATACCGACCGTGTGTCGGTCTTGTAAGAAAGAAACGGCTTCATCAGCGGACATAATTTTTTTGCGCAGGATTGGACATTCGACACGCGATGTAGAAAACATGCATACTCCAGATAAAACTTCGTTGAAACGACAAACGGGGTGGCTAGACGTACCTTCTAGGGATAAGTGGCAAACGCACCTAAAGCCTAACGAAACGACCCTAATTTAATTGCGGCGTACTGTACCTCACCGAGAATAAGTCGATATAAGACCTAGGTTGTAGACACCCACTAAGTAAACGATGTTAAAGACGCTATTCTCGATATGCGCTTAATGATACTGAGCAGCCTATCGATGATGCAATTCGCTAAAAGTAGTGTTGCAACATGATATGCCCCAGCGATAGGCATCTTATTGACTTGACGCAAGTGATATTGAATTGCACCGAGCCACCTCATCACAGCAGCCCTGATTAAACGCGTTTAACAACCCACTTATAAAGTGGATATCACCTCACCCGCACCATGCCAGCGATGATTATTGCGTTGACCCAACGTCTTTAAAATAACAAACGCTATGACGGCCTGCGGTTTTTGCACAATACATCGCTTGGTCGGCATGCTTGAGTAAATCGTCAATACTCTGCGCATCGCTAGGATACATGCTGATGCCGATACTGGCGGTACAAGAAACCGGCTGATCATCAATCACATAGGGTTCGGCCAATACATGCGAGAGTTTCTTGCCGATAATATCGACATCTGCAGCGGTCGTCGTGCCCACCAGGACAACAATAAACTCATCGCCCCCCAAGCGGGCCGCGATATCATTGCTTCTAATACAACCCTTAATACGGCTGGCACACTCAACCAACACAGCATCCCCAGCACCGTGGCCCAAAGTATCATTTACATGTTTAAATTTATTGAGATCTAACATCGCAATGGCCAGCTGCGTCTTTTCACGCTGACTATTGGCGATTGCGCTCTTCAGTTGTTCATAAAGTAAATTACGATTCGGCAAACGGGTTAAACTATCGTAGTTAGCCTGTTGCCATATTAATTGATCGGCTGTTTGGCGTTCGATAGCGATACGGGCAAGGTTAACGAACTGCTCAATCACTTTAAATTCAGCGGTAGTCGGCCGCGTTATGTTGCGATAATAAATAGCGAACGTACCCAGCACCTTGCCTTGGTGATCAATAATCGGTTCAGACCAACTGGCCGCAAAATTAGCTTGTTTGGCTAGTGCAGCCCAAGGCCCCCACTTTGGATCGGTGGCTATATCCGTCACAATAACTCTGTTACCGGTAGAGATGGCTTCACCACAGGACCCAGCCCCTTGCGTGATATCGACACCGTTTAAGGCCTCATTAAAAAAATCAGGTAGGTTAGGCGCGGCCCCTACCACTAACTGCTTACCTGTTTTATCGAGCAGTAACACGCTACAAATCGTGTCCGGAAACTCATTTTCGATCCCCTCAATAATAACGGACAACACTTTGGATAACGGGCTTGAGCTGGCCACCAACTCAAGAATGGTATTACGAATTTTATTTCGCTTATCCTCTTCAGACAGCCGGCGATTTTGGTTTTTCATAAACACGGAGAAGATTAACGAAAAGATATTGGTCACGATAAACGCGGCCACAATACGCTGCAGAGTGAAGCTATCAAATTGCTCATAGGTAAACAGGCAAGCAACCGTAAGCAAGACAAAATTAAACAAAATCGCCATCAACGTCGGCAACAAATAATAGCTGCCGATAATGATCGGGAACAGCCAATAAATTAAGCCCGGCCCTTTGATATAAATGCCCACCAAGATATTAACATGGGCAAGCACCGCGAAAATTCCACTGTAAAGCTTAATTCGACGGGTCAGCCAAACCCCGAGACAGATAGAAAAAATACCGCCCACCGCAATAAAATCAACGATGATATGCAGCATATCTTGGGCCAAAATACTGGTAATCAGAAAAGGAAAAAGTATCAATGTCGCCGCAGCAGTAATGCCGAGTAGAATTTTCTCTTCTAACGTGCGGTCTGTCATTTTAACGGCCATACGGATTAGCGTCCTATCCATGAGATCTATATTTCAAAAAACGCTTGTACTACGCGCTGACATAGCCAAAAACATTGGTTAAACAGTAACATAGTTAATAAGGTCACTAAAGACATAGGTTATTGATTGCGCCGCTGAAAACGAACCAAAATGGTGCTTAATCCGTGCAGCAGTGAAGCCACAACAGAGCGTACGGCAACAACATCGCGGTGGTAGCAGAGCAAGCTGAACAAACCTTAAAATAGTTCAAAAAATAAACAATTCTGTTACATCCCCAGACCCTTGATCTGGTAAACTAACCCCTCTACGGAACCTGCCAACAATCTCTGCTGAACAGCTCTCCGTTATTCCACTGATAAAAGAGCCAATGATGCAAAATTTAACACCGGACGGGCAGCAACTCGTCAACAACCTTAGCCACAAATACAACCTGAGTTATGATGCTGTCATGCATATGCTAATCGCCGTTAATAACGGCTCGGGCAGTATGGCGCAATTTAATTGCCCAGAATTAGGCGGCGGTGGCCAATGGATGCGTGGTGGCATGATCATGGTCGGTGATATGTTTAATAACGGCCTGAAAAACACCGTCAACAACCTCTGTAACGAGCTATCAAATGCTCTAGCTAATCAGCAAATATTTGCCCCGATTCCACAAGGCACACCCGGCAGTAACCAATGGTGGCCTATCGACTTAGGCCAACCCTTTAGTAGTGGTTCGCAGAACAATATTCGCTATGCTGTCTTTCCAAACCGTTTAGCCGTTGAACTCAATGGCCAAGTGACAGTTTATAATACCCTAGACAACAATATTAGCGGCGTTAGCCAGCAGCAAGGTGGCGACACCTCGTTAACCTTCAGTAGCCAGTACGGCACCATTGCCGTCAACAGCCTACCGATTGTTTCAGGCCCCGGCATCGCCCCTGCTCCACAACGTAACTTTGCCGAGCCAGCGCAACACCATAATGCACCGGCCAACAATGCGCCCATCAACAACCCAGCCCCCGTCAATAACGCCCCATCCACCCCGGTGCCAAATACCGCGTCTATCGATGAAACCCTACAGGTCATCGAAAAACTGGCAAAATTGAAAGACGCTGGGGCGATCTCAGAAAATGAATACAACGCGAAAAAGACAGAACTGCTGAATCGTATCTAATGATCTCGTCAGTCTCCCTAAGATGAGATAAGCCAGGGATTCACCATCTCTACCCCTTTCAAGGCGTAGGGATTTTTTGGATCGGTCTGTAGGCGCCGCCTCTGGCGGCAATGGACGTGCTTATTCAGGCAAACCGAGCAACCTTTCGCTACGCCGCATCCTAAAGAGACTACTCACTGACCCGTTGGTAAAAATCGAGACCCACCAAGCGGGGTTTAATCCGACGGTGTGTACAAATAAGCGCCAGCTGCTTAATTGGGTTTAGGTGCCATAGGCACGCAGTAACTCAGTGACGAGAATGCCGTTGATTGTCATGCCATCCAAATTCGCATCACTGATTGTAACATCGCTTAAATCGATGTTATGAAGTGTAGCTCCCGCTAACGACACGTCAGAAAACGACGAGCCTGCAAGATTTACATCAGTGAAACTTGAGCGTTGTAGATTGACGTCTTTAAAGCACGCCTCAGCGAATGAAACAGCCTCAAATTCCGATGATTTTGTCGCCATTACCCGTTCTCCTTACTTGAATGCTTAACGCTACCAATCACCGAAAAGCGAAGAAGCGCAGCGGAATTTTATCCCTCGTCTGCGCTGGTTCAGTGTTTGGTTGGAAATAGTACAGTCCTTTCCCAGCCGTTCCTCGCAGACATAATAAGGTATACACATCTAATCTAACCCATTTTTAACTTCATAGTTCATCAATTGCTTTGACCGATTAGGAACGGCATCTAAGCAAATGAGGGCTTCTCAAATGAAGTCACATTTTTATCGGAAACCACTCCTCTAGTGGTACTAGGGGCTTTTTCGCCACGATCGCGTCAGATAAGTCATCCGGACTCTGCACCGAATCCAAAGCGACATAGCCTGTTAGCCGTTGGCGACCCTGCCGCCAATTAAACCTCACTGTCGGAATGACCAACGCGTATAAGGACTCTCTTGATCTGTCATTAAAGGGGTTAAAGCGCTCTTCCAGTGAGATATTAGGGTTGAATTAAACGAGACTTTCAACGGCTTTGAGCCGCGCTGTTCTTACCGGCGGCGTTGGTCGGCACCGCTATTAGCGGTAAGGATAAAAAAAGCTTAAGCTGTGAACTACCGATCTCATATTGTTGACATACAAGTACTTTAATCGCTGTTGTAATACTATTTTATTTGGATCTGGAAATTTTGGTAATCGTGGTACGTTAGCCTATGATCAAGCGAAAAAAGAGCCTTGCCTATTGCCTACTGTTTTGTTTGCTGACTGGCGGAATGGCTTTCTATGAACTGCGATATTCCCTGTTGCAGGAAGAGACAAAAGTTGAAGAACGGGTTGCAAATACCAGCATTTTACTTGGAGAGTGGATCAAAGGGGCATTTGTGGCTTCTGATTATATTCTGCGTGATATCGTCTACACGGTGCCTGTTTCAGCGCTTCAATTTCCAGCAACCAATGCCGATGAGTACGCCCGCACCTCAAAATACATTGAGGACAAATATAAGACACTCCCGCATGCCATCGGTGTAGGCCTAAATGATAAAAACTGCATTATGACTCATACCCCTTCAATTGTGGGCTTTGATGCTAGCCGCCGTGAATGGTGTAGAGTACCGATGCATAACCCAAAGATTCAAACCTACGTTTCAAATATGTTTGCCAGTAATATTGGCAAACTGATGGTTATCCAGACTCGAAAATTTCCGGGAGATGAGTTTAGTGGGCTGGCGGGTATTGGCGTGGATTTGGAATTCTTTTCAACATGGTTTGAAAAGGTGTCGATCGGTACTCATGGCGTTTTAGCCATCACTGATCAGAATGTCAACTTGCTGGCGAGAAAACCAGCTACACCAGAGATGCTGGGTAAAAAGGTGAATGGTCCGGTCGTTAAAGACTTTATTGCTTCCGGTGAAAACTATAAAACGTTTCGGAAAATCTCTCCGTTGGATCAGGAGCCGCGGCTGTATGGTGTTCGTAAGATAGAGGGGTTACCGTTTGTTGTTGTGGTTGGCGAAGCCGATCGTGATTGGCAAGCCGCTTGGCGGCTGCATGTTTGGTTGACGACAGCGGCGCTTGTTATCTTATGGTTACTGGCTTTCTATACGCTTCATATTTACTGGGAACGGTTGAATAATCTCGTTGAACTCAAAAAAGTCCGTGATGAACTTGAAGACCTCAGCTTCACAGACGCCCTGACCGGATTAGCCAATCGCCGTTGCTTCAATAATGTTTTGGATGCCGAATGTCATCGCATGCGCCGTCTAAAAGCGCCCATTTCTGTGATGATGATTGATGTGGATTTCTTTAAGGCCTTCAACGACACTTATGGCCACCTAGCTGGGGATGAGTGCCTCAAATCGGTGGCTGGAGTTCTCCAGAGTAAACTCAAACGACCTCAGGACCTAGCGGCTCGTTATGGCGGTGAGGAGTTTTGCTGCATTTTACCTGAGACCGAACACGCAGGTGCAGTGAGCATTGCGATGAGCATTAAAGATGGCATTGCGGGTTTGGGCATCCGACACGAAGGTTCAGCAATCGAAAATCACCTTACCGTCAGTATAGGGGTGGCTACGGTTATCTGTGATGAGGATATTAATTCTGACATTATCGTAAACTTGGCTGACGAACGTCTCTACCAAGCTAAGCAGAATGGACGGAACCAGGTCGCTTCAGAAGATTGAATCGTCAATAAAGGAAGTTAGGATGTGAATGACGATGATATAAGAGCCCTAATTAAAGGGGCTTTGGGCCCTTTAATTTTAAGTAGGCGTTCGCGCTCAAGTTGCAGTTGGGCGTAGATTACGAGTAAAGACCCATGGCTTAGCTCTAAAATCTAGCTACTCTATTGGGCGACTTCACCACCGAACCGTTAGGCTCTTTCACGAACCGCGGGGCGCGCCAATGCCCACTTTGTAAGCTGCCAAAGGGCAATTGCGATGGCGATTGGGAATAGGAAGGTACTGAGAAAGAAAACCACGATGAGCTCAATCGCATCTTTAGCTGTTTCTTTAAGAGCCTCTGTATAACGGTCAAGCTGTACCGCCGAGGCTGCCTTTATTTTTGCGCCAGCTGCCCAGTTTTTTAACTTATCCCAAGAGCCTTCTTCGGCTTTCTCTGGAATTTCAACACCCCTTTCAACGTTGATATTACGAACACGATCCGAGGCGTCAGCGATGCCTTGTTCGGCCTCCATATGCCGAGACTCCAAAAAACCTGAGTACATCCACTCTGATCCGACAATCGCCACTGGCACTACAAATCGGATAACAGCCAGAACGACAAATCCTCGCCAAAGGTAATGGCGCCATTCGGAGAATGACTCGGGCGCTAAGAGCCGGCAAACCAACGAAGCCACACCAAAAGCGACTATGAATATTGAGTACGGCAACCAACTCGAAATTTCGATCAAAACGCGCTGAGTACCAAGCGCAACGGAGCTGACTAGCATGAAGCCTGAAAACCTCTCGACCAAGTCGTTTAAGGGATCAAGAACTTCCCCTGGCGCCAAAGTAACCCCCATACCAAGAGGAGTAACATTTACTTCCGTGCCTTGAGCTACTGAGATCATTGCATTTAGCCCCCTTGCAACCCCGAAGGTGACAATTGAGCGCTTTAAAGCCGTCTCAACAGCTTCTTCAGCTTTTGAGTCAAACCCGCCAGAAAATGCCCCAACCGCAACGACGATGATAACCAGCAAAGGCCATACGATGTTTTTTTGTAGGGTTGCCTTCATAAATGTCCTTAAGTCGCCCAACAGCTAATTATAGTGCCGATCGAGGCTGCATCTCTGCCATAAACGTGCCTCAATCATAATAACTACATGCTGCGTTAGCTCAATATTTTTATATTCAAGGGAAAGGTCCCTTGATCAAGGGTAATGAACATATCACGATGGCGCGTCTCATGCTTCACCGACACCTATCTCTATCTGTGTATCTTTAGAACCCGCTGATTCTACAATCGCCCCTAGGGAAGATGCGAATAAGCCCTTCCCATGAGACAATTTATTTTTAATTTTCGAGCCTGACCATGTCACATCAACTTACCTTTGCCGACAGCAAATTCAACAATAAACGCCGTAAAACACGTAAAGAAATCTTCTTGACTGCGAATGGATGGATTGATGTCTTGGGATCAACTTGAAGCCGTTATTGAACCCTTCTATCCCAAAGCCGGAAAACGTCAGTTTGGTTTTAGGAAAGCGATCTATCGAGGACTGGCTAAAAACGATAACAAGTTGGCGATGCTGTTTGCCTTAGCCAATGTGTTTAGAATTGACCAGATGATGCGAGCCGCAAAGCGTTAATCCGTTCAAAATCCACTAAACAAGGCTAAATAAGCTTGTTTAGTGGTGAAAAGCATCAAAACAAGTAGCATCCTGTGCTTTTTTATTCGAAAGAGAGAGGTGAGTGTTTTGCGATTTCTTAATCGCATCTTCCCTAAGCAGAATGGACGGAACCAGGTCGTTTCAGAAGATTGAATCGTCAATAAAGGAAGTTAGGATGTGAATAACGATGATATAAGAGCCCTAATAAAAAAGGGGCTTTGGGGGCTTTAATTATTTTTCCCCTAAATTTTTTATATTGCTTTTACGATTACGAAACATTAAAAAAAGACCAATGATGATTAGCGGCCCCCAAAACCAAGGTGTAACAAAAAAATATTTAGTAGCTTTGATACCAAAACCACCACTACTCGCTCCTATAGCCCCAAGAACTGCACCAATAGTAGCCATTCCTAAAGCGCCGACAGCTATACCAATTCCTCCTGTTACAACTCCAATTGTACCAATAATAGTTGAGGCTACCCAACCTATAACTCCGCCTGTTACTGCACCAAGACCGATTGAACCAATACCGGGTAGGACTAGCGAGAAATGCGAACCTATAAAAAATGAGAAATAGAGGCCATAGAGAAATATTAACCGGCCCATAATTTTGCCTGACCAAGCGCCATTAATCCACCTCCAAATCCCATACCCAACGATAAACACTCCAATCAAAGCTGAAATTATAATTGCTATTGTAGGCATATCTACTCTCTTTAATTCTTGTCTAACGCCGTATTCAGTGGGCCAGTGTACAGGAGCACTTTTTATAGCAGTACCATAAAAATGCGATGCGTAACTGGCTCAACTACAGCAGTTGTTAGAAGTGCATTATGCTAGAATATATTTACGGAAGTAATTCGACCTTATAATTCTAGATTTTCGGTCATTTGTACCTGAATACATTGCGTGATAAAACTGACCATAATCTGTATCTTGCTCATTTTTACTTTTCAAAACTTGTACATCAAAGTCATTTAATCGAGCAACTATATCCTTAGGAATCTTGTCTGACCAGCAAATCTCAACCACCAAAGTAAAGAAGCATGACTTTCTGAACCAAATAGAATCTAATTCAAGTCCAAAGCTTTGAATAATCGAAAAAGCCCTAAGCACCTTAGCTTTAGTGCTGTACGAATTAGCATATTCCTCATTGAATTCAGCCACACATTTTTCGACTTCATTATCCCTTGGAAAATAACCATCTCTCTCTAATGTGGACATCACTGACAAAAAGAAATGGACGTCAGCCATTCTAGTTAGCTCAGAATCATAAAAAACGCCAAATTCTTCTAGCGAAACTTCTTCTGACAGTTCTTTAGCAACTCGTATGAATTGACCGTCATAGATTGCATTGTGTATTTCAATATCCTCTAGTTTAAACTTAGTCAAATTGATTCTTCTGAAGATTTCTCTAACAAGGTCATCATCAACCTTTCCAATATCCCTGAGCACAACTTGATAAGATAAAAAGTCTTCTCTTTGCTCCTGATTTAGCGTATCAAAGGGAGGGACTAATTTTAATTTTTTTGAAAATCATTCTCAATGTAATTCCTAATTGTCGTTAAGCGCTGCTGTCCATCGATTACTTTTTGCGAGGTCCTTAGTTTCTTTATGTCTGTTTCACCTTGACAAACATATATTTCGGGAAATGGATACCCATGTAATATCGTATCGAGAAACTGCTCTTGGTGCTCTTGTGTCCAAACAAACTTCCGCTGAAAATCCGGTGAAACCTGCAATCGGTCGGTATCCATTTTTTCATAAATATCGGCAATCGTCGGGTTCGTAACAGAAGGTTTAATTTGATGAGCCATATCATAATTCCCCGGGCTTTCGCCGCTTCAAATCTTTTACGCCTGAAAGAGTATACCCCTCCAAATGATTGTAACTTTTGAATATCCCTGCATTAACTTGATAATTACCTACTTCTGACTTCCCATTTGAAATACTTCTAAAAAATTCAAACCAATCATCTTTAAAAGCCTTCATTTGGAAAGATACTGGTAGTTTATCTGGCCTAATCCAACCTAATGCAACATATTCCAAAAACTCGTGATACATTTTGAGCTCTCTATCTCTCACAACAGTACGATTCTTTCGAAATTGCATTTGATAGTCTGCTATACCTAGCATCACCGACTCAAAAAGTTGTGGAGAGACGAGGGCAACATCTATATCTGAGTCGAAATCGAATGCTTTTCTTTTAAATGGACTAAACCCCAGCTTGGCTGATCCAGTTATGTATATTTCATAAAACGATATATTGAATTTTTCACCTATTTTCTTTCGAAATTCATAGAAATCCTCATCTTTGCCTTCGAATACATAAGGTGTTCCGTGAAGAATATATTTTCTGCAAAAGTCTAACTCTTCTTCGTGAGTGGATATTTGTCTCAATGATGCGTCAAATTCTTCAATGTCCATTAAGATCCTTAGGATTCCATATACTTTCTCTAGCCTTCTAACACTGAGTGCAGCAGCAGTTTGTGGAGCGTTTTTTTTGCTAGCGTAACGGCCAGCAAAAAAAGAAGTCGCAGAACAAACTGTCCGACTGACACGACTTGTTATGATTTGGTAACGAATAGACTAAGATAATAGTCTCTTTTATCACTTTTATACTTAACGCCCAGCCTTGTAAAAGAGGCTTTACTAAATAAGTGATGCATGACTTCATTATTCTCACGCGTTGTGGCAAAACAACTACAACCATTTAAGGCATCACAGACAGACTTCATTAGAAAACTTCCAATACCGCTGCCTCTTGATTTTGGTGATGCGTACAGATAGCCCAATTCATATTTATAGCTGTCGCCGTCATCAGCCAATCCTGACTTTGAAAATACTTCACTCTTATAGTTTCCAGTCGGGCATTTTATGGCACCAACCGCAACGCATTCTGTATTAATCTCTATAAAAATCAGTTTATATGCCGATTTAATCCGGCCTGCTAAGCCTTGCGAAGCAACCTCGCCACCCTCAAGAACAAATTTTTCGAAAGTAGAAAGCTCTTCTCGAGAGCAACCTGCTGGTGCTTTTATTATTGCTCGCATATTACTCCAGAAAATCATAACACTAATTATAGCGCCCTTTGGCGCTATATCCCCCAAATACCATAATTCTAGAAACGCGACGGAGCAAGGGGAACTTACATTTTATATATCAGCAGGTTAAGAACATTTTAAAGAAGCACTCTACAGAATTATAGTGCCGATCGAGGCTGTATCCCTTCCATAAATATACTTCAATCATAATAGCTAGATGCTGCTAAATCAAAGCGTTAGCTCAATACTTTTGTACTCAAGGGAAACCGGTCCCTTTAATAAGGGTAATGAACATATCAGGATGGTACGTCTCATGCTTCACCGACACCCATTTCTATCTGTGTATCACTTTAGACCCCGATGATTCTACAATCGCCCCTAGAAGGGGGCTCCCACATAAAAGCGTTAAACACAAAAAGGCCGCTGAGATAGCGGCCTCTAGTTTCCAACTTGAATTGTCGATCTCATAAAAAAAGGCCGCAGATAGCAGCCTTTAGTTTCCAACTAGAATTGTTAGTTTCCAACTAGATTGTCACAGTTTCCAACTTGAATTGTCGTTATCAACTATTTCAATCTTCCATATAGGTTTCAATACTTGGGCAAGAACAGATGAAGTTCCGGTCGCCATAGACATTGTCGATACGGTTGCTGGTTGGCCAGAACTTACTCTCGCGGGCTGAACGGCTTGGGAATACCGCTTCTTCACGGGTGTAAGGACGATCCCACTCAGCAGCCATAATATCCGCTTGTGTGTGGGGTGCACGACACAGTGGATTGTTATCAGCAGGCCATTCACCGCTCTGCACTTTCTCGATTTCACCTTTAATCTGAATCATGGCGTCGATAAAGCGATCTAGCTCAACTTTAGACTCAGATTCAGTCGGTTCGATCATCAAGGTGCCCGGCACTGGGAAGGACATGGTTGGTGCATGGAAACCGTAATCCATCAGACGTTTAGAGATATCCTCTTCTGTTACGCCAGACGCTTCCTTCAACGGACGGATATCGATAATGCACTCATGGGCCACTTTGTTGTTGCGACCACGGTAGAGCACTGGGTAGTGCGCCGACAGTTTTTCCGCCATGTAGTTGGCATTCAAAATCGCCACCTGAGTAGAACGTTTCAGGCCAGATTTGCCCAACATTTTGTTGTACATCCAGGTGATCGGCAGAATAGAGGCCGAACCATAAGGGGTTGCCGCGACTGCGCCGTTTTCTGGGTTTAATCCTGCCACTGGGCTCACCTTATGGCTCGCCAAGAAGGGTGCTAAATGACTCTTAACACCGATAGGACCCATACCTGGGCCGCCGCCACCGTGAGGGATTGCGAAGGTTTTATGCAGGTTAAGGTGGGACACATCAGAACCGATCACGCCGGGTTTAGAGATACCCACCTGCGCGTTCATGTTGGCGCCATCCATATACACCTGACCACCGTTTTTGTGGATGATCTCGCAGATTTCGACGATATCTTCTTCATACACACCGTGGGTGGATGGGTAGGTAATCATCAAGCAAGACAGGTCATCTTTATGCTGTTCTGCCTTAGCGCGCAGATCCGCAACATCGACATTACCCTTCTCATCACAACGGGTGACGATGATTTTCAGGTCGGCCATTGCAGCAGAGGCAGGGTTAGTACCGTGTGCAGAGGATGGGATCAGGCAGATATTACGATCCCCTTCACCGATAGACGCTTGGTATTTACGAATCGCCAGCAAGCCAGCATATTCACCGGAAGCACCGGAGTTAGGTTGCAGTGAAACCGCATCATAACCGGTAATCTCCACCAACTGCTCTTCTAATGAAGAGAGCATTTTGTGGTAGCCCTGCACCTGATCAGCCGGTGCAAAGGGGTGAATATTGGAGAACTCAGGCCAGGTCACCGGAATCATCTCGGCGGTAGCGTTCAGCTTCATGGTGCAAGAACCCAGCGGAATCATGCCGTGTACGAGCGAGTAATCTTTATTCTCCAATCTCTTCATGTAGCGCAGCATATCAGTTTCGCTGTGATAGCTGTTGAAGGTTGGGTGGGTCAGGATCGCATCGCTACGACGCATCTCAGCCGTAATACCGGTTGCGGCACCGGCCACAATCTCAGCATCCAGATCAGCGACACTCAAGCCGTGACCAGCACCAAGTACCACATCAAACAGATCGGCAACATCGGCAGGACGAGTCGTTTCATCCAGTGCGATACCCAGCTTGTCAGCCGCGATTTGACGCAGGTTACAACCGGCATCCAGCGCACGCTGATAAACGTCAGCAGCGGTTTCTGGCAAGGTCAGTGTCAGGGTATCGAAATAGGTATCATTAACCGCTATGCCTTTAGCTTTCAGGCCGTTAGCCAGAATCGCCGTCAGACGGTGGACTCGCTCAGCAATGGTTTTTAAGCCATCAGGACCGTGATAAACACAGAAGAACGATGCCATATTGGCCAGCAACGCCTGTGCAGTACAGATGTTAGAGGTCGCTTTCTCACGACGGATATGCTGCTCACGGGTTTGCATCGCCATGCGTAAGGCTTGGTTACCGTTAGCATCGATAGAGACGCCGATAATACGGCCTGGCACAGAACGTTTCAGTTTTTCACTGGCAGCAAAGAAGGCCGCGTGTGGGCCACCAAAGCCCATCGGTACACCAAAACGCTGAGACGAGCCCAGTACGACATCAGCACCCAGCTCACCAGGCGATTTAAGCAATACCAGCGCCAATGGGTCAGCGGCAACGGAGACCATCGCTTTCTGCGCTTTAGCGTTTTCAATCAATGTTTTGATATCGGTGATATCGCCATAGGTGCTTGGGTATTGTAGCTGCACACCAAACACATCATGGTTTTCAAGATCGGTGACAGGGTTGCCAACGACAATCTCAAAGCCGAAATAAGCGGCACGGGTTTTAATCACGTCGATGGTTTGTGGGTGAACATCATCCGCCACAAAATACACATCGGTTTTCTTACGATTAGAGCGTTTGCACAGCGTCATCGCTTCAGCGGCGGCGGTGGCTTCATCCAGCAAAGACGCATTCGCCAGATCCATACCGGTAAGATCCATCACCACTTGCTGATAGTTCAGCAGTGCTTCAAGACGTCCCTGAGAGATCTCAGGCTGGTAAGGTGTGTACGCGGTGTACCAGCCCGGATTTTCAAATACGTTACGTAAAATAACGTTTGGCACTTGGGTGTTGTGATAGCCCATGCCGATATAAGAGCGGTTAACTTTGTTCTGATCAGCCAGGCTGCGCAGCAATGCCAACGCATCAGCTTCTGATACGGAATCTTCCATTGCCAGTGCATCATCCAGACGGATTGAATCCGGCACTGTCTGTGTCATCAGTTCTTCGATAGAACCAACACCCAAATCAGCTAGCATTGCTGCCGTCTGATCGGCATCTGGGCCAATATGTCGACGCGTAAAGTCAGTCGTCTGCTGAAGCTCACTTAAAGCAGAGACAGGAGTAGAATTATCAGTAGCCATACAATAACCTGTTTAAACTGATCAGCCGAGTTAGCGCCTGATCTGAAATCAAAGGGGTGCGAGATGATAATCATCACCTCGCGTTGCGAAAAGATCTGACCGGGGGACACGATAGCCATTATCTCACACGATAATCCTGCACAACAATCGGCTACAGGAAAATCATCCAAGAAAGGCTATCCTGCAGATCAACTCTCTTCAGCAATCGTTGCTGCATAAGCATCCGCATCGAGTAATGCTTCCACTTCAGCCGCATCAGCCAGTTTAATCTTAACGATCCAACCACCCTCGTAAGGCTCGCTATTCACTAACTCAGGCTCGTCTTCCAACGCTTCGTTAATGGCGATAACTTCACCCGCAATCGGTGCATAGATATCAGACGCCGCTTTTACTGATTCAACTAGAGAGAACTCTTCACCGGCAGTCACTTCACGACCGACTTCTGGCAGTTCAACAAACACCACATCACCCAGCAGATCCTGTGCATGATCTGAGATACCCATCGTGACCGTTCCATCACCGTTATCCAGAACCCACTCATGGCTGGACGCAAAGCGGTAATTAGTTGGAATGTTCATAGTCGTATTTCCCATATAATTTAGATCGGTAGCCCGACCGTTACAGTGAATATCAATACCGTTGTTTCGGTGTTACTTATACAGTGGAAAGCGTTTACACAGGGTTTCAACCTGCGCCTTAACGGCCACTTCCACCGCTGAATTATCATCCGGATTAGCCACCAGACCATCGAGCACGTCGTTGATCAGATTGCCAATCAGGCGGAACTCTTCGGTGCCAAAGCCCCGAGTTGTGCCAGCCGGCGTACCCAAACGAATACCCGAGGTCACCATCGGCTTTTCTGGGTCAAATGGAATACCATTTTTGTTACAGGTAATGCCGGCACGTTCTAGCGCCGCATCAACCACGTTGCCGGTGAGTCCTTTAGGTCGCAGATCCACCAGCATCAGGTGAGTATCGGTGCCACCGGTCACAATGTCGCAACCGCGTTCAACCATTACACCGGCGAGCGCTTTAGCGTTATCCACAACCTGCTGGATATAGGTTTTAAACTCAGGACGCAGCGCTTCACCAAAGGCAACCGCTTTAGCCGCGATCACATGCATCAGTGGGCCACCCTGCAAACCAGGGAAAACCGCTGAGTTAATCTTTTTGCCGATCTCAAGGTTATTGGTGAGAATCATACCGCCGCGAGGTCCGCGCAGGGTTTTATGAGTCGTCGTTGTCACCACATCCGCATGAGGTAATGGGCTCGGATGTAACCCTGTTGCCACCAAACCCGCAATGTGGGCCATATCAACAAACAGATAGGCACCGACTTTATTGGCGATTTCACGGAAACGGGCAAAATCAATTTCACGGGGGATTGCAGAGCCACCAGCAATAATCATTTTTGGCTGACACTCAACCGCCAACGCTTCAACGGCATCATAATCGATCCGGTTGTCCGTTTTTGATACGCCATACTGCACCGCATTAAACCACTTACCCGACAGTGCAGGACGGGCACCGTGAGTCAAATGGCCACCGGCATCCAGTGACATACCCAATACGGTATCACCCGGTTGCAGTAGCGCCAGCATCACCGCACCATTCGCCTGTGCGCCAGAATGCGGCTGTACGTTAGCAAATTCACAGTTGAACAGTTGCTTCGCCCGCTCAATCGCCAAACCTTCGGCTTTATCAACATATTCACAGCCGCCGTAATAACGACGACCCGGATAGCCTTCGGCATATTTGTTGGTCAGTACCGTACCCTGAGCCTGCATCACCGCTTTGGAAACGATGTTTTCCGAAGCGATCAGCTCAATCTGATGTTCTTGACGGTTAAACTCTTCATTCACCGCAGCCATAATCTCGGCATCACGTGCGGCTAAATCCTGAGTAAAAAATGCTTCGCTTACAGCGTCACCACGATACAGTTCAGTATTATTCATATTGTTCTTCTCTGTTGGTCTTCGGGAAGTCTGTTAATCAAATCGCTTTTTGGACAGAGCCATCGCCCGTCATTTATTTCTCTAGTACCAGATCTCAAGTGCTTAGCAGGCAACCACATTGACCGCCAAGCCCCCTGCGAGGTTTCTTTGTACTTGTCTTGCATATCGACACCGGTCTGGCGCATCGTTTCGATCACTGAATCCAGTGACACATGATGTTTACCATCGCCACGCATCGCCAAACGGGCCGCGTTGATCGCTTTCACCGCGCCCATAGTGTTGCGTTCGATACAGGGCACCTGCACCAAGCCTTCAATTGGATCGCAGGTGAGTCCTAGGTTATGTTCCATGCCGATTTCAGCGGCATTTTCGACCTGTTCTATCGTGCCGCCCATCACCGCACAGAGTGCACCGGCGGCCATCGAACAGGCCACACCGATCTCACCCTGACAGCCGACTTCCGCGGCCGAGATAGAGGCATTCTTCTTATACAACATGCCGATCGCTGCGGCGGTGGCGAGAAAATCGAAGATGCCCTGCTCGCTAGAGCCATGTACAAAACGGTCGTAATAGGCCAACACCGCCGGGATCACCCCAGCTGCACCATTCGTGGGAGCCGTCACCACTCGGCCACCCGCAGCGTTTTCTTCATTCACGGCGATGGCGAATAGATTGATCCAATCCATCACCGTTAGCTGATCTTTAAAGGAGGCTTCGGGGCTACTGCGTAACTCTTCATAGAGTTCATTAGCGCGACGTTTAATCCCCAAACCACCGGGCAAGTTACCCTTCTGTACACAGCCACGTTGAATACAGCCTTCCATCACTTGCCAAATATGACGTAGCCCGGCGCGGGTTTTATCTTCACTGCGCCAAACCTTTTCGTTTTGCATCATAATTTGCGCCACGCTCAAGCCGCTTTCTTTACACAGCTTTAACAACTCGACGCCGTTATTGAAGTCGTAGGGCAGCACCACATCATCGGCCTGTGCCGGGGACTGGCTTGCCTCAGCATCACTGAGTACAAAGCCCCCGCCTACGGAATAAAAAATGGCGTCATGCAGTATAATACCCGCTGCATCAAACGCCTGAAAACGCATGCCATTAGGATGTTTCGGCAATGTCTGGGCAAAGTGGAACAGCAGCTCGGTGTCAGGCGAGAAACGAATCTGTCGCTGCCCTGCCAGCATCAACTGCCCGGTTTGCTTAATCTGTTCAACCAACACCGGCACACTATCCGGATCGACCTGATCAGGTGTTTCACCTAATAGTCCGACCATCACGGCCACATCGGTTGAATGCCCTTTGCCGGTCATCGCCAGCGAGCCATACAGCCCTACTTTCAGCTGTTCAACCTGTGTTAGTTGATCACGCTGGGTCAGCTCATCCAGAAACCGGTTAGCGGCAACCATCGGTCCCACGGTATGTGAACTAGAGGGGCCAACGCCTACTTTAAAGAGATCAAATATACTTAAAGACACTGTCTCGTTGCTCCCACGTGGTCATCCACGCTGCTTATTTTGCGGCGCTAGGCCAACATGCTGACCGAATACCCTAATGAAAGACTCAACTTAAACGTAACCGCTTAACCTAAGGCTTCATCATAAAATCGGTTTAGCTACTTATTTTTGTTATGAGTGCTTGATAAGCGTTTTTATTAAGTGCGCTAGCAAAAGCGCTGATAAACGTTTCATCAAGAACTGGATCGAAGGTTAGCAGCGAGATTTCCCAAAATCAACAAAAAGTTTCCTATAGGAAATATATTCCACATAATATCGCTATCAGACGAAAAAAGCGTTCTTTCATTGCCAATGCCGGTTGTGTACTATTATTGGAAACAGCAAGCACACGGTTTGCCAAGCCAAGCAACTATCCATACGTGATATACCCTGAACCCGACAGGTGTAAACGGAGTACCCGATGCCAGACCAACCCTCCTTTCTTAAAGAAGCTCAGCAAATGTTCTCAGTAACTCAGGACAATGCCGAAGCGATGGTAGAACCCCTAGAACTGGGTAAACGGGTGCGGGAGATACGTCTTAGCCAAAAGCTGACTCTTGAAGAAGCCAGTAAGCTGACCGGGCTGGCCCGCTCGACGCTGTCGAAGATCGAAAATGAACAGATCTCACCCACCTTTACAGCGGTAAATAAATTGGTCAAAGGGTTGGGTATTGATATCCCGCAGCTATTCACTCAACCGAAGAAGAAAACCCCGGGCAGCGGCGGACGGCGTGATATTACCCGTTGCGGTGAAGGCAAACCTCATCCGACGCCCACCTATGAACACGAACTGCTGGCCACCCAGTTATCCAGCAAAAAGATGATCCCGTTCAAAA
This sequence comes from Amphritea sp. GJ51-11, assembly GCF_055808735.1. Taxonomy (NCBI): domain Bacteria; kingdom Pseudomonadati; phylum Pseudomonadota; class Gammaproteobacteria; order Oceanospirillales; family Oceanospirillaceae; genus Amphritea; species Amphritea sp. GJ51-11. Next base: position 1,120,471 of record NZ_CM147881.1, on the reverse strand, counting down.
CCACCGTGCGCACCCACTCTTGGGATGAATATGAAGACTGGGTACGGCACGACGGCGAAGAATTTCTCTTTGTGCTGAGTGGCAGCATCATGTTTTACAGCGAGTTTTATGAGCCGATCGAACTGCATACTGGTGATAGCGCCTACTATGACTGTGAGATGGGCCATGCACTGGTTTCAACCAGCCAAAAAGATGCTGAAGTTCTCTGGGTTACCGCTTAACGGCGCCCAGAGTTTAGCGGCATTAATCAACTGTTCTTCTTAGCATCAAGCCTCAGGTTTTACCCTGTAAGCCCCTCAAATAACCCTGCTAATGCCACCAATAACCGCACAAACTCTAGCTACTACAGCCACTGTATTGCTGCTTTAGCCTGGCCCCCACAGAACCTTTGTCACCGAAAATAGCCTGTATACGACATCAACTAGCGTCGATGCGTAACTTTTTATTGCAAAATATTTCCTGTTGGATTAACTTTGTTTCCTATTGGAAACATATTCTATTACTATAATCTCGATACTAGGGTTTCGTTTAGCTCGCCTCACCAAAGAAGCTTGCTAAAGCGTCAACCGAGCCGTATTGCGATTAACCGCATAATCACTAATGGAGACACTCATGTCTGAACTGAACAAAACACCGCTTTATGATCTGCATCTCGAACTGGGCGGCAAAATGGTCCCTTTTGCAGGCTTTGAAATGCCCGTTCAGTATCCGTTGGGGGTTAAAAAGGAGCATATCCAGACCCGTGAACACGCCGGTCTGTTTGATGTATCTCACATGGGTCAGGTAAAACTCACTGGCGCCAACGCCGCCGCCGAGCTAGAAAAACTGGTTCCCGTCGACATTATTGATCTGCCCGTTGGCAAGCAGCGTTACGCGCTGTTCACCAATGACCAAGGCGGTATTATGGATGATCTGATGGTCACCAATGCCGGTGACTACCTTTATGTAGTGGTTAACGCTGCCTGTAAAGCACAGGACATCGCCCATATGCAGGCGCACCTTGGCGCAGGCGTAGAATTAGAAGTATTGGATGATCGCGCACTGGTTGCCCTGCAAGGGCCAGAAGCCGCTCAAGCACTGTCACGCATCTGCCCTGCAGTGAATGACATGGTCTTTATGGATTCTCGCCAAGTAAGTATCGATGGCGTGGAATGCTTTGTAAGCCGTTCCGGTTATACCGGCGAAGATGGCTATGAGATCTCAATTCCTGCGGCTGAAGCCGAACGTCTGTGCCGTCTGTTTATTGCTCAGCCTGAAGTCGAGTTTATCGGCCTAGGTGCGCGGGACTCACTGCGTCTGGAATCCGGTCTGTGCCTCTATGGTCACGACCTAGATCAAAACACCACACCTATCGAAGGCAGCCTGATCTGGGCGATCAGCAAATGTCGTCGTGCCGATGGTGAACGTGCCGGCGGTTTCCCTGGCGCTGACAAGATCTTTGATCAAATCGCCAACAAAAACTACAGCCGCAAGCGCATCGGCCTGATCGCACAAGGCAAAGCCCCTATCCGTGAAGGCGCAGAACTGCAGAACGCCGATGGTGTTAAAATTGGTGAAGTTACCAGCGGTAGCTTTGGCCCAACCGTGGGTGTTCCAATTGCGATGGGATATGTCGCAACTGAGTATGCCGTACTGGATACAGAAGTATATGCTCTGGTTCGCGGTAAGCAGCTGCCAATGACCGTTGCTAAAACACCGTTTATCGAGCAGCGCTACTACCGCGGCTAAGTGATTAATAACAAGCGCGGTTAATCCCGCGCTTTGCATAACAAGAATAAAGGAACTGCTGATGTCTGTTTATACACCCATCACCCACGAACAACTTGAACGTTACCTGCAGCAATACTCTGTAGGCCAACTGATTGATTTTCAGGGCATTGAGGCCGGTGTTGAAAACACTAACTATTTCGTTACCACCGATGAGGGTCGTTTTGTCCTCACGTTGATCGAATCAGTCAGCCACACACAACTACCCTTTATTCTTGATTATATTGAGCACCTATCACAGAACGGTGTCGCCTGTGCGACACCGATCCATCTGAACAACCAACAGTTGTATGGTCACCTCAATGACCGGCCAGCGGTGTTGATGTCACGTCTAGCGGGTGTGCCATTAGAGCTACCCAATGACCAGCAGGCCAGCATTATCGGTCTAACACTGGCACAGATGCACCGTACTGCCGAATCACTCAAGCCTGAACAAGCTATACATATTCACCAGTGGTGCGTTAACTTGGCTGATAAATTGATGCCTCAGCTAGCGCAAGAGCAGCAGCATATTTTACAGTACAGCCTAAAGGATGCGGAGCAGATCCCTTGGGACACCCTGCCCGGCGGACCGATTCACGGTGATCTGTTTCCAGATAATGCATTGTTTGATGGGGATAAACTCTGTGGCCTGATCGATTTCTATCACGCCTGTTCAGCGCCCTATCTTTACGATCTCTGTATCACCCTGAACGCTTGGTGTTATGACGAGAACAGTGCAACCTATGATTTCAATAAAGCCTTGCTGATACTCGACAGTTATCAAAGCGTTCGCCCACTCAACCACGACGAGCAGCGCAGCTTCAGTGGAATGCTGCAGGTGGCCGCTATGCGTTTCTGGCTGTCCCGTTTACGGGATATTCACTTTCGTAAGGAAGGGGAAGTTGTTACCCGCAAAGATCCCGCGGGTAAGCTGCAACTGCTAAAACTACTCGGCGATAATCAACTACAGATGGCCAGCTGAAGCTATCGATGGCTTGTAAAAAGCACAGACTAAAACGCCGCGACTCAACCGTTAGCTGCGGCGCTTTCATCTCTTATTGCCACTATTGCACCGGCTCAACCCGATAACCGGCTAGCTGCAACTGTTTGATAACCCCCTCATCACCGGCCAGGTGGCCACTGCCCACCAGTACAAACTCGACCGGACGATCACGCAACATCGCCTCAATCTGTGGCAACCAGTGCTGATTTCGGCCCACCAGCAAAGTTTGATATTGCGCAGGCGAATCGCGGCGCATATCGGCCACAATCAGACGTTCCAGATCAGCAAGACTCCCCTTACGCCACGCGGCGACAATATCATCGACAAAGTTCGCTGATTCATCTAACTCATCCAGTGAAACACGCATGAAGGTTTCTTCATCCCCCGCTCCCATCGTAGCAAGAAAACCGATCTGCTGATCGACGGTTTCCAATCCGCTGACCGGCTTACCCCGCTTAACCGCGCGGGTATGGTAAAAATCATCGATCCCCTGTGCATCAACCCCAATCTGTTTCAGGTTCAGCATCGTTAAGGTAATCACAATCCCAGATGGCCGCAGATCCTTTAACGCCTCGAGGGGCAAACCATACTGCTGCCACACCTTCTCGATACGCTGATACAGCGCCGGCGAAACCCGCTGCGCCAACCCCGAGCCATCGGCATAGCGAACTGCCCGCTGCATACGTTGCTGCACCTCGGCGGTTTGCAATTGTGCTAGATCCGTTTCAAACACTAAACGATCGGCACGGATAAAGGCCCGATCAAACTCAACCGGCAATGGATAATCACCCTGACGTAAGACATGCACCGTGCCGCCGATATACAGTACGTTATCCCCTGCGCTTACCTTCCAAACACTGCTGCCCGCCATTGCGGTCGTTGTTAGCAGCGCACAACAGAGCGTCAAAAAACCCAGCACGCCTTGTGTTAACCTCATTACACACCTCATTGCATCGCTATAAAATTTTAAACATCGAAGCCTTCGCTATTGGCCTATCATCGTTTATGCAAGATTACCCTCGCCTGAACGCAGAAGCCATCCTCAGATTAATAACCTTAGCCACCGTTCGCTTAATAAACGAGACACAAAAAAACCGGCACAGAGCCGGCTTTTGTTAACGGATTCAGCCTTACTTATTCAAATAATCTTTATACACCCGTCGAGTAATGCCCGTAAACAGTGTGTACGGGATGGTATCACAGTAGGTTGCCACTTCTGCGGCGGTAACATGCTTGCCCCAGAACTCAACTTCAGTACCGATATCAGCACCTTCAATATCGGTAAGATCGATCCCTAGCATATCCATCGATACCCGACCGATAATACGGCTGCGCTGGCCATTCACCCAAACCGGTGTGCCGTTAACCGCATGACGGGGATAACCATCGGCATAACCCATCGCGACCGTACCCACACGCGTCGGTTTGTCAGCACAAAAGAGGCCAGCATAGCCCACGGTCTCACCGGGCTGAACCTCACGCACAGCAATCACTTTGGAGCTAAGGGTCATCGCCGGAATTAGTTTATCAGCATTCTCCTGAGTCTCTGGGAACGGAGTGGCACCGTATAACATCAAGCCGGGACGCATCCAGTCGCGACGGGCATCAGACCATGCCAGCACCGCCGCCGAGTTAGCCAAACAATGGGGCGCATCGAGACCTTCCGAGGCTTTATTAAACACCGCGAGCTGAGCCTCGGTATCCCCTAGAGCCAACTCATCCGCATTAAAGAAGTGAGTCATCAAGACGATATCAGAGACATTATCCAGTTGTTTCAAGCGCTTAAAGGCTGCTTGATAATCATCTGGATGCACCCCTAAACGGTTCATGCCGGAGTTCATTTTTAACCAGACGGTAATCGGTTTACTAAGCGTCGCCTGAGCAATCTGTTCAATCTGATCCAGGCTGTGCACTGCACACCAGAGGCCATGCTCACTGATATAATCCAGTTCGCTCACCTCAAAATACCCTTCTAGAAGCAATACCGGCTTCTGAATGCCAGCGTCAACCAGCTCGACACCCTCTTCGATACAGGCAACACCAAAAGCATCAGCTTCGGCTTCCAGTGCTCGGGCGACTTCAATCGCCCCGTGGCCATATGCATTCGCCTTAATAATGGCGACCGCGTGGCCCGCACTATTAAGAGAACGTGCCAATCGATAGTTGTGCCGGATAGCATCCAGATCAACCGTAATTTTAGCTGCTCGACTCATGTTAGTTTACCTTACCTTTTGCTCTGGTCTGATAGCGGCCGGCGAAGACCGCTATCAAGGCCGTTAATCTGCGACCTTAAAAAACGACTGTACGGTGACTTATGCCAGCACCATTACCCCTTCAACTTCAATATCTGCATCCTTCGGCAGCGCTTTAACGGCGTAAGCTGCACGGGCAGGATATGGCTGCTCAAAATAACGCGCCATCACTTCATTGACAGTGGCAAAGTTACCCAGATCGGTCAGCAGAATAGTGACCTTAACCAGATCATTCATTGAACCACCCGCCGCTTCAGCAACCGCTTTCAGGTTATCAAACACCTGCACAGCTTGGGCTTCAAAAGACTCGGTGACCATTTCCATAGTCGCTGGTACCAACGGGATCTGACCTGACATGTAAACCGTGTTGTCTACCTTAACCGCCTGAGAGTAAGTACCGATCGCAGAAGGGGCATTTTCAGTCGCAATAATTGTCTTTGTTGTCATGATTAAAATTCCATAAATAAGTAATGTAAGGGCGGCCAACTCATTCATCAGCTGGCCCGATCAGCCTGCTTTTCAGCACCAGAAGCCGCCGATTATAGCCTGTAAAAAAAACTGAGCACAGAGGCATTAAAAAGTGCTGAGGGGGTGCGTAAAAAACCTCTGTGCTCAAAAAATGTTATGCGTTATTTTTGACCATAACGGGCCACTGACAAGCCTTCAGGATCGATATCCGGCTGCTGGCCACTGATCACATCGGCAACGAACTTGCCTGACCCCAGAGACATGGTCCACCCCAAGGTGCCATGACCAGTATTGAGGTACAGATTAGGGTAACGTGTGCCACCGAGTACGGGAGTACCATCCGGTGTCATCGGCCGCAAGCCGGTCCAGAACTCTGCTTTCTCAATATCGCCACCGCCGGGGAATAGGTCACCCACGGTAAACTCGACATTCTTGCGGCGTTTTTCCTGCAACGATGTATCGTAAGAGGTAATCTCCGCCGTGCCGCCGACGCGAATTCGGTCATCGAAACGGGTCACCGCCACTTTATAGGTTTCATCCATGACGGTTGAGACAGGCGCACGAGACTCATCAATAATCGGCAACGTCAGAGAGTAGCCTTTGATCGGATAGACCGGTACAACAACACCGACATTTGCCAGCAGCAGAGTGCTGTAACTACCGAGACACATCAGGTAGCGATCGGCAGTCATGATGCCTTGTTTGGTTTTCACCCCAACAATGTCACGGTCATCGCTGATCAGACCTTCGATTTCAGTATCAAACTTAAACTCAACGCCGAGCTTCTTACACTCTTCAGCTAAGGCCGTGGTAAATTTGAAGCAATCACCCGTTTCATCACCCGGCAGTCTTAAACCACCGACGATTTTCTCTTGTACATGACCCAGCGCCGGTTCGCGGGCAACACAGCCCTGCCGATCGAGCACTTCATATTTCACGCCGCACTCTTCTAGCACGGCAATATCTTTAGCCGCCGCATCGACCTGCTTCTGGGTACGAAACACCTGTAACGTACCATCCGTCCGGCCTTCATAATCGATATCGATTTCAGAACGCAGATCTTTGAAGCAATCACGACTATACTCAGCTAAGCGCATCATGCGTGCTTTGTTGGTGTGATAAGACGATTCTGTGCAGTTGGCCAGCATTTTGGTCATCCACTTCAGCGTGTTAGCATTCACCTTGGGATTGATCATCAGCGGTGCAAGATCCTGCATCAGCCATTTGATCGCTTTCAGTGGTACCCCAGGAGCAGCCCAAGGCGCAGAATAGCCCGGCGAGATCTGGCCGGCGTTAGCAAAGCTGGTTTCCATCGCTGGACCACTCTGCCGATCAATTATGGTAACCTGATGGCCTTGTTTGGCCAGGTACCAGGCGCTCGCTACGCCAATGACGCCACTACCCAAAATCAAAATTTTCATTAAAGATACCTATCCGTTTTTATATTTATCACCAACAAATGATTCAGCTAGTGTATTGCATCTTTGACAGATTATTTTTTTGTATTTAAACTATTTTCAAATAAATTACCCTACAAATTAACAGCAAAAATAATTTTCACCTCATTTGAGGCTTAAGGGCAAAGCAACGCTATGAACAATAAACAAAAACGCAAGCTGGATAAGATTGACCTGAATATCCTCAAAACCCTGCAGGAAAATGGCCGCATTAGTTATGTCGACCTAGCCGATATCGTTGGTTTAAGTACCACACCCTGCATGGAACGGGTGAAGCGATTAGAGAAAGATGGGCTGATTCAGGGCTACTATGCACGGATCGATCCCCATGCGATGGGCTATGGTATGTTGGTCTTTGTCGAGATATCCCTCTCTTATCAATCCCCCGATGCCTTTCTTAAGTTTAATAAAGCCGTGGTCTCGCTACCCTATGTACTGGAGTGCCATTTGGTCTCGGGTGATGCCGACTTCCTTATTAAGGCACGTATTGCCGATATGTCGGAATACCGTGCATTGCTCGGCGAAATGTTGCTGACCTTGCCGGGCGTTAAAAACTCGAAGAGTTATATCGTGATGGAAGAGGTTAAAGAATCCCTCAGCCTGCCAATCAATCCGGTACAACCAAGAGGTTAACCCTCTTGGTTGACAGCGGAACATGATCACAGCAACACGCGTTCACACTGGCTCGGTCGGCGACACCTGATATCACCTAGGTGATCGCTCAACCCGGCTGATTGCCGATACCAATCAGCCAGTCATGCACCGCTTTGACCCCCGGATTATTCAATGCCCCATGGGCATAAACGATATAGTAGGCACAACGACACTTCTGCTTCGGATAGGGCGCAAATAAACGGCCACGAATAATCTCATCGGTTAACAACGATTCCCGCGCGATGGCCACCCCTAGACCCGATTCCGCCGCCTTAATCGCCATATCACCGCGATTAAAATAGTGTCCCCGATCCGTTTCAATCCCTTTGATACCACTCTCTTGCAACCAATAGCGCCACTCGGAATCCGGCTCGGCATCCGCCCAAGGAGCCGTGTCATGCAGTAACGGTAACCGATTAAGTATTCCGGGTGCCTGCCAATCGATATCACCAAAAAACTCTGGGCTGACCACCGGAAATAGATTTTCATTCATCATCCGCGAATAACTCAAACCCGGGTAGTGGCCAATTCCGTAGTCGATGGCGATATCAAAATCACGGTTATTCAGATCCAGTAAACTCCCTTCCGCTATCGTTTCAATACGGATATCGGGGTAGCGTTTCTGAAAACCGCCCAGCCGTGGAATCAGCCACTTAAACACGAAGGAGGGAATCGAGCGCAAACGCACACTGCCCTCAGGGTCGGAACGTTTAATACGGCTCAAGCAGCTTTCCAGGCTCAGCAATGCAGGCCTGACCGACTCATACAGTTGCGCCCCCCTCGGGGTTAACTCAACTTGTCGGGTTTTACGGGTAAACAGTGCTACGCCGATCTGTTGTTCGAGGTTTTTAATCTGCTGACTGACCGCACCGGGCGTGATCGATAATTCACTCGCAGCCTGGCTAAAACTGTGTAACCGTGCGGCCGCTTCAAAGGTGCGCATAGCGGCGAGAATCTGACTATTAATGTGCATAGGGATGCTTTTTTATTGTCGTTAATATTAGTTTAGTCAAACTAAACTATACAATAGAAATCATCGTTTGTTTAGCCTCACTGAAGACTAGAAAATACCTCCCACTGCGCGATACAAACATAACAAGATGCAGAGCCAACTATGAGCCACCTTATTGATACACCGCTAGGACAAACTCTCACGTCCAGCGAGCCGATGTTATGGTTGAACCCCGACTACAGGGCCGATCTTAGCGCACATAAAAGCGAACTAAGCCGCCATGATATTGACCAAGCCGATCAGCGTCTCAGACGTTTTGCACCGCTATTGCAACAACTCTTTCCTGAACTAGAAGCCCACCAAGGGCTGATCGAATCAAGGCTACAGTCTGCCACCTCACTGCAACAACGGCACTATCCTGAGTTATCAGGCAAGCTAATGATAAAAGCTGATCATGCGCTGCCGGTTGCCGGATCCATCAAGGCCCGTGGCGGTATCCATGAAGTCCTCTGTCATGCCGAACAATTGGCCCTGCAGCATGGCATTATCCAGAGCACCGAAGATGACTATTTAGCCCTGCTCGGTCCCGACGCTACAGCACTATTCAATCGCCATGAGGTCGCTGTTAGCAGTACCGGCAACCTCGGTTTAAGTATCGGCATTATCAGTGCGGCACTGGGTTTCAAATCGGTGGTACATATGTCCATCGAGGCTAAGCAATGGAAAAAACAACGACTGCGTGATCGCGGTGTGACCGTTATCGAACACCGTGATGATTACAGCGCGGCGGTCGATGCGGGACGAAAGGCTTCCAACGCCGATCCCAGCAGTTATTTTGTCGACGATGAAAACTCGCCGCGGCTCTTTCTTGGCTACGCCGTCGCCGCGTTGCGTCTGCAACAGCAACTCGCCGAGCAGCAGGTTGTCGTCGATGCTGAACACCCGTTGTTTGTTTATCTACCCTGCGGCGTCGGTGGTGCCCCCGGTGGCATCACCTTCGGCCTTAAGCAGGTATTCGGCCCCGCCGTACACTGCTTCTTTGCCGAACCGGTGGAAGCCCCCTGTGTGTTGGTGGGGATGCAAGCGGAAGATAAGCGTCATCCAGAATCGGTTTATCAGGTCGGCCTCAACGTGGCCACCGAAGCCGATGGGCTGGCGGTGAGCATGGCCTCTGGTTGGGTCTGTTCGATGATGGAAACCATTCTCAGTGGCATCTTTACCGTCACCGATGATGAACTGTTCCGCCACCTCTATCAGCTCAACCAGTGTGAAGGCCTTGAGATCGAGCCTTCCGCTGCTGCGGGTTTTGCCGGGCCACGCTGGTTAAGCCATAGCGATGCGGGTAAGGCTTATCAACAGCAACAACAGTTAACACCGCTTATACACAACGCCACCCACCTACTCTGGACGACTGGTGGCCTGTTTGTACCGCCCCAAGAGATGGAAAAATTCCAGCAGCATGGCGCTCAACTCGCCAGCCTGTAAAGGATACGCTCAGGCCGATCACATTGAGCGCCTGAGTGATGACCGGCTTTAACCATTGCCGGATTTTTTGCAACTAACGCAGCGACTCTTTAAGCCATCGGCTCGACGATTGCTGCGCTAGTTTCACTAAACGATCGCCATAAACGGTCACATACCCAACCGCAGACCATAAGTCTGTCGGCGGGGATAATTACAATAATTAGGGAGTTCATATGGAAGCTATCACATCAATAATCAGCGCGATTAACGGTGTCGTCTGGGGGCCAATGATGTTGGTTCTTATTCTGGGAGTTGGCCTGTTTCTGATGTTGGGTCTGAAGCTGATGCCAATTTTCAAACTGGGAGCCGGCTTTAAACTGCTATGGAGCGGCCGCGCCGCTGACGGCGATGCAGCCAAAGAGGGTGAGATTCCACCCTACCAAGCACTGATGACCGCCCTCTCAGCAACAGTCGGCACCGGTAATATTGCCGGCGTTGCTACCGCGGTTTTCCTCGGCGGACCCGGCGCATTGTTCTGGATGTGGTGTACTGCACTGGTGGGTATGGCGACCAAATACGCAGAAGCGGTTTTGGCGGTTAAATACCGTGAAGTCGATGAAGCAGGCAACCATGTGGGCGGCCCGATGTACTATATCAAAAACGGTCTAGGCGCTAAGTGGGCTTGGCTGGGTACTGCCTTCGCTATTTTTGGTGCCATCGCTGCTTTTGGTATCGGTAACACAGTGCAATCGAACTCCGTTGCCGATGTTATCCAGTCTAACTTTGGACTGAATGTTTGGCTGACCGGTATTATTTTGATGGTACTTGTTGGCGCAGTGCTGATCGGTGGTATCAAGCGTATTGGTAGCGTTGCTGGCGCGCTGGTTCCGGTGATGGCGATTGCCTATCTGGTGGCTGGTTTGATTGTCTTGGCCATCAATGCGGATGCTATCCCCCACGCCTTAAACCTGATCTTCACCTACGCCTTTACTGACAGCGCTGCGGAAGGTGGTTTTGCCGGTGCCGCTATCTGGATGGCGATCCGCTTTGGTGTAGCCCGAGGTATCTTCTCGAATGAAGCGGGCCTTGGTTCTGCTCCTATCGCCCACGCTGCTGCACAAACTAAAGACCCTGTCCGTCAGGGCATGGTAGCGATGCTGGGTACCTTTATCGATACTATCTTGATCTGCACCATCACCGGGTTGGTGATCATCACTTCCGGTGAATGGACCTCTGGGGCTTCCGGTGCGGCACTGACCTCAGCCGCCTTCGCACAGGCTCTGCCGGGTGTGGGTAACTACCTGATTGCGGTATCACTGGCGATCTTCGCCTTTACCACCATTATTGGCTGGTCTTTCTACGGCGAGCGCTGTGTTGAGTTTCTATTTGGCCTGAAAGCCATCACCCCTTACCGCATCGCTTGGATTATTGCCGTGCCTCTGGGTGCCGGTGTCAGCCTTGATTTCATCTGGCTGCTGGCGGATACCCTCAACGCAATGATGGCGATTCCAAACCTGATCGCCCTGGCACTGCTCAGCCCAGTCGTCTTCCGACTGACACGGGAATACTTTGCCAAACAAGCATAATGCCTTTTCTACCCGTTAATATCTAAGGAGGCTTCGGCCTCCTTTTTTACGTCTATACCTTTACTGTGAGAGGCTGGTTACAGCGGTTGCTTGCTAAAGGTTAGATAGGGCAAAGGGGTTGCTCCCGGCTTAAAGCCTAATGACACCAAGCTTCAGTGCTAAAATAGTCTCACCGCAAAATTTTCGCAGCGGTTATTTCCGACTACACTTTAACGGTGGTGTAACGGTACTCTGCAATCATCCAATTAAACTGACAACAGCCCGGCCATCTGCCCAATAGGGCCAAGCGAGTACCGCTAACACTGAAGTGTCGACTGTGTGAGGAGCGGAGGTGAAACAAATACCGTTATGGCTAAACAACACTGGATATTACTGCGCGGCTTATGCCGTGAAAGCCGCCACTGGGGTTCATTTCCAGAACAGATGCAACAGCGTTTACCCAACACCCAAGTGAGCTGTATCGATCTACCGGGCAACGGTCAGCGATACCGTCACCCCTGCCCGACCTCGGTGAATGAACTCATCAATGACCTGCACCGGCGCCACCGACCAGAGCAACCCGTGTATCTGCTTGGACTGTCTCTAGGCGGTATGATTGCTTATCACTGGATGCAGGAATATCCCGATGATTTACGCGGTGTAGTACTAATTAACAGCAGCTTATCCGACACCAGCTTCCCCCTGCGCTTGCAGCCCGGAGCCTGGCCAAAAATCATCCGTGCGATGCTCAGCACTGGCTACCCTCGGGAAAAAGCGCTCTTCGATCTCACCTGTGAATCATCCTATGGACGGCAGGAAACACTATCTTTTTGGCAGATGTATCAGTTGGAATACCCTCTCAGCTTCAGCAATGTGCGACGCCAGCTACAACTGGCCATCCAGTGCGGCCCCCAACCCTATCCGCCTAAAAAACCGGTGCTGTTGCTCAGTAGCGCTAAAGATAAACTGGTCAATCCACACTGTTCAGAACAACTGGCAAACAGCTGGCATATGCCACATATTCAACACCCGAAGGCGGGCCATGATATCCCCCACGATCAGCCCGACTGGCTATTACGTCAGATAACCGAATGGCTCAAAGGTTAGTCCGCTTCGCTGGTTTGAATATGTTGGTTTAACAGTTCCATAAACAGATCTCTGGGTTTATTTAACGGCCCAGAGCGGCGACTGATGGCAGCCACCTGTAAATTATAAAACCGGGTTTCAGGCAGCAACGCCCGCATTCGCCCCTGCGCTACCCACTGCTGGGCAAATTTCTCCGCCAGAAACCCCACATATACACCGGACAAAATCATGGTCGCCCGGGTTTCATAATAATAGGCTTCGGCCGCTTTATTCATTTCCACTAGCTGCTGATTTGCTTCAGGACTGGTCAACACCCCCGCATGAACCAACTTACATGACTTCAAGGCATCATTCAGTTGCTTCTGGTCCTGCTCATTAAATAGCGGATGACGATCACCACAATAGAGCATCGATTTATCTTTATACATTAACAGGAAATCTAGCCCCTCAATATCACGATGGTGGGGAATAAAACCAACATCCGCATCGCCATTGATCACCCGCCGTTCGATCTCTCCAAGGGGCGCGGTATCAAAGCTGATATACACATCCGGTGCCAATGCGGCAAACTCGGCGATCACCTCATCCAGGCCGCATCGCTCATCCAAACTGATCGTATCCGACGTGAGAATCCGCACCTCTCCGGTCATCTGCTGATGCAGCGCATTAACGGTGGAACGAAATTCCGCTAACCGAGAAAATAGCTGCCGGGTTGCGTTATAGATGGTTAAACCTTCCTCAGTTAAAGCAAAACCGGAACGGCCCCGTTGGCAAAGTTTAAGTTTGAGCCGCGCTTCAAGGTTCGACATATGCACCGAAATTGTCGAACGACTGATATTCAACTCCACCTCCGCGGCGGAAAATCCTCCGCACTCAACCACGGTTTTAAAAACCCGTAGTAGGCGGATCTCAAAATCCCCAACCTTCCCCATACTTTGCAGAGCTTTTCCGACCATCTAAGTCTCACCTATTAAGTTTGATAAACACTAAAGTAAGCATTCAATGTTTGTTATTTATAAGACTTTAACACTGACGCTACTATGACGCTATAAGGCCATTAAGTTAAACCATGACATTGGGTTCTCCTGTTCAAGCAAGCGCTTAATGTTAACGGGTAACGACAACGTTCTATGCTGAGCTGACGTCAGCAACGGGCCATTACTAATAACCTAAACAGGGTTTTCTCATGAGCACAAACATCAATATGGATGCGTTCTGGATGCCATTTACGGCTAACCGGGACTTTAAAAACCAACCTCGTCTAATTGAGCGCGCCGAAGGTGTTATGTATTACACCAATGAAGGCCAAGAAATTCTCGATGCAACCGCCGGACTGTGGTGTGTTAATGCCGGTCATGGCCGTACTGAAATCGCCGATGCGGTTAGCCAGCAGCTGCGCGATCTGGATTACGCATCCCCTTTTAACTTTGGTCATGAGATCGGTTTTGAGTTTGCCAACCGTCTAATCAAACATACGCCAGCCTCGCTAAATAAGGTATTCTTCGCCAACTCCGGTTCAGAAGCCGTTGAGTCTGCGCTGAAGATTGCCCTGCAATATCAGAAATCCCGTGGTAAAGGTGGTAAAACTAAGTTTCTCGGTCGTGAACTGGCCTACCACGGTGTTAACTTCGGTGGCATCTCAGTCGGTGGCCTGACACCTAACCGTGTTGGTTTTGGCCCACTGCTGCCAACCGATCACCTACCTCATACACTGGATATCGCTAATAACGCCTTCAGTAAAGGCTTACCAGAACAGGGCATCGATAAGGCGGAAGCCCTCGAACAACTGATCAACTTCCACGGTGCTGACAGTATTGCCGCAGTGATTATCGAACCGATGAGCGGTGCCGGTGGCGTGATTATGCCACCACAGGGTTACCTGAAACGTATGCGCGAGATCTGTGACCAGTACGATATCTTACTGATCTTTGATGAAGTCATTACCGGCTGGGGACGTTTGGGTTCAGCCTTTGCTTCAGAAGAGTTTGATGTTGTGCCAGACATGATCACCTCAGCAAAAGGTATCACCAACGGTGTGATCCCACTGGGTGCCGTATTCGTTAAAGATGAAATTCACGACCAGATTATTAACAACGTCGCGGTCGGTGGCATCGAGTTTTACCATGGCTATACCTACTCTGCCCACCCAGTCGCTTGTGCTGCAGGCTTGGCAACACTGGATATCTATGAGAAAGAAGGTTTGCTAACCCGCGCCAGCGGTGAGATTGGCACTCACTTTGAAAATGCATTACATAGCTTGAAAGATGCGCCAAAAGTGATCGATGTACGTAACTATGGCCTCGTTGGTGCAGTGCAGTTTGATGCTTCAGTAGCGGCTAACGGCCCGATCGGTTTGGACTTCCAGAAAGGCTGTTACAAGCGCGGCGTGATGGTGCGGACGATGGGTAATATCGTTGCTTTCTCCCCCCTTAACCATCGAAGCCAACCATATCGACCGGCTGGTAAATGTACTACGCGAAACCGCAGAAGATATGTTCGCTTAAACATCACAGCAGTAACCTTTCCGGCGGCGAGCTATCTCGTCGTCGGCTTTTTTTGCCTACCATTTGACGGAACGCCTTTGGGACTTCGCTTTCAGGCCCGCACCTTCCCCTCTGTACACGTCCTTACTTATCAGTAAGGCTTGATTTGCTAGATTCTATTTTGCTGGATCCTCGCTTGGCAGCCCTAGTCTTACAGATCTAAACTCATCATTTTTGCTGACGCCGATCATGCAGTAGCTGTTCAAAATCGCCCAGTTTCACCGGTCTTGAATAGAGATAACCCTGACCAAAATCACAGCCTAGCTCTAACAATAGACGATGTTGCTGTTCGGTCTCGACCCCCTCGGCAATCACTTTAATACCGAGGTTATGCGCCATCACAATGATCGCTTTACATAATGTATAGGCATCGGATCTAAGTGATAGATTTTTGACAAAATACTGGTCGATTTTAAGATAATCGATATCGTATTCGCTGATATAAGCCAAGCTTGAATAGCCAGTGCCAAAATCATCCAATGCCACCTGCACTCCAGCTGTTTTAAAAGCAATCATCTTTTCACGGATCTCGTCTGAACCACTCATCATCATGCCTTCGGTGATTTCAGCAACCACCGATTGCCCCGATAATGCTAATGAACCCAGTTGTTCTAACCAAGAAGAGATATTGCTATCGAGGCTTTCAAATTGTACCGGCGAGATGTTCACACTCAACTGAAAATCCGCATCATATTTCTGCTGTAGCATCAGCACCGTTTTGGTTGCCTCTTCTAGCACCCAACTGCCAATCGCTAAAATCTGATGGGATTCTTCCGCCGTCGGAATAAACTCATCCGGCATAACCAAACCTTTCTCGGGGTGTCGCCAACGAATTAACGCCTCGGCTTTATTGATAGACCGGTCTTCTAACAACACCAGCGGTTGATAGTAGAGCACAAACTGATGCTCCGTTATGGCACGGCGCATATCGGCAATTAACTGCATCCGCTGAACGGCTTCCTGCTGCATCTCTCGCGTGAAATACTGAAAACAGTTACGGCCTCTTTCTTTCGCGGCATACATCGCCTGATCAGCGGATTTAATCAGATCGCCGACATTAGTCGCATCATCGGGATAAAAGGTGATACCAATACTCGCGGTAATATAGGCCGCCTCATCTTCATCTCCCAATTGATAGGGCATGGCCAAACTATTGAGCAACTCCTCACAAATAGCGTTAACCACATGCATATTCTTAACCTGGCTGAGAATAATGGCGAACTCGTCTCCTCCCTGACGTGCAACGGTATCGACCGAACGCACACACTTAGAGATTCGGGCTGCGACTTGCACCAATAACTGATCACCCATCGCGTGGCCAAGGGTGTCATTCACCTCTTTAAACATATCCAGATCGAGAAACAGAATCGCGGTCGGCAAACCGCTGCGGTCCGTATGCTCCAGCTCTTGATGGATTCGATCGCCGAATAGTTTTCGATTAGGCAACCCGGTCAGAATATCCATGTGCGCTTGTTGCCAGATCACCTCCTCTGCCCGTTTCTTTTCAGTAAAATCGATAAACATAGCGATTCTTCGATACGGTTTATCATCATTATCGTAAACCGTATTAATCGTTAACCATTGGGGGAACACCTCACCATTTTTACGCTTATCATAGATCTCACCTTCCCAGAATCCCTCCGTGTCTAACTGATGCCATATAGACTCATAGAATGCCTGATCATGATAACCCGATTTTAATATCGCCGGTGTTTGCCCCAGTAACTCATCGGTGCGATAGCCCGTAATTTTAGTAAACGCTGGGTTAGCCTCGACAATAAGACCATCAATATCGGTGACTAAAATCCCTTCGCTAATCGAATGAAAGACCATTGAAGAGAGTTCTAACGATGCCTCAGCCTGCTTTTTATCGCTGATATTACGCACCACTAGAATAAACTGCGACGTACCTGAAATCCGATTAAGGCGGGCCTCAAAAAACTTCTCGCCCTCAGGGAAGGTCAAGCTATATTCCCAACTTACCGGCTCGATAAGCTGCTGCAGTTGCCCTAAATGGTTTGCCATATCGACGTTTTCAGGCATCACCTCGGTCATCGGCTTATTCAGGAAAACGTCCGGTGCGAGGTAGAGATCAGATTCTTTATCCGCCTTAAAATCGAGAATAATGCCGTGTTCATCAAGTCTAAAATAAAGATCTGGCAGCGCTTTAAACACAGAGTTTAGCTCTTCATTACGTTCCAGTGCCTGTTGCTCGGCACACAAGCGCTTTTGCGCCATCCCCTTAAACTGAGTATGTAACTCCTTAATTTCGGCGGCTGCACTGGTCACCTCAACATCACTAAAACGCCCTTGGGATAATAATCGAGTGGCACGGGTAAGCTGCGCCAAAGGTTGTAAAATGCCGTCACGAAGCCCTTTAATCGCAATAAATAGCACCAAGAACATGACCCCACTCATCAACATCAGGCTCATATATAGCTGGCGACTGGCAGCGGCAATCTCATCCTCAACCGGCACCCCAATACTCATCGTGATTGTTCGGCCCGCCGGGGTGGTATATAGCTCTGCGGTGAAATAAACCCTTCGAATACCATCCACATCAATCATGATAGGGTTATTCGCGGCAAGGGTATTTTGATGCAGCAATTTCTCCCGCTTACCGATCTTATCCGTTGAGGATGGGTAATTCGCAACAATAAAGCCCTCGGCATCGGTTATCACCGCAATCGAGTCTCTCGGTAAGCCCGATTTAGCTAGGTAATCATTCCACCATGTCAGCGCCACCACCGCGACCACCGCGCCAGCAATCGTGCCATCATCCTTAAATACCGGATAAGAAAAGTTTACGCTCACCACCTCTGCCGCTCTATCTAGCTGATATTCACCAATGGCAAACTCGTGATTTTGAATGGTTCGCTGAAAATAGCCTCGATCGGCGACAGAGACCGGTTTTTCAAGGGGCAACGCATTGCAATATAGTCGACCATCGTAACGGGGAACCCCAAGGTTCACGTAATCAGGATTTAATTCCAGAATGCTGGCTAAATAAGCTGAGCAGCTCGGATCAGAAGGTTTCTTTACAAAGGGACTATCGGCTAATAATTTGAGATATTTACGGGTACTCTCAACCAAAATATTTTGATGTAACACCGAATGTTCCACCACAAAACGCGCCTGTGCTCGACTGATATTGATCGCCGACTCTCGCTGTTGCTGCACGTGAATAAAAACAGCTAAAAAACCCGGCAATGCAATCAAGAGCATTAGCAGAACCAAGCGGCACCTTAAAGACCCAAACTGACAACTCAATATCATTTATTCGTTTTCCTCAGCCCCATCTAATCCGCGATAAATCCACCTCAGATCGGGGTATACTTAGGGCCTCCATGGCCCGCAGCGCAGCCTATAGCAATCGTATAACAACGTCTTTATATAGTAGTTACATATTGTCAAATTAACCTTAATTTAATAGGGTTTTGTCACAGAAAACTTAACACCCCATTAGTAGACCTCTCTGCGGTGGGCAACGGACTGACAGAAAAACCACAACAACCACAATCGTTAGCCAAAAGAATGTTTAAGCGAAAGAGAATGAGTTATAACTGAGTGAATATTGGATCACGCTGAAAAATTTCAAACCGCGCACCATATCGGGTCTTCTATACTGGGATGAATCCGCCTAAGGAGATTGATATGAAACATTACTTTGAAAACCTAGCCAAAGCCTTACTGGGGCAAAACTACAGCGCTTTGGCCGAAAAAGAGCAAAAAGTTATCAACAGTATTGCCGAACATACAACCGTGTCGGAGAACGTCAACAATGCCTACAGCGACAGCCTAACCACCGGACAAAAAATAGCAGATGTGGTGGCTCGCTTTGGCGGTTCTTGGTGGTTTATCTCGCTCTTTTTTCTGTTTATCATCGCCTGGATTATGACTAACAGCTATCTGCTGATCGATAAACCCTTTGACCCCTATCCTTATATCCTGCTGAACCTTGGGCTTTCAAGCTTGGCTGCCTTTCAGGCTCCAATTATTATGATGTCGCAAAACCGACAAGCAGCAAAAGATCGGATAAAACAGGATGCCACCTTTGAGATCAATCTTAAATTGGAATTGCAGATCATGCGCTTACACACAAAATTGGATCAACTCAGCGACACGCTCGTTCAACAAGGCAATAAACCTTCAGGAGAATAACCCGTGATGAAATACTTTATCGTGTTTGCGGTCATTGCTGTTTATGCCCTTGCATTACGTTTTATCAATCGCAATATCAATCGGCTGGGTGAGCTTAAGGGCACCGATCCCTACCGGCTCAAATATATTGCCAAAACCCTCAATATCGCCCTGACAGTGTTGTTTTTCACCCTGCTCACACTGATATTGGGAATTCAATATGCACAACTGTCGGTATTTTTATCATCGGTGTTTGCCATCATCGGCGTGGCAATGTTTGCCCAGTGGTCGATTCTAAGCAATATCACCGCGAGCTTGATTATCTTTTTTGGCTTCCCATATCGAGTGGGTGATTATATTAAGATTGTCGATAAGGATGACGATATCAGTGGTGTGGTCGATGAGATCACGTTGTTTCATGTCATCATCCGTCGCCAAGGACAGATCCTCACCTATCCCAATACCCTGATTTTACAGAAAGCGGTGATTAAATTTGATCATCCCCCTACGCAGACTCAAACACCACTAACAAGCCCAACAGAGTCTACCCATATCAATGTGCCTGAAAGTACAGCGAAAGACACTTAAACCAACTTACACGACTCCAGCGTCATACCGACGGGTTAGCGCTGACAATTTCGCACACCTCGGTGGAAATATTACGAAACCTATGTGGACGGTTACTATTGAAGTAGTAACCATCACCGGCTTTTAGGTGATAGATTTGAAAGCCGACCGTCAACTCGATCTCACCACTGATCACCAAACCCGCTTCTTCGCCGGGGTGTTGCAACATCTCAGAACCGGTTTCAGCACCGGGTTCATAGCGCTCTTTCAATAGATCCATCGAGCGTCCCTTATGGCGGGCACCGATTAGCTTAAGACTCAGATTATTAGAACCAATATCAGGCATCTCATCCGCTTTATAGACCACGCTATCGGGTTCTATATCATCGAGATCTAAGGTAAAAAAATCGCCTATCGAAATGGGAATACCAGACAACACCTTCTTCAGTGAACTCACCGAAGGGCTTACCCCGTTCTTCTCAATCATTGAGATAGTACTGTTGGTCACCCCAACCCGCTTCGCCAGTTCCCGTTGCGAAAGCCCATTCATTTTACGAATCGCCTTTAAGCGTTCGCCAACATCTACATGCTCCACACCAGTTCCCGCCATCAGTTTTTTTATAGATTAGAATAATCGCACACCAGCATACCCTGTGCGAAATATTTTATACAAAGAACAGCATAGGAGAAAGGGCCAGTCACCGAAGCGATAGATGGCCTATCGCCTCGGTGTGGCTCCTAAAGATAAAGAAGCGAAAGAGAGAGCTTAACTAAAGAACTTATACAGCGCTTACAAGCCACCCACTAAGGTGTACTTAATTTCCAGATAATCGTCCATACCATATTTAGACCCTTCTCGGCCGGTGCCGGACTCTTTAACGCCACCGAACGGCGCGACTTCAGTCGACAGAATGCCATCATTAACCGCCACCATGCCATATTCTAAGGCTTCGGAAACACGGAACACCCGCGCATAATCACGGGTAAAGAAGTAGGCCGCCAAACCAAACTCGGTATCATTGGCGATACGCACGGCTTCCTCTTCAGTTTCAAACCGGAACAATGGCGCGACAGGGCCGAAAATCTCTTCATGGGCCAAACGCATATCATTATTGATATCGGCAATAATGGTGGGTTCATAGAAGTTACCGCCCAATGCATGCGGCTTACCACCGGCAATAATCCGCGCACCCTTTGCCACCGCATCTTCAACCATCGCGGTCACCTTATCAACCGCGGCCCGGTTAATCATGGGCCCTTGTTGAAACTCACCTTCGAGGCAGTTACCTACTTTCAATTTCGCCACTTCAGCGGCATAACGCTGGGCAAACTCTTCATAGATACCACTTTGAATCAACAAACGGTTAGCACAGACACAGGTTTGACCAGAGTTACGATATTTAGAGGCAATCGCGGCCGGAATCGCTTTATCTAAATCGGCATCATCAAACACGATCAGTGGCGCATTGCCCCCGAGTTCCATGGAGGTTTTCTTCACCGTATCAGCACACTGACGCATCAACTGCTTACCTACCGGCGTAGACCCGGTAAAGGAGAGCTTACGTACCACAGAGCTATCGGTTAACGCCTTACCCACTTCGATAGGTCGCTTAGTGGTTAAGACATTAATCACACCTGCAGGAATACCGGCACGGTCCGCCAGCTCCATCAATGCCAACGCAGATAGTGGGGTATCTTCTGCGGGCTTGATAATCATGCTGCAACCCACTGCTAACGCAGGGGCGCATTTACGGGTGATCATCGCGTTGGGAAAGTTCCACGGGGTGATCGCTGCGGTTACACCGATCGGCTCTTTAGTGACGATAATACGTTTATCCGCCGCATGACTCGGAATCACATCGCCGTAAGCTCGCTTACCTTCTTCGGCAAACCACTCGATAAAAGAAGCACCGTACAATACTTCACCGGCGGATTCTGCTAATGGTTTGCCTTGCTCGGCAGTCATCAGCATCGCCAGATCATCTTTATTCGCAACGATCAGTTCAAACCAGTTACGCAGCAGTGCTGAGCGTTCTTTAGCGGTTTTCTTTTTCCAGCTTTTAAAAGCCACATCGGCAGCCGCAATCGCCGCTTCGGTTTCAGCAACGCCTAGATCAGGTACTGTAGCAATCTGTTCGCCGGTGGCGGGATTAATCACCGGATTGGTTTCGCCATTTAGGGCATCAATCCACTGACCGTTAACATAAGCTTGTTGTTTTAACAGGGAGGGGTCTTTCAGGGTAATCATATGAAACTCCAAAACAGCGATACCCAACGATCTTTAGCCACTGGATATATAAAAATAGAATAATAAGACGCGAACTAAACGCCCCGAAGATAACAGCGCTGCTGGCGGCCGTTATCAACAGAGGTTCAGTGGTCGATACATAATGAGCGCCACAAGAGGTTAACCAACCACCTTGCGCGCTTTGAGTTGTGCAATATCTTCTTCGCTTAAGCCAAGACCAATCAACACGGCATCGGTGTGTTCACCTAACATAGGCGGGGCGTTGTTGTACTCGATCGGCGTATGCGAAAACTTCACCGGATTCGCCACCGAGGGAACACTGCCAACCACCGCATGGGGCAGATCAACCCGCAGATTACGATGCTGCACTTGAGGATCAGCAAAGACTTTATCGAGCGTATTGATTGGCCCACAAGGCACGCCCTGAGCCGATAGATGTTCCAGCCACCAGTCACTGCTTTCATGGGTCATCAGCTCAGCCACCAGCGGCGTCAAATCGGCACGATTCTCAACCCGTAAAGAGTTGGTTTCAAAGGCCGGATTCGTCGCTAATTCAGGCGCCCCAGCTAAGGCACAAAATTTAGCAAACTGCGCATCATTACCCACCGCCAAGATAATATGACCATCGGCGGTTGGAAAAGCCTCATAGGGTACGATATTAGGATGGGCATTGCCCAACCGTGCCGGTGGTTGACCACCCGCCAAGTAATTCATCGCCTGATTAGCTAACGTCGCCACCTGTACATCCAGCAAGGCCATATCGATATACTGTCCTACACCGGTTTCACGGCGATGCAACAGCGCCGCCTGAATCGCATTACAGGCGTACAAACCGGTCATCACATCGACCAGTGCAACCCCTACCTTCATCGGCTGACCATCCGCTTCACCGGTGACACTCATCAAGCCACCCATGGCCTGAATCATAAAGTCATAACCGGCACGCTCGGCATAGGGGCCATCCTGACCAAAACCGGTAATGGAACAGTACACCAACGCCGGATTGACGCTTTTGAGACTGTCATAATCGAGGCCATACTTCTTCAAGCCACCGACCTTATAGTTTTCGATCACCACATCTACCTTGGTCGCCAAGCGTTTAATTAACGCTTGGCCCTCAGCGGTGGTGATATCGATCGCTATCGACTGCTTACCCCGATTAGCCGCATGAAAATAAGCCGCATCAGCGGAATGACCCTCTTCATCCTTGAGGAACGGAGGCCCCCAGCTGCGGGTATCATCACCGCAGCTCGGACGCTCCACCTTGATCACCTCAGCACCGAAATCAGCCAATAACTGGCCAGCCCAAGGGCCCGCCAGAATACGGCTTAAATCCAGTACTTTGATATGACTCAGTGCGCCAGCCATTAGAAGAACGCCTGAATGCCTGTCATCGCCCGACCCAGAATCAGCGCATGAATATCGTGAGTACCTTCATAAGTATTCACCGCTTCAAGGTTCATCACATGACGAATAACACCGAATTCATCGGAGATACCATTACCACCGTGCATATCACGGGCGACACGGGCGATGTCCAACGACTTACCGCAGTTGTTACGCTTCATCAGCGAGATTAACTCCACTGGGCAGCGATCATCATCCATCAAACGGCCCATCTGCAAGCAACCTTGAAGACCCAGCGAGATCTCGGTCTGCATATCAGCCAGTTTCTTCTGGACCAACTGGTTAGCCGCCAAAGGACGCTGAAATTGAATCCGGTCGAGGGTGTATTGGCGCGCAGCCGTCCAACAGAACTCGGCAGCGCCCAGTGAACCCCAAGCAATACCGTAGCGGGCTTTATTCAAGCAACCGAAAGGACCGGCCAAACCCTGCACATTTGGCAGCAGATTTTCATCGGGCACAAACACATCCTGCATGACGATTTCACCGGTCACAGAGGCACGCAGTGAGAACTTACCTTCGATCTTCGGTGCGCTCAGACCCGGCATACCTTTTTCCAGTACAAAGCCGCGCACGACGCCATCCAGTTTTGCCCATACCACGAAAACATCAGCCACCGGTGAATTGGTGATCCACATCTTCGCGCCTTTAAGGCAGTAACCGCCGTCCACTTTAGTGGCACGGGTTTTCATATTATTAGGATCAGAGCCAACATCCGGCTCAGTCAGACCGAAACAACCGATCCATTCACCGGAAGCCAGTTTTGGCAGATACTTCATCCGCTGTTGTTCGTTACCGTATGCGTAGATAGGGTGCATGACCAAAGAAGACTGCACTGACATGGCCGAACGATAACCGCTATCAACCCGTTCAACTTCACGGGCAACGAGACCATAACAAACATAGTTAACATCAGAGCCGCCGTACTGTTCTGGCAGAGTAGAGCCGAGTAAACCTAGGCCGCCCAATTCCTGCATAATTTCTGTATGGAAGATCTCGTGACGGTTGGCTTCTGTAACCCGCGGTAACAGTTGCCCCTGACAGTAATCGCGAGCGGCATCACGTACCATGCGCTCCTCTTCGGTCAGTTGGCTTTCAAGGGAGAATGGATCTTCCCAGTTAAATGCAGGCTTTGTAGAAGATTTGCTCATGGAACACACCTTTATGCTTTTCGTTATGAACGGCCATCACTATAGTCAGCCAACAGCACTGAACCGACTAGAATCAAAACCGTATATTGTTCATTATTTTTTACAAAATCAAGTATCATCCGGCCTTCGATAATCCTGATTTTATCCATCTACTGATATTACCCCCCGCCCCTCTTTAGCGTATATGCCCCAACCGGGGGAGGTGAAATGACAGCCTATTCATAGCTGTTTAGTCATAGCATTCCACCCTAACACCTGTCAGCAATCTCAGCTATAAGCAGACGAACAGCGGCCCATTAAAGATATCTATTGCCTGATCGCAATCCGTTCGATACCTTAACCACAGACCTGTTAGGATAATCCAATACAGACCATTGAGGTTGTGATGTGCGCCACACGCTGATCCGAACGCTTTATCTGCTAGGCGGTTTCATATTCGTTCTGCTGGGCATTATCGGTTTGTTACTGCCGTTAATTCCTACGACCCCTTTTCTGCTGCTGGCGGCGTTTTGCTTTTCCCGCAGCTCTGAACGACTGCATCAATATCTGCTTAACCAACCGATGTTCGGTCATTTCATTCGTGATTGGGAAGAACACGGGGTCATTCCCTTCAAGGCAAAGCTATTTTCCACTGCCATGATGTTAACCATGATCAGCTACCCACTAATCTTTCTACCGTTCCATCCCGGCTTAAAAGCGTTGGCTGCCACTACCGTTGTCTTTGCCCTTTGGTATGTGTGGAGTCGGCCATCAGAACAATCTTCTGCCAAACCCACACTCGATAACCCACGGGCTAAAGCCGACGATTAAAACTAACTGCTTTTAGCGAAGGCAGCCTTCGAGCATCTCTCGCCAAATGCAATACCCTAATACTCACCTCTCGGTTCACCTCTTCGCTCCGCCATAACGGAAAGCCATCATTAGCACTCGTTAAAACAACCGTTACATCCAAGGATCAACAGGAGAAGATGATGAACGAGGCCTGCCATAGACAGAACGCGCTATTAAACAGCAGAAGAAACACACTGATTCCGGCAGAACCCCTATGGATCAAAACCCGTGGTTGGGATGAGGTTGCTACCCGTTTGATCAACATAATCGCGACGGCAAAAAGATTACGGGAACAAAGTATCGCGGCATAAGCGCTATACGCCGCGATCAAACAGATAAAAAACGAAAAAAGGCTGGGGGGCAACCCTCAGCCTTTTTTCAACCCTATGAGCTCAACCTTTTAGCATTTAAAATGCTACTTTGACTCAGCGTGCGTAACGCCCGACCATATCAGGCCCCATTTTCAAGTTCATGGACAGTGGTAAAACTCGCTTTCGTCTTCAGGTTTTCGGTATAAAAACACACCGCATCAGACTGTTTTTTAGCGGCATACATCGCCGTGTCTGCGGCGGCCATCAGTTCGACGAGCGTCTGCCCATCTTTTGGAAAGATCGCCACGCCGATACTGTTCTCAATCACTAAGCTGGTATCGCCTAATATGATCGGGTCTTTTAGACATTCGGTCAGCTTATTCACAATTGACATGATATCGTTTTGATCTGGGTTATCCGGTAAAAGCAGGGTAAATTCATCTCCGCCTAAACGTGCCAGCGTATCGCTATGCCGTAAGACCGCATCGAAACGTCGACTCACCTCGATGAGTAACCGATCACCCTGCTCATGACCCAAGCTATCATTAACAATTTTAAAACCGTTGAGATCCATATATAGCAGAGCAAGCTCACTCTTATTACGCTGACACAGTGCTAATGCCTGTTTCAAGCGATCAAGAAACAGACGTCTATTCGGTAAGCCGGTCAAGGAATCATAAAAAGCATAATGATGCAGTTGATCATTCACCCGCTTTAACTCTTCGGTTCGGCTATCAACCAAACGGCTCAGCCGCTCATGATAACCAAAGGCCGACAGTGTAATCAGTACGGCCAATACACCAAACAACACCTGCACCGCTAGAAAGCTCAACATATCGTTAACCTGCAGCGCCGTTATCGCACTTTTAGGCACATGTAGATTAAAGGTCCACTCATGCTGAGCGGACTTCATAATAAATTGATGATTGAGCCCTTCCTCTGCCTCAATAGCAGCCAAAATACCGATATCGCCATACACCTTTTCGGCAGGGTTGCCGTTTTCGTAGATATACAGACCCATATACTTCTGCACGTTGAGCCT
This sequence comes from Amphritea sp. GJ51-11, assembly GCF_055808735.1. Classification (NCBI taxonomy): domain Bacteria; kingdom Pseudomonadati; phylum Pseudomonadota; class Gammaproteobacteria; order Oceanospirillales; family Oceanospirillaceae; genus Amphritea; species Amphritea sp. GJ51-11. Next base: position 1,093,584 of record NZ_CM147881.1, on the reverse strand, counting down.
AATACTGCGATCAAGGATCGCCGACACTTGGAAGCCTCCAACTACAAATCCTTTTAACGAATCATAACTTCCCATCGAATCGTCCGTCGGATCAACCGACTGAAACACCGGCGAGAAAATCAAAAATCCCGGATCATTCTTCTCAAGCTGCACCAGTTGAATAATATCCGTGGCGATGTTGGTACGCAGGTTCTTAGCCATCTGCATACTGTTTTTACGGACTGGATGAGAGTACACGTTATAGCCTAACGCCTCCTCGTTGGACGCTAAGGGTTGAATATACTGTACGACGACCAGTGGATCGGCCGGTGCTAACGGCGTCCCCTTTACCTTAAAATCAGGATAATTTTGCTGCATATTATGTTCAAAGGCGGCCACCTCATTAGGCTTAATTAGCGGATTCCAAGAGATACCCTTAATGCCTGGCAAATCCACAATCAACTGTTGGCTATAGGTCAAAAAATCATCTTTATTAACCTGCTCTTGATGTGCCACCCAGACCGTTAACTGATCCAGTGCATCGGTATAACTATCCACATCCCGCTTAAAGTTATTCTCCAGCGCTTCAGCTTTTAAGATGAAGTTATTTTCCATATTCGTGACAATCGAGTCGCCAAAAAACTGCTGTGTCATCTGAAACGCGGCAATAATAATCAAGAGCGGCATCGATAAAGATCTCAACAACCGTTTCGGATCAGACTTTCCCGGCAGTCGAAAGAGTAACCCCAACAACAAAGGTGCCACCAAAATGACCCCGAGAAAATCACCACCCCACCAGGTTAACAAATTGCTCCAATCAATCTGCCGCTGTCCTACTTCACCATAGAAATAGGCCAAGCTCGCATTACCAATAGCCGCACTGATCAAACAGCAGCCCAAAGCAATTAAGATAAAAAACGACACCTGTGCATACGATGGAGCATCCACGATATTGATGCGGAAATACCGTAGCAAGCGGACATTGACCCATGCTTGAATAATCGATCCAACAGCAATCAAAGCAGAGGCCTTTAGCACTGTAAGACTGAGCGCCCCTTCATGCCATACAGCAGAGCCGGAATTGAACAGCAAAGAGCCTACAAATAATGCGGGTAAAAAGCGATAACCAAACAGCAAACACCCTACCAACGCAACACCGGCTGGAGGCCATAAAGAGACGATTTGGGCCTGTGGACTAAAAATCGCGAACACACAGGCCGATCCAATATAGAGTAAAAAGCAGAACAAATACTTACTTTTACTCAGGTGGGGTTCAACATTCAAACGCTAGCGGCACTCCGTAAGAGAAATGAGAACTAATCAGTGTGTACAGTGACACAGTGAGAGTTGTCTGTATAACCGCTTTTAGTCTAGCAGACCTTTGGCGAATGACCTGTTTTTGCCTTAGTTAACTTGCAGCCAGCTAGGCTAACCTAATGAGTACTATAATAAATCCCCATAGCGCTCAATATTCGTTTTACGTATCACCTCTTCAATAAAATCTAAAAACACCTTTACCCGCACCGGCGTTAACCGACCCGGTGGGCGGACGGCCCAGATACGGGTTTCGGGCCAAACCTTATAATCAGTTAATACAGGCACCACTCTTCCCGCCTTCACCGCAGGGCCCACATGCCATAACGAAGCCATCCCTATGCCCATATCAGCTTCCACTAGATCGGCAATTGCATCACCCCAATTAGCATTAATAGGGCCCGAAACCGATACCTCATGGGTTTCACCCACTTTATCCTTAAAGCGCCAGTGGTTTGATTTGGCAAACGGAATGCAGCGGTGCTGAGCAAGCTCTGCCGGTGTTTGAGGATAACCCGCCTGCTCCAGATACCCCGGCGAGGCCACTAAGATCATCGGATTATCGGCTATGCGCCGGGCCAATAAACTGGTCGAGTCGAGCGCATGCATACGAAAGGCGATATCGTATCCCTGCTCGACAATATCGATGGTTTTATCAGTAAAATCGATCTCAATTTGTAAGTAAGGATACTTGGCTAACAACTCAGGAATAAAAGGGACTAGATAAATACGCCCATAGGAGGCCGACACCGTTAAGCGAATTTTACCCTGTACTTTATCGGCGTCCCCCTTAAAAACGTTCCAGGTTTCCTCCACATTATCCAAAATACGTTTGGCATGCTCTAAAAACACCTGCCCATCATGGGTTAAGGTAACGACCCGCGTGGTTCGATGAAACAACTTAACTCCTAATGTCGCCTCCAAGGCCTGTATCCGCTGACTGGCATTCGTTGACGATAGACCAAACTCCTCCCCTGCTCGACCAATAGCGCCGAGTGAAGTAATACGCACAAATAACGCTAAGGTTTTTAAATCCAGATCCAAGACTGACTCCGCTCAACAGATAGATCGTTATTCCCTTCATACTATCCCGAAAAACAGGAAAATCAATCCTGATCTAGCTAGATGATCATTGAAAACGGGACAGCTAACATAAGCCTCATATAAGCAAGACCAAACCAGTCAACCGTTTACACCTAGATGAGGCGTCCCATGAAAGCAATTGGATATCAAACCCCCGGCAGTATCGACCGTCAAGAAGCCCTCGTCGATATCAGCCTCGACCAGCCAATACCACAAGGCAAAGACCTACGAGTTAAGATTCAGGCCGTATCCGTTAATCCCGTTGACTATAAAATCCGACAGGGTATGCCCGCTCTTGAGGGCGGCTGGAATGTCTTAGGCTATGATGCCTCGGGGGTGGTAGATGCGGTCGGTGAAGCGGTGCAAAACGTTCAAGTAGGCGATCAAGTTTTCTATGCCGGCTCCATGATTCGGCCAGGTACAAACAGCGAATACCATCTGGTAGATGAACGTATCGTAGCGAAAAAGCCCACCAGTCTCAGCCATGCAGAAGCAGCGGCGATGCCGCTGACAAGCATTACCGCGTGGGAAGCATTATTTGATCGCTTAGATGTCACCCGTCCAACCACTCAGGGCGGCAAGCTAATCTTGATTATTGGTGGCGCCGGTGGCGTTGGCTCCATTGCGATTCAATTGTTACGCGCCCTGACTGACATGACTATTATCACCACCGTGTCACGCCCTGAGACACAAGCCTGGGTGGAAGAGCTAGGCGCCCATCATGTTATTGATCACAGTAAACCGATGGCGCCACAAATTGAAGCATTAGGGTTAGGCGCGCCTGGTTTTGTATTTTCAACCAACCACAGTCAACATCACCTAGCAGATATCGCTGAGTTGATCGCACCACAGGGACGCTTCAGTTTAACCGATGAAGTCGAAGCCTTTGCCAGCCAGCCCTTTGTCATGAAATCGATCTCCGTGCACTTTGAATTGATGTTTACCCGCTCCTTGTTTGGTACCAGCGATATTGCCGCCCAGCACCAGCTATTAAGCAAAGTCGCAGAACTGATTGATGCAGGAAAAATCAAAACGACACTAACCGAAATCGCCGGCCGCATTAATGCTGATAATTTGAAGAAAGTGCACGCACAGCTTGAAACGGGTAAAGCGCGGGGAAAAATCGTACTCGAAGGCTTCTAAACATCTAATTTCACCAGGAGAGTCATCATGGCTTTTACTCAAGTTATCAAATTTTCAATTAAACCAGAGTTCAACGCAGCATTTACCACCGCCCTAGCTGTGAATAAAAAAGGCGTTGCACAGGAACCCGGCAACCTTGAAATGCGACTCTATCGGGATAATGCTAACCCCAATCTATTTTTTGCCTACGACCGTTGGCAAGATGAGGCCGCATTAGCGACTCATATGCAGCAGCCCTACACAAAAGAGCTGCTTGCACTGGCGCAACAAGCGCAGCATAAACCCATTGAAGTGTTTAGCGTCAATGATACTCAGCCAGCCCCTATTGCATTAAAACAGGCTAACCCGGAAGACCCGTTATTTAATATCTTTTTCATCTTTAAGATTAAGCCCGGCAGCCGTGCAAAGCTGATCCAACAGTTCAAAAAACATATTAGCCATACCCGTACCGAAGACGGCTGCTTACTGTTCGATCTTTACACGGTCGAAGGGGATGATGAAACCTTGGTTGTCTATGAGCATTGGCGCAAAGAATCCGACGTTTGGGATATACACTTCAAACAGCCTTACGCCATGGAAACCGGCGCATTAATGGAAGAGTGTGTTATCGGTGAACTGGAACAATATATGAATTTTGTAACCCTGCTATAAACAGCAAACATTACAAAGGCATATAAATCCTTTAACAACAAAGACTAACACCGTTTCATTGAGTAAATCACACGTCAATTTATGTTACTCTATACACATTATTTTTGAGTGGTTCGGCAATAAAACCAACCACTCAAAACCGTTTGAAATCTGGAGATAGAAAAATGAACTTGACTGACATTATCAAGTCTCGTTATGCCACCAAAGAGTTTGATAACAGCAAAACCATTCCCGACGAACTGTTTATGCAGATTAAAGAGCTGTTGCGCTACAGCCCTTCTAGCGTCAATTCTCAGCCATGGCACTTTGTCATTGCCGATTCTACGGAAACGCGCAAGCGCATCAGCGCAGGCACTCAGGGTGCTTTCTCTTTTAATGAAGCGAAAGTGATGAACGCTTCCCACGTCATTCTATTTTGCGCCAAAACCAATATTGATGACGCCTATATGCAGCACCTGCTGACGGTAGAGGATGATGACGGACGTTTTGCCGAGCCCGCCTTTAAAGAGGGCGTGAATAATGGACGCACAATGTTTGTCAATCTACACCGCTTCGAACTAAAAGATGCACAGCATTGGATGGAGAAACAGGTCTATCTGAATATGGGCACGGTACTCCTCGGCGCCGGAGCGCTGGGAATTGATGCGGTGCCCATTGAAGGGATTGACACTAAAGCACTCAACGAAGAGTTTGGGTTGCTCGAAAAAGGTTATACCGCACTCGCCGTGATTGCCCTCGGCTATCGTCATCAAACAGACTTCAATGCAGAGCTGCCTAAATCAAGATTGCCGGAAGACGAGATATTTACCCTGCTGTCTTAAACCTGGAGTGCGATCCATTCGCTAATGAGATCAAGCTGATATCTTGCTCATCAATACTCGTCAGGCTTTTCTAAAATCACCGTTAGATAAGCCTGCTCTAATAAAACCGCTCATCTAAAAAGCAACCTAAATACGCAGTCTAAACTGTGCTATACATCGCTAACAAAAGAGAATGCCATTCAAGCCATCGAGCGGTACTGCAAAATCAAGCCAATAATGTCGTGATCGCTAGCGACCGCTTCCATCGCTTCATCCATCCGCCGGCGTTGCGGTAGAGATATATTAAATTTGTTGCGTAAAACTTCGTTCACCTGTTCATCCGAATTAGGGTCAAAAGTCTTGCCCGCAAAATTACAGATGCGTTGGAGCGTAAATGCTTTAGTGGTCATAAATATAATGTCTGCTTCAGTCATAAAATTCTGCTCCGAAAACCGATAAGCAGATAACGAAAAACCGCCGTGGAAACGGCAGAGTGAAAACGAGAAAAGAGTTCAGAATATTAGCAAGGCTATTCTGATAGGCTAGGCGTTAAAATGCGCGCGCCCTACTGCAAACGATCTACCGCCATACAGCCAGTTCGGGCACTAAGATCAAAACGAATAACAGGAGCGCGAAAAGTCAATCGGCAAACAATACTATCGAGGAGATGCCTTACCTAGTACGATATGACGTGGGCCACCGTTATTTTCACGGCCAGAAACACCCTTATCGATTTTTTGGATTTCACCACCGGCCTTTAAGAAGGCGGCTGTCTGCTCAGCAATAGAATCATGGGTTTCATTTGCCGCTGTTTTTTTAGACTTTACTGCCATAAAAAGCACTCCGTTGAATGGTGAACTAAACATCTTACCATTTTTTTGCCCTCTCCGTGCGTATATTTACCCTGCAGGCAAGATGCTTTTAATTAAAGCAAGGCCTTATTGGTATTATTCATTAACGAATAAACCTCAAAAACGTAACGTTCAAGGCCTATACAGTAAAACAAATAGACTGAAAAATAGTATTACTCGGGTGACTCCGTTTTGCTTTTTTAGAATTCTAGCGAATTGTTTGTTTTTACCAGAAATCACTCTGTTTTTTGCTGTTTTAGATTTTTCATAAAGGCAGCAAAATGTGGCAGCAAATTAACAAATAGGTCGTGTTTTTTATTGGCCAACATCATGCCGCCAAATAACTTAATGCCCAGCCCCAGCGGGGCCGCATTTTCAGGACCCACATCCGCTCTGCTTTTTAGTTTTTCGATGATCTCAAACAGCTCATCATGGCTTGAAAATTCAAATTCACAAATGTCATCTTCAGGCACAGAACCATCCGCGTTTTGAATGTGATCAATGCTTATTTTGTACAGGTGCTGTTTCTTCATCATCGTTATCTCTATAAGTTCGTCATCGTATAACGGGCCAACAAGTGCTCACGCTTCGATAACGGTGTTTAATACTTTGGTTAAACAGACACTTAACTCTTTAAATAAAGCTCAATTTTGGGTTTAACCGTCAACGACATAACAACCATTAAGGTTAAGCCTAAAGGTAGCGCTGCTAAAAAACTGAATAGCCAGCCGGTCATAAACTCAGCCGAACTCGAAAACCCAAGGGTATTGGCGGTGGTACTAAACGCCATCATTGACTCCATGATGCAAGCCATCACCCCGCCTGCAACCAAGTTACGGGCATGGGCATTGGTGTTTGGCAGCCACTGTGCAACAAGCTTAGTGATCAGTCCCATCAGCAAAAATCCTGCCGGCATCAGAATGAAGGCGGCTAAAAATGAACTCAGCCAATCGCTATAAAAAGTATTCGCGTAGCCAACATTCATATAGGTCATCACTCCGGTTAATGAACCGCCCATCACACTCATGATACTGAGTACCACCAGCACCTTATAGGTCAGCGGTGTTTTCGATATTGAATCGGTGTGTGCGCTCAAGATAGCTCTCCTGTCTTGATACAAATGCAAATATAGTTGATAATGGCAACTATATTTAATATGGTTGACCTTGTCAACCACTTGCACAGAGATTCTTTATGTCTGATCAATCATCATTAGAAAGCCTGTTTCACTTAGTCCACGGATTAAAGCGTCAGTTACACCAACAGACCGAGCAACTCAACTTGGGTATCACCCCCATGCATGTCCGTGTCATCAAGATTATCCATCGTAAAAAGCCCTGCACCGCCATTGATATCGCCAGCTTTCTCGGACGCGATAAAGCCCAGGTAACACGCTTGGTTAACACCTTGATTGAACGGGGGTTTATTACCCGAATGCCCAACCCGAACGACAAACGCAGTCATTACTTATGCCCTACAGATGCTGGTATTGCCGTTATCAAAGAGATTATCGATATTGATGCCAAAACGGTGCAGGTGATGACCGAGGGACTTACGTCAGAAGAGCTAGCGGAATTTCATCGTCTTTCAGGCATCATGGCTAACAACCTTCACCCCACAAGCGACTCGCACTAGTCGCCCTTGCGACATTCATCGCAAACCTAAAACCGCTAAACTAAGCCCGATCACCGCGCTGTAGGTAATAAGCGATCAGACCAAGACACAATCCCCAAAAGGCACTACTGATACCCCACAGATTCAATCCCGAGGCGGTCACCAAGAAGGTTAATAGAGCCGCGTCTCTCTGACTTGGATCGGCCAGTGCCGCCGACAAGCTATTACCAATAGTACTCAGCAACGCCAGACCAGCAACCGCCATCACTAATGCTTCAGGGAAAGCCATAAACAACGCGGCAATGGTCGAACCAAACAAGCCCGTCAGCAAGTAAAAACCACCTGCCCAGACCGCCGCTAAATAACGTTTGCGCGGATCATGCCCTGCTTCATCACCCATACAGATAGCGGCGGTAATGGCCGCTAGATTAAAGGAGAAGCCACCCAATGGCGCTAATAGCACACCGGTTAAGCCGGTCCAGGTCAATAATGGTGAAACAGGAGTGTCATACCCGTTGGCCCGCATCACCGCGACACCGGGAACGTTCTGAGAGGCCATCGTGATAATAAACAGAGGAATGCCAACACCGATGATACTTTGTGGATCAAATACCGGGGTCACCCATACGGGAGTCGATAACTGCCACTGCAGAACCTCTAGATTCAATTGCCCTTGAAAGAAAGCCACCAGCGTACCGATCAGCAATACCAACGGAATCGTATAGCGCGGCAAGGTAATCTTAATCAGCAGGAACGCCGTTAGCATCAGCCCCACGAGTAATAGGTTCGTTGCCATTACCGTAAATAGATCGAGGCCAAACTGCAGTAAAACCCCCGCCAACATCGCCCCGGCCAACGGCATCGGCACATGATGCATGATCTTTTCAAACCAACCGGTAATACCGCATACCAGAATCAACGCCGAGCTGAACATAAATAACCCAATCGCTTCATTAAGCGGCACACCGGATAATGCCGTGACCAACAACGCAGCACCGGGGGTCGACCATGCGGTCAAAATAGGGGTGCGAAAATAGACCGATAAACCGATACTGGTCAGCCCCATGCCAATACCTAGCGCCCATAACCACGAACTCATTTCTGCCGCTGAGGCACCGGCGGCGGCCGCAGCCTGAAAGATGATCACCGCCGAACTGGTATAACCCACCAAAACCGCGACAAAACCAGCGGATATATGCGACAGGCTGAAAAAACCACTGCGTTTTGAGCGACCCATGATTGATCCCATCCGAACAGCCCCTTACACTTGATTCATTACTTGTGCGCTATAACGCCCAAGACCAAAAGCGTATCATTGTGCGCTATAGCGCACAACAGAAATCTAGCCATTGGGAACTTATCTGTGCAAGAAATTAATCAGAACCTCGCCAAACACTTGAAGCAACAGCGTCAGCAAAAAAATGGAGCCTCGATCGCACCGCCAATGAAACCGGAGTGAGCAAAGCGATGCTTGGGCAGATCGAACGTGGGGAGTCCAGCCCAACCATTACCACCCTATGGAAAATCGCCAGTGGTTTTAATATCTCCTTATCGAGTTTAATCGACCCCTTATCGGCCAATAGCGATGCCACGGTCATTCCACCGATACTGGCAGAACACAAATACCTAGCCAGTGATAATGCACCCGTGCCGCCCATTTTTCCCTATGATCCTAATATGGGGTTTGAGATGTTTGAATTCATCCTCGATGCTGGTGTCGAACGACTGTCAGAGGCTCATCGCCCCGGCGTAACCGAACATGTGGTGGTCATTAGCGGCACGATCCAACTGCTTATTAACGATGAATGGCTAACGTTAACCCAAGGGGAGGCGATACGTTTTGCGGCGGACAAACCCCACGGTTATCGCAACAGCGCTGATCACGCTGCTGTTTTTCACAATATCATCCACTATGGGCAGCCAATCGTTGATTCCCCCTCAACCGATTGATTTGTCATTCGTCATCTGCCCTATCGCTACTTTTAAGCTACCCTTAAATTAACCGGTATAAACCATGAGGGTAGCGAACAACATGTCTAATCATCACACCTATAGAAAGATAGAAATAGTCGGCTCGTCACCCATCAGCTCTGATGATGCGATTCGTAATGCGCTGGCACAATGCAGCAAAACTATCAAACATATGGATTGGTTCGAAGTCATTGAAACTCGAGGTCATATCATCAATGGCCATATCGGGCATTTTCAGGTCACTCTCAAGGTTGGTTTTAGGCTGGAAAAGAGCTGATTTGAATCGTCACCCCATCATCGCCTAAAAGTCAGCCCCGATGCGGAGAGTGTTAAGCCGTACAATATTCACTGGGGTTTAATTAGGCGATGATGGTTGCGGCGCACTACCCTGCTGCTCGCCATCCTCATCTTGCTTTGGATGTTCGAGAGATGTCATTTGCTCGGTTTTTTCGCTAATCACCTCGGTTATGCGCTGCTTATCATTACCGCTAGCACTTTTCGCCTGTACCCCCAATGCTTTTATTTCACTTTTCAGTTCCTGCTTTTTCTCTTCTCGAGCTTGGGCCTGTTCAGCTTTATCAAAGACAATCTCTTCCGCTTTAAACAGTTCAGTGGTAGCCGCTTTAATCACCGAATTAGGCAATATTTTGGTTGTCTCAGACAGCTGCCGCTGGTTCATAAATCCTGGGGAGACAATCTCAATATCATTGCCATGTAAGGTATCGAGAATTGCCCGGTACAGGTTTGAGCGGGTTGTTAACAGGCTTTTTACTTCGCTAAGTAAGCCACTCACCCGATAGGTAATCGCATGATCACCCAGTTCGACGATCTGACAGAAAGGTTCAGCTAAACCGGCTTCGCCAGCCGCTTCGATCAGTAAATTTTCTACCTGGCCATGGTGCAGGTCATACCCTAGAGATAGCGTAACCGAAACAATTGCCCCATCCGATAAAACCACTTCCACCGGGTTGGTAATCAAATAGGTATTGGGCAGTGACACTAATTCACGATGTTCGGTTTGAATCTCGGTATCCAGCAAGCCACGCTCAGCCACCCGGCCAAAGTGCTCACCCACCCGAATAAAATCACCTACCCGGAAAGGCCGTGTATTTCGCAGCATTAACCCCGCCATCAGGTTAGTGGTCACCGTGGTCGATGAAAAAGCAATCACCCCGGAGACCAGCACGCCAATGAGCCCTATCACCTGATTTCGGGTGCTGACACTCACCGGTAACGCAATGGCAATCAACACCGCCGCCGCCAAGCTCAGTACCAACATAATCAACTGCCGCGGCAAGCGACGCTCATTCCCCATCTCGGGATGACGCGCCAGTAACAACCAATGCAGTGTCAGCAGCAATAGAACAGCCAACACAACCGTGACAAACAACGGAATAAAGGCCATGACCTGATCAGACAGTTGTTCCATAAATCCCTCAGACAGCACTATTCGACTCAATCGCTAACGACTGTATAGGATACATTCCAGATATCACAGATATTCTCTATTGTCGGCAACGCTTCCTCGCCAACATGACCCATGGTCACGCTGATATAAGCAGCCCTAGCCACCACCTTATGACAGCCATCAATCTCTGACAAACGTTGAAAAAAGGCATCTTCATCAGCCAAGCATTTAAATATCGGGGCGGTGATTTTAATAAGCTGCATGGCTATAGAATACCCCATTATGCGGGCATCTGCCGCGCCCTAATTTAACGTGAAAGCATCAAAGCCAATAGACCGGATAGTGCCGCCCGGGATTACGCGACATATTGTTGACCAATAGTGCCACTAATAACATCACCATTGCCCCAGAGAGAATCGGTGACACCACATATAGATAGCCCATCGCATGGATACTATCGCCGCCGATAATAGCAATCAGGGCAGTGGCTCCGCCCGGCGGGTGAAGCGTGCGGGTAAAATGCATCGCCACGATCGCTAAAGATACCGCCAAGGGAGCCGCAAAAAGCGACTGATCACCTATTAAGAGGTAGACCGTTACACCGATCAATGCCGATACCACATGACCACCAACAATGTTACGAGGTTGAGAAAACTCAGCTAACGGCGCGCCATAAATCAGTACGGCAGATGCACCAAATGAACCAATCAACAGTAGATTATCCATCCCTAGATGGTGCAGTTCGCGTCCCATGACCGAGATAATGAGAATGCCCATAAAGGCCCCAACCCAAGACCAAACAATCTTTTTAAGCGGTTTACGCGGTGGGCACTGCCCTTTAGTTTTCATACGCGCAAAATAGTTCTTCATGTTAATACGACCCAACACATCAGCTTGCCCTTGCCTATGCCGCATAGGCAACGATCAAAGGTATTTTTACCAAACGATTTAAGTGGCGGCATTCTATCAAAACCGCGCTGAGAAGCTTAAATAAATTAATTCACGTCAACTCAAAATTCATTCACCTACTGGATTCAGAGGCGAGCATAGAACAAGGTGACGGTAAACAATGACAGACGGTTTCTTTCCGCGCCCGTTAGAACACAAGGCAGCCGGTAAATCGGACGTAAAAAGCAACAAGCCGAACGATATCGCTATCGCCCGGCCTGAAAGTTAACAGGGGTGTAATAAAAGCTTACACCTGCTCCTGTTGATAATAACGCTTCAACACTTTCGCTAAGCTGACGGGATCATCACTACCGGCCAACTCACGAATCGAATGCATCGCCAACTGTGGCACACCAATATCAACCGTTTTCACACCGATCTCGGCAGCGGTGATTGGACCAATGGTGCTACCACAACCCATATCACTGCGAACAACAAAGGACTGCAATGTCACACCTTCCTGTCGAGCAATATGACGAAACAACGACGCAGTTTCACTGTTGGTGGCATAACGCTGATTCGCATTAATTTTAATCACCGCACCGGCATTCATCCGCGGGCCATGATTACCGTCATGTTTATCGGCAAAGTTAGGGTGCACCGCATGGGCATTATCCACGGAGACCATCATTGAGTTGGCAATCATCCGGCTACGGGATTCGGGGTCCGGTTGTAAGCGCTCGAGTAACTGTTTCAGCATCGGTCCCTGTGCACCTGCAGCGCTCATGCTACCCACCTCTTCATGATCGTTACAGACCAGCAGACAGCTCTGTTCGGAATCAGACTCAATCAACGCCTGCATACCGATAAAGCAGCTCAGAAGATTATCCAATCGAGCCGATGCAAAGAATTCATTATTTAAGCCGATATAGGCAGGTTTCTGCACATCATAGAAGCTCAATTCATAATCAAGAATCTCTGCGACATCATCGATGTGGTGCATCAACAACTCGTTTTTAAGGATGTCACGCAGCTCAATTTTATCGTCACCAACCAGTTGCGCCATAATCGGCGGCAGATCGGTTTGTGGATTAACATTCAAGCCTTGATTGACATCCCGATTAAGGTGAATGGCTAGGTTAGGTATCACCGCCACAGGGCGTTCAAAATTAACGAGAGCACTGGCCATGTCACCATCGTTATTAATGTAATTAACTCGTCCAGCAAGTGATAGGTCACGATCAAACCACGGATTGAGCAAGGCACCACCATAAACTTCCACACCAACCCGCAAGCATCCCTGACTTTGGGTTTCGGGGTTCGGCTTCACCTTCAAACAGGGGCTATCGGTGTGCGCCCCGACCATCCGAATACCCGAACGGGTTAAACCAGCATTCGCCGCCAGCGTCCAAGCAATAATGGATGATTCATTACGTACAATAAAATACCGGCCACCGGGCCTTACATTCCAAACATCCTGTTCCAAAAGCTCAATAAAGCCAGCTTCCTGTAACCGTGCTCGCATCTCGTAAACCGCATGAAATGGGGTCGGCGATGCGGCGAGAAATTCAAACAGTTGCTTATTAAAGTCATGTTTTTGCATCATTGATCGACCTTTTCCTCTGGCAGGATTTCTAACAACTCTAGTTCAAAAATAAGGGCCGAATTGGCCGGCACCATACCACCGGGGCTACGGGCACCATAAGCTAATTCAGACGGCAGGTAGATCTTCCAGCGCGCCCCCGGTGACATTTCAAGCAGCGCCAAGCGCCAACCTTTAATCACATCTTTAATCGTAAACAGTGCCGGCTTAGTTTTCTGCGCTGAGCTCTCAAACACCTCACCATCCACGGTCCAACCGGTATAGCGCACCTTAACACGGTCTAACACCCGTGGTTTTGGCCCATCTGCGGCCTTTAATATCTCATATTGCAACCCAGAATCGGTCACAATAACGCCCTCTCGTTGTGCGTTTTCAGTGAGGAAACGGGTGCCCATCTGTTTAGTTTCATCATTCAATGCTTTATCAAGCAACTCCTGGCGAAACTGTTTTTCCTCTTCACTTTGGCCACAACCAGCGACGATGGTAACTAACAACGATAAAAACGTAATCTTCAAAACCCGCATAATCACGATGGTAGTACCTACTTCAATTAATAAACGAGGGATAAGCCGTTGATTTTACATCAGCACGAGACAAGACTACACTCAGATTTTCTGAGTTACGGAACCAAGCGGGTCATTTGTCTGTCTCAGAGTCTATATGTAGTCGTAAAACAGGAACATACAGTTTGATACACACACGCCCATTACGTCGCTTGCTCACCACATCACTTGCCCTGAGCCTGTTGATAGCGCTTCCCGCGAGTGCTCTAACCAATCCTGTTTTACAGCCGGATCCCATTCATAAGCAGACGATTACCGATATTGTCACTTCACTGAATCAGGGCCACTATAACAACATTGCCCTCAATGACACACTCTCCGGCAAAGTATTGGATCAATACTTAGAGAGCCTCGACCCTTCGAAAGCATTCTTTTATCAGTCCGATATTGATGAGTTCCAACAATACCGCACTCAGATTGATGATGAAATCCGCAGTGGTGACCTAACCGCCGCTTACAGCATTTTCAACCGCTACCAGCAACGCTCACAAGACCGTCTAGAAAAACTGGTTAGCACATTGGAAAGCCCTGACTACCAGGTCGACTTCAGCATCGATGAGAGCATTGAAACCGATCGAGAAGAAAGCCAGTGGCCCGCCGATGAAGCTCAGATGAACGAGTTTTGGCGCAAGCGCCTAAAAAGCGCTCTCTTAGGATTAAAAATCGCCGATAAGAGTATCGATGAAGCCAAAGAGTTATTGATAAAACGCTATAAGAGCCAGCTTAATCGGGCGACACAAACCAACAACGAAGATGTGTTTCAAAACTTTGCCAATGCGCTAACCAAGCAGTTTGATCCACATACTCAGTATTTTTCTCCCCGACTATCGGAAAACTTCAATATCAACATGAGCCTTTCCCTCGAAGGTATTGGCGCGGTATTGCAAAGCGAGAATGAAAACACCAAAGTTGTACGTCTTGTGCCGGCAGGCCCCGCCGATAAAGCCGGACAGCTAAAACCTGCTGACCTGATTGTGGGCGTGGGCCAAGGTGAAGATGGTGAAATTGAAGATGTCGTTGGCTGGCGTCTCGATGAGGTCGTAGACCTGATTCGCGGCCCCAAAGATAGCGTTGTCCGACTCAACATTATCCCTGCTGATGGCGATGACACCCACCAGAAAGTCATAAAGATCACCCGTAATAAGGTCAAGCTGGAAGAACAAGCGGCTCAGAGTAAAATCATCGAAATCGACCATCAAGGCAAGCCCTATAAATTGGGCGTCATCAGCATACCGGCCTTTTATATCGACTTTGCTGCCCTACAGCGTGGCGACCCGAACTATAAAAGCACCACTCGTGATACGGCGAAGCTGATCAACGAGCTAAAAGCCGAAGGAATTGATGGCTTGATCGTCGATCTGCGCAACAACGGAGGCGGCTCACTTCGTGAGGCCAACGAACTGGTAGGACTATTTATCAGCCGAGGCCCGACAGTACAAATCAGAGACCCATTGAATCGCGTTAATATTCAAGCGGACCTAGACCCTCGAGTCGCGTATAACGGCCCAATGGCTGTCCTAGTTAACCGACTCAGTGCCTCAGCATCGGAAATCTTTGCCGGCGCTATTCAGGATTATCAGCGTGGCCTTATCGTCGGTAGCCAGACCTTTGGTAAAGGTACAGTGCAAACCCTCGCGCCATTACATCACGGCCAAATCAAACTGACCCATGCTAAGTTTTACCGCATATCCGGTGAAAGCACCCAGCATAAAGGGGTTGTCCCGGATGTCAGCCTACCGACTATGTATGATATGGACCTGATCGGTGAAAGCGCCTTAGATGGTGCTCTACCCTGGGATACCGTGCCGGAAATTCCTCATCAGCGTTATATCGACTTCAGCACCATTTTACCGGTACTCAATCGTCGTCATCATGAACGAACACAGTTTAATCCCGACTTCCTATTCATGGATGCACAAATTAAGCGTATGCATGAAAACAAGCAGGATAAACAGATATCGCTCAACGAAGCCACCATTAAGGCGGAGCGCAATGACTCTGAACAGTGGCTACTCGATCAAGAAAATAAACGCCGGGCCGCGAAACAATTACCCACAATCAATGAACTCTCTGATCTCGATGATCTACTTGAAAAAGACTCTCAAGGTCGTACCATCAGTCCGGAGCAGGAAGCCCTGCTAACAGAAACCGGCAACGTCTTACTCGATATGATTGAATTAACGGATAAGTATATCGCTATCAAAAACTGATCTGCCAAGGGTAAGGTTCGATGCAGCTAAGCAAGTTCAAATTAGGTCTTTTGATCGGCATACCCGTCATGCTGATCATTGCGGCGGGGACAGGCTATTTAATCTATAGCCTGATCAGCGCCCAGCATGAGGAAAACCGTAAAAAAGTAGAGGGCTTTGGCGAGCTAGTCATCCCACTCGACTCAACCGCATCACAATCCTCTACTGATCGAAGCCCAAGTATCGGCAACGATGAATTGAGCCCTACCCAACGGATCATCGTCACCCTCAAAAACGAACGCAGTAAACTGATCGAAGAAGCGGGTGAAATGCGCCAAGAGATTAGCAATCTGCATATGAAGATTGCCGAACTCGAACGTTACAAGCAGACCAATGAGCGCTATGCACCGCACACCTTCAATGAAGAAGTATCCACGGTGCATACCCGCATGAAACAGCTGTTGGCTAGCCAAGAAGAATCAAAGCGTTTTTCTCGCAACCAACTGAAAGGCATGGCGGCAGCCTCCGCCCAAGAGTACAAACGCTACCTGACCATGCATAAGCTATTACTCGATCAGGACCAGATTGATACCATCGTCAATAGCCATTTACCCGTGTATGCCTACTGTATTGGCGACGGCATGGATATCGCCGCAAACAACCGGGAAGAAGAGCAGCAAGTCGTCGAATATTTCAAAACCATGACCACCGTACTCATGAGCAGTCGACTTAAAAGTGATCTCAAAGCGATTATCGAGCCCTGCCAAGCGCTGCTAGCAAAACGTTTAAGCTACCTATCGCCTAACGCCTGAAGCAGATAAAACGCCCCACCTACCGACACCTATAAAGCCTGCAACCCAGTTCTAGCGGACCCAGGCCCTTTTACCAAAAACGCAAAATCGGTATAATTTGCCCCCTGTCCTCTTGCCTGCCGCTCATTTTATCAGCCACCACAGCGCTCATCAGGATAACCAAAACCGGACCTGTATCGGGCTGATGGTACGGGTGTAAACACGGCCTGCCCTGTCTTTCCTTAGGGCAAGCCTACAGGAATACATATGTCCGAAAGCTTTGCTGAATTATTCGAAGAATCCCTACAACATCTCGATATGCAACCCGGCACCCTGGTTATGGGTGAAGTCCTCGATATCGATCATGATTGGGTCACGGTGAATGCCGGTCTAAAATCTGAAGCGATCATCCCTCGCGAACAGTTTCTCAACGATGCCAATGAGCTTGAAATTCAAGTTGGCGATATGGTTAAAGTCTCACTGGAAAGTGTTGAAGACGGTAACGGCGAAACCCACCTCTCCCGTGAAAAAGCCAAACGCTCTGAAGCTTGGGAAGTGCTGCAGAACGCCTTTGACGCTGAAGAAACCGTTAAAGGTTATATCAACGGTAAGGTTAAAGGTGGCTTCACCGTTAATGTAAACAACATTCAAGGCTTCCTACCCGGCTCCTTGGTCGATGTTCGCCCAGTTCGCGATGTTGATCACTTAGAAGGTAAAGAACTCGAATTTAAACTGATCAAACTAGACCCTAAGCGCAACAATATCGTTGTCTCCCGTCGTGCGGTACTACAGGAAGCCAACAGCGCTCAGCGGGACGAACTACTGGCAACATTACAAGAGGGCCAGCAAGTTAAGGGGTACGTTAAGAACCTAACCAACTACGGTGCCTTTATCGACCTTGGCGGCGTTGACGGCCTACTGCATATCACCGATATGGCCTGGAAACGTATTGCCCACCCAAGCGATATGCTTACCCCTGGAGATGAGATCACCGTTAAGATCATCAAATTCGATAAAGAGACTAACCGTCTATCTCTCGGTTTAAAACAGCTGAGCGGCGATCCTTGGTCATCGATTAAAGCACGCTACCCCGCTGGCGCAGTGGTGCAGGCGACGGTGACCAACCTGACCGATTACGGCTGCTTTGCATCCATCGAAGATGGGGTTGAAGGTCTGGTCCACGTATCAGAAATGTCATGGACTAATAAAAACGTACACCCCTCGAAAGTGGTTCAGGTTGGCGATGCCATTGAAGTGATGATTCTTGATGTCGATGAAGACCGTCGGCGTATCTCTCTGGGTATCAAGCAGTGCACTAACAACCCTTGGACAGCCTTCGCTGAACAGCATTCTGCTGGCGATAAAGTCAGCGGCGCGATTAAAACCATCACCGATTTCGGCATTTTCATTGGCCTAGAAAATGACCTGGACGGATTGGTTCATATGTCGGATATCACTTGGGATACTGACGCCGAAGTGGCGCTGCGAGAATTCAAGAAAGGCGATGCGGTCGAAACGGTGATACTCTCGATCGATGCCGAGAAAGAGCGTATCTCGCTGGGTATCAAGCAGCTGCAAGGCGATGCTTTCTCTGAATACACGTTGGCACACCCTAAAAATACCATCGTCACCGGCACCGTTAAGTCTGTCGATGCGAAAGGAGCCAACATCGAATTGGCTGAGGGTATCGATGCTTATCTGAAAGCCGCTGATATCAGTATCGATCGTATCGATGATGCCTCAACAGTGCTTAAAGTAGGCGAAACAGTCGAAGCGAAAATCATTAACCAAGATCGTCGTAATCGCTCAATCAGCCTATCGATCAAAGCCAAGGATCAAGCCGACGAAAAAGCCGCAATCAAAGCGATGGCGGATGCTCCAATTGAAACCGCTGGACCAACCACCATTGGCGATCTGATCAAAGCCCAATTGGCCGCTAAAAAGTAAAACGCGTCAATTAGCAATTAAATTGATCAAAAAAGGAGCGTCACCCGCTCCTTTTATTTTTCTGATTAACTCACAAACTAATTAATCGAGCAGATAATCAAAATACTCATCATCACTTTTCAGCTTATCATCGGTAATTTCATACCAATCTAGCACTGAAGCACCCGCCTCTTTTACCGATTCACGACGTCCACTCACCAACGGATGCCACTCGGGAAGATCCTTACCTTCATGCACTAAACGATAGGCGCAGCTCGGCGGCAACCAATGAAATTCCTGTACATCTTCAGGGTGCAGCTTGACGCACTGAGGCACCAGCGAACAACGTGTCTCATACTGAGTGCAGTACAACGTTTCCATATCCAATAGATGACAAACCACACTGGTGTAATGCACCTGGCCGGTATCTTCATCTTCAAGCTTATGTAAACAACACAGTGAACAACCATCACAGAGTGATTCCCACTCCGGTTCGGACATCTGCTGCAAGGTTTTAGAACGCCAAAATACCTGATCAGCCACTAACGCACACCTGTTTGTGGACGATCCTTAAACAGATCGAGTAGATAATCATCTTTAGGCGGCGGCATCTGCAGGAAATAGCCCTTTTCACGGATATCATCCAACACCTTAGCCGCATCGACCCGAGACAACTCTTTTTCAGGGGTTAACAGCATATCAAACACATGAATCGGCGCACCAAACATCTCTTTTAATGTGTCGGGCACACGCTTCAACTTGTCCGTTTTATCAACGTAAAGATACATTTCATCTTTTTTGAGCTTCGAAACACACTACAAATCTTTTTCATAGACACTCTGCTTAAATATCCAGGCTCTGCAGTTTTTCCAACAGTGCATCACCAATCACCTCTTTACGCCAACCTGACAGGCTGGGCGGGAGGCTGAATTGACCCTGATCTTCCGTTCTAATCAGAGCATCGAGATCGCGTTTCCGCAGCAGAATCTCCGGCGCTATATTAAGCGCCTCGGCTTTGCTACGTGCCATCGCCTTCAACACCTTAAGTGGTTTATTCCACTGATAACTTAAGGGACGTTGAATTGGCGCTGGCGGTTTTTCGGCAGCGGATTGGGCGGCCATTTTAAGATAACCTAAAATAACCTCACCATCCTGCTTCACCTGTTGCATCCTGACCTCAGGCACCCGGGCAAGTTCACGGGCATCTTTAGGCCAACGATTAACAATTTCCAGCAGCGCATGATTTCTCAGCACTCGGTTGCGGGGCACATCCCGCTGCCGGGCGATTCGCTCCCGCCAGGCGGTCAAATCACGCAGGGCAGCCATTTTTTCTGGCGGCAACTTCCAGGCCTGACTAAAGCGCTGGTAATAACACACCCCATCCGGGTCATCATCCGGAACATGATCCAGCAGCAGCGCCGTTTCTTCCTCTGCCCAACGGCTCATGCCTCGTTCGGCTAACTCAGCCATCTGTTGCTGACAAAGCACGGGCAAATAAGCAACATCGAGGGCCGCATAGTGCTCCTGCGATGTGGTTAAAGGACGCTGCAACCAATCGGAGGTTGTCTCGCCCTTTTCCAGCTGCACATCCAGTGCATATTCCACCAAGCGCTGATACCCCATTGAGAACCCCCACCCCAGAAAACCGGCGGCGACCTGAGTATCAAAAATGGGCTGGGGCATCTCGCCTAACATATAGAAGAATAGTTCCAGATCCTCATTGCCAGCATGCACTATTTTAAGCACGCTAGGATCACGAAACAATTGCACCATGGGGGCATAATCTTCGATCTTAAGAGGATCGATCAGATAACAGGCTTGATCATCGGCAATCTGGATTAAACCGGGCACCGGGTAAAAGGTATCTACCCGGATAAACTCCGTATCCAGCGCAATCAACGGCAAAGCCTGCCACTGCTGACAGTAGCGAGCCAATGTTTCATCATCCGTAATCCAGATCGGCTGATCTGCAGCGGCTTCCAGTCGTTGCCAATTGTACGCGTGTGTCATGATTCCCTCAGTTCATCGACCGACGACCGGCCATCGCATGGGCCAAGGTGCCGCCATCAACATATTCAAGTTCGCCCCCCACCGGCACACCATGGGCGATACGAGTCACCCTTATATCAAGATGCTTAATTTGTGCGGCGATAAAGTGCGCGGTCGCCTCACCTTCAACGGTTGGGTTAGTGGCCAAAATCATCTCTTTAACCGCTCCGGATTCGAGACGACTAAATAGCTTATCGAGCCCGAGATCATCCGGCCCTACCCCATCAATCGGTGACAGGTGGCCCATCAGCACAAAATAACCACCGTTAAAGCCGCCGGTCTGTTCAATCGCCAACATATCCACCGGTGATTCTAATACACAGATCTGACTTTCATCCCGACCAGTGTCGGCGCAGATTTCGCACAGTGTATTTTCAGACAGCGTGCGACAACGATCACAATGACCAACCTTATCTACCGCCTGAGTCAGCGCTGAAGATAGAGTATTGGCGCCATCACGGTCCCGCTCCAACAGATGAAATGCCATCCGTTGTGCGGTTTTCGGCCCCACCCCCGGCAATACCCGGAAGGCGTCAATTAATTCCTGAATCATCGGGCTAAACGACATAGTCTAACCGCCTCAGAATGGCATATTAAAGCCGGGAGGCATCGCCATACCACCGGTTACTTTAGCCATCCGCTCCTGAGTTGTGCTCTCAACCTTGCGCACCGCATCATTGATCGCAGCGGCAATCAAATCTTCGAGAATCTCTTTATCTTCGTCCATCAGACTATCATCGATGGCAACGCTACGAACATCATGACGACCATTCATCACAATCTTCACCAGACCCGCGCCCGATTCACCGTTGACCTCAGCCTTAGCGATCTCTTCCTGGGCTTTCTGCATATCAGCCTGCATCTTCTGGGCCTGCTTCATCAGGTTACCCATACCACCTTTCATCATACTCTTCCTCGTCTGTGTTAAAGACCGGCAATCATATTGCCGATAACCAGGTTGTTGTCATCGTATTAATCGATCGGCTGAACCGACTCAATATCGATTCTGGCGCCAAACCGCTCAATCACAGTTTGTACCACCGGATCATTCTGAATAGAGCTCACCGCCTCAGCCAAACGCTCGGCCCGTTTCCGGTCGCGATATTGGCTGGGGGTTTCGCGGCTATAATGGCCAAGGCTGAATTCTACCTCAACCGGGGTATTAAAATAATGACCAATCGATTCGCGAATGCGGCCGATATGGGTTTCGTTCACCAGCGCTTTTTGCTCATGCATATAATGAAAACGCCAACAATCCCCCACCGCTTCCAGTGAGGTATTCGAGGCAATGCTATAAGTCATACCACTGAGCCCAATCAACTCGACTAACAGAACCCACTGATCGGGATTAAATTGCGTAATATCCTGACTGACATTCGCCGCCGGTTCAATCACCGCCTCAGCAGTACCTCTCGCCATCGTCGCTGGCGACTGCATGGTATTGTTGACTACAAGGCTTTGTCGCTCGCCGTTTTGTCGTTCTGCGCGTACCTCTGGCTGGGCTACTGGAGCGAGCGCAACAGACGGCACTTCCGATTGCGGTGGCGCTGCGCTTTGAGCTTCGCGACGTTGCCTGTCTACTTGTTGCCCCGTCACACTGGGCGGCGGCTGATTCGTATGACGCTCACCTGATGTCTTAGCCGATGAAGTATTATCTTCCCAAGGCAGATCAACCGGTGCGTTTTGCGTTACAGCAGCCGACCCCGCAGCCCCCCGCGGTTCAGAATCAGCGTCAGGCTTTTTTCCGGGAAGATCCTCAGAAGGACCTTGGAGATATGACTCATCATAATCCGGAGGTGATGCCTGATGTTGTGGTGGTGCATCCGGATAAGCGTTGGCGGAGATATTAGTGGCCGGCCCAGACGATGCCATTGCGCCATGATTTTGAGTCTCAACCGCTGCCGCGACTGGCTGCGCTGGCTGGGGCACAGCCGATACTGGCTCAGATGCTGGTGCCGCCAGCGCAACGGGTTTGCTGTCGGCATTTGGCTGACTTAACCCTTGATGGCTCACCGATACCGGACGGAACGCCAGCATCCGCATCAGCGTCATCTCCAGTCCTTCACGGGCATCCGGCACAAAGGGTAGGTCTTTGCGTCCCATCAATGCGGTTTGATAGAACAGCTGCACGTCTTCAGCGGTTAATTTACCCGCCAGATCCAGCACCAGTTCTCGATCGCCCAAGCCATTGTCCACCGCATCCGGCACAATCTGCGCCAGTGCGATACGATGCATTAAACTAATCAGGTCGCCCAACACCGCATTGTAATCCGGTGAATAACGGGCCAGTTCGTCCACCGTTGCTAACAAGGCTCGTGCATTATGAGCCGCTAGGTTATCCACCAAGCTATAGACTAATCGCTGATCGATCGTTCCCAGCATCGCCCGCACATCGGCTTCGACAACGGCGCCTGCACCAAAGGCAATCGCCTGATCCGTCAGACTCAGGGCATCACGCATCGATCCATCAGCAGATCGGGCTAACAGCCATAATGCGGGTTCTTCGTAAGGAATCGTTTCCGCCGTCAACACCCGACACAGGTGCTCAACGATCCGCTCAGGGATCATATTTTTCAGATTAAACTGTAAACAACGGGACAGGATAGTAACGGGTAGTTTCTGTGGATCGGTGGTTGCCAGCAAAAACTTAACATGCGGCGGCGGCTCTTCTAAGGTTTTCAGCAGCGCGTTAAATGAGTGTGTGGACAGCATGTGCACCTCATCGATGAGATACACTTTAAAGCGTCCATGAGTCGGCGCGTACTGAACATTTTCCATCAGCTCACGGGTGTCTTCCACCTTGGTGCGCGATGCCGCATCCACTTCGATCAAATCAACAAAGCGACCTTCACTGATTTCACGGCAAGCAGAGCATTCACCACAGGGCGTCGACGAAACACCTTTCTCGCAGTTAAGTGACTTAGCAAAAAGCCGTGCAATCGACGTTTTACCTACACCACGGGTGCCGGTAAACAGATAAGCAT
This sequence comes from Amphritea sp. GJ51-11, assembly GCF_055808735.1. NCBI lineage: Bacteria > Pseudomonadati > Pseudomonadota > Gammaproteobacteria > Oceanospirillales > Oceanospirillaceae > Amphritea > Amphritea sp. GJ51-11. Next base: position 1,069,777 of record NZ_CM147881.1, on the reverse strand, counting down.
GATGCAAACGATCGTCATCCAGCGCATTTACCAGAGCCTTGAGCACATGCTCCTGACCGACCATTTCTTGAAACTTTGCGGGACGCCACTTACGCGCCAGTACCTGATAACTCATCGCTGCAAATCTATATGAGAGGGGTGTTTATTCATGGCTACCAATGCTAACGGGAACCGCCTGATATCGCCAGCGAAACCGGCTATTTAGTGGCAACTAAATTGCGATGACTCATGCACATCGGCTTTTACATGAAAACTGTTCTTCGCTAACTCAGGATTAATGAACTAACTTACATAGACAACAACAATCTTCTCACCGACGAGGATAAGAGGATGGAAAAAGCAAACAGTGCCAACCAATACGCCGTCAGGCGTCACCGACTGATTGAACAAGACGAGATCATTCACTTTCAAGATCAGCACTGCCCTATCCAAGTCCTCACCGAAGAGGCGATCAATTGGGTAACGGTCAGTGATGAGATGATCTCACTGGAAAGCAGTCACTTCAATTCTCACTAACCCGCTACACGAACACCCACCGGAGATGCAAACGCATCTCCGTCTATAGCATCCCGCTGCAAATAAAACATGCGCGACATCCCGCTGCTGATGAAAACTCATATAGTCCATCGTAAAAATAAAAAAGCTGGCGGCATTTCCAGACGCTATAAGTCGTTTCAACACGCTCACCGCGCCCCGACAACAGGACTTTCCATTAACGCCTTTACCCAATTCGACCATAAAAACGTCAAGAATAAGACACATAGCTGGGCTACCCGATGTCGCAGCAGCGTTTAAAAATGACATTTTGGGTACTTTCAGTCTAATCCACAATAAAAGTAAGACTTTTTCCTATAGGCAGACAAAGTGCTTATCTATACCCTCGCATGCACATAGACCATTGATATAAAAAGATTTTATTTTCGCTTAAAGGACTTATCATGCGAACCAAAGGGATTTCTAAACCCGCTTCACTTCTTTTCTCCGCCATTTTACTAAGCGGCTGTAACGCCATCCAGACAAAACAAAAATCCGCTGATTTTGATCAGCAGTTTGAGGCAGGCCAATTTCAAGCCGCTGCTGACACCGCCTTAAGTGCAGGTGAAATAACACCAGACGGTGAATCGAATAGCCTGCTCTGGTCGCTGCAAAGCGGTTCAGCACTCAGCGCCGTGGGTCAATATGAGTTTAGTAACAAGGTCTTCGACTCGGCTGAATTAATGATGAAAGCTGAAGATACTGAGAGTCTTGGCCGAAAAGGGGTGGAAAGAATCTCCGCAGCATTCCTCAATAATAGTGTTAACCGTTACTCCCCCACTGTGTACGACGGTGTCATGACGAATACCTACAAAGCCGTTAATGACATGTTCTTACATGATTTTCAGAATGCCAGGATAGAATTCAACCGCGCTGCAGATCGTCAACGGCGAGCTGAAGAGGCCTTTAAAGAGAAACTGGCAGAGAAACAGAAAGAACTCGCAGAAAAGGAAGCCGAAGCCAAGAAATCGGGCGCTTCTAAAAATAAAAGCAACCCTTTCGATTATCAAAAAAGCAGCGCCCAATCCGAATCAGCTGTTTATGAGCAATACCCCGAGCTAAAAGAGTGGCAAGCCTACCCCGATTATGTAAACCCCTATACTGATTACCTGCATGGCCTCTACTTTATGCTCTCTAGTCAGGACAAATCAGATCTCAGCAAAGCTCGCACCTCAATGCGCAGAGTTGCAGGCATGAGCCCTAATAACCCTGCAGTGAAAACAGACCTGAAAGTAGCGGACAAATTACGCCGAGGACAGTGGAGTAAAAAACGCTTAAACCCCGCCGTTTGGGTTATTTTTGAAAATGGCCTAGCCCCGACCGTCGAAGAAACACTCATCCCTATTCCCCTTTTCCTAGTTAACAACGATATCGATTACGCCCAGATCGCCTTACCAAAACTAAACCACCGGCCTAAAGCCTACCCCTATCTGGAACTTTTCGATGGTAAAAAATCATTAGGTAAAACAGCACAATTAGCCGACATCGATCGCGTTATTCAAACTGAATTTAAAAAAGAGTTTCCACTAAAAGTGACTGAAGCGATCAGCAGTTCGTTAGTCAAAGCATTGATCCAATATCAGGCACAAAAAGAAGGCGGCAGTCTCGGCGGATTAGTCGCAGCAATTTATCAAGCCGCCACCACCCATGCGGATACCCGTAGCTGGAGTGCCTTGCCAAAAGAGGTACAGCTCGCACGGGTCAAAAAGCCCAAAAACAACACCATAAGCATCAATGCTCCTGGCTTCACCGCCCCTATAAACATAGACCTACCTGATAGCCGCTTTACCGTTATCTATGTTAAAGCAACCACGCCAGGCAGTACTCCTGCTTACAAACTTACCAGCTTCGAAGCCTGAGAATAAGGAACCCAATGAAGACATTAATACTGACTGCCTTGCTCCCGTTAATACTCTTAACGGGCTGCCAAACACAGCAGGTCAAATCACCTAATTACCCACAACTCGTCTTTGGCCAAGGAGCAAAAAGCTTTTTAGCCGTCGAATCTGTCGTCGATGGCTATACCTCAGGGCAGTTATTACGGGTCTCTATCCAAGCCTTTAATACCAGTACCCAAGTTAAAACCTTACGCTATAAATTCACTTGGTTTGATGAAAATGGATTTGCAATAGATAGCCTCACGTCACGTTGGGAAGCACTAAAAGCCGGTCCTAAAGAACCGATATCTATCCAGCGTATCGCCACTAGCCCGAAAGCCGTCAGCTATAAAGTATTTTTATCTGATGCTCACGCCGCATCCCCTCAACCTCAAGGAAACAACCAATGAGAACACTATTCTCAGCTCAAAAAACTAAAGTTATTGCTCTGTCAGCATTGGTACTACTCGCCACTGGCTGTACACCAAAAACGCAGATGCTAACGCCTGGTGCGGTAGATGAACCCATCACCATGGGGCTGAGCGGAACAGACTTTGAGCAAGCGTCTGTCGATGCGGTGCAATCTATGCTGTCCTCTGGAGCAGTAGATCGTAACGATGGAAAAAAGAACATCATGGTGGTCTCTTCGATTATTAACGACACCATGCAGCGTATCGACACCGACCAGCTGGTCAAGAAAATTCGTATTGAATTATTAAGAAGCGGCAAGGTAATGACAACAACAGCCATCGGCCTGCACGGCGCTGAGGACGAAATGAACTCGGTCTACAGTGAACTAAGCCAATCAAAAAAAGTTGATCGTAGCAGCGTTGTTAAACAAGCCTTTACCGCACCGAATATGAGTCTTTCAGGCAAGATCATTCAACGTAACAACCGCGTCGATAATGATCGCCAACTGGTTGAGTATTACTTCCAACTATCACTCACAGACCTCAAACATGGCCTAGCTGTATGGGAAGGCGAAACACCGATTCGCAAAATTGGTAGCGCCAAAGGAACCTCTTGGTAAGTAAGGTAAAGGAATACGATGATGAAAATGCTATTCAAACAAACCGCACTAGCACTGGCCATCAGTAGCATAGCGGTCGTAACTCAAGCACAAACAGACTCTAATCAACCAGAAATCGAAACAACAATCCAAGTAGAAACAGCGCATTCAATGGATCAGACTGAAGCAGTTGATCTTGCAGTGGCAGAGGCCGCTAAACTGGCACCGGTCGACTCAGGCATGATGCTGATGGAACAGATCGAAGAGTGGAAACAAGGTGCAGGCGCAGGTTTGGCTCAACGGGCTGAAAATGGCGATATTTTTATGGCGGAAGGAACCTCCTTTGTAAAAGTTACGCCAGATGCGGCTGACTGGGCCGACCATCGACTATTGGCCTATAAAGAAGCGCTGATGAATGCACAAGCACAATTTATCGAGTTTGAAGGGATCAGCTCTCGAGCCGAAACCGTCAGTAAACTCTTTGAAGATAAGAGTCAAATGCCATCATTCTCGCCTGAGGAGCTACAGAGCTCGAACAAGCTCGAAGAGGTGCTTAATAAAGCCGTCGCATTGGCCGGTGGTAAACTGGATGAACAACTTAATGAATTGGGCATAAACCCGGATGAATTTAATGCCGCACCTCCCGCGAAACGTGCCCGCCTATTTGAGAACTCCATCAGCGAACAAATTACAACACGAGCACGTGCTAGCCTGACAGGCTTAGTACCGGTTAAAACCTTTGAAGCCAATGATGCCGAAGGCCGTCATGCGATCGCTGTCATGGTGGTTGCCTCGGATAAGATGCGCCAATTTATTTATGATATGACACAAAGCAAAGGCGACTTAGCCCCTAACCCTAAAAAAGTGGGCGGGCCATCCCTGCGTGAACGCTTCACCGAGAACAAAGCCGCCCTAATTAATGAGTTCGGCATCCGCAAAATATATGATGAAAACGGCTACCCTGTGTTGGTATCTTTTGGTCAAGCAGGAACAGGTTATAACGGTGCCGACTTCAATCGTAAGATGAATGCCCGCAAAGGAGCCTTTTTATACGCAAAAGCAGATGCTTACGCCAACTTTGCTTACCTTTTGAATGCCGTCGGCAATGCTGAATTCAGCACCAGCAAAAAAAGCACGGATGTAACTGAAGGTATCGTGCAAGCCGAAAAAAATGGCGTGCTGACATCTGAAGAAAGCCGCATTGAGATGGTGAAATCAATTAACAATGAAATTTCAGCCCGCGCCAGCATCTCAGATCTAGCAGGCACCCGTCAGCTACTGCGCTGGACGGCTAAACACCCTCAATACGGTAACGAAATCAACGGTGTTATCTATGTCTGGCACCCGGTTTCAGAGCAAAACGCTCGCAATATGCGTAACTTCAAACCCAAACATCAAGCACAGGCTAAGTCTCAGGAGCGCAACAGCAAGGCTCACTCAACCGGCACGAGTCAAAGTCGCGACCTAATGTCGGCCGATGATTTCTAAGGACAGAAGAATGCACTCATCATTACTGAAAACACTACTGGTATTAACCGCTCTGCTCTGGAGTAGTTGCAGCTTCTCCGCTGAACAGGTCGTCGATACTGTTGGTTATGGCAACAATCGCAATCAGGCGATCAGCGATGCCTTAGTACAGGGTCTGCGACAAGCTACCGGTGTCAGCATCGACAGCCGTGAGGTTATGCAAACCTTATCGGGTCATGCCAGTAGCAGCAACAATGAAGGCGAGCAGTTCAGCAACTCGTTCGAGGTCGCTCATCGTGGCGACCTCAGCCTCAAAACCAAGGGACTCATTTCACGCTATGACGTCCATTCGGTAGAGCAGGAAGCGGATGGCAGCTACCGCGCCGATGTTAGTCTGCATGTGCTCAAGTACGACAAACCGGGCCTGCCCACTGATAGCCGCCGTACACTGGCGATAATGCCCTTCCACAGCGATAAGGGTAGCTACTCACTCTTAGGAGACCGCACCTCTGCGACCAAAATTGAATCAGAGCTGCGTAACCGCGCGCTGGATCAGTTTATTCAGTCCCGCAAGATGAACGTGTTAGATCGTGAGTTTGGTGCCGAGTTTCAACAAGAGAAGGCTCTCTGGCTCAGTGATGATGCTGCACTGGCTGAAAAAGCCAAGACCGGTAATGTCCTAGGAGCCGACTACATCGTTGTGGGTAATATTCGCAATGTACGCAGTACTCGGCATACAAAAACCTTGCAGCTAACCGGTGAAACTATCGTCAGCTATAGCGGTAGTGCTCAGTTGGATTACAAAATCATTCTCGCCTCTACCCGCCAAGTAAAATGGTCTGATTCCATCAACCTCAAGTTCAGCGATCGCGACATCCGCGCTATGTTGAAAAAACATGGCTCATCCCAAGCGGGTATCACCGCTGAATTAGCTGAACACTTAGCACAACAAGCCTTGGCGAATATTTACCCTATGCGGGTAGTGGCCGTTAAAGGCAAAACCGTGGTGATCAATCAGGGAGGTAAAACCTTAAAAAAAGGCGATGTGCTGAATGTTTTCTTGCTAGGCGATGAGATGTTTGATCCCTATACCAAGGAATCACTGGGTCAGTTAGAAGAACAGATTGCGACCGTCAAAGTGTTACGGACCACCGCAAAAATCTCCTATGCGACCACTCTCTCAGGAGAACCCGAGCTGATTGAGCCAAACTTTATACTGCGACGTTAGGCCATTGCTATCACCGCTGACGATTAAGCCTTTAAAGCCTAATCGTCAATCGTCTCTGCTTGATTAAGCAGCAGTGTAATTACAGCGCTACTACCCTAAGGGGCGCTGACAATACCTAATATCTTATCTCTGCTGGATACCCACCAAGTGATGTAAGACCAGTCGTTTAACCATATTATTGATCAAGAACCAGACGATCGCATAGCCCCACACGATCAATGCTAATGTCCAACCGATCGGCTCAACAAACCAGCCATAGACGGCAGCGAAAGTCCCCACCACTTGAGTCAACTCGGTGGTGATAAACAGTTTCAAACTTGGGAACGGACGATCCCAGAAATGACCGTCATTACGGGTCAGATAGATAGTCAGATGACCCGCGACTAGTAATTTAAGGAAGATCAGTGTTTGAATTGTCGGACGCGGTAATTCCCAGATTGATTCTGCTATCCAGAACATCCCGAAGCTCGAGATAACACCCAGTGTACCGAGAACGCTCGCCAGAATAAGCACCCTGCGCATATCCCAGCGCACTGGTCGTGGCGCAGGCCGCGCATTGTCATAGGCAATCATCATGATGGGGAAATCATTCAGCAGCGCCAGCAACACTATCATTGCCGCCGTGACCGGATAGAAATCAAACACCAGAATAGATAGCGTCATAAACAACAGCACGCGAACGGTTTCACTGATACGGAAAATAGCGTAGGCCGTCATACGCTCGAAGATACGGCGTGCCTCTTCCACCGCGTGACGAATAACCCCCAGCCCCGGCTCAGTTAACACCAGATCCGCTGCCGCTCGTGCCGCATCGGTTGCCCCACTGACCGCAATCCCCACATCCGCCTGACGTAATGCCGGAGCGTCGTTCACACCATCCCCAGTCATACCCACCAGATGATCACTGGATTGCAGTGTTTCGACAATCTCGAACTTATGTTCAGGAAAAACCTGGGCGTAGCCATCCCGCTCAAGAATCTCGCTGGCGGTCATTTTATGTTCTTTGGCAAACGCTTTATCGGCGGTGATAAAGTTAGATCCAATCCCCAATTGTCCAGCGATCTGTCGAGCAATAGCGATATGATCACCGGTCACCATTTTAACCGACACACCCAACTTCGTTAGCGCAGAAACCGTCTCCGCACTGTCTTCACGCGGTGGATCGTACAATGGCAGCAAACCCAATACTTCAGCAGGCTGATCACCGATACGTTCAGCCACCGCCAAGGCACGATAACCACCCGCCGCTAAAGTATCAATCTGCACCTCAACCGCCGCCTGTGTTTCTGACGAGGCGTTAGCCCAGGCTAAAATTGACTGCGGCGCCCCCTTAGCGATATACCGCGCTTGGCCATCCAGCGTCACTTCCACTTCGGCGATTTTACTGACCGGATCGAAGGGTGTGAACTTATCAATCTGTGCCCTTGCTAGGTTATCAACCCCTTTAACCGCAGCCAAAATTGAAGTATCGATCGGGTCATTACTTTCCGGCTCGCACGCCAGCGCAGCGGCAAACAGTACCTGTTCAGTATCCTTTGCCTCGATTAATGCGGGAGTACCCACCACCAATCGGTTTTGCGTCAAAGTGCCGGTTTTATCCGAGCAGAGCACATCAATCCCAGCCAACTCTTCAATCGCGGCAAGGTGTGACACGATCGAGCCCAGACGACTCAGCGTCATCGCCCCCACCGCCAGTGTCACCGACAGTACTGCGGGCAATGCCACGGGGATCGCTGCAATGGTTAAGATCAGGGCAAACTGCATTGTTTCCAGGAGTGGATCCCCCCGCAACCAACCGTAAGCTAAAATAATTGCCACCAGCACCAAGGTGGCAACAATCAAGGCATTACCAATTTTCAACACCGCTTGCTGAAAATGCGATGGCGCACCAGCCCGTTCGACCAGCGCGGCGGTCTTACCAAAATAGGTGTGCATCCCGGTCGCGGTTACGACTGCGGTCATCTCGCCAACCCGCACAATTGAGCCTGAATAGGCTGGATCAGATGCACTCTTTTCAACGGGAAGTGATTCACCGGTTAATGCGGACTGATCAATTGAAAGGCCTGATCCCTTCAATAGTTCAACATCGGCTGGCACTACATCACCCAGTTTCAAATGGATCAAATCCCCCGCAACCAGCTCTCGGGCAGACAGGTCCTGCCATCTGCCATCACGCAATGCCCGCGCCCGCGTGGCGAGTTTTTTCTTCAGTAATTCAACCGCATTATCGGCCTTACGTTCCTGCCAAAAAGCCACCCCAGCGTTAACCGCCAGCATGGTCAGGATGATAAGGAAGTCAGGCCAGTCCCGCGCTAACGCCGACAACACCGCCGCCGCTTCAATCATCCAAGGGATTGGCCCCCAGAAATAGGAGAGAATCTTTTTCAGCGGCCCCTCCCGCTGTTCAACGATTTCATTAGCCCCTTGCTCAGACAGCCGACGCGCAGCCTCTTCAGAGGATAGCCCGCCATCGCGTTGTTCGGGGGCTGGGCCGGTATTCGCATCATTAAGCATCATAGTTCCCCTCAATCCTGCATAACATAGGTTCCAGGTGCGTCACAGATAGGCTTCAGCCCACGTTGAGTGGCGTCAGATGGCACGGCCGTTTGATCGCCCGAACGTTGTTTTAACCAGCCAGCAAACTCAGGCCACCATGAACCCTCTTGGGCATCATTGTCAGCAAACCAAGTATCAGGGTCCTGATAGCGGTCATCATGTTTCTGAGTGGCGATACGATAATGCCGCCGGGGATGGCCGATCTCAGAGACAATCCCGGCATTGTGACCACCACTGGTTAACAGGAAGGTGACTTCGGTATCAGCCAGTAGGTTAAGTTTATAAACCGAACGCCAAGGCGCGACATGGTCTCGCTCCGTGCCCACCATAAAAATAGGCGCGCGAATATCTGACACAACAATTGCCCGACCATCCACGGTATAGCGACCTTCGGCCAGCATATTGTTAAGAAATAGCTGACGCAGATACTGTGAATGCATTTTGTAAGGCATACGCGTTGCATCACTGTTCCAAGCCATCAGATCATTCATTTTGGCTCGCTCACCCATCAGATAATCGTGCACCATACGGGACCAGATCAAATCGTTAGAACGCAACAACTGGAAAGCACCCGACATCTGTTTGGTATCGAGATAGCCTTTTTCCCACATCATATCTTCGAGGAAAGTCACCTGGCTCTCATTGATAAACAGCATCAACTCTCCGGCTTCGGTGAAATCGGTTTGGGCGGCAAACAATGACAGAGTTTTTAAGCGTTCATCACCGTCACGCGCCATCGCTGCAGCAGCAATAGACAATAAGGTGCCGCCCAAGCAATAACCAACCCCGTGCACTTGCTGCCCACCCGTAATAGTCTCGATAGTATCGAGTGCATCCATAATACCGAGGGTACGATAGTCATCCATACCCAAATCACGATCTCCCACATCAGGGTTCTTCCATGACACCATGAAGACAGTAAAGCCCTGTTCGGTGAGGTATTTAACCAGTGAATTTTCCGGTGATAGATCAAGAATGTAATACTTCATGATCCAAGCAGGGACGATGAGGATAGGCTCAGGATGAACCGTTTCAGTGACCGGGTCATACTGAATCAACTCGATCAAGCGATTGCGATACACCACCTTGCCGGGGGACACCCCTAGATTTTTACCGACCTGAAAGGCTTCAGTACCGACCGGTTTTTGACCTTTAATTGCGCGCTCAAAGTCATCAATAAAGTTTTTCATGCCGCGCTGTAAATTCAAGCCCCCCTCTCTTTCAGTTTGCTCAAGCAGCTCAGGATTGGTCAGCAGGTAGTTCGATGGCGACAGCACATCCAACATCTGGCGTGCAGCGAACTCAACCACATTTTCATGCTGTTGCGTTACCCCGCGTACACCCGTGGTGGCGTTGTACCACCATTGTTGGTTAAGTAGGAAAGATTGATATAACACATTATATGGCCACTTCTGCCAAGCCTCGCCTCTAAAACGTTTATCCTGAGGCAAAGGTTCGATACAAGGCATCGACGTATCTTGGGCAATACCGGTGGCACAAAAGCTCGCGTAATTAGCCAGATTGAGTGCTTTCTTAATCGCTTTCTCAAGAAGCTGAGCCTGTTTCCCGGGGGCAGTCGCAAGATGTACTGCCCAATCGGCATAAGCGCCGGCTAACCCACCCGGCGACAATCCCCCAGTAACGCGCGCCATGGTGGCATTAACCGTCCTATCCATTGTTTCCTGCAGTGAAACCGGCGTCGAGGTATCTCGCTCAAACAGATGGGTTAGGTACTCAGCCACGCTCGCCGGCAACTTGAGCGTTTGCACCCCATAAGATGGGTCAGCAGCACTTGCCTGTGGTTTAACTGGGGACGGTAATGTTTTTGTTTCATGCACATCAACTGAATCAGCTTGATTATTATCTGCATGTTCTAAGGGTTGCGATTCCATCCTAAATCCCTCTCATATTAATGATATGAACTACTCTCTTTAATACTTAGAGTATAGCCTAAATGCTGCAGCGCAGTATTGATCCAAACTGGCTTTATAGAAGATTCTATTGCTTATTAAAAACAATTTTTTGTGCACAGCAGCATGAGATGATCAATACGCTGATATCAACCTGACAGAGCAAAGCTCTAACCATCCGTTAAAGCTATACTGGACGACAGAGATCGATAATCTATGGACGCTTGAGCAAGCAGCCTAGCTTGCTCAAACGATTTAATGACTGACGGCAATTGATCGTCTGAATAAACCAAGGCTGGCACTGAAGAACACCACCCCTAGCCCTAGAATATTCAACAATTCAGGCCAGACGATACTGAGATCCGCCCCGCGGAAAACCACCGCCTGAGCAAATGACATATAGTGTCGCGATGGCAGAAACCAAGTAAGCGGTTGAATAATCTCAGGCTGACTCTCAATCGGCGTTAAGCCACCGGACAGCATGATAATCGGCACGATCGCCATGATCATCAACAGCGCAAACTGCGCCATGGTGCGGGCGATGGTACCCAAAAAGATCCCAATGGCCGCCGCCGCAAACAAATACAGCGTCGTCCCCACCAACAGCAACAAGCGCGAGCCACTGATCGGCACATCAAGAATCACTTCCACCACAAACCACATCGCCAAGGCAAAGGCGACCAGAATAATCAACCCATTAGCCCAGACTTTCGACATCACAATTTGAAAGGAACTCAGCGGCATAACCAACAGGTGTTCAATCGTACCGTGCTCCCGTTCCCGCAGCAGCGCGGCTCCGGTGAGAATAATGGTAATCATCGAAATCTGATTAATCAGCGCATTAATCGCCCCAAACCACATCCCCGTGCCGTTTGGGTTAAAAGCGCGCCGCTGAACCAGTGTCACGGCATAATCGCTGGTTTCGTCCGAACGATTGATAAAGTGGTTAACCTCATCAACCACGATATTTTGAATATAACTGTTGCCAAGGCTGGCCTGAGTAACGGCAGTCGCATCAATATTGATCTGTACGCTTGGCTGGCGACCACGGCGTATATCCTCTTCAAAGTTTGGCGGAATCTCCAGCACAAACATATAGCGATCTAAATCCATCCCCTCATCCAGCTCGGCAGGCGAGATCTGCTCTGGGGTCTTAAAATAGGGCGGATAAAGCGCATTCGCGATGGCCCGTGAGAGCGCCGAATGATCCTCATCGACAATCGCAATCGACGCGTTATTGACCGATTCACTGGTCGCGGTGGCTTGGGAGTAGATTGCCAGGCTGAACGAATAAATAATCAGCACCACCATCACCACATCGCTAAAGACGCTACGCAGCTCCTTAGTGCCAAGCCAGAAGATATTGATCCAAGTTCGCATCACTCAGACCTCCTGCTTTTTCAGAAATGCCGCTGCGATAACCACTAAAATGGGGCCGAACAGGGACAGCACCATGATATCCCCCATCAATTCGGTAAAGCTCAAGCCTTTGGTAAAGGCGGCAACACTGAGATGCATATAATAGGTCGCTGGCCATAAAACACCGATAAGATAACCGCCCCCCTCCATGGTTGAGGTGGGCTGTACCAAGCCGGAAAAGTTAATGGTCGGCATGATTAACAGAATCGCAGTCGCAAACACGGCGGCAACCTGAGATTTAGTGATCGTTGATACCAACAAACCAAAACTGGTTGAGGTAAAAACATACAGCAACGCACCGAGGGTTAAACCCGCCAAACTCCCCTTCAAAGGCACATCGAGCAAAAAGACCACCAGCAAGGTCAAAATCACGAAATTGACCATACCGATTGCGATATAGGGCAGCTGTTTACCAATCAAAAACTCAAACCGGTTGGTCGGGGTCACATAGAAATTGGTAATCGTGCCGATCTCTTTTTCCCGCGCCAGACTCACCGCCATCAGGATCGCCGGAAATAACAACAGCAGCATCGCCGGTGTTTTCGGGCCGATCGAATACATGGTTTCGAAGGTCGGGTTGTAACGATAGCGAGATTCCTGTGACACCTTGCTCATGGTGCTGGCATCGATGCCGACATTGGTCGCCAGTTGGGTCAGGTAGTGAACATGGGCGCCGTTAACATAACCGGCAATCGTATTCGCCCGGGTGGTGTTAGCGCCATCGATCCATGCCGAAATACTGGGGTTCTCCCCCTTTTTCAACTGCCGACCAAAGCCCGACGGTATCTCAATCGCAAGGGTGATATCGTTCGATCTCAAGCGTCGCTCAAGTTCCTCTTTACTCTGTAACGCAGGCTGTTCACTAAAATAGCGAGAACCTTCAAAATTACTTAAATATTCGCGACTCTCGGGGGTACGATCGTTATCTAGCGCCGCATAGGTGAGGTTTTCAACATCCAATGAGATCCCGTAGGCGATCACGATCAGCAGCATCGAACTGCCGAGAAAAGCAAATGCCATCCGTACCGGATCACGCATGACCTCCATGATTTCACGATAGCTGTAAGCCAGCAGTCGATTAAGACTGAAGCCATGCAGTTGCTCAGTTGTAGCTTGAGGAGCTAGCGCTTCGATGTCTTCTTCAGCACCCGCTGTCAACGTTGTTGTGATGGCCGTTTGATCGGCCTGCACCGCAACATTCGACTCCTTCTCAGCAATAGCATCTTCAAGGTAGCTAATAAACGCATCTTCCAATGAGGCAGCACCCTTGGCTTCCACCAGATGTTGCGGCTCGTCATAGACTAGCACTTGGCCGGCATGCATCAGAGAGATCCGGTCGCAGCGCAGCGCTTCGTTCATAAAGTGAGTCGAGATAAAGATTGTCACCTTATCTTTCCGAGATAGCTCAACCAATAGCTCCCAGAAGCCATCTCGGGCAACGGGATCGACACCGGATGTTGGTTCATCAAGAATCAGCATTTCCGGCTCATGAATCACCGCCACCGCCAATGAAAGTCGCTGACGCATCCCCAAGGGCAATGATGAGGCCAAGGCATCCATATGCTCACCTAGGCTAAAACGCTTAACGAGGGCAGCAATACGGTCGCTGGCTTTTTCCGGCGGCAAATGAAACAGCCGAGCATGCAAGGTTAGGTTTTGCGCAACCGTCAGCTCGCCATAGAGGGAAAAAGCCTGGGTCATAAAGCCAACCCGCTTCCGCGTTTCTAAATCACTGGCATTGACCGGCTTGCCGAACAGAAACGCCTCACCCTCGGATACTGGTAACAATCCGGTCAACATCTTCATGGTGGTGGTTTTGCCGCAGCCGTTTGAACCGAGGAAACCAAAGATCTCGCCGGCTTGAATCTCAAAGCTAACGTTATCCACCGCGGTAAAGCTACCGAAGCGACGGGTTAAGCCTTTTGCGACAATCGCCGGGGTAGCTGCACTTTTTTCCAGCGGTGGGATGACCAGTTCAGTCATATCGCCGCGTTTGTCTTCCGGCAAAAGCCGCACAAAAGCGGTTTCTAAATCATCAGCACCTGTACGTTCCTTAAGTTCTGCTGGTGTACCAGTATCGAGCACTCGCCCAGCATCCATCGCAACCAGCCAGTCAAAGCCTTCAGCTTCATCCATATAGGCGGTAGACACCAACACACTCATACTTGGCCGTTCTTGACGAATCGTCGCGATCAGTTGCCAAAACTGCCGCCGAGACAGTGGATCAACACCGGTGGTTGGCTCATCTAAAATCAACAGGTCAGGGTCATGAATCAATGAGCAACAAAGCCCCAACTTCTGTTTCATGCCCCCCGATAAATTGCCCGCTTGGCGTGACAGAAACGGATCAAGCCCCGTCGCTTGAGTTAACCTAGCGATACGAACCTTGCGTTCAGCCGGCCCTTGGCCAAATAGCTTGCCAAAGAAATCAAGGTTTTCCTCAACACTGAGTTCGGCATAAAGGTTCTTGCCAAGCCCTTGGGGCATATAGGCAATCCCAGGACCAACCAGATTACGATGTGCAGCCAATGCCATATCACCGCCGAGCACCTCAAGATGACCTTGCTGCAGTTTGCGCGCGCCAGAAATAAGCCCCATCAGGGTCGATTTGCCAACACCATCCGGCCCTAGCAGCCCCACCATCAAGCCTGCGGGAATATCCAGAGTAATATCATCGACAGCGGCGACCTGTTTATAGGTGTGCGTAACACCTTGAAGCCGGGCGATCGGGCGATCTTGTTGAGCCATTATTGGCACCCGTTAGTTATTGCTAGTGGCTGGATTGACCATCGGGGGCAGCTTCTGAAGAAATTCGGGCCATTCTGAAGACTGTTCACCCGATAGCGGAGCAAGACGAATATACGCCACCCCACGTACGCCGGTTTTAACACGATCGATATAGGCCTGTACTAAGGCTTCTGGCACCCGAACCTTGACCCGGAACATCAGTTTTTCCCGCTCGCTTGCGGTTTCGACCTCTTTCGGAGTGAATTGTGATTCCGGTGACACGAAGCTAACAGTGGCGGGAATAGCCACATCGAGAATATCCAGCTTAACCCGAGCCTCGGCACCGATAGAAACACGATATGCTTGGGATGAGGGTAAAAAAGTTTCCATATAGACATCGGCTAGATTTACCAGTGTTAGCACCTTACCGCCGCTGCCCAACACTTCACCGGGCTCCGCAAGACGATATAGCACTCGGCCAATACTCGGAGCAACCAGTGTTGCATCGTCAATCTGTGTTTGAATGCCTTGAGCATCCGCCCGCGCAGCATCCACATTGCGTTGTTGCGAAACCAAGGTTGCCTCAGCCGCTTTAAGGTTAGCCTTCGCCACAGCCACCGCACTCACGTTGGTATCATATGATTCCTGACTAGCGTGGCCTCTTTTCAGTAATTCCCGTGCGCGGGCGAGTTCTTGTTGCGCTAACACCAGCCTAGCCTTAGCCTGAGCAATCGACGCTTCAGCGGCTGCCACCTGACTTTCAGCACTAGCGATCTGAGCATCCGCCCGTAATCGCTGCGCACGTAACTGTGCGGTATCGATCATGGCAACCGTTTGCCCTGGCTGGACTAGATCACCCTCTTGTGCCGATATAGACTCTACACGACCCGCAATCTTTGTTGAGATATCCATTTGCACCGCTTCAATGCGTCCATTACCCGAAGCGATATCCGCCGGTAAGCCAGGCGCTTGAAAGTACTGCCACAGCAGCCAGCTTGCAGCAACGGCCAGTATTAAACACACACCGATTATGACTCGCTTCACGTTATTCTCCATTATCCAAACATCGCCAACTGATTATCGTTGAACCTGCTGTCCATCAACCTAGCAGCCATCGCCATGATTCAATCGCCCACCAGCCATATTTAAACCATACAAAGGGGCGTATAAATCTATCCCAACTAGCATTCAAACATACATAACACACCGTCTGAGATGCTGTTATGCGAGCTAATACCCGCCTCTGTTAACTCATATGAATAGAATATCAACAATCTAAGGGGGATTTCATCGACCTCAATCAACCATGGGCCCAGTAAACGCTAAACCACTGCCCCATATCGGTGATAACGGTAAGTTGTGACAGAAATTTAAATTAGCATACTCTAAATTAGCATTCAAACCATACTAATAAGCGATTCATAGCAAAAGATTCACCTAGCAGACAACCATGACCCAGTGAAACTCGCTAATTAAAGGATTAGTGAAAGGGTTAGCCGAAAAAAGTAGAGCGACCAGCCCCGATTACCCATCACTTTTACAGTTTGATATTTCCTTGATGTTTCCTTGATACTGGCATGACGATACCTCTTCGATAATCCCACTTCCAATCTTACCTCTGCGGTAAGACAACTATGAATGTGGGTTTTCCAGCTATGTCGTTCGCCATTAAAAAAATCTTCCAGAAACTGCCTAACCAATGCTCCAGTTGGCTAATGACGCTACTGGTATCAACCTATTTAATGGTGATGTTCAATACCAGCTTCTTTTCCGCTGTCTACGAAATCCATGGCGTCAACAGCCTTAAAGACCTGCTTTTTATGGTGGGTTTATTCTTTTTCTTCATGGCGATTTTTAATTTATTTCTGACTTTATTAGCGCTTCCCTGGGTGTTGAAACCGGTGCTTATTACGCTGTTAATCACCGCATCAGTAGCGACTTACTTCATGCAGACTTACAACATCATGATCGATAAAACCATGATCATGAATATGATGGAAACCGATGTTAAAGAAAGCACCGAGTTATTCAGTATCAGTCTATTGGTCTACGTTACTCTGACGGGCGTCTTACCTGCCCTATGGGTTTGGCATGTACAGATCAACTATGGCTCGCCACTGCGGTTCCTGCTAACGAAAATCACGACATTCGTTACCATTACTCTTGTTATTGGTCTTATCGCAGTGACCTTCTACCAGGACTACGCCTCACTTTTTCGTAACCACCGATATGTGCGAGACCTGATCGTCCCCCTCAACTATGTGTACTCTTTGCAATCCTATGCGCAGCATTTTCTGCCGAAAAATAAACGTGAATTTCAAACTGTCGGTAGCGATGCACACCTAGGCTTGAGTTGGCAGTCTAAGGCACAGAAAAAGGTAGTCACTATTCTGGTTGTAGGTGAAACGGCGCGTCGAGCTAACTTTTCACTGTACGATTATCCCCGTGAAACGACGCCCAACCTAAGCCAACAAAATATTGTCAGCTTTAGTGATTTTTCATCTTGCGGAACATCCACTGCGGTCTCTTTGCCCTGTATGTTTTCCAACATGGACCGCTCCAATTATGACCATGATCAGGCAATCAATTCCGACAATTTATTAGATGTATTACAACGGTCGGGACTTAGCGTTATCTGGGAAGATAATAATTCAGGCTGCAAAGGCGTTTGTGATCGTGTTGAGAATGTCAGCGTCGTCGAAACCGATAACCCGGCCCTATGTCATGACGGTGAGTGTTTCGACATGATTCTACTGGAAAAACTAGAACAGACGATCAGCGCAGCAGATAACAATGTGGTCATTGTCTTGCACCAAAAAGGAAGTCATGGCCCCAGCTATTTTATGCGCACCCCTGAGGCGTTTAGAAAATTTTCACCTGTCTGTGACACCAACCAACTGCAAGAGTGCAGCCAGCAGGAAATCATCAACGCCTATGACAATACCATTCTCTACACCGATTATTTTCTTTCTGAGGTGATCAACTTTCTAAAATCGAGAAGTGATCAATATGATGCCAGCATGCTGTATCTCTCTGATCACGGTGAATCACTGGGTGAAAACAATCTGTACCTGCACGGTGTGCCCTATATGTTGGCGCCGAAGGAACAAACCGAGGTGCCATTTATCTTCTGGATGGATGATGGTTTCGCCAATCGCTTTTCAATCAGTAAAAGCTGCGTAGACGGCAAACGTAAACGTCATTTTAGTCACGACAATCTGTTTGATTCCATGCTGGGATTACTCGATGTGCAGACTGACGCTTACCGCCAAGAAATGGATATTTTCAGCAGCTGCCGATCCGTTAACAAAGCATCCACCATTGCCGCCACATCCCATGAATAGAAGAGTCATCATGTTAAAAACTGAACAACAGCCGCTAACCACAGATGCATCGGCTTTTAAAGGTATCAAAGGCGTCAAGCGGTTAGTGTTAGCCACAGGCTATTCAATCAAAGGCTTGCAAGCGGCATGGCAGCATGAGGCAGCCATTCGACAAGAAACACTCTGTGCACTGGTACTGATTCCCTTGGCGCTCTATCTCGGTCAGGATTCCATCGAACGCATTTTATTGATCGCCAGTGTTCTCTTGCTGATCCTTGTTGAGCTACTGAATTCGGCGATCGAAGCTGTCGTTGATCGTATCGGTGTCGAACTCCATGAACTTAGCGGCAGAGCAAAAGATATGGGGTCTGCTGCGGTTTTGCTGGCATTAATGATTGTACTCATGACATGGGGGCTAATCATTCTATGAACAGATCTTTGTCTTATCACTGGGTCATGCCTCTGCCGCTGTTACTGATCGCGACCTATCTGCTCGACGTGCAAGGCTTAGATTTACGGTTAACCGATGCCATTTACGCTTTCGAGGGAAACAGCTGGAACCTGCAAGATAGTTGGTTATTAGAAACGGTTATCCATAAGGGGGGACGAATGTTCGTCGGCGCTCTCATTCTTTTAAATCTAGGGGCGCTAGCCAGCACTTGGCTAAGTCAAAGTATGCGCTCCTATCGGGCAGGCCTAGGGTACCTGTTTGGCGCGGTGATAACCTCTTTGCTGATCGTTTCTGGTTTGAAAGATATTACCCATATCTCGTGTCCGTGGGATTTCCAACGCTATGGCGGAGAGCAGTTTTATGCCCCGATCGTTAATGCTATATTCGGCTCGGGCACTGTTCGCTGCTTCCCGGCGGGACATGCTAGTGGCGGCTATGCCTGGGTCGCATTGTATTTCTTCTGCCGTCTCTATAAGCCCCAATGGCGCATGGCGGCACTTTCTGTTGGCTTATTACTGGGTATGGCGTTTGGCCTGTCGCAACAATTTCGCGGCGCTCACTTCCTTTCCCATGACCTTTGGACATTAGCAATCTGTTGGTATACGGCCTTAGCAAGCTATCAATGGCTGTTTCGCCACCGTACAGCCGCAGCTTAATATGCTATAAGAACATCTCAGCGTCACAATGCAGATTACCGCTGAGCTATATAAATTTACCCGTCTTCTGACCCACGAGAACAGCGTTATGACACCGCCATCGAACAATGCCAAACGAAGATTGCTTATCGTTGAGGATAATAAACGACTGGCGGAAAACCTCTTTGAATATCTAGGCGAAGATAATTATGAGCTTGATTATGCCGCTGATGGTCTAACAGCACTCCACTTACTGGCGAGTCATCCCTATGACGTGATCATTCTCGATATTATGCTGCCGGGGGTAAACGGGTTAACCATTTGTTGCCGAATAAGAGAGGACCTAAACTCTTCAGTTCCCGTGTTAATGCTCACGGCGAGAGACTCGATTGAAGATAAAACCCAAGCCTTTGATAACGGCGCAGATGACTATTTGGTCAAACCCTTTCATATGAAAGAGCTGGAGCTGCGCATACAAGCATTATGTCGCCGCCGGCAAACGAATAACGACTGTTTAACGGCTAACAATATCCGCTATTACCCCGGCACCTTAACCGTCAAACTGCAGGATCAACGCGAACTGAAATTAATAGGTTATGCCGCAACCATCTTTGAAACATTGATTAGAAAGTATCCCGACTATGTGACTTATCAACACCTCAGTACGGATATCTGGGGTCATCCGGATGGGGATATTAATGTCATTCGAACCCATGTCTACGTGCTACGAAAAACGTTAAAGAACACTTATGGCCAAGACATGATCAAAACACTTCATGGACGCGGGTATTGCCTTGATCCCGCCTAGTGCATAGGTAGCTATATGGAACGCTCGATCTCCAGCCGCATTAAAAAACTGTTTTTCTGGACCTATACGCTCAGCGTCCTAGCAGTACTCTTCACCGCTTGGCTCTTTCTGGAGTTTATGGAAGGCACCATGATGAAAATGGACAAGCAATCGGAAATAGAGCACCTACTGAGCCGCCACGATACAGATCAAGTGGTACACGTAAAATCAGCGATGTTAACCCTAACCTACCTGCCAACCCATACGTCTGAAATAGAAAACCTCCCCATCATTTTTCGCAACCTATCCATCCCTTATGAAGGTGAAGTCGAATTTTTAGACAAAGAGTATATGGTTATTATCGATAAGGTCCCTGGAGGTACTTTCTTTCTTGCAAAAGACCAGTCACTCTTTGGTCAATATGAAGCCCTGATGATATCTGTCTTATTGAGTCTGCTGGTGATAGCCATCCTATTGGGATATGGCCTATCGATAATGATTAGCCGTATGGTCTCGAGCCCCGTCACCCAACTGACACAAGACATTCAGTCTATCGATAACCTCACCTGTCTGCCGGAAACCTATAAAGATGCAGAATTAAACCGGATCTCCGCTTGTTTCAATGCCTTTCTGAGTAAGATCGATGCCCTGATCAAGCGAGAACGCTCCCTTATCACAATGGCCAGTCACGAACTAAGAACCCCCGTCGCGGTTATTCTTGGCGCCGCAGAGGTCATTGAACATAGACAGCAATTACAGGCCGACGATCAAAAAACGCTGCAGAGAATCATCAGTTCAGCAGAGATAATGTCTGATAATATCAAAGCACTATTAACCATCGTACGTCAGACAAAAGGCACCGCCACTAACGAATCTTTCTCGCTGCTAGCACTTGCAAATGATGTAACCGCAAGCATCGCGGATGCCACACCCAACACAAAAGAACGAATAAAGATTCAATCTCTGAAGGGCGATACCTTAATCGAAGCCGACAGTAGTATTGTGAGAATTTTACTGAGCAATCTCATCAATAATGGGCTGAACCATAATGAGGGGAAAGTCATTGTCGTCATCTCTGATCAATTTATTGAGGTGTGGGATGAGGCCGAAAAATTAGTCGTCAACACGCTGGACAGCGCCTTAGTGAGCGATGCAAAAGAAAGCCATGGACTAGGTCTCTATATTGTCACACTGATCTGCGAACAACTGGAATGGAGATTCACCTTGGAACACACGCCAACCCGAGGCACCTATGCCCGCATCGTTTTTCAACCGTAAAAACCAGCATTAGCCCAGCGATGCTCTCAACGCAGGAATTTTTTGCTAATTGCATACAGAGAGACAAACAAGCTCAAAAATGGTGCAGGAAAAACAGTTAACAGATCACGACATAGCGCCGAAACGAATTATCTTCAAACTAGACAGAATGATGATTTAGACAAATAAACAAGATGAGGTAATGGGGGCAGCCCCACCAGCCACATCCCGGCACACGAATCCACCGCTGTGGCTGCTCCCTTCCAGGCCTGACCAGGTTCACGGTTTATCGTTGCGGGAGGACCAATGGAGCCACCATAACGTGACCATTAAGGTCGTCTCGAACGAGACAGGCGGGCAGTATAACAGCCTGTTCGGTAGATGCAAACCCGATTATAGCCGCGACCGAAAACTAATGGCGCAGGCTGTGAAATATGGTTAGAAAACAACCATTAATCATCGGATTTAAACTCTTTGGTAATACGCCGTACATACAGCCAAACTAATAACACCACCGCCGGTAATGAGTAACTTAGCCAGTGAATAGCCGTATCCTGCGGCGCGCCGGTGGTTAGATGGCGAATGGTGCGTTCAACCAAATCAAATACATAGTAGGTCACAACAATAATTGAGAAAGTTTCTAGCTTCGCCTGCAGTGTCAGTTGACGACGGGTGCGTTTATTCATCGAACTAAGCAAACCGTGGATTTTCTGTTCGGTCGACAGATCGATCCGCGAACGTAATAGGTTGCTAGCCCGAGCGATACGCTGGGATAATCGCTCTAGCCGTTGAGCCGCCGACTGCCAAGTACGCATGGCGGGATCGACCCGACGCTCAATAAACTGTTCAAAGGTTTGTAGCCCTTCGATACGCACCTCCTCCAATTCAGAAATACGCATACGTACCAATGCATAATAAGCATCCGATGCAGAAAATCGGTTAACCGTATTCGCCGAGATCTCTTCCGCCTGTGCCGATAAAATCATCAGAGCATCTAGGCTATCAGATTCTTCACCCTTCTCCAGCTCACTTAACTTAACGGTGATAGCCGCCAGCTCACGATCCAGTAACGAAACTTGTTTCATCGCTTGGCGGGCCGGCTCTAAACTGAGTAATGCGACTGTTCTATAAGTATTAATTTCACACAGACGCTGTATCAATCGACCACATTGATAGCCGTGCAGATCATTATTCTTCACTAACACTCGATCCAGCGCGAATACGCCTTCGGCACGAAAGTCGGTCCAAACCCTCGCAGCACCCCGCATCACATCGGAACCGACCACTTGGCGGTTGTGAAATAGTTGTTCAACCTGTGTGGCATCCGATTGATCACCGGCATCAAGCATCTGTATCTGCACACCACTGATCAACTCACCGGGAAGCTGTTCATGCCAGTTATCAGGTAAGCCTGGTAGGCTTTGCTGCCAATGCTCATCCAGTTGAATATGATACAGGGTCAAGGTGTAAAACTCTGTGTGCGCCTCCCACCGGAGCGCCAACGCGCCCAACTGCTGATAACAGAAGCTGGCCATCGGATCTAACCGCTGACCGCCACAGAGTTGGTAAAATGCCGAGATCTCGTCGTGTATGTCGGCGATGCTCTTATCCCCTAACATCAGCGCAAAGTGCAGTACTTTTAACGGCGCACTCAATTGCTGAAACGGCCGAGCATGAACTTCATCGGCTACCATTTGACGCTGTGTATGAAACTTCACGGTATTCACTCCACTGTACGCTGATGCAACCGACGCTGGCCTTCATCCACCATGAAAGGGTTTGCGACTCTGCCCTCTTACGCCGAAACCCTGATAATATTGCCCTAGTCGCAACGCGGCAGGGATTCAAACGTCAACATCAGACTAAAGTCTAAAGCGGTCTAATATACAGGAGCATTATGCAACAGGATAGCAGCCGACGTTTTATCGCTCGCTTCTTTACCCATCTCACTTGGATTATCATACTGGGGCTGTTTTATCTGTTTTTTCAGGATAAATGGCTACAGCAGAATGACCCCAATCATGGGCTGATGAACATCAACAACAATGCGCCTGTGGTATTACAGCGTAACCGTCAGGGACACTATGTAGCTCCGGGCAGAATTAATGACCACCCGGTACGCTTTTTACTGGATACAGGTGCTACCAACATCAGCATTCCGGGGGCGCTGGCCGACAGTCTCAAGCTCACTCCCGGCCGAGCCGCCTATGCCAACACCGCTAATGGCACAATTAAGGTCTATGCCACCCAATTGGATTCCGTTGCACTCGGAGGCCTTTCGCTAAAACAGGTGTCGGCCCATATTAATCCCCATATGCAGGGCGAGACAGTTTTACTCGGCATGAGCTTTTTACAACACCTCGAACTGATACAAAAAGGCGATACTCTGACACTTAAATATTAATAATGTCGTTAATCGCCCTATCTTTTACAAGGCTGTCTTGCGCGAAACCCGCCATTGCCTTAAAATTGCGGCTGAATTCGTTTTTATACATTTTTTCAACATCAAGAGAAGGGCTGACGTCCTCGCCAACCTGCCTGCCTGGGTAAGGTGGTTGTTTTGCTGCTGATTTATCGCAAAACGATGTGGTCATTACCGACAATTTCAGGTAACCCCCACGCACAACGTCAGCTCTCATGAAAATGGGAGCAGATCCATGTTTGAAGCACATATTTATACAGAAGCGGCCAACCCCGACGCGGGTTTGCATCAGCGTCCTGTTAAACCTAATACACCAGCAAACTGTTGGCACACTATCTATCAGTGCAATGTTCGTTATTGGATGGCTGAAGGTAAGCGCCAAACTCGGCCGACACTGTTTCTCTACATTGAGTACTGCAACAAAGATAACAGCCACGGCTATAAGCTTATTGAGATACCACAAACCTCCTTAACGGTTGAGGATGCACAGCGGATTATCTCTCAAGCCTTACTCAGCCCTCAGCTAGACCCGATTAAGACAGAACAGTGGTGTAAAACGCTTTAACCATCGCTACCCCGAAGCTGCCTGAGACCTTCGATAGGCAGCTTATCTCTGTGTGCTTTCATCGTTATCTCGTTTTAAAAGCCTCGCGCTGAAACAGCCAGCTGCACTTATTAGTCCGATAAATGACTTTATAATCAGCCCCTTTTACCGATACTATGAATTATTCGCTCAGCAATAATCAGGTTGGCCATGCGCGCTATACGTAAACTGACGTACGACACCCTTGAGACGGGTAAAAATCACCACGGCTTTGGGAATATCATTCAGATTTTTCTCGTCGCACTGATATCCCTCAATGTCCTCTGCGTCATACTAGAAACCATGCCCTCAAACAATATCGAAGAGCAGCGTTGGTTTAGTCAATTTGAGATTTTTTCGGTCATCATTTTCAGCATTGAATATCTGGCTAGGGTCTGGAGCAGTGTTGAAAATGAAGAGATAAAGCATGGCCACCCGTTATGGAGCCGGCTACGTTATATGCTCACCCCCTAGCACTGATCGACCTATTAGTTATTCTGCCGTTTTATCTCAGCATGATGATGATCGTCGATCTACGTTTTATGCGGGTACTACGTTTACTGCGGGTATTCAAACTCACCCGTTATTCAGCCTCGATGTCTCTGTTATTACAGGTGTTGCGGCGCGAAGCCCGATCAATCGGTGCTGCGCTATTTGTGATTTTAATGCTGATTATTCTGGCTTCTAGCCTGATCTACTATGCCGAACACCAAGCCCAGCCAGAAGTGTTTAGCAGTATCCCGGCGGCGATGTGGTGGGCCATTGTGACCATGACCACCTTAGGTTATGGCGATGTTATTCCCATCACCGTGGTCGGCAAAGTTCTGGCGTCCATCATCAGTATCATGAGTTTGGGTATCGTCGCCCTCCCCGCCGGTATCCTCGCATCGGGTTTTAACGAAGCGATTCGAGAGCGGCGTACGACCTATGAGAAGATGGTGCATATGGCCATTCAGGATGGCAAGATCGATACCATTGAGCAAAATGCACTCAATCAAATGCGTGAAACATTGGGTATCAGTAAAGAGGATGCGGCCAACATTCTACATGCCAGCCTAAATCGGAATATGGAAAAAGACTTAGAGCGAGATATGGGACGCTTGCGCAACGAGATCGACTCGGTACTGCACGACCGCTGTCCCCATTGTCACTACAAGGTTAAGTGGCTTGAACGTCGTAACCATAACGGCGATAAACATAACGAAGGTTAGCCTCCGTTATCGATCGGTTGAATAGATCTAGTGAATAACTCGCCTGTATAGTCCAACTTAAAGGTCAACTTAAAAGGCCAACTCAATTGATATTCACTAAACTCATTTCATCTTAATCCAACCCGTTAAACTCATCCTCATGCAACCAAGCGGCATGTTTAGGTGCCTTTTTAGTCCGTGACCACTCTTCCAACATCAATGGCGCGACTCTTTTTAGCTCAGCCATCTGTGCATCACTGCCCTTAGTATGGGTCAGTTCTAGACGATGGCCATTGGGATCAAAAAAGTAGATCGAACGGATAATACCGTGCTCTGTTGGCCCAATTACATCGATACCCTTCGCTTCAATATCCGCTTTGGCGGCCAATAACGCCGCTTCATCTTTCACCCGAAAAGCGATGTGTTGCACCCAGGCAGGGGTATTCTGATCACGATCCATTTTCGGTTTAGTTGGCAGTTCAAAAAAGGCTAGAATATTGCCATTACCCGCATCCAAAAACAGATGCATATAGGGATCAGGCTCTTTAGTTGAAGGCACGCGATCTTCAGCAATCGCCACCAAAAACTCCATATTCAGCACATCTTGGTAAAATTCAACCGTTTCTTTGGCATCATTACAGCGATACGCAACATGGTGTATCTGTTCAATTTCGATCATGGGTCAACCTCATAATAATCGTTATTCTTGTTATCGAGCCGTTATCTAGCTGTTGTGCCCAAAGTAGCATTTCGCTTTCAACCTAGCTATATCAGTAACATTCGTTACTATATGACTTAAGTTTTTTAGACTTTTAACCTTTTGTTTTAATTGATTAAATTTAGAATAACACCGATTATTCGGTAACTGGAAATTGTCTTTTTCACCAATAGCCTTATAGAATATACGCCATTATTATCTCTTTTATGGATGAACCTCAGTGAATGACCCATCAACCACTCAGGATAAGGTCGAGCCGATATTTGAACTGAACCAGTTTTTTCCTTATCAGTTATCCAATTTGGACTCGGCCGTCAGTCAATCAATGTCTCAGCTTTATCACGGTCGATTTAAGTTAAATCGCCAAGAATGGCGAATACTGGCGGTACTGGGTGCTAACCCGCCGATGTCGGCAAAAGCCATTGCCAGCACTTGTAAACTGGAGAAAATGCCGGTTAGCCGTGGCATCAGTCGCCTCACGGACACCGGTCTGATACAGCGACAGGAAGATAGTCAGGATCGACGTTACTCCCGTCTGAGCCTGACCGATGAAGGCCGTTCAATCTATAAAAAATTAGTGCCGCTGATCTTGGCGCGGGAAGCCTTTATTCTTTCCGCACTATCCAGTGAAGAACAGCAACAGCTACAGGATTTAATGACGAAAGTCCGGCAAAAAGCGGAAGAGTTGCAACTTTGTGGTTAAGACTT
Organism: Amphritea sp. GJ51-11; assembly: GCF_055808735.1. Taxonomy (NCBI): domain Bacteria; kingdom Pseudomonadati; phylum Pseudomonadota; class Gammaproteobacteria; order Oceanospirillales; family Oceanospirillaceae; genus Amphritea; species Amphritea sp. GJ51-11. The sequence continues at coordinate 1,042,976 of NZ_CM147881.1, read as the reverse complement.
AATCCCTGCTTGACGAACCTGTTAGCTAGCAACACTCGACTGGCCGACAATGCCGGTCAGTCGAGGACGACCTCGCGAGTTCACACGACTAACACCAAGCGACGCTTAGTCGGTTAACCGTGTAACAATATTAATCTCGCCTTCCAATGTTCGATGCACAGGACAACGATCGGCAATCTCCAATAAACGTTGACGCTCTTCATCAATTAAGTCTCCAGAGAGGGTGATACGCCGCTCAAACTGGTCGACCTTGCCGCTACGCTGCTCACAGCTGGCACAATCCTGCGCATGTACCTTGTCATGGGTAACATCCACCTGCACATGCTCCAAGGCCAGCTTTTTATGCCGAGCGTACATTCTAATCGTCATCGCTGTGCACGCGCCCAGACCCGCCGCAACCAGTTGATACGGGGATGGGCCGAGATTACTACCGCCATAACTGAGCGGCTCATCGGCAATCAAATGATGACCTGCAGCACTAATATCTTGGGTAAAGCTATCCGGGTCGGCTTCACTGATCCGAATAATACCTTCCGGTGCATTAATATATTTGGGCAGGATCTGTACATCAATATAGCGTTGCGCCCAAGTCGATATCACTTCCGCCGCATAGTCAGCATCCTCCTGTCGGCTGAGAAGATGGTCGGCAGAATCCAGAGTAACAAAACTCTTAGGGTGTTTAGCCATCTGAAAGATCTGAGCGGCATTATCCACCGGTACCGTTTCATCTAACGGCGCATGCATCACCAATAGTGCCTTACGTAAGCCTCTAACCGCTTTTTCGAGCGATGCCGATGAGATATCTTCAAGAAACTCGCGCTTAATGGTAAATGGACGACCGCCAAGACTAACATTAGCCTCACCTTCCGCGCAGATGGTATCGATATGCTCATCAAAGTTATGCAGTAGATGTTTTGGGTCAGCCGGAGCACCGATGGTCACCACCGCCTTTGCCTCTGGAACTTGGCCAGCAATCGCCAGCACCGCAGCACCTCCAAAGGAGTGGCCAATCAACAACTGAGGGGCTGCGTAATGCTCACGGAGAAAATCCACTGCTAACAGCAGATCCTGGCGATTGGAACTAAAGCCGGTATTGGCAAACTCACCTTGGGAATGCCCTAGCCCAGTAAAATCAAAGCGTAATACCGCGATACCCAAAGAAGCTAAACGCTGAGCTATTCGACGGGATGCTTGTAGATCTTTTGAGCAGGTAAAGCAGTGGGCAAACAGCGCATAAGCTGCCGGCTTGCCCACCGGTAGATCCAATCTTGCCGCCAATAACGAGCCATCATGGCCAGTAAACTCTAAACGCTCCGTCTTCATCGCACCTTCCTCAATTGTCTTCGATACACAGTATTAATCAGACAGAGGCGATGAGCTATTTATTTTTCGCTATGGAGCAGATTGGTAAGATAAATTAGAACAACCGACCAATCGGCATCCCTTAGTGGTGATGACCTCCCGCACCGTGTGCGTGACCATGGGCGACCTCTTCGGCCGTTGCATCGCGAATATCAAGAATATCGATATCGAAGGTCAGCTCCTTGCCGGCCAGCGGATGGTTGTTATCCACAGTCACCATAAACTTACCCACTTTAACCACAGTCACTTGGCGCTGTCCCTGCTCGGTCTGAACGGTGCCTACCATTCCCGGGCGCCATTTTTTAGCACCCTGTAGGTGTTTAACCGGAATACGCTGCTCTGAATCTGGTTGATGTTCCCCATAGGCATCTTTGGCCGCAAGCGTAACGGAAAAAGTATCGCCCACGGCTTTGCCTTCCATCGCCTGCTCGAGACCTTTAATCATATTATTATGGCCGTGCAGATAAGCCATAGGAGAGCCACCCCGGGTAGTTTCTTCAACCGTTTTGTCAGCATCGTGCAGCGCATAATGAAACTGAACAACTTTGTCTTTGGTAATACTCATTGTAATTCCTTAAGTGACTGAGCGATTAAACAGCTCATAAAACGATTGGCGCTGATTATACGGCATCAGCGTAGATTGGTAATCTCAAATTCACCCTGCGGCAAACTTATCTGGTCACCGATATAGCGCCCTATTAGTGCGGCTCCTAAGGGGGCTTCCGGCGTTATGACCGTGACCTTAGACGCGTCGAAGTCAATTTGCATTCCCCCACCGGCGACCCCAATAAATAGCTGTTTTTCTACGCCACGACTGTCTTCCAGAGTAATGAGTGCCGCTAACCCCGCCGGAGTATCCTCGTTGAACGCGCGAACCGGCATCTGCCCATAGGCGGCGATATCATGCTCGAGTGCCTGCACTCGCATAGACTGGCCGTGGGCTAAATAGGACGCTTCAAGACCGAGGGTGTCATATTGATTCTCCGCCACGCTCTCTTCATGGGTTGCCGCTTCATGTGCTTCATTCGCCGCCGCGACATTCATTTCGAGGTCTGTCTGCAGCTGACCAATGATCTGCGCGATTAACCGTTGTTTATCCATACATCCACCTGTAACTCAACCGTTGCAGTATCTCCATTTAATTATCAAAAAGAAACACTCTATTCACACACTTTAAGGGTGATTTGTGGGACAATACGGCGCTTATTTTTAACCTCAACGTTTAGACTGATGGATTCCTGTTTTGCTGACTACCGCTAATATCACTATGCAGTTTGGTGCCAAACCACTGTTCGAAAATATCTCTGTTAAGTTTGGTGAGGGTAACCGCTACGGCCTGATCGGAGCGAACGGTTGCGGCAAATCCACCCTAATGAAAATCCTCGGGGGAGATCTGGAGCCCTCGGCCGGCAACGTCAGTAAAGACCCGAACGAACGCATCGGTAAGCTGCGTCAGGATCAATTCGCGTTTGAAGAGTTTAGCGTGATTGATACCGTCATTATGGGCCATGCCGAACTGTGGGAAATCAAACAGGAACGGGACCGTATCTACAGCCTGCCTGATATGACCGAAGAGGAAGGCATTAAAGTTGCCGAACTGGAAGTTGAATTTGCCGAACTGGATGGCTATACCGCTGAATCCCGTGCTGGCGAACTGCTGCTCGGTCTGGATATCCCAACCGCACAGCATTTCGGCCCGATGAGCGAAGTCGCACCCGGCTGGAAACTACGAGTATTACTGGCTCAGGCACTGTTTGCTGATCCCGACATTATGCTGCTGGATGAGCCGACCAACAATCTGGATATCAACACCATTCGCTGGTTGGAAGGGGTGCTAAACGATCGTAACAGCACCATGGTGATCATCTCCCACGACCGTCACTTCCTCAACTCAGTCTGCACCCATATGGCCGACTTGGATTACGGTGAGCTACGACTTTATCCCGGCAACTATGACGATTACATGATCGCATCGACTGCTCTGCAGGAACGCCTGCAATCGGACAATGCCAAGAAAAAAGCCCAGATTGCCGAACTGCGTAGTTTCGTTAGCCGCTTCTCCGCCAACGCCTCGAAAGCCAAACAGGCCACGTCGCGGGCGCGTCAGATTGAAAAAATCGAGCTTAACGATATCAAGCCCTCCAGTCGTCAAAGCCCCTATATCCGCTTTGATCAAGAGAAAAAGCTACACCGTTTAGCGCTCGAAGTAGAAGGTCTCACCAAGGGCTATGGCGGCGAGCCACTCATCAAAGACCTCAGCATGATGGTCGAAGTGGGAGAACGCATCGCGATTATCGGCCCTAACGGTATCGGTAAAACGACCCTTCTGAAGAGCCTACAGGGTGAACTTGAGCTGGACGCTGGGGAAGTCAAATGGTCTGAAAACAGCAATATTGGCTACTATGCTCAGGATCATGCCCACGACTTTGCCGAAGAGAGTAATCTGTTTGACTGGATGTCCCAGTGGACTAAATCCGGCTCAGACGAACAGGTTATTCGTGCCTCTTTAGGCCGGATGCTGTTCTCGCAAAATGAGATTAAAAAGTCAGTTAAGGTGCTGTCCGGTGGTGAAAAAGGTCGCATGTTGCTAGGCAAATTAATTCTGCAACAGCCGAATATTCTGCTGATGGATGAACCCACCAACCATATGGATATGGAATCGATCGAAGCGTTGAACCTTGCATTGGAGAACTTTGATGGCACACTGATCTTTGTCAGCCATGACCGCGAGTTCGTTTCATCGCTAGCCACCCGCATTATCGATATGAAAGAAGACGGCCTGACCGACTTCCAAGGCGGCTATGAAGAGTATCTGAAAAAACAAGGCATTGCTGGCTGATCAGGCCCAACTGAGCCGCCCTGTGATAAACGCCAGATAGATCAAACCACTTACCAAAAAGCCAGCCCCTAACCGGGCTGGCTTTTTTTGTTTACCGAGAGACTTACTGACAGGTCTTTGGTTAGCAACTTGCTCAGTGTGCGTTACCCGACATACCCGGCAATGATGCATCGGTGCTCATGCCATTCATACTCACCAGAAGCTCCAGCGTAATCTCGTCGAAACGATACACCTTCCCCCTTGCGAAGTCGCAAAAGCATCCGCATCAGCCTGAGTTGAAAAACTCGCTAAGGTGGGCCCCATCGCACCACGCTTACCGTGACCGACCACATAAAAGGCTTTTCGAGCATCGATATAGGCCTCATCCTCAGGATGATCCCAAGGTGTTACCGCCATATCATGCACAAAAGCTTCCTGAATATTATGCTGATTCTCAGGGTCGACAATAAAAGCAAACATATCCCGAGTGGAGCAGAAGCGCAGATTGCCATTGATCCCCTTAGTGTAGAGTTGCCCCTTCGGGCCGGGAAAGTTAGTAATAATCATGCCGCACAGATGACATTCTGCGCTACTTTCAATAGCAATCGCCTGATGCACCATCCGCTCCTTTTCATCGTCGGCACAGCCCAGCAAGGCTAGCGGAATCACCAGCAACAGTTTTAACCAATGTTTCATCACAAGCCTCGTTTATTAAAGACCGCCATCGCTAACCCCACCGGTATTGCCAGCCATACCAACAGGCCAGCCAATAACGCGCCAATTGAAAATTGCGATTGCTGAGCGATAGCCATCAAGCCGGTAAGGTTTTGGTCGGCAAAATAGGTGATATTCACTAGACGGAAAATATCCGTCGGGTTTAATAACAGCAGGTATGGGAACAATGTCTCATCCACATTGCCCTGAGTCGTTACCAGCACCCCCAGCAGTCCGAGGTCGAAAACAAGCACAAACACAAACCAAGTGATCAGAGCGATACCGGCGGCCTTCGACTTCTCCGACACCGACACACTGATAACATAAGCAATGGCGATAAAAATCCACCCCAGTAACATCGATGAGAAGATAAACACCGTATAGGGGCCAATCAACTCACCCCAACGGGTGGTACCGGAAAAAATCCCCATCATTATCGCTGACGAACCGAACCCCACCAGTGTTGAAAAGGCCATCACCGCCCCCTGCCCCATCATCTTACCGAGCAGCAACTGCCAACGGGATAACGGGTAGGTCATTAACAGCAGTAGCGTGCCATTTTCATCCTCACCCACGACGCCATCGTAGGCTAGCATCAGCGCAATCAGCGGAATAATAAAGACCGCCAAACTCGCCAAACTGACAATGGTAGAAGACAGCGAAGTAAAGCCGACTTTACCTGCGGCGGCGGCACCAAAATAAGCCAATCCGATCGCCAAGACCGCAAAAATCACACAGATCGATAACACCCAGCGATTACGTAAACCATCCCGGAACTCTTTATTAGCAACCGTCAGAATAGCTCTCATTGCACAAACTCCTGAGTCGCTATCGCACCCGCTTGAGTATGCGATGCAATAAAATGGGTATACAGATCTTCCAGTGAAGGCAGCTGTACATCGAAGTTTTGCAACCCCGGCAGCCCAATCAATTGTTGCATCGCTGCCATCTTGTCAGGCAGCGGAACCTCCAGCCAGGTACCATCGCCATCCTGCTTAGCGTTGGACATAAAATGTTCCGGTAGCGTTAAGCTCTGCCCCTGTAAGTGAAAGATGGCGGGTAAATTTGCCTGCTGCCGCAAATCATTAATGCTGCCCTCAGCCAGCAGTTTACCCTGCCCTAGAATCAGTGCTCGATCGATATACTTTTCAACCCCAGGCAACACATGGGAGCATAAAATAACGGTGCAACCCTGTTGTTTCAGCTGTTCAATCCGACGATAAAAATCTAGTGTGGCGATCGGATCTAAACCAACGGTTGGCTCATCCAACAGTAACAGCTTCGGCTCGCCCAGCAATGCCTGCGCTAATCCCAGACGCTGACGCATACCTTTAGAATAGGTTTTAACACGACGTTTACCTGCTTGTTCAAGCCCCACCTGCGCCAGTAATCCTTGGCAATTTTGCTTCGCAACACCTTTGAGCCGAGCAAAATATTGCAACACCTCCAGCCCAGTTAACTGATCATAAAAGCTTACATTTTCTTGCAGAAAACCCAGTTTACGACGTAGATTACGGGCTTCCGATTGAGTTGGGTCTTCACCAAAAACTCTCACTTGACCGGAGGTCGCTTCAATTAAACCTAAAATCAATTTAATGGTCGTGGTCTTACCCGCCCCGTTGTGACCAAACAGCCCCAAGACTTCGCCCTGACGTAACTCCAAGTTAAGCTGACTCAGTGCACTCACGCCCTGATATTGCTTCTCAACCTGTTGCAGCTCAACAATGTTATTTGTACTTCTCATATCAATTTTCGACCCACTGTTCGCGGTTTAACACCGGCGCCAAAGCTGAACTGACCTTCGTTGGCGCAGCAAGTGAAGCCGGAATCGTCATTAATGGATGGCTATCTAACACCCCGGGGGATTTCAATACTGGAAACTGACGCTGCACCCAACGCAGGGTTTCAACAGCCGGGCTGTTAAGCAGCAATTTCGCCGACGGGAATTTCCATAACAACTGATCAACGCTGTCATTCGGCTCATACACCACATCGCCAATGCCATCGTTATCCATATCCCAGCCTAAATAATCACTCCAAAAATTCCCGACACCAGCATCAGACCAATCCTGCGTAGTGGTGGACACATACTTAACCTGCTCTTTATTGCTCACAAAAGCATTGCCACTAAGGATGTTCTGTTCTGAACCGGCGGTTAAATGGATACCGATATCACTCTGGGCAAACAAGTTGCCACGCAACTCATTGAATAATGAGTTGTAAATAAACAGCGCCTTGCCTTCGAGGCCGGTTAAATTAGTTTGCTGCTGCATATGGGGATTGTGAGCGTTCTGTACTCCGATGACCTGATTATCCTTAAGCACCGAATTGGTAATGTAGTTCATCAAAATGCCATAGTTAGCATCGTTTTCAGAACGGTTACCGATCACCGTCAGATATTTAGACTGCATCAGCGCGTAACCCGTACGGGTGTTACGGGTCACATTGTTCTCAATCAGATTATGATAAGAGTACATATAGTGCACGCCATAGCGCAGATCGTGCAGGTAATTACCCACCAGTTCATTCTTATTACTGGTATCAATATAGATACCATCGCGGGTGTGCCACACCTCATTATCCCGAGCGACCGTGCCGGTCACATTATAGAGGTGGATACCATTGCCCCGGTCAGAGGAACGCATGGTCAGATCACCTTCGATGCTGTTGCCGATGATCTGTGTTCCGGCCGTGGCATCAACCCAGATACCAAAGCCGCCCCCTTGCAGGCGATTATTTTCAATCCGGGAACCCGTCGCGCCACGTGAGACAAACACCCCCGCATCAAGGGTGGTCAGATCGACACCCCAATTTTGAATGTTTAAATGATGAATATAGCTACCGGCCGCATCAATTTTCAGCACATGACCCTTCTGATTACCATCAAGGATGGCACCTCCTTCACTGCTGAGTTCGACCGGTTGCGAAATAATGAAGTTGCCCTGATAGATACCGGCCGCTAAGACTAGCTGATCACCGGGTTGGGCCTGATTTAAATACTGTTGCAGATTGTCAGACGGGGCTACATTAATCACCGCTGCCTGGGCTGAAAGCCCCAAAAGGAAGCATACAAGCCCTATCCAGGCAGAACGAAAAGCCATACACCACTCCTTAAAGAACAACGCAGAGCTAAGTTATTGTCGCCCCCAGCCAGCACTCGCATTAACCATCGAGCCCACAGAAGCGGCAAAACAATGCGCCTTAAAACGCAGTTTCACTCAACCCTAACGCCGAGTGAAAAGACAGAACAGCTATACGGCCATGATCTCGCCGTATAGCCTATTCCGTTTAGCTTATGCTGGAGAGACCAACATCCGACCACGCATCTCCATATGCAGCGCGTGGCAGAACCAGTTGCAGTAGTACCAGTGCACCCCAGGTTTATCGGCAATAAAGGTGATGGAAGCCGTTTGCTGTGGACTGATCTCCATCTGCACACCGTGGTTTACCATACAGAAACCGTGACTAACATCCTCAATCTGATCCAGGTTAGTGATGATGACCGTCACTTCATCGCCCTGCTTCACACTGAATTCGTTGAGGCCATAGTTCGGTGCAACCGAGGTCATATAGACCCGCACTTTGTTGCCGTCACGGATCACTTTACTGTCAGTTTCCAGCGTGACGCCATCTTTCTTCGCCATGGCAACTGTCGCTGCGAACATCGCATCTTTACGGTCATACAGCTTACGGGTCTTCACTTTGGAGCGGTGAACAATAATACAGTCATGGGGCTCAGCATAAGCGGGGCCATCATGGATCAATTTCATCTCATCACCGGAGATATCGATCAGCTGATCATTCTCTGGGTGCAGCGGTCCACACTTAAGGAATCGGTCTTTAGAGAATTTTTGCAGTGATACCAGATACTTACCATCCACATCACGGGTTTCACCCATGGATGTATGGTTATGACCCGGCTGATAATGAACATCCAATTTTTGTACGATGTAGTTCACTTTTTCACCGTTATAAAAACGGATCGCTTTCTCGATATCCCACTTACAGATCTGGCTATCGATAAACAGCGTGGTGTAGCCATGCCCACGGTTATCAAACGCCGTATGTAGTGGTCCAAGACCCAGCTCAACTTCAGCGACAACCGTATCACGCGGCTTAATTTTGTCGCTAAACAGATCATCAAACTTAGCCAGTTCAAAGACAGTAACAGTCGGTGATAGCTTACCGTTAGCAACCGCGTATTTGCCACCGGGCGCAGTATTAATACCGTGCGGGTTTTTAGGCACCGGCACATATCGGGTAATCTCAGAGCCTTTACGACCATCTAACACAGGGACATCAGAGCCCGGCAGGGTGGTAAATTCACCGGCTTTAATTGCCGCTTCGATACGTTCAATATTGAAGATAACCAGATGGTCACGTTCGTTACGCATGGACCCTGGCAGGTCAATCGCGCCTTCCGAGTTATAACAGGTAGAGAACGCATACTTACCGGTATAGTCCGCATCGGTGTTATCGAGGTTGCCGTCAACAATGATCTGCCAATCGACATCCATCGTCTCCGCATTGATACCGTTAAACAGGGTATAATAGCCCTCGATATCATCCATATTCAGACCATTGTTAGGATGAGGAATACGGAATTCCGCATTGGCAAAAATATACTTCGTGTAGGGCGCTTTCTGTACTCGTAAACCGTGAATAGCCTGACAGTTAGGCACCGTGGTTATCTTATCGGTCTTCATAATATCACCGCGGATACGCGCCACACGGGTGTTCGCTTTATCGTTGATGAAGATATATTTACCATCATAATGACCATCGGTCATCGACATGTGCGGATGGTGGGCATCACCATTGAGCGGTGCATTTTCACCGAGGATGGCTTTCGATTCGTTGGTCAAACCCCAACCAGTTGCACAGTCAATATTAAACACCGGGATACGCATCAGTTCGCGCATCGACGGCAAACCCAGAATACGGACTTCACCGGAGTGGCCACCACTCCAGAAACCATAGTATTCATCCAGTTCACCCGGGCCGATCGAATGATGAGTATCGGATGACGCATGAGCCATCGATGGCATCAAAGCACCACCCATGGTTGCCCCCACCGCGCCGGCGCCCATCAGAGCAGCAGAGCCGCTAAGGAACAAACGACGACTTAGCTTCACATGCTCTGAAGCCTGCGGATCTTCAGTATCGATAGTCGGAAGATTCGTATCTTTTGGATCTATCATGGTGTTGATCTCCACACAATATACGCCAGAATTCATTTCTGGACTGGATTTAAGATAAGCGCCCAGCACGTAGCTGATCGTCAATCGACATCACTGGATTTGCACCACAGGGATATCACTTAAAGCGGCGTCTTGTTTTGCTTTCTTACGTTTTTTAAGCACCAGAGGAGGACATTTGTCATCCCGGTAGTAGGTCACTTGGCAATCCAGACACTGGTGGCACTCGTTGGCATTAATATGACCGTCTGGATGGATTGCCTGAATCTCACACTCGTTCGCACACACCTTGCAGGGCTGGCCACACTCCTTCCGACGCTTCAGCCAGTCAAACAGGCGTAGCCGGGCAGGAATCGCTAACGCAGCACCCAGTGGACAGACATAACGGCAATAGACTTTTCGAGTAAACAGGTTGATTACTAATAGGAAGACGGCATAGAACACATAGCCCCAATCACGCTGAAACTTCAGCAGGAAGGTCGTTTTAAATGGTTCAATCTCAGCATAGCGCTCGGCTTCTGCTAGAGATTCCAATGACACGGCAAATAACCCTAATAAAATCACATATTTCAACGCCCACAGCCGTTCATGCACCGCAAATGGAATCTCGAACTGACGCACTTTAAAGTGTCGTGCCACTTCGTTAATCAGCTCTTGCAGCGCGCCAAACGGACATAGCCAGCCACAAAAGATCCCCCGTCCCCACAACAACATGGTCATGGCAACGAAGCCCCAGAGAATAAATAACATCGGATCTAACAGGAACAGATCCCAGCGGAAGTCGTCTTTGAGTGCATGCACAAAGGTAAACACATTCACCACCGATAACTGACCGAGGGTATACCAACCAATAAAGAACACCGTAAACACCAGATACACTCGGCGAATACCGTGCATCAAGCGTGGATAACGTACCAGTACGTCTTGAATAAAGATCACTACAAACAGAATAGCCAGCGCTACACACAGCACCGCAATCTGGAAGGCCCGCTCTTTCCAAATAGAGACCCATAACGCTTCAGGCTCAGGCTCTACCACCGGTTCGGGTCGGTCGAGATATTTCTCGGGGGTTAGATAATCTGCATGAAAGCTGGTAAAAATACTGTCCAGCGCACCGACCTGACGGCGCACTAATAATTCAAGCTGCCAGGGTGTGCCAAGATCAAAATCATATTGATTACGGACAATAAAGATCGCCATCTCCCTAAAGCCGGGGAAGCCCTCAATATAGACATCATCTAAGCGATAGTAATCCGTATCGTGGAAACTGATGACCTTTCCGCCCTGCTGTAGCTGAGTCCGATCAAAAATACCGCCGCGCACATAACCGTTACCTTTGAAGGAATATTGCCCTTCCCCCATCACGGCCAGCGCCTGATCGCCCTCCTCTAACTCCCCCATCAACCAGTTATACTGCTCATCACCCAGCAGGTTACGACCAATTGAGGGGATATTCAGAGGGGCATAAAACATGTCGATAAACATCTTCTGTTGCCGACCTGGGCCATGCTTGCCTTGTGTTGCCGCAGCGGTGCCCTCAAAGGCTTTATCGATATCCGCTTCTACCAACATGAGCCGGCGGATAGAGCCATCTCCGGTCAGCGTTTGCCAATCGGCCGGTGCAAATAGATCCGGTTTTATTGTCGCCGGTGGTGTGGCCGCCTGCTCTGACATACCCGCCAACCCCATAACCTGAGCAAAACGGCGGGCTGAACGCATAATCGATTCATTCACCACCATCACGGTGACTGTGGCACCGGAAATCACATCAACATTGATAACGTCGCTATTATTACCGGCCCCCACACGCACCTTATCGCTAACACTCAAGCCAACATAGGCGGCGACAAAATCAAATAATTTATGCTCGGGGATACCCACCAACAGAATTGGCTCATGATGCTCTAGCACGCGAGTACCGCGAATTTTGCCATCGACATCCATCATGACCAGCGTATTAACGGGCTTACCTGAATAGGCTGGAATTTTGACGACATCATTGGTTTCAAAAGCATAACCGAGTACCTCTTCGCCCTTATAGACGGTCCAGGCCAGCGCTTTACCTTCCGCCACCGGCAGCTTTTCACCCACAGAGGTTGCCTGTGAAAAGACCTCTTTAATCGAGTCTAACGATTGGGATTGGCTCACCGGCACCATCGCGCCAACCACCGATGAGAAAACAATCGCAATGAATAGAAATACCGATGAAAAAATTGATTGCGGGAACAAACGGTCAATGAATCGCACTTTTATATCCTCACGGGCAAACGAGGTGAATCAGAATCAATAACAACCTGTAACATCGGCGGCTTTAGCTTAATCCGCTAACGATAAATAGCGATTACTGCAGCCACTGAGTGATCGTAAACCTCATCATATGCTCTTGTTTCAAGCGAAAACGAATCTGCTGACCCGGTTTAACAGCGGTAGCAGACAAACCATCAGCCAAATTAAACTTCATCTGCATGGCTGACATCATCCACTCAGGGATAGGCTCGTGTTGCACAATCAACTGATTGGATTCGGGTAAGATGCGTTTAACGATACCAACAGCGACCACTTCATCGGCCATAGCATTCATATTCATGTTGCCATGCTGGTGCCCGGACTGCTGTGCCATATCAGCAGCACGACTCGGAGGGCTTAGCATGAGGGATACCATCAATGCTAAGAATAGAGCGGCTAATGTTGTGAATGAGTGTTTAACAATAAGTGTCATATCAGGCTCCCGGGCACTGTCCATGTGCGACAATTTGTCACACCCCGATACTAACAAGGTAGTACGCCTATTCACTTGATATTGATCAAGCCAAAAAAAACATCGATAATTAATGAAAAAAAACGCTAAACAGCGGCGAATGCTTTTCGCAGCCAAGCATATAAGACACTCATAGACTTTACGTTAAAACGCTAACGTTACAACGCCTATGGTTTAGTTGAGATCATTGGCATCATGCGACACCGCCAACCATTGCGCGGAAAACTCGTTGGCTGGCATTGGACGACCAAACAGATAACCTTGACAGAAGTCACATCCAATCGCCGTCAGCAGCTGTCTCTGCAGTTCGGTTTCGACCCCTTCGGCAATGACACGAATGCCCAGTGTATGGGCCATGACAATGATGGCCTCACAGAGCACCAGATCTTGCGAGTCGGGTGAGAGGTTGGAGACGAAGCTCTTATCGATTTTAAGGTAATCGATATCGAACTCTTTTAGGTAAGCGAGGGAAGAATAACCGGTGCCAAAATCGTCCAATGCGACCTCGATTCCATGATCCCTAAACTGTAACAACTTATCGGTGATCGTGCTTCCTGCCTCCATCAGCAGGCTTTCAGTAATTTCGACACAAAGATTGGCAGGACTCAAACCATTCGCCAAACCGCTGCCTAAAATATTGCCAAACCACTCGGGTTGACAGCAATTTTCATCCTGATATTGCACCGGAGAAGTGTTGATACCCACCTGTAAATCAGTATTAAAATGCGCCTTCCACACCGATACCTGACGCACCACTTCAGCAAATACCCAGTTACCAATCTCAACAATAAGCCCCGTTTCTTCGGCCAGTGGAATAAACTCCAGCGGTGGAATCTGACCTTTAGGGTGATTCCAACGTAGCAATGCCTCCGCTTTAACAATTTTTCCGCTACTCAGGTCGATGATCGGCTGGTAATAGACTTCCATCTGCTGCAAATTAATCGCTTCACGCAACTCAGACAGCATCCGGCTGCGTCGCTGTGCCGCGGCCTCCATCTCGGGGGTAAAGTAATGTAACCGATTACGCCCCTCGGCTTTAGCGGCATACATCGCTTGGTCGGCATTTTTCATCAGCACTTCAAGGGTCATTGCATCCACCGGATACAGGGTAATACCGATACTCGCTGAGACAAAGGCTCGGTTATCATTCAGGTCGAAGGGTTCACTAAGCTGTAACAGTATTTTTCTGGCGACCCGTTCAACCACGGTCACGTCACCAATGTTGCCCAGAATCACCAAAAATTCATCGCCGCCTAAACGCGCCACCGTATCGGTTTCACGAACACAGTCGGTCAAACGCTTAGCGGCCTCCTGTAATAGCAGATCACCATAATCATGACCGAGGGTATCATTCACCTCTTTAAAGCGATCGAGGTCAATCATCATCACCGCCACTTGTTCACCTTCTCGTTTAGCACTTTTCATCATCTGCTGTAGCCGATCAGTGAAAGTGCGGCGATTTGGTAGGTGGGTCAAGGAATCATAGTGTGCCATTTGGGTTAACTCTGCCCGAGCACGTTTCTGTTCGATCAAGTTGACATCAATACAATACATATTCTGACTGTAGTCCGCCGCTGTGAGCATCACATGGCTGGAAAAAACCGGCACAGACGAGCCATCTTTACGCAACAACTCTAGCTCTGCCGCAGGGATCGGCAAACCCTCTTGTAGCCAAGCCCGATGAAACTCGACCACCCCTTCGCGCATCTCTGCTGGAATAATAAGATCTTCTAAACGCCTTCCTCTAGCTTCTTCTTTGGTATAACCGTATAGGGTTTCACTGGCATCGTTCCAATAGATCACCCGGCGGTCTTCATCATAACCTTGCACCGCTATCGCGGGCAGACTCTCAATTAACTCCCGAAAGCGGGATTCACTTTCCTGCATCAATAACTCGGCTTTCTTCTGCTGAGTAATATCCAGCATCAGCCCGCGACGCCAGCGAGGCTTACCTTTTTCAATCACCAGCCGAATCATATCTCGAATCCAAACGACTTCACCGCTGGCATTAAAAAAGCGGTATTCGAGCATATGATCCCTTAATGCCGCGGTTTCACTATCGCCGTATTCAAGCACCCACTCTAAATCATCTGGATGTATTCGCTTGGTCCAAAAATCCGGCTGCATCCAATCTTCAATGGGATAACCGAACAAGCGAACCACATTGTCGCTGATGTAGGTCACATCATTGTTCTTACACTCGGCTTCCCAAACTACCCCGTCGGAACTATCTACCAAGCTTTTAAACCGTTGTTCACTCTCTCGATGCGCGGCTTCCGAACGGCGTAGCCGGAAATTCCAATAGATAAAAAATAGAAACGCGAGCATCACAACCGCGCTGATTTTAACAATCCGAGCCACAGGAACGCCCTGAGAAAACTCAAGACCACTCCAATGATCCAGTATCTGCTGACGCTCTTGGTCAGTAATGCTATCCAAGGCTTTCTGAATAATGCCTAACAGCACCGGATTACCCTTAGCCACACCAACGCGATACTCACTCTTATAGTCGGTATGCCCGGAAAAACTGAGGTTCAAAATAGCTTCTTTTTTCATCACATAGCTGGCCGCCGTCGCATCGCCCACAAAGGCATCCGCACGGCCGTCAGACACCATGTTCAGCGCCCCCTCAATAGTGGCCGTATTAATGATCGTGATCTCGGGGTAATCTCGGCGCAGCAGCTCGTTGGTAAAGTGGCCCTTATGAATGGCAACGGTGGCACCCTTCAGTTTATCCAATGTCCCGACATAGGGGCCCTGCCGCCCCACAATCACCGCCGCACTGATTAGGTAAGGCTCGGTAAAGTCCAGATAAACCTCTCGCTTATCGGTTTGAACCAAACAAGAGATCAGATCATATTCACCGTTACGGGCGCTTTTAAGTACTTCACTCCATAACGGTTTATCCGCCATCGGCATGAAAACAATACCTAACCGCTGTTCTAGCAGACGAAAATAATCGGCGGCGATACCGGTATAACGGCCATCACCATCAATCCATTCATACGGTGCAAACTTAGGGTCCATGCCCATTTTTAACTGCGGATGCTGTTCAAGCCAAACGATCTCATCAGGAGTAAGGTGTTGTTGACGCCAGACAGTGGCATCGATTCCTTGTTGCTCAGCCGCATAGGATGTCATTGAGGCAAACGCCCCAAAAAGACTTAAAGCAAGTACTAGCCAAGAGGCTATTCTGAGCATCCATATCTCCTGCAGCTAAGGCGATGTCATTCAGTGCGCCCAATTAAAACCAGATAAAAATTTTTTATGTTGTCTGGCTGGTAATACCAACCTTAGTGACTCAACCCTCAACCGGATAACTTAAGCATAGATCTATTTTGTTTAAAATGAGTAACATCAGCCCACTGATTTACTATGGCTGACAACACACCTAGCCACCAGCCCTCCTATCAAGGCAAACCCACGACTGCATGCCAGATTAAAGGGCGAGATGAACGGACAGATTAACGCGACGGTTTCTCGCCTCATCGGTCACGGGTTACAGTCTTTTTAGCAGGGGATGTTATGTATTACAAAACTATCAGTCATCAATTTGGGAGGTTCGACACCCCTCGCAAACAGCAAAAAGAGATAAAGCAAAGGGTTAGACAGGATGATAATCGATGGAGAATCGATAACAGCAGTCGACAGTAAACGTAAAAACCAGCACAAGGCTGGTTTTCGTATCCACAAATCAGCGCAGGGCTGCGCTAATCGGTTTTTTTCTTTTTCAATGGCGCCATACCATCATCAGACACAATCTGTCGATTCGCCTGACGGCGGTTCTTACGATCCTGCGGTGCTTTAACAACCCGCTTGGGACGACGTTCCGCCTGTGCTTTCTCCGGTTTAGCCTTCGCCGCTGGGGCGTCTTTAATGCCTTTAAACTTACCTTTCAGCCCCTTCAATTCGCTAAAGTTGACCGACTGTTGCAAAAAGTTCTCAACCCGGCGAAAGGCATCCCAATCTTTCGGCCCGACCAATGAAACAGCTACCCCTTTCGCGCCAGCTCTACCCGTACGGCCGATTCGATGAACATACTCTTCGGCCTGTTTTGGCATATCGAAGTTAATCACCAGCGAGACCTGCAACAGATCGAGCCCACGGGACGCCACATCCGTGGTAATCAACACCTGCTGCTGCCCTCGGCTGAAACTGTCCATAATCTTGTTACGATCGGTTTGGCTCATATCGCCACTCAAAGCGGCCGTTTTTAACCCTTTAGCCGATAGCAGCTGGGACAATCGCTCAGTATCGGTGCGGGTCGCGGTGAAAATAATCACCTGCTGATAGGTTTCTGTTTCCAGAATCCGTTCAAGCAAAACCTGCTTGTGATCGAGATGATCGGTGAGATAAAAACGTTTCTCAATATCCGCATGTTCAGCATTCGCAGCACCGATAGCGATCCGTTTAGGCGCTTTGAGCAGGGTTTTAGCCATGCTATTCACCGCTGCGTGTTCTAGCGTGGCGGAAAACATCAGCGTCTGACGAAGACGGTGACTGGCCGTTTGGTTGATCCGATTCAACTGTTCGGCAAAGCCTAAATCAAGCATCCGGTCAGCTTCATCCAGAATTAACAGTTCGAGGCCATCCAAAAACAGCGATCGTTCATCCAGATGATTCACTAAGCGACCAGGGGTAGCCACCACCACATGGGGGTTTTTCGCCAAGGCTTTCGCCTGATCGTTGAAGTTTTCACCACCCAGCACCAATGCCGCTTTATAGGTCGTGCCACTAATCAGGCTACGCAGTTGAGCATAAACCTGCTTCGCCAGTTCGCGGGTGGGCGCCAGAATCAGCGCCCGCGGATCTTTTTTACTCAGCGCCTTTTGACGCATCAACCGCTGCATCGTCGGCAGCAGATAAGCCAGTGTTTTACCGGAGCCGGTTTTGGAAGACGCAATCAGGTCATGGCCAGTAATCGCCGTGGGCACTGCCCGTGCCTGAATCTCCGTTGGCTCGGTAATCCCCTGATGATCAAGAATCGTGCTGAGCCGGGGGTCGAGCCCCAGATCGGTAAAGTTTTCAGCGTTGGACAAAGTCTGCTCCGGTTAGGCTAAATTCATCTGTATAACTAGCAATACTAGCAGACATCAAGTGGCTACAATCACACGGATCGCATCAAGCTTCAGTGAAGCGCTATCCAGATGATGTTCCAGTGCGGCCCTATTTTCAGCTAAGTATTCGATCTCTTCCTGACGAATATTAGGGTTCACCGCCGCCAATGCTGTGAGGCGTTCCTGCTCTGAGCCTAACACCCGCGCGACATTTTGCTTCGCCTCAAGCAACATCGCCGGTAGCTGGGTAGCCGCAATATCCTCAACCCGATTCACCATCTTATCGACATCAGGGCGAGTATGCTTAACGATTTCGACCGACTGACGACGTCCGACCCGTTCGGCCAGATTATTAATATGTGCTTCGGTAAGAATTGCACTAAGATCAGTGCCATTGGTATCGACCACAATACGACTCAAGGTCTGCGGCAGATAACGCTGTACCTGCAACGGTTTCGGCGCGGCGCAATGCAGGGTATAGATAGCTTCCAGCAGCAATGTGCCAGGCTTCAACGGCGGCAGTTTGATCGAACAAACCGCCGTATTACCAAAATCACCATTCACCACGATATCCATCGTGCCCAAGACCAACGGATGTTCCCAAGTCATAAACTGGATATCTTCCCGCCCTAGGGCCAGCGCACGGCTATAGGTTGCGGTCATACCATCCTCTGGTAGACCCGGCAGACTTTCATAGTGCATATGTTCGCCCGGGCTGAGAATAATACTCTGACTGCTGTGCACCTGTTGTTCGACGCCGAACTGATCGAACATGCGCTCCATATAACGGCTCAGTTCAATACTATTGCCGGTGACTTCCATACTTTCAGCTATCGCTTGAGCTTTTTCAGGCTGACAGGAGTTTAGTTCAAGTAGCTGATCACGCCCCTGCTGTAACTGCTCTAGCAGGCGGTCGGCTTCAATTCGGGTACTCTCAATTAGCCCTTCGATATTTGCTTCATCATATTCATCGAACAGCGCTGGAATCAGTTGTTCAAGGAACTGATCAAACAACACCTGCCCCACCGGACAAGCCCGTTCAAAACAGTTCAAGCCCCGGTGGAACCAATCCAGTAGCGTCGATTGAGCGCTGAACTCATAGTGCGGCACATGAATCTGAACATCATTGCGCTGACCAATCCGGTCCAGTCGACCAATCCGCTGTTCCAGCAGGTCCGGATTAAGTGGTAAATCAAACAACACCAAGTGGCTGGCAAACTGAAAGTTACGTCCTTCACTACCAATTTCAGAACAGATCAACACCTGAGCACTATCATCTTCATCAGCAAAATAAGCCGCCGCACGGTCACGATTAACCAGACTCATACCTTCATGGAACACCGATGAGCGAATGCCCTCATACAGCCGCAGGTGCGCTTCGAGAGATTTAGCGGTGTTCGCAAAAGCACAAATCACCAGTGCTTTCTGATCTCGATTTTCTTTTAGCCAATTAACCAACCACTCAACCCGAGGGTCCGCTTCTAACCAACGATCTGCCAAAATCAATTCGGGATGCAGTCGTTCTTCTAAATCAGCCTGCGCCATCAACTGACGCTCACTTTCGAGATAGAATTCCGGTTCCGCTAACGGATAACTGTGCAGTATCCGTTTCGGGAAACCGCTGACGCCATCACGGGTATTACGGAACAGCACCCGCCCGGTGCCATGATGATCCAATAGGTTATTTACCGCATCTTGGATCGCTTGGTCGAGGGAGTCATTGTACAGTTCATCTTGCAGCTGTTGAGCCACCTCATCACCGAGATAGTGACGTAACTGTGAAAACACCTCAGGGGCATCCTGAAGCTGTTCACGGGCATCTTCAGCCAGTAACTGAGCCACCAACTGACTAACCGGCTGGTAGCTTTCTTCTTCAGCGCGGAACTGTTCTAAGCTGTAATAACGATCCGGATCGAGCAGACGTAAACGGGCAAAGTGACTATCCACACCCAGTTGTTCGGGGGTTGCTGTCAGCAGCAACAAACCTTTTACTTCGCGAGCCAGCGCTTCAATACAGATATATTCAGGGCTCGATTCCTCTTCCGACCAAACCAAGTGATGGGCTTCATCCACCACCAGCATATCCCAGCCAGCATCCAACGCCTGTACTAAGCGGTCAGGGCTCGATTTTAGGAATGAGAGGTTACAGAGTACCAACTGAGCCGTTTCAAACGGGTTAACACCCTCGTCCGATAGCTCCAGTGCTTCACAGCGCAACTCATCTAAAATGGTAAAACGCAGGTTAAAGCGGCGTAGCATCTCCACCAACCATTGATGCACCAGACTATCGGGCACCACGATCAACGCCCGGGAGGCTTTGCCGCTAATCAACTGCTGATGCAGGATAAGCCCGGCTTCAATGGTTTTACCCAAGCCCACTTCATCGGCCAGTAACACCCGCGGCGCAAAACGCTGGGCGACCTGATGGGCGATATACAACTGATGGGGTAATAGTTGTACTCGAGGACCGAGTAAACCATAGCTCTCAGATTGCAGATGATTAAATTGATTCTTGAGGGTTTCAACCCGCAACCTAAACTGTGAAAGCTTATCAACCTGTCCAGCAAACAGACGGTCATGGGGTTTACTGAAATGTACTGCGCTATCGAGATCGCGCTCTTCCAATACCAGCACTTCGCCCTGCGCATCTTCAGCCTGATAGACCATATAGCCATTCAGCTCTTGTTGCGCAGTAATGGTGACTTTAACACCGGCGGCATTACGTACCTGCTCTCCAACCGGATACACCACGCGACTCAGAGGCGCGTTATCAACCGCGTAGGTTCGCTCCTCTTCAACCGCTGGAAATAACATTTCAACACGACGATTTGATACGCTGGTTACCAACCCCAGCCCCAGATTTGATTCGGTATTACTGATCCAGCGTTGGCCGGGAATAAATTCAGACAAAAGACAGCTCTCAAACAGAATTCGATAGAAACAACACCCGTTAAGTGGCGCCAGCGGAAATATCAACACTCATCTCGACACCCGCACCCATTATAACCGGTCAGCGCGGAATGATAGGCGTTGTGAAGGCCTACCTCAAGGCGCAATCTCAATCACTGGCAAATATCGGAAAAAATTCATCAAATAGTGCCCATAAAGTCAGTATTCACCCTTATGCCAAATATCCGGATTGGCAAAAATAAGGTATGCTTGCGCCTTTAATTCTGTGAGTACTCCTCGATGTTCTTTATCGACCTAAACCTGGATCTTGAAATTCTGGGCCCTCTGGCTGACAACAACTTTCTCAGCCCCCGTCCAATCCAGCAACAGGCAATCCCTGTGGCACTGGAAGGTTTTGATCTGCTGGCGTCAGCCCCCACCGGTACAGGTAAAACCCTAGCCTTTGTCTTGCCTGCGCTACAGAAAGTATTTGATAGTGAGCAAGATCGCAGTAGCGCACCACAGATATTGATTCTAGCTCCGACTCGGGAACTAGCAAAACAGATCTATCAGGTGATCCAGCTACAAACCCAAACCAACCGTATCAAAAGCTGTTTGATTGTCGGTGGCGTACCCTTTGGTATGCAAAAAGGGATGCTGGCTGAACCCATCGATATTATGATCGCCACCCCCGGACGCCTACTCGAGCTCAATGCTCAGGAATGGCTAGATCTATCGACAGTGGATATGCTGATTATCGATGAAGCCGATCGGATGCTCGACCTGGGCTTTATCCACGATATCAAACAGATTGCCGATGTGCTGCCGCTAGAACGTCAAACATTGATGTTTTCGGCCACTCTTGAGGGCGAAAAGATTCAACAATTCGCCACCGACCTGCTTAATGAAGATTCGCAGATTGTCGCCGTTGAACAACCTCGGCAAATCCCAACAAATATCGAGCAAACGATCTACCGCGCAGATAATGAGCAACATAAAGAGTACTTGCTCAAAGCCTTGATCCACCAACCAGAACTCAAACAGGGCATTATCTTCGTCAACAGCCGTAAGCAAGTCGAACACTGGGTCAATATCATCCGCAATGCCGGCATGCTTTGCTATGGCCTGCACGGTGATATGCGTCAGAGTGAACGGACTCAACGGATTAAAGAGATGCGTCGTGGGCGGATCAAACTGATCATCGCCACCGATGTGGTGGGCCGCGGCTTAGATCTGCCCGACCTAACCCATGTCATCAACCTCTATCTGCCAATGAAGGCCGATAGCTATGTGCACCGTGCAGGCCGTTCTGGCCGCGATGGCGCCAAAGGCACCGTCTGGTCGATTGTTGAACCGTTAGATTGGCCAACACTGGGTAAGATCGAACGCTTTATTGGCGATAAACTAGCGAGGGCAACCTTCCCCGGCCTCGCACCAAAAAATCCAGAACCCGGCAAGGGCAGTGGCAAAGCAAAACCGAAAAAGCCTAAAGTGAAGAACAAAAAAGCGGTTGCCAAAGCCGCCGCTAAAAAGGCTGCTTCGCAGAAGAAATCACCCAAGAAACGGGTGGGACGCGGGCCGAAAAAACCTAAATCTTAAGCACTCGGTTTGAGCGACCGATAAGTCGGCAGACCAATAACTGACCACAAAGCCACCTCGTCGGTGGCTTTGCTGTTTCTAGCGATTACTCACCGACCTCTTAGACGAATTCAATTTACACCCGCAGAACTTAAACCGAGCTTGCGCTTAACTGCTCATCCTCTTCATTCAATTCACGAAGAATATGCGCCATCATCGAATCAATCTCGGTGCGCTCGGCATCATCCGCACCGTCAACCAAGGCTTCCAACAACATAGCGTTGATCCGTTCCTTGCGCAGAATAAACAGATCACGCAATGAATAGGCAATAGCCAATCGATCATCAGGAAATAACAGCACTAAGCGTTTTATCAATTCCCCAGAGCCTTTAGGCAGCGCCAAGACCATATGGATAGCGACATCCTGAGGTTTCAAGGAAGAACCTTCCAACGCCGTACTGATCAAAATATCGGGATCTTTTGGGTATTGCCCCAACGCCACTAGCAGCAGCTTCAGTTCCGGGTCGCCAATTTCAGCTAGATTGTAGCTCAACTGAGATTCCAGCACCCCAGACCCTACTGAGGTGCCCTGCATGCTGACCTGATATTTCGCACTGGCCTCGAGTGTTTCGGTGCGTACATAGAGCTTACGAATTAACAGGAACACCACTACAAACAGATGTACAGCAACCAAATAATAGTACAGCCAGATAGCATCAAACTCAGTCATCAAAAAGCCAGCAATAATAGGGCCCAAGATACCGCCACAGCCCAACAGGATTTGCATCATACTGGTGGCCGACATCGCATCTTTGAGGTCAATATGATCGAACACCTGAGTCACCGCTAACGGGAACAATGCCACGCCTGAACCACCGGATAACAAAAAGAGTACCACTAACACCTCGATCGGCATCGGTATAAAGCTTTCGGCGATAATCAGTAAGTTACTAAAAACCCCCATGCCCATCAGGCCTGCGGCGACGATACGTTTATCATAACGATCCGCCAGCCACCCCACCGGGTACTGAGTTAACAATCCGCCCAATTGATAGGAACCCAACACCAGTGATAACCAGATACCGGTGATCCCATGGTCATAAGCATACAGGGAGATTAATGAGACACTGGCGGCACTGATTAAACCAGCACAGAAACAAGATAGAGTTCCCGAGGGAGAGTAGTGCCATAACGCTCTAGGTGACATGGGGCGCGGACGGCTCGGCAACTCGGGCAACGGCAACCGACTCATCGACATAATAATTAACGAGACACAGAGAAATACGCCGATCAACCCAAATAAGCGGGGATCCTGTTCATTGGATAAACTAAAGAGAAACGGCGCAGAACCAAAGCCGATTGCAAAACAGATCTGATAAGTACCAAACACCGTGCCTCGGTTGCGTTTATCACTCAGTACATTCAGCCAACTTTCCAAAGTAATAAAACTAGTGACAAAGCAGAAGCCTGCCACCATCCGCAACCCACCGGTAATCCAGATATTAATAAAATAGCTGTGGCACACTGACACAATCGCCAGCATCGCCGCCATCGAGGCAAACGCCCGAATATGTCCCGCCCTGAGCACCGCTCGTGAGCCAAACAAACCGGCCATAATCGCGCCAACCGCGAACATACTCATGGCCATGCCAATATCCGACGAGGCGAAGCCGCCCTCTTTAAGGCGTATCGGCAGCATCACGAAAAATAGATTATGGCTTACCGCCATGGCAAAAATAGCAAACAAAATTGGCTGAATACGAAGCAAAATATTAGTTTGCATTAGTCTGTTAACCCATTGAAATAAACCCTAACGAATAGCCAATGCCCTAAACACAGTCTCATCCGCACCGATTCATTGGCGTCTTTGTCTTGCACGGCCGTTGATATTCCCATGCCACTTAAATGAAACCATACCGGGTTAAAATTCTTTCAGCAAATCGCTCTCCGCAACTGTGGCCTCTCAACCACCAGCTCAGCATATGAAATAAATAGCAGAAGAAATAGAAGTAAAATGAGGAATAATAGAACGGAGAATAGTGACGCCGTCTAGGTTCAACAGCAATTTAGAATATTAACGAAAACTTAAACATAAACAAAACCCGGCAGTGAACCGGGTTTTGTTTATAGATCACATTAAGCAGCTTGAGTTACTTCAAGCTCGGTACGGCTAAAGGCGGTCAACATTGCTTGCAAGGTCGCGGCCGAGGTATCACCCGCCACGGCCACGGCATAATAGTCCGTGCCGTTAATCTGTACCTCAATCGAAGCCTGCGCCTTCGCATCAGTGCCGCCGCTGATAGCGTGCTGGTCAAAGTTAATGACCTCAATGTCGCAGTTGAAGCCTTGCTTCAGGGCGCAACACAGTGCTTCAAGTGCACCGGCACCTTGCCCATCAAAATGCACTTCGCCGATACGGAAGTGGGCACTCACATGGTGACCTTCGGTGTGCAGATCATAATCATCTAACTGCCACTGACTCTGCACCGCAATAAACTGCTCATCAAACAAACGCTTAATATTACTCGGCGATACTTCCACGCCACTTTGCTCTGCCGCCCCTTGAACCACGCGGCTCAGAGGAGAGTGCATCCATTTTGGCAGACTAATCGCATAGTCCCGCTCTAACACCAGTGCCACGCCGCCTTTACCACTCTGCGAGTTGATGCGTACAATCTCCTCATATTCGCGGCCAATATCACGAGGATCGATCGGCAGATAAGCCACATCCCAATGCTGCTTTTCATGCTCGGTGTGATAGTTAACCGACTTGCGAATCGCGTCCTGATGGCTACCGGAGAAAGCGGTATAGACCAGTTCCCCTGCCCATGGGTGACGCACGCCGACTGGAATACCGGTGCAGCTTTCCACCACCTCATTAATCTCCATAATATTAGAGAAATCCAGCTTTGGATCTATCCCCTGAGAATACAGGTTCATTCCCATGGTGATAACATCCATATTACCGGTACGCTCACCATTACCCATCAATGTGCCTTCGATACGGTCAGCCCCCGCCAGCAAGCCAAGCTCTGCTGCAGCCACGGCACAACCACGGTCATTATGGGTATGCAGGCTAATACGCACGTACTGGCGATTGACTAAGTTGCGGCAGAAATATTCAACCTGATCGGCAAAACGGTTCGGCGTGGACATTTCCACGGTTGCCGGCAAATTAATAATAATGTCGCGGCCGCTCTGTGGCTGCCACTGCTCAATGACGGCATCACAGACCTCAATGGCATAATCCATCTCAGTACCACTAAAGCTTTCCGGCGAGTACTGGAACGACCATTCAGTATTGGGGTGCTGCTGTGCATACTGCTGCACCCATTTGGCGCCCTGTACGGCAATGGCCTTGATCCCGTCTCGAGACTGACCAAACACCTGTTCTCGCTGCACCGTTGAGGTGGAGTTATACACATGGATAACCGCTTTTTTCACCCCGGCCATCGCTTCATAAGTACGTTCAATCAGCTCTTCCCGTGCCTGTGTCAGCACCTGAATGGTGACATCATCGGGAATCCGCTGCTCGTCCACCAATTTACGCACAAAATCAAAGTCGGGCTTCGAGGCCGATGGAAATCCCACCTCAATCTCTTTAAAACCCAGTTTCACCA
The DNA here is from genome assembly GCF_055808735.1 of Amphritea sp. GJ51-11. NCBI lineage: Bacteria > Pseudomonadati > Pseudomonadota > Gammaproteobacteria > Oceanospirillales > Oceanospirillaceae > Amphritea > Amphritea sp. GJ51-11. Next base: position 1,016,982 of record NZ_CM147881.1, on the reverse strand, counting down.
GCAGGTCGAACAGGCGCGTTTTCTGCTCAACACTCATCGGATTTACGAGCGCCTGATTACCGTCCCGTAGATCAACACTACACCAGTCAGGTGCCTGCGTGAGCGTATTGTCCGGCCAAGTACGGTCAGTCAAACGGATCGGTTCAAATGCTTTGTATTTACGATGATCGAACATAGTCTCGTCCTGCTAAATCTCTGCCTGCGGCAGAATAGGGTTTCTAAATGATTGTCGCCGGTTAAGCGGCTCTCTCTATTGAAATCCCGCGCAACAGGGCGCGGGATCAAATCACTCTCTGGCATACTTTTGGTACACATTAATCAGTCCGGTAGACTGGTGCTTAAACCTGATTAAACACTTTTGGTGTTGTCATCCACATCCGCTGATAACGGCTGCTTTGGAGGTTCTCGGCAAGTATGATTCGCTGCAGCAATCAATAGAGCAAAGTTTAAAGGGATTACTGCGCAATAACTGCGCTAAATACAAAAAATTTAACAATATTGCGCAATTAAAATAAATTAAATACACTCAACCATTAAATATTATTGCGCAAGGCGATCAAACTATGAAATCAAACCATGCTATCGACCGTTTTGACTTAAAAATATTGCGCGAATTACAACGGGATGGCGGGCTATCCAATCAAGATCTAGCGGAGAAAGTAGGCCTCACCGCAGCACCCTGCTCCCGCCGAGTCAAAGCGCTGGAAGACACGGGCGTTATTCGTGAACGAGTTGTACGGTTAGATGAACGAGCGGTGGATCTTAACTTAATGGCGATCCTGCATATTAGTATGGATAAACATATTCCCGAACGGTTTGAAGCGTTTGAAAACACGATCACCGGTTTCCCAGAAGTAATGGAGTGCTATCTAATTACCGGACACGATGCCGATTATCAACTCAAAGTTGCCGTGCCTGACATGGATCGCTACCACGACATCCTGCTGGGAAAAATCACCCGAATTCAAGGTGTAACCGGTGTAAAGTCATCGTTTATTATGCGCAAAATCGTCGATACCACGGCAGTACCGTTGAACTATATCGAATAATTGCGGCAAACAATGATTGAAGCATTGGTAATCCCCGTTATAATCAGTTAATCAATAAAAAATTTTACCTTATCGATTTCAAGAAGGGACACACCATGAAATATCCGTTCATATTCTGCCTCGCTCTGCTGACGGGCTGCAGCAGCGTCGCTAACCAGCCGGAATATAAACTGCCGTATGATCTCTCAGATAAGGTGATTCAATCACTTTCCTGTAATCAATTCGACGTCTGCAGTGCGCTATACCTAAAAAACACCCGTCCAAGAACACTGAAAGTCGCCGTGAGCGGAGAATACCACTCCATCAAGAGCGCTACCGTGTGGATTGATAATCAGGCTTACGCTTTAACACCGACCATCGGCTACACCAGTAATGGTGTGACACATTCCGGTAACCGCGTGTCTATGCGCCCTTTCACGTCTGAACAGCCGCTGAAAGAAAAACTAAAAATGGCAAATAAAGTCTTTTTAGAAGTGCAGCAACAGAGCACCTCATTTAAAACGCTGATGAAAGATGAGGATTTTTCTCATCCCTTATGGCGCGCACTCTTAGCAGGGCTTGACTGAGTAAATTGCCTAAGCGCTGACAACTGCGCCTCATAAAAAAAGCAGCCCATTCTCGAATGCGCTGCTTTTTTTATGCCCGTTAAATATCTATATATCAGTGCTGATTCAAACTGACCCGCTTCCTATTTTTGAATCATCAACGCTCATCGAGATCCATTGGATGCCGTCCGCTAGCCCTGCCAGACACCTTTTGCCATATCCTTTGGAGATACAAACATCAACGCTGATATCACCTCTTATAGCGTCTCTTATACCGCCTCTTATAAAACAGACGATACCATCACAAAAACAGCTGTATGGCTTAATTAAAGCCGGATTCGGTCGCCTCATGCTGCTTTTCCAACAGTAAGCTCATCTCATGCGCGGGTAGTGGCCGGCTAAAATAGTAACCCTGTGCATAATCACACCCCATCTGTTTCAGCATCGCGGCCTGTTCCGGCTCCTCTATACCCTCGGCAATCACACTCAATCCAAGGTTAGTCGCCAAGGCGATAATCGATTTGGTAATCGCCTGATCATTCTGATCATTCACCAGCTCTTTAACAAAGGCACGGTCTATTTTTAAAGTGTCCGCAGGCAGATGCTTCAAATAACTCAAACTGGAATAACCGGTACCAAAGTCATCGATACTGATCGAAACGCCTAAGGTTCTCAGTTTGGCTAATACACTGATCGCCGCCTCAACATCCCCCATGATCATACTTTCAGTTATTTCAAAATCGATTTTCGAGCTATCGATTTTCTTATCAAACATAAAGAGTTCTATCTGTTGGCAAAAATCTTTCTGCTGGAACTGACGAACAGAGAGGTTGATGGCCATATTTTTTAACCAAGGGTAATATTCAGTCCAGGCTTTCATCTGTAGACAGGCTTCCTCGATAACCCACTCACCGATATCGATAATCAGCCCAGTCTCTTCCGCTAAGGGGATAAACTCCAGCGGTGAAACAATCCCCATCTCCGGATGCTGCCAGCGAATCAGCGCCTCCATGCCATAAACCTGCTGCGTATTCAGATTCACTTTTGGCTGGTAATAGAGGACAAATTGATTATCGTCGAGGGCTTTACGCAGCGCATCTTCTAGCTGTAATTTACGCAGCACCCGCTCTCGAATATCCTTGGTATGGAACTGGAAAGCATTCCGCCCAAGATCTTTCGATTGATACATTGCGGTATCAGCATTTTGGATTAAGATCTCGGCAACATCTGAATCTTCAGGACAAACACTAATCCCGATACTGCTGGTAATACTCAGATCATAACCATCGATGATATAGGGCTGTTTAATAATGAAGAGCAGCTTCTCGGCAATGTTTGACAGATCCAGCATATGCTCAAACTCGGAGACCACAACCACAAACTCGTCACCACCAAAGCGGGACACTACATCCTCCTCTCGCAGCTGAAAAGAGATGCGCTCACCGACCATTTTAAGCAGTTTATCGCCGACCGAGTGGCCCAAGGAATCATTAATAGTTTTAAACTGATCTAAATCGAGAAACAGCACCGCCGCTTTGCTGTTATTACGTTTAGCATCGGCAATAATCTGTTCTAAACGATCATTCAGTAAGCTACGATTGGGCAAGCCGGTTAAGTCATCGTGGGTGGCCATAAAGGCTAGACGATTGGTTTCCCGATCAAGGTCATCATTCATCATATCCAATGCTAGGGCTAATTCTGTTATTTCTGTACTGCCCCAATTTGAAACAGGTTCGGGCTTAAGCCCTATAGCAAACAACCGGGTGCGTAGCACCAACTGTTCAATCGGTTTAGAGATCACTTTACGCACAGCACCGTTAATCAGCACACTGATAGCAAGGGCCGTGAACACAAAAAAGAGCGCAGCGATATAAACCATTTTAACGAGGCTATCTAAAATAGTGCCGGTGGGGATTAAGTGGACATAGCTCCAGTTCATCGGCTGTAGAGAGACGCCGATGGCTTGATAGGATTTGCCCTGCACCATCACCTCACCCATCAACACCGCCTTATTTGGCAACGGTTTAGCTAAGATGGACAACAGTTCGGTTTCTTGAGAATCGATGGAAAACGTCTCAACACCATCCTCTAACTGTTTTTGCCAAGGTCCTGCCAAAATAAAACCGCCCTGGCTATCTCTTAAAATGTACTGCTCATCGTCATACATCTCACTCATGCCTTGAATAAGCTTGAATAAACGATTTAATTGTACATCTTGCCCGAGGGTGCCGACCCATTCCCCCTCGATATCTAAAGGATAAACGGCACTCACCATCCACGTACCTGGAACAGGATCGAAGAGCGGAGGCGTCCAGCGAATTTCTCGCTCGGGGTTACGCTCCGGCGAGGCTAAGGTCATCCATTCGGTAGAGGTATAATCGGTGTCCGGGGACATCAGATAAACAAAGTCAGGAAATGCTTGATCATAAATTAGTTCACCACGTTCATGATCTAGAAACCAAATATTACTGAAGGCTTTATCACTACTGGTGGCAACCCCAAAGGTTTCAAAAATATCAAACATTCTGCCGTAAAACAGCTTGGTCTCTGCAGTAACATGGTAATCAGGCGGTAAAAACAAACCCGCTTCGATGTCGCCATCATAGCTATCTTTCTTATTACGCCAAGCACCGTCTTCAGAGATAGCCATACGGGTATCGAATCGATCCGTATCTTTTGCACCGGTGTCGTCCAGTTGCCGATTGACCAACTGATTTAACTTTTTCAGGCTGGTAGTATAGATAGCTAAATCAGATTGAAAGTTATCGGCCGTCATCTGCATATATTCTTGATGTTGCGATAGCTCTTTATCGAGCAGCTCTGCTCTTGCCGTATAGTAAAACACTAACAATGCGGGCAGTAACACTGCCAATGAGCTCAAAATCACAATCCAGCTCATCTTTCTAGAAACATTCATCATTAGCGGGTCTCGAATTCGGCTTAAACTATCATTCTAGTCTAGTTTCGATACATTTTTAGCCTAGTAATCACCAATCTGGTACCACAAAACCTACTACCACTGTTGCATCATGAGAAAACACCCGTTTGAATTGATTCAGCACAGCTGACGGCACCTCGCTAACATTTCATTTATTGCAACACTGTGATTTACATATATCAATATACGCAAGATTACTTTTTCTATAGAGTAGCCCTATTAAATTTCAGTCGGGCTGTCTGTATAATGTCCGCCTGCCTGATTTTGAGCCTTGCCGGAAATGTTGTACCTGCTAGGTAAATGAACAGAATTTTCAGTCACCGCCCTCGGCTATGACTTAATTAACCGGAACTATCAGATATGTCTAATAACTACTTCAACACGCTAGCCACTGCGTGAGCAACTGGAACAACTGGGCAAATGCCGCTTCATGTCGATGGACGAGTTCAGCGATGGCGTTGACGCTCTGAAAGGCAAAAAAATGGTTGTTATCGGTTGTGGTGCTCAAGGCCTGAACCAGGGTCTGAACCTGCGCGACAGTGGCCTCGATGTTTCTTACGCTTTGCGTGAAGCAGCCATCGCTGAAAAGCGTCAGTCTTGGAAAAACGCGACTGAGAATGGTTTTGTTGTAGGTACTTATCAAGAACTGATCCCTACCGCTGATGTTGTGCTTAACCTGACACCTGATAAACAGCACACGCCGGTTGTTAACGCTATTATGCCTCTTATGAAAGAAGGCGCTTGCCTGTCTTACTCTCACGGTTTCAACATCGTTGAAGAAGGTATGAAAGTCCGTGAAGACCTGACCGTTATCATGGTTGCACCTAAGTGCCCTGGTTCTGAAGTACGTGCTGAATATGTACGTGGTTTCGGTGTACCGACGCTGATCGCTGTTCACGAAGATAACGATCCTAAAGGTGAAGGCTTAGCACTGGCTAAGGCTTATGCCGTTGGTACGGGTGGTCATAAAGCGGGCGTATTGATGTCCTCTTTCATCGCTGAAGTTAAGTCTGACCTGATGGGTGAACAGACTATCCTGTGCGGTATGCTGCAAACCGGTTCTCTACTGTGCTTCGACAAAATGGTTGAAGAAGGTATTGATGCCGGTTATGCCTCTAAGCTGATTCAGTACGGTTGGGAAACCATCACTGAAGCGCTGAAATACGGCGGCGTGACTAACATGCTAGACCGTCTTTCTAACCCAGCTAAAATCAAAGCATTTGATCTGGCTGAAGAGATGAAGCAGATCATGCGTCCGCTGTACAACAAGCATCAAGATGACATCATCGATGGCACCTTCTCTCGCACCATGATGGAAGACTGGGCTAATGATGATAAGAACCTGCTGGGCTGGCGTGCAGAAACCGCTGAAACAGCGTTCGAAAAAACCCCTGCTGGCGATGTCGAGATCTCCGAACAGGAATATTTCGATAACGGTATTCTGATGGTTGCTATGGTTAAAGCGGGTGTTGAACTGGCTTTTGAAACGATGACAGCTGCGGGCATCATCCCTGATTCTGCTTATTACGAATCACTGCACGAAACACCGTTGATCGCTAACACTATTGCCCGTAAGAAACTGTACGAGATGAACGCAACTATCTCTGATACAGCAGAATACGGCTGTTACCTGTACAACCACGCATGCTTGCCACTGCTGGCTGACTTCATGAAAGACATTAAAACCGATGTTATCGGTAAAGGTCTGGAACTGGACGACACTGGCGTCGACAACGCTCGCTTGATCGAAGTTAACGCTGCCCTGCGTTCACATCCTGTTGAAGCGATCGGTTCTGTTCTGCGTGGCCACATGGCTGACATGAAGAAGATCGTTTAATAACGACCTCACCTGTGATGAATAACAGGTAGATGAAGGCCAGGACTCACCTCCTGGCCTTTTTTTTAGCATTCAAAACAACCTAACACAGACTTCGGATCGCTATGAATATTCGCCTCGAAAACCTCACCGTCAACTTCGATGATCGCTTTCAGCTAGATGAGATCAACTGGCAACTGGATGATACCCAACACTGGGTGATTACCGGCACGAACGGCGCAGGTAAATCAGCATTAGCTGCTATTTTGGCGGGAGCTGGCGACATCGTTAGCGGTTCAATGAGCGGTGTTCCAGCGAAGGTAGGCTTAGTATCCTTTGAAGCACAGGCGGAACTGATTGAGCGGGAACGGAAAAAAGACGACGCTGATATTATGGATGTTATCGCCGAAGGTACTCCTGTGCATGAGATACTCCATGAGGGCGAGCGCAATCCAGCGCTGATTCAACAACTGGTCGCAATGTTCAAACTCGAATCCCTACTCGACCGTGCATTCCGTAAGTTATCCACCGGTGAATCCCGCAAAGTGATGCTGATTCGGGCGTTGGCCAGTGAGCCTGAGCTGTTGGTACTCGATGAGCCCTTCGACGGCCTCGACGCCCATACCCTAGAGATGCTGCAACAGTATCTGCTCGGTTTAGTCGAAACCGTACCGATGATCTTGGTGCTTAACCGCTTCGATGAGTTTCCCGATTTCATTACCCATATCGCCTATGTCGATCAGGGCCGCTTACAACACCAGATCAACCGGCATGATTCACAGGCCTATAACGAGCTATATCATCTGTTGCACCTGAAAACCACCGAACTTCAAGTGCCGCCCACTGACAGTGATACCGCCCTGCCACCGCTTGACCCAACCCAGCCCCTAGTGCGACTGAATAAGATTAATGTAACTTACGATGGTCACCGTATTATCGATTCACTCGACTGGACCATCGAGCCCAATCAACATTGGCAACTCAGCGGCCCTAACGGCAGTGGTAAAACCTGCCTGCTGTCACTCATTACCGGGGATCATCCGCAGTGTTATGTAAATGATATTTTTGTCTTCGGTTTTCAGCGTGGTAACGGCGAAAGCATTTGGCAGATAAAACAATTTATCGGCTATGTTTCTACCGCTTTGCAATGGGAATATAAAGTCGGTACCGGCCTGCGAAATGTCATTATTTCAGGCTTCTATGACAGCATTGGTCTATACACTAAAGCCACTGATCGACAGAAGCAGATCGCCGATCAATGGCTGGCACTATTAGGCATGACCGACCGGGCCGACACCCCGTTCAACAAACTATCCTACGGTGATCAGCGCCTGTTACTCATCGCCCGTGCGATGGTCAAGCATCCCCCTCTTGATTCTCGACGAACCCTGCCTAGGCCTAGATGATATGAACCGCCAGCTGGTATTAGCACTGATCGAGAAGATCTGCGCCGGTAGCGAAACCGCCGTGCTCTATGTGAACCATCACGCTGAAGACAAAATCAAAGGCATCGATCACTATTTAGCATTGGAAAAACGCGAGCCTGAAAATAGCTAATAGCTTTGCACTATACTGATAAGTAGATAAAAAAAGCCCGGCATAACAGCCGGGCTTTTTTCTTTGTTGATGAACGGGACAGTAACGCGATCAAATGCCCGAAGGGGGAGGCAAATAATGCTCAGCCACAGTGACCGTAGTTTAGCTTCAAAAGGTGATACGCATTCCTACCAGATAACCCGGATCGGTATTATCGGCATCATTATCACCAACCTCACCGAAAAGACTGACGCCTTTCTGTTCAGGGAACTTATAAGTCGCATTGGCATACCAGCCAGTCACGTTATCTCCAGCATCTTCGTCACGGCTCTGAATACCTAACGCAACCGTCGTAGTCTTTGCAACCGGGAAGGCGGCGACCAAATTGTAAACCTCTGCGGTATCTTCCATAGACCCGTAGTCAGCACCAAACGTTGCAAAGCCGGCATCAAAAGTCACACCTACACCCCAGGTCGAAACTGAGTCAGAGCCGGTTTCTTGATAGTTCTGATACGCAGCCATCAACCCCAGATTACCCACCTCGGTAGAGACAAATAGATCAGCGGATTTAGTGCCATCACTATCCCCATTACCTTCTGCTTTAAGGTCAGTAGAAACTGACACAAAGACGCTATCAAACTGAGCATCAACACGGATAACATCATCACCGGCATCATCGTTCAGATCAAAAATGTCGTCTTCAACAACCGTTTCATACGCTTTTTCAACACTAAACTCATCCGAAGAGTAATTCTGCTTACCAACGCGCAGGGCAACATTGTCAAACTTAAGACCTAGATACGCCTCCTCCAGTTTACCGCCATCCTGAGAATCACTACTCTGATCATTAGCACGCTTATCGAAGCTGTAATCTAGTTGTGCAAACGCACTCATCCCTTCATTAAGGCTATAGGTCACCCGATTTTTCAGTTCCAGATCGTCAAACTCAAGATCTTGATCCTGGTTATCACCTATCTTCTGTCGCAGCTGAACCTGCAGGTCGCCTTTAAGAACATATGTCAGGCCATTGTCTTCATAGACTGTCGCCGCCTGAACGGAACCAACCAAAGTCGCCGCAGCGATAGCGGTAGCTAAAACAACTTTCTTCATCATCAATCTCCACTTTAGTGAATGTATTTCTTTTTATAGTTTTTCAGGGTTTCTCCTGCAGGACAGGATGGGCCCCTGTTATTCCCAGGTGCTCGATCTCAGGCACAGCAGTGCCCGCCCCTGACGAGAGGTCAGGGAATATCAATCCGGTAAAAATATGGTTTAGAGGTCTTGGCTGGTCAGCCTTTTCCTTCAGTTGCAGCGACGTCCGGCCCTTTGTCTTTCCGGCGGCCGAACAAGAATTCCAGTGCCGGAGGTAAACACAGTACGGTAATAGCCGTCAGAACGATGCCAAACGTCAATGGCCGTTCCCACAGAAAGGCAAAGCTTCCATCTGAGATAACGAGTGCACGGCTCAGGTTAGACTCCATCATTCCGCCGAGGATAAAACCAAGCAGCATTGGAGCCATAGGGAATTGCAGTAGTTTAAGAAAGATCGCAATGACCGTAATAATCACCATCATCTGAATATCAAAAGTATTGAAACTAACCAGATACACACCGGTTATTGAAAAGAACAAGATCATCGGAATCAGAATTGATCGCGGAATCAACAATAGCTTAGAGATATATGGAATCAGCGGTAGATTAAGAATCAGTAGTACCAAGTTGCCAAAATACATTGAGATAATTACCGACCAGAAAACATCCGGATTATCGATAAACAAACGCGGCCCAGGCTGAATGCCTGCGGCAATCAAAGCACCCAGCATAATAGCGGTAGTACCAGAACCTGGTATACCCAGCGTTAGCAGTGGCACGAAAGAGCCAGTAGAAGCAGCATTATTGGCAGATTCCGGCGCAGCCAGACCACGCAGGGAGCCCTTGCCAAATTTCAGTTTCTCTTTAGCTGAGGCTATATTTCGCTCCAGACCATAGGCCAAAAAAGAAGCGATAGTCGCACCGGCCCCCGGTAGCACACCAATGAAAAAACCAAATATTGATGAACGAGCTATCGTAGGCGCAACTTCTTTCACCTCCTCCTTGCTCAGCTTCATGCTACCGAGCTTACTCATATCAACCTGTTTTTCGTCTTCCTTATGCTGGCCATTCAGAACCGTCATTATCACTTCAGTCAATGCAAAGGTGGCCATTGCCAGCAGCAGGAAACTGACACCGTCTATCAGATCAATATTGCCGAAGGTAAAGCGGGTCGCACCAGACGTTGTATCGGTACCAACAGTCGCAATCATCAGACCGAACACTGTCATCATCAGCGCTTTAATCACCTGCCCTTTACCCGAGAATGCAGCCACCGCTGTCAGCCCCAGAATCATAAGAGCAAAATAATCGGTAGATTGAAAACTCAACGACACAGAAGCCAAAGTCGGAGCAGCAACGAGTAAAGCCAAAGCTCCGACAGTTCCCCCGGTAAACGAAGAATAAGCAGCCAATGCCAGTGCCTTACCGGCCTGATTTTTCTGCGCCAGTGGATAGCCATCAAAAGCGGTGACTACAGTGGCAGCACAGCCAGGAGCATTGATTAAAATGGATGAAGTGGAGGCACCAAAAACTGCGCCATAATAGACACCCGCCATCAGGATAATACTTGATGAAGGATCAAGGCCATAGGTGATTGGTATCATCAGAGCTACGGCAGAAATTGGGCCAAGGCCCGGCAACATGCCGATAAAGGTTCCGGCAAAGCAGCCAACTACAACCATCATCAGGTTAAAGGGCATCACAGCAGTTGATAGGCCGATAATAATTCCGTCTAACATATGTTTATCCTCCGAACAGTTGAGTTAACAGCTTGCCGGGTGCCAGATAGATATCCAGCAACTGCGACAGGGCAAACCAGATACCCACAGCAAAAGGCACCGAAGCCAGAAGCAGCATCTTCGGTCGACGCTCTCCCAGTAACCAGAAACCCGACATCAGAAAGAATATGGTGGCCAGCATAAATCCAACCCACTCCAGCGCAAGGGCAAAGACCACCACCAGCAGCAGTAATTTGGCGACTAACAGAAAGTCATAACCTTGTAGACTGAGCTTATGCTCTACACCTTTGGCAGCGGTAAATAATAATCCAAGTGATAAAATTCCGCCGAGAGTCGCAAGCGCGTAAGGCAGTGTTTGCGCATGGAAGGGTTCAAACTCGTCGCCGGGTAACAACGCTATATCTCCGGCGTAATAACCGTAAACAACCGACAGGCAGAGAAACACCAACCCACCAATATGGTCTTTAGTAATAATCATAGGATGCTCCCGGACGGTGGAATATTCCGTCCTTTCAATCTAGAAAGCTCCGGGCCTGTAGCAAAGGCAAAGGACTGAGGCACAGGCCCGAAGAAAAGCTTTGAAACTTCAGTTAAATAACAGAGACTGACCGGATCACCATTTATAAATATCCGGGCAGATATAAGATAAGTTATTTTAAAAAGCCTAATTCCCGCATCAAACCACCCACTTCCTGTTCCTGTTGTTCAAGGAAGGTGAGGAACTCTGTATCCGGCTTGAAAATTTCAACCCAGCCATTTCGCGCTCGAACATTTTCCCATTCGTCGGTCTGATACATTTCCCCCAATACTTTAACGAACTCAGCCTTCTGACTTTCGGAGGTACCTGGAGCCGCAAAGAATCCTCGCCAGTTAACAAAAACTGAGTCATATCCCAGTTCTTTCAGAGTCGGCACTTCAGGCGCAGCAGCATTACGCTCATCACCAGTCATTACCAGGATCCTAACTTCACCGGCTTCGGCCAACGTCAGAGCTTCACTGAACCCCGTAGACAAAATAGAAGTTTCACCGGAAAGCAGACCTGCCATCGCTTCAGCACCACCATCATAGCCAACATAACGAACCTGGCGGACATCAGCCCCTGTCGCTTTAAAAGCCATTGCAGCAACCAAATGGTCCATGCTGCCCCGAACGGAGCCACCACCAACTTTTATGCTTCGGGGGTTCTCTCTAAAGTTAGCAACCACCTCTTCGAAGTTTGTAAAAGGAGAATCTTTCTTTACGACAAAAGCACCGAAGTCACCGATAGTTGCTGCTATAGGTGTCAGATCACGGAAAGACTGTGGAAAGACTTTTGACAGGGAACGGATCACGATCGGCGTTGAGTTAACCATCAGCGTGTCCGTTTTCTGGCCTGCGGTTTCGATCAGATGAGCAATAGCTTTACCACCGCCACCACCGGACATATTCTGATATGAGACTGTATCAACCAGACCTGATTTACCCAAAGCTTCACCTGTCCCTCGGGCAGTGGAATCCCAGCCGCCACCAGCGCCACCAGGAATCAAAAAGTGTACCGACTCAAGAGCCGAAACACTAAAAGAGGCCCCCGCGGTGAGACAGGTTGTCAGTGCGGCAGATATCAGCGATTTTTTACTTATAGATTTACAGAACATCCGGTAATTCCTAGTTTTATTTTTGTGATGTCTGCAAGGTAGATGTTGAGCATTACGAAATGAAGCTTATGAATTTAAAGGCTTTTTAAAACATAAAATTCATTTAGTTCATATTGTTTACGGGCCTTATGCCGTTCTATTGCTTAATATCTAATCAGTAGCTAAATAAACTGCAACAGAGCATATGGGACTGTATATGAAGGAGCACCGAATGAAACTTAAACAACGGATGATCCTGATTCTGGGTGTCATGGCGCTGGTACAGACAGGTTTTATCGGTTTATTTGCCCTACAGTACCTGCAGCACTCCATGGATGAGCAGATTGGTCAGCGCGCTCTGCTTATAGCTAAAACGGTGGCGGCCATGCCGGAAATTGCCTCGGCAGTCGAACGTAGAGACAGCGTCTATCTACAACCAATGGGGAAATTTTTAGCCTTGAAAACGCAGGCTAATTTTGTCGTCTTTGGTGACTACAATGCGATACGATTGTCTCATCCCAATCCGAAGTGGGTAGGCCTGTCACTCGCAGATGATGACAATGACGATAATTCCATCCCCCTGCGGGAGGGCCGCTCATATATTTCCAAAGCCCTGGGTCATACCGGCTGGTCTATGCGGGGCAAAGTACCTGTTTATTCACCCACTGATGAAAACAAAATTGTCGGGCTGGTTTCAGTCGGATATAGCCTGGATCGTGTCTCCTCCATCATTAATCGCTACCGCACAACGCTGATTGTGGTCATCATTCTTTCATTTGCGCTTAGCGCTACGATCGCTGTCTGGTTTGCTAACCATTTTAAGAAAGCGATCTTCGGTCTCGAGCCGGAACAGATCGCCCGACTGTTTGATGAGCAGCGCGCCACACTCGAATCTGTACGTGAAGGCATTATCGCCATCAACAGCAACTGCGAGATCACAACCATCAATCAGACAGCGATTGAAACCTTGGGCCTGCCAAAAGAGACCAATCTGATCGGCCGAAGAGTTGATGAAGTGCTATCTGACAGCTCAATGCTGGAAGTCCTGCAAAGCGGTGAACCACAGTATGACAGAGAGGTCTGGCGCGGTAGTTTATGTATTATTGCTAACCGCTTACCCCTGAAGCAAGGCGATAAAATTACCGGTGCGGTCTCCAGCTTTCGGCGCAAAGATGAACTGGATATGGTGAGCCAGAAGCTAACCCGAATCCAACAATATGCCGATACCCTGCGTAGCCAATCGCATGAATATTCCAATAAGCTACATACGATCTCTGGCCTGATACAGATCGGTGCGACTGATGAAGCACTCAATCTGATCGGTCAGGAATCTGCCAGTCATCAGGAACTGATCCATCTGTTAATGCACGCAGCACCCGATCCTGTGCTGGCCGGTTGCCTGTTAGGAAAATATAACCGGGCTCGAGAATTGGGGCTGAAACTGGTGATTGATCCTGAAAGCCAAATGAAGCAGTTACCCGATCACCTGCCCCGGGAGCAGTTAGTTACGATATTGGGAAACCTGATCGATAACGCGCTGGAAGCTACGCTGCAGACATATGGTAGTGAGGGTAAAGTTCAGCTATCGATGACCGATCTGGGTAACGACCTGATCTTTGAAATAGAAGATCAGGGGCCCGGAATATCCGAGCAACAGCAGCAGTATATTTTTAAAAAAGGCTACAGCAGCAAGAACCGGGAAGGCCACGGTTACGGTCTGCACCTGGTACAGAGTCTGCTGCATAAGCTCGGTGGCACTATCACTATTGAAACGACAACTACCGGAAGCAGCCGCTTCATTGTTTACATTCCTAAAAATAAAAATACACCAGGCTAGAGTCAGATGATTAAAGTTGTAATTGCAGAAGATGACCCACAAATAGCTGAGATCCAGCGCCGTTTTCTGAAACGAATCGACGGTTTTGAACTAATAGGTATCGCCCATGGTTTAGAGGAAGCTGAGGATCTTATTGAGATTTTGCAACCACAGTTACTACTACTGGACATCATGTTTCCCACTGGTACCGGACTCGAATTACTACGTAAAATACGTGCTGGTAACAGCAAAGTTGATGTCATAATGATCACTGCGGCCAAAGAGGTTGAAACCCTGCGCGAAGCCCTTTACGCTGGCGTTTTCGATTATATTCTTAAGCCACTGGTATTCGAACGACTGCAGGAAACCCTGACCAACTACCAACAACATCTGACTAAGTTTGAGACGCTCCAATCGCTTGATCAGAATGGAGTAGACGATGTTTTACCCCGAAGCAGCACATCAATTGAAACTATCTCGGAACCGGAAGCCCGTTTACCTAAAGGTATCGATGGCATTACCCTAGAAAAGATCAGAAACATATTCGCCCAGAGTGATAATTCACTGAACGCTGAAGAAACCGGTGAACTGATCGGTGCCAGCCGTACCACTGCCCGTCGCTATCTGGAATATATGGTCAGTTGTTCTGAACTCTCTACTGAAGTCAGCTACGGTTCTGTCGGCAGGCCTGAAAGACGGTATCAAAGAAAGTAGTTAGTGGTTAGAACGCCGCTGCGCGACTTGCTAGTAGCTTGAAAAAGAACGTAGGTTGAGGTGGGGTAAGAACCCCAACAAGACTTATCGTTGCCATGTGATCGCAATAATCAACGCCTAAAAAACCTCGGTCAGAAAAGCGCCCATAAAAGTTAATGTTAGTCGGGTATACTGAATCTCAAATCATTTTCAGGAAAAGTAGCGTTGATTGTACGGCTGTTTAGACGACTAGTTGGGCCCCTATTAGACAAACTCCTTTTCGGGGCCACACTACTGCTGGCGTTGCAAGTGCCGCAGTTAGCTGATCATTATCAACAGTTTCTTGCCGGCCTCTATGAATCAACCCATTGGCAGATTGAAGGCTATAATCGTACCGCAAAAGATTTTGGTTATACTGATGCCAGCGCCATGATTCAGCATCACCGGCAAAACAGTGTCCCAAGTGTGCGTGCCGATGCAAAACAAAAACTCGCTACGCTAGCACAATTTGAACAGCTGCAGCAGGGTGTGGCCCTATTTGCCAATGGCAATTTGATCAGTAAAACGCTCTATATGATTGCCCCTTCACGCTATCACTACCTCGAAATAACCCTCAATAACTTTACCCCTGGGATTCCTCTGAGTACCGAAGGGATAGCCTTTGGGCTAATCGCCGGTCTATTATTGAATCTGCTCATCACCGCTCCCTTTAGCGTTGTCTACCGGCGAATATTACCGCGATACAAATCGCAGCTGGGCGTTAAGCCAATCGCTAAACCGCGTATCAAAGCTAACCTTAAAGCCGATACCGGTAGTAAAAAAACCAGCACTACCCATAAGCCCTGTTCCGATCATTGATCTATCTGGGAAAAATATTTAACATATTAATAATTCTAGGAGATTCTAATGAGTATAAAACTGTCCGTTGTTGATCAGTCACCCGTGCACGGCTCCCATGCCGCCATCGACGCCCCGCGTCTTACCATCGAATTAGCACAACTGTGCGATCAACTCGGCTATTACCGTTACTGGGTCGCCGAACACCATGACAGTATCCATTTTGCCAATCCTTGCCCGGAAATCATGGTTGCGGCGATCGCCAGTGTGACTAAAAACATCCGTGTCGGTAGCGGCGGTGTAATGCTTAGCCATTACAGCCCACTGAAAGTCGCTGAAAGCTTTAAAATGATGGCTACACTGTTTCCCGAACGAATCGACCTAGGTATTGGCCGTGCCCCCGGTGGTACCGGCCTCACCTCACAAGCACTGGCTTACCCCCATCAGGCGCAACATGGCGATTTGTATGCCAATCAAGCACAACTGCTCAAAGGCTTTATCGAAGGAAACCTGCCAGACAATAACCCGTTCAGCGCAATAAAAGTATTGCCTGACAGCAGCCCACAACCGGAACTCTGGATGCTCGGTTCTAGCGGAGGCAGTGCAGGGTTGGCGGGACATTTAGGCTACAACATTGCGCTGGCGCGTTTTATCGACCCCGATAACTGTCACCCATCTATTTTCCAGGAATACCTGCAACAGTGGCAACAGGCCGGACATCCGCAAACACCGAATAAAATGCTAGCTATCGCCTGTATCTGTGCTGCCACAGAGGAGGAGGCTAAACTCCGAGCAGGTACCGCGGTGTACCGCAAACTCGCGGCACAACTAGGGCTACGTGAAGCCTTTCTAACCCCGTCAGAAGTTCAGGATCGCTACCGGACATTCTCTGCTAGCCACCAGGCGCAATATGATCATATTCTCAATGGTTATACTGTCGGTACCCCTGAACAATGTGGCGAGGAGATCACTCAGTTAGCCCAAGCCTTCGATTGTGATGAAATTGCAACGGTAGCTGTCACCCATAGCCAAGCCGACCGACTCGATAGCTACACACAGTTAATAACTGGCTTTTAAATCGGTTTAACAAACGATAGGTCGATGGATGCTTTATTTACATCCATCGACGCTAATACCGCACCCTAATCCAGCGCGTAGCGCTACCCCTCGCAAAAACGCCCCCATGCCGCTACAGCCCGCGCATCAAGCACGTCATCAGCCCGCCGCCTTTACCCAAAATGGGTAAACATTGCGTCAAATCAATTGTAAATATCACCTTCTTTTGACACTATGCTTCAGCAGGCTGGGTAACACAAAACAGTTAATACTCCGATTCAGCTCCCCCGGCTATGACTTGGATATTTTTAGTTTCCCAGCCTGCAACATCACCTCTTAACACTTCCCTCCGTTAGCCGTCATAATCAAAAAATTGAATTAAAAACAGCATTGTCACACCCAATTTGCGGTTACTCTCAGCGTTTATCTATTGCCACTCTCGCCCTTTTGCTAGACTTACCCGATGAAAAGACACTACCTGCCCATCTTTATATTTATCCCACTATTGGGACTATCCTATTATTTCGGTTACACGCCATTACTGCTGCCAGCACTGTTTATCAGTATCAGCCTGCTGACTCTGGCGATCTATTACAAAGACAAATCAGCGGCGGTAAAGGGTGCTTGGCGCACCCCGGAAAGCCGACTGCATCTGTTAGCACTTCTGGGCGGTTGGCCAGGTGCGATTATCGCCCAGCAAACCCTGCGGCATAAAACCCAAAAGAAAAGCTTTCGAGTCACCTTTTGGTTTACCCTGCTGCTGAATATCTCAGCCTTTAGCTGGCTTCACTCAGCCACTGGCACCGACTGGTTACATGCGAAAATATTCAAACTAGACAGTTATATTGCTTACTCTGATATGCCATATACGACGAGGCAATACATACGTTATTTCACCCACTTCCGTATAAAACGCCCGCTTCGCTATCGTTAGCTCAATGCTTAGTTTCTAGCAGTCTATGCATAGCCGAGCAGATAGAGCAAAGTGGCCATCAACGGGACACTTTGCATCAGCCATCTATTGACCGTAATACCGCCCACCGAAATGCTTTGTAGCGAACTCTCTATAATCCAGACAAAAAAACGGGGCGTATAGCCCCGTTTTCGTGTTAGATGCACCTACATATTAGGATAATTCGGCCCACCGCCACCTTCCGGTGTCACCCAGGTAATATTCTGGGCAGGGTCTTTGATATCACAAGTTTTACAGTGAACACAGTTCTGACTGTTAATCTGGAATACCTTTTCACCCGCAGCATCATCCAATATTTCATAGACCCCCGCAGGGCAATAACGCTGTGCCGGTTCATCGAACTTAGGCAGGTTTTGCATCAGCGGAATGCTACTATCTTTTAATTTGAGGTGGCAGGGCTGATTTTCCTCATGATTGGTATTCGACAAAAATACCGACGAAGGCTTATCAAAGCTCAACACACCATCCGGCTTAGGATAGTTGATGGTTGCACATTCTGAGGCCAGTTTCATCTGTGCATAATCTTCATGATTATCACGCAGTGTAAACGGCAAACCGAACAGGTTCTGGTCAATAAAGTTAACCGCACCACCGATAAAGGTGCCGTATTTATGCAGCGCAGGGCCGAAGTTACGGGTGCGATACAACTCTTCATAAACCCATGAGTTTTTGAAGTTATCGCCGTAGGCGGTTAGATCTTTACCGCCCTCATCGCCACTGGTTAACGCAGCAAAAATCGTTTCAGCCGCGATCATGCCGGTTTTCATAGCAGTATGCGTGCCTTTGATTTTGGCAAAGTTCAGCGTGCCCGCATCACAGCCCAGCAACAACCCACCCGGCATGCTCATCTTAGGCAATGCATTAAAGCCGCCTTTGGTGATTGCACGGGCGCCGTAAGAGACCCGCTTACCCCCTTCCAAGTATTGAGCAATTAATGGATGGTGTTTCGAGCGCTGGAACTCATCAAACGGGCTCAGATGTGGATTTGAATAGTTCAAATCGGTAATCAACCCCAGCATAACCTGACAATCTTCCGCATGATAAAGGAAGAATCCACCGCTAGCATTCGCTTCAGACAGTGGCCAACCCGCACCGTGCAACACCAGACCGGGCTGATGTTTATCGGCAGGGACATCCCACAACTCTTTGATACCGATACCGTAATGCTGAGCATCGGCGTCTTTATCGAGTTCGAACTTAGCTAACAGTTCTTTTCCTAGATGACCACGACAACCTTCGGAGAAAATCGTGTACTTGGCCAACAGATCCATACCCGGCATATAGGTATCTTTCTGTTCACCTTTTTCATCCAAGCCCATATCACCCGTACCGATACCAGCCACCTGACCATCATCGCCATAGATAATATGAGACGCGGCAAACCCTGGGAATATCTCAACCCCCAGCTGTTCTGCTTGCTCACCTAACCAACGGCTTAGATTAGCTACGCTGGCAATATAGTTGCCGTGGTTATGCATGGTTTTTGGCACGACGAGATTAGGCAGTTTAATCGCCTTTTCGCCACTGGTCATCAGATAGACCTGATCTTCGGTGACCTCGGTTTTCAGCGGCGCACCCTGCTCTTTCCAGTCAGGGAACAACTCATCCAAGGCGCGCGACTCAATCACCGCACCCGATAGAATATGTCCACCGACTTCAGCGCTTTTTTCAACCACGCAGACCATCAACTCTTGGCCGGCCTCATTCGCCTGTTGCATCAGGCGACAGGCGGTCGACAATCCGGCCGGTCCGGCACCGACGATGACGACGTCAAACTCCATCGATTCTCTTTGCATTATTCTTATCCTCGATTACCGGTATTAAAACAGCTCTTCATCCAGTGCCATAATACTCTCACCACCGGCAATAACAGAAGCGAGAAGGGACTGGGTGCGGGGCATCATGTGTTCACAGTAGAACCGCGCACTGATCAGTTTGGCTTGTAAGAACTTAGGATCACCTTCGCCAGCCGCTAGTTTAGCTTGTGCCTGTACTGCGCTCTTCGCCATCAACCAACCACCGCAAAGGAAACCAAACAACATCATAAAATTAACACAAGCACTCGCCGATGCGTTTCTATCCGCTTTAGTATCCAGTAACCACTGACGGGCCGCAATACCATTATCAAGTGAGGTGCGACATTGCTGCGCTGCCAGTGTAAAGTCACCGCCTAGGGCTTCAAAGGCACTGATATCAGCGGCCATTTCATCCAAGAGTGACTGCAGTGATTCACCACCATTCATCAGCGTTTTACGGCCAACCAAGTCAAGTGCTTGAACCCCTGTAGTACCTTCATAAATAGGCAGAATACGGGCATCGCGATAATACTGCGCGGCACCGGTTTCTTCGATAAAGCCCATGCCACCGTGGATCTGGATACCCAGCGAGGTTAATTCTTGAGCAAATTCGGTCACCCAACCTTTAACGATTGGGGTCAATAGTTCCTGACGAGCCGTATTTTTCCGATCGGCTTCAGCCGCAGCCACAAGACAGAGCGCGCGCATCGCTTCAGTACCGGATTTCATCTGCATCAGCATCCGACGAACATCGGCAAAACGGATAATCGGATAACGACTTCCATCTTTTTTAGTGCCCTGAATACGGTCTTTAGCGAATTGCACGGCTAGCTGATAAGCGGCTTCAGATACACCTAAACCCTGCAAACCAACCCCCTGACGGGCATGGTTCATCATGGTGAACATATAAGCGAGGCCGTTATGTTCTTCACCCACCAGATAACCCACTGCACCACCATTATCGCCGAAGCTCATGACGCAGGTAGGGCTACCGTGGATACCCATTTTGTGTTCCAGCGACACCGCGTAAACATCGTTACGATCAGCCGGGTTACCGTTTCCATCCAACAGGAATTTAGGCACGATAAACAACGAGATACCCTTCACACCAGCCGGAGCACCCGGCAGACGAGCTAGCACCAGATGGATAACATTATCTGTCATCTGATGATCGCCCCAAGTGATAAAGATCTTCTGGCCGGTAATCAGATAATGGTCGCCATTAGGCACCGCTTTAGTGCTAACAGCGGCCAGATCAGTACCCGCACCCGCTTCGGTCAGGTTCATAGTGCCGGTCCATTCACCGCTCACCAGTTTTGGCAGAAAATTTTCTTTCAGTTCATCACTACCGTGATGACTTATGGATTCAATAGCCCCCTGACTTAACAGCGGGCAAAGGGCAAACGACAGGTTAGACGTTTGCCACACTTCATTGACGGCAGTGCCCAAAACATTGGGTAGATTTTGTCCACCAAACTCCTCGGCTGCTGTTAGTGTGGCCCAGCCCCCTCAACATACGCCTGATAGGCGTCGGCGAAACCCTTTGTCTCTTGGACGCCGTTATCAACAATCACCGGGTGAACTTCATCACCGGTGCGGTTGAGTGGCGCTAAGACGCCCGTGCCGAGTTTACCGGCTTCGGTCAAAATCACTGACGCTAATTCGGCATTAACATCTTCTAGTCCAGCAGCGGCACAAAGCTCATCAAACTTAACCAGTTCATTCAGTACAAATTCGACGTCGGTAAGGGGGTGCTTATAATCGTTCATGATCGTTACCTGTAGTTTTCCATTTTTCAGATCTGGGCAGACAGTTCCGGCAGCGCCTCAAACAGATCGGCGACCAGTCCATAATCAGCAACAGAGAAGATTGGCGCTTCTTCATCCTTGTTGATTGCCACTATTACTTTTGAATCTTTCATACCCGCCAAATGCTGAATAGCACCGGAGATACCGACCGCGATATACAGATCCGGCGCAACCACTTTACCAGTTTGACCCACTTGCAGATCGTTAGGCACAAAGCCCGCATCAACGGCTGCACGTGAAGCACCCACTGCGCCACCCATCTTATCCGCCAGACCATACAGCATATCGAAGTTTTCAGCGTTACCCATACCTCGACCACCGGCAACAATCACTGATGCAGCGGTCAACTCTGGGCGATCCGATTTTGCTAACTCTTCTTTAACAAAACGTACACTACCGTTATCAGACACTTCGGCGACGGTTTCGACAGCCGCACTACCACCTTCAGCGCCAACCGCTTCAAACGCAGTGCCACGAATGGTCAGCAGCTTAACGCTATCATCGCTTTTAACGGTTGCAATCGCGTTACCGGCGTAAATTGGTCGTTGGAAAGTATCCGCGGATTCAACAGCAATCACATCGGACAGTTGATTAACATCCAGTAGTGCCGCAACCCGTGGCAGATAGTTTTTACCGTTAGTGGTCGCCGGTGCTAGGATATGGCTGTGTCCGCTAACCAATGCGACGATTAATTTGCTGATATTCTCAGCCAGTTCATGTTCATAGGCAGCATTATCGGCCAGCAATACTTTGCTAACCGATGGGATCGCGGCAGCAGCATCAGCTACAGCCTGACAATTAAAACCGGCTACCAGTAGCTCAATATCGCCACCGATCTCTTGTGCGGCAGCCAAAGTATTCAGCGTAACAGGCTTAAGTGCGTTGTTATCGTGTTCTGCAATTACCAGAATAGTCATCAGTCGTCTCCTTAAAGAACCTTCGCTTCGTTTTTCAGCTTATCTACCAACTCGGATACCGAGGCCACTTTAATACCCGCTTGACGCTCTGCTGGCGGATTCACAGCCACCAGGGTCACTTTGTTGTTCAGCTCAACGCCCAAGTCAGCTGGGGTTTTCACCGCCAGAGGCTTACGCTTAGCTTTCATGATGTTCGGCAATGAAGCGTAACGAGGATCGTTAAGACGCAGGTCAACCGTTACAATCGCTGGCAAATCCAGTTCCAGGCTCTGCAAACCACCATCGATTTCTCGAGTAATCTGTACCTTGTCGCCTTCAACACTCATTTCAGACACAAAGGTGCCCTGTGGATAATCTAACAATGCCGCTAGCATCTGGCCGGTCTGGTTGTTATCCGTATCAATGGACTGTTTGCCCATAATGACCAGCTGTGGCTGCTCTTCCTGCACCAGTGCTTTAAGCAACTTAGCCGCTGACAGTGAGTCAGGTGAGGTATCCGTTTCGATCTGGATACCGCGGTCAGCGCCCAGCGCCAATGCAGTACGAATCTGTTCCTGACAGCTCTTATCGCCCATAGAAACAACGATTACTTCACTCGCGACACCCGCCTCTTTTAGGCGAACGGCTTGTTCAACGGCGATTTCACAGAACGGGTTCATCGCCATTTTAACATTTGCCAGATCAACATCGCTGTTATCTGACTTAACACGTACTTTCACGTTGTAGTCGATTACACGTTTTACCGGGACAAGTATTTTCATAGCACTCACTGTTTATGTTGAGGTTTTATTGCGTTCTAGTTTGCCTCTGCAAGCAAAGAACAACAATAACAAAAAAAGCCTTAAAGTTGATATTTTCGGACACACATACCCGTTCAATTTCGGACAAGTCTGTTAATATCGGAAAAACAAAACCATTATAGGACAGTCATCACAATGATGCCGGACTCTTGAGATGAGCTACAGCCACCATTCAGTTTCTATCCATTTTGCCAATGCCATGCTCAAAGGCGCCCGTTTAAAAGGCCTTAATGAGCAACAGCTGATGCTCGAATCCGGCCTCAACCGCGAACTGTTGAGCAACCAGGAAGTCCGCATCACACCTATGCAGTTGAGCCGACTAGTACAGTCTATTCAACGGCACGGCGATGATGATTATCTCTGCCTCGGCAGTCAGCCGTCCCGTAATGGGGTATTCGGGGTGATGGCTAAACTGGTGATCCACAGCACCAATCTTAGAGAGGTGTATAAACATGCGGTTCACTTTTACAATTTAGTGGTGCCCGCTTCACACCTAAGCTTCAGCGAAGCCGGCGACACCGCCACCTTTACACTGACCCTGACAGATCCGAGCAAAGACCCCGATTTTGCACTGCTCGATTTTCTCTTGTTACTCTGGCACCGCTTCCCTAGTTGGATGATCGGTCAACGTATCCCACTTAAGCAGGTGTCCTTTCGTCATTCAAAACCGGCCCACTTTGAGGAATATCGGCTGATGTTTCCCTGCCCTGCGGTCTATGATCAGCCGAACAATAGCTTTTCATTTGACCGTTCGATCCTCAGCGCGCCGGTAGTGCAAACCCAACAAAACCTCAGTAGCTATCTTCGCCGGGCCCCCTTAGACTGGTTTAAGCGACAATCCTACTATCCAGTTTACACCCGTAAGGTGATCGATTATCTAGAAAGTTCCGATTCTATGGCTGATACCAGCATGGAAGATATCGCCGGCCAAATTCACACCACCACCCGCACCCTTCGCCGTAAGCTTGATGAAGAGGGCACCAGCTTTCAAGAACTAAAAGACAGTGTGCGCCGAGACGAGGCGATTCACCTACTCAGCCAACCCAATCTGCCGATCTCGCGTATTGCCAGAATGCTCGGCTTTGCAGAATCAGCCGCCTTCACGCGGGCATTTAAGCACTGGACCGGTATCTCCCCTAGCACCTATCGTAAATCAAAGGGTTGATATTAAGTTTACGCTTCTACCACGGTAGTCAACATTGATACTCGTCATGGATAAGCCTCTGTGCTGACTGTCCGATTAAAACAAAACACTGACTCCAAATGCTATCGTCAAATCAGCCGTGAGAAACCATAATCTATTGCACCCTTAGCTAGCCAAGATAGTTTTGGTTTGTTGTTAGCGAGTTGGTTCCTACCCTGCGAACCAATATTTCCGACCGGTTCTGCCTAGGCAGAGCCGGTTTTTTTATAGCGCGCTTAACTTACAAGATCACGATAAATACTCCGACAATCACGCTCAGCCTTGTTTGGCGAGCGACGACAAGGGTATGAAAGCCGCGAACTAAGCGACACGCACCCTATGCATGCCACTGCCAATTTCACGAATTACCAGCGTCCGCTCATGATCGGAATACAGCGCCTCAGGTTGTCTTAGATGCAGTAACTCGGCCAATAAATTACCTAACGAACAGGGACTCCCCTCTTCTCGGCGGGCAATAAAAATCAGATCGGGGTGATCGACGCGAATAACGTCAATGAATAGCTCGACCAGCTCCATCGGTCCTAAATTAATATCAACCTCTCGTACCACTCGGCAATCTACGCTTTGACGCTGCAATATTCTCCCTTGAGACTCATCGAGAGACTGTCCTATTACGACAACTCTCACTTGATCGGCCTGACCACTCCGCCTTAATTTGAGCGCTTCATTGATACTCGCCCAAGCCTGTCGACTCAGCAAGCGAGATTCATCAACGGCGTCCGGCGTCAGTATGACGGTGATCTGCATTATTATTCTCCCGTCCAACCTAAAAAATCAAGGGTCAGCGTTGACCCTTGAACACGTAGACGGTTATTTCAGATCTTTAGCTTTGTTACGCAACAAAAACTTCTGGATTTTACCGGTAGAGGTTTTTGGCAGATCGCCCACAACCACCCGTTTAGGGGTTTTGAAATGAGCCATGTTTTCACGACAGAAATCAATAATCTCCTGCTCGGTCACGACCTCACCATCAGTGGCGGTAATAAATGCACAGGGCGTTTCACCCCATTTTTCATCTGGGCGGGCGACAACGGCGGCATCCTGAATTTTCGGATGACGGTACAACACATCTTCAATTTCAATACTGGAAATGTTTTCACCACCAGAAATAATGACATCTTTGGAACGGTCTTTAATTTCGATATAGCCATCCTCATGCCACACCGCCAGATCGCCTGAATGGAACCAGCCCCCTTTGAATGCTTCATCGGTGGTCGATGGGTTTTTCAGATAGCCTTTCATCACAAGATTACCCTGCATAAAGATCTCACCGATGGTTTCGCCATCCTGAGGGACTGGCTCAAGGGTATCTGGATCAGCTACCATCAAACCATCCAACATCGGTGCACGCACCCCCTGACGGGATTTCAGGCGCGCTTTTTTCGTTTCATCATACTGATCCCACTCTTCATGCCAGGCACACAGCACCGATGGACCATAGGTTTCCGTCAGACCATACACATGGGTGACTTTGAAACCTAACTCTTCCATCCCCTGAATCACAGACGCCGGTGGCGCAGCACCTGCCACCATGACTTTAACTTCATGATCGATGCCTGCTTTCATCTCGGCGGGAGAGGAATTCAGCATATTCAAGACAATTGGCGCACCACAGAAATGGTTAACCTGTTGCGTTTTTATTTGCTCAAAAATCTTATCCGCACGCACATGACGCAAGCTGACGCTAGTACCGGCTGCCGCGGCGATGGTCCAAGGGAAACACCAGCCATTGCAATGGAACATCGGTAACGTCCACAGATAAACCGGATGATGGCCCATATCCCACGAAACAATGTTACTGACGGCATTTAGATAGGCGCCACGATGATGATAAACCACACCTTTTGGGTCACCAGTGGTGCCAGAGGTATAGTTCAATGTGATGGCATCCCACTCATCTTCGGGTTTCAGCCCAGTGAAATTAACATCACCTTCAGCCAAAAAGTCTTCATAGGTCAATTCACCGATCAGCTCACCTTCATCATAGGTGGGGTCATCGATATCGATCACGAGGATCTTTTTACCGATCATTTTCAGGGCTTTATTCACTACGGTGGAAAATTCACGCTCGGTAATCAACACTTTAGTTTCCGCGTGTTGCAGAACAAAAGCGATCGCTTCAGCATCAAGACGGGTATTGATCGAATTCAATACCGCACCACTCATTGGCACACCGAAATGAGCTTCAAAATGCTCGGGTAGATTGGGTGCAATAATCGACACGGTATCACCACGGGTGATACCACGGCGAGTCAATGCGCTGGCCAATTGACAGCAACGTTGATAGGTTTCAGCCCAGTTTCGACGCACGGCACCGTATACCGTCGCGGTGCGATGGGGGTAAATTTTAGCGGTGCGCTCAAGAAAACTCAGTGGACTCAGTGCAATAAAGTTCGCTTGGTTTTGCCCCAGTGACTGATTATAAACATTCGATTGTGCAGACATTGCTATTCCCTGTACTTATTATCGACTGGCTACCCTATGGCAAACCCGTCTGGCACGCGGTAGGCGCGGTCAAATAAGCCACATCAGCGGCCCATTCCGGTTAAATCTAGGTACGATAAAGCGAACCGATACCGTTATAACGGAAAGGATAAATAACACGAAACAGCAGGAGTATTACCCAGAAACAGAGGACGCCCGCCAAGCCAAAGTAACAAATTGGCATGACAATCGTGCTGTGGATATAAGGGAGGCATCTTTACTCTCATTCGACCTTAAGTTATCGGTCAGCTTTATTATTGTTATGTGCCACACTATTTTTTGTGTGTTTGTGGCATAGTTAAAGCCTTAAGTATTGCTACAATTTGTCTGAAATATAACAAAATGTAACAAGCTATCTGAGTCGCCCGTATTTCCTTTAGAATAGCCCAACACACTGCCTGATAAGACGACCTCTATGCTTTTCAGATCTAAACTGATGCAACGCTTTTTTATCACCTTGTTAATTATCATCTCGATGATTTTTACCACGGTGTATTTTTATTCAGTGCCCGTGATCAAGAAAAAAGTCTTTGAGATTGAGCGTAATGCCAGTGGTATCGCCCTGAACAGCGTCTTCTCGCTGGCGAATAAGATGTATGCCGATACCGAGAAATACCGAAGCCAGGCGCTGGAGTCCCACAAAAAACAGCTACAAACCGTGGTTGATCTGGCCGGTTCGTTCTATGAAAGCTCACTACAGCAGGCCATCGACAGAGGTATGAGCGCAGCACAAGCACGCCAACAGGTGCTAGGGCAGTTAAAGAACTTTAAATATGGCGAAAATGACTATATTTGGGTCGCCGACTATAATGGCATCCTGATATCTCATCCAGACCCCCGCTATCAGGGACAAGATACCGGCGACCTACGCCGTACTGACGGCCTTTCAGATGTCTATGAAGTCATCAATTTAGCCCTAAATCAAGGCGAAGGGTTTTACCAATACAAGTGGCACCGACTTGATTCACAGAAATCTCTCGATAAAGTCTCCTTTGTTAAACACTACCCCCAGTGGGGCTTTGTAATTGGCTCCGGCGTTTACCTCGATGATCTGGAGGCCGATATCGAACGCATCCGCCATGAAGCCTTAGAGGAATTACGGGCCGGTATCGAAGAGATTAAGATAGCCTCTACCGGCTACCTGTTTGTCTTTGATGCCAAAACCAATATGTTGATTCACCCCAACGCCAATATCGCCGGCAGCAATTTCCCCGAATTAACCAACCCAGTCACCGGCAACGCCATCGCAGAAGATCTAATACGGATGGCGGATACCGGCCAAGAGCTGTATTACAAATGGGATAGGCCAGACGACCCCGGCAACTATCAATACGAAAAACTCTCGCTGGTACGCTATCTGCCGGGCTTCGACTGGTATATCTGCTCGTCAGTCTATGTTGATGAACTACGCAGCAGTGCCGAGCTGCTCGCCGAACGAATTATTACCATCGCCGTGATCGCTCTTTTTGTCGCCCTACTACTGATGCTGCTCTTCAGCCAATGGATCAGCCAACCGATTAAACGACTGGCAGACACGGCAGTGCGGGTATCAAACGGCGACTTATCCGCCACCAGCGGTATTCGTCGTGATGATGAAGTCGGCGTGTTAGCCCAGGCCTTCGACACCATGGTTGAACGCTTACGAGATTCTATTAATAACCTCGACAGCAAAGTGGCCCAGCGCACCCACGCGCTGGCCGAGAAAAACCAGCAGCTCATGCTCACCTCCGCCTCAATGACCCAAGCGAAAGAGGCTCTGAGCGAATCAGAACAGCGTCAACGACAGATTCTCGATGCCCTACCCGCGCAGATCGCCTACCTCGACCCGCAACTGAACATTTTATTTGTTAACCAATTATTTGCCGAAACCTATCAACAGGACAAAGCCGCCATGATTAATCGACGGTTAATCGAGGTGATTGGTAAGACCCGTTTCAGCGATATCCAGTGGCAGCTAAACGAAGCCCAACAGGGCCAACCTAGCGCCGGCGAATATAGCGAAATTTACGATCAGCAACCGATGATCTGCAAACGTACACTCATCCCCTGTTTTAATCAGGTTCATGAGGTCAACGGCATTCTTATTTTGACATTCGATATCACGACCGAGAAAGATGCCGAGCGGCAGTTAAACGAAGCGCAGCGTATGAATGCCGTCGGTCAGATGGCCGGCGGGCTAGCCCATGATTTCAATAACCTTCTCACCATCATCCTCGGTAACCTCCACTCCGTCGGTGACCGTTATGCCGAGGACGATCAACTACATCACTATCTCGAACCCGCTATTCGGGCCACCCGGCGGGGCGCCGATATTACTAGCCGACTATTATCCTTCTCCCGACGACAGCCGCTCTCGCCCATGCTGATCAACCTCGAACAACTGTTATCCGATACCATTGAACTACTGACCAGCTCGCTGCCGGCGAAGATCCACATTCAACTGCATAACCATACTCATGAGTGGTGGCCTTTTGCCGATCCAAGTCGGCTCGAAGATGCACTGGTTAATCTGGCATTTAATGCTCGGGATGCGATGCCGGAGGGTGGTGATCTGAATGTCATCACACAAAGTATCGAGGTCACTGAGCCACTGGTCATGGACGAAGCCGTGGCCCCTGGACACTATTGTGAAATCCGCATGCAAGATAGTGGATCAGGCTTTAGCGGTCAGGCACTAGCACAATGCTTTGAGCCCTTCTTCACCAGTAAAACTAATGGCACCGGGTCAGGCCTTGGATTAAGCATGGTATACGGCTTTGTAAAGCAGTCGAACGGTTATATCAGCATTCAGAATAATCTGGATCAGGGCGCCAGCGTGACGCTATTACTGCCGGCGCAAAAGGCAACGCCTGCGATACCCAATAACACCGTTAACCCGCACAGCGAGACGCCATCGAGCGATGATCATCGCAAGCTGGTCTGTCTAGTGGAAGACGACCCGGATGTCCGTGCGATCGTCCGCCAGCAGTTGCTTGACCTCAACTTCGATGTGATCGATACCCATAGCGGCGAAGAAGCCCAGCGTCTCATCCCGCTCCTACCGACCCTATATGGTTTGGTGTCCGATGTGATGTTGCCAGGTGTGCTAAACGGTATTGAGCTGGCTAACTGGCTGCATCAACAAAATAGTCATTGCAGGATCATTCTGATCAGTGGATATTCCTACCTGCAGAGTCAAGAGAAACCGATAAACCCGGCCTTCTCCTTATTAAGTAAACCTTTTGATTTAGCTGCCTTGAAAAAGGAATTTCAGGATAGCAACAAGAGATCACCGCACGTATAGCAGTCCAGCGGACTCTTTGTGAATACGGAGACATATGTGAGTAACCCGAAAACCATCTACGTCATCGATGATGAGCAGGATATCTGCCAATTAGTCAGCCACGAGCTGGAACAGTTTGGCTACGATGTACGCAGCTTTAGTACCGGGGCACAGGCCAGCCATGCGATACGCCTTCGCCCACCAGTACTTTGTATAATCGATCTCGGCCTGCCCGATATGGACGGCATGGAGTTGGTTAAACAGCTCTGCGAGCTTCATAGTATCGGCATCATGATTCTCTCTGGCCGCAATAGTGTACCCGACAAAGTGCTGGGGCTAGAGCTTGGAGCCGATGACTATATTGTGAAACCCTTTATCCCCCGCGAACTGGTGGCACGGGTTAATAGTTTAGTGCGTCGCATCACCACAGAAGCCCAACCCCACAGCGAAACCCGGGTTGCCCAGTTTGCCAATTGGCATTACGACCCGAAAACCCTCAGCCTCAGTGGCACCGAAGGACAGCAAGCCGAATTAAGCTCGGCGGAACACGAACTACTAATCAAGTTGCTCAAAGCACCAAAAACTATCCTCTCACGAGATCAACTCATGGGGGACAGTGCAGGCCCTTTTGATCGTAGTATTGATGTACGAATGTCACGCGTGCGAAAGAAAATTGAGCGGGACCCCAAAAACCCCGAGATCATCAAGACCATCTATGGCGTAGGTTATATCCTCACCACCGATGTCAGTTGGCATAGCTAATCTATTGATCAGCAAATCGACTTCAAGCCGTTGAGGTCGATCAATAAAGTGATAAGGCTACACGCACTCAAGTCATTCGTTATCACAGCCCCAATTCAGTGCAAAAAAACAACAAAATCATCCACTGATTTATCTGTCCACTGAAAAATATAACTTAGCCTAAAAAACAAACAACCTTCTCTACATTCCCCCTATAGCTGGCAATAACAAGTTTCAAGCGAATCAACAACTTCCACGATAGATTAGAAAAACTAACCATTTAGATGAAAAACAATACTTTGTCTCATCAGCCTATTCTGGATAATCTGCGCGCGTAGATTAATAACGCCCTAACAGGATGCAAATTAGAATTGGCTGCATCCGAGAAGCACTAAAACAGTGCGTATATTGGAATAGACCCATGTTAACCACTTACTACTATATCGACCTTTACAACAAACAGACTCAAAACCATCCTGAATCTGAGCGCGAATACTTTATGCGTATGGCCCGCGAAATGGAACAGATGCGTATTGCTGAAAAACGTGCTGCTAGAAAGCAACAACTGGTTTCTCTGTTTGCCGCTATCGCAAAACGTTTCAACGTAAAACGCACGCCAAACCTTGAATCACTATACGGACATTAAACAATGCCTGTTATTATGCAGCAAAGCCTGATCACCGCACCGCATCAGGCCTCGCTGCATTAATATCGACTCATCACCGTCACTGATCCTTCCTGTTTTCACTCTGCTTTTGCAACATTACCTTTTGCGACTCTACTCTACATCGCATTCCAGCTTTTCCACCCCCTTGCAACGTCAGCCCAATAGGCCCAAAGCATCACCAAGGCTTATGGCTTAACCCTCGACCAACGCAACCGATAGAACTAAACCAGCCAATATGCGCCGATAAATAGCCCCAAAATACCGCAGCGGCCTCGCTCAACGTCTTCAGCGCCATAGGCATTAACCTGTCACACATGGCATTTCATCCTCAAACTGAGCAACTCGTGCCGGTGCTTTAGCTCTATGGCTAGATTTTACCCCGCGCTTCTGTCAATATTTTAACCAGATCTCATGGATCTCGATCCATTAGCGTTACAGACAATGTCCATTGACGGCAAAACTATCAAATAGCTCCGCTGCATCCCTGCTGGTGACTTGCATCGAGTTTTATGGCTTAGAGCTGGGCGTTCACTCACACCCTGACAATCGAAGTAGGCCTCGACCATGAACATATTCTGGATACTGTTTGGCGCCATGTTGGTGTTTGTGATGCAGGCTGGCTTTTTATGTCTCGAAAGCGGCTTGGTTCGCAGCAAAAACAGCATCAACGTAGCCGCGAAAAATATCACTGATTTTATTATATCCAGCACCCTTTTCTGGGCCTTTGGCTTTGCCTTGATGTTTGGTGACAGCTATAACGGCTTAATCGGTACCGGCAGTTTTTTCTTTGGCGACAGCGCCTCCCCGTTACAACTCAGTATTTTTCTCTTCCAGATGATGTTTTGTGGCACTGCAGCCACGCTCGTTTCCGGTGCAGTCGCAGAACGTATGAGCTACCCCGGCTATATCATTACCACGGTGATTATCAGCCTGCTTATTTATCCTGTTGTTGGCCACTGGGCTTGGGGAGGCCTGATCAATGGCGCAGCTGCTGGTTGGTTAGCCGTCTCAGGCTTTGTTGACTTTGCCGGTTCAACCGTCGTGCACTCGGTAGGCGGCTGGGTAGCACTGGCAGCGATCATTGTCATCGGTCCGCGTATTGGACGCTTCAATCAGGATAAACGACATATTCCCGGCAGTAATATCCCCATCGCGATGCTCGGCGCATTATTGATCTGGTTTGGCTGGTTTGGCTTTAATGGTGGCAGTACTCTAGCGTGGACCGATGCCGTGCCAGGCATTCTATTAAACACCTGCTTAGCCGCCTTTTGGGGCGGTATTGCCGCCATCGTTATCAAATATATGAGCGATGGCTATATTGATATTTCACAGATTATCAACGGCGTACTCGGTGGACTGGTGGCGATAACCGCAAACTGCCATGTCGTATCGGTAGTCGATGCCGCGATGATTGGCGGCATTGCCGGTATTATCGTCGTCTATAGCAGCAACCTGTTGGAATATTTCAAGTTGGATGATGCCATCGGCGTTATTCCGGTTCACCTGTTTGCCGGTATCTGGGGCACTATCGCGGTCGCCCTATTTGGCGATCCCGTCCTGCTCGATACAGGCTTAACTAAGCCAGAACAGTTAACCACGCAATTTATCGGCATCATTGTGATCGGCCTATATAGCTTTTTAACCGCCTTCATTGCGCTAAGTTTAGCTAACAAGGTCTACCGCTTAAGAGTCTCTTCAGAGGCCGAAATGAATGGGCTGAATGTCTCTGAACACCGAGTCACCACCGAAGTGTTTGACCTGTTAACCGCCATGAATCAACAACAGATCCAATCTGATTACTCCTCTCCAGTACCAGTGGAGCCCTTTACCGAAGTCGGCCAGATCGCACAGGAATATAATCGCGTGATCGACAAGGTACAGCAGGAGATCCAAGAGCGCGACCGAGCCTTTAATGCCTTCAAAGAAAGCGAATATCGTAATGGCGCGATCCTTGAAGCGGCGATGGATTGCATTATTACCATCAACGAACAGGCTCACATAGTTACCTTTAATCCAGCCGCCGAGCAATGCTTTGGCATCACCGCCGGGATGGTTCTCGGCGAGCATTTCTTCCAGCTCTTTATGGAAGACGAGCCCCGAGCTAAAGCGCTCAAAAGCCTGTCTCAGGGCTTTACCATGGGCGAAGGGTTAGTGCTTAAACGGCATAACATTTGTAACTTAACCCGCTATGACAAAGAAACCTTTCCAGCAGAGATTGTGGTCACTCAAACCACCGACCTGAACGCCCATCGAAAACAATATACCCTGCATATCCGCGATATAACCAAACAGGTGAAGTTGCAAAACCGACTTAAATTACTCGCCTATAACGACCCTCTGACAGGGCTGTATAACCGCACCTACCTGATGCGAACCCTTGAACGGCTGATCGCTAAACATAAAGAGCATACCGGCAGTGTGGTGTTAATGTTTTTGGATCTCGACCAGTTTAAACGCATCAACGATACATTAGGTCACAATGCTGGGGATATCTTACTGCGTGAAGTCGCGGCCCGTTTAAAAACCATTATCCGCGACTCAGATTTGGTAGCGCGCTGGGGCGGCGATGAATTTGTCGTCGTCTTATCCGGTCAACTCGACGAACAAGCGGCCAGCAAAAAAGCTAATGAAATACTCAAGGTTATGCGCGACCCAATCACCCTGCTCGATAATGCTCTGACCGTTCTCACCAGTATCGGCATTGCTATCTCGGTTGACGGCGAGGTAAATGCCGACCGCTTATTGCAACATGCCGACCTAGCGATGTATCAGGCCAAAAGCAATGGCCGCAACACCTATAGCCTCTTTCTTCCGCAGATGGAACAGGAAGCTCAACTGCACTCGTGGATAGAAAACGAACTACCCAATGCGATGCTCAATCACCAACTGTATCTACAGTACCAACCGAAAGTCTGCTGTGTCAGTAACAAGATTGTCGGCTTTGAAGCCCTGCTAAGGTGGCAACATCCCGAACATGGTTTTGTCTCCCCGGCCGAATTTATCCCCGTTATTGAAAACACCGGGCTGATTATCACGGTCGGCGAATGGGTTATCTCACAGGTCACGCAACAACTGGCTCACTGGCGCCAAGCGGGCATCAACCTACCGGTTGCCGTGAATATCTCGGGCTACCACTTACATTCACCAACCCTCGTGCCCTTTCTTGAAGGCTGCCTTACCGAACATAACCTTGACCCTGAGCTGATCGAAGTCGAAATCACCGAGGGGGCGTTAACGGGCAATAGTGAAGAAAGCATCAATGCCATGCAGGCGTTAAAGAAGATTCACATCAAACTGGCGATTGATGATTTTGGTACCGGTTATTCATCCCTTAGCTATTTGAAAAAGTTTCCGGTGGATATCTTAAAAATTGACCGCGCCTTTGTCCGCGAGTGCTATTCAAACCGGGATGATGCCGCAATCTGTAAGGCTATTATCAGTTTGGCCAAGAGCCTCGAGCTAGAAATTGTCGCCGAGGGCGTCGAAAATCAAGCCCAGTTATCCTTTCTGGGCTTTCAGGGTTGCGATGTTTATCAAGGCTTCTACTTCAGCAAAGCGATCAACGCTGACGAAGTGGCCGCACTGGTCATGATGCCTGCCGCAAACAGTCCTGCCTGAGCAGGCCGAAAAACATTCAGTTAAGTTCGGATACGATAACCGGTACGAAAGATCCACCAAACCGTGGTCAGACAGATCAACAAAAATACCAACGTCATTCCCAAGCTAACCGCAACATTCACATCCGCCACACCATAGAAAGCCCAACGAAAACCGCTGATAAGATAAACCACAGGATTAAACAGCGTCAGGGTTTGCCAAGGCTGTGGCAACATACTGATCGAGTAGAACGCGCCACCTAGAAAGGTCAGCGGCGTAACCACCATCAAGGGGATCACCTGCAGTTTCTGAAAGTCATCGGCCCAAATACCAATAATAAAACCGAACAAGCTAAAGGTGATGGCCGTCAGGATCAAAAAAGCCAACATCCAAAAGGGGTGCTGGATATGATAATCAACAAAAATCTGAGCCGTCAAAAGAATCAATAAACCGAGGGTGACCGATTTAGTCGCCGCCGCACCGACATAGCCGATAACAATTTCCATCGACGATACCGGAGCAGACAACACCTCATAAATGGTGCCAGAAAACTTAGGGAAGAAAATACCAAAGGAGGCATTGGAGATACTCTCACTCAACAGCGATAACATCACCAGCCCGGGAATAATAAAGGCACCGTAGCTGATGCCATCGATATTTCCCATCCGCGAGCCAATCGCGGTGCCAAAAACAATAAAATAGAGGGATGTGGATAACACCGGCGAAGCGATACTCTGCATTAAAGTACGAAAGGTGCGCGCCATCTCAAACTTATAGATCGCCCGAATTGCATACAGATTCATCTTACTGCTCCTTCTCATGAACCAAGCTAACAAAGATATCCTCTAGCGAGCTTTCACTGGAATTAAGATCACGAATTTCCAACCCCTGAGCCGTCAGCTTACGTAATAATCGAGCGATACTGTCGCCGTCCTGACGGCTGTCATAGCAGTAGGATAGATTACTGCCATCCTGATCCAGCTGCAGATTAAACTCCGCTAATTCCACCGGGATCTCACTGATCGGCTGTTGCAGACGAATACTCAACTGCTTACTGCCGAGCTTATCCATCAGCGCCTGCTTCTCTTCAACCAACAGAATCTTACCTTTACGGATCACCCCGATCCGATCGGCCATCTCTTCTGCTTCTTCGATATAGTGGGTAGTAAGAATAATCGTCACGCCCTGCTCCCGCAGTTCGCGCACCATCTGCCACATATCTTTACGCAACTCGACATCGACTCCGGCGGTGGGCTCATCGAGAAACAGAATATCGGGTTCATGGGACAACGCTTTGGCGATCATCACCCGACGTTTCATGCCTCCCGATAGCTCACGCATCTGGGCATCTTTCTTATCCCAAAGGGACAACTGGCGCAGCAGTTTTTCGATATATTGAGGGTTGGCGGGTTTACCGAACAGACCGCGACTAAAATTCACCGCCGACCAAACATTTTCAAAAGCGTCACTACAGAGCTCTTGCGGTACTAAGCCGATCTTACTGCGGGCTGCGCGATAATCCTTGACGATATCAAAACCATCGGCCAAGACCGAACCTTCAGATGGACTACTAATACCACAGATAATACTGATCAGGGTTGTTTTACCCGCCCCATTAGGCCCCAACAAGGCAAAGATCTCTCCTTGGTGAATATCCAAGTCGATCCCCTGCAGCGCAGTAAAACCGGACGCATAGGTTTTGGTCAGCCCGCTCACGCGGATAATGGATGGCATGATAAACCCTCTGAATCAGATAAGAGCCACATAATAACTGCTGAGCGGTTAAGACTATAGTGATTAAGGGGGAGATTTAACAACAAAACGATACGGGTTCGACAATAAGAACGGCCTGAATACAATCAGCCAGGACTCCGCCGTCATACTTATACCAACGTCAACAAACTCAACATCAAGGTCACGCTGAAAAACGCCAACCCCGTGGTAATCAGTAACACCCCTGAACAGAATACCTGGTGGCCATATTTACTACCGAAAATCGGGTAGACACTCAGCATCGGTGAGGCCGAAAAGATCACCACCGCTTGCTTTAAGTTATGGTCCATATCCGGCACCACAAAAATCACCAATAATAAGGCAATAATCGGCTGTAACAACAACTTACAGAACGCAATCAGGCTAACCTCTTTTAAGCTGGCGGTCACCTTCGCACCGGCCAAAGAAGCCCCGATAATAATCAACGCCATTGGTGCCGCAGAACCATTCAAGATTTGCATCGCCCGATCAAGAAACTGTGGTAATTGAAAGCCAATCAAAGACACTAAAATACCGCTGATCACGGCAATAATGATCGGGTTTTTAATCAACCGTAGCGCGACTGTCACTAGCAGTTTTTTCAGGTCTGCCCCCTGGTCTTCACGGGCTTCCATAAACGCTAATGCTAACGGGAATAAGACGATATTTTCCACCAACAGACACATCACCAATGCCTGAGTTGGGGGCTGATCAAAATACTGTAACGCCACTGGAAAACCGATAAATACACTGTTGGGCATCGCGCCGCCCATGCCCTTCAATCCGGCGAAACTAAGACTGTCCCCACGGACCATTCGGCTAATAAAAAATACCGCTAAAAATGATCCAACACCGGCGACGGCATAGACCATTAAATACTGACTATCGACGATCTGCCCCATATCCATCTGTGTCAGTTTATGGAAGATCAGCACTGGCAACGCGAGATACAATACAAAGCTGCTCATGCCCGGTAAAGATTCCCTCGGAATGATCCCAGTGCGCACGGCAATATTGCCAACCAAGATCAACAAGAAAATAGGGGCGGTAATACCGATCATCGTTAACATAGTGATTTAGATACCAAAAAAGGGCTATACACGGAACATGTCAAATATTTCAAGGCAGCTAACATACTGCTATACCCCTCTAGTATGCAAGCCTCACACCGCTAAACCCCGCAATAAAAACAACATAAATCGCGCCGAGAGCGACCCTATACCGTCATCTTTTAAATTGACAGATTGTGCACTCAGTGCACGAAAAAGCTATTTTTTACTGCATCAATACTACCTCGCTCACTACACGGCGCCCATCCTGAAACAGCGTCATTACCCTCTACAGCGTGCTGGCTCGGTTTAAAGCTGATTCGAGGCTTCCCCAATACGCAGCTGCATGCG
Organism: Amphritea sp. GJ51-11; assembly: GCF_055808735.1. Classification (NCBI taxonomy): domain Bacteria; kingdom Pseudomonadati; phylum Pseudomonadota; class Gammaproteobacteria; order Oceanospirillales; family Oceanospirillaceae; genus Amphritea; species Amphritea sp. GJ51-11. The sequence goes on along the minus strand of NZ_CM147881.1, from coordinate 978,851 downwards.
TTCAACAAAGGTGGTCATTGGGCCCAATGAGAAGATGCAGCTAGATTCAAGCGAATCATATTAGACTTTTGGCAACATTAATGGCCGATGAGGTTATTGATCAACTGAACAACCTCATTGCTATCAAACCATTATCAAATTTTAATAGTGATTAAAAACTACGATTGGTCTAGGGGTTTTATAGCTGTTCTTCAATTTCCTGAATAACATCATTCATTTTAGTCAGATATTTTTTGGCCGCTTTTTCAGTGCTCATCGCTTTTGCGATATAAACCAGATTAAGACAGCCAAGCACCTCATCCCCTCGCATAATCGGCCGGGCAATCGCTGCAATGTTGCCTTCATCTCCCCAATCCTGATTATTCGCACCATAGCCCTGCTCTCGAGTTTGACGCAGCACTCGACGAACATAATCTTCATCATTAGCATAACGGCCCTGACGATCTTCCTGTTGCTGTAAGCGCGTCAGAATCTCATGCCGCTCATCTTCCGGGCAATAACTAATATAAGCGCGTCCCGTGGCCGTCATTAATAAGGGTAAACGTCTGCCAACCATATCCCGATGGAACGATAACTTACTAAAGCGGTGGGTGGTTTCCCTGATGACCATGGCATCTCCGTCTAGCGTGCAAATATCGGTCGGCCAGATAACTTTCTGCAACAGCCGCCCTAGCAACGGTGCCGCCAGTTGGGATATCCATTGCGCATCCTGAAAGCCATCACTGAGTTGCCTCACATTAATGGTCAGTTGATAACTGTCATCAGAGGGGCTACGCCGTACATAGCCTTCCGCCACTAAGGTTTCCAAGATACGCCGCACGGTGGTTCGATGAATCCCACTCCATTGTGCTAAATCACGAATTTTAGCGCCGCCATGGGCCCGATTTAATAGCTGTAACAGCGCTAAGCCCCGGCTAAGACCCCGCACTTGTTTATATTGACCAGACTCTTCAGTTTGCATCTTTTTTTATCCTTAGCACAACCAAAGCAGTGCACTTAGTGCACGCAACAACAGTTTTTAATTGTAGCCTGCTAGGTCATTTTTTTATACTGACGCCACATAATAAGTCATAAAAAATAATACCTATTAATAATAGGGGCTCGAAAAATGGATCTTATCATCGCTGTCTACTTTTTCTTGCTGGCCCTCTTTGTTGTTACTTTTTTAACGTCACCCGTGCAAAAGCAAATCCATTTAAATAGCGCTGATCGCATACCAAGCCATTTTGTAACGCCGACTCACTGTGTCAAAAATGAAAGTCTGTCTAACTACCTGACTGAATATCATTCAGTCATACGACTCTGAGGATTAAATTAATGTCGATTGACCTGGATCTCATCGCAAAAAACTTACGCCAAGCGGAACGCGATAACAAATCGATTGCCCCAATCCGGGAGTTGATTGGTGAAGACGATGCCCATGCAGCCTATCAAATTCAGAAAATGAATACTGATCACGCCTGCCTCTCAGGACGCCGCATTGTCGGGCGTAAAATAGGTCTCACAAACATCAAGGTGCAACAGCAGCTAGGGGTGGACCAACCCGACTTCGGTACGCTATTCGCTGATATGTGCTATGGCGACCATCAAACCATTCCCTTTGCCAGTGTTATGCAAGCCAAAGTCGAGGCCGAACTCGCCTTAATCTTGACCAAGGACTTACCCGAACCGGATACCACCTTTGCGGATTTAATCGATGCCACAGGCTGGTTACTGCCCGCGATTGAAGTGGTTGGTAGCCGAATCAGCGATTGGAACATCCGTTTTGTCGATACTGTTGCTGATAATGCCTCCAGTGGCGCCTTTGTCCTCGGGGATGCAACCCGCTGGCAGGGCGGTATTGATCTGGCACAGATCCGTATGACGATGACCCGCAATGGAACTGAGGTCTCATCGGGTAGCGGTAATGAATGCCTAGGCCACCCCTTCAATGCCGCCGTTTGGCTGGCACGCACCCTGAGCAAGCTCGGCCAACCACTTAAAGCCGGCGATATCGTGCTGACCGGCGCACTCGGACCGATGGTCACCGTTGAACCCGGTGATCAATTTGAAGTGCGTATCAGCGATATTGGCCGCGTCAGCACTCAATTCAGCTAGCGGCCTTAGCGCCAAAGCGCTGTATCCAGAAATTTACACATTAATGAGTTAAAGATATTCCCTATGAAAAAACTAAAAGCAGTCATTATTGGGCCGGGTAATATCGGCACCGATTTGCTCATGAAAATGAAACGCTCCGACTGGATCGAACCGGTTTGGATGGTCGGTATCGACCCTGAATCCGACGGTCTAAAACGGGCCAAAGAGATGGGCATCAAAACCACCGCTGAAGGCGTTGATGGTTTGCTGGCCCACATTATTGAAGATGATATTCGGGTTGCCTTTGATGCCACCTCGGCTTATGTCCATGCAGAGAACAGCCGCAAGCTGAACGAGCTGGGGGTGATCATGATCGATCTAACACCCGCTGCGATCGGCCCGTTCTGTGTGCCACCGGTGAATCTGGTACAGCACGCGAAAGAGTTAGAGATGAACGTCAATATGGTGACCTGTGGTGGCCAAGCGACAATTCCGATGGTCGCGGCGGTATCTAAAGTCCAACCAGTTGGGTATGGCGAAATTATCGCCACAGTCTCCTCTAAATCAGCGGGTCCCGGCACCCGTAAAAATATCGATGAGTTTACCCGCACCACCGCCAGCGCGGTGGAAAAAGTGGGTGGCGCTAAGCAGGGTAAAGCGATCATCATCATTAACCCAGCCGAGCCACCGCTGTTGATGCGCGATACTGTCCACTGTCTGACCGAAAGTGAGCCCGATCAAGCGGCGATCACCGCATCGGTTCAAGCGATGGTCAAAGAGGTGCAGAAATATGTGCCGGGTTACCGTCTGGTGAATGGCCCTGTCTTTGATGGCAATCGAGTGTCCATGTTTATGGAAGTTGAAGGGCTGGGTGATTACCTGCCTAAATACTCTGGCAATCTGGATATTATGACTGCCGCCGGACTGCGTACCGCTGAGATGTTTGCTGAAGAAGCGGCCAACGGCAATATCACCCTGCCGGCCCGCGGCTAAGTGGAGGAAAAGAAGATGAATTTGAACGGTAAAAAAGTAGTACTCCACGACATGAGCCTGCGAGATGGTATGCATGCTAAACGTCATCAGATCTCACTGGAACAGATGGTTGCCGTGGCAACTGGTTTAGATGCGGCGGGTATGCCGCTGATCGAAGTCACCCACGGTGATGGTCTCGGTGGCGCATCGGTTAACTACGGTTTCCCGGCCCACAGTGATGAAGAGTATCTCGGTGCGGTGATTCCAAAGCTGAAAAACGCCAAAGTATCAGCGCTGCTGTTGCCCGGGATCGGCACGGTTGATCATCTGCGCATGGCCAACGATATGGGCGTGAACACCATTCGTGTCGCGGCCCACTGTACTGAAGCGGATGTTACCGAGCAGCATATCGGCCTGGCCGCTAAGCTCGAAATGGACACGGTCGGGTTTCTGATGATGGCCCATATGGCCAGCCCAGAAAAGATTTTAGAACAAGCGCGGCTGATGGAATCCTATGGCGCCAACTGCATCTACTGCACCGATTCCGCCGGGTATATGCTGCCGGATGAAGTGACTGAAAAAATCGGTCTACTGCGGGCCGAGCTGAACCCAACCACTGAAGTCGGTTTCCACGGTCATCATAATATGGGCATGGCGATCGCTAACTCACTCGCGGCGATTGATGCCGGTGCGATCCGTATCGATGGTTCGGTGGCTGGCTTAGGGGCCGGTGCCGGTAACACCCCTTTGGAGGTACTGGTAGCGGTGCTTGATCGGATGGGTGCGGATCATGGAATCGACCTCTACAGCATTATGGATGTAGCGGAAGACTTAGTGGTGCCATTGATGGATCAGCCCATTCGGGTTGATCGAGATGCACTGACTCTGGGTTATGCCGGTGTGTACTCCTCGTTCCTACTGTTTGCCAAGCGCGCTGAGGCGAAGTATGGCATTCAAGCTCGGGATCTACTGGTGGAGCTGGGCCGTCGCGGCACGGTCGGTGGGCAGGAAGATATGATTGAAGATTTGGCGCTATCAATGTCAAAACTGAAATAACACTGCTAACTAAATACGCCCCAGTAAAGCTGTCCTGCAAATTTCACTCATAACAGCCTTTGCTGGGGTTATCCCTGACGAGACATAAACAATGCCGCTAAACATAATCAAACTGATCGCCCTCACCTCCTTACTACTCTCTTTTAGTCGATTATCTTACGCTGAAACCGTTATGCGAATAGCTAGTTGGCTGCCGCCCACCCATGTTCAAAACGCGGTGGTCTGGCCAACTTGGGGCAAATGGATCGAAGCAGCCACCGATGGCCGAGTTAAGGTCATGATCGAATACGGTCTTGGCCGACCTAAAAAGTAAAAAGATCCGTATCGGCGGTGGCGTACCCGCTGAAATTGGTCACCGTTTAGGCGTAACCCCGGTCGGTGCCCCAGCGCCTAAGGTTTATGAATTGCTGCAACAGGGTATTGTCGATGGCGTATTTCTCCCCATCGCTGAACAAAAGACCCTGCGTTTAAATGGCTAGGCAAAATATTGGCGCTCGTGATGCAACAAATATCATACAATCTATATCAATATAATTGATCGGATAATGACGGCGCAATTGCACCCGAATCACTTCTTCTGCCACAATGTCCCTGCCGTGAGTACGGTAATAAGGAGATATTGATGTTACCTAAAATTAAAAAAATTCTTTATGCATCCGACATAGAGAAAGGTTCACGTCCAGCCCTACGTTCAGCGATCAGCCTCTGTGGTCAAGAACAGTCAGAAATTATCTATCTGCATGTTATCGAACCGCTCAGCGCCAGTACCCAGAGTGTCGTCAAAAGCATCATCAATGAGCATGACCTCAATGAACTTCATGATCAGAGTATTGAAAACCTGAAGCGCACGATGCAGACACGCTTAGAACGCTTTTATGTCGCTGAGATTGAAGCCCATGAACACCTAGAGCCACAAAATATCACTGCCCGTGTCGAAGAGGGTCAGCCTTGGAAGGTTATTCTGAAGGTGGCTGAAGAGATTGAGGCAGATGTCATTGTTATGGGCACCCGCACCCATTCGGCTGTCGGAGAGTTTTTACTAGGTTCAACCGCCAATAAGGTGATCCATCACTCAAAACGGCCGGTATTGATCGTGCCGTTATAAAACTTGCTTAGCAGCCCTTGCAAAGCGCTCTTTCGATAACTGCGCTTTGCGAATGACCTTAAGCCCACCGTTAACCTTGCCCAATTAAACAACGTTAAAAAGCAACAGTTAAAAACACGTTGACACAAAACATCTGAACTATTTCTACTTGCAACAGACTAATGCTTCAGCGTGACCAAAAAAACCAATAAAGCAACACTATAGATTCAGGTAACCACTTGAGTCGTCATTAACACTCATATCATGTTTGCAGTATCTGTACATATATTTGCAGTATTCAAATATTAGATTTTTATCAATCTGCGATCATAAAGCCTCATTTACATAATAAGAAAGAGGCTTCTCTTAGATGAAAAAACTTAATAAGCTAAGTATCGCAGTCTTAGCCGCAACCGCATCAACGTTTGTTAGCGCTGTGGAGCTGGGCGAGATTAAGGGTACAACATTCAGCATTGGCGGATATCTGAAAGCAGAAGCGATCTGGGGTATGCCAGATGTCGGTGATAACACCGTTGAGGGCACTGCACGCCAATCCCGTTTCAATATTAAGGCAGAGAAGAATGTCGACGGCCACAAAGTTGCCGGCTTTGTAGAAGCAGATTTCTGGGAAAACCAATCAAGCTATTCAACAACTCCAGGGCTGCGCTTACGCCACGCCTATATCAACATCGATGCTTTGACTGTAGGTCAAACGTGGAGCGGTAACTTTTTTGCCACCGCGCCTTTCGATGCCCGCATGATCAACTTCTTTGGCCCAGGCTGGGGTAGCATCGCCGGTAATGGCGGTACTGTTCGTCCAAGTATGGTGGCTCACTACCGTACTCATGGCTTCACACTATCAGCCGCCGAACCTCTTTATGATAACGCCTCCATGCCTGATCTCGTGGTCTCTTACGCTCAGCGTTTTGACGGCGGTAGCGGCTACAGCGCAGCGATTACGGCCCGTGAAGTAGAACAACTGAACGATGACTCGGAAGTCGGCGCCGCCGTTTCTTTCCAAGGTAAGCTGGCCGTCGGTAATGGTGCCCTGTTTGCAGGCGCATTCACCGGTAAAGGTCAGGGTGTCAACTCCGGCTTATGTGTGGGTGGTGCATGGAACCCAGGTATTACCGCCAGCTGTGATATCGATGCGTCTGGCGACCTTATCTCACAAACAGGTTACAGCGTTGGCGTCACTCAAAATCTGACACCTAGCCTAAACGGCACCCTGCGTTATGGTAAAGTTGAAGTTGATGATGCTGCAGACACCTCTGCCTTTATGACAACAGCAACACTGATGTATAGCTACCTGCCAGATCTCGACTTTGGTATTGAGTGGCGTGATCAAGACATGAAAAACCATCCTCTGCGTCCAGCGGGCCAGCAGGTTGAAGTCATGGCGATGTACAAGTTCTAAGTAAACGTTTAGTACCTTAGTCGCTACGAATGGAGATACTGGCCCCCTTCACCGGTATCTCTATTCACCTCAAACAAAGCATAACCCTCGCCCCGTAACCCTTTGTCTCCACACACTGATGCTAAGCACCGGCGTTAACTCCATTTCAAATACACCCAACTCGTCACTTTCCTTCGCCCGTCGCCTATCAAGCCCTTCCCTTATAGCAGCCCTCACTAATTTCTAATCGCTTGGCCCTTTAGTTTTGCTACCGACGACGACCGACAGCAACGTTTAATCTATGACAAAGCCTACCTAGCGGCACTGCACAAGATTAAGTAACGGCTCGATTAAGGGACTCAACCAAGGGGCTCGATTAAGATGCTAGATAAAGGGCTTTAAGCAGGTTTATGTCAGGCAAAAAAAATGCGCCAACAGGCACATTTTAAAACACTCACGCTAAGCAAATATTAGGCTGACATCACGCTTGCAGTGCCTGACCTAGGGTTTTCGAACGGGTTACCGATGGTAACTCCCCCACCTGCTTACGGTAGAGCTGAGAAAACCGCCCAAGATTGGTAAAGCCATATTCCATCGCCACTTGGGTGATGCTACGGCTCGACTTTCGCGCACTTAACTCACGATGTACATGAACTATTTTACGTTGCTGCACATAGGATAATGGCGTCATGGATTCACTTTCACGAAACAGATAATACAACGACCGTTCGCTCATATGACAAACATCGATGAGACTCTTAACAGACAGGCTATGTTTGATATTGTTATCAATGTAATCGCGCAATTTTTCCATTGTTTTGTGTTTGCTGTGCCCACTGCTAGGACAGGACTCACTCTCAGCCAGTTCAGCATCAAGGAAACGGCAGATGATATCAACATAGTGACTCTGCACCTCCTGATCATGAAAGTCCTTGAGCTTTAACATATGCAGAATTAGCTCTTTTAGCGGTGTCGATGTCAGTAATATACGTCGCTCATTATCTACTTTGAGGCGCTGATCAGCATTGCGCTGACAGGTCGACTCGGTATCGATAATAAAATAATTCACAAACATACGTTGATGTACTTGAATACGGATCTCATTATTATTTTCATCCGTTAACAGATAGATAAGTAACTCATCACTACTTTCATCAGTGGCATAAACTATCTCTGTTTTTTTTGCTATGACAAGATCCTTTGCTCTGCCTTTCATCCTTAATTCAGAAAAATTCTTCATTACAACCCCGGACTATTAGATATTATTTTTATTATTTCCTTGCAGAAGATCAGGTGATCTTCCATTTTTCAATCTGGCTACTAGTTAATAATTAAACAACTAGATTTTTCAATATAATTAACAAGTTAACTATCTAAATTAAAAAAGGCCCCTTCATCAGAAGGGGCAACTGAGGAGAGCCACTCTTGGTAACTCCTAGCCTGAAACGGTTATAGCGAGATCACCTGAGAAGACGGTGAGGCACTATAGATATCGGCGACAATGTCAGCTCGATGGCTAATAACTGCGTTCGAGTTCAACGATCCTTTATCGGTCATCTCATGGGCATCGATATCTGCTGGACGACTCTGCAGCACCAAGCTTTTGATGCGGGTTGAACTACCGGTACTTTTTTCAGCCATCGCCGTCAGGTGTTCCTGGAATACTTGGCGCACGGCGGCATGATTTACAATCTGTTCCTGACTCAGCTCACCCTCTTCGATATCGATCAGATGGCGACAGTGTTCAATATCCGGAAACACCAGTGCACTGATAAAGCCACGGTCTCGACCGACAATCACGACATCTTGAATATAAGGTGCAAACTCGTGAATCATGTGAGCCTTCAGGGTGCCAACACTCACCCAGGTACCGGTATCCAGTTTAAAGTCTTCAGACACCCGACCATCGAAATGAAACCCACGAGACGGTTGTGCTTCATCAATAAATTTCAGCGCATCGCCAAGGCAGTAGAAGCCCTCTTCATCGTACGCTTTAGCGGTTTGTTCCTCATCACGCCAGTAACCCGGCATAATGCTAACCCCTTTAATCCGCACTTCCATTTTACCCTGATTCGGAATCAGTTTAAGTTCAACACCGGGAATCGGCACTCCGACCACACCGGAAGCCGCCTCTTCGATTGAGGTGAACAGTGCCGAAGGAGCCGTTTCTGTTGCGCCTAAGCCCGTTAAGACCGGCACTTTACGACCCGTGTATTGCACTGAAAGTGCCAACAGATCATCCCAAACATGCTGCGCAAGGCCCGCGCCGGCGTAAAACAACACCTGTAAATTAGAGAAGAAGACCTTTGCCATATCCGGGTGTTGCTTCAGCTCTTTTACTAGCAACTCATAACCCTTAGGCACATTAAAATAAATAGTGGGAGCGATCTCACGTAGATTATGCACGGTTTCAGCAATACCTTTCGGTACCGGCTTACCACCATCGATATAGAGCGAACCACCGTTATAGACCACCAAACCAGTGTTTTTATTACCACCAAAGGTGTGGTTCCAGGGTAGCCAATCACACAGAACCGGCGGTTGCTGTTTTACAAATTGTAAGTACGTACCGATCATCTCCTGATTGGCACAAATCATCTGTTGAGTGTTGATCACCCCTTTCGGCATACCGGTTGAACCCGAGGTGAAGAGTAATTTCGCAATCGTATCGCCATTGACCGCGGCATTCGCCTTGGCCACTTCGTCCGTTAACGGTGTGGTCACGGCATCGGCAAAGAGGCTTAAATCAAAACGGAAATCATCAACACCATGATCCGCCTCAAATGCCAGCACACTGCAATCTGCTGGCATCACCGCGTCAATCGCATCACGGAATGGTCCGAGGTTTTCGACAAACACCAATCCTGGGGTCAGTTTTTCAGTGATATAACGCAACTTACCGAAGTCGGTGGAGATCAATGAATAAGCGGTCGAGATCGGAGAGTAAGGGATCCCCACATACATCGCCGCGAGACCAACCAGTAAGTGTGAAATACTGTTACCGGAAAGAATAACAATGGGACGCTCTGCCGATAGATTCTGATTTAGAAGATATTGCGACAGATGCTTAACCTGCACTAACGCCTCAGCATAAGTAACGGTTTGCCAGTGATGCTTATCTTCTGTGCGCTGCGCGACCATCACCTTATCCGGTGTAACCTCGGCCCAATGCTCCAGCTTATCGGTCATTTTTGTTGCATAGGCGGGCAACTCAGCGGCGGAACGAATCAACATAGAGCCATCGTCACGCTTATCGACGTTAACATCATATGTCACTACATTTACAGGAAGCACTTCTGCATTCATTGTTATTCTCGCTATCATTTTTTTAATCAGTTTCCGTCAGCAATACCGCTGGCTTACTCTTCTATCTGGTAATCTTGAATGCCCGTCCCAGCACTGATCACAGTATGATGCAGCGCCAACACTTTGGGCGTAAAGTGGGCGAAATAGAACCGACTCAACGCAATCAAGTTATTCAGATAATCCCTGTCTGTGCTTTGCAGTTTCTGCTTTTCAGCCGCCACCGCAGTGCGCATCATCATCCAGCTGCAACACGCAATACCGAGCAGTTCAAGGACATTTACCGCGCCACAAAGCAACGCTTCACGCCCCTCTTTACCCTGCTGTAAAATGTAGTCAGCGGTATCCTTTACCACCCTAATCATCTGCGTCAGCATCTCGGTCTCAGCCCCGGCACAATCCAATGCACTATAGAGGGCAAAATCCGTTTCTATCTCGCTGACCAATGCAGTTAGCGCAGCCCCTTGATCGGCCAACACCTTACGAAAAACGAGATCATTAGCCTGAATACCGGTGGTACCTTCATAGATGGTGGTAACCCGAATATCTCGCATTAACTGGGCCACGCCGGTCTCTTCCACAAAACCCATACCACCAAAAATTTGAATGGTAGTACCGGCCATCTGATTGCCACTCTCGGTAGAAAAGGCTTTGAAAATGGGGGTCATCAAGGCAACAAATTGCAGATGCGCAGCGCGGTCTTGTGAATCAACCTCAGCAAGATCCAAACGTGATGCTATCTGATAACTCAAAGCGCGCAGAGCAGTCACTTGTGCTCTTAAGCCCATCAGCATCCGTTTAACATCCGGGTGCCGAGCAATCTGAACATTGGTTTCACCGGTTAACGCATCGCGTCCCTGGGTACGTTCGAGGCTGTATTCCAGTGCCCGCTGATAGCCCATCTCACCAATCGCGACACCCTGCTGACCGGTGCTCAAACGCGCTTCGTTCATCAGGATAAACATATACTCAAGGCCACGATTTTCTTCGCCGACCAACTCACCGATCGCGCCACCCTCATCACCATAACTGATGCTACAGGTGGGGCTGCCATGTAAGCCTGTCTTATGTTCGATCGAAACACAGCGCACATCATTCAGCTCACCACATTGGCCTGCTTCATCGACCTTATATTTCGGCACGATAAACAGAGAGACACCCTTGGCGCCTGCCGGAGAGTCCGGTGTTTTAGCCAACACCAGATGCACGATATTGTCGGTTAGATCATGTTCACCATAGGTGATATAGATCTTCTGACCACGGATCAGATAATTGCCATCCTCCTGACGAACCGCTCGGGTACGGGTGTTACCAAGATCAGACCCTGCTCCCGGCTCCGTTAAGGACATGCAGGTAGCCCACTCGCCGGTGACCAGCTTTTCCAGATAACGCTGTTTCAGCCGATCATCTTTAGCGGCTAGTAAAATTTCGGCGGCCCCTTGGGTCAAGGCTTGAAACATGACAAAACTGAGGTTAGAACTTAACCACATCTCATGTACTGCGGCGGCGATAAAGCGTGGTAAAGATTGCCCACCATACGCCTCGGGTAATGCTAAACCTAACCAACCATTATCACAGAACTGCTGATAAGCATCGGTCCAACCAGCTGGGGTCGTGACCGCCCCGTCATTGAAGTGACACCCTTCAATATCACCGGTTTGGTTTAAAGGGGACAGCACCTGACCGGCAAATTTTGCCGCTTCCTCAAGCACTGCCGCTAACAGTGGTGCATCGTAATCATCAAAATGCGCAAGCTGGTCAAATTGACGACTGTCGGCGACATGCTTTAACAGGAAATCCATATCTTTAAGCGGAGCAGAATAATTAGCCATCATAATGTCCTACTTAGCCGCCATCCGAATGGCCCCATCCAAACGAATCACTTCGCCGTTGAGCATGCAGTTTTCGATAATTTGCTGCACCAATTGCGCATATTCAGCAGGCTCACCTAGACGTGATGGAAATGGCACCGCCGCACCCAATGACGCTTGCACCTCTTCGGGTAGCACATCCATCATCGGCGTTTTAAAAATCCCTGGGGCAATGGTCATCACGCGAATACCAAATTGTGCCAACTCCCGCGCCAATGGCAGGGTCATCGAACACATCCCTCCTTTCGACGCGGCATAGGCGGCTTGACCGATCTGACCATCAAATGCAGCAACAGACGCGGTATTGATAATCACCCCGCGTTCGCCGGTTTCCTGTATTGGCTGCTCACTCATCACACTGGCCGCTAAACGAATCATATTGAAGGTCCCCAGCAAATTAACCTGTAGCGCACGGCTAAAGGTTTCTAAACGGTGCACACCTTTTTTACCTAACACCCGCTCAGCACCTGGAATACCCGCACAATTAACCAGACCGCTAAGGCTGCCAAAATGATTAACTGCGGTATCGATACAGTTTTGCGCCGATTCCTCATCGGTGATATCGGTTTTGCAAAAGACCCCATGAGGCGCCAACAGAAGCCGCAACGGCATCGCCTCGCTCTTCATTAATATCGGCCAGTACCACCGATGCGCCTTGGTCAACTAAGTGCCGCGCTACGGCTTCACCTAGACCGGAGCTTGCACCCGTGACGATAAAAACCTTTTGCTTGATATCCATTATCCGTGTCCTCAGTTCTTCTTTTATTCAGCAATAATCAACTGTGTTGTAGTAAGGGCCGGCGTTTTTTATCAAAGGTAAATTGCACTTTACTCTGAGCCGACAAACGCGCTGGTTATTTCTTTTTCCGATTCAGGAACTGACCAATACGCTCCTGCACTTCAGGGCTGGTTTGGGTCATCCCGGCCAATAGAGACTCGGTAAACATACCGTCATCCATCGACATACTTTCAATGCGGGATAAACCGCTCACCATGGCAAAATTCGATAGCCGTGAATTCTGCGCAATCGACTTAGCCAGCTCAGTCGCTTTTTCCAGCGCCGTGCCCTTAGCAACACAGTAATGGGCAAGGCCTAAACGCTCACCATCGACCGCATCATAGGTACGACCCGTCAGCATCATGTCCATCATTCGACTGGCACCCAAGATCCGCCCAACTCGCACCGATGCACCGCCGCCAACGAAGATACCGTGACGCCCTTCTGGCAAACGGAAATAGGTTGTTTCATCGGCCACCCGAACATGGGCGCTCGATGCCAGTTCTAAACCACCGCCGATGACTGCACCGTGTAACGCAGCCACCACGGGAATAGTTGAATTCGCGATGCGACCAAATACGCGGTGCCACATACGAGAGTGCTGCACGACACCATAAGGGTCACGGGCAACGTGCTCGGACAGATCTAGCCCAGAACAGAACTCAGGGCCATTACCCGAGATCAAAACCACCGCAACCTCTTCCGGCATATTGATAAACACATCTTCGATTTCCAGAAGAAGCGCATCGTTGATCGCATTCTTCTTTGCCGGACGATTCAATTGCAAATGGCCAATATCAGCCTCTACAGAAAACTCAATAAAACGGTACTCGGCCATTCGCCACCTCAGAAAAAATAAGCCGTATCAGCTTGTATAGTGTTGTTGTTGGTTATGTTTATATAAAACATTGTTTATATAGTCAACAATATTATTTGTAAAACATTACCCTCTAATCTCAATCATAACCCGTCAGCCACTCGCCTTAGTTACTTAACTTGTTAATTAAAAAAGGAAATATCTTGATCCGCGTTTTCCCGTCCGATGAGCAACAAAAATTAGACCCTGAGGCGCCTGAATTTGGTGCATATGTTTTATACAGACAATTGTTGCACTACTAAACAGTTTATGTATAAATACACCCACCAGCTCGCTGGAATCCTAAAACAATAAAGAAACCTAAGGGATATAAACATGGGCATTAAAAAGACTTTCAGACAATCACTTATCGCATGTGCGCTGGTACTCGGTTCCAGCAGTGCTATGTCTGCCGATGCAGAATACACATTTAAACTGCATCACTTTCTACCGCCACCTTCTATGGCTCACTCTCAATTCCTTAAGCCTTGGGCTGATAAGGTCATGAAAGAGTCTAATGGCCGAATCAAGATCGACGTTTATCCATCAATGCAGCTTGGCGGTAAGCCCCCAGCACTGTTTGATCAGGTGCGTAAAGGCATCGTGGATATGTCTTGGACCGTTGGTGGCTATACTCCTGGGCGTTTCCCTAAAGCCACGGTGTTTGAGCTACCCTTTATGGCCAGCAAAGCAAAACCGATGAGCATGGCGATTCAAGAATACGCTGAACAAGAGATGGCCGATGAACTAAAAGATGTTCATTTGCTTGCGATGCATGTGCATGCCCCAGGCTCACTGCACTCCCGTGAAAAAGCTATCCACACCGCTGAAGACCTAAAAGGGATGACACTGCGAGCACCTAACAAGATCATGGCCGAAGCCTTTTCAAAACTAGGCGCTAACTCTGTCTTTATGCCGGTGCCACAGATGCCTAGCGCACTCTCGAAAGGTGTACTAGATATTGCGGTATTACCCTTTGAGGTGGTTAAACCACTGAAAATCCATCAACTGGTTAAACACCACACTGAGATCCCTGGCAAGCGCGGCCTGTATGCTAACTTCTTCCTGTTCACCATGAATAAAGAGGCCTATGCCAAGCTGCCGGCAGACCTGCAAAAAGTAATCGACAACAACTCAGGCATCGAACTGGCCGCACATATTGGCGAACTGTTTGATGAATCTGAAGCGATGGGGCGTCAAGCGGCTGTTGATCAGGGTAATGAGTTCTATACCTTGCCAGAAGCTGAAATTGCTAGCTGGAAGTCTCAAATCAACTTCATCACTGAAGATTGGTTGACAGAGATGAAGTCTGACGGTTATCAATCCCAAGCTCTGCTCGACAAAGCTAACGCGCTGATTACTAAGTACGAAGCGGCCAACAAGTAAGAGGCCTTACCTATGTTTACTCTGCTTAGTCAAACGAAGAGCGGAATCGCATTCATCTCCCGTCAGCTCGCGCTGGTGGGAGGTATTATTATGATTCTGCTCGCACTCATGACAGTTGCCAGTATTATCGGCCGTGCTTTTCTGGGCATCACGGTACAGGGTGACTACGAAATGGTTGAGATGGGGCTCGCTATCTCAATTTTTCTCTTCTTGACCGAGTGCCAGTTACATAAAGGGCACGTAATTGTCGATTTTTTCACCCTCAATATGGCCAAGCGAAAGATCTACTTTCTCGATGCCGTCGGTAATCTGATGTTTACCCTGATTGCCGCCACACTGGCTTGGCAGATGTATCTGGGAGGCTTGGATATGTTCGAATACAACGAACAGACCATGATTCTCGAACTACCGGTCTGGATAGCTTACATTCCAGCCGTATTTTCCGTTTCACTTCTCACCCTCTGCTGCTTCATTGATACAGTGCTGGGCTTCCGGGAGTATTCACGATCATGAGCAATATTGAACTTGCCCTATCCATGCTGGCATTGCTTCTGGTGCTGATGTCTATTCGTATACCGATCGCAGTGGCGATGCTATCTTGCGGCGCATTGGGCTATACCATTCTGGCGGGGTTTCCCACCACACTGAACTATTTGAGCACCGTCCCCTATTCTAAATTTTCCAGTTATGACCTATCGGTTGTACCGTTGTTTCTGTTGATGGGCGAATTGGCCACTCGGGCGGGCATCACCTCCGAACTATTTCGCACCTGTAATACCTGGGTCGGACAGTTTAAAGGCGGCCTCGCAATGGCTTCGATTTCAGGTTGTGCCGCCTTTGGTGCGATTTGTGGTTCATCGTTAGCAACGGCTTCGACTATGGGTCAGGTTGCGCTGCCTGAAATGAAAAAGAATAACTATGCCGGTGGCTTAGCGGCGGGTTGTCTTGCGGCTGGTGGCACACTGGGGATCTTGATTCCTCCCTCAATGGTACTGATTATCTTCGCCGTGCTCACCGAGCAAAACATTTCTAAAATGTTTATCGCCGCCTTTGTACCCGGCATTCTGGCCGCGGTTGGCTATATCTTGGCGATCGCTATTTATGTGCGTATCTTTCCTAAATCAGGCCCTCGTGGGCAAAAAACCACCTTTATGGAGAAGATTAAATCTACCGCTGATGTCTGGCATATCAGTCTGATCTTTTTGATCGTCTTAGGCGGTATCTATCTCGGTATTTTTACTCCGACAGAAGCGGCGGCCGTTGGGGTGGTATTAACCGGTATTCTGGCACTGACCCACGGCAAACTGACCTTCGATCAGCTCAAGAGCTGCATCATCAGAACGGCCGTTTCCAGTGCCATGATCTTTATGATCATTCTCGGAGCTGATCTATTCAGTGTTTTTATCGCCCTGACGAACTTGCCTAACCTCGGCGCAGAATTACTGTTAGACGCGCAGATGTCCCCTTATCTGATTCTTGCACTAATGCTGCTAAGCTACTTCATACTGGGTTGTTTCATGGATAGCCTAGCGATGATTTTGCTGACCATTCCAATCTACTTCCCGATTATCGTGGCGATGGATTTTGGCATGTCGGTCGAAGACACCGGTATCTGGTTTGGTATTCTGGCGTTGGTGGTCGTTGAAGTTGGGCTGATCACCCCGCCGGTCGGCATGAATGTATTTATTATTAATTCGTTTGATAAATCACTGTCGCTGAAAGAAAGCTTCAGAGGCGTAGTGCCCTTTATCATGTCGGATATGACACGGGTTGCGTTGCTGGTACTGTTCCCGCCAATTACTCTGTCACTGGTGCATATACTGAGTTAACCGAAGCAATACCCGCTACCGTCACCGCGTTGATGGCGGCGGGTCATCCGAATAGAGACAAATTAGACCGTTACAGTGAACACTAAAATAAGCTGTCAGCGTTCCCTAAAGAATATTTAAGAGATAGGTGGCTACAATGAATATCGATGACATTATCGCGATAGATTTCCATACCCATGCTGAAGAGCCCTGCACATGCTTGCGCGATGATGGCTATTATGAGTTCCAACAGGACTTCGCCAAATACTTCAAAAATCCAGCGGGGCACAACATGCTGCCGACGATTGAAGAAACGGCCGCTTATTACCGTGATCGTAAAATTGCCTGTGTGCTATTCCCCGTGGATGCTGAACGGGAAACCGGTTTCCGTCGCTACGAAAACGAAGAGGTGGCACGCCTAGCCGCCGATAATAGCGACATCATCATTCCATTTGCCTCCATCGACCCTGCTAAGGGGCGTATGGGCGCCCGTGAAGCCCGTCGTCTAGTCCGTGATTTTGGTGTCCGCGGATTCAAGTTTCACCCGACGATGCAAGGCTTTTACCCTAATGACCGCGCCGCGTATGTCCTTTATGAAGCGATTGCTGAAGAAGGTGCGGTGGCACTGTTCCATACCGGCCAAACCGGCGTGGGTGCGGGTAGCCGAGGCGGTATGAATATGCGCCTAAAATATTCTAACCCGATGTATATTGATGATGTGGCGGCTGATTTTCCGGATATGCCGATTGTCATGGCTCACCCCTCTTTCCCTTGGCAGGAAGAAGCCCTATCCGTTGCCACCCACAAACCTAATGTCTATATCGATATGTCGGGTTGGTCACCTAAATATTTCCCGAAAATTTTGATTCAGTACGCCAACTCACTGCTAAAAGACAAGATGCTATTTGGTTCTGATTGGCCCGTCATCACCCCAGATCGCTGGTTGAAAGACTTTGAAACCATTGGTATTAAAGATGAGGTGCGACCAAAGATTCTTAAAGAGAATGCGGTCAAGCTGCTGAAACTATAAACCAGCCGCTGCGCTAACAAAAAAAAGCCCTAGCAACAATAATGTTGCTAGGGCTTTTTTATATTTGGCATAACGACTATTCAGCCTTAGCGGATGGCGAATGCTTGGCGAAACGATCAAGAATATCGAGTAACAATACCTTTTCACTCTCATTCAAGGTGTCGGTGAAGTCTTTCTCATGGGCTAACACCTGAGCCACTAACTCTTTATAAAATGTTTCACCGTGAGGTGTCAAAAACAGTGCATGGGAACGTCGGTCTTTTACCGAAGGCTTACGCTCAACCACGTTCATCGCTTCGAGCCGATCAACCACACTGACCATTGCCGAACGATCATTACCCAGCGCGTTAGCGATAGCTGTCTGCGTCAATCCCGGATTACGTTCAACAATAGACAACACCCCAAACAAACCCGGGGTAATGCCAAATTTAAGGCAACGATCGGTGAAATGGTTAAATACAGTGACCTGAGCACGTCTAAGCTTGTATCCGACCAGTGTATCTAAAATACCGTAATCGATCTCTTCCGCTGAACTTTGATTAGCCATTAAATTATTTACTTTATTAACAATTGTAATTAAAGCAATTATAAAGGATTTAGCACGTCAAAAACACCTGTTAAAGCAACGACTAAACGGACACTCATCGACAGAATAAAGCATATCGTTCAGGACCGTAACCTGAACTATCACGATCACACAGCCTGACCAACAAAGGCAACCCACTTAGCTCATCTGCTTTGATTAAGCCGCCAGCGGGTGATCATGAAAAACATGGCGACTCTCAATCAGCGCTTTAGGACAATGGCTGCGCACCTGTTTATAGACCTCGGGTAATAACTCCACCGCAACATCCACAATCAATAGAATCTGCCCGGCATCCAGTGCATGCTGATACTTATTCAAATCCGCATTCGGAGTACTTTCACCAATGTTTTTACCGATCAAACCGCCAAACAGTGAGCCGATAACCGTTAACAACAGAATAGCAATAGGGCCAAACTCAACGTCAAAGATCACCGCGCCATAGCTAACCATCCCCAGTATCAGTCCCAAAACACCCCCGGCAACAATACCCCAGTTGAAATCAGACTCTAGCTCCGATGTTTCCATTTCGGTGGCTTCATGCAGATGGGCTTGCTGCAACGCGTTATGATCCCGACCCAGCAGATGAATGGCGGCATCATTAATCGTTAATTCATGTAACGACTCAACCACTCTCTCAGCATGTTCCAGATCCGGCGCTAAAAACACTAAACGTTTCATCTTCTACCTCCCGGCGCGAACGGCCGTTGTGAATGATAAAAGTATAGTTCAGCGGTCGCTTTTCGAGGCCCGTCAAGCTAAACAGTCATTCACCTGTTTATTCATGATCAGAAGGGTCATAGGCATTCACAACAGCGACTCTCGCATTCACTTTTTGCAATAAAGAGATCAACGTGTCCTGCTCTGCCGGTGTTAACCCTTCAAGTAACAATGCTTCGCGCTGCAGCGCGATCTGCAGAATTTGATCATGGACTCCTTCACCACTCGGTGTCAGACTAATCAGTACTGAACGTCCGTCGGTTTCGTCCTTAACAAAAGTAACATAGTCGTCTTCTTTTAAGAGTTTCAATGCCCGACTTACTGCAGCCTTATCTAGACCTATTACTTGGCAGATCCGGTTTGCCGTTATATTGCTTTCTACCCTCAGTAACGCGAGAACTCGCCACTCAACAACGCCAACATCGAAGTGTTTCCGATAACAGGCTGAAGCACCACTCGAGAGCTTATTAGCGAGGAATGTAACCAGCGCAGGGACATAACGATCAAGATCCAACTTATTTCTGTGTACTGATAAAGATGTCGTTGTCATTTAGTTAGAGCCTCGCTACCCCGTTTCTGCGCGACTTAAAGCTCAGTCCAAAAGCCGCCGGACAAATATAGCACAACATATTGATTTCATTTTAGTAAACCAAAAAGCGGATAAAAACCTGCCAATCTAGTTGACGCCTCAACTAGATTTCAAGTATCGTTGAGGTGTCAACTAAATAACCACGCAGCGCCTGTCAGATATCTAGGTTAACTAACGGGCACTAGAGCGATCGATAAAAAACAAAAAAACTTATTAAAATAAGAGGTTGAAAATGACCGTTCAACAGATCAAAACAGCCGATGTGGCGGATATTCAAGCCGCTAAGCATGCAAAATTTCCACTGAATATGTGGTACGTCGCAGCACTCAGCAAAGAGGTACAGGATAAACCACTCGGGCGTACCCTGCTAAATCATCCGATCGTTTTTTACCGCACTCCAAGCGGTCAGGTAAGTGCTCTCGAAGATCGCTGCTGCCACCGAGATCTACCACTCTCCCTCGGTACTATTGATAAAGACGGTATTCGTTGTGGTTATCACGGCTTGCTATTTGATGGCACCGGCAAGTGCATTGAGGTGCCTGGTCAGAGCAAAATACCCTCTAAAGCGATTATCTCGGCCTATCCTGTTAAAGAACAAGGCGCGCTGATTTGGATCTGGTTTGGCTCTGAAGGTAACGCCGAGCCAACCTGTGAACCCCCAACGTATGATGTTCATACCGATGAACGCTATCTATACGATGGTGATAAATACCACTATCAAGCCCCCTATCAACTGATCCACGATAACTTACTCGACCTGAGCCATCTCGGTTATGTCCATCTGCATACCATTGGCGGCAACGCTAAGCTGCATATGAATGCAGAAATGACCGTCGAAGCGAAAGGTGATTCGATAAAGGTTGTTCGCAAGATGCCTAACTCGACACCACCACCCACCTACACCGCGGCTTACCCGTTTAAAGGTAACGTTGACCGCTGGCAAGAGATTATCTTCCACCCTTCGCATCTCGAAATATGGACCGGTGCCGTCGATGTCAATACAGCATCGCTAGATGACCCTGAACGAGGTGGTTTTCATCTTAAAGGCTTCCACGCGGTCACTCCGGAGACTGATGAGACCTGTTTCTATATCTGGACTCAAGCAAGTAACCCCAGCAGTCAACCCATGGAAAGCATGAAACTGATTATTGACCAGTCGGCAATGACCTTTGATGAAGATAAAGTCGTTATCGAAGCCCAGTACGCCAACATGAAGCGCTTTGCTGATAAGCCGATGATCGATATTCATGTAGACGTGGGCGCTAATCGCGCCAGAAGAATTATTGCCCGACTGAAAAAGCAAAAGCAGGCTTAGCCCTTAGTAAGCCCCCGTTACGTCTAAAAATATAAATAATAACAGGACGCCAAAATGAAACTAACAACCGTTCTAGCTGCCGCACTCACCAGCTGTATGGCAATCAATGCCGCCCACGCCGATGTTCATAAACTTCGTTTAGGCCACTTCTGGCCTCCCGGTTCTAGTGTTGATAACGTTATCAGCGATTGGGCCGACAAGGTTAAGACTGAATCCCAAGGCGAGTTAGAAATAGAGATCTATCCTTCTCAAACCCTCGCTAAAGCGCCGCAAAGTTATACCGCCACCGTCAATGGCATCATGGATATCACCGTGACTGCACAGGGTTATATAGCAGGCCGCTTTCCCATTACCCAAGTAATAGAACTACCCGGTATCGTGAAAACCGCTGAAAATGCCAGCTGCGTATTGCAAACACTGTATGAGAACAAGCTGATCGATAATGAATATCAAGATACTCACCCGCTGTTTTTCTTTGCCCACGGCCCCGGCCACCTTCATACAAACGCAAAACAAATATTAACACCGGAGGATGTTAACGGCCTGCGTATCCGGCGGGCAACCACCGTTGTTGCTGAAATATTAACGTCGCTCGGCGCTCAACCGATCGGCATGCCCGCACCGGAAACCTATACTGCGGCCCAACGCAAAGTCATCGATGGCGTTGCTTTTCCTTGGCAAGCGATGAAAGACTTTCGCTTGAACGAGCAGTTAAGTTCACACACGGAGCTAGCACTTTATACCCTAGCCTTTATCGCCACCATGAATAACAACGCCTATGCGAGATTACCAGACAAACTCAAAGCCGTAATCGACCAAAACAGTGGTATGACTTGGGCCCGCACGATGGGGCGAAAACTAGATGACCTCGATGCCGCGGGACGTGCTGAAGCAGTAGCGGCAGGGCATACGATCAATACAATTAATAAGTTAATGGAGAATCCACAATGGAAAACCGTGCTAGAGAAAGTGGTTAACGACTACCTTGAGGCTAACAATAACGCGCCGATAAACGCCAAAACGGTCTATCAAAAGGCCCTCGAATATAAACAGGCCTGTTCATAACCTAGCCCTAGTTTAACTATTCAAGCCTCACGTAATAAACCCACCGGAGGGTGGGTTTATTAAGCACAATCAAGACTGGCATTAATCTATCGTTAACATCATTCCATAGCCATTACACTTGCTGACTATCTTTTTTTATCACCGTTCCTTTGCCGATAAAGCGCGCTCACCATTTTGTTAGCTACCTTTCAGGCTTGTTAATACAATGCTTAAACACCAGGCCTGACAATCATGTCTCACAGTGTTGGCGTAACTCTTTCGCCTTTGCATAGACCGCCCTAGCCGGCAGGTCTTTGCTTTCCAGCTCATCGAGGTAGTTGTCCGTTGCCTTTACTAATGCAGGACGCCATGCCTGTTGAATAGCCGTATCAAATTCAATGACCTCATCCCCCATTGCTTTAGCGTCTATCCGTGATTCATGATCAACACGATCAAAGATCTTGGCCATATACTGAGACCATTTCTGGCCAGAGTGATCATCGATAACCCTCTGCAGATCCTCTGGCAAACGCTGATAAACGTCCTTATTCATCGTTACCACAAAGCTTAACGAATAGAGGTTCAGCTCCGTATGAGAATCCACCACATCATTCAGGCGAAAAACCTTAGCGCCGTCCCAAGAGATGGCCACCCCATCAATCACACCTCGTTGTAACGCTGTGTATGCATCAGGGGCGGGCATGCCTACTGGCTTGGCCCCTAAATCTTGCAACAATTGACCCACCACTGTAGTCGGTCGACGAATTCGCAACCCTGCAATATCTTCAGGTTTGAGCACCTTTTTACCATTCATATGCAGATGCCCCGCGCCATTAGTCCAGACAAACAGCACATGGGTATCATCATACTCAGCGGCAATATCGCCATCATCATAGAGAGTCTGCAAAATGCAAGAGCCTTGGGAGCCACTAGCAACCATACCCGGTAACTCAATGACTTGGGTTAAGGGATAACGATTAGCACTATACCCCTGAACCGTTGCCGTCATATCGGCAACCTGATTCACCACCGCATCATAGGCTTTCGCCGCCTTTGCCAAGGTTTGTGCCGGATAAAACTCCACCTTTATACGCCCATCAGATGCTTCCGTTAAAGAGTCGCTCCAGGCGGCTAAGCCTTTATGAATATCAGATCCACCGGGCCAAGGATGAGCAAAGCGCAAGTTATAATCTGCCGCTATCGCTGAACTGACCGATGCACCCAACATCCCACAGACCATAGCGGTGATACCCATATATTTTTTTAGCGTCATAGCAGCACATTCCTATTGTTATATTTTATGCTTAAGCGGTTGTCATTTATTAAACGACCCAGAACCAATCACAGCCTGTAAGGCTCTAAAACAACGAATTCCTTTGTTCCGATATACCCTCTACTGATCGACCCAAACGTAGAGACAGCAGTAAACGGATTCACAGCATTAGAGCGTCTTACTGGCGCTTAACTGATCTTCCTCTTTAATCAAGCGCTCAATAATGCGGCGGGATCGAACCCCACCAGTATCAATATTCAGTTTTAACAACTGACGGTCGGGATAATCTAAAAGATTACGCTGTTGGCGTTCGAGCATTTCTAAATCCTCGTTAAATATCTGCCCTTGTCCCTCTCTAATCTGCTCTGTTAGTGCACTGTCATCCGCTTTAAAATGACGCGCCATGCCCCAGAAATACCAAATAGATGTTTCAGTTTCCGGGGTAATGAAATCCACCACGATGCTACTCGCCTTCAATTCTGGCTTAGCGTCATAACCACCATGGCCAGCGTGGGCAACGCCAACTTCAATCATTACGTGACTCGGCGGTGTAAAGCGGCAGATCTGCCAACGATCGACCGGCACATCATCAGCCAGTTGATTGGCCCGTAATGCCGCCTGCCAAAATGGCGGCGCAGTAACATTATTCATAAAGCGGCTGGTAATAACGGTATCGCCTTCAGCTTTGGTGTGCACCGGTGTTTCATCGATCTCTTTCTGTCCGATGCTACTGGCATGCACATAGGTTTCGTGGGTCAAATCCATAAGGTTGTCGATCATCAGGCGATAGTCACAGTTAATATGGTAAAGACCGCCACCATAAGCCCATGCCGAATTGTTTGCCCATTCCAGCTCTGGAATATCCTCAGGATCGGCGAGCGTCGCATCCCCTGTCCAGACCCAAACAAAACCATGACGCTCGATAACCGGGTAGTTACGAATACAAGGAAATCCCTTTACCCGCTGCCCAGGCATCGCAACTGTTTTACCATCACATCCCATTTGCAAACCGTGATAACCACAGACTAATAAGCCATCCTCAACATAGCCTAACGATAACGGCGCCCCACGGTGGGGACAGAAGTCTTCCACAGCGGCAACCTGACCTTCAGTGCCACGATAAAAAACAATTCGCTCTCCACAGATTTGGCGGCCCAGTGGTTTATCGGTAAATTCATCCGGAGTACAAGCAACATACCAGCAGTTTTTGGGAAACATAACAGACCTTCTTTGCATTTCGTTATTATTTTATTGGATCCAATATATGGAATAATATAGCTTTAAAGCTCAAAATCAACAAAAAATGGATCCAATAATAATTAACATCTTTCTCTAATCAACCAGGCAACCTCACCAGTAATCCAGCGTTTCAGCACAAGAATCTGCGTTTCCCGATGCACGATCAAACAGATAGCCGACTCATTAATCTTCCGCTATTGGATCCAATATTATGCTATTCTCGAACATCGGTTACGGGCATTACGCAGCCTATTGACACACCATTAATGCTACCTGAGGTTTTAGTTTCAATGAGCAAAGCAAGTCAGCGGGTGCTGAGTACATTACGCCAAATGATTATTTCGGGTGAATTGGCTGCGGGTGAACGGGTAGCGGAAATACCCACCGCTGACCGGCTCGGAGTATCACGTACCCCCGTACGTATTGCATTTAGAGCACTCGAGCAGGAAGGCTTACTCAGCAAATTAGAACGCCGAGGCTATCGGGTGCGAGAAGTGACCGCCGGTGATATTAGAGGCGCCGTTGAAGTGCGCGGAGTATTAGAAGGATTAGCCGCTCGACAAGCCGCAGAGAAAGGTCTCACCACGGCACAGCGTGAAGAGTTGTTACAGTGCTTAGCTCAGGGAGATGCCTTGTTTATTAAAGGCCATGTCGACGAAACAGACCTAGAAATCTATCACGATCTGAATAAACGCTTTCACACCTTAATTATTGAAGCCAGCGATAACCCGGCTATCAGCACCGCCTTGAGGCATAGTGAACATACTCCCTTTGCATCCGTTAGCTCATTAGCCATAGACCGTCATAACCTGGCCTTAGAATACCGTCGTTTTAATTTCGCCCATATGCAGCACCATGCCGCGTTTGAGGCGATTGATCAGGGCTTGGGCGCACGAGCCGAAGGCATTATGCGTGAACATGCCTACGTCACTCTGCAGTACGCCGAACCATTTTACTTAGCCAACGATGATAACAGCACTATTCGGGTGATCAGCAGTTCTCGAGAATCTTAATATTCATCGAACCAATCTAGGCGATTTAGATAGACACTGCTTGTAAACCCTTTCGCGGCAACCGCCCCTTGAGCACGAGTTGGATAACAATGACGCGAAACGCTAACGTTCCCCTTCGCCAACATCAGCATAACGATGCAGCCAATAACACACCAACAACCCGAAAGTCATGAGTACCAAAAAGCCCCCTACCACGGGATAAACCGTTTGGTTATATAATTTGCCGATAATCATCCCTGGAATAATACTCAGCATGGTCGAAATAGCGCTGATTAATCCGGCCCCAAGGCCCGCCAGATGGCCTAAAGGCTCCATCGCCATCGTATTCAGATTACCAAACAGCAAGCCTGTCGCGAAAAACACAAGCAACAGATAAATCACCAATGACGCAAGCGGTGGATGCCCACTATAGGTCAACGCAACACCACCATAGATCAGTGACGTTAGTGCGATGCTGAGTATCGCAAATATTGTCAGTCGCCACATACCATAACGGCCCACAAGGCGAGTATTCACTAAAGATGCCAGGCCGATAGCACCGGCCAGTATGGCAAAATACAGCGGAAATCGTGTGCCGAGACCATATTGTGTCTGCAAGATCGGTTGAGACAGGCTCAAATACCCCAAAAAACCACCAAACACGAGGCTGGTTAGCAGGGTAAAGCCCATTGCTACCCGATTGCTCATCACCTCTTTAAAGCCTAGCCATAGGGCAGCAGGAGCAAAAGAGCGACGCTTATCCATTGCTAATGTCTCAGACAAACGCACGAAAAACCAAACACCTAGCACGACAGCAATACTCAGCAACCCGGTGAATATCATGCGCCAGTCGGCAAAGCTCAGCACCAGCTGCCCGAGTGCTGGCGCCATCATTGGCACCAGTATAAAGACGCTCATAATAAACGACATCACCCGAGCCATCGCACGGCCCGAATAAAGGTCTCGTACAAGGGCAACCGAAACCACTCGAGGCCCTGCCAAGCCAAACCCTTGTAGTACCCGCCCTAGCAACATCTGTGGATAACTCTCTGCCGTAATCGACAGCACCGTCCCCAGTACAAAAATTGACAGTCCCAGTAACACCGCCAATTTTCGCCCGAAGGAATCGGACAGCGGGCCATAGAGAAACTGACCGATCCCCATACCCGCCAGAAAAGCGATAATCACCAGCTGGTTATCATTAGGGTCGGCCACCTTCAGATCTCGACCGATCTCCCCGAGTGCCGGTATCATCGAATCGATCGATAAAGCGGCTAACGAGATCAATAGCGCAATCAAGGTGACAAATTCGGCAAAGGGGATCTGTTTAGTATTCGACTGTTGCAATGCTTATATCCTTTATTGGCCTATCCCTAGATATGCTTGGCCATTGTATCCAACGTTTCGTTAAGAATGTTGTTAAGAACGTTTCGTTCAATATAGTGTTAAAACAGCAATACCCTTCAGCCACCGACTAAAAGCAATAGTCCATAGTGACATTGAAGTATTGCTAACATCGACATTCATCAATCGCAGCACAGGCAGAAAATCACTGCGGCAAACTTACACCGGCGTTGTCAGTCGATACCGAGTGACACAATGGTAACGCTTGCAGCGCCTTCCCTCAGCTGCGAACGGCTTTTGGTGTAGTAAGGTGAGTTGATAAACACGGCTTAGAAAGCATTTCGACTTAACCCTTCGGCTTATTCCTCATTGGCGATAACAAATGAATCCGCATCCATCCAAGCAGGAAAAGCTTGATTGAAACTTTTCAACGCCTCGGCAGACAGGGTCATGGTGTCACAGAACGGCAAGTCTGGAGCATGATCCATTAGCCGCTCACCTTTAAAGTCCACCAGCATGCTGTCACCGCTATATTGATGGCCATTAGCATCTGTACCCACACGATTAACGCCGGCCACATAGCAAAGGTTTTCAATCGCTCGGGCCTGTAATAACTTACGCCACGGCTGACGACGGGGGGCCGGCCAGTTAGCCACATACAGAGCTAAGTCATAGTCATTATTATTACGCGAGAACACCGGGAAGCGCAGGTCATAGCATACCTGAAGCAGAATCCGCCAACCGCGATATTCGACAACGACACGCTTTTCACCAGGCTGATAACGTTCATGTTCACCCGCCATGCGAAATAGATGGCGCTTATCATAATAAACCTGCTCACCATCCGGAAAGGTAAAAATCATCCGGTTAACATAGCTATCATCGACTTTAATCGCCAAACTACCCGCGATAGCAACTCCCCGTTGCATCGCCTGTTGTTGTAACCACTGGCAGGTTTCACCGCCCATCGGTTCCGCGGCTAAGCGACTATCCATGGTGAAACCGGTGGAGAACATTTCCGGCAATAAGACGAGATCAGTACCAGCGGCCCCTTGATCCATCAGGCGCTCATACATCGCGCAATTTTCAGCCGGATTCTGCCACTGCATATCCGGTTGAACTAAGGTAATTTTCAGATCTTGCATAGTTTTTCTGCAGCCTGTTTTAGGGTTTTGTCATCTTTCGCAAAACAGAAGCGGACCAATCGTTGATGCGGCGGCGAAGCATAAAAAACCGATACCGGTATCGCGGCCACACCCACCTCCGTGGTCAACCAACGGGCAAAGGTCACATCATCCATATCCGGCGCGATCGCCGAATAATCGACTAATTGAAAATAAGTGCCATCGGCGGGTTTAAAACTAAACCGGCTGGGAGCCATCAACTGACAGAACAGATCACGCTTTTGGCGATAAAAATCGGGTAACTCCAAATGGTGTTCTGGGTAATCTGTCATGAAATCCGCCAGTGCCAACTGTATTGGGTGCACGGTACAGAAAGTCAGATATTGATGTAGCTTGCGCAGCTCTGTGGTTAACGCAGGCGGTGCCACACAGTAACCCACTTTCCAGCCGGTGGTATGGTAGGTTTTACCAAAGGATGACACAACAAAAGCGCGTTTTGCCAGCGCTGGCCGACGCAATAAACTCTGATGCGGACCATTGAAACAGATGTGTTCATACACCTCATCGCTGAGCAGTAAAATATCTGTTCCTGCAACCAAAGCTTCTAGCTGGTCAAGATCCGCCGTCGAAAGTACACTCCCAGTAGGGTTATGAGGACTATTAATAATAATCATCCGGGTATGATCATTAATAGCCGCCTGGACCGCTTGCCAATCAATGGCAAAATCAGGAGCCTGCAGTGCAAGATGGATAGCCCGACCACCGTTCAATTCAATCGCGGGTTCATAACAGTCGTAGGCTGGATCAAATACGATCACTTCATCGCCAGAACGGACCACCGCGCCAATCGCAGCAAACAGAGCCTCGGTCGCCCCCGATGTCACCGTCACCTGCGTATCAGGGTTTACCTGACAGCCATATAGATGTTCAATTTTCATGGCGATAGCGTTACGTAAGCTTGGCACACCGGCCATAGGGGCATACTGGTTCAGGCCACTTTCAAGATAATAGGTAACCCGATCCAACAGCGCTAACGGCCCGTCGAAATCAGGAAAACCCTGAGACAGATTAATGGCATTATGCTCTGAAGCCAGTTGTGACATCTCAGTGAAAATAGTGGTACCCACGTTGGGTAATTTAGTCTCAGGGTATTGCATGAATATGATTGTCCTTTCCCGGATTGCTGTAAAACATCAGCAGTAAAGGCAACTTTATGTCCGCGCCGTCCGGGGGTCAAGCACCAACCGTTGCGGTGATTAGAATATCACTAAATGCAGTATGCCACGGACCAGTGTGCCCACCAGCGCCCCCAACATAGCCGCCCGTGCAACCGATGCGACCCGTTTACCCGCCGCCAATAAAATGGCCACGCCAGCCACATCAAACGGGCTGATCACAAAGCCGGCAATCCGGTTCAAATCCGTGGCACTCATGGCCCCCTGATTCAACAGATCGATGGTAACACCCATCATTGCGGTTCCACCGGCGACAAATTTAGTCACAATAGGCAAAACGGTTGTTTCAGGCAGTCCAACCAGAGCTAATACCGGTGCCAACAGCGCGGTTAAAAACTCCATAGAGCCGGTCACTTTCAATACATTGACAAAACAAAACGCCAAAATCAGTAACGGTATCGAGGCGATAACGATCTTAACACCCTCTTGTCCTCCGTCAGATAAAGTCTGAATGATATTCTTTTTCTCATGATGCTCAGGCGCAAGGTGCGAAGCATAACTATAGTCATCATCCATTCCCGGCTGACGAGCGAACAGATAATAAGTAGCAGCGGCAGCAATCAAGCCCCCCAACACAGAGGTCGCCATAATCACCGGTAAATTCAGCCCAACCAACGCCATCGGAAAAACCACATTAGCCTGAGACATGGTCAACACTGCAGCTAAGGTTGCCGCAATGCTACGCCGCGAAGAGCCATCCCGCCCCATAATCGCCAATGAAGCCACCGGCGCATTAAAGCTAACGAACAAAATCTGCAGCATCGCAAAGATACCTAGCCCTGGCATACCAAACAGCCGAAGCACCGGTGACAGCTGATTGGAGATCCAACCTAAGACCCCTTTGCTTTCCAACAATTTCATCAGCGCTAACATCACCACCATAACCGGCAATAACATATAGAGCACCAAATCAATCGCCGTGCGACCGGAATCTAGAATCAGGGTTATTATTTGCTCCATAGCGGTTTCACATATTCCTTAAGGTTTAAGCCTGCTTTCAGTGCTGAATATCAGGTGCGTTATTCTACCCTATTCAGGGAAGTAATTATTTTACGATAGGCTTTCTGATCCAATAAACGCCGCCATAAAAACATAAAATGATCAGTTTAAACAACGATTAAAACACGTGTTTATGCTAAAGTGGCAAAACGCTAAGTTTACAGAAGCTGCATTTATTCATGCGGCAGACAACGGACTGTCAATAAACACATACTTTTAACGAAGCCAATTTTATGACGGTTCAGTCTTGAAAATACTCACAATAAAGTGGTTGTTAAGCCAATACGCGACCCAATCCATCAGACAACGCCTTAAAACGAGCCACTCAGCCCGCTGTGTTCTGCACAGCCTTCTGCTTATCTGCGCCATCAGTTTACCGGCACAGGCTCAAACAAATAATCAAAGCGCATCGCTCTCGAGTGCCACACAACGGTTACTCAGCCTTGATAAAAGCAATATCGAATTAGCATCGGTCAGTGCCGCCGTCATTGACGCCCAGACCGGCGCTCCGCTGTATCAAAAACATGCTGAGATGATGATGCCGATCGCGTCCATCACCAAGTTGATGACTGCGATGGTTACCTTAGACGCTAAGCTGCCCTTAAATGAAAAAATTCAGTTTACCCAGCGTCATAAACAAGCCAATAACAATTATTATTCACGTATCCGTATCGGCTCCGAACTCCCCCGCAAAGATGTTATCCGCATCGCCTTGATGTCATCTGAAAACATGGCCTCCTCTGCCCTTGGTCATACCTATCCCGGCGGGATTAAAGCCTTTGTTCGCGCAATGAACCTTAAAGCCCAGCAACTCGGGATGACCCATAGCCATTTTGTCGACTCCACCGGGCTATCGGAGCACAATGTCTCAACCGCCTCGGATCTGGCTATTATGGTGCGTGCGGCGGCCTCCTACGCCAAAATTCGTGAATACAGCAAGACCCCGAGCTACACCGCCCGTTTTAGTAGCCCCGGTTACTCATTACGCTATGGCAACACCAATGTCTTGGTGCACCGTAAAAGCTGGCAGATCGGCGTCACAAAAACCGGCTACCTCGATGAAGCAGGTCGCTGCCTAGTGATGATGGCAAATATCAATGGCCGCAACACCGTCATGGTGATGCTGAACTCCTATGGCAAGCGTACCCCGGTAGGCGATGCTGGCCGTATACGCCGTTGGCTCACCACTGGCGAAAGCGGCAAGATCAGCAGTTCGGCTAGACATTACCAACGCCAGACATTGCAGGAACTATTGCAACACCCTGTTCCTGAACAACTGGCTTTACAGTGAGATTGCGCTTGTGAATAGCCCTCTACACCGCGCGACAAACTTAGCACCCGCGGACAAGCAAACGAAGGATAGATACGTCATCGAAAATCTATTGGAGAGTCTGCACCATGAAGATTTCGAGGCGCTGTCCGATGATATTAAGCACTCATTGGAGGCCCATCGAGACTGGATGCAGGCCGTCACTAAAGCACTCATTATCCGCCAACCCTTAGAGGGTGCTCAGTTTGTTGCGGCCGATGCTCACCGGCACTGTCAATTTGGCCAATGGCTCACCAAAGTATTTGAAGATGAGATGTTCAAACAGGGCTCCTTTTTAAAAATAGAGGCTTACCATCAGCAGCTACATACTGCTGCCAGCACCTTAGTACAACAGCTGAATCAGCATCAAGAGATCAAACGTGATGACCTGAATAAGTTTATGCACACCCAAAAAGAACTGTTTGATATGGTTATGGTGCTGTTTGAATTTTCAGTCCTAAACAAGCAGCAGTTTGACCCGACCACTCGATTAATGAATCGTCGTTCAGTCGGTGCGGTACTGGCCAGTGAATACAATAAAATGCAGCGCTCCGATGACTATGACTGCTGTATCGCCATGGCCGATATTGATCACTTTAAAAACGTCAACGATGTCTGGGGTCATGATGTCGGCGATTTATTACTAGGCCATACGGCCAAACTCTTTGATGACAGCATTCGTCGCCATGACACCGTTTCCCGCTATGGTGGTGAGGAGTTTTTGTTTATTTTCCCAGAGATGTCGTTAGAGCAGGCGGCCCCCGTGATCGATCGTATCCGCCTACAACTGGCGCAATCCCGTATCAATCATCATGGCAACCAGCACAACGTCACCGCCTCGTTCGGGGTTACTCAACTGAGCCGCTACTCGGATATCAAAGGCTCCATCAAGCGAGCCGATATCGCCTTGTATGCCGCCAAAGAGAGCGGTCGCAATATGACCATGTTAATCGATAGCCAAGGCACGATCGGCCAGATGTCCTATGAAGACTTCAATAATGACAGCACCGAAACAATGCGCCGACACTGTTATCCCGTCATCGAAACCGACTAACCACCTAAATAGGCACCTCAGCGATTAACTCAATGATCATCAACTCAGTGCTAAGTTAACCGCCGCCGCTGAATGGATAGCGGTGGTATCATACAGAGGCACTGAGGTATCCTTCTGCTTCACCAGCAAGGCAATCTCGGTGCATCCAAGAATCACCGCCTGCGCCCCCTGCTTCGCTAACTCCGCAATAATA
Organism: Amphritea sp. GJ51-11; assembly: GCF_055808735.1. Taxonomy (NCBI): domain Bacteria; kingdom Pseudomonadati; phylum Pseudomonadota; class Gammaproteobacteria; order Oceanospirillales; family Oceanospirillaceae; genus Amphritea; species Amphritea sp. GJ51-11. The sequence continues at coordinate 946,222 of NZ_CM147881.1, read as the reverse complement.
TCGACATAAACTTGACGAGAACTATCGCTAATCTGCCCTTGGCAGAGTTCATCATAAATAATGTTATGCACCAACCCCCGAGCGGCTTCATCCGGCACCAGCACCTCAATGCCATGATGATCCGTTAACCGTCCGCGATAAAAATCCTGTTCCATGGTGAAACGGGTGCCCAATAATCCCACGGTTGTCATGTTGTCGGCTTTCAATTGCACTGCGGTGGCATCGGCAATATGCAGTAAGGGAATCGACACCGCCGCTTCGATCTGGCCGGCAACCTTATGCATCGTGTTGGTGCCGATAACAAAGAAATCCGCCCCTGCCGCCTCAACCGCCTGAGCGGCTTGTGCCAAAATAGCCCCCGCCTGCTGCCAGTCGCCCTGTTGCTGCAACACTTCAATCTCAGCAAAGTCGACACTTAACATCGCCAACTTAGCGGAATGTAAGCCACCCAACTGGGCTTTAACCCCTTGATTGATCGCTTTATAGTAACTCGCGGTCGACTCCCAACTCATGCCACCCAATAAACCGATTGTCTTCATGCCCATCTCCTCATCGCTGTATCACTAGCATATATAACGCCGATGCCCCTCCGCCAGATACAGTTTTCATCCCTCTTGGCAGTACAGATTTTGCTGTATTGATCTACTCTTAAGGGATCGGCGTAACAGATTAACCCCGAGCAACCCGAGCAGGTGACGATCATGACCATAAAATCGATGTCTGAACTTTTCTACCGCCCCACCCTAGCCATGCAACACCTCAGGGACGAGCGACTTAAAGGAACCACCGAGGTATTGTTTTTATTGGCGTTACTAGCCATGATCCCCGCGACCTCTCTATTTATCGGGACGACGCAAGTCGGCTGGAGTCTGATTCCCGGTGGTGATGTCGTAAAACTAAGCTTAATCAGCGCTATCAATTCGGCCTTCGCCTTTTATCTGGCCACCTGCTTGGCACTCGGGGTAATGAGCTTTGCTATTCACTGGATGGAAAGAACCTACGGTGGCCATGCCTCCCTTGAACGCTGCATGAACCTAACCCTCTATACCGCCACACCGCTGTTACTGTCCGGGCTAGCGGGTTTGTATCCGATGTTGTGGTTGTGTGTTGCCGCAGGCATGGCGGCGCTGGCGTATAGCACCTATCTACTGTTTACCGGCGTGCCCATCATTATGAAAATACCGCAAGCACGGGGGATTATGTTTTGTATCTCGATTCTCACCGTCGGTTTGGTGATTTTAGTGGGTCTAAGAGCCGCAACCGTATTTCTCTGGAGCACCACCACACCACTGACCTACATAGGCTGATACGGTGTGATTGACTGCCGTAGGATTCGAGTGCCATAGCTTAGAGCGCATAAAAATCGACTAACGCTAAACTAAATGGACCGAAAACCGCAGACTTTTTGTGTCCATTTTGAGCGTCTAGTTCGTTATATGACCAAAGCCACACTTCTACTAAATGCCACGATATGTCGCAAACGGCTCCAGCAATGAGTGAGCGAAACGGACAATGGGTATCAACTCTGCGCCGATCTAGATCATTGGATTCGGCGCAGAATAAGGATGGCTTACTGGCGGCAGTGGCGAAAGCCACGCACCAAGGTAAGGAACCTGATAAGTCGAGGCGTCCACGTACAGGCGGCTGTTGCGTGTGGCATTACCAGTAAAGGCCCATGGCGAAGCGCTAAAACACCGGGGATTAATCAGGCATTATCCAATGCTTATTTAAAATCTCAGGGGCTTTATGAATTGCGCGATGGATGGATCAAGCTTCACCATTCTCAGTGAAACGCCCTGTGCGGATCCGCATGCAGGGTGTTGTGGGGGCTGAGGGTTAGAGACCCTCGGCTACCCGATTAAAAAACTGCCGATGTCCCGAACGGCGTAGTGCTCCGCCTGTTTGTACCGCTGTCGAAGAGAGCTGGGCAAAAGCCCCAGAATTCCATCCTTTATCACTGATTTACCAACTCCGATACCCGCATGATCACTGAAAGCCCAAGCCGGATCGCTAGCTCTTTTCTGTTTGGCGAATGTGAAGATTTGAGCAAAAAAAGCGCGAATCGAACTGAAAGCACCGTCAGCGGCCATTCTCTCCAAGTTACAAACAATGGCACTCCCGAAATCTAATTCCGCTTTGCCATCACTGCCTTTATGCGCTGAGAGCAAAATCAGCTCAGTTTCGCCGCTGTAACTCCATCGTGTCTCTTTTTCGAGTTGGTCAATTACCTCCGAAAACGCCGTTTCGCTAAAGTACCAATCAGTTTCTTCAATGGAGGCTACCACCTTTTGATCTGCGTAATGGGACGGCGGCCAATAGGCACCATAACCCACACAGAAGAAGTCGACGGCTTCTCCCGAACGGAGGTGAAAATGAGATAAATGACCTACGATTTCCTGTTGGGCAGTCGGCGCATTAGGGTGCGCTAACAATATCCCTACAAGTTTCGAATCACACTTTTCCTCAAAGCGAACATTTTGATATCGAGTTGGACGACGCGAATCAAAAGTGGTCATAAGCCTGATATCATGAATAGGTTCTCTCCTCGTGCCGCTAATCGTTCGAGGAAGATCGGAGGATATTTTGTTTTTGATGCCGTCTAGTGAATGAGCTCCGATCATGACTTCTCCTTGTTTTTAACAACTTTATTATTGCGCCCGTGCAAGGCTCTAAAGCTTGCAAGCTCTACGACCTTACACGGTAGTCATCATCCAAGAGGGGGAAGGTATGTATCCTAGACGTCGTACCTATCAGGCATATGTGACTAAGTATGCGAAGGCAAGGGTCACCAGAGAGGAAAAAAGATGATGGTATTCATCCTGAATATCCGTCTGAATGGCCAGACCTTCGTAGGCTAGTCAAAATGACGGACTACGATACGGGTACTCCTCTTACCCATCTAGTTGAACTATATCCTAGTAACCCTGTTGATTGCTACAACGTTTGGCTAAACGGCAAACGTTGGAAAACACGAATAGGCTAGAACAACATTCTTCAAGGATTAAAGAAAGCGTTACCACATTGTATCAATCACAGGTGGCATATCCGCTTTTGGCACAAAGCTGGCATTGCCTACAACAAAAAAAGAGCCGTAGACTCAACATCGACGGCTCTTTCCTCATGGCTCACCCACACAGCAGAAAAGCGTCAACGCTTGCCCTGCATGGGTTTACTCAATGGATCGAGACAATATTTTACGAGCTTCACGCGCTCAACTAAGGTCATGAGGGTCACGTTCGATCCGCGAGATCCAAGAGGGTTTACATAGATCTCAGTCGATCAAATGATGTTCGATAGCATAACGCACTAAACCGGCGGCTGTATGCAAATCCAGCTTATTTTTGATATTTTGACGGTGCGTTTCCGCTGTTCTTACGGAGATATCTAACTGTCGGGCAACCTCTTTATTACTCGCGCCACCCGCCAATAAACTGAGTACTTCTGTTTCTCGACAGGTCAATGAATCCTGCTGAGGTGGCGTATCATTCTGCAAGGTTAGATCCGGCTGACTAAACAGAGATTGAGAAACACCGGCACTAAAATAAGTCGCCCCGCTATAAACCGTTTTTATCGCACTGACCAGCTCACTCGCCGACACATCCTTCAGCACATAACCAGCAGCGCCGCACTGAATCAGTTTCAGTATATATTCACGACTTTCATGCATGGTTAAAATCAGCACCCGCACATCCGGTTGCTCTGCGCGTAGCCGTTCAGTTGCCTCAAAGCCATTCATCACCGGCATGGAGATATCCATTAACACCACATCGGGTTTAACTTGGGCAATCAACGACAGTGCTTCAGCACCATTACTGGCAGCACCGACAACCTCTAATGCCGACTCATTCTCCAGCCGGGCAATAATGCCCTCCTGTACCAAGGCGTGATCGTCCACCAGCACAACACGAATTTTTTTACCTGTCATCCGTTTCACCTGTTCATCTAATCTAGATCAGCGAAAATCCCACCCGTAAGCGGGTGCCGCTACCGGGTTTACTCCGCAAACTGAACTGGCCGCTCAACAGCTCGGTACGCTCACGCATATTCAGTAGTCCAATTCCCTCTCCGGTATCCGCAGACAGATTAAAACCGCGGCCATTGTCACGCACCTCCAGCCAGATAAAGCGTTCTTCCTGCCAAATATGCACACTTGCCTGCGTCGCCTTCGCGTGTCGATCAATATTCATTAAGGCTTCCTGAGCAACACGATACAGGGTGATCTCGATATCATCAGGCAGGCGCTGCTGAGGCAAAGCTAAGCCGACCTGCATCGCAATACCGGTGCGTTCAGAAAGCTCCGCAATCATACTGCGCAAAGCGGGTTCTAAACCCAAATCATCCAGTTGAATCGGCCGAAGATCATGAGAAATACGTCGGACTTCTTGAATCGCTTGGTTTAATACTTCACTGCCACGGTCCAACTCAGCCCGCGCCTTAATGTCATCGGGCTGCAGTTTGTCTCTCGCTAACTCAATACGAAACTTCACCGACACCATTAATTGATTAATACCATCGTGAAGTTCGCGGGCAAAATTACGCCGCTGACTCACCTGAAACTGCACATAACGGTGGGCCACCTCCCGTAAGCGGGTATCGGCCAATTGCGAGGCGTGTACATTTAACCCCAACCCCAATAACGCAATCACCACCACCGTTGCCGCAAGAATCGCCACCACCGTGAAAAAGGTATTACGAATATTATGGGTTACTTTCTGTCGTGTGATGGCCACTTCTTTAGCGATATCATCGATATATAACCCAGTCCCCATCATCCAATTGAATTTGGGTATCTGAACAACATAACTGAGTTTATCTTCGAGTCCACCTTTGGATGGTTTACTCCAGATATAGCGGTGATAGCCGCCCCCGTCCTGCGCCAAACGCAACAAGTTTTGAATCACATAGTTGCCATTATAGTCTTGCATATCAAACAGGTTTTGGCCCACTAACTCCGGCTGAACCGGGTGTACCAAACTAACCCCTTTGGCATCATAGACAAAGAAATAGCCGTCATCGCCGTAAGTCAAACTATGTAGAATCCGTTTTACTTCCGCTTCAGCCGCTCGATCAGCCGGCCCCGCTTCGGCAACCACATGGGCGATAGATGTCATCGCCAAATCAACATAGTGTTGCAGTTCTTTACGTTTCGAAGCCAGTAGATTCTCTTCGAAGGTTTGGATCTCTTGCTCGGATAATAACCGGGCCTGATTCAGGCTGATCAGCGTAATCGCCACCGTCACGATTATCAGAGGGATAATCGATAACAGCAGCATTTTTGCTTTAAGCGAAGTGACTACGGGTTTCATAGATCCAATATCAGCCTGTTTTTAACCTCAGTATATCGTTAGCCATCATTTAAAGAAGCGCTTTTAATTAAGACCATAGAACCCAGGGAACAACAGTATCGAAATAACCACCGCGACCTGCATCGCTATAAACGGCATGACACCCCGATAGATATCAACGGTACGCACCTCCGGCGGCGAGACCCCTTTCAGGTAGAACAGACTGAAACCAAACGGCGGTGTCAAGAAACTGGTCTGAAGGTTCATCGCAATCAAAATAGCAAACCAAACCGGCGCTATGCCCAATGCATCGGCCACCGGCGCGAGAATCGGCACAATAATAAAGCTGATCTCAACAAAGTCGATAAAGAAGCCCAGCACCATAATCGCGAGCATCGACAAAATCAGGAACCCGGTGGCACCACCTGGCATATCCGATAACAGCTCTTCGACAATATAATCACCACCGGTATAGGTAAAGGCCATCGAGAACGCCGTTGCCCCCAACAGAATAGCAAACACCATCGCCGTAACTTTTACGGTTTCGGAAGCCGAATCGATAACCATCTTCCAGCTAAACTGACCATAAATAGCCGCTAGCGCAATAGCACCTACACCACCTAAAGCAGAAGATTCTGTCGGCGTTGCGATGCCCGCAAAGATCGATCCCAACACAATCAGAATCAGTGCCAGCGGCGGTATAATCGCCTTCATCGCCTTAACGTACTGTTCGGTCTTGCTGTTGACGCCTTCATCCATCGGCAACGCCGGAGCGGCCTCTGGCTTGAGCCAAGCATAAATTAGAATATAAACAATATAGAGGCCAATCAGAATAAAGCCCGGACCGACCGCTGCCTTGAACAGATCACCGACAGGAATACCCAATACATCGCCGAGTATGATCAAAATAATTGAGGGCGGGATAATCTGCCCGAGAGTGCCGGATGCACAGATAGTGCCGCAGGCTAACGATTTGTCATACTTGTATTTCAGCATGACCGGCAATGAGATCAATCCCATGGCCACGACGGATGCCCCCACTACACCGGTTGATGCAGCTAATAACGCACCAACTAATACCGTCGAGATCGCCAAACCACCGCGTACACCACCAAACAACTTCGCCATCGCTTCCAACAGCTGTTCTGCCAAGCGGGTGCGCTGTAGCACAATCCCCATAAAGACAAACAGTGGCACCGCCATCAGCACCGTGTTTTCCATGATACTTTGAATCCGGAACGGCATAAACGCAAACAGCTCAGGACCTTCGGCAAACAAGCCGAACAACAGAGCAACACCACCAAAAGTAAATGCAACTGGGAAGCCAAACAGCAGCATCAACAGCGCAACACAAAACATTACAATACCAATCATCGTCAGCGCCTCTTAATGCTGTGGGGGTTGATAGCTATCCGCCTGACCGTGACCAAGGAAGATATTGAGCGATTTAAGAAACAGCCCGATGCCACTAATCACAATGGCGAAGAAGGCAAACGGAATCACGGCTTTGATAATCCAGCGATAGGGTAAACCACCGGGATCGCCCGACGTTTCACCGAGGTCATAGGCTTCCATGGCAAAACCAACACCATACCAACCGACCAACGCACAAAAAGGTATTAGCAACACTAGAATGCCAACCATATCGATCAGCGCCTTGGTTTTAGACGTAAGACCCTCATAGATAAGATCGACCCGCACATGCCCACCGGTTTTCAGGGTATAAGGTACCCCCAGCAGAAATACGGATGCATACAGATGCCATTCCATCTCCTGCATGCCAATCGACACATCATTGAATAAATAACGCATCACCACATCGATGAATACATTAAACAGCATCACCACAAACAGCACCGCGGACAGTTTGCCCAACAGTTCAGAAAAGCCATCGCAAAGCTGTTCGAGTCTGGTTAACAACATAATCATTCTCGCCATTTAAAAACGCAGCAACCCGTACCTGAAACCAGATACAGGCTGCTCGTTGTATTTACATTGATTCAATCAATCAGACTGATCAGTTACTGACGTTATCCAGATAAGCTTTATCGGAGATATCAGTCCAGACCCGTACTTTCTTCATGTACTCAGCTTGAGAATCCAGGATTTTCTTTGCTAAAGGATCCGCTGCCGCTTTCTCAGCCAACAATTCGTCGTTCGCCGTACGCATCGCTGCGAGTACTTCTGGCGGGAATGACTTCACCTGAATGTTCGGGAACTCCTGTTTCATAGTCGCCCAGTTTTCGCTAGACAGATGGTAAGACTGGATATACATGTCATACGCAGCGGTACGCATTGCCGTCTTCAGGATTTGTTGCAGATCAGCCGGCAAAGTATCGTACTTTTTCTTGTTGATCATGAACTGAAGCTCAGTCGCAGGCTCATGCCAGCCGGTATAGTAAAACGGTGCTATCTTGTGAAAGCCCATGCGTAGATCCAATGAGGGTCCAACCCACTCGAGCGCATCGATGGTGCGACGTTCCAGTGCGGTGTACAGTTCACCCGGTGGAATATTGGTAGGCTTAGCACCCAGTTTTGCCAGCACTTCACCAGCGAATCCTGGAATACGCATCTTCAGGCCCTGAAGGTCATCCAGTGAGTTGATCTCTTTCTGGAACCAACCGCCCATCTGGTTACCGGTGTTGCCTCCAGGGAAAGACATAATATTGTACTTACCGTACACCTCATCCATCAGTTCCTGTCCGCCGCCATGATAAAACCAAGCGTACTGTTCAGGTGCTGTCATACCAAAAGGCATAGTGGTGAAATACAGGGTGTTTGGCACCTTGCCTTTCCAGTAATAAGACGCTGAGTGGCCCATGTCATACTGACCCGAACGCACCATATCAAACACACCGAAAGGTGCTTTGTGCTTATTTTTTGAATCGATAGTGATTTTTAAGCGACCGTTAGACATTTTTTCAGCTAACGCGGCCATATTCTTAGGCGCATCGCCAAACACAGGGAAGTTAGTTGGCCAAGTTTCCGCCAACTTTAAGCGATAGACTTTCTCCGCCGCCATCAACGGGCTTGCCAGCATCGTCGCGCAGGCTGCGACCGTCACTAGCTTCTTTGCAAAGTTCAGTTTTAGCATTGTTATTCTCATCCTCTATTTGCAGCTCCCCTGCCGGGAAGAACATCTATAAAGGTAGCGATCAACGCTGAAACAATATCGAGCGAACATCACCACCGGATAGCGCCGTTAAAGTGCAGCGCCAGCATGAGAACAGTGTGCTAAATTAGTCGTGATACGCCTATTCGGAATACTGCGCACAGGCAGAAGTGATAATACGTAGAGAGTCTACGTAGTTTTACGTAGGAATTTGCCCAGCTATTTGGCTGTTAGGCTTGCCGCTCTTCTGACCTTGTGATTAACAATCTTAGTCTAATAGCTGGCTAGAAAGCTCATTCAATCGATCCAAATGGCCTTTAGCTTCCTTGAGCAATTAATCACAATCATCAGGTGGATGACCATTGTTCAGCATTTTCTCAAAACACGATACGCGTCAGACATACTGCCATAGGCACGTTTATTATTTTCATCGTTAACCCAGCTAAAGACAATAATTTTAGCAGCGGAATCAAACCTGAAAAACAAACGATACTGTTGAAAAAACTTAGCACGAAACCAATGTTTATGGTCATTTTCCGGTTACTCTCGATTACCAGCCCAACTTATGCAACGGTTCGGTTGCGGATTAAGTGAGTCTTTCCTGTAGTTGAGGGAATGAAACCAGGTCGCTCGTTGGCTGATAGCCTTTCAAAGCGAAAGGCCTCTGCCGATATCGACCCAGTATCTCATGATTAAGACAGCTCCAATAACATGGACGCAGGATCTTCCAGATAGGACTGCCACAGCAAACTGAATCGGGCGATAGTACCACCATCGATAATACGGTGATCTCCCGACCAGCTGATATTCATCAATGAACGCGCCACCACCTCTCCATTGTCATTAAAACGCGGCAGGGTCTGGGTCTTACCCAGGGCCACAATAGCCACCTCTGGTGGGTTAACCATCGGAGAGGCATAGGTACCACCCAGAGCGCCTATGTTGGAGATACTGATCGTGCCCCCCTGCAGGTCCACCGGAGATACCCGACCGGAGCGTGCAGCCTCAACCAGACGGCTGACCTCCCTGGCAATCTCAAGAATACTCAGGGTTTCTACCTTCTTGATATTGGGGACTATCAGACCTTTGGTAGAGTCCACCGCCATACCGATATTGCAGTTCGGTTGATAGTGAATCTCAGTGCAATCAGCATTTACCTGACTATTGAGGATGGGGAACTCCTGCAACGCCAGCGCCAGTGCTTTCATGATAAAGGGCATCAACGTCAATCGAATCCCCTGCTTCTCCGCCTGAATTTTAAGTTGAGCCCGCAACGCCAGCAACGCTGTCACATCCACTTCATCACCATAGGTGAAATGTGGAATGGTCGAGGCAGACAGTGTCATCTGCCGCGCCATCGCAGCCTTAATCCCGCTAATCTTCTCGACCCGATTTTCAGTAGAGATCTCAGCGACAGGGGCTGAAGAAACGGCAACAACCTCCCCGCCTTGTTCCTTAAATCGCTGTACATCTTCTTTGAGCACCCGGCCATTTTTGCCACTCCCAGGTACCTGGTGTATATCCACTCCAAGTTCCCGGGCTACACGCCGAACCGCAGGACCGGCCAGCGCTTTGGTACCAACCTTTCCATTAACCTGAGCAGGCATTGTTGCAGCAGACAGAGCCGAAGCAGACGGTGTAGATGGCACAGCAGCAGGTACTGACGCCGAAACAGAATCAGCCTTAACTGCAGCCGCTTCATCTGGCAACAAGGCAAACAACGGTCCATGCACTTTAGCTATCTCGCCCTCAGCAAAGTAAAGCTTGGTGACCACACCAGCACGGGGAGCGGGAATCTGTACCGTCGCTTTGTCGGTCACCACATCAACCACCGGCTGATCCTCCTCAAGCCGGTCACCTACGGCAACTAACCACTCGGCCACTTCACACTCGATAATTCCCTCACCAATATCGGGCAGTATAAAATCGATGGTTTCCGCTGCGGCGCTGCTGGCCTCAACGGGTGCTGCAACAGTCTCTTCGACTAATGCAGCAACGCTTTGCCTCTTATCGTTCGAGCCGTCATCCTGCTCTACTGCAAACAGCGGTGAATGCACTTTGGCGATATCTCCCTGCTGATAAAAGAGTTTAGTCACTCGACCGGCGTGAGGTGCCGGAATCTGCACCACTGCCTTATCTGTCATCATATCAGCGACCGGTTGATCTTCCTCAATCAGATCCCCCTCTTTAATCAGCCACTCAACCAGCTCACACTCAACGATCCCTTCGCCGATATCCGGCAGAATAAAATTATTAATCATCGTTCCACACCCCTAGAAATTAACACTGGCTTTAATCGCTTCAAAGATCTTCCACTGGTCCGGGATATACTCCTTTTCCTGTGCTAGCGGGTAAGGCACATCAAGCCCGGCTACCCGCGCGATAGGCGATTCAAGGTGGAGGAAACAGCGTTCCTGTATGGTCGTTGCGATCTCTCCGGCAAAGCCTCCGGTAATAGGGGCCTCATGGCTGATCAACAGACGGCCTGTCTTTTGTACCGAAGAGGCGACAGTGTCAACATCCCAGGGTAGCAGCGTACGCAGGTCAATAATTTCGCAGGAGATCCCCTCTTTATCCGCCAGTTCCGCTGCCAGTTCGAGATGCTCCATCTGTGCGCCCCAGGCTAGCAGGGTGATATCGGTGCCTTCGCGTACCACTTCAGCCTGACCTAATGGCAGTTCGTAATCCTCTTCTGGAACCTCACCCACTGAAGCACGGTAGATCCGTTTGGGCTCGAAAAAAACCACCGGGTTATGATCACGAATCGATGCCAGCAACAGTCCTTTGGCCTGATGCGGGTTACGCGGTACCACCACCTTCAGGCCCGGCGTATGAGTAAAATAGGCTTCGGGCGACTGGGAATGGTAATGCCCACCGGCAATACCGCCCCCGTAGGGAGTCCGTATAGTCAACCCGCCCACATTAAACAGGTTGCCGGAACGGTAGCGAAACTTAGCCGCTTCATTAACAATCTGATCAAACGCGGGAAAGATATAATCGGCAAACTGGATTTCAGCAACAGCGACAGAGCCCTGCGCTGCCAAACCATTGGCAAAACCGATAATCCCCTGCTCAACCAGCGGGGTATTGAAGCAGCGGGCACGACCAAATTTTTCCTGCAGGTTACTGGTCGCACGGAAAACACCGCCAAACACACCTACATCCTCACCAAAACAGATAACACGCTCGTTAGCGGACATCGCGGTATCCAGAGCGTTATTAACGGCCTGTAACAGATTCATTTTAGCCATGATCCACCCCCTCCTTAGTATCCAGTTGAGCAGCTGACGTAGGGTACACCTCAGGATAAAGTCGGATATGCGCTTTAAGCGCTTTCAGTTGCTGTTGCAGATGAGGTGGCGGGGTGTCGTAGACATCGGTGATCATCTCATCGATATGCGACCGGCCCACCTTTTCCGCTTTTTTCATCGCTGCCAACACCGCCTGACGCTCAGCCTCATACAGTTCTTTATCTTGCTCATCACTCCACCAGCTCTGTTGCAGCAACCAGTTTTTCATCCGCAACAAAGGGTCCAGCTCACGCCACTTTGCCTCTTCAGAATCACTCCGATAACCTGAGGGGTCATCCGAGGAGGAATGAGGCGCCGAGCGATAGGTCATAGCCTCAAGCAATACCGGCTCGTTCTGTTCAACGGCGATCTTACGTGCCTGACGGGTTGCTTCAACGACCGCCAGAATATCGTTACCATCAACGCGGATTGTATGCATGCCGTAACCCACGCCGCGCGGGGCGATACCGTCACCAGCAAATTGTTCGCTGGAAGGGGTAGAGATCGCGTAGCCATTGTTTCGGCAGAGGAAGATCGCTGGTACCTTGAGTACCGCTGCCATATTCAGCGCCGCATGAAAGTCACCTTCAGATGAAGCGCCTTCGCCAAAGACAGCTACAGTGCAGAGCCCTTCGCCGGCCATCTTCTGACCATAGGCATACCCGGTGGCCTGGGGCAGTTGGGTTGCCAGAGTGGAAGAAACAGTCATGTAATTGAGTTTTGCAGAGCCGTAATGGATCGGCATCTGTCGGCCTTTGCCGTAATCCAATTCATTGCTGAACAGTTGATTCATGAATTCATCGAGACTGAAACCGCGATAAACCAGGGCCGCCTGTTCGCGGTACTGGGTCATGATCATATCCTTATCATCCAGTGCCGCAGCAAAACCGACAATCGTCGCTTCTTCACCGGTACACTGCATATAAAAACTCAACCGTCCCTGACGTTGCGAGGCCAGACCACGCTCGTCAAGCATTCGGGTGCGCACCATGCTGGTATAGATACGCAGGGCCAACGTCTGATCGATCTCAGGAGCCTGGGCGTTTTCATAAAGGCTGCCGTCCTGCTTTAACACCCTATAGGTAGGGATTTTCAGGGCATCGCCACGAATAAACTGGGGCTGATGGATAGCCCGGTCTTTGGTATCCGTACTCATAACATCCTCTTATTTTTATTAATGGAGAAAAAGCTCCCCTCTTGAACGCAGTAATTAAACGACCAAGTCAGGGCAAAACAGGTATACAAGTTGTACTAAGTACATAAATTAAACGTCTGAATAGATATACACCGCCAAATAATAAATCTTGACAGTGTTAAACTAACTGTTTTTGTTAAGAAGATGAACCGGCTATTCCATTAAATATCTTCCCTGGGTTCATAATATTATCTGGATCGAGCACTTTCTTAATCGAGCGCATAAGATCAACCCCGTCTCCCATTTCAAGCTCTAACAGAGGCTGTTTTCCGATACCTATTCCATGTTCACCGGTACAGGTTCCATCCATCTTTATGGCCATCTGGGCCAGGCGATCGCAGAATGCCTTTATTTTGGTCATCTCTTCGTTATTGCTGCGATCCATTGGAATAACGAAATGGAAGTTGCCATCACCTACATGCCCCATCAATGCAGCATAGATATCATTTTCAAGCAGATCTGCCTTAGCCTCAGCGATCGCTTCAGCCAGACGGGAGATAGGTACACAGACATCGGTTGATAATAGTTCGCGGCCAGGTCTGAGGCTCATCGCAGCCAGCGCTCCGTTATGACGCGCCTCCCACAATGCATTCCTGTCCTCCTCCAGGGTTTTCCATACAAAATCCCCCCGCCAAACTCCTGACACACATCACCAACCAGTTCGGCCTGCTCTTTCACGCCGCTTTCACTGCCATGAAATTCAAGAAATAAAGTAGGTTGTACCGGGTGGTCGGTTTTCATGTATTGGTTGACGGCATCAACCGTCTGCTCATCCAGCAATTCAATGCGCGCAATCGGTACTGCATACTGAAGTGTGGTTACAACCGCACTGACCGCAGACTCCATATCGGGAAAGGATACAACTGCCGCTGATACCGCTTCGGGGACCGGGTGCAAACGCAAAGTGATCTCGGTAATGACGCCCAGAGTACCCTCTGATCCAACATAAAGATGAGTAAGATCATAGCCAGCTGAAGACTTACGGGATCTTGATGCGGTACGAACAACTCGGCCATCTGGCGTAACTACCGTAAGAGAAATAACGTTATCGCTCATCGTGCCATAACGCACGCTTGTGGTTCCGCTGGCACGGGTAGAAGTCATCCCGCCCAGAGTAGCGTCGGCACCTGGATCGACCGAAAAAAACAGCCCGACATCACGCAACTCGCGGCCCAGCTGTTTACGGGTAACGCCTGGCTGAACGGTCACGTCGAAATCTTCAGGCCTGATCTCCAATACCTTACTCATCTCGGTAAAGTCGATCGATAATCCACCCTCAAGCGGGATAACCTGTCCCTCAAGCGAAGACCCAATACCGAAAGGAATAACGGGCAACTGATACTTTGCACAAATCTTTACGGCGGTGACCACATCCTCAGTACAATGGGCCATCAATACCGCGTCAGGCAACGTAGGCGAATGCCAAGACTCATCGCACCCATGATGCTGTCTGACAGCATAGCTTGTGATCAGACGCTCACCAAAAGCATCCGAAAGAGCGGTCAGGGCCAAAGTATTCTCTTTTCTTCCAGTCATATTTTTGTTCTCATAATTATTTCTTACGGCCATCAAGCCATGATCCTGCACCGATCTAACAACATTAGCGGTTACACTAGCATTTCGCTTACACTGAGTTGCTTTAGCGAAGTGCATAGTATTGACGAAACAGAGTAGATCGCTTAGATCAAGGTGATAAATGATTTATTCTTATGTAGACATTCATATTTTGAATAATAACTCATAGGCAGCTGTTGATGATTTCCCACCCAGACGAAAACCTGATCACCAAGCTGAACCGGACCAATCTCAACCTCATGCTTATTTTCTATACGCTCTATAGAAATAGGCATTTGACTAAAACGGCCAATGCTCTTTGCCTGAGTCAACCCGCCGTCAGCCATTCATTGAAAAAATTACGCTTACTTTTTGACGACGAACTTTTCATCAAGACAGCAGAGGGGATGGAGCCCACACCAACGGCTAATCAGATTGATGCCGCCATTGAAAAGGGACTTTTCTGTTTCGATCAGGCGCTTTCAATGAATAGCGAGTTCAATCAGGGGTCATCAAACAGAGAGTTTAAGATCGGGTTGGCAGATTACATGAATCAAACTGTTCAACCTTATTTGATAAGTCATGCGTTAAAGCATGCGCCTAATGTAAGTTTCAATATTGTCCCGGTAAAAATGGCGAGAATTGAACAGTCTGATGAGATCTTACGTACTAATGATCTGGATATCGCTATCGCACTACTTGAATATCCTCCACAGGGTAAAAATCACGAATTCCTTTTCGAAGACCGGATAGGTTGCATTGCAGATTCCAGTATATACGGTACAGGCGACTGCATCTCTATCGATGACCTTATCGGCAATCCGCATATCGTGATGGCTCATCGGGAAGATATGCCATCGCTGATCAACATCAAGCTAGAGGAACTTAGCTTAACCCGTAAGGTCATTGCAAAGAGTCCCCAGATCATGCCCCTGACGCGCATTTTACCCGGTACTAATCTCATTACCTGCATCACTGAAACGGCAGCGAAAGTTGTCTGCCCAGGCACCCCCCTGAAGTTTTATTCTCTTCCCTTTGAGGTAAATCCGTTTAAAGTATGTTTACTCTGGGATATTAGAAAGGACAAAGACCCCGGTATTGGCTGGCTGAGGAAGTTATTAAAAGATGCGATGCAGGGCTCAACGAACAGCTGAACTCGCTGCACCCCTAACTGAACTGCTGACTAAGAGGCTATATTAACCTTCACAACGCCACTGACACAAAGCAACCTATTGTTTTAAAAAGATTATTCGTATTTATTATCAGAACATTAGAACTATGCATTAGTTTTTTTATGCTGGATTTGTAACCTAAGTCTCCAATTGATAACAATAAGAATACGGAGATACAAAAGAATGAAAGCAGTAGCTTCAGCAATTTTAGGCACCTCTCTAATACTCACTTGTGGTATTCAAAGTGCTCAAGCGGGATCCAAACTTCTGTTAAAAACCCCCACTGCATTTCCAAGCAGTTTGCCGGTAATTGGTACAACGCCAACGACGTTTAGCGAAACCCTCAAGACCATCAGCGGGGGCGATATCAAAGTTAAGCTTTACGACCCAGGCAAACTAGTATCCCCAACTGAAATTCTCGATGCTGTTTCCAACGGCAAGGTTAATTCTGGATTTGCAGCCGCTGGCTATTGGCAGGGAAAACTACCCGCAGCACCGCTCTTCTCTTCCGTTCCTTTCGGGCCTGAAGCCGGGGAATATCTGGCTTGGATGTATCAGGGCAATGGTATGAAGCTGTATCAGCGGATGTATGATGAGGGTGGATTTAACGTAAAAGCTCTGGTTTGTGGCGTGCTACCACCTGAAACATCTGGCTGGTTTGCCAAGCCCATCAATAAGCCCGAAGATCTCAAAGGGATGAACATGCGCTTTTACGGACTGGGTGCTGACGTAATGTCAAAACTCGGGGTTGGTGTCGTTAAACTTCCTGGGGGCGAAATATTCGGAGCTCTGGAAAAAGGTGCCGTTGATGCTGCTGAGTTTTCACTACCCGTTATCGATCAGAAGCTGGGCTTTCATAAAGTCGTTAAATACAACTACTTTCCTGGTTGGCATCAACAGTCTACCCTGCTTGAACTGCTGATCAACAAGGACACCTGGACCTCTCTTTCTGAGCAACAGCAAGCACTGATCGAAACTGCATGTAAATCAGCGATTACCGACTCCTTAGCTGAAGGCGAGGCCAGCCAGTTCAAGCCGATGCAGGAAGCGCAACAGAACGGAGCCGAATTGCGCTACTGGAACGATACAATGCTGAATACGTTTAAAACCGCGTGGCACGAAGTCGCTTCTGAACAAAGCGCGGCAAACCCTTTCTTCAAAGAAGTCTGGCAGGACATGAGCGCCTTTCGCACCAACTACAAGCTCTGGAAGAGCAACGGCTACCTACCTACGGATAAACCTGAAGCGTTGTAAATCTAACTACAGCGACAATCAAGAGCGCTGAACCAGCGCTCTTTTATTTTTCAGTAAGAGAGACTTCTGCCGTGACTGTCCCCAAACACGAAACGCCCATTATCCCAATCGCTGATGCTATCGATAACGCTATACGAAAAATCGGTAAACTGATCGCCTGGGTCTATGTTGTATTGATTCTGGTAATTGTCCTGCAAGTTGCATTACGCAAAGGCTTCTCACATGGTCTAATCGCCCTTGAAGAGCTGCAATGGCACTTATACGCCATCGGCGTTATGTTCGGCGTTTCCTACGCTCAGGTTAATAACGCTCATGTCCGCGTCGACTTACTTTATGCAGGCCTGCATACCCGGACGAAATATATTATAGACATCATCGGCATCCTGACGCTGGCCCTGCCCTTTATTGGGATCATCGTATTCCACAGCGTTGATTTTGTAGCCGACGCCTGGCGCATCAACGAATCCTCCTCTTCACCTTCCGGGCTACCCTGGCGATGGGCAATCAAAGCGGTAATCCCCACCAGTTTCTCGTTGTTGGGATTGGCTGTTGTATCACGTTTAATTCGCAATATTGCCCTAGTGATTCGGGGAGATTCATCGTGGAAATGAATGAAATACTAGTTGTAGGGATGTTTATTTCATTCATCCTTTTATTATTTACCGGTTTCCCAATAGCCTATGTTCTGGGTGGTATTGCAGTTATTTTTGCCGGCGTTGGCTACTTATCAGATATCTATCTGGATACTATGACTGGGCTCGACTTTCTGACCCTCGGACTCATAGTTAACCGACTCTATAAAATCATGGATAACTGGATTCTGGTAGCCCTGCCGATGTTTATCTTCATGGGCATCATGCTGGACAAATCCGGCGTAGCTGAAAAACTGATGGCGTCGATGCAGGAGCTATTTGGTAAAGTCCGTGGTGGTCTGGCCATCACAGTCATGGCTATTGGCATCATTCTGGCAGCCTCGACCGGCATTATAGGGGCATCGGTTGTATTGCTAGCTGTCATGTCATTACCATCAATGCTACAGCAGGGTTATTCCAAGCCACTCGCGTTGGGCACCATCGCCTCGGCAGGCACCCTCGGCATCCTTATCCCCCCCAGCATCATGCTGGTTATCATGGCAGACCAGTTAGGCCTGTCAGTTGGTGATCTATTTATGGGCGCGGTATTCCCAGGTCTGATGCTTGGCGCCATGTATATCGTCTATATCGTTATCGTCGGTCTGCTCAGCCCCGACTCTGCTCCGGTACCGCCCGACGCCAAGCAGGTAAGCATGCGCACCTTCATCAGCCTGATGAAAGCGATGCTACCAACGCTGCTGTTAATATTCGTGGTGCTTGGCTCTATCTTTGGCGGTATTGCTACCCCTACCGAGGCCTCTGGCGTTGGCGCATTAGGCGCCACTCTACTTGCGATGTACAACCGTAAATTCAACTTTAGAGTTCTTAAAGAGGTCATGCATGGTACCTATGGCACCACGGCGTATATCTTCATGATCTTTATCGGTGCCAGCTGTTTTGCTCTAGTATTGCGCGAATTGGGTGGAGATGAACTAATCGAATCCTTCCTGACGGGACTACCGTTCGGCACCTACGGCATCATCGCTTTTGTTTTATTTGTCATCTTCCTGCTAGGATTTTTCCTCGACTGGATCGAGATTACGCTGATCATACTGCCATTACTGGCACCGGTTATCAGTTCCCTGGGGCTAGATATCGATGGCTACGGCGTAGTCGATAACCCAGAATTGGTATGGTTTGTGATGTTGGTAGCGATGACACTCCAGACCTCGTTTCTCACCCCACCGGTGGGCTTTGCTCTGTTTTATCTGAAAGGCGTATGCCCGCCGGAAGTGAAATTAGCCGACATATATAAGGGTGTGATCCCCTTCATCATCCTACAGCTGCTGGCCTTGATGGCATTGATATTATGGCCACAGATAGTCGTCTGGTTACCAGCTATCGCTTATGGATAAAGCAGTACAGATAAAGTAATTTTTATCTGTATTAATGGCCCCTCCCTCAGGGGCCGGATCACTCGTTATTAACGTCTCACTGCGCTCAGCCCGAAGTTGCTATTCTCATCCGCGAGTCCTGACACAAAAAAACCGCCAGAAGGCGGTTTCTTTTATACCGGGTAACACTCAAGAACGTACGGGCGAATTATTTGCTAGTATGCGGGCTAGCTTTCAACTCATCGCCGCAGACTCAGTAATTACTGGGCAATGATAGGCACACACTCCATGAACCGTTGATAGTGATCATCAGTCAGGATGATCACTATCATACGATAGGCTAGCCAGACGTTTAGGATTGCGCGGATAGAAGCGTTCGGGCTGTCGTTCGATATGACTGAAGAAGCGGGTGTCTTTATAAGGCATTTTCATAAAACCTGCCACCCCCAGTCCTCGTATCTGTGGTATCGCTAAAATAATCTGCTGCAAGCAGGTTATAAACTCAGCCTCTTGAACAGGATTGAGTAGTGTAAACTGACTATGCACCTTAAGATGCAACGACATGCTTTCGAAGATGATCAACCCGGTATGATGAAGCCGATTAAGCTGTTTAATGGCAGCAATGATAGAAGCAGGCAGTTCTAAATTCTCTTCTGGATCTCGGCCATCCTCGAAATAAGAATGCAACCGACTTTTGCCATCAAGATTAGGGATCACCGCCACCTCGAAAGGAATCCGCTGTTCGGGTGCTGGAATAAACGCATCTTCACAGTATTCGCGTTCAATATGCAAAGTGCAACGGGCGTCGAACAAGCAACTCTTGAATATCCCCTTGCGATAGACAGAGCGGGCCAGGTTGACCAGATTATTGACCGTTGCCACAAAGGCTTCCCGTTGCAATGGGTTGTATAGATTAAGACTAGAATCGATATACACACCGTCAGCTTCCCAACGCACTGCTAGACCACCGACCACTGGGAATTTTCCCAGTCTACTTACCGCAGCCAGAAATGCCTTTTCGGTATCCCCCATCCCCTGGAGAAAGTTTTTGTAATATCGATCAAACTGAACATCATCAATATCCATAAATTGACTCTCAACTCCCTCCTCCTTTAAAAACGCTTTACGGGAGCTGTATACCACAGAATCCATTATCTTTGTCTGGGGGTGGACCCACACAGGTATTAGAGGCTGCAACGACTTCTTATTGAAATCAATCAGCAGCAATCGACTGATCGATGCCATATTCCTCAGCCAATAGTCACCTGCTTGATTGCGTACGTGAGGATCATCATCAAGTAGCCGATCCATAACCCGCGCGATCTCCTGAGGTAGCCCTAACGATGTAGGGGGAATCACATGGTGACCGAATCGACTAGACTGCCCTGACGCTAATGCATAAAGCGTTGCGGCCGCACCCTGCTCATCAAACCGGGGGGAAGAAAGACCGCCATTAATCTGCTCCTCACCAATAAAGTAGACATCACCAAGACGGGCATTACTGTGCTGCAGATCATCCGACATCAACTCCATCACATTAACACTGACATGCTGATTCGTTTCATCAAGCTGAGCAAAGACTGATGAGCCCCAATCAACAAGACAGATCTGCTCTGTGAGCGGATCAAAGATAATATTCGATGGTTTAATATCACCGTGTACTAATGGACGTTGGGAACGTATGGAAGCACCTCGCAGGGCATGAAGAATATCGACCAGCTGCTTGGCGATATGCACCAGTAATCGTGGTGACAGAGGCCCGCTCTGTAGCGCTAGTTTTTCCATGTCCAGCCCCGGCGCACGCTCCATCACCATAATCGCCTGACGACCGATGCGCTGAAATTCGATCAGTTTGGGTACCCGTGGGTGATCAATCTGTGACAGTATGAAAGCTTCTTCCTCCAAACGGTCTTGCACATGTTGTGGCAGAGTGATGCGGGAAAACTTGAATACCAGCTCCCGTCCCTGGCGATTGATCCCACCAAACACAAACGCGAACGCCCCCTTGCCAATCATTTCAATATTACGATAGCCCAGCTGTTCTAGCTGTTCTTGACAGAGACTAAACCACTCCTTGAGCTTACGTGCATCATTATGACTAAGCAGGTAGATCGACTGATCTTCTGGAATGTAAAACTGTTTAAAACTCGGCTTTTCCATCCTGACTACCCACATCTAAAACGATAAACTTCAAGAGAGCATATGCTCCATTTCTCAAACCTAATCCCACATCATTGGCGCAACTAAAGCACGATAAAGATCCAATAGTCTCAACGGAGCACTTTCAAGGTACAACTGCCACAATAGGCTGAAGCAATGAGGTTTCCACCGACCATCTAAAGAGAGGTTGAGTGTTTTGCAACTTCTTAATCGCACCTTCCCTAACTTTTATGAAGCGTCAGATACACTGTTGAAGTCATTAATTGCAACGATGTCTGAAATTGGCACTACGGAAAGCCTACTCCATCAAGTGGCTTATCATAAAAAATAGCCGAACAAGTACAGCCAAAGAATACTCTTTGCCTTGTACAAAAAAAATAAAAGCCATCATAACTATATGTATGACGGCTTGTTAAAACCTACCCTAGTGACAAAATAGCTGTTCCGCCAGCTTGGCGGTCAATGCTTCAATATGGCTAAAGCTGGCGCGTTCTTTAATCAGCAGTTGCCCCAATGTCAGTGCCAAGCGCTCGGATTCTGCTCGTTGTTGAGCATCTTCAATCGATTCAATATCCAGCACATGGGCTAAACCAATCGTACGACGAATCACTTCAGTGCCCGCATAGCCCAGACTATCGGCTAACAAGCTCGACAGGTACCAATCGGCAAATGCTGCTTGCTGCAGGCTTGGGTCTGTCGTTTTGTCACGTATATGCTGTCGAAACCGTTGCGCAATCGTATTCCACAGAATATTGATGCCATCGAGTAGCCACTGTTGATAGTCTTGACGCTCAGCTTGATCCCCCGGCAAATTAGACTGCCCGGCAATATTCAACACATAGTTACCGATGATGGAACCTATATCAAAACCGGCCGGGCCAACATAGGCAAATTCAGGATCGATAATCTTGCAGCCCGACGCATTAGCAAACACCGAACCCGCATGGAGATCACCGTGCAGCAACGCCTCGGCTTGGTTAAGGAACTTCATCTTCAGCTGTGCAACTTCCAGCTTCAGTGCTTCATCCTGCCATAACCTTTCGGCATCTGGGCGCAGGTATTCGTTGATACTGTTGCGCTCATGGTCACAGTAAGGGTCCCAGAAAAATAGCTCCTCGGAAATCTTACATAGATCCGGGTTTATAAAGGATTTCACCAACGCTTTTTTCGCATGGGCATCCAAATACAGATCGGAGGTATAAAACAAGGTATCGGCTAAGAAGCGGCCTAGATGTTCCGCTAACAGAGGCAGCTTCTGACGAGCCACCATCACATTCCGAAGATTGTCATAAGCGCTGATATCTTCCATTACGATGGCGCACTGCTCTGCATCATAGTGGTACACCTCAGGCACTAGGTCAGGACAATGCTTTGCCTCCAACTGCAATGCTTCGGCTTCGATGCGTATGCGATCCTGCGACAGTGGCCAGCCCTCACCAATAATACGGATATAGGGTAGCGCTTGTTTGATAATCAGGCTGGTGCTGGCACCGGACACCCGGTAGACAAAGTTAATATTGCCATCACCGATTTCCTCGACCCGCAAAGGTTCATCGGCACTCAATAGATCGCTGTGCTGGCGCGCAAAAGCGATCACATCAGCATCAGATGAAAATTGTCTAAAACTCATTTTTATCTTGGTTTCCGCAGCTATGTAAAAAAGCAATATAAGGGCTTAACTCAAAACAGCGCGTGCTGGTGAGATGATTGCATTGTGGCAAATCGTTTTGCCTCTGCATACCCCTTTTCTGACTCAACGGTTCCTGATAACTTAGGCGACCTTAAATGTCTTCCGAGTAATCCCCATGAAAGATCTATTGGCCACCAGTATAAAATATCAACAAGGGACGCTGCTTATACTCGATCAGCATCAACTCCCCCACCGTGAACAGTGGTTGCCCTGCGATAGCGCCGATACAATGATCGCGATGATTAAAAAACTGCAGATTCGGGGGGCACCGTTAATTGGTATCGGTGCAAGCCTGTTACTGGCCCACCTAGCAGAACAGGGCGCTAGCGCCGCTTCACTGCGCGCTGATGCCGAACGTTTACGTGCCGCACGGCCAACAGCGGTTAACCTGATGATCTGTATCGACCGAATGCTGGCAACACTGACGGAGCAAGGCCCTACGGCGCTAAGCCACTGCGCTGAGCAGCTGTTTAATGAAGATATCGCCTTATGCCAACGCATGGCAGACTTAGGTGCCGATCTGATTGCCGATGGAGCCAATATCTTAACCCACTGTAATACCGGCAGCCTGGCTACCGCGGGGGTTGGCACCGCTATCGGCGTGATCGGCGCGGTTAAACAGCAAGGTAAAGCGCTGCATGTTTGGGTCGATGAAACCCGTCCATTATTGCAAGGAGGCCGTTTAACCACTTGGGAGATGGATCGGCTCGGCGTCCCTCATACGCTGATCTGCGATAATATGGCCGCCCTACTGATGGCCCAAGGAAAGGTCGATGTAATTCTCGTGGGTGCTGACCGCATCGCCGCGAATGGCGATTTTGCCAACAAGGTCGGCACCTATTCGCTAGCGGTGATTGCACAGTATCACCAAGTGCCCTTCTATGTAGTTGCCCCCTACACCACCGTCGATGCAAACTGCCCCGATGGCAGTGCTATCCCTATCGAACAGCGCAACCCCGCTGAAGTTCAAGGTGTCAGTGGTAGTTTTGGCGAGGTCAATTGGGCACCGGATAGCACCCCGGTTTATAACCCGGCGTTCGATGTTACCCCCGCTAAGTTGGTCAGTGGATGGATTCTCGATACGGGAATTTATCGCCCAGAGCAGATAGTAGCTGGCGCATTAACAACCCTTTAATACAGATAATAAAAAGCGACTCTCAATTGAGAGTCGCTGATAATGGCAAGCAATAGAGGCCTAACGACACCGATAAATTACCGTATTACAAAAGGGTTACTCATCGGCTCGGAGGATGTATTAATCCATGTGGTTTTAGTTCTAACGTAATCTAGCACTGCCTGCACACCCGCTTCGCGACCATACCCCGATTGATTGATACCACCAAAGGGCGCAATCGGTGACGTGACCCGATAAGTATTTACCCAACAAATACCAGACTGTATCTTGCTGGATACGCGATGCGCTCTAGCAATATTCTGCGTAAATACGCCGGAACCTAAACCATAAACACTGTCATTTGCCATCGCGATGGCTTCTTCTTCCGTATCAAACGCAACAATCGACATCACCGGACCAAACATCTCAGTTTTAAGTGTTTCGATCTGATCGTGCGGACACTCCACCATTGTCGGCTCAAAGTAGTTTTCTGATCCATACTGTGGCGCACGCTTACCACCAAAACGAATATTAGCACCCTGCTCAACAGCCTTAGCCAACGTCGTTTCAATACACTCGACCTGAGCAAACGTACACAACGGACCGATATGGGTACGACTGGATTGAGGGTCGCCCATCACAATCTGCTTGGCTTTTTGTTCTATCTTATCGCATAGCTCTGCCAGTATTGAACGCTGAATAAAAGCCCGAGAGCCTGCCACACAAGATTGCCCAGAAGCACCAAAATTACCCGCAATTAGGCCATTGGCAGCACTTTCCAAGTCGGCATCATCGAAGATGATGATCGGTGACTTACCACCCAGTTCCAAAGAAGTGACGGCAAAGTTTTCAGCGGTATTACGAATTACATGCTTGGCTGTTTCTGGCCCCCCCGTAAATGCAAGACGATCAATATCAGGATGTGATGTTAACGGGATGGCACAATTAGCAGCGTCACCAGTGATGATTGAGACAACACCATCCGGAATACCCGCTTCTTTAATTAACTTACCCAGTTCGAATAACGGTGCCGGGGCTAACTCAGATGCTTTTAATACCACTGTACAACCGGCTGCCAACGCAGGGCCTAGCTTAGACGCCGTCAAAAACATCTGCGCATTCCACGGCACCACCGCCGCTACAACGCCAATCGGCACAGGGGTGGTAAATACATGCATATCCGGCTTATCGATGGGCAGTGTTGCCCCTTCGATTTTATCGGCTAGGCCGGCATAATATCGATAATAACTGGCAACATAACTGGATTGGCTAACTGTCTCAGCCGCTAGTTTCCCACTGTCCGTTGTTTCAATCTCACCTAATTTTTGCGCATTTTTTTCGACTAAATCGGCTAAACGATAAAGCATTGCCCCCCGTTGAGTCGCATTCATACTCGCCCAAGGACCGCTATTCAGATTCCGCCTAGCCGCTTTCACAGCGCGATCGACATCCTCTTTATTGGCACAGGCAAAGGTTGCCCATGTTTCGCCATTAGCGGGATTGGTACTGTGCATCACCTGATTATCGAAGCCTTCGACCCAAGCACCATCAATCAGCAACTGGTAATGAGGTAAGTTATTATTTGTCATGGTCTGTCTCATCCAAAATATTAGGTAAAGGCGGGCATCACTTCATCAATAAAGCGCGCAAGCGACGTTTCTTTTTGTTCTCGGCTCATACCCGAGTCGGACCAATAGGAGAACTCGTCATAACCTAAATCCTGATAGTGTTTTAACCGATCGATAATTTGCTTTGATGTACCAATCATCAGGTCCTTGCATATTTTTTTAGCAGAGTAAAAAGGATGCGCATCAATTTCAGCCTGACTTAAGCGCTTAATTAAGCCCTGATCAATCGGCCGCTCGTTTTTAAACCAAGCACCAAAATAGCAGTAAAATTCATTTAACTGTTTTGCCGCACGCGCCAATTCCGCTTCGTCTTTACCCACGTAGGCATGTTGCAAAATCATAATCTTAGGGCGTTTATTATAGGTTTCGCAGGCCTGATTAAATTTACTAATCAAGCCTTCTACCTCATCCAAGCCCTGCCACAACGGTGTCACTTGCACATTACAGTCATTTTCAACGGCAAATTCATGGCTATTAATATCTCTTGCAGCAACCCAGATAGGTGGGCCTTTCTCTGATAATGGTTTAGGCGCAGACGTCGTTTCAGGAAAGTTATAATGCTTACCTGTTTGTGTATGATTACCTGCCCATAACCCTTTGATTGCAGGAACCATTTCTCTAAGGCGCTCACCCGCTTCCCAAGCATCCATACCCGGCACCATGCGATCATACTCAAAGGAATATGCGCCTCGTGCAATACCCAGTTCTAGACGACCCTGCGTAATAATATCCGTCATGGCAGCTTCACCCGCCAGTTTTATAGGATTCCAATAGGGTGCAACCGCCGTACCTGTTCCTAAACGAATATGCTTTGTGCGATGTGCTAAATCGACTAAATTAAGAAACGGATTAGGTGCAATGGTGAAATTCATCCCATGGTGTTCACCGGTCCATACCGTACACATCCCGCCTTTATCAGCCATATCACATAATGATAAAAACTCTTCATATAATTGGACTTGAGTTTGCTCTTCGTCAACCCGTTCCATATGTGCAAATAACGAAAACTTCATTACATCACTCCCGTTTTATTTAGTGGATGTCGCCGGTTTGATTATCACCGACATATAAACGGAACACGCCGTTTTGCTTTTCAAGAACAAATCGCTGCAACATGCTTTGTATATCAGAAGAAACAAACTTGAGATCCGATATCTTATCGATATCAATATACTCACCCAGCCCACCCGCTTTCTCATTTAGGGCATTAGCTCGGTAATAAGTCGTGAATTTTTGCGCGTCTAGATTTTCATAGACTGAATAAACTGAACCCACTTCGCAATCTAATCCCTGACTCTCAAGAAATAAACGTATGCTCTTTTGTGAGCCTTGCTCAGAACGTATATCCACTTGCGGTAAGGTATAGCCTTTATCCGTTTTACTTAGCAGCACTTTATTATCAAATTCGATAATGCTGCCAACAACACCATCGAGAGAATGGGTAAGTTCCTCTGCACGATGCTCCATCCCTAGGCTGAAATAACCACCTTTAGCATAACCCAAACCTAGTTTTTCATTCGCGGCAAAATCATTAACCTGCCCAACTAACAGAATATGATCACCTGCAGGACTATTGCTAAAAGTAGTACAGGAAAAGTGCGCCACCGTATCATCAATAACCGGGCAGCCATGTTCATCACTGTGCCAAGAAATACCCTCAAAACGATCACCTTTAGCGCTAGCAAAAGTATTGGAAATATCTTGTTGGTCTTCAGCCAGAATATTCACAGCAAAGTGCTGGCAGGTATTGAAAATATCAAAGCTTGATAAGTTATTAGCCGGACACACCAACAATAAAGGAGGGTTCACAGAAACAGATGTGAATGAATTAGCCGTGAAACCAACCTTTTCACCTGAGTCACTCACCGCCGTGACCACTGTGACGCCGGTCATGAATGAACCAAACGCATTACGTAGTTCTCGGGTATCAATATTAGTCATAACTGATTCCTTATTTTATTTTTATACTGCATTGCTTTACAAATTTGACGAGCAACTGGTTAACTTCATCAGGATGTGTCATCTGTACCATATGGCGTGAATGCTCTATCACGGCATAGTGCCCATTAGGACAAATTGCCGCCATACGCTTTGACATATCCCCAGATGAGTTAGCATCCCCATCCCCTGTAATGAAGATTGCCGGCATTTCGAGCGATGCTAACGCCTCATCTTTAGGGCCATCATTTTGGCTAAATATCTGATACGCACGGGCATAGCCCTTTGCAGGTGCAGCGAGCAACCACTGTTCACAGAGGCTAGCCATCTGCTTTTCAAACCCTTTAGCGTTATCATCAAACCAACGTGAAATTGGCGTCGTAACATTACTCAGTACTGGATTTTCAATCATATCAAGCGCGCGTTGTTGCACGGCTTGCTTAGCCTGAGGACTGCGCCGATAAACGGAGTTCAGCGCGGCTACCCCGCTGCAGATCCCGCTATAACGGGCCGCAAAGTTCAGCGCAATCATAGATCCCATCGAGTGCCCCATCATAATAACGGGCTCTTTAATCTCTGCTTGGATCCACGTGGCGATAAGATCGACGTATTCATCTAAACCAGCATCCGCATCAGCCAATAAATCACTTTCGCCATGCCCAGGCATGTCAATGGCATACACCGTGTGATGCTCACTCAGTACCGGCACCTGATTAAGCCAAGCTTCCGCCCGCAGTCCAACACCATGTATTAACACGATGGGAGAACCGACGCCGGTCTTGAGGTAAGCAAGACCGGTCTCAGACTTAAACCGCTGCTGGGTTTTCAATGTCATGGCCTAACTCCTGAAGTTCCTGATACCGATCACCAATACGGTGATGAGGCCTACCACCTGTAGAGCCGCCCAACACAATCACAACTTCATCGGGGCCCGGTGCATCAGAAATATTGAATTGCAGTGTCAAATAATGTGAACGACGGCCGCCATCATTTTTGTCCATCATCGGAATCATAATGGGCGCATTCGCAGGGCCACGAGTATTCGTAAACGATAAGAATGATTTGGCTTGCACGGCTTCGCGGAAAATATTGCCAAAGTGAAGTGTATGAATTAAAGCAGAAGCATGTTCTATCTCACCATTTTGACCAACCACGGCTGCTTTGCCGAATGCTTCAATATTGGTAGCTCCACCTGCCATCTCACTGATTTTATCTGTCAATATTTGGCCCAAAACAGGACCATAAGCCAAAATTTCAGGGCGTAAATTTTCAACATATCGACCTGCCCATGGATTTTTAATCACGGCCGCTACCGCAAACATGCGGACCGGTGTTTCGGCTTCTTTAAAACCTTCAATAAAGGTTTCTTCTTCAAAACTAACGATTTTTCTAATTTCAGGCTTCATTTCATACTCTCTCAGAGAAATAACAACGTTTATTGTATTATGGTATACAATCATATAATCTTACCGCATGCAACAAAACGTTCAGAAATATAGTAATCTGGATGCCTTAGTGCTCCGCTGTATAAAGAGAGCTTTACATGTCTAAATTTATGGAATCATGGACAGTATGTTAAAGGTAGATAGACCAAAGACTCTGAAAGAAAATGCTTTAGAGTCCCTGCGCGATGCAATCACAAGCGACCTCATCAAGCCGGGAGATCGACTAGTCGAACGAACATTATGCGAGAGCATGGGTGTTAGCCGTACAGTGGTACGAGAATGTATTAGGCATTTAGAGAGCGAACGATTAATCGTGGGTATACCTAACGCTGGCTTTATTGTCGCCACGATTAGCCGTGATGAAGTAAAAGAGATTTATGATATTCGGATTATGTTGGAATGTTCTGCTGTACGAAGTTGCGCCTTAAATGCTGATAAAGCCGTGATTGATAAGTTACATCAGTTACGCGAGCAGATTGCCAGTTGTCTGCAAAACACTGACGTTATGCAAGCTCTCAAGCTAACAACTGAGTTTTATAAACTCATTTTCACCACAGGCGGCAAACACGTTTCTTGGGATTTAGTCGAACGCCTGAATGCGCGTATTTCAAGATTACGTGCGCTAACCCTGAGCTCCACAGGTCGTAAAACAAAAGGACCTGTAAATTTATTAAATATCATTGATGCGATTGAGCAGAAAGATGCCGACCGTGCCGAAGAGATCTGTAAAAAGCACCTTACTGAGGCTGCTGAAATTGCATCCAAACTAATATAACGGAAGGTCATAATGGATAAAGCACTATTTGAATTGGGTTTAAATAAACGCAAAGCCACTCTAGGCGACGATTACGTCTCTAAGAATCTGGCCAAGGCTGACGCCTTTAATTTACCATTCCAAGAAGCAATGACCGAGTGGTGCTGGGGTTTTGGCTGGGGCGATGACACCCTTGATGTAAAAACCCGTTCATTAATGAATCTCACCATGATTGCAGCGTTGGGAAAAATGCATGAATGGGAACTTCACCTACGTGGCGCCATCACCAATGGTGTGTCTGTTGATGAAATTCGATCCACTATTCATGTTATTGCCATTTACTGTGGGGTTCCACAGGGGGTGGAGTGTTTCAGAATCGCCAGAGATGTTCTCGAAGAACTCGATCTTTTAGCATAAAGGGCCTGCCCCTTACACGGCGCAGCACAATCTTGCCTATTCGCTGCGCCTCAGCATATTAAAAACGATGATCAACTTTATTGGGACAAGCTTAAGGCTGTCTCATAACTTTTTGACGCCTAATAAAAGGCTTCGAAGCATTGTCTTGTGGACGCTTAATAGATAACACAGACCATCAACCTCTAACAAAAACATATGAGTAAAATAAAAATGTCGATTTTAGATTTAAATGATAATTCATTATTAAAGACACAAGCCTATATCAACGGTCAATGGATCGATGCTGAGTCAGGTAAAACCTTTGATGTAACAGACCCAGCAACAGGCAATGTTATCGCGAAGGTGGCAGATCTAGGTGTCATAGAAACACGTTATGCCATTGAAATAGCGGAACAGGCTATGCAGTCTTGGAAAAAAATGACCGCTAAAGAACGCTCTGTTTTATTAAGAAAATGGTTTGATTTAGTCATCGCAAACCAAGATGACTTAGCTACCATTATGACGGCGGAACAGGGCAAAATACTCTCTGAATCTAAAGGAGAAGTGGCTTACGGTGCATCATTCATAGAGTGGTTCGCCGAAGAAGCGAAGCGTATTTATGGCGACGTTATCCCCAATACTACTGCTGATCGACGCTCCATTGTTATCAAGCAACCCATTGGTGTTGTTGCTGCGGTGACGCCTTGGAATTTCCCCAACGCAATGATCACCCGCAAAGCCGCACCAGCATTAGCGGTAGGTTGCGCTATTGTCTTAAAGCCTGCGGCAGAAACTCCGTTATCAGCACTGGCCCTCGCAGAACTCGCAGACCGAGCCGGTATACCTGCCGGATTATTTAATGTGGTGGTGGGTCTAAATGCACCTGAAATAGGTACTGAACTAACATCCAACCCGATCGTTAAAAAGTTCACTTTTACCGGCTCGACCCCCGTGGGTAAATTGCTCATGCAGCAATGTGCACAGACGGTTAAACGTACATCCATGGAGTTGGGCGGCAACGCACCCGTTTTAGTATTTGCCGATGCCGATTTGGACAAAGCAGTAGACGGCGCTATTGCAGCGAAGTACCGCAACGCCGGACAAACCTGTATTTGTGCCAACCGCATTATCGTGCAGGACAGCATTTATGATGCGTTCGTTGAAAAATTCACCGCTAAAGTGAATACATTTAATCTAGGCAATGGCTTTGATAGTTCTACTACCTTAGGTCCTTTGATTACCGCTAAAGCCGCTGCGAATGTTCATTCACTTGTTGTCGATGCGCAAGCTAAAGGCGCAACAGTGACAACCGGCGGAAAAATTGGCGCGATGGGGAGCACCTTCTACCAACCCACAGTATTAGCGAACCTAAGCAGCGATATGCGGATAGCTAAGGAAGAAATCTTTGGCCCTGTTGCGCCGATCTTCACCTTCAGTACAGAAGAGGAAGCGATAGCGATAGCTAACGCGACCGAATTTGGTCTGGCTTCCTATCTATTTACTAAAGATATATCCCGTGTTTGGCGAGTTTCTGAAGCAATAGATTACGGTATGGTCGGGATAAATGAAGTGTCTATCAGCTCTGAAGTGATTCCTTTTGGCGGTGTGAAAGAATCAGGACAAGGCCGCGAAGGCTCTAAGTATGGTGTAGATGACTACCTTGAAATTAAATACATTTGCATGGGCGATATTTAGCACATAAAGCCTCGCAGCAACCGGGTTAAATAGGCCTTCGAAGAACTCATCCCGCCGGAAAACAAGCTCTGAACGACTTCAGAGCTTGTTACACAGCCAACGATGACATAGCTACGTTATATAAACTTTTGCGATGCCGTCGAGGCGGTTTATCGACTTTGCGCAGAACAAACCCTATCACTCAATAGCGGCATCATTACCAAACTAACGAAAGCTCACTAGTATTGATCCCCCTACCCATCTTTGCTCGTATTCTCTCGGGCCGACAACATCGATTGTTGTCCACTCCGGCTCGAACAACACGCCAACCGTCACATTATTTATCGATAAATATTAACCGTTGCCAGCCTAAACCCTTTAGCTAGTCAGAAATAAATCGGTATTAATTTTTATATTTAAAAACATATAGATACGTAACAAATCATAATTTCAAAATAATACTTTTGTTTTTTTTCTTAGGTCTAACCAGTCTTTTAACGGCAACAAATAGCATTTGATCGCGTATTTGTATTATGGTATACCATAATACAGCAACAAAAGATTATCCGCGTTTGTCTCTTTCTCTCTTTCCAAGAAAGTAAGAACAGACATCAATTAATAAAAAAAATTAAGGGGATATGCCACATGCAGCCCGGAAAAATCATAGCTCGTGAGGGCTTCTTCCATGGGATACACCCAGGGATGGGGATCGCCTC
Organism: Amphritea sp. GJ51-11; assembly: GCF_055808735.1. NCBI lineage: Bacteria > Pseudomonadati > Pseudomonadota > Gammaproteobacteria > Oceanospirillales > Oceanospirillaceae > Amphritea > Amphritea sp. GJ51-11. The sequence goes on along the minus strand of NZ_CM147881.1, from coordinate 913,879 downwards.
TAAAGCAATGGTATTAGCCTTTGTGCTATTCACCGTTCTCAATGTAGATTTCGCTAATGGAATCTATAGCGATGTCAAAAATTGGATCCAAGCAACACTGAGCTGGTATTACATTACAGTGGTCAGCCTGGTATTGTTTTTCTCGATATGGGTAGCCTTCAGCCGTTTCGGAAATCTTCGCTTAGGTAAAGACGATGAAAAACCAGAATTCGGCTTCGTTACTTGGTTCTCGATGCTGTTCAGCTGTGCGATTGGTACCGGCATTTTATTTTGGAGTATTGCAGAGCCAATCTTCCACTTTCAGGGTAACCCCTTTATAGAAATGGCCGGTATTACTGCCGGTACGGCTGAAGCTGCACAAATGGCTATGCGCATTACCCTATTTCACTGGGGTTTACATGGCTGGGCTATCTATATCATGGTCGGCCTGATTCTGGCGTACTTCGCTTATCGTCGAGGCTTGCCCCTCACTGTTCGATCAGCGCTCTACCCTCTGTTAGGTGATCGTATTTATGGCCCGATCGGTCATGCCGTAGATCTGCTAGCAATATTCAGTACATTATTTGGTACAGCGACAACCTTAGGTTTAGGTGTATCCCAAATGAACGCAGGGCTAAACTACCTATTCGACCTTGAAATATCGACAACTACGCAGGTTATCCTGATTGCCATTATCTCAGTGATTGGCACATTATCAGCTGTCTCAGGTGTTGAGAAAGGCATTAAATTTCTCAGCATTTGGAACATGCGCATCAGCTCTATCTTGATTCTTTTCTTCCTACTGGCTGGCCCTACCGTATTTTTACTAGGTTTATTCACCACAAGTGTAGGCGACTACATGTGGAACTTGATTCCAATGGGATTCTGGACTGACCCTAACCCTGAACGCCAGTGGCAAGGCTGGTGGACAATCTTCTATTGGGGATGGTGGTTATCTTGGGGTCCTCTGGTTGGTATGTTCATTGCTCGTATTTCCCGCGGCCGAACGATTCGTCAATTCTTATTATCCGCGTTAACCATTCCCCCATTAGGCGGATTCTTGTGGATCGTTATTTTTGGTGGCACTGCACTCCACATCGAATTGTATGGCGCTGGCGGTATCGTTGAAGCCGTTAATAACGATATGACCCTAGCACTCTACAAGACCATTGAGTCCATTGGCGTGGAGTGGTTAACATGGCCCATGTCTGCATTGGCAACGTTCATGATCATCACTTGGTTCGTTACTTCAGCGGATTCAGGAACGCTGGTGATCTGTACCATCCTTTCAGTCGGTGATAAAAATCCTCCTCAACGCTTCCGTATTATCTGGGGCCTTGGTCTTGGTGCAGTCTCTGCCGTACTACTGATGGCAGGTGGACTTAAAGCGCTGCAAACAGCCTCAATTGCCGCAGCTCTACCGTTCTCAATTGTTCTTCTCTTTATGTGCGCCGCATTCGTAAAGGGACTCAATGATGAAGCCAACGGCGTGGTTTATCCCACCTCGCCCAAGAACGAAAATAACGAGAAAAAAGCATTCCTCGCTAGCGAAGCAAAAGCTTAAAGCGAACTGTTCGTCTCATCAAACGATTCCATCAACACTAGAATGATGGAATCGTTTCACATCACAGTACTGCGCGTTCTGTGCTCGATTAAGTCTTTTCAGCCTGCTGGTATCCACACTCTATCGCCCATCACTCTCTCAGTGATAGAGATATAAAGCCAACTCAAGATATCTTAAAAATCAAGTGAGTAACCAAAATGCAATTTAATAGCAGCGAAGAAATTATTGGGGATATCCGTTAAGGTCGGATGGTCATTTTAGTCGATGATGAAGATCGAGAGAATGAAGGAGATCTTGTTATGGTGGGATCAGCGGTCACACCTAACAATATTAATTTCATGGCGATACAGACAGATAGCCCAGCATACTGGAGTTTATGCCATCGCTAACGCTATCAAATCTCCCAAACCTCCCCTCAAAATTTAGTCATCAAACTTAGGAAACTGATCGGCAATCGCACTACCGGAATAGTTAGCCACCCACCCTTCGGGATTATTAAACAGTCGAATCGCCGTAAAATCAGGCTCTGGCCCCATATCAAACCAATGAGGGGTATTGGCGGGCACCGAGATCAGATCATCTTTACAGCACAGCGCTCTATACACCTTATCTTCGATATGTAGGTAGAAGATCCCCTCGCCCCGTACAAAGAAGCGTACTTCATCTTCGCTGTGGGTGTGTTCACTCAAAAACTTCTGCCGCAGTTCATCTTTGGCGGGGTTATCGCTGGCGAGGCTGATGGTATCAACCGTGATGTAGCCCTGTTCATCTTTAAGTCGCTGAATCTCAGCAGCATAGGCAGCCAAAATCTCGTCAGCTTGACTGCCAGCACTGATTAGCTGGGCGGCTTGCCAACGCTCAAACCGTACCCCTACGTTCGCCAATTGTTGGCTAATGTCAGCAGCATCACAGGTAACACTTAAGGGTTGTTGCGGCTTGTCATCCTGATATATACGTAATTCACTCACGTCTGAATCCTCTTGTTTAACTATGCGTTCAACGCTATCTGCTGAAAATTTTCGACCGCCGGATGGTCACTGACAACCGGTTCATCCCGAGCCAACAGAACCGTAGCCATCCCCGCTTCTCGGGCCGCATCCAACTCTTCGACTATATCCGATAAAAACAGTATTTCAGTGGCTGGCAAACCGATATCCTCGGCGATCTTGCGATAAGCAGAAGCTTCCCGTTTATGGCCAATATGGGTGTCATAATAGCCACTGAATAGCGGCGTCAGATCACCAAAATCGCTATAGCCGAACAGCAGTTTTTGCGCTTTTACCGAGCCAGACGAAAAGACATACAGATCCAACCCCTGCTGCTGCCAGCGCTGCAAATATTCGTAGGCATCAGCATACAGGTGGCCGGTGAAATCCTTATTCTCATAGCCGTTGACCCAGATAAGCCCCTGTAAATTTTTCAACGCAGTAACTTTTTTATCCTGCTCGATCCAGTTTAAAAATGCGCTGATCAGCGTCTCTACATCGGCATCCGGTTGCCCTAATACTTCACGGGCCTCCGTTAAGATAGATTGCACTGTCTCATCATCTGCGTGACTGCGTAGATAATCGGACAGATGTTCATAGGCATAGGGAAACAACACCTTATGCACAAAATTAATATCGGTGGTGGTGCCTTCAATATCGGTTAAGATCGCTTTGATCGTCATACTCTATACATCCTTATTTCACCGCCAACCGGCGCATCTCTAACTCGCAGGCAAACAGAAACTCTAACCCTTCAAGATGTCGACGTGCTTCTGCGATATCCTTACCCCAAGCATAGAGACCGTGGCCACGCACGAGGAATCCCCAACTCAGTGGTGATTGCTGCCAACGCGCTGCAAGTTGCTCGGCTAACGACTGCATATCTTGGGTATTATCAAACACCGCCAACTGGATGGCCGCCTCATGGCTGGTGTTTCCCGCTAGGGATTTTTGCATCTCATAACCAGAGATCGTCAGCCACTCGCCAGTTGCCAGACGGGACAACACCGTAGACGCGACCGAGTGTGTATGTAACACCGCACCGATCTGCTGATCCAACTGATACAACCGCGTATGTAACAATGTTTCTGCAGAGGGCTTTAACGTGGTAGCAAGCGGATTCCCCTGCAGGTCAACGCGCAGCAGATCATCTGACGTTAAGCGCCCTTTATGCCGTCCAGAAGCCGTTACCAAAGCCAACTCATCGCCTAGCCGCGCCGAAAAATTTCCGCCCGTGGCTGGACACCAACCCTGACGATCAATCCAACCGCCAGCATCGATAAGCGCCGCTGAAAGAAGTGCCTGCATGCATCATTACTCAGTCTAAAAATGGTGGCTTAGTGTACTCGATTTTTGCGCCTCGACAAATCTAAGGCGGGATGAAAAAGAGCACCGGTATCGATCGAAGCAGAGAGGAGTTAAAGGGGATTTTAACGATACTTGCGGAGTAATCGATGATAAAACGAGGTCATGCGACAAATCTAACGACTAGCTTGAGGGCTAAGGTCAGAGTAGAGAACCGCGTTGACGAGGGGCAGAGACAATATTACTCGTTAGTACTTTGCAGGCTTTGCATATAGCTATTGAGTACCAAATTATCCTTTTTGCCGCTTTTAGTAATCGCCATATACTGCATTGAATAACTAGGGAAGATGCGAATAAGTCCTTCCCATGAGACAATTTATTTTTAATTTTCGAGCCTGACCATGTCACATCAACTTACTTTTGCCGACAGTGAATTCAACAATAAGCGTCGTAAAACACGCAAAGAAATTTTCTTGACTCGAATGGACGAACTGATGCCGTGGGATCAGCTTGAAGCGGTGATTGAACCTTTCTATCCAAAAGCCGGAAAAGGAAGAAGACCGTATCCATTGGCCACCATGTTTCGCATTCATTGCATGCAACATTGGTACAACATGAGCGACCCTGCCATGGCGGATGCGCTTTATGAAATCACGTCGATGCGCCTTTTTGCTGGGTTGTCGCTGGACATCGCTATCCCTGACCACACTACTATTATGAATTTTAGGCACTTGCTGGAAAAACATAAACTCTCCCGTCAGCTGTTTAAAGAGGTCAATAAATGGTTGTCCAGCGCAGGGATTTACTTAAAAGAAGGCACGATTGTCGACGCCACCATCATTGAAGCCGCCAGCTCAACGAAGAATAAAGCGAAAGCACGCGATCCCGAGAGTTTCGGATCATAAAGCGTCAGTTTGGTTTTAGGAAAGCCATCTATCGAGGACTGGCTAAAAACGATAACAAGTTGGCGATGCTGTTTGCCTTAGCCAATGTGTTTAGAATTGACCAGATGATACGAGCCGCAAGGGGTTAATTCGTTCAAAATCCACTAAACAAGGCTAAATAAGCTTGTTTAGTGATGAAAAGCATCAAAACAAGTAGCATCCTGTGCTTTTTTATTCGAAAGAGGGGTTGAGTGTTTTGCGACCTCTTAATCGCATCTTCCCTAAAGACGTTTGCGCCAAAAAGTAGTTAACTTATCAGTCGCCATAGGACGATAGCGATCATCTGTTTTTCGATGATGAAAGCCATCCTAGAGAGGGGGATGAATATTTAAAACCAAAGTTGCTAATGTTTAGGTTATGAAACAGTAACCTATTGCAGCACGTAGAAAATACAACCCATTGCTTTAATGAGTACCCGATGATTAACGACGCTTGCCTGACAGCATAAAAGCACTGCCTAAAAAGCTACGCCGCGGTAACAGGTCTGGGCCTTCATAAACACTTTTTACATCCGAAATAGAATAAACAGCCGTTTGATCAAGTGCTTTAATCAACTGTATCAGCGCCGGAATACGACGTCTTTTTTCGATAATAAGGAGCAGCTCAACCGGCACGTCTGAGCCCATATCACCATCGAATGACACCACCTTATAACCCTGATGGCGAATGCTATCCGCCAGTACATCACGATTAAATGAGACACATCGAACCATTTCATCGCCAATAGCAAAACGCGCTTCTATCGAAATACCCACATAATTACCCACCGCAAAACCACTGGCATAGGCCAATGCTAGATACCATTGATCGAGGTTTGTTAACACCTGAGCGGCGGCCATTAACCAGATCATGATTTCAAAAAAGCCGATAAATGAGGCAAGTAATTTGTGTCCACGAAAAACGACAATGGTGCGAAATGTACCTAACGAAACATCAGCAACCCGCGCCAGAAAGATCAGCGGTATTAACAAATATGGATATTCAATAATGAGTTCTGTCATGACGGTTCCTTGTTCACGATGATTGAAGGGTAATACTCTGCTAAGTACGCTCTGCGTCACTTACCGTTACCAGTTACCTTTCTGACAATGATCTCTCGATAACGCGGTGAAAAACATGCCTAGAGGCGTTTTCAAAAAGATGACAATCAACAGCAACAGCGACTGCCACACCCCACAATACAGTAGAAAACCGTTAGCCGCTGAACAAGCGGCCAAAACCAAGCGGTTTATTCAATCAGGCTGAAACCCATAAAGCGCCACTAGTAGTTAGTATTCACTCACTAGATTCACAATGATGAGCACACCCATGAATAATCGTCGCAAGTGAGTGTATTGCTGGGCTACAGTGGTCGTAATCCATATAGATCAAATATAACGGAATTTTTCTCACCAAACCGACTTTCAGGGCCAGTGGTTGTAAGGTTTGTTGCTGAAGCAATGGCTCGATTCGATGCTTAGGCAACCAGCCCAAGCACAGCTCACTGCACACCGCTTCTATCGCCGTTTCTACGGTGTTCACCATCCAACGTTTAGGTGGCAATTCCAGCTTCTCGCTGGCCTGTTTATCATTGTGATTAAGATAAACTTGGGTGTAGTGATTCAGATCACTTTCAGACAGTGCAGTTTTCGTTAATCGATGAATCGGATGATTTACATGCGCCACCGCGAGTAGCTCAACATCAAACAGTTTTTGCGCCATGATTTTGCCGTTGAAAGGCAGCCCAATAGCTAAATCGCAGCGAGAAACCTGATTGGTGGGCGCCAAGCGGATGACCTCTTTTAACTCAATCTGGGTATGGGGATATTGCTCGACAAACACTTTCAATGCGCGAAACAACAGTGGTTTAGGATACAGACTATCAACTTCCAACTTAATTTTAGCTGGCGCTCCGGACACCAATGCCTGCGCTTTAGTCTCAAGACTATTAAACTCTTTTAACAGCGGCCGCACATCTTCTAAGAGAGTCGCCCCTAGCGGGGTTAAGCTGACTTTTCGGCCTTCAATCGCGACCACCTGAGCCTTGAGCTGTTGCTGTAAATTTTTAATGGCATAACTCACCGATGACTGACTTCGATGTAACTGCTCCGCGGCCGCAGTGAAGCCCCCAGTATCGATAACCGTTTGTAAAACATACCACTGATCTAATGTGACTCTATGCATTTATCCATCTAATTATTAGATTATATTAAGTTAAAATTAGCGTTTATCAATTCATTTTTCAAATGCTAAAGTAATCTTAATAAACATCGCCCCTCGCGGTATGCTTAACGGGAGAACTCACATGAAACAACGACAACCGATTAGAATGCTACTCAACGGCGCAATAACCCTCGCCCTGCTGATGAGTACTGCGTTATTTGCAACACCCACCATGAACCAAACTAACCTCACGATCACCTCATCTTTAGGTCAGATTAAAGGCCTGGTGAATGATGACATCGCCACTTTCTATGCCCTGCCCTACGCCAAAAACCCGTTTACCGAAGCGCGACGCTTTCAGGCACCCGAAGCGATCGAAAGCTGGCAAGGCGTGTTTGATAGCACCACCATGCAACCGCCGGTGCCACAACCTAGCCGCGGACAAACAACTGAATTAGTCGGTGCACCGGGCGATTTGACCCTCAACATATGGACACCCACGGCAGCGATAACATCGGCGCAAAAGCTACCGGTCATGGTCTGGATTCCCGGTGGTGCCTTTATTCGTGAAGATGCCTCAGAAGCCGTTTATGATGGCAGTAGTTTCGCCCGCAACGACGTAGTGGTGGTAACCATTAATTATCGAGTTGGCGTCGATGGTTTTATGCATCTTCCCGGCGCACCGGATAACCGCGGCATTCTTGATCAAATAGCGGCATTAGAATGGGTAAAAGATAATATCGCTGAGTTTGGCGGAGATCCAGATCGAGTCACCCTGTTTGGTCAATCCGCCGGAGCCGAAAGTGTGGCGATTCTCTTAGGAACGGAGAAAGCCAATGGCTTATACCACCAAGCTATTATCCAAAGCCCACCCATGCAAGCGATGACCCAAACTGAAGCTGAGCGTGTCGCACAGGCCTTCGCTGCACAACTGAATGTACCTGCCACCATTGCCGGGATCGCCAGTGTCCCCTTTCCGCAACTGGTTGCAGCAGTAACTCAGATGGGCAATGCCATTCAGAATCACGACGACTGGGGCATGCTGTCCTGGGGTGGTACTGCCTTTCTACCAGTGATTGATCGTACACTCATTGAACAAACCCCAATGGCTAACTTGGCCAACAATGCCAACCCGGATATCCCCGTCATTGTCGGTAGCACCGCACAAGAAGCGAGGCTCTATTTGGTGCCAGGGGGGATTATCGACCGTATTGAAGCAAAACAGACAACACAATTTCTCGATGATTTAAAACTCAACGATTCAGCATTAACGGTTTATTCAAAAGCAAACACGGAACAATCTGAGGGCGATATTTATGCCGCCATTCAATCAGACTACACCTTTAGAATGCCCGCTGTTCATATTGCCGAGCAACTGGTTAAAAACGGCAATACCGTTTGGCAGTATAATTTTGCGTGGCAATCACCAGCCTTTGGTGGCCGACTCGGTGCGGCTCACTTCGTTGATGTACCCTTTACCTTTAATACCATCGACCGTGATGCCGCGACGGACTTTGTCGGCGACCAACCACCGGCGGCGCTAGCAACCGAAATACATAATCAATGGCTACACTTTGCCAAGCAGGGTAACGCGGATTGGAGCACTTACCAACCAAATAAACCGATCTCAATGCGCTTCGATATTGATAGTGCGGAAGTCAGTAATCCTGACGCTGACATCCGTAAACTATGGCAGCAATACCATTTTTAATCCGCACGGATGAGACTCAAAAAATTAACGGCGTGCTATTCACACGCCGTTATAACAACGAGATAAACCTCATCGACTGGCCGTTTACTTACTCTTCGGTATAGGGCTCGATCTTATAGGCTTCCATGGTGTATCCCGATGTCCCCAGTTCATGGGCAACAGTAGCCACCTTTAACTCGCCGCTAATCCACACCGCATCATAAAGATTTTCGACCTGAGTGCCCGGCTCAAAGGTAACATGAATCATCTGATTAGAGGGGGTGGCGGCACATGGATACAGGCGCCAAAATAAGGCACGAGAAAGAATTCAGTAACGGCCATCCCCTCTTCCACCAGCGGCACGACAAAGCCGGGAATACGGATCATCTTGCCATCCATCTCCTGCACAACCGGCGCCGAACTTAGGGCCTCCATCATCGCTTTTAATTTTATCTCTGCCAACGGATCATAATCATCCAGACTGCCAAACTGAGTCGTATCAAAAATAGCATCAAGAGAGTAATCCGCTGGCATCAGACTATCCCATTCCGTGTCCTCCACGGTTTTACCATTGATAGTCGCAGCCTGAAGGAAGCCCGCTAATGTCAGCATGGTGATAAAAAGCATCAAACGTTTCATGGTATTCATATCCGTACAGTCATGCCATCGGCTAAGGAGTATCGATAAGCACGATAGCCCGGGATCAATCCGACCAGCGTGCCCGCTAGCAGCACCAGTAAGAGTAGTTTAAGTTCTGGTAGTTGAGGTAAGGTTAGAGCTAACTGCAGGCCGTAATGCTGTTCTAGCAAAGGCAACCCCAACGCCAAACCACTATACAGCAGCAGCATCCCTAACATGATTCCCAACACAGTAAGCAGAGCGGTTTCCAGCACTAGTAACAGCATAATCTGCCATGGCCGAGCGCCAACCGAACGAAGAATCGCCAATTCACGTCGTCGCTCGTTCAGCCCGGTTAGCAGTACCGTTAACATAGTAAATAATCCCGACAAGACAACACAAGCGGAAATCAGCAATAGGGCATTTTCAGCAATCCCGATCATCCCCCAAAGCTCTTGCAGCGCTACGCCTGGTAATACCGCTTGTAATGGCTCGGCGCGATACTGGCTGATATAACGCTGTAACTGGAAGGTCGCCATTTTCGACTTCAGCCCCAAGAGAAAAGCGGTTATCTGATCAGGCTGTAGGTCCCGCTCTTGCAGCGGTGTTTTGCCGCCTGAGCCGGGAATATAGGCGCCACTTTTCCAATCCACATGAATCGCTTCAATCGCTTCTAAACTCACATGTAAGGTGCGATCTACCGGCGTGCCTGTCGGGGCTAAAATACCCACGACCGTAAAGGGCTGATCCTCATGTTTGCTAAAGCTCGTGTTGCCCATCCCGTGAGCAATCACCACCTGATCACCGAGCTGATAACTGAGTTTTTTAGCAACTTCAGCCCCTAAGACAACATCATGCAACTGTTGAAACTGTGCCCCTTGGTTAAAGGTTAGCGGGCGCTTTTTACCATAGCGATAGTGTTCGAAATAAGCCTGCGAAGTACCTAATACTCGATAACCCCGATGAGAATCTCCCAGCGAAAAGGGAATAGACCAAGCCACTTTGGGGTTGGCGGCAATATCTTCATAGCTCTGCCAGCTAACATTATTAGTGGCGTTACCGATACGAAACACCGAATACAACAACAGCTGCACAGACCCCGAGCGAGCGCCAACAATCAGGTCTGTGCCGGCAATAGTGGAACTGAAGCTCTGTTTTGCACCGTGACGTACTTTTTCTACACCCAACAACAGTGCCACACTCACAGCAATCGAGCAGATAATCATCAACGCCGTCATTCGGCGATTAAACAAACTTTTATAAGCCAGACTCAGCATCAGTTTCATGCACTCACTCCGGCGACATTCAGTTGTTTCAGGTCGATAATACGAGAGAAATGGCCTGTCAGTTGGCGGTCGTGACTAACAAATAGCAGGGTAATACCATGTTGGTCACACTCTCGAATAAGTAATTGAATAAAGCCTTCCCGATTATCACTATCCAACGATGAAGTTGGCTCATCAGCAATCAAGATTTGTGGATTACCGATTAAAGCCCGCGCCGCAGCAACCCGTTGTTGCTGCCCAATACTAAGATCAGTGACGGGATGGTTCAGATAGTCGGCAAGCCCCAACTCTTGCAATAAAGCCTGTGCTGCGGCCTCTACCGAGCCGCTCTGCTGGCGAGCCTGCGCCGCTCTTAACGCAGAAAATTGGCAAGGCAACAACACATTTTGCAGTACTGAAAGGTAGGGTAGTAGATTAAACTGCTGAAAAATAAGACCGATATGATCCGCCCGAAACCGGTCTCGGGCGGCGGCGGATAGATCATTCAGATGACAGCCGTTCACTGAAATACACCCACTCACCGGCCGGTGAATACCGGCAATCAGGTTGAGCAGAGTAGACTTGCCACAGCCGGAAGGCCCATGCAAAAACAGCTTTTCACCGGCAAATATCTCCAAGTGGGGGATATCCAACACAGGCCTATCGGGCTGCCAGTGAAATGTAAGCTGCTGCAGTTCAATCAGTGAACTCATTTAGACAGATGTCCTGTGACTAGAATTTAAATAGCGGCTGAGTCGGGCTGAGATGTTGTACCCCCTGGCCTGAACCTGACTCAAGAGGGACAATATATTGTACTTCAAGTTCCTCTAGCAGCGGAAAATGGCTGAAAAGCTTAACATCCAATTGTTTCAATGCATCGATATTGCCACATTTAAAGGCGTAGCCCAGATCGAAATCACTATGCCCTTCCTCATGATCGGCATCACCCACGGATTCATCATGATCATCATGCTCGTGCTCACCTTCATGGTGATGATCAGCAGCGTCATGTTCGCCAGCCGCCTCATCTGGCAGCGAATTCTCAACCGATACCATCGTCACATGACACTGTGCCGCAGCGGGCAGCACAACCACATTATCTGGATTGCCTAATAGCGTTTCAGCGCTGTGCACCGCTTGATGCTGTGCCTCGCTGGTTGGCGCGTGCTCAAAACCCACAATATTCATCGCGGGGGTTTCAATCTGCAACTGCAGTGCATCCTCTTCAATCACCAGCCGCATGGTTGCAGCACCATGCTCATGGCTTTCATGTTGCCGCTCGTACGCCATAGCAGGCACCGCTAAGGCTGTTGCCATTAACGCCAACCAATACTTATTCATAAATACAAACTCTCTAGGGATTATCAAAGATGTTATGTTATAACAAACTTTGGCAAGAAAGAAAGCCTACACTCATAAAAAAGCCCCAATCGTAAAACGACTAGGGCTAGTTGCAACATACTGGCAAACTCAACTCTTCATGCCATCTCACCGCACAAAGGCTTAACCATCAATGCCCCAATATGTGCTTGAGGCTCGGTGGCGATAAGGTAGTGTAACTTGGTAAAGGCCGCCTCCAATGTCAGATCACTACCGGCAATAACACCCAGACGATTCAGCGTTGCGCCGGTCGCATAAGCGCCCTGATTCACCTCCCCCTGCAGACACTGAGTAACATTAACGATGCTAACACCTCGCTTAATAGCCTCTTCTAATACCCGCATTAATTCGCTGTTAGCATCCGGTGGATTACCTGCGCCGTAGGTCTGCAAGACACAACCTTTAACCGCGTTATCATTGAGTATCGCCTTAGCTACGCTGGCGGACATGCCCGGATAGACCGGTAATACCACCACGGCATTAGGGTTTAACTCTGGAATATTGAAATTTGCACGACCCACCGCTAATAGTCGTTCGGCATGCAGGGTAATATTGATACCAGCCTGCCCCAAATGACCGTAATTTGGTGAATCAAACGCATCCAGCGCCGCACTCTTTAACTTGCGTGATCGGTTGCCTCGCAGTAAACGCCCATTAAAGCAGATACACACTTCGGGAATCGAATATTGTCCTGCAAATATCAGTGCCGTTAACAGGTTATCCAGCGCATCATTGCGTAACTCAGCTAAGGGAATCTGCGAGCCCGTCACAATCACCGGCTTATCGATGCCCTGCAGCATAAATGACAACATTGATGCGGTATAAGCCATCGTATCGGTGCCATGTAATAAGACAAAACCATCGTACTGCTGCCATCGCTGCTGGATAATACCAGCCAGCTCACACCAATGATGGGGTTGCAGATTCGAACTGTCGATCAATTGATCCAATTCCAGCATATCAAATGCCGGTAATTGAGCCGCCCGCTCATCGTTCAGTTGTTGACGCACCTGTCGTTCAAAACCGGCAACCGGCACATAACCCTGCGCCGATGCCTGCATGCCGATAGTGCCACCGGCATAGATAACCAAAATTTTTTGCTTCATAAACGGCTTAAGCTCTGCAAGGGAACGATCAAGAGAGTCCTAGACAGCAAATTAAACCGCCTAGGGACTCATCAAATTAGGCCTGAAGTTTCCAACTGACATTTTGGCCCGCAAAAAATGGCACGATGGGACGGCCATCCGGCAAGATAATCTCATTGGGTAGAGTCCACTCTTCTCGCACCAACGTAATCGTACCTTCATTACGTGGCAGGCCATAAAAGTCGGCGCCATGATCGCTGGCAAACCCTTCCAACTTATCCAGTGCTCCCAGTTCTTCAAAAACATGGGCGTACAACTCAATGGCACTCCAAGCACTGTAACAACCGGCGCAACCACAGGCATTTTCTTTCGCTTCTTTGGCGTGAGGTGCCGAATCAGTACCGAGGAAAAACTTAGGTGAGCCGGACTGCACCATCTGGCGCAGCACCGCTTGGTGCGTATTACGCTTTAACACGGGTAAACAAAAGTTATGTGGCCGCACCCCACCCACCAGCAAGTCATTACGGTTCAGCAACAGGTGTTGCGGGGTAATCGTAGCGGCGACATTATCGGAGGCCTCATTAACAAAGTGTGCCGCATCACTGGTGGTGATATGTTCAAAGACAACTTTAAGCTGCGGAAAAGCGGCAACAATTTTGCTCATCTTTTGATCGATAAAAACTTTTTCCCGATCAAAGATATCAATATGATGATCAGTCACTTCACCATGAACCAATAACAGCATCCCCTGCTCGGCCATCACCTCAAACACGGGATACATCGCCTCAAGGTCAGTCACTGCGGCGGCAGAGTTGGTTGTCGCCCCGGCAGGATAAAGCTTAGCCGCGACCACGCCCACCGCTTTAGCATCGATAATATCCTGACCGGTGGTGGCGTTAGTCAAATAGAGCGTCATCAGTGGCTCAAAGGTGGAGCCGGCCGGACGTGCCGCCAAAATTCGCTCTTTATACGCCAGCGCAAGGGTAGCATTTACCACCGGCGGTGCCAGATTCGGCATCACGATTGCCCGTTGAAAGCAGCGCGCCGTCGCCGGTACAGTCTCAGTCAGCATATCGCCATCACGAAAATGCAGGTGCCAATCATCGGGTGTACGGATGGTCAAAGTTGTCATAGAGAGGGAATCCTAAGCGCTGAAGTGATAACAAAAAAGTTGTCAAACATTATACAGATGCACAACCAGAGCGGGAAGCAAAGCCGAGGAGCAACGCGCATGCGCCGATTGAGCGTTACTGAATAGTTACTGATTGCAGCTTAATTGCAGTAGTTTTAATTTTGCCGGACGGGACATTTTTTTAATTTCAGCTTCCCGCTTACAAGCAGCGGAGCGATCGGCGCAGGCTTCTTGAAAAACCAAGTTTACAGGGCGCCGTGGACGGGTATATTTAGCCCCTAATCGATCATCAAAATTGTGTTCATTCAAGCGCCGCACCGTATCGGTCGTCACGCCAGTATAGAGTGAGTCATCCGCACAGCGCACGATGTACACAAACCAAGGTAACGCCACAGACATCAGATCAAATCCAACTGACTCACATCAAGATCGACACCATCGGTAGCCGCCAAAAAATTAATCAGCAACGGATTCACCTGGTCCGGCTGCTCTAATGTCACCATATGACCGGCATTTTTAATCACTGCCAGTTGGCTACCCGGCATCTGCCGGTGCATCTCTTCAATCTCTTGTTGCGGCCGAGGAATATCATGTTCACCGGCAATAATCAGTGTCGGGCAACGAATATTAGCCACTTGATCCAGCATCGAACGACGCCTGAATACCTGTTTGCCCAGCGCCATAATGCCGCTCACCTGTTCTGGTGTCAGAAACATTAGATCAAAACGGAAGGTTTCAGCCAAGGCGGGATTCGCCATTTGAGTCTCGGGGCTAAAAAGAATCTCGACGATAGAATCCACCACCCGCGTGGGCAATGTATCCAACTGCTCAACAATGTTCAGCAGTTCAAGGTAATCAACCTCACTCTCTTCGGTTTCACTGCCTAGATAGCAGGCGATCAGCGCCAAACTAGCGACTTCTTGAGGATACGTCATCGCCAACTTCGCGCCCCACAAGCCACCCGTCGACATCCCCAAAACACTGTAACGATCAATACCTAACTGCTGCATCAACTGATGGTGATCTTCAGCCAGTTGCTCGATCCCCAGGTCACCCTCATTGATCGGCTGAGAACGCCCATGAGACCATAGGTCAGGAACGATGCAGCGAAAATGCTCCGACAAAAAGCGCAGTTGAGTATCCCACACACGGCAATCCCACAGAAAACCATGTCCCAGCAAGAGAGGAAACCCCTCTCCCTGATCTAGGTAATGCATTTCCCGATCATTGATCATACAGCTGGGCATAATGTTCCTCTTAGGGATAAGCGTCAGTTAAAGTGAAATGTAAAAGTATGTAAAGCGCATACACTCAACCACTTTTTAAGTATATATTTAAACGTTCAAATATAGAGACACCTCACCCATAACAAAAGCATTGCCGCCATAAAAGAGCATATACACTACCCAAAACAGGTAATACAAAGCGCTATATAGGATAAAAAACGGTTGCACCTTTTTATCGCGATCATTTCAACTGGGCCAGTCTCTCATATACCCCCCACCACCAAACATGCCTATTTATTAATGCTCACACTTATTTAACCGCCGACATGGCCAACAAACGCTACCAATTACAGCTAACAACCCCTTCTTGCCCGGTTGATAAGAAGTGATTGCCTTCGCCGTCTGTCGCGATAAACTGTACTAACAACACGATCTAGGTAGTAAGGCTGTGTTTAAATGAGCGTCAGTTATTAACCGGCTAACACACTCATCATCCTACTAACCTTTATATTTATAACTATAGCAGGCCTTTGGATACCCATGAGAAGAATCAGCATACTCACCTGTGGTTTATTGGCCCTTCTGCTGACTAGCTGCGCGAGTTCTCAAGCCCCCGAGTTACCCGAATATCAAGGGGCTGGCGGTATGACTCAATGGGATATCCAACCTGAAGCCTATCTTTACCATTACAAACATGGCTTTACCGGCGTTGACTCACTAGGTTATGACCCCAAACTACAAAAGGTCTGGTCACGCTTAGGGGCAGCGATCACCTGCCGTATCAATTATGACAAACCTCATATGATTCAATTATTAATACAACAATTTGGCAAGAAAGCGATTACCCATGAACTCAACGGCATCGGCTTCCATCACGTCCAAAGCCGTAAAGTCCCGCAATTCTGTAATTCATGGCGCGTCAACGAGATCAACGCAGCACTGCAGCGCTATCAACAAGGCCGGTTCAACTCATAGTGTGAAGCGGCTATCGATACACGTCGACTGCAACTAACGCTACATCTACAGCCGTCTACGATGCATCATCGCTAGCCCTCTTATCCCAATACAACGGCGCGCTGAAGCACTGAGAGTAGTAATCTATAAACGCCCTCACTTTGGGGGCCAGTAGGCGTGAACTGGGGTACACCGCCCAAACGGCAGTGTCGGACATTAATGGGTAGTCCTCCAATATCTGCACCAACTCGCCTTTTTGCAGTTGCTGATAGACACTCCAAGTCGAGCTGATCGCAATACCGATACCATTCGTACAGGCATCTCTGACGGCTTCGCCATTATCGGTACGAAAATGCCCCTGTACTTTAACGACTTGCTCGCCGCTCGGGCCTTTAAAACGCCAATGTTCTAAGCCCAATAAACTGATACAGCGATGATTGATTAAGTCTTGTGGTGATGTGGGTTCACCATACTGCTTAATGTAGTCGGGCGAGGCACAAATAATGCGGTTGTCAGAGGCCAGCTTACGAGCCACCAAGGTTGAATCTTTCAACTCGGCAATACGGATCGCAATATCAAAGCCCCCTTCCACCATATCTATAATGGAATCGGATAAACGTAGATCGACATTGAGGTCAGGATAACTGGACAGAAAACCTTTCAACGCAGGCACTAGATGCATACGTCCAAACGATGCCGAGGCCGACACTCTCAACGTGCCGGACGGTAAGCTATTACCCACGCCCACCGAAGCACAGGCAGCATCGACACTGGACAAGACATTTTCGGCATAGGGCAGGAAGTCTTTTCCCTCCTCGGTTAACGACACTTTACGGGTTGTTCGGTGAATCAAACGCACCCCAAGCCCTTCTTCCAGCTTATTAATATGGGCACTGGCGACCGCAGGCGACAAGCCTAACTCGGCGCCTGCCTGACTAATATTATGGCTCGCCGCGACCCTAATAAAGAGCTTCAGATGTTCAATATTCATCGTTATTATCAATATAATCTATAAACAGATTGAGCATTATTGCAGATTATCATCGCTAACAATAAGGAATAAAGTACAACTCATCAACTAAACAGAGGTTTCCCCCCATGAAAGCAATGATTGTCCGTGAATTTGGTGCACCTGAAGTATTCGAGCTTGCTGAGATCCCAACACCGGTGGCTAAGCCAGGTGAGGTATTAGTGCGTATCGAGGCAACCAGTGTTAACACCGTCGATATGATGATTCGTCAGTTGGGCCCAGAGTTACCACTCTCTCCCCCAGCGCCAGCAGTGCTGGGTATGGATTTCGCAGGAACAGTCGTCGCTTTGGGTGAAGGTGTCACTACGTTCGCCATCGGCGATGAAGTCTATGGCTGTGCCGGTGGCCTCGCTGACCTTCAGGGAGCGTTGGCTGAGTATATGCCCGCGGATGCCCGCCTGATTGCTCACAAACCAAGCAACCTTTCGATGCGTGAAGCCGCAGCCTTACCACTCGTTGGCATCACCGCTTATGAAGGCTTACTTCGTGCAGGCATTAGCGCCGGTCAACGGGTGCTGGTACATGGCGGTTCAGGCGGTGTTGGCCATGTTGCAGTACAACTGGCCCGTCACTTTGGCGCCGATGTCTATGCGACCGGTGGCGGCGAGAAACAACTCGCCCTGATCGAAAAGCTTGGCGCCAAAAGCATCAACTACAAAACCGAAACCGTTGCTGATTATGTTGCTAAACATACGGATGGTGCCGGCTTTGATGTCGTCTTCGATTCGGTAGGTGGCGCTAATTTAACTAACTCGTTCGAAGCCGCAGCGTTAAATGGCCAGATTGCTTCAACCGTTGCGATGGTCGAACTCGACCTATCCGTTGCGCACTTTAAAGGTCTGTCACTGCATGTTGTCTTTATGCTGATTCCGATGCTTCATAATCATGAGCGTGCGGCCCATGGTCAGATATTGACCGAGATAGCCAAGATCGTTGAAGCCGGAAACCTGATGCCAGTACTCGATGAACAACGCTTTACGCTTACCGAAGCCGGCAAAGCACATGCGCGTCTAGGAAGCGGTCAGGGCATGGGTAAAGTCGTTATCGATATTTAACCTGCCAAGCCAACGGGCCAAGGAAGGCCTGGGGTTAGTCCAAAACGGGATCTAAATAAAGAGAGCTAGCGTGAGCACACAATCGACCCCGTTGAAACAACAACTATTTCATATGACATGGCCAATGTTGATCGGCATGCTGGCCATTAGCAGCGGTCAATTGGTTGATAGTGCCTTTATCGGTCAACTGGGTGCCGAGCCACTCGCAGTGGTGGGTTTTTCAATGCCTATTTATCAACTAATCATTGGTATCCAGGTCGGCCTCGGCATCGCCACCACGGCAGTCATCTCAATGGCGCTTGGCGAAGACAAAACCGCCTACACCAAACAACTAGGGGCACTCATTATTGCCACCGGTTTTGTCCTTATATCGTTGCTCTGCTTATTGCTCTGGGCGACACAGTCTTCTATTTTTTCGTTACTGGGAGCCGATGCAACACTGCTGCCGTTAGTTCGGGTTTACTGGTTTCCTTGGCTAATCAGCTGCTGGCTAGGCGCCATGCTGTATTTCGGCTTCAGTCTTTTTCGTGCCTATGGTCAAACTCGCTTTCCGGGCATTGTGCTGGTGCTTACTAGCCTGATTAATATCCTACTCGATCCACTATTTATCTTTACCTTTGATATGGGACTCGCGGGAGCGGCTTGGGCTACCGTCGGCGCGTTTGGTCTAGGTTGTATGATCATTTTTGTGGCTATTTATCGGCAACGCTGGATTCTACTACCCAACACCCTAGCGACCATCCGCCACGGCTTACAACGGCTCTTTAGCTTTACCGCACCGGCGATGCTCAGTCAGTTTCTGCCACCACTAACGGCCCTGATCGCCACCGGGCTGGTTGCCAGTCATGGTAATGCTATTGTCGCCACGTGGGGGTTAGGTAGCCGGATAGAGTTTTTCTCTATCATCATCGTACTCTCACTGACCATGTCGATGCCTCCGATCATCGGCAGGCTGAGAGGTCGTCAGCAGTTTGCTCAAATTGATCAGCTGATGCGTATCGCCATCGGCTTTGTTATCGTTTTTCAACTGTTTGTAGCACTCATGATTTTGTTCGTGTCAGCCCCCCTTAGTCACCTCTTAACCAGTGATAGACAGACCGCCGACCATGTTCATCAATATCTGTTATTAGTGCCGCTAAGTTATGCAGGGCTTGGGATCAGTATGATCACCATCTCTGCCTGCAGCGCCATCGGGATGCCCGCTCAGGCCGTTATCATTTCTGTCATACGTTTATTTGGCTGCTATCTGCCGCTGCTTTGGATAGGCTCAGTATTGGCTGGGCCGACCGGACTCTTTAGCGGCGCAATGCTCGGTAATATGTTGGCGGGCTATCTAAGCTGGCTGCGCTATCAGCAGCAGTTCAAACGGCTTATTGCCCAATCCCATGATGATCAAGATACGCAGATAAGTGAGACAGAGGCATTGTGTTAATACCAAAGTTAACGCCACTGTTAATACCGTAGGACACTTTTTTAATAGGGCGGTAGGGGCCAGATACGCAATACTGGCGGCGAATAACGCTATCGCACACCGTCAACGAGCCTCAGGTATAAAAAAGGAGGACTGATAACATCAGCCCTCCTTTTCGATATGCTCACTTCAGCTGTCGTATCGCGGCTATGACGGTTTTGCCGCAAGATTCAACTGATCTAGTCGAGCATCGATCGCCTGCACAACAGCATCGTTTTTCAGTGGATCAAGAGCATCCATATGCGGCGCGCCAAAATCGCCAGCATCATTATCGAAATACAATCCTGTAGCGCTAGCAAACTCATCATCAAGGGCCGCGCGGGTGAGTATTTTTGCCCCCTTGCTCAGATCGCCCCCGGCAACACCAAATGCATTTTTGACCATTTTACTGCCCAACATCGAACCGGGATTAACGGCGATAATAGCCGGACCGGTGTCACCCAAGGCTAGCGCTAGATGCCGCGACCACATGGTCAACGCCAGTTTACTCTGAGCATAGGCAGAGAAATCATCCACACCATTAACCGGCCCCGCTAACATCTCAAGATCGACCGGAGCCTGCGCGGCAGAAGACAAATTAATCACCCGTCCCGATGCGCCTAGCAATGGTAACAACCGCTGCGTTAACACAAAGGGTGCTAGCGTGTTAACCGTAAAACGGGGGTCAATCTCATCGTTGCTAACGCTAGCCGGCAGATTATAGATGCCTGCATTGTTGATCAGCACATCCAATGATACAGTCTGCTGAGTAATCTTATCGGCCAACCCATAAGCCTGCGACAGCTGCGATAGATCGGCGATAAAGCCCTCAACCGTCCCTTCCCCCGGCAGTGCCGCGAGTTGTTTTTCAACCGCGGCCAGCTTCGCGGCATTACGCCCGTGAAGAAAAATATGATGGCCTAAAGAACGCAGCATTTTAGCGGTTTCAAAGCCGATACCATCGGTAGAGCCGGTAATCAAAATTGTTTTTTGCATGTGTAAGCCTTCGTGACTCAAAAGTTCTCGCTAAATGTTGTTAGTCTGTCGTTGCTGATATGACACGGACCATTGTCTTTCCTCATGCCCAAAGCAACGCGCCTCTCAAACTAGCAGCCTTGGTTAGACTAACAGCCTAACTATTGATTAATAATCCCTATCGATCATGAATAAGTTTAAACAAAATATTGATAATCGAGCATCGGCTAAGCAATTCTGATGCCCCTTTTAACAGTGCACTCAGCTGGGTGACTCAATTTGTAAATCATCTTGGCTAAGGATGTCAGTGATATCTGTGTGCGCGTCAACCAGAATGCTATTTTCGTTTCGTTACAGGCCAGCCACATGAATCTCTATCTACGCATGCTTTATCTTTTAATTGCTTCGGTATTCAAGCCAAGACTGTCGATCCATCACCCAAAAAACACCTTATCGCTTCGCGTCTTACCCAATGATATCGATATTAATCGCCACATGAATAATGGCCGTTTTCTCACTATCTGTGATCTGTCACGGGTGGATATGTTTATCCGCACTGGACTGGCCAAAACTATGATGCGTGAAAATTGGATGCCGGTTGTGGCAGAGCAAACCATGGTCTACAAACGGCCGTTAAACCTGTTTCAAAGCTATGATATTGAAATGGAAATTACCGGTTGGGATGAAAAAACCTTTCATATGACGCACACCTTTATCGCCAATAGCAAAGCGTCTAAAGGCCGAATCCTAGCGCAGAGCACATCGAAAGGTTGCGTACTCAGCAAGCAGGGAGTCATTCCTCCCGCCGAGGTTATCGAAAAAGTACAGGCCCGTTTAGCCCGTCGCCAAGCTTGAGCCTATTGGTAGGCGCATGCTTTTATAACAATTTCATCGATCGCTAACGCTCAATGCGCCTGAAAGCGACCGGCTCATGGCAGTAACAGCGTCCCTCGTAACTGCCCCGAGGTATGCAGGCTTTGAATCACCTCTTTTAGAATACTCTCCACCGCCCGGGCAGCCCTAGTTTTCGGTCGCCCTTTAAGGGATACGATCGCATGGACACGCTTAACTTCTGGGCTGACAATTTTTAAGGCATCGAGCTGATCACCCCGCCACTCTTGCGTTACCACATCATAGGGAGCAATCGCTTTGGCCAAATCACTGTTAACAATACTGCGAATAACATTGGCAGAGTTTTGTTCATAACGGATATTCAGCGGCCGCCTAGCCTCCAATGCTTTCTGTTCTAGTTGCAGACGCATGCTATGGGGCTTAGCGGGCACCACCAAAGGAAACTCACATAGCTGTTCAAACTTGATCGTCCCCTCATTGGCAAAGGGTAACAACGCTTTGCCAAATAGATAAAGGTTCTCTTGGTAAGCCGAAATAGCATCCACTCCATCAATATCCGCCGCGTTAGGAATCAACCCTAAATCCACCTTCCCCTCTTGTACCAAAGCCGCCGCATCGACACTCATCGCATCGCGCACCTGCAACTGAATATCCGGATAGCGGGTTTCACATAAAGACAGCAGATGGGGAATCAGGGCAAACGCTTTGGAAGAATCGATCACAACCGCTACTTCCCCTCTGGGGGCTAACTCATCGGAGATCAGGTCCGATTTGGCCTTATCCACCTGCCGTAAAATCAGTCTCGCGTGATGTAAAAAGCTTTCACCGGTCTCGGTCAGCTTTACCCCTTTAACACTGCGGGCAAAAAGTTTTATCGAAAGCTCAGTTTCCAACGCCGCTATCTGATGGGTCAACGCCGGCTGAGCGACGAAAATAGCGCGAGAAGCGGCCGAAAAGCTGCCATGTTCAGCGATCTGTACAAAATATTCCAACTGCTTCAGATTCAAACCATCACCCGCTGATAAACCATTAAAAAACACGATGGTTAAGTATATATAATATGTGTTTTTTTAATATCATCACTCCCCCTAAACTCCATCCAACGGGACAATTTAGGTATCGGCCATGTGCGACGTTCAACCAACACGAGAACAGCAGCTGCAACGCATTCTTACGCCACTGCAACGCTTCATCAAAGCGGAGAATATCGTCACCAGCGTTGAAGCCTTGCGGGCTTACGAGTGTGATGCCTTCACCACCATGCGTCAGTTGCCACTGCTCACCGTACTGCCTGACACTATTGAACAGGTACAGCAGATCATGCGCCTCTGCTATGAATTGGATATCTCGGTGGTTGCTCGAGGCGCAGGTACAGGGCTAACCGCAGGTTCCATGCCGGTCGAAAACGGCCTGTTGCTGAGCATGACCAAGTTTGATCGCATTCTCGATATCGATATTGCCAATAAAACCGCCCTGATTGAGCCCGGTGTACGCAACCTAGCCGTGACTCAAGCCGCAGCACCTTACAATCTCTACTTCGCACCGGACCCATCATCACAACTGGCCTGCTCCGTGGGTGGTAACGTGGCCGAAAACGCCGGCGGTATTCACTGCCTCAAATATGGCCTGACCGTACACAATATTCTGGAGCTCGACGTAATCACCATTGAAGGCGAGCGACTCACCCTTGGCGGCGCTTCGTTAGATGCCGCAGGATATGATCTCACCGCGCTGTTTGCGGGATCTGAAGGGCTGCTCGGTGTGATTGTCGGCATTCGAGTTAAACTGCTTGCCAAACCCGCCAGCGCCCGCGTGTTGTTATGCGGTTTTGCCAGTATCGAGAATGCCAGCCACGCCATTGCACAGATTATTTCGGCCGGTATTATCCCCGCCGGTCTAGAGATGATTGACCATACCGGTATCAATGCCATCGAAGAGTTGATGCATGCCGGTTACCCCACCGATGCGGCGGCCGTCTTAATCTGCGAACTCGATGGCAGTGTTGATGAAGTAGAGGATGAACTCGCGCAGGTAATCTCGCTGCTAGAAGCACTGGACGCCGCGAATATCCAGATATCCAACAGTGAGGCGGAAAAAGCCCGTATCTGGGCGGCCCGCAAAGCGGCTTTTCCCGCGATGGCGCGCCTAGCACCGGATAACTACATTATGGATGGCACTATACCGAGAAGAGCCTTGGCCGATGTTTGGCAGCGTATCAATCAACTCGCCGATGAATATCAATTATTAGTGGTCAATGTCTTCCATGCCGGCGATGGCAACATGCACCCCTCTATCCTGTTCGACGCCATGGATGCCGACCAACACCATCGGGCCGAAGAACTCGGCACACGCATTCTAGAACTCTGCATCGAGGTCGGCGGCACCATTTCGGGAGAGCACGGCATCGGTCTCGAAAAGATCAATCAGATGTGCCTGCAGTTCACCGAAGCTGAGCTCCAACAGTTCCACGATGTTAAAGCCGCCTTCGATGCCAAAAACCTGCTCAACCCGGGTAAACAGATACCAACCCTCGCCCGCTGCGCTGAATTTCATGCGATGCACGTACATCAAGGCGAGATGCCTTTCCCCCATCTGGAACGTTTTTAATATGCTCGATATCCAAGATTTAACGGCACAGGTACAACACGCGGCGGCGACGAAAACCCCATTGCAGATTCAGGGTGGCGGCAGTAAACATTTTTATGGCGCAGCAACGGCGGGAACACCATTAATAATGGCCGAGTACCAAGGCATTATTAACTATGAACCCTCTGAACTAGTCATCACCGCTCGGACAGGTACTCCCTTAAAAGAGATAGAGCAGTTGCTGGCACAGCAAGGGCAGATGCTTGGCTTTGAGCCACCACGATTTTCTGACCATGCCACCCTCGGTGGGACTATCGCCTGTGGTTTGTCAGGCCCACGGCGCCCTTACGCCGGAGCGGTTAGAGATTTTGTTCTTGGAGTCACGCTGATCAATGGTCAAGGGCAGCGCCTTAAGTTTGGCGGTCAGGTGATGAAAAATGTCGCCGGTTATGATCTATCCCGTTTGATGTGTGGCGCACTAGGCACATTAGGGGTTTTGCTGGATATTTCTCTAAAAGTGATACCTAAACCTCATTATGAAGAAACCCGAGTACTCAGCGCCACTTTTCCACAGATGCAGAGTCTACTAGCGGATATTGGCCGCCAACCCGTTCCGGTTTCCGCTACCCTACAGCATGAGGATCAACTCTATATCCGTTTATCCGGTGCACAGGGTGGCGTTAGGGAAGCCATACAACGGATCGGCGGTGATACACTGGCCGATTCTGATAGCCTCTGGCATAACCTCAAAGAACAGCAACATGGCTTTTTCCAGCAACCCACACCGCTGTGGCGCGTCTCGCTACCGCCGATGGCCTCCGCTATTCCGGACAGCTTATATGATGGCCAAATATTGACCGAGTGGGGTGGCGCCCTTCGCTGGCTCTATAGCCAGCAGGGCGAGCAGATTCAGCAGTGGGCCAAAGCCCAGGGTGGACACGCCACCTGTTTCAGAAACCCCATGGCAGGCACCCATATTTTCACCCCGCTGCCCGCGCCGTTACTGGCACTGCATCAACGCCTCAAAGCCCGTTTCGATCCCGAGCATATTTTCAATATTGGCCGCATCTACCCTGACCTTTAATCCGGCACGCCAGAGACCTCCACCATGCAAACGAACCTAGCAGATTTCATCAAGGACACCCCGGAAGGCCAGGAAGCCGATGCGATTCTACGCAAGTGCGTACACTGCGGCTTCTGTCTCGCTACCTGCCCCACCTATAACGTGCTGAATAATGAGTTAGACAGCCCCAGAGGCCGTATCTATCTGATAAAACAGATGCTCGAAGGGCAGCCAGTGACATCTAACACACGAGATCATCTTGATCGCTGCCTCCAGTGTCGTGCCTGTGAAACCACCTGCCCATCCAATGTTGAGTATCATCGGCTATTAGATATTGCTATTCCATTAGTGGAGCAACAAGCCCCCCGCAATGTTAAACAAAGACTGCTGCGTACTGCGATCGTCAATGTACTGCCCTATCGCTCGCGGTTTCAATCGTTACTGCGACTAGGACAAACCCTTAAACCGTTGCTGCCTTCACATCTGAAAATAAAAATACCCGCATACGAGAAAAAAAGCCCCTGGCCTAACGATAGCCATGCCCGCAAAATGCTGGTGCTAGAAGGCTGCGTGCAACCGGGCCTTGCACCGGATATCAATGCGGCCAGTGCCCGTGTTTTTGCTTACCTTGGCATATCCCTGATCACGGCCCCGAAAGCGGGCTGTTGTGGCGCCGTCAGCTATCATCTTAATCGGCAAGCCGACGGACTGGATTTTATGCGTCACAATATCGATGCCTGGTGGCCTTACATCGATGCGGGCTGCGAAGCTATTGTAATGACCGCCAGTGGTTGCGGTGCAACAGTGAAAGAGTATGGCGAACTGTTAAAACGAGATCCGGCTTATGCAGACAAAGCCTTAAAGGTTTCATCCTTAGCCAAAGATGTTGTCGAAGTCTTAACCCATGAAGAGCTACATCAACTACCACTGAGCCCCAAGACCAAAATAGCCTTTCAATGCCCCTGTTCGTTACAACATGCACAGGGCCTATCCGGCGAAGTTGAAAGAATCCTCACACGACTGGGCTTTGAAACCACCTTTGTGGCGGATAATCATATCTGCTGCGGCTCGGCAGGCACCTACTCTATCTTTCAGCCAGAGCTAGCCCAGGCATTAAAAACCAAAAAACTTAACAACCTCATGAGAGGGCAACCTGAGGTGATCGGCACCGCCAATATCGGCTGCATGACCCATTTAAACGCAGCCGCAGAAGTACCGGTAAAACACTGGATACAGATCGTCGACCAAGCTATCCAGCAAACTTAGTTATGATGGAAGGCGGTCATCCGATGTCGGGCATTTTATGTCGTTCGAACAGCCGCTTATCAACAGCCACTCAAAGGGAACTCGCGGGTTATTTTTGGCTGTTTCATCGAGAACATGGTGCTGGTAGAGCGAATCCCCTCGGCCGGTAATAACATATTACTTAACAGTGCTTCGTAACTCTCCATATCCCGGGTAATAATCTTGAGAAGGTAATCACAAGAGCCACTGACCGAATGGCACTCCTGTATCTCGGGACAGGCCGCCACCATCGACAGAAACGATTTCAAAGTTTCAGGGTGGTGGTTATCCATTGAGATCTGCGCAAAAGCGACCACATTTAAGTTGATTTTTTTAGGCGATAACACCGCCGTGTAGTGTTCAATATAGCCCTCAGCCTCTAGTCGCTTAAGCCGTCGCCAACAGGGCGCTCCCGACAGACCGATGGTTTCGGCCAATTCACGATTGGTCAGCCGACCATCTTTCTGCAAAGACGCCAGTATCGCTACATCAAAGCTATCCAGCATAATTTGTTTCCTTTATCTGCCAATAGAAGAAATTATCTTGCTTATTATCCCTTAAACAAAGCTTCTTTAGAAAGATAATTTCGTCACTAAGGCACTAAAATAAATAGATTGAATAACACAATAAAAAGCTGGGAAACAGCTCATGCTGAGGTCGACTAAGTCATGAACAAGGTAACGTTAGAAACCCCGAAAGCGACATCGCTCATCGATATCCCTATTAATCTCGACTGGCTGCACATCGCCGAATTGATGCTTGCATCACGCGCACTCGACACCATCGAAGAGCAAGAGTTAGTGCCTGCTAAG
The DNA here is from genome assembly GCF_055808735.1 of Amphritea sp. GJ51-11. Classification (NCBI taxonomy): domain Bacteria; kingdom Pseudomonadati; phylum Pseudomonadota; class Gammaproteobacteria; order Oceanospirillales; family Oceanospirillaceae; genus Amphritea; species Amphritea sp. GJ51-11. The sequence goes on along the minus strand of NZ_CM147881.1, from coordinate 886,502 downwards.
TTAGTCTTTAATCAGTTTTCTGCCCGTGGCCATGATTTTGCTCAGATTATTCTCGGCTCACTGTTGACCCACCCCCATGATGCTGCCACTGGCTATTATCGCTCCCGCCCTTTCGTGATGAGCCTCGGTATCGATTTAGATGATGTGGTTGCATCGCCGATGGCCACAGCCGGCGGCTATAGTGATGGGCGAGATATCGGGGTTGTCTGTAATTACCCTAATCCAAACCGCACCGGCGCGATGCTCTTTCCGATGTGTGGCGGTGTCGGGGCACAATACTCCCCCATCGCAGGCTGGGCGCAATCGATCGTTTATCATCGGGACCAACTAAAGGATAGCCATTATAACGGCGCTATCGCTGTATCGATGGGAGGCGACTCTTCGATGTCCACCAGCGGTTTCTGGGCGGCATTAAATATCTCCACCACCCATAACCTACCCCACCTATTTTATATTGAAGATAACGGCTACGGCATCTCCGTTCCCCAGACGGAACAGACCCCCGGCGGCGATCAGGTAGCAAATCTAAAAGCCTATAAGAACCTGCACATTATTGAAGGTGATGGCACCGACCCGGAGCAAACCCCAGCGCTAATAAAGGAGGCTGTCAACTATGTCCGTTCAGCTAAAGGCGCCTGCCTGTTAAGACTGAAAGTGCCTCGCTTGTGCGGTCATACCTTTCAAGACACTCAAACCTATAAATCACCCGAATTTATCGCCGATGAGATGACCCGTGATCCGCTGCCGAAATTACAGGCCTTTATGCTGCAGCAAAAACTCATCACCGCCGCTGCTTGGCAGGCGCTCGAAACAGCGAGTGTTAACAAGATTCAAGCATCCGTAGCGCGAGCAAAAGCCCGTCAGCAGCCAGAGCCTGGCAAGCTCACCCGCTTCTGTCTATGCCGAACAGGGCCAGACACAACTCCGAGGAGGCCTCGCAGCAGACAACCATCGTTTTCCGGCACAGAGCTGTACACCTAACCCCACAGGTGCACGGATCAATATGCTCACAGCGATTCGTAAAACCTTAGATTATGAGTTGGAGACCAACCCCAAAGTGATCGTCTTTGGAGAAGATGTTGGCCCTAAAGGGGGCGTGCATGGAGCAACCTTAGGCTTACACAAAAAGTTTGGCCGCCACCGGGTATTCGATACCAGTTTATCTGAAGAGGGTATTATCGGCCGTTCAGTAGGCATGGCGTTGAGTGGATTGATGCCGGTGCCTGAAATTCAGTTCCGGAAATATGCCGAACCCGCCGCAGAACAACTCACCGACACCGGCATTATGCGCTGGCGAACCAACAATCAATTTGCCGCGCCGATGGTCGTTAGAATCCCCGGCGGTTTTGCTCGCCGAGGCGATCCATGGCACTCCATGAGCGATGAAGTCGAATGGGCCCACAAGGTTGGCTGGCAACTGGCGATGCCCTCCAATGCCGAAGATGCGGTCGGTTTACTGCGCTTTGCTTTGCGGGATAATAACCCCACCATTTTCTTTGAACACCGTTTCTTACTGGATCACAGTTGGGCTCGTCGTCCTTACCCCGGCGATGAGTTTGTCATTCCCTTTGGTCAGGCCAAGCGCTTAACCTGTGGAGACAAACTCACGGTTGTCTGCTGGGGAGCGATGGTTGAACGCTGCGAAAGCGCTGCGAAACAGCTCGACATAGGCATCGAAGTGATCGACCTTCGCACCCTGCAACCTTGGGATAAAGAGGCCGTCCTCAGTTCGGTAGACAAAACTGCTCGCTGCTTGATTGTCCATGAAGACAATAAAACCGCGGGCTTTGGTGCCGAGATCGCCGCCACCCTATCAGAAGAGTTATTTTTTAGCTTAGATGCGCCGATTCAACGACTCACCATGCCTGATATCCCTAGCCCTCACAATATTCACCTGTTGGAAAACGCGCTTCCCAGTGAACAGCGTATTGCTCAAGCCATGCAAAACCTGATCGCCGTCTAAAAAGGAGCCCGCCATGCAAAATTCAATATCAATTACCCTACCCGCAGATGCGTTAGAAGGCACTGCGGCAAAGGTCGCTGAGTGGTTAGTCACAGAGGATCAACAGGTGACCAAAGGGATGCCTCTACTGGAGCTGGAAACCGATAAGGTCACGATGGAGATCTGTGCCGAAGCCGATGGCGTGATGAGCCAAATACTGGCAGTTCCCGGCACTGAAGTCGATGAAAATACGCCGCTTGGCCTCATGCAGAGTACCACCGTTAGCGCCATCGAGCCGATTAAAGCCGCTCAGACTAAAACAGCATCCAGCGCAACATCATCCGTTCCTAGGATAGCCAACAACGCCGAGCAGCTCGATATCACGCTACCTGCCGATCAATTAGAAGGCTTGACCGCTAAAATCGCTCACTGGCTAATCGATGTCGGCGACCCCGTTGAACAGGGAGCCCCACTATTGGAATTGGAAACAGACAAAGTGATTCTGGAAGTCATTGCGCCTGCTAGCGGTGTACTCTTGCAGCAGGATAAACAGCCCGGCGATGACGTCGAAGAGGGCTGCCTGCTGGGTAAACTGACTCAACATATCGATTCCTCGATGAAGACAACCGACCTCTCTCACGCGATAGCTTCAACGGATCAAGCGAACGACCATCAACCGGCGAGCGATGCGCGTAACGCCCGCCATCTAATCGGTCCTGCGGTACGACGCTTATTGGATAAGCACGGCCTCGATATCAATTTAATCAACGGCAGTGGCCGTGGTGGCCGAGTCACCCGAGATGATGTACTGGCCTACTTAGATGCTCCGATAGATGCTCAGTCAGTCACTCAAGCCACAGCAACGCCAGTGACTTCAGCGATAACGGACCCCGCTTCAATAACGGAGCAAGCTAGTCGACTGGTGCCCCATTCGCCGATGCGTAAATCGATTGCTAGCCATATGGTTAAGAGCCTGCTACAGACTGCTCCCCATGTCACCAGTGTCTTTGAAATGGATATGGGGCGCATCATCGAACACCGAAAACAGTGTCAGTTAGGGTTTACCGAAGCCGGTGTAAAACTGACCTACACCGCGTACTTCCTCGCTGCCACGGTCAAAGCGATGCATGCGGTACCATCGGTTAACGCTCGCTTTCATGAAGAGGCATTAGAGATATTCAGCGACATCAATATTGGTATTGGCACCGCACTGGGTGATAAAGGGTTGGTTGTGCCCGTCGTCAAACAGGTGCAAAACAAAAACCTATTTGAAATCGCCTCAGCACTGCAGCAACAAACAGAAAAAGCCCGACTAGGCAAACTCACCGCTGCCGATCTGAAAGGCGGCACCTTTACTCTATCGAATCATGGTGTCAGTGGTAGCCTATTTGCGGCACCGATCATCATCAATCAACCCCAGGTAGCGATACTCGGGATCGGTAAACTGGAAAAGCGAGTCGTCGTTGAAGAGGTCGATGGTGAGGATATTATGACCATCCGCCCCAAATGCTATGTTTCACTGAGTATTGACCACCGCGCCCTCGATGCCTATCAAACCAATCTGTTCTTAACGCAGTTTGTCGACAGCATCGAAAACTGGGGTAAGTAGTCACGCAAGGTTGGCTGCCACTGGCTCGCCAACCCTCATCGCAATAATGAGTTGGACAGGATATACACTGACTAACGGCTAAGGATCGCCAAAAGATCCGCCCGCCACGGCTCAACCTGACCATAGTAACCACTTATATCGAGTGGCGTCATTTGCCCTCCTCGTTCCAGCACAAGGGTCGGAAAACCTCCGCCACCGGCGCCAGCCAGTCGTGCTCGACTGGCAACAATATGCTGCTCAACCGAACCGCTTAATTGTTGTGCCAATGATTGCTGAAAAACGCCGGCCTCAATACCTTGCGCTATGGCTAACTCCAGCAACACAGCTTGATCCACAATTTTACGGCCAGCAACAAAGTGTGCTTGCTGCAGAGCCACCAACATGGCATAACCATCGGCCCCACAGGCTTGCGCCGCCAAAATAGCGGCGATGGGAGGCACCGAATCAAACACCGCCGTTTCATCCAGCAACAAACCATCAACGTAATCCTGGCCAAATCGCTGGCCACTGATTTTCCCGATGCGGGCATCATTCGCCATCACAAAGCGGCGCAGTTCGGCTGTCACGGAGCGGCCACTCATTAAACCGCCACCATGCAATGTCAATGTCACGTTATCTAGCTCATGAACGCAAGCCAGCAAGGGGGCCGCACCATAGCACCAGCCACACAGCGGGTCATAAATATAATGGAATATCGGGGTGTGCATTAAGTTGTCCTTAAAATAATTTGCGCGAGCGGAATCTTATTCCGGACGCGCTCGGAGGTAGCTCACTTCAGAGCCAACCAAAAGGCTTTTGATTGACGAGCAAAGGATAGAATCTCTGATCAGCAACTAAGCCCTAACATGAGGGCGTTGTTGATTAACCCTCAGCATCCATCAAGCGTGGATTACCATTTCATCTCACCCTTATTCACTTTGGCACCAATCTCCAAAGCGGTCCCTAAACCGAGCGTTGGGTAAAGCTGGTTCATACGCTGGATTAGACTCGCAGCATCGGCCGCTTCCTCTAAAGATGACTCAAAACGACGCAAATAAGTTTTGCTAAACTCAACCGCCGCCAGTCCAGTTGGTGCGCCACTGTTGGCGTGTCCGGGGATAACCGTATCAGGCCCGAGCGATTCGATCCCTTCTAAGATAGAGAACCACGCGGCCCGCTCCGCAGAGGTTTGGCTATCAGCAGTCCACAGATGCAAGCCACTGAACACATTTACCCCACCGACAACCGCTTTGATTGAAGGAATCCAGACATAGCTGCGGCCAGGAAGCTCACCATCCAAGCCTTTTATCTCTAGTTTTTTACCTTCCAATATCAAACCTTCAGCGGGTAATTCGCTAGGGATAATAGGCTTACGCGGTGCATTGGCACCCATTTTAGGTCCCCAAAAACCAACTTTCTTTTGCACTGTTTGCTTAATCCAGGCAATGGTCGGTTTGCTGGCAACGATCTTCACGTCGGGAAATTCAGCCTTGATCACTTCAAGCCCAAAATAATAGTCCGGATCGCCATGGCTAACATAAACGGTTGTTAGCCTCTTCTGACTCTTTAAAATCTCCGCCACCAGCCGATGCGCATCAGCGCGGGAAAACTGTGCATCAATCAGAACGGCATCATGCTCTCCTGTCACTAACACCGAGTTCACATGGAAGCTATTGCCATCGGCGTTATAGACTTTCAAATTAAGAGTATCGCTGTCGTTGGCCCAAGCTCCATTCGTTAAAGAGACCGATAGTGCAGCGGTTAGCAGTAGTGACTGTATTGTTTTCATGTAAACCTCATTGCGTTAAATTCGAGATCACTGTAGTGATTGAGATAGAGGTTACGTGCTTCATTGGTTCAGATATATATGCAATAATTGACTACTTTATTTCAAAAAGTGAACATATGGATCGTCTACAGGCTATGCAGGTTTTTACCGAAGTGGTTAAACGGGGGAGCTTTACCGCCGCGGCCGACCATCTCGATATGAGCCGTGTCAAAGCAACACGTTTTGTGTCTGAATTAGAAAAGTGGCTGGGAACGCGGTTACTGCAACGCTCGACTCGCCGGGTCTCACTCACGGAGGCAGGTCAAACTTGTCTAGTGCAGTGTCAGCAGATGCTAGAGTTAGAAAATGGTCTACAGGCAACCATCGGCCAGCGTGACAGCTCGCCTAAAGGGCAACTGAGGATTACCTCTAGCAGCTCGTTCGGTCAGCTACATCTGGCAACAGCGGTAACGGATTATCTGCAACGCTATCCGGATGTATCTGTCGATATGATGATGCTCGACCGAACGGTCAATCTGATTGAGGAGCGTATCGACCTAGCCATAAGAATTTCAGGTGAACTCGATCCCGGTTTAGTCGCCCGCCGTCTAGCCCCATGCCGCTCGGTTATCTGCGCCTCGCCAGCCTATCTTGCAGCGCACGGCACACCGACAACACCAGAACAGCTAGCTGAACATAACTGCCTTACCTATTCCAATTTTGGCAAGGGCGAGTGGCGTTTCCAGCATCCCCAAACTGACGAAATTGGCGTACCCGTCAGCGGTAATCTCAGTGCTAATGAAGTTGGCGCTCTCACCGCCGCAACCTTAGCCGGTGCCGGAATAGCCTTACAACCCACCTACCTTGCCGGCCCTTACATTCGAAGTGGCGAGTTAACCCCACTATTGGAGGCCTGGCATCCGCCGGAACTGGTTATTTGGGGCGTGTACCTCTCTCGACAACATGTTCCGGCAGCACTAAGAAGTATGCTCGACTTTCTGGTTGAGCGTTTCAGTGAAACACCCTATTGGGATCGCTAGGATTCTCTCAGGTATCCCGCTGATTACGAAAAGCACCCGGGGTTAACCCGACCCGTTTCTTAAAAAAGCGCGAGAAATAAGCTGGATCTTTAAAACCCAGATCATAAGCAATCAATGATGCTGGTGCGGCGGTGTAGATTAGAAAGCGCTGGGCTTCAAGAATCAATCGATCCTGTAACAGCTCGCTAATAGTCTTGCCCACCACAGCCGAACAAGCCCGATTCAGTCCCATGGGCGTGGTATTCAACATCTGCGCATAATGATCCGCCGATAGATGATCGCGATAATGCATTTCGATCAACTGACACAGCTCTTTATAGCGCTGCTCATAGCGTGAACCCGATTCACTACTGCTATAGGCGGAGTGTAATTTGCGACCGATACGCACCAGTAACGAATACAGCAACCATTCAAACATCACCACTCGCCCTATCTGGTTATCACGATATTCGCGGGTCAGGTTGGCAAACTGCTGATCGATCAAGGGTTGGTCCGGATCATTCTCGGTTAACTGAATCACCAACGCTTTACTCAACAGCTCCTCTTTAAAGGGAAAACGGTGCTGAAACTGCTCATCCTGCACCAATAATTGCGACACGGTGACCACCGAACCTTCGGTATTTTCTTTATAAAATTGGAAACCATGCACCACCCCTGGAGGAATAGTGATCAGACAGGGAGCAACCTCCTCCTGCTCTAGGCCGTCGATATGGATTCTCACCCCGCCCTTGCGAACATAGATCAGCTGAAACATCTTTGGGTGGGTGTGAATATTAATCGTCCAATCAAACAGTTCGGCCCGGGTGCGAATATCTTCAATATGGATAAACTCTGGATCTTCCCGCGAAGGCTCTTCGCTATACAGTGCGTAGGTGGAGATTAACGCTTCACCCTTTCGTCGATTTTTTTACTCATAGCGGACAAGCCCCCATCGCCGTGTGTTGGTATGCTTTAGGGTAAAAGTACAATTCTTTAGCTGGAAAATCTATTCATAATAGGCAAAAAGAGAGAGGTGTTAAGTCGTATAGCGCTATGATGAGCTATCGATATCGGTGTCGAAAACAGAAAGAACCCCATATCGACTAAATATCAATGTAGTATCGCATATTCAGTAAAGCGAACGGGCGAAAGATTGCCGCTAAAAACTACTGTTTAAAAAGTGCAATTAATGAAAAAAACAATGAACGAGGAGATAATCAGTAAATACTGACCCGAGCTTATAGCCCTAAAATGTAACCATTAAACGCGCTCAGACTCGCCCTTAAGCCAGCCTGAGCACACAACGCAGACGCTTAATCAGTGCCATCCGTCAGCAAAACAACACCAGCACCGGTATTTGAAATCGGTGCATGGTAGTGCTTATGCAGCACATTAACGTTAGGCGATAACGCCCCTCGCATCACCATCCACATGATCACTTCAATTCCTTCAGTGCCCGCCTTTTCCATGATTTCAGCGTTAGAAAAAGCGGTCATTTTTTCCGGGTCATTAATGATGTAATCCATACACTTCAGATCAAAGTCTACATCGATAATACCGGCCCGCTCACCCTGTAACTGATGCGACATACCACCGGTACCAAAAACCGCCACCTTGGTATCTTCAGGATAAGACTCAATCGCGATCCTTAACGCTTTACCCAAATCATAACAACGCTGGCCACTTGGTAATGGATGTTGCACGGTATTAACTGCCAACGGAATCAGTTTACATGGCCATTCAGGCAGGTGACGGAACATCAGTCCCATCGGCACAACACAACCATGGTCAACTTTCATTTCCTGACACATGGTCATATCAAACCCCTGATTAATCAGGGACTCAGCTAAATGCCAAGACAGTTGCGCATCCCCCTCAAATGAGGCAGTCGTGGGAATGCCCCAACCTTCATCATCATTCTGATAGGTATCGGCGCAACCAATTGCAAAAGTCGGCACGGTATCCAAAAAGAAATTCAAACCATGGTCGTTATACACGACGATTACTACATCAGGCTTTTCCTCTGCTAACCAAGCTTTTACCGGCTCGTAACCGGCGAAAAAACGCTGCCAATACGGGTCATTTTCCTGCTTGTTCGCCATCGCATTGCCGATTGCCGGAATATGAGACGTTGTAATACCACCAATAACCTTACCCATTCCAGTAACCTCCACGCTGTTGTAACTTCTCATCAAAACCTTCGGCATTGTTTAGCAGCACTTGCTTAAACTCATCAGTGGTAATGTTATGGAAGGACGCACCGGCATCCTGCACACTCAAACCATGGAAAATGGCAATTTTTGCTAGATAGTAAATATTGCCACCGAGTTGTAACAGCTTAAGAAAGTTACCTTCCAACACCGCGATACGCTGCTCATCCGGGAGGTTAAACTTACGACAGTAAGCATCCATATCGGCTGCAAACTCTTCGCGATTTGCCGCACTATTGAAGCTATACGCCATCTTATTCAAGTTATAGGCAGAGTGGGAACGTTTTCCATCAAACACATAAGTGCCTGGGATATCGTCATAATCATGCTTTTGCCAAACCATGCTGATTGCCCTTTTATTGTTGAGATTTATATCTGAGATCAGCGAGTGACTTCGCTATCTATTGTTTATGTATTTTTATCTAAAAAACGCACATAATTAAGAGATAAAATGATATAAAAATTGTACTTTTCGAATATCAGCAGCGAGAGTAAATTGTCCTATGGGTCAATCTTCCGAAATACTTACCGTACAGTTTTACGGCGATCAAGAGCAGTATGTCACCCCGGACCTGCTCCACTGCGAGCCACTCATCACCCGCAGCCGAGCCCATCAATTCACCATTCGCCCCCATCGGCACCATGGTTTGAGTCAGATATTCTATCTACAGCGGGGCAGCGGTGAAGCCAATTTAGATGGTGACACAACCACCATCAAAGGCCCCTGCATCATTGTTATTTCAGAGATGTGTGTACACGACTTTCTTTGGTCGGAAGATGTTTCGGGGATGGTGCTGTCGATTGCCAGCCCGTTATTAGAAAGAGTCGAACAAGCCGTGCAGAAAGAGCAACCGGTGATTAGATCGACGCTCATCATGACCGTGCGACGTGAACAGACGCAACTGGAATCGATCCTCAATCTAATTCAGCATGAGTATTCCCAACCCATCATCAGCGGACGATCAGAAGCCCTCGGATCACTGGTGCAATTATTGGGCATCTGGTTGGAACGCAACGCCGTTCATCGGCACTATTTGGGTAACCATCAAGATCGAAAAAGTGAATACCTCAACCGCTTTACCGATCTCATCAATCGGGATTTTGCCCAGCATCGAAAAGTGGAAAGTTATGCCGAAGAACTAGGCATTACCGCACCTTATCTCAACAGTTTGTGCCAAAAACTCATCCAACGCAGCGCCCTGCAATTGATTCACGATCGTCTGCTGCTCGAAGCCAAACGGCATTTGATCTACACCGTCACCAGTATTAATGAGATCGCTTACGAACTGGGGTTTAACGACCCCGCCTACTTTAACCGCTTTTTTAAGCGACTCGCCCAACTGACGCCAAAACAGTTCCGCTCACAGAATGTGAATAACCGTTAGCGGTTCTTTTGCTGTACCGACAAAAACAGCAGGCGTTACAAAATTGAATCAGCGATCGATCAACACCACTGTATGAGCAGTGTATTACCCTCAAGCCTCAGGTGCGATATCGCCACCACCGAGTGACTGATAAAGTTTTGCCTGAATGACAAATTGGTTATAGCGGTTTTCCAACAGTGATGTTTCGATACTACGTCTCGATTCCATCGAGCTAATCCAATCGATGATATCACTCTCCCCATGCTGATATCGACTTCCGTAGATCGCCTCAATCGCTTGCGCGTTAGTATACTGCGCTTGATAAATATCGCCCTGATAACCGAAGTGTTGTTTAGCCGTCAACAGGTTCGCTACCTCTTCAAATGCTTGATAAATCGTATCTCGATAATCCACTACGGCCAGCTGATAGTCGACTTCAGAAATATCTTTGTTTAATGTCATCTCCTGCCACTCTAAGAAGGGCAAAACAATACCGCTACCCAACGTAGCAACCGGGTTTTGCAATAAATTCAATAAGCTTGAAGATGAGGTGTTTAGCGATCCTGTTAGAGTAAAGGTCGGCATATAGCTGGCATCTAACGCATCTTTAGACGCTAGCGTGGATTTCAGGGCATACAAACTGGCTTTAACATCCGGTCTGCGCAACAGCAGATCCGCCGGAATCCCCGCCTCAATATCAGGGATAAGTTGGGCCGGTAACCGGTCGACGTTTATACCAACGTCTTGCAAAGGCTGATTAAGCAGAATGGAGATCGCATTTTGCGTTTCTGATAGCGTTTGTTGCAATTGACTCAGTTCCACCCGCTGGTTATACAGCGACTGGGTTGACTCTAGCACCGCCAAACGGCTCTCTGCGCCAACCTCATATTTGTTTTGTGTCAGCATAACGACCCGTTCGGTATCGGCGATGGTCTGCTCCCTAAGCGCAATCACCTGATTCAGATAGGCGACTTTCCAATACAGCGTCGCCGTTGTTACGACGAGGTTGTGGGCGGTATTCTCACGATCTTCATAACGGGCGTTGGCGGTCCATTCAGCAGCATCAGCCACCGCATCCACCCGTCCCCAAAGATCCAGCTCATAGGCTAGAGATAAACTCAAACCAAAACGGCTATCGGAGGTCTCCGCGTCAAGGTCATATTCCCGTGACGAAGACTGCGAAGCGCTGATGCTTGGCACTTTGTTATTTTCACTGACACCGGCCTCCAGCCGTGCTCTCTTTAACGTCAGCGTCGCTTTTGCCAAATCACTATTGGACGCCAATACCTGATCGATCAACCGATTTAACTGTGGGTCTCCAAATAACGTCCACCAAGCGTCAGGGCGCGCCACGGTTGCGCTCGCTTGCACTTGAGACTGGGACCAGCTTTCTGGAACATCTAACACCGGTGGCTGATACTCACTGCGCATTGAACTACACCCAGATAACCCAAGTACGCATAACAGCATGACGGTAGAGATTTTGTTGACAATTTTCATTTTAATATCCTTCACCCTAATCTCGGGAAAGTGCCTCAATAGGGTTAAGTCGTGCGGCATTACGGGCAGGCAGATAGCCAAACAGAATGCCAATTAAGGTCGAGCAGGTAAACGCCGCCACGATAGAGGTGCCGGAATAGATCATCTGAAAATCGCTACCGCTATAGCTAAAGATGATACCAACGAGATAAGCCAGCCCGATCCCTAACGCACCACCACAAAAGCACACCAGCACCGCTTCGATTAAAAACTGCCACATGATATCGGTCTGCCTAGCACCGACGGCGATACGTATACCGATCTCCCGTGTTCGCTCGGTAACAGAGACCAACATAATATTCATCACCCCTATACCGCCCACCAGCAGCGAGATAAAAGCGATAGCCGAAATAAGCATGGTCATGGTATCCGATGTTTTCTCAATACTTTTGCGGATGGTATCGGTATTAATCGTAAAGAAATCCACCGTGCCATGACGCATCGTTAGCAGGCTAATAATGCCCTGCTCTGCCACCTCACTCTCGACATTCTCATCCACTCTGACGGTGATATCACTGACATAGTTTTGCCGGAAAATACGCCCCGATACGGTGGTATAAGGCAACCAAACATTCAGTTCATCACTGTTACTAGAAACACTTTCAATGGGCTCTGTTACGCCAATCACCCGGACCGGCAGGCGACCAAGAAAGATAACGCTACCCAGTGCATTCCCTTCAGCAAAAAGCGCTTGCTCGGTGTTTTCGTCAATAACCGCCACCTGCTCCATCGCGACGACACTGTCTTCGGCAAAAAACTGTCCCTGCGCCAAGCTATAACCGCGCACACGGAAGTAATCCGTGCCCACCCCCTGCACTGACCCGGTCACCGTTTCACTGGAATAGCGAATCGCCACATTGGCTCTCACCGTTGGGGTAACACTATCGACAAAAGACAAGGTTTTCAGCGCATCGGCATCCGCTGCCGTTAGTGTACGAATCCGCCCAGAACGCCGATCACCGCGACCAGTCCCGGGCTTTATCTCAATGGTGTTGGTCCCCATAGAGGCGATATTATCCATAATCGACTGCTGCGATCCGGCCCCTAGTGCAACGACCGACACCACAGAAGCAATACCAATAATAATGCCGAGCATGGTCAAAAACGTACGCAGACGGTTATTCGACATCCCAATCAACGCCATCTTTAGCGCTTCGAGATAACGGGACCAGTTAATCGTGCGCGCCAGCCTGTGGTGTTTAATCGCTGGCTGCTTAATTGTTTGTTGATCGACTTGTGGCTTATGGTCGTCAAGCTCGATTGCAGACTGCGATGCGTCCTCTACCCTGCTGTCACTCGATTGATCCTCATTGACTTTAGTATTGAGCGTATCGCCAATGATCTCGCCATCTTTGATCTCAATAACACGATCGGCAAACTCGGCAATATGCGGATCATGTGTTACCAAAATAATGGTGTGGCCATCACGGTGTAGCTCACGCAGCAGCTTCATCATCTCTTCGCCGCTGCTGCTGTCTAACGCACCGGTCGGCTCATCCGCGAGGATCACATCTCCGCCATTAATCAGCGCCCTTGCGACACTCACCCGCTGCTGCTGGCCACCACTCAGTTGATTTGGCTTATGCTCTAAACGATCACTTAATCCCAACCGAGTGAGTAACTCGGTCGCTTTTTTCTGCCGCTCATTAGGCCCTTCATTCGCATAGAGTGCCGGCACTTCGACGTTACCCAAGGCGGTTAAATCGCCCAATAGATGATAACGCTGGAAAATAAAGCCGAAGTATTCGCGCCGTAGCGCCGCCAACTCATTTTCATCCATCGCCGAGGTATCTTGGCCATTGATGAAGTAATGTCCTTTATTGGGTTTATCCAAGCAGCCAAGGATATTCATCAAGGTCGATTTTCCCGAGCCAGAGGCGCCGATAATCGCCACCATCTCGCCGCGATTAATCTGAAGATTAATCTCCTTCAAAACCGTCAGTTCGTCTTCTCCGGCAGAAAAGCTACGGCTGACACCCACCACATTTAACAGTGCTTCAGTCATGGCTATTACCGTCTACCTGAGCCGGGCCGAGTTTGCCCCATCAACCCACTCGCAAGGCCGCCACTAGCGCTACCGGCTCTAGCATTGTTGCTGCTGGACGACTGACCGATAACAATCTCATCTGCTTCATTAAGACCTGACAAGATTTGCGCGTAGACTTTATTATTGATGCCCACCGTCACATCGCGGTATTCCACCTCATCCTTGTTTTTCACCAGCACCTGATAAGTATTCTTTGAGCCCCGCTTGGCAACTAACACCTGCGAAGGCACCAACAATGCATCCTCTGCCCGCGCTAAAATAATAGAGACCTGCGCAGTCATACCGAAGCGCAACAAATTGTCGGGATTTTCCACATCAAACAGGGCGTTGTAATAGATCGCCTCATCATCGCCAATCGTTAGATCGCTATCATCACCGCTGAGCAAGGTAGGACCGGGTTCAATCGCCCGTAAAACGCCGTGATACTTCTTATCCGTCGCCCCCAAGATGGTGAAATAGACCTCCTGCCCGGCAGCCACATTAATGATGTCGGCTTCGGACACCTGCGCCTTGATGGTCATCACATCCAGTTGTGCCAACTCGATAATACTGGGCGTCCCCTGATTGTTATTAACGGTCTGGCCCTCTTCGACCGAGACATAAACCACCGTGCCATCAATGGGTGATGTAATGGTGGTGTAGCCTAGATCAAGCTTGGCATTATCCACACTGATAATCGATTTCTCTTTCTCTGCACTCAGTTGATCCAGTTCTGCCCGATAAACGGCCAATAATGATTCCGCCGTATCGTATTCCGCTTGCGAGGTAGCGCCATCCATCAGCAATTGTTGCTTACGTTTAAACTCGGCTTGCGCGGCTTTAATCTGCGCTTGTTTTGCTTTGTATTGAGCATTAATGCTCTTGAGTGATGCTTGCGCTTCCTTCAGCGCATTTTGCTGTGTCAGGTTATCAATCTGAGCAATAAGCTCACCCTTTTTTAACGTATCGCCCACCTGAACATCGATTTTTTCGATCAAGCCAGATACCTGAGAACCGACACTGACCAATTTTGACGGATACAAAACCCCGTTGGTCAGTACCACATTTTCAATGCTGCCTCGCTTAACAACATTGGTGATAAAGGCCGGCTGAACCTGCTGTGCCTGAATGTATTTATAGCCAACTCCGATGGCCACAACCACGATCAGAAGTAGGACGATCAATGTGTTTTTCATCTTCTTTTTCATGTCAATCTCTTGAGAGCTTGTGACGATTTATCTTCAGCGAACACAAACAGGTTTATACAATAGCAACGGTTGATTGGCGCAACGGTTCTCAATGAACTGGCTGTTGCGTTTGCCCATAGCGTTCAAAACTAACAGTGAGGGAACCAGACCCGAGCACCAAGCCTCGCATCTTGTTTCGCAGCACCGCAGCGGACACATTATCGGACTCTGGCAGCGCTAAAAACGCTGACAATGCATAAAGGTGAAAGCTGTAGTTCTTCACTCCAGGCCCTTTGGAGCAGGGTGGTGCGTACTCACTTTTCCGATTCACAACATTGCTGCCCAATGCGCCGGCAACTTGTCCAGCTTGAATACCCGATACCGTGGCGGGCACGTTGTACATCCCCCAATACCAACGCAATCCTTCCGGCTTGTTTGGCTTATGTGAGGGAAGAGGAGCGGGAGTGACCTGTGCGGGATTGTTTTCATCATGACCCGCCTGAGAGTCTGGGCTGCCGGCTGGGTACTTGGCCACTTTAGGCTCAGATTTAGACATCGGCATATGATCCATAATAATGACCAAAGACTGGGTACCCTGTGGCACACCACGCCAACTTAACGGTGGCGATATACCCTCGCCTTCACAGGTAAACTTAACAGGTAGCATTCCTCCATCAACAAACTCAGGGCTGCTTAGTTCGAGGAAGTCATGGGCCTGAGCCCCAGACACCAGTAGTATCGAGGTAACGAGAGTCAATAGAGCAATTTTTTTCGTCTGCATGGCTAATCTCTTTAGTCATCAAGGTAACGATTTAAGCAGTTAACTTAAGTCTAACGATTAGACGGCTGGGATGGATGACAATGCTGTCATTTAACCATGGGTAACACTAATTTCATCACCACAACATCTTGCGCGCTGGGCTCAAGTAAAAGATCGCCATCGTGGGCACGGGCGATCTCACGTGCCAAGCTCAACCCAAGACCACTACCAGAAGCACCTTGAATCTGTGCGGATTCGCCACGGTAAAAACGCTCGAATAGCTGACTTCTGACCTGCTCTGACAGTGGTAAACAGGCGTTGCTGATCACCACCTCAATGGTCGAGCCGTTTTCGCTGGCGTTAATCATAACGCCTTTTTCTGGCAGGCTATAGTGCATCACATTAACGAGTAAATTATTCAGTAGCTGCGTCAGCAAGACACTATCGCCTTTTGTTATTAGGCCTCGATCGATCGAGCAATGCAGCACTAACGCCTCGGACAACAGCTCCATATCGGCGGTTAGTTCATCTAATAGATCGGTCATATTGATCGGTTCCAGATGAAGTGCCATTGAGCCGGAATCTGCTTGTGACAAAAGCAACAATTTACGCGTGATCGCCGAGAGGTGCCCGACTTCATCAAGAATGGCATTGAGGTCTAACTGCGATGAATTTTCAGCGAGCACCGCTTGTTCCAGCTTGCCTCTTAAAACGGTCAGCGGTGTTTTTAATTCATGAGCGGCATCGGCGGTAAAGCGTGAGATTTGCTGAAAGCTATCCTCAAGCCGATCGAGCATTGTATTGTAAGCTTCGATTAAGCGTTGAAACTCTTTGTCTTCTTTATGTTCAGGCAAGCGATGGCTCAGATCTTTCTCGGTCACCCTATCCATGGAACGATGCAGACGATTGATCGGCCGAAGGGTATGACTCGCGATCAGCCAAGAGCCCAACAAGCTGAGCAAAAAAGAGAATGGAATCACAACGACCAGCGCTTCACGTAGGGTGCTTTTTAACTCCCGGGTGCTGGCTGCCACATCAATGCCGATAAAGCTCTGATAGTCTCGAACCTTTAACAGCGCACCAAGCCATTGCTTCTCTTCATGTTCAAAAAAGGCTACCCGACAATAGGCTTTGGCTTGGTTTTTATCGGATAATTCTAACTGATCAGCGCTACGCCAATTGATGTTATTAATAATAGTGTTGATATCAACACCCTCAGATGTTCTCACAACACCAGCGTCACCAGCACCGAGATAGATCATGACCTCGTTTGGTGAGCTAACTCTTAGTTTATTGACTAAGTCAGCAATAATCTGACTATCTGAAGGCTTTCCCGCACTTGAAATCGGTCGATAACGAGGAGAACCATCGGCATCAAACCGTGGAATCAGTCGCCTTGCTTCCATACACAGTCGGTCATCAAGGCGATTAAACTCGACTTGCATAATGCGTGACCAGCTCAAGGTGATCACAATCGCCAGCACTGCGCTCACCGTTAGCAGGGAGATGGTAATAATCCGTGTGCGAAAATACATTCTAGCCCCTCAGCCTGCGCTTAAACGATAGCCCGTACCGCGCACGGATTCAATCGCGCCCACCATCTTGCCGGCCCCTTCCAATGATGCAATCTTGCGACGAATGCGCTTAATACAGACATCCACTACATTGGTGCAGGGATCAAAATCGTAACCCCAAACATGTTCCAACAACTGGCCCCGCGTTAAGACTTGATTGGGCGAGCGCATCAAATATTCAAGCAGGCTAAATTCGCGGCTGGTGAGTTCCACCGATTGCCCCTGGCAATGAAGACTGCGATTGATGCAATCCAATTGCAGCGAACCAACTTCCAGCAGATGCTGTGCTCTGCCGCTATGGCGTCTCAGTAACGCTTGAATCCGCGCATTCAACTCTTCCACATAGAAAGGTTTGGCCAAATAATCATCGGCCCCCATCTCTAAGCCCTGCACACGATCACCTAACTCATTTCGAGCCGTCAGCAGAATAACCGGCGTCTCAACCCCGATCTGTCGAAGGGAGGCAAGAATATCTAGGCCATCGCGGCCCGGCAGCATAATATCAAGAACAATAACGTCGAAAGCCTGACTGCTCGCAGCCTCGTATCCCTTATGACCATCGGCACAATGGGTAACGTGGAAGTTTTTTGCCCGCAAACCTTCACAGATAAAATCGGCAATTTTTTGTTCATCTTCGACTAGCAACAGGTTCATTGAGACTCATCCTTAAACGACTCAAACCAGTATCTCAGCTGAGCCGTCGCAACCGCAATCAATATGACAACTTTGTCATTTTCGCTAGCACGATAAAGCGACGGCTCGTATGCTCACTTGAACGCTGTTGTATTTTGGGGATTACAGTCTCACCAATATGTAACTGAGCTGAACTAAGGCGTCATTCAGCAGCACTATGTATAAACCTTAGATGACAGCCTTAGCGTAAAAAATCGTTATACTGCCCCAAACCAATGCCGAGTTCGGTTAGCAAACCAAACCAGACTCAGCATCACCGGCACTTCAACCAACACCCCGACAACCGTTGCTAACGCGGCACCAGAATGTAATCCAAACAATGAAATAGCCACCGCAACGGCTAACTCGAAAAAATTGGAGGTACCAATCATGCATGCTGGCGCGGCTATATTGTGGGGCAAACGCATTTTCCTAGCGACCCAGTAAGTCATCGCAAAAATACTATAGGTTTGAATCAACAATGGAATAGCAATTAACACAATCGCTTGCGGCTGAGCCAATATCGTCTGCGCCTGAAAACCAAACAGCAACACCACCGTCGTCAGCAGCCCAATCACAGACCAGGGTTTGAGTGTCGCTAGTAAGCGCTCAAGTGCCGAATGATCATCGCTACGATCAACCTTCTTGCGGGTGATCGCCCCTGCCAGCAATGGAATAACCACATACAGTACGACCGAGAGCAGTAGAGTCCCCCAAGGCACCGATATATCCGTGACCCCCAATAGAAATCCGGCAATAGGCGCGAAGGCGAAGATCATAATAATATCGTTAACCGATACCTGTACTAAGGTGTAATTGGGGTCCCCTTTGGTTAACTGACTCCAAACAAATACCATCGCCGTGCATGGCGCGACGCCTAATAAAATCATCCCGGCAATATATTCACTCGCGGTTTTCGGATCGACCCAATCGGCGAATATTCCTTTAAAAAACAACCAACCTAAGAATGCCATCGTGAAAGGTTTAACCAACCAATTGACCACCAGCGTCAGTAATAAACCCTGAGGTTTTTTACCCACCTCTTTCAATGAGGAAAAATCGATCTGCACCATCATCGGGTAGATCATTAACCAAATCAGCACCGCGATAACCACATTTACCTGGGCAAATTCCCAGGAAGCAATCAACTCAAAATATTCAGGTAAGCGATTCCCCAGTGCCACCCCGCAGACAATGGCTATAGCCACCCATACACTAAGATATCGTTCAAAACTACCCACGCAAACTCTCCTTGGCTATGCCTTAACTAACATATACTCAATCGATCTTGATCGCCGATCAGGCCACTATTCCTATGCCTTATCCAATCAACAAATGACGGTCGCTAACAGCAAAAAGCCTGCGTCCGCTCAAGCCGATTCCCTATCGCCTCAAACCGCCATAACTCTCTATATAAAGACACTTATAAAAGTGTAAGGGAGACATTGCCATATTTATGTAAACACATATGGATAAAGGTATATTCAAACAAATATATATGGATAAACATATATGTCAAGATAGCTAGCACTGACCCCGTGTAATGACACAACACATTTAGCCACCTAATTTGGGATAACCAGCTTCACTTTAGTTAGCAAGAATAACAAAAGAGTCTCCTGCATAGTTCAGGCATAAAAAGCCCAGTCGTTAAACTAGGCTCTTTCATGCGCAGATTTCATTCAAAGGAGTATCAATCTCAGTCACTGCCTCATAAAGCATCGGTACAAGCTATTCTGTCGCTGGAGTACCTGCTTCAACACTCCCCTTACCCAGCAGCGATCAGCAGAAGACCTAACCGACGCAGTGTGAAAGGTTTCATCTTCAATAACACTGGTTTCAAGCGCACTCGGAACTAACTCCTGATTCTGAAACGCAAGACTCGCTGGCTTTATGCACCAGCTGACAGCTTACTTAATTCCGTACTTGAGGAAATCCAACACCATACGATTGAACTTGTCAGCAAATTCCCACTGTACCCAATGACCACAGCGGTTGAATATATGCAGCTCGGCACGCGGCAAGCCATTCACTAGACGAAGACCCGTATCCATGGGTACGAAGCGATCATCCCGTCCCCATAAGATTAACGTTTCGTTAGTAATCTCATTAAGACGATGGCCCACGTCCGGAAATTGTTTAGGATTGACTTGGATACTCTTTACAAAGTTTTCCAAATGATCCTTGCGGGCTAAGATGTTATCCAGACGAGTCTGGAAAAGTTCTTCTGTCATACTGCTGCTGTCATAGACGAAGATATCCATCATCTCCTTAAGATTATCCATGGTCGGTTCGCGATACAGCTTACCAATACGCTTGATACCTTCGGCTGGCATTGGCGTGAACATGCTACCGCCACCGGTGCCGCCTCCCATCAAGATTAGCTTATCGACATACTCTGGATATTCCAGGGCAAAAGCGACAGCGCTGTGCCCACCCATAGAGTTACCAATAATGTTAATTTTTTTCAGGCCTAAGCCGTCAACCAATCCCTTCAGGACTCGGGCGTTAAGGTGAGAGCGAGAACCGTCGTTAACGATGCTATCACTCTTGCTCCAGCCAGGGCTGTCCATCAGAATTACGCGATAACCTGCGTCTGTCAGTGGTTGGATGTTACGATTAAAATTGGCCCAACCACTCGCACCCGGCCCAGAGCCATGTAGCATCACCACAACTTGATCACCTTTCTCGGTGTCGTTGTAGTGGATGTTCAAATCAGCATCGCCTTCCTTGATAGAAATAAATTTACTGGTTCCTGCTTCAGTCCATTGCTGTGACATTCTCAAATACCCCTAGTTTTAAAATGTGTTATCCCGAGATTAACTGACTGCCGAAGCGGTCAATGCGCCATAACCGGCAATCCACTCAGGAATCGGGAGATAGTAGCGAGACTCCTCCCGGTAAGGCCCGAAAGCAGCCATCGCTGCAGCCGCAGCTACCCAGTTCTTTACCTCGTGAGCGGACTTACCCGCCTTTTCGGAAACGTCCTGATTGCTTATGGTATCCAGCTCACTCATCTGGCCAGTAGCAAGTAGATCCAAGAACCACTGATCCCACTCTGGATTCAAAGGGAGCAGTGAGTTCTGATCGTTGACAAAGCCACGAGCTGCGTCGATAACCCTTTGGGTACGAGCTTCCCGTTCGTCTGTCGGCAGGTTACGGCCACTACCAAGCATCCGATCTCTCATGTGTGCATTGACATTGGCCAGTTCCGGCACAGGCGGCTGGTGTGACAGGCCGCCGGAACCGATAATAAGTACTCGCTTGTTAAGCGAAGCGGCATAGCGACCTAAAGCATCACCCAGCAAACGAGCACGTTCAAAAGACGGCAATGGCACCGCAACCGAGTTGATAAATACAGGAATCACCGGAACCTTATCCAGCCCGCCCAGTAGAAACTCAAGAGGCTGGGCAAAACCATGATCCACCTGCATTTTATGCGACAACGCAGTGTCGACACCGGCGTCCATAACAAACTGAGCAGCCGCTTCGGCTAGATCAGCGGGCACAAGTAGGTCGCCTTCTGCGGTTCCAAAATCACCAATCGCATGGGCAGCAGTGCCGATGCAAAATGACGGCATAATGTCATAGAAGAAACCGTTATAGTGGTCTGGCGAAAACAGCAATACGAGTTCCGGAGCAAAAGCTTCGATACGCTTACGAGCAGTAGCCACGACACCGCTGACCTCATCCAGTATCATTTGTTCGGGATCCACGAGCCCGACCAAAGGGGTATGAGACAAACATTGTAATAATGCTGGCATATCAAGCTACTTCACGTTTATGTGGCGCAGATATATCCTCAGCACAAACCGGCGTAGCCTGCAGCACCCGTAGATAATCCTCAGTCACCTGACCTAGAGTCTGGGGAATGGCAACCGCTCCAACAAAGCGGTCCGGGCGAATAACAGCAATAGAGGCTGGATACTGACCAAACCAATCCTTCAGACGGCCCTGAACATCTCCCACACGAATCACGCCATCCGCCACCTCGCAGCCATTCTTCATCTGAACGTCTGGAAGCACCTGAATGAACTTAGCCCCGAGCGCTTTCCAAGCCTCAACTTGCCTATCGTTCAACCCCCAAGTTGGATCTGTTCCCCAGGCAATAACAGCAAAACCAGTACCGATCACTTCATCAAGTAAAACTATCGGACCTTGTTCCGTCAGCACCTTCGGCTGAATGAACATTTTACCAACGGGCGACCCCTTGATATTTTCTTTCACTTCAACCAATGCACCCTGATCGTACTTTGGCATAGGCTTGAAGCGCATCTCTAGGAAGTAACGCTTCACCGGAGGCACAAAACCCATCACCCAGGAGAGTCCATCACGCAGTGTACCCTGCCAGCGTTTAGGAGGCGCCAGCACATGCCCAGCCAATACCGATAGGTCAATCATCGCTTTGGCATGATCCCGTCGTTCGACCTCATAACTATCTAGCAACTGCTCACCGGCACTTCCTTGAACAACCAGTGCTAATTTCCAAGCCAGATTGAACGCGTCACGCATCCCGCTGTTGTAACCTTGCCCCTGCCATACCGGCATGATGTGAGCAGCATCACCTGCGAGCAACACACGACCTTTACGAAATTCACCAGCCAAGCGGGCATTGTGGGTATAAACACGGCTACGAATCAGCTCTACGTTATCCGGGTTGGGTAGCACCTTCGCCAGCAACTTGCGCATATTTTCCGGCTGGCTCAACTGCTCCTCCGTTTCACCCGGCATCACCATGAACTCAAAGCGTCGTGTCGCATGAGGCAACGCAGCAGATACATAGGGGCGCTCAGGATCAGCACATAGATAAACGTTTGGTGTCGCCAATGGGTCGTTGGCTATATCAACTACAATCCATTGATTCGGAGCCGTCTTTCCATCAAAGCTAATGCCCAGAGAGCTTCGCACGTAGCTATTACCACCATCGCAGGCAACCAGATAATCGGCACGAATGGATTCTTCCTGACCTTCCGGGCCGTCAGCATGAATTGTGACGCCTTTGTCATCCTGTTCGAACGCTTGAACATTCCGCGAGAACATTACTTTCACATTCTTAAAGCGGCTAAGACCACGATACAATACGGCATCTACCTGCGGCTGGATAAATGCATTCCTGCGCGACCAGCCAAACTCATCGGTCATCGGTTGAATATCAGCGAAGCAACGTCCTTTCGGTGTGAGAAAGCGCATAGCATGATGTGGCGTGGTATGCGGCAGAACTTCATCGATCAGCCCAACAGACTGAATGGTGCGTAGCGATTCATCATCAATACCAATGGCACGAGGGTAATCAATCAGCTTGTCGAGCCTTTCTAGTACGATGACATCAACACCGGCTTGGCCAAGATAATTGGCAATAGTCAAACCAACAGGTCCAGCGCCTAGAATGGCTACTTTACAGAGATAATCGGTCGATACATCATTGGTCTTATTGTCGGCAGTCATGCAAGCACCTTGTTCGGGAGAAGTGTGTAAACGCTGGATAAACCGTCTGTCATCTAACACTAGGAAACCAAATCTGTGGCTTATTCAGTGACACAGATCAGACATTATTATTTGTAATTTTCGCGATCACTATATCAATTACGTTGAATAGCCCTCAATAAAAACCAACTGCATCGTGCACATAGTGCACCATTTATGCGAATCATTAACTCGCAAGAACATGGAAAAAACTGCCAATAATAAGGCCATCTGCGAGTTGAGCTGGGGATTGGAGGTACTAGACACAGAAGCGAGAGCCTTTAGGGCTATCTCTTTGTAGCCTGTAAAACTGGGCTATATCTACAGCCATAAGAAATGTTTTTTCGTTAGACATTAGGTCTTCTGCCGACCTACAGGCGACCTGCGGATAACTGTAAAGATACAAGAATCTTGACCACCTGATTAGCGGTAATAAACTCACCTTAGCTAACTAAGTACAAAATGGCTTTGAATCACTCCGCCGGTTGATTCATCCTAAAATCAATTAATTTCACTTATCTTCTATCGATAGCTCATGAGTGTTATCCATTAGAATATCTTGTTGAAATCATTCTCCGCTGCTATGGTTAACAATTAAAAAATTGACCTACAAATATATAGTGTGCAAAGCGCTTCACCTGTCTATAATTCATATTGAGCGCCTAAGTTGAAACCAATTTGACAACTACGTATGCCTGCCAATATATCTACAGACTCAACTATATATCATCAGAAATATTTAGTAGCACAATAAAGTGGCTTTCCTATAACAATAAGTAGAACAGAAAATTCAATGGTTCCTAACGCTGAAAATACAGAATATTCAGATGTAAATTTAAAAACCCCCGAAGAAATTCTTACCCATTTCCCTTATCTTGAATCTCTGACAAGGGAACTACGTTTTTTCCCTAATGAAGGAAAAATCTGGTTTGGTAATGATCGTGTTACCTTAGTCCATTTAAAAACACTGAGTAAGTTACGAACACAGTTGATTGACAGCCTAGGAATAGAAGAAGCGAGGGGAATTCTCACTCGGTTTGGTCACCATATTGGCTGCCAAACAGCTATGATTGCCAAAAGACTTCAGCTATCTCATAACACTACAGACTCATATTTGCTGGGACCGCAGCTTCATACCATGACGGGCTTAACACGAACTGAGCCTCTAGCGATCGCTGCAAATTACGCAACAGGTGTATCAGAAGCGAAAGTCATACTTCATGACACAATGGATGCCAACAGTCATCTCGAAAACTTTGGTCTGTCGGATGAAGGTGTTTGTTGGATTCATACAGGTATGGCCTCCGGTTATACATCAACTTTCCTAGGAAGAGTCATGGTGTTTAAAGAAACTCAATGCCGTGCACATGGTGACGACAACTGCGTAATGGAAGGCAAATTACTTGAAGAATGGCAAGACGATGAAATTCAAAACGAGCTCAATGCGCTGAGAACCCATTTTTTCAGCAATAAACTCGATCAGGTTGGGGAGAAAAATTCATCGCACGACAAATCAATAAACAGTCGTATGATTGGGGTTTCTGCTGCCTATACTTCAGCACGCTACCTTGCGGAAAAGATAGCAAACTCACGTACGACCGCCTTGTTGCTGGGTGAAACAGGCACAGGTAAAGGACAGTTTGCGAAGCTTATACACGAATTAAGCGACCGTTCCAGCAAACCCTTTATTTCACTAAATTGCTCGGCGATACCGGAAAATCTAATCGAAGCGGAACTGTTTGGAGTAGAAGCCGGTGCCTATACTGGCGCAAACCAAACACGTTTGGGTAAATTCGAACGCGCACATAAAGGAACACTATTTCTTGATGAAGTAGGCACTCTAAGTCTATCAGCACAAGTTAAGTTGTTACGGGTCTTACAGGAGCGAGAAATAGAACCCATCGGTAGCGTTCACGTCAAAAAAATTGACGTCCGAATTATCACAGCAACCAATGTTGATTTAAATCAGGCGGTCAAAGAGGGTAAATTCAGAAAAGATCTTCTGTATCGACTCAATGTTTTTACAATTGATATTCCCCCCTTAAGAAACAGGAAGGAAGACATCCCACTACTGATTGATTTTTTCCTGAAAAATTTTTCAAAAAGCCACAACAAAAAAATTCATGGTTTCACCGATATGGCCACCGATGTTTTATATCAATATGACTATCCCGGTAACATTCGAGAGCTTGAAAATCTGATCGAACGAGCAGTCATCATGACCGAAGAGGGAAAACTTATTGATATTGAGCATCTATTTGTCGATGAGAATATTCTTGAAACAGCCCTAATGGAAGTTGATCCCACCGGCAATTTAAAAAGCAAAAAAATCATCGCGTCTGAAGATCCAACCATGAACCAGTTAATTGATAATAAAATTACTTTTTCAGATTTCGAACAAGGTATTATCCAGTCAGCTATCCGCCAAGCCGATGGCAACATAACAAAAGCAGCAGAATTGTTAGGTGTAAAAAGAGATTTTATTCGATATAGAATTAATTCACAAAAAAATAATTAATACTCATCTACTAAAACGTTAACTATCAACACAAATAACCTGAGATAAAAAATAAGGTTTATCATCAGGTTATTTTTATATATTTTACAAAAAATCCTTAAGAAATCCGCCAAATAAAGAACTCATCTGGACTCTCCAACGATTTTTTATGAGAAGAGATAAGCTGTATGGTAGGCTGATTTTCAGCAAAAAACTTTTCCGAAACTAACTGCTTAGCCAATGCACTACCCCATTCAAAAGAGGGTTCTACACCCAGCTTATGCAGAGGACTTCCCTCTGGGACTTTATGCAGTATACCATGACTCCGATATTCATGAGCGGATACATATAACGGTGCTGCACCCTCGCCAAGAAGAAACTGCTCTAAAATAAAATATTCAGCAGGACGAGATACACCAACAATTTTATGTCCATTATTAAAGGCTGGAAGAATATCACTAAACCAAACAGTAGAGATATCATTTTTAAATGAAATAACCTTTTTATTAGGGCCGCTTAATGTACGGACTAAACCATCACCCTCTTCAAAGCGTTCATCAAAAACCGTTAACAATGGGCTATCTACGTTTGTGCTATCCATTGCAAAACTCATGTCTGGGATCGCTAAAACTGCAGTACCTGCACCGAATATTTTTATAAAATCACGTCTATTCATTTGAAACCTCGATTTAATACTGCAGGAAAAACTTAAACAACGTTATTTTTTCTTACAAGAAAGAAGCGCGCCAGAGCAGGAACTAAGATCAAAGCACCAAGCATATTCCAGAGGAACATAAATGCTAACATGACCCCCATATCTGCTTGAAATTTAATATCAGACATTTGCCATGTTATAACGCTAATAGAAAGCGTGAAGCCTGTTAGCAGAACCACTTTGCCAGTAAAAAGAAGCGTATGATAATAAGCATCAGATAGACTATCTCCACTTTTTAATCGGGCCTGCAGAACCACGATTAAATAAAGAGAATAATCAATACCAATCCCCACCCCTAGGGCTACCACTGGTAAGGTTGCAACTTTAACTCCCATGCCCAGTATTACCATCAATGCTTCCGCTAAAATTGACGTCAACATAAGAGGCAAAACAGCAACTAGAACCGCTCTCCAAGAACGGAACGTTATCAAACAAAGCAGCGACACCACACCATAGACCCAAAACAACATAATGTGATTTGAATGTTTAACGACGATATTAGTCGCCGCCTCAATGCCAGAATTACCGGCCCCTAAGATGAAACGAACGTTTTCGGTATTATTTTCAACGGCAAACGCTTCAACCGTTGAGACAATGCGCTTAAGTGTTTCCGCTTTATGGTCTTGTAGATAAGCATTTACAACAAGCAAATCGCAATTCTGGTTAAATAGATCTCTCGGGGTGTAATTGATAATGCCGTTCAACACCCTCTGATTCGGCACTAACTCAAACCACTTAAGATTCCCTTCATTTAATCCAACTAATGCCGCCTTCCCTTTTGACGCCATCGACTCAACCGAATCAACGCCAGATAACTGACGTAATCGCCACTCTAATTCTTCGGCTTTAGACAGCGCTTCAAAACTCCCGCAGAAACCACTCTGAGTCTCAACTAACACTGTAAAAATATCACTACTAACAGTGAAGTTATTCGTTATGAAAGCATTATCTAGGTTATACCTAGAGTCGCCTCTTAGCTCAGGAGCCCCGGGGTCTAAATCACCTATTTTTAGGTCTTGAGCGACATAGAGGCCGACAATACCCAACAAACAAGCCCCTGTAATCGCTCCTGCAGCCCATTTCCTTTGCGTAAAAAGATCAAGGAAGGCCCACATCTTATGCTTGCTATGTTGTTGATCCTGCATATCAATCACATCATCTTTAACCGCACGGGTAGCGGCACGAGGAGATACACCGGTATAACTGAGTAAAACAGGAATGACGGCCAGGTTAGTAATAACCAAGATCCCCACCCCAATACTCGCATTCAACGCAAGCTCTCTAATCACACCAATATCAATCATAAGTAACACAGCAAAACCAAAAGTATCACTGATTAATGCTGTCATTCCCGCCATAAACAAGCGGCGAAAAGTATATCGAGCCGCAATAAGCTTATGGGTGCCTCGACCTATATCGATAATAATGCCGTTCATTTTTTGAGTACCGTGACTCATCCCGATGGCAAAAACGAGAAAAGGTACGAGTATCGAATAGGGGTCAAGTTCTAGCCCCATGATAGACAGAATCCCTAGCTGCCAAATGACCGCCGTTAAAGAACAGCCCACTACGATCAAAGAGCTTCGAATACAGTGAGTAAAAAGGAATACAGCGAAACCGGCAACAATAACAGACATGACAAAGAAGAGAATCACTTCTTGTAGGCCTGCGATGAGATCACCCACCACTTTACCAAAGCCAATAATATGTATATCCACGCCCTGCGCTTGGTATTTTGAACGCAGCTCTTCAAGCGCTACGGAGAATGCGCCATAATCCAACGCCTCTTTAGTTTTAGGGTTAATGCCTAATAGAGGAAGTTGAATAATACTTGAGCTGTAATCATTAGAAACCAGTCGACCGACTTCCCCTGACCGCTCTACGTTGATCCTAACCTGCTCAAGTGAACTTTCAGATCCATTATAATTACTGGGAATAACCGCCCCACCATCAAAACCAAACTCGGTAATAGCCGTCCACCTAACTGATGGCATCCACAACGATTTAACATAGGCTCGATCAACCCCTGGAAGCAGATATAATTCATCATTAAGTTGACGTAATATAGCTAAATATTCAGAAGTAAATATTGATTTACCTTTGTTCGAAACAGCGATTCTAAGTGTATTCCCACTGCTCGATAAATCGCCTTTATGTTTATTGAAGTTCTGAATAAACGGATGATTAACTGGGATCATTCGTTCATAGTTTGCATTCAATTTTAGATTAAATAACTGAGCACCAAAAAACACAGTTAGTGCTAAACAGATCAACAGAATAATTGGTCGATTATTAAATATAAGGCGTTCAATCATAGGGCCTGATTTATGGTCAAAGCTAGCTAAAGAGCTAGACCCATCATGATCTTTAGGATTAATTTCTTCAGGTATCATTTTTATTATCTCTTATAGCTGAGTATTTATTTTTCTTTTGAAATTGAAATTGAAATATTTTTTATGCCATTCAACCCAACAGCTATAACTTTTGACGTGTCAATTTGCTCTAGCCCAGCAGTAAAGACACTGCCGACACCCAATGCTTTAAACCGACATCCATCACTTTCACTAATCAGTAAACGACCATTAGCAGCGGCCAGCAACACGCGTTTATCATCTAATTCAATGGCGGTATTAATCGTTGCTTCGGTTGGAACATTACATTTTTCCCAGCCTAGATGGATCTTTTTGAAAACATTACCCATTAATCCATAAACAATGGCCCCACCCTCTTTAAGACTTATCTGCCCAAAAAATGTGCCTATATAAGGGCTATCTTTTGCTACAAAATTCATATCATCCGTTTCGGCCACGTAAATACCACCTTGCTCACCCGATATCAACACAGCTCCATCTAGGAGCCGCGAAATCGAATAAAAATGAAACCCAAAAGGATTTTCAACTTTATGAATCAGTGAATCCCAGGTTAAACCTCCATCTTCTGTCATAAAAATAAGTCCATAGGAGCCGACCACAAAACCTCTATCGGGGCTATCAAACCAAAGATCAAAAAAGGGCCTATCTGCACCATCACCCGATAAACGCCGCACGGTTTCAGCAATGGACGAGTCAATATCACTAGGTAGTTGATCAAATGCTAATTTCGATGCTGTTTTGCCATCCAAAATCTGAACCCAATGTAGGCCAGCATCTTCCGTTTTAAGTACTACACCACGATGTCCCGCAGCGTAACCAACGGTTGCTGAAGGAAACGCCACCGATGTCAAACCATAGCCGATGGGGCTGTTGGCTAAACGCCAATTCAGGCCTTGATCATCACTCAAAAGAATATTACCTCGCTCACCGACAGCAACTAACCGTTGACCAGCCGTTGCAATATCTAAAACGAGTGAGTGTGTCGCTATTTCCAGTGCTTTTTCCGCAGCAGTATTGGCTTTAGCTGAACTAAATGAAATAGCCATACTAACCAACATCACAAAAACGGTTATCCGCTTGGATACTTTTTTAAAAAAATTTCTCATAAATAACCTGAGGTATAAATAGCCGGGAGGAAACTCCCGGCATAGTACGGACGTTATCTCAAACTACGAGAAGCCAAAGCTTTAGGGGTAAAGTAACGCTCACTTTTAGGCTCAGTAACACTCATTTGTGCATCGCCTTCATTCAACTGACCGTTGACTAGGTAGCTTCCCTTAATAAAGTCATAGGTTCCCCAAGGACGAAACACGACAAATTCACCTTCCGGTATAACGATAGGTAGCCCATAGCTCATCCGCCATAACTCACCATTGCTATCCCAACCATCAACAAGTAAGGCTAACCATGTATCTTCATCTAGGTATAACTTACGCTTCGCAACAGCATGACGTTGACCCTCAGCAAGCGTCGCCTCCACTTCCCAAACACGATGCAACTCCCAGCGAACATAATCAGGATTCAAAAAGTGTTTACCTATCGTTTGATCGTCAGAATGCTCTAAATAACCGTTATTGTTATAGGGAACATACAGCTCTTTTTTGCCGACTAACTTCCAATTAAAACGATTCATTCCGCCAGAGAAAATATATGCTTCATCAAAAAAAGCACTACCGGATGTAACAAAGTCTGGCGTATCGTAACCTAGACTAGGCGTGCGCCTTACACGACGTTGTCCCGCCATATACTGCCAAGCTTTACGGCCATTAATTGAATTATCCAACGTCTCATATACCAACATCGCCTCACCTACTTTGTAGCTAGGCTCCAAGTTTTCAAGAGCCGCCTTAGCAAACGCGTTGCCATCGAATGAACCTTCACCATAGTAGGGATAAATCCAGTGTTGGCTCGTTCCTGAGGCTAAAACTTTCTCGCCATTTGGTGGAACGACATAAGTTCTGAAATAATCGTGGGTACTTTTACCTCGATAGGAAGTTAGATGATTCCACATAGCTTCTAAACCGGTTGACGGTATCGGGAATGGAATCCCACCGATAGCGTTTTCGAGCAGATAACCATTGTGGCTAGTCGTTGCCGTTATCGCATTTTTTTTGGTCGCCTCATAAACTTCTTGCGGTGCCATACCGGTTCGGCGAGTTGGATAAATATCCATCCGAAAATCATCGTAGGTCTCAAATAACTTAACAATACCCGCATTCAACTTATCCAGATGCTCCTTATAATTCGATGACGTAATTACCAAGCGAGGCTTATCTTCTGGAAATAAATCTTTACGAGGCTGGCCGGAAACATAGCCTTCGGGGTTGCCTCCTTTATACCCTCCAGTCCAAGCAGGGATAGTGCCACTTGCATTACCCGCTTTTTCGGCACCTAATGGTGTTAAATCTTGCCCTAAACGCGCCGCTTCTTGTTCTGAGACAGCAAAAGCAGTAGAGCTACAGGTCAGCGCAACAGCCATTGTAAGAGCGCTATTTTTAATTATTTTAATCATATTCGCGTTCCTGATTAGAAAGTTCGATTGATATTAAATGAAATAAAATCACGGTCGATCAACGCTTGTTCTGACACATCATCACCGTAGTAATGGGTATAGCTAACCCCTCCTTTCCAATAACCTTGATAAGTAAAATCGACCCCTAAAGAGACATCGCCAGCACCATCACCAGAACCCCCGTTAAACTTAGGATCAAGCTGAGAATACCCCTTAAAGTTATGACCAACGGACAATGGCGTTTCAATATCAAGACCTGGGAGTACTTGGTATACAGCGGGAATAAACTGGAATCGCGTGCCCAATACTTCATTATTCATACCGGGCCAAAGGTATGCTTCATTCTTTGTTACATCGGTAACCTTATGGCCACCAATTTCTCCGATAAAGGTAAAACTATCCCAAAAAAGGTGTGGACCACCGATATAAATACCGGAGATCTGGTAATGGAAGCTATCGCCATACGGCTGCTGACTTGGCGGAGAAAAAGGACTAGCAAGCAATGGCGTATCTTTACGCACGCTGATCTCACCCGCCACGTTCATAGTCCCGACAGTCGTACTCGCGCTCAGACCAATCATCGTAATATCTTCAGGGAACCAGAGACCATAAGAACCAGGCACAATGGTTGAAGGAGGTACAGGGGCAACCGTGGATAAATCAAAAAAGTTATCGGTTGCTTGATTGTAGCCAATTTTTTCATGGTAATTCATATAGTAAAGACCAAAGTCGGTATCAAGCTCTGGCGAAAAATACTTAAAAGCGATACCCCATTGACCATCATCACTAGCTTCATAATCCTCTCTAGCCAAATTACCGTAACCAAGATCAAGGCTGCCGCCTTTATCCATAAAGTTGGTATCTGAGAAATATGAACCAGCTCCGGGAATACGAGATTTTTCCCACTCAAATTGATAATAAGCTTCAACCTTGAAGTCATCCGTCGGCTGAACGCCCATCGATATCTGATTAACCGGGAGGAATAGTTCCTTTGCTTGGGTATTCGGTACAGCCAACGCTTTAGCTAGATTCAATGGGCCATTTGCATAAGCCATGCCATTGGTGGCAAGAAATAAACTTTCTCCCCACACCAAAGAATGTCGACCTAGACGAACCGAGACATCGGTTCCACCAAAGCTAGTTTGACCGTAAAGAAAAGCATCCAGAAGCTCTGCATCTGATCCATGTTGATCTTCAACGTCGGGATGAAAGGATGTATTTTGCTCTGTCTCTTTACTGTATACATCGTCATACCATGCAGCACCGCTAAGGCGAAAGCCAATATCGCCAGCTTTAACATCTAGCTCCGACAGAAGATCAATACGATTGGAAATTAACCCTCGATCAAAGTTGTCATAACCATCATTTCGAAACTGTGCGGCAAGCGCCGCAGATGTAGCGTTATCTTTCTTGGCGACACTACTTGCAGCACTATATTTAATATTATTATCCCAGCGTATTGAGACATCATCTGACTGATATAACTGCACCGCTTCAGCGTTAGCAGCAATGACAGCGAGTCCTAAACTGGATACTACTCTTAAGGAAAGAGCACTCTTCTTTTTATTGTATGAGCATTTATTATTATTCACTAAGGCATTCCTCATTTATCATGACCTGCTGTAAGGAATAGCAAAAACAACACCAAAAATAATAAATCTGTTTAATATCATATAGATAAAAATATATAAGATACTTTTATGACAAAAACAAAATAAAAAATTTATATTATTTACAACTTTAAAATAAATTGAAAAATAATATGAATTCAACTATAAATCAATAATTTAAACTATCTTATAGCCAAATCTTTTACAGACCCCAACTATCAAAAATGTTAATAATATAAATCATTAGCCGATTATTCATCCCCCCTCAAAATAAAAACCAAATCATTCTAAAAAAATATTTTTTAACTCTTAAAATCAATCACTTATAAAAAATAATAGTAATTGGTCTCGTTATTGCTTTCCCCCTACAAACCACAACAACAAATAAGAACACTTATCTAATGCTGTCCAACATTGAACTGTGTCAGCAAACTCTTGCCAACCGATGCCTACGGCACAAAGCGGGGTTAATTACACAGTATCTTGAGCAACTTATTAGGCTAAGCGTTTTAATAATAGAGGTATGTTTGATGGACAGAGTGCTTCCACCAGGTCTCGATAGATCAACTTTTGAGAAAGCGTTAACTGAGTTCAATCAGGTTGTAGGAAAACAATGGGTTTTTATTGAAAGAAAAAAGGTCGATCTATATAGAGACGCTTACACCCCATTAGACGCTAACGATGAATTTTATGCTTCTGCTGCGATAGCCCCCGCTAGCACGGAAGAAGTTCAAGCCATCGTTAAAATCGCCAATAGATATAAAATTCCTCTCTGGAGTATCTCCACAGGCAAAAACCTTGCTTATGGCGGTTCATCTCCAAGAATGACCGGCACCATCGTTCTTGACCTCAAGCGCATGAATAAAATCCTAGAAGTTAACGAGGAGCTTGCTTACGTACTGGTCGAACCTGGCGTTAGCTTTTTCGACCTTCACAACCATTTAAAAGAAAATCACTCAAAACTATGGATGTCAGTGCCATCTCCTGGGTGGGGTAGTGTTCTGGGTAACGCACTGGAACGTGGTGCTGGTTACACACCGTATGGTGATCACTTTGGCCAACAGTGCGGTATGGAAGTCGTCCTTGCCGACGGTGAACTTATGCGCACAGGTAACGGCGCGATTGAGGGCACCGATAGTTGGCAACAGTTCAAATACGGATTTGGGCCTTATGTTGATGGTCTATTCACCCAATCCAATTATGGTGTTGTCACCAAAATGGGATTATGGCTAATGCCTGAGCCAGAATACTACACGTGCGGAATGATCCATGTCAGGGATGAAGATCAACTAGAAAATATCGTCAACACACTTCGCCCTTTCATGCTCGATAAAACAATTGAATGCGCCCCCTCCATCTACACAGGCACCTTCGAAGCGGCCTTCCGTACAGTGAGATCAAAATATAAACAAGGTCCCGTTCCGATGACTAAAAAGGAACTACGGGACATGTACGCAGACCTCGGCGTTGGATGGTGGAATATACGCCTTTCATTTTATGGTGATGAATCCACAGTTAAACATAACTGGGAAAAAGTACGCTTAGCTTTTGAGAAACTTCCAGGCGTCACCCATGAGATGAAAGAGTTCAGAACACCACTCACTATTGACGAGCTCGACTACAACGAAAAGCTTCAAGCAGGCATACCGAATATGGCCGAGTGGAATGTTATCAACTGGGGCACCGGCTTGAGCGGCCATATGGACTTTTCCCCAACCTGTCCACTGATAGGCTCCACAGCCATGGAGCAATACAACCTGTTCAGCAAGATGGTTCAGGATGCTGGTTATGAATATGTCGGCGGATTTGTCGGTCGAGAACGAGGCCTACTGCATATTGTTCCGCTACCTATCATTAAAAATATGCCTGAAGTGAATAAGCAAGGCCGGAAAGCGATAAGTGCAATGATTGATGAAGGTGCTAAACGTGGCTGGGCAGCTTACCGTTCACACCTTTTCCTTATGGATCAGGTTGCGGGATCGTATTCATTCAATGATGGCGCTGCACTTAAATTCAATCAAACCCTAAAAGATGCGCTTGACCCCAATGGCATATTCGCCCCAGGTAAACAGGGAATTTGGCCTAAAGCTTACCGGGAGGCGAAATCATGAAATCTGTCTATGCTGCCCTCTTTTTAACTCTGACATCAGTGAGTCATGCAGAGTCATCTGCCACTGATGGAAAAGTAGTGTTTGATCAATGGTGCGTTCACTGTCATGGCCCTAGTAGTGCCGACCATCCTGGCACCAAGCTACTCGGACAACGTCTTGGGATTGATAAAGCGCAGCTACAAAAGCGCTCAGACCTAACTACTGAGTATGTACAGTATATTGTGCGATCAGGCATTTTCAGTATGCCCTTTTTTCGGGATACCGAAATCTCAGATCAACAACTTAAAGCGCTTGCGACATACCTCGCAGAAAAGAAGTAGTCATCAATGACGTCCGTGAGGTTCTTTTAACCTAGCCCTATACCCCGCTTTATTCGATGGTAAAAGATGAGCGGGGTTAGCTTACCAATTGGTGCCAACAATGAATGAATACAAGCTGTTTATTAATGGACAACCCGTTAATTCATCATCACAAAAAAAACTTATTTCACGCAACCCATACAATAATGAAGAGTTCGCAACCGTCCATCAAGCGAATGAGTCTGACATATTAAAGGCGATAGACGCTGCAGATCAGGCCTTCCAAACGTGGAAAGATACACTTCCTCAGCAGAAGGAACTTATCTTTCTCAAAGCGGCTGACTTGATGGAGCAGAAATCACATGCACTGATAAAACTGCTGACTCAGGAATCAGGGTCGACGCAATTAAAAGCCGGTTTTGAACTGCATCTAACTCCCTCAACGTTAAGAGGCATGGCGGGAGAGTGTCGTAGAGTAGCCGGCCAAACGTTTGTATCTGAGTCCCATGGCGTACGTTCTTACAGTATTCGCAAACCATTGGGGGTTATTACCGCCATCTCACCTTTCAACTTTCCTTTGCTCCTGACAGTACGAAAAATAGGCTGGGCAATCGCAGCGGGGAATTGTGTTGTCCTTAAGCCCTCCGAAGCAACCCCAATTATCGCACTACAACTCGGCGAGATCTTCAAAGAAGCGGGCCTTCCAGACGGTGTATTGAATATTGTTCCGGCACAAGCTACGGATATCGGCGACATTCTGATAGATGATCCAAGAGTCAAAAAAGTTACTTTTACCGGCTCAACTTTGGTGGGTAAGAAAATAGCCCAGAAAGCAGCAGCCCATCTGAAAAAATTCACCCTAGAACTGGGCGGAAAAAATCCGATGATCGTACTTAAAGACGCCGATATTAAGTATGCCGTCGATGCCGCTGCTTTCAGCAACTTCATACATCAAGGACAAGTATGTATGACCGGCTCTCGTATCATTGTAGAAGACGAGATCTATGAGGAATTCTGCAACAAGTTTGCACAGAAAGCTCAATCACTTAAAGCTGGTGATCCTAGCGACCCTACGGTTATTGTTGGCCCTTTGATCCGCTCTTCACAGATCAACTTTATTAAATCAATTATCGCTGAAGCCCAAACAGAAGGCGCTCGCTTACTCACCGGTGGTGATAATGTCGGGAACTGTCTCCTACCAACAGTCATAGCTGATGTCACAGAAAACATGTCCATATTCCAGCGGGAGTGTTTTGGCCCTGTCGCATCAATCATTCGAGCTAAAGATTATAAAGATGCCATCCGACTGGCTAACAACTCCGAATACGGCCTCTCCTCAGCGGTTATCACAAATGACTTACAGAAATCCTATGAGATATCTGAAGCTCTAGAAACAGGGATGGTGCACATTAATGGCCCAACGATCCGCGATGAAGCCGTTGCTCCCTTTGGTGGTGTTAAAAACAGTGGCTTTGGACGCGAGGGTGGCCAATTTTCCATGGACGAGTTTACCGAAGTGAAGTGGGTCACCGTGCAGTTAGGGCAGCAAGACTTCCCTTTCTAACCTTATAAATACAACAAAAGGAAATAGATATGAAAAAAGCATTAGTACTAGCAACGGCAGCACTACTGGGTATGTCTTCAGGCTCATACGCTCTAGACGATGTTAACGGTATGTATCAAGAGAAAGCTGATCACACCAAATATGACCCCAAAACAAACCCGATGCCGATGGTTCGACCACTTGATATGCCGATGTTTCATCTTGGCTTCCCAAGAGCAACGTTCATTCCGATGATCCTCCCTTCGGATACCGGCGGGTTATTCAGCGGTGGTATTGAGCATATTGAACATGATTATTATGGCCCACCACACATCCACTACCATCGTACTGAAACAGTTATTGTCACAGAAGGCACTATTCAGATGCGCGTCGGTGACAAAGATATGGTGGTTACAGAAGGTCAGTGGGTACACGTCCCTGCCGGACAGGTTCATGGTTATAAATCCACCGGTTCACCCGCCAAGTGGGTTATTTTGTGGAACTATATAGACAAACCAACACATAAACCGTTGCCGAAAGAGTGTGACCGCTCAGACTGGACGGCAGAAATGAATGCAGACCCCTTAAAAATGACTGACTGGTACAACAACTGCGTTGAAGATTTCCAAATGCTTGACGGCCCTGAGCCGTTCGAAACAAAACCGTGGAAAGAAACACTACCAAGATAATAGCTAACGCTACAGGAGGAAATAAATATTTTCTCCTGTATTAACAAGGCCATAAGAACCACTAAGGCAGCAATGTCTCACTTTCTGCCTGATAAATACAACAATACAACAAAAGAAAATAGATATGAAAAAAGCATTAGTACTGGCAACGGCAGCACTACTGGGTATGTCTTCAGGCTCATACGCTTTAGACGATGTTAACGGTATGTATCAAGAGAAAGCTGATCACACCAAATATGACCCGAAAACAAACCCTATGCCGATGGTTCGACCACTTGATATGCCGATGTTTCATCTTGGTTTTCCAAGAGCAACATTTATTCCTATGATCCTACCCTCAGATACCGATGGGCTATTCAGTGGTGGTATTGAGCATATTGAACATGATTATTATGGCCCGCCACACATCCACTACCACCGTACTGAAACGGTTATCGTCACTGAAGGTACTATTCAGATGCGCGTTGGTGACAAAGATATGGTGGTTACAAAAGGTCAATGGGTGCACGTCCCTGCTGGACAGGTTCATGGTTATAAATCCACGGGTTCACCGGCCAAGTGGGTTATTTTGTGGAACTATTTAGACAAGCCAACACATAAACCACTGCCGAAAGAGTGTGATCGCTCAGACTGGACCGCACAAATGAATGCAGACCCCTTGAAAATGACCGACTGGTACAACAACTGCGTTGAAGACTTCCAAATGCTCGACGGTCCTCTACCGTACGAACAAAAACCGTGGAAAGACACGTTACCAAGATAATAGCTGATATTACAGGTGGAAATTCTTTCTTCCACCTGTAACAATCAAACCTTATGGTAGATTATCTTGAAAATAGAAATGAAAAAGCCAAATACAACGGCGAGCCCAGGTAATTCAGTCGACCTAACAGATCTCATCAGTTTTTATCCAGAAACGGGCCGTCTACAATTCTCTGATGAATACGTTTCTCTAATCCAGACCTCTGCCTTAGCTCGAATGAAAAGAGAAATCGTTGAAATTATTGGCATCCGAGAGACATCCAGAATTTTTTGCGAACTCGGATTTTCATCCGGAAAACGAGATGCACTCACCTGTCAGAAAACCTATAAAGAAAGCCCTATAAAAGAGATTTTTGCTATCGGTCAACAGGCACAGTCTATTCGTGGCACGATCAACACAAAAATAATACAACAAGATATAGACCCTCTTGCCCCCTATTTTTATGAAGAAAGAACCTTTACCGGTAATTTCGAAGTAGACGCCATACTCCAAAATAAAGGGTTATCTAAAAACGCAGCATGCTGGATGCAAACAGGCTATATGAGTGGCTTTGCATCAACTTTATTAAATATCCCCATTATCTATAAAGAAATTGAATGCGAAGTATCCGGTCACCAATGCTGTAGATTGATAGGCAAACAACTATCAGATTGGTATGAAGATGAAATACACGATCAACTCAAATATATTTCACTCTGCCAAGAGTCTACGACTGCACCAAAACAGCGCCCCCATAACACGTCGGCTATTTTGACTAACGATATCACTATTGAAACCACTCATGGTGTGATTGGTAGTTCAGACGCACTTAAAAAATGCTTAGCCCGAATCAAGAATGTTGCCAACGCTAATACATCTGTACTTTTCTTAGGCGAGACAGGAGTGGGGAAAGAAAAACTCGCGCAGACGTTGCATACGATCAGTAATCGCAATAACCACCCCTTTATTGCCATAAACTGTTCGGCAATACCAGATGAATTAGTTGAATCGGAGCTTTTTGGCGTACAAAAGGGAGCTTATACAGATGCAAGTAAATCCAGAGCGGGTCGATTTGAAAGGGCAAATGGAGGAACGCTTTTTCTCGATGAAATAGGAGATCTATCTTGGGAAGCACAAACCAAACTTTTAACGGCTCTTCAAGATAAAGAAATTGAACGAGTCGGCGATAGCAAAACAATATCGGTTGATGTCAGAATTGTTGCTGCTACCAGCATTGACCTTAATAAAGCGGCAGCGAATGGACGCTTCAGAACCGACCTACTCTATAGACTCAACGTATTTCCGATTCACATACCCCCATTAAGACAACGAAAATCAGATATTCCGATGTTTCTCCATCACTACATAAAACATTTCAGTAAAATCCACAAAAAAAATATCAGCGGTATTTCTTCCCGTGTCGTAGAGCAATTAACTAACTACACTTTCGAGGGAAATGTCCGAGAGCTAGAAAATATCACCGAGCGCGCAGTTATCTTAGCAGAAAATAATGAAACCCTTGATTATGGACATTTTTCAAATTTAGAAGGCTCATTGAATCTTGAGGTTGATACAACAGGTCAAGAAGCAGCCCCTCTATATGATTCTATCCTTGATGATATGACAAGAGACCAACTTCAATACGCCGATATCCAAACTCTCTTTTTAAAGAATATCGTTGCGAAAAATAATGGTAATATATCGAAAACTGCACGTGAACTTGACATGACAAGGATAAAACTCGAATACCGATTGAAGAAGTCGGCTAAGCATGCCAAAACGTAACAGCCTAAAATGGGGCTGCTACAACCGGCCTCGACACATTCAAAGCGTTCATCGAGTACATCCTAAACCACTGAGCAATGCTGTTAAGCCCAATTTCGTCAACGTCTATACCATCGAATTTCCATCCAAAATAATTTTCAAATAATTACCATTAACGCTAAATCTTATGTTTTTGACAATAAAGAAGGGTATAACGATCAATAGTGAATCTCTTATCCCGTTGTCGCATTTATTCTAAAACCCTCAACTCGCTACGTTTTGTTTCACTCTCAAGCAAAATCCATAGTAACTACAAGGCGCTTTTCACCACCGGAAACTGCTGGAGAACGATGCACCGCTCCCAACCCATCATTGCCATACCAGCCATCACCTTTTAACAGAACAATATCTCCCGAGTTAACCTGTTGAATACAAGCTGGACTAGAAATCAGCCCTGACTCATCGTCATTCAAACCCATATTTCCAGAGCCCAGCTTGCCGCGGTCTACATCACTATTATGAAGCCACTCTGTTCCTTGCCCCTGATAAGTGCTGACTAAACGACAACCTAATTTGTCAGTATGGAAACGGGGGCACATCGCACGATCCAGCACCTGTAGCCTTACACCAACCTCATCAAGTTCAAACAAGCAGGCATACATATCAAGCAACAAGGCCAGATCATCGATGAACGCTGATTGGCTTTCCAGATCAGGCAATAAAGATCTTAGAGACGAAACCGCTTTCTCAGGATTAATGACAGAGCGAAGATTAAATGCGTATTTCGGTGATTGCGAACGCTTGTTTCGGTTTATTCCGAACACCTGAACCAGCACTTTTTCTCTTTCCCTATTTTTACTCTAAGTGTTCGGATTGCGCCAGTTTTCTCATTGACTCTCCTCCCAGTTCTATTCGATGACTATTGTGAACTAGACGATCCATTAGAGCGTCTGCGACGGTGGCGTTGCCGATCATGTTGTGCCACTCCTTGACAGGTAACTGACTGATGACGATTGTGCTGCTGTTTTGGTAGCGGTCTTCAAGCACTTCTAACAAGTGACCAGCATGCTCTTGAGTCAGTTTTTCCATCCCCCAGTCGTCTAGGATAAGCAGGGCTTTTTTAGCGAGAGACTGAAGTTGCTTTTGATAGCTACCATCCAGACGACCTGCGGTCAGATCATCAGCAAGCGAGTTAATCGGTAGTATCTGACGGTTTGCTGTTGGTCGCAGGCGCTGGTTGCCAGAGCGCAACCAAGATAGGTTTTTCCTGCACCTGTTGGGCCTGTAATCAAGATATTCTGGTGCTTGTGCAGATAACTCCCCGTCAGAAGTTCGCTCATCTGTTTGCGATTGAGGTTTCGTCCCTCCTTGTAGATGAGTTGACTCGGTTGCGCATCCACTCTCAGCTTAGCTTGTCGTTTTAAGCGTTGTATTTTGCTCTGATTACGGTTCAAGATCTCGCTTTCCAGAAGCAAGCTTAACCGCTCCTCGAAGTTCAGCTCTGCGTAAGTGGTCAGTTGCTCTTGTTGCTGCTCTAACGCTTTCGCCGCATGGCTCAAGCGGAGGCTTTTGAGTTGATCATTAAGTGCGTTCATATCTTTTCTCCTAGTGATAACAGGTCGGGCCTCGAACATTGCTGTGAACAAGGTTCGGCGTATTCGCTTTGTCTTTACTCAGTTGCCCTTCACGATTGTTCTTGAGTAGATTGTTGACGAAGGTGTAATTGGGTTTTGTCAGCATCAGTGCATCTTTACAGGCTTGCTCTAGGCGCGATTCACCATGGGCTTTGCTTAGGTTGAGTAACCCCAGACAAGAACGATAAGACTGCTCTGGATGAGGCTTGGAGTTAAGCATCTTATTGACAACTTCTCGTGTGGCTGGGCCGATATTGGCTCCCCAGTTGAGTAAGCGTCCAGGCGACCACTTTTGATGTTGATGATGACTCGGCATGTGCTCTGGTTGAGTGCTGTTTCCGTGCTCCCTTTGGCTACGTGGGTGCTGAGCGACCAAGTTACCTTGATGGTAGATTTGCACCAAACGGTTGGAAGCTTCCAGTTCGACAT
The DNA here is from genome assembly GCF_055808735.1 of Amphritea sp. GJ51-11. Lineage (NCBI taxonomy): Bacteria > Pseudomonadati > Pseudomonadota > Gammaproteobacteria > Oceanospirillales > Oceanospirillaceae > Amphritea > Amphritea sp. GJ51-11. Next base: position 844,473 of record NZ_CM147881.1, on the reverse strand, counting down.
GATGGCCAACAAGCTGATGAGGAACCGAGTAGTAATGGCGGCGATATTCGATGTGATAATCAGGCCCCACTTTGGCTCGTTTGGTTTCGGTATATAGGTATCGCTGCTTAGGCAGTGGCTTCAATGCAGGTTTATCGAGTTTGTCGAACAGCACTTTACGACTTGCACCATACTGTTTCATCTCACGTTGATTTAAGTCATTCATAAGCTCACGGATGGCCAAGTTCAGCTCTTTGAAGGTATGGAAGGTTTGGTGTCGTAGCCGCATCATGATCCAACGTTCCACTAGGAGCACGGCATTCTCTGCCTTGGCTTTGTCTTTCGGTTTGTAGGGGCGAGCAGGCATCACAGCAGTTTGATAGTGATTTGCCAGTTTTTGATAGCTGTCATTAAGTCTTGGCTCATAGCGATTAGCTTTGGTGACCGCGCTACGCAGGTTATCGGGAACCAAGAGCTGTGGTACACCGCCGAAGTGTTCGAACACATTCGCATGCGCCTCTAACCAGTAAGACTTACCTTGACTAGGGAAGGCTTCAACATAGGTGTAATTTGACGCGCCTAAGGTCGCTACGAACACTTCGGCTTCGCGCACTTCACCTGTATTAGGGTTGACGACTTGAAGCCGAGGCCCACAGTAATCGATAAACAGCTTGTCACCTGCAACATGGAGCTGACGCATGCTGCGCTTTTGGGTTTTGAACCAGCGAGTGAAGTGCTCGCAGAACTGAGTGTAAGCGTAAGCCTGCTCTTGATATTGCTCATGGTATTCCTGCCACAACAACATCTTTGTCATGCCTTTACGCTTGAGTTCGACAGCGTACTGAGCGAAGTCTGGCATGACCTTGTGTCGACTGGCTTTCTTCGAATGATAAAGAGCTTTAGTAAGGTCTGTATCACTGCAACCTTCTGGGAGAGGCCAGCCTATCTGACTTTGCTTAAAGCGAGCGACAAGTTCTGAGACTGTTGCAAGACTGACATTGAGACAACTGGCAATACTACGGTAGGACAACCCACACTCGTACTTAAGGCGTAATACCTCTTTGATTTTGTTCATTGGCGTTCTCTTTTTAGCCATTGTCGCTTCCTTACGTTCTTTTTTAAGAAGTAAAGAATAGCGAGCTATTGATTTAAAAGAGAAAAAGGAAGGATTTCGGGCATTCCGAACGCGGTTTTCGCTATTCCGAACGCTGATTTCGGAGTTCGCTTAAAAGTGTTCGGATAATCGCGGAATGTGCGTTCGGATTAAACCGAAATAGGTGTTCGGGTCATACCGAAATGGCTGTTCGGAATGCTCCGAAATACGCAGATTAAAACCAGGTTTGCTTGTGACTAGCATCTGGCAATAGCCAGCGACTTCTTTTGCCAACGTTCGCTCTAACACGACTAGATTTATCTGTTCTTGATAAATCTTTGCCATCACTTCAGGCATTAAACCTGATGCATAGCTCTGCTCTCCAAGACCAATACAACCTGCCCGATTTTCTTCCCGCTCTACCACATTCATACCAACACCTGACATAATTGCTACATCTCATTAAGGTTATGTTATAACATCTTTAATCAAGTTATTCTAACATCCGATAGATTATTCATGTCAGGAGACTGCTATATGAGCAAGATGTTCTTTCAACGTCTGGAAAGCAATGCCCACAATCACAGACTGCCATTAGCAGAGGTGATGGAGAACCTTTGCTTTAATGAAAACGGGCTCATTCCCGTTATCACCCAAGACTGCTCGACCAAAGCGGTATTAATGCAGGCCTGGATGAATAGAGAAGCACTGGATAAAACGCTATATACAGGACATATGATTTACTGGTCACGAAGTCGTTACTGCTTCTGGGAAAAAGGAGCAACCAGTGGCCATACCCAAAAATTGATCAGCATCTCATTTGATTGCGATGGTGATGTCATTCTCTGCCAAGTGGAGCAGAAAGGTGCAGCCTGTCATACTGGTCGCCCCTCATGCTTCTATCTCGAAGTTGAGCCTGAACAACAACAGGTTAGGATTATTGGGGATGCTCAGCAGCCATGACGACCCCATCTGCTTATACAGACAATCCCGTTTAACGAATGAAGATGAAAAACTTCTAGTAGATCTACGAACTTCTAACCTACTCCAAGAAGGTTCAAATAGCTCAGCTAGACAATCGTACCGTGAATAACGAAATCTGCCCCCCGATCGAGAGAAACAGTCTATCCCCGCGGAACAGTGCCATGCAGACATACATTTGCATCGCAGCTATTATCAACAGGTATGATATCGAAAGGCTGGATCGCGCAACAAATGGGACAAACCAGCACTAAAATGCTAGATGATCACTATGCTAAATAGATACCAGAGGATGCTCCGCCGATGGCGAATATGATTAACAAGATAATGGAATTTTCGAATCAAACAGCCCCACAGATGCCTCAGAAAAAGGACGATACACTGTAAGTCATAGAAATATAAGATAAAAAATGGCGGTGAGGGAGGGATTCGAACCCTCGATACCTTGCGGTATACACACTTTCCAGGCGTGCTCCTTCGGCCACTCGGACACCTCACCACGTTTGCTTGTTTACACAAGAGTTGCTGTAAACGCTCTGAGAGCCGATCTCAGAGGTCGCGTACTTTAATAGAATTCAGGACTTAAATCAAACATATGAAGGGCTTTTTAACGACTTTTTTAGGATTAATCAAAAACATCAATTAATTGATAAAAAATAGCCACAACAAAGAAAACCCCGCCGTGAAGGGCTTCACGGCGGGGTCTGTTAGGCATAAAAAGATCAGGGACGGGACATACCCCTATAAATGATCTCTTAGTCAGCCTGACGGCGCAAAAACGCCGGAATATCAAGAAACTCCATATCGTCAGTGCCTGTTTTGCGTGTTTCAGCAACCGGCTCAGGTTCAACCACAGGATTATCCTGCGCGCGGACAGAGTCATTACGGTTACGCATCACCGTTGGTAGTTCCAACTGGCTATAATCACTTACAGCGCTAGCGGCACGGCGTGAGCCTGTCGCGCCTGTTGTACCATTGCTAACCACTCGAATATCTTGTTTCTCAGCACCACCGAGACCTGTCGCAACAACGGTCACTTTAATCTCATCAGTCATTTCTGGATCGATAACGGTACCAACGACGACAGTAGCGCTGTCAGAAGCAAACTCTTCGATCACCTGACCCACATCGCTAAATTCACCCAAGCCTAAATCTAGGCCTGCCGTTATATTAACCAAGATACCGCGAGCGCCCATCAGATCAACATCTTCCAGCAGTGGGCTACGTACAGCCGCTTCTGCCGCTTCAACGGCACGGTTCTCACCTCGAGCTGAGCCAGTCCCCATCATCGAGGTACCCATCTCTGACATAACAGTGCGCACATCAGCGAAATCGACATTGATCATACCCGGACGGATAATCAAGTCAGAAATACCCTGTACCGCGCCTTTCAGCACATCATTCGCTTCATCAAATGCTTTCATTAGGGTGCAGTTCTTACCCAGCACCTGAAGCAGTTTTTCGTTAGGCACAATAATCAGTGAATCAACATGCTCGGATAGCTCTTTGATTCCTTGGTCGGCAATCAGCATGCGCTTCTTGCCTTCAAACGGGAATGGCTTAGTCACCACGGCAACAGTCAAAATACCGAGCTCTTTAGCCACTTCAGCCACAATTGGTGCTGCACCTGTACCGGTACCACCACCCATACCGGCGGTGATAAATACCATATCAGCACCGCTCAGCATCTCGACGATCTGATCGCGATCTTCAAGCGCCGCATCACGACCAATATCAGGGTTCGCGCCAGCTCCTAGCCCCTTGGTGATCTCGCCACCCAGCTGTAGGACGTTGCGTGAGCCCATATTATTCAGTGCCTGTGCATCGGTATTCGCACAGATAAATTCAACCCCGCCCACTTCTGACGAGACCATGTGCTGGACCGCGTTACCGCCGCCACCACCCACGCCAATCACCTTGATGACCGCGCTTTGTGCAATATTATTAACTAGTTCAAACATGTCCCATTCCTCCAGGTTCAGTGCCCAACCCGCACCTGTTGTATTGCTTATTATTACGTTCGGTTTATTCGCTATCTGTCACATCCTGTGAACCTATCGATCGAGGTCATTCGCTGACCTACAATCGACACTCGGGGAACACTTCAAAAGTTCCCCTGAAACCAAGTCTTCATCCGCTGCAGAACATTGGGTTGCTCAACACCATCGTCAACCGGTACCGCTTCAGCCATATGCTGATTATCTTGTTTAGCGTATTGCAGCAAGCCAATGCCGGTGGCATAGATAGGGCTATTCAAAATATCGCCCATTCCCCGCACACCTTTTGGCAATGCTAGGCGCACCGGCATGTGGAAAATTTCTTCCGCCAATTCTACTGCACCTTCCATCTTCGCCGTGCCGCCGGTCAGGACAATACCTGCCGCGACTAAATCTTCAAATCCACTGCGTCTCAGCTCAGCCTGTATCAGGGTGAACAGTTCGTCATAGCGAGGCTCGACCACCTCAGCTAACGCCTGCCGGGATAGATCCCGTGCTGGACGATCCCCCACACTCGGCACCTTAATGGTGTCATCGGCACTAGCCAACTGCGCCAATGCGCAGGCATATTTAATTTTGATCTCTTCTGCATGGGGTGTCGGTGTGCGTAACGCCATAGCGATATCGTTGGTCACCTGATCACCGGCAATGGGAATCACTGCCGTGTGGCGAATAGACCCCCCGGTAAAGATAGCGATATCAGTCGTGCCGCCACCCATATCCACCATGCAAACGCCCAACTCTTTTTCGTCATCGGTCAGTACCGAATAACTGGACGCTAATTGCTCCAACACCGAGTTATCCACCGCTAAACCGCAACGCTGAACGCATTTTTCAATATTCTGTACCGCGTTCACCGCGCCGGTCACCAGATGCACCTTGGCTTCCAATCGAACACCGGACATCCCCAATGGCTCACGAATGCCTTCCTGGTTATCGATGACATATTCTTGCGGTAAAATATGCAGAATCTTTTGATCAGCAGGAATCGCCACCGCTCGGGCCGCATCAATCACTCGTTCTAGATCATGTTCCATTACTTCACCCTCACGCACCGCGACAATGCCGTGAGAGTTCATGCTCTTGATATGACTGCCGGCAATACCCACCGTTACCGAATGGATCTTGCAGCCGGCCATCAGCTCAGCCTCTTCTACCGCCCGCTGAATAGAATGCACAGTGGACTCAATATTCACCACCACCCCGCGCTTAAGCCCGCGAGACTCATGAGAGCCAATGCCAACGATATCGATTGTGCCGTCTAGGCCGACCTCGCCCACTAGACACACCACTTTCGAGGTGCCTATATCCAGTGCCACGATCATATTGCTCGTCATTGCCATATCAAGTCACATTTTGAAATTCGTTGTTCCGTCACAGAACACTCAAATTACCAGGCTGATGTTTGTTTCAGTCCTGAATATTATTTAACCAACAGCGGATGTTTTTCATCCACTTAAATCATTCTTTTTGCTAAGACCCGTATTATTGATAACTACAGCAAAAAATAAACCAAATATTTACGAAAATGAGTATTTATCTAAACAAAAGTTTGCAATAACAAAATACCAGCCCCAAATTTGGTCTATTTATCTATATCGGCCATATTTTGCTATCTTTAGCAGCAGATACCCTTGCCACATCAGCCATTACAGCAAATATAGCACTTCTTAGATAACCTCTCTATTTTTATCATATATCCAGACTTTTTTGTACAAAAAATATACAAAAATCAAAATCAAATTTTGATCAAAAACATAGCAATCATTATTTAATCTTGATGTTTTTAAGAATTTTCAATATTTAATATTGATGATTTTGAGAAATTTCAAAATTAAGTTTTGATTTTTCACTAAAAATCAACATGGCATATTGATATAAAAATAGGGGCTAATAATGACGATATAAATCGGGGGTTAATAGTTCAACGCCATCACTCGTAGCCAGTGCGGTAGTTATAACCTGTATCAACGTTACGCCAATCCTGTCGTTCAGGAGACTGCTGTAGATAAGTTCTAATCGACGTTGTGCCATCAGCAAGAAAGCTACTATCAAGAAAGTTGTCCAGCACCGCTTGACCCTGAGAGGCCATCGCTTGCAGACAGAATGCCAGATAACGAGGAAACGGAAGAATATCATCACGCCAGAGAGACCCGTGATAAAAATCCCCGACCCGGCGCTCATACTCCTGCGGGGTAATACATTTATTTAGCCGGTAATCGAGATCATTGTAAGCGGTACACATACGCCCCACATTCGGTTCTGCAGGATTAACTGAACCATCAAGCCTCACAGTCTCCACTTCGACCCAACGAAACCGGTGTTCCCGTTCATAAAGCGCCGTAAAGTCATCAACCGAACATTCAAACTGGCTGCAAATAATCTCTCCAGTCTTAACTGCCTGTGTAGAACAGGATGCTAATTGTAGATTAGCCGGGTCAGCGCCAAAGCGACTGATAAAGACGACTCCGACTTTATTAAAGATGCGTCGATAACCGGGCACCCGCACTAACCGAAAATTTTGCAGCGCAGGCACGGTTTGCAAAGCAGAATGCTCAGATAAGAGTGAGCCATAACCCACCACCGAAATCATCACTCGAGAATCTCCAACTGTTCCGCATCGGGGTCAGAATCAAGGGCTTTATCGGCCAGTTTTTTATCCAGCTCTTTCTTACTCTTAACCCCGAGTTTGTGCAGTGAAGCGGCTTGGCTTACTAAATTACCCCGTCCAGTGCTGAGCCGTTTATGGGCCGTTTCATAAGCCGCCTGAGTACGCCCCAAGTGACGCCCCACATCGTCTAACGACTCCACAAAACCAACAAACTTATCATGCAGCTCACCGCCCCGTTGGGCGATCTCTTGAGCAAAACGGTTTTGTCGTTCATAGCGCCAAATATTATTGATGGTGCGTAGCGTCACTAACAAAGTTGAAGGGCTGACTAAAATAATATTGCGTTCATAGGCAAAGCTGAAAAGCTCTTTATCCTGTTGCAGCGCCAGCAAAAAAGCCCCTTCCACGGGGATAAACATCAAGACGAAATCCAGTGAACGCACCCCTTCGAGGCTCTGATAAGCTTTATCACTTAAGCCGCGTACATGGCTGCGAATGGATTGCAGGTGCGCAGCTAATGCCTGTTCCTGCATCCGCGTTTCACCACTAGAACAATATTTTTCATAAGCCGTTAGCGACACCTTAGCATCGACAATAACATCTTTATCATCCGGTAAACGGATAATCACATCGGGCATATAGCGCTGCCCCTCTTCGTTCAGAGAGACCTGCGTTTCATATTCATAGCCTTTGCGCAGCCCCGATTGTTCCAATACCCGCTCAAGGATAACTTCGCCCCAGTTACCCTGAGTTTTACTTTCCCCTTTAAGGGCATTGGTCAGATTGACCGCATCGGCACTCATTTGCTGATTCAACTCTTTCAGCTGGGTAATCTGTTCATATAATGAACGCCGATCTTTGGCCTCCTTGTCGTAGACATCATCAACACGCCGTTTAAACTCACCGAGTTGATCCCTTAAGGGCGTCAGTAAAGAGCCGAGAGAATCTTTATTAGCGGAAGTGAATTTAGCGGATTTCTCTTCAAAGATTTTATTCGCCAAATTCTGAAATTCACTTTTCAGTTGATCCCGCGCTTCGGTGAGCAACTGCAGCTTTTCAGATTGCGATTCCCGCTCGCTTTCGAGTCGGCTTTCTAATTCGGCAATTCGGGCCTGCCGCTGACTCAGTAAGCGCTGTAGGTTATCCACCTGCTCATGCTGTTCGGCCAACTCATCGTCTTGATGATACTTCTGCGCTTCAATCTGTTGCAGGCGCACTTGATCTAACTCTAATTCACGTACCCTCGCACGACTCTGTTGTTGCTCCCGCTCAAGTAACTGAGCGCGTTCAGCCGAGCTATTCAGTTCAACCTGAAAACGCTCAAGTTGTTCCTGAGCTTTAAGCCTCTCGGTTTCGTAAGCCTGTAACTGCTGATTAAAAAGTCCTTTGAGCTTCACTGCGTTTAACTGCCACAACAGTACCCCCAACAGCAAGCCAAGCCCGAGGCCAATAATCGCAGTGATGAAGGGGTCATTGAGTAATGCAGTAAGGGTCGGTTCCATTGTTGTTCCTTAATAACGGACGCTGAGAAGCGGTCTTACCAAAAGTAATACAGCAAACCGACAGACACGAGCGTGAGCGGTAACATAATAAACAGGTTGACCTTGTCACCAAACATACGTTGCGTAATGCCCACTGAGATCGCAGGAAAAGAGATGAAAATACTGCTCAGGGGTATCCACCATTCCAATAGACGAAAACCGTAAGCCAGCGCGCCAATCAGCGTCAACGCCCCGAGATTACCCGCCATAATAACCAACACAGCGCCATTTCGACTCTGCAGGAAAGCGGACTTCTCAGCCTCTGGTAGTTTATTCAGCTGACCGGCACTGAGGGCGGTAGACATAGATACAAAACCGGTAACAAGAAACAGAATCAGGGGTTCCAAAGGATTACTCCACTATGACAGATATTAAAGAAGTCCATTGTAAGGGATTTTTCATCTTCAACCTATGGCCTCACCGCCCTGACAGCGGAAAAAACAACCTATTTACAGCCCAACGACAGCGTCACAATGCAATTATCCCTAACGCGCCTGAAAGTGATATTATTCACCCCTATTTTACTCCGCAGCGGATGGCATCGACGCCAGTAAGCTTCGGCCCTGACCCGCCATATTGAGAGACTCAGCATGACCCAGTATCTGGTTGATGAAGCCATTGAAGATTACGCCTTTATCCATACCGGTGAAGAGCCGCCCTTACTTCGGGAGCTCATCGACCAAACTAACGAGAATATGGGCTGGCCGCAGAAACTTTCGGGCCGTTTAGTGGGTCGTACATTGAAACTACTCAGCGCTATCCACCAGCCGAAAGTCGCTTTAGAAATTGGTATGTTTACCGGTTATTCCGCCCTCTCGATTGCTGAAGGAATGCCCGATGACGGACGGCTCATCTGCTGTGAAACGAATCCTCGGGCGATTGAATTCGCGCAAACCTTCTATGACCGCAGTGAACACGGTCATAAAATTGAAGTGATCTTTGGCCGAGCGCTGGAAACTATCGAGAAACTTGACCTCGAACTCGATTTCACCTTTATCGATGCCGATAAACGTAACTACCTCAACTATTACAACCGCGTCAAAGAGATGACCCGTCCCGGTGGGCTGATCGTACTCGACAACGTGCTTTGGTCAGGCAAGGTGGTACAACCAGAATCTGATATCGATGATGTGTTAGTAGAAACGAATCGGGTTATCGCTGAAGACCCCAATGTGGAAAACGTCTTCCTAACCGTACGCGACGGCCTCAACGTTGTACGCAAAATCCGCTAATACGCCGCGTAAACAATTAGACCGATAGGATTAACCATCATGGGGTTTATCATTCGCGCCAACGGCGATGATTTCACAATTGAACAACGGCATCCAATACACGCAGACAACATTAATGATGACGCACCTCTCGCGCCGACCGATTATCAGATCGATAGTGCCGATACATTGCTCAGGCTTTATGTGGCCACCGATCGAGATGCACCGCTGTTTTCAGCGTTGCAGCAGATCAGAGACCACCTGCTTACTGACCTTGATGCCATTGAAACCCGCGCCGAAATTTACGGTCTGATACACTGGCTATTAGACGATCATGGTATTCGGGCCGACGGGGCATCCTTAGAAGAAACCGCAGACCGCCTCAGCGATCTTGATATTGCCGCCGACAGTGATCAATATACAGCTATGATCTTTCACCTCAAGGATGCGGTTGACCGACTCTACGAGATGGAATTAGACGATATTTGACTAAACAACCGTCAATGAACACATAAGGAGAGCTGCATGCGTAAGTTGTTGATAGCAACAGTTCTCCTGATTATGTTGATTGGCGGAATCTATATCGCCCTGCCCGCCATTGCCGAATACAGTGTCCGCCAAGCCCTAACAGAACAGCAGATCGATGCCAGCTTTGTGCTACAACGCCCCGGCCTTAACCGCATCGAAGTACGAGAACTTAAGCTGGAAAAAAACACCGCTGAGCAAGCCTTCACACTCACCGCCGACTCCATCAGCCTACGCTTTAATCCTTGGCAATTATTTGATACCGGCCGTATCGATACCTTAGAGATAAACGCTCTTGCACTGGACCTCCAACTGACGCCACAACCCAATGGCGCAGTCCAATCGGAACAAATATCACTACCGTTTCCTCCTTTACCGTCCTATATTCTTGGTCTAATCCCGGCCAGCAGCGTCAACCTGTCACATTACCGCGTTAATATCACCCGCGGTTCTGAAACAAACAGCCTCATGCAGCTAGGATTTTCAGGCAGCGCCAACGCCACTAATGAGCAACTGAGTTTAACGATCAATCAGATCGATGACGCACCCGATCTGCACCTCCTACTGACACTCAATAAACAAGATAACGTGGATATATCACTCTACACTGGCGACGACATCGCCCTAACAACCGAAGCCTCCCTGAGCTACCAGCAACCTCAGATCAATAGCCAAAGCAAGACCCTTTTCTATCCCGAACAGTTGCCCCATATACTGCAGCAACCCTTGTTAACGACCCTTATCGAGCTGCCGGATATTGCCGTCTTACCTCACATCACTGGCACAGTGACCTTGACGGGGCAGAGCCAGTTTTCCCTAAACGATGATTTAAACGAAGGCCAACACCGCTACCAACTCCATCACCAGGTTGCCATAACCGAACTACCCACTATTGAAAAACTAACCGTACAGCAAGATACCCTGCTGACACTGAACGGCGATGCTATAACCCTCACGGTGAACAGTTTATCGGCCAATGGACAACAGTTTAGCCTCATCCCAGAACCCAAAAAAAACGCCATGCAAGTCAGTACGACCGCCCTGCGTATCGACTTACTCAAGCCCCTTACACTGAGTAGCAGTATCAAACAGCTCCGCCAGCAAGGTCTAAAAGCCATTCAATTACCAAACACACAACTGCAAATAAGCCCTCAGCCTATCAGTATCCAACTGGCGGGACAGCCAACCATCTTGCTTAAAAGCACGCCGCTGAAACTCGCGCTATCGCAGATCAACCTTAATGATAAACGCGCCCAAGCCAAGCTAACCACAGACCTCATTGAGACGCGCTACGGCGCCCAGTCACTCCCAAGCATAACCTTAGATAACACCGCCACCATCTCCTCGACTAACATCAGCAACATCTTTAACCTCAAGCTCAAAGATCGCCTGCTTGCCAGTGAGACTCAGGTTCGCGGCTCAACGAACACCACGCTAAACACCGGTCGCACTACCGGCAGTTGGAAAACCAGCATTCCCCTGACAGGCATCGAAAAGCTGATTCGCCGCTTTAGCACCGCGCTTCCTCCTGAGCTAATTTTTACCGGCGGCAAACTAAACCAACAAGGCTGGCTCGATAGCAACAAAACAGGTATTGCCCTACGGCTATTAAATCAGACAGAACACGCCAGCCTCAGCTATGATCAAACCCACCTTTACGAGATTGATTGGAATTCAGAAACCGTTAAGAACCATCAAGGTAAAGTAGATGATAACGGTCAACTGACGATCGCCTTTATCGATGTCGGCGTGCCACTGGAGAATTTTGCCGGTCGCTACCATTTTGAACAGCATCTTAGCGGGCAACCGGTGCTGCACTTGGAGAGCAGCACCGTCGACCTATTAGGTGGCACGGTCACTACCTTGCCGGTAACAGTTTCCTTGGATACGCCAAACTTTAGCACCGCTGTCGCGGTCACCGGCATCGATTTAGCCCAGTTGATTGCGCTAGAGCAACAGGAGGGGCTAAGCGGCTCCGGCACACTCAATGGGCAGATGCCAATTCAGGTATCAAATGGCGCATTAACCATTGTTGGTGGACAGATTATCAGTGACGCAGAAGGAGGCTGGATTCGATTTGACCCTCCACCCGCCATGCTAGCCCTGACGAAAACCAATCAGGCATTGGCAATCGCCTTCGGTGCGCTAGGCAATATGCACTATGAACGCCTCGGCATTGAGTTGGATTACCAGCCGGACGGTGAAGCTCTGCTAAAAACCCATTTAAAGGGCCACAATCCGGACTGGAACAAAGGACAGCCGGTAGACTTTACGATCAATATTGAGGAGAACATCCCCAAATTGATACAGGCACTACAATTTACAGACAAATTGACCAAAACCTTAGAGAAACGCTACCGTTGACAGGTTACAATCAGGCAGCAAAGCCTCAACAACGGCATCGTAAACATGCTCTACAATTGACGGAGAACAGCACATGTCCATGCCAAAAATACTACAATCGCTGGCATTCAGCAGCCTGATGGCGATGTTAGCCGCCTGCTCGCCAACGGTGCAGGTCGCTGTTCCTAATGAACCGATCACCATCAACCTCAATGTTAAAATCAAACATGAGATACTGATAAAGGTTGATAAAGAAATTGATAATCTGTTAGAAGAAAACAGCGAACTATTCTGAGGCGCAGCAACATGAAACAGATAAAAACGATCCTAACATTCGCCACCCTCCTACTCAGCCTAGTGATCACGCCAGTCTGGGCAATCAGTCTGGATGATGCCAAGCATCAAGGCATGGTCGGTGAACAGCTTAATGGTTACCTCGGTGTCGTCAAAAGCTCCTCTGAGGTCAATGCATTGGTGAAAAAAATCAATGAAAAACGGCGTGAAGCCTATGCCGATACCGCTCGCAATGCGGGTGTCGATATCAATATTATTGAACTACGCATTGGTGAACGCTTGATTAAACGGGCCTCTCCGGGGCAATATATTCAAACCCCGAACGGGCAGTGGTCCAAAAAGTAAATCGTAAACCAAACTAGGACAGTCATGTGAGCACCTTTGGCATATCAGCTAAACCCTCATATCGTTCAAATAATGCATTAGGCTTTTTTATCTGTGTGGCCAGTCTAACCATCACAGAAACCTATATCGAGCCGTTGATAGCACAGAGCAATTGCGCTCTGTGCTCTGTCATCCGTATTATTCTGTTACTGATGTCTGGGTTGTTTCTACTTAGCTTTCTCATTAATCGCAGCGTATATTTTCAGCGATTCGTCGCGACTATCCACCTATTACTGATTAGTGGTGGCATCATAACCATCATTCGCAGCTTATTCGTCGATGCCGATAACCTCGCCTCAAGCTGCGAGCTGAGCACCTCACTGCTACTCGAACAGGGCAGTTTTAGCGCCCTCTTAACAACTGCCCACAACGCTGGCATTTGCCCCTATCCCGATTGGCATATTTATCAACTTAGTGTTGCCCATCTATCATTGATTCTGATGCTAGTATTGCTGGTCTTGGTGTGGAAAATCGTAATTAAAAAACCTCAGAGAAACCTATTCTTCTAATGAATAAAACGGCTGTAATACTCACTGCGGGGCTGATGTTGCCCGCCCCCCTGATTGCCGCCGAAGCATTGCTAGGTAATGAGACGAATCCAGGCACGTTCAATTTTTATCTGGAAAACGATCTATTTGCCGATACCGATCAACAATACACCAACGGCATTCGCTTCTCTTGGACCTCCCCAGACCTAACCAGCTATCTCGATGATAATAGTCTGCCGGTCTGGGCGCGCCGCTATAACCGTTATATCACTTCGCCGCTGGGGCTATTTGATGATACCCCACCGAAACAAAATGAAATTGTTCGTAATCTGGTGATCACCTTAGGACAGCAGATGTATACCCCAAAGGATAATAAGCGCACCACCATCGACCCCGATGACCGTCCCTACGCGGGCTGGCTTTACCTCGGTATGGGTTATCATTTAAAACACCAACAACAGATGGACTCCGCGATCATTAATATCGGGGTTGTTGGACCTGCTTCCATGGCCAAAGAAGCACAGGATTTAGTGCATGATATACGCGGTATCGACAAATTTGAGGGGTGGGACAATCAGCTACACAATGAGCTCGGTATACAACTAGTTTACGAACGTAAGTACCGTACCCCGGTAAAACGAATAAAAGGTGCTCTCGAATACGATATTATCTGGCATGGTGGCGCTAGCCTAGGCAACGTCGCGACCTATATGAATGCGGGTGCTGAATTCCGTCTAGGCTGGTTCCTACCGGACGACTTTGGAACCTCATCCCTACGTCCAGGGGGCGATAACAGCGCCCCTGGCAGCAAAGATATTCGCACTCAAAGCGCTTCTGGTTATAGCCGTGAGCAGAACTTTGGCCTACATGGCTTTGTCGCCCTCGATAGCCGTTGGGTACTGCGGAATATTTTCCTCGATGGCAACACCTTCCGCGATAGCCACTCCGTGGATAAAAAGAACTTTGTCGGCGACTTCAGCGTTGGTGCCAGCATGCTTATCGCAGATTGGAAACTCTCCTACGCGCGGGTCTTTCGCAGTAAATCATTTGAGACAGAAAGCGAAACTCACAGCTTTGGCTCTATCTCCGCGTCCTATAGTTTTTAAAACTCTTTTGTAAGCGACGGTTACGGTTTTTATATACATCAATGAATAACGCCGACCATGCGCGGCGTTTACCCCTTTTAAAACCTGTCGTACATCAAGTTATCCTAAATGTTATCTTTATTTTGAAACAAAAAATACTTACCATTACTTTTACAGGGTTGTCTACATGAACGTCCGCAGTTTAGGCACCATAATAAAGAAAGGAAAGGAGAATCCTCATGAGACTTAACCGAGTGTTGAGCACCGCTATATCAACCTCTTTACTGTCTATCGCAATAGCCACCGCCAACCAAGCATTAGCTGCAGACGTCAACCTCGTTTTTGTTGTCGACGAATCCGGCTCGATGTCCGGTGAACATGCGTGGTTACCCGGTTTTACCACACAACTCGAAACAGACTTACAAACAACGGTAGGCCTAAGCTCTAGTTATGGTTTAGTCGGCTATGGTAATAACTCAGTAGTGCCTCGCCCAATCAGCGTCGGAAGCGGGCAATTTGGTAGCGCCAGCGATTTTGCCACAGCCACTTCAAACCTCGTAACAAACGGCGGTACGGAAGATGGCTATGCGGGTATTCAATATGCGCTAGATAACCTAACATTTGATGCCGGCGCACGGGTGGCTGTCGTACTCGTCACCGATGAAGACCGGGATAACACCGACTCCTCTCTGACTTACAACACCGTGCTGACAGCCCTTCAAGATAAAGGGGCAACCCTCACCGGCATCCTCAATCAGAACCTAAATTCAGCAGACAGCAGTGTCACTGTCGGTACCGATGGTACTGATAGTTATGTGGCTGATGGAAATGGCGGATTCACGACCCAAGCAGGGGTTTCTATTGATTATGCCTCTGGCACCACCACCACTGATTACACCAATTTAGCGATCGCCGCTCAGGGCTGTGTTGCCAACTTGAATGTATTGCGTAATGGCGGTACGGACGCCCAATCCTTTTCAGGTGCTTTCCTTAACTGTCTATCAAATGTAATTCAGGCTCAGCCTGGTACTAGCGGTACACAACAGCTAGCTCTCTCTTCCCGCACATTGCCCCGCATCATCAGCTACAACCGCCAAACAGGCATATTTCAGTTACAGAACATCAATCAACGGATGAGTTCTCGGCGTAGCAACCAAGTGGTTCAGGTCGACCTAGATAAACTGAAAATAGAACAAAACGGCCAGATGGTTTCCTACCGCGACATACTTGAACAACAGGGCATTAGCAATGTAAATGGCGCCGCCGCTGGTGAAGGTGAGATGTCAACATTGGCCAAAGGCTTGTTTATTGAAGGTCGAATGGATCGCGGTTCATTTGATGGCGATGCCAGTTCCGTTGGAAGTGATTATGACACCAACGGCTTAACTATTGGCTTTGACTACCGGTTTAATCCAAACCTGCTTGCCGGGGTTGCACTGGGCTACACTGATAACAATACCGAGCAAGATAATGACCAAGGTGAAACTGACACCGAAGCAACGTCTCTGTTTCTCTACGGTACTTATTATCCTACCAACAATGTATTTATCGACGGTTTAGTAGGCTATAGCTGGGCTAATCATGATATTAGCCGTAACTTCGGCGGTAATACCATGACAGCTTCTACTGATTCAGAAACTCAATACCTGATGGTGAAAGGTGGTTACAACTACGCTGTTTCAAACAGCTTGCAAGTAACTCCTACTCTCGCGGCTAACTACGAAAAAGTTAACGTAGATGGCTATACCGAAAGCGGTGTTGCACCACTGTCTGTTGGTGATGATGAGGCCGAATCTGTACGTCTAACACTCGGCGGCGAACTGGTTAAATACCTGCAAGTGAAACAGAAAGATGTTGAACTCAACGCTAATTTGGCTTTTGTCAAAGAGTTTGCGGATGATTCACGTAGTGTTGCGGTTAACTTTGTCGGTGGTTCATCTGTATTGAATATGGATATCAGTGAACTTGATCAGGAATATGTCACTCTAGGCCTTGGTACAACCGTATGGCTGTCTAAGACATCTAAACTGGCTCTGAGTTACAATACATTTATCGATAATAGTGATGTTGAAAGTCATAGCCTTGCAGCACAATTCCGCTATGAATTTTAACGGTAACTTACGCTGAAAAGCATTGTTAAAAAAGGCCATTGCCTGACGTTTGTCAGGCTTGGCCAAAGGGCGATACTAACACTGTGTATCGCCCTCTTTTCTCTCTTCATACATGGCTGCCAATCTCAGCCAACACAACCGAATCCAGCGCAGAGTTCACCACCTGGATTTACGTTTGAAAAAATTCGTTCTACTGAATTTGACCACTGGCTTGCCACCCCTGAAAACACCATAACCAACCTTCGCTGCTTAACCATTTATCTTGAAGGAGATGGTATTCCGTTTTTAGCGCAGGGTAGTCGCATCTCGGCCAACCCCACCGGGTATAAAAACCCACTGTTACAGCTCAGCCAAAAAGATAATGAAAATGCGGTCTGGCTAGGACGCCCCTGTTATTTTGGCTTACAAACAAGCCGCCATTGTAACCCCCATCTATGGACCTTTGGCCGTTACTCGGAAGAAGTGGTTCGCAGCCTCACTGAACTGGTTAAGACACTCGCTGTGGATAAACCAGTTATTCTTGTGGGCCATAGCGGTGGCGGAGTACTTGCAACTCTGGTTGCTCAAAGATCACCACAGGTAACCGCAGTCGTAACACTCGCAGCCCCATTAGATACCGATCGCTGGACAGCATCACATGGTTACTCCCCTTTATACGATTCAATTAACCCTGCACAACTCCCTTCTCGAGCTGATATCTATCAACTTCACCTGACGGGCAGCCAAGATACCCAGGTTACTTTTCAGCATCAGCAAAAATACCTCCAGCATAATCCCTACGCTAAACATGCAAAACTTGCGGGTGTTAATCACCCACTGGACAATTTAGCCTCTAAAGACTGGCTAGCTTTAATACAGCAAGTAAGAAAAGCCAGTGGCTGTTACATGAACCACTAAGAAACCTTTCAAAGGATATAAAAAAACCGGATCAGATGATCCGGCTATGGAAAAGGGAAATGAATAACGCTATTAGAATGACTGGGTCACCCGAATCCAAGCGCTACGACCGGGTTCAGCCACTTGGAATGGATCAGGATTGATCGAATCATCACGACTTTCATGCACGGTATACGCCTTGTCCATCAGATTATCCACACCGGCTTGTAGGTTTAAGCCATTATCAAATTCATATTGAGCATGCAGGTTAACGACGCCATAGCACGGTGTTTTACGTACATCTTGACCACCACAGTAACCGCTACCGGCTAAACAGATATCATTCTGATTAGACACCAGCTGCCACTCGACGCCCATTTGCAGACGGTCTTGCTGATAATCCAATGAGGTATTGAGTTCTAAAGGCGCGATACGTGATAGCGATGTGTCATCATCCAGATTATTACCCACCGTCCATGCTAAGGCACTACCTAACTGCCAATTGGCATTGATTTGATAGCCAGCTTCTAACTCAGCACCGTACAGTTCAGCGTCAACATTGCGATAAATATCGCGGCTTTTAGAGCCTGCAGCGACGGTCTGCCGTAAAATATAATCATTAACTTGATTATACCAGCCGGTTGCCGACCAGTTCAGCGTATCAAGATTACCCTGCAGGCTGACCTCTATTTGATGATGCTTTTCAGGTTCTAACAATGGATTGCCTATCCAGTCACTGGTCATCGTTGACCGAGCCATATAGCGCTCCGTTGCATCGGCGGTACGAACACTGCGAGATAAAATAGTTTCAACACTATACTGGTCGTTTAAACGGTGGGTCCAGCTAGCGAAACCGCCCACATTATCTTCATTGCGTTGCTCACCGGCTCCGGCAGGCGCGCCAGCCATCGACCAAATCGCCGCTGGCGTCATACCACCTACCACTTCATTCCGACGTGTTGCGACAGCACTAATATGATCATAACGCAGCCCTGCACGTACAATATCATCTGTACTCAGAACCTTTTCACTCTCTGCGAAAACACCCGTTTGATCAATTTCAACACCAGGCCAAAGCAGACGACTTGCTACTCCAGCACTGTTCTGCAACTCTGCATCGCGGTCATTGTTTTGCATATCTACACCAAAAGTCCAAGCAATATCCGCCGCCTGAGCATCAAAGATTAACCGCCCACCTTCGGTATCGGAGGTAGAAGGCGCCTGCATCTTCATCATTCCGGCGGGACGCAGGCTATAGTTATCCATATTGTGCTTCACATCCGACTTATACAGCTCCAGCTGGACTTGCTGCAACACCCCCTGCTCAAACTCATGAGTGAGTTTTAAACGAGTAGTATCAGCATCAGCATAGGGGGAATCCATGCCTGCACCCGCAAACAGAACATCATCCTCTTCCTGCTTTTCATAGCTAGCTTCGATGGTGGTGAGATCCGTCAGGCGGTAACCCACCAGCAGCGATTTCGATAAGCTTTCAAACGATGAGCGAACCTCATTGCCATCCCCATCATCATAGTTATCAGCTTCCGCTTTATGCGCAATAACTCGGATATAACCCTCATCGGAACCGGCCGCAACATCCGCTCCCAGTTCATAACGATTACCATTACCGTGATAACTAGCGCTCAACTCACCGGCATAACTATTGTTATCAAATTGAGGCCATTGACGCTCAAACAGAACGGTACCACCGGAACCGCCGCCACCATAAACCACGGTACGGTTACCCTTAATAACGGTGACGCTGTCATAGCTATCCACCGAAGTATAAGAGGTCGGCGGATCCATACGGTTAGGACACCCTCCGTGGATATAAGCACCATCCAACAGAATATTCAGTTGAGTCTGGCTCTGCCCTCGAATCACAGGATCAATCGAACGCCCCCCCATCCGAATACCAGACACACCACTCAGGCTCTGCAACAGCTCACCACCATCAGTCGTTGGCGATGCCTGAACCGCAGCGGTTTCACTGTGTACCGTATTCTCAACCTGCGGGAGGCCTGATGTTATTTCAATCACGAGAGGTTTATCATCATGGCCTGCAAAAGCCTGTGCCGAAATCGTCGCAGCAATAGCCAGCGACAGCGTTGTTTTGATCATACAGCGTTCCTTAGCAGCGGAAGGTTATAAACTGCGCGTATTGTAGAGTGACCACCCTCTACTGAGATGTGACAGGATGCCGCAGTTGCTGTGACATAATGACGCACCAATTAAAAGGAACTTATTGAAAGCGAGTTGGGAGTCAACAGCGCGGGACTATTCCTCCCCTAAAGCACGCCTAGAATCGAGAGATGTAAATCGTATTCAAGGCTGCTGTCGAACCTCTGTTATTGCACTAAATGCCCCCATATCAAATAACCGGAGTAACAACAGCCTACTGCCGATAAAAACTCCGAAGTATTGTGACTTAAACGTATTCGAGTCCTCTGAAAACCAGCTACAATTCATCTATTACCTCAGCCAACCCCCTACTCATCAGTAGACCCATACAAAACATCTGCGGTAACGATAAACAAGACTCTAGGACGTTTAATGATACCTTTCGACATTACCGCTGCAATTAACATCATGGGACTATCAGCCTGTGCCGTATTCGCCATCTCAGGTGCGCTTGATGCCGCACGTCAGAAGATGGATATTTTAGGCTTTATGCTTATAGGCACTGCCACCGGGTTGGGAGGCGGTACCCTACGGGATGTATTACTGGGTAAACTACCGGTGCTTTGGATCCGAGAACCCGTCTGGATTATCGTCTGTTTGATAGCATCCGCTGTTACCTATTTTATTGCCCCCAAACTGGCATCAAGAACACGAGCACTGATCTGGATGGACGCCGTGGGTATCGCCTTGTTTGCTGTCGTCGGCACTGAGATCGCCCTGGTATTCGGCACTTCTCCCCTTATCGCTGTCTGCATGGGGGTAATGACTGCCAGCTTTGGTGGTATTGCCCGCGACCTGCTCTGCGGTAGCAACCTGACCCTAATGAATGAAGAGCTCTATATCACCACCATGTTGGCCGGCTCCGTCACCTATTTAATCCTCGGCGAACTCAACCTACCCGACAACTATGACCTGATAGGCGGTTTTTTGGTGGCCTTTGTACTGCGAGCCTTAGCTATTGTGTTTGAACTAAAACTACCCAATATATACCACCGATAACCCCGTCATTTACGACGCTCAATTTAAAGGTGGCTGGTGTATGCCACCGGCTAAACCATAGGATTAACGATATGGATTTCATTCAAACCCAACAGGCTGGATTTGCCCTGCGCCACGGCACCCCAGATGATGCCGCCTTGGTCGTTGCTTACATGAAGAAGTTAGGCGCCTATCAAAAAATGTTGGATAAAATCACTGCAACCGAAGCCAGTATTCGTCAACGGCTAAAGAATAAGCAAGGCGAAGTGATTTTTGGCGAACTTGAAGGCGAGACCGTCGGTTTTATCTATTTTTATCAAAACTCGTCAGCTTTCACAGGACAATCGGGATTATATATTGATGGTTTCTTTATCGATCAACAGGTCCAGTCTAAAGGACTAGGACAGACGATGATGGCCTATATATCAAAACTGGCATTACAGCGCGGCTGCCAACGGCTGGAGTGGGGATGCCTCGACTGGAATGAACCCGCCATCAAGTTCTATCGACAAATGGGAGCATACAGCGTTGATGAGATGACGATTTATCGTTTTTCAGCAGAGCAACTTGCCCAGCATGCCGCACGTTTTTAACCTTAGGATTCAAACGCATTAGGCACTGTACCTTCTAACAGGCCTGCATGTTGACAGAGCAGAGCATCTTTCCAGCCCTGAAGCCGATAATCGTCAGTGGCACGGGGGCGAGAAAGATCAACGGTTTTATCGAGAATCACCCGGCCGGGAGCCGAGGAAAGAAAGATAATCCTATCGGCTAGTTGAATCGCTTCATTAAGATCATGAGTTACAAACAAAACTGTCGGTTTTTGTTCAACCCATAACGCATATAACAATCTGCGTAATTTATCGGCATTCGGCGCATCCAACGAAGCAAACGGCTCATCTAACAACAGTAGATCTGGCTGAGTCAGAAAAGCCCGAGCAATACTCACTCGACGCTGCATGCCTCCTGACAAGTGCTTCGGGTAACAGGCTGATTTACCCGCTAGACCTACCTTTGCCAACATCGATTCAATCGCCGCCGCATCTGCATCGGGCTGCACCAAACGCAGGTTCTCCGCTACGGTCAACCAAGGCATCAGTCTAGGCTGTTGAAAGATATATCCCAGCTTACAGTCCGGCTTATCCTGCAAAGGGCAACCATTAAGCTTAATCTCACCGGGCGCACTAGGCTCTAACCCAGCAATCATATTTAACAACGTGCTTTTACCTGTGCCTGAGGGGCCAAGCAAAGCCACAAATTCACCGCAAGACAGTTTAAACGACACGGCATCAAGCACCTGATCAGGGCTATTGCGATAAAACTTACCCAACAGTGAAATATCAAGACTGACCATATCCCCCCCGAGCGATATAACGATCTAGGGGACGCATAATCAGTCCCTCTAGCAGCAAAACAATAGCGGCAAACGCTAGGGTATAAGCGAGAATACTGGCGATATCAAAAAACTGGAAAAAACTACCCAACTGAAACCCCACCCCATCACTGCGACCAAGCAACTCAACCACCAGTACAATTTTCCAGATCAACGACAGGCCTGAACGGGCTGAAGCCATAATAAATGGATAAAGCTGGGGTAGATAAACCTTAAAAAAGTAACGCGCTGGCGCTACCCGAAACACTTTCGCTACCGCCAGTAAATCTTGGTCAACCACCCGGGCACCTTCACGTACCATCACCACCACGGTAGGAATTTTATTAATCGCCACGGCAGCAATAGCTGCCGATTCAACCAAGCCAAACCAAACATAGCAAAGAATAATAGTCACTAACGCTGGTACATTAAGCGCCAGAATCAAGATAGCATCACCTGCTGCATTCAAGCGAGGAAAGGCCCCCATCATCATGCCAATGACGACACCCAGAGCCATCGCAATGATAAAACTCAGTAACACTCTGACCATCGTCACTAACAGATGATGCAGCATATCGCCTTCAAGCAGATGGCCACGTAAACTTGCAAACACCTCAAACACACTCGGAAAACGACTATCATTCAGCAACATAGCGGCAAACTGCCACAGAAGAAACAATACCAGCAGTGGTAACACCGCCAGCGCTAGCCGCCGACACCTCACCATTATGGCACTCTCCGCGCATCAACCTGACGCATCCCCAAGGTAGCATCCGGCATCCAAAAGAGTGCCCGGTCTAATGTCTGCGCCCCTCCGGTAAGTTTTTTACCGCCCTCCTGAGCCAAGATCCCATACAGTGTTGCCAGTCCGTCCAGCTCGGTAACACCAAATTGTTGTTGCACTCCAGCACGATAGCCCTGCTTCAGCGCAGTGAAAATGTGTTCGTCTTCGGCCCGCGTTAAATGCCGAATACGTTGCCACTCCGCATCAGACGTTAATAATATCTGCCGAGCTGCCCGAGAGGCATTTAAAAAAGCACCCAGCGACGCCTGCTGTTGCTGCAGCATCTCATCAGTAAAGATCCACCCTAAAAGAGGCACCTGATGCTTCACACCTAACCCTTTAATCATTTCCTCGACGGTAAGAATGGGTTTAAAACCACGGGCCTTAAGCCGTGCGCTATAATGCCAAAAATTGAGACTAGCAGGCAGCTTGCTGTCATACATCAACTGATTCAGTAAAGGTGGCGCGGCGAATACCGGCTCTATGGCAGCGACCATATCTCGACCGAGTACCTGCTTACTATAGGCCTGCAGCAGCAACCAGCTTTTATCCACAGAGCCGCCGGCAATGCCTAATCGCAGTCGCTTTGCCTCCGCGTTTTGCAACCAATAATTTAGTAACTCATCAAGGGACGATGCAGGGCTATCTGCTTGAACATAGAGCCCCCCTGTTGCTGAAGATACCGGCGAAAAACCAAATAGCCGTTGATTGAAGCGCTGACGGTTAACCCACACCCAATCACCATAGATAAGATCCACAGCCCCGCTTTGTAAGGCGACTGCACTGGCATTTTTGCTCCCCACCGGCATCACCTCTAAGGAGAAGTGGTATTTTTCATCGAGTCGATGATGGCGTATCACATCCATTTCCCAATTAACCGTACCAAATTGCAATACCGCCACCCGCACTAATGGTCGTGTGTCCGCATATAATGCTGCCGATGGCATTAATATCAGCGCAGTAACGACCATGCTGATGGCGTACGTTCTTAGCTCTTTAAACGGCACACACATAGTAAGCCGTTTTAACCCTGTCGTTGTTATCACTGACATGCCTAAAATAAACGCGCTTAAGATACGCCCCATAAAGGGCCTCAATATCAGGCTGAATGCAGCAGCGTAATAGACAATCTTCATAACAGCCTCCCAATGATTAAATGCTCAGATACCGTGCCCGTTCGGCACATCTATCGCTCATCACCCGATAAGAAAAAATGGGCATATCGTATAAAACACCCTGAAGGGGAAAGAATAAATAAGGTATCAGATACGATAAGCCAGACAACACAACCCCATAACACTGCTATCGGTAAACGGGCTTAAAGGTCTCAAGGAACAACGGTCTCTCATCTAACGAGGTTAGCAAAAACAGACTCCGTTAATCATTGTACGAAATAACTAAATACACCGTTAAATAGGGCTATAAAGCAACGCGAAATACGAACACAACAAACACACCTCAGGTACAACACAATCCGTTCGAGCAAAGTAGCGCTGTATCCTGACGGCGGTTTTACATACACTGTTAATTACCCACACACTCCCTAATGAATAATGTTTCAAACCATGATGCAGCCTCAGACACCGCATACAACAATCACTCGCCAACAATCTTCCACCGTGGTCGGCGGTTGGTCTGTGGCCGTGGGACGGGCTTTGGATGCATTAGGGTATGATGGCGATCGTTTACTACAGGCAGCAGGTGTCGATCTAGCGAAAAAAAGAGACAACGATATTCGTTTCTCCTCTGACAATACCCGTCAATTATGGCGTTTGGCGCTGGCGGAAACCGGCCAAGAGGATATCGGCTTACGGGTGGCTGAATATGTTTGCCCAACCACCTTTCATGCACTAGGATTTTCACTCTGGGCCAGTAGTCACCTGCTCGATGCACTTCAACGCATGGTGCGTTTTGAAGTCTTACTCAATGATGGTTGTACTCTGTCGCTTAAGGCGTCAAACAAGCAAACCTTCGACTTCTGCATGCAGGTAAAAAAATCCGCTCAGCAACCTTTGGTCGCCGATGAAGGTGTCGATTACTTTCTCGGCGCGGTGGTGAAAATGTTTCGCGATATGTCCGATCAGCACTTTTCACCCCAAGCGGTCAGTTTTACCCGCTCAACCCCAGCTAATCCCCTCCGCTGGGAAACTTACTTCCAGTGTCCGGTACTGTTCGGCCAGTCTTGCAATCATCTGCAACTAAGTGCCGAACAACTTAATCGCCCTCTCCCCGCAGGCAACCGTTTATTGGCAGAGCAAAATGACAAGCTGGTTGAAGAATATCTCCAACGACTACAGATGGCCGACCTTCGTGGCATCGTTCGCAGTGCTCTGATTAATCTGATGCCCCTCGGACTGACAACCTTAGATGCGGTTGCCTGCGAACTAAAGATGTCCCCCCGAACCCTACAATATAAGCTGAGTCAAAACGGCACCCCGCTACAGGCGCTGCGAGATCAGATACGTGAAGAGTTGGCGCGTCAATATTTACAGCATTCACGACAAAACATTACTCAAATCGCTTACTCGTTGGGTTTTTCTGACCCGGCCCATCTTAACCGCGCCTTTAAACGCTGGACCGGCGAAACGCCCACCGCATTCCGTGCCCGTCATTTAGCGAATCCGACAACGTAATTTGTCATAGGAGCAACTCACCGTTGCGCTAAAAAGCGTCTGTCTTAAATGGTAAAAGCTTTGCTTTAAATGGCAAAGACGTATGCAAAACCCACCGTATACTCACGCTCAATGGATATTTGATCCAGCACGACTATTCAAATAAAAAAACAACTGAGGTGAGTTATGGGCGAATTAGTTCTAGCAGCAAAAGTAACACATGTGCCATCGATGTTTATTTCTGAACAAGAAGGACCGCTCAACGGTATCCGCGAATCAGCTATTCAGGGGTTGCATCGCATCGGGGATATGTGTCGTGAGCTAAACGTTGATACGGTGGTTATTTCAGACACCCACTGGCTTGTGAATGCCGGTTTTCATATCAATGCCAAGCCGGATATGTCCGGTGTGTTCACCAGCACCGAGTTTCCACATTTTCTTAATAATATGGAGTATAGCCACAGCGGTGACCCCGAGCTGGGGCAACAGATTGCGGCTATCGCTACCGCTAACGGAGTCAAGACCCTCTGCCATCATGAAGTAGCGACCCTTGAACTACAGTACGGTACTCTGGTGCCACTGCGCTACCTGGGTATTGGTAACGATATCAAGGTGGTCTCCATCGCCGGTTGGATGTATGACGCAGATATGGAAGAGTCTAAACAGGTTGGCGAAGCGGTGCTTGAAGCGATTAAACAGTCCGACAAGCGCGTGGCCTTCCTTGCCAGCGGTTCATTATCCCACCGTATTCCACCCAACAAAGTGGTTGGCGACTACATGTTCAAAATCAGTGAGCCGATGAACCAAGAGATTGATTTGATGGTGCTGGATATGTGGAAATCAGGCAAAGCCAAAGAGTTTCTTGAAATTCTGCCGAAATACGCCAAAGACTGTGCGGGTGAAGGGGGTATGCACGATACCGCGATGCTGTTTGGACTATTGGGTTGGGACAGCTATACCGGCTGTGCCGAAATGATGACGGAGTACTTTCCAAGCTCTGGCACTGGACAGTGCAATGTGATTTTTCCTGTGTAACCCAACAAAGTATGTCGACCGGTTACAGCATACTGCTAGATTGATCTAACCCTCATCTGTAGATAACCCCGCGTATCGACTACTCATTGTCGATACGCTGGGGGCTTCCATGCGTTAATTCGTCCTGCTTTCCCGCCAGCAATGCGCCAAAGCAAGCGCGATTACTTTGATGGCTGTTTTTCTGCCAACATCAGTTGCTCGGCCATCTGCGTTTTAATTAACGCCACCTGTTGTTTGAATTGATTACGTTTCTTACGGGAGATAGTCTGTACTACCGGAATAGGTGCCGTCATGGCGTTCACCGGACGACCATTAACATGCAGTTCATAGTGCAGGTGGGCGCCGGTCGAGCGACCAGAATTACCCGATGCGGCGATCTTTTGCCCACGGGAAACCTTCTGCCCTTTACGCACATAGGCCTTACTCAGGTGCAAATAACGAGTTTTATATTTACGGTTATGCTGAATCTCGATATAGAGACCAGCATAGCGATGCTTAATAACTCGGGAAACTACGCCATCACCTGCGGCTAACACCGGCGTGCCGATACCCACCGCAAAGTCGGTGCCATTATGGGGCCGGATCAGCTTGGTAATGGGATGACGACGCCGTGGGTCAAACCGTGAGGAGATACGATAACGTTTTGCCAGAGGGATTCGCTGAAAAGCTTTTTCTAAACTCTCACCATCGGCATCAAAATAGTTATCATCAAACAAAAAGGCTGATTGTTTGCGGATCGCACCATCATAGACGAAGCCCTCAATAATACTGTTGCCGGTATATTCACCCTTAACATATTGACGCGATACCGCCAGCTGAAAACGATCGCCTGCACGCAGGTGACTTCTGAAATTCATCCGTTCTTTCAGTAAATTGGTTACCTGATAGGCCTCAGCAATTCGCGCACCAGCCCGTTTCATTGACCGTGGCAGATCACCTTCAACAGTGCCGCTGATAATTTCCCGACGATAACCACCCTTCTCGATAAACTCTTCAAACTCAAAGTCGCCCTTCGCGCCCCGATCAAAGGTCACTTGATAGGTCAGGCCAGAACGGAAGATAAACTGCTTAAGCCCTGCGTCATCAAAATTAAATCCCAACTGGTGACCGGGCTGAATGGTATCGAGAGCCAGCAAGTTAAGATCGGCTTCCATCAATTTATAAAGGGTCGCTTGGGAGATATGCAAACGACTAAAGATAGTACTCAGGGTATCGCCCTTCTGCACCACATAACCGATAGAAGGGTTATCGACGGCGCTCGGCTCATGTGAAAACTCAAGCGGTTCGTCAACCACCTCTGCGGCGCTATCCGCCGTCGGTAACTCAAGTTCAAGTTCGCTCCTGAACTGCCCCGGTGGAACAGACACAGCAGAACTATTATCCGCTAGCATCAATGACACCAGCAGAATAAAACAAACACTTCCCAAGATAATGCGATGGGGGGTGGGTAGATGACTCAACACAGCTTTAGTTAAGCTAACAAACGACCGCAGTCGTGCACTTATATTACCGATTTTCAAACGCTGTCACTCTGCCTCAATACTGCTTAACGATAGTCCATACCCCATTGGCTGATGGTGTGACCACCAATGAAGAGGATTGTTCAGTAAATTATGCCTGAAAGATGACAGGATTACCCCCCGCCCGATAGTGGTATTAATGCTTTCTGCTACAATAGGCGGCTGTTATCGAGTATTTTCAATCCAGTGTTTCGGAGAGAGTCCTTTGACCCAGTTTCGCCCCTGTATCGACCTGCACCAGGGTCAGGTAAAACAGATTGTTGGTGGCAGCCTAAATGACCAAGGCGCTAAGACTAACTTTGTCAGTCAGTATGATGCTGAATACTACGCCACTTTATACCGCAAACATCATCTGACCGGAGGTCATGTCATTGCACTGGGGCCTGGTAATAAAGAGCAAGCACTGAAAGCGCTCGCAGCTTGGCCCGCCGGCTTACAGTTTGGGGGTGGCGTGAATAACACCAACGCTGCGGAATTTATTGCAGCAGGCGCTTCCCATGTCATCGTGACCTCATATCTGTTTGATAACGGCCAATTCAGTTGGCAACGATTAGAGCAGATCAAAGCGATCACCGGAAAAGAGCGTTTGATTCTCGACCTGAGCTGTCGGCGCACCACCAGTGGTTGGCACATCGCCACTGATCGCTGGCAGACCGTCACCGACACCCCGGTGAATGCTCAGACACTGGCAGAACTGAGCCAGCACTGTGCAGAATTTCTAATCCATGCGGCGGATGTCGAAGGTCTACAAGCCGGCATCGATGAGGAATTAGTCAAGCTACTGGGTGAAGCCTGCCCGATCCCGGTGACCTACGCGGGCGGTGCCCGTTCCCTTGACGATTTAAAGCTAGTCGACCGTTTATCCGCCGGTAAAGTTGATCTTACCATCGGCAGTGCACTGGATATTTTTGGTGGCAACGGTGTCACCTTGGAGCAATGCATTGCTTGGAACAACCGTTAAAACTGCTTTAATTGCGCTGCTGCTGTTCATCAGTGGTTGCAGCGATCGCGCAGAACTGAGCTACGTCCCTGCCGACGGAGTTGTTCTAGCCTTTGGTGATAGTCTCACACAGGGCGTTGGCAGCACGGATGGCGGTGACTATCCTCATCAGTTGCAACAACTCATTGAACGTCGAGTGATCAATGCCGGTGTCGCCGGCGAAGTCAGCGCCGAAGGCTTACAGCGACTGCCAACACTGCTGGATGAATACCAGCCCACACTGTTAATCCTGCTAGAAGGCGGTAACGATATTCTGCGCAATCTTGATAAAACGAAGCTAAAACAAAACCTAGCACAGATGATCTCACTGGCGCAGCAACGTCAAATCGATGTTGTGCTATTGGCGGTGCCGGAAAAATCACTATTTTCCAATAGCGCACCACTATATGGAGAGTTAGCGCAGGAGTACTCCTTGGTGTGGGAACCCGAGATCATTGCCAACCTGCTGCGCACTCCGCACTATAAATCGGACCCGGTGCATTTTAATAACCAGGGTTATCAAGCACTATCACAGCGTATCGCCTCTCTGCTAAAAGAACATAACGCTTTATAATAAATGGAATTTTTCCGTTATTGTAAAGTCTGATTCTGAAGTTCACCGTTATTCAAACCACTATTCAAAACCGGACTGTTGTAAAAATCTATGTTGATACGAATTTCGTCAATGATGCTGAGTGTAATACTGACCGGCCAGTGTTATTCAGCCAGCCAAACGAATCAAGAAAGTCTGCAAGTAACGCAAGCATCACTCACTGACTTTCGTCAGCTATCGATCCGGGTGCTGGCCGCTTACAAGACTCCGCCCCGCTATATCGGCTCAACCCCGAAATGGCACCTATTTCTCAAGAAAGAGAGCCGCAAGGCTGTTGGTAAACGGTTTAGTACCATTTTTGGTTATAAAATTCCGCGCAAACACACTATCGACAACGGCTGGGATCTAGCGCTACCGATCCGCATTGATCCAGACCGCTGTCCTGAGGTAAGCCATTATAGCGATGACAGGCGCCGCTTTAGCCTTCCAATCGGTGAAGAGATAGCCGACCGCTGCATGGGCATCAACGCAAAATAAGCCGCAAACCGAACCGCTGATCACCCTAATATCGACCCCCATAAACGATAGTTCAGCACTCACGGACAATAAAAAAGCCGCTTCACGCGGCTTTTGATCCCCTTCAAACTCAACATCGTTAACCCAACCCGCGGTGTTAACGACGCCCCTGAGTCAAAACTTTTTAAGACACCTTGCGCCCAAACATACGCGCCAATGAACCATCTTTAGTCGACAGTTGCAGCTTAACGGCCGCCGCAACATGCAGCAGAACCGCCGCGATCATCACCTTTGCGCCCAAGCCATGCACAATGTGCCCGGCATCAGCCAACAACTCTATTTTATCGCCCCCCGGTATTAGGTTTAGACCAAATACCGCGACCGGATAACCATTACCAACCGTCATTAAAATACCGGAGATCGGCATCAACACCGTGCCGACTAACAAAGTCAGATGCACAATAGTGGCGACTTTTTCCTGCCACTGCTCAACCGGCGTCAAACGCTGCGGAAAGCCGTTACGAATACGCCAATAAATGCGATACAGAGCCACCAATAGAATAAGCACTCCGATCGATTTATGAATACCAACTAAAGCGCCTTTATCGGGGCTACGCGGCAGGTCTTCTAAATACATACCGAAAATAAGACTGCCGATAATCGCCAGCGCAATGATCCAGTGTAAAAACACCGTAGTTTTAGTGAATTGAGTGCGACTATCCATCATGAATTCCAATAAGCGTTTGATCTGCTAACTCTAAATCTTATTGATGAAAAACATAAGTCATGTAGGTGTTAAGAAAGGTAAAGTTTTATACTGAGGATAAATACCAACATTTTTACTCCGCATCACCTTCTTTAGCCTAATTATTAAGGTTATTTTAAGGTTTAATGATTAGACTGAATGTAATCAATTCGTCATTCCGTCTGGAGTACACACTATGCGCAAAACAACCCTCGGCAAAGTGGGCATCACGCTACTTTCTTGCAGTATCGCGGCCACCGCCTTTGCAGGCTTTGGCGATCTTCTTAAAAAAGTAGAAGATAGCGGCAAGCAGCTGCTAGAACAAAAACAAAGTACATCTACATCATCGGGCGCTGATAGCAACCTTAGCTATGACACTGTAATTGCCGGCCTGAAAGAAGCACTGGAAGTCGGTAGCCGCAAAGCGATCGAATCCGTCAGTCAGAAAGATGGTTATTTTAGTAATGAACTCATCAAAATTCCTTTACCCGATCAATTAGAACAGGCAAGCAGTCTGTTGAAAAAGTTCGGCCTAGGTTCGCAGGTTGAGGCATTTGAGCTGAGCATGAACCGCGCCGCCGAACAAGCAGCGCCCGAAGCAACCGAAATACTGGTCGGCGCGATTAAAGAGATGAGCATCGAGGATGCCCGAACTATTTTGAATGGCTCGGATGACGCCGCTACCGAATACTTCCGCGAGAAAACCTCAAGCAGCTTAGAAGCACTCTTTCGCCCATCGGTTAAAAGCTCGATGGATCAGGTTGGGGTGACTAAATCCTATAGTGACCTAACGAAACAAGCGGCTCAGGTACCGATGGTAGGCGATTTCGCTGAAGACTATAATCTTGAAAACTATGTCACTAAAGGCGCATTAAATGGCCTATTCACCATGCTAGCGACCGAAGAGAAAAAAATCCGTGAAAACCCAGCTGCCCGTACCACCGACCTACTAAAACAAGTATTCGACTTTTAAGGAATCATAATGCTTAAGAAATACCTGCTATCGATATTACTGAGTGTCACGCTGTTCAGCCCAGCGTTTGCTGATGATCTAAACCCTGTCGTGGTGATGACCACCAGCGCTGGAGTTATCGAGCTCGAACTCATGCCGGAGCAAGCACCACTCACCGTGGCCAACTTCCTGCGCTATGTTGATAGCGGTTTCTTTACCGACACGATTTTCCACCGAGTTATCGATAACTTTATGATTCAAGGTGGCGGATTTAGCGCTGATCTGGAGCGTAAGGACACCCTACCTCCGGTCCGTAATGAATCGGCCAACGGTCTGCCCAATATGCGCGGTACCATTGCCATGGCCCGCACCAATGATCCTCACAGCGCAACATCACAGTTCTTTATCAACCTGAAGAACAACGACTTTCTCAATGCCAACGGCCCTCGTCCGGGCTACGCCGTATTTGGTAAAGTGATCAATGGGATGGATGTAATTACTCAAATAGGCCATGTACAAACCGGCCGCCAAGGACCATATAGCGATGTGCCTGTTGAGCCGATTGTGATTCAGAGCGTGGTATTGAAAAACAACCACTAAAGAAAGATGTCGATCGAAAAAGACTTGCGAGCATCAATGATGCAAAGCAAGTCTTCTTACTGACTTTCTGAGCGTCGAGTGAGTCGCTCTTTCTGCAACCTTCGAGCAATCCGCTACGAAGGTCTTTCCACCGCCACATAAGCACCAGCTAAGGTCATTGCAACCTTGTTACCCTGACGAACCTCAACGTCTAGATTCAGTCGGGCCCGCCCTTTGCTATCCATATACGCGATAAAACCATCTAGCTCGGCTTGCTCGGGAAGCGTCGTTGTTGCCGTAAAATCACCCAACACGGGCGCTAAATATTTGAGCTGACTATCGCGAATCATCACGTCACAATCACGTCCCTGCTCGCGTAGATACAGGGTCACAATAGCCCAGCCGCAGAGGGTTGCCAGAGTCGCTAACGAGCCACCAAAACCGGTGCCTTTATCGTTAACATTAGGAGCCAATGCCGCCGTCAGTGTTAATGATCGACCATCATAAACCGGATCACCTAGTCCCATATGGCCAATCAATGGAATCTGCTCTTTCAGCCATAATTGAAAGAGATCTGCTGTTTGTTGATGATTCATCCAGTTAGCCCTGCTCTATCGTTTGAACAATCAGCTCCAATCGCTGACAAATTGGCTGATATCAGGCTGGGGAGCCTTACGTTGCCGTATCGGTGTGCCGACGTAGAGATAACCCACTATCTGTTCATCCGCCTGCAACCCTAAACCCGCCATCACTAGCGGATGATAAGCCAATTCGCCGGTACGCCAAATGGCCCCTAAGCCCTGAGCATGAGCGGCCAATAACATATTCTGTACCGCACAACCGGCAGCAAGAATTTGTTCCGAGTGAGGTACCTTGGGATGATCTTTAATAGCCGCAATCGCCACAATAATCAGCGGTGCTCTTAACGGCATATTTTTGAATTTCGTTTGCTGTTCAGCAGAAAGCAACTGATCCGCTGCCATTGCACTCAGGTAGAGTTCACCCAGCTTATGGCGCGCATCACCCGCTATATTCAGAAACCGCCATGGCTGTATCGCACCATGATCCGGCGCGCGAAGAGCCGCACGGTACATATTCTCCAACTGCTGAGGGCTAGGCCCAGGTGCTTCCAGCGCAGCGATGGAGACTCGCTGATGCAGATTATCCAGTGCGTCCATGTTAACTCCCGTTATTGGCGGCTTAAACGTAAATTCACAGGCTGACCCGCCTCACTACTACGCCAAGGGTTAATATCCAACCCTCCGCGTCGTAAATAACGGGCATAAACCGTTAGTTTCTCTGGTTGGCAGCGCTGCCAAATATCCATAAAAATCGACTCGACACACTGTTCATGAAAATCACCGTGCTCACGATAAGAGATCAGGTAGTGCAGCAAACCGGCTTTTTCGATAGCGGGGCCTCGATAGTCAATCGAAATACTCGCCCAATCGGGTTGTCCGGTCACCGGGCAATTCGATTTCAGCAGATGACTATATAATGCTTCTTCCACCACCGCACCCACCGCACTAAGACGCTGTGGAGCAGGGCTATAATCAACCACCTCAATATCCAAGTCATCTAAGCACTCACCCTTAAAGTGACTGATCGCAGCGCTGTTATCGACCGGCAATAACAACACCTCAACCGCACCACCAGCCGCCGCAGATAAGTCTTCAACCATACGCACCTGCACCTCAGCTTCACTCTCGAAGCGGGTCAGATTAAACGAGTTGAGATAAAGCTTAAACGATTTCGACTCAACAATATGGCTACTAGCAGCGGGAATACGAAACTCGGCCAGCCGAACCACCGGCTTTCCTCGGCTATTTAGCCAAGAAACTTCATAAGCGTTCCAGATATCACATCCCTGAAATGGCAGTGCAGTGCGATCAACGCCCTGAGCCTTCCAGTTTAGATCCCGCGCAATCGGGTATAGCAGCGACCCATCGTACTGATTAACATAGGTAGTATCAGCCCCCAGAGGCGCATGATCTAGGGCGTTTTGTTGATCTTTCATCTGGCGAACCTCGCTACTGTCGTATACCTTTGCCGGTATTGAGCAAATACATGGAATAACTGAACAACACCACAATCACACCGATGATCATGGCATAAGCCAGACCGATATTAATATCACTGACACCTAAAATGCCATATCGGAAGGTGTTGACCATATAGAGTATGGGGTTCAACTGGGAAACGCCCTGCCAAAACTCAGGCAACAAACTGATGGAATAGAACACACCTCCAAGATAAGTCAACGGAGTTAACACAAAGGTCGGAATGATCGAGATATGATCAAAGCTGTTAGCGAAAATCGCATTAATAAAGCCCCCCAGCGAAAACAAAATAGCGGTTAAAAAGACGATAGAGGTAATCACCCAGAAGTTATGAATATGCAGATCGGTGAAGAACAACGACAATGTCGTCACGATCAAGCCCACCAATAACCCACGCACCGATCCCCCGATGACATACCCTGCCAAGATAATCCAGTTAGGTGTAGGGGAAACCAATAGCTCTTCTACATGCCGCTGAAACTTAGTGCTATAAAAAGAGGACACCACATTGCTGTATGAGTTGGTAATCACCGACATCATAATCAAGCCGGGCACAATAAACTGCATATAATCAAAGCCACCCATCTCACCGATACGTGAGCCAATCAGGTTACCGAAAATAATAAAGTAGAGTGTCATGGTAATCGCAGGAGGTAACAGTGTCTGCCCCCAGATACGCGTAAACCGGCGCACCTCTTTAACCAGCAGCGTCCAAAAAGCAATAAACAGTTGGCGATTATTCATTGTTTTCACCCTTATTTTTGTCGTCTAGGGTTTTATCCACCAATGAAACAAACAACTCTTCCAAGCGGTTGCTCTTGTTACGCATACTGGTCACTTCAATCCCCTGCTCGGATAATTGACTAAATAAACGATTCATCCCCTGAGACTTTTCGACCTCCACACGTAAAGAGAGATCTTTTTCCAGCGTCACCGGATAGCCCTCCAACACGGGACATTCACTCAACGACTGTGCCGTGTCGAGAATAAAGGTCTCGGTATTCAACTGTTGCAATAGGTCTCGCATACTGGAGTTTTTAACAATCACACCCCGGTCGATAATACCGATATTGCGACACAGGCTTTCCGCTTCTTCTAGGTAATGAGTGGTTAAAATAATCGTCGTGCCATTAGCATTTAACTCTTGCAGAAATGCCCACATTGAGCGGCGCAACTCAATATCAACCCCCGCTGTAGGCTCATCTAATATTAACAAGCGCGGCTGATGTATCAGCGCACGGGCAATCATTAAACGACGTTTCATCCCGCCAGAAAGACTCCGCGAGGGTTCATGTCGCTTATCCCATAAACCTAACTTACGTAGATAAAACTCACTGCGTTTCTTCGCCTCTGTCGCAGCAATGCCATAATAGCCGGCCTGAGTAATCAAAATATCTTCGACATTCTCGAACATATTAAAATTAAACTCCTGTGGCACAACACCCAGCTCACATTTAGCCTTATCGGCCTGACTATCGAGGTTGTAACCAAACACTTCGACCTGGCCACTGGTCTTATTCACCAATGAGGAGACGATACCCAGCGTCGTTGACTTACCTGCCCCGTTGGGGCCGAGTAACGCAAAAAAGTCACCTTCTTGCACCTCAAACGAGATACCTTTCAGTGCTTCAAAACCATTTTTGTAAACCTTACGCAGATCTTTGATGGAGAGTGCAGCTGTCATGCAGTTTCCTGTGGCATTGCTAAGAGGGAATGCTGAATCGATTAAACAGCATAGATTGGGGCAGCCGGAGACAATTTCAACGGTTACTGCCACTTAAATTCTGGGTTAAAATGTCGCTTTGCTCTCGTATATAACGCACGGAACACTATGACACCTTATCAGTTTCACCACCTTAATTTCCTTAAAATTGCCTATAACAATTTTATTCATCAGGAACCTTTCACCCTTGAGGAGATTTCGGCTGAAGAGGAGCAGTTTATTCTTGATTTTCAGCAGCTGATTCATGATTTTGAACAGGGTGATACGCAGATCTATCAAGAAGGTGAGCAGTTCCTTGACCGAGCATTTCGTATGTATCCTCAACTGGCGCATCTCATTGCCCGCGACCTTCTCTGGTTTTTCGGCGGCACCTGCCTACATAACATGGCGGATATCGAATTAGAAAAATTCCAACGTCTCGACGAGCTGCGCTTTACCGCAGAAGAGCAAGGCGAAGAGTTTGACTATATCAATACCCGCGCGAGCATTTTCGGGCAAAACTAATAGAGTACTTAATTCGGCTATTTGTTGCTGTAACACTTTACAGCAACCGAAATCCACACTTATCAACTCGTGGATTTCGGCTGACTAAAGTTTCAAATATCCTTCAACGGCTGTGAATGACAGATATATTGCATAAAGGCTTCAGGCGGCAAAGGTTTACTAAAATAGTAGCCCTGAATGATTTGGCAGTTATTCTCCCTTAAGAAACTCAACTGTTCACTGGTCTCAACCCCTTCGGCAACCACTTCCAGCCCCAGCGTATGGCACATCGCTAATGTCGCTTTGATAATCGACTCATCACTGCGATCAATACCAATATCTTTAACAAAGCTGCGATCAATTTTTAACCGATCGATCGGCAATTTCTTCAAATAACTAAGCGACGAATAACCGGTACCGAAATCATCCATCGCCAACGTAATTCCCCGCTCCCGCAGATAGGTTAACTTGCCCACCGCGACCTCAGGCTGACGAATAACAAAGTTTTCGGTCACTTCCAACTCAAGATTCTCGGGACTGAGGCCCGATTCAGACAAGGCCTCTTCAACACTACTGATCAGACGCTCATGGGCTATCTGTTGACCCGCCAGGTTAACCGATACTTTCATGTCCGGCAGACCAACATGAATCCAGGCCTGCATCTGCCGACAGGCTTCACGTAATACCCACTCACCTAAGGGTATAATCAGATCGAGCTCTTCCGCTAAAGGTATAAAGCGATCCGGCGGCAATAAACCGGCGCTAGGGTGCTGCCAACGCACTAAAGCTTCCACCCCGATAACCCGGCTCGTGACAGCATCCACCTGAGGTTGATAGTAAAGTACCAACTCATCATTCTGGATTGCTTTACGTAAATCAGCTCCTAGAGAGAAACGCTCAAAACGCTGATGATCTTTCTCTACATCGTAGATAAAGTAACAATTTTTACCGGCGTCTTTGGCTTGGAACATCGCAACATCAGCATGTTTGATCAGCGTAGCGCCATCATCGCCATGATCAGGGAACAGACTTATACCAATACTCACAGTGACCACAATTTCATATTCACCAATCCAGAAGGGTTGCTGAAACGCTTGAAGGACTTTACTAGCAACCACCTCTGCCCCTTCAAGATCTCGGATACTGGTGAGCAATACACTAAACTCATCGCCCCCTTGCCGCGCCAACAGGTCCGTATCACGAATACACTCACTGATCCGCCGGGTCGCCACTTTCAGTAGTTTATCGCCCACCGTATGACCCAAAGAATCATTAACCTCTTTAAAGCGATCTAGGTCAATGAACAGCACCCCAACATGGCTTCCGGTACTGCGACCCTTTTCAATCGCATCATTCAAGCAGCTCATAAAGAATAATCGATTGGGGCGCTCGGTAAGGGGATCATGATTCACTAGCCACTGGAGACGGCGCTCAGCTAGCTTACGATCACTGATATCCATACCAATACTTAACATCAGCGGTTCATCTTGGGATTTTCGCAACCGTACATGCAGCCAAGAAAGGTCATGGCGATTACCACCACTATCAAGTAACACACTGTCAGTGCGCACTTCCGTTTCCAGACCATCCATCAACCGGCCGGTATTAGATAGGAAGTCGAGC
Organism: Amphritea sp. GJ51-11; assembly: GCF_055808735.1. Taxonomy (NCBI): domain Bacteria; kingdom Pseudomonadati; phylum Pseudomonadota; class Gammaproteobacteria; order Oceanospirillales; family Oceanospirillaceae; genus Amphritea; species Amphritea sp. GJ51-11. Next base: position 806,259 of record NZ_CM147881.1, on the reverse strand, counting down.
CGCTCTTCTTCCCGCTGCAGGGTATCCAAGAAAGTCGCTTTACGGAATGACTGACTATCGAGATCCATCAATTGCAGACCAAAGTGGTTAACACTGCGTAATTGCCCTTTACCATTCTGGGTAATAATAACCAGCGGTGCGGTTTCCAGCAGGCCGAATAAAAAGTCTCGTTCTTGAGTTAACGCATGACGGCTTTTTTCGAGGCTATCGGTGCGTTCAGCAACCTCATCCTCCAACCCTTCAAGCTGTTCACTCAACAGGACCGAACTTTGAACCAGCAGGTCCCGCTCGTCTTCACCAAAAATAGGCCGTCGGGTGCGAAACTCCGCCAAGTTTTTACGAAACTCGCCAAACTCTCCGCGACTTAACAGCGACATATCCTGCGCCAAACGGGTAAAGAAATGAATCGGTTTTTGTAACAACAGTGACAACAGCACCAAGGCCGTGAGAATACCGCCGAGACCCAGCAGCAGGTAGTTCAATAAACTTTGACGAATACTTAATAAATGGCCTGAGATATCATCCAATACAACCCAATAGGCCTGTCCTTCGCTAACCCCTTTTAAGGGAGAGAAAAGCACCTCGAAATACCGGTCATTATATTCCAACACATAACTCCCACCCCCGGGGTTGAAGCTTTGCTCTAAACTAAGCCGCTCTAACAGTTCCTGATTTTGCGATCGGTTCGTCAAAGAGTTGATCAACAACCCCCAGTTACCTAATTCACCCACGCCAGCGGGAGCTTGCAGTGCCAAGCCAATATCCAACGTGGTCTGCTGTTTAATGTCATAAATAACATCATAGAGAAAACGGCCAACCATTAGCACGCCCTGCTTCTCTCCCGCCATCTGAATAGGAATGGCGACATATCGCAGACATACGGTGGTACACACCAACTTACGTAATGGTCGTTCAGTTTCATATACACGGCGAATATCATCTGCTTGGATATCAACTCTTTCGCCCCAAAAACCCACCATGCGGGCCTGACCATCAAAAAGATACGCAGCATTCACCGAGCCAGTCAGTTGAAACGCATCAAACTTAAGATTAATCATCTGCGTCAGATGGGCCAACGGCGTAGCGTGTTGCTCCTGCGAGCTGTTATCGATCAACGGCAATAGTTCAGCGACTTCAAGCAAGCGCTGATAAGAGGCTTCAACCGAGCCATCGAGGCGGGCCACCTCGGATAAATTGATCTGCTCTCGCTGTAATTTAAACTGCTCATTGAGCTGCGTCAGTGAGAAAAAAGCATACATGCCCTGCACCCCGACCAGCACAACCACTAGCAGGATGAAGATTTTCCACCTGATACTTACAAACTTTCGGTGTACGTCAACCATCATGCTCTATCTCACGATGTCATAGTTTAGAAACGGTAAGTCGCCTGCAAAGCAAAAATATTCCAGTACTTACGTAATTTGGCAGAATCTGGATTATCCTGTTCTGCAGCCCAGCCAGTACCTTCTACATTATGTAGCTCAGCCCGAAATAGCCAGTCCGAATTAGGCCGCCAGCCCACCCCAAGGGTGACATCTTGGCTATAAAAATTATGCGCTTGGCGGGGATAGAACATTTGGCTATTCTCTTTGCCTTTGGGATCATTACCATCCAGCATCAAGTCGTCATAGCGCAGCAACAGGTCCCAGTTATAGTTGAGTCGATATTGCAGCTGTAAATAATAGGATGTTAACGGGGTCTTTGGCCGGGCAGCATAAATACCGCCTAATTCGGTCCAGTCAATGTCATGCACCATATACTCACCGGTTAAGCTCCAGTGTTCGGTGTTGTACTGTGCCGAGAGCATCGCCACGTTCAGCTTAAGATCGCCGTCATGAAATTCAAACTGAGGATCGCCGCCATTATAGTCAAAGGGCACTGTTCCCCCTGCGGGCTGATAACCTAACCGATATTCAGACACTGTTGCCCCAAGCCGAAACCGACCGCTCTCAGTATTGTAAATCACCCGCCCCATAAAGCCTTCTGATTGATCAAACTCACCCACGGCATCCACGGCAAGGTAGGCATACTCAACATTTGTGTCGGTTTGCGGACTGCCATACAGTAGATCAACATCAAGCCAACCACCGGGCACCGATATAGAACCGTACAAAATCGCACCATCGATCGACAACTCTAAATCCCGCGCCTGATCAAAATAGAGCGACTGTGGCAACATAATGCTGGGCCGGGTAAAGGCTACATCACGAGTCTCATTGTAAAAACCAAAAGGGACTTTCAGCCGACCAACCCGCATGCCAACCGCATGTTCTACAGAGTCAGTGAAACGGTAGTCGAGCAGCGCATAATCCAGTTGAGGATCACCGTTGTCTACCTCTCCCGCCTGGCGGGACATCAACTGAACCGCGCCACGTAACTTTGGGGTAAAACGATAGGCCGTATTTAAGCCGATCTCATGAAAGTCAAAACTGCCATGTTCGCTACTTTCACCATAGACGTTGTTTTCATCGGTATAGAAGAAGCCCTGAGTGATGAAGCCATTCACCGAGAAATCATTATCTGAGCCCTCAGCAAAGGCAACGGAGCAAAAAGCGCCCAATCCTGAAACCAGCAGGGCCGAAAGATATTTAAAATTCATCGACAACCCTCACTTTTTCAAGATCTAGCTTAAATGACTCTTCAATATAGCCGATCGCCCCTTTGTTCTGACTGACATTGCGATACATCTCTTCCATGGTATCCACCCGTTCAGGTTCAGAGCCTGCGCCAGTAAAAACCTGACGATCCCATTTATTTCTTAACTGATAAGGAAAAACTTGTAGCTGTTGCTTAACAAACAGGCTGTGTAGAGGATGTCTATCGGGCAACACAAAGACCCGTATCGGCCTTCCATCTGGCCAACGGGTAACGCGCATCGAAAAAACAGCAAAAAGAAAATTTCTGTCGAGTGTTTGTTGTTTAACGTCTTGAGAGACGATCACTGAATGTGCGGAAGCGCTTCCTACAGAAAGGCTCAGTACGACAACAAAGAGCAGTGATATCCTTATCAGCCAGACCATTTAAATGATTACCTATCAAATCATTAAGTTACTGAGTATATACGAAGCTTATAAGACAAAAAATATTCCACAGCAAAAAGCTGAAGAATTTTAGGGATAATGAACAGATATGAGAGGAAAAAAGAAAAAAGTGGCGTCCCATAGGGGGTTCGAACCCCTGTTACCGCCGTGAAAGGGCGGTGTCCTAGACCACTAGACGAATGGGACGCATATTGATGAACTGTATATTGGAGCGGAATATCGGGCTCGAACCGACGACCTGAACCTTGGCAAGGTTCCGCTCTACCAACTGAGCTAATTCCGCGTTACAAAAGGTGGCGTCCCATAGGGGGTTCGAACCCCTGTTACCGCCGTGAAAGGGCGGTGTCCTAGGCCACTAGACGAATGGGACTAAACACATTTGTATCTCTCCTCGTCATCAGAGGAGGCGCGTATATTAATGACTAACCCCACCCCCGTCAAGAAAAAATATACAAAAAATTCATTCAATCGACACAACTGCAGCACGGCAAATAGTTGAGTCTAATACGGGTAAAAAGAATCAGGCTAACGAGCAGCGCTCAGCCACACAAGCAAGCGTAGAAGATGGTCGTACATTAAAGAGGGAAGCCTAAAGATTAAAGCTATACGTCACCGTCAATCGCAAGGTGTTGAGCAATAAGGATGCAGAAAGAATTAAGCCGAAGAAAAATAAAAGTGAATAATAAAGAAGAGAGAGTATCAAGAATGGAGCGGAATATCGGGCTCGAACCGACGACCTGAACCTTGGCAAGGTTCCGCTCTACCAACTGAGCTAATTCCGCGTCATAAAAAGTGGCGTCCCATAGGGGGTTCGAACCCCTGTTACCGCCGTGAAAGGGCGGTGTCCTAGGCCACTAGACGAATGGGACGCTGTGGCTCTGTTTCCAGAAGACGGGGCGTATCTTATTGATCTGGCCCGTTTCGGTCAACCCCTTTCCATCAATTTTGTAATATTTTTTTAGTATTTTTAAAAAATACAGGCTCATGTCTCCAGCCCCGTTAACTCAACACGCCTAAGCCCCTACTATCTCGCCCTCAGCGCCTAAAGTAACCATTCACCATACGGCTCAAAACACTATAAATAGAACCCGACTAATGCACTGTGCGAAAATTCGTCACTTATAAAGGAATCGCAGTACTAAACTTATCCCGCCGAAGTGAGATCAACGTTCTAAACTTACTCAGGTTCGCATCAGTCGATAAATATTGACGGGTGAAACGCTCATAACTTTCCATATCTTCCACCATCAGCATCAAGAGAAAATCAACCTCACCGGTCACCTGATAACATTGCGTCACCTCTGGAACCGATTCCATCTTGCGCTTAAAAGCAGCGTAGATATCCAGCTGATCACGCACCATCTCGACTTCAACAATGACATTTATATAACGCCCGACCAACCGCGGATTGATCAGCGCGACCTCCGCCATAATGACACCAGCCTCTCTCAGTCGACGAACTCGACGCAGGCACGCTGGCGGTGATAAACCGATCTGTTCTGCTAATGCTTGGTTGCTGGTGCGGCTGTCTCGCTGCAGGATATTGAGGATACGCCGATCGGTTCGATCAAGATCAAATAACATAAAGACAACCTATTTGTTAACTTTTAGAAAGTTTGATGATGAAATTTGCAATATTATTTCGTTTGAAGCCACTCATTGAAATCATAGGACAGAATTCTCATTTAGACTAGCCTTCTGTTACCCAGCCTTAGCGGAACCTCTTTTATGCGACAGTTATTCAATCAATTTTTCCATAGCACCCTGCCCCAGTTGGCACGGGAGATCTATGAGGTCTGCTGGCTACTCTTTAAAATCATGATTCCAGTGTTACTGGTTGTAAAAGCATTAGAAGAGTTCGGCGCTATTCCCTATATCAGCTTGGCATTAGAACCTATTATGCAGCTAGTCGGCTTACCCGACTCAATGGGCCTCGTCTGGACCACCACGCTATTAACCAATATCTACGGCGGTATGCTGATCTTTTTTCAATTAGCCCCGCAGGAACATCTGACTGTCGCCCAAGTCACGGTGCTTAGCAGCATGATGTTGATCGCCCACAGCCTACCGATAGAGCTACGTATCGTGCAAAAGGCTGGTGTAAAAATAATAGTCGCGCTGCTCATCCGTCTGTTATCGGCATTGGCGCTCGGCATGTTACTCCACTACAGCTATCAGTGGGCCGACTGGCTACAGCAGCCAGTGGTCCTCATCTGGCAACAACCCGTCACCGATAACAGCTTATTGAGCTGGGGCCTTAATCAACTTAAGAGCTTTATTATGATCATTGTGATTATCACCGCGCTAATGAGTCTGCTACGCTTTCTGCGCTGGGTGCATATTGAACGCTTGATGATCTGGCTACTGCAACCACTGTTGAAACTACTGGGGATTAGCACCCAAGCCACCTCGTTAACGATTATTGGCGTCACCTTAGGCTTATCTTTCGGAGGCGGACTACTAATAAGAGAAGCCCAGAGTGGACATATCAGCCCCAAAGACTGCTTTTCGGCACTCTGCCTACTCAGCCTGAGTCATAGCATTATCGAAGACACCTTACTGGTTATGACCCTCGGTGCAGACCTATCCGGCGTACTCTGGACACGCCTTGCCTTCAGTTTTGTCTTTCTTGCTATTATGACCCGTTGGCTAAACCGTACCTCAAAGACATTCCAGCATCGCTGGTTACTCAATACGCCCGACAACACCGACATAGGACGTCTCAATGCAAACTGATACGCAAGAGCTAAAAAAAGGCATGTTGTTTGCCCTTTCCGCTTACGGCATGTGGGGGCTGTTTCCCATCTACTTTAAAAGTGTTGCTGAGGTCAGTCCCTTTGAAGTGCTGTGTCACCGGATTATCTGGTCGCTGGTCTTCCTTGGATTATTTATTATGGTATCGGGCCGTTGGCAAACACTGGTCGGCAACCTGCGCCAAAAACGCTTACTGGTCAGCCTTGCCATGTCCGCTATCTTTGTCTCCCTGAACTGGCTGGTGTTTATTTGGGCCGTTGGCCAGGGACGGATTCTGGAAACCTCTCTCGGTTATTTTATCAACCCCTTGATCAGCCTACTGTTAGGCATGATCTTTCTCGGCGAGCGCCTACGTAGAGGACAATGGATCGCTATTCTATTGGCGGTCGCTGGTGTCGGATATCAATTGGTATTACTTGGCAGCCTGCCCTGGGTCGCACTGTTTCTCGCCTGCAGTTTCGGTATCTACGGTTTATTACGTAAACGTATCGTCGTTGACCCATTTTCCGGTCTGTTAATCGAAACCTTACTGATCAGCCCGTTTGCCCTACTCTATCTATTCTGGTTAGAGCAGCACGACCAACTGACGTTTTTAACCCAAGGAATTGATATGGACCTACTACTAATTGCTGCAGGGATTATCACCAGCCTACCGCTGATCTGCTTTGCTGCGGGGGCCCGCCGGCTAACATTAACCCTCAATGGGCTGCTACAGTACACCGCACCAAGCATCACCTTTTTATTAGCGGTACTGGTCTACCATGAACCACTGGATGCTAATCGCCTAGTCACCTTTGCCCTTATCTGGGCCGGCTTAATCTTCTTTACCGCCGAAGGTCTGTGGAAAAACAAACAGAGCGCGTTTTAGCGCGCCCCTATCAGACAAAAAAATACCGGCTTTCGCCGGTATTGCTTACATAAAATCAAACCTTCGCTGATAGCTCAGGGCGCTAACTCTTCATACGGCAGACCCACATATTGCTCAGCAATTACCCGGCGGCCGTTCTCAGAGTTTAGATAGTAATCCAGCTCTGAATCCATAAAGCGTTTAAAGGTTGCCGCATCCATATCACCGGTTTCCATCTGACCGAAGTTATGCAACATATTACTCATCCACCAAGAGAAACGTTCACCGTTCCAAACCCGACGCAGCGCAATCGCCGAATATTGGGTAATACATTCAGGATCATTCTCCTGATAAACCCGCGTCATGATTTTATACAGCGTCGCCACATCAGAAGCCGCTAGGTTAAGTCCTTTCGCCCCTGTCGGAGGCACAATATGCGCAGCATCACCAACTAAAAACAAACGCCCATACTGCATCGGTTCACAAACAAATGATCGCAGCGGCGCAATACTCTTTTCAATACTAGGTCCGGTAACCATATTGTCCGCCACATCTGCTGGCAGACGTTTTTTCAGCTCATCCCAGAATGCATCATCAGACCAGTCTTCAACTTTATCGGTCAGTGGCACTTGCAGATAATAACGGGAGCGGGTTTCGGAACGCATACTCGCCAGCGCAAAACCACGCTCATGTTTACAATAGATCAACTCACTATTACACGGAGGCGTATCACTCAGCAGCCCTAACCAACCGAACGGATAGACGCGTTCATATTCGGTGCGCTTTTCCTCGGGAATGGTCTGGCGAGAAATGCCGTGGAAACCATCACAACCGGCAATATAGTCACACTGTAGTTCATACTGCTCACCGCCATGCTCAAAGGTGATCGAAGGTGTGTCTGAGGTAACATTGTGTGGCTGCACGGCAGAGGCTTCATAATAGGTCGTCAGACCTGCCGCTTCACGGGCGTTCATCAGATCTTGAGTAATCTCGACCTGACCATAACAAACCACGGTTTTACCGCCGGTCAGTCCTTGCAGATCAATATGATGACGCTGGCCATTAGCGGAAATTTCGAAGCCATGGTGGACATCACCACTTTGATCCATGCGTTCAGCAACACCCGCCTCACGCACCAAGTCAGCAAACCCTTGTTCCAGAATACCCGCGCGAATGCGCCCTAAGACATAGTCACCCGTTACCCGTTCTAAAATAATATTACTAATGCCCTGCTTCGCTAACAACTGACCTAGCAATAGCCCTGAAGGGCCCGCACCAATAATTGCAACTTGAGTTTTTATAGTATTCATAATCATCTCTTGTCTTAGCAGCTTTAAACCACAATGCTTCGAATTAATAGAGATCTATACTGCCGGGAACCCGGCGTGCAAAAAATAGACGATTAGATCTATTGATTGTACTTTTTAAACAGTTTACCCCTTAACCCGCACTCTCGATATTCACCAGTGAGCGACACTTCACACTCAAATACCCCGAAAACGAAAAAAGGGACCCTCAATGAGGATCCCAATATCGCAATGACTCAGCTAAGGCTTATTTAAGAATAAAGCCTGATTTAAATTAAGTGTCTTGCTGGCCGTACTCCTTAGCCAACATCGCCTCAATTTTTCTACGCGCCTGCACTGCGGGCACATCCGCAAGTGCGAGCAATTCTTTCTGCACACTCGCCGCCACGTCTAAACGCTCTTCAACCGCATTAATCGCATCGACATCCTGCTGACGAATGGTGATATCAGATTCTTGTTGGAAGCGGTCTAACGCCTCATCACCCTGCCTAAAATTACGTACAGAAAAACCAAAGTAATGGGTGGTTGTTTCTGTTTCGGGAGTGATCGCATGAAGAATCAATAACGCCCCCAACGCCTCAGGCACTGTATCGTGACCCGCCAACTTAGTCACAATCGGCAAACTGGTTTTAATCAATTCTGGACCATAGAAATCACTCAATGAGTCAAAGTCTGCCAGCCCTTCATAGGCCGCCTCAGCACCAAACACCTCGGTGAAGAAGGGGTTCCATGGCGCCTTACCACTGCGCACAATGCGGTAACTTCTTTCACGCTCTTCAGTCTTCAGGGGTATTTTTTTCATCGCTTCGCCACCACCTACATGATGATGCACATACGGCAGATGAGTCAGATCCATTAGGTTGTCAATTAACAGTTGCGAACGACCGTTAAGCAGAAAATAGTTTTCTGAACTGTAATGCCAACCGGGCAGGCCTAGACCAAAGTCTTCGTAAGGGGGAATCAAGTTCGTATCACACTGATCAAGATCGCCCATCCAGATCCAGCAAAGGGGGCCGCGTTCTTCTAATGGATACACCGGTTGGCAAAACTTAGCTTTGACACTGTCCTGGGAGGGAATATCAACACACTCACCCGTATCCGCAAAGGTAAAGCCATGATAACCGCACACAATAGCATCACCTTCAAGCCGTCCTTTTGCTAAAGGATAATAACGGTGAGGGCATAAGCCATACATCGCTACCGGCGTACCATTCTCTTTGCGATACATCACAACCGGTTTATTCAATAAGGTGCGTTCGATAGGTTCGCGTGAAATCTCATTCGAAAACGCCGCTATATACCAACGGTTACGAACAATTGAGCTTTCATATTTGTATGGATACATAATTAAATATTCCCCAATTTATATTTTTATATTTGTTGTGCTTTTTGAGCAGCTCTTGCGATTCAAATAGACTCGTTTTAGCAAACCCAAAAATAGCGCCCATGGGTTAACCCCTGCAGCGCTTAAAGCGTTCTGGTATACATAGACTCAAGTCATAACAGAACGCTCAATAGAGAGCGAACGACTCACTTACCATTCCGTTTTAAATGGGCCGTAAGTTGGCGTACGTCCGTTAGTTTCCTCTTCGACAATGTTATTCCGCTGACGGCCAAGGTAAGTAATAGAACTTTCCATAACATCTCCCGGCTTCAGCCATAAACCACCGAGCGTGGCGGCGTTACCCGGAGGAGACCCCATAATCATCAGATCGCCGGGCAGTAACTTGATCCGCTCAGACGCATGGGACAGCACCTGACTAGGTGAAAAAATCATATCTTCAGCGGGCCAGTCTTGGCGCTTCTCACCGTTAACATTCAACTTAATCTGCATTTTTTGACGATCAACAAACTCTTTCGGCACCGCAAAAGGGCCAAACGGTTTGAAGTTAGGCTGGAATTTACTGATCCAGTCGAAGTTAAACTTAATATCAGCCCGTTTAAATTCATCCACCGTACCAATATCGTTGACCATGACATAAGCCGCGATCAGGTTTTCTGCGTCCTCAGGCCTAACATAACGCTCGCTTTTTCCAACGATGATACCAAGTTCTAACTCCCAATCCGGTTGATCGCCAACGAGTGGTAAAGGAACATCATCATTCGCGCCACATAAAGCTGAATGCATACCCACAAAAAAGAAAGGTGTGCCTTCACGACCGCGACGATCGACCTCTTCATAGTTGCGTTTGAAAAACGCTTCATCGTCTTCGCCTGGCAAGCGCTTATCTTGGTTAAACTTGTTGAACGTCATCATCTCAGCAACATGCTGACGATAGTTCGATGCGGCACATAGCATATTAGGATGAGCCAGCACCGGCAAGATAATCAGATCTTGAAACGATTGTGCGGGACGATCTTGCTTTTCGGCTAATGATTTAGCCCATTCAAGAGCACGATCCCAATCATTAAAGATCGCATGGGTATCCACATAACGATCCGACAGATTTAACACATTGCCACCGGGCAACACTAAACCTGGAAACGGGAGTTCACCTTCGCCCCGTGCTTGATAAGTACCAATACCAAAAGTCCCCTCGACGAGGCCGGTAATCGGGTCAATATTCTCTGGCTCTACTGCAGGCTGTACCTGGTATGCCGTAAATTCTTTTGAGCTCATAAACTGTATTCCTCTACTCAATGCTGTTTACTGTGTGCGAACATGGCGATCAGCTAAAGTAGCGATCTGGTGGCTCTGAACTCCACACATCCATTTCGACATCAGCAATATTGTGTACGCGTGAACCATCACTGGCTTTCATCCGGTCGGTATCTGAGAAAGTTTCAAAACGGTTACGATCCGGGTCACGCCATACATCAAAAATATGACTACCATGGGGGTGACGTCCGACGCCCCACACCAATTCGTAGTCTTTCGATTCTAAGAAGCGGTGCGTCATAAATTGCGCTTCGAAATCTTGTGCTTCGAAACTAATATGATGGCAGGCGCTTTCACCTGTTTGACTCTGCATCAAGGCAATAACATGGTGGTCGACCAACTCTTCACCACGGTCAAGACGCAAGAAGCCAACGATCTGGGCATGCGGCTGACCCGGGATGTGATAAACATCACTCGGAATAAGCCCTAACACCTTTTGATACCAAGGGAGGCTTTCTCCAAAACTTGGCACAAACAATCCCACATGGCCTAAACGAAATAGTTTTGCCGGCCCCATCGGACGCTTAGGTTCAAAACGGCCTTCGCGCGCGTATTCCTGTGGCGAGTTCATAATAAGCGAGGCATACGCGGGCTCTGCTGCGACAGATTCAATGCCATGGACCAAATCAATCTCGAAACCATTTGGATCCATCAAGGTCACCGCCACACCACCGCCGGGAGTCGTCAATTGACGAATGGGCGAAGCGCCATGTTCATCAATCGCATGACGCAGATCACTTTCACTTTCAACCTCAAACGCGAGGCCAATAAAACGGGGTTCGTCGGCCTTTTCGGCGACATAAGCAAAGGCGTCACCGCCGCCTGTGCGCATCACTAAACGCTGCTCGGTTCGCTCAACGGTCAATAGACCAAAATCTTGCGCAAACGCTTCAGTTTGAGCAAGGTCCTGCACCTGAAATCTCACATGATGAGGGCTTTTAAGACGCATATAAGGGTTACTCCTTTTTTATTTTATTTTTGAACCGGTCAGCAGCACACCACAAATCACTTACTCATCGAAACCGCGACTCGACTAAAGGTTGGATCAATATAGGCGCCTAACCTATCAGCGTCCAATATAATAAAAACCATCAAGCTATTCGTATTACTTATAGGTTAAGTTATCAGTACTCACTATAGGTGCCCCCCAAATAACTCAGGTTCGCAATGTTAATCCCAATAGATCCGCCGCATTTAGCCCCATAATTTTGGCTTTATCCCCATCACAAAGATGCTGATGGAACTCAACTGGGTTTGGTTCAGCCATATCAAAAGGATAATCGCTACCGAGGCATAAACGATCAGCCCCTTGAGTACGCACTAAAGAATCGAGTTGATCCTTATCGAACACCAGAGTGTCGAACCATAGCTTACGCAGATAACTCGATGGCAGGTGCTGACAATGTTCGCTGCAATCGGCCCGTGCACGCCAGCCATGATCCATACGTCCCCAGTAGCCCGGAATATAACCGCCACCGTGCGCAACACAGATTTTCAAACCGGGATAGCGATCCAACACACCGCCAAAAATCAGATGACCCACAGCCAACGTGGATTCCAACGGGTTACCAATCAGATTATTAAAATAGTATTCCGTCATACGGTTAGCTTGGGTGAAACCTAACGGATGAATAAAGAGTAGAACACCCAACGCCTCGGCGGCAGCAAAGAAAGGACGAAACTCTTCGCTGTGTAAATCTTTACCATTGACGTTTGAGCTTATCTCAATGCCCCGTAGATTCAGTTCACGCACACAGCGTTTCATCTCGGCAATCGCCATCGGCACGTTTTGTAATGGCACAGTCCCCATACCCACAAAACGATCGGGATTCGCCTCCACCGCTTGTGCAATGCCATCATTAACCAGTTTAGCGGCGTGCAAACCGATGTCAGCATCCGTGAAATAAAAATATTGGCCCGGATTCGGAGACATCGCTTGGACATCAATGCCCAACCGATCCATATCCTTAATACGTTGCTCTACACCATTGAGTGTCGCACCGATTGTGCCAAATTGAGCACGGTTAACCTCTAAGGTTTTAGCACATGAAAATTCATTAATTCCCGGCGGTGGTCCCGGGTAATTAACCTGCACAATGCCATCCGCAGCGGGCACATTTAAATGACAATGGATATCCACCACCAAGTGTTTGCCTTTACGCTCAACCGGAATTAAATTTTGATCTGCACAACTAACAACACTCATGAATTAAAACCCCATTAACTATTATTTTTATAATGACGAAGGTACACACAAAGAAAATCAGTTGCAGAAACCGTTATGCGACTTCGCGGTGCTAAACGCACACATAGATATAAAGACTGATGGTCTAATTTCCCATCTAACACATATAAGCGTCCAATCATAATTAACCTTGCAAGCTATAAGTGCCGCTGATAGATTAGCCCAATGCGATTTGACGGATTAGATTTAAACCTACTGGTTGCCCTTGAGGCACTGATTGAGGAGCGACACGTTTCGGCGGCGGCGCGACGCATTCACTTGAGCCAACCGGCGGTGACCGGGGCTCTTAAGCGACTGCGGGAATACTTTAATGATGAGCTACTCGTGCAACGTGGTCGCCGCATGTTTCTGACGCCTAAAGCCGAGGCACTAGCGGAACCGGTACACCGAGCACTGCTGCAAATCAGGGGCGAAATCACCCGGGCTGGCAGTTTTGATCCGGCCACCACCGCACGTCACTTCGTGATATCCGCCTCGGATTACGCCTACACTATCCTGCTCGGCAATGTAGTGGCTAAAGCGGCAACCCTAGCCCCTAAAGTGACCTTCGAGATCGTCCCCCCAAGCGAACAAACCATTAACCGCTTTGATCGCGCCGAAATAGATCTACTGCTAACCGTCGATACATTGGCACTGTCGAATCATACCTTTACAGAACTTTGGCGGGATGATGAGGTGATCATCAGTTGGGATGAAGCCGGTTTTGAAGAGATAGATGTGGATACTTTTTTCGCCTGTGGTCACGCCATTGCCGCGTTTGGCCCGGAGCGGCGCCCCTCGATTGCAGACCATTATATTAACAGAAACGGCTGGAAACGCCGCGTAGAAGTGCAACTACCTGAATTTGGTGCACTCTGTCAGGCGATCATCGGTACCAAGCGACTGGCGACAATGCATCGCCGCTATGCTCTGCATTTCGCCAAGTTATATCCCATCAAACTACACCCAACCTGGACCCCCTTCCCGGAGATTGTCGAGGGGATCCAGTGGCATAACGTCAGGGACTCTGACCCCGGGTTGCAATGGTTAGCAGGCCTATTGCAAACCAGCAGCCAAGAGCTAGATAAAAAGTCATAAACAACGGTTGATATTCAGCCCGACGTCAACTTAAGCCGAACAGTTAAAACAACCTCTGCCCTTATCTAGCATCACCTAACGCTCATGACTCAGAAAAACAGCAGAGGTATTGAGCAGTGCCTCTACGTGAGATAACACTGCTTTAAGATGACGCCGACTCAAGGCTCAATCAGTGCATTTTGAGAGATCGACATAAACGGCTCGAACAGGTAACTAACAACCGTGCGTGTACCCACCAATATCGATACCTGAACACGTACTCCGGGAATCAAGCGAAACGATTGCACGCCACGAATAAACTCATAGGAATCAGGCTTCACTCTGACCTTATAAAATGGCATGCCATCATTATCCATCATGCGATCAGCACTCACCGAAACCACCTTACCCGTGATAGGCCGGAACCCTCGGGCCGTGCCTGACATCAATTCCATCCGTACCCGATGACCGACTCTGACCAAACCAACATCCCCCACCGGCAAACGGGTTTCAATCACTAAAGGATCATCCACCGGCACTAGATTCATCAAGGTACCACCAGGCTTCACAATCACTCCAGGCCCCAAGACATTAAGATTTAATACCACTCCATCGGAGGGCGCCATAACAATCAGCCGATCCTGAGTATCGGTTAGCTTCAAGCGCTGATCTTTCAGCTCCTCAAGCTCCATATTCGTTTCTGAGAACTCCGTTTCTAACGCTTCAGTCTCTGTTGACCTAAAAGACTCTAATTCAGACTTTGCTCCGGCTATCGAGGCCTCTGCACTTTGTTTGGTCGAACGGATCTCAGCCACTGCACCGGTCACCGTTCGCTCCTCTTTCAATAAGTTTAATTGCTCATACTTAGTGACCAAACCATCTTTGAGCAGTGCATTATTAATACTCACCTGCTCTCTGAGTAAGCGTAACTTCTGATTAAGATGCAACTCCCTCGATTTTAACTCTCGCAATTCTGCCTGCCGCTGTTCAATCAAGCGGGACAAACGATCCTCTGTGGAGTGATAGCGATCGAACGCGGCGGTCAAAATCTGATTAGCATTATTGACCTGTTGAGCATCCTGTTGCGAATAGCCTTTTGGTACGGGGAAAGATTGTTCACCGGCAAGCTGCGCCCGAATTCTCATCATTCGAATTTCGAGTGAGCGTATACGTTTCTCGACGACCCCTAGGTCGGCTTCGGATGCAACACGTTTTAGCTCCACCAGCGGCTGCCCCTTCACGACTCGCTGCCCTTCAGACACCAGAATCGCGTGAACAATACCACCTTCGAAGTGTTGTATCGGTTTAGTCAGTGTCGATGGCACCACCTCACCCACGGAGCGACTGGCCATATCGAGGGTAAAAAAGGAGACCCACAATGCCAAAGCAAACAGCAGGATACTTAGCCCCCAGATATGCACCCGGCTGGAAAACAAGCTGGTGATATCATCGGGATCATGTGCCGGTGCAAAGTACGATTTTAACCTACCGATTAATTGATTATTTGCCATCAGTCTTCAGCCGCCTCATGGTTTATTTGCGCGGCATGAACAACCGTTGGCTGCGGCTTGCTATCAAGATCGATCATAAAGTTTGCTGCCTTGATAATAAAAGGCTCATTCGTCATCACAATAACGGTTTTTCCCCCCTTCACTAATCGATTAAGAATATTGGCAACCGCTATACAGCCTTGGCTATCCAAAGCTTCCGTCGGATCATCAAAGATGACAATTTGGCCATCGACCAATAGCGCCCGCGCTAAGGTAATACGCCGCCTAACCCCCATAGAAAGGGAAGCTCCGTTCGCATAAAGCGGCATCAGAAGTCCCTCTTTACTGTTCTGTAAAAAAGCCCCCAAACCCACTTCTTGCATAACCTCAACTAACCGATCATCAGCAATATCCGCCCCCATTGAGAGATTTTCTCGCAATGAGCCATCCAAAAACGCTGGCTCCTGGGGGAAATAACTTAACTGCTGGCTCCACCACTCCTGAGAGGCCTGCCTTAAATCCATATCATCAATTTTAATTCGCCCTCTGGCAGGCTCAAGCAGCCCACTCAATAAGCGAGCAAAGGTGGTTTTACCCGCACCATTGCTGCCTTTAAACACCAAAACAGTGCCTGGTGGTTGTTTAAAATCGAGAGATTCAAACAGCGGTACAGGCTGCCCTGCATAAGCAAAGGCAAGGTCTTCAAAGGTAATATCCCCTTTCACATGCGTCAGACTCATGCCCTGCTCATTCTGCCGTGGCAAGCGCGCAAGCTGGCCAAGAAGTTCGAGAGAACGCAGTCCTCTTTTTACCGGTTCAACCAGTTGCATCACGCGGTTCAACTGGCCAATCGCCCGAGAGCCGAGAATACTGGCGCCAATTAATGAGCCCACATCAAGGTTACCCGCCAGCACTTCCCGAGAACCTAAACCGAAAATAACAATACTGCCAAGTGCCGCACTGATAATACCAATGGTACCGATATGCCCCTGCAAGCCAGCCACCATTCCTCGGAAGCGTGTTACATCTTGGACATTTTCATCCCACTTAGTGCTAATCAACGCCTGAGTTGGAAAAGCCCGCGTCAGTTCAGAACTCGAACACAGCCCATTCTGTAACCGTCCCCAAGAGACAACAGATTTAATCAGCCCCTTAGACGGATCGTCGATGGCGTTATAAAGCAACCATGTCAGTGCGGCAATCAATAGTGTTAATAGCAACACACCGAGCCCCACAACAGGGCTCAGCAAAAAGACAAACAGCACGAAAATCAATCCGAACGGACCATCAACCACTGATAACAGGTTTTGCGGTCCGAATGACATCTGCACCGTATTCAGCCCACTCAATGCCTCTCGCCGCGCCTCTGCGGGTAAGTTTTCAAACGACATATAACGGCTGGTCGTAATCGCATGCATAGCCGCGTGCGCCATTTGCTTATCAGACTTTCGACAGAGCCACTTCACCACATTATGTCGTGCGCCACGGAGAAAGACCTCAAGCCCGATAGCGATAAGTGCACCCAATGTCAGCGTAATCAGTGTTTCATCAATCCCCAATGCTAAATATCGATTCAGCACCTGAATGCTATATAACGATGACACTAGACCCAACATATTGATGATCAGTGACACAACGAGTACTTCGATAGCGAGGCGTCTCTCCTGAGTGAGACGCCGGTAGAACTCCTTCATTTAATCTCCCAATGAAACCCTAAAGTGACTCGGTAACAATCGCATCATCAACGGTGCTTGCATCAGCAACAGAGGTCATCTCGGCCACAGCAATCAAGCCACTACCATCATCACCCGCGTTGGTATCTGCATCATAATACAAACGCGTCTGAGCGCCATTGGACACAAGGAATAGCGCCGAGCCACTGTGATCACCGTTAGTCATGGAGGCTTCAAGCTCATCCAGATGGCCTGCTTCACTGTTATCGAAATTAAAACTCGCATCCAGATTCACCACATAGAGATCGGCATCGGCCTGCGCTGCCAGCACCCCGAGAGTGGTATTCACATCGGTAGTAAAGGAAGCGAACGCCTTAGTCATGGTCGCCGGCAAACCGCTAAAGGTTGCGCTATTCAAGACGATGCTGTCACCTTCGGCCGCATCAAAATCCTGCATCACATCCATACCCTGTGTTGGCGCCTCAAAGACAAAACGGTCAGCGTCGGCGCCACCAATCAGCACATCCGCACCTTCTCCTCCGAATAGACTATCATTGCCATCACCACCTTCCAGGCGATCGCCACCGGCAAAGCCATAGAGGGAATCATTACCCAGCAACCCAAGCAGCGTATCCGCCTGATTATTGCCCTCCACCACATCATCACCTTCACCGGCAACATCATCGTCGGTGATCAGAGTGGTGGCACTGTTATTCAACAAGGTCATCGCACTATCGATTTCAGCGCTGATTAACTCATCCAACTCAACAGTTGCATCTTGATTAACATTAACTGTAAACGACTGGGTTCCATCGGCCTCGAAAACCAGCGAACCGGTTGGCATAACAGCACCACTGAAATCACTCGCAGACACATCCGCACCGCCGGTACCCACGAGCCCCCAGGTCACTTCGGTACTGCCCGTTACACCGGTTGCCACCACATCGAAGGTGACCTGCGTTACCCCGCCTGTGCCTTCAACCACACTGCTTTCTCGAGCAACGATTCGAATACCCTGTTCATCTGCCAAGATAGTGCTATTCACCGGTGTGCTATCGATATTCAAACCCTCGCCACTGAGAGTCAGCAGGAATCCCTCGTCGACTTCGATCACATCATCACCTTGGACGGTGACAACAAACTGCTGACTACTGACACCGGCCGCCATGGTAATGGTACCCGTCAGTGACGTGATAAAGTCATCTTGATCCACATCCCCAGTAATGGCGTAGTCGATCGTGACCGGATTATCCGTATTACCAGAACGTAAGATTTGATAGGTAAACTGGGTTTGTGTACCTGCTTCGCCTTCAAAGCGTTCCACATCCAGCCCAAGTAAGACAACACCCTCATCATCGGTAGCAATCGTCGCCGTTGCTTGTGAGTTATTAGGATCTAGGGCAACACCCTGTGACGGGTTTTGTAGCTGTACCGCAAAGCCTTCATCCACCTCGGTCAACATATCCGATGCAACTTCAACCGAAATCGTTTTGCTGGTTTCACCAAGCCCAAAGGTGACCGTATCGCTCAGCAATCCCCCTACAAAGTCACTCGCATCGGCCTGATTACCACCATTGCCAACCACGACCCACTCAACCGTATCGACCTTATCGACGGCCCCCGTTCGTGTCAGCGTGAACTGATAGATAACCGAACCGCTATCACCTTCAAGCTGGCTATCAGCCCCTTCGTTAGCAATAGTAATCAGGCTATCGTCATTCTGGATAACACCCAAGGCAACATCGTTAACGAGGTTAGCGCCATCAATCACAACCCTAAAGGTTTGATCCTGACCCGGTTCATTATCACCAGCGACCACAATTTCAATCTCTGCAGAGGCTTGATTCTCAGCAAACTCAATGCTGCCCGATGGAATTACCCCACCGACAAAGTCATCGGCACCCGCTTGATAGCTACCATAGCCCTCAACTGCCCAAGTAATGGTTGTCGCGGACAAATCACCGACACGCTCAACACGATAAGTGAAGGTGCTGGTCTCACCAATATTACCTTCTGCTTTTTCCGCATCCACCGCAAAGATAGACACCCCGGTATCATCATTCGATACCACGGTACTTGCCTCACTCTGGAGAATATCGACACCATCGGGTTCGGACAGGACGACGGTGAAGGATTCATCAAATTCACCAACATCATCCCCCATCACCACCACGCTAATCGTCGCCGTTTCTTGGCCGGGGCTAAAACCAACCACCCCAGAAGGATAAAATCCGCCAAAGTCCAACGCGTTTGCAGGGTTATCACCACTCGGTTGCACCGACCACGCTGCACTACCCGAACCACTAATATCGCCGCTACGCGTTGCCGTAAAGGTAAAGACAGTTTCGACGCCATCCGCGCCTTCATCGCGTGATACCTGATCGGCAGTAATGGTTAACACCGCATCATCATTCAGGACTGTCCCTTGCGCTGTTACATTGGCCACCGTCGAACCAAAACTTGGATTCTCAAGCGACACGAGGAAGCTTTCATCATACTCGCCTAGGTTATCCCCATAGACTTCAACGGTGAAGGTTTTACTGGTCTCGCCATCGGCAAACTCAACGCTGCCCGAAGTATTAGCAAATTCAGTTAACTCAAGCGGATGCTCACCGGAACCGGCAACCGTCCAATCCACATTCGCGGAGCCCGTTGTGGTGCCGGTGCGATCGATACGGAAAGTAAATGTACCGCTGCCACTATCCCCTTCGGCCTGTGGGCCCGAAACTGCCACCACCGTCAGGGTATCATCGTCATCAATAATAGAACCCGTCACACTGTCGACGATAATATCCGCTTCACCGCTCGGATTCGTCAGCTCAACATTAAAGGTCTCATTGCCTTCATCCAAACCATCGGCAGCGAGGTCAACGGTAATGGTTTTACTGGTTTCACCCGCCACAAAGGTGAGGCTACCGGAGGGTAAGACCGCGCCGACAAAATCATCCGCGGTCGCCGAACCGGCAACCACCTGCCAATCCACCGTGGTATCCACGCTCAAGTCACCACTTCGACTGACCGTAAAGGTTGTCGAACTGGCACTGGACTCATCGCCTTCGACTGCACTGGTGACCAAACCACTGAGAGCCAAATCAACATCGTCATTACTAATCAGCGCCTCGGCACTGCCAGCCGTTGCCGCAATAGTGCTGCCGCTGCCCGCATCATAGAGTTCGACCGAGAACGCCTCGTTAGCTTCAACCTCGCGATCGCCGACAATATTAATGGTCAACACCTGACTAGATTCACCATCGGCAAACTCAACCACGCCTGAGGTGGCTTCGAAGTCAGCCGCCGACGTCTCCGTATTGAGAATATGCCAGCCCACGGTCGATATCCCATCCAAGCTGCCGTTCCGCGTAACAGTGAAGGTAAAGCCAGTGTTGGTGCCAGACCCTTCTGTCTGATCAGCATCCAGCGCGGCGATGGACATAACATCATCATCATTGGTGATAGTGACATCGACGCTTTGCTGAGCAAAAGTATGGTTAAGTCCATCCGTCGGCGCGACCAGTGAAACTGTAAATCCTTCATCGGCTTCTAGCTGATTATCGCCATTGATATTGACGATAAATGTTTGGCTAACCTGCCCTTGAGTAAAGGTAAGGGTTCCCGACGGCAGGAAGCCACCGACAAAGTCATTGGTATCGGCGGCATCAGCGCCGCTACCCGCGATCGACCAATCCAGCGTAGTTGCCGATAGACTACCGGTACGGGAAACGGTGAACACAAATTCACTATTGCTATCACCCTCCACCGGTATAGTAGTTGCATTTACCGTCCATGCCAGATCATCGCTGACCAGTGTGCCGGTCGCACTGCCATCCACCACACCATGACCGATTGAATCGGTGGCAATTTCGATATTGAAGAGTTCATCAGGCTCCACCAACAGATCGCCCATAACCGCGATAGTGATGGTTTTACTGTCGCTGTCCCCAGCGCTGAAACTCACTCGACCTGAAGGCAGACCACCGTTGTCTCCCAGATCATCCTGCCCGGTAACAAAATCATCTAACGACGCGGCATCTTGCCCCGCTGGTAGTGTCAGGCTCCAATCCACATCGGCGGCCAACGCTTTATTGCCCTCTCGGCTAATAACAAAGGTGTAATAGGTTAGATCACCCTCTTGCCCTTCCGCTTTATAAGCATCCGTTGCGGTGATATTCACAGCGGTTTCATCATCGACAATCACCGCATCGGCAGTGCTGTTGATAAAATGGATACCATCAGGGCCCGTCAGGCTAATCTGGAAGCTTTCATTATCTTCAACTAGGTAATCGCCGGTGACAGGGACTCGAATCGTTTGTTCGGTATCATTAACGTCGAATGTTACCGTACCCGTAATGGCATCAAAGTCACTGGCGGCGGCCGGATTGCTACCAATACCAGCAACATTCCATGTCAATGTCTGGCTGGCATCGAGATTACCGCTGCGAGTGACAACAAAATCGTAGTAGGTTGTGGTGCCGGTATCGCCTTCCACCACGGGAGTCCCCGGGGCCACTATGTCAAACACAATATCGTCCGTTTGAATAATACCCTCTGCCGAAGCCTGCGCCAGTGTCACACCGGTGCTAGGGTTATTCAGCGTCACGGTAAAGCCTTCATCAAATTCGCCGGCAATATCACCACTGACATAGATCGTTAAGGTCGTAGCAGCTTCGCCGGACGCTAGACTCAAAGTACCGGACGGCAAAGCACCGCCAAAGTCAGTGCCATCGACCGCCTGAGCACCATTGCCTGTCACCACATAATCAACCGTTGCCGCCGTCGCTAAATAACCGGTACGCGCGACTGTAAAGGTAAAGGCTGTCAGACTTGCATCACCCTCGGCCTTAACCGCATCGGCGGCGCTAATGGACAGTGCAGAATCATCATTCACGACCGTTGTCGATGCGGTAGCCGTTGTAACGGTAGCTGTTCCAGCCGTTGTTGAGGCTGCATCAGACAATGTTAGGGTGAAGAGTTCATCCGCTTCTAACGTTTCATCGCCACTGACTTCAATGGTAATCGTCTGATAACGATCGCCTGTAAATGTCAGTGAACCACTGGGCAAGCCGCTGTTATTACCTAGCTCGTCTGCCGTTATAAAGTCAGCTTCCGTTAACGCAGCTTCACCTGATAAGGCCCAATTCACGGTGCCATACCCTGAGACGCTATCAACGGTGAAGGTCAATGAACGAGTGCCGCTGTTACCTTCTAGTTCGGTGGCAGCATCAGCGGTAATACTAAACTCGGCATCATTATCAAGAATCGTCCCTACCGCAGATCCCGTTGTGATGATGTCGTCACTGGTACCGTCCCCCAAACTGATTTCAACCGCGTACGCCTCAGGGGTTTCAGCGCTGGCGTCATCAAAGGCGGTTACCTCGAAGGTTTTACTAAACTCACCAGCCGCGAATGTCACTGATCCGGTAGGGAAACTACCATTAAAGTCAGCCGTCTCCGTATCGGTGCCGGCACTGACCGACCAGTTAATCGTTTGTGATTGCGCCGTATCATCGCTACGTGTCACGGTAAAGGTTTGAGCTGTACCTTCAACAGCCGCACTACCGGCCTGAATCGCGAAGCTACTATCGTCGTTATTAATAATACCGGCAGCGGAACTGTCGATCACTTCGTCGATATTAACAATATTACTCAACTGTATGGTGAAGTTTTCTGAATCTTCCGGCGTGATATCGCCAGCCACGGTCACCTGAATCTGCTGACTGCTCTCACCCACCGCAAAGCTAATTGCACCGGTTGTCGCACCAACAAAATCACTCGCCGCCGTGGAGATGTTCACTAGGCTCCAGTTCATTGAAGAGCTACCACTCAAATCCCCACTACGCGTAACGGTAAAGCTCAATGTCTTATCCGCATCCCCTTCGGCAATCTGCGCATCAGCAATGCTTATTCCGGTATCATCCGTCAGGATCGTCAGGTCAGCACTGGCAATACTATGGGTATTAGTGATATCAGGATCAGGAGACGTTAACGTGTCCTCAAACAACACAACCCTAAACTGCTCGTTATTCTCAGCAAGAATATCCCCCGACACCACAACACTGAACTGGTTGGTCAGCACGCCATCGGCAAAGGAAACCGTGCCACTCGGTAACCCACTATTGGTCCCTAATGCATCAGCCGAACTGAAGTCATCTGCATCGGCACCATCATCACCTACCGCTTCAACGCGCCAGCTGAGGGTGGCCGCACCACTATAACCGGTGCTGGCACGATCCACCGTAAAGGAGAATGTCTGGCTGGAGCCCGTATCCGTCTCAACCAGGCTAGTGCTCGCCGGCGTCAGAGTGTAAGAGGTATCATCATCATAGAGCGTGGCAGACAGATCTAAGGTAGTAGATTCACCACTGTAACCGTTGTTCCATGCAGTTGAGTTGAGCGCATAGCTCTGGAAACGGACATAGGAACCTTCTGCATCACCCGGCGTGGTTAGCCGTAAGGTAAAGGTCTCATTTGTTTCGACCAGTGTATCGTCGCTCAGCAGATCCTCTATAGAAATATTATAGGTATAGCCACCACTGTAACTGCTAGCTTGGGCATCCAGTGTAAAGGTGCCACTGGTGGTCCCGAAATCGCCGGCAGTTGCACTACCAGTAATAATTTCATAACCCACCGTCACATCGTTATCCATGCGTCCGGCACGAATCATGGTAAACGAGAGCGGGTTGCCCTCATAAGCACTGACATTTAGGTTAGTGTTATAGCCCTCGGCATCACCGTTATAGGTATCCCAACCACCAACCCACAAGCGGACATCATCATTTTTGATAATCACTTGCTGCTCAATGTAATTATTTTCAGTGCTGATATCGATGTTGGCCGGACCATAACCGTTCTGATCCGCTGCACCACCATAAATATCATAATAAGAACTTTCTGCCTGATCAGCTTCAAACAACCGGAAGGTCAAGGTTTCATCATTTTCGACGAAGTCATCACCATTATAGGTAATGGTTATCTGTTTTTCGGTTTCATTAGCGGCAAACAAAACATTGCCCCAGGTACTACTGCCATTACCTTCCCAAGCCCTATTGACTGTGCCGTAGTCTTTGATATCACCATAACTGCCATTATTGATATTTGAACCACTCAGATACCAAGCAACCGTTGATGTGTAATCAAGGGCCTCTCCATTTTGAGCGGTACGGGTGACCGTAAAGGTAACCGTGTTCCCGGTATTCTGATCATTGTAAGCAGGATTCGCCGCGGTGCCTTCAAACACCGAAGTTTGGTCAACCGATAGGGTTAAAATTGGGCTTGGTTCATTATCATAAACATAGGCTGTATCCGTATAACCTGTCACAGCAGTTTCGGCGTCATGATTCGCTTCGCCTTCGTCCACATTATTGGCGTTACCTAAGGTGATCGAAACACTCTCACGCCAAGTTTCTGTCCAACTATCGTCAAGCGTGTCCACGGTAATCACTTGGGTGGTTTCACCGTCGGCAAAACTTAGCGTACCCGTCCAATAATTATTGGCCGCATCAAAGCTTACTGTGCCATTAGCAGGAACGGGGTCTTGCACATCGGAGGCATCCAGTTGATACCAGCTTGACTCATCACTGGTGCTCTCATTGGTGGTTTCGCTACCGGGGAAAGTAATAAACCAATCGACGGTATCCGTGCCTCGGGCATCACCATCACGGGTAATCGTAAAGGTCAGAGTTTCACCTTCGGTTACATCACTCACCGTCACATCGAAGCGGGTATCGTCGTTATTGAGATAGCCTGTATTGCGATAGCGATTACCTGAATTATCTGTGCCATTGACTGACGAACCCGCACTTGGGTTTTCTAAATAAAGGCTAAAGCTTTCATCATATTCACCCACATCATCGGCAAGTGTATAAAACTTGAGATACGCCCACTCTTGACCATCAACAAAGGTAACGGTGCCTGAAGGAAATTCATTTGAAACACTGGCAGCGGTTACCACACCACCGGCATCAAAGGTTAAATCAAGGAAGTCATCCACTTCAACCGCATCACCATAGTAAGTGCTAACACGCCAATCAACGGTTGCCTCTCCAGCGGTTGCTACCTGACGTTGAACCGCAAAAATATGTTCAACATAGGAATAATCGGTGCCGCCAACATTAACGGTTATCGAACCTGCACCACCATCGGCAGCACTATCGCCTTCGTCCCGTTGATAGAGACTATCGCCCGGTGACAGTGTTTCAATCGTCTCATCAGCGACCTCACGGTCACTGAGATAAAAAATGGCTTCATCACGCTCAATCGAGGTAAACAGGTAGTTTTTATCAACCGTGGTGTTATTACGGGCACTGGTTACTTCCTGATTATCGTAATAATAGGTCCAGTTGCCACTGTAGTTATTATTATAGGTTCTAAAGAGAGTGGTATTATCCGTCTCATTCGGGTCGTCATATTTAACAACAACTTCGTCATAACCGCTTGTTGCGGCGATATTAACAACAAACCACTGATCATCCTCAACGGTATTATCACCTGGCACTGTCACCGCAAAAGAAGCGGTTTCATCACCACTCGCCATGGTGATATTGCCTCCCGCGGGGAAACTGCCTCCAAAGTCTGTTGTATCGGCATCATACTCCCACCGCGAGGACGGAGTATGGTCATAAACGCCACCATTATTGTAGTGCGTTATACTCTCTGCATCATTGACGTTCCAGTTGAACTCGGTAGTTTGACTCAGATAACCTTCCCGAGTGACCGTATAGTTATATACGGTATTTTCACCGGTTTTACCTTCGGCTTTCTCATAATCATCAACGGTTAGAACCAGTTTTGCATCATCATTGAGAATGGTGCTATCAAAGGATGAGGTGTCACCCAATGAACTGCCCGAGTTGACATTACTAAGCTTAATACTGAAGGTTTCATCCGTTTCAATACTACCCACGCCGGTATCACCAGACACATAAACCGTAATCTCTTTCGAGGTTTCGCCAGCACTGAATGTTAGTGTACCGCTGGGGGTAATATTCGCATTGCTACCGTTACTGAAATCATTGATATCCGTAGTACCGTGAGCCAAATCCCAATCGACCGTGGTGACCTGATCGGTATTACCGGTACGAGTGACGGTATAGGTATACGCCACATCGGTGCCATGACCCGCGTCCCCTTCAGACAAGCTGGCAGTCCCCGCAGTGATATTCAACTCGGCATCATCATTACGCACAACGCCGGTTGCCACGGCAGTACCAATAACAGATCCGCTGCTAGGATCAGACAGAGTTACTTGAAGGCTCTCATCCGCTTCAAGAAGCGAATCAGCTGATACTTGAACGGTCAGGGTTTTAGTGGTTTCACCAACGGCAAAAGTGACACTGCCACTGGGTAAGCCGCTGTTATCGCCCAACGTATCCACTGTACCGTAAAAATCGGTTGTGGTGACCGCATCATCACCGCCACCAACACGCCACTCAACAGTGCTTTCCTGATCGAGATAGCCGCTACGAGTGACAGTAAACGTGTAATCAACCAAAGTAATTATTGGGGCACTTACGTCTGCGCCTGACGTCGTCTGATCAGAAATCGTTAAGGTATAAGTTCCGGTTGTACCTCCAAAATCACCTGGATAGCCCCCAGCCGACACAAAATAGACTCCTGTTTCATTGGCAGTATAATTGCTTTGTCCTTTATAGCCGCCTAATCCTGAGTCATAACCAAAATTATTAGCCCCTAAAAAAGCTCCATCGCTGCTATATACTCCCCAAAGATAAGGGTAGGTAATTGTTCCTTCACCTGCAGGACTTCCATTGACACTAATTTGGTAAGTATGCCCCGCTGTTAAATTTACACGATACCAATCCTTATCATATGAAACCTCAACATCACCAATAGCAACCCCAGTGCTATCCACAGTAAATGTAGAAGTGTTATCTTCAGGCACTTCTCCTGATGCCACGTCACTATTACCTTCCACTTTATCTGCTAACAGATTGGCAATCGACAGGCTGGCATCATCATTCAGAATATCGGTACTCGCCGTAGCCGTGCCAATCACTGAGTTAGCAGGCGCGCCCGATAAGGTTACCGTGAGTGTCTCATCAGCTTCGGTGACCGTATCGGCTTTAAGCGTAATCTCGATATCCGCCGTATCCTGTCCATCGGCGAAGCTGACCGTTCCAGTCATGTCCTGAGCATCGCCTAGATCGGCCGCATCGACGCCCGTTATTGTCCAGGTCAACTCTCTAGCGCCCACCAACGAACCGCTGCGGCTAACGCTATAGGTCAGAGTGCTGTCATCGACATGCCCTTCAAATGTTGAGGTGGTCTGAGTATCAATACTGAAACTATCATCGTCACTCAGAATCGTCGCAGAATCCGTCACGCTGCTGACTTGAGCACCGGATTGATCCAAGAAAATACCATTGGTTGGGTTGGAGAACAGCACCGACAGCGTCTCATCACTTTCCAGATTCAGATCGCCCAATACGTTAACCGTAATGGTTTTACTGCTTTCATTGGCGGCGAATGACACGACGTCACTGGGTAAACCACCATTACTTAACGCGTCTTGGCCGGCGACAAAATCCCCTGCCGTCAGACCTGTTGCGGCCTGCACCGCCCACTCCACCGAGCCTGCTAGACTGATATCTCCGGTGCGACTAACAACAAAAGTGAATGCCGTTGAGCCACCCTCATCGCCCTCATAAGCATCCGCTGGTGCAGACACCTCATAGCTCGCATCATCATTGGTAATCGTCGTGGCAGCCGTATCACCGGTAATAACCCCGACGCTAGGATTGGACAATGTTAGGGTATAGGTTTCATCATCTTCACCTAGCAGATCCCCTTGAACAAATACTGACACGGTTAGCTCACTAACCCCCGCAGCAAAAGCCAGCGCACCGGATGGCAGTGCAGTACTGGTGTCGTCATTATCAACACCCGCACCACCGGTCACGGCATAGTCAATACTGGCAGAACCTGACACATCACCCGTGCGGGTAATCGTAAAGACAACTTCCTGAGTACTGTTATCACCCTCAGCTAAGCTAGCATTCGCGGCACTGACCGCAAAGTTCTGATCATCGTTAACAATACTACCGACCGCCGTATTGGTTTCAGCTGATATACCTAGCGCCCCGCCCGCCTGCAAACGGGCATTACTGATCGCCACGGTAAACGCTTCAGCAAACTCGGCCAGGGTATCACCCGACACCTCAATGCTCAGAGTAACGGTCTCGGTATCCGCAGGAATACTCAAGGTTCCCTGCGGCAAACTGCCGCCAAAGTCATCCGCATCAGCAGGGTTCTGAGAACCTCCGCCAACCGCCCAATCAACCAAGGCGGCGCCAGATAGATCCCCGGCCCGAACCACCTCAAACGTAAAGGTGGTGATGCCACTATCGCCCTCGGCTTTAGTACTCTCAGCAGCAAAAATAGAGAAACCCGAATCATCGTTGCTAATTGAGCCACTGGCGGAGGGCGACGACAAATCAACGTTGTCCGCATCAGCGACATTCAGCACAACACTAAACGCTTCACTCTGCTCAACATTTTCATCCGCAGCAATGTTAACCGTAATCTGTTGGCTAAGTTGGCCATCAGCAAAAGCGACCGTGCCTGAAGGCAGTGCACTGTTAGATCCAAGTGCATCCTGACCGGTAACAAAGTCACTCAGCGCGGCGGAGGTAAGCCCTCCGGCTAACTGTACCGCCCAATCGACCGATGAAGGCCCAAATTGATTGCTACGAGTTACCGTAAAGGAATAAGCGGTGCTGGCCGTATCGGCGGTGTTGCCCTCCACAATGGCAGCAACATCCGCGCTAATCGTAAATTGCACATCATCATTATTAATTTGAGTAGTCGCAGTATCAGTCCCCAACCAAGTACGATCAAAGGCCGCATCTCCGGCGTGTTTAGTCAGCGCGACGGACAGGGTTTCATCTGCCTCTAAGGTATTGTCACCAGCCAAGGTTAAGCTGATTAACTTACTAGTTTCATTGGCGGCAAAAGCAACCGTGCCACTAAACTGCGCCCCCGTTGCAAAATCATCCGCGGTAAGACCGGTAGCCAACCAATCGATACTAACCGCTGACGCTAAATCACCTGAACGAGTAATACTAAATTGCACCACCTGATTACTACCGCTCGCACCTTCTATGACCGCAGCCTCAAGCGCACTAATAGAAAGGGCAATATCATCCGCCAGAATCGAGCCTGACGCCGACGCAGTTTCGATATCCGAATTACCACTCGCTCCCGACAGCGTCACTACAAACGCTTCATCGGACTCTATATCCGTATCGCCAGTGGCCGCTAACTCGATAGTTTTACTCGACTCACCCTCGGCAAAAGTCAGTACACCGGAGGGTACTGCGCCACCAAAATCGGCGGCATCAACCTCTCCAGAGAGGGTCCAGTTAACCGTTGTTGTGCCGTTTGTCGTACCAGTGCGAGAAACCGTAAAGATATGGGTATTTGAACCACTATCACCTTCGGCTAAATTGGTGGTTGTCGCTGCAATCACCAAACCCGTATCGTCGTTACGGATAACGCCTGCGGCAGAGCCATCAACCACCTCAGTACCCGCCGTGGGTGTTCCCAATACCACCTGAAAGCCTTCGTCGACTTCCCGCAGATAATCCCCTTGAGCGGTAACTGTAATGGTAGCGCTGGCCTGATCGGCAGCGAAGTCGATTGTGCCACTCGGTAATACTCCACCCGAGAAGTCATTGGCATCAGCAGGGTCAGCCCCTGACCCTAAGACACTCCAGCTAATGCTGGTCGCTTTATCAAGGAATCCACTGCGGTTAACCGTGAAGGTAAATTCGGTTGTGGTACCGTTTTCGCCTTCGTTAAGATCGGCCGAGGCGGCGGTGAAATTGAGCTGGTCGTCATCATTAGTGATAACGACCGTTGCCTCACTGGCACTCGCAGCAATCGTCGAGCCTTCGCTCGGATTGCCAAGTGACACCAAAAAGCTTTCATCGTCTTCTGCGATAGAGTCAGCCACAATATCAAAGCTAATCAGTTTGCTGAGCTCATTAGCGGCAAACGTCAAAGTACCTGAAGGATACGCACCCCCAACAAAATCGGCGGCACTAATCGCCGAGCCCATGGCGGCGGCAAGAGAGTACTCAACATTGTCAGACCCTGATAGATCACCACTTCGCTCAACTGTCAGGGTGACCGTTTTACTGCCACCATGGCCTTCACTTACAGCACTGAGCGGTAGCAGGCTAAAGACCGCATCATCATTACGTATACTGCCACTGACCTCGGCTACTAAAATTTCAGTCCCAATTGCAGGATCAGGATTACTCAGTTGAACACTGAAGCCTTTATCAACTTCAAGATCATTATCGGCTGCCAGCGTAATATTCACCACTTGACTACTGATACCCCGAGCAAAGGTCAAGGTGCCGGAAAAAGCCGCTGCGCCAGCCGCAAAATCGTCGACGGACACGCCGTTAACCGCATCCGGCAGCAGCGTCCAATCCACCGAAGTGACCGAGTTAAGATCACCACTACGCTGCACCGTAAATGAAAGCTGCGACACACTACTCGGGTTGCCCTCTACTTCATCTAAATTGGTGGCAACCAGCGTCAAACCAACATCATCATTGAGTACCACGCCGGCAGCAGTATCGTTGAGCAAGACAAAACCGTCAGACCCTGTCGTCAAAACAATACCGTAGCTTTCATTGCCTTCAAATGTTGTATCAGCAGAAGGCGTGATGGTCAGTGTTTTCGATGTTTCACCGGGCGCAAACGTAATGGACCCTGAGGGTAAGGTGCCGCCAAAATCATCGGCATCCACAGGGTTAGCACCCGTCCCAAGCAGACTCCAATTAACCGTTATCGTTGAACCTGCATACTCGGTGCGAGACAGGGTAAAGGTATGTTCTTGAGAGGCTGCTGACCCTTCTTTCAAGACCGTATTAGTGGCCTCAATAGAAACCGCCGCATCATCAGGATCAATAATATGTGTTGCTGTTTTGGTGGTGATCAGGGTATTAGCGTCTTGCTCAGACAGGGTCATCACGAATGTTTCAAACCCCTCCAATTGAGTATCCCCGGACAGTACGATATCAACCAATTGGGAAGCTTCACCGGCGGCAAAAGAGACCGTACCCGATGGATAAACACCGCCCGCAAAATCGGCCGCGTTGGCAGGGTTTTCACCCACTGCGCCTATCTGGAAACCAACCGTTGATGCGATCGATAGATCTCCAACCCGAGTCACAAGGAACTGAGCCGTTCCCCCCTCGCCTGTACCTTCCATCGTCGAGGCGGTAACCGCAGCAACGCTGTACTGCATCTCATCACTACGTATCTGACCGGAAATTTCACCAAAGATAATCTGGGCATTCCCTGGAGCGTTCGCCAGAATAATACTAAACGTTTCATTCGCTTCGGGGATCGCATCACCCTGAACATACAGGGTTACGGTTTGTGTTGTTTGCCCAGCGGCAAAATCAACAGTTCCACTAGGCCGGCCACCATTACTATTTAGCTGATCCTGCCCGGTAACAAAATCGGCAGCATCAACACCACTATCACCGGTTGGGATCAACCGATAATCAATACTGGTTGCCTCATCAAGCACCGAGGTGCGCACAACCTGAAAGGTAATGGCGGTCTGAGTAGCCGATGCGCCTTCAACAACATCGGTCTGCTCGGTGAAAATACCAAAGCCGATATCATCAGTCGTGATCGTCGTACTGGCAGACTGAACGCCAATAGAGGCGTTATTACCCGCATTTTCAAGTACTAAGGTGACAGTCTCGTCATACTCTAAGGTTCGATCACCCGCAATCTGTACAGTAATGTATTGTTCGGTCTCGCCGACGGCAAAACTGAGAGAGCCCGACGGAACCACACCACCAACAAAATCATCCGCATCGACATCATCCGTCACCCGCCAATCGACGGTAGTGGCTTCAAGGCCCGATGTTCGAGTGACTTTAAACACAACATCAGTCACCTCGCCGTCTTGGCCTTCATTAACTCGTGCTTGGCTGGCCGCGACAGAGATAAGCGAATCATCATCTTGAACAACTGCGCTAGCGCTTGTCGATGCCGAATCAAGATTAAGGTTATCACCGGGATTACTCAGCGTTAACGTCCAGCTTTCATCCGGTTCAATCACCCGATCACCCGTCACGATTAATTCGACCGTTTGACTGTTTTCACCGACGACAAACGTCTCCGTACCGCTGGGTAATGTTCCACCAAAACGCAGCGGATCCAAACCGCTTAAAGCCCAGTCAACACTGCTGGCGGTTAATGCATTGTCACGTGTCAGGGTATAGACCAGAGTCTGGCTACTACCTAAATCGCCTTCGAGTAGGCTGACTGGACTTACGGCGATACCGACCTGTCCATCATCATTTGTCAGGGTTGTCGTTGCCGAAGAGGTCGTAATTTCAAGGTTATCGCCAGGGTTAGAAAGTGTCACGATCAGGTTTTCATCGGTTTCAATCGAACGATCACCGGCGACTGCAACGGTAAAAGTCACTCTGTCTTGCCCATCAACAAAATTAATAGTCCCGCTCATCGGCTGACCGCTAGACAGGTCGGTCTGATCAATACCGCTGATCGACCAATCGACACTGTTTTCACCCACCGACGCACCTCTGACAACGGTATACGTCAACAGAGTTTCATCACCATTGGCTCCTTCAAGCATTTCTGTGCTATCAACACTGATCCCTACAGATACGTCATCGTTCAACACCGTGGTATCCATCTGAGATACAGTGCCTAAGATCAGGTTATCACCGGCATTGGACAAACTCACACTCAGCAGCTCATCCGCTTCGATGGTTTTATCGCCTAGTACTTCGATGGTGAAGGTCTGGCTAGCAACACCCGCCGCAAAAGCGAGGCTGCCATTTTGCGCTTGGCCGGAGACGAGGTCATCTGCATCCAAACCGGTGAGCGCCCAGTCGACGCTGGAGGCATTAACCGTGTTAGTGCGGGTAACGGTGTAAGTTAAAACTTGGCTGGTGCCCGTTGAGCCTTCTTCAATCGAGGCTTGGCTGACAGCAATACTGACGGTGCCGTCATCATTAACGACAGGAGTATCCACTTGAGAGACAGCGCCCAAGGCCAGGTTATCACCAGCATTGGACAAACTCACACTCAGCAGCTCATCCGCTTCAATGGTTTTATCGCCTAACACTTCGATAGTGAAGGTCTGGCTGGCAACACCCGCCGCAAAACTTAAGCTGCCATTTTGGGCTTGTCCGGAGACGAGGTCATCTGCATCCAAACCGCTGAGCGACCAGTCGACACTAGAAGTATTAACAGTATTAGTGCGGGTGACGGTGTAAGTCAGTAATTGGCTAGTATCGAGACTGCCTTCTTCAACTGACGTTTTATCCACTACGATAGAGACCAAGCCATCATCATTCACAACCTTGGTATCGACCTGAGATACAGGCCCCAGCGTCAGGTTATCACCCGCGTTAGACAGGCTTACATTCAACACTTCATCCGTTTCGACGCTTAGATCACCCAATACTTCGATCGTGAAGGTCTGGCTAGCTTCACCTGCAGCAAAGTTTAAGCTGCCACTTTGGGCTTGTCCGTCCAGTAGATCGGCGGTATCAAGACCCGTAAGAGACCAGTCCACACTTGAGGCATTAACGGTATTAGTACGAATTACCGTATAGGTCAGTACCTGGCTGCTGTCCGCGGTGCCCTCTTCAATAGAGGCCTTGTCCACAACAATAAAGACTAAACCATCATCGTTAACGACCGTGGTATCGACCTGAGATACAGATCCCAGCGTCAAATTATCACCCGCGTTAGATAGGCTTACATTTAGCACCTTATCCGCTTCGATACTTTTATTACCCAGCACTTCGACAGTGAAAGTTTGACTCGCTTCGCCGGCAGCAAAATTTAAACTTCCGCTTTGATCTTGCCCAATAACGAGGTCACCGGTATCAAGGCCGGTCAACGCCCAATCGACACTGGATGCATTAACGGTATTAGTCCGAGTCACGATATAGGTCAACACTTGGCTAGTACCTGTTGACCCCTCTTCGATGGATGCTTTATCCACCGTGATAGAGACTAAACCATCATCATTCACCACGGTGGTATCAGCCTGAGATGCACTGCTCAAAGTAAGGTTATCACCAGCGTTAGATAGACTAACACTCAGCAGCTCATCGGCTTCGATGGTTTTATCGCCTAACACTTCGATGGTAAAAGTATGGCTCGCTTCGCCAGCAGCAAAGCTTAAACTACCGTTTTGTGCCTGCCCCGAGACTAAATCATCCGCATCCAACCCCGTCAGAGACCAGTCGACACTAGAAGTATTGACGGTGTTGATACGGGTAACGGTATAGGTCAATAACTGACTGGTGCCGGTGCCCTCTTCAATAGCGGTTTTATCCACAACGATAGAGACTAAGCCGTCATCATTCAACACGGTGGTATCGACCTGAGACACAGGGCCCAAGGTCAGGTTATCACCGGCATTGGACAAACTCACACTCAGCAGCTCATCCGCTTCGATGGTTTTATCGCCCAGCACTTCGATGGTAAAGGTCTGGCTGGCAACACCCGCCGCAAAAGCGAGGCTGCCATTTTGCGCTTGGCCGTCTAATAGATCGGCAGCATCAAGACCCGTCAGAGCCCAATCCACGCTTGACGCATTGATGGTATTAGTACGGATCACGGTATATGTCAGCAATTGACTGCTGTCCGCTGTCCCCTCTTCAATGGAGGCTTTATCTACAACAATAAAGACTAAACCATCATCGTTAACGACCGCGGTATCGACCTGAGTCACAGCACCCAAGGTCAGGTTATCACCGGGGTTGGAGAGACTCACGCTGAGCAGCTCATCCGCTTCAATGGTTTTATCGCCCAACACTTCGATGGTGAAGGTCTGGCTGGCAACACCCGCCGCAAAACTTAAGCTGCCATTTTGGGCTTGTCCGGAGACGAGGTCATCTGCATCCAAACCGGTGAGCGCCCAGTCCACGCTGGAGGCATTAACCGTGTTAGTCCGGGTAACAGTGTAAGTTAGCAGTTGGCTGGTGCCAGTGCTGCCTTCTTCGATGCTGGTTTGATCGACACTCAGAGAGACGGTGCCATCATCATTAACGACCGTGGTATCCACCTGAGTCACAGCGCCCAAGGTCAGGTTATCCCCAGCATTGGAGAGACTCACACTCAGCAGCTCATCCGCTTCAATGGTTTTATCGCCCAACACTTCGATGGTGAACGTCTGGCTGGCAACACCCGCCGCAAAAGCGAGGCTGCCATTTTGAGCTTGTCCGGAGACGAGATCATCTGCATCCAAGCCGGTCAACGCCCAGTCGACGCTGGAGGCATTAACGGTGTTAGTGCGGGTGACGGTGTAGGTTAATACTTGGCTTGTGCCCGTTGAGCCTTCTTCAATCGTGGCTTGGCTGACAGCAATACTGACGGTGCCATCATCATTAACGACCGTGGTATCGACCTGAGAGACGGTACCGAGAGTTAAGTTATCACCAGCATTGGACAGGCTAACACTCAGCAGCTCATCCGCTTCAATGGTTTTATCGCCTAGCACTTCGATGGAGAAGGTCTGGCTAGCAACACCCGCCGCAAAGGTCAGGCTGCCGCTTTGGGCTTGTCCGGAAACGAGGTCATCTGCATCCAAGCCGGTGAGCGCCCAGTCGACGCTGGAGGCATTAACGGTGTTAGTCCGAGTAACGGTGTAGGTCAACAGTTGGCTGGTGCCCGTTGAACCTTCTTCGATAGACGCTTGGCTGACAGCGATGCTAACAGTGCCATCATCGTTAACCACGGTGGTGTCCACCTGAGTCACAGCGCCCAAGGTCAGGTTATCCCCAGCATTGGACAGGCTAACACTCAGCAGCTCATCCGCTTCGATGGTTTTATCGCCTAGTACTTCGATGGTGAACGTCTGTGTCGCAACACCCGCCGCAAAGGTCAGGCTGCCGTTCTGGGCTTGGCCGGAGACGAGGTCATCTGCATCTAAACCGGCGAGCGTCCAGTCCACGCTGGAGGCATTAACCGTGTTAGTCCGGGTAACAGTGTAAGTTAGTAGTTGACTGGTGCCTGTGCTGCCTTCTTCGATGCTGGTTTGATCGACACTCAGAGAGACGGTGCCATCATCATTAACGACCGTGGTATCCACCTGAGTCACAGCGCCCAAGGTCAGGTTATCACCGGGGTTGGACAGGCTCACGCTGAGCAGTTCATCCGCTTCGATGGTTTTATCGCCTAGCACTTCGATGGTGAACGTCTGGCTGGCAACACCCGCTGCAAAAGCGAGACTGCCATTTTGGGCTTGTCCGGAGACGAGGTCATCTGCATCCAAACCGGTGAGCGCCCAGTCGACGCTGGAGGCATTAACCGTGTTAGTCCGGGTAACAGTGTAAGTTAGCAGTTGGCTGGTGCCAGTGCTGCCTTCTTCGATGCTGGTTTGATCGACACTCAGAGAGACGGTGCCATCATCATTAACGACCGTGGTATCCACCTGAGTCACAGCGCCCAAGGTCAGGTTATCCCCAGCATTGGAGAGACTCACACTCAGCAGCTCATCCGCTTCAATGGTTTTATCGCCCAACACTTCGATAGTGAACGTCTGGCTGGCAACACCCGCTGCAAAAGCGAGACTGCCGTTTTGGGCTTGGCCGGAAACCAGATCATCTGCATCTAAACCGGTGAGCGCCCAGTCCACGCTGGAGGCATTGACGCTATTGGTACGGGTGACGGTGTAGGTTAGCAGTTGACTGGTGCCTGTGCTGCCTTCTTCGATGCTGGTTTGACCGACACTCAGAGAGACGGTGCCATCATCATTAACGACCGTTGTCTCAACCTGAGAGACGGTACCGAGGGTTAAGTTATCCCCAGCATTGGACAAACTCACACTCAGCAGTTCATCCGCTTCGATGGTTTTATCGCCCAACACTTCGATGGTAAAGGTCTGTGTCGCAACACCCGCCGCAAAGGTCAGGCTGCCGCTTTGGGCTTGGCCGGAGACAAGATCATCTGCATCCAAACCGGTGAGCGCCCAGTCGACGCTGGAGGCATTGACGCTATTGGTGCGGGTGACGGTGTAGGTCAACAGTTGGCTAGTGCCCGTTGAGCCTTCTTCAATCGAGGCTTGGCTGACAGCGATGCTAACAGTGCCATCATCATTAACGATCGTGGTCTCAACCTGTGAGACGGTACCAAGGGTTAAGTTATCCCCAGCATTGGACAAACTCACACTCAGCAGTTCATCGGCTTCGATGGTTTTATCGCCCAACACTTCGATGGTGAAGGTCTGGCTAGCAACACCCGCCGCAAAAGCGAGGCTGCCATTTTGAGCTTGTCCGGAGACGAGATCATCTGCATCCAAGCCGGTCAACGCCCAGTCGACGCTGGAGGCATTGACGCTATTGGTGCGGGTGACGGTGTAAGTTAGCAGTTGGCTGGTGCCAGTGCTGCCTTCTTCGATGCTGGTTTGAGAGACAGCAATACTGACGGTGCCGTCATCATTAACGACCGAGGTATCGACCTGAGAGACGGTACCGAGGGTTAAGTTATCACCAGCATTGGACAAACTCACACTCAGCAGCTCATCCGCTTCAACAGTTTTATCGCCTAGCACTTCGATGGTGAAGGTCTGGCTGGCAACACCCGCCGCAAAAGCAAGGCTGCCGTTCTGGGCTTGGCCGGAGACGAGGTCATCTGCATCCAAACCGGCGAGCGTCCAGTCCACGCTGGAGGCATTGACGCTATTGGTGCGGGTGACGGTGTAGGTTAGCAGTTGGCTGGTGCCCGTTGAACCTTCTTCAATCGAGGCTTGGCTGACAGCGATGCTAACAGTTCCATCATCATTAACGACCGTGGTCTCAACCTGTGAGACGGCACCGAGGGTTAAGTTATCACCAGCATTGGACAGGCTAACACTCAGCAGCTCATCGGCTTCAATGGTTTTATCGCCTAGTACTTCGATGGTGAAGGTCTGGCTGGCAACACCCGCTGCAAAAGCGAGGCTGCCATTTTGGGCTTGGCCGGAGACGAGGTCATCTGCATCCAAACCGGTGAGCGCCCAGTCCACGCTGGAGGCATTGACGCTATTGGTGCGGGTGACGGTGTAGGTCAACAGTTGGCTAGTGCCCGTTGAACTTTCTTCGATAGACGTTTGGCTGACAGCGATGCTAACAGTGCCATCATCGTTAACCACGGTGGTGTCCACCTGAGTCACAGCGCCCAAAGTCAGGTTATCCCCAGCATTGGACAAACTCACACTCAGCAGCTCATCCGCTTCGATGGTTTTATCGCCCAACATTTCGATGGTGAAGGTCTGGCTGGCAACACCCGCCGCAAAGGTCAGACTGCCGTTTTGGGCTTGGCCGGAGACGAGGTCATCTGCATCTAAACCGGTGAGCGCCCAGTCGACGCTGGAGGCGTTGACGTTATTGGTACGGGTGACGGTGTAGGTTAAGACTTGGCTAGTGCCCGTTGAGCCTTCTTCGATGCTAGTTTGAGAGACTGCGATGCTGACGGTGCCGTCATCATTAACGACCGTGGTGTCGACCTGAGAGACAGTGCCTAAGGTCAGGTTATCCCCAGCATTGGACAAACTCACACTCAGCAGTTCATCCGCTTCGATGGTTTTATCGCCCAACACTTCGATGGTAAAGGTCTGTGTCGCAACACCCGCCGCAAAGGTTAGGCTGCCGTTTTGGGCTTGGCCGGAGACGAGGTCATCTGCATCTAAACCGGTGAGCGCCCAGTCGACGCTGGAGGCGTTGACGTTATTGGTACGGGTGACGGTGTAGGTTAAGACTTGGCTAGTGCCCGTTGAGCCTTCTTCGATGCTAGTTTGAGAGACTGCGATGCTGACGGTGCCGTCATCATTAACGACCGTGGTGTCGACCTGAGAGACAGTGCCTAAGGTCAGGTTATCCCCAGCATTGGACAAACTCACACTCAGCAGCTCATCCGCTTCAATGGTTTTATCGCCCAACACTTCGATGGTGAAGATCTGGCTGGCAACACCCGCTGCAAAGGTCAGACTGCCGCTTTGGGCTTGGCCGGAGACGAGATCATCTGCATCCAAACCGGTGAGCGTCCAGTCCACGCTGGAGGCATTAACCGTGTTAGTGCGGGTAACGGTGTAAGTTAAAACTTGGCTGGTGCCCGTTGAGCCTTCTTCGATGCTGGTTTGATCGACACTCAGAGAAACGGTGCCATCATCATTAACGACCGGGGTATCCACCTGAGTCACAGCGCCCAAAGTCAGGTTATCCCCAGCATTGGACAAACTCACACTCAGCAGCTCATCCGCTTCAATGGTTTTATCGCCTAGCACTTCGATGGTGAAGGTCTGGCTGGCAACACCCGCTGCAAAAGCGAGGCTGCCGTTTTGGTCTTGGCCGGAAACCAGATCATCTGCATCTAAACCGGTGAGCGCCCAGTCCACACTGGAGGCATTGACGCTATTGGTACGGGTGACGGTGTAGGTTAGCAGTTGACTGGTGCCTGTGCTGCCTTCTTCGATGCTGGTTTGACCGACACTCAGAGAGACGGTGCCATCATCATTAACGACCGTTGTCTCAACCTGAGAGACGGTACCGAGGGTTAAGTTATCCCCAGCATTGGACAAACTCACACTCAGCAGCTCATCGGCTTCGATGGTTTTATCGCCTAGTACTTCGATGGTAAAGGTCTGGCTAGCAACACCCGCCGCAAAGGTCAGGCTGCCGTTCTGGGCTTGGCCGGAGACGAGGTCATCTGCATCCAAACCGGTGAGCGCCCAGTCGACGCTGGAGGCATTAACCGTGTTAGTGCGGGTAACGGTGTAAGTTAAAACTTGGCTGGTGCCCGTTGAGCCTTCTTCAATCGAGGCTTGGCTGACAGCAATACTGACGGTGCCGTCATCGTTCACCACCGTGGTATCCACCTGAGTCACAGCGCCCAAGGCCAGGTTATCCCCAGCATTGGAGAGACTCACACTCAGCATCTCATCCGCTTCGATAGTTTTATCGCCCAACACTTCGATGGTGAAGGTCTGGCTAGCAACACCCGCCGCAAAACTTAAGCTGCCATTTTGCGCTTGGCCGTCTAATAGATCGGCAGCATCAAGACCCGTCAGAGCCCAATCCACGCTTGACGCATTGATGGTATTAGTACGGATCACGGTATATGTCAGCAATTGACTGCTGTCCGCTGTCCCCTCTTCAATGGAGGCTTTATCTACAACAATAAAGACTAAACCATCATCATTAACGACCGTGGTATCCACTTGAGACACAGCGCCCAAGATCAGGTTATCCCCAGCATTGGAGAGACTCACACTCAGCAGCTCATCCGCTTCAATGGTTTTATCGCCCAACACTTCGATGGTGAACGTCTGGCTGGCAACACCCGCCGCAAAAGCGAGGCTGCCGTTCTGGGCTTGGCCGGAGACGAGGTCATCTGCATCCAAACCGGTGAGCGCCCAGTCCACGCTGGAAGCATTGACGCTATTGGTGCGGGTGATGGTGTAAGTTAGCAGTTGGCTGGTGCCAGTACTGCCTTCTTCAATCGAGGCTTGGCTGACAGCGATGCTAACGGTGCCATCATCATTAACGACCGTGGTGTCCACCTGAGACACAGCGCCCGAGGTCAGGTTATCACCGGCATTAGAGAGACTCACACTCAGCAGCTCATCCGCTTCAATGGTTTTATCGCCCAACACTTCGATGGTGAACGCCTGGCTGGCAACACCCGCCGCAAAGGTCAGGCTGCCGCTTTGGGCTTGGCCGGAGACTAGATCATCTGCATCCAAACCGGTGAGCGCCCAGTTCACGCTGGAGGCATTGACGCTATTGGTGCGGGTAACAGTGTAAGTTAGCAGTTGGCTGGTGCCAGTGCTGCCTTCTTCGATGCTGGTTTGAGAGACAGCAATACTGACGGTGCCGTCATCATTAACGACCGTGGTGTCGACCTGAGAGACAGTGCCTAAGGTCAAGTTATCCCCAGCATTGGACAAACTCACACTCAGCAGCTCATCGGCTTCGATGGTTTTATCGCCTAACACTTCGATAGTGAAGGTCTGGCTAGCAACACCCGCCGCAAAGGTTAGGCTGCCGTTTTGGGCTTGGCCGGAAACCAGATCATCTGCATCCAAACCGGTGAGCGCCCAGTCCACGCTGGAGGCATTGACGCTATTGGTGCGGGTGACGGTGTAAGTTAGCAGTTGGCTGGTGCCAGTACTGCCTTCTTCAATCGAGGCTTGGCTGACAGCGATGCTAACGGTGCCATCATCATTAACGACCGTGGTCTCAACCTGTGAGACGGCACCGAGGGTTAAGTTATCACCAGCATTGGACAAACTCACACTGAGCAGTTCATCCGCTTCGATGGTTTTATCGCCTAGCACTTCGATGGTGAACGTCTGGCTGGCAACACCCGCTGCAAAAGCGAGACTGCCATTTTGCGCTTGGCCGGAAACCAGATCATCTGCATCCAAACCGGTGAGCGCCCAGTCCACGCTGGAGGCATTAACGCTATTAGTCCGGGTAACAGTGTAAGTTAGCAGTTGGCTGGTGCCAGTGCTGCCTTCTTCGATGCTGGTTTGATCGACACTCAGAGAGATGGTGCCATCATCATTAACGACCGTGGTATCCACTTGAGACACAGCGCCCAAGATCAGGTTATCCCCAGCATTGGAGAGACTCACACTCAGCAGCTCATCCGCTTCAATGGTTTTATCGCCCAACACTTCGATGATGAAGGTCTGGCTAGCAACACCCGCCGCAAAACTTAAGCTGCCATTTTGGGCTTGTCCGGAGACGAGGTCATCTGCATCCAAACCGCTGAGCGCCCAGTCGACGCTGGAGGCATTAACGGTGTTAGTCCGAGTAACGGTGTACGTCAACAGTTGGCTGGTGCCCGTTGAACCTTCTTCGATAGACGTTTGGCTGGCAGCGATGCTAACAGTGCCATCATCATTAACGACCGTTGTCTCAACCTGTGAGACGGTACCAAGGGTTAAGTTATCCCCAGCATTGGACAAACTCACACTCAGCAGTTCATCGGCTTCGATGGTTTTATCGCCCAATACTTCGATGGTGAAGGTCTGGCTAGCAACACCCGCCGCAAAAGCGAGGCTGCCATTTTGAGCTTGTCCGGAGACGAGATCATCTGCATCCAAACCGGTGAGCACCCAGTCGACGCTGGAGGCATTGACGCTATTGGTGCGGGTGACGGTGTAGGTCAACAGTTGGCTAGTGCCCGTTGAGCCTTCTTCAATCGAGGCTTGGCTGACAGCGATGCTAACAGTGCCATCATCATTAACGATCGTGGTCTCAACCTGTGAGACGGTACCAAGGGTTAAGTTATCCCCAGCATTGGAGAGACTCACACTCAGCAGTTCATCGGCTTCGATGGTTTTATCGCCTAGTACTTCGATGGTAAAGGTCTGGCTAGCAACACCCGCCGCAAAGGTCAGGCTGCCGTTCTGGGCTTGGCCGGAGACGAGGTCATCTGCATCCAAACCGGTGAGCGTCCAGTCCACGCTGGAGGCATTAACGGTGTTAGTGCGGGTGACGGTGTAAGTCAGCAGTTGGCTGGTGCCCGTTGAACCTTCTTCGATAGACGTTTGAGATACAGCAATACTGACGGTGCCATCATCATTAACCACCGTGGTATCCACCTGAGTCACAGCGCCCAAGGTCAGGTTATCACCGGGGTTGGACAGGCTAACACTCAGCAGCTCATCGGCTTCAATGGTTTTATCGCCCAACACTTCGATGGTGAAGGTCTGGCTAGCAACACCCGCCGCAAAAGCAAGGCTGCCGTTCTGGACTTGTCCGGAGACGAGATCATCTGCATCCAAACCGCTGAGCGCCCAGTCGACGCTGGAGGCATTAACCGTGTTAGTGCGGGTAACGGTGTAAGTTAAAACTTGGCTGGTGCCCATTGAGCCTTCTTCGATAGACGTTTGGCTGGCAGCGATGCTAACAGTGCCATCATCATTAACGACCGTTGTCTCAACCTGAGAGACGGTACCGAGGGTTAAGTTATCACCAGCATTGGAGAGACTCACACTCAGCAGCTCATCGGCTTCGATGGTTTTATCGCCTAGTACTTCGATGGTAAAGGTCTGGCTAGCAACACCCGCCGCAAAACTTAAGCTGCCATTTTGGTCTTGGCCGGAAACGAGATCATCTGCATCCAAACCGGTGAGCGCCCAGTCGACAGTGGTCTCACTGACGGTATTCGTGCGGGTTACCGTATAGGTTAATAGCTGGCTAGTATCAGAACTTCCCTCATTAATATTCGAGGTATCTACCGTAACCGAAACAAGCCCATCATCATCAATTAACCGAATAGAAGCCTGAGGTCCAACCAAGCTCACATTAGGATCAGAGCTTTCAAGGACCACCATATAATCGGCATCTAACTCTATTAACTTATCCGCTCGAACAAGTACTTCGATTAATGCTTGAGATTGCCCAATAACGAAGTCGACAGTACCGGAGCTAACCGCCGCATCAAGGGCTTCAGCCAATCGCCATGTTAACTGAGCATCGGTAACAGGGTTTGTTCTAGCAACCTCAAAGATCAAGGTCACAACACCAGACGTCCCCTCGTCATATGAGGCTGTTGGCGCAACAATAGAATAATCACTGGATAGATTAGTTGCTGGCGGCGCTTCTTCTTGATTTTCGGCCCCAGAGTTATAAACAAAACGCTCTGTTGTCAGAGGTGTACTTTCCGGCCCCTGTTGAGCTGCGCCACCTAAGGATGGATCACTCCCATCCTGCGTAAGAAAAGAAACTTCTGCAGGAGTAAGTGGGGCCGGTCTTCCCGTTAACAGGTTGGAAGTCAGCCCTGTTAATTCAGGCGTGCCTAAGTCAATCGGTGGCTTAAAAGGGGTTGGGTCTGAGTTATCAAGCGGGGAGCGAGAAGAATCTAAAGGAGGAGTCGAGGAACCTAATGGAGGGCTAGAGGTTTCAGGGGGGCTCCTTGCGAACCAACATCACCATCGCCGCCGGGATCATCACTCGTCGGCGTTTTTTGAGATGCCGACAAACCTGTCGTTTCTGTAACTGCGTTATCTAAAACCTTCTCATTCAAAAGCACTTGAAACTCATCGAACAGGCCTGGATCTTCAGGGTTCTGAAACACCTGTTCAAGCAGTTTTAACGTAGCAAGGATATCCGTTTCATTTACACCACTATCTCGCAGTATTTCAGCAACCTGCTGTGCCGCCTGCTGAAACAATAGTTCCTGTGGTAGACCGGCAGCACTAAGTGCTTTAGTGTTCTGCACAATTTCAACAATGGCATCTAGAGTAATGGCATTCATATCAGATATCTTTCCTAAAGTAGCAATCGGATCGTTTTTCTTGGTAATACTTCTTAGACAAACTCACTAATGACGCTAGTGAGCTCCTCTCGCCATGACGACGCCAGGTTGATCAAACAACCCAATTTGAAGACGACCTGATGCTCGTAAAAGCCGAAAAGCTGCCAGAGTCTCATCCAACTCAGCCTCAGCAGCGGCGCTTTCAGCGTTAATTAAAGCCGTTGCGGCATTAAGAATATCGAGTAAAGAACGACGACCATAGCCTCGTTCTTTAAGTGCTAACTTTAGAAATAACTTTGAAATCTCAACCTGATTCAGTAGGTAACGAGTGCGGTCTCTCGACATGCCCCAGCTATTCCAAGCGTTGCGCGCCTCTTCTACCGATTGTACAAGAACGTAGTTTGCTTTCTCAGACTCACTAAGTGCTTGCGCATTAGCCGCCGTGACCAGATGGCTCGCTTTTGATCCTGAATCAAAGCTCCAGCGAAAATTAAGCGTGGCGAGAGAATCATCGCGATACCCTTCAGTACCATCTCGGTCATCATAACGA
The DNA here is from genome assembly GCF_055808735.1 of Amphritea sp. GJ51-11. Classification (NCBI taxonomy): domain Bacteria; kingdom Pseudomonadati; phylum Pseudomonadota; class Gammaproteobacteria; order Oceanospirillales; family Oceanospirillaceae; genus Amphritea; species Amphritea sp. GJ51-11. Next base: position 761,358 of record NZ_CM147881.1, on the reverse strand, counting down.
GCATGACTAAGGGAAAGATCAACCCGTGGCATATATTCGGATTTACTTGTTGCGTGCAAGCTCGCTCGGGCAACCTGATGCCTAGCTTGTGCCGCTAACACATCTGGGCTTGCTTCCTGAACTCGCTGCTCAACTTCAGACAAGGAGGCCGGTAACAAGGCCGCAGGGACATTCAACGCCTCTAACTCAACAGCCAAAGGGGGCAAATTCCCATAGACCGCTCGATAGCGGTTTTCAGCAATATTCAAATCACTATTCGAGACAACTCTACGGGCTTCTGCTGAAGCTAACTGAGCTTTTGCCTGCAAAACATCTGTCGCATACCCTTTTCCTGCATCAACACGCGCATTTTCTTGCTGCGTCAATACTCTGACATTTTCTTCAGACTTTTCTGCGTATTGTTTAAGCCGGTGAGCTTTAACTAACTCAAGGTGTGCTTCAACGGCTGCAAAAATCAAATTCTGCCGCTGCAATGCATTCTCAAGCGATTCTTTTTCGGTCACATGACGCGCCACATCCACTTTAGCGGAGGTAGTACCAAAATCATAAACCAGCTGGTTAACACTCAAGCTCGCTTCTTTAGGTTCGTAGGTACCACTCGCCCCCACATCCCGGTCAATATCTTGATAACCGGTTGATGCTTTTAGATCAATTTTAGGAAAGTAAGCCGAACGTTCTGCATTTACTTGAGCCTTTGCGGCCACAAGATCGGCATCAACCATCTTCGCTAGGTAATGCTCATTTAGAACTAAATTAACTCTCGATTTAAAACTGCCATCTACGCCTTCAGCATGCACATAAGACCCGGATACCAATACTAAACTCGCAAACGTCGCTTTTGCATATGCAGCGAAAGAAACTATTCTCATGTACAAACTCCAGACAGCTTAATCGTTATAGTTATAAAGGAGTAAAGAGGCAAAGCAGCCATCAAAGATGATTACAAAAAAGCCACCTAAACCAAATGACTATGCCCTAAAAGCCCTACTACTGATAGAGGAATTTACCCAAAATGGCATAACCTATAAAAACAACACCTCAAACAAGGTTATTCACCTTATCAGAAGCATGATTATTGAGGTGAGTCAGCTTTATGAGTTGTCATATCTTGTTGATATGCTGAAAGTTCTTTCAATAAAAGTTCTCCCCATAACCCTGTCTCTGACAGCGTTATGGCATACAGCTCTTCTGCGTAATTGAGTATCAATGAGAAGCCCGCATTAGAAATATCGCCGGCATGATCTTGAGAAAGATAACGACACCACGAAATACGCGTGGCCGTCATTAATTTTTCTAATTCGAGCTGGGTCGCGACAAAACGGATATGACCTGCAGTACCACCAAACAATGAATTAGCAGCAAAACAACTGGCCGCTATTGCCAGTGCAACATAGCCAAATGCCGCCCATTGCTGAAACGCGCTACCCGCGGCGGAGGCCAACAACGGTAGAAGCAATCCGATAGAACCAAATAACCAGCCACCAAAGCGTGTTACCCCCGATATCCAAGCGCGCGTACCTCGACGGCGATAGTAGTAAGCCACCTCAGCCTCAGCCAAGAGATCAACGGCATTAAAAAGTATAGCCAGCGATTCGGCGACATCCTCTTCATCCCATTTTAAATCTTGCGTCGTCTGTCTAAAATTACCCAACCGCTGAGGGTCTTCAGGCCGCAACCGTCTTATCCATGCCCAACCCATAGCGGTAACCTCTTTTCGTTTATTTTCTTTGCCTCTTATTATAGTTCACCGCCGAGCCTGACTCATGAAAACCAAAGCGAGAACCACTATTGTGCTTGATACAGGCTCTCTAAGTTGGGGATGTTGCGCTCCCAACGGGGAATAGGGTCGCCGATATAGTGGCGGGCGGCATCCAAAAACAGCCGCGTACGCACCGGTAAATCACGATGCGGATAGACCGCATACACCGATTTATATTCCGGCAACTGCACATGGGTAAGTAAAGGCACAAGCTGATCAATCTTAATATCATCCGCAAAAAGAAAAGTCGGCGCTGAGAAAAAGGCGGTATGAGACAGCACCTTATCAATCAATATTTCAGCATCATTGGCGCGAAACACTGGTTTGATCGTCTGCTCCTGAGGCTCGCCATTTTCATCAATATAATGGATAGATTCATGACGAAAGTGTGCGCTACTGTAGGCTGCGGCGGGTAGGTCGGCCAAGTCAGCCATCGTTTTGGGTTCACCAAAGGTGTCAATAAATGGCTGAGTGGCCAGTATCAACATCCGATTGCGTCCCACTTTACGTGCAATCAGCGATGAATCTCGCGGCTCACCCACCCGGAACGCCAAATCGAACCCCTCTGCAATCATATCCACCAAGCGATCATCAAGGCGCAGCTCCACACTCACTTGCGGAAAGCGTTTTTGAAAATCATTAATCACTGGCAATAAATAATGCTTACCAATAAAGCTAGCGGCAGTGATACGCAATAAACCCCGCGGCTCTTGATGGTAGTTCTCGGCCAACTGCACCGTATCTTGCAACAACAGGCGTAGTTCTGCGGCTTTTTTGACCATTTCGGCCCCGGCGGCAGTAAGCGAAAACGATCGAGTTGTTCTGTTTAACAGCCGCACTCCTAAATCATCTTCCAGCTTACTCACCTGTTTCGATACCACTGAGCGATCGATATGTCTTAACTCCGCGGCCTTCGCAAATGACCCCTGCTCGACCACATCCAGCAACAGAATTAACCGACTCGTTGTATCCACACACTACCCCAGATTGATAAACCACTTTATTGGTGCAATTTTGGCATTAATATAATCCAAAACATACTATTTTTATCTTCAATGACAGTGCGTAGGATGCCTGCAACTCAATCTGATTGGAAAACGTCATGAAGAAAATTAGTTATACTCTCGGCGCTATTGCACTGACCGTGCTCTTGAGCGGCTGTGACCAGTCAAGCGCACAACAAGGGCAAAAACCATCACCATTGACTATCGATGTAACCGACGTTCAGCTGAAACAGGTACAATCTTGGCACACCTTTACCACACGTCTCGAAGCACCGCATCGCGTGGTATTAAAGCCTAGAGTGTCTGGTCAAATTGATAATGTGCTGTTTAAAGAGGGCGAATACGTCCAGAAAGGTCAGGTACTTTTTAGCATCGATCCACGCCCCTTTAATACTCAAGTTGCCAACCTTGAAGCTCAGCGAGTAAGCGCCGAAGCTGCGCTTGAACAAGCGCGTGGTGAAGCTCAGCGGGCCAAACGCTTGCTGGCGAAAAAAGCCATGTCGACAGAACAAGCCGATCAACGGGCTGCGGCCTTACGTCAAGCCATTGCCGGCCGTAACGCCATTGCGGCGCAGCTGCAATCAGCCAAACTCGACTTAGAGTTTAGCCAAGTTGAAGCACCCATTTCTGGGGTAATCTCCCGCGCTATCGCCACCCAGGGCAACTTTGTTACCGCGGGACAAACCACACTCACCACGCTTGTTTCCAACGATAAAGTGTATGCGTATTTCGATGTCGATGAACGCACGTGGAACCAAGCATTTGCTTCTGTCGAAGCAAAAGATAGCACCCCTCTCACCTTAACCCGCATCAGTGATAACCAACCCGTACCCGGTTATGTGGATTTCATTGATAACGAAATCAACCCCACAACAGGCACCCTGCGTGTCCGTGGTGTGTTTGATGCACAACGCTATCACCTTAAGCCGGGGGCATTTGCCCGTATATCACTGGCGGCGAACGATGCTAAAGCCATGGCCATTGTGCCAGAGCGCGCGATCGGCACCGATCTCAAAAACCGTTTTGTATTAGTAGTCGATAGCAACAACACCCTGCAATACCGCTTGGTCACACTCGGAGAACGTTACGGTGCTTACCGTGCAATCACCTCAGGCCTGGAGCAACACGATCGTATTGCGGCTAATGGACCCGCTCGCGTCGGCCCCGGCATGCCCATTACGCCTAACGATGTGAGCTTTGATTTTGACAGCACTCAGTTTGTGCTCAACCAAGATCAACAAACTGACACCCTATTGAGCGTTGCACCATAAGAGACCCCTATGAACTTTTCACATTTCTTCATTAGCCGGCCCATATTTGCAGCGATGCTTTCACTGGTGTTTGTGATCACCGGTGCTATCTCGCTGTTTCAATTGCCTGTCAGCGAATACCCTGAAGTGGTGCCACCGACCGTGGTCGTCAGCGCCACTTACCCCGGCGCCAACCCCAAGGTTATCGCCGAAACCGTCGCCACCCCGCTTGAGCAGGAGATGAACGGTCTAGAGAACATGCTGTATCACTCATCCCAGGCCACCAGCGACGGGCGTCTAACACTCACCGTCACTTTTGCCTTAGGTACCGATTTAGATCAAGCCCAGGTGCAGGTGCAAAACCGAGTAAGTAATGCCCTTCCCCGTTTGCCCGAAGAAGTGCAACGGCTCGGCGTCACGGCGGAAAAATCATCGCCGAATTTGGCGTTGGTGGTACATCTATTCTCGCCGGATGACAGCCAAGATACATCTTATATGGCTAACTATGCCGACTTGTATATCCAAGATGAGTTAAAACGCTTACCCGGCGTAGGTGATATTCGTCTGTTTGGTGGCTCGAAATACTCTATGCGTGTCTGGCTTAACCCGGATGCCCTCGCAGAGCGCAACCTTACCGCAAGCGATGTCATGGCCGCCTTGAGCGAACAAAACCAACAGGTCGCCGCAGGCTCACTAGGCGCCCAGCCATCACCAGAAGAAAACCAGTTTCAGATACTTCTGAACGTTAAAGGCCGTCTATCAAGCATCGAAGAGTTTGAAAATGTAGTACTGCGGGTTGGTGACGATCGACAAATTACCCGCCTCAACGATGTTGCTCGCATTGAACTAGGCCAAGAAAATTATGCATTGCGGGCCATGCTGGATAACAAAGCCGCACTGGCTATACCGGTTTTCCAACGCCCCGGCTCTAACGCCATTGAGCTTTCTAATAGCGTGCGTGACACCATGCAACGGCTGTCGGAAAAATTCCCAGCAGGTATGGAATATGAGATCGCTTATGACCCCACTGTATTCGTACAGGGGTCGATCGATGCGGTGATCAAAACGCTGATTGAAGCCATTCTATTAGTGGTCGTAGTGGTTGTGCTGTTCTTGCAAACATGGCGCGCCTCCATCATCCCCTTGATTGCCGTGCCGGTGTCATTGATTGGTACCTTCGCCGTGATGCAACTGCTCGGGGTATCGATTAACACCCTATCGCTATTCGGTTTGATACTCGCGATCGGTATCGTCGTTGATGATGCCATCGTGGTGGTGGAAAACGTTGAACGTAATATTAGTGAAGGCCATAGCCCTGTCGAGGCGACCAAGATCGCCATGAGTGAAGTAACCGGGCCTATTATTGCCATCGCCTTCGTGCTGTGCGCAGTCTTTATTCCAACAGCATTTATCACCGGACTTTCTGGCCAGTTTTATAAGCAATTTGCCTTAACCATCACGATTTCAACACTGATCTCAGCGTTTAACTCATTGACCCTATCACCTGCACTCTCGGCTATTTTGCTGAAGTCCCATGATGCCCCCGACGACCGGCTCACCAAGGTGCTTAATAAACTCTTCGGTAACTGGTTATTCAAGCCTTTTAACCGCCTGTTTGATAGCAGTGCTAAAGGCTATGAAGCGTTGGTCAAAAAACTGATCCGCCTAAGTATTGTCGTCGGCCTGGTCTATCTTGGCTTAGTGGGAGCAACGGTTGGTTTATTCAACGCGGTGCCCGGTGGCTTTATTCCACAACAGGATAAGCAATATCTGGTCGCCGTGGTACAGCTACCCGATGCCGCCAGCCTTGATAGAACGCAATCGGTTGTCGAACAGATCCAAGAGATCGCCCTAGATGTACCGGGTGTAGCACATACAGTAGCGTTCCCCGGCTTATCAGTTAATGGATTCGCCAACAGCACCAACAGCGCGGTGATGTTTACACCGTTGGAGGATTTCTCGCAACGCACCGATCCATCGATGTCAGCGAACGCTATTGCTATGCAGCTCAACCAGCGCTTCAGCGTCATTGATGAAGCCTTTGTCGCGGTATTTCCACCACCGCCTATTTTAGGCCTTGGCACTACCGGTGGGTTTAAGCTACAGCTAGAAGACCGAGGCAACAAAGGCTTTGAAGCCCTGTTTAGCGCCTTACAAGGGACCATCGCGGCGGCACAGCAAAATCCGGCCTTAACCGGTTTATTCTCGAGCTACCGCATCCAAGTGCCACAAATGGACATCAACATCGACCGTGAACAAGCACTGATTCAAGGCATCGCCCTGAATGATGTATTCACGACGTTGCAGGTGTATCTCGGCTCCGCGTATATTAATGACATCAACCTCTTTGGCCGCACCTATCAGGTGAACGCTCAAGCCGATGCTCAATATCGTAGCAAACGTGCGCAAATCTTAAACCTTAAACTGCGTAACGCAGCTGGCGAAATGGTACCGCTAGGCTCGGTGGTCACCGTCGAACCAACTACCGGCCCGGATCGTGTTCAACATTACAACGGCTATGTCACCGCAGAACTAAACGGCAGCCCGGCGCCAGGCTACAGTTCAGATCAAGCAAAACAGGCGATTGAACAGGTGCTAGCTCAAGCGTTGCCCGACGGTATCACCTATGAGTGGACCGAAGTCACCTATCAACAGATCCTAGCCGGTAACACGATGGTGTATGTGTTCCCTCTGGTTGTGCTACTTGTGTTTATGGTGCTGGCTGCCCAATATGAAAGCCTACGCTTACCGCTGGCGATCATACTGATCGTGCCGATGACTATTTTCTCCGCCTTGGCGGGGGTCTATATGCTTGGAGGGGATAACAACATCTTCACCCAAGTAGCCCTGATAGTGTTGGTGGCGCTGGCCTCGAAAAATGCCATTCTGATGATTGAGTTTGCCCGCGACAAACAGCTTAACGGAGCCAGCCATATGGACGCTATTATTGAGGCCTGCCGCTTACGCCTACGTCCCATCTTAATGACCTCAATCGCCTTTACTGCCGGTGTCATACCGCTCGTGCTCGCCACCGGAGCGGGAGCCGAAATGCGCCAAGCGATGGGTAACGCAGTGTTCTTCGGCATGATAGGTGTCACCCTATTCGGGTTGCTGTTTACCCCTGTATTTTACCGAATGCTCACGCCTAAGGAGCTGTCACATGAAGACCGTTAAACTGGCGTTATCGTCGTTAACACTGGCCGTTCTAGCAGGGTGCGCCAGCACCCCGCTAGAACAGGAAAAGGCACAAGCCACGCAACAGTTCATCGCTCAGGTGCAGCAACATCAGAGAGTCCAATCGATTGCACAACAAAGCGAATTAGACTGGTGGCAACAACTAGACGATGAGCAACTGAATCGTTTAGTGCAACAAACCTTAACCCGTAACCAAAACCTCCAAGTCTCGGCAGCACGCTTGCGTGCTTCCCTGGCGCAGTTAACGGAGCAACAACGGGCACAATGGCTGCAAGGCAGTGTGGATATTACTGGCGTTCGTGGGAATACCATCAGCACGCAAAATCCAAACGGTGAAACCAGTAGCTACACCACCGGCAATGGGAATTTCACTTGGCAACTGGATCTATCTGGCCGCCTTCAGGCGCTAAGCTTAGCGGCAGAAGCCGTCGCACAGGACCAGCAGGGGCAGTATCAAACCCTGGTGGCTGAACTCGTTAGCAGCACGGTACGCAGCTACTTACAGTGGCAGAATCAAAGCTTGCGCCTTGAACTGACCCAGCGACAACTGGCCGCCCTAGAAGACACCATGACCATCTTACAGGTGCAACTTCAAGAGGGCATTGCCACCGAACTTGAACTCAACCGCACCGAATCGCAATATTACCAACTGAAACAGCAGTTACCACAGATTGCCACTGAACAAGCGCAAGTAGAACAAACCCTGGCAATGCTACTCGATACACAAGCCGGTGAACTAGCTCTGACACCGATGAGCGCGGCTCAATACGATCAGCAACGTATTAACGTCGCAGTACAATCCCCCGAGGATGCACTAATGAGCCGTGGCGATGTACAATCAGCCGTGGCACAGCTCACGCAACAAAGCCAACTGGCGAACAGCGCAGCACGATCGCTATATCCGGATATCAGCCTCGCAGCATTTGCCGGCGTACTCAGTGCACCCGGCTTGAATTTCGACCACAGTCAGTCGAACTGGCAGATAACCCCAACTCTGAGCTGGTCACTGTTTAGTTATCCACAACTGTTAGCCCAACTGGATGCGCAAACAGCACTCAGCGAGGCAAGCTACCATGCGTATAAACAGACCTTGACCCAAGTTTTATCAAAAACAGAGCTATCGCTGCGCACCTTGGTTCAAGTTAAACAGCAGTTAGGTTATGCTCAGGCCCGGGTCAATGCCGCACAGCAGGCCTATCAACAAGCGAACCATGAATATCAAGAGGGACAGCTAGCCTATCTCGATTTACTCGATGCCCGGCAAGATGTCCTCGCTGCAGAGCAAGCGCAAATGACTATCCGCGACCAATGGCTGAGCGCTGGCGTCAACGTTTACAGCGAACTCAACGGACAGTGGACGCAGGCGTTATTGGCGAGCCGTTAATACTTAGCCTTAACGCCCAAGGGAGACAATGGAGGTAAAATGTCGACAGCAAAAATGAACGCCATTCAGCTGTGCCAGTGCGGTGCAGAGTTTGACCTGCACATGTCACAACACCCGATCCCCACATTCGGTGACAATGAGCTGTTGATCGCCATCGAATATGTAGCAATCAATCATCTCGATGCACGGCTTGCTAGAGATGGTTTTTGCCAATGGCAATACCCTCATATATTAGGCTCAGATGCTATCGGCACGGTAGTGAACGCCCCTAAAGGTGTGTTTCCAAGCAAGGGCTCTCGGGTGCTATTTAACAGCAGCTTGGCAAAACAAGGGATGCTTAAAGAGTATGCGGTGGTACCCAACTTCGCCGTCTCTGAAGTGCCCGACAGCATTGCCAGCGAGGTCGCGGTAGCTCTACCTAATGCCGGTATGACCGCATTATTAGCGCTTGGTAAACTGCAATTACAAGAAGGCCAATCATTTGCAATTAACAGCGCTCAGGGAGCCGTTGCGCACTTCGCTGTGCAGTACGCTAAACGCCAAGGCGCACAGGTTTTTGCCTTTGCCGAAAAATCGCATCATAAGCGTCTAACTAAATTAGGCGCTGACTTTACCTTCGACTGTCATGCCGACAACATCTGTCACCAGATTAAACGCGAACTTGGGCCAGGTGGCTTTGATTGCATACTCAATACTCAGGGCGGAGATAGCTTTATCGACGACCTCCATCGTTTACGCTTTTGTGGCCACATTGCCTGCCTCAATGGCTTTAGCGATATCAGCGAAGCGTTATTATTTGAAAAAGCACCGCTGATCGGGGTGGTCTCACTCGGTGGCGCATGGTTGGCCAACAGCTTATGTGCGCAGCAGCACTTAAGCTTTATGGGTTCGCAACTATTACAGGACGTCGCCAGTGGCGACATTATCCCCCCTGAAGTAGTACAAATCCCCTTTACAGTGGATGCCGTGCGGGATGTGTTAACCCTTATGACCCAACACACCTGCCCCAAACGACCAGTGGTGAAAATACGGCCCTAACCGGCATATTTTTTAGACGGTCTGTGGTTGTGATTCTCGACACAGACATGCAGTTCATCATTAAGACGCATTCATATCATCCAGAAAGCGTTTCAAGAAAAGGCAGAAGATTTAAGGCTGACATTAACGCTGTACTAAAACGTCATACACAACTTTCGCAGCCCTGAAATCAGTCACAGAATGTTCAGATCGAAGCGAAAACTGACTACCCGTTATCAGCAAATACTCATAGGTAATGCATCGATATTTTCAAACGATGGAGTATAAGGTGATCGAGACCGCTAACAACAACTTAGCCGATACGCTCTCAGAGTGGTTTTATTGTGTACCTAAAACAAAAAAAGACCCGATAAGGGTCTTTTTATAAGATAGTGTTTGAAGCAAATAAGTTGGTCGGGACAGCGGGATTCGAACCCACGACCCCTACTCCCCCAGAGTAGTGCGCTACCAGGCTGCGCTATGTCCCGACGATGAGCACTAAACACCTAGAGCATTCAGCGCTGCAACAGAGGTGGCTATACTACGCCAACAATTCACGTCTGAAAAGAACTTTTTAATCGATTTACTTTACCGATTTCAGTAGCTTACGAATATCTTCCAGTTCGGTAATCGTCTGGCGGATAAGCTGCTTATAACGGGCCGTATCATCAACTGCCTGATCGCCATTAAGCCACTGACGGGCACCATTGATGGTATACCCTTGATCATGCAATAAACCTTGAATCTGACGAATAATCAGCACATCTTGGCGCTGATAATAACGCCGACCACTGCGTTTAACCGGACGGATCTGTGGAAATTCTTGCTCCCAATAGCGCAAAACATGTGCTTTAAGATCGCACAACTTGGCTACCTCACCAATGGTGAAGTAGCGTTTTGTCGGGATACTGGGTAGATCATCCGAGACTGAATCAGTCTCCTTCATAGGCTTCTACACGTTCCTTAAGCTTTTGGCCCGGGCGGAAAGTTACCACCCGACGTGCTGAAATAGGCACCTCTTCACCGGTTTTAGGATTTCGACCCGGACGTTCACGTTTATCACGCAGGTCGAAATTACCAAAACCCGATAGTTTTACCTGTTCATTTTCAGCAAGGCTCATGCGAATTTCATCAAAGAAGGCTTCCACCATCTCTTTTGCTTCGCGCTTGTTAAGCCCCAGATCTTCATACAGGCGCTCAGCCATATCTGCTTTAGTCAAAGAGCCCATCAGAATACCCCTGTCGATTACACTCTTAATGTTGCACCGAACTCATTTTTCAGTGCAGACACAACAAAATCAATAACTTCGTTGATCTCTTCATCGTTAAGAGTGCGCGAAGGATGCTGCCAGGTCAAGCCCAAAGCGATGCTTTTTTGACCAGGTTCAACACCTTTACCCTGATAAACATCGAACAGGGTCACTGCTTGGAGGTATTCACCACCGTGCTGCAGTGCAACAGCGCGAATCTGCTCGAAGGCAACGGTGTCATTTACTAGCAATGCTAGGTCACGACGACTCTCAGGGAATTTAGACAGGCTATTAAAGCGAGGCAAAGCACCTTCAAGCAGCACTTCCTGAACAATTTCAAACAGGAAGACAGGACCGGTCAGGCCAAGACTCTTCACCAACTCAGGGTGCAACGCGCCCATAAAGCCAACGGTCTTGCCATTACGTTGGATCGCAGCCGATTGACCCGGATGCAGGGCCACATGACGTTCAGCCACAAAGCTGAACTGATCGGCACAACCACCCAACGCCAACAAAGATTCCACATCACCTTTCAGATCATAAAAATCTACCGGAGTGTTATCAGCACTCCAGCCTTCAGACTGACGTGGACCGCAAATCAGACCCGCAACAACATTCTCCTGAATCAGCTGATCGCCTTCAGGCAAGAAACGCTGGCCGGTTTCAAACAAGCGCACCCGCGCTTGCTGTCGGTTTTGGTTATATTGCAACGCCTTAGCCAGACCAGGCCAAATAGAGGTACGCATCACAGCCATCTCAGCAGAGATCGGGTTAGCCAATGCTTTCGCCTCATGCTTATCATCAAACTGAGCCGCTAAGCCCTTTTCGATAAAGCTGTAGGTGATCGCTTCTTGATAACCCCGTCCAACTAACTGAGCCCGCACGCTGTTCAGTGTGACTTTAGACTCATCATTGGCGATCATATTCAGTTCAGCGGTCGGCACTTTAACGGGTAGGTTGTTGTAGCCATACACCCGCGCCAACTCTTCAATCAGATCAATTTCAATGCTGATATCAAAACGGTAAGACGGTACTGCAACCGTCCATTCGCCTTCCGCACTGAGTTCAACCGTCATGCCTAAGCGAGTCAGAATCTCTTCGATCTCAAGCGCAGGCATCTCGAATGCCAACACCTGATTCACTTTGCTTTGACGCAACGTGACTGAGGTTGCGGTCGGCAGATGCTCTTCTGACACCGCCTCGACCACAGGACCGACTTCACCACCAACAATATCCAGCAATAGCTGGGTAGCGCGTTCAGTGGCTTTACGTTGCAACTGCCAATCAACACCACGCTCATAGCGATGGGAAGCATCGGTATGCAAACCATAAGAACGTGCTCGACCGGCAATATTAATCGGATTGAAGTAGGCACACTCAAGGAAAATATCTTTCGACTGCGCCGTTACACCGGTTGCTTCTCCACCAAAAATACCTGCCATCGCGATAGCTTTTTCTTGATCGGCAATTACCAGTGTACCCTCTGTTAGCTCGACTTCGTTACCGTCCAACAAGGTCAGTTTTTCACCCGGCTGCGCCTTACGCACCACGATGCCACCATTGAGCGTATTCAGGTCGAAGGCATGCATCGGCTGACCTAACTCCAGCAAGACATAGTTGGTCACATCGACTACGGGATCAATTGAGCGAATACCACAGCGACGTAGCTTCTCAACCATCCACAGCGGCGTTTCAGCGGTCATATCGACACCACGGATAATCCGGCCCTGATAACGAGGACAGCCTTCTGGATCTTCCAGTGTGATCGGTAACGTATCATCGATAGTCGGTACGGTAAACTCAATATCGACATAGCTAACGGGCGCTTTATTCAATACGCCCACTTCACGGGCCAGACCCGCAATAGAGAGACAGTCACCACGGTTTGGCGTCAGGTCAACATCAATAATAGAATCATCCAGACCTAAATAATCACGCAGATCGGTACCGACCGGCGCATCAGCGGCCAATTCCATAATACCGGCATGATTGTCGGAGATCCCCAGCTCGTCATCCGCACAGAGCATACCGAACGATTCAACCTGACGTAGCTTGGCTTTTTTGATCTTAAAGTCGCTACCGTCGGGGGAGCTCAGCACTGCACCGACCTTGGCAAAGGCAGTTTTTAGTCCACCACGGGCATTCGGCGCGCCACAGACGATTTGGAATGTTTCATTGCCGTCGGTTACCTGACATACCTGTAACTTATCGGCGTTAGGATGCGGCTCAGCGGAGAGGATTTCACCCACAACCACACCACTAAATTGACCCGCAACCGGAATAATCTCATCGACTTCGAGACCGGCCATCGTGATCTGATCGGCAATTCCCTGTGTATCCGTCGCCGGATCTACCAGTTCACGTAACCACTTTTCACTGAATTTCATAATTCTGTTTCCGAAAATTCTTTATCTACTTTTAAACGACCTTGTCGCTCCGAGGTACAGCTAACCAATGCTTCAGTTAAACTGGCCAAGGAAACGCAGATCGTTTTCAAAGAACAGGCGCAGGTCATTAACGCCATACCGCAGCATCGCCAGACGCTCTACCCCCATACCGAAGGCAAAACCGGTGTACTGCTCCGGATCGATATTGGAAGACTCAAATACTTTCGGATGTACGATGCCGCAACCAAGCACTTCCATCCACTTACCATCACCCCGATCGATATCGACTTCGATAGATGGCTCTGTAAATGGGAAGTAAGAGGGACGGAAACGCACTTTGACATCTTCTTCAAAGAATTCGCGTAGGAACTGTTCCAGCGTACCCTTGAGATCAGCAAAGCTAATATCTTTATCAACGATCAACCCTTCAACCTGATGGAACATCGGGGAGTGAGTCTGATCATAGTCACAACGATACACACGGCCTGGACAGATAATCCGAATCGGCGGTTGTTGCGTTTCCATCGTGCGCACTTGGACACCCGAAGTGTGGGTGCGCAGCAATGTGTTGGCATTGAAATAAAACGTATCGTGCATCGCCCGCGCCGGGTGGTGGGACGGAATATTCAACGCTTCGAAGTTGTGATAATCATCTTCGATTTCAGGTCCTTCCGCTACGGAATAACCGATCCGAGCAAAGAACTCTTCAATCCGCTGTAGCGTTTTAGTGACCGGGTGCAAACCACCCAGTGACTGACCGCGACCAGGTAAAGTGACATCGATAGTCTCTTCCGCCAGCTTCGCTTCCAGTGCCGCCGATTCCAAGTTAGCTTTACAGGTGTTAAGCACATCCTGTAGCGCTTGCTTGGCTTCATTAATATTCGCGCCTGCCTGAGGTCGCTCTTCAGCACTCAGTGCGCCCAGACCCTTCAATAGCTGGGTAAGATGACCTTTCTTACCCAGATACTGAACCCGCACCTGATCAAGATCCTGTGCGCTTGTTGCCTGTTCTGCAGCCTGCTTGCCTTCGGCCAACAGGATTTGAATGTTTTCCATTTACCGCTCCAGATAAAAATAGGGGAAGAGTTTGCACCCTTCCCCTATCACAACGATCAATACTTACCAGAAGGTAAGGGTGTCTTACAGTGCTGCTTTTGCTTTTTCAACGATAGCGGCAAATACATGCGCTTCGTGAACAGCCAGATCAGCCAGCACCTTACGATCGATTTCGATAGATGCTTTCTTCAGGCCAGCAATAAAGCGGCTGTAGGACAAACCATTAATGCGGGCTGCAGCGTTGATACGAGCAATCCACAGCGCGCGGAACTGACGCTTACGCTGACGACGGTCGCGGTACGCATACTGACCTGCTTTAATTACTGCCTGTTTAGCTACACGGAACACACGGCTACGAGCGCCGTAGTAACCTTTAGCTTTTTTCAGGATCTTTTTGTGACGACGGTGTGCGATGACACCACGTTTTACACGTGCCATATTACTTTCTTCCTAACTTAGAATTTGTGGTTACTACGACTTAGATGTAAGGCAGCATACGACGGATCAATTTCTGATCAGCCGCTGCAACTTGCAGCATTGGGCGAAGCTGACGCTTACGCTTAGTCGTTTTCTTAGTCAGGATGTGGCTTGTGTAAGACTGTTTGTGCTTAAAGCCCTTAGCAGTCTTTTTAAAACGTTTCGCAGCACCGCTGCAAGATTTCATTTTAGGCATTACTAAATCCCCACGCATTCGTTAATTATCTTTCACCTGAACAAACAACAAAACCCGTATCTGGCCCACAAGGAGTCAGCACGGGTTTTACGCTTATGTCAGACTACTTTTTCTTTTTCGGAGCTATGACCATGATCAATTGGCGGCCTTCCATTTTTGGACGCTGCTCAACGACACCCAGCTCTTCCAGATCCTTTTCGATCCGGTTTAATAGCTGCATGCCTAACTCCTGGTGTGCCATTTCACGGCCGCGGTAACGTAGTGTTACCTTGACCTTATCGCCACCTTCAAGGAAACGTATCAGGTTGCGTAGTTTTACCTGATAATCCCCTACTTCCGTATTAGGACGGAATTTTACTTCCTTAACCTGCATCTGCGTCTGCTTCTTCTTAGCAGCATTCGCTTCTTTTTTCTTTTCGTACAAAAACTTACCGTAATCCATCACCTTACAGACGATAGGATCAGAATCAGAAATTTGTACCAGGTCAAGGCCAACTTCTTGTGCCGCCTCGAGGGCGTCTTTGATAGGTACAACACCTATCTGCGTTCCATCTGGACCAATCAACCGACACTCGCGGGCGCTGATATTCTCATTTATAGGCGGCTTATTCCGCTCATTACGCCCTCTTCTGTTATCTCGCTTGATAGCTGTATCTCCAATCTATTAATTATTCTTTGCGGCCTTTCTGAGCAACGTCCTGCTTCAGATGCTCGCAAAACTCTTCAATCGACAATGTGCCGAGATCTTCTCCGGTGCGGGTACGAACTGCCACGGCACCAGATTCTACTTCCTTATCGCCGACAACCAGCAAATAAGGTACTTTCTGAATTGTGTGCTCGCGGATTTTAAAGCCGATCTTCTCATTTCTCAAGTCCGCAGATGCAAAGAATCCAAGTTCTGTGAGTTTTTCTTCAAGTTCACGGCAATAATCGGCTTGTTTATCGGTAATATTCAAAATCGACACCTGCTTTGGTGCTAACCAAGTCGGCAATGCGCCGGCAAAGTTTTCGATCAGAATACCGATAAAGCGTTCAAATGAACCTAAAATGGCTCGGTGAAGCATAACCGGTGTTTCACGATCACCGGATTCGTTAACAAACTGTGCACCCAAACGACCCGGCATTGAGAAATCGACCTGAATCGTACCGCACTGCCAAACACGCCCAAGACAATCTTTCAGTGAGAACTCTACTTTAGGGCCATAGAAGGCACCTTCACCCGGCAACTCTGCCCAGTCCAGTCCAGCCGCATCAAGAGCATCGCCCAAGGCTTTTTCGGCTTTATCCCAAACCTCATCCGAGCCGACACGTTTTTCAGGACGGGTCGACAGCTTATAGATCACTTCGCTGAAACCAAAGTCCGCATAGACTTCATGCAGGAAGTCTATAAAGCGCGCCACTTCGTTTTGAATATCATCTTCAGCACAGAAAATATGTGCATCATCCTGAACAAAGCCACGCACCCGCATAATACCGTGCAATGCGCCAGAAGGCTCATTACGATGACAACAGCCAAACTCAGCCAGACGCAACGGCAGATCACGGTATGAGCGCAACCCTTGATTAAACACCTGCACATGACATGGGCAGTTCATCGGCTTAATCGCAAAATCGCGGTTTTCAGAGTGCGTGGTAAACATCTCTTCTGAGAATTTATCCCAGTGACCCGATTTCTCCCACAGGGTACGTTCAACGACCTGCGGGGTTTTGATTTCATCATAACTATGCTGACGCTGTTTTGTCCGCATATATTGTTCAATTGTTTGATATAGCTTCCAACCATCTGGATGCCAGAACACCATACCCGGCGCTTCTTCCTGCAAGTGGAACAGGTTTAACTGTTTACCCAGCTTACGGTGATCGCGTTTTTCCGCTTCTTCTAGACGGTGCAGATACTCTTTAAGGTCTTTCTTATCGCCCCAAGCCGTACCATAAACACGCTGCAACATCTCATTGTTTGAATCACCACGCCAGTATGCACCGGCTAGTTTCATCAGTTTGAATACTTTAATATGGCCGGTAGACGGCACATGAGGTCCACGGCACAGATCAATAAAGTCACCCTGAGAGTAGAATGACAGGTCTTGATCACTTGGAATCGCTTGCAGCAATTCGACCTTATACTTCTCACCTTTCTCTTCAAACAAACGAACCGCATCTTCCCGGCTCATCACTGAACGGGAAATCGGATAATTCGCTTTAACCAACTCTTTCATCTTCGCTTCGATCTTCTGCAGATCATCCGGGGTGAACGGACGTTCATAAGCGAAGTCATAGTAAAAACCATCGTCAATCACAGGTCCGATGGTTACCTGAGCAGTCGGAAACAATTGCTGTACCGCCATCGCCATCAAATGGGCACAGGAGTGACGAATCACTTCTAGACCCTCTTCATCACGCGGGGTAATAATCGCCAGTTCGGCATCGTCAGTAATGATGTGAGAGGTATCCACCAGCTCACCATTCACTTTACCCGCCAAAGCAACTTTGGCCAGTCCTGCACCAATATCAGCGGCAACATCAAAAACAGTAACGGCGTTAGCAAACTCGCGTTTGCTGCCATCCGGAAGAGTAATTACAGGCATTGTTTATTCCTATCTGCTCAGGCATGGCCAGTACCACAGGCCACGCTGAAATTTACATCGCTGTTACAAACCAAGTAGCAGCATTAAAGGCGGCGTATTCTACCGGAAATGACGTAATAAAGCTATTTTGAAAGGGTTAATAACCTACAACAGCCTTACTGCAAAAAAGAACCATCTAACAACTATAGTGATGGCTTAATGAGATGGTTCCCCTCGCTTTTAACCAGCTATGCTGGAAAGGTGACGAAACCAACAAGGAGAACCATCTCATGTATATCAAAGTCCTTGGAATCGATTTAGGCAAGTCTTCTTTTCATTTAATGGGTCGTGACGCCCAAGATCAGCAAGTTTGCAAAAAGAAACTCTCTCGTCAAAAACTCATTACGTTTATCGCTCAACTCCCACCATGTCTCATTGCATTTGAGGCCTGCGGCGGTGCTCATTGGTTAGGTCGCCTCTGCTTGGATCATGGCCATGACGTTCGATTAATCCCACCTCAATACGTTAAACCTTTCGTTAAAGGCAACAAAAATGACTTTATCGATGCATTGGCGATTACTGAAGCGGCCCGTCGTCCTGACATGCGTTTTGTCGCCGTTAAGTCGATTGAGTCACAAAGTCAGCTCATCGTACACCGAGTGCGTGAAGGCTTTGTCGCCGATCGTACCGCCTGTATGTCGCGTATAGGTGCGTTATTACTAGAGTTTGGATTATCTTTCCCGCGTGGGCACTCGGCCATGAAAAGACTGTTTTCATGGTTAAGTATGCAAAAAGTAACACTATGCCCAGCCATCATTGGTGAGCTTCAGGTGCTGCATGAGCACTACTGTTATTTAAATGAAAAAATCGCCGCTCAGGACGCAAAAATCGTTAAACAGGTTAAGGAAAGTAGTCGTTGTCAGCTATTAAAAACGGTTCCAGGCATTGGTGACATGACAGCAAGCCAGTTAGCGGCAGAAGTAGGCAATGCGCATCAGTTTAAAAACGGTCGGGAAATGGCTGCCTGGTTAGGGTTGGTGCCACGGCAATATTCAACAGGAGGAAAACCGACATTATTAGGTATTAGTAAACGAGGTAATAAGCGCCTCAGGTGTTTACTGGTACAGGGTGCGAGAGCGATCTTATCGCGATTAGACAGTTATCGAGGCGTAATGTACGACTGGCTAAGAAAGCTACGCGCAAAAAAATCATTTAATACAGTGTGCATTGCCTTAGCGAATAAGCTATCGAGAATAGCCTATGCCATTTTAAGTAAGAATGAGCCTTATCAGGTGCAACAAGTTTAATCGGGTTTGCAATAATAGAGCGTGATGATGAAAACGGTTGACCGTCTGGGTAGTAAACCTGTCACAAAAAACAGCTGTTATAAGCTGTCGGCTTTTTTAAGGGCTATCTGGCGCGGATGCTCATCGTGGAGCGGGAATAAAAGCTTCCCAACTTAAGACTCCGAATACATTAGCGCAAAACCACCTCACGATCACAAATCTATGTTGCAATCATGAGGGGAACCATACATTTTTGTAGGAAGCATGCCCTCACACCGATGAGATATGCTTAATGACGGTTAGTCACGACGAAGGCATCGCCTGCTATAAAAATACGGCTCTGTGGGAGCCCTTTCTATGGGCGATTGAGCCCAATCAAAACTCAATATTGATCATTGTTTAAAATTCAATGCCACAACCCACTATTCATTTTCCAGATGCCGGCGGGTATAGAGGATATGCTCACTCGCCGCGCTGCGGGCGGCCTTTGCATCTCGATTCATAATGGCCTGATGGATAGCGCTATGCTGCGCACGAATCCCCTCGGGATAACGCCCCGAGGTTTTCAGTGTCCGCGAGAGCACTCCATAGATGGCATTAAAAAAGCGGGTATAAAATAGCTGACTAAAAGAAATAATCAGCAGGTGGTGTGACGACTCGGCAATCATCATATGAAAGCGCAGATCCTCTTTCGCTTTTTCCAATGTTGTTTCCTGCTGCCCACGCTGCTGCATCTTGCGGTATTCCGCATCCAATGCCTTTAGTTGATCATCGGTGGCTCGCTGTGCTGTATAGAAGGCCGCCTCACCCTCCAACATCGCCCGAACATCCAACACCTGACGCTGAAATTCAGGATTATCCCCCAGCGCTTTACCTTCACCTAGGGGCATATTGAAATGGGGTTCGAGCAGGTTTTTTACTCGAGTCTTCCCTCCGTGACGAACATCAACATAACCTTCGGCCTCTAACTGACCCACGGCTTCTCGCACCGTTGCACGGGATACTTTTAACGATGCCGACATTCGCCGCTGAGACATCAGCTCGGCCCCCGGTAGTAACGCACCCGTAAATAAACACTCTTTCAATTGCTGTAACAGATCGTCACTCAAATTCGGCTTCATACAGAGATAACCCTAGGCTTTTGGTCAGACCAGTTTCGAGTGTAACATTTCTTTCCTGCGCGTCATTAACTATCTTGAGTAGCAGCAACGCAATAATAAGACTTAGGCGCTGACCACATTCATCCAGCCCTTAAGCCAATAACGATAAAAAACGGTAACCACAAATGCCAAATACATCTTCGGGTCCGCGTGTCGGCCTGTTCGTCACCTGTCTAGCGGATATGTTTCGCCCATCCGTCGCTTTCGCCACGGTAAAACTATTAGAACAGGCGGGCTGCACCGTCGAGGTACCTGAACAGCAGACCTGCTGCGGCCAACCCGCCTTCAACTCCGGTGATCGCAAAACCACCGCAGAAATTGCCCGGCAAACGATCGATGCCTTTGATGGTTATGAGTACGTGGTCGGGCCGTCGGGTTCCTGTATCGGCATGCTACATCAATACCCGGATCTATTTGATCCTGCCGATCCCTATTTTTTGCAAGCAAAGTCACTGGCTGCACGATCCCACGAAATCACTTCATTCCTATTTGATGTATTGTATTCCGAAGCACTCGAATCCCAGCTAAAACAACTGCAATTTGATCATAAGGTCACCTATCACGACTCCTGCGCTGGCCTAAGAGAACTGGGTATTAAACAGCAACCGCGGCAACTACTGAGCCATGTACAGGGCGTCGAACTCGAAGAGATGGATGAAGCAGAAACCTGCTGTGGCTTTGGTGGCACCTTCTGTGTGAAATATCCCGAAGTATCCAACCGCATGGTATCGAATAAAACCGACAACATCAGCAATACCGGTGCCCACACCGTGCTCGGTGGTGATTTAGGCTGCCTGCTAAACATGGCCGGCAAACTCAAACGGGAAGGCAAACCGGTTGAAGCTCGGCATATTGTCGAAGTATTAGCCGGCATGACGGATACCCCTGCGATTGGCGAAGCCGATTACAATCTGGCACAACAGCTTTAAGGAGCGAGACAATGCAAATCAATACTCCGTTCTTTAAGCAGCGCGCCCATGATGCGTTAGCCGATGAAAACCTGCAAAAAGCGTTAGCTAAGCTAAAAACAGGCTTTCCAGAAAAACGCGCCATTGCCGTTGACCGGATGCCTGAATTTGAACAATTACGTGATGAGGGACGTGATCTCAAAAACCATATCATGGAGCATCTCGACCTTTACCTAGAGCAGTTCGAGAGTAAAGTGATCGAAAATGGCGGTCATGTTCATTGGGCCAGAACCGCAGACGGCGCCAATCAGATCATTCTCGATATCTGCAAGCAGGTTGATGCCAAAACCGTGACCAAAGGTAAGTCAATGGTCACCGAAGAGATCGGTCTGAATGATTTCCTCGAACAAAACGGTGTGCAGCCGATTGAAACCGATCTGGGTGAATATATCCTGCAACTGCGCCACGATCACCCCAGCCATATCATCGCCCCGGCGATCCATCTTAATTTAGAAGATGTCTCCGAAGCTTTTCATGCTAACCACCACCGGCCTAAATCCAACGATCCCGCCGTACTGATGCAGGAAGCCCGAGAGGTACTGCGTGAAAAATTTGTTGCCGCCGACGTGGGTATTACCGGCGCTAATTTCTGTGTCGCCGAAACCGGTTCGACCATTATTGTCACCAACGAAGGCAACGGTGATTTAACGCAAACCCTGCCAAAAACCCATATTGTGGTCACCTCAATCGAAAAAGTCGTTCCGACACTGGAAGATATGACGCTGTTTCTACGGCTTTTAGCCCGTTCGGCCACCGGACAGGAATTCTCAGTCTACAACACCCTATCAACCGGCCCCCGTCGCGAAGGTGATCAAGATGGACCGGACAACTTTCACGTTGTCCTGGTGGATAATGGTCGTAGCGAAATGGTCGGCACCGAATTTCAGGATATGCTGCGCTGCATTCGCTGCTCTGCCTGTATGAACCACTGCCCAGTCTATGGTGCGGTGGGTGGACACAGTTATGGCTGGGTCTATCCTGGTCCGATGGGGTCGGTACTCACCCCACAGATGATCGGTATCGAAAAAGGCGGCATGCTGCCTAACGCCTCTACGTTTTGCGGTAAGTGCGAATCCGTCTGTCCGGTTAAAATCCCACTCCCCAAATTGATGCGTCATTGGCGTGAAGACGAATTTGAAAAACACCTGCAACCTAAAGCCGCCCGTTATGGCTTAGCAAGCTGGGCATTTTTTGCTAAACGGCCAGCCCTATATAAGCCTTACACCCGCATGGCCAGTTGGCTAATGAAAACCTGGGCCGGTAAAAATGGACGACTTAAAAAACTGCCCCTAGCCAGTGGCTGGACCGATTGGCGTGATATGCCGGCGCCACAAGGGAAAACCTTTATGCAAACGTGGAAAGAACAACAAAAAGCGGGAAAACAGCCATGAGCACGACAACAAAAACCGTGAATGCTAATCAACATAGTCGTGCTGAGTCAGCATCCCACACCAGCCGGGCCGATATTTTTGCCAATATTCGTCGCGGGCTGAAGCTCGACCCTGCCGATACTCAGCGGCAGCAACGGGTCACTAACCGACTATCAGCCAAAGCAAATAACCTAATACCCGCACGTTCACAACTCCCTGTTACCGAACAGATCGAGTTGTTTAAAACTATGGCCCTCGAAGCGGTTGCCGAACTCATTGAATTGGATTCGATTGAACAAGTGCCGCAAGCCTGTGCCGACTGGTTAGCAGAGCATCAGTTTAACGAACTCAACAGTGCCAGCAATCCGGAACTTAGCGCGCTCGACTGGAGCCCTCTGGTGCAGCAGCAGATCACACGAACAGAACGGGTGGCGCAAGCCGGTGATATTGCCAGCCTCACCACCAGTTTTGCCGGCATCGCTGAAACCGGCACCCTGATGTTGCACTCCAGCGCTCAAAGCCCCACCACTCTCAACTTTCTGCCAGATAATCATCTGGTTGTACTGCGCCGTTCAGCGATTGTCGGCTGCTATGAAGAGGCATGGAAAAACCTCCGTCAGCAATGTTTCGGAGACAACACCGCGAACCAATTACCCCGTACCGTTAATATGATTACCGGCCCGTCCCGCAGCGCCGATATCGAACAAACATTGCAGATGGGTGCCCACGGCCCTAAAACGCTGGTTATCTTGCTGATTAACGATTAACTTGCTGCCTGACCGGACATCCGTCCGGTCAACTCCTTTTTCAACAACTAAAGGCCTTCAACCATCTCGGCAGCACTCTCTTAGCGTGACAAACCACTCGCACTACCTGTTATCCTCTCAACCACGGTTTAAAACGAAACCACGTCGATTAACACTAATATGCCCCAAAACAGGGATAAAAGTGGCCGAAAAATCAACAAAATACCGATCTGATAACACAGATCATGGTCAGAGATCCAAAAATACGATAAAAATAGGCATTCCTATTCAAGCTACGACCTGACATGAGGATGCCTAGATGCAGGCATTGCAGCAGTACAATCGGGCCATGATTACCCGTCTGAATCTGATATTAATAGCAATAACGCTGTTACTGTTAGCCACAGCCACGTCCGCTAGAGATCTCAGTTCAGAACCGATCACACCTATTCTGCCCGCCAACGATCTTAGCCAGGCTAAAATCCGCTTAGGCAAAACGCTGTTCAACGATCCAAGGCTGTCTCACGATAACAGTATCAGTTGCGCCAGTTGTCATGATTTAAGCGCCGGCGGTGCCGATAAAGGCCCACTGTCTTTTGGCGTTAACGGCACACCGGGGACGACTAATACTCCCACGGTGTATAACACTCGCTTGAATTTCGTCCAATTTTGGAATGGTCGCGCCGCCAATTTACACGAGCAGATTAACGGGCCAGTACGCAACCCGGTTGAAATGAACTCCACCTGGCCCGAGGTCATCGACCGGCTACAGCAGGATAAGAGACTCAAACAGAACTTTGCCGCGCTTTATTCCGATGGGCTAACAGCCAACAACATCCGCGATGCTATCGCCGAGTTTGAACGTTCGCTGATGACTTTGAACGCCCCCTTCGATCGCTGGCTTAAAGGCGATGAGTCCGCGCTGAGTGTGGAGCAAAAACAGGGTTATCGGCTATTCAAATCCTACGGTTGTATCAGTTGTCACCAAGGTCAAAATGTCGGCGGCAATATGTTCGCTTTTTTCGGTGCGGTCAACGACATCTCTGAGTATTTTAAAGCCCGGGGAACCCCACTCAGTGAAGCCGATTTAGGACGCTTCAGCGAAACCAATAATCCTGACGATCGCTACCTTTTCAAAGTACCTAGCTTACGATTAGCCTCGCGAACAGCCCCCTACTTCCACGACGGGTCCGTTAACGATTTGGCCGCAGCGATCAAAATCATGGGCCGCTTTCAGTTAGGTCGGGAGATCCCTGAACAACATATCGCATCCATCAGCGCCTTTATTCGCTCCCTAGCCGGAGAACATCCGGAGCTCGCTGAATGATCTGGTTCAAAGCCCGCCTCTATCTGACATCCCTACTGGCAATCGTCTTATTGGGGTGTTTGTTTTATTTAGGCCACAACGGACACACCCAGCCTAGCCAGCAACGGGCTGAAGTCTTATTACAACTTCAAGCGTTTGATAATGCACTGGATTTGGAAGTGTTAACCATCAGCTCAATGAAGCAGCAAAATTACGACCAGATCGTCAAACTCACTCGACAGCTGCAGCAGCAGGAAAACAATCCCGATATTGCCGCGTTGTTTAATGGCCTTCCCGTTGATCTAAGCGAAAAACTGCAACAATACCGTCACACCTTGCATCAACGCATTACATTAGCCGAACAGATCAAAACCCATGCAGCGAAAGCTCGCAACGGTATGAACTATATTCCCATGCTAATTGCAGCCATCGAAGAAAGAGACCCTGACAACGTACTCCCGGCCAGAGACATCTTAAATCAGCTATACCATTTCCATATTTTCAAAAGTGAGTTAGATGCCTCCGCATTAAGAAATAAGCTGCAGCAACTGACCAATTCATCCGCTAGCCTGCAGGCGCTTAAGTTTCATATCAGCTCAAACCTGACAGCCCAAACTCAGCTGAACCAGCTACTAACGGAGTATAAACAGATCCCCAATAAATCCGCCTTTAACCAACTCTATAGCGCGTTTCTTAGCTACCGGCAGAAAGCCACCCAGCAAACAGACTATTTTAACTCCGTACTAATTGGCCTAACCACCGTATTGATATTACTACTGAGCTTTCTTTATCTGCGCCTGATTCGCTCACACAATCAGACAGAACAGGCACAAATACGTCTCAAAGACGGTGTGGATAACATCAGAGAAGCCTTTGCGCTCTTTGATACTGACGATAAATTGGTACTCAGCAATCGTAACTTCGCCCATTACTACCCCTGGATCAGTGAACTACTGCAGCCTGGAACACCGAAGGAGATCATCCAAACCGCAATCGATGCTAAATGCCACTATCAAAAAGACCGCCACTCAGATCATCGGCTGATTCAACAAACCGATAATGGCAACTACTACCTATGCAGCAATAGCACCACTAACGAAACTGGCGAAGTCTGGATCAGAGTGGATATCACCGAAACACGACGCAAAGAACAAGAGCTGCGTAAGTTCTCAAGAGCCCTCAAGCAAAGCCCTGCCGCAGTGGTCATTACCGATATTAACGGCATCATTGAATATATTAATCCAAAAGCCGAAGAAGTTAGCGGTTACTCTCTTGATGAGGTTGTCGGCAAACGTCCAAGTCTATTCAGCTCAGGTGATCTATCGCCGGTCAACTATCAAGCGATGTGGCAACAGATGCTATCCGGTCAACCTTGGCAAGGCACCTTTCTCAACCGCCGTAAAAATGGCTCATTATATTGGGAAGCCGCTACTATCTCGGCAGTGCGAGACTCGCTGGGCCAGATCACCCACTTTGTAGCGGTGAAAGAAGATATTACCGAACGACGCGCCACCGAAGAGCAGCTCCGAATGAATGCCGCCGTGTTTGAAACCACCAATGAAGGGATCATGATCACGGCACCGGATGCCACTATTATCTCGGTTAACCCCGCCTTTAGTGAAATCACCGGATATAGCTCTGCCGAAGTGGTGGGTAAAAAGCCTAACATGTTCCAATCGGGCAAACAGAAAGATACCTTTTATCAAAACATGTGGTTATCGCTGGAAAAAGCCGGCAGTTGGTCAGGTGAAATATGGAATAAACGCAAAGACGGCAGCGTTTATCCACAATGGTTATCGATCGCCGCAGTGCAAAATCGTGATGGCCTGCTAGAACAGTATGTCGCGGTATTTTCTGATATGACCCAACGCAAGAATGATGAAGAACAAATTCGTCAGCAGGCAAACTTTGATGCCCTCACCTCACTACCCAACCGCATTATGCTTAAACGGGAGCTGACCCAGATACACCACCGCTGCGATCAAGCAGGCTGCCTCTGCGCCCTACTGTTTATTGATCTTGACCGGTTCAAAGCGGTTAACGACACCCTCGGGCATTCTGTGGGCGATCAGATGCTACAACAGGTTAGTTTACGGTTAACATCGGTGATCGGTGAAAACGATCTACTGAGCCGCTTTGGCGGTGATGAATTTGTCATTGTATTGCAAAACCTCACCGATCAAGAGGAAGCCGCCATAATCGCTAAGCAGGTGATCGAAATATTACAACCGCCGTTCCAACTGGCGGGCCGAACCCTCTATATTGGCGCGAGTGTCGGCATCTCTTGTTATCCCAACGACAGCGACAGCGGAGAAGTAATGTTGCGCCATGCGGATATGGCGATGTATCTGGCTAAAGACAATGGTCGCAACCAGTATCAATTCTTCAATGCACAGATGCGTGAGCAGGTAAAAAATCGCACCGAACTCGAACAGGCGCTACGTCAGGCGATCAATAATCACGAGTTTGAACTCTACTACCAACCCATCAGTAACTGCCTGCAACATAGAGTAGTGGCTGCTGAAGCTCTGATTCGTTGGCACCATCCAGAGCGCGGCCTCATCAGCCCCACCGAGTTTATTCCCCTAGCGGAAGAAACCGGTTTAATCCAACCCATTGGCCTGTGGGTACTCAGACAAAGTTGTGAACAGATTGTTAAATGGGAGCTACAGGGCATCAACAACCTTTGCATCACCGTCAATGTCGCCAGCAATCAGCGTTTATTAGGCTTCGATGCCGAGGTCGCCGCCGATATCATGCACAGCGTCGGTGTCGATCCAAGCAAGATCATTTTTGAAATCACCGAAAACATGTTTCTGGAAAATTCAACCGAAGCGATCGCCTGGTTGCAGGAGTTTAAAGCCCTAGGTTCAAAACTGGCCATCGATGATTTCGGCACCGGTTATTCATCCCTGAGCTACCTTAAACAGTTCCCGATCGACAAACTAAAAATTGACCGGGCCTTTATTCGTGACCTGCCGGATAATAAAGAAGATGCCACCCTCGTAAATGCCATTATTGCGATGTCAAAAAGTTTAGGGTTAGAACTGATCGCTGAAGGGGTCGAAACCATTGAGCAGTTGCAGTATCTGCATCAGCTCGACTGTCCCAATATTCAGGGTTTCCTGTTCAGCAAACCGGTGCAGGCCGAGCAGCTACCGGCGGTTATTGAACAGATAAAAGCCGACTTTCCCCGGCTACTGCCGACCGATTATGAGATTTAATGGAGGCAATAAAAAACCGCCCTAAGGCGGTTTAAAGAGAACCCGCCAACCATTAAGCGCGGATATCGATATTCTGTCCCAACGAAGAACTCAGATCGACCGCAGGCACGGCGGTACTTTCCAGCAGCTGTAATGCCATTGCGCCTTGCAGCTCAATATTGTCTTTTGCTTTGCCGGCCACAGCCACTGCAACATCCTGTTGTAGCGAAGCTTGCTGATATGCCGACGCTGATGCAGCTGTTAATTCCATAAAACTCATCTCCAATGCGTTTATTCAAACAGGCCTAGACTATATATCGGCCATTGCCGCTCAATGTTTACCTTTATCACGGTCAGTAGTAGGTACTTTTATCCCTTTAGTAAAAAATCACACTTATTATATGAATCTCTGAACGTCAAAAATCTAATAAAGGTGCTGTTTTGAAATTAACGATAATGACTACGATTTAAAAGTCACTGCGAAAAAGCATCTGCCTTTAGCCTTAACTGTCTTTGAAACCATTACAGTAGCGTTAGCATGATAAAATACAACTATGGTTATGTATGTTTCAGGCGCTGTAATAACACCACTTAACCCACTCTCATTGTTTGTAGGGGTTGTATGTTTACTTCTTTAACGTTCAGCATGACTGCTTTTGTTGTTGCTGCATTGGTGATTATCATTGCAGGTAGCAAGTTAGCGAAACTCTCAGATTCATTGGCCGATCAAACAGGTTTAGGTGAGGCTTTATTTGGCATTTTTCTCTTGGCTGGCGTGACCTCGCTGCCTGATTTTGCAGCGACACTGACGGCGGCAATAGACAATCGCCCTAATTTGGCGATGAGTAATGTTATGGGAAGTATGGCGGTTAATCTGGTGTTTCTTGCGGTGGCTGATATTGTTTATCGCAAAGCTAACTTGGAACATGCGGCAGCCTCTTCCGTCAACCTTATGCTCGCAGGTCTGCTCATTGTATTGTTGACATTACCCCTGCTGGCGGTCTTTAGCCCCGCAATTACTTTTTTCAATATTCACCCCGTCACACCGGTGATTATTGTCGCTTATATATCCGGTTTACACTTGGTTCTTCATACTAAAGCAAAGCCTATGTGGTTTCCTCGACAAACATGTCAAACGGTTGCAGACCAACCCGATGAGCATCATCACGGTAATTTATCCTCGGTATGGATAACGTTTATTTGCATGGCGGCTCTAACGGGGGTTTCTGGTTGGGTTTTAATGGAATCAGCAAAACAGATTGCAGATCAGACCGGTATTTCTGAAACGCTGATGGGTGGTTTTTTCACTGCACTGGCAACGTCGACACCGGAGTTAGTCACTACCATTGTTGCCATACGTATTGGTGCTTTAACCCTCGCCGTCAGCAATATTTTTGGCACTAACTGCTTTAATATGTTGGTGGTTGCCGCTGCAGATGTGGGTTATACCCAAGGTTCTATCTATCATGATATGGCGCCAGTTCAAGTCACATGGGCTTTAGTGAGTATTTTAATGACAGCGACTTTACTGTTAGGCATGGTAAGACGCGAGACTTATGGCATTGGCAAAATTGGTTTTGAGAGCGCTCTTATTTTAGCTATCTATGGTATTGCGCTGAGTGTGATCATACTGAATGATTAAAATGAAGACATAACCATAACGCAGTCAATGAACTGATAACAAACTAGAACTCACTCACTTCTGACAGAGCACCACAGCGTTGCTCCAACGCCAATTGGATAAAATCCCGAATCCCCGGCAAGCTACGACGGTTTTTCATCCACACCACATGTTCAACCACTTCATCGGTAGCCTCAACAATAGGTACCACGGTCAAACGCGGATCAGGACGAATATCCTGAGCCAATGCAAAACCAATACCCAAACCATGACTCACCGCTTCAGACATATCCAAACGGCCATCCACCACAACATTCCCTGAGACGGTCAGTTGCTGGCGACCAAACAGCGCTTCTAATAACTGTTGGGTACAGGCCTCCGACTTATAGATAATCAACGACTCATCGGCCAATTCGCTTACCGAAACACAGGGTTTCTCTGCCAGTGGGTGATCAGTCCGTAAAACCGCCATCAAGCGATGGGCCGAAAATGCCAAACGCGAAAGCTCGCTATTGTCATCCTGTAGTGGAAACAGTCCAATATCAACATCCCTATTGAGCACCAACGCTCGACACTCTGAGGTCGTTACCGATCTGATTTTTAACGTTGTTTGGGGAAAACGGCGACTAAACTCAGCGATTAATGGCATAAAGATAATTGACGAGGCGTTCGCTACCTTCAACGTCATTTTGCCCGGTGATAAGGCCGGGTTCGATAAGACTTCAATGGCTGCTTCAAGATCATGATACTGTCGAGTGATCTGATATAGCTGCCGGCCTAAGTCGGTCGCTTGTACCCCTTTGCTAAAACGCTCTAACAAGGGGGCACTAAAACGGGATTCTAACTTACGAATCTGCGCTGTTATGGCCGGCTGACTCACCGAAAGCAGCACCGCGGCTCGCGTAAAGTTACCCGCCTTCAAGGTAGCATTAAAAGCGCGAATCTCTGCCATGGAAAAATCCATCTCACACTCCTTGCGTCGAGTCCGCCTGCATCGAGCGCTCTGCGATTTGTAGCAGATCTGGTAGACGTTGCTGGCGCCCTGCGGGCGAATCCAGCAACGGAATTGAGGCGATCAGCTTTTGGGTATAAGCCTGTTGAGGTGTGAGGAATATCTGTCTCACAGAGCCCTGTTCCACCAGCTCTCCCTGTTTCATCACGCAGACCCAATCGCACAGGTTGGCAATCACACTGAGATCGTGAGAGATAAACAAAATGGTCAGACTCAGCTCTTCTTTCAGCTCTTTCAACAGATTTAGGATCTCGGCTTGAATCGACACATCCAGCGCTGCGACCGACTCATCAGCCACGATAAACTTAGGCTTACAAACTAACGCCCGTGCAATACTAATACGCTGCCGTTGCCCACCAGAAAAAGCATGGGGGAAGCGACGCAGATGTTCCACTGCAATATGGCAACGCTGGGCCACTTCAATGACTCGTTGATCGGTCTCTTCGCGGCTTTTAGTCAAGTTCATTGCCTCTAACGGTTCAGCAATAATGTCTCGCACCGTCATACGAGGGTTCAGTGAGCTATACGGATCCTGAAACACCAGCTGTGCTGTACGCGCCAATCGTTTACGTTTAATGGCTTTACCAGCACCAAATTTCACTTTCTTTTTAGTGTGGTGATATTCAACGGTGCCAGACGTAATCGGCGCAGCCCCTAGCATCGCCTTACCCAGTGAGGTTTTACCGGAACCACTCTCACCCACTAGCCCGATGATCTGCCCTCTGGGTAGCTTCAAGCTGATATTCTTCACAGCTGTAAACGATTCTCGTTGCCGACCACTGCTCATCACCGGATAACTGATTGTTAGATCACGCACCGATAGCAATGGCTCGGGAGTATGTGCAGGGGCTTCCGGTAAGTTATCTAAATTTGGCAATGCGTCCAGCAAACGCCGAGTATATTGATGTTCTGGCTGAAACAGCACCTGATCGGCACTGCCCGCCTCGACCACCTTACCCTGTTGCATGACGGTGACGTTATCGGCAATTTTAGAGACCACCCCAAGATCATGGGTAATAAACAGCATCGCCATGCCCAACTGCTCGCGTAACTCCATCATCAGCTCTAGCACTTGCGCCTGTATGGTGACATCCAGTGCGGTAGTTGGCTCATCGGCTATCAATAGTTTAGGCTGAGTCGACAATGCCATGGCGATCATCGCCCGTTGACGCATACCACCGGAAAGCTCGAATACATATTGATCAAAACGCTTCGCGGGCTCAACAATCCCAACCCGATCAAATAGTTCGATCCCCGCCCGACGGGCTTGATCTTTGTCGTAACCAAGATGGATTTGCATCGTTTGAATAATCTGATCACTGATACGAATCGCCGGCGCAAAGCTGGCCATCGGCTCTTGGAATATCATCGACACCGCATCACCACGCACTAGCCGAAGATCTCGCCCGCGCAGCTTAAGAATATTGACCGCCTTCTCTTGGTAATTCAGCGTCATCTGACTAGGGTGCTGAATAATCGCATTACGGGGTGTTAAACCCATAATACTCTTCGCTGT
Organism: Amphritea sp. GJ51-11; assembly: GCF_055808735.1. NCBI lineage: Bacteria > Pseudomonadati > Pseudomonadota > Gammaproteobacteria > Oceanospirillales > Oceanospirillaceae > Amphritea > Amphritea sp. GJ51-11. The sequence continues at coordinate 729,631 of NZ_CM147881.1, read as the reverse complement.
GATCGACTTACCTGAGCCACTCTCCCCCACTAGCCCCATCACTTCACCGGGGCGGATACTCAAGTTGAGGCTATCGACCGCCCGAACCATCCCCTCATCGGTATTAAAATCGATACTCAGATCTCGGATCTCTAGCAGGTTTTCGCTGATTTTCTGATTGATCATCATGTTATTTTTCTCCGAATAGGGGTCCGCAGCATCCCGCAACGCATCACCGACAAACACAAATGCCATAATCAACACCACAAACACCAACACCGGGAAAAACTGCCAAATCATATTTTGTTGGATATCGGGGTCCTGCGCTTTTTGTAGTAAAACCCCTAGACTGTTCACCGGCTCGGTCAACCCTAAGCCCAAAAAGCTCAGGCTGGTTTCTGCCAAAATCACATAGGGAAAGTTGATCAACGTATCAACTATGATATAGCTGGTAAAACTGGGAATCAGGTGCCGCCAGATAATCCGACCAGTGCTGGCGCCACATAGCTGAGCAGCCAACACATAATCCTGATTTCGCTCGGTAAGAATATGGGTACGTAAGCGTCGTCCAAGGGTGGCAAAATCTAACGCGCCAATCACGACCGCAATGGCAAAATAACGCTGCACGGGCGTTAGATCAATCTGTGCTAATGCCACCGCACAAGCGAGGTAGATAGGAATAGGAGGGATCACCCGCACCGCTTCAGTGATGCTCATCATCAGGGTATCCACCCGGCCACCGAAATAGCCACTCACCCCACCAACAAACAAGGAAACGATCAACTTCACGACCAACGCCACAATAGCAATGCTAATCGTCACCCAGATTGCATGCAGAGTACGGCTAAAGATATCTTTGCCATCTTCATCAGTACCCATCACATGGATCTGTCCCTGTTCGACACCAAACAGATGACGGTCCCAGCGGATATCCAGATCCAAACCGGCAACACTCAAATCGATCAGACTGTATTCCCAACCTTTAACAAAAAACTGTAGATAACGGCGTTGATTTTTATCCACTTCAAACTTATTTTGGCTCGAAGAGCTAAGCGCACCACTGGAAGTGAACGCATCCAAGGCATCCAGGCCGCCACCGGCCAACACTCGCAAATCAATTTTGCTTTTTGCTTTCTGATAGCTATAACTGAACGGTCGTAACGAGAAGCCGTTGTCATCCCAAAAATACACCGCCTGCGGTACACCGCGACGATAATCAGCATCAGCGCCGCGAATCGTCGGGTCTACCGGCGAGAAAAACGGCGCCAAGAAACCCATCATCACCAATGTGCCAAGCACCCATGCGGCGACCACGCCAGAGGTCTTGCGTTTAAAGCGCGCCTTAATTAACGCCAATTGCCCGGCGGTGTAATACGATTCTTCAGTTTGCGGCTTGGCCTTACGTCCAAAACGGACTAACAGTGCATTCATCATTAACTCCCCAGCACACTTTTACGCACACGAGGATCAATCGCGGCTAATACAACATCGGTGATAAAGTTCATGCTAATCACCACCAATGCCACCAAAAACAAAATACCAGCAGCTAGCTCCTGATCATTAGTCATCGATAATGCTTCGATCAGTAGCGCGGCAGCATCGGTAAGGCCGATCACCACTGCAACAATCGGTAGATCATTAAACACTCGCTGAAAATCAAAACCGATGGAATTAAACAGTGGACTAATCGAATGGCGTACCGGATAACCGGCCCAGAGGGCGACTCCATCAACGCCACGGGCACGGGCGGCGTCGACATATAACTTGTTTGATTCATCCACCACTAAGGCCCTTACAGTTTGCAACTGCAATGCAGTAGCCGACCAACCGATAACAAAAATAGGCAGCCAGATATGCCCCAGAAAATCATACAGTTTGCCGGTGGAAAAACCGTTATCACCAAACCAAGGTACGTTCGCCCACTGATCAGAGAACAGCCCTGTCGGCATCGGCTCTCCGGCGAACACGTAGAGTAAAATAATGGTCAGCGCCAACAAGAAGTTAGGCAGCGCGAGTCCCAGATAGCTAATGATACGTAACAGCAGGTCTAGCACTTTTTGTAAACTCAGCATGAAGGTGCCAAACAGTTGTTCCCACTTGCTATGCTGGGGATTGTTATCCACCCACGCTTTATTAATCGTAAAGGCCGACAAAATACCAAAGGGTACGGCAATCAGGTAGGCAAATAGCAACCCCGCGATACAGAACATAAAACTCATCCAGAACCGATCCCCGAGGGCCAAATTGACCGATTGTCGCTTAGCACAGCTAAACCCTAAATCGCCTCGCAAGGTTAAGTTAGTCACCCAACGCCCCCAGCGTTCGGGTAACGATTTATCCAATCCCATCCGCACCCGCTCAGCCTGAATATCCGCCTGGGTAATGGTTTCACCTTGAGTGTTTTTATAGGCAATATACTTTTCGGCACAATCACCCGGCAGTACTTCCATCAGTGAAAAGACTATGCCGCTGACTAACAGCAGCGTGACTAATGCCAACCAATAGCGATTAAACACATAATGAAAATACTGACTTTTACGACCGCTCCACCACAGTAACGCGCCAATACTGAGGAGTATCCACAGCAACCAGGTATCGGATAAGAATGAGATCACAGGCGAACTCCGACTAAACTTAACGAATCAACATATCTTTAAGCTGATTAACCCAATGCCCAACAGTGAGCATTGGGTTAATCAGCAGTAGAAAACACTAAAAGGGAGAGCTGATCTCTCCCTTGTTACACTCTGTAAATTACTTACTCAAATACCACTGCGTTGGCAGATAGGGGTACATGCGATAGAACTCATAAGAAGAGGTTTTAGGTACTTCAAAGTTAGCCAGTAAGTTACTGCGATAAACCGGAGATACCGCTTTTACCGTGCCGATAATAAATAAGTCATCGACGACTTTTTCAGCGATTTGCAGGCCCACCTTATTAGACTCGGCAGTGCCGGCTTTCAGCGTGACAAACTTATCGGTGAGCTTCTTCATCTCAGCAACCGTGGCGGGTGGCGCCACACCCTCAGCGCCATTGGTCTCAAGATATTGTCCCCATAGCATCCCCGTACGCAGATCAAAGAAGCTACCATAGGGTGGCACCAACGTTTCGGTATTACTGGCGATATTCGCTAATGGACGGCCCATGACCCAGCTCAGTACACTCAGATCATTTGCGGTCTGGGAGTTACGGTATTCATCGGAGGTGACCTCTTTAATCGTGGTTTTAACCCCAACATCGTTCCAACTCTTAGCAACAATCTCGACCACTTCAGAGGGTGTACCTTGGGTCGCATATTGGATATTTAGCTCGAATTTCTTACCGGATGGCAGATCACGCAGGCCATCACCGTTTTTATCCACAACCCCCGCTTTATCCAACAACCTGCCCGCCAGCGTTTGATCAAACTGAATCCAGCTATTTTTCAGCTTATCGGTAATAAACGACGTGGTATCAGCATCAAAGGCAGTGTATTGCGTCGGCGTACCTAGACCAAAATAAGCGATCTCATTTATCTGCTCACGATCCATCGCAACCGACATCGCCCGGCGGAAATTGACATCATTGAAGACTGCCCGTTTTTCGACATCTTTATCCGTCAGATTGAAGGCAAAAGTGGTTTGGGCGATGGTTGGGCGCAACGCAACGTCATAGTTACCTTTATCTTTATTTTCCAGCAGTACCGGCGCTTGAGGCAGATTAACGGCCTGCGCTTTGTAGTCCACGTCACCGGAGATCAACTTAGCGGTTTGGATATCCTCATCACCGATATACACCTCATTGATCTCATTGATATAGGGCAGTTGATTTCCCGCCGTATCTACTTGAAAGAAATATGGGTTCGCCACCAGATGACGTTTTTCCAAAGACTCTTCAACGACTATGTGCGATTCAAGGGTTGGCATAATTGCGGTATAGCCGGCTTTTACTAGACGCTCGGCGGCGGCTTTATCTTTTAACAATGGCGTGGGGATATCTTTCCAATCGGACTGACCATAATAGAAGTTAACCAATGCATAACCGTTATCGAAGCCCAGTGATTTAGCTAGCTTATCGGCATCTTTATTAAAGGCTGGGTGAAACGTTTCTAACAGGTGTTTAGGTAGAAATGGCTGAGCATAATCCTGAGCAAAGTTATCCAGAAAGCCTGGGGCTGGCTCATTCATGGTGAACTGCACGGTAGTGTCATCCAGCACTTCTACTTTAATCGGCTTGCCGCCAGAGAGGAATCGGTCCTTAGGCTTCTCAATTACCTGGCTATCCATCAAGATATTGTTATACCAGAAGGCGATATCAGCGGCGGTAAACGGCGCACCATCAGACCACTTATGACCTTGACGCAGGTTCACTTTCAACAGGGTATAATCCGCACTCCACTCCCAAGATTTAGCGACGTTAGGTACCACTGTCGCCAGATCATCGCTGAAACGGACTAAATTGACATGGCGTATAGACAAGAAGTCCGAGGTACCCGACTCGGTTGCTTTAGAGATGCCATCCAACACACCACCGTACTGACCAATACTCTGGTAAGGCGCAATCACCAATGGCTCCTGCGGCAAACGCTGTACCAAAGGTAGCAATTTAGGATTACCAGCAATACGGCTATTCAACTGACTGATCGACGGGTTTTCACTGAAGTTCAGAGTACAACCCTGCTTCGATTCAAATTCAGTTTTTTCAAACAGGTGTGGATAAACACCACCTGCTTCAGGTCCGGTAACGGGCAGGCATGATACCGCCATTACATTACCCGCCATCAATGCCACAGCACCGGCGATGAAAAGTTTAGACATGGTTTAGCTCCTGTCGTGTTAAAGGTTGGTCTTGGGTTAGGGTGTTGTTCGTCGGCATTCGCCATTGCAGTACCGGCCAGCGTCGCTCGATGGCAATTGCCATTAACCGAGGATCGGGGTTAGCCGCCACTGGGTATTCAACCTGCTCTAACAGCGGCAGATCATTAATTGAATCACTGTAGAAAAAAGCCCCCTTGAGGCTCTCTTGTTGTTCGGCCAACCAATGCTTTAAGCGGCTCACCTTGCCTTCACGAAAGGTTGGTATCCCGTGGATATCGCCGTTATAAAACTGCCCTTCCGTGGCCAATTGAATGGCCAGCAGATCATCCACCCCCAGCGCCTCGGCAACCGCCTTAACAATAAATTCAGAGGTGGCAGAAATAATCAGCGGGCGCACTCCTTGCTGCTGATAGTTCGCCAATATTTGCTGCGCCTGTGGATAGATACGCGGAGTGATATAACGCTGCACAAAACGGGGCATTAGCGCATCAATCTCGGTGATCGATAGATGCCTAACGGGCCCCGTCAGAAAGCGGATATATTCAGACAGCACTAACGTTTGGGCGTGATAACGCGTCATCATCTGCGCGTCTTGTTGCAAAAAGTCTGGCGCGGCAATCCCTTCATCCACCAGAAACTGACAAAACAGGGTGCAGCTATCCCCGGCAATAAGGGTTTCGTCCAAATCAAAAATAGCCAGACTCATGCGCACGCGCTCCCGAGATTCTGGCGCTTTAGCGGTGCCTCATCCTTTAATAACGCAGCAGCCACCGATTTCCCGTGATCATGTAATCCCAGCAATTGACAAACCGTACCGCACAGCTCTAGTTGCGTTGGTTGCGCCGAGGGGTCATGTGAAAAACCTTCGCCGATCACAAACAGGGGGACGTCTCGCTCTTCAGCCAATGCGCCCCCATGGCTCTGATCCCTATTCATACCATGATCAGCAGTCACCAAAATCTGATAACCCTGCTTTATCCACTGCTGCAGATGAGTCGACAGATGGGTGTCAGAATGCCGCGCCGTATTTCGGTAATGTGCACTATCGAGGCCTGCACGATGACCAGCATCATCGATATTCATCGGGTGAACCAATAAGAAATCAGGGTCATGCTGTACCCGTAACCATTCAGCATCGAGGTAAAGGTGGCTATCGGGATAATGATCCTGATGATAAAAAATGCCGTGCTGAATCAGCTGTTCTGGATCGTGGGTAAAACGGTCCCGCACCGCATCATAAGGACTACGGTTATAGAGCTCACTCACCCAATGGTAGGCAGCCGCCGCAGTGGTTAAACCTCCCTGACGCGCCAAACTGAAAACACTCTGCTGATTGGAGTTACGGATAATATGATTATGGACAATACCGCTATCAACCGGCGCAACCCCGGTTAAAATCGCTTCATACAGAGGCCGCGACATCGATGGCAACTCGCATTGCACTTTATAAAGCGTCGCTTTGCTCTGCGACGTCTGAGGTCTATCGGTCAAGCTTTGCAGAAACCCCATGCACTGCTGTGCGGTTTCATAGGCAAGACCATCCAGCACCACCAAAATCACTTTGTTCAACATATTGTCTACCCGATCCATATTTCACATCTTAGGGCAGTAGCTTATGGCCCTAATGTGAATTTCAGGGGACAGACAAAAGGTATTTTTATTACAACTCCATAGAAACAGCTGTAAGCCAAAGTTTTAGTTATGGGTTTTCATCCATTCAAATCAACAGGATAAGTTTCATCGGCATTAGTCTCACACAGTACTCAGGCTGTAACAGTATTGATCGATAATCGTCGATCCATTTTTTGAGCCTTCACCAATGCAGCCCATATTCGCAGTGTTTCAACAATTTTTTATCTTAGGCTGGATCAGCTTTGGCGGCCCGGCAGCCCATCTTGGCTACTTCCACAAAACCTTTGTTGAAAAGCTGCATTGGTTGAGTGATAAGGAATACGCTCAACTGGTCGCGTTGAGTCAGTTTTTGCCCGGTCCAGGCTCGAGCCAAGTCGGCTTTGCCCTAGGCTATCATCGTGCAGGATTACCGGGGGCTATCGCCGCCTTTGCTGGCTTCACACTCCCATCAGTCATACTGATGCTAGGGCTAGGACTGTTGAGTGAAACAGGGACACAAAACCCTCTCTTTCAGGGGGCCGTTCACGGGCTGAAGTTGTTAGCGGTCATGGTGATCGCCGATGCCATTCGAGGTATGGCCGCTAACACTTGCCAATGCAATCTAACCGCCGGGCTTGCCATTGCAACCGCAGTTGTACTGTTATTAATGCCGGGACTAGAAAATCAGATGATTATGCTTATCATCGCCGCAATCAGCGGATACCTATGGTTTAAACCGCAAACGAGCACCACCGATACGATAAAAAACACTCAAGCAACCCTCAACTGGATACCGCTCACTTTCTTTATACTGTTGCTAGTTGGGCTGCCATTGATCCGATATTTAGGCGCACCGCTACAACTCTTCGCAGATTTCTTCCATGCCGGTAGCCTTGTGTTTGGCGGCGGTCATGTGGTGTTACCCCTGTTGCAGACCAGCCTTGCCGATCAACTCAGCGATGATAGTTTTCTAACCGGCTACGCCATTGCCCAAGCGGTTCCCGGCCCAATGTTCACCCTAGCCACCTATCTCGGTTATCAACTGCTACCATCAGCCCCTATTAGTGGTGCCCTACTCGCCACCGTTGGAATCTTTCTACCCGGCTTTCTTCTGCTATTGGCCGTGCTAAAAAACTGGCAGATTCTCGCCGCTCGCCCCAGCGTGAGTGCCGCGATCCAGGGGGTGAATGCCAGCGTGGTCGGCTTACTACTCGCAGCACTCTACCAGCCGGTCTTTATCTCAGCTGTCGGTAGCGCAACCGATATTGCCCTTATACTGGTCGGCTTATTTCTGCTGCAGCGGTTAAAACTCCCCATCGTCGTATTAGTGGTGATCTTTACCCTGTGCGGACTCGGTGGTCTCTACCTTTAAGATGCCTCACCGCTCCTCATAGCAGTAAACAGAGCAGCTCACAGCCGGATGTTGGACGTTTTATCACTAAACGCACCCATAACGACCTAAAACGTTCGCAATTAGGCAATTGAAAAATTGCATTTCTGTCACAGTGCGGTGAGATGAAATATGCCTCGCAACGACGCCAGCAAGGTGTAACTAACGGGACTATTCCAGCGGATATTGAATCAATATTGATAGTCAGTTGAGCGGCGTCTCAACGGGTATGGAGTATGCGCAATGCGAATGACCGCTACCTTTGGCATGAACCAGATCATCAGTCATGGCTTCGGCGTGTTCTTATTTTCAGCACTGGTACCATTGATGCAAGAATCAATTGCCATCAGCCACTGGTATCTGGCAACCATTGGCGCCTTAACCCAACTATCCTATCTGGGCGGGGCCATGCTGCTGGGACTTATTGGTCACCGTATCGATTCTGGCCGGTTGGTTCTGATCACCGGTGCTACCACCAGCACCTTACTGCTCATCATGGCCACCCTAAATGATACAAGGCTCATTTTGCTGGTGCTAACCTGCCTAGCCACCAGTGCTGCCATTAGCTGGGGAGCTATTATCGAACTGATCACCCGTTATGCACCGGCCTCATGTTGTTCCACCTGTTTATCCAGTGCATCAAGCGGCACGGCATGGGGTTATGGCCTAAACGGCCTCCTTATTCTCTTGATCGTTCCCTTACTCGGCTGGCGCAGCGGCTGGATACTGGCCGGGATGTTCGGCTGCATCACCTTGATATTGACCCTGTTCCTGTTAAAACAGCTTAAACAGCGCAAGGTTTCGACACCTCGCCAAGCGAAGACCGCCCTAGCACCACGACAACTATTTCGCATTATTGTGCAAGAACGAGCCGCCTTTTTCGCCTGTCTCATCTGCTTTATGGTTGGCTTTGCCACGATGCCATTCTCTACTTGGCTAAATACCTATCTCGCAGAACTCAGCTTGCCCGCCGCGCTAGGCGGTTATACTTGGACTATGTCGGGAATTACCGGCATGGCCGCAGGCTTTTTCTCGGGAAAGCTGGCCGATAAAAAGGGCCACGGTATGGCTTTAATCGTTATCTTTGGAGGGTTTACCTTAGGCCAACTCGCCTTCATCTATGATCCCGCCACCTATGCCGTATTGGCCGGGTTTGGTTATGGTCTGATGTATTTCCCGATGTGGGGCATTATTGCCGGTTGGGTCAATCAACACTATTCATCAACTGCCACGATGCAGATCAACGGTATCGGCATGGTCACCTTTGGCCTAGGTGGTGCACTGGGCAACCTCTTGGCAGGCTTTATTCAACAATCCACCGGCAGCCTAGCCGGTATCTATGGGATCATCACCGTTGACGCGATATTGTTACTGCTGCTTGCAATCTATATTTATCTGACAGAGCAGCCAAAAGACAACTCAACTAAACTCAATGATCTCCCTCAAAGCGCGGTTAACTGAGAAGCAAGCCTCAATGATGACTAGCCCTTGCGAATAAGTAGATGCAAGTTCGCTAGCGCCTTGCACTAGAAACTCATTCAATCCGGCGACTTCGGTTGTTTAAAGCCCACTATTTTAGGCTACACCACTGGCCTTTCTAGCACTCCCGCGCCACCGAACTACAAGCTGTTTTATCCGCAGCAATCGTTGTTTAGATGCTATTTCATCAATAACCAATTTGCTTTCACAACTGCCGCTAGAGTCCTCTACCTCACTACTATTGAATCAGCTTAAGCGCTATATTCTCTCTTCATACCGGTTTTAGTTGGATAGTAACCATGCAGCATTTGAACCCCCGCGCGCTTGAATACCTAAATGCCGTCGCTCGCTTCGGCACCATTCGAAAAGCAGCCGCGCGGTTAAACGTTGATCCCTCTGCGGTGAGCAGAATGCTTTCCCAGCTTGAAGATGTTGTCGAAATGACCATCTGGGATCGCAGTAATCCAAAACAACCGATTACCGCTGCTGGCGAAGAGCTTTTAAGATATTTCAAGAAGATGCAGGCGAGTGAAGCCGCCACGATGTCACGCCTGCATGATCTTGTCGGACTAAGGGCCGGGGAAGTGCGTATTGCCGTCGGCGAGGGGTTCATTAGTGATTTAATCTCCTCCTCGTTACAAAGCTTTCTTTCCGCCTATCCCGGTATCCAAATCAGCGTTGAGATGGCTGGCGCTCTGGATGCAGTACAGATGCTTGAAGATAATGAAATTGATTTTGCCATCACCTACGCCCCGGCTCGTCACCCCAAGCTGAACTGTTTAATCGAAAAGCGGCATCCACTCGATCTGATTATGCCCAGTGACCACCCTCTTTCAAACACTACCGCACCTCTAGCGATTGAAGATATTCTTAACTATCCGTTAGCCCTTATCGATCGTTCAACGGGTATGGGCCGGTTGGTTAGCTTTGTTGAAGAGGTAAGCCATGTAAGGCTTGAACCTCAACTTAAAACGAACTCAGTGGCCGTTTTAACAAACTTTGTCACATCCGGCATGGGGATTACATTCATGCCCAAATTTACCGTAATTGAAGAGATTAGAGCCGGAAAGATATCCGTAATATCGATGGAACATCCAACCTTATCCCAAGCCCATGCACGCGTATTGAGCGCAGAAGGCAGAGAACTAACATTAGCGGCGCAAGCATTTTTAGATCATTTAAAGCATTCGATGTCATTTTTAATGTTCAATGCCGACGAAATACAGTGTTGACTTTTATGCAACACAAGACATATTGCGATGTCAACAACGCAACTAGTATGATCGAGGTCTCTTCACTTATAAAAATAGGATGGTAAAAATGAAAGTCAGTCTCAATAGTTCCACAGCGTTACGCTGTATAAAGAAGCTAACATTGGGCGTCGGTATCGCGGCATTAGCTGCGAACGTGCATGCTCAAACAATCAACCTGAGCTACAACGGCGCACCTAATGCTGAAGAAAATGCCGTACACCTTTTTGCCACAAACCTTAAAAAGATAGTTGAAGAAAAAACCCAAGGAGACCTCACTCTTCGCCTCTACCCCAACAGTATGTTAGGTGAAGAGGAAGAACGTATGGAGCAGGTTATCAACACGCCGAGCCTGAACGTTGCGTCTTTTGGCGGTATCTCTCCGCTGTTCCCTGAAATTTTTGTCAGTGCCATTCCATTTATGTTTGATGGTTTTGATAGTGCGCGTACTTTCTTCGATGAAGGCGAGTACTGGAAAGCTGCCCGTAAAGCCTTCTATGAAAAGACCGGCGCTCATATGATGGCCGTTGTCGAAGAAGGTGGCTTCCTAGCATTCACCAACAACACCCGTCCTATTCATACCCCTGAAGATTTTGAAGGCTTACGCTTTCGCGCCATGGATAAAAGCCAGGTCGCCCTCTATGAAGCATTTGGGGCATCAGGCACGCCAATCCCATGGACAGAAGTTTATCTCGCGCTGCGTACCGGTGTAGCCGATGGCCAGATGAACCCGCCAATGTATATTATTCTGGGCAGCCTTAATGAAGTTCAGAAGCACCTAACGCTGGCAAATATTCAGTACTCGGATCAATTCCTGGTCGCCAATGATGAGTTGCTGAAAGACCTCAGTGATGAAAACCGTAAACTACTTGAAGAAGCGATTGTCGAAGCGAATAACATCAACCGCACGGCCGTTGAAAGCCAGGTTGAAGCTCGCATTCAGTATTTGGCTGAAAATGGCATGGAGGTGTACCGTCCTACCGCTGAAGAACTGCAAAAATTCAAAGAGGTTGGCCAGCCTTCGTTCCTTGCATGGTTAGCTGAGCAGTCTATCGACAGCTCATGGATTGATATGGCACTCAAAGATGCAAAAAACGTAAAGTAACATCGAGATAAAGGGGGGCTCGCTAGAGCCCCTTGTGAGGCCAATAATGAATATAAAAAGAATCCGTTCCAAGCTAACAACCGCCCTTCTCAATCTATCAACAGCACTATTATGTGCGAATGTAATTATCCTACTGTATGGCGTTATTGCCCGGTATTTAGTTAACCATTCACCGATCTGGATGGATGAATTATCTCGCTATCTCATCATTACTAGCGTGATGTTAATCGCCGCCGTTGTATATATGCGAGATGACCACATGCGAGTCACTATTTTGCAGCAAATGTTAACAGGCAAACTAAGTCGCGCACTGCAGGTTTATCATTGGTTGATAATCACGGGCTTAAGCATCTTTGTCTGCTATGCCAGTGCAAACTACGCTCTCTCTGTAGCCAAATTTACCACCATGGGATTAGGCGTTAGCAAAACGATCCCCTTAATGGCTATGCCCATCGGATTTGGATTACTCGCTTTGGTTTCCCTCTTGATGGGACCGTTTTATCACGAGAAATATACTTCGGAGAAGCCCGTATGTTACTAGCACTATTAGGCACATTCGTTGTTAATGTAATTTTAGGCCTGCCACTGTTTGTTTGCTTGCTTGTGGCCGCTCTCGCCGGATTCCTGTTTATCGATATCGATTTAGCCGCCAGAATGTTGCCACAGCAGCTGTTTGGTGGCATCGATGTCTTTGCCCTGATGGCTATACCGCTGTTTATCTTAGCCGGTAACCTTATGAATGGTGCTGGACTGACGCCTCAGTTGATTAAACTGGCAAATTCAATGGTCGGTCACCTACGCGGTGGGCTCGGCTATGTAAATGTTGTATCAAGCGTTTTTTTTGCAGGGGTGAATGGCTCTGCCGTAGCAGATACCTCAGCTTTAGGCTCACTGCTGGTGCCAGCAATGAAAAAAGAGGGCTACTCAACTAGCTATGCTGCGGGCCTAACGGCAGGAAGCTCATTAATCGGGCCTATTATTCCGCCAAGCATCTTCATGATTCTTTATGCCTCATTAACCAATACTTCGGTCGGCGACCTGTTTTTAGGCGGCGTCATTCCAGGCTTGGCTTTAGGCTTGGCCTTTATGGCCATGAATTGGTATTACGCGAGAAAAGCGAATTTAACGGCTCAGCACGATAAGCCAACCCTAAAAAATATTTTAACGTCCTTAATTAAGGCGTCACCGGCACTCGCTGCACCTTTTATTATCGTTTCAAGTATCGTATTTGGTTTTGTCACGCCAACAGAGTCCGGGGCACTCATCGTCGGATACGCATTTGCGATTGGAATCATCAGCCGCAACCTGTCACTAAAAGCCGCTTGGACAGCGCTGGTCGAAACAGCATTATTAACCAGCGCTATCTTTTTAATTATTGGCGCTTCCGCCGTGGTGAGTTGGCTGCTTGCCTATGCTCAAGTGCCTGAGCAGTTTGCCGTATTGCTAACCCCTTACGTAGACAGCCCTATCACGATCTTGCTGATGCTTAGCCTAATCACCTTTGGGGTTGGTATGCTGATGGAAGAAGTGTCAGCCTTGATGCTGCTAACGCCGGTATTTCTACCCATCGCGCTACACGCTGGCGTAGACCCGGTACACCTAGGCATCATCATTACGATGAACATTACCATCGCCTTGATCACCCCGCCGATGGGCGCCTGTGTCTTTGTTGCGGCAGCGGTGAGTAAGTTAGATCTAACTGTGATGTTTAAAGCTATCTGGCCGTTCGTAATGGTGGCATTGGCCGTATTAATCACTGTCATCCTGTTTCCATCTCTTACTCTCTTTATTCCAAGCCTGTTTAAATAAATATATGAATATTCCGATTCCTGAGCAAAAAATGCCTGACTGGGATATCTATCAGTCAACATCGATTATCGAGAACTACGACCCCCTAGTGCCGGTGAGTATCTCCAAGAAAATGGGTATCTATCCGGCCTATTTCAAGATGGGCGTGGCTAACGCCATTCCTGAGTGCCATGTTCGATCTCAGGTGCTTGAGCGTTTACTGCGTGCTGCCAGTTTTCTTCCTGATAACTTACAACTAGTTGTATTAGATGGTTGGCGGCCTTTCGCGGTACAACAGTATCTGTTCGATACGCTGGTCAATCTAATCAGCCATGCGAACAAAGCACTAAGCCCTGATGAAGTTAACCTAGAAGCGAGGAATTTAGTCTCTCCACCAAGCACGGACCCGAAAGCACCGAGCCCCCACCTAACTGGCGGTTCGGTTGATGTAACCTTGGCTGACATCGATGGACGATTATTAGATATGGGCTCGCTTTTTGATGAAGCCAGCCCCAGATCTTGGACCTATGCGTTAGAAAAGTCCCTCAAACAAGATGATATCTCAGCCAGAGATAATCGCAGACTGCTTTTTAATGCGATGACACAAGCGGGGTTCTCAAACCTACCCAGTGAGTGGTGGCATTATGATTTCGGTAACCAATTATGGGCCTACAACACCCATGCATCCGGCGCTATTTATGGTGCTACACGACCGCTCAGCATAGAAAAACTCTGGCTCCAACAACTTAACCGATATGCACAAGCAGGTTAAGCCGATTTATGCGCCGCAATGTAGCAGCAAGACGCTGTCTAATTGCGGCTTTTTTATGATGATATTGGCTCCACAACCATGCCCTTCCCGGCGTGCCTGATACCTCTTTTTAGCAATTCTATGATTTCTAGATACAAAAAAGCCCCCATCATTGCTGATGGAGGCTTTTTTAGAATAGCGTAACTTATGCAGCGTCTTTAGCAGGCGCTTTAGGTGCAGGTGCAGCAGCTACTGATTCTTTACCAGCTGTCAGGATAGCCTGAACTTCAGCAAAGTAAGCTTTAGACGTTTCTGCAGCTTCTTGAGCTTCAGTCTGCAGCGCTTCGATTTTGCTTTTAGCTTCTTCAGATTTAACAGTAACGAAAGCGGTGAAAGCTTCAACGTCTTTGATTGAAGAGAACGCTTTAAAGTCCGCTTGCGCTTGAGCGATCTGCTTTTCGATAGCTGCTTTCTGAAGCTCGAATGCTTTAGTAAAAGTAGCGGTGTTTAGCTCGATCAATTTTTGAATTGGAGCGCCAAAAGCAGAGAAGTCAGCAGTAGGAAGAGTCTTGAACATGATGTGTACCCATAAAGAAATGTGGTTGATGTAGTGATACTACAACCCTTCTATGTTGCGGTGCAACAATTATCTATGAATTAATTATAAATATTCTTTTAAATGTCTAAATTTAAAGAAGATATCTCTATAAAAAACCATTGTGCACACGCTAAATACCCTGCAATAACAGGTTCTTAGCTCAGGTGTATAACAGATTTTTTGAGTGACAAATAACTCCCCTCACCCACACTCGAGGGCTTAGTACAACTGAACCCAAAACAGCGACGACCTCTGAAGATAAAAAATACCGCAGTGCATACTAAAGCCTGTTATCGAACCTCAATAGGTTAAGAAGCAACCAAGAAACGATTTACCCTCACGATTACCGTTAACTACGGTTGCCTGCGGATAACCTTATCCCCTTCTCGATAAGCCTAAACATCATCAGTCGCGATGTCATTACGCAGCAAAGCCCGTTGCTATGCACTAGGCTGCATGTCTAAGACATAGGAAAAAGCTATCGTCGAGATCAAAATTTACAGTTTCACAAGCCCATTTAAACGGCCGATACTGGGTTGAAGGTGCAATATCAATGTGCGCAGTTAATAACCTTTTTGACGTACGAGACACCCATAACAGGAGAGCAACTGATGTCGAATAATAAATGCCCAGTAATGCATGGGGGTGCGACAGAAAGCAGCATGTCGAATATGGAGTGGTGGCCTAAGTCGCTAAACCTCGACATTCTGCATCAACACGATCATAAGACCAACCCGATGGGCGCAAACTTCAACTATCGGGATGAAGTCAAAAAGCTCGATGTAGCGGCGCTAAAAAAGGATATGCTAGCACTGATGACCGACAGCCAATCTTGGTGGCCGGCAGACTGGGGGCACTATGGCGGTTTGATGATCCGCATGTCCTGGCACGCCGCCGGCACCTATCGTATCGCTGATGGGCGCGGCGGTGCAGGTACCGGCAACCAACGCTTTGCGCCACTAAACTCCTGGCCGGACAACGTTAATTTAGACAAAGCTCGCCGCCTACTCTGGCCAATCAAAAAGAAATACGGCAATCAACTGAGCTGGGCTGATTTAATTGCCTATGCAGGCACCATGGCTTATGAGTCGATGGGACTAAAAACCTTCGGCTTCGCCTTTGGCCGAGAAGATATTTGGCATCCCGAAAAAGATACCTATTGGGGCTCTGAAAAAGAGTGGCTAGCCCCAAGCGGCAGTAAAGGCAGTCGCTATTCCGGCGAGCGTGATTTAGAAAATCCATTGGCGGCGGTGATGATGGGCCTTATTTATGTCAACCCGGAAGGCGTGGATGGCAAACCCGACCCGCTCAAGACCGCCCACGATATCCGCGTCACCTTTGAACGTATGGCAATGGATGATGAAGAAACCGTCGCCCTGACCGCCGGTGGTCATACGGTAGGTAAATGTCACGGTAACGGCGATGCCAACCTACTCGGTCCTGATCCGGAAGGTGCCGAATTAGAAGATCAAGGTTTTGGTTGGCTCAACAAAACCCAACGGGGCATCGGGCGTGATACCGTATCCAGCGGTATCGAAGGCGCCTGGACCACCCACCCAACCCAATGGGATAACGGCTACTTCGACTTGCTGCTCAATTATGACTGGGAACTCAAGAAAAGCCCGGCAGGTGCATGGCAGTGGGAACCCATCAATATCAAAGCGGAAGATAAACCCGCCGATGTTGAAGACCCTTCACTGAGCCACAACCCCATCATGACAGATGCGGATATGGCCATGAAAATGGACCCTGACTACCGTCAGATCTCCGAGCGTTTCTACCGTGATCCAGCATACTTCTCGGATGTCTTTGCACGGGCTTGGTTCAAACTAACACACCGAGATATGGGGCCTAAAGCGCGTTATATTGGCCCAGACGTGCCGCAAGAAACCCTCCTCTGGCAAGACCCTGTTCCAGCCGGCAGCACCGGTCATGATATTCAAGCCGTTAAACGGCGCCTCACCGACTGTGGCTTAAGCGTCAGTGAGATGGTGTGTACCGCTTGGGACAGCGCTCGAACCTTCCGTGGTTCAGATAAACGGGGCGGTGCCAACGGCGCCCGTATCCGCCTGAGTCCACAAAAAGACTGGCTGGGCAACGAGCCTGAACGTCTCACTAAAGTGTTGCCAGTGCTTGAGGCTATCGCCGCCGATACCGGTGCAAGTGTCGCCGATGTGATCGTATTAGCGGGCAATGTCGGCATCGAACTCGCGGCCAAAGCAGCAGGGGTAGATATCAATGTGCCATTCTCGCCGGGCCGAGGTGATGCCACCGAGGCGCTCACCGATGCCGATTCTTTTGATGTACTAGAACCATTGCACGATGGTTTCCGTAACTGGTTGAAGCAAGATTATGTGGTCACAGCGGAAGAGCTACTGCTCGATCGTACCCAATTGATGGGACTTAGCGCCCATGAGATGACCGTCCTGATCGGCGGAATGCGCGTTATCGGCACCAATGTCGGCGGAACTCAGCAGGGTGTTTTCACCGACCAGCCCGGCGCACTCACCAACGATTTTTTCGTTAATTTAACGGATATGAATTATCGTTGGAAGCCTGTCGCAAGTAACCTCTATGAAATCATTGAGCGGGATTCGAATCAGGTCAAATGGACGGCCAGTCGGGTCGACCTCCTCTTTGGTTCTAACTCGATCCTACGGGCATATGCCGAGGTTTACGCTCAGGATGATAATAAAGAAAAGTTTGTTGAGGATTTTGTCGCCGCTTGGACAAAAGTCATGAACGCAGATCGCTTCGATCTCATCTAACCGGTAAAATCCCACACCGCTGTTCTGGCGGTGTGGCCATCCTGTCGCAGCACAGGGTAGCGCAACAACGCCTAAGCACCTATCAAACCGAAAACAGTTACCGCCCCCCCCCACTATGCTCAATGAAAGCGGTTTAATACCCAGTTAAAAGATGTTTTTGCGCGACTCAATGATTACACTGATGCCTGTTAGGCAGATTGAGCCAGTAATGCTTTATTCGACACCCTTTGACATTTACCCGATGGCGTAGGCCCGTCGCGAAACCTAGCGCCGAACATGCCAAGCCGATAATCACCGGTTCACCGAAACAATAGCTGAGTGGAAAAATTGATGACTAAAAAAGTTGTGACCTTTGAGTACGAAAAAGAAACCAAAAACAGTGTCCGTTATAAAGAAGTTCCCGATGAGGGCACGGCCCCGATTATCGGTTCTTTGTATCTTCAGAAGTGGTTTGCCGGCAACAGTAAATCGATTGAAATAACCATCGATAAAAAAGACTAATATGCAATGTAACATCAGTGGATACCACCCCTCGAAAACCGTGTTGACGGGCAAGAATCCACTGATGAAAATCAGCTAATTAGGGCTTCTCTCCGGCAGCAAGGCGCAGTTCAATCTCTTCTAACACCGGAATGATATCGGCAACACTATCAACAACATAGTGCGCTCCTGCGCGATTAAAGCGGTCGTAAGCTTTATACCGCAACGTCTGTTGCTCGGCATCATCTAAGGCATTCCAAGCCGCTAAACTCATACCGACTTCGTTACCGCTGATCGCCACACCAACCGTCCACATTCCCGCATTCAGGCCCTCATCAATACCACTGAGGGTGTCGTCGATTTTGACACAAGCAGCGAGGTTTTCGACCCCCAACTCAATCGCATTCATCATCGCCATATAAGGATAAGGACGCCCCTTCGGCACCTGTGTCGCGCAAACGGTGGAAGCCGGTCGATAGCCTTGTGCCGCCGCTTCGCTCAGTAACCCTTGAATCATAACGTCTGCATAACCGGTATTAGCTCCGATCCTAATCTCACGCGCCTCGGCCCATTCAAGCAGCGTTAGCAAGCCAGGAATCAATACTGCGGTTTCAGCAATCGCCGCTACCTGTATAGGAATAAAATCGTTATACATCCGGTCGATATCAGCATCGACCGGAGCCGCTCCAGTTTGTTCAATCCAAGCCGCGTGAATACGTGGATAAGCGCAGAGTTGTCGAATATGTTCTCGTTTTTCAACGCCCATCGGGCCACGTGCCTCAGCCTCGGAAATAGGCACCCCTTGAGCGGCAAATAGACTTTGAAAAGCCCGAATAGGGGCTAACGAACCAAAGTCGACGGTGGTGCCCGCCCAATCCATAATTAGCGCCTGTAAAGGGCCTGTATACTGACGTTCATAACGGTACATACGATACTCCTGAGCCGTTAACCGGCTACTTGTTAGGTTATTACTAAGGTTGCACTTGCACACTTTTTAATTCATCCATCACGTCTCTAACCGCCTCTAAAAGGCCGTCAATTTCAGCGTCATACAACTGCCCAATACAGCCCAGCCGAAAACTCTCCACGACCGTCAGTTTGCCCGGATAAATAATATAATTGCGGGCTTTAAGGCGATCGTAAAAACCTTGAAAACTAAAGTAATGATCGGTAGGTGATAAAAAGGTCACGATGATCGGCGACTGCCATTCATCGCTTAGCAATGTTGTAAAGCCAAGTTGCCTCATCCCTTCCACCAGCCGTTGTTGATTACGGCGATAGCGGGTAAAACGCCCTGCGACACCGCCCTCGGCTGCATGTTCACGTAGAGCCTGTATAAATGCGGCCACTACATGGGTAGGAGGAGTAAAACGCCACTGCCCTGTGGCGTTCATATAACGCCATTGATCCAAGAGATCTAAACTCAGAGAGTGCGCATTGCCCGCTGATGCTTCTAGTACCGTGCGCCGAAGCAGAGCAAAACTAAATCCTGGCACCCCTTCAAAACATTTATTAGCAGAAGAGATAAGCGCATCAAAGCGTAAGTCTGTAGCGCGAATATCGATAGCACCAAAAGCGCTCATCGAATCGATAATCAAACGTCGATCATGTTGCTCGACGATAGCCGCAATCTCAGCCACTGGATTTAAAATCCCAGAACTGGTTTCGCAGTGCACCATCAATACATGACTAATACCGCTATCCTGCTGCAATATGGCCGAAACTTCGTCTGCCCGCGGCGGTGCGTAATCCCCTTTATCGAGCACAACATAAGCACGGCCTAAATAATCCAGTATCTGCGTCATTCGCCGACCATAAGCGCCGTTGATCAGCACTAATGCTTTACCCTGCTGTGGTATTAACGTTGCTAGCGTAGCTTCAACCGCAAAAGTGCCACTGCCTTGCAAGGGGACACAGACAAACTCCCCCGTATCACTAATACAGGCGACCAATTGTTCACATAATGAACGGGTCATCGCGCGAAAATCACTGTCCCAAGAGCCCCAATCACACAGCATCGCCTGCTTGACGGTCATACTGGTCGTGATTGGCCCTGGGGTCAGTAGAAAAGGGGGTATTGCTAGCTCAGCCATCTGATGTCTACCACTTAAAAAACGATAGAAGCATTATCTGGTATAGACCAGATTTTTACTATGAATTTTTAGTGACGTATCAATACAAAATGTTTGAGGTATTAGCAGCTGTTATGCGCTAAGCGACGTTAACCGTCACTTTGAGCGCATCATGAATCCAGTACTCCTGATCAAACTCGAGAAAACGACCCTGCTGATCATAGGTTAAGCGCTGTAGACAAAGCCCTGCGGTGCCTGGATTGACACCCAACGCCTCAGCAGCTATTCCGTCTAGCGCCTGTGGATAAAATTCAATTTGACGCTTAGAGGGTTGCAGGTCGTAGCGTTCTCTTAGTTGCTGCCAGAGCGATCGATCGGTGTCCTGTAAGAGTAAATCAGGACAGTGTTGCGGGTTAATATAGTTGTGTTCCAGCAGCACCGAACGGCCATCGATAGAGCGGCGGCGCAGCAGATAACAGATATCGCTTTGCATAGCTAAACCTGCACGTTGAGCCATCCATTCGGGCACCTCCTGCATGGTTTTACTCAACGTTTCCGTGGCTGGGGTATAACCCTGTCCTGCGACCATCTGATAAAAGCCAACATCCTTGGCTGGATCATAGTCGAGCCGTTGTGGCGTAACATACCAACCTCGCCGATTGGAACGATAAATTTTACCTTCGGCCTCCAACTGACCCAACGACTGTCTCAGAGTAACCCGGGTCGTTTTAAAACGTTGCGCCAGCTCCCGTTCGGCTGGTAAACGCGCTTGACTGCCTAGCCGCTCAAGCAGGATCCATTGCCAAAGCTGATCCTTCACTCGTAAATAAACCGGTTGCATCTGTGGTTGCCCACTGCCCTGCTGAGAATTTATCAAAGGTTTTTGCAAAGCTTATTACTCATAAAATTAATTGAAAAAGTACCGTGCAATACGGCGCTTATTAGATCTTTAAATCGTTCATAGCCATTCATCTGAAACGCTATTATGACGGGCTACATAGCTCATCTACAGTACCCTTAAAACGACTGTAATTGTACCAATAGCAGTGGTTATCTAAACCACACATTGCCGCCACCGTGACAGCAAGCTTTGTAATAAATTCAAATTTTTTTACAGAAACACCTTGAAAATCAAAACCCCACAACCTTATAATGCGAATCATTCTCACTACCATTAATATTTAGGTTCCGTTTTGAGCACACCTTCTGACAACCGTTCTATAGAGCCAACTACGCTCAGTCACTCTCTCCCAGCGTCTTCGACTGAGACAGTCCCTAGCCCAACCACAGCTTCAGAAGAGGGTCTCATCGCCGATGTAAATAACGACTTAAGCGTGCCGCTTAACAGCGTCTCAGGGGCTGAAAACGGTATCGACCTAAACGCAACAACGAGCATCAATGGCGAGAATATAGGCCACGACCTGCTCGGTGAGAATTTTGACCCGATTATCAATATGATCGAAATCGGCGGTCCGGTCGTATGGATTTTAATCGCCCTATCCGTGTTCTCGCTCAGTATTATTTTTCTCAAACTCTGGCAGTTTGCGGTTACCAAACCGGAAAGCACCCATGACATTGCCGAAAGCCTGAAAAAATGGCGTAGCCATGACCCCGCTGGTGCGGTCAAAGCGCTGCACCCCACCCGCCCTGTCGCCAATATTATTCGTTATGCCATGCAAGGTGTCGCAGAGCAACAAGATCAAGCACTGCTGCAAGAAGAGTTATCCCGACAAGCAAACCGCTTAGTTAACCAGCTTAGAGCCCTGCTTCGCCCGTTGGAAGTCATCGCCAGTCTAAGTCCGCTGCTCGGCTTAATGGGTACTGTGCTGGGCATGATCGTTGCTTTTCAACAGATGGAAGCGGCCGGTAACAGTGTTAACCCTTCCGTGCTGTCTGGCGGTATCTGGCAGGCATTATTGACGACCGCCGTCGGTCTAGCCGTCGCCATTCCTGTCGCCACAGCCCATAGTATTTTAGAACGCAAAGTTGAACGCGTTGCCATGCTAATCAATGACTCAGTTACCCAGGTGTTCACTTGCCCGCTATATCAGGCTAAAGCCGCCCCATTATCGTTGCAGGAGCATCAGCGTGCTGCTTGAGGTCACTCCCCGTGCATCACAGTCAATCAGCCTGACACCGCTGATCGATGTGGTCTTTATTCTACTGCTATTTTTTATGCTGTCCTCAACCTTCAGCAAAACCCGGCAGTTAGAACTTGAAGCATCGGCACCCGGTACCCAAAGCAGCGAAAACCGCAGTCATAACCTACGTCTCCTGCCCGAACAAAAGGCCGAGCTAGACGGGACGGTTTACGCTATTGATGCTGCATCGTTTACCGAGCAACTGCGCACTATGGCCGACAACCAAGCGTCTGTGACGCTGGCGGCGGTATCGAGCGTTAAAGTACAGGACACCATCCACCTGATCGATATGCTTCGTTCAATGGGAATTTTACAGCTGGATCTAAGCCCGTCGGTAAGCCAATGAAGATTGTTACCATACACAACCGTTCATCACAGCGGAATAATCTCGATAACAGCATGATCCCTGCTATCAATATCGTTTTCCTGCTACTGATCTTTTTCATGCTAGCAGGGCATATTGAAGCCCAGGATGCACAGTTGAAGATTCCAGCATCAAACAGTGAGAGTGAACTAAAGATGTCAGAACTGGAGATCAAAATCTCGGCCTCTGGCAGCTTCACTCTGAATGGCCAACCTAGCCATCAAGACCTAAAAGCCGCGCTGCGCAGCCTGACGCTGACACCGGAGACCGTGGTGATCTGCCATATTCACCGAGATCTACCATCATCCGCGTTAGACCCGGTGCTTCAGGTTGTACAACAGTTTGGCATTAAGTCGCTGTTAATCGCGACGGAGCAGAGCTGATGATCACCACTCGAAAAGTGACCCTCAGTATTGTCGCCGCGATCACCGTACACCTAGCAGCCTTGATGATCTGGATGAAACCGATTAATACCGAAGGAGCAATCGCTGAAGGCCAAGATGGTTTGCAAGTCAGTGTTGGCTTAGCCGGTAGCTTTATGGAAACCCCGAATCAACCGAAAAAAGATAGCGAAGAAACACCGCTAGAAGAACCCCAAGCAGAACCTGAGGTTAAACCCGAGTCTGAAACAGAACCGGAGCCTCAACCTGAAAAGCAACCCGAAAAGGAGCAACAACAACCAAAAAGCGAAGTGCAACCCGTGCCGCTGCCGAAACCAAAACCAGTGCAGCCCACAACCGAGCCGAAGCCTGTGCCAAAAGCAGAGCCGACGCCTGATAAACAACAAAAAACGAAACCTGAGACGGCTGCGCCCCGTTCTGAAACAACCCCTGAGTCAGAACAGAAACCAGTCCCCTCGCACGCACAGACAAGAGCAACAGGTGTGGGTGAACGTGTAGAAACTGGTGGCAACCCTGCCGCCCGGCAGAGTTATCTTGCCCGGGTTATGGCCAGAATCGCACGTTTTAAACGCTACCCCCGCAGCGCCCGAAAAGACGGTGTCACCGGAGTAGTTGTCGTGAAATTCGTTATCAGGAAGAACGGAAAAGTAGAATCGTCCGAAGTCATCAACAGTTCAGGTGATCCGCGTCTCGATCAGGAAGCCGTTGAGATGCTTGTTCGCGCAAGCCCCTTCGCTTCGATTCCTGATGAGCTAACCAGCAGTCATCTTGAGCTAACGCTTCCTGTGGAATTTTCACTCAATCCAACCCGCAAATTGTTTTAAGGAACACAGATGAACAACGTCACTATGAAGAACATGGCGATAGCGAACGACGCTATTGTTAACACGCCCACGCAGTCGATACGCAAGCATAGAACCTCTGGTTTTGCGCCGAGTACACTGGCACTGGCTATTTCGGGCGCCCTCATGGCAAACGTAGCAACCGCAGATGACAACAGTATTGCGTTGGATAAACTCAAGATTGAAGAATCCGTCACTCCCGATACTAACCCTTATGCAGTTCCTGGCGCACCTTATCTGGCAGAGCGAGTCTCAGATCCACGTAGAACCCGTTCGCTAGCTGAGACACCACAAACAATTACGGTGCTGACCGCCGCTGAAATCGCTGATTCTGGACGCAGCGATCTACGTGACATCCTTGATGGACAACCGGGTATTACCCTAGGCACCGGCGAAAACGGCAACGCCTTTGGTGACCGTTATATCATCCGTGGGCACGAAGCACGCAGCGATATTTTCATCGATGGTTTACGTGACCCAGGCATGACCGTGCGGGAAAGCTTTGCCGTTGAACAGGTCGAAATCAGTAAAGGTCCAAGTTCCTCTTTTGCCGGCAGAGGCACCACCGGTGGCGCAGTGAACTCCGCCACTAAACGCGCTAGCACCGAGTACGATTTTACCAAGGTCTCTGCGGGTATCGGTACCGATAACTATCACCGGGTAACCCTCGATACCAACCAAGTGATCAACTACGACACGGCTTTCCGGGCTAATATCCTGCATGCAGAAGAAGATGTGCCCGATCGTGACCCTGCCGACCGTGAACGTATCGGTGCAGCGTTGTCACTGTCTCATCAAGCAACTGATAAGCTGGAAATAACTGCCGATTACTATCACTTTGAAGGCACCGATAGCCCGGATCTGGGCACCTATATCGACCGTTCTACCGGCAAGGTTGTCAAAGATGTTCCATCCTATGTACAGGATGAAGACTTTCTTGAATCAACCGTTGACACCTTTACCGTGCGTATGGGTTATGAGATCAATCCAAAAACACGCTTGGTTAACTTGACCCGTTATGGCACCACAGATAACGGTTATGTAACCACCGGCGCCAGCGCCACCACGGCATACCCAACCGATGCCGATGCCACCAACGGCACCAACGGTTACTCCTCCGTGAGCTTAAACAATCACCAAGGTTGGCAAGAAGTAGAATACTTCGCTAACCAATTAAACCTGATCACCACTCAAGAGATCGGCGGCCTCGATCATGAATTGGTCATCGGTGCAGAATACAGTAACCAAAGTGTTCTCAACGGGGTGTATAACACTAGCTCAACCGGTGCGACCAACTGTTCCACCAGTGGCCGTGGCGGTGTCGGCGGTGCCTACTGCCTGACTGATGCTAGCGGTGGCAGTGTAGGTGACATTAATAATCTGATGCAACGGGATATCAGTAAGGGTAATCAAGATTCCGATTGGAATGTTGAAACTATCTCCCTGTCATTGATGGACACCGTCGACCTAACCGATAAATGGACCGTGTTCGGTGGTATTCGTCATGATTACTATGACTACAGCAACATCGCTAACTTTGATGCAGGCGATGGTAACGGCCGAGTCCCTTACGAGTTCAAAGACGATGGCGGCTATTGGAATGGTCACGTCGGTGCCAGCTATGATATTAACCCTCGCGCTAATATCTACGCCAGCTTCTCCACTGCGACCAACCTGAACGGCGGTGAGTCTGATGTTGGCACTAGCTGTGGTTATGGCGGTATCTGTGTCGATTCTAGTGATCCGCGTTTGGGTGATCCAGAACGTACAGAAAGCTGGGAACTCGGTACCAAGTGGCGTCTGCAGGATGACAAGTTATTAGCAACCGCGGCAGTGTTCCGCATCACTAAACATGATGTGATGGAACAACCAACCGGCGATTCGTATAGCACCGAAGGAAGCTTGAATACCGGTAAAAACCGCGTTGAAGGTATTGAATTAGGGCTGGCGGGTAACTTAACTGACCGCTTAAGTGTGCAAGCAGGTCTTGCCATCATGAATGCTGAGGTATTGGATTCAATCACAGCGTCTAACGAAGGTAAAACCTTGGCTAACTTCGCCGACAAATCGGCGTCATTGCAACTGCGATATCAAGCCACGTCTGCCTTCGCCTTCGGCGGTACCGCCACCTATGAAAGCGCTCGCTATGTCGGACAGCCTGATACTGCTGCCAATGAAGACTTGGGTGTGCCTGAATACACCGTCTTCGATGCCTTTGCGACTTATCAAGCCAATCGTGATCTGAAGTTCCGTCTTAATGTCGGTAATGTGTTCAACAAAGATTACTACCTCGCCGCCTATCGCTCAGGCTCATTTGTCTACATCGGCGACAAGCGTAATGCTCAACTGACCATGGAGTACAGTTTCTAAAGTAGCCTCGACGGTCATCCGTTACAGGGCAGCCACGGCTGCCCTGACTTACTTTAAAAACCTATCAACCCACCATGAATGATATCAAAAAGCCTCTTCCTCCCTTGGATTATATTCCGGCCGATATTGCCTGCGCCTACGACTATGAACAGCTGGCCCAAGCCTTTATTCCAGCCGATACTCTGGCTTATATTGCCGGTGGCAGTGGTCATGATATAACCCAACGCAATAACCAAACGGCCTTTGAAGACTGGGCCATAGTCCCAAGGCTACTCGCCGATTTAACTAACGCCAACACTGAGACGCAACTGTTTGGCCAACATTTCAAGCACCCGGTGTTTCTAGCTCCGGTTGCTTACCAATCACTGGTGCATCCTCAGGGAGAACGGGAAACCGCCTCTGCCGCAGAGGCGACTGACAGCTGTATGATCACCAGTACCCTAGCGTCTGTAACACTCGAGCAAATTGTGGCCCGCGCTAAACCACCCCGCTGGTTTCAACTCTACTTTCAATCTCGCCCAGAGGATACTCACGCCCTGATTAACCGCGCCCTCGCCGCTGGCTATGAAGCCATTGTGGTCACCCTCGATGCCGCCATTCAAGCCCCCAGTATCCGCGCAATTCGTGCTGGTTTTAAACTGCCTGGCAACATCTCAGCAGCGAACCTTGCCCATCAACGCCCTGACGAGCCACTGCAACAGCGCCCCGGTGATAGCCCTATCTTTGCCCGTTACCGGCAACAGGCACCCGCGCTACAGCATCTCGCAGAATTGATCAAAGCCAGCCCAGTCCCCGTAATCATTAAGGGCGTTATGCATCCCGACGATGCTCTACAACTAAAAGCCCTTGGCGCCGCAGGTATTATTGTGTCCAATCATGGCGGACGCACTCTCGATGGCGCTCCCGCCAGTCTATCCGTCTTAGCTGCCATTCGATGCGCTGTAGGTGATGACTTCCCGCTACTCTTCGACAGCGGCATCCGCTCGGGTAGCGATATCTTCAAAGCGATCGCTCTCGGTGCCGACGCAGTACTGATCGGGCGGCTACAAATGTATAGCCTCAGCGTCGCCGGTGCATTAGGCGTTGCCCATATGATCAAACTGCTACGTGAAGAACTGGAACTCTGTATGGCCATGACCGGCTGCGCATCACTCGCGGCAATCAGAGCAACACAACTGCAGACTACGTTATCAGGACATTAATATGCTCATTACGCTTGAAAAAATATTAACCCGCGATGAAGTCCAACAGTTTCGCCAGCACCTAGACAATGCCCCTTGGCAAGATGGTCTGAACACTGCAGGTTCGATTGCCCGCCATGTAAAACGCAATCAGCAACTGGATGACACCCAAGAACCAGCGATCAGCCTCGGTAACCATATTCTCAGAAGCCTGTCCCGTCATCCGGCCTTTATTTCCGCGGCCCTGCCGGATCGCATCTACCCGCCTA
Source organism: Amphritea sp. GJ51-11 (assembly GCF_055808735.1). Taxonomy (NCBI): domain Bacteria; kingdom Pseudomonadati; phylum Pseudomonadota; class Gammaproteobacteria; order Oceanospirillales; family Oceanospirillaceae; genus Amphritea; species Amphritea sp. GJ51-11. Next base: position 701,995 of record NZ_CM147881.1, on the reverse strand, counting down.
AGTTTAACCGTTACAGTGAACGCGAAACCTATGGCGCACATGTTGACGGCGCACTGATGCAAATACCCGGTACAAACCTGACCCTCAGAACAGATCTCTCGGCCACGCTATTTCTCGCCGATCCCGATGAATATGATGGTGGCGAACTCAGTATCGAAACCCAATATGGCACTCAAACCGTCAAGTTAGCCGCCGGTGATATGGTGCTCTATCCCTCCACCAGCCTGCACTCGGTCTCACCAGTGACACGCGGCGCCCGGGTGGCATCTTTTTCTGGATACAAAGCATGGTCAAAGATATCCAGCAGCGAGAGATGCTGTTTGAGCTGGATAATTCAGTGCAAAAACTCACTACTGAACTGGGCGCCGCGCACTCTGAGGTCGTCAATCTAAGCGGCATCTACCACAACTTGATACGCCAGTGGGCCACGCCTTCTTAATCTTCTTCGTTTATAGGTAAGACATATTATGAAATATTTATCGCGTACCTTAACCCTATTATTGGCGACCAGCCTGTGTGGACCATTGCAGGCCGCGCCAGAATTACTGGTGTATTCGACTAAAAATGCCAGTTATCTCACTCCCCTACTTGATCGTTATTCCGCCGAAACCGGCACTCCAGTGGGCTACCTAGTGGAACCTGCCAGCGCGCTAATCGCCCGCTTAGAAGCGGAAGGCGAGCAGAGTAAAGCCGATCTATTATTAACCACCGGAGCTGCCTCCTTGTGGTTGGCAACACAAAAAGGGCTCACTGCTGCCGTCGATTCATCCACCTTAACCAACAATGTGCCCGAGCATCTTCGTGCCCCGGACAATTACTGGTTCGGTTTTTCAAAACGCACTCAGACACTGATATATAACAGCACCACGCTGGATAAAAGCGAACTCAAAGGTTTCACTGATCTCGCCGACCCTAAATGGGAGGGCAGCCTCTGCCTGCGTACCTCACAACAACCTTACACTCAAGCGTTGGTCGCCATGATGATCAATCGCGATGGCGAACAGAAAACCCTCGCAACCCTGCAAGGCTGGGTTAATAATCTAGCGGTTCGTCCATTCGCCGAGGATGCGCAAATGTTCCCAGCGCTGGAACAAAACCTCTGTGAGGTCAGCATCGTCAACAGTTATTACTTTGCCCGTTATAAACATGACCACCCCGACACCCCATTGAAACTCTTCTGGGCCGATCAGGACAGCAGTGGGGTACATGTTGATATCACCGGAGCGGCGGTTACGGCCCATGCTCCGAATAAAGCCGGTGCCACAGACCTATTGGAGTGGCTAACACTAAAAGAGACCCAAGCACAGTATGCAAAACTGAGCCTCGAATACCCGGTTAACAAGAAGGTCTATCCTGCCCGACAGATCGGACGACGGGGACAATTTATTGAAGACCAACACAATGTCGCCGCCAGCGGTCAGTTTAGGGAGCAAGCGGTGGTGCTGTTAAAGCAAGCCGGCTATCGCTAAAACCTAATGCTTTAACTATGCCTCGATTAAAACAGATCGATCTGCGGAGCGTGGAGTGCTTCGAAGCTATCATCTAAGAACATCAAAATACTATCGGCCACCGGTGCTAGCTGCCGGTCAAGATAGTGCTGATAGTCAATTGGGGAGCGGGCAAACAGCAACGGTTCTGGACCGTTAACGGTTATTAAATATTCGATAAACATCCCGGCAGAGAATGTCCGGGTTTTGCCCTCACGAACAAATTGCTGTCGCGCTTTCAACGCCGCCTGCACATGGGGTGGGCGGTTTTTACTGTATTCATCTAACGGTCGACGTAAGCGTTTCCGATAGACCAGTTCAGCATCTAACTGCCCGGCCTTCATCTGCGCCACGATCTGTTTTAGATAATCCACGTAGGACGCATCACTGAAAACCAACCGATAGAGTTCCCGCTGCACCCGACGAGCCAGTGGTGTCCAATCGGAACGTACCGATTCCAGCCCTTTGAATATCAGCTCTTCATGCCCATCGGCAAAATGACGAATACCCGCGTAACGTTTTTTAGTACCTTTTTCTGAGTGACGCATAGTCGGCATCAAAAAACGGCGGTAGTGGGTTTCATATTCCAGTTCGAGGTGACAAGGCAAACCGAAACGCTGTTGTATCTCTTCCTGCCACCATTGATTAAGAAACTGCTCTAGCTTGCGCCCCTCTGCTGGCGCATCCGCTTGGGGGAACTCGTCGCCGAGCCAAACAAACACCGAATCGGTATCCCCATAGATCACCTGATAGCCAAACTCTGCTTCAATCTTTGCTTTGGTACGGGTAAGAATTTCGTGTCCCCGCAAGGTGATTGAACCCGCCAAGCGCTGATCGAAGAAGCGACACACATCCGAGCCCAGCACACCGTAAAAACTATTCATAATAATTTTTATGGCTTGGGATAACGGTGCATTCTGCTCCGCTTTAGCGCTGTCCCTTGCTTGCCACAGTCGCTCGATAATATCCGGTAGAATAGCGCCTTGGCGGGTGAAAATAGCATGGTTAAAGCCCGGCACTAGATCACCCTCAGGACATTCACTGCCGGTGCCCTCCGCTAGCGCATAAGGGTCGACCATAAAGGTACGGATAATACTGGGATATAGACTTTTAAAATCGAGCACCAGCACCTGATGATATAGCCCGGGGCGGGACTCCATCACATAGCCACCCGGCGCACCCATCTGTGACTCACCGGAGGCATACACCGGAGCAACATACCCCTGACGGTGCAACCGCGGCAGATATTGGTTATCAAACGAAGCGGCCGAACCACCGACCTTATCCAACGGCAAACCCGTCAAACGACTCCGTTCAACTAAATAATGCTGTAGCTGTGCATGTTCGAAGATATCCCACACCAGCTTACAGTCTTCGAGGTTATATTCCGCCAGCTTGCGAGGGTCGTCACGATAAACCTGCTGAATCTCCTCACCACGGTTCATGCCTTCATCCATCTGCTGTCCTAACAGCTTGCCCCGGTCGAGCATCTGATTAGAGACATATTCCAGCGAGAAGCTTTCAAACTGATAAGTGGCTCCTTTAAGGGTATCGATACCGTCCAACACTACCCGGCCCGCCATACGGCAAAACCATTTACCGTTAGCCGATTGAATCACCTGTATCCGGCTGCCATCACGGCCTAAATTGAGTGGCACCTGCAGGCGGCGAGCACGCTCTTGCAGTACCCGAAAATCAAAACCGACCACATTCCAGCCAATAAAAATATCCGGATCACAACGTTCGACTTCACGTACGAACGCCTGCAACAGTGCCCGCTCATCGTTTACATACTCTAGCCAAGGTTCATTCGGTCCATCACCGACAATCAGCACTTTAGCCATCTGTGCGCTGTACAGACCAATCGAAAAGATACGATCCGCCCGCATCGTGGTCTCAATGTCCACCGACAACATGGTTAACTGAGGCTCACAGGTTGTCGGCTGTAACTGTGCCGAATGCTCACTGAAACGCACCCGAGCGCTGTCCTGAATAAACCGCTCCATCAAAAACCGATCCACCGGACGAATATCCTCTTCAATCATCGGAATCGCGTAGGTTTTCAGCAGGTCGATAAGCTGGCGATACGTTGCTAATGATTGGCTGTACAGACCATAGACGGGACGTTGTTGGAGATCCTTCAGCGGCAGTGACTGCAAGCGCCAACCCGCGAGGCTTGCCGATGATGTCTTTAGCGGCGTTGCCAGCAGGGATTCTATCCGAGGGATATCCTCTTCCAGCACAAAAAACACCGCCTCTTGCGCCGTTACCGTCACCGGAAAAGCGCCGCCAGCGGCTTTCAGCCAAAATTGAAAACAGATACCATCGGCGCGGTCAAACTGCTGCCTCGTCAGCAGAAAGCCGCTGGCTTCAGTTGACGGGATCACCGATGAGTGAGTATGGCGGGAATCAGCCAAAGGGAGCGATGACATCCAGGTCGGGAAAGTACTGTTTTACCGCCGCTTCACTATCCGCCGTAAACAACAGTTTAATATTTGGCCCCGCATCCATGGTGAAATAAACCTCAACCCCTGCAGCTCGGGCCTGCCAGATAGTTTGCATCGCCGCGACAGAGTCCGGCTGCCAATACAATAACGGCGGCCAAGCAGCAATCATGGTGGCATGCATAGACAGGGCGTTCTGTTCGGCGGTTTCACCTAACAGGGTAAAGTTGTTATCAGCAATCGCCTGATGCAAACGCTCAAGGTCAGCAGCCGCCTGCAATGGCCAGCTTTGATACAGGTGCGCGGTGGCTACGGTGCGGTTCATTCCCGAGCGAGAATCCACGGCTTTCTCCGCAATATTAACCTTCACCAAACCGATTCGCAAACTATCCCAACGGTTAGCTAATGGCAGGGCAATACTGTCCATACCATCTTCTTGAACCCCCATCTGCCACTCAACGAACCCCTGATAGAGCGAACGACTCGCGCTACCACTGCCCATACGAGCAAAGGCCGACAATAATGCCGGTTCGAGCTGCAACCCATAAAAACCATCGATCGCCAGCATCAAGGCCGCAAAACCGGATGCAGAAGACGCCAATCCAGCGGCAGTGGGAATATTATTTTGCGTATCGACCTTAACCGGTAAGCCATTAGGGCCTCGAAACAGCTCGATAAAGGCGATCACCTTACAGGCAAACTTATCATCCGCAGCCACTCGTTGACCATTGAGCCAAACCTGATCTTCATCGCTAACCGAGATAGCGGTATTACTGCCTAAATGTGCCAATGAGATCGACAGACTACTGTTAATCGGCAGATTCAGCTCGACATCACGCTTGCCCCAATATTTACACAGGGCAATATTGCTCGGCGCAAAAACGGCATCGATATGGTCAGCGACCGGAGCCACCACGGTGGGCAGATAGTTCGCAATGACACTTTGTTTTGTTATCGGCTCAGACATACTCAACGGTTACCCCCTTCGCCGACACGGCCACTGGTATCTGTTCATAATACTGTTCATCCGCCCCTTCATACGAGCGCTTATAAGAGAGCGGCAGCTGCGCCGGATGCCCCAACGCCAAGACACAATCCCCCAACCCAGAGCCGGAAATTTTAGCTCCTAGCACATCGGGAGAGCTGCGCAGCGAATAGATAATCTCGGCCAAATAGGCATCATTTACACCCAAGGCATCCATCAGCCCCTGATAAATATTCATCAGCCGACCGAGTTGTGGCCAATCAGCGCTATCCACCGCCTGCTCAGCCTGCTCGGTGGTCTGGCCCATTAACTGGTACAAACTGGCATACAGTTCTGGCGATTGCGCGGCAAAGCCTTCTACCCGTTTGAGGACATCCGGAGTTTTCATTTTATAGCCCACATAGAACAAGCTGATCGTCGGAATGCCCTGCAAGCGATGTACCTGTGGTACAGCGCCGGCTCGTGCCACGGTGTATCCCACCACGCCGCCATATACCGCCGCCACTAAATCAGTGCCCGAACCACGACCATCCTGTACCTGATGCACCACCGCCAAAGCTTCCTCAAACAAGCTTTGAGGATCATAATCACGATCTACTCCGCTGATCAACGCCAGTAATGCAGCCACCACCGCCGCCGTCACTGCCGCAGACGAACCTAAACCAACGGTATGGGAAAACTCAGAACGAATCCGCAGGTCAAACCCCTGAGTTAACCGTGGTAACTGACGTTCGATAGCGGTCAAAACAAAGCTTAATGCGGGCTCTGCAGTTAAAGCGTCGAGGCTGCCACGGTATTGTGCCAATGCCGAATCAATATTCACCAAGCGATCGGTTCGCGTCGTTAGCGTAACACTTATCCGTTTATCGACCGCACAGGCCAATGCTCGATGGCCAAACAATACCGCATGCTCACCCATCAACATCAGGCTGCCGGGGGCTGTCACCTTAATTTTCAAGTCGGGCTCCCTCTCTATCTTCTTCAATCGCCATATAACGAAACCCTGCTGACTGACAGGCGGCGTCCACATCGATACCCGGTAAATAAGCAATCAAAGCGCCGCCGAAATCACCGGCCACCGCCCCTGCCCCGCTCACTTTCGCCGCACCACCTAAACTTTCCAGATGGCTAATAAAGTGCTGTACTGGTGCCGGCACCACTCCAATCTGGCACAGCAACCGATGGTTTTGTTGAATCAAGAGACGAGGATCATCGCCTGCGACTATAGCCTCGCGAAGCTGCTCAGTCAGTGTGGCAAAGCGCTGCCAAATAGGTGCATCAGCAAATCGCCCGCGCACATAATCAACACACTCACCGGTGCCCACCGCCGGCACGCCGGTATGAATATAATACCAACCGCTAGCTAACTGCACCGGTAACTGTGTCACTGCGCCCTCAGCAACCTTGACCATCCCACCATAGCTGACGGTGGCCGCATCAATCAAACCACCGCGTCCATGACACAGGCGCTCACAATAACGAACTCGCTGAAACAGTGCGGCAGTATCAAGGGAAGTAGAAAACAGTTCTTGTGCCAAACAGGTGACCGCCGCACTCAATGCCGCTGAGGACCCCATGCCCGATCCTAAAGGTAGTTCAGAACGAATTTCGAGGGTTAAACCGGTATCGGGGTCGTTATCAGGTAAGCACTGACACAGGGCATATAAGGCCAGTTGCTGTGGTGCTTCAAGGATATTACCTGCGCCTAACTCGCCCTGTTCAAACTGAGCGAAACGCTGGTTTAGATTATCATTTAAATAACGTAACTCAGACCAGCTCATCTGCGCCTGCCAACCGGCTTCGGGTAGATGGAGTGTTAAGTCGTTAGTTGAGGTAAAGGTGCTGTGACAGCGGATATAACGATTCACCGCGAGGGCGATAGCCGGTGCCCCATATACGGCTGAATGTTCTCCACTGAGAATCAGCTTACCGGGGGCACAAGCCTTCATCAAAGACGTTCCTTAGCAGGCGATATATTCACGCTTGTGGTGGGAAATGCCAACCAAACGAAAACGCCCGGTGGTGCCTTCCGCCTTAGAATGAACGCCGCCATCAACCGGGTCGGTGTCATTATAGAGTGCTAGATATTCGTCGTAGGAAACTTCGCTCCGGGCATCCAACATCGCCCGATGTTTATCCACATGCAGACACTTTTCATAGCCCGCCACGACTTTTCCAGAGAAAAATTCAGCGACTGAACCGGAACCATAACTGAAAAAACCGATCCGCTTACCGGACAAGTTATCCTTACAGTTTTCTAACAGTGAAGCCAAACCAATATACATCGACGCTGTATAGCTGTTGCCGATAATACGGTTGTAGCGCAACGTATCCTCTACTTGAAGGTCCAGCATTTCGGGGGTTAACACGCTCTGATTCACCCGCGCCAGATGCTTATGGGCTTTTTGCGCCATTCGGGTAAAAGGCAGGTGATAACAGAAATGTTGAAAATCCGTGAACGCTAGGGAGCTAACTTCGCGGAAGTGCTCCCACGCATGCTTCAAGGATTGCAGATAGATTTTGGTCGAGTACTTACCATCCACCAAGGCGGTAGAACGGTAATTGGGGCGCCAGAAGTCCATCACATCTTCGGTGTGATTTCCCACTTCAGGATCTAATTCGACCAAGCGAGGATTCGCCGCAATCAGCATCGCTACCGCACCACAGCCCTGAGTCGCTTCACCGGGCGTACCGAGATCGTAACGGGCCACATCTGAAGCGATTACCAAAACTTTCTGTTGCGGTTGACGGGCCACCAGCGCACAGGCCATTTGAATAGCCGCCGTAGCGCTATAACAAGCCTGTTTCAATTCGACCACACGGCACTTAGACGTCAAGCCGAGCAAGCGGTGCACATAAACACCGGCAGACTTAGATTGGTCTATTCCCGTTTCAGTGGCGAACATCACCGTACTGATAGCATCAGTGCCAACCCGCTCAATCAGAGGCAGGGCCGCATTTGCCGCCATCGTCACGATATCTTCGTCTGGGGCAGGCATTCCCATCTTTTCCTGCCCGATACCCTGATAATATTTTCCAACCTCGATCTCTTGGACCATGGCCAAGTTTTTCAGATCCAGAAAATAGTTGGAAGTGTAAAAGCTGATTTCATCAATACCGACGGACATACGTACTTAAAATCCTCAACGCTCGCCCAGAATGAGAGCCCGATTCATAAATAAACTATTTACATCCGGCATGCCCAGCAAAAACATCGCTGTAGTAAATTCACGCCGGCGTTGCTCTATTACCCTGACCACTGAATCGGCGGATTCCATTGCCGGTTTCAGGAACGGTGCGGCCATGCCGCAGAGCGAGGCGCCGAGTATAACAGATTTAACCATATCAATCCCATCCCTGAGACCGCCGCTGGCAATGAAAGCCGCACTATTTTGATACGGTTGAGCTAATTTTAGTGCTTGAGGCGTCGGAATGCCCCAATCCTGGAAGCAGATGCCCAGATCATCGCCGCTCCTTTCACTGCGGTGATGTTCGATGCGACTCCACGAGGTGCCGCCGCAACCGGCAATATCAAACCACTTAATTCCCGCCGCAATACCCGCTTCAATATCCGGCGGTGACAAGCCTGCGCCGACCTCTTTCAGCAGCACCGGTTGCTTCAACTGCGCCGCTAAGGAGGCGATCTTCGCCTGTAAACCGACAAAATTGGTATCGCCTTCCGGCTGGACCGCTTCCTGCAGTGGGTTCAGATGAAGATACAGGCCATCGGCACCAAGCACATCTGCCGCTTGCTGACATTGTTCCAGCGAGAAACCGTAGTTCAACTGCACCGCACCAATATTGCCCAATAACACTGTGTTTGGTGCATAGGCCCGTAGATCAAAACTGTCTCGCGCCGAAGGCTGCGTAAACATCACCCGCTGAGAACCCACTGCCAATGCCACGCCGGTCCGCTCTGCCGCTTCGGCTAAATTACGGTTAATGGTCTTAATCAGCGAGTGGTCTCCCCCGTCATCGAGGAGATCAGCAGCGGGAAACTCAGTTTTTTACCGAGAAACTCGACCGAGGTATCAATCTGCTCCAACGCTCTGTCGGGCAACGCCCGATGACAGAGTTGAATCTGATCAAAGAAACGACCATCACGATCGGTTAACGGATCTTTTTCAATGGCGCGGATATGTTCAATTTTTCGATCGTTGGTCTGATCAGACATCAGCGTTCCAATTTAAGATGAGATTCCATCAACTCGCCCGGATTGGTTTGCGCCGCCATCAAGGATAACTCGCCACACAACACCGTCGCCGCACAGATCGCTGCCAAACGGCGTGCATTCGCTGCCGGCTCTCGATCTTCTTTACACCCTAGGGCCGCTAAATTCTGTTCAACAAAATCGATCCCTTTACCATTACCGACGCTGCCAACAATCAGGTTAGGTAGGGTGCAGGAGAAATACAGATCGCCGTTGCGCACTTCGGCATGGACAATCCCCTGAGAGCCTTCAATAATATTGGCGGCATCCTGCCCTGTGGCAAGATAGAAAGCCAACAACATATTGGCATAGTGAGCATTAGCGCTGCGCAGGCCACCGGCCAACATGGTGCCGATCAGGTTTTTCTTAATATTGAGATCGACTATCTTTTCCGGGGTAGTTTTCAGGCGGCGTTCACACAGGTCTCGGGGGATCAGAATTTCACTGATCACATACTTGCCTCGCCCCAGAATACCGTTAACCGCGGTAGCTTTTTTATCTGAACAATAATTGGCCGAGATAGAGGAATAGCGCAGCTGAGGATACTCAGTCAAAATCCACGGGATCAGTTTATCCGCGGCATTGGTCACCATGTTGTGGCCCGAAGCATCGCCGGTGGTAAATTCAAGCCGCAGATAGATCAAGTTGGCTACAATCTGACTATTCATGTCGATCAGCTTGGCAAACCGACTCGAGGTCGCCACTATCTGATTCAAATCATCTTTGCGGGCTTTGATCGACTCCAGCGCTTTAAAGGCTTCAAACGCATCGTCGGCCTCCAAGAGAATGGAACGGCTCATCCGCTCATCGACTACCGTGGTTTTAATACCCTCTTCAGTCAATACGGAAACCCGAGCGCCGCGCCCGACCGATGGCCACAAAGGCGTTTCATAGGTCGCCAGTGGCACTGAAACTTTTTCATTCAGTATATGCCCACTGATTTTAATGGGCCCAACGGTGCGCATTGGAATCGGTGCTTGATGAATTTTATGGGATTTCATAATCTCTCGGCACAATAAAAAAGGGCTGCCGCGATCATAAAAACATGATCTGCATTGCAACCCTTTAGGAAGCTCGTTTAAGGAGTGGATTTTATATAGCCACTCCTCATTATGCAATCCAAGGGCCATCATCAAACCGTTAGCAAAGAAAATCAATTAGCGGCATTTGTACCCAAACTGCCCACCCACACTTGACCCATCCAAAGAATCGCCGCCATACTTAGCTTCATTCAAATTAAAATCTGCGGAAGTTTGGCTTATGTTGTATGCAATCAGAAATGAACAGGGACAGGTCACTTCATTGTCCGCACATCCGACTGAACACGCCACGGTCGCCGATATTTCAGATCCTGATGTTATTCGCTTTCTCTCCAGCAATAACAACATTGATAGTCCACAGGAAATTCTCGAGAAGTCGGATACCGAAGTCAGCCGGATCATTGAAGATCTCATCGATCTACTCATCTCGAAACAAACGATCCTGTTTACTGATCTACCCGAAGCGGCGCAGCAGAAGCTCCTCACCCGAAAACTGGCCCGTTCGGCGTATCAAAGCGACGACGATTCGGCATCAGAGATCGGCGGTTCAATTTTGACCGATGACGATTCCATCTTACTTTGAGTCATAGCTACAGCAAAAAGTGTGCAGGCCACACTGGATATTCAAATAAGAATGCTTGAATAAGAAGCCCGTCAATCAAGGCTCGCCTCATCAATGGTGATTAAACGCGAAGCCGCGTAAAGGAATTAAAAAGAAGGCAGACTAACGAAGAGGATCAAATATTCTCTTCGGCGTCGCGCTTCCCTTCTGCCATTATTTTGACCATATCCGCGCACCGTTCGGACAAAGTAAGATAGCGCTTCTGCTGTCGCACACTCAAAGCACCATAGTTAATACTGTAGAGTGCATTATCACATTGCAGCAGTAGTTCATAACGCTCATCTCCCGGCACCTTAGCCTGTTCAAGGGCGGTCTGTACTAGATTTAAGGTTAGGCTAGGGTTGCCCGGTAAAATACTATCGGCACGGACAAAAAAGCCCAGCGCTTTACGGTAATTTTTACTGCGATATGCCAGCATCCCCTGAATATTCAACTTCCCCCACTCCAACGCCGCACTGTCACGGTTAACGCGCTGCTTGAACATCTGCGCATCACTCTCGACAGAGGTCCCCTCCATCCCTTCAAGAAACACTTCAATCCACTCAGCTTGCTCCGTTAGATCGAGTTCACAAAACAGATCGAAGGCATTCCGTGCAGCCCGATCGGCTCGCTCTGAGGCACCAGCCCGTCCATACACCTGCGCCACCATAAGGCGCGATTTAAACTGCACAATAGCGGCATCAGGAAACGCCTGGATAACATCTTCTAGGGTTCGAATAGCGTTTTCTTCGATCTCTCGATCAAAATTATCCCGCGCTAATAAGGCCGCCACTAAACTGAAATAATAATCCTCAGATTGAAAGCAGCTCTGCCGAGCATGCTTTATCGCTTGAGTGTAGGCGTCCACCGCCACATTCCATTCCTGATTCTGCGCCGCCAAGCCACCTAAGGAGCCCAGTAACTCTGGCACCGTTGGCTGTAACATAACCGCCTTTCGCAATAGACTGATCGCCTCTCCTCGCTCACCCAGCGAACGGTAAGTCCGCGCCAACCAGGTATAAGCCTCTACACAGAAGTGTGATTCATCGATCACTTGCTGTAATACCTGACGAGCATTCAGATAGTCGCCCTGCTGACACAGCGCAGCGCCAAGGCCAACCCGCGCCCAAGGCTGATCCCGCTGCGATACAATCGATGAGAACAACTGCCCAGCTTTACTAAACAGTCTCTCCTGCAGCAGGATAATGCCGCGAAAGCGACTCACATAAAGACGCAATGCCGGATAACTTTTAATCAACTGAGCGCACATTTTTAACGCTTCCGGCAAACGCCCCTGATCAAGCAATTCATCCAACGGCCGAATAACCTGCTTTACCCGCATGATTTTTTCCAGCCGAAAACGCACCTTGGGCTCGGAATAGGGCTTGGAGATATAGGTATCAGGGGAGCTATCGAGTGAACCGAACAATAATTTAGAACGATCAGGATCAACCACGAGGGAAAAAATAGTCGAGAACTGGCGCACCCGCTCAGCAGTCGCTTCTTGAATTAACTGCAGTCCATTCTTATGCTCTTTGCCTAAATCAAAGACAACAAAACACAGGTCGTATGGCGTCTCGCGTAACAACACTAACGCCATATTGACCGATGAGGCCACCTGAATATCAGACACACCCATGTTGGCCAAAATCATTTTGAGTTCGGCAAGGTCTTCAAGACGGTTATCAACAATCAGTACTTTTTTATCCGAGTAACTGATTTCCATAGGCTTTACATCAGAATAGAATTTATCAAAGTATCATATAAATCAGGCAACTATCAAAGTATGACAGCCATAAAAAAGCCCCGATATGGGTACATATCAGGGCTTTGTTAACTTAATCGCGTTTAGTCGTTCAGCAGATCGCGACCTTTACTAGCGGCAATGCGCATCCGCAATGCATTCAGCTTGATAAAGCCAGCCGCATCTTTCTGATCGTAAGAACCCGCATCATCTTCAAACGTAGCGATACTCTCGTCGAAAAGGCTATTCTCAGAACGACGACCCACAACGATAACATTACCCTTATAAAGCTTCAGGCGTACATCACCATTCACGTTACGCTGAGAGAAGTCAATCATCTGCTGCATCATCTTACGTTCTTCAGACCACCAGAAACCATTGTAGATAGTCTTAGCATAACGAGGCATCAACTCATCTTTCAGGTGCGTGACTTCACGATCTAAGGTGATGGATTCAATCGCCCGGTGTGCACGCAACATAATGGTGCCCCCCGGAGTCTCATAACAACCGCGAGACTTCATACCAACAAAGCGGTTCTCAACGATATCCAAACGACCAATGCCGTTTTCGCCACCCACCTTGTTCAGGTATTCCAGTACAGTTGCTGGGCTCATCTCTTTGCCGTCGATCGCAACAATATCACCCTTATCATAAGTCAGCTCAAGATAAGTCGCCTCATCCGGTGCTTCCTCAGGAGAGACAGACCAACGCCACATATCCGCTTCAGCTTCAGCCCATGGGTCTTCCAGAATGTCACCCTCATAAGAGATGTGCAGTAGGTTAGCATCCATAGAATAAGGTGATTTCTTCTTATTAGTGGAGAAATCAACAGGGATATTATGTTCTTTACAGTAGTTCATCAGGGTTTCGCGGGACGTCAGATCCCACTCACGCCATGGCGCGATAACCTGAACACCAGGTTTCAGTGCATAAGCACCTAGCTCGAAACGTACCTGATCGTTACCTTTACCGGTCGCACCATGAGAGATGGCGTCGGCACCAGTTTCATTGGCGATCTCGATCAATCGCTTAGCGATCAACGGACGGGCGATGGAGGTACCCAGCAGGTATTCACCTTCGTAGATAGTGTTGGCACGGAACATCGGGAAAACAAAATCGCGCACAAACTCTTCACGCAGATCTTCGATATAGATCTCTTTCACACCCAGCGCTTCGGCTTTGGCACGAGCAGGCTCGACTTCTTCCCCCTGACCTAGGTCAGCGGTAAAGGTAACGACTTCACAGTTATAAGTATCTTGTAACCAACGAACGATTACAGAAGTATCAAGGCCGCCGGAATAGGCCAGCACAACCTTTTTGATATCGGACATAATAGAGAGGCTCCAACGCAAATCAGCCCGCCAAGAGCATCGTTGTCTTTAACGGGTACCTAAAAAAGGAAAGGGCGCAATTGTACCACGATTACGACAGAGTAACAGGGGCAGAAAATCATCTGCCTTCACGCCGCAGGTAATCATTAATTACGGTCTAAACGGATGGTCACGCGACGGCTACGATCCCGAGTTAGACGATCATTCTTCTGTGCTACCGGGTAACGCTCACCATGATAACGGGTCGTAATGCGATCAGGACTAACCCCCTTTTTCTCAAGATAGGTGGTCACCGCTTCGGCCCGTTTTTTTGAGAGATCTCGGTTTGCCAATCGCCGCCCCTGAGCATCAGAATGCCCATCAACAAAGACGGCTTTCACCGAATCATCATTATTCACATAGATCGCAATCAGATCGAGACGCGCTTTGGTTGAATCAGACAACTGCCACTGTGCCGAGGGGAATAGCACGGCAGTACGGGCTATCTGTCGATAATTAACCGGCAGTAGACCCGAAATACAATCAGTATAGGCTTCATAGGCAGGCGGGAAATTAGCCGCCGACAAACCAATACGTACTGACTCACCGGTATCCGCCCAGTTTTGGGCTAAAAAAGTTGGCATCCGGCCACGAAATAAACTACCTAGCATCTGCTGCGAATAGCCGGTCGGCACCGATATCGTGCCATTGCTCGCAAATGTCACCTCACCAATTTCACGGGGGGCAATCCCCGGCTGCCAAGGCGAAGCACCCTCAATAATCTGCACCTGCCCTTTCAGACCATGGCCCTGTAGCGGCTTAAGGGTAAAACGCACGGTTTCGCCCGCTTCTTGATTAAACTCACCATCACCAAACAGTGGGATTTTTTGCGATAAACGGCAGCTAAACTTAGATGCTTCGAGCTCCCATTTAGACTGTTCAATAGACGCAGAATAGCCCACCGCAAACCCCGGCAGAGAAAACATCAACAGAAGAGACAAAACAGCTACGCGCATAAACAACCGGAACCCAGAAAAATTAACAAGTTAGCTTGCCCCTTTTGTATCGGCAATAACTAAAAGAGCTTTAGAGTCTATCACTCCAACCCAGTTCCAACGAAGCACTACAGAGTTATTTGTGAAAACCAGAGCAAGTCTTTACACTAAGCCTAGCGAATTACCAATATAGGCTGTTGAAATCAGCCACTAAGGATATGCATTGAACAGAAGCGCTCAGTACCAGCACCCAATGTCGAATCGTTTCCGCGGCTACCTGCCTGTTGTTATCGATGTGGAAACTGCCGGATTTAATTCACAAACCGATGCTTTATTAGAGATTGCAGCCGTCACCCTCACGATGGATGATGATGGCAATATCATGATCGACCAGAGCTACGAATATAATGTTGAGCCATTTGAAGGTGCCAACTTAGAACAGTCTGCACTGGACTTTACTGGTATAGACCCGTTCAACCCGTTACGTGGCGCCATCGCCGAAGCCGAAGCGATGGAGAAAATTTTCAAGCCGATTCGCAAATCGGTCAAATCCCATAACTGCAAACGAGCTATTCTGGTCGGCCACAACGCCTCTTTCGATCACGGCTTTGTCACCGCCGCCGCCGAACGCTGTGATATCAAACGCAACCCGTTCCACCCGTTTTCAACCTTTGACACCGCGACCCTTGCGGGCCTGGCATTTGGTCACACCGTACTCGCTAAATCCTGTGAGCTGGCGGATATCGATTTTGATGGTAAGCAAGCTCACTCTGCGCTGTACGACACAATGAAAACAGCCGAGTTATTCTGCACAATCGTCAATCGCTGGAAAGACCTTGGCGGCTGGCAGATGGCCGAATCCCGCTTCGAATAACTACTGTATAAAACGGTTTTACCTGTCTTATACCAACAAATAAAACCGCCTCATCAAAAAACGCGCCCGAAGGCGCGTTTTTTTATTTTAGTACTGAGTGCTAACGATTATAGAGCGTCAGCATTTTCGCTCAGATATGCAGCAACACCTGCTGGTGATGCATCCATACCTTTGTCGCCTTCAGTCCAGCCTGCTGGGCAAACTTCACCGTTTTTCTGGTGGAATGCCAAAGCATCAACCATACGCAGCATCTCATCAACGTTACGACCCAGTGGCAGATCGTTAACAACCTGGTGACGTACCAGACCATCTTCGTCGATCAGGAAAGAACCACGGAAAGCCATGCCGCCTTCAGATTCAACATCGTAAGACTGACAGATGCTGTGAGTCATATCAGCAACCAGTGTGTACTTAACAGGACCGATACCACCCTGATCAACAGGGGTGTTACGCCATGCGTTATGAGAGAAGTGAGAATCGATAGAAACACCAATTACTTCAACATTACGCTTAGTAAACTCTTCGATGCGGTGATCAAAAGCCAGCAGCTCAGACGGGCAAACAAATGTGAAATCCAGTGGGTAAAAGAAAACTACCGCTTTCTTACCTTTAATGGCTTCAGACAGCGTGAATGCATCAACAATGTCACCGTTACCCAGTACCGCTGCAGCGGTGAAATCCGGAGCTTGCTTACCTACTAATACGCCCATTTTATATCTCCATTGTTAAATAATGTGCAAAACAATTATGCAAACTAAAGGTTTACATAACGTGAAAATTTTAAGTAGAACAGCTTAGTGCCTGTCGCATAAGAACACTAATAAAAGACAACTATGCTAACGATAAACTGTATCTATCAAACCCTCGTAAAATCAGGAACGGCATCAACGACGCCGCTCTCCATCATCAAACGGGCTTAACTTGCTGCTGCATCATCTTCAGAAGCAACAGAATCGATCAACTCTTTCAGCTCACCATTAGCCGCCATTTCAGCAATGATGTCACAACCGCCGATCAGCTCACCTTTAATCCACAGTTGTGGAAAGGTTGGCCAGTTGGCATATTTAGGCAGCTCGGCACGGATTTCAGGACTTTCCAGAATATTTACAAATGCAAAACGAGCACCACAAGACATGATCGCTTCAGACGCGCGGGAGGAAAATCCACACTGTGGAAAACGTGGAGTACCCTTCATGTATAAAAGGATATCGTTGGATTCAAGTTGCTCTTTAATCGTATCTACAACGCTCATAAACTTACCTATGCTTTAACTGGTCGCCAGATGTCTGGCATTAATCAATATTGGATGAAGAAATCCTAGCATAAACCCGATCAATTTACTCAGGTATAGCGCAAAAATAATCAACACAGTGCTCGCCGATATCATAAACGCTGATTAGAAAAACTGCATGCAAAACTATATGGGGTCGACTACATTCAATCTCAAGTAACAGCAACTTCAGCCGCCTATCTTGCTTATTCTAAGGCAAGTAAATAGAATGGCTGGTTTTTCCGTTCGGCGGCCCGATACAAGCGAACATAGGTTTGCATTGTATAGAGGGACTAATAGAGGGACTTAAATGTCTACACAGCCCGTTATGAATACTTACACGCGCCTTTCCGTTGCATTTGATCACGGACAGGGCTGCTGGCTGTTTGATACAGATGGCAATAAATATCTGGACGCCCTCAGCGGTATTGCTGTCTGCGGCCTTGGCCATGCCCACCCAGCGGTAACAACCGCCATTTGTGAGCAGGCCAGCCAGCTGATTCATACATCCAACCTGTACACCATCACTCATCAGGAACGTCTTGCTGAACGGTTGACCCAAATTTCCGGAATGGACAACGTCTTTTTCGGCAACTCTGGTGCCGAAGCGAATGAAGCAGCGATTAAGATTGCCCGCAAATACGGTCACTCGAAAGGCATCGACACGCCAACAACGATCGTCTTTGAAGGTTCATTCCACGGCCGTACCATGGCCACTCTCAGTGCCACCGGCAATCGCTCTGCTCAAGCGGGCTTCGAACCCCTAGTGAGTGGTTTTGTACGTGCTCCATATAACGATGTTGAAGCAGTTAAAAACATTATCACCAACAATAGCAATGTGGTTGCCATTCTGGTTGAACCGATTCAAGGCGAAGGCGGCATCATCATTCCGGCCGATGATTACCTCAAACAGCTACGTGATATCTGCGACGCTAACGATCTATTACTAATGCTGGATGAAGTACAAACCGGTAATGGTCGCTCCGGGACCTACTTTGCTTACCAGCAAAAAGGCATCCTGCCTGATGTTGTCACCACCGCTAAAGGACTAGGCAATGGCGTTCCTATTGGCGCCTGTCTGGCTCGCGGTAAAGCAGCGGAAGTCTTTGTTCCGGGTAACCATGGCTCAACCTATGGTGGTAACCCACTCTGCTGCGCAGCCGCACTGGCCGTTGTAAACACGATTACCAGCGAAAAACTGGATCAACGCGCCGCTGAACTAGGCGACAAAATCGCCGCTGGCTTTCGTGAGCAACTCGGTGATGCTTCCTATGTCAAAGAAATCCGCCATCAAGGCTTACTATTAGCGATTGAGTTGACCGAAGCCGGTACGGAACTTGCCGTACTCTGTAAAGTAAAAGGGGTGCTGCTCAACGTAACCGGTGGTGGTAAAGTCGTACGCATGCTGCCACCACTCATCATGAGCGACACCGAAGCGGAACTACTGGTTAACACCGTATCCCGTATTATCAAAGTCTATATGGCTGACGAATAACTGACATTGAGCAAAAGCCTGCTTGGGCGGGCTTTCTAAATTATGACGACAAGACACTTTCTCACCCTATTGGATCTGACGCCCGAAGAACTGAATAAGCTGATTCGTCGCGCCACTGAACTAAAACAGATTCGTAACAACGGCGAAATTTACGAGCCGCTGTCCAACCAAGTGATGGCGATGATTTTTGAAAAATCATCCACCCGCACCCGGGTTTCATTTGAAGCAGGGATGGCTCAGTTAGGAGGCCACGCCCTATTCCTTTCATCACGAGATACCCAACTGGGTCGCGGTGAACCGATTGAGGACAGCGCACGCGTCATCTCCAGTATGTGTGATGTGGTGATGATTCGTACTTTTGAGCACGAAATTGTGACCAATTTTGCCGCCAACTCTCGCGTGCCTGTGATCAATGCACTGACCGATGATTACCATCCATGTCAGTTGCTAGCCGATATGCAGACATTCCTTGAACACCGAGGCGAAATTAAAGGCAAGACCGTCAGTTGGATCGGCGATGGCAACAATATGTGTCATTCATATATCAATGCCGCCCGCCAGTTCGACTTTAAACTGCAGATCGCCTGCCCTGAAGGGTTTGATCCAAATCCTGAACTGGTTGCCGCTAACAGCGACCGGGTAAGTATCTTCCGCACCCCAGAAGAAGCCGTTAATGGTAGCCATCTGGTGGTGACTGACGTTTGGGCTTCAATGGGTCAAGAAGAAGAACAGAAACAACGGGAACGCGAATTCAAAGGCTTTCAGGTCACCACTGAGCTGATGGACCTGGCCGAACCCGATGCCATTTTCATGCACTGCCTCCCCGCCCACCGGGGTGAAGAGGTTAGCGGTGAGATGATGGATGATCCACGTTCCGTGGTCTTTGACGAAGCAGAAAACCGTCTGCATGCGCAGAAAGCGCTGCTGGAATTTTTGCTGATTAAGCCAGCCAAATAACCATCAAAGCCGGTCATACCGGCCGCTTCATCAAGCCTCTAGTATTACTAGGCTCGCCTTTGGGCGAGCCTTATCGTATTCAAAGATCCCGCATGAGTGGAATTCATACTATACTCTGACTCACACCATAAACTCTGAGGCCTGCCAGCATGATCGAACTTCGACACCTGAAAACCCTTTCTGCACTGAGGGATGCGGGCAGTCTGGTTGAAGCTGCCGAACGTATCCATCTGACACAGTCCGCACTTTCACATCAGATTAAAGACCTTGAAGACCGTTTAGATTGCTCGCTGTTTATTCGCAAAACTAAACCGATCTGTTTTACCAGCGCCGGCCAGCGTATCCTCACTCTAGCAGAAGAAGTACTGCCGATGATTCGCAACGCCGAACGGGATATCGCCCGCTTAGCTGGCGGTGAAGCCGGGCGGCTTAATATCTGCATTGAATGCCACAGCTGCTTTGATTGGCTGATGCCCACCATCGATCATTTCCGCCAAAACTGGCCCGAAGTTGAAATGGACCTAACCACAGGCTTTAGCTTTCAGCCGTTACCGGCACTGGCGCGGGGGGATATTGATCTAGTAATCACCGCCGCCCCAGAAGAACGCAATGGTATCGCCTATATCCCACTGTTCACTTATGAATCGGTGCTGGCGATGAGCAAACAACACCAACTGGTGGCCCGCAAAGTTATTCAACCGCAGGATTTAGAACAGCAAACGCTCATCACCTACCCGGTCGAACAACACCGTTTGGATGTGTTTAAACATTTCCTCGACCCCGCTGGCGTCGACCCCTTAGAGGTGCGCACCTCAGAGCTCACCGTGATGATTATGCAACTGGTGGCCAGTGGTCGAGGTGTCTCTGCACTGCCTAACTGGGCCATTCATCAGTACATTGAACAGGAATACATCACCTCTCGCCCGCTCGGCGAAAAAGGGGTCTGGTGTACTCTCTATGCGGCGATTCGCGATGATCAGAAAGATGCCGACTTTATGGTCGACTTTCTAAACACCGCCAAAGAGATCACCTTCCGTAACCTAAGCGGTATTAAGTCAGCCTGATGAGTGCCGCCTTCGACCCCCTTACCAAGTCAGACAAGATACTGTCCAGCGCTCCTCTCACGGGCCAAGCGCTCGGCAACACAGATAGTGCAACCACCCTTCTCTATCTGCCAACACCACCGTTAATCGACCCACAACAGCCGCTCGATTACGATCGGCTATGCTCCTTAAACGGCAACCATTGGCGGAAAATCCTAATCATTCTGGCCAAGCTGCAATCATCCGATACACACTGGCGCGAATACCGAGATCAACAGCTATTACAACAACACGAAGCGATCTGCTTCTCTGAGCAGCTACTCGAACACAGCCAAAACCCGCAGCGCCTACATATTGTCGCCGGCAAAGCCAACTGGCAGCGGCTTGGGTTTGATCCACAACAGTTTATCGCTCTCGACGACAACAGCCGGCTATTCCAGCGGGACAATATTATTCTTACCCCCTACCCTGATTACCGGCAGTTTCCGAATCAACTCATTGATCAACTAAAACCACTCATAAAAGCATTTAGCCGCTAGCTGTTCTGCCACTCATCCAATACCTCTTGCGCTGCTCGAAAAGCTTCCTGTGCCGCCGGTGCGCCACAATAGACTATTGAATGAAGCAACACCTCCTGAATCTCTTCAGGCGTACAGCCATTATTGAGTGCACCTCGCACATGTCCCTTCATTTCAGCGGGCGCTTTCAAGGCCGCTAACATCGCAATGGTCACCAGACTCCGGGTCGAACGAGGCAAGCCTTGCCGCTGCCAAGTAGACCCCCAAGCATGCTCGTTAATCCACTCCTGCAACGGCTCAGTCAAGGGGGTGGTATTGGCCTGCGCCCGGGCAACAAAAGTTTCCCCCATCACTTCGGTGCGCACTTTCAAGCCATTCTGCTTATCCTGTTCAGACATAATTTCTCACTTATTTTAGTGTTGTAGCGCATTTAGCCGATTAAATTCACCGGCGACAGGCCGTAAAAATAACCCGCGGCCCCATCAATATCAATTCTGCCAATCTACCTTTACCCCCGCCTAGACACCTCCATAACCGCACCACAACTGCTCACCAAGGGCCATTTGAGCTCAGCTTGTCAGCAAAATGACAGCGATAGACAACACAAAACAGAGAAGAGTATTAAGTACGCTGCGGCTGATGCCCGGTTTTTCTGCCTAACAGCGGTATCGACAGGCTAAAAGCCTGTAATTTATCCGTTCAGCCCTTACCTGAAAAGGCGAACAGCGCTAAACTAAGGCCCTATAAAAGCCCCTTAAATAGTCTCCTTTCAACTCGGTATTTTTTTGATGGATAACTGGTCTCCAGAAAGCTGGAAAAGCAAACCCATTCTGCAACAGCCTGAATATCAGGACAGTGATGCGGTCAAACAGGTAGAAGCAGAACTGGCACAGATGCCACCGCTGGTATTCGCCGGTGAAGTACGTTCACTGCATCAACAACTGGGCGACGTTGCCGAAGGTAAAGCCTTTCTCCTGCAGGGTGGCGACTGTGCTGAGAGCTTTGCTGAATTCAGTGCGACCAACATCCGTAATACCTTTCAGGTGCTACTACAGATGGCGGTGGTAATGACCTTCGCCGGTAGCTGCCCTGTCGTCAAAGTAGCCCGAATTGCCGGACAATATGCTAAGCCTCGCTCTGCTGGCACCGAAACCGTTGGCGGGATTGAACTGCCAAGCTACCGCGGCGATATTATCAATGATATTGCCTTTGATGCCGCTGCACGACAACCCGACCCACAGCGACTCATCCGTGCCTATCATCAGTCGACTTCGACCCTTAACCTGATGCGCGCCTTCGCTCAGGGTGGCTTTGCCGACCTGCACAAAGTGCATCAATGGAACCTCGGCTTTGTACAAAAAAGCCCGCTGCGAGAAAAATATCAACATCTGTCCAATCAGATCGACGATACTCTGGCATTTATGCAGGCCTGCGGCATCAGCAGCAATAATGTTCCACAGCTGAAAGAAACCTCCGTTTATACCTCTCATGAGGCGCTGTTGCTCAATTATGAACAGGCACTCACCCGCCAAGACAGCCTGACTAACCGTTGGTATGACTGTTCGGCCCATATGCTCTGGATCGGCGACCGTACCCGGCAACTCGACGGCGCACATATTGAGTTTCTGCGCGGCGTAGAAAACCCGATCGGTGTTAAGGTCGGCCCAAGCATGAAACCCGATGAACTGATCCAGTTGATTGACGCCCTCAACCCGAACAACTTGCCGGGCCGATTGACCCTGATTAGCCGCATGGGTGCCGACAACATCACCGAGATGCTGCCGCCACTGGCACGTAAAGTTAAAGAAGAAGGCCGCAATGTAGTTTGGAGTTCTGACCCCATGCATGGCAATACCGTTAAAGCCAGCAGCGGTTACAAGACTCGCAGCGTGAGTAGCATTCTGAAAGAAGTGAAAGGTTTCTTCGAAGTACACCGCGCCGAAGGCACCTATGCCGGCGGAGTTCACTTTGAAATGACCGGTCAAAATGTTACCGAGTGTGTTGGCGGTGCTTACCAGATCACTGAAGAGGGCTTGGCCGATCGCTACCACACCCACTGCGATCCACGCTTGAATGCCGATCAAGCACTAGAACTCGCCTTCTTGATTGCTGATACCCTGAAGCAAGCACGCAAGCGTTAATCCGCTTTGCCTATTACGGCGCAATGGCCCCCCATTGCGCCGACGCCTTCCTCCGTTAAACTCTTTGTTTGCACTAATAAGCCTCCTACGCCAAAACAGTTCTGTGAACGACTGCTTTTATAAGCCCAATAGCTAACGATTGATAATCCCTATTGATAACAACCGTCGCTGTATCTGTCCTGTCCACGCTGTTAAAATAGCCGGCGTTTTCACCTTATCAGGCACAGGCAGCAGAATGGCACACTTTGAAACACTGACCGACTTTATCCGGCAAACTGAAGCACAGTTCCGCATTCTCGATATGGGCCGTTGCATTAGCAAACTATCCCCCGATAGCTTTCGCAAAGTTGAGATGGGACAGATTCCCTACCCCAGCCCTTTTCTGCATCAAGCCTGGGTCGCCATATTGATGTGGAACCCTAAACACGCCGAGGAAAATGTTGTTTGGTTTCTCAAACTACCTTTAGACGAGCAGGGCTTCTTAGTGCAAGCAGCACGGGATGACTTTCTTCATCGCTTGCTACAGAACCTCAGCAATAGCATGGGCAAGGGGCCATTAGACCAACCCACCGATGCCACTGAATATCGTGATGCACTAAAAGATAACCCTTTTAGCTTCACCCCAGACCAAGAGAAAATGGCGGCCTTTCATGCCACCGCTAAACAGATAACACGACAGCCAGCATCATCCTTTTATACCGCGGCTAAGCAATATTTTCATGGCCAAGCCGATCTGAACAGCTGGGACACCCTTGGCTATCAAGGTATTGCCGACTATGTTATCCGTCACCAAGAGGATAACAATGAACAGAAATTAGCCGAAATATTCTCACAACTGCCCGACGTTCCTCTGGAAGCGGCCTGTACCTTTATCGAGCATATCCAGCCTGGTGAGGCATTAAGCACCGCTATCCGTCAACGTCTAGCAGACAACGTCGCTGAAGCGAAAGCCTCAGCCAATCAAATTGGGGCGTTGATACGGGCTATTTCACAGACCCCCGAGTGCGAACAAAAAGTAGCCGTACTCAGCCAGGTATTGACCAGTCATTACGGCCGTGAAGCCGAAGTAATCGCGGCATTGGCGAGTCGCTGCTGGGCCAGCCTGCAATATCCACAGCTGCTGCAACTGTTTTTAGCAACCCTCGCCGAGAATAACGCCGGACAAGCCTGTTTTAATCGCGTCATGGCAGATCTGATGTTTATACCGACGCTGCGAGCGCTCTCACTGCAGCAGTTCCGTTCACCGGAACGCAGCGATGCCCTGAGCCGAGCAATTGGCGGGATGTTTGGCGACGGTTTTCTCTAACAGCCGAACTAAGGCGTTGTGTTAAAAAAACTCCGTCAAAAACCAGGCATAAAAAAACCGGCATCAATGGGGAGCACATCGCTCGCCCTTTGATACCGGCTATCACTATGCGGTTATTTACCTTCAGACATAAAATGAGCAGCGCAGATCTTATTACCGGAGGGATCACGCAAGTAGGCTAGATACAATTTCCGAGTACCGCTCACACGAACACCGGGAGGCTCTTCACAGGTCTCACCACCGGCGGCTACTCCTGCAGCATGCCAAGCATCGATCACTGCTGGTGAACTAGCAGCGAAGCCCGTCGTCGTGCCATTACCATGAAAGGCAGGTTCACCATTGATCGGTTTAGTCAGTGCAAAAATACCCGTATCACTGAAATAAAAATAACGTCCGTGGGGATCTAACACACCCGCTTCATACCCTAGTTCACCCAGAACCGCATCATAAAAAGTTTTAGACTTTTCAATATCATTGGCACCCAGCATTACATGGCTAAACATAACTAAAACCTTTTTTATTAGAGGAAGAGTAGAATGTGCTTCATTCCATTGAGTTTGTCTAGCTTGAAATCATCTGGATAAAGCAGCATAGCCCAAACAGTTAACCCCAAGCCCAATTATCTCAGTACGGCTAATAAATAAAATAGATGGATAAGACAAACGAGCACAGTGGATAACAAAAGCCCTCTGAGTAGAGGGCTAAAAATTGATCTATAAAAAACGCTAAAAGCGACTACGACTGATAGTCATCCGGTAGCTTGACCGTCAGCCCCCAGCTTTCCGCCCGTTGCTGACTAGCCTCACGGAAGCGTTCACGCACATCCGTTCCGGCAGGCTTAGTAAGGTAGAACAACAAGGTGCTGGCTTTTTCAGGGCTGAGATTTTGCTCTTCACCCCAGCGCTGAATAAAGGCCACCAAGGTGTTATCGCTTTTATCTTCCAGCGCCACCGGCACCTCAACACTCAGGTCTTCACCGGCACGTACCCGACGGCAGATCACCTGATAGTTATAACGGAAATCAGGATAGACTCGATCTTCTGTTTCGCAGCGTAAGCGGAACCAACCGGTGGCTTTACCCGCATGATAGAGCGCTATATGGGTCCAGTCATGCTGGGTAGGATGATCCGCATAACGGCAGACCTCTTCGTAGGCTATTTTCGCTGGCGGCAAACCAAAATCACCGCTCTGCTCGTTCAGAATAGTAATAAATTCTGAAATAGTCGGCATCCACGCCAATGTCTCTTTGCAGCGATTGATCGCCGACACCAGTTCCGCCTCGCTGTAACCTTGCATGCTCAGCGCCCACTCACGCTTGGCGATGCGGATCTCATCCTGAGTCTCAAAACAACTTTTAAACTTATGCCCGTAAATCGCCATAAAGCGAGCAAACAGCATA
Source organism: Amphritea sp. GJ51-11 (assembly GCF_055808735.1). NCBI lineage: Bacteria > Pseudomonadati > Pseudomonadota > Gammaproteobacteria > Oceanospirillales > Oceanospirillaceae > Amphritea > Amphritea sp. GJ51-11. Next base: position 676,176 of record NZ_CM147881.1, on the reverse strand, counting down.
TTGATTAGGGTTTTAGTGTCGTTATTGATTACCGTTGATTCAGCTGCCGCACCGGGCTCACCAATCGGTGTCCTTGATGTCCATGATGGCTGCGGTAACCCGCTTGCGCTTTTCCCGATTATCTGGGCGGGTGTTTTCATGGTTTACACCTTTATTTGCTTCGTCTGCCCGCTGTTTGCGTGCATCTCGTGTCTGTTTATTAATCCATTCCCGCTTAACCCAAGCAAGGAATTTCTGATCCCAATTAGATTCTTTACGGTCTTTATCCAGCCAATAGAGAATAAACTCATCTAGCAACTGCTCAGCAAAAGGCTCGGGGATACTGTGGCGCGGCAACATATCAAGCAGCGTCCGCGACGGTTTCCAGCCCAAAAACATGGCGTGTAGTTTTTGGTTTTTCTCTTCAATCTCATTTAATCGACTAGCAAAATCATTTTCTGGCGTGGTCTGACGGCTCGGGGTTACCTGGCGGCTTTTCGACCAACCAATGCTGCCACCAAAGGTTGGCGCTGGGCCGAGTCGGCGCGGCTGAGCCTGCTGTACTCGACGACTAATCTCATTACGCTCAGGCGGCTGCTCAACCACCGGAAGCTCCTGCACAATCACCGCCTCGGGGGCCTCAGACGGTGCGGAAAAATGGCCTGTCGCCATCGGCTCAGTCGGCTGGTCACTATCGGTCACCAACGCCAACTTAATCGCCCGTCCATGGCCAAAGGAGGCTTGCACATAACCTTGCGACACCAAGCTACTGGTGACCATCGCCAGCTTTTCTTCATCCCAAAAAGCCGCCAATGACAGCCATTCAGAACGGCTTAATACCGCCGATGGCACACCCTCTTTATCAGGTAAGCCATGCAGTTGAATATAATCGTGATAAATCGCTAAAAGGATCGCTTCATCAGAGCCTGCCGTACGTGCCAGCGAGGGGTAAAACAGTACGGGTTTTTCCGGAAAGCGGAAACTCATAATGATTCCAATAATCTAACGCAGAGAGACACCACAGAGCGATCTATTCGGCAGCGATGCGAAAGCCCACTGCCGTCAACGTTGCTCAGTCTCTCACCTAACAGCGATAGACATCTAAAACAACGGCTCTGATACCAACCGGATCAGCCATCTTGAGCGAATTGCTCAACGGCACGTAAGACATCACGGCGACTGATCTGGCCGATCAGTTTACCATTTTTTAGCACCGGCAAGCGACGTCTTTTGTTGGTAATAAACTCTTCTGCCACCGAAATAATATCGGCATCATGAGCGATGGTGAACACTTCGGGCGACATATAATCGCCAACCCGGCCACCCATCTCTTCTTCATGGTAGGTCAGTGTCAGAATCGCTTTCAAACAATCAGCCTCGGACAAAAGCCCCACCAACTGGCCCTCTTTATTGAGCACTGGGGCGCCGGTAATCCGGTGTTCTAACAACTGATTTATCGCCTCAAACAGATCAGTTTCGGGAGTAAAAGTAATGAGTTGTTCAGCCATGTAATCGCTGGCTTTAACAGATCGCAGCATCAAGAATCCTCCAACCGGATATCAAAATAGTCAAACAGGCCGGTGACTCCGGCGCTTATACTAAATTCATAGTAGCTCAGGAGAACACAACAAAACACTGTCCGATGTCTATCAATTAGACGATTATTGATTCTTTAGACAAAAAGATGGCCGCAAACGACCCATTCGGTATTAATTGAAGACAACGGTTTTATTACCGTGCACCAAGACTCTATCGTCTAAGTGCCAGCGCAGTCCTCGTGATAGCACGGTTTTTTCAACATCTTTACCTAAGCGCACCATCTCTTCTGGCAGGTCACGATGGCTTACCCGCACCACATCCTGATCAATGATAGGCCCGGCATCGAGTTCTTCGGTCACGTAATGGCAGGTAGCACCGATCAGTTTTACACCACGCTCATGGGCTTGATGATAAGGTTTCGCTCCGGCAAAAGAAGGCAAGAAACTGTGATGTATATTGATAATCCGGTGGCGATAAATATCACATACGCTGCTTGGCAAAATTTGCATATAACGGGCCAGCACAACGGTATCGGCTTCATGCTCCACAATCAGCTGATGCACGCGATCAAAATGGGGCTGTTTATTCTCTTTATCCACCGGTACGTGGTGGTAAGGAATGCCATGCCACTCGACCATGCTACGCAGATCATCGTGATTGGAAATTACACAGGGAATCTCACAATCCAGTTCGCCTTCATGATAGCGATACAGCAAATCGGCAAGACAATGGGAGTCGCGGCTGGCCATCAATACCACTTTTTTAGGTATTGACGCGTCAGTTATTTCCCACTGCATCTGAAAGGACTGAGCAATCGGCGTAAACTGTTCGATCAATTGTTCACGGTCGAAACTTCCTCGGGAGGTAACAATTTCCACCCGCATAAAAAAACAGCCAGTAGAACTATCAGAATGCTGATTGGCGTCGGCAATCGAGCCGCCATGACTAGAGATAAAATTACTTACCATTGCTACGATACCCAGTCGATCCGGGCAAGCCAATACCAGTCTGAATCTGCGTTCCATGATGTTCCACTTTGTCTATCAGTTTTGAAGTAGGCGACATTCTATCAGCAATCGAATATCGCGCCACCTGTCTTAGCTCAGATCACTTCGATGGATCAATAAAAGTGGCAATGACATGTACACAGATGAAGAATCTCTGCTATAAACAAGACAAAAGACCACGCTAAATTGGCAGCCAGACAGCCGTCTACCGTCTGGATTGGGAGCAAAGCAACGATGATTTCCACCCCCGAACGAGCCACAACCCTACAGGCCCGCAGGTTAGGTATCGATACCCGTCAAGAACCCATCATCTATCTAAGAGCCGACAGCCCGGTATGCCGCTCGGAGGGCTTTTCTGCCCTCTCCCGGGTACTAGTACACACCGAACATTGCAAGATCATAGCGACCCTCAACATTATTACCGGCGAAATGCTGCGTCGAGGCCAAATCGGTTTTTCCGAATCCGCTTGGCTTCGGTTGCAACTCAATGCCGACGATAATGTCTGGCTCTCTCACCCGAGACCGGTGCAGTCGTTGTCCCATGTGCGGGCCAAAGTGTATGGCCACACACTCAACAAGCAACAGTTTCAAGAGATCATTAACGATATCGTTGATGGCCGTTATGCCGATGTGCATATTGCCTCATTTATCACCGCTTGCGGCGATGACAAACTCAATGATCTCGAGATTACCGCGCTGACCCGGGCGATGATCGATTCCGGTAGCCGCATCGACTGGGGCCAACCCATGGTGATCGATAAACATTGTGTTGGCGGCTTACCGGGCAATCGCACCACGCCAATCGTAGTCTCGATTCTAGCAGCCAGCGGCCTGACCATGCCGAAAACCTCATCCCGGGCTATTACCTCTCCCGCGGGTACCGCTGACACTATGGAAACCATGACCGAAGTGAGTCTGTCACTCGAACAGATGAAACAGGTGGTGAAACAAGAAGGTGCCTGTCTCGCCTGGGGTGGATCAGTCCGCCTAAGCCCATCGGATGACATTTTAATTCAGGTCGAACGCGCCCTCGATATTGATAGCGAAGGGCAACTGATCGCTTCGGTGCTGTCGAAGAAAATCGCCGCCGGCGCCACCCATGTTTTAATCGATATTCCGGTCGGCCCTACCGCCAAAGTGCGCTCACAAAAAGCTGCCGATAAACTGGCCGCCTCTTTTATGAAAGTAGGTGAGCAACTGGGGATTTATATTAAAATTTTATACACCGATGGCAGCCAACCGGTAGGCAACGGTATTGGCCCGGCCCTCGAAGCAAAAGATGTGATTGCGGTGTTACAAAACGCGGCTGATGCTCCCCAAGACCTAAAGCAAAGAGCCCTCACAATGGCCGGCACTATGTTAGAAATGGCCGGGGTAGAAAAACCCGGCTGTGGCGTTGCCAAAGCTAGTACGGTGCTAGAAAGTGGTGCTGCATGGAAAAAATTTACCGCCATCTGTATGGCTCAGGGCGGTATGAAGCAACCCGGTGAAGCGCCCTACCTATTTAAACTCATGGCGGATAAACAGGGTATCGTCTCTCAAGTGGACAATCGCCGTCTGGCACAGGTCGCCAAATTAGCTGGGGCACCTGTCGACTTAACCGCAGGCTTAGAGATCCATGTCAAAGTCGGTCAGCAGGTGCATATCCATGACCCCTTGTTAACCATCCATGCGGAAAGCTCCGGCGAACTTAACTATGCCGTCGAATATCTGGAAAGCCACCCTGACATCATCAGACTAAACACCGAGGAGAGCATCATTGAAAACCATTCTGATTAACTTAGAATCCGATCCGGCACTCGCAGCCCAACTGTGCCAAGCCCTCGATGCACAGCTCGGTAAGATAGAGCTACGTCGCTTTCCCGATGATGAAAGTTACCTACGGGTGCTCACCGATTGCCAAGACCATAACATCGTAATCTTCTGCAACCTCTATCAGCCGGACAGTAAGATACTCAGGCTACTACTGCTGAGTTATACACTGCGGCAAATGGGCGCGCTAAAAGTTGGCTTGATTACCCCGTATCTGGCCTATATGCGGCAAGATAAGCAGTTTCATGCCGGTGAATGTGTCAGTTCACGGCCATTTGCCAAATTGATCTCGGACTCCCTCGACTTTATGGTTACCGTCGACCCTCATCTACACCGTTACGACTCGTTAGATGAGATCTACAGCATCCCCTCTCGAGTGGTGCATGCTGCGCCGCTCATCGCCGATTGGATTAAAACCCATATCCCTAAACCCCTACTCATCGGTCCCGATAGCGAAAGCGAACAGTGGGTTTCTCAGGTGGCCGAGCTGGCTAACGCCCCCTTTCAGGTTCTCCATAAAATTCGCCGCGGCGACTATGACGTGGAAGTAACCCTCCCGGAGGTTGAGCGTTGGCGTCTGCATACGCCGGTGTTAGTCGATGACATCATCTCCAGCGGCCGTACCATGCTGGAAACCATCAACCATCTCGAGCACGCGGGAATGCCTCGCACCACCTGTATTGCCGTGCATGGGATCTTTGCCGCCGATGCCTATGCCGAACTGCAAGCAGTTGCTGAGGTTATCACCAGCCGCACGATCCCCCATCCCAGCAACCAGATTGAAATCGCATCAGCCATTGCGCGGGCAACCCAGGAACTGCTGCAGGCATGAGTAAAACGCGCCTGCCACAGGGAGAGCTACACTTCGAGTCAGCATTTATCGCCCCTGATGCGGCTCAACGGCTCTATCAATCGCTACTGAAAGAACTACATTGGCAGCAACCCGAAATCCGTATGTTTGGCCGCGCTGTTAGCATTCCGCGGCTGCAGTGTTTTCAAGGCGAGCCGGGCATACATTACCGTTACTCGGGCCTGTCACTACAAGCAGAACCCTGGCACCCGCTGATAGCAGCTATCAAAGGGCGCATCGAAGCACTTAGCCAGCAGCCCTTTAATACCGTGCTGATTAATTATTATCGTAACGGCCAAGACAGTATGGGCTGGCATAGCGACGACGAACCCGAACTTGGCAAAAATCCGGTGATCGCCTCCTTGAGCTTAGGGCAGTCCCGCCGTTTTCTGCTGCGCCACCGTTATGATAAAAATATTGCCCGACAAGAACACTTGCTCAATAGCGGCTCTCTGCTGATAATGTCAGGTCAGTTACAACATTACTGGCATCACAGTGTGCCAAAAACCAGTCGGCAGCTGGAGGGGCGTATCAACTTAACCTTCCGGCAGACCTTCACCACCGATACCCAAATGGAATAACCGATGAACGCCGTTATCGAACTATTAAACAGTCACCGATCAATCCGTAAATTTACCGATCAGCCTATTCCACAGGACACTTTGAATACGCTGATACAGGCCGGACAAGCGGCTGCCACGTCCAGCTTCATTCAGGCCTGCACGGTTATTCAGGTCAATGATCAGGACAAGCGCAACCAACTAGTGGAATGCTCTGGCGGTCAGGCCTATGTCGGTCAAGCTCCGGTTTTTCTGGTTTTTTGTGCCGATATGCAGCGACTGAAACTGGCTTGCGAGATGAATGATGCCGAAATCAACTCAGGCTTCACCGAGCAGTTTATTACCGCCACCGTTGATGTTGGCCTATTCGCGCAAAACGTGACCGTTGCAGCGGAATCTCTTGGTCTCGGCATCGTCTATATTGGCGGTATCCGCAACCAGATCGCCCGCGTTGCAGAGCTGCTCGACCTGCCTGAACTGGTTTATCCTGTGTTTGGCCTCTGCCTCGGTTATCCTGATCAGGATCCAGAGGTTAAACCACGCCTGCCGGTTGAAGTTGTGCTCAAACAAGATAGCTATAACAACAACGGTAATCAGGAAACCATCGCCGATTACGACAAATCAGTGCGCGAATATTACCAAACCCGCACCGGTGGCAATAAAGAGATGACGTGGAGCGAACAGATGTCCGGCATGCTCGTTAAAGAAGCACGGCCACACATGCTCGCATTCCTGAAAGAAAAAGGCTTTTTGCTGAAATAATCACGGCGTAAAAAACTTCGCTAAAGCGGCCAGTCGGTAAGTACGACTGTGCCGCTCATTAGCTCACAGCACGTGTCTATTCTCGCTTTTTAAACAGCCTTCGCTCACCTAACACCAGCAAACAAGGTGTTAAGAACAACGTCAGTATGGTAGCAAACGACAGCCCACCGGCAATCGCACTGGCGAGCTGGGTCCACCACTGGGTTGATGGCGCACCAAAACTGATATCCCGATTCAGCAGGTCGATATTCATCGACAACACCATCGGTAGCAAACCGAGCACCGTGGTGATCGCTGTCAGCATTACCGGGCGTAAACGCAAACTACCGGTTTGTAACGCCGCATCATAGGGAGACCGCCCCTGCTTACGCAGATCGTTATAACAGTCGATCAGCACGATATTATTATTCACAACAATACCGGCTAAAGCGATGATACCTACACCCACCATAACAATCCCAAATGTTTGCCCCGCCACCATCAAACCGATCAACACCCCGGCGGTAGAAAAAACGATAGCCGACAACACTAATCCCGCTTGGTATAAACTGTTGAACTGAGTAACCAGTATCAAAGCCATCAAAAACAGTGCGGTGCCAAACGCGCTGATCAAAAAGTCACCGGTCTCTTTCTGCTGTTCATCTTCACCTTTAAAGGTTAAACGCACCTGAGGGTCAAAGGTATGCTGCGCGAAACGCTTTTGCATCGCGACCACCAAATCATTAACCAGATAGCCATCTTGCGCATCCGCCTGAATAGTAATCACTCGGCGACTATCGACCCGTTTCAACATCCCCGTTTTCGGCGCGGGCTCAAGTTCAATAAAGTTAGACATTGGCACCATGCCAAAGCTGGTGCTCAGCTGCATCTGCCTCAACTGATCAATATTGCGTTTATCCTCGGGGAAACGGATCATAATATCCACCTCATCGTCAGAGGTGTCGGGACGATAATCCGTGACTTTAATACCGTTGGTGATCAAACGAACCGCCTGCCCAACGAGGGCAATGCTGGCACCATAACGACCGGCTTCCTCCCGATCAACGAGAATCCGCCACTCAATCCCCGGCAATGGTCGGTCATCTTCTGCCCCGGAAAAGCCGCCCATCTCTGTCATCATCTGACGAATATCCGCGACCGTTTGATAGAGTACTTCGCTGTCATAACCACTGACCAACAGCTTAATCGGCTTACCTGAATTCGGGCCACTTTCTGCTTTGCGGGTTTCGACTTTAATACCCGGTAGGTCCGCTGTTCGCTTATGTAGCAGGGCCAGAATCTCGGCGGCTTTTGGCCGCGTGTCCCAATCATCTAACTGAAACTGAATCACCCCAATAACATCTTCAGCGGTATCATTAGAGGCTTGATTGAAGCTGCGGGCATAAATCGACTTAAGACCGGGAACATCCATCACTCGGGCTTCGACCTGCTTTAACAGTGCATCTTTTTCATAGATGGATAAATCGCCCCGCGCATGTAAATTAATCAACACCATTTCAGGCTCAACATCGGGGAAAAACTCCACCCCTTTGCCAAACACGCCATAGGCGGCATAGCTGCTGCCGAGCGCCATCAAGACCACCAGTAGCACCGTAATTGGATAGTGCAGCAACTTAGCCATCAATCGTGTATAAGCTCGGTTCACGGGGGTTTGCGGCAGTTCGTATTCATCACTACCAATGGTGCCCGTTTGTTTACGCACACTGATGGCGCCTAGCACCGGAAGAAAAATCAATGCCATAAACAGAGATGCCGTGAGACACACCACCACCGTTGCCGGTAAGTATTTCATAAACTCACCGATCACCCCCGGCCAAAACATCAACGGCATAAATACCACCAGTGTGGTCGCCGTCCCGGCAATTACCGGCCACGCCATCCGTGATGCCGCATAACGAAAAGACTCTCGAGCACTCAGCCCCTGACTCATGCGGCGTTCGGCCAGTTCAGCAACGACAATAGCGCCATCGACCAACATACCAACCACTAAAATCAGGCTGAATAACACCACGATATTAAGCGTGAAACCGATTAGATTCAGCACCATCATACTGGCCAGAAAAGAGCCTGGAATCGCCAAGCCCACCAGCAATGAGGTGCGCAATCCCATCACCGCTAAGACCACGATCATAACCAACACAATGCCACTTAAGACATTATTCATCAGATCTCTCAGCATAGTGCGTGTCTGAGTGGATTGATCCAAAATATAGGAATACTGTAAACCCTGCGGCCAAAACTGGCTCCGCTCTGCCACAATCGCCTGCACTGATTCGATTGTTTCGATAATATTGGCGCCAACTTTTTTCTTAACTTCCAGCACCATAGCATCACCGCCACCCACGCGAGCAAAGCCTTCAGGGTCTTTATAGGTTTTACGGATAGTGGCCACATCGCCAACCGTCACAACGGTGCCAGCGTCAGACTTTATCGGCATATTGAGCATATCGTCCAAATCGGAGACCACCCCAGGCACCTTCAATACTTGCCGCCCACTGCCCGTATCAACCGCACCCGCCGCGACCAACTGGTTATTCTGAGCCACAACGTTCAGCACCGTTTCAAAGTTCAGTTGATAGCTTTCGAGTAATTGCGGCTCAATCAGGATCTCCATTAACTCTTCACGCTCGCCGCCGATATCAACTTCAAGCACCCCCGCAATCCCTTCAATTTCATCTTTCAGATCTTTAGCGACTTTAAGTTTTAGGCGCTCGGAAACGGGACCCGAAATAGCAATATTCAACACCGGAAACAGCGCGACGTTAACCTCATGAATTTGCGGTTCGTCGGCACCGGAAGGTAACTTACCCTTGGCAATATCGACTTTTTCACGCACATCCTGCAGTGCGGTGTCACTATCGAACCCGGCATCAAACTCAAGGGTAACGGATGCATGCCCTTCGGAGCCGATCGAACGCATCTCTTTAATGCCCTCGATCGATTTCAGCTCTTTCTCCATCGGCCGCACCAACAAGCGCACCGCATCATCCGGCGAAATACCTTCATAACCAATAGAGACATAAATAATGGGAATCGCCACATCGGGCTCGGCTTCTTTAGGGATGCTCTGGAACGCGGCCATCCCGCCAATAAGAAAAAACAGCAGAATAAGAATCGTGGTGCGGCTACGGTCTATCGCCACGGCAATCAAGGCTGCAATCATCGATCAACCCTCCTGCAGCGGCGCGTCATTGGCGGATGCCGGCGCCAATTCAGTATCGCTTACCGGTTCAACCTCTTCCCCAACGGCAACAAAATCTTGCCCGATGGTGATAATGCGCACCTCATTATCTAAGCCGCTCAGCCAGAATCCCTCCGTATCGGTGCGGATAATCTCGACCGGCACGGTAACGACCCGATTATTGTCATCAACCAACTTTACTTGCAGATTACCTGCAGCATCTAATCCTAGAACCGAACCGGGTAAAAGGTGGCCGAGCGCTTCACCAGCAGGCAGTTGCAGGCTTGCCGACAAACCAATAATACGCTGGTGCGACGGATTCGGAATCTGTACTTCAACCCGGTAACTGCGGGTAACCGCATCGGCAACCGGGGCAATAAAACTTAATCTACCGGTCATCTCCTGGCCATTACTCAGAACAACCTGAACCCTCTGACTTTCGACCAAGCGCCCGACGCTGTGCTGCGGCACTTGAGCGGTCACTTTAACCGTGCCATCGTCAACCAACTCGCCCAGTACATCACCGACTTTCATATAGTCACCGAGTTCAACCATACGCTTATTTAGCACCCCAGCAAAAGGCGCTTCAATGCGTGTACCCTGTGACTCATAACGTGCTTTTGCCAGCTGCGCTTCGGCTGCCTGCACCGCCGCTTCATCGGCAAACAGTTTACTCTCGGATTGTAAGCCGCGGGTTTTCAACTGACGGCTGGCGGCCAAATCACTTTTGCGCTGGGCTAACACAGCCTTAGCTTCGGCCAACTGCGCGGTACGATAATCAGCCGATAATTGCATCAGCTGATCCCCGGCCTTCACACGTTGCCCCTCATCGACCATCAGTGCCGCAACACGGCCATCAACCTCTACTTTGATATCGATAGATCGATTCGCCTCGACATGCCCTTGCACCAAAACGAACTGTTGCACTCGATTCGCGCTCGAATGTTCAACTTTAACTTTCATTAGCGACTTATCTTGGTCTGATGGCGCTTGTGGCGCAGGCTCTGCCTCTTTTTGCATACCCGATGCCATCCACACAGCAATCACGATAGCAACAATAACGGCCATTAAGACTGATTTATTCATCTTCATTTCTGCTCACCGATTGGCTGACGGATAAGGGCGGCGATCATGTAATCAACCACATGGTTCATATAGGTGTTTTGTTGTTCTCTGGTCTGTATCAACGACTGATAACAACCGCTATCTTCTTGTAGCATAATCATGGCGCCTTCAAACGTCGCTTTCATACCCGCCATCATCACATCGAGTGGCATATCCGGATTAACATCGCCCTCGGCAATGCCTTGCTGGATCGCTTGGCCAAAGGCTGCGGTAAAGTGTTGCTCATTCTCTATGAGTTGCTGTTGATAAGTACCACTAAGACGTTCACGAAACGCATTCTGAATAAAGTGCACATGCATGCGTTGCTCAGCAATATTATCCCGATGATGCTCAAATGCGTATATCAGCATACGACGCACCTGTTGCACTCCGGTTAAGCTTTTATCCGCCGCTATCTGTTGAAAGTGCATCAATATGCGCTGGTAATTATCCAATAATAACCGGGCGTAAATATCATCTTTACAGCCAAAATGCTTGTAAACGGTGCCTTTACCAATCCCCGTATGCCGCGCAATTTTATCGACGCTGAGGGTTTCCCATTGTTCACCCAATAATAACGCCAGCGTCGCATCGAGAATATCCTGTTCACGGCGCGCAAACTCTCTCGCTTTACGATCATTCATACGATTTACACACCCATAAGAACTAATAGTCAGATTATGACCGATAGTCACAAAATATAATAGGCATGACATTAGGCTTTTATTGTTTATGTTTTACGGCTAAAAACAGCCCTAAACAACGAGGGAATCGAAATTAAAGATAGGAACGAAAAGGGAATATTAAAACCAAACAACGCGCTGACACTCAAAGCGATCACCGAGAAATTCTCGACCACAATACTCTTATTCCAGCGCGGCCGGCCGTGAGATGCAGTAGCCCTGTGCGAAATCGACGCCCATCTCTCTTAGATGTTCGAGTATTTCGTCGTTTTCAACAAACTCGGCAATAGTACGCTTGCCCATAACATGGCCAACTTCGTTGATCGATGCCACCATGGTGCGGCTAGTCTTGTCGTGGACGATATCTTTGACAAACATGCCATCAATTTTTAGATAATCGACCGGTAGAATTTTTAAATAGCCAAAAGAAGACATGCCACTACCAAAATCATCCAACGCGAACAGACATCCCTTCTGTTTGAGTCGCTGAATAAAGTTGAGCGCCAAGGCTAAGTTCGATACGGCCGCGGTTTCTGTTAGTTCAAAACAGAACTTACTGGCATCAATTTCGGGCGAATCAAGCTGCGCTTCGATGTAGCTAAGCAACGCATCATCCGACAACGATTTACCCGATAGATTGATATTGCACAGCACCAACGCCTTCATTTTTTCTGGATTCCGCCTAAACCAATCCATCGTGTGGCTCACAACCCAGTGATCAACCTTAGGCATCAGCCCATAGCGCTCGGCAGCGGGAATAAAGGCGCAGGGGAGCACCAAGCTACCATCGGGTTCAACCAAACGAACCAAGATTTCAATATGGTTTTCACTACAACCTCCCTGTTGCAACGGTAAAATAGTTTGCTGATATAGCACCAAGCGGTCTTCTGCGAGCGCCGCATTTACTTTACCGAGCCAGTTCATCTCACCTTGGCGACCGATCACCTGGTCATCTTTAGCGGTGTACACATGATATCGGTTTCGACCGAGTTCCTTCGCCGAATAGCAGGCTTCATCTGCTTGCTCAAGCAGGCGCGCAGCATCGGCCGATGTCGAAGTGATCGCCACTATGCCAATACTCGATCCGATAGAAAAACCAATATCATTCCAAACAAACCTGAAGCGCTCGACCGATCGACGGATCGATTCCGCAATCTCGATACCGAACGACAGCGGACACTCGTTGAGCAAGATTCCGAATTCATCGCCGCCAAGCCGAGCAAAAATATCTCCTCGACGAAGCTCGTTGCCGATAAGCTGCGACAACTGCTGTAACAGCGCATCCCCAGCCGCATGACCACAGGTGTCATTCACAATTTTAAATTGATCAAGATCGATATATAACAGCGTATGCCGCTGATCCTTGTGACGCAGGTCTTCCCGATACTGAAACAGTTGTCGATCAAACTCTTTTCGGTTGATCAGATCGGTCAGACTATCGTGAGCGGCTTGATATTGCAGTTCACGGGTCATATTTCGGGATGCGGTCACATCATGGAAGACCATCACCGCACCGATAACCTCACCACTGCGGCTGCGAATAGGAGAACCGGCATTATCAATTGCGGACTCCAGCCCGTTCCTGCCAATGAGCAACGGATGGCTCTCAGACGAAACGGTCTCAGTGCCTTCTAAACAGCGACGGATAATACAGGGCAAGGCGTTACGAGTGATCTCATCAATAAGGTTAAACACCTTTTCAATCGGCTGGCCACGGGCTTCGTCGGTACGCCACCCGGTTAATCGTTCACTGATCGGGTTGAGGTACTGCACATTGCCATCAACATCGGTCGAAATGACACCATCGCCGATGGAGTGTAGGGTAATTTCGGCAATCTCTTTGGCTTCGAATAACTCTCGCCGAGCTGACTCAAGCTCCGCTTCCCGCAGTTTCTGCATCGCCAACGCATCCGCAAGGTTATTGACCGCATTACTCAGCAGCGACAGTTCGCGTGAACAATGGATATCGATACGGCTTTTTAAATTACCTCGATTGAGGGCTAGCAGGTGTTGATGAATTTTACCGATCGGGCGAACAGCAAAGAAATGGATCAACACCAGAATAATCAGGGTTAATGTGAGTAATGACGCAATCACCCAGTAACGCATCATATTAATATGATGTATCACCTCGTTATCGAGGCGTTCGGTGCTCCAGTCAATTGACAACACTCCAAACAACTCAGACTCAAAGATTAGCTCTTTGGAGAAGCTCACGAGGTGATGCCTCACTTTGTCTTCATCACGAGAGGATGAAGCCAGCAAAACCCCCTCTTCATTCACGACTCGGATAGCATGGATGTCCGGCTGTAATCGAGCGGTTTCATTGACGATACTACGCAGCTGTGGAATATCTTCGCTAATCACTGGTTCGAGCGCCGCGGCAGTCAGCAATAGAAAGGTGTCCTCGCTGGTGCTGCGCAAGCTTGCCGAATAGTCTGCTTGAAGCTGTAGACGCATAAGCTCACCAACCGCCAATACCACCAAGATCAATGTCAGCAACAGCGACAACATAATTTTGATCCATAACGGCGGCCGTTTAAGAAAGATAGCAACTTTCTCCGACATCCCTTGAGGCAGCAACCTTTGCTGAGTGGCAACAGCCTCCTGCTGAGACTTAGCCTCTAAAAAGCCCATGCTAACAGCCCATTCGCAGGTCAGTAAGACTGATTAAAAAAACGTGGATTTTGGTCAATAGCTCTCCTTATAATCGCATAATCGGTATCATTTCCATCAACAAAACCATCTTTTTGTAGCGCTTCGAGCGCCATAGGATCTGAGATCTCAAGTAAGCTCGCTTTAAGCGCAGACACTATTCGCTCATCAAGGCCCGCGCGTGCTATCCAGGGTTTAGTCACATTATGAAAGGTGGCTAAAACCCGCAATGCCGCACCGTTATCGACTAGACGCTTATAGGTACTTTGTTTCAACGCTCCCGCATCGAATTGCCCGGAGGCGACCGCCGCACCGACTTTATCGTGCCGCCCGAGATACTCATAGTACGCAAGATCAGCCGCCTGTAACTGTTTTTCAAAGAGATACAACTGCACCAGATAGCGACCAATGGTGGAGCGTTCATCACCAAAAGCAAAACGCTTGCCTTTTAGATCGGCGACATCTTTGATCGAGCTATTTTCCGCCACCGCGATCACGCCACGAAAAAGCTTTTGCCCGTTTTTAGCTTCGAGCGCAAGAATGTGAATATCGGGTTGTAAACTCTTGGCCTTGATATAGGAGGCAGGACCTAGACGCGAAAAATCAACTTTTCCCGTACTGATATCATCAATACCACCGGCATAGGTGCTGGCGACTTGCAGTTTAATTTTCACCGGCTCACCGAGCGTCTTCGCCACAGAGCGTTCCAACAACTTAAGCAATGGCTTGAATGTCTTTACTACAACCGTGGGTTTATCTGCAGTATAAACACCGAAACTCAATTTGATCTCAGCAGAGGCCGGTGTGGCCCAGCAGAATGGCCCAAGCAACAGGGCGAAACTCAAACACTTAAAAATAGTCCGTTGGGATATATTCATCTCGCACCTGTTCAGATTAAAGCTCCCTATACCTGCACCACAATGACACTGAATAAACGATGAAAATGAGAGAACAACTTAAACTTAGGTCAATACAGTGCAAATGCAATTTGCGTCCCTTATCAGCAGCACTGATATTCCCCTTCTGCCTATACCATATGTTTTTATTTCTACACCCGCCACGCCAGTCATGAGCCAGCAGAGGCCTAAGACCTTCTTATTAAGAGAAATCTGTTGCCTAATAGCCAAGTGCAACACGCCAAAAACTCAACCGAGTAAGCGATACCAGACCGTCTTTTTATTTAAAAACAGATAAAAAACAAAGCGTTAATAGATCAAAATAAAATGGTTAAGCGAACTTATCGAGATATTCTATCGTCAGCTAGCGCGCGACAAAACTTACTACTTAAAATGGTGTATTAACGATCAACGACAACACCTAAGTCAGATTATCAGTCGAATCTAGCACTCGAACTTCAGCCGCTTGCCGTTTTCGACCCATCGCATATTCAGTTTAAAGTCATAATGCCGCTATATAGTAATGACAACCAATACCGGTAATACGTTGATTTTTGAATTCAGCATTTACCCAACTATTTCTGTCAACTATGGTATATAGGACAGTATTAACAGGGGAACCAGACTATGCCCAATAACCATGTGGCCAATCTTCTCAATACATTGGAAGAACAATCGACTGAAAAGCGTAAACGAGTTGATTGTAATTTTGCAATCAACGAAGAGGACAAACTTAAAGTACAGGCCTTAGCTGAGCTGTTTCACCTATCTGAAGAAGAACTGGTTGCCGAGCTACTACACACAGTGTTACTCGATGCCGAAGAAAAGATGCCATACCGGGCGGGTACTAAAATTATACGAATGGAGGAAGGTGATCCCGTGTACGAAGATGTCGGCCCGATGCCACGTTATATGGCGATAAAAAACCGCCTGAGCCAATCGACCAAGTGCGCCTAACACGTACCGAAACGGATCGATTTAAATGATAAAAAACAGCGGGAATCGCTCCCGCTGTACTGATGACTATAACGTCTTCAGATAGGCGATCAGATAATCCTGCTCGGCCAGATCGGTAATAGACACATGCCGCATGCGTGTGCCCGGTACCAATTTTGTATTGTCAGCCACCCACTGTCGCAGATTGCTTTCGGTCCAGGTGATACCAGACTTTTGCAACGCTTCTGAGTAAGCAAAACGGGGCAACGATGCTGCCTGTCTACCTACCACGCCGGTCAAGCTCGGGCCAAAAGCATTCTTGCTACTGTCAGCAGAGTGACAAGCCTGACAGCGTTTAAAAACCTCTGCACCGGCAGCAGCCATTGCCGCTTCATCTGCCTGCACAGAAGAGACCATCACACCGGCCATAGCGGCGGCAGATAGCAACTTAAGTATTACTTTCTTCATCATCAGGTACTCTCATCGTAATTTATACGGGTCTGAAAATTATACGATTGGAGAGCCCGTAATAACCTACTACTTGTGTGCCCTTTTTTAGCGACTAACGGCCTACTTTGCCACCTGACAGATACAAAAAACGCGGCCGAAGCCGCGTTTCATCATGCAGATTAAAGATCAGACCTGTTCGGCGATGATCTTCTTCCACTTAGCAGGGCCTGTGTTGTGAACCGAAATACCGTTCGAGTCTACAGCGACAGTAACCGGCATATCTTTCACTTCGAACTCATAGATCGCTTCCATACCCATCTCAGGGAATGCCAGCACCTTAGCACTGGTGATCGCTTTAGACACCAAATAAGCAGCACCGCCAACGGCCATCAGATAAACCGCTTTGTTATCACGAATAGCATCAATAGCCACCGGACCACGCTCGGATTTACCAATCATACCCAGCAGCCCAGTGCTTTCGATAATCTGACGAGTGAATTTATCCATCCGCGTCGCCGTTGTCGGACCTGCAGGCCCTACAATTTCGTCACGTACGGGGTCAACAGGACCCACGTAATAGATAAAGCGGCCTTTCAGATCAACCGGCAGAGTTTCACCGTTGTTAAGCATCTCGACCATACGCTTATGCGCAGCATCACGGCCGGTCAGCATTTTACCGTTCAACAGCACCGTTTCACCGGGCTCCCAACTCAAGACATCTTCAGGCGTCACGGTATCAAGATCGACGCGACGGGTGTTAGAACCCACTTCGAAGGTCACTTCAGGCCATTGATCAAGGCTTGGTGGCGTGAGTACCGCTGGGCCATCGCCGTTGAGTTTAAAGTGCGTATGACGAGTCGCCGCACAGTTCGGGATCATACACACCGGTAATGATGCCGCGTGGGTTGGATAATCCATGATCTTCACATCCAATACGGTTGTCAGACCACCGAGTCCTTGAGCACCAATACCGAGGCCGTTAACGGCATCCATGATTTCCAAACGTAGCTCTTCGACACGGTTTTGCGGGCCACGTTCACGCAGCTCATGGATATCGATAGGATCCATCAGAGATTCTTTCGCCATCACCGCCGCTTTTTCAGCGGTGCCGCCAATACCAATACCCAGCATGCCCGGCGGACACCAGCCAGCGCCCATGGTAGGTACAGTTTTCACGATCCAATCAACAATACTGTCCGATGGGTTCAGCATCACCATCTTAGATTTGTTTTCCGAACCGCCGCCTTTCGCTGCCACATGCACTTCAACTTCATCACCTTCAACGATTTCGTAATGAATCACCGCTGGCGTGTTGTCTTTAGTATTCTGACGCTTACCGGCAGGATCGGCCAAAATAGAGGCACGCAGTACGTTATCTGGATGCGTGTAAGCACGACGAACACCTTCGTTAACCATATCGGTAACGTTCATCTGCGCGTCCCAGGTCACGTTCATGCCGACTTTCAGGAACACCGTCACAATACCGGTATCCTGACAGATAGGACGTTTGCCTTCGGCACACATACGGGAGTTAATCAGGATTTGAGCCATCGCGTCTTTCGCCGCTGGGTTCTGTTCCTTCAGATAGGCTTCATGCACGCCTTGAATAAAATCAATCGGGTGGTAGTAGGAGATAAACTGCAGCGAATCTGCAATGCTACTGATGAAATCGTCTTGGCGAATTACGCTCATTATTGACTCCGCAATTTCAGGCTCTTGTCGAGGTTGAGGGCTCTCTGCGTAACCCTTAACAGTGTTGAGTAAAGTCGGTGGATAACACTAAACACCAGCTTTTTATTCGTTGTTCTGTACATCGTTCTATAAAGTTGCTGCGGAATTATACACTAATTTAATCCACAGGCGGTGCCCGGCCTTAGTATAAAACAGCGCACAGCAAACCTACCGAATTGACAAAATCGTGCGGTTTACAGACTCAGGCAATACAACAATCCAAATAGCATAAAAAACCGTCCGCTGGCCGGAGGTAGGGAAGCTCGACCGGCATCATCTTGTTGCTGTTTATATAATAGCCAGATCATCGGTAAACTCGCCAACCACCAGAAACCCGATATCGCCCCCAAGCTCCAGAGCACAGTCGCGATAACCATCACACTCGCCAGCAACGTCAGATATAACACTCGCGCACGGTGCAGGCCCAATCGAACCGTTAAAGTACGAATACCCTCTTGCTCATCACTGATGACATCCCGGATCTCATTGGCCAGCAACAACAGCGAACTGATCAAGCTGACCGGCACCGAACGCCAAAAGATCAGCCAATTGATCTCACCGGCGAGAATATAGTAACTGCCGCACACCATCAGCACACCCATCAGCCAAAACACTAACACCACCGCCAGTCCGCGGCGCTTAAAGTTAATCGGCTCGACGGTATAGCCCAGCGCTCCCGCTAAACCAACCAAGAGCAACGCTAATAAGCCCAGCCCCGCATAACTAATCAGATAGATGCCCACCGCAGCCGCCACTAGTAGACAGCCTAATCCTAGCCTAAAATTGCGCACGATCTTTGCGCGCACAACCCTATCCGTCAGGTACTGCAGATCAGCATGATCATTAATCAGGTTAACGGAGGCTTGCAGCAACAATGCCCCTAAAAGAATAAGAGAGGCCACCGGAAAACTAAATCCAGCGGTATCCGCCGCACTCACAATACCGACTAAACAAGTAATCAGTGCCACCGAAAAAGAAAAAGGGCGCAATGCTCGACCCAGTGAGTACTTATCGTATTTCATCAACCCCAACCGTACTCGAATAAACGATCATCAATGCTATAAAAAATAATGTAAAAAAAAGGTATCTCTAGATACCTTTTCATATCGCGGTGCCGTTATTTACTGACCACTTTCAAACTTAGGTGCATTCGGTAGATCCCGCATTAACAATGCATACTCCAGATCGACATCGATATCCAAGGGCAAACGCACTTTATGGCCAGAACCCGGCGCGCAATCCCGCACTTCACCCTTAAGGTTTTCGAGGTGTTCCAATTTGAATTTGCGATTACCCGAGGGGGTCATCAATTCCAGTGTGTCACCCACCATAAAGCGGTTCTTCACTTCGATATCCAGCGTACCCTTTTGCTTATCTTGACCAATCACCTCACCAACAAACTGCTGGTGCACACCCACGGAGTTGCCGGTTTCATAGTTCTGATATTCATCGTGCACATGGCGACGATAAAAGCCTTCGGTATAACCCCGGTTCGCTAGGTTCTCTAAGGTATCCATCAAGCCCATATCAAACGGACGGCCCGCAACGGCATCATCAATCGCCTTACGGTAGGCCTGCGCGGTACGCGCCACATAATAATGGGACTTAGTCCGTCCTTCGATTTTAAGCGAGTGTATCCCCATCTCCGTCAGTCTGTGGACATGCTGAATTGCCCGCAGGTCTTTCGAGTTCATGATATAGGTGCCGTGTTCATCTTCAAACGCAGGCATAAACTCACCGGGACGAGTTTCTTCCTGCAGCAGGTACATTTTGTTGGTCGGTTCACCTTCACCCAGCGCCGGCTGTACTGGCGCTTCGTTCGGATCAAAATTCTGCACCGGGATCAAATCGCCATTATCGCCTTGGGTGGCTTCATGTGCATCGTATTTCCAGCGACAGGAGTTCGTGCAGGTACCTTGGTTTGGATCACGATGATTGATATAACCGGATAACAAACAGCGGCCAGAATAGGCAATACAGAGTGAACCGTGAACAAATACTTCCAGTTCGATCTCAGGACACTTCTCGCGAATCTCAGCAATCTCATCGAGGGATAGTTCACGGGACATAATAATCCGTTCAATACCCGCCTGATGCCAAAACTTAACACTGGCCCAGTTCATGGTATTACTCTGCACAGACAGATGGATAGGCACATCCGGCCATTGCTCTTTGACCATCAAAATCAAACCGGGATCAGACATAATCAATGCATCCGGTCCCATCTCTATCACCGGGCGCAGATCATCAATGTAGGTTTTCAACTTACTGTTATGGGGCATAATGTTACTGGCCACATACAGTTTTTTACCCTGCCCGTGAGCGATTTCAATCCCCTCACGCAGGTTATCCAGATTAAAATCGTTATTACGCACCCGCAGACTATAACGAGGCTGACCGGCATAAACCGCGTCGGCGCCGTAAGCAAAGGCATACTTCATATTGCGCAGCGTTCCTGCTGGCGAGAGGAGTTCTGGTTTAAACATGATTCACTACGTTGATAATTTAGATTTTGCAGCTGGCTTAGGCCATGTCCTGCAGGGGAATTTCAAACAGCGGCGTATAAATAGAGCCCCGTTCGCCCGGTCTACTCTGAAACAGGATCACCGAATCAGCCAGACTAAAAAGATCCAATGACGGCCACTCTGGTGGCGGTACAAACTTATTTTTAGCGGGTAAGCGTCCAAGAGTGATATGTGGCTTAAAATCTTCCTCTTTAAACTCAATACCCGCTTCCAAAGCGATCTCCATCATCGCTCGGTTCAGACTATTCAGTTCTTCATCTTCCTCGCCCATCGCAGCAATCACCGAGAGCTGCTGGCTCACCGCGTAATAGCCGGCAGTATCGATATGCACCTGAAATGAACGCACCTCGGCTAATTTACTCCGGGCGATGCCTTCCAACTGATCGATCTGCACTAATGAGATCTCACCGAGGAAACAAAGCGTCAGATGATAAAACTCCGCATCGACCCAATTTACTTCAATCTGCTTGTCATACTGACACAGGGTATCAGCGTAATCTGCCAACCATCGAGCCACAGAACCCGGCAGGGCCAGCGCAAAAAATGCACGAATTTCCATTAAAGCGCTGTCTTCCTCGTCAAAAAATGACTGACTATTTTGCCCTTACAACATCGGGATCGCAATCACTAACCTGTATAAAAAAACGGCATTTTTTAACTTAGGCGCGTTGCATCACTTTTTGTTGTACGGGTAATCCCTGTATGTGTTCAATCCAACGAACCACCGCAGGATACGCCGAATAATCAAATCCTGCCATCTTTGGCCACGCCAATACCGCCGCACCATGAAAGTCGGCCACCGTCAGTTTATCGCCAACAAGGTAATCTTTGCCCTGCAGATGGCTTTCTAAGGTGGGTAAAAATCGTTTAAGTAACACTGCCTGAGCATCAATCACCTGCTGATCGGGTTCGCCTTGGGCATACTTCACCGCCAACAATAACGCTAATGCCGGCACTTCAAGCTGGTTGCTAATATAAAGACTCCAGCGATAAAGGTCGGCTTCCTGTTCTAGGGTATCAACCCACAACAAACCCGCGCCATATTTACGCGCTAAATAAAACAAAATCGCCTGGCTTTCCCACAGAACCAAATCGCCATCGACTAAGGTTGGCAGCTTTCCAGTGGGGTTTAATGCAAGGTAATCGGCACTCTGGGTTGGCTCGCTGCGCGGCATCATGGCGATATGCTCATACTCCAGCCCTAACGTCTCGAGTGTGCACATCACCATGCAGGCGCGGGAATAAACACCCCCGTAAACTTTAATCATCACTTTTTCCTATGCTTAGCGGTGCAAGACTTACAGTTTCTCAACCTTCAACTGTAAGTTATTCAGTTTCTGGCGGATCTGCAGTAACTCATTATTCAACTGTAAACGCGAACCATCGATCGCTTTAACCGCTTGCTCATTTATCCGGACCCGTCGTTCAAGCCCAGCCGCACTGCCTTGATTGCTCTTCAACCCACTAACCTGTTGAGCCAAAGCGGATAAACTCTTGCCCTGCTCGGCCTGCTGACGCTCGAGCGACTCTGACAGTATCTGAAACTCGGTACTCAATGAAGCGACGCTCTGCTTGATAGCCGCAACCTGCTTCTGATTATCACTCTCTTTCGCCTCAACCGCCTTCAACTGTTTATCTAACTTAGCCAGATGCGCAGCCGTATCGCTGACCGCTTTAGTTTGCGTCTCAACCTGAGTCAACGCGGCCTTAAGCTGGGTCTCTAATTCGGCAATTTTGGGGGTATTACGTTGATGAGCAATCACCCACAACTTGGCGATCTCATCCTGTGTCTTCGCAACATCACCCGTCAGTTGAGTAAATTTCTGCTGTGTCGTCGTGGCTTGTTTCTCCACCTGACTCTGTAAGGTTTCACCGGTTTGCGCCGCGCTATTACCCGCCACCAAAAATAACTTCTGTAGTTCGACTATTTTTTGATCAACGCTGACCCGTTCAGCCTCAAGTGCCAACAACTGTTGATGCTGCAGAAAGCTCCAGTATCCTAGCCCACCTACCGCGATCACGAGCAGCAACATAATAAAATAGCCCAGAGCCCCCGACCCTTTTGTCTCACGATGCTGCGGCGATGCCGCCGGATGAACGCCCGGGTTGATATTCAGTTCTCGCTCCGCCGGACCAAAACTCGGTAACTCCAGATCTTTATCCTGATCACGCATGTAAAACTCTCTATAAGACCAATTTTTCAGTTCAGATCTGTCGATATTACACTATTCAGCCGTTTTTTTGCCAAAAGAAAAGCCCCGTGCAGAACACGGGGCTTTCTTCTAAGCGAGGCTTAAGTGGGGGAAAATTACATCATTCCGCCCATACCACCCATGCCGCCCATGCCGCCCATATCAGGCATACCAGCGCCGCCTTCAGATGGCTCATCAGCAATCATCGCTTCAGTGGTAATCATCAGACCAGCAACGGATGCTGCAGCTTGCAGTGCAGAACGAGTTACTTTAGCTGGATCAAGAATACCCATCTCGATCATATCGCCGTATTCACCGGTAGCAGCATTGTAACCGAAGTTACCTGTACCTTTTTCACGAATGTTAGCAACGATCACTGAACCTTCTTCACCCGCGTTACCAACGATCTGACGCAGTGGCGCTTCGAGAGCACGGAAAGCTAGCTCGATACCAACAGTCTGATCATGGTTGTCGCCTTGCAGCGCGCCAACATTGTCCATTGCGCGGATCAGTGCAACACCGCCCCCAGGTACTACGCCTTCTTCAACGGCAGCACGAGTTGCATGCAGCGCATCTTCAACGCGAGCTTTCTTCTCTTTCATCTCAACTTCGGTAGCAGCACCGACTTTGATGACAGCAACACCGCCGGCCAATTTGGCCACACGCTCTTGCAGTTTTTCACGGTCGTAGTCAGAAGATGTTTCTTCCATCTGCGCACGAATTTGAGAAACACGCGCTTCAATGCCAGCATGATCGCCAACACCGTCAACAACAGTGGTGCTTTCTTTAGTGATTGTGACGCGCTTAGCCTGACCCAGTTGCTCAAGCGTTGCAGTATCCAGACTCAGACCAACCTCTTCAGAGATCACAGTACCGCCGGTCAAGATAGCAATATCTTCCAGCATCGCTTTACGACGATCGCCGAAACCAGGCGCTTTAACCGCAGCTACTTTAACGATACCGCGCATGTTGTTAACAACCAGTGTTGCCAACGCTTCGCCTTCAACATCTTCAGCAATAATCAGCAGCGGACGAGAAGTTTTAGCCACTTGCTCCAGAATCGGCAGCAGGTCACGGATGTTAGATACTTTTTTATCAACAATCAGCATGTATGGGCTTTCCAGCTCAACACTCATGCTTTCTTGGTTGTTGATGAAGTAAGGAGACAGGTAGCCACGATCGAACTGCATACCTTCAACGACGTCCAGTTCGTTTTCCAGACCGGAACCTTCTTCAACGGTAATAACACCTTCTTTACCAACTTTTTCCATCGCTTCAGCGATGATGTCACCCACGTGGGCGTCAGAGTTAGCAGAGATAGTACCGACCTGAGCGATCGCTTTACCATCAGCACAAGGAACAGACATCAGTCGCAGCTGCTCAACTACCGCAGCGGACGCTTTATCGATGCCGCGCTTCAGATCCATTGGGTTCATGCCAGCAGCAACAGACTTCAGGCCTTCGTTAACAATAGCCTGAGCCAGTACGGTTGCAGTGGTGGTGCCGTCACCGGCAACATCGTTGGCCTGGGAAGCAACTTCCTTAACCATCTGTGCGCCCATGTTTTCGAACTTATCTTTCAGCTCGATCTCTTTCGCAACAGATACGCCGTCTTTAGTGACAGTAGGAGCGCCGAATGCTTTGTCCAAAACAACGTTACGACCTTTAGGTCCTAATGTGGTTTTAACTGCATCAGCCAGAATGTTTACACCCGCTAGCATACGTACGCGAGCATCGTTACCAAACAGTACTTCTTTAGCCATTTTTAAAAATCCTGTGTCTAAAAAATTCAATTAGAAATTCTTACCAGAAGCTTTAACTCAGCTTTCCAGTACACCGTAAATATCGCTTTCGTTCATGATCAGCAGTTCTTCACCATCAACTTTAACGGTGTTAGAACCTGCGTACTGACCAAACAGCACAGTGTCGCCAACCTTAACATCCAGAGCCTGGATCTCACCGGTACTGGTAATACGACCAGTCCCTACAGCAAGAACTTCACCCTGGTTAGGCTTTTCAGCAGCAGAACCTGGCAGCACAATACCACTGGCAGTAGTTGCTTCTTCTTCTTTACGGCGAACAACCACACGGTCGTGAAGCGGACGAATTTTCATTGAATCTCTCTCCTGATCCGTTGATCAAAAAAAGTCAGTTTTGTTTTATAAAGTGCAGCAACAAAGCGTTGCTACAAATCCTTGGATGACACACTAAGTGGGGGCGCCAAAAGACATTTCAACACCCAGAGTAAAAATATTTTTAGTCTTCGCGACGAAAATCACCATCAATAATATCGCCGGGCTTACCCGCATCCGAATGATGTGGCGGATACTGACGATGGTGCAGTGAATCGCCCATGTCAGGATTTTCCTGCCGGTGCGACATCGCCACAATGGTAAAACGACTCATGGCCTGACGCACAAGCCACTGACGGGTGAAGGGAATCAAACACAAAAAGCCAATCACGTCGGTAACAAACCCCGGTGTCAGCAATAAAGCCCCACCCACCGCCAGCACAATCCCTTCAACCATTTCATTACCGGGTACCTGCCCAGTATTCATCCGTTCCTGCGCCCGAGCGAGCGTAGACAACCCCTGATAGCGCAGCATGTTTACCCCGATAAACGCAGACAACAACACCAAGCCAACCGTATACCAGGCTCCGATCGCCTGACCGACATTAATCAGCACCGTGATTTCAATCACCGGGATAATAATAAAAAGCAGTAGAAGAAAGCGCATAATGCTCCAATCCTGTGTCCGCTAAGAGAAAAGAAAAGTAAGCCTTATCCCCTTGAGGACATCTTGAACTTACTTTCCACGATCCCTCAACAGCCCATCACAGATAAATAAATAGCCCCGATAGAAATTTTGCACAACATATAGGGCAATCAGAAAAAACACTGAACATTCAATATAGTTAGGGACTCTTGTGGTTTTTTCAACCCCATAAAAACCAATCGCATTCGCAGCATTACGACTAAAAAACTATATCAAAACGCACCTAAACCTGCATACTTTACAACTTGTCAAGCTGACAAATCGGCAAAAAAGGACAATAAATTAACATCACAAGTCATTGTTTATTATGCACTTTAAGCAATTGACCGTTTAATCAGTAGACTTTTTTGCAGAAGCGTTATAAGTTCTTACCAAAGCATTTTGCATCGCACAAAATAGCCATAATAAAAAAGAAAATAAAATATAGAAGATAAGGTAGTAAAACTGATGGAACTGAAAGATAAAGTAATTGTTATTACCGGCGGCGGCCGCGGTCTGGGTCGTGCAATGGCACTGGAACTCGCAGAAAAAGGCGCAAAACTTGCCCTCGCCGATCTCGATCAGGAAGGTCTAGATGAAACTATTGGTCTGTGCATGGAGTTCGGTGTAGAAGCTCGAGGCTATATTGCCAACGTATCTGACGAAGATTCTGTTGTTAAACTGTTCAATGATGTTGCCGCCGACTTTGGTGCTATCAATGGACTGGTAAACAATGCGGGTATCACCCGTGATGGCCTGTTTATCAAGGTTAAAGAAGGTAAAGTTGTCAGCAAAATGAGCTTGGACAACTGGAACCTCGTAATGGATGTTAACCTGACCGGTACATTCCTGTGTGGTCGTGAAGCCGCAATCAAGATGATTGAACTGGGTAACGAAGGCTGCATCATCAACATCTCATCTATCTCACGCCACGGCAACATGGGCCAGACGAACTACACGGCTACTAAAGCCGGTGTACAAGCGATGGCTGTTACTTGGGCAAAAGAACTGGCCCGCTACGGCATCCGTGCGGCTTCTATTGCACCAGGCTTTATCGGTACCGAAATGGTATTGAGCATGAAACCTGAAGCACTGGCAAAAGTCGAATCGACTATCCCAGCTAAACGTCTAGGTAAGCCACAAGAGATCGCTAATACCGTTGCCTTCATCCTGCAGAACGACTATGTAAACGGTCGTTGCATCGAGGTTGACGGCGCACTACGTCTCTAATAGACGCCGTATACTGCGTTAACAAAAGCCAGCAGCGATGCTGGCTTTTTCTTTGATAGCCTCTCCCCATTCTACACGTAATCAATTCAGCCCCTGATATTTTCGAGTATTGAAAATACCCGATGACTTTTTACAGTAACCCATATCATTACCCTGTAAGCTGCAACTTAAACGCATTTGATATCAGTAGAGACCAACCATGACAATATACAAATCAACCGACGGTGAGCACGCGGTCAAACAATGCTATAACGAGGTGCTTAAACTCTGGCCGGTTGCTTTTGAATCGCTAACCTTGCCAACCCACCACGGGGATACCCATGTGTTGGCCTGTGGTGACGCGATACTGCCGCCGCTATTGCTCCTGCACGGGGCAATGTCTAACGCCACCGCTTGGTTACCGAATATAGAGGAATGGTCGAAGCATTTTCGCATCTATGCGATCGATATGATTGGCGAGCCAGGCTTAAGCGCACAGGTTCGTCTACCTATGGCCGGTGATGCTTACGCTTTATGGTTAGATGAGGTGATGCAAGGGTTATCGTTGTCTAATGTTGCCATCGTGGGTGAATCACTCGGTGGCTGGCTGGCACTGGACTACGCTAATCGCCGACCAGAAAACGTCAATCGACTCGCCCTGTTAGTGCCCGGCGGCGTTGGCCCACAACGGAAATTTCTTCTCAAAGCCCTACCACTGATGTTGCTGGGCAAATGGGGCAAACGGAAAGTACATGAGATGATCTTCGGCCCTGAAGAGAAAAACCCATCGGCGACAACGCTGAAATTTCAGCAGTATTTTACGCTGATCAGCCAACATGTTATCCCCCGTATGGATAAGCTACCTATCTTTAATGATCAAGCCCTACAAACCATCAAAGCCCCGACGCTGGCGATCGTTGCGGGTAAAGACGTACTACTCAATTCTGCAGTCACTCAAACACGGTTAGAAGCGAACCTCCCCGATATTCAGGTGATTTACCAACCAGAAGCTCGTCACCTGATTCGGGACAGAGACGCTATCTTAGGTTTTTTATTAACAGCGACAGCTTAAAGCGTACCCCGACGGCATAGTCACTTGGCCGTCGAAAAACGTTCTAAACGCTCAAGCAGTTCGACCTTTCGCTCAGGTGTGGCAAAACTATATTCAAAACTATTACGCGCTAGCTGTATCGCTTGCTCACGGGTCATACCTAAGCTTTTTTCGAGGGCCATGAAGTTCTCGGTGAGATAGCCACCAAAATAGGCAGGGTCATCAGAATTAACGGTGACCTTAACGCCCTGCGCTAGCATCTGCAGGATATTGTGTTCGCCCATATCGTCAAAAACTCGCAGCCGAGTATTCGACAATGGACAAACGGTCAATGCAATATCTTCCTCGGCTAAACGCTGCATCAAGGCGGTATCATCAATCGCTCGGACACCATGATCAATACGGTCTACTTTAAGTATATCCAGAGCATCAATAACATTCTGTGCCGGGCCTTCTTCGCCAGCATGGGCAACCGCCAGTAATCCCAGCTCACGCGCCTTGGCAAACACTCGGGCAAACTTAGCCGGCGGATGGCCAAGCTCCGAACTATCCAAACCAACCGCGATGATCTTATCCAGAAAAGGGGTTGCCTGCTGCAGCGTCTCAAACGCATCTGCTTCGCTCAGATGGCGGAGAAAACACATAATCAAACCATAACTAATACCATACTCACGCTCAGCGTCCTCTAGAGCCCGGCTGATACCGTTAATCACCGCGTCAAACGCAATGCCTCTAGCGGTGTGAGTTTGGGGATCAAAAAACGGTTCAATATGGATAACATGCTGCGCCTGACATTGCTGAATATAGGCCCAGGTTAGATCATAGAAATCTTGCTCGGTTTGTAGCACTGCAGCCCCTTGATAATAGAGATCAAGAAAATCCTGCAGGTTGCCAAAATTATAGGCGTTACTTAGCTGTTCGACTGATGAGTATGGCAATGCAATACCGTTACGCTCTGCCAGTGCGAACATCAACTCAGGCTCTAATGAACCTTCTAGATGAAGGTGTAACTCAGCCTTGGGTAAGGCATTCAAAAACTGATCCATCCATCACTCCCTTGGCTTGTCTCAGCACTTAACAACGGAGTGTTAAGTGCTTTTCAAACTCTATCTTATTCGTGTTACGCGATCTTGAGGACGCATATAACTGTCAACTTATAATCAAAGTAAAAATTAAACTTGGTCGCTTTTCAATAATAGTCGCACTTTAATACGTTGCTTTCAGTTTATTCCGGTACGCTATTCGGTTTCGCTGTAACTTCATGCCAAGGTGCAACTTTGAGTAATAACAGCATCCCCGGTATCGCCAACAACGCACAGAGATAAAAGAACATATTCCAACCAACAGCATCGACAATATAACCCGTCAGGGCATTTACAAACGTACGAGGTAAGGCGGCTAACGCGGTAAACAGCGCAAATTGGGTGGCCGCAAAGGTGATACTGGTCGTACGAGCGATAAACGCGGTAAACGCCGCCGTGCCGAGGCCCACACCGAGATACTCAAAGCTAATCACCACCGCGAGTACCAATTTATCCGGACCTAATTCGGCCAGCAGTGCAAAACCAAGAATCGTCACAACCTGAACAACCCCAAAAATCCACAGTGCCCGGTTGATACCCAGCTTAATCATCCATAAGCCACCAAGAATCCCCCCAACCACGGATGCCCATAACGCTGATGCTTTGGCGATAACCCCTATTTCCGTCAGGCTGAAGCCCATATCAATATAAAACGGCGTCGACAACGCGGTAGCCATATTGTCGCCTAACTTATATAGAAACATAAAACAGAGAATCTGCAGTGCGCCGGTCCAGCCCAACCGAGTAATAAACTCATTAAAGGGTTCGACCACCGCTTCTTTTAGGGTTTTCGGTGCCCGGGGGGCGGTAATAGGCTCTTTGACGATGAGAGTCATCAACACACCCAGTATCATAAAGCCCGCGACGATCATAAAAACGCTACTCCAGGGCATGATATCCGCGAGAATAAGCCCCAAAGCACCTGGTACTATTCCTGAGATTCGATAAGCCTGCACATGCACCGAATTGCCCCAGCCTAACTCCTGCTCCGGCAATAACTCCCGGCGATAAGCATCCAAGACAATATCCTGACTGGCGCTGAACAGAGCAACAGCAGTGGCGAGGTAGGCAATAGTCATGATCGACATGCCCGGGTCAAACAGCCCCAAACAGGCAATCGAGCCGAGCAACGCCAACTGCATCAACAACATCCACCCCCGGCGACGGCCAAGAAAAGGCGGAATATACCGATCCATCAGTGGTGCCCACATAAACTTCCATGTGTAGGGGAAGGTCACCAAAGCAAATAAACCGATCTCTTTCAGCCCAACTCCTTCCGCACGCAGATAGGCCGGCAGTAATTGAAACAATACATAAAGAGGCATACCGGAAGAAAACCCGGTAAAAATACAGATCAGGGTACGACGGTTTAAAACCGCATCCGACCAGTGTTGTTTGTTCTCAGTCGCGTTTACCGGGTCCACTTAAAATCCTTGGAATGAAGTCTAAACCTGTGTCAGCCTAGCCGATATAAAGTAACGGCAGCTGAACGCTGCCGTGTATAGGAAAGATTAATCCCGGAAGTTGGTATATTGCAGCGGCAGCTCGAGATCAGCCTCTCGCAACATCGCCATCACACCTTGCAGATCATCACGCTTCTTGCCGGTCACCCGCACCTGATCACCCTGAACCTGAGCCTGTACTTTCAGTTTTTTATCTTTGATCATCTTGATAATTTTTTTACTCAACGGCTGATCGAGTCCCTGCTTTAGCGTAACCAGTTGGCGGGCACGCATGTTAACCGTTTGCGCCTCACCGATATCCAGACTCTTCGTGTCTATCTTACGTCCCACCAGCTTGTTGCGCAGAATTTCCATCATCTGTTGCAACTGGAAATCCACTTCGGCCTGCAAGGTAATCACCTCACCGGCGAGTTCAAATTTGGCATCAACTTTATTAAAATCATAGCGAGTGCCCAGTTCCCGATTCGCCTGGTCGACAGCATTCGTCACTTCATGCATATCCAGTTCAGAAACAATATCAAATGATGGCATCCAAAATACTCCTTAAAATACTGCGACCGCTCCGCTGGCGGCAAATTCGTTTGATCCTGCCTATCATACCGTTATGATGGTCAGACACATACCCCAATTCAGTACAGGATTCTGACCTATGCACTGGCATATTCTGGGCGCTGGCGCTATCGGGTTACTTTGGGCAAGCAAGCTAGAAAAGGCGGGCCACCAAGTCTCGTTGATTCTGCATACCCCTGAAAAACTAGCGCACTATCGTCAAGTAGGTGGCTTTACACTCACCGATGAGACAAACACTGAACACTTCAATCCCCCGGCAGCACTGGCGGATAACGATGAATCTATCACTCACCTGCTGGTCACCACAAAATCATTTGCTGTCACGGCCGCATTCGCCTCAATTCAGTCACGCCTGAGTGATAGCAGCCGAATCCTATTGCTCCACAACGGCATGGGGCCACAACAGCAGTTGGCCGCGAACCATCCGCAGCTAGAAATATGGGCTGGCAGCACTACCGACGGTGCCTATTTTGAACGCCCCTGGCAGCTGATCAGAGCCGGTATCGGCGCCACTCAGATAGGTCGTCTATCGGACACCGGTAACGAGCAACTCTATCAAGCACTGACCGCCGCGGATGATCAACTCAGCTTAGCGACCGATATCCAGAGCGTTCTATGGCGCAAACTAGCCATTAATTGCGCCATTAACCCCCTGACTGCGCTGTATAACTGCCGTAACGGCGAATTAATCAAGTACACCGACCGGCGAGCCGCGATGGCCCAGCTCTGCAAAGAGGTGGATGATGTTGCCCATGCATTGGGAATCACGCTATTTGAACGTAAGTTGATGGAACAAGCTTGGGATGTGGCCGAATTAACGGGGGAAAACTACTCCTCCATGCAGCAGGATATCAGCCATCAGCGGCCAAGTGAGATTGAAACCATTACCGGTTATTTCTGCGCTATTGCCGATCAGGCCAGCATCCCTGTTCCAGCGAACCAGCTTGTATTGGAAGCCATTCGCGGCCTCAGCGAAGCCGCCGCAAACTAAACACAGCTTTTTAAACATAACGGGATTTACAAAGGATATTAGCATGGCCAAGAAAAAGCAGGATATGAGCGCATCTGAAACACGCCAATCACTGGGCCTAGGGGAGGATTACCCCTACGACACAAAGATGTCCCGTGAAGATTATGAAAAAGAGAAGAAAAGGTTACAAATAGAACTGCTACAGATGCAGAACTGGATTAAAAAAACCGGCCAAAAAGTGATTATCATTTTTGAAGGCCGCGATGCCGCTGGCAAGGGTGGCGCGATTCAGCGGTTCACCGAACACCTGAATCCACGGGGCGCCCGTATCGTCGCACTCGACAAACCCTCTAGCGTTGAACAAGGCCAATGGTATTACCAGCGCTATATGCAAGAACTTCCCAACGCTGGTGAAATCGTCCTATTCGACCGATCTTGGTATAACCGCGCAGGTGTTGAGCGAGTCATGGAGTTCTGTACCGAAGAGGAATATAAGTTATTTCTCAAACACACACCGATGCTAGAACAGATGCTGGTTGAAAGTGGTGTATGGCTATTTAAATTTTGGTTCTCAGTTAACCAGCGGGAACAGTTTCGTCGTTTTGAAGAGCGCCGAGAAGACCCTTTGAAGCAGTGGAAACTCAGTCCTATGGATATCGCCTCCGTTGAACGCTGGGCAGATTACACCAAAGCGAAAGAGGCGATGTATCACTATACCCATACGGAGCACGCCCCTTGGACCACCATCATGTCTGATGATAAAAAACGGGCCCGTTTAAGCGTTATGAAGATTGTTCTTAACGCCCTGCCCTACAAGGACAAAAAAGATAAAAAAGACCTCAAACCCGACAGTAACATCGTCGCCGATGCGATGGATCGCACACCCCAGTTTAGTCATAAACATATCCCGGAGATTGATTAAAAAAGAGGGTCAGATGACCCTGATTCATTGATGCCTGACTGATTTTCATTTGACCAGAGCGCAACTGCAACATAGAGTAGCGCCTCGTTCTACTGGTGCCCAACGCTGATTCTACAGTAAGGGTTAATCGGGAAGACTGGTGCGCTCCTCAACAGAGCAAGTCCAGCGCTGCCCCCGCAACGGTAAGTAACTGCAAAACTGATATAGCCACTGTGATGGGAAGGTGTCAGTTGTTGTTCGATGATCGGCTCATCACCGATCAAGTTACAAGCCCGGAGACCGGCCAGTAGTCAGTCCACTATTTAAGTGCACGGTGGGTGCGCTAAACAGGAAATACAATGAACAGACTCCCCCTTTATCAGGCCGTACTGCTGGGTACTTCACTGATTTCTGCTGCCGCTGTAGCACAAGAAAACAACACCTCCGATCCTCAAACACTGGAAACGATCGTTGTATCTGCCAACCGCATTGAGCAACCGATTACAGAAACCATTGCTTCCGTCTCGGTTATTACCGCAGAAGATATACAGCGTTCTCAAGTTAGCTCAGCTAAAGCGGCCATCAACCTGTTGCCCGGCGTTAACTTCACCAGCAGTGGTGCCCGCGGACAGGCTGCTGCCATGTATACTCGTGGTACAGAGTCAGATCATACGTTAGTTCTGCTCAATGGTATTCGCATTGGTACACCCTCTGCCGCCGGCACACGCTTAGAACTAATCCCAATTGATCAAATTGAAAGAATTGAGTTTGTCAGAGGGCCACGTTCTGCGCTTTATGGCTCTGATGCCATTGGCGGCATTGTTCAAATTTTCACCAAACAACCGACTGGAGACGCAACTGGCTCGGTTGCTGTTACTCTTGGCGACCAAGGTACCCAGAAAATTGCCGGAAATATCTCTAAACAATACAGTGATACCGGCAGCATCTTATTATCGGTATCCAGCGATCAAGATGATGGTATCGATGTAAAAGATGACACCGAGACAGATAAAGATGGTTATCGTAACCTATCCGCGAACATCACGGTAAACCAACAACTAAGCGAACAGTTCGATCTCACCCTGCAAGCCGCTAAATGGCAAGGCAACAGTGAGTTTGATACGTCTTATGGCGGCAATGAGTCCGATTTTGAAAACGAACTCTATTCAGCCCAAGTGAGTTACACCGGCGAGCGTTTTGAAAGCAGTGTCACAACCGCCTTTGTCAGAGATGATAACCTGACTTACGGCAATGGTATCAGCCGTAAAAATGGCTCTCGCTATGTGACTGAAAGAACTCAAATAAACTGGCTCAACAGCTTTTTCATCAATAATAGTACCCTCTCAGCCGGTATCGATTACCTCGATGACGACTTAGGTGATAGCAGCGAAAACTACAGCGAGACGAGTCGTGAAACCAAAGCCGCTTTTATTGGTTTATTGCATCAAGGGGAGCGCTATCAAGTTGAAGCAAGCGGCCGTTATACCGACGATGAACAGTTTGGCGATAATTCTACTTTCAGTCTAGGTTATGCCTATCAGTTTGAGCCATTGACCGTCGCATTAAGCTATGGCACCGCGTATAAAGCTCCGACTTTTGATGACCTTTACTACCCTTCACAATGGGGTTATCAGGGCAACCCAGATCTAGAACCTGAAGAATCTCACACCGCTGAAATCACCTTCTCGGGTAATAAACAGAATCGCTGGGAAGTCAGCCTGTATAAAACAGAGATTGATAACCTGATCGAAATTAATGACACCTGGTCAACCATGGTCAATACCGCTGAAGCGGAAATTGAAGGTGCCGATGCTAGCTATCAAATTAGCTATGGCAACTGGAATCATAAACTGAGCTATCAATATGTCTACGCGATTGATGCTAACAGCAAAAAACAGCTACGCTTCCGGCCAAAAGACACTGTTAAATGGCAGATCCAATATGCTAAAAACAACTGGTCAGGTGGTAGCGAATTACTCTGGGAAGGCAAACGCTACACCACTTTGGATAACAGCGCTTCACTCCCAGCATTCACGACAGTTAATTTGTTCGCGCAATATCAAATCACCCCAGAATGGCTGTTAGGTGCACGGGTAGAAAACCTGTTTGACAAGGTATATCAAACCAATCCCGGGTATAATACCCAGGATCGCTTAGTCACTGCGTCGGCCCGTTACAGTTTCTAATCACTAAGCACATTTATCGCTGAACACCAGAGGCCGGGCTATAGCACCCGGCCTTTTTATTGGGAGTTAATATGGCAAACCGTCTGACTAAAATCTACACCCGTACCGGCGACAAAGGCACCACGTCACTGGCCAATGGTCATAAAGTGGATAAGTGCCACCCGCGTATCGAAACCCTAGGCGATACCGACGAGCTGAACTGCCTACTGGGCGTATTGATTGCTGAGCTACCCGCTCAGGAACCGTTAAGGCAACGTTTGTTACAGTGCCAAAATGATCTGTTTGACCTCGGTGGCGAGTTAGCCGTTGCCGACCCGGGTTACACTGTAATCAATGATGCGGTGATCACCGAGATGGAACAACAGATCGATGCGATGAACAGCACTCTGCCACCGCTAAAGGAGTTTATCCTCCCCGGCGGCAACCGCGCAGCAGCACTGTGTCATCAAGCACGAAGCGTATGCCGACGGGCCGAAAGACGTATAGTGGAACTGGCGCAGCAGGAAACGGTCAATCAGATTAGTGCGAAGTATCTGAACCGGCTTTCTGATTTGCTATTCGTCGCCGCTCGTCTACTAGCCCGCCAGCATGGCGGAGAAGAAGTGTTATGGCAGCCACGTAAGCCGGCTAAATAACCGCCATAGACGCTTTAGCTTTACTAAACCTAAAATGAAACCTGACAACTGTTGAGAGAGACCTATATGTTGCGTTCAATCGCCCCACTGACCCTTGCCCTTTCAGCCATGATGTTAGCCCCGCTGGCACAAGCGGATTGCGCCGATGATCAAAACTGGTGTGAAACAAAGTGCGAAGTTAAACACATCACCGATGAAGCGGCGGCCACCGGCTGTAAATCCAAGTGT
Organism: Amphritea sp. GJ51-11; assembly: GCF_055808735.1. NCBI lineage: Bacteria > Pseudomonadati > Pseudomonadota > Gammaproteobacteria > Oceanospirillales > Oceanospirillaceae > Amphritea > Amphritea sp. GJ51-11. Next base: position 640,262 of record NZ_CM147881.1, on the reverse strand, counting down.
GTTGCCGAACGGGCAGCCTGCAGCACTAAAGCTGGCGCAGAAACGGCTTGGGATGCCACCAAAGAAGCAGCCAAGGACACTAAATCGTTTTTTAAAGGATTAACCGAATAAGACCTGTAAGGCAGCGGTTTGCACCATAAGGCTTAGCAAGCCCTGTTATTAATGCCTAGTAAAGATAACGATTCAGCCAGCTTTAGTCTTGATCTATTTTCAACCGAGCTTGCTGAATCACATTACACATCTGTTGCGTACCGTCCAACAAACGCATCGTTGGCCGGTATAACAGGTCTTCATTCAAACGATAAAACTGCTGATAACGGCTCGCCGCCAATTTAGGCCAAGCCAACCATTGTTGCTCCCAACCGTCAGGCACATTTTCACCGGTTAAGATGACCTGTGGATCGGTTTGTAAGACAGATTCTATGCCCAGATGAGGAACCGCTTCTCGATGATCAGCAAACAGGTTTTCACCGCCACACAGATCGATAGCCTGACTGATCATCTGGCTCTTATTCAGCGTCATCAGTGGCTGATGCCAGAGTTGATAGAAAACCCGTATCTTTGTCCGCGAGGCATAGCTGTGCTGCAATTGTTGTAAGCGCCGTTCAAACTCGCTAGCCAGCGGTTCCGCCTCTGGTCGTTGTAGCAACCGCCCAAGCGCTCGCAGGTTATGAGCAATATCACTAAACACTTTAGGATCTGAGTAATACACAGGAATACCTAACCGCTCTAACCGCTGCAGCGGCAAAAGCGGATTCCCTCCCGCCCAAGCCACCACCAGATCCGGCTGCAGGGCAATAATCGCTTCTAAATTAAAACCTTGTGCATCCCCTACGATGGGAATATCCAGCGCTTGGGGTGGGTAATCACTGTGGCTCACCACCCCAACGACACGATCACCTGCGCCAATAGCGAATAAGTTTTCGGTAATATGTGGGGCTAACGCGATAACCCGTTTAGCCGGTTGAGCAATATCAATCACCCGACCATGATTATCTGTCACACTAATGCCTGCTTGCGCTACCAAAGTGAATAAACACTGGCTGCATACAAATAAGATTAAAACGGGTAACTTTAGCCGCATAACGAATCGCCGGAAGTAGAGTGAGTCAAACAGAACCTCGATTCTACCCTAGCCGACGGTGAAAAATATCATTGTAGCCATTGAAATTTAACAATATTTTATGATTTTGTTCTTTGAACAGATCGTCAGGGTGTAAATTTTATGCAAATTCAAGAACCACGTCAGGGTAACGGGTTGGCGCTGTTCAACCTAGGCTTTCGCCCCTTCTTTTTATTCGCCGCACTGTCCAGCATGCTGTTGATGATCCACTGGCTAATGCTATTAGGAAAAGGCCAAACGACTTACAGCTATTATCTGCTTAGCCAGATATGGCATGGCCACGAAATGCTGTTTGGTTATGCCGTGGCCGTGATCGCTGGCTTTCTGTTAACCGCCGTTCGCAACTGGACTTCGATACAGACACCGTTCGGTGCAAAGCTTGCCGGATTATTTTTGCTCTGGCTCGCTGGCCGTTTACTACCCATCATAGCGGAATTTGTCACACCGCTACCGGATCTGTTAATCGCACTAACCGATCTGTTGTTTTTACCCATGATCGCATTATCGATTGGCATCCCCATTATCCGCTCAGGTAATTATCGCAACCTTGTCTTTACCGTGATTCTGTTGGCGATGACCATTGCTAACCTGTTGATCCATCTGCAACTACTCGGCATCACTGAAACGACACTGGCGACTGGTTTGCAACTAGAATTGGGCCTGATCATCATGGTTATCGTGGTACTAGGTGGACGGGTTATTCCATTCTTTACCGAGCGCGCCCTCGCATTTGAAGCGAAACGCTATACTTGGCTTGAGCATGCAGTTATCCCTTTAGCCGCGGCTTGGCTACTGGCCGATGTCTTTCAACTTATCCTCGTTACATCTATTTTAGCGGCCCTTAACGCAGTCCTACACCTAGTACGACTGATCGGTTGGTTCAAGTTACGCATGATACGTAACCCATTGATCTGGATTCTGCACCTAGCCTATCTGTTTATACCCCTAGGGTTTGCGCTGGATGCGCTAACGGGATTCATCTCACTATCCCCTTATCTAGCAATCCATGCCTTTGCTGCCGGTGCCATCGGCTCGATGACGATTGGCATGATGGCCCGCGTATCGCTCGGACACACTGCCCGGCCACTAAAGCTTGCGAAGATAACGATCGTCGCTTTTATCTTGATGATTATCGCCGGTGTTGTTCGGGTCTTTATGCCCATGATTCCAGAGTTGCATATGATGGGTGTGCATATCTCTGGCGGTCTATGGGTGCTATCTTGGCTGCTGCTCCTGATTCCTTATACCCCGATACTATTGAAACCAAGGCTCGATGGGCAGTTTGGCTAAACTGCCATATAACCAGCCCCATAATCAGTATTCAACGAAAAAGCTAACTCTGCCGCCCGCTGCACGTTTATGTGCCAGCGGGCTCAAAGATGGTGCAAAATAACTTACAACATCGTATCTTCGATGACTTATCACGACGGCATACTCTTCAATAGCGCCAGAACCATTCAGTCACAGTATAAAACCATGGTAATACACTAAAATTATTCCTAATATGAATTTTATATTCATGTGGAACAAGACTTGCTTGTAGATAGTGCTTATTAGGTACTCCTGATGGAATTAGCAATGACACTATTGAATAAACTCTTTGGCACATCAAACAGTACCGCTTCGGATCTTCATACGCCTATTATCGATCCCCCAACCCAGACTATCGATGTTCCATACTTCTCTGACGATGAAAAGCGCTTCTATCGTGCATTGCAGCTAATTAGCAGCCAAACAGCACAGCTCTCTCGCCAAGTTTTCAGAGCGTTAGAGGCTCAGGAAAACTTTCTTTCAGAGATTAATCAACGGGCTGCAAAACTAGATACCGAGTTAAACGTCGCTAACGACTATTTAAACAGCTCTAACGCCACAGTCAGCTCACTGCAGCAGCAAATTGAAACAGAAGTACAGGACGTAAACAGCTCGATTAACCAATCACTGGATGAGATAAGCCGCTCCCTTGCGGATAAATCCAGCAATGTGAGCGAGGTACTTAACGGTATTCTTAAAATAGGCAAAGGGGTTAATCTGTTAGCACTCAACGCGTCTATTGAGGCCGCCCGAGCGGGTGAACATGGCCGAGGATTTGCCGTTGTGGCCGATGAAGTCAGACGCCTCGCTAACGTCACCACAGAGCAAGCACATCAAGCCGCCAAGCAACTCGACTTCTCCCAAGTTAACACTGAGCTAAGTAATATCAGCTTAGCCAATACCAAAAAACTCGATAATTTCGTCAATGTTACTCAATCAGCCACAGAGCAATTAACCGAACTATTTAACTCCATCGCCACACAACTGAGCGCCGTCATGGAGAATACCGCGGTCATCTTTGAAACCCTCGAGATGAGCAATGGCTCAATGCAACGAATCAGCAACAAAAACCAGTTGATTAATCATGTTGTCGAAGAGATGTCTCAAGGGTTAGATAAAGTTGATATACACAGTGCAGATATCCATTTAGCCTCCCAAGCGATCAATCACACACTAAATAAACTCCATCTGGTCGCCGATGCTGGGCACGATCAACTAGACGATGTACTGCGTCGTGGTAAATTGCGCGTTGCCATTGAACCTAACTTTGTCGGCTTGTCATTCCGCGAAAAACTGGGTGAGCCACTCAAGGGCCTCGATGTCGATTACGCGTTAGCATTTGCCCGCTATCTGGGCGTTGAGTGTGAATTTATCGAAGCCCCTTGGGATATGTGCACAGAATTGCTAACGTCAGGCAAGAAATTTGGCCAACCACCCGCCGATATCGTCATCAGCGCATTACCGCCTTCGGCTGAATATGACAATGTTGCCTACTCCGATGCTTATACCTATCTGCCTTGGGTGTTAGCCCGCCGCAAAGGGGACAAGAGAATCAATTCAATCCACGATCTACAGGATAAAGTTGTCGGCGTGATCAACGACCCTGCGGCCTTAATGATCTTAGAAGACCTTGGCATTCGCTGGAGTAGTAACGAGAAAAAGTCTGGTGGCAATATTACCCTCAATAACCTGATCGCATACTCCGACCAATCTCGCATTCACCACTGTCTGGCCGATGGTATCGTTGATGCCTTTGGGATTGATCTGCCAATTTATTACTGGGCGTGTAAAAACCCTGCCAGCCCTTGGTTCGATAAGATTGAGATCATACCCGGCAACTTAGCTCCTCGGCCTTTTTTCTACACCATGGTTGTTAATAGTAGCGCCTCCAGCTATCGCTTATTAGCCCAAGCCAACCGTTTCATCCATTGGTTTAAGCAGCAGAGCGAGCGCACAGCGATTGAACAGAAATGGCAAGGCAAAGCCCTCGATGGCAGCGGCTCCTACTGTGACGAACCCGGCAATCTCTTAGGTGAGCCTGAGCTGAAAAAACGTTATGAAGCTCACTGCCACAAATTTAATCTGGAACCTAAACCGCTGAAGCAGCAATAATATAGCGACCTTTTGAGTAACATTAGTATCCGATAGGATCATAAGGCAACCGGAGAGGCTCCCTAAAAAACAGGCAGTGTAAACAGGCAAATAAAACGAAAAAGGAGACAGCAAGGTCTCCTTTGGTTATGCCAAGTGCGGCATAGATGTCCATTTTCCACCGAAAGGTCAGGTCGTCAAAAGGACCTAACCCAAGTTAGATGGCGCTTTTATTTATTCGGATCAACCAAAGTACGCCCCTGTATTTTACCCGCAACGATATCCGCCGCGGCCTGAGGCACGTCAGACAAGCCGATCACATTGGCGATCTCACCCAGTGCATTATCAGGCAGATCCGTAAGTAAACGATTCCAAGCGGTTGTACGGATATCCACAGGACACATCACCGAGTCCACCCCCTGCAAGCGCACATTACGTAAAATAAAGGGCATCACCGTGGTCGGCAGCTTATAACCACCCGCCAGACCACAGGCCGCTACTGTGCCGCGGTAATCGGTCTCAGCCAATACTCGAGCCAACATGGTGTCACCCACCGTATCGATACCACCGGCCCAACGCTGCTTTTCAAGAGGCCGAGCCGGTTCCGCCATTTCACTACGAGGAAGTAACTCACTGGCACCTAATCCACGCAGATATTCATGGGTCGACTCACGCCCCGTAACTGCCGCAACGGTATAGCCCAACTGACTCAGAATAGCGACCGCAACACTACCAACACCACCCGCAGCCCCCGTGACGACCACAGTTCCACGATCCGGAGTAATACCGCCCTCTTCTAGCGCCATCACACAGAGCATCGCCGTCAGCCCTGCGGTACCGATCGACATCGCCTTAGCGGCATCCATCCCCTCAGGCATTTTAACCAACCATTCGGGCTTCATTCGAGCATACTGGCTATAACCGCCCCAATATCGCTCACCCACACTCCAGCCGGTCATAATCACCTGATCACCGGGCTGATAGTCAGGGCTACGAGATTCTTTAACCACGCCAGCAAGATCAATCCCCGGTACCATTGGGAACTTATGCACAATTTTGCCCGTGCCCGTTACCGCCAAACCGTCTTTATAGTTAAGTGAGGAATAACTAACCTCCACCAGCACATCTTCATCCGGCAGGTCACTCAATTCCAGTGTTTTGACCGAAGAGAGTGTTTTCCCCTCTTCCTGTTCCAATACCAGAGCATTAAACATAGTTCACCTCACTTTAAACGGTTTTTCGATTCGTGATTCGATGTAGACTCGATAGGAGACTTGCTCGTTAGCTATCAGCACGATGAAGGGGCATAAACCTCTCTCGATGATGCTTCACATCAGTCAGCACAACAGGTAATCCGCATCTCTATTTGTCTTACAAATGAATAGATGGCAAATTTATACCCTATTTCTATTTGTCATACAAATCAGCCTTTAGTCTAATATCAAGATAATCAAGGCAATATTTTTTCGCCTATTTTAATAAACGAGCAGCGCCATAACCGCCAATCTAAAACATCTATTTAAGAAGCCCTTCTGCCCATGCAATCTTCAAACTTATACTACAATTAAGTCAGGATAACGCAATAACTGGAGAGCAAGCGGATGTTGACACAAAACAAAAGCATTGTGCTGATGATATTGGTGGCATTCACCCCCATAACACTTGCTAGCGAACTAGGGAAAACCATCGTAATGCAGGGTAATAGCAGCGGCGCTATGGCATGTTCTATCTGCCACGGTGCCAATGGTGCAGGTCAAGCTCAAGCCGGATTTCCACATCTAGCGGGGTTAAACTCTGCCTATATGCAAAAGCAGCTACATGACTTCACCACCGCACAACGTCACAACCCAATAATGACGCCCATCGCGACAGCACTTTCAGCCGATGAGGTAAGCGCCGTTTCTAACTATTTTGCCCAGCAATCGACACCAGGTATGAAGCCAACCGTCGTTGATGAATCACTCATCTCAGCCGGCCAACAACTCGCTCAAAATGGTAATTGGACAAATGATGTGCCCGCCTGTTTTTCCTGTCATGGCGCCCAAGCTAAGGGTATTGGCACGCACTTTCCAGCTTTAGCCGGTCAGCATGCGTCCTATATAGAGCAACAACTTAATAGCTGGCGTTCTGGACAGCGAAGTAACGATCCCAATCAACTGATGGTAGGCATAGCGCAACGCCTCAGCGAGACTGAGATAAAAGCAGTGAGCGCCTATCTGGCTAATCTAACTGCAACTGACAATTAACAACGCTGGGGGTTTTTATGTGGCTAACGAAGACAAACAGTAGACCGCTACAAGGTCACAACGGACGGCTAGCATCCCGCCTCTTAGGTGCAGTATTACTCAGCTCATTGCTATTCAATCCGGCCCTTGCCGAAGAAAAGGATTACCAAGTTGAATTACCCGCAGCGCCTAAAGGCCCGGCGAGCTTTACTCCGCCAAATGAGGCTGATATACCCAATAATGCCTTTGGTGAAGCGGTACGTTATGGCCTGTCGTTATTTACCAATACACAACAATTGCGCGGCCAATATGTTGGTAATGAGCTGAATTGTGCGAACTGTCACCTAAATAAAGGCCGACAAGCCAATGCAGCACCACTCTGGGGTGCATTTCCTATGTATCCGGCGTATCGCAAGAAAAATGATCACGTTAATACTATCGATGAACGTATTCAGGGTTGCTTTACCTACAGTATGAACGGTACTCCACCACCGTTTGGTAGCAAAGAACTGACCGCCTTGGTAACCTATCACTACTGGCTATCAACCGGCGCACCAACCGGACAAGCGTTACCTGGACGTGGCTATCCTAAACTCGCAAAAGCAGCCGAAACACCCAGCGTTAGTCGAGGAAAGACCATCTATCAAGATAACTGTGCTATCTGTCATGGCGAAAACGGCGCTGGAACACAGGTCGATGGTCGTTATGCCTTTCCGCCTCTATGGGGTAAAGATTCTTTTAACTGGGGAGCGGGTATGCATCGCATCAATACGGCAGCAGGCTTTATTAAAGCAAATATGCCGCTTGGTAAACCCAATAGCTTAACCGATCAGCAAGCTTGGGATGTCGCCGCCTTTATGAATAGCCATGAACGACCACAAGATCCTCGTTATGAGGGAAACCTTGAACAAACGGCAGAAACCTTCCACCAACATCAGTGTTTTTACAATAAAGAAGTTGACCAGCAACGCATAGGCCAAGGAGCAAAATAACCCACCGCTCGGCAAAGGTGACAAAACTCAGGTCACCTTTGCCCGCTGACGAACTCAGCGCCCTCCTATAGTTTCCGTCTCTGCGAATCTAAATCCAACACCAAAAGTGATTCACTCTTGGCGCATCAGCTCAGGTTCAGCCCTGTGCTTGTTTCAGCACTTCGTTATGCGATAAAATAACCGTTCATCAATAATAACTGATTGATTATTCAGGCTTACTTATTGGTTTAACAGGCCAACTCGGATTACAAGGAGCAATTCTATTCACTATTGAATTCTCCCACACGACTTATCTAGATCGATTTCACACCCATTGGTAGTTCAACGGTGGTATCGCATTTAATTCTGGCACCAACAGTAGGAGAGACTCTGTGAGTTTAGACATCACCCCCAGCTTATCCAGCCAGATTGCACAGCAGATCCGCCAAGCCATTATGGATGGCTCTTTAAAAGCCGATGATCGCTTACCTACAGAAGGTGAGCTAGCGCTGCGCTATAAAGTCTCTCGTCCGACGATTCGTGAAGCATTGAAACGTTTAGCCGCCCAGAACCTCGTTCGATCCCGGCGCGGCCCCACCGGCGGCACCTTTATCAATCGTCCATCGACAACCGACCTCAGTGACGCCTTAACCAGCGCCACCACTTTATTGGTTGGTATGGATGCCTTTTCCATGGACGATATCAATCAGACTCGCTTACTCTTAGAAACAAACTGCTTACAGCTCGCTGCGCCCCGTATCAACAGCATACAACTCGAGGCGCTTGAGCGAGAACTGACGGAACAACAGGATGACGCTCTCACACCTGAACAGTTTTGCGCTTCCGATGTACGCTTTCATCGCCAGATAGCCGAGGCTTCAGGTAACCCTCTGCTGAGCTTTATTATGTTCAGTGTGATCGAGGCGTTACAACCGATTAGCAATATGGTCACCTTTCGCTTTCGCGAGCGCTCCGTCATCATCGATCAACATGAGCGCATTTTGCAGGCACTCAGCCAACATGATGCCGACCAAGCCTGTGCCGTGTTAGCAGAACAGGTGGCCTACCTGACGGAGAAATCCAGTCAAGCACAGCAATGGAAAGCCAAAAAGCCAACCTAACAGAGGTCATAATCAGGCGAAAATAGCATAGGATTTATCCGGTAATTGCGGTATTCTTCAGCTATAAATCAGTGCATTTAAGGAGTTAATGTGGAAGAGAATAGCGTCTGGATTATTGGTATTGTCACCCTGTTAGCAGGAGCACTCATCGGCTACCTGATGGGGCGTTCCGGCGACACTTCCAGTCAGAAGAAACTGACTAATCAGCTCAATGAGGCGCAACGCGACCTAAGTGACTATAAAGAGAAGGTGAACGGTCACTTCGAGAAAACCGCAGAACTGGTCAATAATCTGACTGAAAGCTATAAGCAGGTGCACCAACATCTGGCTCAAGGTTCAGAAACGCTCTGCATGGGCGTACACTCACCAGATAAACTGAGCAGCGATGGCAAGCCACAAATTGAGGAACAACCGCTGGCCGAAGCCGTTGAAACTAAAGGCGATATTGAACCGGCGGCAGTCGTAACAGAACCCGCAGTCGATGAGCCTGAAGTCGTCGAACCTCCCCGTGACTATGCACCTAAAAAGCCCGATGAAGAGGGTATGCTGTCAGACAAATATGGTTTGAAGAAAAAAGCCGACAGCGAAGAGGAAGCATTGGAGGAAGTTATTCCACCACTGCTAAAGGATCAAATTCCCGGCACTCATGTCAGCGACAAAGGAACAAAACACTCTGCTAACTAACGATCTAATATTTAATCCTAAAAACCGGCAAATATGCCGGTTTTTTAATGTTTGCACTTTGGCTCTAGTTATACCGGGTTATGAATATCAATAAACTCATGCTCAAGATCAAACTCCTGTGCCAGCCGGCTTGCCAACGCCTGAACACCATAGCGCTCTGTGGCATGATGCCCCGCCGCAAAATAGTGAATACCTAACTCTCTCGCATTATGCACCGTCGGTTCGGATATCTCGCCAGAAAGATAAGCATCTAGACCTAGGGCCGCCGCCTGATCGATATACCCCTGAGCCGCCCCGGTACACCAACCAACGGTTTCAATCCGTTCCGGACCACCCTCAATATGCAGTACTTCGCGCCCAAGCGCAGCCGCAATCTGCTGACGAAACTCCAACGCCGTTAATGGCTGTACCAAACGTCCGGTTAAGCCAATGCTCAATGGATTATCAGGTTCCAATCCGCCATCAACCTGTAAGCCTAATTGTTCAGCCAAACAGGCATTATTACCCAACTGTGGATGACCATCCAACGGCAGATGATAGGCCAGCAAACTGATATCATTGGCTAATAACGTTTGCAGCCGGCGCTTCTTAATACCGGTTATGGCCTCAGCCTCACCTTTCCAAAAATAACCATGATGTACCAAAATAAGATCGGCTTGCAGCTCTACCGCTCGATCAAGTAGCGCCTGGCTCGCAGTCACACCGGAAATAATCCGACCAACTTCATGACGCCCTTCAACCTGCAAACCATTAGGGCAGTAATCCCGGTATTTTTCAGGACTCAACAAAGAATTACAATAATTAACCAACTGTTTCAGTGATACCGCCATAATCTTGTCTTAATCTTCCCAAAAAGGTTTTATTATCCGTATAATTCTAAAATAGCTGAATAACTTTATCACTGTTTATAAAGGCATCTCTAATTGATTCAACGTTTTGCTTTTCTGGTCTGGCCTACCCTGTCAGGAATCCTCGCCGCCGTGGCGCTGCTGATCTACCTACCTGACATGTTTGCTCCCCAAACCAGCACCGTTCAGATACGTCAGGCAGGAGCGCCTTCAAGCAAGGTTCTAGGCCCCTATTCCTACGCCGATGCAGTGGATCATGCTGCTTCCAGCGTCGTCAACATCTATACACGCACGGTAATCCCTAGTACCAATCAACAGATCTATAACGACCCCAATATCCGTAAATATTATGATGCTAAAGCGGGCCATAAAGAGCGCATACAATCTAGCCTCGGTTCCGGCGTAATTCTTAGCCCTGAGGGTTATATCGCCACCAATAATCATGTTATTTCCGGTGCAGATAGTATTGTCGTAGCACTGCAAGATGGTAGAGAAGCTACCGCTACGGTAGTTGGCAACGATCCGGATACCGACCTAGCCGTACTTAAAATCAACCTCACCGATCTACCTAGCATCACCGTCAGTTCTTCTGCTAACTTGCGCGTCGGCGATGTCGCGCTGGCTATCGGCAACCCCTTTGGCGTTGGCCAAACCGTAACCATGGGTATTATCAGCGCCACCGGCCGCAACCAACTGGGGCTAAACACCTATGAAGACTTTATTCAGACTGATGCAGCGATCAACCCAGGCAACTCCGGTGGCGCTCTAATCAATGCCGAAGGCAACCTGATTGGTATCAATACTGCGATCTTTACCCGCTCCGGCGGCTCTCAGGGCATAGGTTTTGCCATCCCTTCCGATCAGGCCCAGCAAGTCATGCAAGACCTCATAGAACATGGTCGAGTAATACGTGGCTGGGTCGGCGTTGAGGCACAGGAGATAACTCCAGGGCTGGCAGAGTCATTTGGACTAAAAGATACCAAGGGCCTCATTATTGCCGGTATTTTCCGTGATGGGCCGGCACATCAAGCGGGTTTATTACCCGGGGATATTCTGTTGGAGATCAACGGTAAGAAGATCGTCAATAGCTTTAACTCCATGTACAGCGTGGCTCGCATGATACCGGGCACCGTGTTGCCGGTGAAAGTTTGGCGTAATGGCGAGGTCATTGAACTAGAAGTAACTGTCGCTGAACGCCCTGCGATTGAGAACCCCATAAAAGAGATTCCTGCTGAGAAAACAGACAACAGCGAAACCCCTACGCCGTAATAAATAATCGCCGTGCACAAAAAAAGCCCATAATGGGCTTTTTTTATAACGTGATATTAAGTGAAGCTATTTCAACAAAACTCAGGCTTTACTCTTTAATACGATATTCAGCAGAACGAGCATGAGCGGTCAGGCTTTCACCTCGTGCTAAAACAGAAGCAACTTTGCCCATTTCTGAAGCCCCATCCTCGGAAAACATAATCAGCGATGAACGTTTCTGGAAATCATACACCCCTAAAGGTGATGAGAAACGCGCAGTACCGGAGGTGGGTAACACATGGTTAGGCCCAGCACAGTAGTCGCCTAATGCCTCAGCGGTGTACCGTCCCATAAAGATCGCACCCGCATGCTTAATCAACGGTAACAGCGCCTTAGGGTCTTCAACAGACAACTCTAGGTGCTCCGGAGCAATTCGGTTGTTAACCTTGGCCGCTTCGGCAAGATCCGCCACTTTAATTAGCGCTGCACGATCAGCTAGAGAGCGACCGATAATCGCTTTGCGCTCCATGGTTGGCAGCAGCTTCTCGATACTGGCACTCACTTTATCTAGAAAGTCCGCATCGGGACTGATCAGAATCGGTTGCGCATCTTCATCGTGCTCAGCCTGTGAGAATAGATCCATCGCGATCCAATCAGGATCAGTACCGCCATCGCAAATCACCAAAATTTCAGATGGTCCCGCGATCATATCGATCCCTACGGTGCCATACACTGCGCGTTTTGCCGTAGCGACAAAGATATTACCTGGGCCTACGATCTTATCCACTTTAGGAATCGTTTCAGTACCATAGGCTAGCGCCGCAATCGCTTGCGCACCACCAATAGCAAAGGCGCGACTAACACCTGCCAATGCAGCTGCCGCTAGCACCAACTGATTAACTTCACCATCCGGCGTTGGCACCACCATAATCAGCTCTTCAACACCGGCAACATGGGCCGGAATCGCATTCATCAACACCGATGATGGGTAAGATGCTTTACCACCAGGGACATACAAACCGGCCTTATCCATCGGCGTGATTTTTTGACCCAACAGGGTACCATCAGCTTCCTGATACTCCCATGACTCACCCTTCTGGCGTTCGTGATAATCACGCACCCGCTGAGCAGCCACACGGAGCGCTTTATTCTGGTCGGCTGGCAAACCTGCCAATGCCTGATTTAAATCATCTTGAGTAAACTCAAGTTCGGCCATAGTGCTAACACTCAGCCGATCGAAACGATTGGTGTATTCAACTACCGCACTATCGCCTTCGGCCTTAACGCGCTCAAGAATATCCTCAACCGTTCGGTTAACGTCTTTATTAGAAACCGACTCCCAAGCTAACAATTTATCCAACTGTTCGCTGAAATCAGCCTGCTGACTGTCTAATCTTAAAATATTTGGTTGGGTCATGGTTATTCCGACCTATCTTTTCGTGCTTCTACTGCGGCGGCTAATTGCTCAATAATCGGTTGTATCTGCCGATGCTTCATTTTCAAAGCCGCTTTACCCACCACTAAACGTGAGCTGATATAGCAGATGTCTTCCATCGGCACTAAACCATTCGCCCGCAACGTATTACCCGTATCAACAATATCAACAATGCGATCCGCTAACCCCATGATGGGAGCCAACTCCATCGCGCCATACAGTTTAATAATATCAACCTGACGCCCCTGACGGGCAAAATACTCTTTGGTGATATTGACAAATTTCGTAGCGACTTTCATGCGGCCTTCAACGTCAGTCGCATCTTTCATGCCGGCAACCATCAATTGGCACTTAGCAATATCCAGATCTAACGGTTCATATAGATCTTTAGAGCCGTATTCCAACAACACATCTTTACCCGCAACTCCCATATCAGCGCCACCGTGTTCAACATAGGTAGGGACATCAGTGGCACGGATAACAACCAATTTAATATTGTCATGGTTGGTATCGAAAATCAGCTTACGGCTGCTGAAAATATCCTCAGCCGGAATAATGTTAGCTGCTTCAAGAAGCGGCAGCGTATCTTTTAGAATACGCCCTTTAGATAGCGCAATGGTCAGGTTCTGTTTCATAGTTGCTATTTCGTTACCACTTAAAAATTCAGTACAGACACCGCCTGTTCTGTTAATGCTAAAGTCCGTTAAGGGATAAACACATTAAGGACTCAGTTCAGCGCTATATTAACTCTCGGTTGGCGCTGCGTTCCGATTGCCTGGCACCCGTTTAATGGTTGCCCCCAGCAACTGGAGTTTCTCTTCAATACACTCATAACCACGGTCGATATGATAGATACGATCGATAACTGTATCACCCGTGGCGACCATCGCCGCAATCACCAAGCTTGCAGAAGCCCGAAGGTCGGTTGCCATAACAGGAGCCCCGGTGAGCACTTCACGCCCTTCCGTAATCGCAGTATTACCATCAATGGTAATCTTCGCCCCCATGCGCTGCATCTCTTGCATATGCATAAAACGGTTTTCAAACACCGTTTCCTTGATCACGCCAACGCCTTCGGCAATCACATTCAAGGCGGCAAACTGGGCTTGCATATCGGTCGGGAAAGCCGGATAAGGTGCAGTGGTTAAATTAACCGCTTTAGGCCGTTTGCCTTTCATATCCAGACTGATCCAATCCGAACCACACTCAATCTCAGCACCGGCTTCAATCAGTTTTTGTAACACCGCATCGAGAATATCGGGGCGTGTACTTTTCACTTTAACCTTACCGCGGGTTGCTGCGGCGGCCACTAGGTAAGTGCCGGTTTCAATCCGATCGGCAATCACCGGGAAGGTGCAGCTTTTCAGCGAGGCCACGCCATTAACGATAATGGTATCGGTACCATGGCCGGTAATATCGGCACCCATGGCGATCAAAAACTCAGCTAAGTCGACGATTTCAGGCTCGCGGGCGGCATTTTCAATAATGGATTGCCCTTCGGCCAGCGATGCCGCCATCAGGATATTTTCGGTGCCCGTTACCGTGACGATATCAAAAAAGACCCGCCCACCTTTCAGACGGCCATCACAGGTGGCCCGAATAAAGCCTTCTTCAACGGTGATTTCGGCGCCTAGCGCCTCAAGCCCTTTCAAGTGCAGATCCACCGGACGACTACCGATAGCACAACCGCCCGGCAGTGACACTTCGGCATGGCCAAAATGTGCTAACAAAGGCCCCAACACCAAAATCGAAGCCCGCATGGTTTTCACCAAGTCATAAGGTGCAATCGTTGAATTTAATGTTGTTGCATCGATTTCGACATTGAGCTTTTCATCCACTGTCAAATCAACGCCCATCTGCCGGAGTAACTCCAGCATGGTGGTGATATCGTGTAGATGCGGCAGATTACTGATAGTAACCGGTTCGTCAGCTAACAGTGTAGCGGCCAAAATAGGCAAAGCGGAGTTTTTCGCTCCAGAAATGCGTACTTCACCTTCTAAGCGGCTTCCACCGGTAATGATCAGTTTATCCATTAAAATAGGGTCTCTCTGCGCTTCAGTTCTGTTCTGCCCACTGGGCACGAGTAAAGGTTCTAATGGTCAGAGCATGGATACTACCATCAGCGATCTGATCGGAAAGACAGCCATAGACCATCTGTTGTTTTTTTACTGGGCGCTGACCTTCAAAGATATCACCAACAACGGTGACCTGAAAATTACAACCTTCGCCTTCAGGGAATACTTCACAGCCTTCTAGTTTTTCTTCCAGAATACGTTTTACATCTTCGATTTGCATGCATGACACCAATGAGAATTGGGGGAAAATAATAGGTTGGCAATGATAGCGGAAAGTGTGACAAAAGGCGACGACTGTAGTTAAACAGCCATCGTATAACAATGTATGCTAAAGCCTGTCGTTATGGATGAAGAGCAGAATCCTCTAGCCCGACCAACCGCACAATAGCACTCAATTCAGCAGGAATATTTCGTGCGGTTAAAGACCGCTGTAAAATTCGGCTTTTACGCTCTAAACAGAGCCAGAGCGATACTGCCGAACTATCGACCCGCCCGACACCGGCAAAATCGATGACCACCGTTTGACCAGCCTGATCAAAGGCCTTTTCAAGCGCCGCTCGCACCGCGATGATCGTACTAAACAGTAAATCACCTTTTAACAGGATTGCATCGGCACTAATTTCAACCTGAGAGGCCATTAACTATCCTTACTACCGTTACTGGCAATCGCTGCTTTCCAGTCAGTGATCACCTGTTTAACATCACCATTGGTACGGGACACCATATCGGCAAACTGGTTTTTAAAATTCAGTCGTAAGTTAATGCCATCGACCAATACATTCACCAATTTCCAGCCGCTATCTTGCTTTAGCATGTAATACACCAAGGTGTACTGCTGGCCATTCGAAGCAAACACATGCACGCTAACCACTTGTTTGTCTGCATCAGGGCTTGGATGACCTTCCGGCGCCACTTCATATCTAACGATATCAAAGCCGGTCAGTGATTTTGCATAGGTGCGCACCATCGTATCTTTAAATACATTGGAAAAACGCTGCTGTTGCTGCTCATCAACACGGTTGTAGTATTTGCCCATAACCCGCTTCGATGCATAGTCAAAATCCACCACAGGGTTAAGAATGGTTTCAATCTCAGCAATCAGCGCTTCGCTTTGCTCTGGTGCTTTTAGCGCCTTATTCTCCAGCACTTTCATCATCTGAGATGAAGCTTGTTCAATAGTCGCTCGCGCTTCTGTCCCACGATGCCTGTACGGCAACCGAGGTAAACATCAGCGTCAGCAGTACCAGCCAACGGTTAATATATTTCATTTTTACGATTCCTATAGTTAGGTGGCAATACTTAATCACAATTACTCAGAGGCCTGATTAAAGAGAAATTTGCCAATCAACTCTTCGAGCACCAACGAAGATTGAGTGTCTTCAATGAAGTCACCCTCTTTCAATATCTCATCGTCAGCGGCACCGGTAGTAATACCGATATATTTTTCCCCCAGCAGCCCGGCCGTCAAAATCGAAGCTGAGCTATCTGATGTCAGATAATCGACATCCGAATTAATCTCCATCTCGACGATCGCCATCAACTTTTGACGATCGATGCTAATGCTGGTGACTTGACCAATGGCCACACCGGACATCGTCACTTTTGAGCGAGCAGTAAGGCCGCCGACATTTTCAAAGCGGGCATAAATTTTATATGAGCCCTCTTGCTTCGCAAGGG
Organism: Amphritea sp. GJ51-11; assembly: GCF_055808735.1. Taxonomy (NCBI): domain Bacteria; kingdom Pseudomonadati; phylum Pseudomonadota; class Gammaproteobacteria; order Oceanospirillales; family Oceanospirillaceae; genus Amphritea; species Amphritea sp. GJ51-11. Next base: position 623,453 of record NZ_CM147881.1, on the reverse strand, counting down.
TTAGACCGCTGACATTAATCGCCAGCATGGCCAGGGATAAAATCCCGACTAACATAAAAACACCCACGCCCAGCTCAATTCCACGATTACGCATGTCTTACAAATCTCCAAACATCAAAGCTGTCAGAATAAAGTCCAGCCCTAGGACAGCGAGGGATGAATACACCACCGTTTTAGTCGTCGCCTGGCTAATACCTTCAGAAGTGGGCACCGAATCATACCCCTGAAAAACAGCCACCCAAGTCACCACGACCCCGAATACGAGGGATTTAATCAATCCGTTCACTACATCATCAAAAAAGTCGACTGAGTTTTGCATGTTGGCCCAAAAAGACCCTTCATACACCCCCAACCAATCAACCCCAACTAACAGTCCACCCCAAATACCGACAGCACTAAAAATCATGGTCAGAATAGGCAAACAGATCAGTCCAGCCCAAAAACGGGGTGCAATAATCCGCCGTAAAGGATCAACACCGATCATTTCCATGCTAGACAACTGTTCAGTGGCTTTCATCAAACCAATTTCAGCGGTCAAGGCTGAGCCGGCTCGACCGGCAAACAACAGCGCGGTCACCACGGGGGCTAACTCCCGCACCAGACTTAAAGCGACCATCTGCCCAACCGCTTGTTCTGTGCCGTAGTCGACTAAGATAGTGTAGCCCTGTAGCGCCAGCACCATACCAATAAACAGGCCCGACACTATGATAATGACCATCGATAGCACACCGACGGAATATAGCTGACGAATCAGCAGAGGAAATGACGTCAGCGGATCAGGGCGCGCTACCACGGCATGGATCAACACCAGCCCTGCACGGCCAATCGCCGTCACCCGCTCCATCGTAGAGCGCCCTAGCTGCGCCAGGTTTGCCGTTACTGACTGCATTAACGCCTCTCCATCAGTTCAGTCTCATAATCACTGGCCGGAAAATGGAACGGCACAGGCCCATCAGGTAAGCCTTTCATAAACTGGCGAACCTGCTCAGAATCATTTTGATCTAACTGCTCAGGCGTGCCATGAGCAATCACCCCGCCATCGGCAATAATATAGATATAATCTGCGATACTGAGGGTTTCCTTAATATCATGAGACACAATAATACTGCTATGCCCCAATGCCTGATTGAGGGTCTTGATTAGGTTAACCAACACCCCCATCGCGATCGGGTCTTGTCCAGTAAACGGCTCATCGTACATAACTAAGGCAGGGTCGAGCGAAATGGCTCGAGCGAGAGCCACTCGGCGCCCCATACCGCCAGACAGTTCGCTCGGCATTAGTTCTGCCGCGCCACGCAATCCAACCGCCTGCAACTTCATCAAGACGATATCGCGGATCATATCTTCCGGCAGTTTGGTATGCACCCGCAGTGGAAAGGCTACATTTTCAAACACCGTCATATCAGTAAACAACGCACCGCTTTGAAATAACATGCCCATTTTTTCACGCACGTTAAATAGCTCGTTACGCCCCAAGCGAGGAATATCATCGCCATCGAGCAAAATAGAACCCGCTTCAGGCTTGAGTTGACCACCGATCAGCTTAAGTAGCGTCGTTTTACCCGTTCCGCTCGGCCCCATAATCGCCGTCACTTTCCCCCGGGGAATACGTATATCCATATTTTTACAGATATAACGATCACCTCGGCTAAAGGTAAGCTGTTTAATATCAATGATGATATCGTCGAAAAAATCCATAGTAACGGTGACTCAAGTCAGGACAATAAAATAAAGAGTTTCAGCAGGAATGAGATGTTCACCGCCTCAAATAGTTCCTCTAACCACTACAAATAAGCGGACAGTCAGCGATGTAGACACCACGACATTGCCATCAAAAAAGAGCGCAGATTGTAACACCCTTGCCTATAAACGTGAATAAAATCGCTCTCAACGGCAGCAACCTCTTGCACATAGATCCGATTACTCATTAAATAGGCCTCCGTTTTAACCACAGCTGAACAACTAAACCGATGCTATACCCCATTATTGCACTACTTTTAGGTTTCATTATTTTAGTCTGGAGTGCCGACCGTTTCGTTATCGGTGCCGCCGGAACTGCCAAAAACATGGGCATGTCACCGATGTTAATCGGTCTGACGGTGGTTTCTTTTGGCACCTCGGCCCCCGAAATTTTGGTTTCAATCATGGCAGCCACCACTGGTGCCGGCGACCTTGCCGTCGGCAACGCTCTGGGCTCCAACATCGCCAATATTGGTCTGGTACTGGGGATGACCGCCCTGATTGCCCCGTTGCCTGTACGCTCCAAAGTGCTCAAACAAGAGATTCCGCTATTATTAGCCATCACGTTATTGGCCGGCGCCGTACTCTACGATCTCTATCTAGGCCATATCGATTCGATTATTCTGTGTTTATCACTGGTCGCCTGCCTGTACTTATTTACCCGTTTCCAGCGCAACGCCAGCGATGACGAAATTAATGATGAAGAGGAGGAGTTACCAGAACTCTCCACCCTCTGGGCCATCTTTTGGCTCATTACAGGACTATTACTGCTGGCAGGTAGTTCTCGCCTACTGGTATGGGGTGCCACCGAAATAGCCACCACCTTAGGTGTAAGCGACCTGATCATCGGCCTCACCATTGTCGCCATCGGTACCAGCCTACCCGAACTCGCAGCCTCGGTAGCCAGCGCCCTAAAAGGCCATACCGATATTGCACTGGGAAATATTGTTGGCTCTAATATATTTAATATAGCGGCGGTAATGGCGGTACCCGGTTTACTCGCGCCAATTGAGCTGGATTCAGCGGTGCTCTGGCGAGACTATGGGTCAATGTTGGGCCTAACACTCCTACTTGTCGCATTAGCCATCTATCAGCGCCCACCCCGAATCTCGCGTTTCGAAGGCGGAATACTACTGGCAGCCTATGCAGGTTATCTTGCACTACTATACAATATGAGCGCTTAACCCATCTATCGGACTGCAGCCTTCACGACTGCAAACAGAGTTGTGAATAAACAATGATAAATACAGAACTGGATTTTTTAGCCTCCGCCAAGCGTACCATTGAGCTAGAGCGGGATGCCGTTAATGATCTGCTAGAGCATCTTAATGATGATTTTAGTAAAGCTTGCCGACTAGCACTGACATGCCAAGGGCGGGTCATCGTCACGGGCATGGGTAAAAGCGGCCATATCGGCAACAAAATTGCTGCGACATTGGCCTCCACAGGAACACCGTCATTCTTTGTACACCCCGGTGAAGCCAGCCATGGCGACCTAGGTATGATTACCCGTGCGGATGTGGTTATCGCCCTATCGAACTCGGGAGAAACCAGCGAGGTCCTATCGATATTGCCACTCATCAAACGGATGAAAGCACCGCTGATCAGCATTACTGGCAACCCTGAATCAACTCTCTCGCGCAGCGCCGATGCCAACCTGAATGTCGCCATCCGCCAAGAAGCCTGTCCTCTGGGGCTGGCACCGACATCCAGCACCACCGCATCACTGGTCATCGGTGATGCTCTGGCCATCGCCTTGTTAGAAGCCAGAGGCTTCAGTGCTGAAGACTTTGCCTTCTCTCACCCCGGTGGTAGTTTAGGACGACGCCTGCTGTTAAAAGTATCCGACATTATGCACAGTGGCGATGACATCCCGAAAGTCACTCATTCTACTATGCTCAAAGAAGCGCTGATGGAAGTCACCCACAAACACCTGGGCATGACCACCGTCGTCGACGATACAGGCGTTCTACAAGGCGTATTTACCGATGGTGACCTACGTCGTACGCTTGATCATGACGTGGATATGAAAAGCACTCCGATTACCGAGGTAATGACCACCGAATGCACTACCGTGACCAGCGATATACTCGCGGCTGAAGCCCTGCAAATTATGCAGGACAAACAGATTAACGCCTTGATCGTACTTGATGATGCCCGTCGCCCAGTCGGCGCCTTAAATATGCACGACATGCTCAAAGCGGGAGTCATCTGATGCCAGCATCTGTAGTTAAAAAGCTCACCAACGACCTTAATGAAGCATTGATTGGCAAGTTACAAACGGTCAAATTGGTGGTATTTGATGTCGATGGTGTACTCACCGATGGCAAGCTCAACTTCCTAGCCGATGGCAGCGAAGTTAAGAATTTCAATACCTTAGATGGGCTCGGTATAAAACTGCTCGCCCAAGGTGACATCAAAACCGCCATCATTACCGGTCGCTGTTCACCTCAAGTTGAACGCCGAGCCGAAGCCTTGGGAATCGATTACCTCTATCAGGGACGGGAAGATAAACTCACCGCCTTGCAAGAACTCTGGCAGGATACCGGCTTTAGCGCACAACAAACGGCTTATATCGGTGACGACCTACCCGATCTCGCTGCCATTCGCGCCGTCAGCTTTGGCGCCACCGTCAATGGTGGTCATCCATTGGTTGCCGCGCATGCCGACTGGTGTACCCAGCGTACTGCAGGCAACGGTGCGGGCCGTGAGTTTTGCGAAACAATTCTGGCAGGCCAGGGCAAACTGGAAGCCCTGTTCAACGAGTATTTATAAATGCTGACCGGACGCGCCCGGCTAATTGCAGCCGCTGCTATTCTGATTCCTGCGGTTATCTATTTGGGGATGGATACTGAACGTCACTCCGTTAGTCTGAAAAAGGCCCCGAATCCAGCCTATCAGCAATCCGATTATTATATCGTCAATGGACGGATCAGAGACTTTGCGCCGAGCGGTCAGCTAAAGCAGCAATTAAGTTCAACTCAGCTGGAACATCAGCCGGCTTCACAACAGATATTAGTGACCAATCCTGAGATGCAAATATACAACACTCAGCAGCCCACGCGTAAGATCAGCAGCCTCAGAGGACTCATCAGCGACAACGATGACAGCGTTATTCTCGAAGGCGAGGTATTATTTCAAGACAACCCTAATATGGCAGTGGCAAACAGCCTACGTACCGAAACATTAATTATTCAGCCACAAGACAATATTGCCAAGACCGATAAGCTGGTGACTATCACAAGCCCTTCGGGCACAACCACCAGCGTGGGCATGACAATCGACACCGACAGTGGCATTCTTAACCTCCTGTCAGACGTTACCGGGGTATATCATGTTAATTAACCGTATAAGCAAAGCCTTATGCGTGGTCCTGCTCAGCTGGCAACCGGTGGCAATGGCTCTACCCGGTGATGCCAACAAAGCAATTCACATCACAGCAGACAGCGCGACGCGTAATGATCAAACCGGCATCACTCTCTACAAAGGCGATGTATTGTTGACACAGGGCAGCATGAAAGTCAGCGGTGATAGCATAGAACTAAGACAAACCAACAACACCATCAGCATGATTATTGCCAAAGGACGCCCCGCCGAGTTCCAACAACGCTCTGCCGCCGACCAAGAGGTAACCCATGCATACGGTGAGGTTCTCGATTACAATATTCGTACAAAAGAGCTAACCATCTCCGGCCAGGCAAAAGTCTCGCAAGGGGCTGATGTATTTAGCGGTAACCGAATTGTTTACAATATGAAGAAAAGCACAGTAAATGCATTCAGGGATGAGAGCGCTAACGGCGAACGTGTACAGATTGTCATTCAGCCTAAAGCAACACCGTTGGATGAATCTGAAACTACAGCTACTGGGGAACTCAACAACTAATGAGTCGACTAGAAGCACTCAACCTAGCAAAGAGCTATAAAGGCCGCGCAGTTGTAAAAGATGTCTCGATGAGCGTCGATAGCGGCCAGATCGTTGGTTTATTGGGGCCTAACGGGGCGGGTAAGACAACCTGTTTTTACATGATTGTTGGGCTAGTGGAAGCCGACAAAGGCCGGATCAAAATTGATCAATTGGACTTAACCAAAGAGCCGATGCACGGCCGAGCGCGAAAAGGTATTGGTTACCTGCCACAAGAAGCCTCCATTTTCCGAAAACTCAGCGTCCATGATAACCTGATGGCTATTCTGGAAACCCGTAAAGAGTTGAGCCGGACTGAGCGTAAACAAAAATTAGACGAACTACTGGAAGAGTTTCATATCTCCCATCTAACGAAAAGTTTGGGAATGAGCCTCTCCGGTGGAGAACGGCGACGGGTTGAAATTGCCCGCGCACTGGCAACTGAGCCCACTTTTATCTTGTTAGATGAGCCCTTTGCCGGTGTTGACCCAATTTCAGTCAGTGATATAAAACAAACCGTAAAGCACTTACAAAGTAAGGGGATTGGCGTCTTAATCACCGATCACAATGTTCGCGAAACACTGGATATTTGCGAACAAGCTTACATCGTCAGTGAAGGTTATATTCTTGCAGAAGGATCGCCAGAGGATATTCTTGCCAACCAGCAGGTCAGGGAAGCCTATCTCGGTGAGCAATTCAAGCTGTAACAGGTATATAAGCGACTCTCTATGAAACAAGCGTTACAACTAAAAATGGGTCAGCATCTGACCATGACCCCACAATTACAGCAGGCGATTCGCTTGCTGCAATTATCGACGCTTGATCTGCAACAGGAGATTCAGGAAGCACTAGAATCGAACCCGATGCTAGAAGTAACGGAAGAGGATAGCGCTTCAGATAATGCCGCCGAGCAAGCGAGCTCTGATGCAGAAGTCAGCAATCATGAATCCGTCTCAGCATCGGCCAAAACCACCGAGTCTGAAGAGATTCAAGCCACCGATAGCGACTGGAATGAAGATATTCCCAATGAACTATCGACCGATAGTAATTGGGAAGACACTTATCAGACGGTCTCTAGTTCATCTTCATCATCCCATGATTTCTCCGATATGGAGATGGAGTCGAATGACACTGCGGATGAAACCCTGCAAGATCACCTGAACTGGCAATTAAACCTCACGCCGATGAGTCCCATCGACGAACTGATCGCCACCAATATTATTGACGGCATTAATGTTGACGGTTATCTCAACGTTGAACTCGATTCAATCCTGGAATATTTCCATCAGCAGGATGATGAGCAACTTAACGGCATTGAACTGGATGAAATCGAAGCGGTACTGCGACGCATCCAACAGTTTGATCCACCCGGCGTAGCCGCACGCGATCTAAGCGAGTGCCTAGCCATTCAGCTACAGCAACTACCCAATGACACCGAATATCGCAACGAAGCGCTAAAACTAGTCACTCAATATATCCACTTACTGGGTAATCATGACTACAAACAGCTGATGCGCAAAGCCCGGATGCGAGAGCCACAGTTACTACAGGCGATCAACCTGATCCGCACCCTGAACCCTAAACCCGGCTCAATGATCACTAGCTCGCAATCGGAATATGTTATTCCCGATGTGCTGGTTTACAAAGAAAAAGGTGTCTGGCAGGTAAGCCTGAATCCGGAAGTTGCGCCTAAACTACGCATTAATGATGGCTATGCAGATTTGATCCGACGCGCTGATACCAGCCCTGACAACACCTATCTGAAAAACCATCTACAAGAAGCTCGCTGGTTTATCAAAAGCTTATTAAGCCGGAACGATACCTTAATGAAGGTCACCCGTGAAATTGTACACCGCCAAGAAGGTTTTCTAGAGCATGGCGATGAGGCGATGCGTCCGATGGTGCTGCACGATATCGCTGAGGCGGTCGAAATGCACGAATCGACCATCTCTCGGGTGACCACCCAGAAATATATGCATACCCCAAGGGGTATATTTGAGCTGAAGTATTTTTTCTCCAGCCATGTCACTACAGTGAACGGTGGCACCTGCTCATCGACCGCTATTCGGGCGCTCATCAAGAAATTGGTGGTCGCTGAAAGTCCAACAAAACCCTTAAGCGATAACAAGATTGCCCAACTGCTTGAGGAACAAGGTATCAATGTTGCGCGAAGAACCATTGCAAAATATAGAGAATCGCTTAGCATTCCACCTTCTAATGAACGAAAACGTTTAGTTTAATGACTTTTTTTATCATGGGAACCGGGCGGCAACCCGGTACAATAACACTAGGAGATTACCATGCAGATCAATATTACCGGTCACCACGTAGAATTGACTGATTCCCTGAATGAGTATGTTCAGAATAAATTTGAGAAGCTGGAGCGGCATTTCGATAACATCACCAATGCACAGGTAACTCTAAGCGTTGAGAAGACGCGCCAAAAAGCTGATGGTGAAATTCACGTAGCCGGTGGTCAGCTGTTTGCTTCCGACGAACAAGAAGATATGTACGCCGCCATCGATGGGTTGATCGACAAGCTTGACCGTCAGATCATTAAACACAAAGAAAAGATGAAAACTCACAAGTAACTATTATACGATGCTAATTTCAGAATTATTAGCGCCCTCTGGAGTACTCTGTGCTCTAGAGGGGGTAGTAAAAAACGTATCCTCGAAATTGCCAGCCAACAGATTTCCGATCTGCACCCTGAGCTTGAAACTGAAACGATCTTTGCTGGCCTACTTGGCCGTGAAAGACTCGGCAGTACAGGCATCGGTGAAGGCGTGGCCATTCCCCATTGTCGTCTGGATGAGTGTGAGAAAGCCACTGCGCTACTTATTCAGTTAAAAGAACCGATCGACTTCGATGCCATTGATGGCAGCCCGGTCGACTTACTCTTCGTTCTGGTGGTGCCCTCCGAAGCCTGTGATCAACATCTACAAACGCTGGGTAATCTTGCCGAGCTATTCAGTCAGGCATCCTTCCGTCAGCAACTTAGAAACGCGGGCTCAGCTGAAGAACTCTTCACTGTCGCCACCGGAGCTAGGCAGGTCTAGCCAGATGAAACTAGTTATCATCAGCGGCCGCTCAGGGTCAGGTAAATCAACCGCCCTGCAAGCACTGGAAGATGTTAACTTCTACTGCATCGACAACCTTCCCGCCCCGCTGCTACCTGACTTGGTCAATCAGATTTTATCCGACCCAGACCATCCTAATCAGCTTGCCGTCAGTATCGATGCCCGTAACCAACACAGCAACCTGAAACAGTTTCCCGATATTTATACACAACTGAGGGAAATAGACGCACTAGACTGCGAAATACTCTACCTCGATAGTTCAGAGACAACCCTGCTAAAACGCTACAGTACGACTCGGCGTAAGCACCCCCTGTCCAATGATTCCCAAGGTTTACAGCAGGCGATCAGCTATGAAAAAAAGTTACTCGAACCGGTATCCGATTTAGCCAATATCCGTATTGATACAACCCACCTGTCACTCTATGAACTCAGAGACAGTATTAAACTGCGTATTGCCCAACGACAAGAGCAAGAACTGTCATTACAATTCGAATCGTTCGGTTATAAGCACGGTATCCCGCTGGATGTAGACTTCACCTTCGATGTGCGCTGTTTGCCTAACCCATACTGGCTGCCTCACCTGCGAGGTTATAGCGGCCAAGACAAACCGGTCATAGAATTCCTCGAGCAACAGCTTGAAGTGCAAGAAATGCTCGCTGACATCACCGCTTTTCTAGAAAAGTGGCTGCCACTGTTTGAAAAAAATAATCGCAGTTATATCAGTGTTGGCATAGGCTGTACGGGAGGTCAACACCGCTCTGTTTTTATCAGCGAATGTCTCGCTGGTCATTTCCGAACAACTATGGATAATGTCCAGATACGCCACCGCGAACTGAACTGATTAAAGGTATTAATCAATGCTGGAAACCAAGATCACCATTATCAACAAACTGGGCCTGCACGCCCGGGCGGCGGCAAAGCTGATCAATGTAACCACCTCCTTCTCAGCCGATATCCAGCTCACCAAAGATGGCCGACAGGTGGATGGCAAAAGCATTATGTCGGTCATGATGTTAGCCGCCAGTAAAGGCACTGAGCTGAATATCTCTACCAGCGGTGAAGACGAACAACAGGCGATGGATGCCATTGTTGCACTGATCAACAACCGGTTTGATGAAGAAGAATAACCGCCCTCCCTCTATTCGTTTAAAAACAATACGCTATAATGCCCACAACGATTAATGCTGCAGTTATCGGTGATCACTGACTGACTGCAAGGCAATCTGTCTCTATCTGTCTGACCGGGGTCCGGCCATGAACGCCAATGTAAACGAAAGTGAACTGGATAAGCTGAACACAGCCCTTGAAGAAGGTGCTTTCAGACAGATACGTTACACCCTAAATAAAACACTACGCCCCTCCGAAGTCGCCCATCTAATCGAGAAGTCACCGCCTAAAGAACGGCGCTTACTTTGGAGCATGATCCATAAAGACATCGAAGCGGATGTTTTGCAGGAACTCGGCGATGATGTAAAAGCCGAGATCCTCAGTAAGATGAATACCTCAGAGGTGCTAGCCATCTCTGAATCGCTCGAACCCGACGATCTAGCCGATATGATGCAGCAGCTACCGGAAACGGTCATGCACGAACTGCTGCGCTCGATGGATCATCAAAACCGCGAACGACTGGAAAAAGTACTCTCCTATCCGGAAGATACCGCTGGCGGTTTGATGAACACCGATACCATCACCATCCGGCCCGATATCACGATTGAAGCGGCGCTGCGTTATTTACGACGACACGCTGAACTCCCGGATATGACTGATAGCCTGTTTGTCGTCAGCCGAAAAGACACCTATATCGGCAGCCTCCCTCTGACGCGCATGTTGGTCAGCGACCCATCCAGCACCGTACGAGAGATGATGGTCACCGATAAACCGCCTATCCCGGCGGATATGGAAGATACACTGGTCGCCAAACTATTCGAACAGGAAGATTTGGTCTCTGCACCCGTGGTTGACGAAGACAATCAGCTACTCGGACGTATCACCATCGATGACGTGGTCGATGTTATCCGGGAAGATGCAGACCACTCGCTGATGAGTATGGCGGGTATGGACGAAGATGAAGATACCTTCGCGCCTATTATGAAAACCACCCGCCGCCGTGCCGTGTGGCTAGGTATTAATCTGATTACCGCTTTTCTCGCCTCTGCGGTCATCGGCCTGTTCGAGGAAACCATCGGCAAGGTAGTGGCGCTGGCCGTATTAATGCCAATTGTCGCCAGTATGGGCGGTATTGCCGGTAGCCAGGTCTTAACCCTGATGATTCGTGGCCAAGCACTAGGCCATGTAGAGCGCTCCAATGCGGGCTGGCTGCTGAATCGTGAAATGATCGTAGGTCTATTGAACGGTCTACTCTGGGCCGTGGTCGTTGCGGTCATCGCGATCCTCTGGTTCGAAGACCTAACCATCGGTATCATCATCGCCTGTGCTATTATGATTAACCTATTCGCAGCCGCACTGGCAGGTACTCTATTGCCGATCCTCCTAAAAACTTGGGGTATTGATCCGGCATTAGCTGGCAGTGTGTTACTAACCACGATTACTGATGTAGTCGGATTTTTTGCATTCCTCGGTCTAGCTGCGTTTTTTTATAGCTAGAACGGCCTACACAAGAGAGTTTTATGAGTCAAAATGACGATTTCCGCCCCGATGACGAACTTGAGTTCGATGAAGAGTGGGTGTCAAAATCCCAGCGTAAGCGGGAGATGGAACACCTACAAGAGCTGGGTGCCAAACTGCCTGAACTGAACAAAGAACAACTAGCCAAAGTACCTATGAGTGATACTTTGCGGGTGGCAATAGAGGAGGCACAGCGCCTTCAGCCACGCTCTGAGGCCACTCGACGCCAATTGCAGTACATCGGCCGACTGATGCGCGGCGAAGATGCCGACGAAATACAAACAGCAGTAGATCAGTTCGATGCCGGCAAGCAAGCCCATTTACAGATCTTTCATAAGTTGGAACGCTGGCGCGATCGATTAATACTGGGTGATAACACCGATCTGCAAGCTTATTTAACCGAAGATGCCGGGGCTGATATTCAGCATCTGCGCCAGCTATTGCGCAACGCCAAAAAAGAAGCCAGCCTTGGCAAGCCTCCAGTCGCAGCGAAAAAGCTATTTAAATACCTGCGCGAACGAGCTGACGTATAAGTTGTCACCGCTCAGCGAGGCTTTCGATCGAGGTCACTCACAAGCGAGGCCTCGATCACGGCGGGCAATAACGCAGTAAGGCTTTACTTAAGAGCGTTACTTCAGATCTTGAGTTAAAGTCTTTATTTAAGACCATCCTGTTTCTGTTTCGCATCAGGCCTCAGGAGCAATTCCACTTTCGGGTCGCTCCAGTCCCCTTCCATCGTATAGGTGACGGTGGCAATCTCCTTTTTCACCTCATCACCAATCAACTTATCCAACAGAAAGGCTAATCCAGCAATCTGCGGCGCACCTAATAACACGGCAGCTAACGGAATATTATCGGTCACCGGCAAGGTTACCGCCATCTGCTGATTCACGGTCTCATTAACCAGATCAATATCACCACTACTCGCCATATCAACCGAAGGGCCGCGCATAACGAAAGGCGTATTTGTCGAAGCAACACCATCCACTATCCGATAATCCCCCTGCATACGATCAAAACTAACCCCTTTAGCGAATAGATCCGCAAAATTAAGCTTGAGTCGCCGCCCTAGCGCATTCATATTAAGAATACCAAACACTCGCAAAAGGCCCGTGCCACTCCCCGCTTCAATCAACCGACCATTACGAACATCGAAGGTTAGCGCCCCATCAGCACTGGCTAAAGCATACTCCCAAGGTGCGCCTGGCCATTGTAACTGCATATTAGCGGTCACCTTTTCCGTTTGCAGCACCTTTTCATAGCCAACATTCTCTAAAGTGCGGCTCAGATCTTTTGCTTCAACCTTCAGAGTTAATGCGCTCTGACTAACCTCTCCCGGACGCCAGATAATATCACCACGGGCATTAAAGTCGGGTAGTTGAGCAATGATATCCTCGATATACATGCTCTGCTCGCGGTTACGTACTTTAAAATGCCACTGTCCCCAGTGCTTACCCTTAACCCTGAGATCGCCAATCTCAACATCAAGATCCGGCACATCACCAGGCTGCAAACGGCCCGGCATAGATGGCTGGTCATCCGGCATCAACGCGGGCGGTTGATCACTATCCGCTGGTAACAGACCATCAAGATTAAGGCTGGCAAATAGGAGTTGCGGCGCAATAGCACTGTCATCAGGAAGGTTCACCTGCAGATTAAGATCAGCACCCGATACCCCAACATCCCAGCCATCGCGACGTCGTTCAAGCAAGATACGTGCGTTACTCATCTGCAGGTAGTCATAGCTTAGCGCGGCAACCTCAATATCCGCCTGCACGGGCATTACTGGCTGTTCAGAACCCTTGCCGTCCTTCGCGTTAATTGCCGCATCACCGAAGATACCCGCCCGTTCAAGCATACCAATTAACTGCTCATAATTTAGCTGTTTAAGCTGACCACTCACTTTCAAGCCTGCAAAGGCACTCGGGCGCGCGTCTGCGGCCCCCAGTACCAGATTAGCCCGACTCAACTGATCACCCTCAAGCTGCAGCCAAGCACTCAACTCATCTCCCGCGCGAATATTCACGGTTTGTGGCGATTCAAAGTCAGTGTGTAACAGTAAAGGCAACGCCTTACCTACGGGCTTATCATAGGGCGCAATAAGATCTAATTTTGTCTGCTGCAAATCAGACTTCAGCGTCAGTCCCGAACAACCAGAGCGTAAACAGATATCCAGATCAGCTTCGTAGGTTTGCACCCCTTCAGCCAACGCTAACATCTCAATCCCAGTCCAGTCCTTTAGCTCAGACAAACGGATAGCAGATTTTAAGCGAGCGGTAATTTTCTCAGCCGCTCCCTGACCACTGGAGATGATGTCGGCTTTTAATGGCTGACCAAAAAACATGCCCTCGAGTGACTTAGCATATAAGCCCTTATCGTTACGATAATTCACCTGCCCAGCTAACTGGCTGATAGCCAAGTTGCGCACCTTTGAAACGAGCTGTAGAGCTGTGAATGCAGAACTGACATCAACATCAGGATCACCACCACTCAGCGGGATCTTCAACTTCAAGCGGGTCTGAGCTGGCCCTTTAAGGGCCCAGTTTTTTAACTCGGCATTGCCACCCTCAAGCACCGGACTATTCAACAGGGTCGACGCGATATCAGCACTATCACCTTTGATACTCGCAATAATGTGCAGATCTTGAGAACCCGGTGGCAGATAAACCCAACCATGCTCCACCTGGCTATCGTACATTTGCCCGCGACTAACGCTAATCGCTAACCCTTGATCACGTAACAGTAATGAGGCATCCGCCGCTTTTACCGCCGGCCAACCTGATTGATAATCCACCTCGGCACTGGCGATATCCATAAACATCTGCACCGTGGGAGACTGACGAGAAGGGATACTCCGGGTGCCAGTATGGAGCATAAAGCCCCCCTGATTCAGCCTCCCCTGTTTAATCGATTGAGCAACCCAGGCTTTAATACCCGGATCAATTTCATGATCGGGAATCAATTCAGGCGCCAAACGACCATCGGAGTCTTTTACACCAATTAGCAGTGTCAGCTCACTCTGTATCTCTCTGTCCAGTGGCAGATATAAACTCCATCGCCCACTCGCATTAATCCCCTCTTTATGTAACTCAACGTATTCACTACTAAGGTGCAAAATATTCTGCGCCAGACTAAAGTGAGTTACACCCTCGGCTTCACTAAAGAGCCAGCCTTGATCAAACACATCAGGAAAGTGCAAACCGAGTCGATCGCTGCGCAGGTCGATGCGCCCCTCTAGTCCATCGACGCCATACTGAAGCTGAAGTAATCCGCTAACACCAGACATCGCGGGTGCCCCATAGGCACCTTTAAATGCAACCTCTTCCAAGTCCCCTTGCAGCGTCAACTGCGTCCAGTCCTGAGACTGATCATCGGACACCACAGGCGTGGCCGTTTCAGCAAGCGGTTGGGAAGAGTCTACTACGGTAGAGACCGCTTCAGATGCGGTGCTATCGACAGCGATATCAGTAACAGCAGTAGCAACGATCTGCCCTTCAGCCTTAGCCTCTGATGCTGCTAACGACGATGAAGACAGCGGCCACTGCAGTAGCAGACGATGAATCATTCCGCTTGGCGCTATGGTTGTTAGCACATTACGCAGATCTTCCGGTACAAACGGCTGATTTTCCAGAAAGGCGGCAATCTCCGTTACATTGAATTCACTTAATGCGACCGATTCGACTCGGTTTTGCTGACGATTAATCACCAGCTGTGGCAGACTCAGTGGCTGATTATTAATACGTGCCGCAAAGTTGTTTATCTGCAGCTGATAACGCCCTTTCTCTGGCTGAAGCAAAGCAAAACCGGTGGCTAAGTCTTGAATAGACAGCTCCGCCAAGGATGGCTGATCCGTCTGCAACTGTAACCGCCCTCCGGCCACATCGCCAAATATCCGCGTCAACCGCCCTTGTGACCAATTACCCCAGATCTCACTATTTAACTCCAACTGCTCGAGTGACGCAGGAACCGGGAACAGCTCCCGTGCGGCATCCATTAACGGTGTATCGATGCCCGCTAACTTAAGGTAAAAATCAAAATTAGTATCAGGATTAATAAGATGGCTATCGGATTCAATTCTTAAGGTTGCCGCGGCTTCACGTTGTTCATAGGTTATCTGTAGCTCACCGGCGAAGTGATGCTGATGTGAGCTATTTTCTAGATTAAACCGTTCACTCTGCAACAACATTTGCTTACCAGAGGGTAAGGTTAGGTCGATCTGTGTATCGTAGAAAAATATATGAGGTTGCAACCATAGGGTCGCTAATGGATCCGACGATGAAGTTTCTGTGGTAGCGTCCGTCGTATTCGTTTTTGCCGCGTGGGGCCAACTGACCAGCTTCGCCTGGGTATGCAGCGACCAGAGCTCAACTTTACTTAACACCGGTTGCCACTGTAACAAGCTACTAACGGGGTTAAAGCCCAACACCAGCTGACCTAATTCTATCCGACCAATATTCTGCGAGCGATGATCAGCAATCACCACATCTTGTAACAGCAAGCGGGGAAATTTACCCTCCCAACTGGCGTTAATAGCTCGAATGGTCACTTCAGTGCGTAAGCGTTCACTCAGATATTGTTCAATATCAGCTCGATAATCCCATACCGCAGGCAGCAACAAACGCACCACCACGGTGAGTAAGGCTATCGCCAGTATTGAGATAACAACAACCCAACCTAACCAGCGATTCAGCGCCTTTAATAGCCAAACAATGGATGACACTATTATCTTAACACCACATCATACTGTTCAGGACCATACATCGGCTCAACCTGAAAACGGATTGTTTTTGCGATGAAGGCTTCCAGTTCAGCCACATGGTCGGATGCCTCATCGAGCAACATTGCCACGACACGATCGGATGCCAACACCAGATAAGAATCGGTATCATAGGCCCGATGTTGTCGCAGAATTTCCCGAAAAATCTCATAACAGACAGTTTCAGGGGTTTTTACTGATCCCCGGCCCTGACAATGCTCACAAGGTTCACAGAGAATATGCTCTAAACTCTCGCGGGTGCGTTTGCGGGTCATTTCCACTAAGCCCAACTCAGAAACACCTGTTAGTTTGCACTTAACATGATCTTTTTCCAACACCCGTTCTAAGGTTCGTAGCACTTGGCGTTGGTGATCTTCATCCAGCATATCGATAAAGTCGATAATAATGATGCCGCCTAGATTGCGCAGCCGTAGCTGGCGACCAATCGCCGTGGCGGCTTCTAGATTGGTTTTAAAAATCGTTTCTTCTAAGTTTCGATGCCCAACATATGCCCCGGTATTGATATCTACCGTGGTCATCGCTTCAGTTTGATCAAAAATTAGATACCCACCGGACTTCAACTCAACTTTACGCCCCAGCGCTTTTTGAATCTCCTCTTCGATATTGTAGAGATCGAAAATAGGCCGTTCACCGGGGTAGTATTCAAGAATACTGCTAATTTCCGGCACTAAGGCTTCGGCAAACTGCTGCGAACGTTGAAAGGTCTCTTTGGAATCAACCCGGATACGCTCGATTCCGGCATGGGCCATATCCCGCAGGGCTCGCATATTCAAAGGTAGGTCTTCATAAATACAGGATGGCGCGCCGAATTCTTCCACTTTACGGGCGATCGATTCCCATAACCGGCATAGAAAAAGAATATCTTGCTTCAATTCTGGCTCTGAAACGCCCTCAGAGACGGTACGTAAAATAAAGCCCCCCACCTTGGCATTCTGATCTTCCATGCCGGCAACCACTTCTTCAACCGCCGCGCGAAGCCGCTCTCGCTCTTCGTTATCTTCGATTCGCTGAGAGATACCGATATGCTCATTACCCGGCATATACACCAAGTAACGAGAAGGAATAGAAAGGTTGGTGGTCAGGCGAGCGCCTTTAGTGCCCAGAGGGTCTTTGGTAACTTGCACCGTTAGGGATTGCCCCTCACGCAACAAGCGATTAATAGTCAGGTTTGATTTACCGGATGTACCACTCTCTTCATCCGGGTGCTGCAGTTCATCTACATGAATAAACGCGGCCCGTTCAAGGCCAATATCAACAAAGGCTGCCTGCATCCCCGGCAACACACGTACCACTTTACCCTTATAGATATTGCCAACAATACCACGTCGTTCAGCTCGCTCGACGTAGATCTCCTGCGGCATACCATTCTCGATAACCGCAACACGGGTCTCAATCGGGGTAAAGTTAATCAGAATCTCTTCACTCATAATCCATCCCTAGGAGACCGTTAAGTTGGCTCCGTAGTATTATCTGTCTTGGTACGTTAACGCGATAGACGCTCTTTTCGAGCGGTAAGTACCGTACACTTTATAAAATCATCATATAAATACTAAAAGCTATAAGTTGTAAAAGCGATCAATAACTCGAACCATCAACATCAGCAGCCCACCTAAAGTGACTCATCTTTAGACGCTAAACTGCTGCGCTGCCACACCGGAATTCTAAACGCAGCTAATAATGCGGCTGTTTCTGTCAAAGGCAACCCAACAACGGCCGAGTAACTCCCCTTAATCGCAGCAACAAACACCGCGCCTAACCCCTGAATACCATAGGCTCCTGCCTTATCGCAGGGTTCACCGGTATCCCAATACTGCTCACATTGAGCTTGGCTTAATATTTGAAAGCGTACATCTGTAGTGACTACCTGACAGAGAATTCGTTCCCGATTTGTCACCGCAACAGCGGTCATTACTTGATGCTCGGCACCCGAAAGCTGCTGTAGCATACGTAACGCATCTTCTCTATTGGCAGGCTTACCCAAAATCTGCCCATTACTCACCACTACCGTATCGGCACCCAGCACCACCTCACCGGCAAGCGTAGATGCTAATCCAGCACAAGCTTTTTCCCGCGCGAGACGTTCAACGAAAGCAGCGGGGGATTCTCCGGGTTGTGGCACTTCAGGAATATGAACTGGCTTTACCTGACAAACAACACCAATCTGTTGCAGCAGTTCTAAGCGACGAGGGGATGCCGAAGCCAATATGAGTTCAGGCGTATTGTAGGTAGTTTCAGACATGGGTAGCACCGGGGATAAAACGCGGCCTTGATCAGTTGAACTCACCTAGGCCTGCCAGCATTAGGAGACTCTAAAAGCTCTGCGTAAGCCTCTTAGAACAATAAATAACCAGGGCCATAAAATAGCGCTCATGACCGCAGGAAGAAGAAAAATCAGACTATCGCTGCGAGTGCCCATTAAGCTGTGCACCCAATTGAAAATCAGCTGATTAATGCCCACGAGGATCATCACCATGATCGCCTGCTGAATCAACGGAAACATGCGCAAACGTTTGTATAACAGCAACGTCAGATAGGCAATAATCAACAGCGATAAAACATTCAATCCCATTGGGCTGCCCTTGATAAGATCCAACCCTAATCCGACCACCGCAGCCGTGCCCAAGCCAACTCGTTCTGGCAAGGCCATAACCCAGTAAATCAAAATCATCGCGACCCACTCTGGACGGAACCATTCCGCAAATTGCGGCAACGGCATCTGACTGAGTATATAACCCAATAAAAAGGTCGCTAGTATAATCGAGCCGCCACCGCCCTGATTATTCACCGGCACTCTCCGCCGTTTCAGATTCAGCATCTTCCGGCTTTGGTTTTATCTTTTCACTATGAACAGGTTCGACCACCGCCGGCAATTCATCTGCTTTAGGCGGCATATCCACCAGCAAAATATGACGGCTTTTATTCAGCATCGCGGCAGGTTCGGCCTTAACTAGGGCAAAAGGCTCACCCGGGTCTCGCTGCACACTCACCACCTTCGCTACCGGATACCCGCGGGGAAAGCGCCCACCTAAACCGGAGGAGACCAGCAAATCACCTTCACGAATATCGGCGGTATCAGGCACATGCACGAGTTCAAGCTGATTCACCGAGCCATTACCTAACGCAATCGAGCGAAAACCATTACGGTTCACTTCAACGGGTATGGCGTGACGTGAATCGGTAATCAACATCGCCCGGCTGGTATAGTGACTTACTTCGACCACCTGGCCCATAATACCGCCGGAATCTAATACCGCCTGTCCCACATAAGCGTGATCTTCCGATCCCCTATTAAGGACAATTTGGTGCTGGAACGGATCGGGATTCACCCCAATCAACTCGGTCAAAAAGACATCCTGCTCCAGTCGCTGCCGACCATTAAGCAATTCTCTCAGGCGAACATTCTCTGCGGTCAAGGCAGATACCTGTAACACCCGTTGCTTTAATAGCAACGCTTCTTGACGTAAACGACGGTTCTCATCGGTCAGCTGACTACGATCCACCAGCACATCACTGAGTTCATCAGCAACCTGAGCCGGTGTGTCGACAAGCCATTGCAACGGCGTGATCAGCAAAGAAAGATAGGAGCGTGTCTGATGCATGCTGGACCATTTTAGATCCAATACAATCAGCAGCAGCGATAACACGACAAGAACAACAAAGCGGGTCCGTAAGGACCCGCTAATGAAGATACTAGCGATGGAACACCCCCTGGTGGAACTGTTCCGTTACATCGGGTAAATCAAGCATTCAGATCAGTCAGACTTATTCAAAGGTGAGCAGTTCAAATGCATGCTTATCTAGCAACTCTAGGGCACGGCCACCACCACGAGCAACACATGTCAGCGGGTCATCGGCAACAATTACCGGCAGACCGGTTTCTTCACTGATCAGCTTATCGAGGTTACGCAATAACGCACCACCACCGGTCAGCACAATACCGCGTTCAGCAATATCAGAGGCCAGTTCCGGTGGGCACTGTTCCAGAGCGCTCTTGACGGATTGAACAATCGCCGAAAGAGGCTCCTGCAACGCTTCCATAATCTCATTACTGTTGAGCGTAAAGCTACGAGGAATACCCTCAGCCAGATTACGACCACGCACGTCGATTTCAAGCGTTTCAGAAGTTGGATAGGCGGTACCTATCTCCTGTTTAATCCGCTCAGCAGTGGCATCGCCGATCAGGCTGCCGTAGTTACGTCGAACGTAGGTAACAATACCTTCATCAAAACGATCACCACCGACTCGCACAGATTCAGCGTAAACAATACCATTCAAAGAGATAATCGCGATCTCAGTGGTACCACCACCAATATCAACCACCATTGAACCGTTCGCTTCTGTCAACGGGCAGGCCCGCACCAATCGCTGCCGCCATTGGTTCTTCAATAAGATATACTTCACGCGCACCGGCACCCATGGCCGATTCTTTGATTGCTCGGCGCTCAACCTGTGTCGATTGACAGGGAACACACACCAAGACCCGTGGGCTTGGCGTCAAAAAACTGTTGCCATGCACTTTACTGATAAAATGTTGCAACATTTTTTCAGTAACATGGAAATCTGCGATAACACCATCTTTCATCGGCCGGATAGCGGTAATATTACCCGGCGTACGACCTAACATCCGTTTCGCATCGGTACCGACTGCTGCCACGGTTTTCTGTGCCCCATTGCTGCTCTGACGAATAGCAACAACGGACGGCTCGTTCAGTACAATGTCTTTATCGCGAACATAAATAAGGGTGTTGGCAGTGCCCAAATCAATGGAAAGGTCACTGGAAAAAATCCCTCGAATCTTCTTAAACATCGGTTGTCCGCCTTAGATTGTGCGACTGCACATTCACTTGATCAAAAAAACAGGCCCACTGTAGCAATGGCGGGGATTTTGGGCAAGCTGCAAATGTGTTAACGTAGCGCTTTATTTAGTTATCAGACCAAATTACACAGCAATGAGAATCCAATAATGTCGTTAGACCGCACAGACGTCGAAAAGATCGCTCATCTGGCAAGATTAAATATCGCCGAGCAAGATATTCAAGAATATGCCGAGAACCTCAGCAATATTCTTGACCTGGTCGACCAGATGCAAGCCGTCGATACCCAAGATATTACGCCGATGGCACATCCCATGGATGCTATTCAGCGTTTACGTCTGGATGAGGTAACCGAAGGAAACCAGCGCGATCATCTTCAAACCGTCGCCCCGGCCGTTGAAGCAGGCCTGTTTCAGGTGCCTAAAGTAATCGAGTAATGCCGGACCAGACATCCGCTTGAAGGATTTAAAAACGTTATGTTAGACAAAACACTCGCCGAACTGGCGCAGGGGTTAGCAACGGGTGAATTCAGTAGTGTAGAACTGACCCAGAACTACCTTGACCGGATCAGTGCCGAAGACGGCACACTAAACAGCTTTATCACTGTTACCCCAGAGCAAGCTCTGGCTCAGGCCAACGCCGCCGACCAACGTCGTGCAGCTGGCAATGCCGATGCCTTTACCGGGCTGCCCATTGCCCATAAAGATATCTTCTGCACCGAAGGCGTTCGCACCAGTTGCGGCTCAAAGATGCTGGATAACTTTATCTCGCCTTACAACGCCACCGTGATTGAGCACTTCAATCGTGCGGGCGCGGTTAGCCTGGGTAAAACCAATATGGATGAGTTCGCCATGGGCTCTTCTAATGAGTCCAGCTTCTACGGCCCTGCCCGTAACCCTTGGAATACCGATTGTGTTCCCGGTGGATCATCCGGCGGCTCTGCGGCAGCGATTGCCGGCGGCCTAACGCCAGCGGCGACCGGCTCAGACACCGGTGGTTCAATTCGTCAGCCAGCAGCGCTGTGTGGTATTACCGGACTGAAGCCGACCTACGGCCGCGTATCCCGCTACGGCATGATCGCCTACGCCTCATCACTCGATCAAGGCGGCCCAATGGCCCGTACCGCCGAAGATACCGCCATGATGCTGAATGTGATGGCTGGGTTCGATCCAAAAGACTCCACCAGCTTGGATCAGCCGGTACCGGATTACACTCTTAAACTGAACGATTCCCTGAAGGGTTTAAAGATCGGTCTGCCTAAAGAGTTTTTCTCCGGCGAGATCGATCCGCAGATCACCGCTCAGGTCCAAAACGCGATCCGTGAATTTGAAGCCCTCGGCGCGACGGTCAAAGAAGTCAGTCTGCCAAATACTCATTTGGCGATTCCGGCATACTATATTATTGCCCCGGCTGAAGCGTCTTCCAATCTGTCACGCTTTGATGGCGTACGTTACGGTTATCGCTGTGAAGACCCCGTCGATCTCGAAGATATGTACAAGCGTAGCCGCGGCGAAGGCTTTGGCGAAGAAGTTAAGCGTCGCATCATGGTCGGCACCTATGCGCTGTCAGAAGGCTTCTATGATGCCTACTACAAGAAAGCATTACAGATCCGCCGGTTAATTCAGCAGGATTATGTTACCGCGCTGTCCGAAGTCGATGTCATTATGGGGCCAACCACCCCGCATCCCGCCTTTAAACTAGGCGAAAAGACTTCCGATCCCGTTGCCATGTATATGGAAGATATTTTCACCATATCGCTCAACTTAGCAGGTATGCCGGGCATTTCGGTTCCCTGCGGTTTTGCTAACGGATTACCGGTAGGCCTGCAACTGATCGGCAACTACTTTGCTGAAGAGCGCTTACTGAATGCCGCGCATCAGTTCCAGCAAGCCACCGACTGGCACACACAAACGCCTGGTCAATAAGCTGCTGACCTAATGCGCAACAGAATTTAACGCAGCACCATTACACTCAGTAACGTAAGTTTGCTGCAAGAAGAGGTTTACATAATGGAATGGGAAGCAGTCATCGGGCTTGAGATTCACGCCCAACTGGCGACTAAGTCCAAAATATTTTCGGGTGCCAGCACCGCCTTTGGTGCCGAGCCAAACACTCAAGCCTGCGCGGTCGATCTCGCGCTGCCAGGCACCTTACCGGTATTTAACGGTGAAGCTCTGCGGATGGCGGTATTATTTGGCTTAGCGATCGACGCTGAGATCGGCTACACCTCGGTGTTCGACCGTAAAAACTACTTTTATCCCGATCTACCAAAAGGTTATCAAACCAGCCAACTGTTCCACCCGATCGTTGGTACCGGCTATGTGGATATCACCCTCGACGATGGCACCATCAAACGTGTCGGAGTTACCCGAGCTCACTTGGAAGAGGATGCGGGTAAATCGCTGCATGAAGAGTTCCCTAGCATGACCGGCATCGATCTTAACCGCGCGGGCACACCACTGCTAGAGATCGTCTCCGAGCCGGACATGCGCAGCGCCGAAGAAGCCGTTGCCTACGTGAAGAAAATTCATGCCATCGTTACCAACCTCGGTATCTGTGACGGCAACATGGCGGAAGGTTCTTTCCGTTGTGACTGCAACGTATCGGTACGTTATAAGGGTGAAGAAGAGTTCGGTAACCGTACCGAAAGTAAGAACATCAACTCTTTCCGCTTTATTGAAAAAGCGATCAAAGGCGAGATTATCCGCCAGATCGATATTCTCGAAGACGGTGGCCATATCACTCAGGAAACCCGTCTGTATGATGCCAACAAAGATGAAACTCGCTCAATGCGAAGCAAGGAAGAAGCCAACGATTACCGTTACTTCCCCTGCCCTGACCTACTGCCGATCGTCATCGATGATGACTACGTCAATCAGTTGCGTGAGACGCTGCCAGAGTTACCCGACGCTCGTAAAGCGCGCTTCTTAGAGCAGTATAAACTGAGTGATTATGATGCGATGGTACTATCCGCTTATCGTGATCTGAGCCACTATTTTGAAACCGCCGCCAACACTGCAGGCGATGCCAAACTAGCCGCTAACTGGGTGATGGGCGAACTGTCCAAGCTTCTTAATCAGAATGATACCGACATTAAAGATTCACCGGTTTCAGCTGAACAGCTCGGCGGTCTGTTATTGCGCATCAAAGACAACACCATTACCGGCAAAATAGCCAAGCAGGTGTTCGAAGCGATGTGGGCGGGCGAAGGCTCGGCGGATGAGGTTATCGAATCCAAAGGCCTGAAACAGGTAACCGATAGTGGTGCGATCGAATCGATGGTCGATGATGTCATCGCCGCTAATCAGCCACAGGTTGATCAGTATGTGAATGCTGAGCCCGATAAGCGCGGCAAGATGATCGGCTTCTTTATGGGTAAGGTGATGCAAGCGTCTCAGGGCAAAGCTAACCCTGGCCAAGTACAGGGTCTACTAAAACAGAAACTGGATGCATTAGCCAACGGCTAACACACTTCACCGTCACGCGTCTAAACCGGTCGATATTATCGTATCGACCGGTTTTTTTACCTTTAAATGCCGCCTCCCTCTCCCGTTAGTGATCAACGCCTCGTTGCAGAGCTTGTTGATAACGATCCTCGAATCGCCCTTTGAGCCACTCGCTCAACGCTCTCACCCGCTTCAACTGATGTCGCAACGGCGGACATAACAGTGTTAGCTGTGTATTTTCCGACCAATCCGGCAACACCTCGACTAATCGACCCTGCTGGAGATCCGCTTGCACATACACATCGGCAAGCCGCGTAACACCTAATCCAGCCAGTGCCGCTCGCCGCATCACTCGACCGCTACTCACTTTAATCCCCTGCTCAACATGCACGGTTCTGCGCTCGCTCCCCCGACTCAACGTCCAGTGATCCACACTGCCACAAATTAATGACAATGTTTTCAGATCTTCTGGATTTTCAATAGGGTGATTACCCTGCAAAAAATCGGGACTGGCCACATAACGCGTTGTCACCCGGTGCAGCTTACGAGCAATCAAGCTTGAGTCCGGTAACTCACCCATGCGCATCACCAGATCATAATGATTAGCGATCAAATCCACCTGTACACTGGAAAAATCCAGATCCACACAGATCCCCGGATGCTGTCGTTGAAAATCAATCACCAGCGGCGCTAACAGCTCTTCGCCGATCAAGCCACCCACCGCATTCATGCGAATCACACCTTTCAGCTCGTCTGTCGATTGACTAGCCCATTCCGCCGCCGCATCCAACTGCTGCATCGCCAATTTACAGCGTTCATAATAGCCCTGACCGATCTCCGTCAACCGCAACTGCCTCGTTGTACGATACAACAGCTGCACACTCAATACCGCTTCCAGTTCTGAGACCAATTGGCTCAGATGCGCCTTAGAAAAACCAGAAACCTCAGCCGCCGCCGTAAAACCACCTGACTCGGCGACATAGATAAAGGCACGAATACCGCGCCACGAGATATTGTTCATATATACCAAACAATTATTTCAGATTGAGGATATTTATCACCCTAATACAGAGGTCTATTATCTGCAACATCGATTCACTTCAATACCTTTTGGTATTTAACTCCCGAGATAAAATGATGACTCAACCACTTATCGTAATCACCGGCGCTAGCTCTGGCATTGGCGCAGCCATGGCACAACAATTTTCGGCCGCCGGACACCCATTACTGCTCGTCGCCCGTCGTATTGATAAGCTGCAAGCGCTACAGCTGCCTAATACCCTATGCCGTCAGGTCGATGTTACCGATGCTGATACGCTTCGCACTGCCATCCAAGAAGCAGAGGGGATACATGGCCCTGTCGATTGCCTGATCAATAACGCCGGCGTAATGCTGCTGGGTCAAGTCGATACTCAAGACCCAATCGAATGGCAGAGAATGTATGAGGTGAATGTTCTCGCCGTGCTGAACAGCATGCAGGCGGTACTCAGTGATATGAAAGCCCGCCGCAGCGGTACGATCATCAATATCAGTTCGATTGCCGGTAAAAAATCATTCCCGAATCATGCCGCGTATGTGGGCAGTAAGTTCGCTGTTTCCGCCATCAGTGAGAACGTGCGTGAAGAGGTTGCCGATCACAACGTCCGTATCATGACGATCTGCCCAGGTGCAGTAGAGACCGAACTACTGAGTCACACCACCTCGCAGGAGATTATTGATAACTATGAGGCTTGGAAAGAATCGATGGGCGGAATACTAGCCGCTGATGATATCGCTCGTACGGCTATGTTTATGTATTCGCAGCCACAACATATAAACATCCGCGATGTACTGATCACGGCAACCCGTCAACAAGCGTAATTCACACATCCCTCATCTTTTTACACGGATAAAAAGCCCCTGCACAGATAGGGGCCTCAAACCAATCTATTCAATATTAAGAGACAAAGATCAAAGTGCTGACTAAAGGAAAAGCTCAGTTAAGTAGGATTACTACTCCAGTAATGGGCAAAATCATGATCACATAACAACCCCGCACAGACCGACTCAATCCTTGATACACCGCCCCATAGCCAGCTTCAACGCACGACCCGCCTACGTCACCATCATCATCGAGCAACACAGATGACAGGACATCAACCATTAACGAAAAAGCCATCTCACCGAAACATCGATAAATATATGAAAAAAGTGATCCAAAACAGTCAAAAAACGTCTAATATCCACTTAGATATTGGTTTTTTCACAGGAGTCACAGTATGCCAACCGCAACATTTGCAGCAGGATGCTTTTGGGGAGTTGAAGCACGTTTTACCAACACACCCGGAGTTACCTCAACCGCTGTAGGCTACATGGGTGGACATACACAAAATCCCACCTATGAAGAAATCTGCAACAAAACCACCGGCCATGCCGAAGTGGTGCAGCTTGAATTTGATGAACAGGCCGTCAGTTATGACACCCTGTTGGATATATTCTGGCAGATGCATGATCCAACCACCCTTAACCGTCAGGGCCCTGATATCGGCGATCAGTACCGTTCAGAAATTTTTTACCATAATGATCAGCAACGTATCATGGCGGAACAAAGTAAGGTCGTGCTAGATAAGAGCGGCATCTTCGGCAACCCCATCGTGACAGAGATCACACCAGCCGCTGAGTTTTGGCGGGCGGAGGAATATCATCAACAATATAATGCCAAGAATGGCCACGGCGGTTGCGCTATCTAAGTATTAACACTTTTGCTGGGCAAACCCCATGCAAACATGAAAGCCAACAAAAAAGCCGTCGATAGTGATATCGACGGCTTTTTTAGTTTAGTGGCTAGCAACGCAGCCCTATGAATTAAAACACAGCAGGGCTTACAACTGCACCGCTAGACGTGTTCCTTGATCAATGGCTCGCTTAGCATCCAACTCGGTCGCCAAGTCAGCCCCACCAATCAGATGATACGGCTTAGTCAGTCCCTCCGTTAGCACTCGCAACGGCTCCTGCCCAGCACAGAGGATAATATTATCCACCGTTAGCAACCGCTCTTCACCATTAATACTCAGGTGTAGACCCTCATCATCGATGCGCTGGTACTCACACCCAGCAAGCATCTCTACGTGGCGCTTCTGCAAACCTAAACGATGCGCCCAACCGGTTGTTTTACCCAAACCACCGCCGACTTTCGAGGCTTTGCGTTGTAACAGGTAGACCTGCCGAGCCGCAGGCTCGGGTGCGGGAGTAACCCCTTCAACACCGCCACGGGAGGACATGGTCATATCAATACCCCAATCACGCATAAAGGCGGAAATATCCTGACTAGTGGACGGCCCTTGATGAGTCAGATATTCGCTGATATCAAAACCGATACCACCGGCACCAATCACTGCAACCGATTGGCCCACCTTCGCACCGCGAATAAGATCCAGATACCCCATCACTTTCGGATGGTCGATTCCTTCAATCGCAGGCACTCGAGGCACAATACCCGTCGCAATAATCACTTCGTCGAAATCACTCTGCTGCAGCTCATCAACACTCACCCTGTGGGAGAGTTTTAAATTAACCCCATCCAGCTCTATGCGGCGGCGATAGTAACGCAGCGTCTCGTTAAACTCCTCTTTACCCGGAATTTTTCGGGCAATATTAAACTGCCCACCGATCTCGTCGGCCGCATCAAACAAAGTAACCTCATGACCTCGCTGAGCCGCCGTGGTCGCAAATGCTAAACCTGCCGGACCTGCGCCAATCACGGCCAACTTTTTCACCTGTTCGGCCGGCGTGATAATAAGCTCTGTTTCATGACAAGCCCGAGGATTTACCAGACAGCTGGTCAGTTTGCCAACAAAAATATGATCTAGGCAGGCCTGATTACAGCCAATACAGGTGTTGATCTCATCACTGCGTCCTTCTGCTGCTTTACGGACAAACTCCGGATCTGCTAAAAATGGCCGTGCCATCGATACCATATCCGCATCGCCACGGGCTAATACCTGCTCGGCAACTTCCGGCATATTAATTCGGTTGGAAGCGATCACCGGCACCGATAATGCCTGCCGCACTTTAGCGGTCGCCCAAGTAAAGGCCGCTCGAGGTACTTTCGTCGCGATGGTGGGAATACGCGCTTCATGCCAACCAATCCCGGAATTGATAATGGTTGCCCCTGCTTGCTCGATCGCCTTACCGAGGGTAACGACCTCATCAAAGCTACTACCCCCTTCCACCAGATCTAACATGGATAGACGGTAGATAATAATAAAATTCGTGCCAACCCGCTGTCGTACGCGTTTAACGACCTCTACGGCAAAACGAATCCGGTTATCATATTCACCACCCCAGTCATCCTCTCGCTGGTTAGTCCGCCGAGCGATAAACTGATTAATAAAATAGCCTTCGGAGCCCATCACCTCAACGCCATCGTAGCCCGCCTGTTGAGCCAGCCCTGCACAGCGAACAAAATCCTCTATCTGCTGTTCAATCTCATCCACCGTCACTTCATGGGGGGGAATGGATTAATCGGCGCTTTTATCGCCGAGGGTGCGATCAATTTCGGATTATAGGCATAACGTCCCGTATGCAGAATTTGCATACAGATTTTGCCGCCATCGGCATGTACCGCATCGGTCACAATACGGTGATTTTCAACATCCTGTTCAGTCGCCATGACAGCGCCACCAGCCACCACACCACCTTCTTGGTTAGGCGCAATACCGCCCGTCACAATCAGGCCCACACCGCCTCGAACGCGCTCGGCATAAAATGCAGCCATCCGCTCAAATCCACCAGGCTTCTCTTCTAAGCCAATATGCATTGAGCCCATCAGCACCCGGTTCTTCAGGGTGGTAAAGCCCAAGTCTAACGGGGCTAACAGATGTGGAAAATTCTGGCTGGTATGGCTCATGTTATGGGTTCCTCAATATTCTTATTTTCTGATCATACGACCAACACAGGCTGTTAAAGACACAGCAAAAAAGTCGCTTACAATGAACTGGACAGTGTCAAGATAAAGCGATATTTTGACACTGTCAAGATTGGTTGATAAATTGCCTTGATGAAAACGACCAATACCTCAGCAACCACACGCAATTATCATCATGGTGATTTGTACCAAACACTGTTGCAAGCCGCGACCGATATGATCGCCGAGGGCGGTAGTGAAAGCCTATCAATGCGCAAACTAGCCGACCGCGTCGGTGTTTCCCGCACCGCGCCCTATCATCACTTCAAAGATAAAAACGCCCTATTGTGTGCCATTGCCGAACAGGGGTTTAAGAATGTCGAAAAACTGCTAGAAGAGGTCAGAATCCGAGAGAAAAACGAGCCATTAAAACTCATTTTTACCGAATATTTTCACCACTATATCAAACGCGCCTATCAGCACCGGGAGCAGTACGATCTGATGTTTGGCCGGGAGATCTGGCGACATGGCTCACCCACCGAAGCCCTGCAAATCATATCCCGCCAACACTTCAAGAGCTGGTTAAACTGGATTGAACGCCTTTGTGAACAAGATGTTATTCGTTTAAGCGACTCACCGTTAAGAACCGCACAAGTCTGTTGGGCAACATTGCACGGGCTTTGCCGGCTGTTAAATGATGGTATTTATACTGAACAAAGCCAACTGGATGAAATGGTCGATAGCGCAATTGCGATGATGCTAACAAAACCTTAATCGCTCAGCTAAAAAACAACGTCCTCAAGCTGATTTTGCTTCTATCATACTAACAAAGTCTGCCATAGCCTCTTCGAAGGTGAGAAAAATTGGGCTATCCAATACATCCCCCCTAACCCATAGGTAAAGATAACGCTTCACTTTAATTGTCAGATCCAGTTCTAACTCGACAAAATCACCAAGTGACGCAGGCAAAGCAGCCATAGGAATACGTGGTAATACCGCCAAATAACGACCACGTGACAACATAGTCGCCAAAATAGCGGCATCATTACCAAAGGCTATTTTTGTCCTAATTTCCTTTAAACCAGCCGTCATCAACAACTCTAATACCTGATTTTCAAAGGTAGTAGTTAAACCAAGGCTGAGCCAGTCAGACGCCTCTAGGTCCTCAATTTTAACGATTTTCTTTTGCGCCAGTGGGTGGCTCTTATCGCAGAAGATCCCAATATGATCTTCCATCACCAACCGACGTTGAACGCCTTGAATAAAACGATCATCAGTTGTGGGGGCCAACATAATATCAAAGCGGCCTTCAGACATTTGCGGTAATGTAATGGCCGGTGAACCGCAGGTAACAGTACAAGCTGAAGTCGGATGCGCCTGAGTCAGGCGCTCAAGAATATCCGGCATGACACCAAGCCCTAATAATGGCCCGGTTGCTATTCTAAATTCAGATTTAACCCCCAGTTTCTGATGTGCCACCTGCTCCTGCGCCAACTGTAAACTTTGAATAATCGATCGCCCTTCCCTTGCCAATACTTCACCAAAAGGCGTGCTTTTTACACCGTAACGACTTCTCAATAATAGCGGTGTGCCCGCCTGCATTTCTAGGGTTGCCATTGCTCGGGTCAATGTTGGCTGGGCCACCCGCAACGCATCTGATGCGGCGGTGATAGAGCCCTTATCAATAATAGTTGCAAGATAAGAGAGGTGCTTAGGATTCATAGGCTTCAGATATTCATTTTTGATTGATTGGAGCAACAAATAATCATTTTACTACGCATTCAACCTACCGTAACCTATCTACGAAATTTAAAACAACAATAACTCGGTAACTTCTATGTCTAACTCCACTAAATGGCTACGTAACAGCCTATGTGCTGCAACATTGATCGGCTCTATGGCCGCTACCACCTCACAAGCAGAGCAAGTTTCAATGGAATCTGCGAGCCCCAATAGTTTGCTTGGAATGATTCCACAAGCGATGGCGGGCTACTGGGCCAATAATGATATTGAGCTGCAATTATCGCTAAACCAGACACTGACTAAATCACTGCTTAAAGTCGCCGCAGGCAAACTGGATCTGGCAGTCGCTCCACCCCTCTCATATAACGCAATGACAAAAAATTCAGGTCCCTATAAGCAGATGGGAGACAAAGCTAGCGCTTTGGCCGCCAATGTTCGCTCGCTGTTCGGCATACCGGGTGGCACCTATCATGCAATCTCCTGGGCCGATGACAATATTAAAAATTGGCCTGACGCGGCAGGTAAGCGAGTCTATATAGGCCCCCCTGCTGGTGCTGCTAATGCTCAAGTCATAGCCCTAGGCGCCAAAGGCGGCCTTGTCGAGGGCACATATGATCCGGTTAAAGCGCCATGGGGAGCGGCCACACAAAGCTTCCAAGATGGTCAATTCGACCTTTACGTAGCCAATACAAGCATTGGCTCACAAACACTTGCCGAACTAAGCCTGTCTCACGACATTCGCTTACTCAGTTTAGCCGATGTGAGTCAGGTTCCGGATGAGAGTTTGGGCTTGCAAGTGGTTGTGATTCCTCCTAACACTTACCCTGGGCAAGTTAATAAATCACCCGTCATAAGCTGGCAAACACTTATGATGATGACAGCACATAAAGACTTCTCTGAAGAGATCGCCTACAAATTAACAAAGACTTACTTTGAACACCGTGAAGAGGTCGCCAAAAACAACGCGATGCTTTCACAGCTTTCAGACACCGACTATTTTGCCGGGGTTAATGCACCACTTCATCCAGGCGCTATTCGCTATTACAGAGAAGCGGGTATAACCATTCCTCCCAAGCTGCTCATTCAATAATCATTTAATTACCGCCATATAAGCAGGCTCCCGCCTGCTTACGGAGTTATCTATGCATCCCTCATCAAAGCCATCCTTTGATCCATTATTTTGGATGAGTTCCGTTCTCTGTCTTATTGTGACGTTATACGGTCTTGCCAACATCATGCCCGCCATTGGGGATTTTCGCTTGGGTCCCTTCCCGATGATTTTCTTCAGGGCAACATTCTTCGGCCTTTGTATATTGGTCGTCACCTTAGGCATTGTTAAACAATATCGTGATGGAAAGACTAATGCTTGGATCGCATTAACGAGCGTTGTCCTCGCTATTGGCTTAATAGGCTCATGCCTCTCTTTTTACAACATCAGCATCATGCTCGATGACGGTATGTTTCTGTTTGATAATGAACAGATGTGGATCGCTTTAATCGCGGCTGGTGGTGCTCTCTTCTATTGCTGGCGCTTATGGGGAGCCCCCGTCGCGCTGCTAGGAATCTTCGGCATTCTTTATATGGCGACGGGTCACTGGTGGCCTGGCCCTCTACAAACGATCAACACCGGCATCGCTGAAACGTTGGCACAAAACTTACTCTACAGCCTCGACTCAGGCATTTTAGGTAGTACTTTTAGCATTGTGATTACCACCGTATTTCCCTTTATTATCCTCGGCTCGATGCTCGAGAGTGTCGGTGCCGGCAACTCAATGATCCGCATTGCCTTTTCATTGATGAAACGTACTGCGGGAGGCCCTGCACATGCCGCTGTACTCTCTTCAGGCTTATTTGGCACCGTCTCTGGTAGTGCCGTTGGTAATGTGGTGGGGACCGGGGTTGTCACCATCCCGATGATCACTAAACGGGGTTTTTCACCTAATTTTGCCGGTGCTGTGGAAGCGGCTGCCTCTACCGGCGGACAGATTATGCCTCCCATTATGGGTGCTGCGGCACTGGTCATGGCAGACTTTGTCGGTGTCAGCTACCTCACGGTAATTATCGCAGTACTGGTTCCGGCTATTGCTTATTATGGCAGTCTGTTTGCCATGATCGTATTTGAGTCTCGCCGCCTAGGTATTAAAGCCAATGACGAGATTGCCGGTGTCGATCAACCCGTACGGCAAGATTATCTCAACTTGTTACTCATCTTCTTACCTATCGGTCTGATTGTTTCGCTACTGATATATGGGCTCTCGCCTTCCGGCGCATCTATTTCAGCACTCGCATTACTGCTACCGCTGAGCCTAATTAACCCAGCCGTTCGGACTAAACCCGCCATACTACTTCAGAGCCTTTGTGACGGGGGTAAAACCTTTGCAGGATTATTGATGGCCATCGCTGCTGTCAGTATCGTTATATCGGCACTTTCAGCAACCGGTGTACCGGTGAAATTCGGTATTCTTTTGACAAGTCTCGTCACCGACTCGCTGCTTATTTCACTTTTACTCGCGGCTTTCTGCTGCATTGTATTAGGTATGGGTATGCCGACATTGCCTGCCTATGTCACGGTTGCAACCATTGCTATTCCTGCCATGGAACAACTAGGACTAGCTCCCCTAACCGCCCACATGTTTGTCTTCTTTATCGCCATTGCATCAGCCATCACACCACCCGTTGCTATTGCCGCTTTTGCCGCAGCAAGTATCTCCGGGGGCGGCCCAATAGGGACATCAGTACAAGCATCTAGAGTCGGTATCATGATTTTCATTATTCCATTCACCTTTGCCTTCAATCCGATGTTATTGACTGTCGGCGCAGCCGGTGTGGAGTTTGACTTGCTGACATGGTGCTGGCTGCTGCTTAAGTTAATTGTTGGCATCATGCTGACGGCCACAGCACTGAGTGGGTTTCATATTCACAAACTCCGTTATTACGAAATTGCTGCCCGATTAGCGGCAGCCATTATGTTATTCGCCCCAGGTGTTATTTGGGATCAAGTAGGTATAAGTCTCGCGCTTATTCTTTGGTTCTGGCACCAGCGTAAAGACCTTAAATTTCTGCCCCGTACAAAAGGAGCTGTCTAATGACAAATATTATCTACATTGTGGCCGATGATCTGGGCTATGCCGATCTGGGTTGTTATGGTGGCCGAGAAGCTCAATTCGGTCAGGTATCGCCAAATATTGATAAGCTAGCTGAAGAGGGCATGCTATTTCTTGATGGATATGCCAACTCACCGGTGTGCTCACCTACCCGCTTCGCCCTAATGAGCATGGCTTACCAGTACCGCTTACGTGGTGCTTTGGAAGAGCCCATCAACACTAAATCCAAGGGTAGCGACGTACTTGGCTTACCCCCCAATATCCCAACATTACCAGGACAGCTGAAAAAAGCAGGTTATTACACCGGCCTCATGGGTAAATGGCATCTAGGATACCCTCCTCATTTCGGACCTCGGGCGTCTGGCTATGATGAATTCTTTGGCATTATGGCGGGTGCTGCAGACTACTTTAGCCACAAGAGTGGTTATGGTGATCACGATCTATGGATAAATGAAGAAGAACATCGAGAGATCGGCTATCTCACTGATCTTATTTCAGAACACTCGGTCGATTTTATTAACCGACGTGCAATAGATGACGAACAAAAACCATTCTTTTTGAGTGTTCATTACACAGCGCCCCACTGGCCTTGGGAAAGCAGAGATGATGAAGAATTGTCAAAAGAGATCTCTACTCTCTATCACCTAGAAGGCGGTAATATTCACACCTATCGCAAGATGATTCACCACATGGATGAAGGTATCGGCAAGATCATGGATACCTTAGAGCAACATGGCCTGACTGAAGATACAATTATTGTCTTTACCAGCGACAATGGCGGTGAGCGCTTCTCCGATAACTGGCCTTTGGTCGGCGGCAAAATGGATCTTACCGAAGGCGGCATTCGAGTTCCTTGGATCGCGCGCTGGCCCAAGGGTATCGAAAAGGGTACTACGAGCATGCAACATTGCATGACAATGGACTGGTCACGCACCCTACTGGAAATCGGCCAAGGAGAGTTTGATCCCAGCTATCCCGTTGATGGTGTTTCGCTGCTACCCGTTATTACCGGCGACATTGAACTATTTGAAAGACCCCTCTACTGGCGCATGAATCATCGAGACCAGCGCGCACTACGCGTCGGTGAATTTAAATATTTAAAAGTCGATGAACATGAATATCTCTTTAATATCACTAATGATGCAAGAGAACGGGCAAATCTGAAAAAGGTTTATCCTGAAAAACTGGAGGAGATGCGACATCAATGGCTAATGTGGAATGAAACGATGCCGGCTATTCCAAGCGATGCAACCGTCAGCCTGGTATATAACACCGCCGATATGCCGCAGCGCTAACATTATAAATAATATTCGGCAGATCTGAAGCTAACCATTCAGCACTGCCATTTGCTTTATCCTGGCGATACTTTCTGGCCTTTCAACCTTCTATGCAAGAAGGTCTAGGGCCAGCTTTTTAAACCAGTTCAATGACAGGTTTATTACCTGCAGATGCCCTATAGACAATATTCAGGCTAACACAATGAGTAAATCTATCAATGCGCTTGCCCGTGGTATGTTTGTTCTTGAAGAAATCATTAGACATAACCCCATAACTTTGGCGGAACTTCACCACTCCACCCAAATTAATAAAGCGACGCTACTACGAATTCTTAAAACCTTAATCGATGTTGGCTGGGTTAAACGCTCGGACGAAATGGGTGGCTATATTTTTTCCAACTGCATCAACCAAAATGCACGCCATTTAAAGCTGTCGGTTGCTGCAACGCCTATAATCAATCGACTCTGTTCAGAATTAGCGGCAACCGTCGAGCTCTGGGCTCC
Organism: Amphritea sp. GJ51-11; assembly: GCF_055808735.1. Lineage (NCBI taxonomy): Bacteria > Pseudomonadati > Pseudomonadota > Gammaproteobacteria > Oceanospirillales > Oceanospirillaceae > Amphritea > Amphritea sp. GJ51-11. The sequence continues at coordinate 587,557 of NZ_CM147881.1, read as the reverse complement.
GCAAGCAAACCGTATGAGCCTTATTAGCTCGACACAGCCTGCTACTCAGCCATTAACAGATTCTTATTCCCATGAAACGACACTGCCCATGCTAACCTCTGAAGCGGGGTTAACCTATTTTGCATTTCTACCGCAAGCCGCACGCGCGTCATTACTACAGGAGATAAGGTCACAAGGAGGCAGAGAAGCGCTTCTACTCGACCGTGATCCTCTCTGGCTTAAGCAAAAAATTGAATTAATCAAGACACAAACATATCTATATCAGAAGCCAATCACCTCTGATGTCAGCTCAGACCGTTCGAGTAGAGTGTCCATTGTGTTCCCGGTAACGAAACTCAATGTCATAATCGGTGTTATCTTACTCTCTTGGGAAGCACAATCTATCGACCAACAACACGTAGATAATACAATCATTATAAAAATAAAAAACACGATTAATGAGATAGAAGCATTATTATAATTAACAGTATTTTTAAGATAGCACCCCGCCCATCCAACTTAAAAGAATCTTTAGAGTTGAACCAACAAATAACTAATCATATTTCATTAACACATTCACAAACACATACCATACTCAAAGCAATCAACTGTAAAAAACTCCGCTTGCATTTCATCTAGTGAAATATAAAAAACATATATTCCATATTTATTTAATATATTAATTACAAAGACAATAAATAAAAAACTGGAATATTATAATAATGAAACAAACACTTACAATCTCTATTGCTTCGCTTTCCCTTGCCATTACTCTAGCCAGTCATGCTCAAGCCTCCGAGCCTGAATTCCCAATGCCTAAACTAACCCTATTCTCTAGTTTAGGTGCTGTTGCTGTTGAGGATAAAGATTTCGATCCAGAAGCCTTCGAACTCGAGCTCGGTATCAAAGGGCTTGTTAAACTCGATAGCTTCAAAATGATTTACATGATCAATGCTGATATTTCTGATGCGATCAATAGCAAGGACACTGGCGGTACTGAAGGTGAAGCTGATATTCACATCAAAGATGCCAAAGTTATCATTCCCACCGCATATGGCACCTTTGTCATTGCACCCCGTACAGCCAGTGGTCAACTTAGAGACCTATACAGCAACATCAATATCTTTGAATATAACGAAACCCACTCAGGCAGTGTCGCACCTTCCGGCATGCCCATTTTTAACCAAGCGGCAGAAGCTCAGGATGTGATAGCCTACATAACACCCGCCGTTAATAATATCAAAGTGACCTTCTCATCGATTTCGATTCCAGAAGCGAATGGAGTCGATTCCGATGTGCTCGCGGTGCGGGCGCTGTATGACGATAAAAAACTCAATATTGGCTTCGGTGTTGTCCAAGCGAATCAAGCCCTAGGGGGTAGCAATGAAGATTATACCCGCTACGCCTTAACCGCCGGCTATGATTTTGACCATATCAGCATCGGTGCTACCTATGAATCAAATCAAGACACCTTCGGCTCAGCTGGAGATTTCGACGCTTACGGTGTTGTAGGCCGTTATCATTTGGATGGGGGCCTATCTCTTGCCGCAGGCTACGTAAATAAGGATTCCGATATCAATACAAATGATAATAATGGCGTTGTATTACAGGTAAAGAAATCGTTTAGTCAGCACGTATCCGCTTGGGTTGAAGCCGCAGACTATGATACTTCCCCTGACAATGTCGCGGCGGGTATCAATATTCAATTCTAATGAAATAAAGGACTAGCTGACATTAGAAGCCCCCTTCGTTTCTAAAGTCAGCTGAACATTGCCACCTGTCCACTCTTGACCGGTGGCTTTTTATTCCCTGAACGAAATAGACCTCTCTCGCTTAACGCGATCAACTGTGAACTCATCCCTTGCCACCCTCTCAACTTAGCCGACCTCAGGAATAAACTCCCCTCGCCAACGACCCGCTTGCTGCTCTTGTTGCACCACCTCGTAAATCAGTGGAATAACAGCGCGCATTAACGAAGTGCGAGGCCGGTTGGCGGCGGTGGTGATATAAACATCACGTTCCATACCCGGCTCGATAATTTCAAGCGCATGAATTTGCCCCGTTTCCTCTAAGTGATAAAAAGAGGAGGATGGGCTCAATAACATACCGTAGCCATCGGATACATATCGCAGTGTCGTCATCAACTGCCCAAAACCGGGTCGATGCCGTACCTTAACTCCCACCTGCTGCTCATACTGGCGCAACACATAGCCCAACGAATCTTGCCGCCCGGTAACAATCACTTCATGCTTTGCCAATTCGGCAAACGATATACAGCTGCGCTGGCGTAACGGTTTCTGCGAACTAACTTGCGGCGTATCACCCATCGCCAAATACAGTTTCTCTTTAAATAATTGCTCGCGGGTAAGCTGTTTCGTATCGCTACCATCCGGTGATGAGATTGCCAGATCAATCTCGCCACTCAATAGCTGCGAAGACAAGCTATAAGACAGCCCGGCAAAAAGATCCAGCTCTATTTTTGGGTAACGCTGCTCAACCAGCTTCAGCAGCGGCACAGACACCACATTACCAATCGGCTGAGTCATTCCCAAAACTAACCGACCCGCAGGCTCCTGCTCCGACTGACGGATATCTAGCTTGGCCTGATCAACCTGACGCATAATGGACTGCGCATGAGCTTTAAAGAGCTGACCACTTTCGGTTAGCCGCACCCCGCGATAGTCCCGATCAAACAACGAGGTGCCCAGCTCATGCTCCAGATTTTCTAGCTGTAGACTGATACTCGGCTGAGCAATATCAAGCTCACGAGCCGCTGCAGCTATACTGCATAACTCAGCGGTTTTCAGGAAATAGATCAATTGTTTGGTATTCATCATGCCAGCATATAAGAAAAATATTGAACCGACCAATATTTATTATTCTTTTTATTGCGCCAGTTTTGATTAATATATTAACCAACAAGCACACAGCATAAATGTGAGGAAAGCCTATGTCTTTATCTAACCGTTATTATGAACGCCCATCAAGATTCAGCGAAGCCGAGTGGAATGCTCGTATTGACTTAGCGGCGATGTATCGTATTTTTGCGTATATGAAGTGGGACGAATCGATCTACAACCATATTTCGTTGCGCGTTCCCGGTGAGGAAGGACACTTTCTAATCAATCCATTTGGGCTGCACTACAGTGAAGTTACCGCCTCGAACTTAGTTAAAGTCGATGTGAATGGCACCATCGTTGACCATTCTGACTGGCCAATCAATCCAGCAGGCTTTACCTTCCATAGCCAAATCCATGACAAAGTTGCCGACGGCCACTGCGTCATGCACGTACACACAACAGCTACACTGGCGGTTTGCTGCTTAGAAGACGGCCTCTCCTATAGCAACTTTTACTCGGCACAACTTTACAATAAAGTGGCTTATCATGAATTTGAAGGCATCACCGTACACCTCGATGAAGGTGAGCGCATTCTTGCCAGTGCCGGCGATAAACCCGTCCTGATGCTGCGTAATCACGGACCTGTCGTCATTGGTGCAAGCTTAGCTCAAGCATTTTCACTCATGTGGTTGGTCAACCGTGCGTGTGAGGTACAATGTGCGTCAATGGCAATGGGCAAAGTCCGAGAGATTCCTGAAGCAATTGTGAAGAAATGCACTGCGGATTCTCTCAATTTTGACCCTAAATTTGGTGCTGGCGAAGATGTATTCGCCGCCATGAAGCGACTCGTTGAAAAACAGGACCCTTCATTCAAACGTTAATCGAGTACAGGCCCCCTCTATGAAAGTATGCGTATACGGCGCAGGTGCAATCGGTGGACTCATAGCAGCACGACTCAGTGCGGCTAACGCTAACGTATCAGTCATTGCCCGGGGGGCCACACTGCAAGCCTTACAGCAACATGGCGTGGGCCTTTCTGAGCATGATAATACCCGTTTCTATCCGGTGACGGCGGTGTCACAGCCGGATGAACTCGGCATCCAAGATCTCATTATCATTGCGGTTAAACAACCGGCACTCAATCAAATTATCCAAGGTATCAGCCCACTCATTGGCGAACACACACGCGTACTGCTGGCAATGAATGGCGTGCCTTGGTGGTTCTTCGATGGCCTAACTCAGGCCCCCGCTGATAAGACTCTCAAAACAGTCGATCCACAGGGCAATCTACGCCACGTTATCCCCAGTCACCAGGTGATCGGCTGTGTTATTCATGTCGCCGCAGCCGCTATATCACCGGGTGTGATTCGCCTCAATATGGGCAACCACCTTATTATTGGTGAGCCATACGGCATATCCCCAACGACCAACCAGGTCGCAGAACTACTTCAACAAGCCGGCTTTGAGATAACTATATCGCCGCAGATTCAACAGGATATCTGGTTCAAACTACTCGGTAATATGACCATGAATCCGATATCGGCGTTAACGCGCGCGACCGCCGACTGCATCCTCGACGACCCACTGCTTAATCAGTTTTGCTGTAAAGCGATGACCGAAGCCTTAGAGATAGGTAACGCATTAGGCTGCGTCGTTGAACAAACACCCGAAGAAAGAAATGCCGCAACCCGCAAGCTCGGTGCCTTTAAAACATCAATGCTACAGGATGTCGAAGCCGGTCGACCACTGGAATATCAAGCCCTCATAGGTGTTGTCTATGAGATAGCAGAGAAACTCGGTAAACAAACGCCTTATATTGCCGCGCTCTACGGTTTAATCAGACAACTCGATAAGCATCAAGCCAGCAATTCAAACTAATCACGCCACTCCCTCTTCTACTCACGATTACATTAACAACGCTCTGCCGAATAACCCGCTTTTGCAAACGCGGATAAGAGGGTTCCCGGCACAAAAAAAGGGCTGGCAGTTACCTCAATAAAAGAGATAACCGCCAACCCCTCGGTAAAAACGATCGATACGTTTTACCGGCTGTTATTTAGCCAGTGAACGGTACATTTCCAGAGCCGCTTTACCGTCAACATGCTTAGCATTCGCACGTTCAACCCACTCATCTGCCATACCGGCTGTTTTCGCTTCAAATTCAAGAACCATTGGATCTGTTGCGCTCAGCTTATTAACCTTAATGCCGTTTTCTTCTGCGGCAGCATAGCCGTCAAGATCAGCATCCCCCCAGCTTTTACCTGCTAAACGGGATAGTTTCTCACCAGAAACACTCATCAACGCTTGCTGATCTTTCTCACTCAATGCATCGAAGGAATCCGGATTCATAAAGAAACTAAAGGTTGTGGTATACATTCCATCAGGGAAAGCGGTCAGGTATTTTGATACCTCAGCCACACGCAGATATTTCAGATCAAGCACCGGTAAGAAAACACCTTCAACAACACCTTGCTGCATCATCTCGTAGATCTTAGGTGCTGGCGCGCCAACCTGAGTCACTTCTAATATATCCCCTACTTCATTAACGACACCGCCGCCAATGCGCATTTTCTTATCTTTTAGATCCGCGAGGGAGTTCACGGGGAAAGTGGTATGCAGCTGACCTGGACCATGTACAAACAAGCCCAACAGCTTCAGACCATCATATTCGTTGGCCGCATTAAAATACTTTTGCTGTACCTTCCATAATGCAACGGACGCTTTTTCAGCATCAGGGCTCTCGCCAGGTAGCTCAGCAATATTACCCAATGCAAAACGACCCGGGACATAACCGTTAACGGTAAAGCTCGCATCGATTACCTGATCTTCTACCAAGTCAAACATCGACTTAGGATGGCCTAGGCCATATTCCAGTTCGACTTTCACACGTCCTTCAGTGGCTTCTTCAACCCACTTCGCCCAAGTAGGCCAAACAACGGCGTTTTGGGGAGCGGTTGGAGGCAACCAAGTACCCACTTTAAGCGTCGTCACCGCCGCAGCATTGAAAGACATAAACATGCCAGCACAAACACCGGCGGTTGCTAGCAACTTTGTTATTTTTTTCATTTTTTCAGTTTCCTGATTGATTACACGTTGAGCAAACCCCGCCGTCACAAAACTCACATTGGGATCTTTCCATAAATGTAGCTGTTTAGACTTCTGCTTGATAACAACCAGAATCGACTCTCATATTTTTCGGGCCAAGTATCATTATCATCACCGCGAATGCGATACATTCTATGATTTGTTGACATTCTAAACAATACATACTAATTAACATATTAACAAAAAGACTATACATAAGAATACAAAGTAATGTAGGCCCCCTCAATATTTTTCCTATAGGCAAAACATGGTCATTATTACTTTCAAAAGTTATCGATATACGAAACACTCAACATCATCAACCTACCAAGGAAACCGCTATTATGCATACAGTACCGACGCTAAAACATTTTGCCGAATTAAAGGTGAAGGTCGATACTCCTCAAGAAATTGGCCATGCTCAACATGGGCAACGACGGGTCATTCCTATTACGGGAGGTACTGTGGAAGGTCATGGGTGGTCCGGCAAAGTACTCTCAGGCGGGGCCGACTATCAGCTCATCCTCACTCCTCGCATGGCGAACCTCGATGCCCATTACGTCTTAGAGTTAAACAGCGGTGAGCGTATCTATGTGCACAACCGTGCGATTCGCGTAGCAGAACCGGAAATAACGGCGCGCTTGATCAAAGGGGAGCCGGTTGATCCTTCAGAAATCTATTTTAGATGCAGCCCAACATTTGAAACCGACTCCCCCTCCTTAAAATGGATCTGTGAACGGATGTTTATCGGCACCGGCATTCGCAGGCCCGATCTCGTCGAAATGCACTTCTTTGAAGTGTTATAAAAACCACAAAAAAGGCTCGCATGTGCGAGCCTTTTTCAGAGGGAAAGAAAAAGCGTTAAGCCTTCTCAATCAACACTTTACAAACGGCTGGAACCCGGCTCAAACTTACCTGTTACCGATGCCTGAGGGCCTGGCACGGCAGAACCATCCTGCTCCGTCACAGGGAAGACACAGTTAATCTGACCAGTACCTGAACTACCAAAATACGGTGTCAGGATCTCAGACTTACCTTCATAATCAGACCACCCCAATGCGCCCAGCATCATTGCGGTATCATGCATAAAGCCTTCACCATGACCTTTAGCGGCATATTCAGGCAGCATCTCGCAGAAGGTTTTCCAATCACCCCGCTGCCACATTTCAACCACTTCTTTATCCAGCGTCTCGAGGAACGGACTCCAGATTTTATTGGCAAACTCGGGCGCCTGACCATTCTGAGCAAAGCGGTGTGAAAGAGAGCCACTGGCAAAAATAGCCACCGTACCATCGTAATGCTTTTCAATCGCTTCACGCATCGCCCAACCGAGACGAGCTGAGTCATTGAGATAATGAACAGTACACAGCGCCGATACCGAAATCACTTTAAAGTGACGGTCTTCGTTCATATAACGCATAGGTACCAATGTGCCATACTCAGGCGCTAGAGAGGTCGCATCATGAGCCAGAGTTTCAACACCCTGCAGGTTACATTCTTCTGCCAATATCTTGCCTAACTCAGGATTACCATCGTACTCATACTCCATATTAGAGATAAAGTGCGGCAGTTCACCACTGGTATAATTACCTTTAAAATGAGGTCCACAATTGATGTGGTAGTTAGCATTCACTAACCAGTGGGTATCAAATACGACAATGGTATCAACCCCGAGTTCTCGACAGCGCTTACCGATTTCGATATGACCATCAATGGCCGATTGACGAGTACCTTTCTGCGGACCGTCTAGCTCAGACAGATACATACTTGGAACATGTGTAATCTTAGCTACGAGCGCCAGTTTGCCCATCTCACTATCCTCTTATTTTATTGCTGCAGGCGATTCCTGAACCCATCAAACCGTTATCGATTCGACCTACCAGTATAGGCTGCTTTCATTCGAGCGATTCCACCAGCCATTAGCGGCGGTTGGATACCTAGCTCAGTTATAATTAACATCTTAACTAATATTACCCTATTTTCACAAGTATAAATATCTCAATTGTCTATTCTTTACTCACCGCGTTCTAACCTTCGCCGTAAAGAAAGCCTCTCTTCATACCCCCAGAGAGGCATCACCCATATCATTCTATGAACCATCATTAATGGCGCATCCCCGCTGCCTGAACTATGGTTCAGACAACAACTCCATCACGGTAAGATCAAGAATATTAAGCCGGCGCTGGCATTAACGGCTAAAGGATCGCTTGAATGAATACCGAACACTCCGCAACACCTGCAGGCCCTACGGCATTAACCGAGATGGATCCAGCATTAGCTGCGTCTTTATTGGCTCAGGAAACACCCGATGAGATTCGTCATACACTCAATCAGCTTCCCAATGACTGCGCGCTCGATATAGCGGCCCACCTCGCCGACCATACGCCAACGGAGAACAACCCCACGGAACCTCTTGAAGGTATCGACGGCACCATCGCCCCCTTAATGGTCGAGCCCTTTGGCATTTTATCGCCGGATGATACTGTTGCCAGCGCCCTCGCTTATATTGTAAAAATGCCACCATCGATCACCATCACTTACCTCTATGTCACCGACGACAGCAATATACTGCTTGGCGTGTTGGCCATGCGCGATCTACTGCTCGCTAGTCCAGGGCAAACACTAGAGCAGATCATGACACCACAACCGTTTCGTTTCACCCCAGAGGTGCGCATGCCAGAAGCGGTGAACGCCGCTCTGGCCAGACGACACCGCCTCTACCCCGTCACCGATGAAAAAGGGGTATTGCTAGGGCTCATCTATGGCTGGCGATTATTTGAATATGTCGCCACCGAGATCAGTGCCCAAGCGGGTGCAATGGTCGGTGTAGATAAAGAGGAGCGCATATCAACCCCCATCCTTAAAGCCTTTCGGATGCGCCACCCTTGGTTACAAATCAACCTTCTAACCGCCTTTGCTGCGGCCTTTGTTGTCGGAATGTTTGAAGACACCATCGCGCGTATCGTTGTCCTCGCGGTTTTTTTACCCGTGCTGGCAGGCCAAAGTGGTAACACCGGCTGCCAAGCCCTAGCGATCACTTTACGAGGTATGACATTGGGTGAGCTTCGCGACATGCCTCTGACTAAAATATTAAGAAAAGAAGTCATTCTCGGCGCGATGAATGGCTTCTTCGTGGGTTTAGTTGCCGCTTTAGCCATGTGGGTCTACGCCACCCTGAGCAACACTGGCGACCCAGCAACCCTTGCCTTAGTTATTCTTATCGCAATGATAGGTGCCTGTATCGGCAGTGGTATTTTTGGCGTACTGGTACCGCTGACCTTAAGGAAATGGGGCGCCGACCCCGCCATGGCTAGTAGTATTTTTCTCACCACCTTCACCGATGTGCTGGGGATGGGGCTTATGCTATTACTGGCAACCAATCTGTTAATGTAGCCGTGTGCCGATAGTGTTGCCTATCCTCTTGCCGACCGATTTTGGCGAGACCAAATCTATTTATTAAGATTATTGAATAAATTTAGCTAAAACATTTGCCAAGGGGGTGGGTGCTCTGTATTATACGCCCCACGTTGATGCGGGGTGGAGCAGCCTGGTAGCTCGTCGGGCTCATAACCCGAAGGTCGTCAGTTCAAATCTGGCCCCCGCTACCAACGTAATAATTAAAGGTGTATCGAAAGATATGCCTTTTTTTGTGCCTGGAATTTGAGAATACATCGATCATTGTAAGAAAGGCGTCGGGCTCGGCTCTTTATAAACACTCGGGAAGGTCGTCAGTTCCAACTTAGCCCCCGCTACCACAACGGAAGATTAGGCTAACCGAAGGGTTGGCTTTTTTTTCGTCTGAAATTTGAGAATGCATCGATCATTGTAAGAAAAGCGTCGGGCTCGACTCTTTATAAACGCTCGGGAAGGTCATCTGTTCCAACTTAGCCCCCGCTACCAACGTAATAATTAAAGGTGTATCGAAAGATATGCCTTTTTTTGTGCCTGAAATTTGAGAATACATCGATCATTGTAAGAAAAGCGTCGGGCTCGACTCTTTATAAACGCTCGGGAAGGTCGTCAGTTCAAATCTGGCCCCCGCTACCAACGTAATAATTAAAGGTGTATCGAAAGATATGCCTTTTTTTGTGCCTGAAATTTGAGAATACATCGATCATTGTAAGAAAGGCGTCGAGCTCGGCTCTTTATAAACGCCTGGGAAGGTCGTCAGTTCCAACTTAGCCCCCGCTACCACAACGAAAAATCAGGCTAATCGAAAGGTTGGCTTTTTTTCGTCTGAAATTTGAGAATGCATCGATCATTGTAAGAAAGGCGTCGGGCTCGACCCTCTATAAACACTCGGGAAGGTCATCAGTTCAAACTTAGCCCCCGCTACCAACGTAATAATTAAAGGTGTATCGAAAGATATGCCTTTTTTTGTGCCTGAAATTTGAGAATACATCGATCATTGTAAGAAAGGCGTCGGGCTCGGCTCTTTATAAACGCCTGGGAAGGTCGTCAGTTCCAACTTAGCCCCCGCTACCACAACGGAAGATCAGGCTAACCGAAGGGTTGGCTTTTTTTTCGTCTGAAATTTGAGAATACATCGATCATTGTAAGAAAGGCGTCGGGCTCGACTCTTTATAAACGCCTGGGAAGGTCATCAGTTCCAACTTAGCCCGCTACCACAACGGAAAAATAAGCTCATCGAGAACCGGCTTGCTTAGCCTGAAATAAAACAAGAAACGCCTCCGATTCGATTCTTTAATAAGCACCCTGATAAAGTAGTTAACTCAGCATGACACCGCGATAAAAACAGCGATTCTGTAAAAATGAATATCCTCTAAAATCAAAAAAACTTCAGTACAAACTTCTAAGCGCTAAAAATGCTGATCATCAGCGATATCCGTTGAATTTCAACGAAAGCCGGGAGTTATCTCAAATTACCAAAACAGGATAATTTCCTGCATCTATCGCTTTTTACAACTTTAATTTTAAATATTAGCCATATCACAGATCATTTTCTTGGTTGACTTGCCCCACAACCCGGACTAATGTTTAGCTCAAGTGCACCTCAGAAGGGTGACACTAGAGCCTAAAATACCAACCGGCTTATCCCCGGTAAAATAAAAACAATATATAGACCTAGCTGTGATCCAGCGAAGGCTAAAGGTAATCACCATGAATAACCGCCACTCTGTTCGGCGCACCCTGCTGTGCCAATCTGCGTTACCTTTTGCAATAACCTACTCCAACGCATCTTTCGCTGCGCGAAAACCGATTATCCATCATCGACATAGTTTGCCGTCTAGCATCTGATCCATCATTGATCTGTTGACCTATTTTCTGATTCGTTCTGTAACGAAACACAGACCTGTGCCGTTCAGAACCTGGAGCCATCCGCATGACAAATTCTGTTTCTTTACAAGATAAGTGGGACAAGCAATCGGGCCGAGTATATATCACCGGTAGCCAAGCGTTAGCTCGACTGCCGATGTTGCAAGCCGCGCGCGATAAAAAAGCAGGCCACAACACCGCTGGTTTTATTTCTGGTTACCGGGGATCGCCATTAGGCAACTTTGACAAAACACTGTGGCAGATACGCGACCACTTAGAAGCCGCAAATATCGTCTTTCAACCGGGGGTAAATGAAGACCTCGGCGCAACGGCGGTCTGGGGATCACAACAGGTTAACGTCTTTGAAGGTGCTCGTTACGATGGCGTGTTCGGCCTCTGGTATGGCAAAGGCCCCGGTGTCGATCGTACTGGCGATGTGCTGAAACATGCCAATGCCTTCGGTACCTCTCAGTACGGTGGTGTGCTAGCGATTGCCGGCGATGATCATGCCTGCAAATCATCGACCCTACCACACCAAAGCGATTACGCTTTTATGGATGCGATGATCCCGGTGCTTTATCCTGCCGGAATCCAAGAGATGCTGGATTACGGTCTCTACGGTTGGGCAATGTCACGCTACAGCGGCTGCTGGGTTGGTTTAAAAGCGCTGGCAGAAGTGATGGATTCAGCGATCTCAGCGAATCTCGATCATGATCGCTTAGCCATCAATACTCCTGATGATTTCGAGCTACCCGCCGACGGCCTTAATGCCCGCTGGCCCGACAAACCCATGCAGCAGGAAGAGCGCCTACATCGCTATAAAATTCGTGCCGCACAAGCATTTTGCCGCCATAATCGATTAGATAAAATTATTATTGATACCCCGCAGCCTCGTTTTGGCATTGTCACCACCGGCAAATCCTATCTGGATGTCTTACAAGCATTGGAAGACCTGGGTATCAGCCACCAGCAAGCCGCCGAACTCGGCATCCGCCTGTATAAAGTGGCGATGCCATGGCCGCTAGAACCCGAAGGCATCTATGAGTTTGCCGATGGTTTAGATGAAATTCTGGTCATTGAAGAGAAGCGCGGTCTTATCGAAGACCAGCTCAAAGAACACCTCTATAGCTGGCAAGATCGTGCTCAAACGACCCGCCCGACCATTGTCGGCAAAAAAGATACGCTTGGTAATGAGCTACTGACCAGCCTCAGCGAACTCACCCCCGCGATGATTGCGCGTGCCATTGCCGCCCGTATCGCACCGTTTTATAACAGTGAACAAGTTACTCAGCGGCTCGCCTTCCTGACAGAGAAAGAATATGAACTGTCACAGCCTCGGGCACTATTAGAGCGTACGCCTCACTTTTGCTCTGGCTGTCCGCACAACACCTCGACCGTCGTACCCGAAGGCAGCCGCGCGCTAGGCGGAATCGGTTGTCATTATATGGCCACGTGGATGGATCGCGGCACCGATACGTTTACCCAAATGGGCGGCGAAGGCGCAACTTGGATAGGCCAAGCCCCCTTTACCGACAACAATCATGTATTCCAAAACCTCGGCGATGGTACCTATTTCCACTCAGGCTTATTAGCCATCAGAGCCGCGATCGCCTCTAAGGCCAATATCACCTATAAGGTGCTATACAACGATGCCGTCGCCATGACGGGCGGCCAACCGATCGATGGTCAGCTCACCGTACAACAGATTACCCACCAGCTCTATGGCGAAGGGGTGCACCGCATCGCCGTTGTCAGTGATGAACCGGATAAATACCCTAGCCGTTCAGCCTTTGCTGAAGGCGTTACTTTTCACCATCGAGATGACTTACAACAGGTTCAGCTAGAACTACGTGACATTCCCGGCTGTACCGCGATGGTCTACGATCAGACCTGTGCCGCCGAAAAACGTCGTCGCCGCAAGCGCGGAGAGTTAAGCGATCCGCAAAAACGAGTCGTTATTAATCAGGATGTCTGCGAAGGCTGTGGCGATTGCGGCGTGCAATCTAACTGTCTATCGTTACTGCCCAAAGAAACCAGCCGTGGTCGTAAGCGGGCGATCGATCAATCCGCCTGTAATAAAGACTTCAGTTGTGTGCGTGGTTTTTGCCCCAGTTTTGTCACTGTCAAGGGCGGCAAGCTGCGCAAACCGGAACCTTTAGGCAAGCTCAGCAGCTTCCCTGAACTGCCCACCCCACAGCTTCCTCAATGCTCTACGCCCTACAATATTCTACTCACCGGCGTTGGTGGCACCGGCGTTGTCACCGTGAGCGCCCTGCTCGGAATGGCAGCACATATCGAAGGTAAAGGTGCTGGGGTATTGGATCAGATCGGTCTAGCCCAGAAGTTTGGCGCCGTCATGAGTCACATACGTATTGCCGATACGCAGGAGCAGATTCATACCGTGCGCATTCCTGCGGGCGAGGCAGACTTACTCATCGGCTTTGATTTGATGGTCGGCGCGAGTGAAGAGGCACTGGGTAAACTCGACCGCGCACGCAGCCAAGTGGTCATCAACACCCATGAAACCATGCCCGCTGCGTTTACCCGAGATCCGGATGTGCAGGTGCCCAATGCAGCGATGGAACAGGTTATCCGTAATACCGCTAAGCCACAGAGCAGTTTCTGCCTCGATGCCACCACCCTCGCCACCAATCTACTCGGTGATGGTATGGCGGTTAACCTTTTCTGCATCGGTTATGCTTGGCAACAAGGGTTGATTCCACTCACACTGGCATCTATCGAACAGGCGATCGAACTGAACGGTGTTGCCGCCGATGCCAATAAACAAGCACTGTTATGGGGACGTCGTGCCGCCCATAATCTGCAACAAGTTGAGCAGATCGCCACCCCAGCAACCAATATCGAGCCAGTCAAAATGATGCCAGGACTCGATGAACTGGTCAGCCTGGAAACTGAGCACCTGCAACAGTATCAAAATGCCGCACTGGCAAAACGCTATGCAACGCTGGTCAAACAGGTCAGTGATGCTGAAAAAACACTGGGAAAAGGCCACTCACTGAGTCTAGCCGTGGCTGAAAACTATGCCAAAGTGCTCGCCTATAAAGATGAATATGAAGTGGCGCGCTTACTCACGTCTGCCGATTTCAGGCAGCAGCTAGAAAGCCAGTTTGAAGGCGATTTCAAACTCGAATTTAATCTAGCACCACCACTGATATCACGTATTAATAGCGCCACAGGGCGACCTAAAAAACGCACCTTCAGCGAAAAGATTCTACCGCTGTTCCGTCTGCTGGCGCGCGCCAAAACCTTGCGAGGTACACCGCTGGATATCTTTAGTTACAGCGCTGACCGTCGCCTTGAACGACGCTTAATCCGTGAATATGAACAGGATATCGCCGCCATCATGAACAATCTTAGTGTTGATAACCTTCAAGATGCCGTTGAACTGGCGAGACTGCCCGCCGTTATTCGTGGCTATGGTCCGGTGAAAGATGCCGCCTACGAAAAAGCACAGCAGACACGTCAGCAACTATTAGGACGCATTCGCCAACTGGACAGCACACAGTCACAGGTCGCGGTTTAAACATCAACACTCAGCAGCTTCAGGAAAACCGTTATGTCTGTTTTTAGTCATACCGAATTTGATAACCACGAACAGGTAGTCTTCTGCCACGATAAGATAACCGGCCTAAAAGCCATTATCGCTATCCATAATACCCATCGCGGCCCAGCGCTAGGTGGCTGTCGCATGTGGAACTACCGCTCGGACGCGGAAGCCCTCAACGACGTACTGCGCCTATCCCGGGGAATGACCTATAAATCAGCCCTCGCCAACCTAGATCTCGGCGGCGGTAAATCCGTCATTATCGGCGATCCGCGCCAGCATAAAACGGCGGATCTGTTAGCCGCGATGGGGCGTTTTCTTGAACGCACTGGGCATCAGTATATTGCCGCTGAAGACTCGGGAACCTCTGTCGCCGACCTGCAAGTCATGGCACAACATACCCACAACGTGGCCGGTATCACCGCGCACTTAGGTATCGATGGTCAACCGAGTAACGGCGATCCTTCACCTGCCACTGCCTATGGCACCTTTATCGGTTTAAAAACGGCGGTGCGCCATCAACTAGGCCGCACTGAACTGAACGGCCTTCAAGTCGCCATTCAAGGAATCGGTAATGTCGGTTATCGGCTGGCAGAATATCTACACCACGCTGGCGCAGAACTCTATGTCACCGATATCCACCCAGATCAGGTACAACGGGCGGTGCAGCAGTTTGGCGCTACCCCAGTGGCACAAAGTGAAATTTTATCATTGGATGTGGATGTTATTGCGCCCTGTGCACTCGGCGCAATCCTCAACGATGACACTATTCCACAGATCAAAGCCCGTGTTATAGCAGGAGCAGCCAACAATCAATTGGCCGCACCGCGCCATGATCAGATGTTACGTGAACGGGGCATTCTCTATGCACCCGATTATGTGCTGAATGCCGGAGGTATCATCGATATTTTCTATGATCGTATCGGCCATGATCACAACAAAGTGCGTGCTCATATCGAAACGATTGACGACACTCTCAGCGAGATTTTCAATCGCGCCAACGAACAACAACGCCCCACCGGTGAGATTGCGAATACCCTAGCGGAAGAGCGCTTCAAAAAGTAACCACGCTCTCCGCTTCTACCTAGCCCATCATTGATGGGCTAGTTTTTCTGCCTAACAAATCATATCGGGTAATACCGAATGACCAAACGGCCTAAGCACCTCACTATCACGACAGCTTACAACAACGCCTTCAAGGCCACCCGATACGCCCGCAACATCATTCAGTTCGACTTAAAATAAGTGCCTTTCCCTTAGCCAATCAAATCTCGGCGATCGCTTCCAACGATTCAGGTAAAATCTGACCGCCATCAACAATGATCTGCTGACCGGTAATATACGCCGCTTCTTTAGAGGCAAAGAACAGTGCCGCATTAGCAATATCCGCCACTGTTCCCAACCGCTTCAGTGGAATAGACGCAGCCATGGTATCCAGATAATCCTGCCCTAATCCCTGCAAACCCTCCGTATAGATATTGCCAGGCATTACCGCATTGATGGTGGTGTTATAGCGTGACAGTTCCATCGCGGCGGTTTTCATAAAGCCCAACTGCCCAGCTTTTGATGCGCCATAATGAGACCAACCAGGAAACCCAGTGACAGGACCCGTAATGGATGAAGTAACCACCACTCGACCCTCTCCAGCTTTTTCAAAATAAGGGATTGCTGCTTTCACCGTCAGAAATGTGCTTTTCAAATTAGTCGACATCACATGATCCCAATCGTCCGGGTTCATATCGGCAATTTTCACCTGTGGAAAAATACCGGCATTAGCACAAACGATATCGACACTACCAAACACCTCAGCAGTCTTAGCGAACATCGCTTCAACCTGGCTCCATTCAGACATATCGCAACAACAGTAGTCGGCCTCGCCGCCTGCCGCCACAATCTCTTTAACGGCGCTTACCGCGTCGGCTTCTCCACGAGCAACGACCATCACCTTTGCCCCTTGTGCGGCAAAAACGTGAGCAATGCCTTTACCAATGCCTTTCGATGCACCGGTTACAATACAGGTTTTCCCTGCAATAGAAGTTAACATATCACTCATCTCCTTAAGGGGTATTTGTCTTTTTAAAACGTGCTAAAAACGCCGGCACAGAGGGCGCTATCAGTGCAATCGCTAACACCAAGGCGGAAGAAAGTACCGTCAAGATACCGACCGTCGGCACCAGCGGTGAATAACCAGACACCATCTTGGCGTATAACCATTCCGGCAACGTTGAATCCGCCCCCGTGGTAAATAACGATAGCGGGAAATTCCCCCAACTCAGTAGAAAAGCAAACAATCCTGCTGAAATAACACCCGGCATCAACAAAGGAATTGTAACCTCCCTCATGATCTGAAATGTTGAGCAGCCCATATCACGCGCAGCTTCTTCCAGTGTCGGATCAAAACTAAACGCCCTGATCGAGATAATTAGTGTTGCGATTGGTGAGATCCAAACAAGATGCGCAATCACCGCCGTATGCCAGGTCGGAATCACCTCAAGGGCGTTAAACCACATCAACAGAGCCAAGCCTAAAACGGTTTGGGGAAAGAAAATCGGCAGCAGAATCAGTTTCTGATAAAGCTTCCTAAAACGCCAATGGTAACGGGCAAACGCCAGTGCGCCAAAGAACCCCACGACCATACTAATAATGGTTACGATGCCGGCAACCTGTAACGAGATACGTAACAATTCAGTCACCGTATCACTTTGCAATGCTGCGCCATACCACTTGGTGTCATACGCACGAATAGGGAACGAGAGATAACGCCCTTTCGATATAGAAGCAAAAAACACCGCAATTAATGGTAGGTAAAGAAACACCAGTGCCGCTATACCGTAAACCAATAATGCTCGATTTGTTCGTGATGACTGAGCCATTAGCGCTTACCTCCCATAATCGTATCCAGATCGACACGGCTAACCACCCACAATGACAACCCACCAATCAGCGTAATAAGCAGCATTGATAAAGCGGACCCTAGGGGCCAGTTTTGCCCATAGGTGAAGGCAGTTTCAATTTCATCGGCGATCACAATCACCGCCTGCCCGCCCAACAGCTTTGATTCAGCCAGTGCACCAGCGGCCAATACAAAGGTGAGTAACGCACCAACCACAATGCCAGGTGCGGCCAGCGGTAAATCAATCTCCCAAAAAATCCGTACGCGGCTAGCACCTAAATCTGCTGCCGCCTGACGAGCATCATCGGGCACCATCGAAATACCCTGCGCCAGAGGAAATAGCATAAAGGGAAAGTAAACATAGACGAGACCAAAAACGATGATGGGCACATTATACAGCAGTCCATCAAAGCCAAGCCCAAACCAATGGCGCAGATAGCCTTCAACCAGCCCACCTTTCATGAGTGTCAGCACCCAACCAAACATGCGGATATTTTCAGAGACAAACAGCGTCATCACCACACCAATGGTTAGCACAAGCGTGAACTTTTTAAACACTTTGGCCATGGCAAAGGCTAACGGCCAACAAATAATAAGCAAACATAACGTCGCCGCAAACGCCATTCCTAAAGACCACGCCAGCGATTTCCAATAACCCTGTTTAAAAATCTCTGCGTAGGCTGAGAAATCCGGCATATTAGCCAGTGAGAAGACTTTCTCCGGCATAATAGAAAAAGCTGCCACCACGCCTAAAGGCGCCAAAAATGACAAGGTTAACAGCACTATAATCGGCAACGCACACAAGGCACCTAAGCGTTGATCTAAACGTTGCATTAGACCCTCTCCCTAATCAAGTGACTGTGGTTGGCGCTCCAGCCTAATGTGACCTCATCATTCAGCGCTCCCTGATACATATCATCACGCAGAGCCTCAACAATTAAGCGCTTACCATGAGGGGTGTGGACCTCATACTGAATGCGTGAACCAAGATTAAAGTCGGCTGTAATTGTTCCCTGTATTTTAAGGTCGGCATCACCATCCGCACTGATAAATTTTACATTTTCTGGGCGCACCATAAGTGCCCCCACCTCATCCTGTAAACTCAGCGAACTAGCTGCCGCCTTAGAGATCTGAAGTTCATCTGCCGCTGAATGGCCGATATCAAACAAATTTACATCACCCATAAACTCGGCAACAAAACGGCTGACAGGCTGAGTATAAATTTCATCGGCAGGCGCTATTTGCTCAAATTCACCTTTGCGCATAATCGCGATACGATCACTCATACCCATCGCTTCTTCAAGGCTATGAGTAATATAGATAAAGGTTTTGCCGGTACGGGCATGAAGATCTTTTAACTCTTTCTCTAATGTCTTACGTAGCCGGTAATCCAATGCCGATAGCGGCTCATCAAAAAAGAGTATTTCAGGATCAAACGCCAATGCCCGCGCTAAAGCCACCCGCTGCTTCTCTCCGCCGGAACATTGATTGACACCTTTTTCATAGTAATCTTGAGGTAAGCGCAACAGATCTAATAATTCTAAGGCGCGTTGCTTACGCTCTGCCGCATTAACCCCTTTAATCTTTAAAGGAAACTCAATATTCTGCCCCACCGTCATATGGGGAAACAGCGCTAATGATTGAAATACCATACAGGTGGGCCGCTTATTAGCTGGCACTGTATCGATGCGTTTATTACGCAACCAGATGGTACCTTCGTTTGCTTCATCCATCCCCACCAGCAACCGAATCAGGGTTGTTTTACCACTGCCAGAAGGTCCGACGATGGCTAAAAACTCCCCCTCTTTCACATCAAGGTCGATACTATTGAGGGCCGTAAACTCACCAAATTTTTTATACAACCCAGCAATGCTTAAAATCGGTAATGCCTTCATTGATTCTCATCCAAACTATAAACATGTCATAACCGTTGCGCGTGAAGTTTCCGGCCTCAACCGAACCGGCAGCCTTAAACTATTACAGACTTAGCTAATGATTTAAGGTTGCCGGCATAGCATCAAGCCCGTTTCACGGCGTTATAAATGGTGATCAGTTCGTCATATGACGCCACTTTGTCATACTCAACCGATAGCGACATCTCCTCTTCAATAGTGTCCCATTGGATCGCATCCAGCTCCTCAGCAGACCACAAACTAAATACCTTCGGGTCACCCATCTGGCTTACTGGGTTATAGGTGCCTTCGGCAAAACCGACGGCTTTAGCAATTTCTGGTTGTTGCACAAACTCAAGAAAGTCTTCCGCCAAGGTTGTTGGCTTAGGGTTGTTCACCAAAGAGGTCAACTCAATCCAAGCAACGCCGCCTTTACCGTCAATCGGGCCTGATTTCGGCGTAATGGCGCGAATATTTGACAAACCATCGAGGCGAGCAGGGCTAGCGGTATAGGTCCCGCCGGTGAAGTATGCGTCAATTTCACCATTCACCAGTGCTGTATTCATCGCCACTAAGTCATCTGATAGCAGCTTAGCGCCACCGAAGATGGTTTCAGCGGTCTCTTTAAAGGCAACAAAATCGGCCTCTTTTAGAGGTTTAAACGGATTCACGCCCGCCGTAATACACATATGAATGACGTTCCAATTATCATAGGTAAGAACGCCATATCGACCTTTCATACTCGGGTCAAGAAACAGGTTCCAGCCCTCTTCTTCAGCGGTTTTCTGGCTTATTTTGTCGGTATTGACAACAAAGGAGAAAGGACCATAACGTTGCGGCATCCCAATCAACTCACCATCGTCAGCAAACGCCAATGGATAAGGTTCTTTAAAAGCAGGGGCCATCTTGTCAAAGTAAGGCATAAAGCGTTCTTTATTAAGCGGCTTAATCAAGCCAGCAGGGTAAAGCTGAGCCCGAGCCCAAGGCTGGTTAACGTTAATCAGATCCCAGACATTAACCTCTCCGGCACGTAACTTATTAATCATATCGGGGTCGGATGTCCCACTCTCTGCGCGGATAGTTGCCCCCGGGTTGAGCCGACGAAACGGTCCCAAAACCTCATCCGTGTTGTAACCTTCCCAACAAAGAATGTTCAGGTGATCACTCTCAGCTGCATTCAAATGCCCAAAAGGATTACCCAGTGCAGCCATACCGGCTGAAGCCGCCAATGCTTTGGCGAAATCACGTCTAGAAAGTTTCATTGTCTATCCCTCTTATCAATTCTCAGGATTCAAATGCAATGGGTTACACTGCAACAAATCAGGCTACATTTTGATCAAGTACACACAAATTGCATCAATAATTGTTGTAAGTCAAACATTTTATGTTTAACCTTCAACAACAATAATCAAACAATAGCCCCAGGAGAAACCCTTTATGAGTGGTTTATATGACGATCAATTACTAGATGAGCTGCTTCGTGGGACTCAGAGCTTGGTCGGTGAATGGGGTTTATCTAACCAGACTGAAGTACGACTATTAACCATCTCGGAAAATATGACCTGCCTAGCCTATGACCCAACACAAGATAAGCAGCTCATACTACGGGTTCATCGCCCGGGCTATCACACCCGAGAGGAGATTCAGTCAGAACTGTTATGGATTAATGATCTAAGACAGCAAGAGATTGTAGACACGCCTAAGCCCATCGCTACACAGGCGGGGACCGCCATTGCTTCATTTAGCACTAACAATGAAATACGCGATGTGGTTGCCTTCAGCTTTATGTCGGGAAAAGAACCCTCCACCGACTCCGAGCTCATCAATGGCTTTCAGCAACTGGGGAGCATTAGCGCCAAGCTGCACAATCATTCACAAAACTGGGTTCGGCCAGTTACCTTTGTCCGCAAAACGTGGAACTTCGACACCATGTTAGGTGCCAGCCCATTATGGGGTGATTGGCGCGCCGCTGCTGGCCTGACTGACTCCGGCCGACAAACTATCGAAGAAGCCTGCTTGATTATCCGCCATCAACTCGAAGCATACGGCATGGGAGATCGTCGCTTTGGCCTAGTACATGCCGATTTGCGGCTAGCCAACCTACTGGTCGACGGTAACCGCTTAGGAGTGATTGACTTCGATGATTGCGGCCTCAGTTGGTTTATGTATGACTTTGCTGCAGCCATCAGTTTTATAGAGGACGATCCTCTTGTACCCAGCCTGCAATCAGCCTGGATTCAAGGTTATCGTGATCACCGCCCGCTTTCAGCCGTCGATGAAGCGATGTTTCCAACCTTTATTCTTTTACGCCGCGTGTTGTTAACAGCCTGGCTCGCCAGTCATAGTGAAACACCTACAGCCCAAGAGCTGGGTACCGAATTCACTGCTGTCACCGTCAATATGGCGGCACAATACATCTCTAGTCATCAATAGTGGTAAAGCGCATGTCGAATAATAAACGTGGCATTCTGGATATGAATGCTTTCGATGCCAGAAATCAGGAAGCTATCGCCAACCCTCTGCTAAAACGCCGTACCGAGAATATCGGCGCCGCCTCAGTATTGTTCTATAAACAACCCATAGAGATGGTATCCGCCAGCGGCTGCTGGATGACGGATGCCGCCGGCGTTCGCTATCTTGATTTTTATAACAATGTGCCCTCTGTTGGTCATTGCCACCCGCAGGTGTCCGCGGCAATTGCCAAACAATTAGCAACACTCAACACCAATTCTCGCTACCTGAGTGATGTCACCGAAAGCTATCTGGAAAAACTAAAGTCGACTTTGCCATCGACATTAAAAAATGTCGTGATGACCTGTAGCGGCAGCGAAGCCAATGATCTAGCCATGCGTATCGCGAAAACCAATACCGGCTCTCAAGGTTTTATCGTCACCTCAACCGCTTACCACGGCAATACAGAATATGTCACACAGGTGTCGCCTTCCGCGCTTAAAAACGGCTCCTGCCCCGATTACGTGGTAACAGTGCCTGCCCCCTGTACCGCCGCCTTTGGTAATGATGTTGAAACAGGCTTTAATCAAGCCGTAGCAGAAGCGATAGCACTATTAAAGACAAGGGGTTATGGCATTGCCGCACTACTGTGCGATTCTATTTTTTCCAGTGATGGGGTGTTTAGTGATCCCGCCGGATTTTTAAAGCCCGCCATCGAGACCATACACCAGGCGGGAGGTCTCTATATCGCCGATGAAGTACAACCCGGCTTTGGCCGCACCGGTGACTGCTTTTGGGGTTTCCAGCGGCATAACGTGATACCCGATATGGTCACCATGGGAAAGCCGATGGGCAATGGCTACCCCGTCGCCGCTCTGGTGGTCAAACCAGACCTTTTGGAAACATTTTGTCACGATGTAGGCTATTTCAATACTTTTGGAGGCACACCCGCCGCCGCGGCAGCAGCAATGGCCGTTATGGATGTTATCGAGCAGGAGGGCTTGCAAGCGAATGCAAAAAATATTGGTGGCTACTTAAAACAGCAACTCACCAAGCTGAGTGAAACTGACTTACGTATCGGTGAAGTTCGAGGTGCAGGCCTATTTATCGGCCTAGACCTGTGCGACCCACTTACGGCCGAGCCTTCCCCGTCACTGGCAACACAGGTTATCAATGGGTTGCGTGATGAGCACGTATTAATCGGTGCTGCAGGCCCCTATGGCCATACCCTCAAAATACGTCCGCCTTTATGCCTGAACCTTAAAGAAGCCGATTATTTCATCGAGGCAATAAAAACAGTGCTGGGCAGGCTACCTAGTTGAATTGTATGACATATACAGAGGCGTCCGCCTTACACGGTGACTCACTTATCAAACGTGACGACCGATGTTCCTGCCGCCTCAATAACATCGGCCAATGCTTGCGTCGGGCGAACATCAGAGACCAGCGCATCTACCTCCTCCCAGCGACAATAATTAGCGGCAAAAGTCAGATTAAACTTACTATGATCCGCCACAATCATGGTGCGGGTCGAACGGGTAATCATCGCGCCGTACACCTCACCGGCCTCAATGACGGCATCACTTCCGCCATCCAGATCAAGGCCACTGGCTCCCAAGATCGCCCAATCAGCTCGGAAATTTTGCAAGTAACGAATAGTTTGCGATCCATGCAACGCGCCTTCTGGCGCAAAATAACAGCCTGGCGCCATCAACACTTTAATGGTCGGATTCAGCGACAACACCGTAGCAACCCCAAAAGAGTGCGTAAACACGGTAATATTATTCATCTCGTACGCCATACGCCTAGCGAGATGCACGGTAGTCGCACCCGAACCGATCATAAAATGCTTACCACCCATCAGAACAGGCACGGCGGCGCGGGCAATCTTCTGACGCTCCTCCACCATCAAGTTCTGACGTTCATTCAACACCGGCTCTTGCATATTTTTGCGTATCACAGCACCGCCGTAGGTTCGATCAATAATCCCCTGCTCGGTCAACTCATCCAGATCTCGACGAACAGTTTCTGCCGAGACACTCAGCTTTTCAGCCAACTCAGTAATACGCAATCCAGGCTGAAAACCAAGCTCTTCAATGATGCGTTTCTGACGCTTTGTTTTTTTATTGGTAACCATGAAATTAAATTAACTCAGTCTATGTAGTTGTGCAACATATTGATATTACTCAGGAGAAACAAATGACGTGGAACTGGAAAACAGCCTATCGATCTTTTTACTATGCCACCGCAGAGGAACCGGAAGATATCCATCTGCAACCTCAGCAAACAGCCCTATTGGTCGTCGACATACAGAACACCTACCTTGAGGCGAAAGACGATACGCAAGAAAATCGGCGCTGGCAGCCATTTTTCCAGCGGATGAATAACACCGTTATCCCTAACACCGCCGAGTTAATCGCCTTTTCACGACAACATAATATAGAAGTCATCTTTGCCCGTATCGCTTGCCAAACAGAGAATGGCAGAGACCGCTCTCTTAGTCAGAAAAAACCTGGCTTTAACTACTTACTTTTACCACAGGCACGTGAAGATAGTCAGATTGTGTCAGCGCTTTCCCCGATCGGCGATGAAATCACCGTGTTAAAGACCACAGACTCAGCCCTCACCGGCACCAACCTACGACTGACACTTCATAATATAGGGATCAAGCAGGTCATTGTCGCGGGCATTTTTACCGATCAATGCATCTCATCGACGGTACGAAGCCTAGCCGATGAAAGCTTTGAAGTACTGGTGGTTGATGATTGCTGTGCCGCCGCAACTGATGAGATTCACCAACAGGAACTAGAAATCATCAATATGATCTACTGTCATGTTATCCGCAAAGCAGACCTCGACAGTATGATCGGGTAAATCAACTCTTTGGACAGCTGAACATTCGATTAGCCTGATTTTCCGTTGTGGTAGCCGGGGCTAAGTTGGAACTGACGACCTTCCCAGGCGTTTATAAAGAGCCGAGCCCGACGCCTTTCTTACAATGATCGATGTATTCTCAAATTTCACGCACAAAAAAAGGCATATCTTTCGATACACCTTTAATTATTACGTTGGTAGCGGGGGCTAAGTTGGAACAGATGACCTTCCCGAGCGTTTATAAAGAGTCGAGCCCGACGCCTTTCTTACAATGATCATGTATTCTCAAATTTCAGGCACAAAAATGTATGGTTCCCCTCATGATTGCAACATAGATTTGTGATCGTGAGGTGGTTTTGCGCTAATGTATTCGGAGTCTTAAGTTGGGAAGCTTTTATTCCCGCTCCACGATGAGCATCCGCGCCAGATAGCCCTTAAAAAAGCCGACAGCTTATAACAGCTGTTTTTTGTGACAGGTTTACTACCCAGACGGTCAACCGTTTTCATCATCACGCTCTATTATTGCAAACCCGATTAAACTTGTTGCACCTGATAAGGCTCATTCTTACTTAAAATGGCATAGGCTATTCTCGATAGCTTATTCGCTAAGGCAATGCACACTGTATTAAATGATTTTTTTGCGCGTAGCTTTCTTAGCCAGTCGTACATTACGCCTCGATAACTGTCTAATCGCGATAAGATCGCTCTCGCACCCTGTACCAGTAAACACCTGAGGCGCTTATTACCTCGTTTACTAATACCTAATAATGTCGGTTTTCCTCCTGTTGAATATTGCCGTGGCACCAACCCTAACCAGGCAGCCATTTCCCGACCGTTTTTAAACTGATGCGCATTGCCTACTTCTGCCGCTAACTGGCTTGCTGTCATGTCACCAATGCCTGGAACCGTTTTTAATAGCTGACAACGACTACTTTCCTTAACCTGTTTAACGATTTTTGCGTCCTGAGCGGCGATTTTTTCATTTAAATAACTGTAGTGCTCATGCAGCACCTGAAGCTCACCAATGATGGCTGGGCATCGTGTTATTTTTTGCATACTTAACCATGAAAACAGTCTTTTCATGGCCGAGTGCCCACGCGGGAAAGATAATCCAAACTCTAATAATAACGCACCTATACGCGACATACAGGCGGTACGATCGGCGACAAAGCCTTCACGCACTCGGTGTATGATGAGCTGACTTTGTGACTCAATCGACTTAACGGCGACAAAACGCATGTCAGGACGACGGGCCGCTTCAGTAATCGCCAATGCATCGATAAAGTCATTTTTGTTGTCTTTAACGAAAGGTTTAACGTATTGAGGTGGGATTAATCGAACGTCATGACCATGATCCAAGCAGAGGCGACCTAACCAATAAGCACCGCCGCAGGCCTCAAATGCAATGAGACATGGTGGGAGTTGAGCGATAAACGTAATGAGTTTTTGACGAGAGAGTTTCTTTTTGCAAACTTGCTGATCTTGGGCGTCACGACCCATTAAATGAAAAGAAGACTTGCCTAAATCGATCTAAGGACTTTGATATACATGAGATGGTTCTCCTTGTTGGTTTCGTCACCTTTCCAGCATAGCTGGTTAAAAGCGAGGGGAACCATCTCATTAAGGCATATCTTTCGATACACCTTTAATTATTACGTTGGTAGCGGGGGCTAAGTTGGAACTGATGACCTTCCCGAGCGTTTATAAAGAGCCGAGCCCGACGCTTTTCTTGCCAAATTTCAGACGAAAAAAAAGCCAACCTTTCGGTTAGCCTGATTTTCCGTTGTGGTAGCGGGGGCCAGATTTGAACTGACGACCTTCGGGTTATGAGCCCGACGAGCTACCAGGCTGCTCCACCCCGCATCAACGTGGGGCGTATACTACTGATACATCGGCACTTATGCAATGCAAATAAACAATATTTATCATTAATTACGTCTTTTTATCTGATATAACTAAAACCTCAATTAATGAAGCCTTCTGGGCGGAGCCTTATATGACGCTGATTTACGTTATGGACCCTATGTGTAGCTGGTGTTACGCCTTTCACCCTCAACTAAAAGAGATGATCAGCCAGTTACGTCCGGGGATAAAGCTTGTTTGCCATATGGGCGGCTTAGCGCCCGACAGTGACCAACCCATGCCGCCACAGATGCAAACAGCGATTGCCCAAACATGGCGCAACATCGAGCAACGCACAGGGGCACCGTTTAACTATGAATTTTGGCAGAGATGCCAACCCCGTAGATCCACCTACCCTGCTTGCCGGGCGGTCATCAGCGCCGAACAGATGATGACGGGCAACGGCATGCTGATGACTGAAGCCATTCAGCAAGCCTACTATCAAGAAGCACAGAACCCATCCGATGTTCCAGTATTGGCGGGCCTGGCAGAAAAGATCGGTTTAAACCGCGAACAATTTATCGCTCAAATGAGCAGCGAGAAAACAGCTCAAACATTCTTTGATGATCTTAGCTTCTGTCAGCAGCATGGTGTCCAAGGATTTCCTTTCCTCGGCGTGCAAACTGATGCTGGGCTGGAGATGATTAGCGCAGGTTATTGCAGCCGGGAAGCCTTATTTAAGCGTTGCGCCGATCTTAATTTAATCTAATCGATATAACCGATGGCGATAAGACTTTCGCAGGCATAAAAAAACGGGAGCCAATGCTCCCGTTTTTAATCAAAGGCTAGCTTAGGTGCGGGCAACAGACACATCTTCTGCCTGTAAACCTTTATCACTCTCTTTCACCGTAAACCGAACACTCTGACCTTCGGTCAGCGAACGGTGACCGCGCCCCCGAATATTACGAAAATGAACGAACACATCGTCGCCATTTTCACGGGTAATAAAGCCAAACCCCTTTGACACATTAAACCACTTTACAGTACCTAACTCGCGATCATCATTTTCATCCGCTTCCTCTTCACTACCGGAACCCCAGCCAGCAATAACACAGCTAACGAGTACAACCGCAAACACAACAAGAATATTAAAAACCGGCAGCCCGCCTTCACCTGGCAATGATCCTTGTACAAAAAGGATAATGGCAGTGGCGAGTGCGCTGACAACTACACTACGTATAAGTTGATTAACACTCATATAGATCTCTTATAATTAATTAAAGTTATTGAATATCAACAGAGTTCAGGATAAATAGAACCCAGACCATTCTATATACATAGTTTTATGCTTTTTTTCAATAGCTTAGCCACCCAAACACTGATACAGCACCAGAATAAGGTATAATTACGACTAATTAATTGCCACTGGGCAAAACACGCAGGGGAAATGACAATTTTATGAAGCTACAACAGTTACTCGAAGATCTGGAATCACGGGTCGCTTTTCAGGAAGATGCGCTAGATAAAATGAGTGCAGAGATGGCTAATCAGGGGGCTGAAATTGCACGCTTAACGCAAATTATTAAAACCCTCCACCAGCAGGTGAAACAGTTTGCACCCGATCAAATCAGTGCACCTGAAGATGATGTGCCACCTCCCCATTATTAAGCGAATACCGCCAGAAGCCGCCCGGTTATAACAAGCTTTTTAAGGTGTAAATATCATAACGACTGGATTTACCATTAAGCTGATAACTGGGGGCCTGCCCCTCAATGGTGGGCGCTTTACGGGGACGTTTAACCACCACCCGATATTCCGCAAGTGCTAACGCCCGCTCAAGCAGAGTCGCCGAGTCCTGATCGTCACCAACAATATCACGAAACACCCGCATCTCTTTTTTCACCAATGCTGACTTATCGGTATGCGGAAACATCGGATCGACATAGATCACCTGCGGCTTACACTCAGTGGTTAACTGATCGGCTAGCCAGTCAATACTATCGGCATTCACCAGTTGCATCCGAGCCGCAATGTCCGCCACGTCTGGATCCCTCTGCGCCTGCTGCAAGCCACTTTCTAGCAACGCATGAATAATCGGTGAACGCTCCACCATCTGCACCTCGCAGCCTAAGGTTGCTAGCACAAAACTATCTCGCCCAAGCCCGGCAGTAACATCGGCTACCTGTGGACGTACCGATCCTTTAATTCCGACCGCTTTGGCAATCATCTGCCCTTTACCGCCACCAAATTTTCGCCGATGTGCCACCGCCCCCGAAACAAAATCCGCCAACACCGGGCCCGGCGCTTTACGGCCCGTTTGCTGCAAACAGCGACGACCAGACTCGCAGATCAGCAACTGAGAAAACTGCTCATCCCTAAGATCATATTGGTCTAACAACGGCAGGCTCAAACGACTCGCTAACTGCTGAGCGTCCTCTTGCCCTGCTTCATCGACATAACACAGGGCAATACCAGCGGAGTTAACGGGTTCGGATTGCGGGGTCAAAACGGCACCTTTTTAAAATCAACGTCTGCCATCAGGTCAGACCATAAAATAAACACCGAGCAACACAAAGCCCAGTAACAAGCGGTAAATAACAAAGGGCAACATGCCGATTTTATCCAACCACTGCAAAAACAGATGGATACAGGCATAGGCACTGATCGCGGCAAGTACGGTTCCCCCTAGCACCATTGTCCATTGGTCCAGTGTACCGGTCTGCACCAGCTCGACGCCTTTGAGTAAACCAGCCCCAAGAATAACCGGAATTGATAGCAAAAAAGAGAACCGGGCGGCCGATTGGCGAGTCAACCCCAACATCAGCCCTGCCGTAATAGTAATACCGGAACGAGATGTTCCTGGAATCAACGCCACCGCTTGGGCTAAACCAATAATAACGGCATCCCTAAGGGTAATTTTTTCTAACGGACGAACCTCTGTCCGACTAAAATCAGCCCACCAAAGCAGTGCACCAAAAATAAGGGTCGCACCAGCGATCACTAAAATACTGCGCCCATAATGATCGATCGCCGAGTTAAACATAAAACCAGCCACAACCGCCGGCAAGGTCGCCCAAATCACATACCAAGCCAAGCGAGAATCGGTGCTTTTGCCCCGCCCGGCCAAACTGCCGGTCCAAGCGACAATCATGCGCCAGATATCCTGACGAAAATAGATCATTACCGCAGTCAAAGAACCAATATGCACACCCACATCAAATGCTAAGCCCTGATCGGTCCAGCCAAACAGCTGTGACGGTAAAATCAGATGCGCAGAACTTGAGATCGGCAAAAATTCAGTCAGGCCCTGCAATAACGCCAAAAATACCACCTGAAACCAATCCATGATAAAGAATCTCCTAATAATCTTTTAAATTGAAAGCACTTATTAACTGCGCACAGGATGTTGAACAACCAAAGCTACGCACTTCGCTTAACTAGCACAGCCCGTGAATATAAAATCGTTCTGTTAAAAACAGAGGTTTACTGGCCTTTCTTTTTTTGCTCACTGATTTTTTTCCAAGAGATGGTATCGCGCAAATAAATAGGTTGAGCCTCTTCCGCTGACACCCCTTCGCCACGGGCAAAGGCATCTATCGCCAGCTCGCACATCAGCCCTGCCGAAGGATAGATATCGAGTACCGGGGTGCCGACCGCGTGCTGTACCTCAGCCGACATATTATCGAGATAGACCCAGCCTTTTCCTGCGGCAAACCACCGTTCGCCGGCAGGCACAACTATATTTTCTGGTGCACTAACCGTTTCATGACGCAACGCAACGGGCAAACCGTCACGCATTTCGTAATCACAGCTATACAACTCGTTCATCCGCGCATCCAGCGTACTGACAATCCGCTCAACCTGATATTCCCGAGCAGCCTTCAGGGCGATCGCCGCCAAGGTCGATATCGGCAAGACCGGCAGCTCAGCCGCAAATGCTAATCCCTGGGCGGCACCGGTGGCGATACGAATACCCGCAAAAGAACCCGGTCCTCGGCCAAACGCGATGGCATCCAATTGCTTAACTTTAAGCCCTGCCGTAGTCAGCATCTCATCGACCATCGGTAATAACTGGCGGGTATGTTGGCGTGGAATAATACGAAAATCTTCCTGAATTTCGCCATCAATCGAAAGCGCGACAGAACAGGCGTCTGTGGATGTATCCAGGGCAAGAATTTTGGCCATCTCAATTATCCGGTATGTCAAAGTAAACAGGTTGACGCAGCAACGTCTCAAAAGCGCTGCATTTTAAGCGCTATGATCAGGAAAGGCTATCCTCACCCCAACGCGGCATCAGCTGCTGCTCTATTTGCAACTGATTAAGAATCCGCGCCACGACAAAATCGACCATATCTTCAACGCTTTGTGGACGGTTATAAAAACCAGGGCTTGCGGGAATTACCACCGTGCCCATCCGCGTCAATTTAAGCATATGCTCTAGATGGATTTCAGAATAAGGCGCTTCCCGTGGCACAAGAATTAACTGCCGACGCTCTTTAAGAGCCACATCTGCCGCCCGCTCAATCAGGTTGTTACTCGCCCCCGTCGCGATAGCCGACAATGTACCTGTCGAACAGGGACACACCACCATTTTACTCGGCGCGCCTGACCCCGATGCCACCGGTGCCATCCATTGCTCTCGGCCATAAACCCGCAGTTGCCCCGGCGTCGCCGCAAACCGCTGCGTCAACCAGACCTCCTGCTCTTTAGCAGAACCGGGCAATCGTTCATCGGTTTCCGTCGCGATAACCACCTGTGCGGCTTTCGAGATCATCACCAACACCTGACACCGAGCGGCAATCAAGCATTCCAGCAAGCGTAAACCATACTGTGCACCTGACGCCCCGGTGATGGCGAGCGTAATTCTGTCTTTATAAGCCTCTGCCACGTTCGACTCCATCAGCCTTGCTGCTGTATTTGTAATGCGTCGACCAGACGCAGGTGAATTCCGTCAAAACTACCATTACTCATAATCACGATATGGCTGCCCGGCTGAACATCAGCAACCAACTGAGTAATAATATCCGCCGTATCTCGCATCAACACTGCGGGGTTCTCACAGTGATCAACCACATCCTGTAATGACCATTCCAAGCCAGCCGGCTGATACCAATAAACCTTATCCGCCAGTCTTGCCGAGGCCGCTAACGCCTGCCGATGCATACCCATACGCATGGTATTAGAACGGGGTTCAATCACGGCGATCACCGGCGCATCACCTACCTGGGCGCGAATCCCCTGCAGGGTGGTTTCGATAGCGGTGGGATGGTGGGCAAAATCATCATATACCCGAACGCCCGCTACCTCACCGATCAGCTCCATGCGCCGCTTCACACCACCGAATTGACATAAGCCTTCAATCCCATGGGTGATTTGTACGCCCACATGACGGGCTGCTACCAGCGCCATTAAGCCATTATTAACCGAATGTAAGCCGGTCATCTGCCAACGCACCGTGCCAACGAGTTCGCCTTGATGCAACACCTCAAACTCAGAACCATCATCCTTAAGCAAACGTGCCTGCCATTCAGCTGCACTATCTAGCTGTTGAGCGGTGCCCACCGAGGTTTTCACAAGCGGCGTCCAACACCCCTGCTCAATTACCTGATCCAGCGCGGCGACACCTGCCGGCATAATCACCTGACCGTTAGCGGGTACTATTCTGACCACATGATGAAACTGCCGCTGAATTGCCGCGAGGTCATCAAAGATATCGCCATGATCAAATTCAAGATTATTCAGCACTAAGGTACGCGGATGGTAATGAACAAACTTAGAGCGCTTATCAAAAAAAGCGGTGTCATATTCATCCGCTTCGATCACAAAAAAGGGGCTCTCACCCACCCGCGCGGAGCGGTCAAAATTGTTCGGCACCCCACCAATCAGAAAACCCGGTGACATCTCGGCAAATTCCAACAGCCAAGCCAACATCGTCGCAGTGGTGGTTTTGCCATGAGTCCCTGCAACCGCCAATACCCATTTGTCCCGTAATAAGTTATCTGATAACCACTGGGGGCCTGAGGTATAAGGTAGGCCACGGTCTAACATCGCTTCAACACAGGGGTTTCCCCGAGTCATCGCATTACCAACAATAATCATATCCGGCGCGGGATCGAGCTGAGCTGGATCATAGCCTTCAATCAAACTGATTCCCTGCTGTTCGAGTTGCGTACTCATGGGCGGATAAACATTGGCATCGGAACCACTCACCCGGTGGCCTAGCTCCTTTGCCAGCACCGCCAAACTACCCATAAAGGTGCCACAAATTCCCAATATATGAACATGCACGGATAGCTTCTCCAAATCAGCAATTAGACTCTAAAATAATGTCAGCATAATAACAGTTAAGACACTTCTGTTATGCTCTTTTTCATTGTTGATCATAGCAACTCAGCTACCCGGTTATTGAAGCATCACAAAAAAACTTGCAAAAAATAAATCACGATTCACACAATTGTCGTTTTTTTACGTTAATTACCCGCTCAACGGTGTAATTCACCCTCAATTCAGCGTAAAATCAGCACAACTTTTAACCCCTCAAATCCACAGGTTTTTTGGCCACATGCGACTGCTGAACCAGTACCTCAAGCACCACGACACTCCCGATGATCTTATTGAACTGATTGACAGCCTGATGCTGTCCTGTAAAGAGATCGCCATTAAACTGCGTGAAGGCGCTCTGGCGGGCGTATTGGGCACCTCCGAAGGCGTTAATGTTCAGGGTGAAACCCAGAAAAAACTGGACATCATCTCTAACGATATTCTTAAAGCCGTGCTGTTAGATAACTCAACTGTTGCGGGTATCGCTTCTGAAGAGGAAGACTACCCTGTTGCCGGTAACCCAGAGGGTAAATACCTTGTCACGTTCGACCCATTGGATGGCTCATCCAATATCGATGTTAACGTGTCCGTCGGTACTATTTTCTCTATTTTAGAACGCCCTGAAGGTCTTGATGGCGGTTCAGAAGCGGCCTTCATGCAATGCGGCCGCAAGCAGATCGCCGCCGGTTATGTTTTGTATGGCCCTTGTGCGGTATTGGTTCTCACTACCGGTAACGGCGTACAGATGTTTACGCTGAGCCACGGTGGCGATTTCATTCTCACCGAAGAGAATGTCACAGTGCCTGAGCATACCCAAGAATTTGGCATCAACATGTCAAATCAGCGCTTCTGGGAACCCGAAATGCAAGCCTATGTTTCCGACCTGCTTCAAGGTGAAGAAGGCCCACTGGGCAAACGTTATAATATGCGCTGGGTTGCCTCTATGGTGGCCGAAGTTCATCGCATCCTCACCCGTGGCGGCATCTTCCTTTACCCATGGGATAATCGTGATCCAAGCAAGCCCGGCAAGCTACGTCTGATGTATGAAGGTAATCCAATGAGTTACCTTATCGAACAAGCTGGCGGCTTAAGCACAACTTGCTACGGGCATATTATGGATGTCCAGCCAGAAAAAATTCATCAACGCGTTTCCGTCGGCCTAGGTTCAAAAGCTGAAGTCGAAACCATGATGAAATATCACGCTAAGGACTAACTGAATTCTCAGTTTATGATCTTTAAGTCGTATTCAACTTATGATCAAGGGCTGTATATAATGCAGCCCTAGAATTCTAAACAGATTTAACACTTAAACAGGAAGGCGACACATGAGCTTTGAAAAAGTCCCTGCTGGCAATGATCTGCCAAACGACATCAATGTAATCATCGAGATTCCAGCGGATAGCGATCCGGTTAAATACGAGATCGACAAAGATTCTGATGCAATCTTCGTTGACCGTTTCATGGCGGCGCCTATGTTCTACCCAGCCAACTACGGTTACATCAACAACACCTTGGCTGATGATGGCGATGCACTGGACGTACTGGTAGTAACACCTTACCCAGTAGTACCCGGTTCTGTGATTCGCTGCCGCCCCGTTGGCGTACTGAACATGACCGACGAAGCCGGTGAAGATGCTAAACTCGTTGCCGTACCACACGACAAACTGAGCAAAGCCTACAAAGACGTGCAAGACGTCACTGACCTGCCAGACATTCTATTGGCCCGCATCAAGCATTTCTTCGAGAACTACAAAGGTCTAGAAGAAGGCAAATGGGTTAAAGTTGAAGGCTGGGAAGGCGTTGACGCCGCCAAAGCTGCGATCATCGAAGCGCAAAAAGCTTACGAAGCCGCTAAGTAATTAGCTGCTCGAAACAAAAAAGGCCGATGTATAATGCATCGGCCCTTTTTGTAGCTTACTTTTTGCCTTTATCTTAGCTCAGGGTTATTTAACCCAAACACCTGTGCCCCTCCTCCAGTCAGAAAACCAACGGCTAAAGATCAAGCCGCCTCGGTTTTCCCCACCAGTTTTTTTCCCAAGCTAATCACCATAAAGACAACGCCGCCAGCGGCAACACCGATCAACGCTTCTAACGATACCGGTAACAACATCACAACAACCGCATTCAACCCCTCGGTCAAATGCTGGATAAAGTGATGTAAAAACGGCAAACCATGGACTAAGATTCCGCCGCCCACCATAAACATCGCCACCGTACCTAACACAGAGAGTCCTTTCATCAGCATCGGCGCCGCCGTTAAAATGCCACGGCCAATAGTTTTAGTTAGGTCGGCCGCACCGGGTTTACGCACCATATAAAGTCCGAGATCATCCAACTTAACAATACCCGCCACCAATCCATAGACCCCCACCGTCACTATGAGCGAAATGCCCACCAGCACTCCCAACTGGGTAACCAATGACGCGCCGGCCACCGTGCCTAACGTTAAAACAATAATCTCGGCGGAGAGTATAAAGTCGGTTCGCACTGCCCCTTTGATCTTCTCTTTTTCAAAAGCAACCAAATCAACTGCACTATCCTCGAGTGCGTGTTTTAGCTCCGCTTTATGGGCCGCCTTCTCTGCTGGTGAATGGAACAACGCATGAAACACTTTTTCAAAGCCTTCAAAGCAGAGAAACAACCCGCCAATCATCAACAGAGGCACGATCAACCAAGGGATAAAGTAACTGATCGCCAGCGCCGCTGGCACCAGAATAGCCTTGTTAACAAAAGAGCCCTTTGCCACCGCCCAAACCACCGGAAGCTCTCGTTCGGCTTTAACACCCGAGACTTGCTCAGCATTCAACGCCAGATCATCCCCTAGCACCCCAGCTGTTTTACGGGCGGCGACTTTCGTCATCCCGGCAACATCATCGAGCAGGGACGCGATATCGTCAATTAAGGCTAGAAGGTTTGAAGCGGCCATGTACATATCCTTATTTCTGTTAACAGACATTGTCACCCGTTATCGTGAGATAATACAGCTCAAACCGAGGGAGTGACTATGGCTAAGAAACAAAAAGTATCTGAACAGGTGGTAACCGAAGCATTACAGGTGGCTAAAGCTACCCAGCGCCCAGGACAAACGAAAGAACAAACTAGGCTTATTGCTCAGGGTATTCAGAAAGGAATCGAGGAATACAAAAAGCGTCACAAAGAAAAAGCCCGTGAATTAGACAAACAAAAGCGCAAACTGCAACAAGCACAACAGCCGAATAACGCTAATAATTCAGAAGCTCCAGAGATAGTGACCATTTACAAACAGAGTCGATTAAGCTGGGGCTTATTATGGTTCAGCTGGATAGGCTTCGCTCTCTATGCCGTTGTTTACAACCCTTTCTAACAGGTTGCGTCATGCTGGATGAATAACGCAACCTGCGGCAACATTAAAAGCGGTTTTCAATTAATACCTCGGTCAGCGGGATTTGCCCAGCCCTTGGGTTTGCAGGCTTGTCCGCCGAACCAAGCGTGATGAACATACTGATCACATGGCCTGCGGGTAAATTAACCATCTCAGCCACCCGCTCATTATCAAAACCGATCATAGGGCAAGTATCATATCCCAAGGCCTTAGCCGCCAACATAAAGGTTTGTGCCGCCATTCCGCTAGAACGCATCGCCTCATCACGCTGTAACAACCCTTTGCCCTGATAAAAAGAGGCCAGCATAGGCAACATCATCGCCTGCACATCCGCCGGAGCATTGGCCCAATAACGCTGAGGGTTATCTGACCAGGCTTGAGTGTCAGCACACACAATCACCAACTCAGCAGCCTCGGTTATCTGTGTTTGTCCCCAAGCAGCAGCCTGAAGTTCAGTACGTAGTTGCGAATCAGTGACCCGAACAAACCGCCAATGCTGAATATTATATGAAGTAGGTGAAAGCAATACTGCCTGCATGATGCGTTCAAAGTCAGCTTCAGTCACCGGTTTATCGGCATAGTGTTTGATCGCGCGACGTGCTGCAACGGTTGCAAAAAATTCCATTATTAAACCCTCATCTATTGATCGATTATTAAAGGTGTCACCACTCAACGCCGTGATCACCACATCTGACAAATAGATTAGATTGTTTATTAATGATTAATAACCACTCTTAAAATAAAAACAATGTTGAGCAAAAGACAACAATACTGCGTTAGATAGCGATACCCTGCTCCCAATAGGGCGTCTCACTGCCAAAATACTCGATGGCAAAATCTAAAAATACCCGCACCTTCGCAGGCATATACTGTCGCTCAATAAACACCGCGTTATAATCCTGCACCGGCATCTGATATTCAGGAAACAAGACCACCAGTCTGCCAGCGCGAATATCCGGCCCAGCCACAAAGGTCGGTAAGCGCGCAATACCCAACCCTCTAAGCACCGCTTCCTGCAACGCCTCACTGTTATTAACCTGATAGTTACCCGACACCATTACCGACTGCCGCTGGTTATCTTTCGTAAAGTGCCATTCACGCACATCATTGGAGTAACTAAAAGAGAGACAGTTATGCTCTAACAGGTCATCCAGTACTAACGGATAACCCTGAGTCTCTAGATATTCAGGAGAGGCACATAAAACACTGTTAAAACGGCCAAGTCGACGGGCAATCAGGCTAGAATCCGATAATTCACCACCACGAATGGCGATATCAAACCCGCCACTCACCATCTCGAGTCGTTTATCATCCATCACCAGGTCGATACTGATTTTGGGATAGCGTTTTAAAAATTCAGGGATCATCGGTGCCATATGCAACCGGCCAAACGACATCGGTGAATTTATTCGTAAACGTCCCTGCGGCTCCCCCTGAAGTTGGGCCACTGCATCTTCTGCATCACGGGCGGCCTCGGTCGCTTTAAGCGCATGCTCAAAATAACGTTCCCCCACCTCCGTTAAGCTCAGCTTTCGCGTTGTCCGATGCAATAATTTGACCCCCAGTTGCTGCTCTAACAACGTAATACGCTTGCTCACCGCCGATTTAGAGATACCCAAAAAGCGAGCCGCAGGGGAAAATCCACCATACTGAACCACAGCAACAAAAACGGGAATTGCAGCAATCGTATCCATCACACCAACCTTTGTTCGCTTTTATTCAACAGTTATTGTCCAAAAACACAGATTATCAGCTAATTAAAAACAAGTTAACCTAGCAAGCCTCAGATCCCTTTGCATAGAGCGCCTTATGAACAACCCATTCCAACAGACACCCCGCGTTGTGATTCACTTGCTGATGCTATTGATGGTCGCGCTTATCGCCAGCTCATTTCCTGTTGGCGCACTCATTACCACCGCCCTGCCTCCCGAGGTAATGATGTTTATCCGTTTTCTGCTGGCCGCACTGATGTTCGCACCCTATGTTTTCGTTAAAAACGGCTGGCACCGCCCAAAAGGTAAGCAATTGCTCGGGTATGCTGTTTTAAGCATCCCTTTAGTGGTGTTTTTCTGGTGTATGTTTGAAGCGCTACGCTATACCAGCGCACTCAATACCGGTGCCATCTATACCACGGTGCCCGCGATGACCGCATTCTATGTGTTTCTTATCAACCGAGAAAAAACTAGCAAACGCCGAGCAGCCGGTTTACTACTGGGCACCTTAGGCGCCCTGTGGATTATCGTACGGGGCGATATAAGCAGCTTGCTGCAACTACAACTGAATCGCGGAGACCTCCTATTTATACTCGGCTGCTTATTTATGGGAGCCTATAACCCACTGATACGAAAATTTTATGCTGGCGAGCCGATGGAAGTAATGACATTCTGGGTGATATCGATTGGCG
This sequence comes from Amphritea sp. GJ51-11, assembly GCF_055808735.1. NCBI lineage: Bacteria > Pseudomonadati > Pseudomonadota > Gammaproteobacteria > Oceanospirillales > Oceanospirillaceae > Amphritea > Amphritea sp. GJ51-11. Next base: position 548,774 of record NZ_CM147881.1, on the reverse strand, counting down.
GCTTCTGGCTACTGTTACTATCACTTCCTAGCTTAGCCGCTATTGAGTGGCGCGCCGTCGATATGAATGTTTATCTGGGCATTTTATATCTGGCTATCTTCACCACCTTAGTCAGTTTTTTCTTATTACAACTCGGCACGCTTATCTTGGGCGCAACTCAAGTGGCAGCCTATAGCTTTTTAACCCCTTTGTTCGTGGTAATCCTAAATATATTGATGGGCTCTACATCGCTACAATGGCCACTAATACCCGGCATTGTGCTTGTTATTATCGCCATGTTACTGGTACAAAAAGAGCAACGTTCGCCCCATACCGCATAGCCTAGATGTAGGGTTTATTGTCCTAAATAGTCAATTAGAGCCCATATCCCGATACTATTTTTCTGCTAAGATATTCCTCTTTGGTAACAGTTTTCTCAGAGGTTAAGTCAGATGAAATTTGAAGGTACTGAGCGCTATGTTGCAACGGATGACCTGCGAATGGCCGTTAATGCCGCCGCCACACTGCAACGCCCCCTACTGATCAAAGGTGAGCCTGGCACCGGTAAAACCATGCTCGCCGATGAAGTGGCGTTAGCCTTTGGTAAAAAATTACTGCGCTGGCATATTAAATCGACCACCAAAGCCCAGCAGGGATTGTATGAATACGATGCCGTATCCCGTCTAAGAGACTCCCAACTCGGTGATGATCGGGTGCATGATATAAAGAATTACATCCGTAAAGGGATGCTCTGGGAAGCCTTTGATGCCGATGAGCAGGTCGTACTGCTGATTGATGAGATCGATAAAGCCGATATTGAGTTCCCCAATGACCTATTGGTCGAACTCGACAAGATGGAATTCAGTGTTTACGAAACCGGCGAAACCGTGGTCGCGAAACACCGTCCCATTATCATCATCACCAGCAACAACGAAAAAGAACTGCCCGACGCGTTCCTGCGCCGCTGTTTCTTCCACTATATTAACTTCCCCGATGCCGAGACCATGAAGCAGATCGTTGATGTCCACTTCCCGGATATCCAAAAGTCGCTGGTGAATGAAGCACTCGAAGTATTCTTTCAGGTACGGGAGGTCAACGGCCTGAAGAAAAAACCTTCCACGTCGGAGCTGATCGACTGGTTGAAACTACTACTGGCCGATAACATTTCCCTCGAATTGCTGCAAAGCCGTGATGCCAGCCAAGCGATTCCGCCTCTCTATGGTGCCTTGCTGAAAAATGAACAAGACGTTCATATGCTACAACGACTGGCCTTTATGGCCCGCCGTGGAAGCCGTTAAGCCAGTTCTGGGAGTATCGCGATGCTAGTCGATTTTTTCTACACCCTGCGCAAAGCTCAGGTGCCCGTTTCCATTAAAGAGTTGTTAATGCTGCTCGAGGCTCTGGAAAATCATCTGGCGTTTGCCAACTGGGATGATTTCTATCTACTGGCGCGCACCTGCATGGTGAAGGATGAAAAATATTTCGACCGTTTCGACCTCGCCTTTGGCCACTACTTCAAAGGTCTCGCCGAGCTACCCGATCCATTCGACAACCTAATCCCCGAGCAATGGCTGGACGCCGACTTTATCCGCAACCTCAGCGATGAAGATAAAGCCGAAATCGAGAAACTCGGCGGATTAGATAAGCTGATGGAAACCCTCGCTAAACGCTTTGAGGAACAAAAAGAACGTCACTCTGGGGGTAACAAATGGATCGGTACTGGCGGCACCTCGCCGTTTGGTCACAGTGGCTATAACCCCGAAGGGGTGCGTATCGGCGGAGAAAGTAAACATAAGCGGGCGGCCAAGGTATGGGAAAAGCGGATATTTCGCGATCTCGATGACAGTGTTGAGTTGGGCACCCGCAACCTCAAAGTCGCCCTGCGCAAGCTGCGTAAGTTTGCCCGCACCGGCGCCGCCGATGAATTAGACCTCGATGACACCATCCGTTCTACCGCCAATAATGCCGGCTACCTCGATCTAAAAATGGTACCGGAACGGCATAACGCCGCCAAGGTACTGATATTTTTTGATGTCGGTGGCTCGATGGACCCGTACATTCGTCAATGCGAACAACTGTTTTCAGCGGCCCGCACCGAGTTTAAACACCTAGAGTATTTCTATTTTCATAACTGTGTTTATGAGCGCGTCTGGAAAGATAACAAACGTCGCTGGAACGAGCATATCGATACCTTCGATCTGCTGCACACCTATGGCCGCGATTATCGGGTGATCTTTGTTGGCGATGCCGCGATGGCACCCTATGAGGTCACCGAACGGTTTGGCAGTGTCGAACACCGTAATCCAGAAGCGGGCGAGGTCTGGCTAAGACGGATTCTCGATACCTGGGATAAAGCCATCTGGCTTAACCCCAGCCATCAACGCTACTGGGATTACACTGCCAGCACCCAGATGATCAAAACGATATTAGATCAGAAAATGTTCCCCCTAACACTGGAAGGGTTAGAAGATGGCATCCGTCATCTGTCGAAATAACCGCAGCCTCTCGCATTTCTATGGCTAATGCGGCTTTTCTGCCGCTAAGCCAACTTTCTTTGCTGCGACTGGGCGGGTATGCTGACTATCTTATCCACAGGCATCGATCAATCCTGCATCGCTGACAGTCGCTACGATATTGATTGGCCAAAAACGGGGTTATTGACTTTGAAACACATCATACCGGCGTTTGCTTTAACACTGATGACGAGCCTCTGTTTGATGCTGCCGATCACGGCCCATGCTCAAGCGCTCGAAACCTGCTTCGTCGACTCGTTAACCGGCAAAGAGCGGAAAGCACTGGTAAAATGGATGTTTTTCTCAATGTCGACCCACCCAGAACTAACCGCCTATAGCCAGATTTCAGCCGAGGATCTACTGGCATCCAAAAAAGAGTTCGGGGCACTCATTACCCGGCTCATGGTCGAAGACTGCTATAACGAATCTAAAACCGCCTTGCACACCGACCCTCGGGCGATACAGAAAGCCATCGCACTGATCGTCAAGCTCCCCATCAAGGATTTAGTCGCCAATACCGCAGTCAGATCAGCTATCTCGGATTCAGCCAAGCATGTAGATCAGGCAAAAATTAAACAGGCTTTTGCGCCGTAACGTCGTAGAGTGCTGGTGAGCTTTGCGAACCGCACCATCGGCTATACGAACAACCGGTGCGATTCATGCTTCATCAGTACCTACACAAATCCAACACATTTCAACGAATCACCGACATAAAAACTCAGTCGTAGGTGTAAAATCCGCGACCGCTCTTACGGCCCATATAACCGGCATCCACCATCTGTACCAGCAGTGGGCAAGGACGGTACTTGGAGTCTTTAAAGTTATCATAGAGCACATTCATAATGCTCAAACAGGTGTCTAGACCGATCAGATCCGCCAGTGCCAACGGCCCCATCGGGTGACTCATCCCTAGCTTCATCACCGTATCGATCTCTTCTGCGGTTGCCAGATTCTCATAACGGCAAAACACGGCTTCATTGATCATCGGCATCAGAATGCGGTTGGAAACAAAACCCGGCGCATCTTTAACATCCACCGGCACTTTGCTCATCTCCAGCGACAACTGCTGTACCGCATCAAACACCGCATCATCGGTTTGCAGCGCGCGGATGATTTCCACTAACTGCATCATCGGCACAGGGTTCATAAAGTGCATACCGATCACTTTACCCGGGCGGGAAGTCACCGCGGCCAAACGCGTAATAGAGATAGATGAGGTGTTGGTCGCCAAAATCGTCTCTGGCTGACAGACTTCGTCGAGCTTACGGAAGATGGTTTTTTTAATCTCTTCATCTTCACTGGCCGCTTCTACCACGATACCAGTTGCAGCCATATCCGCCATATCGGTTGTCAGTTTGATGCGTGCCAACGCCTGATCCGCTTCCGCCTGCGTCAGCTTCTCTTTATTCACCATCCGCGCCAAACTGGAATTGATGGCCTTAATGCCTCGCTCCAAAGCGGGATCATTCAGATCATACAACACTACGTCGAAACCAGAACAGGCAGCTACCTGAGCAATACCACCACCCATCTGGCCGGCACCGACTACACCAAAACTGTTAATCTTCATATCGCGTTTATCCTCTTAAAATCAGCCCACAGTGTTCCATCATTAGCGCCAAATTTCAATCACAAAATAAGGGAATACCCCTATGCTTATGTTATTGACAAAAAAACCGACTCTCGCCGGTTTTCTCTTAGCCTAGATTCAGCCCCGTATCAAGAGCCGAATTAAGCGTTAAAGTGGATCACTTCACATGATCAATCAGGTCATCGACCACACCCTGCTCTTCATGCAGATCATCCGCTTCAGGTTTATGACCCGGCAACAACAGGTTAAGCAGAATAGCCACAACACCACAGAGGCTAACGCCCTGCATACTGAATTCACCCTGACCGACCACCATACCGCCGATACCAAACACTAAGGTGGTTGCTACGATCACGAGGTTACGCTGCTCGGCTAGATCAACACGGGCTTTAATCAGGGTATTCAAACCCACCGCGGCAATGGAGCCAAACAACAGAATCAGAATACCGCCCATTACCGGAGAGGGAATGGTTTGTAACAGGATGCCGAACTTAGCCACAAACGCCAGCAGGATAGCAAACACCCCAGCCCAGACCATGATCATCGGATTAAATGAACGGGTTAGCATAACCGCACCAGTCACTTCAGAATAGGTGGTATTCGGTGGTCCACCAAACAGTGCCGCTGCCGACGTGGCCAAGCCATCACCAAACAGTGTGCGGTGCAGACCCGGTTTTTTAATATAATCTTTTCCGGTCACATGGCCAATGGCCAACAGATCGCCCACATGCTCAACCGCCGGTGCAATCGCTACCGGAATCATAAACAGAATCGCTTGCCAGTTGAATTCAGGCAGAACGAACGCAGGCACCGCGATGAAGGCAGCATCGGCAACGACTTGATAATTCACCATGCCGAAGAAGTTAGCCATCAGATAACCCACCACAACCCCCGCCATAATCGGCAGTAAACGGAAGATCCCTTTACCAAAGGTCGCAACCAGCAGAGTTGTCGCTAATGCAGACATCGACACGATCATCGAATCGACATAGGGAAACAGTTCGATGCTACCGTCTCCGGCTTTACCCATCGCCATATTCACCGCCACCGGTGCTAGCCCTAAGCCAATCACCATAATGACGGGACCGACCACAACAGGGGGTAGAACCCGGTGTAAAAAGCCCACACCGCGGAACTTTACCGCCAGCGCCAACAGCATATACACCAAGCCAGCACAGAACAGCGCCCCTAAGGTTGCAGGCATGCCCCAGGTCGTGGTGCTGTAAATAATTGGCGCGATAAAGGCAAATGACGACGCCAGAAATACCGGCACCTGGCCCTTGGTGACCACTTGAAACAACAGCGTACCAAAACCTGCGGTAAACAGTGCCACACTCGGGTCCATGCCCGTGAGCAGAGGCATCAGCACCAGCGCACCAAAGGCGACAAACAACATTTGTGAACCGGCTAGTATCGTTCGCCAGAGTGGTTCATTACCGTCGAGGGTTTCGCTCATCTTCCGGTTCATCAGAGATTCCTTTATTTAGTGCCAAAGATCTTATCGCCGGCATCGCCTAAGCCCGGAATAATATAACCCTGTTCATTAAGGTGGCTATCGATCGCCGCGGTATACAACTCGACATCCGGATGTGCCTCATTGACCGCTTTGATGCCTTCAGGCGCAGCCACTAATACGAGGGCTTTAATATCCTGACAACCGGACTGTTTTAACATATCGATGGTAGCATTCATCGAGCCACCTGTTGCCAGCATTGGATCGATCACCAGCGCGAGCCGTTCTTCCATATCACTGGTCAAACGTTCGAAGTAGGTCACCGGTTGCAACGTTTCTTCATCGCGATATAGGCCGACTACGCTGATTTTGGCGCTCGGAATAAGATCCAGCACACCATCGAGCATACCGATACCGGCCCGCAAAATAGGCACAACCGTAACCTTTTTGCCTTTAATCTGTTCGCCAGTCATCTCACCGCACCAGCCTTCAAACTGATAGCTTTCTGTTTTCAGGTCTTTAGTCGCTTCATAGGTCAACAAAGCGCCCACTTCTGCGGCCAGCTGACGAAATGCTCGGGTGCTGATATCCGCGGCCCGCATCAGACTAATTTTATGTTTTACCAAAGGGTGGTTAATTTCATGTATACGCATGCTGAAGTCTCTTTTTAAAGCGACGAAGAACGAAAGCGTCAACCGATGGCACACCACCGCACTGAGCCTAAAAAATTTGCAATATAATACCTTGAGCTTAAGAGAAAGTCTTAGACGGACGTCACAAAATAGGCAGCAGAAGGCTAACCGGATCGATTTTATAAACAACCATGAGGAAACAGCTCTCAATAAACGCATCAACGATACGTTTATTGTGGATGGCGGGGTAACACCTTAGCTAGGCGTTTAACTCGTCATAGAGCGCGATAAACTCTAAGGTAAGCTTATGCTTGGGGGCAAAGTGAATCAGCGGGACACACTCATTATGAGACTCTTTCATCTTCACTGATGAAGAGATCTTCGCATTTAATACCGGTAGGTTATCGTCTTGCAGGGTTTCAACGATGGTCTTTGAGGCATTCGCACGAGGCTGGTACTGATTGACCACAATCCCTTCAATGACGAGTTTTTTATTATGATCCTGCTGCGTTTCCTGCACATTGTACATCAGACTATAGAGCGCCTGACGAGAGAACTCATCACAGTCAAATGGAATCAAACAGCTATCGGCGGCACACAGCGCTGACAGCGTATAAAAATTAAACGCGGGCGGCGTATCAATATAGACCGCATCGTACTGATCCAAATCTTGTAGCGCATCCCGCAACTTGTAGATCTTATGCTTCGCTTCCAACTTAGAATGCAGATCCCCCAGCTCAGGATTTGAGGGCAACAGATGCAGATTTTCATACGCAGTCGGATGAATAAACTCCGTTATTGCTTTAGGACGCACCTGAAAGCTCAGTGTCTGCTCAAAAAAATCGTTAATATCACCAACCGTCTCATTCACCTGGTCGCCCAGTAAATAATGACTAGTGTTACATTGGGAGTCTAAATCAATCACCAGTGTCCGCTTTCCCTGACTGGCACTGATGGCGGCCAAGTTAGTACTAATACTGGACTTACCCACGCCACCCTTCTGATTAAAGACAACTCGAATCATACGTCTTTCCTTTTACTTAACCACCGCGACACAGATACAGGATCAATCGATCTTTCTAGCGATCAACCCTGCTCTAAGAGTGAGCGCAGATCGATAATGGCAGCGTTAGCACGGGAGATATAAGAGGCCATCACTAACGAATGGTTCGCCAACAATCCGAACTCGTTACCGTTGAGAATCATCGGACTCCAGACGGTGCCCTGAGTCGCTTCCAACTCACGAATAATCTGTCGCAGGCTGATCAACGCATTTTTCTTTTCCAACGCATCGGCAAAATCCACTTCAACCGCTTGCAGCAGATGAATCAATGCCCAAGCTGTGCCGCGTGCTTCATAAAAGACATCATCAATCTCAAGGAAGCCCGTTTTAACTTCCCGGTCACCGGCATTATCGGTGGACTGACGCGCACTGGATTCGCCCGCCAAATCAGTATTCACTCGTTTCTGGCCAACACTGGCACTCAACCGCTGAGATAAGCTGCCTAAGCGAGTAGACACATCCGCCAGCCAACCGCGCAGGTTATCGGCACGGGAATAAAACTGTGCATCCTGCTGTTGCGGATCAGACAGACGCACCTCATAGGCACGCAAGTATTTCAAAGCTTTCTTATATTCACCTTCACTGGAAGGCAACACCCAGCTATCGCTATCAAAGTGCAGCAGTGGCTCGGCGGCTTTAAGATCGACATCTTCAGTAGACTGAGACTGTGACCGGCTAAAATCTTTCCGCATGGCCCGAGACATATCCCGTGCTTGCACCAGCACACCAAATTCCCAGTTAGGGATATTATCCAACCAAATACCCGGAGGAGTACGGTCGTTCGATAAATAACCGCCCTGCTTTTGCAGTAACGTATCGGTAATCTTAATCAAGGTTGAAACGGTGGCCGAACCGATAACCTTTTGCGATTGACCATCGGCGCTCTGAACCACTAGCGGTTCAATAGTAAAAGGGGCCGGCTCTTGGCTCCACCAAATACCGAGACCAACACTCACCAGCAGATAGAGACCAACCAGCGCCAATATCGGCCGTAACAATCTCACACGGCCTACAGTGCCTGTCAGTTTATCCCAACATGAGAACCACAACCGCTGTAACATATCCATGGTATATCCTTTAACGTAAACGCGCTTTTATTGCACCGCAATATGTCCGATTTGACCCAACGGGTCAATGCCCGTCGCCTGTAAATAATGGAACATTATACTACCATTGATACAGCGGTATTTATCCGATCCTCAAAACAGCGCGACTAAACACCGACAGAAGATCAAGAAAAGAGCCAATTAATACCGTCATATAGACGAAACTAAATCAAATTATGATCAGAAACCAGCCACAACGTCGGCAAAACTGATGATAAAACACAATAAGTAGTAAAGCTGTTTACACAGTTTAGCTTTTCCGGCAAACTACTCACTTTTATATCCATCGGACGTAATTGTACGTCATTATAGGCTTATTTAATGGCTAAAATACTGCTTCTTAACGGCCCCAACCTAAATCTGCTCGGTACTCGCGAGCCAGAGGTTTATGGCGCTGCGACATTGCAGGACGTTAACCAACGCCTTACTACCCTTGCTGAGCAAGCAGGTCACCAAATTGAGTGCCTGCAAAGTAACGCTGAGCATGTATTGATTGAACGGATCCATCAGGCCCGTGTCGAACAGGTGGATTTTATACTGATCAACCCAGCAGCATTCACTCATACGAGTGTTGCCTTGCGTGATGCACTATTAGGTGTGGCGATCCCTTTTATAGAGATCCATATCTCCAATGTGCACGCCCGCGAAGCGTTCCGTCACCACTCCTATCTTTCTGATGTGGCGGTGGGCGTTATCTGCGGACTGGGCGTCCAGGGTTATGAATTTGCATTACAATCCGCATTCAGCCGGATTGACAAACTTTAACATCTGAATTGATAGAGAATTTCATTAGTATGGATATTCGCAAAGTAAAAAAACTGATTGAGTTGTTGGAAGAATCCAACATCAACGAAATAGAAATTAAAGAAGGCGAAGAGTCTGTACGCATCAGCCGCGGCACCACCGTTCTGGCAGCACCTGCACCTGTTGCAGCCGCTCCGGCACCGGTTGCTGCGCCTGTCGCTGCGCCAGTAGCACCGGTTGCTGCTGCCGCACCTGCCTACAATGGTCAGGCTGTTCTTTCGCCGATGGTTGGTACGTTCTACCGCTCACCATCACCAAGCTCACCTTCTTTTATTGAAGTTGGCCAAACCGTGAAAGAAGGCGACCCAATCTGCATCGTTGAAGCGATGAAGATGATGAACCAAATTGAAGCTGACCGTTCCGGTGTTGTAGAAGCTATCTTGGTCGAAGACGGCCAACCGGTTGAATTTGATCAGCCACTGGTAATCATCGTTTAAGCTATCCACCAGACAGGTTCTCAACATGCTAGAAAAAGTTGTTATTGCCAACCGCGGAGAGATCGCACTGCGTATCCTCCGGGCCTGCAAAGAACTCGGCATCAAAACGGTTGCGATCCACTCCACCGCGGATCGTGATCTGATGCATGTTCGTCTCGCAGATGAAGCCGTGTGTATCGGGCCACCCGCGTCTGCACAAAGCTACCTGAACATTCCTGCCATCATCGCAGCTGCCGAAGTGACGGATGCGATGGGTATCCATCCCGGTTACGGCTTCTTAGCTGAAAATGCTGATTTTGCTGAACGGGTGGAAAAAAGCGGTTTTGCCTTTATCGGCCCGAAAGCGGAAACCATCCGCATCATGGGTGATAAAGTCGCAGCGATTGAAGCGATGCAAAAAGCCGGCGTACCGACCGTACCAGGCTCCGACGGTGAACTACCGGAAGACGGTGACAAGATCATCGAAATCGCGCGCAGAATTGGTTATCCCGTCATTATCAAAGCGGCCGCCGGTGGTGGTGGACGTGGTATGCGAGTAGTACACAGCGAAGCGAGCTTGCTGAACGCTGTATATGTAACCAAATCCGAAGCGAAAGGTGCTTTTGGTGACGAAACCGTCTACATGGAGAAGTTCCTCGAGAACCCTCGCCACGTAGAAGTTCAGGTACTATCTGACGGACAGGGCAATGCGATCCACCTGTATGACCGTGACTGCTCAATGCAGCGCCGCCATCAGAAGGTCGTTGAAGAAGCTCCTGCACCGGGTATCGACCCTGTTGCCCGTGCCGAAGTGCTTAAAAGCTGTGTTGATGCCTGCCTAGCGATTAACTATCGCGGTGCTGGCACCTTCGAATTCCTGTACGAAAATGGCCGTTTTTACTTTATCGAAATGAATACCCGTGTTCAGGTTGAACACCCTGTATCCGAGATGGTTACTGGTATCGATATCGTTAAAGAACAGCTGCGCATCGCCTCTGGCATGCCGTTGTCGTTCAAACAGGAAGACGTCAAGCTGCTAGGCCACTCCATTGAGTGTCGTATCAACGCTGAAGATCCGAAAACCTTTATGCCCTGCCCAGGTACAGTGAATCATTTCCATGCGCCGGGCGGTATTGGCGTGCGTGTTGATTCGCATCTGTACAACGGTTATACCGTGCCGCCGCATTATGATTCACTGATCGCCAAGTTGATCACCTATGGTGAAGACCGGGCAACCGCATTGCGTCGTATGGAGATCGCTCTCGATGAAATGGTGGTAGAAGGGATTCGTTGTAATATCCCGCTGCATCAAATCATTGTGCGTGACACCCACTTCGCTGAAGGCGGCGTCAATATCCATTATTTGGAAAAGAAACTGGGACTGGACTGATCATTTGATGCCAGTTTCCGCGAAAAGCCTCCCACTGGAGGCTTTTTTTCGTTTGATCCTCTTGTTATAAAGAACAGATATCGTAGGTTATAAGGAAAACGTCATGCCCTGGTTACAGATTAAACTGGATGTCCTACCAGATAACGCCGAACAGTATGAAGACCTACTGCTTGCAGCTGGCTGCGCCGCTGTCACCCTACAGGATAAAGAAGATACCCCTATCTTTGAGCCAGAACTGGGAACCACTCCCCTGTGGAGAAACACCGTACTGACTGGATTGTTTTCCGCTGATCATGACCTAGACGCCACTCAGGTCTTCTTAAAAAAATCCCACGAACAGCTATTTCCTAATACCCCTTTCCCACCGATGAAAACAGAAATCGTCGAAGATAAAGATTGGGAAAGAGAGTGGATGGATAATTATCATCCCATGAAGTTTGGTCAACGCCTCTGGGTTTGTCCTAGCTGGAAAGAGGTGCCTGAACCCAACGCGGTTAATCTGATGCTAGACCCCGGTCTAGCATTCGGTACCGGCACCCACCCAACCACGGCACTGTGCCTTGAATTTCTCGATTCTCTAACACTGGATGGAAAACAGGTGGTCGATTATGGTTGCGGCTCCGGCATTCTCGGTATTGCGGCGCTCCTGCTCGGCGCTGAACATGTAACCGCAGTGGATATCGACCCTCAAGCCCTCGATGCCAGTCTCGATAACCTACAACGTAATCAGCTATCTAAAGATAAGCTACAGGTATTCTTCCCCGAAAAAGCCCCACAAGATCAGGCTGATCTGGTCGTTGCCAATATCCTAGCGGGACCACTGGTACAACTGGCGCCAACGCTGACCGCCCTGTGCAAGTCTGGCGGGCAACTAATCTTATCCGGATTGTTGGCCGATCAGGAAGAAGAACTACGTGCCGCGTATAGTCCAGACTTCGACCTAGATCCGGTCACTGAGAAAGAAGGCTGGATCCGCATTACTGGTATAAAACGGTAATCCGGCGCTAGTATGAGCCACAACATCATCACCGAGTGCCCGACCTGTGCCACACGGTTTCAGGTCACTCCCGGGCAACTCAAAATTGCCCATGGCAAGGTGCGTTGTGGCGAATGCCTTGAAGTCTTTAATGCTCAGGTCTATCGCTGCGATACGCTGGTCGACCCTCAGATAGATTTAAGGCCGGTTGATCAACTGGACGACCTAAGTGACACGCTCGATAACGACCCGTTATTTGATCAGATCGAAGTAGCTCTATTCACCTCACCTGATAACCTTAGCGGTGACGATAAACGCTACCCTTCAAGCAGCGCTCAACCGATTTTGCCCGAACCACTCGATGACGATAACGACGTTCTCGCCGCGGAGAATACAATAGGACTCAGCGCTAATGCTGATGCTGATGCTGATGCTGATGCTGCAACAATAACAACCATCGACATCGATCTAGAACAGCCGGTTAGCGAACTATTACCGATCAGTACCGCAGCACAACCTTCCGTTGCCATTGAACAGCCAGCAGCGAATAATACAACCGACTTGACCGATACCCTTACGGCAAGCATAACGCCAACCAATGCGTCACCTAAGCCCACAACACAATCAATACGCCCCTTAACCGACTTTCAGGCAGAACCCCTATTTATCAATCGTGCCGCAACGCCCACCGCAACACACCGCGGCTGGACAGTACTGACGTTGATCGCGGTTTTACTGCTGCTCGGGCAATACCTCTGGTTTAACCGCCAGCCACTCAGCGCTTACTCCGAGCTATCTGCAGCCTATCAATATGCCTGCCAATATCTACCCTGTCAGCTCGATGCTCCCATCATGCTCGACAAGATCAAGACCCAACAACTATTGGTACGGCAACACCCCGACTTTCAAGGCGCGTTAAGGGTGAATCTGCGACTCGAAAATCTGGCGGATGTCGCCCAACCCTACCCGGCGATTTTGCTATCCTTCTCAGATCGCCTCGGACAACCCGTCAGCCAGCGAACCTTTCAGCCAACCGAGTACCTCGATACAGCACACACCGCACCGCAGATAATATCCCCCAAACGCTCGGTACAGATTGAGTTTGAGATTCTCGATCCGGGCCGCAGAGCACTCAGTTATGAAGCTACCTTAGTCAAACCTACCCAGCCGAACAACGCCCCTCGATAGCCCCAACCACCAAATTTATACACCCCTAAAACAGCAACCAAACCGGCCCCTCCAGCCCTTTCTGATCATTTTGTAACACATTTTGCAACAACAATATGATCAAAAAACCATCAAAAAATCCTTGGCCCTCCCCGCCTGAAAGAGTATGATTGTCCGCCTTCCAAACAGCGGTATCGGGGTTATCATTTTGATAGCCACAGGCAGCTATTTCTCTAAATTCGGGGTTGGCCATGTTTCAAATCGGACAGCACACCATTGATAGTCAGGTTATTCTGGCGCCGATGGCCGGTGTAACCGACCTGCCATTCCGCCGGTTGTGCAAACAACTGGGCGCGGGCATGGTGGTTTCCGAGATGGTCACCTCTGATACGCGTCTATGGAACAGCCGCAAGTCCAGCTACCGTTTACAGAAAGATACCCATAATAGCCTCAATGTCGTCCAAATCGCCGGTGGTGATCCTGAGATGATGGCAGAGGCTGCCAGAGCCAATGCGGCCAATGGCGCGCATATCATCGATATCAACATGGGCTGCCCCGCCAAAAAAGTCTGTAACAAGGCTGCCGGTTCCGCCCTATTGAAAGATGAAGCCCTGGTCAAAGAGATCCTTCAGGCAACGGTTGCAGCCGTGGAACTGCCGGTCACATTGAAGATCCGTACGGGTTGGGATACCGACAACCGTAACGGTGAAACCATTGCCCGCATCGCTGAAGATTCAGGTATTCAGGCATTGGCCGTCCATGGTCGGACACGGGCCTGTGGTTATAAGGGCGATGCCGAGTACGACACCATCGCCCGTATTCGTCAGGCTATCGATATTCCGCTGTTTGCTAATGGTGATATCAACAGCCCGCAAAAAGCCCGCCAGGTGCTCGAATACACCGGTGCCGATGCGGTGATGCTAGGCCGCCCCGCACAGGGGAATCCTTGGATTTTCCGTGAGATAAGTCATTACCTTCAGACCGGCAAAATGCTACCCTCCCCGACCGCCGTTGAAGTCAGGGATACGCTCTTGGAACATCTGTCTGCGCTGTACCGTTTTTATGGCGACTATGCCGGGATACGTATTGCCCGCAAACATGTCGGCTGGTACCTCAAAAACAATCCGGGCGCAGAACGATTACACGATCCAGAGCTATTTAGAAAAGAGTTTAATCAGATAGAAGAAACCGAACATCAGCAAGACGCGATCCGGTCATTTTTCATCGTACCGGGTAAAGCAGACGCTGCTGCCTGAGTAACGGTTCAATTTTTTAGGTTGATGCAAGTGGATAACAAGACATTGAATACACAAGTAACACATATAGAAAACATCGATGTGCAGGAACGCACTTTGCGAGATAGCGTACAAGTATCTATGCATAACTACTTTCGCCAGCTGGATGGACAACCTGTCACCGACGTGTATCAAATGGTACTGGCTGAAATTGAAGCCCCTTTGTTTGAAGCCGTGATGACCTACACCCGGGACAACCAAACGAAAGCCTCCGAGCTGCTCGGTTTAAACCGCGGCACGCTACGTAAAAAGCTAAAGCAGTACGGCCTGCTGTAAACGACTATTTTTTAACCTTAACTCAGAAGACAAAACCATGGCAGAGCAGAAAATCACTCCGGTACGTCGCGCACTGATCAGCGTGTCTGATAAATCAGGTATCGTTGAATTCGCCCAGGCACTTAGCCAGCGCGGTGTTGAGATCCTTTCCACTGGTGGCACATACAAGCTGCTGAAAGAAAACGATATTCCGGCTATTGAAGTATCTGACTATACCGGTTTCCCGGAAATGATGGACGGCCGCGTTAAGACTCTACACCCCAAAGTACACGGTGGTATCTTGGGTCGTCGCGGCATCGATGATGCCATTATGAATGAACACGGCATCACCCCGATCGATATGGTCGTGGTTAACCTGTACCCATTCGAGCAAACCATCGCTCGCCCAGACTGTGATCTGCCACTGGCTATCGAAAACATCGATATCGGTGGACCGACCATGGTTCGCTCTGCTGCTAAAAACCATGAAGACGTTGCTATCGTTGTCACTGCTGACAACTATGATCGTATCATTGCTGAGCTAGATGCCAACCAAGGTCTGACTCACCCAACCCGTTTCGATCTAGCCGTTCAGGCGTTTGAACACACTGCCGCTTATGATGGCATGATCGCTAACTATCTCGGTGCGATCACTGACGGTAGCGTTGACGAGCCCGCTGATTTCCCGCGCACCTTTAACACTCAATTTGTTAAAGCGCAGGAGATGCGTTACGGCGAGAACCCACATCAAAAAGCGGCTTTCTACGTTGAGTCTAACCCAGCTGAAGCCAGTGTTTCGACCGCACGTCAATTACAGGGCAAGGCGCTGTCATTCAACAACGTGGCCGATACTGATTCTGCGCTGGAATGTGTTAAACCATTCAAAGAACCGGCCTGTGTTATCGTTAAACACGCTAACCCTTGCGGTGTAGCGATTGGCGACAACCTGTTGGAAGCTTACAACAAAGCCTACCAAACAGATCCAACCTCAGCCTTTGGTGGCATTATCGCCTTTAACCGCGAATTGGATGCAGAAACAGCTAAAGCGATCGTTGATCGTCAGTTTGTTGAAGTGATTATCGCCCCATCAGTCACACAAGAAGCATCGGATATCGTTGCGGCTAAGCCTAATGTTCGCTTGCTAGCTTGCGGCGAATGGTCAACTGAACGCACCAAACGCTTCGACTACAAACGCGTTAATGGCGGCTTGCTGGTTCAGGATCAAGACCTCGGCATGGTTGATGTCAGCGAACTGAAAGTTGTCACCACCTTACAGCCAACCGAACAAGAGATTCGTGACCTGCTGTTCTGCTGGGAAGTGGCTAAGTTTGTTAAATCTAACGCGATTGTTTATGCCAAAGAGGGTCAAACCATCGGTATAGGCGCGGGACAGATGAGCCGTGTTTACAGCGCTCGAATCGCCGGTATTAAAGCGGCCGATGAAGGCTTGGAAGTAAAAGGTTCGGTCATGGCCTCTGATGCGTTCTTCCCCTTCCGTGACGGTATCGATTCGGCTGCGGCGGCAGGTATCAAAGCAGTGATTCAGCCAGGCGGCTCAATGCGCGATCAGGAAGTCATTAATGCGGCTAATGAACACGGTATGGCGATGGTCTTTACCGGCATGCGTCACTTCCGCCACTAAGCACAGCGACGACAGCAAGAGCCAGTTTATCTGGCTCTTTTGTTATCGGACGATTTCAGAATTAAGGTAGAGATATGAACGTATTAGTTATTGGTTCCGGCGGTCGCGAACACGCATTAGCCTGGCATGCGGCCAAAGACAGCAAGGTAAGTAAAGTATTTGTTGCACCGGGTAATGCCGGTACGGCACTCGAGCCTAAGCTTGAAAACGTGGCGATCGACGTCATGGATCAGGATGCACTGGTTGCCTTTGCTAAAGACAACGCCGTTGCACTGACCATTATTGGCCCTGAAGCGCCACTGGTTGAAGGTATTGTTGATCGTTTTAGCAGCGAAGGTCTGCGTTGTTTCGGCCCCTCTAAAGGCGCGGCGCAACTGGAAGGCTCAAAAGCGTTCACCAAAGATTTCCTCGAACGTCAGCAAATTCCTACCGCCGACTATCAAAACTTTACTGAAATTGAGCCAGCCTTAGCGTATCTACGTGAAAAAGGTGCGCCCATCGTTGTTAAAGCTGATGGTCTAGCCGCCGGTAAAGGCGTGATTGTCGCCATGACGCTGCAAGAAGCGGAAGACGCCGTGCAGGATATGCTAGCAGGTAACGCCTTTGGTGAAGCGGGACACCGCGTCGTCATCGAAGAGTTCTTGGATGGCGAAGAAGCGAGCTTTATCGTCATGGTTGATGGCACTAATGTACTGCCAATGGCCACCAGCCAAGATCACAAACGGGCCGGCAACGGTGATACCGGACTAAATACCGGCGGCATGGGGGCTTACTCTCCCGCTCCGGTTGTAACGCCTGAGATCGATCAGCGCATTATGGCTGAGGTTATCCTGCCAACGGTTAAAGGCATGGCTGACGAGGGTAATACCTATGTTGGTTTCCTTTATGCGGGTCTGATGATTATGGCCGACGGCACACCGAAAGTGATTGAATACAACTGCCGCTTTGGTGATCCAGAAACTCAGCCCATTATGCTACGTCTAAAATCCAGCATCGTCGAACTGTGCGGTGCGGCATTAGATGGCAAGCTGGATCAAACCAGCGCCGACTGGGATACTCGTTGCGCCGTAGGCGTCGTATTAGCCGCTGGCGGCTATCCAGGCGATTACACCAAAGGCGACGTCATCAGTCTGCCACAGAGCACTGAAGAAGGCGCTAAAGTCTTCCATGCTGGCACGGCGATGAAAGATGGCCAGGTGGTTACCAACGGTGGTCGAGTACTTTGCGCAACCGCACTGGGCAACAGCGTTACCGAAGCACAGCAACGTGCTTACGAGCTGGTTAAGCAGATCGATTGGAACGGAGTTTACTACCGTGACGACATCGCTTATCGGGCTATCGCCCGGGAACAAAGCTAAACAATCACGCTAGTCTAAAAACAGTCACCCAATGGTGGCTGTTTTTTTATCTCACCAATATGACCTTTGAGGGCTTTCTCATAACTTTTTTCCAGTTATAATCGCAAGTTACGAAAAGCGATAGTGCCTGATTATGCCACAATGGACCTCCCCGATGACAAAGAAAGGTAGCAGACAAATACGTTTAGCTAAGACCCGCAAACTGACCCTCGCACTAGCGATCGGTGTGTTAACCGGCTCTGTTTCAGTCAGCGCAGCCTCGCAACAAGACAGCTTCTGTCAAAGTGCCGGCGCGAAGAATGGTTACGACTGTTCAAAATCTCAGACCTTTCAGGCTAATCAGGACGATATTGAAGCCAAGCTAAATGAACTCAACCGCTGGATGGCCGATGAAGAACAGGCCCAAAGCGCAATGCCGTTAAAAAAGAATCAACCAGAATCAGATAAGCTACGCCAAAAAATTGAGTTTAATGCTCAATTACTGGCCACTGAGTTAAAGCAAGCCAAACAGTTGCAAAGCAAAGGCGACTTGCAAGGCGCATTTAATCAGGTCAACCATTACCTCGTCTCGAATCCAAAAGACCCCAACGGTTGGTTGCTCTACGGTATCTCACTGATCAATCAAAACAAGCTTAATGAAGCGGCTGATATTTTCCGTAAACTCAGCCACCTTTACCCCGATTCACCCGAGCCTTACAACAACCTTGCGGTGGTTTATGCCCGCCAAGGTGATAATGACAAAGCCGTCGAAGTGTTGTTACAGGCGTTTGAGACCAATCCCAGCTACGCTCAGGTTCAAAGCAACTTGAAAACGGTTTATTCTGCGATGGCGACTCAAGCATACAACCGCGCATTGGATCTCAACAGTAGTAACAAAAAGCCTGATCGTGTCAGTCTCGGCATTCTAGATCAGGTCTATCAACCAGCTTTACCACAAACAGTGCTGGCTACAGCAACGCCTCAACCGGTAAGGCCCGTCGCCAAACCCGTAGTTAAAGCCGCAGCGCCAAGCCAAGCCACTGTTAGCACTAAACCTGCGGCAAAATTGATCATAGAAGAACGAGATCAATCTGAAGGAACGGTGCCTACGCCTATCGCTGATAAGCCCGCAACTGACGTAATCGCCAGCGCCAAACCGGTCGCTATAACGAAGACCGTCGCCAAAGCTGAGCTGAAAAACAAAGCCGGTGAAGTACTAAGCGAACCGGTACGAGCAGAAATTTTACAAACAATCACTAACTGGGCGACCAGTTGGTCTGCGCAAAATGTTCCGGCTTACCTCGATTTCTATACTGACAGCTATTCACCCGACCCAGCTTCAGTGAGCCACAAGCAATGGGTCTGGGGACGCCAACAACGCCTGAGCAAACCATCGTTTATTAAAGTGGTGATCTCTGATATCTCCTTGGCTGAAGCCGGTGATGGCAAAGTGCGCTCAGTGTTCCGCCAGAAATACCAATCTGACACCTATCAGGATGACGTTTATAAAACTTTAACCCTGACTCAGGAAAACGGTATTTGGAAAATTCTGACCGAAACCACCCTGTAATACTGAGATAAGCGAGCTTACGCTGACAAAAAAACCGCCAATCGGCGGTTTTTTTGTCTCTATCATTTGCGGCTAACATGAAGCCTTGCGCTTAAGGCTTACCTTTCTGCGGATCACCCTCATAGGCGATACGCCATTGGCCATTTTCTTTAACCCAGTACTGCCGCTTTAAGCTGCTACCACTATAGTTATCACTCTTATAGTTCTGCTTAAAAGTGGCCACGAATAAATCGGGTTTGTCAGGATGTTGATAAATACTAAGATTCTCAATATCTACATCAATAAATGACTTGCTGCTATTAACCCGGCGCTTATGCTGAGCAAAACGGTTGAAACCCATTTTGCCATTATTGAATTTTTCTGAGTAGTGGGTCAGATAGGTATCGGTATCACGACTTTCCCAATCTTTGCGCCAGCTGTCGACTACCTCGGTAAAGGCTTTCTTCTTTTGCTTCCAGCTGTCCGGATCAAGCCACTCGAAATGGGTGCCAATCAACACCGGCGTATCGGTAAAGTCGACAATCTGATCCAATTCGCTGAAGTGATTATTACTCAGTGATAGGCAGCCCTCACTGGCTTGCGGTGGACGACTAAAAGTATCCTTAGGCGATCCATGTACCCAGATACCGCTACCAGTGTTGCCAAGGCGCTGATCCCAAGCATTAGGATAATTGATCGGCAACGCACCGGTGCCATAACGCGGCGGCAGTTGATCATCGGTGAGCCGTCCGGTAGTGAAATAAACACCCAATGGCGTCTTAAGATCACCACGCTTACGCTTATCAACCCCACCCCGACCATAAGAGACGTAATAGTCTTTAATCAGCTGGGGCATACCGTTATTGTTTTCAAACAGATATAAACGGGACAAATTCGTATCGATCACAATGACATGTTTCTGCTTCGGTGACATCTGCAGCAAACTACCCGGAATGGTGCCGGGCTGAGGCTTATAACGGTCGACGCTCATACGTGCACGCGCTTCTGAAATGAGCCCTTGCAAGGTTTTCTTATCACTGCGGCCATTATTACCAACAGCACTCAGAGTGCCTCCCTGAGCCGCCATCAGATCCGCATAGATCAATTGCGCCAGCCGAAAATCAGGCTGCTCTTTTATCAGGGTACGTAACTTATCCATCGCCCCGGTCATCTGATTCTGCTGCAGGTCACCTAAACTAGCTAGCAGAAGACTTTCTTGATCGAGACTTAGAGTATCGGTATCGGCATGTACACCGAGGGGAAACAAACCACAAAGAGATACCAGCACTGCTTTTCTAAGCGGCTTTAGCAAATATACAACAGGCAGGTTTTTCATAACTCAGATTGGTAACCTTTAACACTGACAAATGAATGAAGTTTATCGAATTATACCTATACAGTAGGCATTTGCAGCTGTAATCGCCGACTGATAGAGATTATATTCGGTGAAGCCTTGTCGAACATCAGGATTTACACCATTTAACCAGTAAATCCATCAATTTAATTCATATTCATAGATTTTAGACGCAAATCATCCCTTTCGCTCTTACAAGTAGCAAGTATTCTGCTTTATTCAAGCAGCAAGATTTTTAAAAATATTTTTTACCCATTAGCACCCTCGGCCTACAGACTATCAATTTCACGCCGAAGCCTTGCCAGTCCTATGATTAATGCGCTGCAGCAAACGATGCCACCGGCTAAGACACAACGCTAAAACTATTTTTCCACTCCTGAGCAAGCTGAACTTTACTTCGCTCTGTGCTATCCAAAAGGCAGAGCAACCAATAAATCGACTCAAAGGTCGATCACACATCGAGCTGAAAGCGTGGCGAACAAAACCACCTTCACCGATAGAGACATTAAGTAGTTCCAACGTTTGAAACGCGCACGGAGGATCCCGTCATGTTTAGACAGATGGAAAACACCGGTTTACAGGATCTAGCTATTTGGCAAGATCCAACAGACTACTTGCAGACAATTATCACCCCGGCGGCGAGCAAGCGCTTACAATACGCCATAATCGCCGCTGCGACTAATAGTCAACGGGCCGCTAGGCACCCAGGCAAAGCCCTACCTTGTCGCGGCATACTCGATACACCTGACTATCCGGTCAATGCCGGCGGACTAACCTTCGCTGCCTTACACCACAGTCGACAACCTCATACCGTGATTACCCACAACATCACTCTGATGAGTGGCACTGTGAACCGGCCTTACCCTCAGGCCAATGTCCAATATAAAAACACCAGCACAACCGCCGATCTCAGAGCTGAAAAGCTTACTCAGCAAGCTCGTCTGGCAGAAGCGTACGCCGCCTAAGGAGGCCGAAAATGGAAACCGTCTATCAGGCTCAGATCAATTTTAATCGTTATTTATCCGCCAGCGGCGAGCCGTTACAACCACTACCCAACTGGGCAGAACAGCCAGACACCTTAGTCAGTTACTACCGTAATATGGTGCTGGCACGACAGCTCGATCACAAAATTATTGCCCTGCAGCGTACCGGCCAGATGGGCACCTATGCCTCTCTACTGGGGGCTGAAGCAATCGAAGTGGTGCTGGGTGAGCAGATGCAGGCCGATGATGTGTTAGTTCCCTACTACCGTAACCATGCGGTACAGATGCTCCGGGGGTTATCAATGGAAGACATGCTCAGTTACTGGGGCGGTGATGAACGAGGTAATGCCTCGGCGGCGATGGGACAAGACTTTCCAAACGCCGTGCCCATTGCAACCCAAGCGCTGCACGCCACCGGCGTAGCAACCGCCATCAAAATAAGAGCAGAAAAGCGCGCCGTAGTCACCGTTTGCGGCGATGGTGCCACTTCAAAAGGGGACTTTATGGAAGCCCTTAATGTCGCCGGCGCATGGCAGCTCCCCGTTGTCTTTATGGTTAATAACAATCAATGGGCGATTTCGGTGCCCCGGTCATTGCAGTGCGGCGCACCGACATTGGCCCAAAAGGCGATCGGTGCAGGTATCCGTGGTGAGCAGGTTGACGGGAATGATGTGATAGCACTGCATGAATCGGTCAGTAATGCACTACAACACGCTCGAGAAGGCAAAGGCGCCACACTGATCGAAGCGATCAGTTATCGTTTGTCGGATCATACTACCGCCGATGATGCGACCCGCTACCGGAGTAACGACGAACTCAAAGCAGCCTGGGAGCGAGAGCCGATTAAACGCCTACAAACCTTCCTGCATCAACGAGGATGGTGGGATGAAGTACAAGAATCCGCTTGGCAAAGTGAAGTTGGACAGATGATTCAACAGGGCTTAAATCGCTATTTACAACAACCGAATCAACCGGTTGAACACTTAATCGACTTTCTTTATGCCGAGCTACCAGAGGCACTGAAAGAGCAGCGCGAGCGTTTGATCCGTCATGCTCAACCGGGAGGTAACCATCATGAGTGACACAATGACCATGGTCGAAGCGATCAACCTCGCGTTACGATCAGAAATGCAACGGGATGATACGGTGGTGATTCTTGGCGAGGATGTCGGCGTGAATGGCGGCGTGTTCCGCGCCACCGTCGGCCTACGGGAAGCTTTTGGTATCAAACGCGTGCTCGATACCCCGCTGGCCGAAACTATGATTGCGGGGCTCTCAGTCGGGATGGCGGCCCAGGGGCTGAAACCCGTCGCCGAAATTCAATTTATGGGCTTTATTTTTCCTACCATGGAGCATCTTATCTGTCACGCTGCCCGGTTACGTCACCGTACCCGCGGACGGCTTCACTGCCCAATGGTCTTACGGGTACCCTTCGGCGGCGGCATTCATGCACCCGAGCATCATTCAGAGAGCACCGAAGCGCTGTTCGCCCACATACCCGGGCTTAGGGTGGTTATCCCGTCATCGCCGGCCCGAGCTTATGGCCTGCTATTAGCCGCTATCCGTAATCCTGACCCGGTCTTGTTTATGGAGCCTAAGCGGATCTATCGACTCAACGCACAACCGGTTGAAGATAACGGTAAAGCACTGCCATTGGATAGCTGTTATACCCTGCGGGAGGGCAACGATATCACCCTGATCAGTTGGGGAGCGATGATCAAGGAAACTCTTGAAGCCGCCGATCAACTCGCCAAACAAGGGGTTAGCTGCGAAGTCATCGATGTGGTGACACTTAACCCCATTGACCATGAAACGATGCTCGCCTCCGTGGCGAAAACAGGGCGCTGTGTGATTATTCACGAAGCGCCAAAAAGCTGCGCCGTCGGCGCGGAAATATCAGCTACCTTAGCTGAGCGCGGCTTACTTAGCCTGCAAGCCCCCATCACGCGGGTAACCGGTTATGACACCGTGATGCCTTACTATCGAATGGAAAACCACTATCTGCCCAATACCGCCGATATTATTGATGCGGTTAATAGCACACTGGAGTTCTCATGAAATATTTCAAGCTACCCGACCTTGGGGAAGGACTCCCCGAAGCTGAAATTGTTGAATGGAAAATCAACGAAGGTGACGCGGTCAAAACCGATCAAATCTTAGCCACCGTGGAAACAGCAAAGGCGATTATTGAGATTCCTTCACCTCAGGATGGCGTGGTTGCCCACCTATTCGGCCAAGCAGGCGACACCATTCACACCGGAGAGCCTCTGCTGGAGTTTGCCGGCGAAGAGGATGATAGCGGCACCGTGGTGGGCGAGCTAAAACAGGCATCCGACAGCGCATCGACCGACCATTTTTTTATCGGAGCCGCGCCTAGCACGCAAGCTTATCGACAAAAAATGACGCCCGCGGTGCGTTCACTCGCCCATCGTCTGGATGTTGCAACCCATAATATTCAAGGTAGCGGCCAAGATGGCCAGCTCACTGCAGATGATATTGAACGGCTGGCCAAAACCGACCGCACCCACGGTAAGGCTGAACCATTACGGGGCGTACGCAAACAGATGGCTCGTAATATGACACTCGCCCACGCCAACGTCGTTCCCGTCACCCTTTACGAAGACGTAGACATTCACTCCTGGGCTGTCGCCGAAGATATCACCATCCGCTTGATTCATGCGGTAGCCGCGGGCTGTAAGGCAGAACCGGCCCTCAACGTCTGGTTCGATGGCCAGCAACTGGCACGAAGAATGCTAAATCAAATTAATCTAGGCGTCGCGGTGGATACCGATCAGGGATTGTTCGTACCAGTGCTACGAGATATCGGCAATCGAAGCCTAAAAGATATCCGTGCAGGGCTAAATCGTCTGAGAGAGGATGTAGTCCAACGTACCATTCCACCGGCTGAACTTCAGGGTTCCAGCATCACCCTGAGTAATTTCGGCACCATTGCTGGGCGCTACGCCAGTCCGATCGTCGTACCACCCACTGTGGCGATTCTCGGGGCAGGCGTGATTCGAGAACAGGTCATTCCAGTCGACAGTAAAGTCGTTATACACCGGGTAATGCCGCTGTCACTGACCTTCGATCACCGGGCCGCAACCGGAGGAGAAGCTGCAAGGTTTTTACGTGCTGTAATAGACGATTTAGCCGAAGAATCAATTAGTTAATTAAAATATTTTTAACCAAAACGAGGATAAAAAATTACAGATTTTCTACCCACTAGCTATCCATGAACTAAGCTTATAGAAAGAAATGGTGTGAGTAGATGATCTAAGCCCTCAATCAATTTCGGGCTATTTGCGACGTTAGCCTAACAAGGTCAGACTATAGCAGGAAGGTGGCATATGAGTATTTTTGAACGATATAAAGCGCGTTATGACTCCAAACAGGAAGAGGAATACTCCCTGCAGGAGTATCTCGAAATTTGTAAAAATGACCCGCTGGCCTATGCTAGCTCCTCAGAACGTTTACTGTCCGCGATCGGTGAACCAGAGCTGATCGACACTTCCCGCGATCCTCAGCTCAGTCGCATTTTTTCCAACAAAATGATCCGCCGCTACCCTGCGTTTTATGAGTTCTATGGCATGGAGAATGCGATCGAGCAGATTGTGGATTACTTTAAACACGCCGCGCAAGGTCTCGAGGAACGCAAACAAATACTCTATTTACTCGGGCCGGTAGGCGGCGGTAAATCATCACTCGCCGAACGCCTAAAAGCGCTGATGGAGCATACTCCTTTCTATGCGATTAAAGGCTCGCCAATTCATGAATCACCCTTGGGATTATTTAACCCTTTAGAGGACGGCGCTATCCTTGAAGAGGAATACAATATTCCGCTGCGTTATATCAAAGGCCTGATGTCACCTTGGGCGGTGAAACGCCTACATGAGTTTGGTGGTGATATCTCGCAATTCAGAGTGGTAAAACTCTACCCCTCTATTCTCAACCAGATTGCGGTTGCCAAAACCGAGCCCGGTGACGAAAACAATCAGGATATCTCCAGTCTCGTGGGTAAAGTCGATATTCGTATGCTCGAAGAGTTCCCCCAACACGACCCCGATGCCTATAGTTTCTCCGGTGCCCTGTGTCATGCCAACCAAGGCATGATGGAATTTGTCGAGATGTTTAAGGCGCCGATCAAGGTGCTGCACCCATTGCTAACCGCCACTCAAGAAGGTAACTACAACAGTACCGAAGGGATGGCAGCCATTCCCTTCGATGGTATTATCATGGCCCACTCGAACGAATCTGAGTGGCAAACCTTCAAGAACAACAAAACCAATGAGGCCTTTATCGACCGGGTTTATATTGTCAAAGTACCCTACTGTATGCGGGTCTCTGAAGAGGTGAAAATTTACCAGAAACTGCTTGAAAACAGTTCTCTTGCTCAATCACCCTGCGCCCCCGACACACTGAATATGTTGGCGCAATTTACCGTGCTGTCGCGTCTCAAAGAGCCAGAAAACTCCAATATCTATTCCAAAATGCGGATCTATAACGGCGAGAATCTAAAAGATACCGATCCTAAAGCTAAATCGATGCAGGAATACAAAGATAATGCCGGTGTCGATGAGGGTATGGAGGGTATTTCCACCCGGTTTGCGTTTAAGATTCTCTCCAAGGTATTCAACTTCGATTCCACGGAGATCGCTGCGAACCCGGTTCATCTGATGTATGTGCTTGAGCAACAGATCGAACAGCAACAGTTCCCGCAAGAGACCCATGACAGACTGATTGGCTATCTGAAAGAGTATATTTCACCCAAATATATCGAATATCTCGGCAAAGAGATTCAAACCGCCTACCTTGAGTCCTATTCAGAATACGGCCAGAACATCTTTGACCGTTATGTCACCTATGCTGACTTCTGGATTCAGGATCAGGAATACCGCGACCCAGACACCGGCGATATCCTCAACCGTCAAGCCATCAGCGAAGAATTGGAAAAAATCGAAAAACCTGCTGGCATCAGTAATCCTAAAGACTTCCGCCACGAAATCGTTAATTTTGTATTACGGGCGCGAGCCGAGAACGATGGTAAAAACCCAGCGTGGAACAGCTATGAGAAGATGCGCTCGGTCATTGAGAAGAAAATGTTCTCCAATACCGAAGATCTGCTGCCCGTTATCTCCTTTAACCCGAAAGCCTCCACTGAGGATCAGAATAAACACAGTGAATTTGTGAAGCGAATGACCGAACGCGGTTATACCGAGAAACAGGTCCGGCTGCTGTCAGAATGGTACATCAGAGTGCGTAAATCCCAATAAGGGGTTTACCTAAGTCGGGTCTGATCAGGAGAGCGCTGTATGAGCTATATCATCGACCGCCGCCTCAATGCGAAGAAAAAAGTACTGTTAATCGACAGCGCTTTCTACGCCGCTACAAGAAACATATTAAGCGGGCCGTTGAGGACGCGGTAAATACCCGTAGCATCCGTGATATTGACCGGGGAGGCGAAGTCAGTATCCCCAGCAAGGATATTTCCGAACCGGTTTTTCATCATGGCAGTGGTGGCATTCGCCAGCGGGTTTTCCCCGGCAACAAAGAGTTTGTGGTGGGCGATGAAATTAAACGCCCCGAAGGCGGCGGTGGTGGCGGTTCTGGTCAGGGACAGGCAAGCAATCAGGGCGAAGGAGAGGATGAGTTCACCTTTCAGATCAATCAGGAAGAGTTTCTCGACTTTATGTTTGAGGACCTCGAACTGCCTAATATGATCAAAAAACAACTGCGCGATGCCACCAGCTTTGAGGTACGTCGGGCAGGCTTCACCAGTGTTGGCTCACCCGACAAACTCAATGTGGTGCGCTCACTGCGGGCCGCTAACGCTCGACGAATCGCACTTTCTGGTAAAGAGCGACGCAAAATACGCGAACTTAAAGCTGAGATCAAAACCTTAGAGGGCTTGCCGCCCAGCCAAGAGACGGTATTGCAAATTGCCGCCCTCAATGAAGAGATCAAAACCCTCAATAAGCGCATCAAACGGATGCCCTTCATTGATGAGTTCGATCTTAAATACAACAATCTAATCCGCACCCCGGTGCCAAGCTCTAAAGCGGTGATGTTTTGCGTTATGGATGTGTCGGGGTCAATGACACAGTCGATTAAAGATACCGCCAAACGCTTCTTTATTTTGCTCTATCTATTTTTAACCCGCAGCTATAAAAAAATAGAGGTGGTGTTTGTCCGCCACCATACCCACGCTAAAGAGGTCGACGAAGAGGAGTTTTTCTATTCCCGGGAAACCGGCGGCACCATCGTCTCAAGTGCCCTCAACCTAAGCGCCGAAATCATTCAAGAACGCTACCCTCCCGGCGACTGGAACGTCTATGTCGCCCAAGCATCCGACGGCGATAACTGGGATGGCGATTCGCATCTGTGTCGTCAAGTGTTAGAGCAACGAATTCTACCGATGGTGCAATATTTTGCCTACGTCGAAATCACCACCGGACCGCACCAAAACCTCTGGTTAGAGTATGAACAGATACGAGAAAAGTTCGGTGAGACCTTTGCCATGCAAACCATCGTAGAGGCTTCCGATATCTACCCGGTGTTTCGTAAACTGTTTGAGAAAAAGGAGTGAGCCTATGAAACAGCGAGAGCCCATTTCCACCGGTTCAGAATGGACCTTCGAACTGATTCAAAAGTATGATCAGGAAATCGCTCGGGTCGCCGAACATTACGGGCTGGATACCTACCCTAATCAGATCGAGGTTATCACTTCCGAGCAGATGATGGACGCCTATTCGTCGGTCGGTATGCCGCTTAATTACAACCACTGGTCGTTTGGCAAACAGTTTGTTTCTACCGAGCAGCAGTATAAACGCGGCCAGATGGGGCTGGCCTATGAGATCGTTATCAACTCGAATCCCTGCATCTCTTACTTAATGGAAGAGAACACCATGACTATGCAGGCACTCGTTATCGCTCATGCCTGCTATGGCCATAATTCGTTCTTTAAGGGTAACTATCTGTTCAAAACCTGGACCGATGCCTCTGCCATTATTGATTATCTCCTGTTTGCCAAAAACTACATCGCCAAATGTGAAGAACAGCATGGTGTCGATGCCGTCGAACAGATGCTGGACTCCTGTCATGCCCTGATGAATTATGGCGTTAATCGCTACCTGCGCCCTCAACCTGTCACCCC
This sequence comes from Amphritea sp. GJ51-11, assembly GCF_055808735.1. Classification (NCBI taxonomy): domain Bacteria; kingdom Pseudomonadati; phylum Pseudomonadota; class Gammaproteobacteria; order Oceanospirillales; family Oceanospirillaceae; genus Amphritea; species Amphritea sp. GJ51-11. The sequence continues at coordinate 520,119 of NZ_CM147881.1, read as the reverse complement.
TGAGGAAGAAAAGAGTCGTCTACTGGATCGGGAAGAATATATTCAGCGTCACCTTAATCAGATTTGGAACACCATCCCGAAAAAGGATGAAGTTATTCAAGATAAGGCGCCCCGTTTTCCCAAAGACCCCGAAGAGAACCTACTCTATTTCATCGAAAAAAATGCCCCATTACTCGAACCTTGGCAACGGGAAATTGTGCGGATCGTCCGAAAAATAGCGCAATACTATTACCCTCAGCGACAAACACAGGTTATGAATGAGGGCTGGGCCTGCTTCTGGCACTACACCATCCTCAACCACCTGCATGATGAAGGGCTAGTCACCGACGGCTTTATTATGGAATTCCTTCATTCCCACACCAGCGTTATCTACCAGCCACCGTTTGACTCACCCTATTTTAACGGGATCAATCCTTATGCGCTCGGATACGGCATGATGCAGGATATCCGCCGCATCTGTGAAAACCCCACCGATGAAGACCGCGAATGGTTTCCCGACATCGCTGGCAGTGATTGGAATGAAACCCTGCAGCATGCCATGCGCAATTACAAAGATGAGAGCTTCATCTTGCAATATTTGTCGCCCCATATGATGCGGGAACTCAAACTATTTACCATTACCGATAACGCTGCGCTCAGTACCATGCAAATTAGCGCGATCCATAACGATATTGGTTATCAGAAAGTACGTGAAGATCTAGCGGCGAGTTATAATATCGGCAATCGAGAACCCAATATCCAGATCTACAATGTCGATATCAGAGGCGATCGCTCTCTAACCCTGCGTCACTATATGCACAACCAACAACCTCTCGACCCAGATACGGATGAGGTACTGAAACATCTGCACCAACTCTGGGGCTTTGATATTCACTTAGAATCCGTCTCTCCCGACGGCAATGTGGAACAGGAACGTCACTGCCCAGCTAAAGTCAACGTCGATGCCGTCGCCTGATCGCCAGCCATAAAAAAAACCGCCATGGCGGTTTTTTCCCTATCCTGATACGGCTATACCGGCACTTTTAACGTGTCTTGATAAGGCGGCCACCCCATTGGTTTTCCGCCCAATACATGTAGATGAATATGATAAACAGTCTGGCCGCCGTGGCTGTTACAGTTAAACACGGTACGATAACCATCAGCCGCAAACCCTTGCTGCTCTGCGATCTTACCGGCCGCCAGCACCATATGACCCACTAGGTCACAGTCTTGTGGCTCAATATCATTTAATGTCGCGATATGCTTGCGAGGAATAACCAGCGCATGGGTTGGTGCCTGTGGATTAATATCATTGAAGGCGATGACTTTATCATCCTCATAAATAATCTCCGCCGGAATCTCTTTATTCAGTATTTTACAAAATAGACAGTCCATTTCTCTCACCCTTCGCTAAAAACTATTCACCGGATTACATCATCTGGGCGGGATAGAGTTCAAGTTAAATTATCAACGACAGAACCACGGTTCAACAGTCTGCCGTTCCCACAGTATGGTTACTCTGCTGCAACAAAAATCATTTTTCCGCACCTGCGTCATAGAAAACACCCTATCATTGGTTATAGAATCATTGTATTAGTCATTTCTCTTGTTGCACCGCATCATAAGAAATTCATACACTTGTCATACGTTCAGCGACAAACCGAAACAAAACCGAATATATAATTAATATCGCGACAATCCTGTGTCCAAGACCGTAGAAGACCTACTCGGAAATCAGGACTGAGCACTTGGAGTATTGCCATGATTCTTTCAGATAAGCCCCCTATTCATAATCAACTTGAATTCTTTATTGAAGAAGCAGTAAAAGCGCGCCCCGTCACCACCGCAGTGGTACATCCCGTCGAACATAACGGTTTGAGTGGCGCAATTGAAGCAGCTGAGCGAGGCTTGATCGTACCGATTTTGGTAGGCCCATCCGCTAAGATCAAGGCTGCAGCCGATAAATATGAATTAAACATCGACGACTATGAACTGATCGATGTCGAGCACAGCCATGCAGCGGCTGAAGCAGCGGTACGACTGATCCGTGAGGCTCGCGCAGAAACCCTAATGAAGGGAGACTTAGGCACTTCGGAACTACTAAGCGCTGTGATTCATAAAACCGAGGGGATCCGTACCGAGCGCCGTCTGAGTCATGTTTTTGTACTCGATGTACCAAACTATCATAAGCCTTTGATGATCACCGATGCCGCCATTAACGTCATGCCGGACCTACTCACCAAACAAGATATCGTTCAAAACGCCATCGACTTCTGTCATGCCCTAGGCATCAAAGAACCAAAAGTCGCCATTCTGGCAGCTGTTGAGAAAGTAAAACCCTCAATGCAAAGCACCATTGACGCGGCTGCGTTATGCAAAATGGCTGACCGAGGACAGATCACCGGCGGTATTCTAGACGGACCACTCGCCTTTGATAATGCGATCTCCTTACAGGCGGCCATCGATAAACACATCTCATCCCCGGTTTCCGGCGATGCTGATATTCTATTGGCACCCGATCTGGAAGCCGCCAACATGATCGCTAAGCAGTTGATCTACCTTGCCGATGCGAAATCAGCAGGGATCGCTCTAGGTGCACGGGCGCCGATTATTCTCAACAGCCGCGCTGAAGGTACCCTTACACGTTTAGCGTCCTGCGCTCTCGCATCACATATGGTTCTGCATCCACAGGAGAAAAAATAACATGAGTCTGATTCTAACCGTCAATGGCGGCTCATCCAGCTTAAAGTGTGCGCTATTTTTTCGTCATGATGATATTGCGGATAATGTGTATACGATTAAGTTAAGCAATATCCTCAACACGCCGACAATGAAGGTGATGTCCCCTAAAGGAGAGATATTGGAACAGCATCAACTGGATATGACAGAGATAGCCATTGATCACCGTCATCAATCCTGCCTTGATGAAGTCATACAATGGGTTCACAAAAACCTACCCGATAGCGATATCAAAGCCGTTGGTCATCGGGTGGTACATGGCGGTGAATTGTTTAGTAAGCCGGTTGTTGTTAATGACGAGATACTCAAGAACCTTGAAGATCTCATTCCATTAGCGCCATTACACCAGCCCTATAGCATCAAATTGATCCGTGCCTGCCAACACCTTAAACCCGACCTACCTCAAATTCTCTGTTTTGATACCATGTTCCACTCGGATCAGCCCGATGTAGAACAGCATTATGCCATTCCGCGAAAATTCACCGAAGCAGGCATACACCGCTATGGTTTCCACGGTTTATCCTATGAATTTATTCAACACGCACTGAATAAAATCGGTGATGGCGCCGAAAGCGCTAAAACCGTTGTCTGTCACCTAGGCGCAGGCTCTAGCATGTGTGCCATCAAAGAGGGTAAGTCGATTGCCTCATCTATGGGATTTTCCGCCGTAGAAGGCCTGCCGATGGGCACACGTACCGGCAATATTGATCCTGGAGTCTTGCTCTATCTGCAGCGTAACTACCAGATGAATACAGACCAACTAGAAAGCTTTATTTATAAGGACTGCGGTTGGTTGGGTGTCTCGGGCATCAGTTCTGATATGCAAGAACTGAAAAAATCGGATAAACCCGAAGCGGAAGAAGCTATTGCCATGTTCGTCTATCGTGCGGCACTGGAAATCGGACGCCTGAGCGCCGCTTTACAAGGCTTGGATCAACTGGTATTTACCGCTGGCGTAGGCGAAAACGATAGTTCATTACGTAAACGGGTCTGTGATCAACTCGGCTGGCTCGGTGTTAAGCTAAACAAAAGCGCCAACCAAGAAAGTGAAGCGATTATCAGCAAAGCCACCAGCCCCGTCATTGTTCGGGTAATCCCCACCAATGAAGAAGCCATGATCGCCCGGCATACGGAAAACATTTTAGCCGCCGCTGAAAGCTAAAACTGCTCAGCATCGCTAGACCGCCACTGCGCGGCTAGCGACAGTCCTATGGCAAAAAAACAGAGAGCCACTGGCTCTCTGTTTTTACCAACCAAGCATACGAAACCCGGCGTTAATATTCTCCCTTACCAAAAGCAGGCTTACCCGCCACCAGCGCGTAATTTTTCATTGTTTGTGCCCAATTTGGATCGTTAGCTTTCAGCGTTACTTTTTTCAAATACCCCCTCAACGCAGTTGGCAAGCCTTCGACATCTTTCACGATACAGAGTTTTTTCTCCATATCCTGTGTTGAAGTTTTCCCGGCGGCTAACAGTCCACGAGCCATCACCGCGTCATTGTCGGTCGGATTAAACGTGAGTGAATATTCCCCGTATGCCGAGCTAAAGTAATAGGTACCCTTCTCGATCTCAGCGGTATTGGTATAAACATTGGCGGGTTTGAGTTTATTAAGATTATTTAAATCATCGCCACACATAACACCATGAATAATAATGTCAGCCTTTTTATCAAGATAGATATCTTGATAGCCCTCTACTGCCATGGCAGACAGACTCGAGGTTAACGCTAATAGTCCGATTATGTGCTTCATTATTGCCTCGTCTTATCGTTATTTTTGTCAACTGACTAAGTGCCACTGTTTTGTCTTGCTTAATGTCATGCAGTGTATAGGCGATGTTGATCCGCAGCATTAGCTCGATCGAACATTGTCATCAACTGAGTGTGCTACAAACGAGTATTAAGGGCAAACGTCGAATAACCGCTGGCATGCGGTTTGAAGGCGGTCACCACTCAAACGACAACGCCGCGCCGACGCGTGGTCGACTGCAAACCTACGCCCAGTCGAGCAAAGACAACCAACCATTATTTTCAAGCTAATCGCTGAAAAAATCACAGTCAACAGTCACGTCTGTAGACAACGAAAAGCTTAGGCTTTTCGTTGTCTAACCGCTTCAAACAAACAAACGCCGGTAGCAACCGAGACGTTCAGTGATGAAACCTCTCCGGCCATATCAATCTTCACCAGAAAGTCACAGTGTTCGCGGGTCAAACGACGCATTCCTTGTCCCTCAGCCCCCATTACTAATGCCATCGGACCTTTCAAATCCGCATCATAGATCAGAGTATCGGCTTCGCCGGCCGTGCCCGTGACCCAGATGCCCTTCTGCTGTAACTCTTTCAGGGTACGAGCAAGATTGGTCACCAGTACATAAGGCATCACTTCTGCCGCACCACAGGCCACTTTACTCGCCGTGGCGTTTAAAGGGGCTGATTTGTCTTTCGGCGCAATAACCGCATGCACGCCAGCCGCATCGGCAGTACGTAAACACGCCCCTAGATTATGTGGATCGGTAACACCGTCGAGCACCAACAGAAAAGCGGGCTCTTCCAACTTATCCAACATCGCATCAAGGAACTGCTCATTCTTAGCTTGAATCGGCTCACAAGCAACCACTACACCCTGATGGACACCCTCTTCGGCCATCGCATCCAATTCTTTACGACTCACCCGTTCGATGCTGATGTTTTTTTCAGTAGCCAAGTCCAGCAGCGTCTGCATCCTCCCATCAACCCGCCCTTTAAGCACCCACATTCCTTTAACCCGCTTGCTGTCACGTTGCAGCGTGGTGCTGGCCGCGTGGATACCAAAGATATATTCAGGACGCATCGTTTGTCTCTTTCTGTTCATTAACGGTACCGGCTTGGTTAAACCAGCCAGTGCTATTTTCTTGTACCAGTGCCACCAGCAGATTAATCATACCCTGCTCGGCGTTCAATGCCGGAATATACTGATATTGTTCGCCACCCGCTCCGACAAACACATCCCGGTTTTCGACGGCGATCTCTTCGAGGGTTTCCAAACAATCGGCGGCAAAGGCGGGGCAGATAATATCCACCTTTTTCACGCCGCGCTCCGGTAGCGCTTCAAGGGTTTTATCGGTGTAGGGCTGCAACCAAGCTTTTGGTCCAAAACGGGACTGAAACGTCGTTTGCCACTGATCTGCCACCAACCCCAATGCTTTTGCCAGTAATTCCGAGGTACGATGGCAATGCTCGGGATAAGGATCACCTTTAGCGGCATACTCCTGGGGGATACCATGATAGGACAGTATCAACTTATCACTGTGGGGGTTGTTCGCCTGAAAAGCCTGTACCGACTCAGCCAGTGCCCGAATATAAAGTGGATGATCATGGTAATCATGAATAACCCGAATATCGGGAAAATCACGGGTCTTCATCTGAAAGCGAGCGATTAGGTCATAGATAGGCGCGGTGGTGGTTGCCGAATATTGAGGATACAGCGGCACCACTAGAATCTTCTTATAACCTGCTTCGTTTAGCTCTTCGAGTCGCGCAGTTAAACCCGGATTGCCATAGGTCATCGCCGAATAAACTTGAATATTCTGAACCGGCATCTGTTGCTGTAATGCTAATTGTAATGCCGCAACTTGCTGATTCAATATCAACCGCAACGGGGAGTCTTGATCCCAGATTGAGGCATACAGTTTAGCAACCTTGCGGGGACGAAAGGTCAGAATAATGCCATTTAGCACCGTCAACCAAACCAATCGCATAATACCGTTGCCTTCCACCACTCGGCGATCCGACAAAAACTCTTTAAGATACCGGCGAACCGCTGCTGGCGTCGGCTCATCAGGCGAGCCAAGGTTGACCAACAGCACCGCTGTTTTGGGCTGAGACATCAGTTTATTTCCGATTAAAAGCAAAGCGCTATTATCGCGGAATCGCAGACAATAAAAAACCGCTCAGAGGAGCGGTTTTTCATAAACTCAACAAAGAGTTACTTTTCTAATGATGCAAACACTGCATCACGAATATCTTCGACACCACCAACACCCGGAATATAGTTATATTTCGGTGCATCCGCAGTCGCCGTTTCTGACCAACCTTTATAATACGTGATCAATGGCGCAGTCTGTTCATGGTAAACATCCAAACGCTGACGCACGGTTTCTTCTTTATCATCTTCACGCTGAACCAGATCTTCACCGGTAACATCATCTTTGCCTTCGGCAGCCGGTGGGTTAAAGATCACATGGTAGGTACGACCAGAACCCGGGTGAACACGGCGGCCCGCCATACGCTTAATAATCTCTTCGTCAGCCACATCGATCTCAACCACGGCGTCGATAGCAACGCCGGCATCCTTCATTGCATCCGCTTGAGGAATGGTGCGTGGAAAGCCGTCAAACAGAAAACCATTCGCACAGTCAGACTCGGTGATACGCTCTTTCACCAAACCGATAATAATATCATCGGATACCAAACCACCCGCATCCATTACCTTTTTAGCTTCGATACCCAAAGGCGTACCCGCTTTGACTGCTGCACGCAGCATATCGCCGGTAGAGATCTGAGGAATGCTATATTTTTCACAGATATACTGGGCCTGAGTGCCTTTACCGGCACCAGGGGCACCTAAAAGAATGATTCGCATGTAAGGATTGCTCCGTTTCTAATTTTATAATTCAAAAGCTTATAATCTAAAACCTTAGTGCCTGGCGCTTATTGGATAACCACCGGCTGAAATTTTCCTGAAAGGCAATGTGTCACACTATAACCCTATGCCTGCTACGCACAATTGGACATTCGACCTACAATCTACACCTAAATGTTACCAATCATGGGAGGCTATTTTCGCCAATATCGTAATATTTACATCACAAGGGCGAAAAAAGAACGATCGAGGGTAGTCAAAACGGTCTAAGGTAGCAACCCCCCAAAGGGATAAGATCCGCTTTTGTTGACCCTTGTTATCAATCGCGTCGAACGACAACTTCTTTCAAAAAGGCCTGTCAGACAACGCCGCCTCTCAATCTTTACCTGCCCAATCAATCATCAACTCAGCCCTATTGCACCATTACAACGAAGGCTGAGAGCAATCTAACCGGTATTGCGCATCCCCGCAGAGATACCCGCCATAGTGATCATCAACGCCTGTTCTAAGCGTTCATCCGGCTGATTTCGATCACGGTATAGCAGTTCTGCCTGAAGAAAGTGCAGTGGATCAATATAAGGATTACGCACCTCGATCGACTGACGAATAACCGGGCTATGCTCCAGAAGAACATCCTGCTGTTTGATCTTCTTCACCAGCTCGATCGTATTTGCCAACCGACAACGAAGATCAGCACCCAGCACCCCTAACTCTTCGGAGACCAGCCGTTTTTCATAATAGGCGGCGATGTTACCATCAGACTTCGCCATCACCATTTCTAACATATCCATATAGGAACGGAAAAAAGGCCAGTCCCTACGCATCGTCTGCACTAACTCAAACTGCCCTTTATCGAGCGTTTGCTGCAAGGCCACATCACTGCCGAGCCATGCGGGTAACATTAGACGAATTTGGGTCCAGGCAAAGATCCACGGAATTGCTCGTAAACTCTCCACCCCTCCATCCGCTTTACGTTTAGCAGGCCGGCTCCCCAGCGGTAGTTTTGCCAGCTCCTGCTCCGGTGTAGCCGAACGGAAGTAAGGTACAAATTGAGGATCAAAGCGTACCACCTGTCGATAGGCTGTTAAACCAGCCTGCGACATCTCATCCATCAACTGACGCCACTCAGGTTTAGGGCCCGGAGCCGGAGCTAGGGTCGCTTCAAGCGTTGCCGAGGTATAGAGTTCGAGGTTGCGCACGGCGATCTCTGGCACGCCGAATTTGAACCGAATCATCTCCCCCTGCTCGGTAACCCGCAAGCTGCCGGCAACAGAGCCCGGCGGTTGCGCCAGAATAGCGGTATGACTTGGACCGCCTCCCCGCCCCACCGTGCCACCACGACCATGAAAGAGGGTTAGATGTACATCGTATTCCTGACAAACCTTAGTCAGAGCTTCTTGAGCCCGATACTGGCCCCACGCTGCCGCCAGTTGGCCGGCATCCTTGGACGAATCGGAATAGCCAATCATGACTTCCTGATGACCTTCGGTATAGTTTTTATACCAAGGAATCGCCAACAGTTGCCGGATACAGTTCTCGGCATTATCTAAATCATCTAGGGTTTCAAATAAGGGGGCCACGCGGATATTGTGCTGAATGCCACTCTCTTTCAGCAGCAAAATAACCGCCAGTACATCCGAAGGCTGACTAGCCATCGAAATCACGTAAGACCCTAACGAATTAGGCTCTTCCCGTGCCACCACATTGCAGGTATCCAGCACCTCTTGCACATCCGCAGAGGGCTGCCAGTCGCGGGGAAACAGCGGACGTTTTTCCTGCAGCTCTTTCAGCAGGAACATCTGCTTATTGGTTTCGCTCCACTCACTATAACAACCAATACCGTAGAAGCCCGTTAACTCATCTAATACTTCAGCGTGACGATCAGCATTCTGACGGATATCGAGATTCACCAAAATCATGCCAAAACAAGCGACCCGACGGATGGTATCGCTCAATAAACCATCGGCAATCACTTCCATTTGGCAGGCGCGCAACGAAGCGTCGATCAACTGCAAGGGTTCAAGTAGTTGCTCCGGTAGAATATAAACACCTTCATTATCAACAGGATGCCCATCCAGCCGTTCGGTGACCCAATGTTTCGTTTGGCTCAACTTCTGACTCACCTCTCGCAGTAATTCTCGATAAGGTTCAGGGTGAGGGCCTACCCGCTGTCGCATCGCCTCACTGCACTGATTCATCGATAGTTCGGTGCGCAAGCGCTCGATATCTTTTATATAGAGGTCGGCCGCCATCCAGCGGGATAACAACAAGACTTTTTCCGTGGTCACGGAGGTAACATTTGGGTTGCCATCCCGGTCGCCCCCCATCCAAGACGCGAACCGAACCGGCGAGCGGGTCAAGGGAAGATGAATGCCGGTGGCAGCAAATAGTTGCTGATCAATATGCCGCAAAAATACCGGCACCGCCTCCCAAAGGGAATTCTCAATCACCGCAAAGCCCCATTTGGCTTCATCAACGGGCGTCGGTCTTTGTTTACGAATAGTGTCGGTATGCCAAGCCTGACTAATTAAATCATGCAGCCGGTGACGTAGGTCCTCACCCCGGTCAATACGCTGTAGGCAATCGGTAATCGAATCAAACTTCTGAATCAGGGTACGCCGGTTAACTTCTGTCGGGTGGGCTGTTAACACCAACTCAACATCCATATTACAGACCGCATCGGCAATCTGCTGCTTACTTGACCCTTGCTGCAATAAACGACCAAGCAAACCGCAGAAAGAGTCACTGGTGCATACATCCATCACCCCAGAGCGGCGACGCACGCGGTGATGTTCTTCAGCAATATTGGAGAGATTAAGAAACTGAGTAAATGCCCGGGCGACTGGCAATAAATCATCATCATCGAGCTCGCTGAGTGTTTTTAGCAGCTCGTCAGCGACAGGTTTACCAGATGATCTCCCCGCCTTCGATAGGGCTCGAATGGTTTCGATTTTATCTAGGAATGCTTGGCCTTTATGGGCCACAATGGTCTGCCCAAGGCAGTCCCCTAACATCCGAACATCGTCCCGCAGGTCTTCGTGAAGCGTTGTCATTCAGCGTCCCCTGTCATATCTGCAAAGTATTGTTAATGCAGCACTATTAAATCCATATGCGTTATCCACAGGATAATAACTAAAGCACTGTTAACACAATAACATTGATACTACACGATTGGTGCAAAGCACAAATACTATCTTAGTCTCAATATAAAAGTAGCAGATTAATGACCGGTCAAGCGCCGTAGCCGTTTCAAGGCGTTCTCAGCCCGTGGTTCATTTTCATAGCCGACCTCAACCTCGGGCTGTGTCGCCCCGGAGAGTATCAGAGCAATACGATAATTATGATCGGTTTGTGCGAACGCATCTGAACGTACTTCGGCCCGCTGTAGCTGAGCAAAACTGAAACGCAGATAACCGTTGGGATTTAATACCGCAATTTCACGTTGCGAGGTGCTGATTAGCAGACCGGGATTGCCTTTGAGATCATCCGAGATCTGAAACCCTGTCGCTTGTAGCTCTTTACGTTGACCATCAATCCGTTGGTAATTCCAATAGCCTAGCCCAGCCATCACGATCAGCGCCATAATAACCCATTGTACCGAACCCATAGTGATCTCCATTTAGGCGTTATCTAACATCGGTATATTGACGCCCGAGTGACAACGGCATGGCTACAAACCTTTCTGTTTGGCCTCGTCCCACCAGCTATCGAGCTCATCCAAGGTAAAATCCTGCCAACCTTTACCACTTTTGGTAACATGATCTTCGATATAGTTAAAACGGTTTGTGAATTTCTGATTGGTGTAGCGCAAAGCACTTTCGGGATTGATCCCCATATGCCGCGCCAAATTAACCTGAGCAAACATCAAATCGCCCAGTTCATGCTCCATTTCTAGCTGATCACCGGCTGCGATCGCTTCACGTAACTCGGCGATCTCTTCCTCGATTTTATCCAGTACGGGCAGTACATCGCCCCAATCAAAGCCGACCTGAGCAGCCCGTTTCTGTAATTTCTCGGCACGATTAAGGGCCGGAAGTGCCATCGGAATATCATCTAAAACGCGCACATCCTGAAGTGGTTTTTCACCCCGTTCAGTCGCTTTAATGGCCTCCCACGTTGCCTTGATGGTTTGTTCATTCAGCGGTTCAGCGGTGCGCCGACTGGCTAAAGTACCATCAGGGAAAACATGTGGATGACGACGGATCAATTTTTTAACCAGCGTGTCAACAATCTCACCAAAACCATAGCCCTGCTGTTCTTCGGCGAGGCGAGCATAAAAGATCACCTGAAACAGTAAATCACCCAGCTCACCTTGTAGATGGGGCCAATCCTGACGCTCGATAGCATCAGCCACTTCATAAGCTTCTTCCAACGTATGCGGGACAATACTGGCAAAATCCTGCTTGAGATCCCAAGGACAGCCATCCTCAGGGTCTCGCAGTCTCGCCATCAGAGAGATCAGGTCATTAAGGCTATATTGCACGGCCATCAGGAGCCACTTCGCTGTCGATGAACATCGGTCACATTCGGAATCTGATTAATTTTATCCATAATTTTACCCAGTAACTCTAGGCGACTGATCTCAATGGTCAGGGTCAGTTGAGCAATATTACTCTTCTTATCCGACTGAGTATGCGCAGCCACTAGGTTGATGTTTTCATTGGCCATAACCATCATCAGATCACGTAGCAAACCGGCGCGATCGAACGCTTCGACGAAGATATCCACTGGGTAGGTTGATTCAGCCTCTTCACCCCAGCTAACCTCAACGACCCGTTCACCTTCATGCTGGCGCAACTGAAACACATTAATACAGTCTTCCCGGTGAATGGAAACACCCCGATTTTTGGTGATATAACCAATAATCAGATCGCCAGGCACCGGCTTACAGCAAGGCGCAATCGTGGTTAATAGATTACCGACGCCACGGATATTAATACCGTCAGAGCCCGTACCCCGATTAACCCGGCCGTTATTACCCGGCAGCGCAAGATCAAGCTGCGCTTCTTGATGATCGGTTTCAACCTGCTGTTGCGCCGCATTAATAACCTGCGACAGGCGGATATCACCGGCACCTAGGGCCGCGTACATATCGTCGGCGGTGCGATGATTCACCTCTTTGGCCATCTGGGTAAAGTTAAGGTCGCTGCTCTCAAGCGCCAAACGGCGGAACTCGCGATCAATAATTTTCTTACCCGCCGCCGCGTTTTTGTCTTTGTCCTGCAGTTTAAACCAGTGCTGAACTTTAGCCCGGGAACGAGCGCTGGTGATGTACCCCAAGTTAGGGTTTAACCAATCACGCCGAGGATGTTCCTCATTGGCGGTCAAAATTTCCACCTGATCACCGGTTTGTAACTGCCGAGTTAATGGTACGATTCGGCCATTCACTTTGGCGCCGCGACAACGGTGCCCAACCTCGGTATGAACCCGGTAAGCAAAATCAACCGGGGTCGATTTAACCGGCATATCAACCACATGTCCCTCAGGAGTAAAGACATACACTCGGTCATGAGCAACATCACCACTGATCACTTCAGAAAACGCTTCTGAATCACTCAGGTCTTCAGTCCACTCCAGCACCTGACGCAACCAAGCGATCTTATCTTCGTAACTCGAACTGGTTGATTTAGTATCGGTACCTTTGTAAAGCCAGTGAGCACAGACCCCTAACTCAGCCTCTTCATGCATTGAGAAGGTGCGAATCTGAATCTCTAACACCTTACCGGACGGACCAAACACCGCGGTGTGTAAAGAGCGGTAGCCATTCGGCTTAGGCGATGCGATGTAGTCATCAAACTCGTGAGGGATATTGCGCCACAGACCGTGAACAATACCCAAAACGGTATAGCAATCACGAATCTCCGGCACCAAGATTCTTACTGCTCGAATATCATACACTTGGTTAAAAGCGATGTTCTTGCGCTGCATTTTGCGCCAGATACTGTAGATGTGCTTGGCACGCCCCATCACATCGCCTTCAATATTCACCTTTTCTAATTCGGTATTGAGAATATTGACAGAATCTTCGATAAACTGCTGGCGGTCGAGACGCTTCTCATCCAGCAGGGAGGCAATCTGCTTGTAATCGTTAGGCTTTAGATAGCGGAAAGAAAGGTCTTCCAGTTCCCACTTAATATGACCAATACCCAGTCGATGAGCCAGCGGCGCATAAACATCAAAGACCTCACGGGCCACCAGATAACGTTTCTTACGGGAGTCACCTTTAACCCGTCGAATCGCACAAGTACGCTCGGCAATTTTAATCAGCACAACCCGCACATCATCGATCATTGAGACCAACATTTTGCGGACATTATCCAGCGGATTGCCACTCTGTCCCAAGACATTTTCACGCCGTGGGTTCTGCCGGCTACCGATAGCCGCCATCTGCAATACGCCATCAATCAGCGTCGTAATTGTCTGACCAAAGCGACGACGAATATCTTCCAGTGTGGTACGTTTCTCACGCACACTGCGATAGAGAATAGCCGCCACTAAAGCATCTTGATCCTGATTTAACTCAACCAAAATCTGCGCCATCTCCAGACCGGTTAGGTAACTATCACAATCACTCCATGAATCTTCTGAGGGCTCCGCCTCTTCTTTTAGCTGTTGAGCATACAAACATGCCTGACGGACGGTATCAACATCCTTAAGTTCGACCTGTTCTTGCAACCGTTCCAGCCACATTTCCAGATCGATACTACCATCAGCCTGTATCGGATGATCTTCGCGTACTTTTACCACAGCGCTACGCCACTCCCTAGTTACCTAATACCCTAAAAACGTCTGCGCCCTACAGCCTCTGTTAAATACCACCACAAACCGATAACAGAAGCTAAAACAATGTATAAAATCAATAGCGCATACCGCGGCCCATTCTATTATTTCAGGCCTTTAATAGCGAGTAAGTTAAGCCGAATTAAGCGCCACCCTTAGTCTAATTTAACTTGAAAACAGCGCTATTCAGGCAAAAAAAGGAGCCACAGGCCCCTTTAATGCGCAGTGTTAAGACGCCAGGTTAATGACTAAAAACGCCGGTGGATAAGTAACGATCACCACGGTCGCAGATAATGCACACGATAATGGCATTATCGACCTCTTGCGCTAACCGTAACGCCCCGGCAACAGCCCCACCGGAAGAAACACCGCAGAAGATTCCCTCTTGTTGAGCCAAAGCGCGCATGGTTTGCTCCGCCTCTGGCTGGGTAATATCGAGCACTCGATCCACCCGTGAAGCTTCAAAAATCTTTGGTAGGTAAGCTTCAGGCCAGCGACGAATCCCGGGAATAGCGGCGCCTTCTGCTGGCTGCAAGCCAACAACCTGCACCGCTGAATTTTGCTCTTTCAGATAGCGGGAGGTGCCCATGATCGTACCCGTTGTGCCCATCGCACTAACAAAGTGGGTAATACGCCCCTCTGTTTGCTGCCACAGTTCAGGCCCTGTGCCACGGTAATGGGCTTCAGGATTATCCATATTGGCAAACTGATCGAGTACAATTCCCTGTCCATCCGCTTGCATCTTCAGTGCTAGATCCCGTGCACCTTCCATACCTTGCTCTGACGTTACCGAGATAAGTTGAGCGCCGTAGGCCGTCATCGACGTTTTACGTTCTTCACTGCTGTTATCCGGCATAATCAGGGTCATGTTATAGCCTTTGATCGCCGCCGCCATTGCCAAGGCAATCCCGGTATTCCCCGAGGTTGCTTCGATCAAGGTATCTCCCGGTGAAATCTGCCCCCGTTGTTCAGCTAATTGAATCATACTCATCGCCGGACGGTCTTTAACCGAGCCAGCCGGGTTATTGCCTTCTAGCTTACAGAGCACTGTATTCCCACGGCCAACATCAAGCCGTTGCAGACGCACAAGGGGCGTGTTACCCACATAATCTTCAATGGTTGGAAAATTCATACTCATAAACCTGTACGCCCGCCGCTCTTAAAGCCAATATAAGAATATAACTAAAAGAAATTAAAAATTGATTTTATATATCAGAAATAACAACCAGAATAGTACCGGTGGCGCCCTAAAAGCTCAATCAAAAACAGTTCTGAATGACACTAAACAGAGCTAAGTGCCGCGATTAGGATTCAGCCACAGCAAACGCGATAATATGATCGGTTTCGTCACTGTAAGAGATATGTATCTGACGAATTCCTAGCTGCTCGGCTTTTTCCTGCGCACCGCCGTTCATCGTCATTAACGGCCGGCCTAAGCTATCGTAGCTCACCGCAAAATGCTGCCAACTGATACCTCGACCAATTCCTGTACCCAGCGCTTTAACCGCCGCTTCTTTAGCCGCAAAGCGTTTTGCCAGAAAGTTGACCGGTTGGGAGGCACGCTGAAACTGCGCTAGTTCTGATGCCGTCAGAATCCTCTCAGCAAGGCGTGGCGTTCGCTCCAGCGCCTTACCAATGCGACGGATATCCAATAGATCCGTGCCAACACCGATGATCATCGACGCACGGCATCCCGTAATGATTGAACCCGCACTTGAGTTTCCATCAGCAAACGACGCATCTCAGCAATCGCCTCTTTTAAGCCAACAAAAACCGCACGGGCGATAATCCCATGACCAATATTCAGTTCATTGATTTCCGGAATCTCAGCAATCTGTTCAACATTGTGATAGTTGAGCCCGTGTCCGGCATTCACAATCAGTCCTTTGCTGAAGGCATAAGTAGCCGCCGCTTGAATACGTGCGAGTTCGGCCTTCTGCTCGGTTGCGGTTTCCGCATCGGCATAAGCACCGGTATGCAATTCAATAACCGGCGCACCGCAAGCTAAGGTTGCATCAATTTGATCTTGCTCGGGGTCGATAAACAAAGAGACTTCAACCCCAGCCGCAGCTAAACGATCACAGGCGGCTTTAATTTTTTGCTGTTGGCCAACCACATCTAATCCACCTTCGGTGGTCAGCTCTTCCCGTTTTTCAGGCACAAGACACGCATGACCTGGCTGAACTTGTTCAGCGATGCCGACCATCTCATCCGTCACGGCCATCTCAAAATTCATCCGTGTTTGCAGGGTATCCGCCAACAAGTAGATATCACGATCTTGAATATGTCGACGATCTTCGCGCAGATGCACAGTAATACCATCGGCTCCAGCTTCTTCAGCCAGCGCCGCGGCCTGTACCGGATCAGGATAACGGGTGCCCCGTGCCTGACGCAGTGTGGCGATATGATCAATATTGACACCCAGTAATAAACGGCTTGGCTCAACCACGATTAACCTCTTCTAAAATAGAAATAAAAACAGCGAAACATCAACAAAACGATGATGATACCTATCTCGACAAAGCTTACTAGAATCCTGCTGCCAGCAATAGTCTGAACAGACCGATAACCTTATGGCGTTGCAACGGGAGGCTTGGGTCGATAACCCTGTAATAACTCACGGCTGCGCAGTGGCCGACTCCCTAGTTGCGTTTCCAACGCCAGCCGCATCAAGCGTTTCGCGGCACGACGAATCTCCGGACGATGATACTGCTCAGCCACAATACCGATTAACTGATCACCACTAAAACAAAACGGTTTAACGGCATCCGAAAACTGCTTCACCAAAATAAAACCTTGGGATGACTCATAGCGATAGATATTATCGGGCTGGCAGCCTTGTACATCAAATTGGTAGCCTAACTGCTGTAACAGATGTTGCTCGAATGTACGCAGGGCTAACTCGATATCGTTCGCGGCCAGAAGCTCATTCAAAACATATTGATAAAAAACATAGAGTCGTGGATGGGGGTCCGAGGGTTGTAACAAGCGTTCGAGGAGTTCATTCACATACAGACCGCAAATCAGTGCATCCCCTTTAAGAAATACCGGCGCGGCAACCGCTTCAGCCTGAATTAAGGTCTTTAACTCGTGACGGCCACGTAAACTAATCTGTAAGGGAGTGAATGGCTGCATCATCGCTCGCATTCGAGAACGCGGGCTACGAGCGCCTTTAACTACCGCACTGACTTTACCCTGCTCTAAGGTAAAGAGATCGACCAATAAGCTGGTCTCCCGGTACGGACGGGTATGCAGGACGTAAGCCGCCTGAGCTTCAACCTGATAACTCATCCGCGACCTTCAGTCACTCTATATCGTTGTATCCAAGGCTGCGCAGGGCCCGCTCGTCATCCGACCAGTTGCTACGCACTTTAACCCAAAGATTTAGCATCACCTTAGAGTCAAACATCTTTTCCATATCCAAGCGCGCGTCTCGGCCGATGCCTTTAATCTTATCACCCTTATCGCCAATAACGATGCGCTTCTGGCCTTCACGTTCAACTAAGATCAAAGCGCTAATAATCAAGATACCCCGTTCATTGCGCTTAAACTCTTCAATCTCAACGGTGGTCCCGTAGGGTACCTCATCACCGAGATTACGCATTAACTTCTCACGCACCAATTCAGCCGCCAAAAAACGCGAACTACGATCGGTAATCTGATCATCCGGGTAAAAATGAATACTCTTAGGCAGGTGTTCATTAATCACCGCTTCTAGGCGATCAACACTGGTGCCGTTTTTAGCGGAGATCGGGATAATCTCGAGAAAGTCCATTTTTTGCGACAATGTTTCAAGGTGTGGCAGGAGGGACTCTTTGTCATCGAGCTGATCAATTTTATTGATCACGAGAATCACTGGGCATTTAATACCGCCTAGCTTTTCAAATACAATTTCGTCTTCTTCGGTCCAAGCCGTACGATCAATAATAAAAACCACCACATCAACATCACGCAACGCAGAACTCGCCGCTTTGTTCATATAACGGTTAATCGCTTTATCCTGATCTTTATGCAGCCCCGGGGTATCAACATACACCGCTTGCACATCACCCTCGGTTTTAATACCAACAATCTGATGGCGAGTCGTCTGAGGTTTACGGGAAGTAATACTCAATTTCTGCCCAAGGATATTATTCATCAGCGTTGATTTACCCACATTCGGGCGACCAATGATGGCAACAAATCCGCAGTGCTGATTATCACTGGGCTGATCTAGCAGATAACTCAGATCACGACTCATTTAACCACCTTCAGTTTATCAAGCGCCTTTTTAGCGGCATTCTGTTCAGCCTGACGACGGCTACTACCTTTACCATCCGTCGGCTGATCCAACAGGGCTACGGCACAACGAATTTCAAAAGTCTGTTGATGCGCTTCGCCACTGACAGACAGCAGTTCATAATCTGGTAACGGCGCACGACGGGACTGTAAAAACTCCTGCAAGCGCGTTTTAGAATCCTTCTGGGTGTCTAGCAGAGATGTCTGCTCTAGACGGGATTGATACCAACCCAAAATATAAGGCCGGCAACTATCCATATCACTATCGAGATAGATGGCGCCAATAATCGCCTCAACCGCATCGGCCAAAATAGAATCGCGTCGATAACCGCCACTTTTCAGCTCGCCTGAACCCAGCCGCAAATAATCGCCAAGCTTCATTTCACGAGCCAATTCGGCCAGCGTTTCACCTTTGACTAACTGAGCACGCAGCCGACTGAGCTGACCTTCCTTCGCTTCAGGAAAGCGTCGGTAAAGTGCTTCGGCGATAACGAAATTAAGAATCGAGTCTCCTAGAAACTCCAAACGTTCATTGTTACGCTTTCCGTGGCTACGGTGGGTGAGAGCTAATTCAATCATGCTCTCATCTTTAAACTGATACCCCAGCTTTTTAGCGAGGTCGGTGGCAGGCTTAATAATCAACGGATAATCACTTCATACTGTTCGTGGAATTTAACCACTGCATCAACATTGTAAAACATAGGTACAGTTACATCGTATTTCAGGGTGATTAGTTTCACCCCTTCTTTTTCAGCGATAATCACAGCGTCACTAACCGGCAAGCTCACCTGATTAATGCGCAGTCGCTTACTAATTTTTTGACGGGTTTCAGCCGGGTTGTCTTTTTTGGTATCAGGCTCTTCTACTAACTCTTCCATCATGGAGGTCACCAGACTGTGATCCCAATAGACCGGAAACAACTTCATTCCAACCGCAAAAAACACGCCTGCGACAATCAAGATGATCATCAGAGCGAAAAAAGAGACGCCCTGTTGCTTATTCCGTATTGACATAACTTACCCCAATTTTCCTTTTAATGGATAGTGCGTACATCACTGAAATTAGGCAGGGTAAAGAAATCCTGCCAATGCATCCACACTGCGAATGCTTTGCCGACTAGCAGCTCATCAGGCACAAAGCCCCAGAAACGGCTATCGTTACTATTATCACGGTTATCCCCCATGACAAAATACTGTCCTTCGGGTACGACCCATTCGGCGGGCTGACGGGGTGGCGCAACATCGCGATAGATCTGATGGCTCACATCACCTAATGTCTCATCGATCAACAGTAACCGAGGGTTCTGCGGCGGTAACTGTTCAAGCAATTGCTGCGCTTGTGGTTCACCATTAACATAAACCGTTTTATTCTGATAACGAATCCGATCACCCGGTAACCCAACAACCCGTTTTATATAATTAATACGCGTGTCGTTAGGGTATTTAAACACCACCACATCGCCTCGTAACGGCGTGTTCATAGGGATAACTTTAGTACCGATCACCGGTAAACGGAAACCATAATGCCACTTATTAACCAGAATAAAGTCGCCGATCTTCAGCGTTGGCTTCATTGACCCAGACGGAATCTGAAACGGCTCAACCACAAAAGAACGCAAAATCAGCACCACTAATAGCACTGGAAACAGCGAACGACACAGGTCGACAACAGCGTTTTCTTTATTTAATTGTTCGAGTGTGGCTTCGGGTAGTACACCACTAGCTTGCTCTGCTGCGGCGATACGCGCATTACGCGCACTAGCCAACACCAGTCGGTCATACACCCAGCCCAATGCGGCCACAAAGGTAAGTACCACCAGTATCAGTGCGAAATCAAAATCCATGCGTCTGTGTCCTAACCATCAACTTTCAAAACTGCAAGGAAGGCATCCTGAGGAATCTCAACCCTTCCCACCTGTTTCATCCGTTTCTTACCTTCTTTCTGCTTTTGTAGCAGTTTTTTCTTACGACTGACATCGCCACCATAACATTTAGCAATAACGTTCTTACGTAGCGCCTTAACATTGGTTCGGGAGATAATCTTACCGCCAATCGCTGCCTGAATAGCGACATCAAACATCTGCCGCGGAATCAGCTCTTTCATCTTTTCACACAACAGACGGCCACGGTAAGGTGCATTATCTTTATGCAAAATAACCGCCAACGCATCGACCTTCTCACCATTAATGAGAATATCCAGCCGCACCAGTTGGGCAGGCTGAAAGCGGACAAAGTTATATTCAAGGGAAGCGTATCCTCGACTAACCGACTTAAGACGGTCAAAGAAGTCCAATACCACTTCAGCCATCGGCAGCTCATAAGACACCTGAACCTGATTGCCGACGAAATTCATATTTTTCTGCACGCCCCGTTTATCGACACACAAACCGATCACCTGCCCTAAATATTCCTGAGGTACAAGAATATTGGCTTCCACTATCGGCTCTCGCATCTCTTTGATCGAGCCGGGATCGGGTAGTTTCGATGGGCTATCAATCTGAACCACTTCACCGCTATTCAGTTCCAACTCGTAAACTACAGTTGGCGCGGTAGTGACTAGATCAAGATTGTATTCACGTTCTAGTCGCTCTTGAATGATCTCCATATGGAGCATCCCGAGGAAACCACAACGGAAACCAAATCCCAGTGCATCCGAAGATTCGGGTTCAAAGAACAACGAAGCGTCGTTCAACGTCAGTTTATCGAGCGCTTCACGAAAGTCTTCATAGTCATCCGAACTGGTTGGGAACAGACCGGCATAGACCTGCGGCTGCACCCGCTTAAAGCCTGGCAAGGTTTCAACATCAGGAGTTTTAGCATGAGTAATCGTATCACCCACCGGCGCACCGTGAATATCTTTAATACCGGCAACCACATAGCCAACTTCACCCGCGCGCAGGACGCCGGTTTCAGTACGTTTCGGCGTAAAGATACCAACACCATCAACTGGCTGAACTTGGCGGTTCGATTTAATCAGAATCTTATCTTTCTTACGTAAAGTGCCCTGTTTTACCCGCACCAATGAAACAACGCCAAGGTAGTTATCAAACCAAGAATCGATAATTAACGCCTGCAGCGGCGCATCAGGATCACCTTCTGGTGGCGGAATATGCTTAACTAGGGCTTCAAGTACATCGTCGATACCTAAGCCACTCTTAGCACTACAGGCCACTGCATGTTCCGCTTCGATACCGATAACTTCCTCGATCTCGTTACGAACCCGTTCAGGCTCAGCCTGAGGCAGATCCATTTTATTCAGGATCGGTAGCACTTCCAGCCCTTGTTCCAGCGCGGTATAACAATTCGCCACGGACTGTGCTTCAACCCCCTGAGCGGCATCAACAACCAGCAAGGCACCTTCACAGGCCGCTAAGGAACGAGATACCTCATAACTGAAATCGACATGCCCCGGGGTATCGATAAAGTTAAGTTGATAGACCTTGCCATCTTTGGCCGTGTAATTAAGCGTTACACTCTGTGCCTTGATGGTGATTCCGCGTTCCCGTTCAAGATCCATAGAATCCAGAACTTGCTGTTCCATCTCCCGCTCAGCTAAGCCACCGCAGGTCTGAATAAAGCGATCTGCTAAGGTAGATTTGCCATGGTCAATATGGGCAATAATCGAAAAGTTACGAATGTGTTCGAGCTTACTCACTACGGAATCACCAGCTAATAAATTTAACCATGCAACCCCGTCGTCAGGGCGCAATTCTGAAGCCGGCAAGTGTACCGTATTTCATCTGTTACGACCATCAAAGAGAAACGCATCTGAAAATAAACAAAAGGGGGCATAAAGCCCCCGGTATAGTCGCTACAGACTATTTAAGTTTAAGCGGAATAAACATTGGGCTACCCCGACGCACGATCCGCATCGGCACAGCTTTGTTATCTGGCAGTGCCTCAACCGCATCAGCAAAGGATTCAATCGAACTAATCTCTTCGCCATTAAGCATGGTAATCACATCACCGACCATCAAACCGGAATCAGCGCCCGCGCCCTCTTCAACTTGACGCACCACAACACCGGAGGTTACCCCTAATCGTTCACGTAACTGATCATCCAACTCACTGAGATGGATATTCAAACGATTGGTTGAGGCTTTTTCATTGTTAGCCGATGTTTTCAGCACTTCGCCCGACGCAGGCAGTAAGCCAATAGTTACGGTAATCGATTGTTTCTTGCCTCCACGAACAACGCCCACGGTTGCATCGGTTTCTGGCGGAATGCGGCCAACTTGATGCGGCAGATCACCGGAACGATCAATCGGATGACCATTAAAACTGTAAATAATATCCCCTTCACGAATACCCGCAGCTTCCGCTGGGCTATCCGGCAGCACGGTTGCAACCAGCGCGCCCTCTGGCTTATCCAAGCCAAAAGATTCAGCTAAATCGCGACTCACTTCTTGAATAATCACACCTAACCAGCCACGGCTTACCTTACCGCTATCCTTCAGTTGATCGACGACTTCCATCGCAACATTCATCGGGATAGAAAAAGATAACCCCATAAATCCGCCGGAACGGGTATAGATTTGGGAGTTAATACCAATAACCTCCCCCTTCAAGTTAAACAGCGGGCCACCAGAGTTACCTGGGTTGATCGCCACATCCGTCTGAATAAAGGGAACATAGGTTTCATTCGCCAGGCTTCTGTCGGTGGCACTGATAATACCGGCCGTGACCGAATGATCAAAACCAAAAGGAGAACCGATAGCGAGTACCCACTCACCTACTTCTGCTTTAGCAGAGTCACCAATTTTGACCACAGGCAGATCGGTCGCATCAATTTTTAATAGCGCCACATCAGAACGTTTATCAGAACCAATAATCTTTGCTTCCAGTTCACGTCGATCACTCAACCGGACAATGACTTTATCCGCATCAGCCACCACATGATGGTTCGTCAGAATATAACCATCATCAGAGATAATGAAGCCAGAACCCAAGGATTGCGGGGCTTTGTGCTTCTGCGAATTACCATAACCTTCGGGGATACGAAAGAAATGACGGAAAATATCGGGAATCTGCTGCCCTTCCGGTAGCTGAAGGTCAGGCATTCCCTGAACCCGCGTAGACACCTGCTGCACCGTACTAATATTAACGACGGCGGGAGACGTCTGTTTTACCAAATCCTTAAACTCTGGCAATGCGGCATGCACACTGCTCACGCACAACCAGAATAGAACTAGACTAAAAGTCGCTCTGACGAGTTTCATATCGTTTATCCTGCATATCAATGATTACTAAAGGTAAATCAAACTCTACGAAGCAGCACCGGTCGGTAACTGCAATTTTGGCTTATAAGACCAGACATAAACCGGGTTAGCAGGAAACCACCTACTAACCCCAAAACAGCGCTTAAAATCACTTGTGGCTCAGAAAAACCCGACAGCTGTACGGTCACTGAAACGATAAACATGGTCAGTAACGGTAAAAGGTAAACCAGTAACGAAGCGGTTAGAAATGATCGCTCGCCGACCCCTAAGGTCACCTGGTCATTGACCATAACAGCGAGCTGCTGCGGGTTATCCACTTGAATTTCTAACCGTTTACCGTCGCCAATTTTGGCTAGCAGGCTTTGCCCGCAGCCTTTTTGTGCACTACAGCTCGAGCAGGCGCTCTGTTTAATCATTTCAACCCAAACAGCGTCAGACCCAACCCGTACAACACGACCGTTTTCTTCAAGCATGTTTAATTACTGTATTTTCTCAATTGAATTAGCCACCCGATCAGCCACCATCAAAGGTACATCACCAACAACGGTGACAAAGAACTGATCTACTTTTTTACCAACGGCAACCATATCACCCATTTGCGTCGCACCTTCAGGCACAGCTGAACTACCGGTACGCTCAATGCTCAACGTAAAAGAGTTAACCCCATTACTAAACACCGTCAGTTCGGCCCCGGGAGCCATCGCATTTTTTACCGCAGAATATCCATCAGGAATCCAACCCGGTGTTGAGCTGACCAACTGCCCTTGACGCAACACATTATGTTGCTGAATATAGCTATTTAGACCGGCATTAAAGCGAATAATATTATCATTATCGCTATTCGCTTGATGTGCAATCGCCGGAGCACCAAACTGCGCACGCATCAAGTTACGAGAAGGTACAAGACTTGTCTGCCCCATACTCGTAGCAGGCTGAGGCGCCTGCGCTAAACTGGCATCGACGGTCGCAGGTGAATTAAGACCAAAATTCTGTCCGCCGAGAATAACAACCACCGTCACTGACGCGGCAACCGCCATGCTCATCAAAGGCTTGAAGAAGCTTTTCTTAGAAAGTCCCTGTTTTTCAGCCACATCAGCAGCTACTTTTTCTAACACTGGCTCAGCATCAATAGCTTGCATAACGGCAGCACTAATATCGCCACGACCTAACTGCTCATTTTTGAGTAGCGAACTGGCAACATGGTAACGTTGCCATTGTTGTGACAGCGCAGGATTCTCAGCACTCTGCTTCAACAGGCTACGTAACTCAAAGTCACCGACTTCATTGTCCATCAATGCGGAAAGAGCTTCTTTGGGTTGTTCGCTCATTAGCCAACTCCTAACGGATTAAGTACCTGCGTTACAGATACAGGGTGAAATCGTTCCACCCATTATTAGTACTAAACAGCACAACTGTTTAATTTAACGCTCTGTTATCCTTTACCACCTACAACGAGGAGGCATATAAGTCAGTTAAACAGAGGCGATATCTCTTTATCGATCGCTTCCCGAGCCCTGAAGATACGTGAACGTACAGTACCGACCGGACAATCCATAATTTGAGCTATATCTTCATAACTCAAGCCATCGAATTCACGCAAAGACAATGCCGCGCGAAGATCCTGAGGGAGCTTATCCATCGCATTTCTAACGACCTGGGCCAACTCATCCCGGTATAAACTATTCTCCGGGGTTTCAATATCTTTTAAGCCGCTATCTCCTTCCAGATGATGGGCATCGTCTACGTCGATATCCATATCCGGTGGTCTGCGACCTTTAGCGACTAAATGATTCTTAGCCGTATTGATCGCTATCCGGTAAAGCCATGTATAAAAAGCGCTGTCGCCGCGGAAATTCGGTAGCGCACGATACGCTTTTATAAATGCCTCTTGGGACACATCCATCGCTTCATGATGGTCATAAACATATCGCCCTATTAGGCCGATTATTTTATGCTGGTATTTTTTAACCAACAGATCAAAGGCAGTTTTATCACCTTCCTGAACTCGCTTGACCAGCTTTTGATCTATCGATGCTTGGCTCTCGCTGGACATTCGATTCCTTATTGTATGAACAGTTCCCAACAAATGTAGCTTTTCTCAGCTGCTACAAGGAAGTATGAATGCCACCCCCTATTACATGCAACTCTTTACCAGAGCTGAACTTAAGTTATAGGGTAAGAGGCCTTTCTAGCCACTAAGTTCCCTTATATCAAAAAAAATTAATAAATTTACCCCGATACTCTGGCCCACAACCGGTGGTTCGAGCAATAATTAGCCCTTGAAATAATAGCGGTAGAGAATGCGCAGATGAGTAATGAGTTTCAGTTCGATGTCTTGATCATTGGTAGTGGCGCCTCAGGACTGGGACTAGCCTTGCAGCTACCAGACTCATATAAAATCGCCGTTCTCAGTAAAGCCAGCCTCACCAGCGGCTCGACATACCAAGCTCAAGGTGGTGTCGCTGCCGTTCTTGATGATACGGATAGCACTCAAGCCCACTTTCAAGACACCATCACCGCTGGTGCCAACCTAAGCCGCCCCGATGCTGTTTCCTTTACCGTTGAACATGGCAAAGAGAGTATCGACTGGCTTATTGAGCAAGGAGTGCCCTTCACCCGTGAAGGTAATGAGTATCATTTAACCAAAGAGGGCGGCCATAGCCATCGTCGAATCATCCATTCCGCCGATGCGACCGGCCAGGCGATTCAGCAAACATTGATAGAACGCGCCAAAGCCCGAAACAATATTCATTTGTTTGAAGACCGCATCGCCGTTGACCTTATCACACGCCATAAGCTCAACCTCCCTGAAAATCGCTGTATTGGCGCTTATGTCCTAGACCATAACAGCGGCCATGTAGACGTCTTTAAAGCGGGCTCCACGGTACTCGCTACGGGCGGGGTCAGTAAGGCCTACCTTTACACCAGCAACCCTGATGGCGCTTCAGGAGATGGAATTGCCATGGCTTGGCGCGCCGGTTGCCGCGTAGGCAACTTAGAATTCAATCAATTCCACCCTACCTGCCTATACCATCCTCAAGCAAAATCTTTTTTGATTTCAGAAGCGGTACGCGGTGAAGGCGGAAAACTGCGGTTACCCGATGGCAGTCGATTCATGGACAAGTTCGATGATCGTGGCGAACTAGCACCACGGGACATTGTCGCCAGAGCGATCGATCATGAAATGAAACGCCTCGGCTGCGATTGTCTATTTCTAGATATCTCCCATAAACCCGCCGAATTTGTAAAACAACACTTTCCTACTATATATGAACGTTGCCTAAAATACGGTATCGACATCACCAAAGAAGCCATACCTGTTGTACCGGCGGCTCATTACACCTGTGGTGGGATTATGGTCAATCAACATGGTATGAGTGATGTAGAAGGGCTGTATGCCATTGGAGAGACCTCTTTTACAGGACTACACGGTGCCAATCGGTTAGCAAGTAACTCCCTGTTAGAGTGCATCGTGTACGCCTCATCGGCTGCCAGTCATATCATCAGCCACAACCACCCCTTAGGAGAACTGCCAGAGATACCCGCCTGGGATGAAAGCCAGGTCACCGACTCTGACGAGGATGTCATTATCGCCCACAATTGGGATGAGCTACGACGTTTCATGTGGGATTACGTGGGTATCGTTAGAACCAATAAACGCCTACAGCGGGCGAAACATCGGGTGGATCTATTACAACAAGAGATTAGCGAATATTACAGTAACTACAAGGTAAGCCGAGACCTGCTTGAATTACGAAATCTAGCGGTGGTTGCCGATCTAATTATACGCTCAGCCATGCGTCGGCAGGAAAGTCGCGGACTTCACTACACTCTTGATTACCCAGAAAGCGGATTAGAAGCTAGGGATACCATCCTAACTCCCGTTAATTATGACTGGCATTAAGCGGCGGTGGTGCGAACCGCAATAACACACGTAACTTACGAAACTGATCAGCGCTAACACTATCAGGCCAGATCACCACAGCGACTGTTCTGCGCGCCCCTCTAAGTTTGACACTGAGGCCAAGCAGCAATGGAAACGACAGTCGCTGTTGCACTGCCTCAACTTCTACCCAGCCCTCCCCTACGAGACAGACCGCCAAGACCTTTTTATCCGCAAGCCAACGCAATCCGGTAATGCAACGATGATGAGTAAGGGAAATAAAGCGCGGCCAACTATAAAACACATAACAACCACAGAGAAGGCTAAGTACAACCTGAAGAGTAACACTCAGACCGGAGAGCCATATCGACACCAGTGACAATACAGTTAGAAGTAAAAATACCCCCCGACTAATGACGGAGGGCTTTATCTCAACTTGAAACGGGCTGAACACGATCCAAAATTATCCGCACGATACGTTGTAAATCAGGGTCATCTGCCTCACCACGCTCCATTAACCAAACAAATAGATCGGTGTCTTCACAGGCGAGTAATTTAACAAATCGATCTTGGTCCTCCTCATCGAGATCAGCAAACGCGTCTTCAACAAAAGGCACAAACAGTACGTCCAGCTCCAGCATGCCTCTGCGGCTCTGCCAACGTAAACGGCGAATATCTTCTTCGGTATACATTATCTACCTGCTTAGTAATTGAAATCAGTTGCCGCGATTATCGCGCCAAGCCTGATAAACGAGATAGGCAATATATAAAATAACTGCCCCTCCTAGCAAGCCAAACAACACCCCAATCAAGCTGCAAAGCCACTCGGGCGAACACGGCAAACCGATGTGAACCATAACATAGACCACTTCAACGATTCATGACAAATATCAGTATAGCCTTTGTAGCAGTAAGAATGGGGGGCGGAGATTGCTTAGAAGGGGATAGACCAGCGCCAACAGTTAAGTCTTATGCTGGCAAACAAAACGCCCAAAACGAAAAAGCCCCGATCAAACTAATGATCGGGGCTGTCTCTTATTTGAAGCTTGGCGATGACCTACTCTCGCATGGGGAATCCCCACACTACCATTGGCGCTAAGACGTTTCACTTCCGAGTTCGGTAAGGGATCGGGTGGTTCCATCTCGCTATGGTCGCCAAGCAAAACTGGTTGCTCTAACGATTGAACTAAACGCTTTGTTAGTTCAAGCGTCATTAGAATCCTGTAACGGTGTTGCTTTGAGATGAGCTGTACAAGCTCTAATCCGTGTGACTTTTCAGTCGTATCTTAATCTATCAGCTTCCCAAACGCTTTTGGCGTTATATGGTCAAGCCTCACGAGCAATTAGTACTGGTTAGCTCAACGCCTCACAACGCTTACACACCCAGCCTATCAACGTCCTGGTCTTGAACGGCTCTTCAGGGGGCTCAAGGCCCCAGTGAGATCTCATCTTGAAGGGGGCTTCCCGCTTAGATGCTTTCAGCGGTTATCCTGTCCGAACGTAGCTACCGGGCAATGCCATTGGCATGACAACCCGAACACCAGAGGTTCGTTCACTCCGGTCCTCTCGTACTAGGAGCAACTCTTCTCAAATCTCAAACGTCCACGGCAGATAGGGACCGAACTGTCTCACGACGTTCTAAACCCAGCTCGCGTACCACTTTAAATGGCGAACAGCCATACCCTTGGGACCGGCTTCAGCCCCAGGATGTGATGAGCCGACATCGAGGTGCCAAACACCGCCGTCGATGTGAACTCTTGGGCGGTATCAGCCTGTTATCCCCGGAGTACCTTTTATCCGTTGAGCGATGGCCCTTCCATACAGAACCACCGGATCACTAAGACCTACTTTCGTACCTGCTCGACGTGTCTGTCTCGCAGTCAAGCGCGCTTATGCCTTTATACTCGATGCATGATTTCCGACCATGCTGAGCGCACCTTCGTACTCCTCCGTTACTCTTTAGGAGGAGACCGCCCCAGTCAAACTACCCACCACACAATGTCCTCGATCCCGATAAGGGACCTGAGTTAGAACCTCAATAGTACCAGGCTGGTATTTCAAGATTGGCTCCATCTGAACTGGCGTCCAGATTTCAAAGCCTCCCAGCTATCCTACACAAGTAATATCAAAGTCCACTGCGAAGCTATAGTAAAGGTTCACGGGGTCTTTCCGTCTAGCCGCGGATATACGGCATCTTAACCGCAATTTCAATTTCACTGAGTCTCGGGTGGAGACAGTGTGGCCATCGTTACGCCATTCGTGCAGGTCGGAACTTACCCGACAAGGAATTTCGCTACCTTAGGACCGTTATAGTTACGGCCGCCGTTTACTTGGGCTTCGATCAAGAGCTTCGCCGAAGCTAACCCCATCAATTAACCTTCAAGCACCGGGCAGGCGTCACACCCTATACGTCCACTTTCGTGTTTGCAGAGTGCTGTGTTTTTAATAAACAGTCGCAGCCACCTAGTATCTTCGACCGACGCGAGCTTAAGGAGCAAGTCCTATCACCCACATCGGCGTACCTTCTCCCGAAGTTACGGTACCATTTTGCCTAGTTCCTTCACCCGAGTTCTCTCAAGCGCCTTGGTATTCTCTACCTGACCACCTGTGTCGGTTTGGGGTA
>NZ_CM147881.1:110000-485000 GCF_055808735.1 Amphritea sp. GJ51-11 | reverse complement strand
AAAGAACGCCCGGCATCAAGCACATACCCAAGCAGATGCAGATCTTGATCAGATACACCTTCTCGCGCATCAATCACCAAAACAACGACGTTGGCATCATTGATCGCACGCAGCGTCTTAATAATAGAAAACTTTTCCACTGCTTCAGTCACATTCTTACGTCGACGAATACCAGCAGTATCAATCAAGGTATAGGGCTCGCCGTCTCGCTCAAAAGGAATATACACGCTATCCCGTGTGGTTCCCGCCTGATCGAAAACAACCACCCGGTCTTCACCTAAGATACGGTTGACCAGCGTTGACTTGCCCACGTTAGGCCGGCCAATAATCGCTATTTTCTTCTGTCGCTGACGCTCTTCTTCCTCTGCGGACTCATCACGCAACGGAATTTCAGACAGCACATACTCAACCAATTGAGTCACACCACGACCATGCGATGCGGCAATAGGTAAAGGTTCTGACAAACCTAAACCATAAAAGTCAGACATCGCCACATCAGGATCAAGACCATCGGTCTTATTAACAATGAGGTAGCTTTCTTTTTCCGATCGACGCAAATGATCTGCAATCATTTCATCAGCAGGATTAAGGCCGGCACGACCGTCCACCAAAAACAAAACGATGTCAGCTTCTTCAATCGCTAGCAATGACTGTTCAGCCATCTTATAGTCGATACCGTCTTCGTCCCCGGAAATACCGCCGGTATCAACCACAATATAATCCCGATCACCCAGACGGCCTTCACCATACTTCCGGTCACGAGTCAGACCGGAATAGTCAGCGACAAGAGCGTCGCGACTTTTTGTCAGTCTGTTAAACAGTGTCGACTTACCTACATTTGGTCGGCCGACGAGTGCAATTACCGGAAGCATATTTTTATTACCAATGTTTAAAAAACGTATTCATCTAAAACAAAATAGCGGCTATCTGACTTAACAGATAACCGCCGAATCAAAAACGCTATGACTAGTTTAACTGCAACGCCACCAAGCGCCCACCGTTACCCAATACATACAGCACATCATCTACAACAACCATATCGCCACGCAAACCATCAGAGTCAGCCCGATAGCGAGCAACGAAGTGTCCATCAACCTGAGACATAAAGTGCACATAGCCCTCATAATCACCAACTACAACCGTAGTACCTAGTACCGCTGGTGAGGTCGTCTGACGATTTTCAAGTGCCGCCTGGCGCCACACACTCGCACTGCTACGCTGATCAAAAGCTTCGATAAAACCATTCGCCTGACTCACATAGATATTACCAAAGCCCGCTGCCAGACTCTGATAGCTAGATGCCGTTTGTGACCAGAGAATTTGCGCATCGGATGCACTGACCGCAACTAGCTTACCCTGATAACTAACAATATAGATCACCCCGTCAATATAGAGTGGCCGTGAATCAATATCGATAAGCCGCTCAAGTTCCGTTTTGCCTTCAGGCACCGTGACTCGGCGTTCCCACAATTCCACACCGGAATCATTGCGAACAGCAACCATTTTACCATTAGCAAAACCCGCGATAGTAACGTTGGCCGCTACGATAGGCGCACTCGTACCGCGCAAGGTCAGACGAGGAATCTGGCTATCATAGGTCCAGAGCCGTTCCCCGGTACTGATGTTCATCGCAACCAGCTTGCCATTTTGTAGCTGTGCGACCGCCATATCCGTATTCATCTGTACAGGGCTGAGGGTTTCACTACTCATCTGCTGACGCCACATTTCTGTACCATCATCAGCGCTCAGCATCACCACTTCACCGCTTTCTGTCGCTACAGCAACATGATTAGGCCCAACACCAACGCCACCAACAATCGGCGCTTCTAGCTCTATACTCCAAAGCGAATGGCCATCCTTGCGATCAAATGCAAATACACTGCCTTCGATATCGGTGGCATAAACAACATCGCCATTAATCGCCAAGCTCAGTTTGTTAAATTTCTCACCCAAGCCGGCCCCTACAGATTTACTCCACAGGACATCAACCTTTTTCTCAGCCTCAAAATCAACCAGTTCAGCAGGCTCAATCTCTACCTCACCACCCCACCAACCGCACGCTGAGATTGTCAAAGTACAGGTGGCCAGCAATAACACACGACACAATTGTTGTTTCATCAGTTAGCTTCCTTTTACGGCCAGACTGTCTAACTTCAGATTCAGAAGTGGGCGCGTACCCTGAGGGGCATCAGCGACAGCGGCTTGATATGCATTACGCGCTTTATCAAGGTTACCTAGCTGGCGATAGAGATCACCTTTCAATTCAGCAATGCTGACACTAAAACTTGGTGTTTTAAGGCCTTCCAATAGCGCAACTGCCTGCTCTACATCGCCCATAGCCGCCATCACACGCGCTTTACGCATCGAGGCGACAGTTTTCATAACATCATCAGGAGCCTGAACCAGCACCCAATCAAGCTCACTCAATGCGGCGGAATAATCACCGCTGTCAACATAAAGACGGGCACTAAACAAAGCCCCAAATCGAGCGTAAGCCGTATCACCAAATTCCTCTTTGAGAGATTTAGCCAGATGCGTCGCCGTTGTACGCTGATCTTCAGTTGCTTGCGGCGCGCTAGCTAACGCCACCGCTTGCACCAGATTCTGATAGACCACTGCTGCGTTTTCAGCCGTCACCTGCTGGTTGTTCTGCCAACCTTTCCAGCCAAATACGACAGCTAGGGTCAAAGCAATACCGAGTAACAGTGATTTACCGTTCTCTTTCCACCAATTCTTTAATGCTTCAACCTGTTCTTCTTCGGTGCGCATATCTGACACAGCTTGCTCCTAATCGCCTTTCTCAATTTAATTATTATGCCTGTTGCTGTTGTTGCAGCAAGCCGCTCAGGTTGTTGACCTGAACATCATAGGTTGGTTCAGAGTTATACCACAGGTTTGCCATCAAGGACGCGTTTTCTTCACGCACCAGCACCACCCAAGGAGCCCCCGTCTGACGCGCTTTGCTGCTGATATTTTTCAAGCCTGCACAGTGCACTCTAATTCGCATACCAGGGACATCATTTCTTAATTGCTCAGCTAACACCATCAATGAGGTCTGCAAGCCTTTATGCTCAGCCGCCAAATAAAGATCAAATGGTTGCTTAACATCATCAGGAATAACATTTAGCGTTTCTAGCAACAGAATCAGGCGTTCAACGCCCATAGCAAAACCAACAGCCGGTGTCGGACGACCGCCCAACTGTTTAACCAGTCCGTCATAACGCCCACCGGCACAGACTGTTCCTTGAGCACCCAACTTATCGGTAACCCATTCAAAAACCGTTTTGCAGTAGTAATCAAGGCCACGAACTAGGCGGGGGTTCAGCTCATAAGCAATACCCGCTTGGTCGAGCATGTTACATAGTTCAGAAAAATGTTCTCGGGACTCATCATCGATATAGTCAACGAGCGAAGGCGCATCATTCAACAACGCCTGCGTGTTAGCATCTTTACTATCCAGAATCCGTAATGGGTTACTGCTTAGGCGGCGCTGACTATCTTCATCCAGTTGATCTTTCCGTGCTGACAAATAGGCAACTAGGGCTTCTTTATATTCAGCCCGGGCGACATTGCTTCCCAGTGAATTAAGCTGCAACGTGACAGCATCAGCAATGCCCAGCGCTTTCCAGAGACGCGCACTCAGCATAATCACTTCAGCGTCAATATCTGCATTGGCCATACCAAAGGTTTCAATACCGATTTGATGAAACTGGCGATAACGGCCTTTTTGAGGTTTTTCATAGCGGAACATCGGCCCCTGATACCAGAGCCGCTGAGCTTGATTGAATAACAGGCCATGCTCTTCGCCCGCGCGCACACAGCTCGCCGTACCCTCAGGCCGCAACGTGAGGCTTTCGCCATTACGGTCTTCAAAGGTATACATCTCTTTCTCAACAATATCGGTTACTTCACCGATAGAGCGCTTAAAGAGGTCCGTCTGTTCAACAATCGGCATACGGATCTCTGTATATCCATAAGTACCGAGCACTGATTTGACTGTCGATTCAAGAAACTGCCACACCGGTGTCTGGTCTGGCAGGATGTCATTCATTCCACGTATGGCGTTAATCTTGGCCAATGTTCATTACCTAATCTGTTAAAACTTTATTCACTTTGTGGCAGCGTCAACCGCACCACACCTGAACGACTATCACGATTAAACTCTATTGGCGAGCCATTAAGAAACACATTATCGACCGCTTCAACACGCCCCAACAGCAGTTTGAGCGGTGCTTCCCCAGAAACACTTAACTCGCTACCCGCTGGCTTAACCCGCATTTCAAGTACTTTACCGGTGTGGTCTTCAACACTCACCCAGCATTCATCGTTAAACGTAATACGCAGCGATACATCACCCGTATCAACCGGCTGTGATGCAGTTTCTGCCTGCACTTCGGCCTCATCAGACGCTACCGCAGGAGTATCAGCCGCCTCAGCCTCGGTGGCTTCACTCTCAGAGGTAAGTTCTGTTATCGCACCGTCTTCAGAGTCTTGGCTGACTAAATTAATTTCTGGCTGCACAAGAGTCTGCAGTTCATCCCGGTGAGAAATACCTGACGGAACAATCAGAGTGCTGCCATCGACCGATTCAACCTCCACCGACTCCGTTGCTGGAGAGAACGATACCGCTAAATCGGTACCCTGCTGTATTTTCCACCACCAAACGGTGGCCGCAACAATCGCTAGCACAAATACCCAAGCCGACCATTTAATCACTGGATCACCCAGTTTGGCGGTCGACTGTACTCCGGGACTTATACGAAACTGCGGCGCATTACCGGCACTCGCGCGGCCGTATAAGTTATCAAACAGCGCCAAGTAGCGATTAACATCCAACTTCAGCAGTTTGGTATAGGACTGTACATAGCCCCGCGCAAACACCATGCTAGGCAGCTCATCGAACGCCCCGCGTTCAAGTGAATCAATATATTTTTCTGACAGTCTTAGTTCCCGGGCAACATCATTTTTCGTTAGCCCTTGCTGCTCTCTTGCGGCAGCAAACTCAGCTGCCGGAAAGGCCTTACCATGCTCTTCAGTTTCGTGACTCAGTAACTGCTCATTACTCACGGAGTAGACTCCTTATACTGCCGATACTCTTCTGAATCCGGATACATGTTTTTCAGGATCAGACCATAGGTCGCAGCATCAATGCCGCTATTCTTCAGCCGGGATATTTGTACCCCTAGCCATAGACTCTGAGCACTATGCTGAACCCGTTTATCGTTCACCATCGTGCTAAACTGATCGAACAAACTAACAGCCTCGTCGACACTACCCTTCTTAATCATCACATCTGCTAATTGCAGTATGGCTAGCGGACGGTTGGGTGTCAGTGTGAGACTACGTTTAAAGGCATGTTCAGCGGCATCTAAGCGATCAATCAATAGATAACATCGACCAAGGTTCTCAAATGCCTGACTACGCTGATTATAAAAAGGATCTTCCGTCGCACGAGCAAGCTCTTTACAGGCTTGCGGATAGCGCTTAAGACTAAACAAAAAAGCACCATAATTATTGTGCATCATGGCGCTGTCAGGCTCGACATCAATCGCTTTCTTAAAGTAACTTTCAGCCAACTGCGTGTCTTCTTCTAACTGAAACACCATGGCCAAGCCGTTATATGCTTGAGCGGAATCCGGATCGATTACCACGGAGCGCTGAAATGCCAACTTGGCATTAGGCGTGTCACCTCTACGCAGATATTGCATCCCCAAAGAGTTATAAGCTTGAACCGCTTGAGGAATACCCTGCTCTGTCGTCGTGACATCCTGTCCCGCGCAACCAGTAATCAATAGACTAATCAGTAATATCAGATAACCTTTCAATCTTATTCACTCCTGGCGAGATTTATATCACCTTTAGTTGATTAACGAGGTGGTTCCTGCTGCACCCCACTGGCATCTTTTAGCGGTATATATTTTTCACTACGTCGGGTACGGTCCATAACCTGTCCAACCAACTGTCCACATGCCGCATCGACATCATCACCTCGGGTTCTTCGCACCGTGGTAATAACACCCGCTTTGACCAACACCATCTTAAACGCTTGGATCGCATCTTCAGACGGACGACGATAGTCTGAATTAGGGAACGGATTAAATGGTATTAGGTTTAGCTTGCAGGGTAAACGTTTTAACAACTTAACTAGCTGTTTCGCTTGACTTGGATGGTCATTAATACCTGCAATCAAGGTATATTCAACTGTTATAACACGCTTATCTTTCAAACTCGCCATATAACGGTTACAGGCATCAACCAATTCGGCAATCGGGTAACGCTTATTGATAGGTACAAGTTGATCACGCAACTCATCGGTAGGCGCATGCAACGAGATCGCCAAGGATACATCAGTCACCTGACTGAGCTTATCAATTTGCGGTACAACACCGGCGGTGCTTAACGTAACACGCCGCTTCGACAACCCATAAGCATTATCGTCCATCATCAGATGAATACCATCGACCACATTGTCGAAGTTCATCAATGGCTCGCCCATTCCCATGAACACTACATTGGTCACCCGGCGGTCACCGGAGGGATCAAAAGGCCCAAATGAGCGGATCGCAACCCTGACCTGACCGATAATTTCGGCGGCACTGAGGTTGCGGTTAAACCCTTGCTTACCCGTCGAACAGAAGCTGCAGTCTAACGAGCAGCCAATCTGTGATGAGATACACAGAGTCGCACGGCCATTATCGGGGATCAGCACCATCTCAACAGCGGAACCGCCATCTAGCTGAATGACCCACTTACGGGTGCCATCTTTAGAAATATTCTGCACCAGTATATCAGGCTCGCGAATTTCGGAGACTTCGCTCAGTTTTTGCCTCAATGACTTACTGATGTTAGTCATTTCATCAAAGCTGCTGGCACCAAATTGATGAATCCATTTCAGCACCTGGGTCGACCGAAAAGGCTTTTCGCCGATACTCACAAAAAACTCTTCCAATTTTTTTGGAGAGTATCCGAGCAGGTTAATTTTACGGGTGGATTCAGTCATATTGACCTCAACGTTCATGAAATGACGGGCCGCCGAATAGCGGCCCGCAGGGACAACTTACTTAGCAAAGAAGTAAGCGATCTCGCGTTCTGCAGAAGCAGGTGAATCAGAACCGTGTACTGCATTCGCATCAATAGACTCAGCGAAGTCACGACGGATAGTTCCTTCAGCCGCTTCTTGTGGGTTAGTCGCACCCATCAGCTCACGGTTCAACGCAATTGCGTTTTCGCCTTCAAGTACCTGAACAACAACAGGACCAGAAGTCATGAATTCAACCAGATCAGCAAAGAAAGGACGTTCTTTGTGCTCTGCATAGAAACCTTCAGCTTCTTCACGAGTCAGTTGCTTAAGCTGCATTTCAACGATTTTCAGACCGTTAGACTCGAAACGAGAAACGATTTTACCAATAACGTTTTTTGCAACGGCATCAGGCTTAATGATAGAAAAAGTACGTTCGATAGCCATGTGCTATTAATCCTTTGTATAAAAGTTCAGGGCAGTTGGCGGCCAGCAGACCAAAGTCGCAGGGATGCCAGAAAAATGAAACGCGCAATTATACGCTAACCGATGCTAACTGAACAGCATCAGTGCCCACGAAAAAGCCCGCTAATGCGGGCTATTTGAATATCATCTACTGACGCTCTTCAATCCAGGCCATCTGAATCCCTTCCAGTACTTTCTCACCGCACCGATCAGGGTCATCGTCAAAACCCTCCAACGCCATCACCCACTCATACAGATCAGGAAAACTCACCGTCAGCGGGTCTGTATCGGGATACTTCTCATCAAGGTCAATTGCGATATCGTAAACATCTACCCACTTCATAACTATCTCCGATCACGCCTATAACTTAATAATCAGTGCCGTTCAGACACTTGGTTAATGGTATACCTAGGAATTTCAACCACCAGATCATCATCGCCAACCAAAGCCTGACAACTCAAACGAGATTCCGGCTCAAGCCCCCATGCTTTATCCAGCATATCGTCTTCGAGCTCGTCTGACTCTTCTAGGGTATTAAACCCTTCACGTACAATGACGTGACAAGTGGTACAAGCACAGGATTTTTCACAAGCGTGCTCAATCTCGATACCTTCGCGCAACGCAGCATCACAAATGGACTCGCCTACTTCGGCCTCAATCACCTTACCCTCAGGGCAAAGTTCATCGTGAGGCAGAAAAATAATTTGCGGCATCAGGAATTCCCCTCAATCTCGTCAATACTATGCCCTTTAAGAGCGTTTTTAATGCTTTGATCCATCCGTCGCGCAGCAAAAAAATCACTGGCCTGAGATAGCACCTTGACGCCCTGCTCAATCAAGCCCGCATCAGAGCCGTCACGTAACGTCTGTAAAAGTCCCATCTGCTCACGCAAATGCGCCACTTCTTCAGCCGTCAATAG
Organism: Amphritea sp. GJ51-11; assembly: GCF_055808735.1. Classification (NCBI taxonomy): domain Bacteria; kingdom Pseudomonadati; phylum Pseudomonadota; class Gammaproteobacteria; order Oceanospirillales; family Oceanospirillaceae; genus Amphritea; species Amphritea sp. GJ51-11. Next base: position 476,597 of record NZ_CM147881.1, on the reverse strand, counting down.
CGCATTGCCGTCAGTTTGCATCGCCTGCTCAAGCGACGACAGTAGTCGATCCGCTTCAACCTGCTGTTCACGCAGGTTGCGCAACACCATATCCTCTTCAGCGAAGCTATAAGAGGCCTTCAGCATATCAGCAATCTCGTTATCATCCAGCCCATAGGAGGGCTTCACCTGAATCTCACTTTCAACCCCGGTGGATAACTCTTTAGCCGACGCCCCCAGAAGACCATCAGCATCAACTTGAAATGTTACCCGAATCTTCGCCGCGCCGGCCGCCATTGGCGGAATACCACGGAGCACAAATTGAGCCAGCGAGCGACAATCAGATACCAGTTCTCGCTCACCTTGCACCACATGAATCATCATCGCCGTTTGGCCGTCTTGATAGGTGGTAAACTCCTGCGCCCGGGCCACCGGAATCGAAGTGTTGCGGTGGATAACTTTTTCCGCCAAGCCCCCCATGGTTTCCAGACCCAGCGACAATGGCAACACATCCAGCAGCAACATTTCGCTATCAGGCTTATTACCCGCTAAGACATCCGCTTGAATGGCGGCACCAACCGCCACGACACGATCGGGATCGATATCAATGCGGGGAGCACGCTGGAAAAACTGCTCGACCCGAGTACACACTACCGGAACCCGCGTACTACCACCGACCATGACCACATCTTGAACTTCATCAAGCTCGACACCTGCATCCCTTAAGGATCGGCGACAAGCCCGGATAGTCTTATTGATCAGCGGTTCAACGAGACTATCAAATAACGCCCGAGAGACCTCTAGGCTGACTTTCTGACCCGCATGATCCAAATCAACATTAACCGTTGCATGTTCGGTCAACTGTTCTTTAACCCAACGGGCTTTCTCGGTGAGGTAACGTGACTCACCGGCAACCACTTCTTTGCCGCCCAACTGTTCGAGAAACCACTGCGCTAAGGAGAGATCAAAATCATCACCACCCAAAGCGCTATCGCCACCGGTCGCCAGCACCTCAAACACACCTTTATTAAGCCGCAAAATAGAGATATCGAAGGTACCGCCACCGAGATCATAAACAGCAATAACCCCCTCAGCCGCTTGATCTAAACCATAGGCAACCGCAGCCGCCGTTGGCTCATTGAGCAAGCGTAGCACTTTAATGCCCGCCAACTGTGCCGCATCTTTGGTTGCCTGACGCTGTGCATCATCAAAATAGGCCGGCACGGTAATAACCGCTCCCTCAAGCTCGCCTTCTAAGGTTGCGCGTGCCCGAGCTTTCAAAGTCTTTAAAATTTCCGCAGAGATCTCAACAGGGCTTTTATCCCCGGCGACTGTCTGCAAAAAAGGCATGCCGCCCTCGCGCTCGCTAAAACGGTAAACCGCTTCGCCCTGCAAACCTTTCAAATCGGTAATACCACGACCCATAAGTCGTTTTACTGACACAATCGTATTGAAAGGATCGACCGAGGCTTTTGCCAATGCCGCTTGGCCAACCACCACGCCCTGTTCCGTATAACGAACAACAGAGGGCAATAAGTGACTGCCGCCCTCATCAGACAATGTCGTTGATTCGCCACTGCGAACAGCCGCAACCAGTGAATTAGTCGTACCTAAATCAATGCCCACCGCCAGCTTACGCTTGTGAGGCTCAGGACTTTGTCCCGGTTCTGCAATCTGCAATAACGCCATATTTATTTATTCGTCGAAAAGTTGATCTTCCAAAACTTCAATCTCACGGCCCAGCTTATCAATAAACTGCATCTTTCTGACACAGACGGCTGCGGCTTCATGGGCTGAAGGCGTCGATTGTTGATAGTAACTATCAAACTGTTCACGCAGTGACTTCATCTCCTGCTCTACCGTCTGCCGGAGCCGCTCAATATCAGCGTCCGGATCCGATGCACTGGCGATATCCTCTAGCGACTCGCGCAACTCCATCTGCTGCATAAGAAACATGGGATCAAGCTGTACCTGAGATTCAGAGAAGGTATCAATCCCTTCTAATTTCAACAGATACTGAGCGCGCGACAAAGGATTTTTAAGCGTCGCGACCGCTTCATTGAGGTATGCCGTATATTGAACAGAAAGCCTACGCTCTCTGTCGGACAGGTGAGAGAAACGATCCGGGTGCAGCGTCTTTTGCAACTCCCGGCTTCGTTCAGATAAAGCTTGCAGATCCAGCTGATACGTCACCGGCAGAGCTAAAAATTCGAAATAGTTCTGGGTAATATCCATCATATAACCAGCAGGTGAAAAAGAGTGGTTGTCAGCGACTTAAACCAATGATGCATCAAATATTAAAGCTTTCGCCACAACCACACTCATTTTTGACGTTAGGGTTATTAAACTTAAACCCTTCGTTAAGACCCTCTTTAACAAAGTCTAACTCGGTTCCGTCAAGATAGAGAAGACTCTTAGGATCAATTACAACTTTAACACCGTCCGATTCAAACACCTGATCTTCTTCCTGAATATCATCAACAAACTCCAGCACATAAGCCATGCCAGAGCAGCCCGACGTGCGCACCCCAAGACGAATACCAAACCCGTGGCCACGCCCTTTCAGATATTTGCCAATATGATCAGACGCAGCCGGTGTCATTGAAATTGCCATGAATCCGTTTACTCCATTGAGCCTAAGGCTCCGTTATTACTTCTTCGCCTGCTTCTCTTTATAGTCAGCAACAGCCGCTTTAATCGCATCCTCTGCCAAAACAGAGCAGTGAATTTTAACCGGCGGCAACGCCAACTCTTCTGCGATTGTCGTATTTTTAAGTTCCTGGGCTTGATCCAAAGTCATGCCTTTCACCCACTCGGTAACGAGTGAGCTAGAAGCGATCGCTGAACCACAACCGTAGGTCTTAAATTTTGCATCTTCGATAACGCCGTCGTCACTGACTTTAATCTGCAGGCGCATCACGTCACCACAAGCAGGTGCACCCACCATACCAGTACCGATGTTATCGTCTTGATCATTCATTTTGCCGACATTACGAGGATTCTCGTAATGATCGATAACCTGTTCACTATAAGCCATAACGACCTCCTAAAGCAGTATCCACCTAGTTAAGACTAGTGATGGACCCATTCAACTTTGCTTAAATCCACACCGTCTTTATACATATCCCACAAAGGCGATAATTCACGGAGCTTACCTACGGCTGTACGAATTTCAACGACAGCCCGATCAATATCTTCTTCTGTCGTAAAACGACCAATTGAGAAACGAATAGAACTATGCGCCATCTCATCATTTAACCCTAACGCTCGCAGCACATATGAGGGCTCCAAGCTAGCGGATGTACAGGCAGATCCAGACGAAACCGCAAGATCTTTAAGCGACATCAATAATGACTCACCCTCAACAAAGTTGAAGCTAACGTTCATATTACCAATGTAACGCTGATCACGAGAACCATTCAGGTAGATCTCTTCCATATCAGAAAGACCATCCCAGAAACGCCTCTTCAGAGCACCAATACGTTCGATCTCTTCATGCATCTCAGCCTTTGCAATCGCAGCAGCTTCACCCATACCAACAATCTGATGAGTCGCCAGCGTACCGGAACGCATACCACGCTCATGACCACCACCATGCATCTGCGCTTCCAGACGTACACGAGGCTTACGACGAACATAAAGTGCGCCCATGCCTTTTGGACCGTACATCTTATGTGCAGAAAGAGAGATCAGGTCGACTTTCATCGCCACAACATCGATATCAACTTTGCCGGCACTCTGGGCCGCATCAACATGTAACAATACACCGTTAGCTCGGGTAATTTCACCGATAGCCGCGATGTCGTTGATCACGCCGATTTCATTATTAACATGCATAACAGATACTAAAATTGTATCGTCACGCAGCGCTGCAGCAATAGCTTCAGGCTGAATAATGCCTTCTTTATCTGGATCCAGATAAGTTACTTCAAAACCTTCACGCTCTAATTGGCGACAAGTATCAAGTACCGCCTTATGCTCAATCTTAGAGGTGATAATGTGCTTACCCTTCTTCTGATAGAAATGCGCAACACCTTTAATTGCTAGGTTATCAGACTCGGTAGCACCGGAGGTCCAGACAATCTCGCGTGGATCGGCATTTAATAAATCAGCAACCTGACGACGCGCCGTTTCAACTGCTTCTTCAGCTTTCCAGCCGTAAGCATGCGAACGAGATGCCGGATTACCAAAATTACCGTCCATCGTTAGACACTCAATCATCTTCTCTGCAACCCGGGGATCTACAGGTGTTGTAGCGGAATAATCAAAGTAGATTGGTAATTTCATTGTCTATGCTTCTCCAAAAACCTGAACCGTCTCTCAGGCCGTTACTTTTGCGGAAATAAGTGAATCTTCAAATGAAGATAAGTGCTCTCGATCCTGCCGCTTAGCGACGGTGCGAACATCTTTTCTTTCCATCAGGTCAGCCAGCGTTATCTGGCTTAAAAAATCATGAATCTGGCTACTTAGGTCGCACCACAAATGGTGTGTCAGACAGATACTGCCGTCCTGACAACTACCCGTATGCCCACAACCTGTTGCATCGACTGACTCATTCACCGCGTCAATTACCTGAGCAACATTAATACCCTGCTGCTCACGATTGAGCTGGTAGCCACCACCGGGGCCGCGCACACTGCGGACCAGTTCATTACGGCGTAACTTAGCAAATAATTGTTCAAGGTATGACAGGGAAATGCCCTGCCGCTCTGATATATCGGCCAGACTTACAGGCCCATTGCCGGCATGAATTGCCAGGTCGAGCATTGCTGTCACCGCATAGCGGCCTTTTGTCGTTAATCGCATTTGCAATCTCTCCGTCATTCTTGATGCTTCAACGAAGCTGATTACATTATGCAATAACCAACCATTTTGGTCAACTATTAAACCCAGTAAAACAGTCAACTATTAGGCAGAGCGATAACCGACAAAAAAGCCAGCTTACAAACCAAGAGCTTAGCGCCGACACCCCTTCTGAATAGCCGTTAACATACCACGTAAAATATTGACTTCTATTTTATCAGGCACTGCCCGCAATAGCAGCCGCTGCAATCGAGGCATCAGATTACGTGGTTTTTCTGGATCGAGAAAATCAATATCAGTTAACGCTTGTTCAAAATGATCGAACAGCATTTCAAGCTCACGCCCTTCAGCAAGATCAACATCCCACTCCGTACCCCAGCGCGGCTTGGCATCGCTTACATCAACTTCTTTAGCCATGCGCATCTCATAGGTAATCACCTGCACGGCAGCGGCAAGATTTAACGAGCTAAACTGTTCATTAACGGGAATATGCACATGCTGATGACAACGCTGCAACTCCTCATTAGTCAAGCCACGATCTTCCCGGCCAAACACAATAGCAACACGGGTTGTCACCGGTAGCGGCGAAACAATTGCCGCTAGTTCTCGCGGATTCACCAGCGGCCAAGGAATAGTACGACTACGCGCACTGGTACCCACAACTAAATGACAATCAGCCAGCGCATCATCAAGACCCTCCACTACAGAAGCATTCTTGAGAATATCATCAGCACCCGCGGCCCGAGCATCAGCATCCCGATGAGGAAACAACCTCGGCTCAATCAGGCAAAGATCGGACAACCCCATATTTTTCATCGCCCGGGCCACACCACCGATATTGCCAGGATGGGTCGTGTTAACCAGCACGATTCGGATATTTTCCAGCATCTTTAACCCGCCATTACAAAAAAGGCCCATATTTTAGCAGATATTTTGCAACTATTAATCATGGACTGTTCTTTATGTGGCAACTGTTTTGTATAATGCGCGTTTTGGTTCCCTTACTGGTATTTACAGATGCAACCGATGGTTAATATCGCCCTGCGCGGAGCGCGCGTCGCAGGTGAACAAATCTCCCGTTCAATTGAACGACTCGATTTGATCAAATCAGAACAATCAAGTGTTATCGAATATATCGAAGACACCTGCAAGCAAGCTGAACGCACTATCGTTAATACGATCCATAAGGCGTACCCCGATCATCAGATCAACTGTGAATATACCGGCACACATAAACCTGAAGATCGGGTTTGTGATGTTATATGGTCAGTTAATCCGATTGACAGCATTTCCAACTTTTCCAACGCGCTGCCAGTCTTTGCCCTAAGCATTGCCTGCCATCAGCGAGGAAAACTAGAACACGCGATCATCCTCAATCCTATAACGAGTGAAGAGTTTACCGCTAGCCGTGGCCGAGGCGTTCAACTAAACGGCAAACGCCTGCGCGTCAGCAACCGCAAGCTGCTAGATAACGCGCTCATTGGCAGTGGTTTCTTTGGCCGCAGCAGCGACAAAGCCCAGCTCGATAGCTTCCAGCAGATTTTCAAGAATATATCACTGGAAAACGGCCGTATTCACAGCGGTGGCTCACCTGCACTGAATCTTGCCTATACAGCCGCGGGCCGACTGGATGGTTTCTTCCAAATTGGCTTAAAACAGTCAGAAATGGAAGCCGGCACACTCATGATCCAAGAAGCGGGTGGTTTACTATCCGACTTCACAGGCAACAATAACTACATGAGCTCTGGCAATCTAGTGGCAGGCAACCCTAAGATGCTGAAAGCATTATTACAGGTTATCCACCCCGCATTAAACGACGAACTTAAATGATCATTTAAGCTCTACCTAATGCTAAAAAGCCGAGCTTTGCTCGGTTTTTTTTATACCCAAAAATAGCAAACACTAGATACAAAAAATCCCAGCCGACGCTGGGATTTTTCTGCCTACTATCGGCCAACTATAAATAGCAATTAAGCATCGAACGGGTGACGCAGGACAATCGTTTCTAACCGATCAGGACCAGTTGAAATAATATCGATCGGCGCACCAGTCAACTCTTCAAGGCGCTTAATATAAGCAACCGCAGCCGCAGGCAACTCCTCGAGCGTCTTAGCCCCTAGAGTAGATTCCGTCCAGCCAGGCATTGTTTCATAAACCGGCTCAACCGCTTCATAATCTTCACTGCCACTGAGGGAATTAACCAGATTCCCCTGTGCATCTTTATAACCAACACAGATATCAATGGTTTCTAGACCATCAAGAACATCCAGTTTAGTCAAACAGATACCCGAAACAGAGTTGATACGAATCGCATGTTTCAGTGCAACCGCATCAAACCAACCACAACGACGCGCACGACCTGTAGTCGCACCAAACTCGTGACCGCGGGTAGCCAGACGCTCACCAATCTCGCAATCCAACTGAGTCGGGAACGGACCGGAACCAACACGCGTGGTATAAGCTTTAGTAATACCCAGCACATAATCCAGATACAACGGACCAAAACCACTACCCGTTGAGGTACCGCCTGCTGTTGTATTAGATGAGGTTACATAAGGGTAGGTACCATGATCGATATCCAGCAGCGACCCCTGCGCGCCCTCAAACATGATATTCTCACCACGTTCACGGTAATCATGCAGAATAGAGGTAACATCAGCTACCATTGGACGCATAATTTCAGCCATTTCCAGCGCTTCTTTCAGCACTTCATCATAGCTAACCGCATCAACTTTGTAGTAATTCTGCAGTACAAAGTTATGGTATTCCAACACTTCTTTCAGCTTCACAGCAAAGCGTTTTGGATTCATCAAATCATCCAAACGCAAACCACGACGCGCGACTTTATCTTCATACGCCGGCCCGATACCACGACCCGTTGTACCAATTTTAGCTTCACCACGCGCTAGTTCACGCGCCTGATCAAGTGCAATATGGTATGGCAGAATCAGCGTACAGGCAGGGCTTAAACGCAGACGCTCACGTACCGGAACACCACGCCCTTCCAGTTCATTTATCTCGTTCAGCAGCGCTTCTGGAGAAAGCACAACACCGTTACCGATCATACACAGTACATTTTCACGCAGAATACCGGATGGAATCAGGTGAAGAACTGTTTTCTCACCATCAATTACCAGCGTATGACCCGCATTGTGACCACCCTGAAAGCGTGCCACGGCGGTTGCCTGATCTGTTAACAGGTCGACGATTTTACCTTTACCTTCGTCGCCCCACTGCGTTCCTAAAACAACTACGTTTTTGCCCATTGGTTGTCTCTAGCGATTAGTCAATCTTAATAATTTACAGGCTCTCGAGAACCCAAGTTCCATCCTGCAGCACCAACTGATGAGTAAACTGCTGCGCATCTTCCACAACAGTCTCATCCAGCAACTGAACAACACGCTCTCCCTGAGCCCTCAGTTGAGCCACAACATCCTGCACTGCAGAGTTTTCAACAGCCGGTACCCGTACCACTTTGCGTATAGGTTTATCCTGCGCCGCCGATAACCCCACAAGCGTTTTCAAATCAGCACTAAATCCGGTTGCCGGACGGGCACGACCAAAATCACGCCCAACCTCATCATAACGACCACCCTTCGCGACCGCTTGCCCAAATGCCGGAACATAAGCCGCAAACACCACACCGGTATGATAGTTATAACCTCGCAGCTCACTCAGATCGAAATAGAGATCCAGCTGCGGGTAACGTTGAGAAATCAGGTCTGCCAAAGCATCCAGATAATCCAACGCATCAATAATGGTTTGTTCGACACCCGCAAAACACGCACGCGCCTTTTGCAGCACTTCACGCCCACCATGCAAGGTAGGCAACACTGCTAAATAGGTTTTAATTCGCTCATCTAACGCTGAATGCGCTAGGAATCGTGCGATTTCAGGTAGATCTTTACGCTGTAACAACTCGAAATATTCAGCTTCTTGATCAGCGCTCAAGGCAGCCTCACCCATCAAACCACGATAGATACCCACGTGGCCTAGATCGATGCTCAGCTCTTGATTCACCTGCATCGCATTCAAGGTTTCAACCATCAGCGAGATAATCTCAGCATCACTGGCTACACCGGAATGACCAAACAGTTCAGCACCCACCTGAAGAGGGTTACGAGACGCCAGCGGATTAGCGGGCAAGGTATGCAGTATGGTACTGCAATAGCAAAAACGAACCGGCCCCTGAAAACTCAGATGGTTCGCATCAATACGGGCTACCTGCTGGGTGATATCGGCACGAATACCCAACATCCGACCTGTCAGCTGATCCGTTACTTTAAACGTATTCAGTTCAAGATCTCGCCCAACCCCCACTAACAGTGAGTTCAGGTGTTCTATCAGCGGCGTCATGACCAACTCATAACCCCAGCTATCATAAAGATCCAACAAGCGACGACGTGCAGTCTCAACCTGCTGTGCCTGAGGCGGCAGCACCTCTTTGACGCCGTCTGGTAATAACCAGCGTTCTGCCAACGTCATGTAACTCTCCGAAATACAGTGGATCAGTTGAATATATAAAGCAAAATGACACCGGTCATCATGCTTATAAAACCTGTTATGCGCAGCCCCCGGTTACTCACCAGAGCCAATTGATGTACCAAATTGCGCCAACGTTGTGGATAGAGAAAAGGCATAATCCCTTCCATCACCAGCATCAGACAGAAACCTATCAGCAACGGGTGCCAGAGTTCAGAATGCATGGCCTACCTCAACACAACGGCACAGCCGTCACATAAAAAAACCGGGTCTCAACCCGGTTAATGAATTCTACCACGGAACAGGCGCTTTAGTGCAGCCTATTCCGCGGATTTTTTATACGACAAATGGCCTATTCCGCTCACTTACCGCTGGGGTTGCCTAGGTAGCGGAAAAATTCGCTATCCGGTTTTAACACCATAATATCGCCCTGCTGATTAAACGCTGCTTTATAAGCATTCAGACTACGATAGAAGGAGTAAAACTCAGCATCCTTGTTATAGGCATCAGCATAGATCTTAGCGGCCAAAGCATCACCTTCACCACGAACCTGCTGAGCATCACGATAGGCATTGGCTTCGATAACCGCTTTTTGACGGTCAGCATCAGCTTGAATACCTTCGGCCAGCTCTTTACCACGAGAACGCAGTTCACGAGCTTCCCGCTCACGCTCAGTACGCATCCGCTCATATACAGAGGCAGATACTTCTTGAGGCAGATCGATCTTCTTAACTCGAATATCGATCATTTCGATACCCAGTTCGTCTTTGGTTTGGACACTCAAAGAGTTAACCAACTCGACCATCAACTCATCACGTTCACCAGACACAACCTCTGTCAGCGTACGTTCACCGAATTGGTTACGCAGCCCCGCATCAACGTTCGGGAACAGCAGTTCTGCTGCCTTATACTCATCACCCGATGTAGCGGTGTAGTATTTCTGCGGATCAACGATGCGCCACTTAATAAAAGAGTCAACGATCAGACGCTTTTTCTCAACCGTCAGGTAAGACTGAGCCTGTGCATCCAATGTCTGCACTCGGCCATCAAACTTACGTATCTTGTTGATCACCGGGATCATGATATGCAAACCAGGTTTAATATCCGGATTAACAATCTCACCAAACTTCAGCAATACCGCCCGATCAGTTTCTTTAATGATATACAGTGTGTTAAAGCCAACCACCACCAGCAAGAGTGCGATCACCAACCCTGTCATTGATTTACCCGACATTAGCGTGCCTCCCGTGTAGTCGTTTGCTGACGCTGACGCAATTGATCGATAACCTGATCAGTTACATCCTGTAATTCAGAACTGCTCAACCGACCACCTGATGTACCCGTGGAGGTCCGAGGACGATTCTCGACCAATTTATCCAGCGGCAGATACATCATATTATTGCCACCTTCAACATCGATCAGCACTTTAGAGTTCTTCGACAACACCTCCTCCATCGCATCAAGATAGAGACGTTCGCGAGTAACTTCTGGTGCTTTCTGATACTCGGTCAACAAAGAAGAGAAACGCTGCGCATCACCTTTTGCTTGCGCCACAACGCGCTCACGATAACCGTTAGCCTCTTCCTTCATACGCTGAGCAATACCACGCGCTTCAGGTACGATACCGTTACGATAAGATTCAGATTGGTTAATCGAACGCTGCTCATCCTCACGCGCCTTGATTACGTCATCAAACGCATCCTGCACCTGAGAAGGGGCTTTAGCTTCTTTAATATTGATCTGTGTAATCCGTAAACCGGTCTGATAAGCGTCCATGAAGTTCTGCAAACGCTGCTTCACTTCACTACCGAGCACTTCTCGACCCGCCGTCAGAATAGAGTTCATCTCAGATGAACCTACGGTATGACGAAGCGCCGACTCAGAAGCATTCTGCAAGCTGGCATTAGGATCACGAACCTTCAAGGCATAATTAACCGGATCCGAAATAACGTACTGAACCGTCATGCTAACATCAACGATGTTTTCATCTTCGGTCAGCATCAGCGAACGATGCTCGTAAGCACTGACACGAGTTACGTTAGTCGTGATCACCTGATCAATCATCGGCGGATTCCACTGCAGACCCGGCATTACAGTTTCCTGATATTTACCCAAGCGAAGTACCACACCTCGCTCCTGCTGATCGACGGTGTAGAAACCCATCGCAGCCCAGCCTACCAGCACCACCACAACCACAACGGCAAAAAAGCCCGCCGAGGAAGAAGATGAAGGGCCGGAACCCCCGGTACCTTTATTGCCGCCACTCTTACCGAAAATGCCATTCAGCTTTTCTTGTAATTTTTGCAGCGCCTCATCAAGATCAGGCGGTCCCTGATCTTTTTTACCGCCACCACGACGATCACCGCCGTTGTTCCAGGGGTCCTGATTATTGCCGTTACCACCAGGCTCATTCCAAGCCATACTGTTCTCCGTTATAGAACTGTTTAAATCATTAAAAAAATTGTAAGCAGCATACGTTAACTATGCAACCACTCGGGTTTGTTGACATTAGCACCGAGGTATCGTTCCGGTGCAATGTTCATACGACTCAATAACTGCAGCAGATCTTTTTTCTGAATCCGAACTTCCAGATCGATCACGCCATGCTCGTCAACCACTTCACTTAGCACGGCACCCTGAGCATAAAGCTGGGCACGCAAGCCACCTTCCTCTGGCTGCAAACTCAACTGCTGATGGAAAATATCTTCAACCAGCAACTCGGTGATCGCCTGAAACAGCAACTCTATACCTTCGCCCGATACAGCAGACAACCATACACGTACCGGTTTACCTTCATCATTACGATCGATACGAGCTTCAGCCCTCTCGAGCATATCGATTTTGTTATAAACCTCAAGCGTTAGCACTTCATCAGCGCCGATCTCTTTCAACACTGAGTGCACTTCATGCATATGCGACTGTCGATCTTCATCGTAAGCATCAATCACATGCAGCAATAATTCTGCTTCGGTTGTTTCTTGCAGCGTAGCACGGAACGCTTCAACAAGCTTATGCGGAAGATGCCGAATAAAGCCTACCGTATCAGCTAAAATTGCCGGGCCGATATCGGCTAACTCAATCCGACGCAGTGTCGGATCAAGCGTGGCAAAGAGCTGATCCGCGGCATACACCTCGGCATCGGTAATACGGTTAAACAGGGTTGATTTACCCGCATTGGTATAACCGACCAAAGAGATCGTTGGCACTTCTGAGCGACTACGGGCACGACGCCCCTGCTCTCGTTGCTTACGCACCTTCTCTAACCGCTTGAGAATACTTTTAATTCTCGCTCGCAGTAATCGCCGATCGGTTTCCAGCTGCGTTTCACCCGGACCACGCAGACCGATACCACCTTTCTGTCGTTCAAGGTGGGTCCAGCCGCGCACCAGACGCGTTGACATATGCTCTAGCTGCGCCAACTCCACCTGAAGTTTACCTTCATGGGTACGGGCCCGCTGGGCAAAAATATCTAGAATCAACCCGGTACGGTCGAGCACTCGGCACTCAATCGCGCGCTCGATCTCACGTTCCTGACCGGGGCTGAGGCCGTGATTGAAAATCACTAATTCAGCTTCGTGCAGACGCACAAGATCTCTCAGCTCTTCTACCTTACCAGAGCCAATAAATGTTTTAGGGTTGGGGAGACTGCGAGATCCGGTTAAAAAAGCAACCGGATCTGCACCGGCAGATAAAGCGAGCTCTTCGAGCTCTTTAGGACTTTCGCGGTCCACCTCATCAGCCATATCGATATGAACAAGAATGGCGCATTCGCCAGACTCAGGGCGCTCAAAGAACAATGAAAACCTCAGTCAGTTGATTCATCACCCTGCGGTAGTTTTACCGGACGGGCTGGAACCACAGTAGAAATAGCGTGCTTGTAAACCATCTGGCTGACAGTATTCTTCAGCAGAATCACAAACTGATCAAAGGACTCAATCTGTCCTTGAAGTTTGATGCCATTTACAAGAAAAATTGAAACGGGTACCCGTTCTTTACGTAGTACGTTCAGATAAGGGTCTTGTAACGATTGCCCTTTTGACATTGGAAGCTCCTTCCTAAGAGTAAGTGGTGCACCGCTGCTGAAGCATAATTCATGCCCCGCGATACAATATGCTGTCACTAAAAAGCCGGACAGCCCAAAATTTATTTTCTGTACTGCATTATATAATGATCCCATCCAACAATTTCAAGGCATTATTCGTTAAATTAGGGTCTGCTGATTCAAAATAGTGCAGATTATCCCAACTACGCAGCCAGGTTATCTGTCGTTTGGCTAATTGTCGCGTAGCGATGACACCTTTTTCGATCATCGTGGGGTAATCCCACTGCCCCTCAAAGTACTCCCACATCTGTCGATAACCCACACATCGCACCGATGGTAACTGTGCATTCAGATCGCCTCGATCCCACAGCGCTCTGACTTCCGCTTCGAAGCCTTGCTCGAGCATCATATGAAAACGCTTTTCAATTCGTTCATGCAGCGTTTTACGCGCTTCGGGCATCACACAGATCTGCGTAACGTCATACGGCAACTGTTGCAATGTCTGTTCTTGCCATAACTCAGTCATCGTGCGCCCGGTCAGCTCAAACACCTCCAACGCTCGCTGCATACGTTGTGGATCGTTTGGATGAATGCGCTCAGCCGCCACCGGATCAATCTGTTGCAAACGCTGATGCAGATAACCCCAACCAAGCACCTCCGCTTCAGCAATCAAACGATCACGGATAGATTGGTCAGCCTGAGGTAAGACCGCAAGCCCCTTCAGCAACGCCTGATAGTAGAGCATAGTTCCGCCCACCAGCAGTGGAATTCGACCGGCGGCACGAATCTCTGCCATTTCACGCAGTGCATCGGTTCTAAAATTGGCTGCTGAATAACTCTCTGCCGGATCTAGAATATCGACTAATCGGTGGGGATAACGGGATAAAAACTCAGCATCCGGCGTGGCCGTGCCAATATTCATTTCGCGATAGATCATCGCCGAATCCACACTGATAATATCGCAGGGCAATCGATCACATAAGGCCATCGCCAGATCGGTTTTACCGGAGGCCGTTGGCCCCATCAGAAAAATAGCCGGTGGTAACGGGGCACCGCTTGCATCAATGGGTTGACTCAACTTATTGCCCTCGCATAAACAGGCTGTCGAGATCGGTCATCGACATCTGCGTCCAAGTGGGCCGCCCATGGTTACACTGACCACTCCGTTCGGTACGCTCCATATCTCTTAACAGTGCATTCATCTCAGGGATGGTCAATTGCCGATTAGCCCTGACCGAACCATGACATGCCATCGTCGCCAGCAACTCATTAGTATGCTGCTGGATTTTTTGACTGGTACCAAACATCACCATATCACCGAGCACATCAAGAATTAACTTGCTGATATCGGCACTGGCCAACGCTACCGGCACCTGCCGGATGACGAGAGTCTCCTCGCCCATTCGTGCAATCTCAATACCCAGCTTAGAAAACACCTCCGAGTGCTCTTCAGCGCAGTCAGCCTCCATCGAACTCACCGCCATACTTACTGGTACTAGCAAAGGCTGACTTCGCACGCCCTCGGCTTCATAGGCTAACTTCATACGTTCATACACCACCCGTTCATGGGCGGCATGCATATCCACGACTACCAAGCCCGCATCATTCTGCGCCAAGACAAAAATACCGTGCAGCTGTGCGATGGCGTATCCCAACGGAGGACATTCGCTATCATCCGCTTCCACCGCCTGACAGGGCATTAACCCTACCGTTGCGTCCCCCTGAGGGTGCAGAGCGCCATATCCGGAGATCTGGTCTCTCACCTGCCCGACGCTAGGACGGTCAGCAGCATAACGAGTGGACGGAGCAAACCCAGAGCCAGTGATGCTATTAGCATGTCCTTGCAACTGATGTAGCGGCATCCGGCTTTGCTCAAAATTCTGAGGCGCCAGCGCCTGCCCCGGCACTTGGCTCAGCAATTCACTGGCGGCCGCGCCGGAAATGGCCGGTTCGCTGCCCTGCTCTGGGCGAATATCAGCGATAACCCGATGGGTGGTGCGAAAAATAAAGTCATGGACCAGTCGCGTTTCACGAAAGCGCACTTCATGCTTAGTCGGATGCACATTCACATCCACCAGCTTAGGATCCAGCTCCATATACAGCACATAGGCGGGATGACGACCATGATAGAGCACGTCTTGATAAGCCTGGCGCAGCGCATGGGCAACCACTTTATCGCGAATAATGCGGCCATTAACAAAGAAATACTGCAAATCTGCCTGACTACGCGAGAAGGTTGGCAACGCCACCCAACCCCATAATCGAAGCCCTGAGGCTGCTGCGCTGACATCCACCTTCATGGCGTTTTCAATGAAGGCGGGAGAGAGTAGCGTCGAGATACGCCGCTCTTGTTCAGATTCACTAACCGCCGGACGCAATTGATGAATCACCTTCTGGTTATGCTTTAAGGTAAACCCCACATCAAAGCGACTCAGCGCCAGCCGTTTAACCACCTCTTCCAGATGCTTAAACTCGGTTTTTTCAGTTTTGAGAAATTTGCGTCTAGCCGGGGTATTAAAAAACAGATCCCGCACTTCAACGGTTGAACCCTGCGGATGGGCCGCCGGCGAAACTTCAGCGGTCATATCTCGCCCTTCGGTCTGCACCTGCCAGCCAGCTTCTTGATCCGCCGTGCGCGAGGTCAGCGTAAGACGAGAAACAGAACTGATCGACGCCAGTGCTTCGCCACGAAAACCGAGGCTTTCCACCGCTTCGAGATCATCTAAATTAAGGATTTTACTGGTGGCATGACGACTAAGTGCCAGTGCCAAATCATCTTTTTCAATCCCCTGACCATCGTCACGCAATCGAATCAATTTGACGCCGCCCTGCTCGATATCCAATTCGATCCGGCTAGCACCCGCATCAAGACTATTTTCGAGAATCTCTTTAACAACAGAAGCGGGACGTTCAACCACTTCGCCGGCGGCAATTTGGTTCGCCAGTCGAGGAGTCAGTAGGTGTATTCGGGACATATCAGAGGTTACACGTAATTGATTAACTGGCGGGTATTTTCAGTACCTGACCAATCATAATATGATCGGCACTGCGCAACCCATTTGCCTTGCGTAAAGCAGCCAACGATACACCGTTCCTGCTGGCAATAACAGAGAGAGTGTCGCCCCGCATCACCTTGTAGTGAGCTGACGCTGACTTGCTGTTACCCTCTTTCTGCCACGCTAACCATGTAAGGGCCGGAGGCTTCGCGGTAAAGTGTGCTTTGATGCCGGCAAAAACAGCCTGAGCCATTTTCCGTTGATAGGCTTTTGATTTTAGCTTAGCGGCTTCATCATGGTTGGTAATAAAGCCGGTCTCAACCAAAATGGAGGGAATATCCGGCGATTTCAACACCACAAAACCCGCCTGCTCTACCTGTTTTTTATGCATTTTAGCGAACTTGCTCATATTCCGGTGAATACTATGGGCAATATCTCGGCTATCACTGCGGCTAGCGGTCATCGACATATCTAACAACACCTTGGCCAGCACATCATCTTTATCTTCCAAGCTGACACTACCAACGCCGCCAATCAGATCGGCACTATTTTCTTTTTGTGCCAGCCAGCGCCCCATCTCACTACTGGCCCCTCGAGGCGATAGCACCCAGACCGATGCACCTCTGGCTCGATGATCGCGAAAGCCATCCGCATGGATCGACACGAACATATCCGCATTCATCTTCCGGGCCCGTTCGGTTCGACTGCGCAAGCTAATATAATAATCGCCATCCCGGGTCAGCTTAGGCTGAAAGCCTCGTTCTTTGTCCAACAATGCTTTCAGTTCTCGGGCGATTCCCAACACCACGGTTTTTTCTTTCACTCGTCCAGGCCCAATCGCACCCGGATCTTCGCCACCATGCCCCGCATCGATAGCGATAATAATATCCCGCCGCGAAGAGGGATCATCCACCGAAGCCACTGCTGTTTTTGGCTGCTCTTCGTCAGCAACATCCCGATAAAGGTCGACAACTAAGCGATCCCCGTATTGATCATTCGGTTTTAAAGCAAAACTCTTGGGTTTTACATGCTCATTGAGTTCCAGCACGATGCGCAGATCTTTACCGCTATTACGAGAACCCGAACGCATTAAAGAGATAGGACTATTCGTCAGATCAACCGATGCGAGATTTGATTCTAGTGTCGCCCCCGACATATCCAGCACAATACGGTCAGGTTTTTTTAGGGTAAACAGCTTATGCTGCACTGCTGACGAAAGGTCGAATACCAGCCGTGCATGATCCGGCGCGATCCACACCCGCACATTATGCACTTCAGCCGCATAGGCGCTGACAGCCCCAAACCCGCCGATCAGTAATAGCACTAATAGCCAGAAGCGTTGCATCATGCTGTTTACTCTTCCCCTCATATACCCTGCATATCCTAGACACTCATGGTTTATCAATTAACACGCGAACACTTAAGCTTATCGGCCAACAACTGACCTTTTTCAGTCTGCGCCTGCCAATGAATCCGCCGACCTCTATTTTCAACACCAATATTGATCAGTAGATCAGCCAGCGGCAAGGCACCCTCGCCCTTTTCCGGCCACTCTATCAGACAGAGGCTCTGATCGGTGAAATAGTCGCGAATCCCGAAATATTCAAGTTCTTCTGGATCACCTAAGCGATACAGATCGAAATGAAATACGGTCAATTTCTCTAATTCATAGGGTTCAACCAGTGTATAGGTAGGACTCTTAACCGAACCTTGATGACCGAATCCCTGCAGCACACCCCGACTCAAGGTTGTCTTACCCATACCTAAATCGCCATTGAGGAAAATAACCTCTCCCCCGCTGGCCGCCTGAGCGATCTGCCGACCAAACATCACCATCGCTGTTTCATCGGCAACGAACACACTGTAATCTGCTTCTTGCGGCACGCTATTATTCCTCACAAGCCATTAACCAACAAACGCAATTGTGCCAATAGATCCGTCGCTTGCATACCTCGAGCACCATATTCTGCCGCACTTCGATCCGCCGCCGCCCCGTGTAACCAAGCCCCCAACCGAGCAGCATCCGCAGCGGATAACCCTTGAGCGATTAAGCCACCAATCACGCCACTGAGCACATCACCCATACCTCCACTGGCCATGCCAGGATTACCGGTGGGATTAAGGTGTAGAGCATCACCATCAAAACTCAGACTACCTGGCCCCTTGAGCAGGGCTACGCCGCCAAACGCCGATTGTAGCGCGACCACAGCGGCAAAGCGGTCTGCTTGCAGTTCGGCTACCGTGCAATCGAGCAATCTAGCCGCCTCACCCGGATGAGGCGTAATGACCCAATGCTCGCCTTCACGCTGACCAAACTCACCTCGACGCTGCAATAAGTTTAAGGCATCGGCATCCAGCACCAGTGGTTTGCCACTTTTAAGTGCGACCATTAACAGTTGTTCGCCCCAAGCGTGCTGCCCCAATCCCGGCCCTACCACCAGCACAGTGGCTCGCTCAATCAAAGCCTCAAGCTCCGCCCCCGAGCGCACCCCCACCGCCATCGCTTCGGGATAACGGCTCAACAGCGCTGCCAGGTGCTCCTCACGGGTAGCCACGGTCACCAAACCGGCGCCACAACGCCCCGCCGCTTGCGCCGCCATTACCGCAGCGCCTCCCATACCTCGATCACCACCAATCACTAACACATGCCCACAACTGCCTTTATGGGAAGTTTTAGCGCGAGCAGGCAGCAAGTGACTGACGTCATCAGCGCCGGTGATAAAACCGGACACATCGACCGCCTCATACACATCATCACTCACCCGCAGATCGTCAAATAGCAGTTTGCCGGTATATTCAGGCCCTTGATGGGTCAACAAGCCACGCTTCACGCCAATAAAGGTCACGGTCATATCGGCCCGCACAGCAAGCCCCTGAACCACCCCGGTATCGCTACATAAACCCGAAGGGATATCCAATGCCACCACCGGCAATCCGGCACGATTAATCTGCTTAATCGCTGCCTGATAGGGATCACGCACAGCACCACTGATACCGGTGCCCAGCAATCCATCCACAATCAACTCGCCGGTAAAGGATTGCTGACGATATAACTCACTAGGCACCGACTCTTGCTGCAGCCACTCCCAAGCCTCACGCGCCTCGCCAGATAACCGTGCAGCAAAGTTATCATCACCGACACACAGCAACTGTACCGTCATTCCCTGACGGTGCGCCAAGCCTGCCACTATCAAACCGTCGCCACCGTTATTACCGCCGCCACACAGCAGGGTTAATTTACGAACCTCAGGCCAACGCTGACGCAATCGGTCAAAAGCCGCATGACCGGCCCGCTGCATCAGTTTAAAACCAGGCACCCCGGAGGCGATCGCCATACGATCAAGAGCGCGGGTCTGTTCCGCTGTGTATAATGACGCCGGCAAGTCAGCATGTGACATAACGTATTCTCTGAAAAGTGTTTCTAACTTTATTCCTTATAACCTTATTATATAGCGCCAATGACTCAATACGACCCCGAAACACTGCAAAACCTAGCGATGCAGATCAAAACAGAGGCAGCGGCCCTCGGTTTTCAGCAATGCGGTATCACCGGCACCGATCTCAGTGCCGAAGCCGCGCCCTTGCAAGCGTGGCTAGATAAAGGCTATCAGGGGGAAATGAGTTACCTAGAAAATAACATAGAGAAGCGGCTTAACCCGGCGTTGCTGACCGAAGGTACCCAGCGAATTATCTGTGTCCGTATGAACTGTCTCCCCCCTGATATCGACACCATCAAGATTCTCAAGAACCCAGATCAAGCTTATATCTCCCGTTACACCATGGGCCGTGATTACCATAAAGTTATGCGTAAAAAGCTGACACTACTGGGTAAATCTATTGAAAAACTGATCGGTGAATTCGGTTACCGCGCCTTTGTTGATAGCGCCCCCGTGCTAGAAAGGCCTCTAGCGCGCAATAGTGGACTGGGCTGGCAGGGAAAACATACGCTGATCTTAAACCGGGAAGCCGGCTCTTGGTTTTTACTCGGGGAGCTGTTTGTCGATCTACCGCTACCGGTCGATGCCCCCTATACCGAGGAACACTGCGGCCAGTGTCAGGCGTGTATCGACATCTGCCCGACACAGGCTATTGTAGCCCCCTATGAACTAGACGCCCGCCGCTGTATATCCTATCTAACGATCGAACTAAAAGGTGCTATTCCCATCGAATTTCGCCCATTGATCGGCAATCGGATCTTTGGTTGTGACGACTGTCAGCTCATCTGTCCTTGGAACCGCTTTGCGAAACACAGCGAAGAAGCGGACTTCACCCCGCGTCATCAGCTCGATCATATCTCATTATTGGAATTACAAAGCTGGGATGAGGCGACCTTTCTCAAGCGTACCGAAGGTTCAGCCATCCGCCGTACCGGCTATAGCGGCTGGCAGCGCAATATCGCCATCGCATTGGGCAACAGCCGTGGTGGCGAGGCGGTGCTCAGCGCTCTGCAAGGCATGGTCGATGGTGATGACCCGCTCATCAGAGAGCATGCGCTTTGGGCCTTAGCCGCACAAAACGATGGCACAAACGTCAATAGCAGGCCCATTCTGCAGCACCCCCGAGCCAATAAGCTACCGGACTAATCCATCCTCAGCTTAACTAAACAGCCCGTCAACATCACAGCTCTCCCGTTTACCCAACGTTGCCTGATGATTATGGAGCCACTGATCACAGGCCTCTTGACCCAAAGCCATCAGCCCGGTCAAAAACTGCTTGCTGTTATCATATTTACTCAATCGCCCCAGCCCGTCGAGGGATCTATCACTCTGCAGCACATGGCAGCGCATACCATTCACTTTTCGCTCAGCCCACCCCTGACGCCAGCGAGAATTAGAGCTGTATTGACGAATATTGCTCACCGCCCGCATCTCCCGCATAAAAGTGCTCTGAAACCCTAGTTCAGTAACCCGTTCAGTAATCGATTCGGCTGAGATCGGCAGTGTTTCTCGCTGCAGTGATTGTAATAAAATAATCAGCACATCATCGGCAACACACTCATAGATCAACGGGAAAACCGCCGGATTACCGGAAAAACCGCCATCCCAGTAGTAAGCACCATCGATCTCGATCGCTTTATGAATATTGGGTAAACAAGCCGAGGCCAGCAGATGGGGCAACGCTAATTCACGCTCATGAAACAGCTTTAGCTTCCCCGTTGCCACTTCGGTGGCAGCGATAAATAGTTTAAACGGGCAATCACGGCGTAACTGGTCAAAACAAACCTGCTTTAACAACAGATCTTCAAGAGGATTAATATCCAATAAATTAACATCGTAAGGCGACAGGTAGCGCATCGCATGCAACCAAAATCGTGCCACGGCCCCCTCGACCTGTTCCGGCAAACGGATAGAAAAATCACTGGAAGCCACCGCTAACCAAAATGAAGCAAGCGCTTGCTTTGCGCCTTGCCGCCCACCTAGACGCCAGCCTTCCGCCAGCATCACCGCATTCATAGCGCCAGCACTGGTGCCACTGACACCCTCGAAATTAATCCAAGGTTCGTCCAATAGACGATCCAATACCCCCCAAGTAAATGCGCCGTGAGCACCACCGCCCTGCAATGCAAGATTGATAGACACTGACTTCATAAGCACCTCTGAGTAACATTAACGACAAACTTGTGCACTGCACAAAAAATAACACATTAATGATGACTTAAAGATGAATACTATTCGTGTAGATAAGCTTCTAGAGTACTTTTGACGCCAATAGAGCAGAAAAACAAGCGGGCAATATCATCAAGGGAAGCCGATTGTCGCCGCATAATTGCGGCAATGCCGTAGGCAAACGAGTTCGCTTGAGCACTGAAAGCCAAGCGCTATTCGTGGACCAAGAGGGTCGCGGCAGGCTCGCTGAACAGATAACCTTGGGAATAATCAATGCCGAGGGATTCAACAACCTTCTGCACCGCTTCGTTATGGACAAACTCAGCCACGGTCTTAATACCCGCGTTACGCGCAAAGAAGACGATCGCGCGAGTTATCTCATAACTCTTAGTGTCGGTATCGATATGTTTAATATATTTGGCATCGATCTTCACCACATCAACATGTAGCTCAAGAATCCGCTCAAAATTAGAATACTCGGTGCCGAAATCATCAATCGCTAACACAAAGCCCAAGGCTTTAAGGCGACGCAACTGGGCAATATGATTCTTTTTACCGGTTGCACTGATGCCTTCCAAAATTTCAAGCACCAACTGCTTCGGCGGCACAGCATATTGACGGGTCTTTTCACTTAAGTAATCTTCCAGATACTCCATTAACAGGTCATCTTCAGTGATGTTAATCGATAGCATCAAATTGGTGCCGGCGATCTTAGCCAGACCTTTATCAATCATTAAACGAGTAATGGTCGGAAATAACCCAGATAACTTCACCGCATTCAAAAAGTGATACGGCGTATAGATAGTGCCGTTATCCTCAAGACGCACTAGCGCCTCATAACTGACAATTTTCCCGCTGACATTATCGCGAATACCTTGGAAATAGGGCATTACACGATTGCTATTCAATGCCCGATGTAACAAACCATTCCAGTGAATATAGTTGCGGCGTAGCGCTTGATCCGGCTCATCCTGTTCGGCGTTATAGAGATGAAAACGATTTTTCCCCAACCCTTTCGCCTGACTCATAGCCTGAATAGCCTGTTCGAACACACCATTTTGTCCGGTTGCGCCACCCGCCGTGAACGTAATACTGAACATCTGATTATCGATCCCCAACGAGTGTGAAAACAGATAGTCTCTGAACCGCTCAATCCGCTGTTGCAAATACACCGGTGATGAATAATAGAGCGCAAACTCATCGGCATTAATACGGTAGAGCTCGGCATCAGGAAACTGTTGCGCCAAAAGCTCTGCCACTTCACACAAGAAACGATCACCGAATTCAGGCCCGTAGGCGGTATTAATAAAACGAAAGTTATCCAGATTGAGCAACAGTAGTGACTGCCTGCCAATATAACTGTTCAGTTTCATCTTTAACTTTGACTGATTTGGTAGTCCGGTTAGGCTGTCATATTCAAGAGCGATCAGTAGTTGCTGTCGCTGCGCTTCAAGTGCCTGCTCTTGCGCCTGTTTAGTCAGCACAATACTAACCATTGACGCGGCAACATCCAGTAGACGAGTATGAAATCCCGCCGGAGAGCGGTGTTCAAAGGAAGATAAAGCAAAGGAGCCAATCACGCCGCCATCTTGCTCACGCACGGGCATCGACCAGCAGGCACACAAATTAAAATCACGGGCCAGTGGTTGAAGATCGGCCCAACGAGGGTCACTAAAGGTATCTTTAACAAATACTGGCTCATTGCGCATCACTGCATTACCGCAGGAACCACCACCCGGCCCCGGCGACAAACCACAGAGTGCATTAACACCGTTGGCCGGTACACTCGGTGCAACTAAAACATTGAGAAAACCCGTCTGTTTATCCAGCAACATAACCGTCGCAACTGAATTAGGCAGTAGTTGTTCGGCCATACGACATAAGGCATTAAGAATATCGAGTGAGGGTGCATTATCAGCAACCTGAGTAAAAATCGCCTGCTGCAGACGGAGGATTTTATCCAGATCCTCGGCCGACATGGGCAATTGTTCTTCAGAGAGTTGCTCAGAGCCAAACCGATTGAAGGTATCGATTTTATTGATCATACAAGGGCGCCTAAACACTCAAATCGGTGATATTCAGATAAACACTTATGCATACATATCCTGTGCAATAAACAACCTCTTTTATACATCAGTCCCTACATCTATACTCCGTTAGCGACGAATTAACAAAAAATGGACGGAAAACGGGTATCAAAGCTCAACATTAACGGCTACTCAGACATCATTTAAAAAGGTTTTACGATAATGGGCCAGCTCATTAATCGAGTCGACAATATCATCCAGCGCTAGGTGTGAACCCTTTTTAACGACCCCATCAAGCACTTCAGGTGCCCAGCGGCGGGCCAACTCTTTAATTGTGCTGACATCCAGATTTCGATAATGAAACCAACCCTCTAATTCAGGCATGTATTTAACCAAAAAGCGCCGATCCTGACCAATAGAATTACCACAGATAGGCGATGCACCTTGATCAACATACTTAGCCATAAAAGCGATGGTATCGAGTTCTGCCTGTCGCTCGCTGATCTGCGAATCCCGAACCCTCTGCGTCAATCCTGATTGACCATGCTGATTGGTACACCATTCATCCATGCCATCCAACAGCGCATCCGACTGATGGATCACCAGATTTGGCCCTTCGGCCAGAATATTCAGCTGTGAATCTGTTACGATGGTAGCAATCTCAATGATCCTGTCATGCTCCGGATCTAAGCCGGTCATCTCAAGATCGATCCAGATCAGGTTATTCTGCCGTGACATAGTGGTATTCCTTAGTATCAGTACTATATATTTATGACTGAATAGAATACCTTAGCAGGCTGTAAAAATTCACCCCTACACCAGAATTAGCTGATAAATGTCGAAACGAAAACTCAACCGCCGCCAAACATGGCGTGTACAAAAGATTCAAGACGAACGCGCCCAACGCGCGGCCCGCAAAGATTCCGATATCGACCAGCAGTTAGAGGGTGGCGATCTAGGGCCGGAACAACACGGCCAGATTATCTCTCACTTTGGCCGCCAAGTAGATGTTGAAGCCCAAGAAGGCGAAGCCGCTGGGCAAATCTTCCGCTGTCATATGCGTACCAACCTCGATGCATTGGTAACCGGTGATCGCGTTATTTGGCGGGCTGGGGTTGAATATGGTGTCGTGGTCGCCACCCAACCACGTACCACTATTCTGCAACGGCCTAACAATCATGGTGAGTTAAAACCCGTTGCCGCCAATATCGACCAGATCATCATTACCATCGCCGTCGAACCGCTGGCCCATTACAACCTGATTGACCGTTACCTAGTTGCCTCAGAACTAAGCGGTATTGAACCGATTATCCTGCTCAACAAAACCGACCTGATTAATGATGACAACCGTGAGCGCATCAATACCATGATCGAGCTTTACCGCTCAATCGGTTATCAGGTTATGACGGTATCATCAGTGGATAAAGAGGGCCTTGCCCCACTGCAAGCGCAACTAAACGACCGTATCAGCGTATTTGTCGGTCAATCGGGGGTGGGTAAATCATCCCTCATTAATGCGCTACTACCGGGCATAGACCTCAAAGTGGGAGCATTATCCGAAGCCACCCGCAAGGGTACTCACACCACAACAACCGCCCGGCTGTTTCACTTCCCCGATGGCGGCGATCTAATCGACTCCCCGGAATCCGGGAGTTTGCGCTATGGCACATCAATGAACACAACCTACTCGACGGCTTTCGCGAGTTCTCCCCCTTTATCGGCTATTGTAAGTTCCGCGACTGTAATCACGAGCAAGAACCCGGTTGCGCTATCAAACATGCCATTGAAGAGGGTAAAATCAGTGCTCAACGGGTAAACAGTTACAAACATATTCTGAATACCCTGAATCAGAATTAACGGGGACAGTACGGGCGGATGACCGAACAACAGAATCCACAAAATGCTGAGCAGTGGTACCGTTTTCTGATCGACCAGCAACCGCCGGTCAGAGCCAGCATCGTGAAACGATTTCAACGCATGCTGAGGGATAAAAACTGCTCAGTCATTCTGCTGAGTCGTTTTATTAAAACAGACCCTCTGCTGTGCTTTTATGTGGCTCTCACGGCAGGCAAACTCCATGGCGAAAAAAATCGGAAATCACCAGTATTGATCACGCCATCGGTTCGCTGGGAATACAAAAGCTCGAAAAGTTG
The DNA here is from genome assembly GCF_055808735.1 of Amphritea sp. GJ51-11. Classification (NCBI taxonomy): domain Bacteria; kingdom Pseudomonadati; phylum Pseudomonadota; class Gammaproteobacteria; order Oceanospirillales; family Oceanospirillaceae; genus Amphritea; species Amphritea sp. GJ51-11. The sequence continues at coordinate 450,509 of NZ_CM147881.1, read as the reverse complement.
ATCAATAGCCTGCCAACTACTCGCCTCAACCCGTCCAGTACAGCCCAAAAAATGTACTTCCGCTCGGTGGCTAACAGCCACCATGCCGCTATACAGGCGCAACAGTGGTTGATCCAGTGTCGTGGCGGCATGTTTGCCGAAGAGAGCTATCAGGCGGCGCTGTTTTACAACATCGGTCATTGGCTGCTGTGGTATTTCGCACCGGTACATATGTCTAAGATTCAGATTCTAGTGCGGGAAAAACAGGTAAGTCCGGAGCTCGCCGAAGCCCGTATCCTCGGCAGCACCATTGATGCGATATCCAAACGACTCCTAACCCATTGGCCGGTCTCTCCATTAGCTCGGATCACCCTAGAAACCAGCTCACCGCTCAATAAACAGATGGTTCTACAGTTACATCAGCGGGCCTTAGGGGACCCTCGTTTACAGGGCGATCAACTGCGACAGCTTAACCATTTAACGCAACAAAAATTTTTTCCGGTGAAACTCAGTAATTGGCTAACATTCTCATCCAACTTTAGCTGGGCAAGTGAAGCGACCCTGCAGCTGATGGATATCATTAATGACTATCTACGTGCCGAGTTAGATCATACCTCAGCCTTTCTACACAAAAACTGCGCCATGGCAGCACGGCTGTACCATGTCCCCGGCACACTATCTCCTGCCGCTGAAATGCTGATGTTAGAAAGTGACCTAGCACCGGCTTATCGACTGACGCCTACCGATGTCAAACTCTTCGATCTACCGCCGCTAAAACCGGGCCTACTGCCCAAGCAAGAAAAAACAGCCGCAAAATACTCAGCAGAGAGTCTGACCATCAGTTCAGTACGATCGCCAGAGGAACAACAAACGCCGCCTGCCAGTATCAAAAAGGCCGAGCTCGGCCAAAACACAGATTCAAAGCCGATCTTCAAGGCCAATGAGGCACTGCAAAACCAAGACCTTTATCAAACTTATCTCAAAAAATTCAACGACCTCGGGAGCGCTTACAGCCATGGTCCACAGATTTTAACTGACCTTATCAAAGGTCTGGTCAGTGGTGTCGGCATGCAGCGGGTTGCCCTAAATATTCTACCGCCCAACAGCGATACCCTAAAAGTTATTAAAGCGACGGGCTTCGAAGACGGCCATCCAATGCCTCATTCAAGCCACCAGCTAACGCCCAACAGTCTGTTCTACCGACTCAGCCAGAAGCCCGCCTGCTTAATGATTACTCAAGAAAATCGGCAACGGGTCGCCGCGGCACTGCCTGATACCTTCAAGCGTTCAGTGAGCGAACAAAACTACCTGTTTATGTCATTGGTCGCCGCCAATAAATCGGTAATCATTATCTATGCCGACAGAGAAGGCCAACCCAACGGGGTTGAGCCTGTTCACCATCAAAAATTTAAAGAACTGTGTCTCGCAGCTGGGCGCTGTTTGGATCAACTTTATATATCACGCGCCGGAGTCAAAAAATGAATCTGCCACTGGTTATCACCCCATCACAACTACATGACGTATTAGCAGATGAAACACTGCTGATTATTGATCTATCCGCAACAGACAACTACCTCAGAGGCCATATCCCCGGCGCGATTCATGTCGACGCTACCCGGCTATTATGCGGTCAAGGAGATGTGCCCAACAAAATCCCTCATGCGGATCAACTGAGCGCCCTATTCAGCGAAATCGGCCTCACCGCCGAGCGCCATGTGATCGTCTATGATGACCAAATGGGACCTTGGGCCGGTCGTATGATCTGGACACTGCACAGCATCGGCCATCAACACTGTTCATTCCTTAATGGCCACCTCAATGCATGGGCCAACGCCGGCTTTGCCCTACAAACCACCGCCAATGTAGCCACCGACAGCGACTATAGCGCGACACTCAATAACGACTATTTAGCGGATGTTGACTACATTACCCATCATCTAGAAGACAGCGACCATATTGTCCTCGATGTTCGCTCCGCGGCGGAATATAGTGGCGAGAAAGTCATTAACGCCAAGCGCGGAGGGCATATCCCCGGTGCGGTGAATTATGAATGGACCCGTGCACTGGTATCTGACCAAGGTCAACTGCGCCCCGCGGATGAGATTCAAGCCGATTTAGCCGCGCTAGGTGTCACCCAAGATAAAACCATCATCACCCATTGCCAAACCCATCGCCGCTCTGGCCTTAGCTATGTGTTCACAAAACACCTTGGGTTCGATAAGGTACGCTGCTACGATGGTTCTTGGTTTGAATGGGGCAATCGAGAAGATCTCCCCATCGAATCCTAATATACGCTAACCTGAATTTGCCTAAACAATGTCGACTATGTGCGCTTGAGTACCTCAGCCCGCAAGATCGAACAGACGATCAATACCGGCACTTTTATAACGACTTTATAACAACGTTTTTTTCGGAAGCCTAACAGTGAAAGACTCCCTCTTTATTCTGCTGCAACACCTGCTGCCGCAACACCTGCTGTCCCGCGCGGTAGGTTACCTAGCCGAAAGCCGCTGCAACTGGATCAAGCGCACCTTTATCAAGACCTTCGCCAAGCGTTACCAAGTGAATATGTCTGAAGCACTGATTGAAGATCTCGATCAATTTGAAAACTTCAACGCCTTCTTCACCCGCGCACTAAAACCGGATGTTCGCCCACTGGATGACGCCAGTGTCGTGTCTCCCGCGGACGGTGAAATCAGCCAAATAGGCACCATCGACTATGGCCGCATTCTCCAAGCCAAAGGCCGAGGCTATGGCCTCAGCACCCTGCTAGGTGGTCATGCCGACCTAGCCGAGCAGTTTATCCATGGCCGCTTTACCACGATTTATCTATCACCCAGCGACTACCATCGGGTGCATATGCCAGTCACCGGCACCCTACGGGAAAGTATCTATGTCCCAGGCGATCTGTACTCGGTTAATCAAACCACCGCCAAAGGCGTCGACAACCTCTTTGCCCGCAATGAACGATTGATCGCCATTTTTGACACCGAGCAGGGGCCAATGGCTATGATCCTCGTTGGCGCCATGATAGTGGCCGGCATAGAAACGGTCTGGGGTGGTCAAGTGGCTCCCGTACTGAAAAACAGCTGGCGCATTGATCATCAAAAACCTATCGAGCCGGTTGTATTGCAGCAAGGCGAAGAGATGGGCCGCTTTAAACTCGGCTCAACCGTGATACTGTTATTTGGTAAAGATGCCATCGAATGGTCAACATCACTGCAGGCTGATGATCCAGTACGGCTCGGCCAACAACTCAGTGATTAAAAGCCAAGAAGCTTAGCATTATGAATTTAAAGAGATTCCGCGTTAGCGGGTACTTACATACACAATTGTTTCAGGTTTTATTATGAGCTGGTTAGATACGCTTAATACGCTGGGTGTTCAGGTTGATGAGCAGGGAAACTGTCAGGTTTCCGAGGCCAATAATACCGCCACCGACGTAACGATTACGCCATTGACACATTTAGGTCTGTTTGATGTCCTAGGCCCTGATGCGGAAAAATTCCTTCAAGGACAACTATCTTGTGATATCAGTAGCGTCAGCGCGGGCAAAAGCCTGCTCGGAGCTCACTGTAATATCAAAGGCAGCATGGTAAGTCTCAGCCGCCTAATGCCGGTAGACAACGGTTTCTGGCTGCGTACCGAAAGGGCGATTCTCGATACTGCCATGACTAACCTGAAGAAATATATGATCTTCTCTAAGGCTGAGAGTCAAAACCGTACAGACGAGATTGTCGGACTCGGTTTTAGCGGTGCACAGGCCACTGCACTGCTCAGCGCCAAAGGCTTCCATGTACCGGCAGAAGACGGTGATATCAGCAGCGGCTTTAGTGGCCTACTGACCCGCATCCCCGGAGACCGATTTGAACTCTGGTTACCCCTTGGCCAAGCTACAGCGCTGCTAACCTCCTGCGCAGAAGAAGCCACATTAACGGACACCAATGCTTGGATGTTAGCCGATATCCGTGCTGGCATTCCCGCTCTACAGCAGGAAACCGTTGAAACCTTTATTCCACAGATGACCAACCTACAGGTATTCGACGGTGTCAGCTTTACTAAAGGCTGCTATACCGGTCAGGAAGTGGTGACTCGCTTACAGCACCGGGGCAAACTGAACCGACCAATGTTCCGCCTAGCCTTCAGTGCCGACCAACCACCCTTCGCCGGTAGTAGCATTAACACCCCAGATCGGGCTGGTGTTGGCACGGTAGTGAGCGCCGCAATGGCTTCTGAAAACGGCGGTGAGCTGCTGGCCGTGATACTCAAGACCAGCGTTGATGATAACCAAACCCCGTTATTAGTCGAAGGGGTTGAGCAACCGCTAACACGACTTGAACTGCCTTACAGCCTCGACCCTGAACTGTTTGAACGAAAAACACACTAATAATCAGGCGCGGCAGGAATAATTTTCGCCGCCCCATTTTTTCCAACGATGGACCTGATTATACTACCCATACATTTTCATTCTGGAACCCGTTACCATGCCAAAAGCTAGTGAAATAAAAAGAAATGCAGCAATCGACATTAATGGTGAAGCTTACATTGTTCGCGATATCGAGCGCTCAGTCCCTCAAGGACGTGCTGGCGGCAGTCTCTATCGCATGCGTATGTACAATGTTGCGACCAACGCAAAGATCGATGAAACCTTTAAAGATTCAGATATGCTGACACTGGCCGACCTAACCCGTCGTGCAGTGACATTCTCCTACTCAGATGGCGATGAGTATGTCTTCATGGACAGTGAAGATTACTCCTCATACAGTATGAACAAAGAAAACATCGAAGACGAACTGATGTTTATCACCGATGACCTGCAAGGTCTGCACGTTATGATCGTTAATGATGCACCGGTAGCGCTCGACCTACCGGGCATCGTCGAACTGGAAATCACCGAAACCGATCCATCCATCAAAGGGGGTTCTGCAACCGCCCGGACTAAACCAGCAACACTGTCCACCGGACTGGTAATTCAGGTGCCTGAACATATCTCTACCGGTGACCGTATTAAGGTAAATGTCGAAGAGCGCAAATTCACCGGCCGTGCTTAATGCCTAACAAGGCTGCAAAAAACCGCTCATTGTAGCGGTTTTTTGCAGCCTGCAATCTCTGCTCATTACTACTGATGACATCCTTAACAGTGTCTCAACCGAGGTATCCAGTGACGCCATAAAAGTCTCAACCGATGCGGTATAGCGGTTCGGCAGGCCCAGCTCAACATTAATAGCCCGGTGAGATAAATCAATCTTCAACACCTCAGCACGGGCACCCAACGATTTAGCTTTTTGAACAAACAGTTGGGCTTGCTGGCAGGGTGCATCTTTACGCTTTTCTGAGCATACCGCTAAAAAAGGCGCGATTTTTTGCCGCAGCTGAAACATCGGTGAGGCTTGTTGCCAATAAGCCGGCTTTTCGCCAAACGCCTTATGATAAAAACGTCGTGCAGCGCCACCCTGCATAATCGCCTCGACATCATAGACGGCGGAATCCAACGCGATGGTGCCGAGCCAACGCGCGCTCGAGTTATCCTTGTTCGCTAATGCTTGCATCGCAAATGCCGGTTTTGTCGCCAGTAAAGAGACTAAATGCGCCCCTGAGGAATGTCCCATTAAGATAAATTTAGCGGGATCAGCACCCCAGCGAGACGCATGATGCTGCGCATACAATAAAGCCCGCATCACATCCTTCGCTTGGCTAACGGGGTCGGCCTGAGGCAATAAACGATAATTCACCGAGATCAACACAAAACCCTGAGTCACCCAACGCTCAGCTTTATTGTAATAAACCGCTTTTGATGCTTTATCGCCTATTTTCCACGCACCGCCATGGATCATAAAGATAACCGGTGCCTGTTGTGCATTTACCGGGTAATAAACATCAAAGGTTTGCTGAGCATCCTTGCCATAAACAATATCTTCAGCCAGTTGAATGTTCCCCGCGAAGGCTTGCATGGAGAACAACAAACACCCAAGCTGCAACACTCTGGCGAAAAACCTTAGACATCTCTCCCTGTCAGCAACCAACATACCTTTCGCTCCCTTACGATCATTAAGTCCGTGTTAAATCTTTCGTAAAGCCCGAAAAAGCCTAAAGCATTTCGCTTAATGAGGCTCCAGTGTGCGGCGTAAATGCAGACTAGGGCCAATCTGAGTATCGGCCTGATCGGTTTGCAATATAACCAACTCACCATCAACAAAATCCTGCTCCATCCCCAGCATAATGGCCGAACCATTATCGAGATGCAGCACTAACAACGCATCGTAATTAAGTGATTCTGAGGGCACATTTAAATCCGGCGCGATAATATCGATTAACTCTCGCTGCTCATAAATATCAATCGATACCAACCGTGCGGCCAGCGGCAAGCTAATCCAACTACATTGATCCGGCTTTGGTACCAGGGCCTCCACCTCGGCCACTGCCAAGCAACCGACACTAAAACCATCACTAAAAGGATGTCGAGCGACACTCACCTCGATCCAATGCTCATCATCTAAGCGAAAGCGCAGCCAGCAGGCGCGATTCATATCCTGTCCTAAACAGGTATGTAAACCACCGGCCCAGATCTCATCTAAGCGTAGCTCGAACAGCTCCGAGAGACAGGCCTGTGCCTCAGCGTCGAGATGAAAAACTTTCAAACGAACAGTCTCGGTCATTCAATCTCTCCTTGTCACCGATACGAATTAGAAAAAACACACCGGTACGGTTATTCAATCACCGTAGGTAACTGCCACTCAATCAAACCTTTACCCTGCTCGGCAAGATAATCATTAGTTTGACTAAAATGCTGGCAGCCAAAGAAACCTCGATAAGCAGCCAAAGGCGAAGGGTGAGCCGTGGTCAATACGCAATGTCGCTGAGTATCAATCATAGCCCCTTTTTTCTGTGCATAACTACCCCAGAGTAGAAACACCACATGCTCACACTGCTCATTCACCGTGGCAATCACTCGGTCCGTGAAACGCTCCCAGCCTTTACCCTGATGGGATGCCGCTAGGGAATCCTCTACCGTAAGCACCGCATTTAACATCAACACCCCTTGCTGCGCCCAGCTTTCCAAATAGCCGTGATTAACCGGCGTAACACCCAGATCGCTCTGCAATTCTTTATAAATATTGACCAATGAAGGAGGTGTTTTGATACCCGGACGTACGGAAAAACAGAGGCCGTGGGCTTGATTAGGCTGATGGTAGGGGTCCTGCCCGATAATCACGACTTTCACCTGATTCAATGGCGTTGCTTCTAGCGCATGAAACCAATCACTCTCCGGTGGATAGATAACCTTCCCTGCCGCCTTTTGCTGCTGTAAAAAGGTTTTAAGTTGCTGCATATAGGGCTTTTCAAACTCAGCCTCTAGCCACGGCTGCCAACTAGGGGCACTGTCTAACGTCATCACCACATTACCACTCATTCAGTTATCCCTAATTATCACCGCTATCACGAATTTTCGCATGCGTATCACCCTGCCATATATCTCGCGTAAGTGTTTTGCCGTAGATCAGCGAGTAATAGCGTACTTTACCCGGCGCATGTGAAATGACCCCTGATATCAGAATCACCAGAATATAGAGCCAGGCTTCCGGGCGTTCAAACCAGTAAAAACCACCGATTAGTATCAATACTTTAAACACCACCAGTTGCCCACGCAGCTGATATAACCAGATCGAATCAATATACAGCTCTTTAGCCGCCATCAGTACACCGCTGCCGATCCCCAATAGCATAAAGGGCCACCAAGCTGACTGCGGCTGATGAAACAGGTATGCCCCGGCTAAACCGGCTATACCCACCAAGTGCAAGGAACGCAGCACAATACTGAGCCAACGCTTACCGGGCAGGTGTCGTTTATGTTGCGGTATTAACCAACTCATACTGGCTCCTCATTACGCGGTTTGAGAGTAGATATTTGCGGTATACAGCGATTCAAACGAGCCCTAGCACTGCGCTCGCGGAACTGCTCAAGAATCCTGTCCATCGCCGCTCCTGCGCATCCCTGCGCCCGCGGCAACTGCTCAAGAGTCCTATCCATCGCCGCTCCTGCGCATCCCTGCGCCCGCGGAACTGCCCAAGAGTCCTATCCATCGCCGCTCCTGCGCATCCCTGCGCCCGCGGCAACTGCTCAAGAGTCCTATCCATCGCCGCTCCTGCGCATCCCTGCGCCCGCGGCAACTGCTCAAGAGTCCTATCCATCGCCGCTCCTGCGCATCCCTGCGCCCGCGGCATACCGTACGTCCTGTACATAAAAAAGGCTGCCCTTGGGCAGCCTTGGTATGCGGGGTGTTTAGCCCCGAGGACGCATCGCAGGGAAGAGGATAACATCCCGAATGGAGGCTGAATCGGTGAATAGCATCACCAAACGGTCGATACCAATACCTTCACCAGCGGTGGGTGGCAAGCCGTATTCCAGTGCGTTGATATAGTCAGCATCGTAATGCATTGCTTCATCATCACCGGCATCTTTCTCGGCTACCTGAGCACTGAAACGCTCCGCTTGGTCTTCAGAATCATTCAACTCGGAGAAACCATTCGCCAGTTCACGACCACCGACAAAGAACTCAAAACGATCGGTCACAAACGGGTTACTATCACTGCGACGGGCCAACGGTGACACTTCGGTTGGATACTCTGTGATAAAGGTCGGTTGCTGCAGACGGTGTTCAACGGTTTTCTCGAAGATCTCAATCTGCACCTTACCTAGACCCCAGATATCTTTCACATCGATATCCAGACGCTCAGCGATTTGACGCGCAGCGTGATCATCAGCCAGCGCTTCAGCGGTAATATCATCGTTATAGTGCAGGATAGAATCAAACACGCTTAGACGGGTGAATGGTTTCTCTAGATCGTACTCAAAGGTTTCCAGTACTTCACCATCATCGTTACGGATGGTGTTAACGATAGTGGTCGTACCCAATACGTTCTGCGCCACGGTGCGCAACATATCTTCGGTCAGATCCATGAGGTCTTTGTAGTCCGCATAGGCCTGATAGAACTCAATCATGGTGAATTCTGGGTTATGGCGGGTCGACAGACCTTCGTTACGGAAGTTACGGTTGATTTCAAAGACTCGCTCAAAACCACCGACAACCAAACGCTTCAGATACAGCTCTGGTGCGATACGCAAATACATATCTCGATCCAAGGCATTGTGATGGGTAACAAAAGGACGTGCAGTTGCGCCACCCGGAATAACCTGCAACATCGGTGTTTCAGCTTCGATGAAGCGTTTTTCAGTCAGGTAGTTACGAATACCGGCCACAATTTTAGAGCGCGCCTCAAAAACCTTCCGCGATTGCTCATTCATAATCAGGTCAACATAACGCTGACGATAGCGGGTCTCGGTATCCTGCAGGCCCTTATGCTTGTCTGGCAGCGGATGCAGGTTTTTGGTCAGCAGTTGATACTCACCGAGGTCAACATACAGATCACCTTTACCGGATTTATGCAGCACACCGGTCACACCAATGATGTCGCCTAAATCCAGTGATTTAGCAAAAGGACGCGCTTCTTTATTAACATAAAACTGAATCCGGCCCGTCATGTCCTGAATAACACCGAAAGCGCCACGGTTCAGCATCACCCGACCAGCAATACTGACCGTGATCCCTTCTTCAGCAATCTCTTCCTTCGTTTTATCACCATGCTGATCTTGCAGATCTTGAGCATAACTATCACGACGGAAAGCATTAGGGAAAGCGTTACCCGCTTCACGCAGCGTGTTCAGTTTTTCACGACGCTCTGCTATCAGGCGGTTTTCATCTTGCTGCTGAGTGTTATCAGACATTTTATGTTGAACCTTCAATGGTTAAATCTTTAATTCAAGGGACCGCTCAGTCGCGATCTCTGCATATATGCACAGTGCTCTAAAAAATTAAGCGTGGTGAAAGCGAATCAGCAACCATAGACCAGTGTGAAGACCATAACGGCCACTCAGTCGCTTTACCGACGCTTACAGACCGGCCTTAAGACTCGCTTCGATAAATTGATCCAGATCGCCGTCCAGCACTTTATCGCAGTTACTGCTTTGAATGCCGGTACGCAGATCTTTAATGCGCTGGTCATCCAACACATAAGAACGGATCTGACTGCCCCAGCCAATATCCGCCTTATTATCTTCTTGCTCTTGCGCCGCTTCCGAGCGTTTAAGCATCTCCATCTCGTAGAGTTTTGCTCGCAGCTGCTTCATACAGGTGTCTTTGTTCTGGTGCTGTGAACGCTGACTCTGGCTCTGCACGACAATGCCGGAAGGACCGTGGGTAATACGTACCGCGGACTCGGTCCGGTTAACGTGCTGACCACCCGCGCCGGAAGCTCGGTAGACATCCACCCGCAAATCAGCAGGGTTGATATCGATATCAATATTGTCGTCAATTTCGGGGGACACAAACACCGACGAAAAGGAGGTGTGGCGACGGCCGCCGGAGTCAAAAGGCGATTTACGCACTAACCGGTGAACACCGGTCTCGGTCCGCAGCCAACCAAAGGCATAAGGCCCCTGAAAACTGATGGTCGCCGACTTAATACCCGCAACATCACCGGCTGAACATTCCACCAGCTCGGTTTTAAAACCTTTATCTTCACCCCAACGCAGGTACATCCGCAGCATCATTTCGGCCCAATCCTGCGCTTCTGTACCACCGGAACCGGCTTGAATATCGAGATAAGCGTTATTGCCATCGGCTTCACCGGAGAACATCCGACGAAACTCTAACTGATTCAGCATTGCTTCAAGGTTGGCGACTTCCGTGCGGACTTCCTCAACGGTATCCTCATCATCCTCTTCAACCGCCATATCCAGCAGATCACGGGCATCGGTAACTCCACTAGTCAGATCATCAATAGTTTTGACCACCCCTTCCAGCATCGCACGCTCTTTACCCAATGCCTGTGCACGTTCAGGCTCACTCCAGACAGCAGAATCTTCCAGCTCCCGATTTACCTCTTCTAGGCGTTCCTGCTTTTCTGGGTATTCCAAATAAGCGCGCAAAACCTCGGTACGTTCGGTAATATCTTTCAAGCTATTGGTGATCGGATTGATTTCCATCGTATTCGCTTAACTCTCTCTATCTGCACGGGGAGCTTATATCTGCCCCCGGGTTGTACGCCGGAGTGAAATGGCCGTTTAAAAAAGCAGCATATTTTACCCGATTAGCCGGCAGCTGTGTATCCAATGGACTTAAAAAAACTCGACTTTACCTCCCTTAATCAGCAAGAATTGGGGTTGCTATGGTTAACCAAGGGATAACGAGAAACAAAATGTATCGCTTACTCATACTGCTCGGCACCGTTTTAGCCCTCGCTCCCGCCCCTTTAATCGCCGCCGAGATCAGTGCGGCGATGCCGAGCGGTACGCAGCACACCGATAGTTTTATCGGCATCACCTGCGTCGCCATTTTTCTGATCAGTTATCTATTCGTTCTCGGTGAAGAGTTTTTCCACCTACGTAAATCCAAACCAGTCATCGTCGCCGCCGGTCTGATCTGGCTACTCGTCGGCCTGGCCTATACCCTTGAAGGGGATAACGAAACCGCCGCCATTGCCTTCCGCCACAACCTACTGGAATATGCCGAACTGTTTTTCTTTTTGTTGGCGGCCATGTCCTTTATCACCACCCTAGAAGAGCGCCAAGTGTTTGCCGCATTACGCGCTTGGTTGATCGCCTGCGAACTGAGCCTGTTACAGATTTACTGGGTGACCGGCGCCCTCGCCTTTTTCTTATCACCGATTGCCGATAACCTTTCGACCGCTCTGTTAATGGGTGCCGTCGTGATGGCCATCGGCCAACAGAGTGTAAAATTTGTCGCGGTAGGCTGTATTAATGTGGTGGTGGCAGCCAACGCTGGCGGAGCCTTCAGCCCCTTTGGCGATATCACAACGCTAATGGTCTGGCAGAAAGGCATCATCCCTTTTGCGGATTTCTTCCACCTCTTTATTCCGGCGCTGGTCAGCTGGCTAACCCCCGCCATCATCATGATGTTCGCCATCGAAAAGGCCCACCCAACGCCAGAAAAGCGGCAACAGAAACGGCAAATGAAAGCCGGGGCTTGGCCAATTCTAGTACTCTTTCTACTCACGATTCTGCTAGCTGTCACCAGTAACAGCCTGCTTAACCTGCCGTCGGTGCTGGGTATGATGACCGGTTTGGGCATTTTAAAGCTCTATGGTTATTATCTCAGTCGGCATGAAACCAATATTCGCGATACCGGCCATATTCATAACCACCATATCGACAACCTCTCCGATATCAGCCAGATGAAGGGGGATCACACCGACGTTATCCGCCGTTTTGATATTTTTCAGGTGGTCGAACGGTCGTCCTGGGATACCCTGATGTTTTTCTATGGCGTGGTGTTGTCGGTCGGCGGGCTTGCCGCGCTCGGTTATCTCGGGCTGCTGTCAGATCTGGTGTATGACCACCTAGGGCCAACCCTTGCCAATAGTTTAATCGGCGTAGTGTCATCATTGATCGATAATATCCCGGTGATGTTTGCAGTCTTGACCATGCAACCGGATATGTCCATCAACCAATGGCTACTCATCACCCTCACCACCGGTATCGGCGGTTCATTACTCTCCATCGGTTCAGCCGCAGGCATCGCCTTAATGGGCCAAGCACAGGGAGTGTACACCTTCTATAGCCACCTAAAATGGAGTTGGGCTATCGCCCTCGGCTATCTACTCAGTATTGCCGCCCACCTCTGGATCAACGGTTATTGAGCGAAGCCGTAAACAAGTGACAACTAATTATCGAAGGCGGCCAATACCGTTGGTACCCAACGGGCGATGCGATCAGCGGTCAGCTCATTTTGACAATCTTCATCCAAAGCTAAGCCAACAAAACAGTCCTGCCCTTCGGTCAGGGCTTTAGAAGCCTCGAATTGATAACCATCGATAGGGAAATAACCGCACATTACCGCACCACGACTGACTAACTTATCGTGCAAGGCGCCCATCGCATCAAGGAACCATTCACCGTAGCCAACTTGATCGCCCAAGCCAAACAACGCACATTTAACGCCATTGAGATCGAGTTCATCCAACTCCGCCCAAACATCCGACCAATCTTCCTGTAGCTCACCATAATCCCAGGTAGGGATACCTAAGATCAGATAACGATAATCAGCGATACCCTCGAGTCCATCAGCCGCTAATTCGTGTAGATCGACACGATCAAAACCAATACTCGCAGCGATCAGTTCGGCACAACTTTCGGTATTGCCCGTTGTTGATCCGTAAAAAAGACCAATTTCCTTACTCATTACTTCTCACTTAATTCATCAGAACTAAAAACTATTATTTTGGCGCAAATGCATCAAAGGCGTCGTTCGCCAGCTGTTCAACTGATTCGCGAGCATTTTTCAGCGCAGTAATATTACGGTCATTCGCTTGCTTTAAGGTTTCCTCAAGCTGCATTGCATACTCCTGTTGCGATTTAATCAAATCGTCAGTAGAGGCACAGTTTTGCATCTGCCGAGTTTGCGCAATCGTGGCATCAATACACGCCTTGGTGCATATCATCTGCTGGCGGGTCAATTCTTCCAGCATTTTAGTTTGAATATTGACCAACTCTTTAAAAGGGCCGATGGATTGGTTCACAGCTTTTGACATATCTTGAAACATAACAGTATCCTTGCTCGCCATTCTGCCAACTGATGAAAGATTGCCCATGGATTAGGCGCCATAAAAAGCCACCTATGGATTAATTTGCTCTGGCAGAGGGATAGTTTACGATGAATTACTGTCAGGCCACAAACAGGAGAACGTAAAATGCGCTTATTACACACTATGCTCAGAGTGACTGATCTACAGAAATCGATCGCTTTCTATACTGAGATGCTCGATATGAAACTGTTACGCAGCACAGATTTTCCTGACGGCAAGTTTACTCTCGCCTTCCTAGGCTATGGTGACGAGTCGAATTCCACCGTACTAGAGCTAACTCATAACTGGGACACCGACAGCTATGACATGGGTAATGCCTATGGCCATATCGCGGTCGAAGTGGATGATGTCTATGCCGCATGCGATAAAATCAAAGCGAAAGGCGGCGAAGTCGTTAGAGAAGCCGGTCCCATGAAGCATGGTTCAACGATTCTGGCTTTTGTACGCGATCCAGACGGCTATATGATCGAACTGCTCGGGGGCTAAACCTTCCGCTTAATCAGCACCGGCACGCTAGAACGGCACCTCGTTATCAGGTGCCGGATTGCAACAGCCGCATCAACGCGCGTTTTAATGCTCGTGGCACGGTTTTTACCCCTATTTCAACCTCCAGTACCACCTCCCATGATCAAAATCATGATTTTTCGCCGCTGATAATGTAGAATGCCGCCAACATTAGACCCTGCTAATGAATAATTTCACTGATCTGCGCCAACAGGGCCTGCCAAAAAGATCCGTTTTGTCCCTATCAACAACGGCAGACAGGCCTATAATAGGCGCCAAATTTTTACTTTTAACTATACGGGCGCAACTCGATGAGTAAGAAACTACTACTGGCCATGACCGGCCTGCTACTGACTCTCAACACAGCCTCTGCCTATGCCGCCAGCCTCGCGAAAGGCATGAAAGCCTTTGAAGCCAAAGACTACAGCACGGCGATGAGTGAGCTGAAGCCACTAATCAGCGACAACAACTTAGATGCGATGAATCTGGTCGGTCAGATGTATGAATTCGGTCTAGGCATTGATGTTAATGAAGCGGAAGCCGTAAAACTGTACGACCGCTGTAGCGCTCAAGGCCATCTAGACTGCGTAAACAGTCTGCGGGCGTATAAAGATAAAGGTTATAAAGTTGAACTAAAAACAGTTCAGCCTGCTGCTGACGGTGGTGATGCGACTGCCCAAAACCGTCTGGGCGAGATGTATGAATTTGGTTACGGTGTTAAGCGTGATGCTGCACAAGCGATTCAATGGTACCAACTGGCCGCCGATCAGGGGCTAGTCGCCGCACAATATAACCTCGGCCGGGCGTATAACTTTGGCACCGGTGTTCAGCAGGATTTCGCGCTAGCTGAAAAATGGTACCGCAATGCCGCCGAACAGGGCTATATGGACGCGATGTTCTTCCTCGGCGCACTCTACTCCAACGACCACGGTGGCGATGAAAATCAGCAAACCAACATTACCGCTTACGCCTGGCTACAAAACGCGCTGGAACTTGGCAACCAAACCGCTACCGCTATTCAGTCTCGCATCGTGATGAAACTATCTCCAAGCGAACTAGAACAAGCGAAATCGCTGGCCACAGAGTACAAAGAAAAGTTTGTAACACCGTTTAAATAATCCAATAGGATTAATCGATAAGCCGGGCCTTAGGTCCGGTTTTTTTATGTCGGCGACGGTAACATCAAGCGATATTTTGATGCTATAGTCAGCTCCATTAGCCTGACCCAGTAAGCGATTTCAATCACATGACCCGCGTATGTCAGGCCCAGACATAAACCTTAGCAAGAGACAGTAACAATCAACATGAGTATACCTTTCCCCGAAGTTGATGGTGAACTACGCCAGCCAAGTTTGATGCGCCGTTTTGCTGCGATGATCTATGATGGTTTTTTGATTGTCGCTATCTGGATGTGTGCCGGTTTTGCGGCGGTAGGATTGAATAACGGTGAAGCGGTGGGCGGCCCTCTATTCCAAACCGCGCTATTTCTGCTCACCTTCGCCTTTTACGCTTATTTTTGGGTACGCTTAGGGCAAACACTGGGGATGCAAGCATGGAAACTCAGAGTACAGACTCTCGATGGCTGTCATATCAGCCTACGCCAAGCCCTTATCCGCTTTATGACCGCGATTGTCTCGCTCGCCTGCTTCGGCCTAGGCTTCTTCTGGATGCTATTCTCCGCCAACAAAGCCACTTGGCACGATAGTTTTTCCGATAGCCAGATCGTTCTGTTACCGAAATAAACACGGCTTGGGGCAGGATTATCAGCCCCAAGCTACGCCAGACTTACAGCGTCGCTGGCTTTTTCTTTTTTGAATAAGTGACGCTATGGGTGATCGTCGAACTTTTTGTGACCGTCAAGTTACCAGCAACGGTGCTCTTCGCTCACCCCGCCCGCTTAATCAACCAACCACCCAGTGATATGCAAACCACTATCGGCACCAAGGCCGCCCATACTGGATCAATGCTGTACAGACTGCTCACCGGGGCAAGAATATCCTGACTGATCTTAAATACCATGCCGACGACCACACCGGTGATAATGCGTTGTCCGGTGGACACACTGCGCAGTGAACCAAAAATAAACGACACCGCCACCAGCACCAGACCGATAATTGCCAGCGGCTGAAACACCTTGCGCCAGAAGCTCTGCATATAACGGTCATTATCCAGTTCCTGCTCCGCCAGATATTGGCTATAGCGATACAGCTCACTGGTAGACATCTCTTTGGGTTTAACCATCAGAACCTTCAAACGCTGCGGCGTCAGCTCGATAGACCACGGCAGGGTGTCATAAAAACTCGTCTTGGTCTGATCATCCAAGAAGCGGGTTTCCACCACGCTATTCAATAACCAAACACCATTCTCATAATGACCTGACTGAGCATAACTACTGAAAGTAAGATGACTATCCTCCGCCAGCGAGAAGCGAGTGACTCCCTGAATATCGCCATCTGGAGTGACCACATTGATATGGATATATTCGCCACCTTCCCGGTGCCAGACACCGGTACGGGCGGAAATCGTGCCACGATTAAGATGCTGAGCACGAATACTCTCAGACAATGCGCCAGTATAGGGGGCGATGTACTCGCCCATCACCAATGCCAACAACGAGAGTAAAATAATCGGCTTTAATACCATCCTCACCAACCGCCAGATGGAGATCCCGGCAGCCCGCATAATGGTTAATTCACTGCCACTGGCCAACCCACCCAGCCCCAGTAAACAACCCACCAAACAACCTAAGGGCAGATACTCATAGAAAGCAGCAGGCATGTTTAAGGCGGAATAACCCAACATAATCAGCAGAGTATAACCCTCGTTGAGTTCGGACATCTCGTCAATCACCTTGAATAAGAAATCCAGACCGACGACGATCAACATCACCACCAGTATGCTAATTAGCACCTGCTGGCCGATATAGCGATCTAGCTTAAGCAGCATGATCAGCCTCCCGTCGTTGCCAGAGTTTTTTCCACGAGCCATCGAGGTATAACAACAACATCGCCAAACCAAAATACAACAAATGTACCAACCAAAGCAGCATCACCGCGCCGCCATCCTTTTCAATATATTTACGCACGTTGGTTAACAACATCAGATAGGTCATATACAACAAAATCGACGGAATCAGTTTGGCATAGCGCCCCTGACGCGGGTTCGTCTTACTCAGAGGCACTGCTAGCAAAGCGACAATCAAGGTCAGCATCGGCAGCGATAAACGCCAATGTAGTTGCGCCCGTTCAGCCGCCGAGCCATTAATTAAATCACCGGAGGGCAGCGAATAAAGCTTATTAACCTCCTGTATCGGCTGTTGATCCGGCAAACGAATCCCGTACTCTTCAAAGGCGATCTGCCGATAATCGGCTTCACCGGGGTTACCCTCATAGCGATAGCCATTATCCAACACCAGATAACGAATACCGGTTTCCGGATTGGTATAGCTGCGGCCTTTCTCTGCCACCACCATCACCGCTTGCTCGCGATCGCCAATGATCACTTTTTCCGAGATAAACACGCCATTCATCGAGCCACTGGTTTTATCAATCTTCTCGATATAGGTAACTCGGTTGCCACGGGACATCGCCTGAAAGCGACCTTCACTAATGACATCAAACTCAGCGATATTACGCTGTTTTTGCAACATTAGTTCGGTCTGATTCGCCCCCAAAGGCGATAGGTACAGGCTCATAAATGCCACCAGCAACCCGGTCAGTACAGCAGGCCCCAAGGTATACATGGTCAGGCGGCGCTGACTCATACCGGTTGCCTGCAGCACCACCATCTCACTTTCGAGATATAAGCGGCCATAAGACAGCAAAATGCCCAGAAACAAGCCCAGCGGCAAAATCAGCTCAAGAAACCCTGGCAGACGAAACAAAAGGTAGTAAAATACCGCTTCCATCGGAATTTCTCCGGCTGCAGCGATACTTAAGTAACTGATAAAACGACCACTCATTATGATCAGCAGCAGTACTAATGTAACTGCGGCCATACTGATCAATACCTCTTTGGCCAGGTAGCGAAAGATAATCAAACTGCCATATCCTGTATTATTGCCGGTAAAGAATTCTCACTGATACCGAAAACGGGGTTTTGTTTCTGCGGCATTAGGATAAAATCCGGGTATCAATTTAAAGCCGGTTCAACATCAACACCTGAACCGGTACGTCATTATCTTATAAACCAGGCACGATGTCTTGTGTGGAGAAAGCATGGAATTTGAAATAGTTACCGGGTCAGTAGAGTCCCTTGAAACTGACTGTTTAATCGTCGGCGTTGCCCCTGATGGCGAACTGGCACCCTCTGCAGATCTAATCAATAAAGCATCTGCCGGTTATCTGAAAGATGTGGTTGCTGATCACCAAGGTAAATGCGGTGAAGCCTTACTGCTGCATAAAGTACCAGGCATCAGTGCTAAGCGTGTATTGTTAGTCGGTCTGGGCAAGGCCGATGAGCGTAGCGACCGCAACCAGCTTAAAATTATTCAAAGTATCATGGGGCAGGTGAAAGCAATTCGCTGCAAATCCATTGTGATTGCACTGGACGGCCTCGAAAGCGCGGATCAAGATCTTTATCGTCAACTGCGCCACAACACCGAATGGGCCAGCGCTGAGCTGTATCAATATGATGCCACCAAGAGCAAGAAAGCCGATGCCCTCAGCCTCGAAAGCATCGCTTTCCTGCTGAGCCACGACAATGCCGAGCTCGGTGAATTTTCCATTAGCGATGGTTCTGCGATTGCTAACGGTATCGACACGGCTCGCGAACTAGGCAACCTGCCCGGCAATATCTGCACCCCAACCTATTTGGCAGAAAAAGCCCTGACGTTGGCGCAAGAGTGCGACGATCTCACCACCACCATTCTCGATGAAGCCGAAATGGAACAACTGGGAATGCATTCCCTGCTATCCGTGGGTAAAGGCAGCTCAGAAGCCTCTAAACTCATCGTGATGGAGTACAAAGGCGGCGAACCAGATCAACATCCCCACGTGCTTGTAGGTAAAGGGATCACCTTCGACACCGGCGGCATCAGCCTGAAACCGGGTGCCAAGATGGATGAGATGAAGTTTGATATGTGTGGTGCTGCTAGTGTGATGGGCGCGATGGAAGCACTGACTCAACTCGGACTCGACCTAAACGTGGTTGGTATTATCGCCTCAGCGGAAAACATGCCGGCTGGCAACGCCTCTAAACCGGGCGATATCGTCACGACTATGTCTGGCCAAACAGTTGAAATCCTTAATACCGACGCCGAAGGCCGTTTGGTACTCTGTGATGCCCTGACTTACGCCGAACGTTTCGAACCTGAAACCGTCGTTGATGTCGCTACCCTGACCGGTGCTTGCATCGTCGCACTGGGTAACCATGCAACCGGCCTGCTCTCCAATGATGACCTGCTAGCGGATGACCTATTGGCCGCCGGCGAATTCGCCGCGGATAAAGCATGGCGTCTACCGTTGTGGGATGAGTATCAGGAACAACTGGACAGCAACTTTGCCGATATGGCCAATATCGGTGGCCCAGCTGCGGGTACCGTGACTGCCGCTTGCTTCCTGTCCCGTTACACTAAGAAGTATCGTTGGGCGCATTTGGATATCGCCGGCGTGGCGTGGAACAGCAATGGTAAAGCGAAAGGCGCTACCGGCCGCTGCGTCCCCCTGTTGTGTCAACATTTGATCGCCCAAGTTGACGATCTGACGGAAGAGTAAGTCAGTCAACCGGTTAGTCTGGTCATGATCTACAAGGTGCTGCACCCTACAGGTGCTGCACCTTCAGCATTCACCATTGCGCCAGCCGGTTAAACTTTTTGCTGTAAAGAGTGAGCACCTATGAGTCAGGCTGATTTCTATGTTCTGCCGAATGCTGAACCGGAAAGCCGCACCGCATTTCTCTGTCGGTTAGCGGACAAGGTTTTGGGCCGAGGACTCAACGTATTTATTCATGTCTCCGATGAACACGAGGCCCAACGTCTCGACCAACTGCTCTGGGACTACCGCGCCGATGCGTTTATTCCCCACGGCATTCTCAATCAAAAGCCCGCCGCCCCGGTACAGATCGGTTGGGGAGATCAACTGCCGACCCATCGCGATGTGTACATCAACCTAGGCTTAGAAGCCGCGGAAGAAACCCTCAAATTTGAACGTATTCTCGAAATTGTGATTCAGCAACCCGATATCCTCAGCGCCACTCGTAAAAATTTCGCGTTATACAAACAAAACGGTATCAGCCCCAAGATGCATGATATGCGACCTAAGGGCTAACTAAACCAGAGCGCTAATTAAACAAAGCGCTAGCTTAACCACAAAACCAATCATCTGAGAGCTGTGTCCCGCAACGATAGCGTTACCCAGAGAAAGAAACAGCCGCTCACCTTTCTGTACCCATTCAAACCTTTCCGCCAATATATAAGGCTTTACGAACAACCAACAAGTCATGGGAAGCATTATCTTTGGGCCGCGAGCAACGGTTTTTACCCCTCGCTTAACCGCCTTGCGAGCGCTATAATATCCGACTATTTTTTGCACTAATTCTAGCTTTGAGAGCACGGTCTATTAATGGATACCACCTACCAGCCGCACGAGATCGAGAAATCCTGGTACAAAACCTGGGAAGAAAAAGGTTACTTCACCCCTTCCGGTGAAGGCGAGGCCTACAGCATTATGATCCCGCCGCCGAATGTCACCGGCAGCCTGCATATGGGTCATGCTTTCCAGCACACCATCATGGATGCGCTGGTTCGCTATCAGCGCATGAAGGGTAAAAACACCCTTTGGCAGGTTGGTACCGACCATGCCGGTATCGCCACCCAGATGGTGGTCGAACGTAAACTGGCGGCTGAAGAGCAGAAAACCCGTCACGATCTTGGCCGTGATGCCTTTATCGAGAAGATCTGGGAATGGAAAGCCGAATCCGGCGGCATGATCACCAACCAGATGCGCCGTTTAGGTGATTCAGTTGACTGGCCAAGCGAACGCTTCACCATGGATTCTGGTTTTTATACCGCCGTGCAAGAAGTGTTTATCCGTCTCTATGACGAAGGCCTGATCTACCGTGGTAAACGTCTGGTTAACTGGGATCCAAAACTACACACCGCGATTTCCGATCTCGAAGTGGAAAACCGCGATGTAAAAGGCAAGATGTGGTATCTGCGCTACCCACTGGCTGACGGTGTTAAAACCGCCGCTGGCGAAGACTATCTGGTAGTGGGTACAACCCGTCCAGAAACCCTGCTCGGCGATACCGGTGTTGCGGTTAACCCCGATGATGAACGCTATCAAGACCTGATCGGCAAAGAGATTATTCTGCCATTGGTTGGCCGTCGTATCCCCATCGTCGGCGATGAACACGCCGATATGGAAAAAGGCACCGGTTGTGTAAAAATCACCCCTGCCCACGACTTTAACGACAATGAAGTCGGCAAGCGTTGCCAGCTCCCCATGATCAATATTCTCACCCTCAACGGTGATATCCGTGAGGCAGCAGAAACCTTTAATACCGATGGCAGTGAAAACCACGACATAGACACCACTCTGCCGGAAAAATACCGTGGCATGGAACGCTTTGCTGCCCGCAAAGCGATCGTTGCCGATATGGAAGCCGCTGGGCTGCTGGTTAAAATCGAAGAAAACGATATGACCATCCCTTACGGTGACCGCGGTGGCGTAGTCATCGAGCCTATGCTAACCGATCAGTGGTTTGCCGATGCGAAAACCCTTTCTGGCCCAGCCATCAAAGCCGTTGAAGATGGCGATATCAAGTTCGTTCCTAAACAGTACGAAAACATGTTCTTCGCCTGGATGCGGGATATCCAAGATTGGTGTATCTCCCGTCAACTGTGGTGGGGCCACCGTATCCCGGCATTCTACGATAACGAAGGCAATGTCTACGTGGCGAAGGATGCTGCGGCGGCCCGTGAAAAATATGGTCTAGACTTGGAAACCGAACTGCGTCAAGACGATGATGTGCTCGATACTTGGTTCAGCTCCGGTCTATGGACCTTTGGCACCTTAGGTTGGCCTGAAAACACCGAACGTCTGCAAACTTTCCATCCGACCGATGTACTGGTTACCGGCTTCGATATCATCTTCTTCTGGGTTGCCCGGATGATGATGATGACCATGCACCTCATCAAAGATGAGAACGACAAACCGCAAGTCCCCTTTAAAACCGTTTATGTCACCGGTCTAATCCGCGATGAAAACGGCGACAAGATGTCTAAATCCAAGGGCAACGTGCTTGACCCACTGGATATGATCGACGGCATCAGCCTACCAGACCTGCTGGAAAAACGTACCGGCAACATGATGCAGCCGCAACTGGCTGAGAAAATTGGTAAACGTACCGAAAAGCAGTTCCCCGAAGGGATCTCCGCCCACGGTACCGATGCGATGCGCTTCACCCTCGCCGCCTTGGCCTCTACCGGCCGGGATATCAACTGGGATGTGAAACGACTGGAAGGTTACCGTAACTTCTGTAACAAAATCTGGAACGCCGCCCGTTATGTGCAGATGAACACCGACGGTGAAGACTGTGGTCAGAACGGTGGCGACGTTGAGTTGTCATTGGCCGACCGCTGGATCGCCAGCGAACTGCAGAAAGTCGAAGCCGAAGTCACCAAACATCTGGATGAATACCGTTTTGATCTGGCCTCTCAGACGCTGTACGACTTCATCTGGAACGAATACTGTGGTTGGTATCTAGAACTTTCCAAACCGGTACTGTGGGATGACAACGCCTCGGCTGAAGCCAAGCGCGGCACTCGCCGCACACTGGTACGCGCACTGGAAGTGATCCTCCGATTAACTCACCCGATCATGCCGTACATCACCGAAGAGATCTGGCAATCAATTAAAGAGATTGCCGGTGTTGAAGGTGAAACCATCATGCTGCAACCTTTCCCGATTGCCAATGAAGCGCAGCATGATGCTGCCGCAGAAGCCGATATCAACTGGCTGAAAGGGGTCATCACTGGGGTGCGTAATATCCGTGGTGAGATGGGTATCTCCCCCGCTAAAGAGCTGGACATCCTGATCCAAAAAGGCACCGCCGACGATAAAACCCGTCTCGATGCCAACCGTTCTTTCCTTGCGAAACTGGCCTCTCTCAGCTCGATCACTTGGCTGGAAGCGGGTGAAGAAGCACCGATGTCTGCCGTTCAACTGGTCGGCGATATGCAGGTGCTTGTACCGATGGCTGGCCTGATCGACAAAGACGCCGAACTGGCCCGTCTGAAGAAAGAAATGGATAAGCTACAGAAAGAAGCCGGTCGTCTGGAAGGCAAGCTAAACAACGATAAATTTGTTGCGAATGCACCGGAAGCCGTTGTGGCTAAAGAGCGGGAGAAGCTAGCGGAATACAAAGCCTCTCTTGGTCAATTGAGCGAGCAGTACAGCAAGATCGAGGTGCTGTAAGCGCCAAAGGGCCGTCGTTCGAACGTCGCTTCGCGACTTGCTCGTCGTTCGTAGTCCGAAAAAGAAAAAAGCCCAGCAGAGATGCTGGGCTTTTTTTGGTTATGGGCAACTGCCTTTTCTCATAATAAATTCAGATTGTTTTAGCTATCAAATCGGCCTTAAGAAGCCCTCCCTTTGTAAGGAGTTTTGCTGAAAAGTTAGGATTTCTTCTCGCTTTATAGGCAGATACAATCGCCTTTAACCCTTTTGCTTCCAACAGTGATATATTTATATCTGTATCCATTTCCGCTGCAAGTACAAAATCATCGGAGAAACTAGGTGCAACAATTAAAACTTGAGCCACACGCTTTCCATTCGACTCACAACGATTAACATAAGACTTAACTTGTCTAGAAGTTGTAGAATATTTTGAAAAATCTCCATTTTTATGTGACTTAACTTCACATACAATGACATCATCTCCACCTAAGG
Source organism: Amphritea sp. GJ51-11 (assembly GCF_055808735.1). Taxonomy (NCBI): domain Bacteria; kingdom Pseudomonadati; phylum Pseudomonadota; class Gammaproteobacteria; order Oceanospirillales; family Oceanospirillaceae; genus Amphritea; species Amphritea sp. GJ51-11. The sequence continues at coordinate 426,477 of NZ_CM147881.1, read as the reverse complement.
ATACGATAATATCAGCCTTATCTTTAGCTGTATTGATTTGTTTTCGCAACTCTTCATCAACAATCAATCCAAGAATTTCAAGATTTGTTCGTGTTATCTCTTCAAATTTAAGCCCTAATTCCGCCTCCTTAATATCAATACCCACTGAGGATAACCCAGCCAGATCACGAGAAGCCAATAACTCATAATATTCAATCAATTTATCATTTGCGCTAGCATAGCTTTCCAGAATAACTACACGCGGATTACCACGCTTTGAAAGTTTCATACCATCACGAATAGCTCTAATTTCATCATTAGTATAAAGATATAAAATATCTAAAGGAGAAACACCTAATGATCGAAGGCGTTCAGGATCTAAAGACTCTGTCGATTCAATTTCAAATTCTTCACGAATACGCTCAAGAGCACTAGGCTCTGTTTCTTTCAACGCTGTTATTAATTCGCCAAATCCACTGGCACTTAATAAATTAAACTCAGCATCAGCATTATTTTTAAATGCAGATATTAGTACATCTATCCTTTCACCTAGCTTACTTCCAAGCTTATCAACAGGAAGATTTAACTCTTCAATTAAAACTTTTAATCGTTCTTTTCTCTCGTTCACTTTCTCTTCATTAAATATATCCCTAGCTAAAATATTTCTAATAGATATACCTGGATGAGAAATCCACTTTATTTTGTCTTGTCTAGCCGTACCTCGTGATTTTTCACCATGCTTACGCAAAACCATGGATAATTCAGCATCTGAAAGTGAACGTAGCACTCTCATTGCATATTTGTCGGCAATTTCTTTATTTTGAATCACTCGGAGCAACTCGACAATTTCATCTGCAACCAGCACCTCTGATTTACGCTTATCTATAAAAATAACGCCAAGCTCTCTCAAACTATTTAATGCTTCTTGAACATTATTGTTAGGCACTGGTACTTGAATATGCTCAACAGCAAAAGCTTCATTTTTAGACATTCCCAACCGGTCTGACAGAACATTCAAAATAGTACGTTCATCATCAGTCACTTTTGCTTCTCTATTTAAACGAAGATCATTTTCATAGGCCGTTTTAAAACAATCCCGATATATAGAAAAGCGCTGACCTCGAGTATACTCATCCACACCTTCTGACTCGTCAATTTCAGTTGATATATCTTCAGCAATTTTAGCCAGCCTATTATGTTCCTTAATATATAAGGACTCGATCCATGATTGCCGAGCAATACTATTTCCATCTCGAGAAAGAATATTTACTAAAAGAGAAACCTGAGGTCCACCTAATGAGATTTATTCCCGAATATAGTCACAAAAATAATCAGAAACCGCATTGAATAATTCAGTTATTTCACTACCTGATGCACTTTTTAATTGCCCATCAGTCGTTAACTGATGTTCAAGTGCGTCATCCTCCTTTATTACCTCAGTACGTATTCTATCTAAACAGCTCACAAATTTTGATCGTTCTACTTGATTAATTTGAGATAATACTTGACTTAATTTCATGCCGATCTCCATATGTGACACGTCAATTTAATAATTGGATGAAATATTACCCCTTAGTGACTAATAACTTTTGAATTCCCATCTATTTCCTTCGCCAACATCATCTTCAGTACGTCCGTTTTATAGGCGTATTGCGCAGGGATTCGCAGGAGCGGGAGCTTTGATTGTTTGCAGATTTTCATCAGCAGCTCGTCGCGTTTCTGCCGATGTTTCTGGTTGTGGCTTTTATCGTCGAGTTCGATGGCAGCGACAGGAGTTAGATCGTCAGTTTTGCAAATAACAAAGTCGAAATGTTTAGCACTGATAGCATTAAAGGCTTTCTGCCACTGACTACGGTTACGGCTCGGCTGCGGCTCCAACACGTCTGCAACACGAACTTTGCCGAACACCTGATGTTGATCACTATCGATGGCTTTTAATAACACACCATAGAAGGAACGCTCCGCGGGGGTGAACAACGGGCCGCATTGACGATAGCCTAGCGCTTCGGGTATACCCAACGTCGCGGAGGGTACTAAATCCATAGCCTCGGGCAACGCCTCAGCCGTGTCTTTACGCCCTGTTCGCTGCTGTTTTTTGCTCATCGCGATAAACAAAAACACGCCGAGAATAAGAAATAATAAGATAAAAAACTTCATCGTTAACAATCCTTACAGCTATACATGGAGACGGGGGTATTATTATCTTCAAACATCATGACCCGGCCACCTTTATACTGACATTAACCATTTCGCTACCCTGATCTGACTTGAATACACTCTTATTTAAGGCGCTTGCGCGCAACGCAACACCTGGAACAAAATATCTATGCTATGGGCCTCCACAGACTTTATCTCGTTCATAGACATCAATATTTTTATGGGTACGGGCGGCTTTAATAGTGAGCATGGCACAGCGTTGCCGCTGTTTAGCCTCTTCATCGATCTCGGTTGCACGATTAACTTTTGCGACAACCGGCTGATAGCTAGCAGCAGCATCGCAGTAAAGGCGCTTATAATTTGAGTAATCGGGTGTCCGGTTGGGGTGCTGTGCTAATGTTTGGCAGGTTTCTCTAAAGAACTGACTCGCCGCCTCAGTACACGCAGAATAATCTAATAGATCACCTTTCAGTGGCAGGCAGACGCTATTAGGCCGCAGCCGCCATAGTTGATATTGGAAACTCACCGGTTGATTACGGTATTCGACAACGATCGATTTAAGTTCTGTCCCAACACCATCCGAGAGAGGCTGAGAGATAAGTTTGCCTAGTGACAGGATGAAGCGCTCATAGGAATCGCTCAACACATCCGCACCAGCGATACCCGGCAGCAACAAACTACCGACAAGTAACAACAAAACACAATGACGTTTGCGATAAACAGCGATGGGGATTTTCAGATAACGAACGATGAGCCACGTACACCGGCTCTCAAAAAAAGCATCCATGTTATATCCATTTGCATAGGCGCGATGCGCTGCTTGGCCGTCCTGACCAACTACATGATTGCACAGGCAATCTGGTGACGAGTTATGTTGTACAAACCCTGAATGTACTCTGCTAGTACTCTTCTCTCAACCCTGAGGCAAAATTAAGGCCGATAACTGGCACCTATGTATGCCGCTTACTGGCGTTTGCGAGCGACTCACAAGCGCCGAAGCCTCTAGCGAATCGCAACGCGTCCCTAGGTTTTAAACTGGCCAACCTTGGTGTTTAACTCTGCCGCCAGTTTTGACAGCTCATCGCTGGCGATCGACAATTGCTGGGCGCCTTCCGATGAGCCTTGGGCAGAATCGTTAATCGCTACCAGTGAACGGTTGATGGCTTCGGCTACACTGGTTTGTTCTTCACTGGCCGAGGCGATATGGGTATTCATATCGGTAATCATACATACCGCAGCAGATATACCCTGCAACGCATTGCCCGCCTCTGCCGCTTTCCCACCGGTCTGCTCTGCTTCTGCCTGGCTCTGTTCCATCGCATTGACTGCCGAGCGGGTATCCACCTGTAAACGTTCAATCGCGGTCTGAATCTCTGTTGTTGATTGTTGAGTACGCAGGGCTAAGGTACGAACTTCATCAGCAACCACCGAAAAACCCCGACCTTGATCACCAGCTCGGGCTGCTTCAATGGCGGCATTAAGCGCTAGCAGGTTGGTCTGATCAGCTATCTCTTTAATCACATTGATGATTGAATCGATATTTTCGCTATTCTTTTCCACCGCGCAAATACGTTGGGACACCTGTGCGACATTGCCAATCAAACTGTTGGTAGAGGCAACTGCCGCCGAGACAATCCCATTGCCCTGATAAGCCTGTTCCTGCATTAGTTTCGTCTGACTATCCGCCTGTTCTGCACTTTTTGCCACCTCTTGGGAAGTTGATACCATTTGGTTCATGGCACTCGCAACCTGCTCAATTTCCATCCGCTGGCTACCGATGCTTTTATTAGTCTGATCGCTGATTGATGACATCTCTTCGGCGGCGGAGGCCAGTTGCAGCGCTGCACTACTGATACCACCAATTAACAGACGCTGATGGGCCAGCATTTGATTGAAATTTTCAGACATTTTGCCCAGCTCATCTGAACTGTTCACCTCAACTGTGGCGGTAAGATCGGACTTTTGAGCAACCTCATTCATAGCAAAACGGAGTGCATCCAGCGGCTGCCGGATTGAACGATACACCAACAATCCGAGCAACGCTAAGAGCACCATTAAGCAGGCGCCCAACACCAACATAATAGTTAATGAGGTTTTATACACCGCTTGCACGTTACTTCGCTCTTCGGCCGCAATCTGTAATTGCAGATTAATGAGCGTCGAAATTTTATCACTGATCGGATCGATATCTTTATACAACGGGCCATCATAAGCATCTAACTGGCCCTTAATATTGCCTAAACCAACCTGTTTGATGCCCATTTCAAGCTTATCTAATGAGCGATCAGCCACCACAAAGAGTTGCTCCGCATCATTTGCCATCTGTAGCTCGTCATCGGTTAGAGTGTGCGCCCGATAATCCTGCCATTTCCCAGTAATGGTTTTTCGCGCAGTCTGAATCCCCTGCAAGGCTTCAGCACCGGTTAAAATACCGGCATTTGCCTTATTAACCGCATCAATCACCAACACCGCATACTCATCGGCAATCACTTTTAAATCTTTCAGCGGTAGTACACGCTCTTCATAGATACGATCAACGCCATCGTTGGCGCTTTGGAGTTGACTGAGTGAGGTGGCGATGATAATAACAATACCAAGCACCGGAAGAATGGTGGTAAGCATGAGCTTACGGCGAATAGATAGACCCTTTAAAAGCATAGACAGCTCCGCAGACCCAACCTATACCAGAAGGCCTGACTTAAGACGGGCTCGGATTCCAACAAACCCTAAATTCAATAGCTAAGATATTCCCTATCGGTGTCGAACTCCCTGATAGGTATCATATAATGTTTCCTTGCCACTACAATCAATGATTTACCCAATTTGATGTTATAGGACAGACGGAATCACCCATGGCTCCCCCCTAGCTCTAATTTCTGGCTAAAATCCATTAAAATCAATAAGCTAATAAAGACCTTACAGCAAAAACCCGGCACAAAGGCCGGGTTTGGATAGATCGCAAAAGATACCATCGATTAACGACGTTAAGACCCAATGATTAGGGGCGAACGGTACAAACAGCGCTCTTCAAATTTAGGCTCAGGCCGAGGTATCCAGCAGGATACCGGTGGTAGAACTCTCTTGGCTCTGAAACAGTGAAATCAGCTCATCAAAATTAACTGAGCCATCTTCATCAAAAATCGAAGCAACCGCTTCTTCACCAAACTCTTCGGTCAACTTTAACTGCAACTCTTCACTGGATATCATCCCCTGAGGAGGTGGCGGCGGTGGCGGAGCCATACCCTGGGCTTCACCTCCGTTGCCTGGGGCATTGTTGGCTAACAATGACGTTAATTCATCAACATCAATAGAGCCGTCCTCAGCCAGTACCGAAGAGGCATCGTCGCCAAAACGCGAGGTCAAATTAGCGACCAGTGTTTCCGCATCGACACTACCTTCTTCGACAGCGTTTACCATTTGTTGGGCGAGATCTTCAGGTGAAGGAGGTTTTCTCATCTCCATCATTGAAGTACCGCCCGCCTGAATACCGGTAATACTCATAGCGTTCTCCTTGCCGATTAATATGATTTAAAGCTATCGGAATTTGCAAAGGATATACCGGAAAAAACACTTGGCGCTGATTTATCCTTACTTCTATGGCGACTTTGCACTTCTTAACAACGACTTAACCTAACTTAACAAAACTTAACATTCATGCCTTATCGGCACGCCTCAAACAGCGAACAAACCCTTTAAAATCGGGCGATAGCCCCATATTGGCACAAACTCAGCGGCCATTATTTGCCGCTTGATATTGATCAATATCGCAACAGATGTGGCACATAATTTCCTTTAGGCAGCCTATAAAGCGATTCAATAAACCTAACGATCGACAAACTTTCCGTTTCAGGATTCCCCCGCTGTTAATTTTAGCCTACACTGGAATTCATGAAGCACATTGACAGCATCACCTCACCTCAACCCACCCGCACGAGCCAATATGGCTTCGCGCTGATGCTGTTGTTGGTGTTGATAGCGATGCAAAGCCGTGGACTGGCACTCGAACCCCTTGCCTCTCAGCTATTATCCGTCAATGAAAGTATTTCCGAGCAGATGTTATTACCCGCCACCAACGGCGATAACGATCAACCCTGCCTGCTAGTTTCAACCACTAATCATACGTTACGGTTCAATCCCCCCACAGAACAGCAAGAAAACCCGTTTCACCCCTCCAACCCTCGTTGGATAGCCCCCAGCACAAGAGCCCCACCCGTTTTTAGCTAATTTTCACATCACTATTTTATCTAATTGATGACCGCCATTAAGGCAGGATGATGCTATGAATAATTACAATGAATTAAAAACGATTCTACTCAATGCTTCCGACCATATCGCTAGTCCAAAGGAACTGCACGAATACACACTCGACACCCCAGCCATCGAAGTGGTAACTGATTTCGAGAAAGTACAACCACTGATGATGGAGCAGGATGTCTCAATCGATGAAGCCCGACAGATGATGCGTAAAGTGCATGTTCGCTCGGTATTGGTCATCGATAAAGATGAAAACTTTCGCGGACTGCTCACCATTGCCGATCTGGAAAGCCGTTCGGCCATGAGTATCGCCACCTCCGCAGGACTGAAGCGGCACGATATCTCTATTAAAGAGGTAATGACTCCCCGTGATCGCTTACATGCCATACCGCTATCGGAAGTAAACCATGCCTCTATCGGCGACCTGATGCGTACCTTACAACACACCGGCACCCCACATATGCTGGTAGTGGATAGCGCGAAGCATCAGATACGCGGTGTCATTTCATCCAGTGATATCGCTCGTCGCCTGAAGATACCGGTCGAAATTTCCAAGCGGGCGGCGCATTTCCGTGAGGTTGTCGATGTATTGTTTGCGGGCCGAGATACTTGAGAAAAGCCGAGACAATCAATAAAGCCAAAAAACACCAGTTGAAGGGGCTACTGTTCGGGGTGATGTCCGAATAGTAGTAAAGCAAGCCACGACCAACTGAAGTGAATGGCTTGCCTATCAAAGCCCGGTTCTGATACCGGGCTTTTTATTATCGATTTAGCACAACCTCAGTTAATCTTAGTCACCAGTCGTTCGCTAATATCTAGCTTAGCTCACGCCCTTGGCGAGCTATCTCTTGCGGCCAACTACAAACAACCTTGTTACGGCCACTACGTTTCGCTTCATACAACATCCTATCAGCGGTCTCAAATAAACAACTGCGATCACCATTAAGACGGGGCTGTACACAGGCAACCCCGGCGCTGATCGAGAGAAAGTGCCCCGCTTCAGCCCCCGGATGGGTAATTGAAAGGTCGAGTACTGCACGCAAACAATATTGGGCAATATCATAGGCTGATTCTCGCCCGGTATCGGGCAGCAATAAGACGAACTCTTCGCCCCCATAGCGAGCAATAAAGTCGGTTGAACGGGTAGCAACACCCTGCAAGGCTTTAGCCACTGACTTGAGACCTTCATCACCTAAGAGGTGACCGAAGCGGTCGTTATAATCTTTGAATTGATCAATATCGACAACAATCAGCGATAAAGGCGCATCATTACGTACCGCATGAGCCCATTCCCGCGCTAACGTCTGATCATACAAACGCCAATTGGCAACACCGGTCAAACCATCTTGAAACGACAGCACCTCCAGCTTTTTATTCGCTCGCTGAAGGTCATCCTCTAACGCTTTTCGATCTGAAATATCAAATACAAACCCGATAAGTGCTTTGATCGCACCATCGTCTTCGCGCACAACATGCACAACATCCCGCACCCAGACACTCTCACCCGTTGCGGTTAGAGCCCGATAATCCAGTTCATAGTCATCAAAACGGCTCGATGCGATACAGTCGTTGATGCACTTTTCTCGGTCATCTTCATGGATACGATTAAGCCAATCATTCTCGGTGACCCAACTGTCTTGAGGCCAACCTAACAGGGCCTCGATCTGCGGCCCAATGTATTCAAAGGTTTTTGTTTCCCAGCATACCCGCCAAGGAATCGCCTTAGTCGACTCCAGTAACGTTTTGTAGATATCATCTTGTTGGTCATTCACGCTATCTAACTCCTTGAAGCGTATGAATCTAAAGGGCTATTATCCACCCCTAGCATAAGCAACAAACTTATTTTACGACCATGCTAGCCGTTAAATATAACGTACTGATATCAAGATTCCACTATTCATTAACCAATCTGATAAATGTATCCATATAAACTAAATGCCGAAAACAATAATGATGCTAATTAGCGACGATTCGCCCGTAAGCGATACTGCAGTCTGACAATAACAGCAGCTCACACACTCAAACTGATGTTCCTCTCATCAGCAACACGCTGATCGCTGCGCTATTCAGGCCGCCTGTGCTATTCTCCCAACCCGGTTAAACTATGCGATTAAGGTTAACCTTCACTATCTACGGAGCACGATTGTGGACTACGATTTCACCCACGATATTTATGGCGCATACTGTGCTGAGTTTTCGATGGGCCATGAAGCCCTAGGTTACTGGCTGACCTATGAACTCAGAAGCCGCCAGCCCGTTATTGCCGAATTATTACGTATCACCACCGAGCTGCAACAGCAGCAACGGCGCGAATATCTAATGGAAGGGTCGGAATATAATCTGGTACTCAATCAAGATGAAGCCATCGTCCGTGCCCATGCGCTGGATGCATACGATGACACCGAAGAACCGGAAGACAATCTGGTGTACTACGATCAAGAATCGACTGCCTGCTGCGGACTCGATGACTTTATCGAGATCTTACAAGGCTGGCAGCAGTTTACCGCGCCGGCCTAACCGGATGCTGACAAAGCCAGGCCAATAAAACCCGTTATAGCAACCCGGCGCGAATCAGATCAAAGCATTCCATAATTCGCGCCAGATACTGATCTTTAGGGCGGAAGCTATTGCTACTTTGCTGGAGCATATCCTGCTCCATATGCCGAAGCATCTTATTCAGACGATAACGGTGCAGCCCCAATGCGGCCTGCACTGGGTCGGAGATCACCCCACTCAAAGCAGCCCCCGCCGACAACACCGCCAAAACGCCTGCGATCGTTGCCAAAGTAATAGTCAGCGACGGCGAAGGGGGAAAAACACTGTAATAGAGGTTGCCTAGGGTTTCACCCAAAAGAAAGTCTCGACTGGCTAGCTGGGTACTGATCATACTCGCCAGCATCAAACCGATACCTATACCACCGGGGGTAAACTTCTGAAACGCGAACGCCCCCAATACCGTGCATGACAATGTGTTAGTAATATCCGCCGAAGCGGTGCGGGTCACCCGATACTGTGCCAAGGCATCCTCAATAATGGGCTCCGCCTGACGATGAAAGTGAGCAATATCGACACAGACATCACTCTGCTGCTGATATAACTCACGTAACGCCTCCGCAATATACCAACTCAACGAGGCATCCGGCTGGTTATGCTGCAGTAAATCACGCAGCACTAATTCACTGATATGGGTTTGCACCTGAGTGGTAAAGCCAGCGGGAAAACGCCCGAACAAACGGTGTAGCCAGCCCAACCGCGCAGAACGCCCGACCAAGAAACGCAGCAGGCTAACCAAGGCAAACAATGGGGCCCAAAAAAGATTAATCGGGGCGCGCAGAATATCCAAGCCAAACGCCACCCGATTGGTTTCCAGCGCCGCTGGATATCGAAAGTGTGTAGCAACAAAGCTCGGCACGCGGCTACGACAATCGCTGAAGTAGGCGCGAATCCCTTTCAGTACCGCTTGCTGAATAGCTTGCTGTCGTTGAGCCTGGCTTTCAGCCACAATCTTTGGAAGTTGCATATCGCCCTAACATCTAGAAACCTGACACATCTTATTCACGCACACGGCCCAAACCGAGCAGTTAAGACCGAGAAAAAACACAAAGGTTTCCCCGCTTTATATCAATTTGAGTAGTTTAACGACTTAAGATGACAAAAACACAGCCACTTTCAGGTTCATTTCAAGTTAGTCATCAATACTGGCCCTGCATTCGATAAGGATTTTCTTATTCCAGCACCTTAGCAGTGCGTTTAATAAAGACCTTACGAGCACACTCATTAGCAATTTAATTACCCACTCTCATTAACTTTGAGCCAAAAGAGTGGCTACTCAACCAGAGGAAAAACAATAATGAACTCCAATCTGAAAAGTGGTTTATCCGGTGCGGCTATCGCCGTTGCAGCCGCAGGCCTAGCAGGCTGCATGGGCGCAACTGCCGCCACCAGCACCGCCCCAATGACCAGCGGTGATACCGTTGAACTTGGACATTGCTATGGTGTTAACTCCTGCCAGGGTCACAATGACTGCAAAACGGCGAACAATGCCTGTAAAGGACAATCCGCCTGTAAAGGTCAGGGCTTTGTTTCTATGCCATTAAAAGCCTGTACTGATGCCGGCGGAACCGTGCGTGATGACTGGCGCGATCAAATTGCTAAAGCAGAACTCACTCAGTGTTTTGGTATTAATGTCTGTAAAGGCCATAATGACTGTAAAACAGCGGAAAATGCCTGTAAAGGACAGGGTTCTTGTAAAGGCACCGGCTTTGTTATGACCACCGAAAAATCTTGTGACGATATCGGCGGTACAACCAAGTAAGTTAAGCCTATCACTCACACAGTGACTCACCGCTAAACCAGTACTATCAGTATGAACGCCCTCCGGGGCGTTCGACTTTCTCTGCAGGAGATCTCATGACCAACCATTATTTAGGTTTCGGACTGGGCTTAAGAACCCCACATTTTCAGGATGTGCTGGATACTCACCCCGAGGTAGATTGGTTTGAAATCATCTCAGAAAATTTTATGGTCGCCGGCGGTAAGCCCAAGTATTACTTACAAGCCATCCGTGAACGCTACCCGATGGTTATGCATGGGGTATCCCTGTCGATTGGCTCTACCGAACCCTTGGATAAAGATTACCTACAACGGCTGAAACAATTAGCCAATGAAGTACAGCCGGAATGGATATCAGATCACCTCTGCTGGACCGGACTCGATGGCATCAATAGCCATGATCTACTGCCCATGCCCTATACCGAAGAGGCCATCAATCATATTGCCGAACGCATTATGCAAGTGCAGGACAACCTTGGTCGACAGTTATTACTGGAAAATGTCTCCAGCTATCTAAGCTACACCGATTCGGCCATGAGTGAATGGGCGTTCTATAACGAAATTGTCGAGCGAGCCGACTGCCTTATGTTGCTGGATATAAACAATGTCTATGTCAGCAGCCGTAACCACCATTTTGATGCTGAGGCCTACCTTGATTCGATCAACCCCGCACGGGTTAGACAGTTTCATTTAGCCGGACACAGCGATTACGGCACCCATGTTATCGACACCCACGATCACGATATTTGTGACCCCGTTTGGCAGCTTTACCGCCAAGCACTGCAACGTTTTGGCCCCGTTAGCACCATGATCGAACGGGATGATAATATTCCCCCACTCAATGAGCTGCTTGACGAGCTGAATATTGCCCGTCAAATCGCCGCTGAAACCCTCGATTTTCAACCACCAATACGCGAGGTTGCCGGCTGATGACATCATCCCTACATCAACGCCAGCAGCAGATGATGCAGGCACTACTTAACGGCAGCGATGAGATTACTCAGTACATCCATAGCGATGATCAACTCAATGCCGAGCAACGCTTGTCGATCTATCAAAGCGGTTATCGTATCCGCCTACGGGAAGTGATCGATAATGATCACCCCGTGTTAGGTCGTTATCTCGGGGATGAACTGTTTGATCAACTAAGCCAAGGTTACATCGATGCCGCGCCTAGCGCCTATCGGTCATTGCGCTACTATTGTGATCCCCTACCAGATTATCTACGCCATGATGCGTTTTTTAGTCAGCATCCCCAGATTGCCGAATTAGCACGATTTGAACGCTGCTTACTAACCGCCTTTGATGCCGCCGACCGCGATACAGTGACGGCAACCACGCTGCAGCAGACGCCACAGGAACACTGGCCCACGCTGCAACTGCGATTTCATCCAAGCCTGCAACTGTTTAACACCCCGTTCAATGTCGTCGAGATTTGGCAAGCCCTGAAAATGGAACGACAACCCCCGGATCCATTGCCACAGCCTGAATGCTGGGTCGTTTGGCGCAACCACGAAAGACTCACAGAGTTTCGTTCCGCTGAACCGTTAGAGCAGGCATTGTTGAATTGCTTTCTGCATGGTGGTGATTTTTCACAAGCGGCAGAACTGGTTGCCGCCCAGGTGAATGAAAACGCCGCAGCCGCGGAACTATTAACGATATTGTTTCGCTGGCTCGAACTAGGCTGGATACATCAACTGAATCACGGCCAAACACCACATTTAGATATTGTTTGAAGGGAGATCAGCGTACCCCCAATAAAGGGTTACGCTGTATATGAGAGAATCTGCTGTTAACTTGAACCTTTAAGTGAAGCCATTAACCGTTAGCACTGCCTAACGGACGGATCTTAATGACCATCCCTTCACTGGCGTAAACCTCAACCTGAGTTCCAGCAACGAGTGTGGCCTCAGCTTCCGCTTTCCATAGCGTATCGCCGACCTGCACTCGTCCTTGACCGTTATCTAGGTTTTGCGCCAAGACAAACTTACGCCCTATCAACTGCGCCGCCCGATCATTCAACAACGGCTCATCAGTGTGCCGGTTAAAGGAGCGAAACACACGCCAATAGAGTACCGTAAAGCCGATGCCCAGTAGGGCAAACAATAGCAACTGATATGACCAGCTATCGATCATACCCAGCGCAACCGTCCCCGCCACCACTAAGCTCGCCACGGCCAAACCGATCAAAAAACCGGAGGCCCCGAGCATTTCCAGAATCAATAATACCGTGCCAAGAATCAGCCAGTGCCATTGGGTCAAGGTATTAAACCAATCAGCCATCGTTAATCTTTCGCTTTGGTGGGTTTGAGCAATTCAGAAATTCCGCCAATAGAGCCGATCAAACTGCTAGCTTCCAACGGCATCATGACCACTTTGCTATTCTCGCCTTCGCCAATCGCTTGTAACGCTTGGGTATATTTTTGCGCCACAAAGTAATTGATCGCTTGCTGATTACCTTCACTGATCGCTTCAGAGACCACCTTAGTAGCCAAGGCTTCTGCTTGCGCTTCACGCTCCCGTGCCTCAGCATTCAAAATTGCCGCCTGAAGGTCACCTTCTGCCCGTAAAATCTCCGCCTGCTTCTGGCCTTCGGCCACTTTAATTGCCGCTTCCCGCTGACCTTCGGCCACCAGAATCGTCGCCCGTTTATCCCGCTCGGCTTTCATCTGGTTACCCATGGAATCAACCAAGTCCTGAGGCGGTGAAATATCGCGAATTTCGATACGCGTCACCTTAATACCCCAAGGGTCGGTCGCTTCATCGACCTTACCTAGCAACTTAATATTGATGGCATCCCGATTAGATAACATCTCATCAAGTTCCATTGAGCCTAACACTGCACGGATATTCGTCATCACCAGGTTACGCATCGCCCGAGGCAGATCATTCACCTCATAAGCGGCCTTACCGGCATCAAGTACCTGAAAAAAGCACACCGCATCAGTCGTAACCATTGCGTTATCAGAACTGATCACTTCCTGTGGTGGAACATCCAACACCTGCTCCATCATGTTTTGTTTTGAGCCTACCGCATCAACAATCGGAATCAACAGGTGCAAACCCGGATGTAATGACCGGGTAAAGCGACCAAACCGCTCAACCGTCCAACAATGACCTTGGGGAACCATTTTCACGCCGGCAAAAATCAACGCCAACGCAAAAATCACAATCACAACAATTGAAATTTCAAATCCATACATCAGTATTCTTCCTTACATTCACACAGAAGTAGGCCTTTAAACAAACAGCAGCCAAAACACCCTTAATATACGCGATTCATATGCTGACAGCGATGTTTGTCTTGGCTAAGATTTTAGCCATCGGCAGGAACACCAGACGCACGTTTGCCTGTATTTTCCGCTTTAAGATATTGCATCATCAATATACGATCTTCGGCAATACGCGCCATCGCTTCCTGTTCCAGCGCCCAATCTTCATCTAATAAGCTATGTTTGAGCAACAGCGACAATTTTTGCAGCTCAAAAAACAGATCAAATAATCCATTGAGCTGATGTCGGTAGATGTAAGCCTTTTGATTGAACAGTGTTTTACCGTAGCTCTCTTTGCTCTCGATATAAGCAGGCGTCCAATGACGGTTACGAAAGAGAACAAAACCATTAGAATCTTGCGCCGCTTTAAACTGCTGATACTGAGTCACAAGCTCATCGCTAATCGTCAGATACTCACCGACGATATGACGTACAAATACTTGAGGGTCTGCCGCATCAATCAGCAATACTGGCTTCTTTTGCTCGGGCTCAGCGTCATTACAACCGGATAACAGTAACACCGAACTACTGAGTAACAGCGCCATAAGGGCTGCGATCCATCGCCTATTGATACGTTTCATCTGTGCCTTTCAACCTTGAGCTAACTTAATGTGCCCACTATCGTTTAATAAACCAAACCCTGAATCATTAACGTTTCAAATGAGAAAAAATGGTCGTGATCTGTTCGCTAAGACTCTCGGGGTTACGGCTGGTTTTCATATAGATCCGCAAACCGATCATCTGTACTTGCAGATGCCTGGCCAAAATACGTGGATTCGCATGTTCAGCAATCTCGTTTTGATCTTTCGCTTGCTGCAGAATATCAGCAAAACGATCCTCGGTACGTTTAAGCAGTTCCCGTGATAAGGCCATCAGCTCCGGGTGATCATCACCCACCTCCGTCAGCGTCTTAACCAACATACAGACTTCACTGGGGTTTGTATTGCACTGGTCGATCACCACATTGCGGAAAAACATCTCAAGGCCCGCCAAAGGGGAACCCGTACTAGCGATCCGCTGTGCTAATACATCGGCCATCTCTTTGGAATAACAGACTAACGCTTCGCGATAGAGTTGCTCCTTACTACCAAACGCAGCATAGATACTGCCCGGTCGCATATCGATCGCCTGCTGCAGATCTCGAGTAGAGGTGCCATTATAGCCTCGCTCCCAAAACAGCAACATTGCCTTATGAATCACGTCTTCTCGATTGTATTTTGCTACATTTGCCATCGCGGCACCTTTAAACTGGACCTGTGATCAGATATTAATCTGAACAGTTGTTCAAAATCAATCTTTATCCCTAACCCGTGCCCCCTTAAATCAGCCGATAGGGATCAGCTCCTACCTTAACAACAGGTCGAGACAATACAATCGTTGCCATAACCATTGAGTGGATAGTTGTGAAGTACAAGCATTAAATGCACGACAAGTAGAGCTCTTTATGGGGAATAAAGAAAGAGGCAACCATTGCCCGTTGATGATTACCAGCCTGAGGCTACCAACAATGCGCTTATTTCAGGCACTAAAAAGGCCGCGCTATGCGGCCCCTTTGTGATTCAATCATGCTGTTCAGACCAGCAATTACTTCTTGCCGTCTTCGTTCATGAGTTTGCGAATTTTGATAAACGCCCAGATCATGGTGCCAGCCATTGCGGCAACTCCTAGCAAACTAGGCCACAGCGTTTCGAACGTATACGGATCCATAACAGTTACCTTTTTTGTGTTTCAACCTTAAGACTGATATTACTCCTGATATCCGAAGAGAATATTGATATAACTCAATAAGTACTCTCATAACTGATTTTACCGATCATCTATACCTTTAACGCCGTCCCACACTGCGCCGACATAATTATCTGATGCCGAGCCTATACAGTATTTCTTTAGAACCATCACCTCACAGCTATATAACCGCTAGGCCAGCAGTACTTACACCAAGACTGATATCAATACTTAATAGCACCACACCAGGCTGAGTTCTACCCCGGTAAAACAGCCAATCCCTTGGTGCAGGTGCTAGGCCCATCCTTCTTCCTCGTGAGAAACCAATCCTCCAGATAACAATACAGAGTATAGAAGACGCTTAAATAGATAATGAATAATCATAATTCTCTTACGATAGTTAAAACCATCCATTTACGCTGTAGGTATTGATAAATACAATCACGAAAAAAAATAAAAATATCTTTTAAAATCAGCAACTTAAACAACAAAAATACCATCCTGGAAAGCTATCACAAAATCACAAAAAAATCCTTAATAAACAATGAGTTAAAAACTAACGAATATCCTTATAAACTTTTGATAAATCAAAAATTATTATATAATTAACTTAATCTATTTTTAACATCACTAAAGAAGGTATTGATGATGCAAGAAAGAGAAATTAAGCTCCTATTTAAAGCGGGCGTGTTTGATTCCTGCCAGGCGGCACCGGTCTCTATTGCTCGGGGTTGGCGTCTAAAATTCATTACAAAACAGAACGAAGTGCTAACGCTGGATCTGCAACGTTCACGTAAAGAACGGGAATTTAAGAGCCTCGATGGCGCGGCGGCGGTGGCTCGACGTATCGGCTTTGAATGGCTGAATGTTCAAATTGGCGATATGGAATGGCAAGAAAAGGTATAAGTAAGACAGATAACAGCCCAGATCACCGAGACAGAAGCATCGGCGTAGTAATGATCTCAGCATATAATGCCAAAAGGATGATGACAGGCGGGATGGTGCGCGGCACTTCAGTCGATGATCGAAAGAAGCACCGGTGCATTAATGCATCGAGATAACGATGGCGAGGTTATTTGCCACCTAAGGCAGCGTCTATTTTCTGATCTGTTTTATATTGGCTCAGAGCATAAACAGACCAAATAGCGGCGGGCAGCCAACCAACAATCGTTATTTGTAGCAGCAGGCAGATAATGCCAGCAAAGGGTCTGCCAATGGTAAAAAATTGTAACCAAGGTAACAGCAGCGCTAACAGTAGTCGCATAGTCTATGTTCCTCTTATCTATTAACTAGGGGAAAGCGTATCAGCTGGCTTGCAGCTCGGCCTCTGTCGCATCACGTACAGAGATAACCTCGACTTCAAAGTCCAGTGTCTGGCCAGCAAAAGGGTGATTGGCATCAATCGTCACTTCGCCTTCTTCAGCGTCGATCTGCATAATGGTCACCAGTTGCGGCTCGCCATCTTCGCCCTCAACCTGACACAGCATGCCTTCATGGATGTCATCAAATCCGGCAAAAGATTCGGCATCGATAATGCTCACTCGCTCTTCATCCCGCTCGCCGTAACCCTGTTCAGGGGCGATGGTGACACTAAACTTATCCCCAACAGCGCGGCCTTCCAACGCCGTTTCTAAGCCAGGGATAATTTTCCCCCTGCCCTGAATATACGGCAAAGGTTCGCCATCACGGGAGCTATCAACCACCTCTTTGGCAGCGTTATACAGGGCATAGTGAATCTCGACATAGCAGTTGTTACTGATATTCATTTAAATAGTTTCCATCGTTAATAGTCCAGTCAGCCACGCACCGATCGATTCAATCTCGGCCACACACAGACCGTGATCAACCGGCCAGCTATGCCACTGGGGCTTATAGTCTAACTGTTGCAATAATTCATTGGCTTGTTGGCCAAGCACCATCGGCACAACATCGTCAGCCGTACCGTGATGAATCGCAATGGCGATCCCTTGGTTAGCCGTACTGCGATGCTGTGCTATTAATTCCGCCGTTGCGACATAGGTTGAGAGAGTGAGCAAGCCCGCCAACCGCTGTGGAAAACAGAGCGCGGTATGATAGGCCACGGCTCCGCCCTGAGAAAAACCAGCGAGGACGATCTTATTCGCCGGAATACTCCGGGCAATTTCCCGCTCAATTAGACGGTTTATCTGACTGACAGACTGCAACAAGCCATCAACATCGATCTTGCGCTCCAGCTTCATTTCCAGAATATCGTACCAAGCAGGCATCTCCCAGCCTCCATTGACGGTAACCGGCTGCACCGGGGCATTGGGGAAGACAAAGCGCACCGGCAGGTTTGCCGGCAGCTTGAGTGCCGGAATTACCGGCTCAAAATCATGGCCATCGGCGCCCAGCCCATGTAACCAGATAACACTGGCAACCGGCGGCTGGGGCGGTTCAACTTCAACGCAGGATAAGAATTGTTCAGTCATGTTATTAATATTCCGTTAGCACTTAAGGGGCGAGTCGATCGATCTGCCACTGACCATCCATCAGCGTGTAGCTGAAGCGATCATGTAAGCGGCTTTCCCGCCCCTGCCAGAATTCAAAACGACTGGGTATTAAACGATAACCTCCCCAACATTCAGGGTAAGGAATATCACCATCGGGATGTTGCTGCTGCAGTTCAACGACCGCTTGTTCAAGGCTTTCTCGACTGTCGATCACCGAGCTTTGATGGGAGATAGCGGCACTCAGGCGACTGCCGACGGGGCGCTCATTGAAATATTTACGACCCTGTTCAGGTGACAGTTTCTCTACCCGCCCCTGGATACGGATCTGCCGCTCAAGACCATACCAGTAGAACATCAGCTCCGCTTGAGGGTTTTCTGCGAGATGCTGGCCTTTATGGCTACGATAATCGGTATACCAAGCAAAGCCGTCCGCACCAAAATGTTTCAGCAACACAATACGCGCCGAAGGCATCCCTGACGCACCGGCGGTCGCCAGCGTCATGGAAGTCGCATCATCGGGACGATATTCGGTGGCCGTCTGCATCCAGTCTGCAAATTGCTGTACCGGATCGGCCGCCAAATCTGACCGGTTAAGAGGGTGCGCCACATATTCACGGCGCAGGGCTTTAAAATCACCCTGATCGGATTGACTCATAGATAACCTGACAATTAATTCATACGAATGGATCATCTGCGCTAGCGGGCGGATATCACAACACAACCGCAGACCCTTTAGCCGTTATAATACTGCACAATGGCGCCAACATCACGGAGATCCGCCCCGTAAGACATCACCGTAAAAACTCAAGGCGACTCGCTCTTAGCCACAGCATAGCGAACCCTAACGCCGCGATTTGAGACAGTTAATTTAACGATTCAACGCTGCCACCATTTGACTATGGGTTGCAGCCACAAATCTGGCATACTCTGAGTTCTGTTTTTCGGCAACGGTTTATATCGCAATGCATGGCACACCTGAACAACTGATCGCTTGTCACGAATGTGATCTGCTGATGGAACGGGTCGCAAACCAACCCAACGAGGATATTATCTGTCCCCGCTGCCATGCCCGTATCTATTACACCACCATCAACAGCATTGAGCGCCTATTAGCACTATCAATCGCCGGCCTGATTTTATTTATTCCTGCCAATATTTTTCCTATTTTGAGCTTACAGGTGTTTGGTCAGAGCCAGAGTGAAATTATCTTTCAAAGCGCCTTATCCCTCTTCGATGGCGGACTGGTATTGGTGGCGCTGCTGATTTTACTGTTCGCTATTGTGGTGCCGCTATTTCAGCTAGTGATTTTGTTTTATATCAGCTTTTCCCTGCACTATCACCGGAGTGGCGGGCTGCTACGTCAAGCGATGCATGGTTATCAACATCTACGCGGCTGGGGCATGCTGGAGATCTTTCTGCTCGGCGTATTGATATCGATTATCAAATTGAAAGATATTGCCGATCTTGAAATTGGCCTAGGACTTTACAGCTTGGCTGCGTTGATTGTTATCACCACCCTCAGCAGTGTGTTTTTTAACCCTCACCAGATCTGGCACGAGATCGACCTATACCGGCAAAAGGCAGCGTCTAATGAGTGATCAACGACCGCAATTTAGGAGCGCCCGAGAGAGCGGTTATCTGCTCTGTATTGATTGTGAAAAACTCCACCCACTCAGCTTAGAGGGCGAGCATTGCGATCGCTGCGGTGCCCGACTGCACAGTAGAGTACCTAATTCGATGAACCTGAGCTGGGCGAGCCTCATTGCTGCAGTTTTACTATTCCTGCCGGCCAACCTGTTGCCCATTATGACCTTTAAATCCTTTGGTCAGGGCGAGCCGAGCACCATTCTGAGCGGCATTCTCCATCTACTAGATCAAGATATGCTGTTGATTGGCCTGATTGTATTGATCGCCAGTATTGTGGTGCCGGTATTAAAAATCATCGCCATGACTATTTTGCTGTGCACGGTGCAGTTTCGCTTGCAAACCAACTTACGACAGAAAACCCTGATGTTTCGCATCGTTGAGTGGATCGGACGCTGGTCAATGCTGGATATTTTTGTCATCGGCATCTTGGTGGCGCTGGTACAACTGGGTAATATTGCCCACATCGAAGGCAACGATGGGGCCACCGCTTTTGCGGTGGTCGTGTTGCTAACGATGTTTTCTGCTATCGTCTTTGACACACGATTGATTTGGGATAACGGCGTTACGGATCTACCCGCTAACGACGATCAAAAGGACACACCATGAGCACCTCTCAAACTGATAACACCCCCGCGACGCCGTTGGTCAAACGCCATCGCGCGCCTTCTGTGGTCTGGCTGTTACCCTTTCTCGCCGCCGTTATTGCCGGCTGGCTAGTGGTCAAAAGCTACCAAGATGCCGGGATCATGATCGAGGTTCAGTTTGAAACCGCAGAAGGGTTGGAAGCCGGCGTCACCCGGGTCATGTATCGCGGCCTCCCAGCGGGCATGATCAAAACGCTGAAGCTCAATGAAGATCTGAAGAGCGTCACCGCCATGATCGAAATGGAGAAAGAAGCGGCAGAGATTCTAGTGGAAGGCAGCCGCTTTTGGTTGGTCAAACCACAGATATCCCTCAGCGGCGTAAAAGGGCTGGATACCCTACTATCGGGTTATTACATTGAACTACAGCCCGGCAAAGGCAATGAGCGCTACAGTTTTATTGCTGACAATGAGCCACCGCCACCGCTGAAGAACCGACAGGGGCTTTACCTATCTCTGTTGGCCGATTCGGCGCAATCGATTCAGCGCGGCGCAAAAGTCTATTACCGTCAGGTTGAGGTCGGTGAAGTGATTAACTTCGGTCTAGCTAACAACTCCGAAGGGATTCGCATTGAGCTGTTTATAGAGCCAGCCTACCGCCACTTGATCACCGATAGTACGCGCTTTTGGAATGCCAGTGGTATTAGCCTGAAGGCTAACCTATCCCGTATCGACCTACGCTTTGGCTCATTAGCCGCCATTATCGCCGGGGGCATCAGTTTCTATACCCCACCGGGGGATGAGAGCAAACTCACGCCAGAGCATCAGTTCCACCTATTTCCTGACTTTGAAGCGGCGGAAGATGGCATCGTGGTCAATGTGAAGTTTCCAGCCCGCACCGATATACGCAAAGGCACTCGAGTCATCAGTGAAGGCATTCGTATCGGTCGCGTACAACATCTGCAGCTGAGCGAAGACTTGCAAACCCTCAACGCCCGCCTGCTTATCGATCCACGAGCCCGGCCACTGTTACGCGCCGGTAGCCAGTTCTGGTTGCCCACACCGAAGCTGTCGCTGAATCGTTTACAAAACATTGGCGATCTCATTCAAGGCGCGGCGATTGTTCTGCAACCGGGTAGTGGTGAAACGCAGTTTGATTTCACCGCCCTCAACAGCCCACCCGCCTATCGGCCAGGGATTGACGGATTGAATATTCGCCTAGAAAGCGACCGCTTAGGCTCGTTGGATTACGGCTCTCCAGTGATGTATCGCCAAATTCCGGTGGGTGAAGTGAGCGGCTATGAGCTGAGCGACGATGGTCATCACGTTATGATCTATGCCACCATCAAAGAACAGTACGCCTCACTGATCAAACACAACAGCCGCTTCTGGGAAGAGAGTGGTATTAAAGTCTCTGCCGGGGTCGATGGCGTGGAACTCGATAGCGGCTCGCTCAGCAGCGTCATTAACGGCGGCATTGCATTTTTCACCCCCGATACCGAAGACCAGAAAGCCGTCAAGCAGGAACACCCTTTCCACCTGTTCCGTAACTTCGATAATGCCAGCCAACAGGGCCGTCTGTTATATCGGGAAAACGCCGATAAACTCCCCCTGAGGGTCAAGGCCGATAGTCTCGGCTCAATTAGCAGCGGCGCACCGGTGCTGTATAAGCAGCTACCTGTGGGTACCGTCAGCCATTACGCTCTCGCTAAGGATGACAGTGTCATCATCCACCTACTGATCGATAAACCCTATCGCCACCTAGTCACCGATCAGAGTCGTTTCTGGAATGCCAGTGGCATTGACGCTAGCCTCAGCCGCAATGGCGTTAAAATTCACAGTGAATCGGTACAGACATTACTACGCGGCGGTATCGCCTTCGCTAATCTCAGCGACGGTGGCCATACAGCCAAGCCTCGCCAACTCTTTAAACTTTATAATCAACAACATAAGGCTCTACAAGGGGGGCCAGATATCACCGTCACCTTCCCACCCGGCCCCAATATCACCGTCGACGCCAAGGTCTATTTTAAAGGAGTGATCCTCGGGACTGTCGAGCAGGTACGACTGCTTGATAGCCAAGGCCGCGCTGAAACCCGTATCGCCCTTACCGAGGAAGGCCGTTTACTGGCCCGGCAAGGCACGCGTTTCTGGGTTGCCGCGCCACGCATAAACCTCTCGGGTATCGATTATCCCGAAACATTGATCGCCGGTAACCATATCGAAGCCCTGCCCGGTGATGGCGATCAACAACTCAGCTTTACCGGACTAGCCGAAGCCCCCGCGACCCGAAACTTACCCGGACTCAATATTGTCTTGCAAACACAGCAGCTCGGTTCTATTGATATTAATAGTAATATTTACTTCCGTGGGATGCCGGTCGGTTATGTTTCGGGATATGAACTCAGCGACGATAACCAGAGCGTAAAACTGTTTGTTAATATCAAACCGCGCTATCAATCGCTGGTCAGCAAAAACAGTAAATTCTGGAACATCGGCGGTATTGATGCAGAATTTGGCATTTTTAAAGGATTAAAAGTGGAAACAACCAATTTGGAAAGCTTGGTACAGGGAGGCATCGCCTTTAGCACCCCAGCCAAAAACAATCAGCCCGTCAGTTCTGGCTTTCAATTTGAGCTTTATGAGCAGGACCCTGACCAGTGAAGCCCATTAAATTACTACAGCTCAGCCTAGTAACGGTATGCCTATTACAAGCCGGCTGCGCCACTAACTCGGCGAATAACTTCAAACTGAGCCATCTGGCTAAAAGTGATATCGACAGTGTCACCGATATGCATATCCAAGAGGTTAGCAAACTCTGTCGCCAACTAACCATAAAACTGTATAAACGTAACCCTCGGGAGCTGGCCAAAGCACCACCAGGCACCACGGTAGAAAAACGTTTAGATCAAATTTTCAGTGATCAGCGCATTAAAGGCTTTGGCGAACTCAACGGTGCTAAAAGCACCGCCGCCATCTCACTGAGTTTTAATGAGGCATTTGAGGGTGACCGAGTGTTTGCTTTAATGGCGGGGATCAGCAGTATGCTGTATGCCGCCTATAACTATCAGGACGAGTTTTACCTACTCGATGAGATCGATCAGCAGAAACTGTATAACAGCGCCCGCAATTTAGAGACCGTCTCTTGGCAGCTGAATAACCGTAAAGATGATCGCGGCGAACGTTATATTCTTAGTAATGGCTTAGGCACAAACGGCATCCGCAACCTCAGTTATGAACGACTATTTGGTAAGATGATCAGCCTGCAGGATATGATGGCCCTGCTCATTGCCGATACAACCAACCGTAATATCACCCGGGTGGTGCAAAGCGCTGCCTCGATGACCTTCTTGCCCATCTGACGCTAATCGCCGGGGCGGGCTCATTTGAGCCAGCACAACGGCATGAGTTACCCTACTGGCGCATCTCTTTAATAAACTGATCCGATGCCTGTATGGAGCGCTGCATCTCCACCAGCAAGCGATCGATATCCCGTTTGATGCCCCCAAACTCACCTTTCAATGAGCCTATCGCCCGCGCATTCAGGTTATGTTTGAGGAACAGCGTATTGTCCTTTAATGCTGCGAGCACCGGCTGCATCTTCGATTCAGAGCGTTTAAGGCGGGTATGTAGGCTGTTATAGCGGGCTTTAGTCTCTTTTAAGGATTGCGCACTTTGATTACGTAGCTTGCGACTAGTGTATTGATCCAACTCCTCCTGCCACTCCTCAAACAGTGCCGCGGCCACCTCTTCAACCTGACGAATATTATGACTCACCGATTCAGCCGCCGCCTCACTATCATCATAGGCCGACTGCATATCGTTATACACCGACTCCAGTTCACCGCCATCGAAGTTAACTACTTGGCGAAACTGTTCCAACGCCGAAACAAACTCCTGCTGGGCGTCATCCTGTGCACTGCGGGTGTCTTCAACTCGATCCACCAAAATATCTCTTTTATGAATCCCTACTTGCTCCATCGCGGAGTAGTAAGCACTCTGGCAACCACTCAACACCAATGGCAGCGACAACACACCAACAAGCATTAAACGTTTCATCTATTTCCCTTACATCGATTTACAGCGGCTTATTAATACGGATATGACTGATTTTATGATTTTCATTCAGCTCGAGACAGACATCCGCCCGGCCCGGCATCTCTTCGAGCATATTACGGGTTAGCCGTTCATAATGCTGAATAAATCGCCTAATTTCCCGTTCATTCATAATCCGCAGGTGCTGGGTGGGTTGCTGAGTATCATAAAAATAACGCACGCGCTCAGCCAGTTTTTTCTCCTGCTGAGAACGCCACTCAAACACCGACTCCATGCTTGGCACTTTGAGCATAATCAACACATCAATCATATCGAATAACTCTTTATAGCGACCATCAAGTTGCTGGTTAACATAGCTTCGCCAGAAGCCCAACGGATCTTCGCTACGCTCCAGATCATTAACCGATTCGGCCAACATCGCCTCCGGTTGAGCCGATGCGCCAACACACCAACCCTCCAACACAATCACATCCGCTTCACCGTGCCATTCCTGCCATAACACCGGAGGGCAGCGATCATCGATCGACTTATCAAACACCGGGATTTTGACATTACGTCCCTCTTCGCCGAATTCGCCTTTCAAGCCGCGGATCAGTTCAATGCCCAGTTCAACATCATGGGTGCCTGGCACTCCGCGAGTACTGAGTAACGGGTGAATAGAGTGCGCTAACCCTTCACGAGATTCACGGGTTTTATAGAGATCATCAATCGACAACCCCACCACCTTAAGATTAAAACCCTCTTCGAGAATCACTTCCAACAGATTAAACAGGGTTGATTTACCGGCGCCCTGAGCACCATTGATACCCACCACCAACGGCCCTTGCTGCTGATCTTTTCGTGCCACCAACCAAGCACCTAAAGGCACATAGATCGATTCCAGCAACTCCACTAGCCCAATATCGACTTTCAAAGATTCTAGGGTTGAGGCAAAAGCACGTTCAACCCGGCGGATCGCTTCCTCACGTGCATCCTTCGTCAGACAAAGCTGATCCGATGGCCATTGACACAGTGCACTCATGATACGGTCTCCTAATTATTGACCCGATTATCTCGCAGCCACTGCTGTATTGCATTGATCTGTTCAGCTTCCATCAACGAGGGAGCATGAGTCATACCCGGAATACGGTAGAGATCCATATCCGGACGTATCTGCTGCATCCGCGTCACCGTAGCCTCACGGAGCACATCCGACTGATCTGCCCAAATCAACATCTGTGGACAACTCACCTGTCGCCAAAACGGCTCTAGGTCAATATCCTGATCCTGTATCGCGGCGCTCTGCTCTGCGATCCGCGGGTCATAATGCAATCCATATTGATCTTCCGCGATACGCCGATGGCCATATTTCGCCAGATGTTGCCATTGCTCGTCATCCAACCCTTGATAGGCGCTATAAGTACGGCGCATATATTGTTCGACCTCAGCCACCGAGCTAAACCGGTGATCGCCTAAATACTGGGCGATGCGCTGTAAGGCTGCTTTATCGATAAAGCAGCCGATATCATTTAGCACCAAGGAACGGATCGGTGAATTGGGTAGGGCCGCCAAACACATACCGATAATGCCGCCCATTGAGGTGCCGACCCAATCGACCTGTTCGACATCTAGCCGCGCCAGTAATGTGACCATATCACTCATATAACGAGGAATATCATAAGCCACACCATCCGGCAGCCAATCACTTTCCCCACGGCCGGGCATATCTGGACAAACGACCCGGTAATCTCGCGATAGAGCCCGGGCCAAGGCATCAAAATCACGGCTATTGCGCGCCAAGCCATGCACACAGACCAACACACGTTCGTTATCCGCACTGCCCCACTCGTGATAAACCACCCGGTGAAGCCCTAAAGGGTTAAGCGCCATTACCGATCGGGTTCGCATCACTCTCTCCTGTTATCTGAAACGCAGCTAAGCTGTAAAGCTAACATCTACTAAAGAATTGTAAAGAGGAGAACAATTCTGCTTACTGTCTAAACCAGATGTATTATGATCAATCTCTCACCAAAGATTACCGATGGACACGTCATGGCGGAACAGCAACCTTTATCTTGGTATCAGCATAACAAGCGCTGGTTACTACCGCTGGTCATTTTAGCAGCGGCCGTGGCAATCTTTGTGATACTGAAAATGACTAAACCGACAGCGCCCGCCCGACCCGCTAAAGAGAAAGTCTGGACAGTCAGGGTTCTCCCCGCCGAACCGGCTCGTTATGCCCCCCAGTTATCCCTCTATGGCCGGATCGAATCGCCCTCCAGCAGCACACTATCCTCGTCGATTAATGCCTTTGTCGAAAAACGCCTAGTCGCCGAGGGCGAAAACGTCACCGCTGGGCAGCTGTTAGTACAATTGGATAACCGCGACGCATCACTGCTGCTGGCTCAGAAACAAGCCGATGTAGATCGTATTACCGCCCTGATTGCCGCCGAAAAAGTCAGCTATCAAGCCAATATTAAAGCGTTAAAAATTGAACAGGAACTCGTCAACCTTACCCAGCGTACTCTCGATCGCTATCAGGACCTGAGCCAGCGTAGTCTCGCCAGCCAGACCCAGTTAGATGATGCTCGTCGCACCAAACAGCAACAAGCGCTATCCCTCAACAGCCGGCAACAGGCGATCGATGATCACCCCAATCAACAAGCCCAGCTCCACGCCCAGTTAAATCAGGCTATTGCCCTGCGTGATAGTGCCGCCCTCGATTTAGAGCGCAGTCAAATCCGCGCCCCCTTTACCGGACGTATTGCCGATATCAGTGTTGCGGCGGGTGAACGAGTTCGCAGCGGCGATACACTGTTAACCCTCTACAACACCCGCTCGCTAGAAGTACGAGCACAGATCCCTAGCCGCTATCTGCCACAACTACACCAACAACTCAATAACGGCCAACTCATTAGCGCCACCGCATGGCTCGATGGCCAAACCCTCGACTTGACCCTTGAACGTTTTGCCGCTGCGGTCACTAGTGGCAGCGCCGGTGTCGATGCGCTATTTCGGATCAATGCCGACAGTTATCGCGGCGAGCCGGGCCGTTCAATCTCCCTCGATCTGACCATGCCGATTCAGGACAATTTACTAGCACTGCCACCACAGGCGATTTTCGGCACCGATCGAATCTATACCGTGGAGGACAACCGATTACAGGCGAACAAGATTACCCGCGTGGGCGATATGCGTGACAATGAAGGTAAAGCCAAGGTATTAGTCCGGAGCGACCAACTACAAGCCGGCGACCTGATCTTAGCGACCCAGTTACCCAATGCGATCACCGGCCTCCTAGTCGAAGTCGCCAGCAATAAGCCCCAAGCGGCAGCGACGGAGTAAGCGATGTCGATCAATCAAGGGAATCAAGGGCCTTTCAAAAATCTAATCACCCTGTTTACCGAACACCGGGTCGCCGCCAACCTATTGATGATGCTAATGATTTTGGCCGGTATCTGGGGATTAAAAAAACTGAACACCCAGTTTTTCCCCACCTTTGAGCTAGACATTATCACCATCGCCGTCCCCTGGAGTGGCGCAGCGGCCGAAGATGTCGAAAGTTCTATCATTTTGCCCATCGAGCGGGAATTAAAATCGGTTAACGGTATCGATGCCCTCTACTCAACCGCCACGCAAAGTTCAGCCTCGATTCGTATCGAACTGGAAGAGGATAGCGATGTCGCTTACATCCTCGATGAGGTAAAACAAAAGGTCGACGGCATCACAAACTTGCCCGCCGATGCAGAAAAACCGATCGTGCAGCAGGTGATCCGTTATGACAATATTGCCCGCATACTCATCACCAGCCCCACCGCCAGCCAACAAGAACTACGAACATTGGCCCGCGAATATGAGCGAGAACTACTGCAGCGTGGCATTCGCAAAATCGACTTTGTCGGTCTGCCAGAAGAAGAGATTGCCATTCAAATCGGCTCCAGCAGCCTCCATGAGCTAAATCTCAGTCTGAGTGACGTGGCCCAGATTATCAATCAACGCAGCGTTGACCTACCCGCCGGCACTGCGGCGCAAGGAGATGGTTCTCGGCAGATCCGTAGCCTTAGCCAGCAACGGGATGTGACCGGCTTCAAGCAGTTACCTTTGATCACCGATAGCAACGGCCAGTTGCTCCGGCTAGGAGATATTGCCAGCATCGATTGGCGTAATCAGGACAACCAGACCTATCTGAGCTACCAAGGCCAGCCTGCGATTCAACTGCTGCTGCGCCGTACTGAAAACGATGACACCCTAGAAGCCGCCGCCATTATGCGCGAGTGGCTAACAGAACGGACGCCAACCTTGCCACCGGACATTCAGCTGATCGCCTTCGATGAGGGTTATGAAGCGATTCAGGATCGTATTAATCTTCTCGTCAAAAACGGGGTAAGTGGCCTGATTCTGGTGATCGCCATTCTCTTTCTCTTCCTCAATGCCCGTGTGGCCTTCTGGGTTACCATCGGCATTCCCGTCTCCTTTATGGCCACTCTGGCGGTACTTTACGGGATCGGTGGCAGTATCAATATGATCAGTCTATTCGGCATGATCATGGCGCTAGGGATTATTGTCGATGATGCGATCGTCGTCGGGGAAGATACCCTGACCCACTTACAGATGGGCGAACCCGGACTACAAGCGGCTATCGGTGGCGCGCACCGGATGTTAGCCCCGGTCATGGCCTCCTCGTTGACCACCATTGCCGCGTTTCTGCCGCTGCTGTTAATTGGTGGAACGATCGGCAATATTCTGATCGATATTCCCACCGTGGTTATCTGCGTTATTCTCGCCTCGGTGGTGGAATGTTTCCTCATTTTGCCGGGCCATCTGCATCACAGCCTTCATCGAGCCGCCGACCTACACCCCTCGGCCACCCGTATCAAACTTGATGCCGCATTCAATCATTTCAAGAATGGCCGCTTTCGTGGCTGGGTTGAAAATGCCATCGAATTTCGCTGGGTGACCATCACCATCGCCTTTGCCGCTTTTATTATTGCCATTGGGCTTGTCAGTAGCGGGCGGATTAAATTCAACTTCTTCCCCGCCGTTGAGATGGAAACCCTGAATGCCAATATTCAGTTCACCTCGGGCAGCAGCCCCGAACAGGTCGACAAATTCCTTCAACATCTGGATAAAACCTTACGCCAGACCGAACAGGAACTCGGCGGCGATCTGGTCAAAATGGCATTGCAGATCCACCGTAAAACGAATAGCAGCCGCACCAGCGAGGGCGCCAATCAGGGCGATGAATTTGGCGCGCTATATGTGCAGTTCACTCCGGTCGATAGCCGAGAGATATCCAATGGCCAGATCATTAAAAAGTGGCGTAGCAAGATCACATTGCCCGCCGGGATTGAAAAGTTCACCATTGACCTAAACCGCTCCGGTCCGCCAGGAAAATCACTCGAAGTGAAATTGGTGGGGGCCGATGTTGAACAACTTAAAGCCGCCTCGTTAGCGGTGCAGGATAGCCTGAGACAATATAACGGGGTCAGCAATGTCGATGATGATCTGCCGTTTGGTAAATCTCAGTTAATCTATGAACTCACCCCCCAGGGCAAAACCGCCGGTCTGACCCTCAGCTCCGTCGGCCGTCAGCTCAGGTCATCCTTTGATGGTCAGTTAGTGCAGATATTTAATCGAGGGGAAGATGAAATAGAGGTCCGCGTGGTGCTGCCCGATAACGAACGGGATCGCTTCAGCGCCCTCGAAAACCTGCCTATTATTCTCCCCAATGGCGGCAGTGCCCCGCTGGCCAATGTGGTGTCATTTACCGATAAACAGGGCCTCGACCGATTGCAACGAATCGATGGCCAACTGGCGATTAAGATCACCACCGACCTTGATGAAGCGGTCGCCAATGCCAATGAGATTATCGCCGACCTGCAAGCGGGTAAACTGCAGCAGATCACCTCCGCTTTTGGGGTCGAAGCCAGTTTCGAGGGGCGTAATAAAAACCAGCGGGAAACCCTAGCCGATATGCAGATGGGGCTATTAATTGCCTTACTGCTGATCTTTATTATTCTCAGTTGGGTATTTTCATCCTATAGCTGGCCATTCGCGGTGATGTTGGCGATACCTTTGGGTCTGACCGGCGCCATCGCCGGACACCTGCTAACCGGCCAAAGCCTCACGATTCTCTCGTTGTTTGGCTGTTTTGGCTTATCCGGTATCGTGATTAACGACTCAATCGTACTGATTACCTTCTACCAAAAGCTGCGCAACGGCGGCATGGAGGTGCATAAAGCGATTGTTGAAGCCGCTTGCCAGCGTCTACGGGCAGTATTGCTCACCTCATTGACCACCATTGCCGGCCTCACGCCGATTCTCTTTGAAACCTCGCTACAGGCGCAGTTCTTAATTCCGATGGCGACCTCACTGGTATTCGGCTTGGCCTTCGGTACCGTACTGATCCTACTCGTTGTGCCAGCCCTGTTAGTCAGCCTCGAAAACGGCAAGGCCGCTTTCAAGCGTTTTACCGCTCGCCCACCGGCAACGTTAAAACCATAAGCCAAGCCGCTGAATACCTTAACCCTTAGCCTCGTCAGCGGTGAGCGCAGATAAACGTGAATTGCGACCGGGTTTCATTGGCCTGTCGACTTCCATCCGGTATAATTTGCGATCTTTTGACAACGGCTAATTACAAGGCATTTCAATGAATCCAGATCTGCAGAAGCTTCAGCCATATCCATTTGAAAAATTGGCTAAGCTGAAAGCCGGGGTAAACCCACCAACCGAGCTAGACCATATCGCCCTTTCTATCGGTGAACCCAAGCATCCATCACCCGCATTTGTGATCGATGAACTGAGCCGCAATCTGGACAAACTGGCGAACTATCCCACCACGGCCGGTACCATTGAGTTACGTCAAACCATCGCCGACTGGGCGACACGTCGTTTTTCACTCAAATCCGGCAGCCTAACCGGCGAACAAAATGTGCTGCCCGTGCTGGGCACCCGTGAAGCGATTTTCGCCTTCACCCAGTGCGCCATCGATCGAGCACCGGCCAGCCAAGCTACGCCGCTGTTAGTCTCGCCGAACCCGTTTTATCAGATCTATGAAGGCGCAGCCTACCTATCCGGTGCTGAACCTTACTACCTCAGTTGCGTTGCTGAGAATAATTTCGTGCCCGATTTTGATGCCGTGCCAGACACTGTCTGGCAGCGTTGCCAGCTGCTGTTCCTCTGTTCGCCGAGCAACCCTACCGGCGCGGTCACCGATGCAGCCACACTGACTAAGCTGATTGCCCTATCAGATCAGTATGATTTCGTGATCGCCTCCGATGAATGTTATTCCGAAATCTACTTCGATGAAGCTCAACCACCAGTTGGTTTGTTGGAAGTCTGCGCGCAATTGGGCCGGGATGACTATAAAAACTGCATGGTCTTTCATAGCCTCTCTAAACGCTCCAACTTACCAGGACTGCGTTCAGGGTTTGTGGCCGGCGATGCTAGCCTGATTAAACCCTTCACCAGCTACCGCACCTATCACGGCTGCGCCATGTCGATTCCAACTCAGCTCGCCAGCATTGCTGCCTGGAATGATGAGGCGCATGTGTTAGAAAACCGTGATAAGTACCGGGAAAAATTTACTGCGGTGGTTGAGATTCTAAAGCCAGTCATGGATGTCGACTTTCCAGATGCCGGGTTCTACCTATGGGCCGCCACGCCGATTGCCGATGACCTGTTCACCCAAGGGCTATTTGCACAACAGAACGTCACTGTACTGCCCGGCAGCTATGTTTCCAGAGCCGACCTGCAGGGCAACCTACCGGGTGCAGGCCGGGTACGAATGGCATTGGTTGCAACCTTGGAAGAGTGTGTCGAAGCGGCTTGGCGAATCCGCCGTTACGTTGAATCACTACAAGACTAAAGAGGCCGATAATGACCACTCTATATGGTATTTCCAACTGCGACACCGTGAAAAAAGCCCAGCGCTGGTTAACCACTAACCATGTCGACTTTAGCTTTCACGATTTTCGCAAAGATGGCCTCACCGAAGCCCAGCTACGTGAGTGGGTTGCCGCATTGGGCTGGGAGACCTTGCTCAACAAACGTAGCACCAGTTGGCGCGCTCTCAGTGATGAGGTCAAAAGCAACATCGATGAGGCCTCCGCCATACGCGAGATGCTCGCCACGCCGACGTTGATTAAACGCCCGGTGCTGAGCCACGCTGGCGGCCTATTGGTCGGCTTTAAAGAGAGCGATTACAACACGCTCTTACCCTAAACAAATTAACCTTTTGCCTGACCGACCTGACATAACAGATCGGCTAACAACCACTATTTTAATGATCTTACGCTAAGGTCTTACGACAAGTTCTATGGAGTTACACACATGAGTACATTTGCATTTGGCCTAGGTATTGGCACTAAATCCTCTGACGGTGAGTTGCTGGAAGTTTATTATAACGGCCCGTTGTTAAACCCATCCGACGCGCTGATCCAAGCGGCAACCGATGCGGCGGGCTATGCCGGCGGCAACCAAGCGATTGAGCTATCTGCAGAGCAGCTAAGTGCACTGGAATCGGCCTTCTTAGCCATCGATGCTGAAGACCAAGCCGAGATCATTGAAATCTGCAAAGGCACTCATCAGCCAATGATTCTAACCGTGCTAGCCACCGATGCCGACCCTGAGTCTACCGCTGAGGTTTACCTCAAACTGACACTACTGTCACACCGTCTGGTTAAGCCTCACGGACTCAACCTCAACGGTATGTTTGGCAAACTGCCAAACGTGGCTTGGACAAACGAAGGCGCCATCGCGCTGAATGATCTACCAAAACGCCAACTGGCGGCACGCGCTCAGGGCCGTATTATCGATGTTCACTCTGTGGATAAGTTCCCTAAAATGGCGAACTATGTTGTCCCAGCCGGTACTCGTTTGGCAGCCACTTCACGTATTCGCCTTGGCGCACACGTCGGTGAAGGCACCACAGTTATGCATGAAGGCTTTATCAATTTTAATGCCGGTACACTGGGCGTTAGCATGGTTGAAGGCCGTATCTCCGCTGGGGTTGTGGTCGGTAACGGTTCTGACCTAGGCGGTGGCTGTTCGACTATGGGCACCCTGTCCGGCGGTAACAATGTGGTCATCTCCGTTGGCGAAAACTGCCTATTGGGTGCCAACGCAGGCTTAGGTTTACCACTGGGTGATCGCTGTACCATTGAAGCGGGTCTGTATGTAACCTCTAGCTCTAAAGTGACCCTGTTAGACGATCAAAATAACGAAGTGGCTACCGTTAAGGCGGCTGAACTGGCTGGTAAGCCAGACTTACTGTTCCGTCGGAACTCACAGAATGGTCGCATCGAAGTTAAGACCAATAAATCGGCTATCGAGCTGAACGAAGAACTGCACGCTCACAACTAAGTGTATCGTCTCCCGGGTGTTGCCATAGGCGGCACCCGATCTATTCTCCTCACCCATTGCCCGACGTTAAGGTAGCCCTATGCCCCAACTAACCCCCACTATCGAATTAGCCAAACAACTGATTTCACGTCGCTCCGTCACACCGGAAGATGACGGTTGTCAGGAACTGATGATAGAACGTCTCGAAGCAATGGGTTTTCATATCGAACGCCTGCAATTTGAAGAAGTAACCAATTTCTGGGCCCGTCGGGGCACACAGGGGCCGCTGTTCTGTTTTGCTGGCCATACCGATGTCGTGCCGACCGGGCCTGAAATCAATTGGAGCCACCCACCTTTCGACCCCATTATTGAAGATGGTTTTCTCTGTGGCCGAGGGGCTGCCGATATGAAAGGCAGTCTGGCAGCCTTTATCACTGCACTAGAACGCTTTATAGAGCACCACCCGGATCATGACGGCTCGATCGCCCTACTGATTACCAGCGATGAGGAAGGCCCTTTTGTTAATGGCACCACTCGGGTGATCGATCACCTAGAAGCGCGCAACGAGAAAATCACCTGGTGTATTGTTGGCGAACCCTCCAGTACCGAGAAAGTCGGTGATGTCATCAAAAATGGCCGACGGGGTTCCATTAGTGGCGACCTAACAATCCGAGGCGTACAGGGCCATGTCGCCTACCCTCATCTGGTGGAAAACCCGATCCATCTGGCGGCTCCGGCTCTGAATGATCTGGCCTGTGAAGTATGGGATGAAGGCAATGACTTTTTCCCGCCCACGAGTTTCCAGATTTCCAATATTCATGCCGGCACAGGCGCGACCAACGTTGTCCCCGGCGAGATTAACGTACAATTTAATCTACGTTTTTCCACCGAAATTACCGCCGAACAGATAAAAGAGCGAACCTACGCTATTCTGAATCGCTATGGCCTGAATTTTGATGTTAACTGGACCCTCAGTGGCCATCCGTTTATCACCGACCGGGGCGATCTCGTGGATGCCTGCGTTGATGCAATCCAGTCCATTACCGGTTTAGATACCGAGCTATCCACCTCGGGCGGCACCTCCGACGGGCGTTTTATCGCTCCCACCGGCGCACAAGTGGTTGAGCTCGGCCCGATTAACGCCACTATTCATAAAGTGAATGAACGGGTCAAAGCAACCGATCTCGACACCCTGTCTTCGCTGTATGAAAACATTCTCGCTAAGTTGTTGGCACGGTAATCCTGATGAGTTTTGATCTAAACTGCCCCGTCTGCCTGCAACCCTTACAGGGTGACCTGAAGCATCTGGAATGCCCCGAACGGCATAGCTATGATGCGGCCAAGCAGGGCTACTGGAACCTCCTGCTCGCCAATCAGAAGCGCTCGAAAGATCCCGGCGATAATGCCGCGATGGTGCTAGCCAGACGTCAGTTTCTGGCGTTAGGCTATTATCAACAGCTGGCGGATACCATCGCCACCCGGCTCGCCGAACGTGCCGCAGATTTAGTCACCCCCCGTATCCTCGATATGGGCTGCGGTGAGGGCTATTACACCCAACGGATGGAACAACAACTTGAACTGCACGCCAGTGGCTATCAGTTAGCGGGGCTGGACATCTCGAAACACGCGATAAAAGCAGCCTGCCGCCAGAGCAAAGCCGTTACTTGGATGGTGGCTTCCGGGGCACGGATGCCGGTGGCGGATGCCTCTCTAGACTTGATGACCGTGCTGTTCAGCCGCTTGATGCCAGAGGAGTTCAGCCGCACGCTAAAA
Source organism: Amphritea sp. GJ51-11 (assembly GCF_055808735.1). NCBI lineage: Bacteria > Pseudomonadati > Pseudomonadota > Gammaproteobacteria > Oceanospirillales > Oceanospirillaceae > Amphritea > Amphritea sp. GJ51-11. Next base: position 390,909 of record NZ_CM147881.1, on the reverse strand, counting down.
CCCGGGGCAGAGCTATTAATCGCCTATCCTGGTGATGACCATCTGATCGAATTGCGAACTCAGATCTACGATGAGGTACGTCACTCTGGCTTTACCCCCGAATCGGTATTAGCTGACACCTTTGAGCATCTGGCAACCGAAACGATTAGCTATCAATTCACACTACCGACCCCGGCCCAAATCGATCAACTGTTAGCGATGACACCCCATGGTTGGCGCATTACCCAAGCCGCGCGGGAGCGTCTAGCCGAGTTACAACAACTAGAACTCACCTTGGATGTTCGTCTGGCAAGCTTCCGACGGATCTAAAGCATGCGCCATCGCAGCCTAACACAGCGCCTACGTTTACGCCTGATACGCCGTGCCGATAATATCAAGCAAAATTTGGCGATTCTGATGGTCGGCCTCGGCCTCTTTATGCTCGGTTTTATCGCCTTAGTGCTGGCTCAATTTCTCTTAGCAGACAGCCTGCAGCGAGATATTATTGCCCTAATCGGCCTGATTTTTTTAATTGGCGGCGCAATCATCGCCGCCTTCGGCTATATTAGCCTGAGCATCCTGAGAATTTTTCGCTTTCTGTTAACCGACATTCAACCCAACAAGAACACAGACTCTCACCATGACTGATACCCAACGCCACCCCGATATTGAGATCTATATTAAAGACCGCTCATTGGATCGGATCAGCCAATGGCTGGAGAACATCTGCAGCCCCTTAAAGCGAGACTTTGAGCAGGGTCAGGTACACCATTTCATCGGCGTTATTGATGGCCATGAGATGCCGATCATGATTCACGAAAAAGTATCCGGCAAAGCCTGGACCAGTGTCTGGTTCAATTCAGATAAAACCCCGTGGATAAAAGATCTCGATTGCGCCGAACAAGCGGCCCGCGAGCTAGACACACAAATCCGTTGTATCGCCAGCGGCTGGACGTCGGGAGATGATCCGGATGAATGGTGGAAAGTCGACAACGGCACCGTCGAAAAAATTAACTGGCAGAGCTGATTAACGCACTGATAACCGTTTAAGCGAGTGCTCTGTCTAATTAAGCCTGAGCGCTAAACTGCTGCCCCGAACGATCAATCTGATCAATCATCAAACGCCCCGCCGATGCCAAGCCCATGCGGGCAAAATCATCACCCGCCGCTGCAGTGCTATAAGGGGTAGTCGTCTGAACCGACAAGTGACTCAGCAGATAAGCAAGATCCCCCGAATGATTTTCACTGACGGCACTATTCAAACGACTCACCACCTCATCGGTATAAAGTGAATCCGGATCAGGATATTCCGTAGGCTGCGCCGCCGGTAAACTAAATTCACTGGAAGACGTTTTTGTTTTTTGTGCCTGATATTCGGTGGCATTGATCAGACTCAACAGCATAGAGAATTGCGCACCCCGTCCCTCATTGACCGCTTGGGTCAACGACGAGGTGTAAGTCTCGATCCGCTGTTCTAACTGTTCAAGCCGTTCGATCTGCATCAACAACCACATATCAGGATTAAAATAGAGTCCGTTATAGATCGGCATAAACGGGAAAATCTTTAATATTATCGTAGACTTAATCCACGTCATTAACGCTCAGCAGTCAATTAGCCTCGATCAGATGAATCGCCCTCAGAGAGCGGCATCACCGGCACAGCCAAAAATTCAATAAACGCCCTCACCAATGGATTAATATGGGATTCAGGCGGCACCACCAGCGACATCTGTCGGGTCAACACCAACGGCGTCTGTAACACCACCAGCTCCCCCTGAGAAGCTCATCAGCAACCGCAAGCTGCGAGAGGCAACCGATACCGAGCCCAGCCTTAACTGAACGCTTAATCGCTTCCTGACGGTTTAGTGTCATCACCGGACCTAACCGACCACCCACCTGCTGCAATGCACGCTCGAATACTGCCCGCGTCCCCGACCCTTGCTCCCGTAGGATCCAGCGCTGCTGTCCCATTTGCGCCACCGTTAACACCCCCTCCTGAGCCAACGGGTGTGTCCGACTACAAAACACCTGCAGATGATCTTTTCGCCAAGCCACCGTCTGCAGCTGATGATGGGAAGCCGGCCCCTCAATCAAACCAATATGCGCCTGACCTTTTTCTAGCCGTTCCAGTACCCGCTGGGTATTAGCAATCTGTAAATCAGGTTCTACATCGGGGTGAAGGGTGAGAAAATCTGACATGATCTGGGGAAAAAGATAACTGGCAATCGTAACACTGGCCGCCACTCTAAATGGCCCACTAACCCCCTGACCATAAGGCGTTTTAAGGCTTTCGATATTGGCCAAAATATCCCGCACCCGAGGTAAAACCTCCTGACCGACATCGGTGATCTCCAATTCACGGCCGGTACGATTAAACAATCGATAAGCCAACATCGACTCTAACTCTTTTAACGCCTGGCTGGCCGCCGACTGACTCAACGCCTGCTCATCAGCCGCCGCCGTGAGTCGCCCTAGCCGAGCAGTGGCCTCAAATATTTTTAATTGCCTTAACGAAATCGCCATTGTTCGGTTTTTCTTATATCTAATGTTAGAAACATCCATTTTACTAAACATTCATAACATTAGAAGATGGCTGCGTCACTCACAAAGATGAGCAAAACGATGCCACGAATTATTCTGCTACCCCTTATTGCCGCATTAGCACTCGGACTTGCCAGTCTAGGCCCCATCGCACAACTGGGTCTAAGCGCTCTACCGCTGGCGATTTTAATCGGCATGATCTGGGGACACTTTGATCACCACCCACAAAGCAAAAATGATCAACGGGTCAGCCAGTTCTGCCAGCAACGCTTACTACGCGCAGGCATTGTGCTGTTTGGCTTCAGCCTGAGTCTAGAGCAGATCTTTGCCGTCGGCTGGCAAGCGCTGTTATTAGATGCGCTGATGATCTGCACTATTTTCAGCCTTGGTACCTGGATCGGTATAAAGTTTTTCAAACTTCACCGAGATGTTGCGATCCTAACCTCTGTCGGTAGCGCTATCTGTGGCGCCGCCGCAGTACTCGCCACCGAATCCGTACTAAAACCCAAACAGCAACATGTCACCATCGCCGTGGCCACGGTGGTGCTGTTTGGCACCTTGGCGATGTTTAGTTATCCACTGATCTATCAGTTTGCGGGCATGACCGAGCAATCGTTTGGCATCTATATCGGCAGCACCGTGCATGAAGTCGCACAGGCCGTGGCGGCCGGTGAATCGATCAGTCCTGAGACCCTACAAACAGCGGTCGTCGTTAAGCTGATTCGAGTGATGATGTTAGCCCCGTTCATCCTGCTACTCAGCTCATTCCTGAGCAACGCCAGCAGCGGCCAAGCGGGTAAAGGCAAGGTGATCATTCCATGGTTTGTATTTGGCTTTATCGCCGCCACCGGCGTTAACAGCTTCGTCGTGCTCCCCGAGCAACTACAGGGCCTATTAAAAACCGCCAGCCAGTTCAGCCTAGCACTGGCAATGGCCGCACTCGGTCTACAAACCCGCTGGGTGACGATCAAGCAGGCGGGGCCTAAACCTATGTTGCTAGCATCGATTCTGTTTGTGCTGTTGATCGTGGGGGGTATGGATTAAATCGGTTGCTGATTAGCCTGTAATCCGTGTTCGCAACCCTAACAGCAACCACTAAAAATCAGGTTTGCACATACTCAATCTGATTAATGTACCAATAGGCCTCACCGGCCGGAGTCCTGATGGCGACCTCATCGCCAACCTCTTTTTTCAACAGGCCTCTGGCCATCGGTGAGTCGATGGAGATGTAATCCTTACGCTCAAATATCTCATCATAACCGACGATGCGAAAACGCTTTACCTCGCCGTCGTCGTTCTCAATCTCAACCCAGGCACCAAAAAACACCTTACCCTCTTGTTCCGGCGCATAATGGACAATACCCAATTCATCAATACATTTGCGTAAATAACGCACCCGACGATCGATCTCCCGTAACCGCTTTTTATTGTACTGATAATCGGCATTCTCACTACGATCCCCCAGACTCGCCGCCCAAGTGACCTTCTGGGTAACTTCTGGCCGCTCTGTACGCCAGAGGTAATCAAGTTCCGCTTTAAGCTTATCGTAGCCTTCCTGTGTGATTAATCGTGCTTTCATCAGCCAACCATACCTTCAACATAAAGGTCTGCTAACGAGACATACCACTCGATATTAACAGACCGGAATAGACCACTTTTTTACCACAGAAGCCGGTTAGGAACACAGAAAAACAACCCTGCGACTCATCATGCGCTTTATTGGCAGACAAACAACCGGTGATGACTCTGGAGGTAGTACAAAGATTAGACATAAAAACCACCCAACGGTGGTCATTTATCATAAGCAGGTCTAACGGAGGACTTAGCTTGGTAGACCGCCGTCACAGGCGCTAGCGTTGTTTCGCTACACTCGGCCAGAGCCTAGCGGGGCTTATTCTGTGCGTAGGGTAAATTTCGCGCATAAAAAAACCACCCAACGGTGGCCATTTATAAAAAGTGGTGGGTCGTATAGGATTCGAACCTATGACCAATTGGTTAAAAGCCAACTGCTCTACCAACTGAGCTAACGACCCACTATGGCTCCTCGAGCTGGACTCGAACCAGCGACCAATAGATTAACAGTCTACTGCTCTACCAACTGAGCTATCGAGGAACAACATTCATCGCTATGGCGGAGGGGCAGGGATTCGAACCCTGGGAGGGCTATTAACCCTCGCTGGTTTTCAAGACCAGTGCTTTCGACCACTCAGCCACCCCTCCAGCGATACGCTCTACAATAAAGCGCCTAAATCTCAAACATAAAAAAACCACCCAGCGGTGGCTATTTATGAAGAAGTGGTGGGTCGTATAGGATTCGAACCTATGACCAATTGGTTAAAAGCCAACTGCTCTACCAACTGAGCTAACGACCCACACCGAACTTCTTTTTACCCCATACCACAACTCCGTTAAGAGAAGTGGTGGGTCGTATAGGATTCGAACCTATGACCAATTGGTTAAAAGCCAACTGCTCTACCAACTGAGCTAACGACCCTTTGTGGCTCCTCGAGCTGGACTCGAACCAGCGACCAATAGATTAACAGTCTACTGCTCTACCAACTGAGCTATCGAGGAACAACGTTTCTCGCTATGGCGGAGGGGCAGGGATTCGAACCCTGGGAGGGCTATTAACCCTCGCTGGTTTTCAAGACCAGTGCTTTCGACCACTCAGCCACCCCTCCAGCGAGGTGCCGTATATTAAAGGATTCCGCGTTTGTGTCAACACTTTGGAAGTGAAAAAGTTAATATTTGGCTAAAAATAGTCATATCCCTTTCACAACTCAGATTCTCGACCCTTAATTCATCCCCAGACGGTACTTTTCGCCATAGGTTTCACTGCGGCGGTACTCGCCCGGTGTCATGCCGGTCCACTTTTTAAATGAACGGAAAAATGCCGAAGGCTCATCAAAGCCCATTAGCGCCGCCACATCATTGATCGATAGCTGCGGTGAATCCATATAGTTGATCGCCGCTTTCTTACGGCAATCATCCTTTATTTTCTGATAAGAGCTGTTCTCTTCGGCGAGCCGACGACGCAGGGTCGACACGGACATATTCAGTTTAAAGGCCACCTCCTCTGCCCCCGGCAGCTCTCGGCTAAAGTCTTTCCCCAACATCACCTTAACCTGTGAACGAAGGCTTTGGTCGTTATCCACCATCACAATCAGCTGATAAGGTGCCGTTTGCAGAAAACCTCTTAGGCTCTCATCGTTCTGAATAATGGGATAGTCCAAATAACGAGCGGGAAACACGATGGCATTATCGTGCTGATCAAATTTAACCTCCGACTGAAACAGTGTCTCATAATGATAACTGTCCTCCTGCCGTGGGAAGGTAAAATACGCCGCTTTCAAGTCCAGCCTCGAACCGATCAACCAGCTAATAAAGTGATGCCACATCGATAGCCCTGTCCGCACGACACCGGCGGGTTCATTCTCCAACATCTCACGCACCTCTTCCGCAGGCACAGAGCTAACGGGGGCAAAGGAAAGCTTGGCATAGCGCCCTTTGCGCACTAATAGTGGTTTCACTTTCGTACCCCGGCAGATCTCGTAAAAAGCACTGCTGCGATAGATCGCCTTCTCTAAGGTCGAACAATGAATAATCGCATGACACATCATCCGAAACGTACCGTTTGGCACTCGCCCACCGGAGACCATACCGAATGATTCATCCTGTGCGGTCCACATAATGCGTTGATAGAGTTGACCGAATTTGACAGCGGAAAACTCTGTTCTTTGCTCAATTTCGGTAGGATCTATGCCCACCTCTGCGAGTAATTCATCGAGGTTGTAGCCCTGTTTCTCCACTTGAGAGAGCAAATATCGGACATAACCCGTTGGAACGGTGATGGTTTTTTCCATCTTTATTTCTCTTTTTTGCTTACTTTTTCTAATGTTACGTAATTCACCAGCTATTCTTTTAACTTATATCATGAAAAAATCTAAAATAAAGCTAAGACATTTTTTGTCAGTGATAATGACAGCTATTGTTATTGAGAAGGCAGGGCTTAATGAAGGATCATCTAAGCTGCCTTATTCAGATCACGCGAGCCGCAGGTATATACCTGATCAGTAGGCTGGCTATTATCCCGGTCAACCGGGTTTGGCTGAACAAACAAAAATAACAAGTTACCGAATAGGTGAAGCGAATGGCAAAGAGATCGATACGGACGTCAGCCCCCTGGCATACCACTCCTGTGCGCAATAAGCTCGCACAGAGTGTTACCCTAGCAATGCTGACAACCACACTGGCGGCTCCTGCGGCAGCCGTAGAATTTAACCTTGGAGAAATTGAGGGGCGATTTGATTCTCAGTTGTCAATTGGCTCCAGCTGGCGCTTGAACGATGCTGATAGCGACTTAATCTCAACAGCCAACGGCGGCACGAGTGCCGGTTCTGGCTCTTATGATGACGCAAATCTCAACTTCGATAAGGGACACTCTTTTTCGACGGTATTTAAAGGCGTCCATGATCTAGAATTACGCAAAGATAATATCGGTGCGTTTGTCCGTGGCAAGTACTGGTTCGACACCGAACTGAGTGATGGCGATCGCTCACATGGCAATACCGTCAATGGTTATTCATCCAATGATTCACTCAGCGATGATGGCTTCAATGATTATGCTAAATTCTCGGGTGCTGAAATCCTTGATGCCTATGTGTTTGGCTCATTTTCAGTAAACGAACAACCGCTTGATGTAAGACTGGGACGTCAAGTAATCAACTGGGGCGAAAGTACCTTTATTCAAGGCGGGCTCAACGCAATCAACCCCATTGATGTCAGCGCAATACGCCGAGCAGGGGTAGAGGTTAAAGAAGCCCTATTGCCAACGAATATGGCATTTGCATCTCTTGGACTGACCGATAATTTAAGTGTTGAAGCCTTCTATCAGCTGCAATGGGAAGCGACCGCTATTGATGGTTGCGGTACCTATTTCTCAAACAATGATTTCGGTGCTGAAGGTTGTGATGGTATTCGTATCAATTCCGCCTTAATACCACCGACTCAACAAGATGATTCCGCTTATTTTGGCACCGCTGGCGGTCTATTTGTTATCAACCGTAACGATGATGGTCGCCGTGAAGCCGATGATGGTGGTCAATTTGGTTTAGCATTTAGGTATTACGCCGAAGAACTCAACAGTACTGAGTTCGGCCTATACTTTGCCAACTATCATAGCCGACTACCGATTTCGAGTGGTGTAAAATACACCGCAGGCGGTGTTCCTGGCGTATTTACCTCTGAATATTTTATTGAGTATCCTGAAGATACCCAAATGTTAGGTCTAAGTTTTAACACCACGGTTGGTACAGTCGCTTGGTCTGGGGAAATAACGCATAAAGTCGATGTCCCCGTTCAGATCAATGGACCATTACTCGTCTCTGCCATCCTAACTGAAGGGCTAGGTATGAGTAGTGGTAATGCCGCTGCTGACAACCTGATTGCTGGCTCAGCACCCGGCGGGGATGTTAATGGTTATACCATGTTCGACGTCACTCAGGTGCAAACCAGCCTGTTACAGTTTTTTGATAACACTATGGGGGCTAGCCGCTTAACGTTGATCGGCGAACTTGGCTGGACCCACATTAACGACTTCGATGAAGGCGCTAATGCACTCAAATATGGTCGCCACGGTACCTTTGGATATGCGGCAGGCGAAACTGATGGTTTTGTCACGCAAGACTCCTACGGTTATGTCGTTCGAGCCAGTCTTAATTACCCTAACGCCTTTGCCGGTATTAACTTAACGCCTCAGATCAGCCTCAAACATGGCCTTGGAGGTAATGGTCCAGAACCGGGAGCAGCCTTCCGCGAAGGCGAAAAGACAGCAACACTGAGTCTAACGGCTGATTATCTGAATCAATACCGGGTACAAATGGGCTATACCAACTTCTTTGGCGGTGACTACAACGCCATTAGTGATCGCGATTTTCTTTCACTCAGTGCATCGGTCTCTTTCTAAGAGTTAAGGAAAATAGGAGAATTTATTATGACGTTTAAATCAACGGCACTGATCCTTAGCTCAGTAATGGGGCTAGGCTTTAGTCTGCAAGCAATGGCTGCGGTTTCCGAGGCTGAAGCCGCTAAACTCGGCACGACATTAACCCCAATGGGGGCTGAAATGGCCGGCAATGCCGACGGCTCGATTCCTGCATGGAAAGGTGGTTTACCGGCTGGAGGGGAACGTTTTAAAGACCCCTATGCAGGCGAACAACCACTCATGACGATTACCGCTGCCAATGCCGCCGAGTACCAGCAGCACCTCACGCCAGGCCAACAGGCGATGTTCGCCAAATATCCGGACACCTTCCGGATGAACATCTACCCGACCCACCGCAGTGCCTCACTGCCGGCGGTTCAGTATGATAATGCGCGTAAAAATGCCGTCAATTCAGCGCTGACCGACAATGGCAACGGCTTGAGCGGTAATACCCTAGAAGGTATCCCCTTCCCAATTCCGGGTAACGGTTTAGAAGCAATTTGGAACCATATGTCTCGCTACCGCGGCGGCGCACTTGAGCGAACCTTTGTGCAGGTGCCTGTACACGAAAATGGGAACTTCGTACCGGTCAAAATCACCGAAAAGATGTCATGGCCTAACTACCTCAAAGAGGGTCGTACTGAACAGGATGACAATATCCTATTTTACTTCGTACAGCAGATTAAGGCACCCGCCCGTTTAACCGGCAACGTGCTACTGGTACATGAGGCGCAAAATCAGATCGCCAAGCCCCGTCAAGCGTGGATCTATAATGCGGGTCAACGTCGGGTACGTCGTGCACCACAGATTGCCTATGATGCACCGGGTACCGCATCCGATGGACAACGAACCTCAGATAATCTCGACCTATTCAACGGTGCACCGGATCTATATGACTGGAAACTGGCCGGCAAAGAAGAGATCTACATCCCATACAACAGCTACAAACTGGCTGACCGTGGGCTGAAATATACGGACATCCTGCAAAAGGGCCATATGAATCCGGATTACGGGCGCTATGAACTGCACCGCGTCTGGAAAGTGGAAGCTACCTTGAAAGAAGGTGCTCGACATATCTACGCTAAACGGGTGTTCTATATTGATGAAGACACTTGGCAAGCAGCGGTTGTTGATCACTACGATGGCCGTGGCCAGCTGTGGCGTGTAGGTGAAGCTCATCAGATGCAGTATCAGGACGCACAGGTGCCTTGGTTAACCGCTGAAGCCCTGTATGACCTGCAATCTGGACGCTATTTAGTGGGTAGCCTGACCAATGAAGAGGGCGACGGTTTCGACTTTAATGCGCGCTTTAAGCACAGTGACTTTACCCCACAAGCGATCCGTCGTATGGGTATTCGTTAAGCACCGGCAATTATTTTTGTTCATCAAACCATAAAGGAGCCACCGGCTCCTTTATTTTTTTAACCACAAGCGGATACTAAACTAATTCCGGTGCTCACTAGGTCAAGATGGTTTATACAATCAGTGATGGCCAATACGAGCCTGAACCGCCGCAGCTGTTCTTGCCCCCTGCTGCCAAGCAACTAGCGCCTCTTCACAACCACTACAAACTCCGACCTTTAACTCCCGATCAACAATAATCCAGGTGCATTTTCCAGCTTCAGTGTCACAACTATGATGATCATCACAGCCACAGCCGATACAATGCGCCAGCACTAACTCACTTTGCTTCATGAGTGTCTCCCTCGTTATGGGTTTATCCTTAATGACAGGCGATTAATGATAGATCACTTTATGCCACCGCGCCGTTCAACTAAGTGGCTAATTAGCATAAAAACAAGTGCTATGAGAGAGATGAGTTAAGCCTTTTATCGCTTCAACCCTATAGCTGTAAGCCTGATTTTTTGGAGAATCGTTTTTTGAGCACCCTGCAAGGAACAGAGATCACCCGTAATTTCGATGAATACGGCCCTATTTATGTCTATGACGATGGCCCCTATCGTTATATGAGCTTTGGCGCCGGCGGTGAACAGAGCCGTATCGATCGTAGTCGCCCGGAATATCCGGTGTATCAGTATTTACAGGTCATGTTGCTTGGGCTGCTCTACCAACCCACACCGCAACAGGCACTGATGCTGGGATTAGGTGGCGGCTCACTAATACATGCCCTGCTAAGTTACTCTGCGGATCTTCAAATCGAAGTTGCCGAACTCAGGCACCAGGTGCTGGCCACCGCTGCTGAGCACTTTCAGTTGCCGAAGACGCCGAGGCTAAACATTACCATCAGTGATGCCATGGATTACCTCTGTCAAAGCAGCACACCGTCAGATCTCATTTTCACCGATCTGTTCAGCGATACCGGTATGCAGCATCAACAATTGCAAAAAGAATATCTTGAGCAATGCTATCGTCTGCTCAGTGATCAAGGAGTGTTAGTTTTAAATCTGTGGGATGAAGGCCATGGCTATCACCCCCGCGCCAATCAGCAACTATCCGATCTATTCGGCGATAACTGGCTTTGCTGCACTGTCGATAGCGGTAACCTGATCGCCTTTGGTTTTAAAGGTGGCAAGCCGGAATCGAACCCCAGAGCCCTGCTCAATGGCGCGAAAAAGCTGGAAAAACGGCTCGGCTTTCCAGCACGAAAGTTACTAAACCGGATACGGGAATCATGATCGCCGCGCGATTGAAAAGAAATCCGACACTAAGGGTTAATTTCCCCGCATAATACTGGGATAATCTTTGACTATACTATTTGTTATTTCTGAGAGATTTACACATGCCTCTGCTAGATAGCTTTACTGTTGATCACACCCGTATGAATGCGCCAGCGGTTCGTGTTGCTAAGAATATGACCACCCCCCATGGCGACACCATCACTGTTTTTGATCTGCGTTTCTGCCGTCCCAACGAAGAGATACTCAGTGAAAAAGGCATCCACACTCTTGAGCACCTGTTTGCTGGTTTTATGCGTAACCACCTAAACGGCGATGGCGTCGAGATTATCGACATCTCCCCTATGGGCTGCCGCACCGGTTTCTACATGAGCCTGATCGGCACACCTGAAGAGCAAAAAGTCGCCAACGCTTGGTTGGAATCGATGGACGATGTCTTACATGTCGAACAGCAAAATCAGATCCCTGAGCTGAACGAATACCAGTGCGGTACCTACCATATGCACTCACTGGACGAAGCTAAAGCGATTGCTGATAACATTCGTCACCGTGGCGTCGGCGTTAACAGCAACGACGAATTGAAACTGGACCCTGAGTTCCTAGAAACCCATTCCTAATCAAATCGATATCTGATTCAGTAACGGAGCCAGAGTGATCAGGCTCCGTTTTTATTTTACCTAGAGGCACAACCCCCATGGCAATGATCGGCCGGTTCAATAATCTGGAAGTGGTCAAACAAGTTAAGTTCGGCGTCTATCTTGATGCCGAAGAGCTTGGCGAAATTCTGCTACCCCAGCGTTATGTACCAGAAAACACGCAACCAGGTGACCGGTTAGAGGTCTTTATCTATCGCGACTCCGATGATCTATTGATCGCCACCACTGAAACGCCTAAAGCGCAGATCGGCGAGTTCGCCTGCCTTAAAGTTGTTGATCTCAACCGTACCGGTGCGTTCTTTGATTGGGGCCTTCCCAAAGATCTACTGGTGCCGTTTAGCGAGCAGAAAAAAACAGTCGAAAAAGATCAGGAACAGATCGTTTATCTCTATCTGGATCAGGAAACCGACCGCATCGCCGGTTCAACCAAGCTGAATAAATTCCTCGATAGCTACCCCCATAGCTACGAAAAAGGCCAGCAGGTCGACCTGATCATCGAAGAGCACACCCATATTGGCTACAAGGCGATCATTAATGGTCAGCACTGGGGTGTAATATACGATGATGATGTTTTCAAACCGGTACGCTACGGTCAGCGGATGAAAGGCTTTATCAAGCTGGTTCGCCCCGATGGCAAGATCAACCTAAGCCTACAACAACTGGGTTATGGTAAAACCGATGATCTCGGCAAGCGTATTCTGCACCTGCTAGAAGACCATGACGGCTTTATTGCAGCGAATGATAAAACCTCACCGGAAGAGATTAAACGACTGTTCAGCTGCAGTAAAAAAGCCTTTAAGCTGTCCATCGGTCGTCTATATAAAGAACGAAAAATCGCCATCGAAGAGAACGGCATCCGCCTCCTCACCAAATAGCCCCGTCATAACGCGATAACATAAGGGTCTGCGCTTTCAGTGCGGCCCCTTACCATATACAGGAAAACCCTGATAAACTAGTGCCTTTTTCCAAGGACATAACACTATGACTCAGGCCCTGATTATTGCTTCCGCTAAAACTGTCGATAACCACAGCTCGTTACAGCACTGTTTAGCCCAAGAAGCAGCACTGCAACAACAGGGACACCGGTTAACAGAACTAGTGATTGATCCACTCAGTACGCCTTGGCTCAGTGAACTATTACCTAATCATTACCGTAGCGGCTGTGGTCCTATTGAAGCCCTAGCCGATGCGCGGCAGCTAATTATCACTGGCGCCGCCGATGCCGTCGTCATCACCGGCAAGGATAACTTACGCAGCGGCTATGAACGCCAAGAACGGCTCGATCTGATGGCCGTCTACGGAAACGATTATCCCCTAACGCAAGCCTATAACGAACTAGCAGAACAGTTTATTCAACGTCACCATAGTGATGCAGAGCAGTTTCGAGAACTGGCCGAGCAGCTGTTTGAAAACTATAAACGCCGTTTTCAAAGTCTGACAACAGAGCCACTAGCGACTGACCAACTACCGGATGAGCGCTGGTATAAACTGATTACACCACTGTTTCGCGGTGTCGATTGTGCTAACCCATTAATCGACTTTAGCGGTCGAATCCTAATAACTAGCCCCACAGTCGCTCAGCAGCTTAATATCACCCCAGCAGAAACCGTTGAGATTGCGGCCGTTGGACTGGGCATTGTAGCCGGTGATGGCCAGCCCTATATCGACGAAATTGCTCGCTATCAGCATCTAGAGCAAGCCTATCAATCCGCTTGTCAGCAGGCACAGATCGACTTCGCCCAGCAATTCCGTGATGGTCACGCATTGCTCGAGGTGTATACCTGCTATCCGGTTGTACCGATGGCCTTCTTACTCGCGAGTGGCCTAGTGGATCAATTAACACAATTACCCGCATTTCTCGCACAACACCTGATCACCATCACCGGTGGTATGAACCTCGCCAAAGGCCCGTGGAATAACCCGGCACTGAATAGCTTGATCGAGATGCATCAACAACTACTAGCAAGCCCTACACACTCACTCGGCGCCGTACATGGCAACGGCGGCTTGGGTTATAAACAGGGTGTTGCCCTGTTGAAAAAGCTCGCTTAACCGCTGACAACTTAAATAGACCGATTTATCACAACTATCAGCCCACGATGATGGCCGAATACAAATTAAGATGGTTATTCGGGGTCAATTCAACCTATTGACCTGTGAATAACCGCTATTGGCAACAATATCCAGCTAAACCTGTTTATATCCCTGTTGATACCGTTGTATAAACCTAACGAACATATCCACAAAATAGGGACATAACACGTCCTGAAGCCCTTTCAGCTCTCCATATTACTCACATTCACCAAATAGAATGAGTTTTTTTAATCAAAATCCCCTATAACGACGTTGATAACCGTGCTTCAACGTCATCGATTCGTTAAAACCATCCACACGGTCATGTTATCCCCTTATTCTGTGGATATCCTATGGGAAAACCTTTGCATAGCGACTTATAAACCGACTCAGTGCCCATAAAACCTAGCTTTTAAAGCACGGATCAGTTTATAAACAGTCATATGATTAAAAACTTATTGATAAGCATTCTCATTTGCATTAAGATCAATCTCGTTCGTTAGGACAGGCAGGTTGCTCTCACCTCACCGGTAATCTGTCTATGGTGGGAAGGCCGATTTGGCCGGCCCTCCCGCCTTCTTTCGAGCAACGATAATGCGTCGGTAATATGATTTTTACGGTGTCCGTTTATCTTTCACGCCCACCACTCATTTACCGCAGGTATTGTCAGGCTCTTGTTAATCTTCACCGGGTGCACACACCCGGTATTTTTTTCTTATCTCTGGCCATTTATTCGCTACTATATAGCGAACCTTCAAATGAGACCGAGTACCCCATGCAACTGGATCCTACCGCTAATAAACACCTAATCTTTATCGGAGGTGGACATGCTCACGCCATCGCTCTGCTAATGATGGGGATGAATAAACCCGCGGGAGTACGTATCACCCTAATATCGAACCTAGTTCAAACTCCCTACTCGGGCATGCTGCCGGGGTTGATAGCGGGACATTACAGTTTTGATCAGGCGCATATAGACCTTGGACGCTTCTGCCGCTATGCCGGCATTGATTTCATTGAAGATTCAGTAACGGGCATTAATCCGGTTAATCGCACCGTACAATGCCTCAACCATCCAAACTTTAGTTATGACCTTCTGAGTATCGATACTGGCTCGACCCCCGCCCTCAGCACCATTCCTGGTGCCAGTGAGTTCACGACTGGAGTGAAACCCGTAAAACAGCTACTAGAATATTGGGATGACCTTCAAGCGCGCATTATGCAAGGGGACGACAGCCAAGATATTCATATCGCGACAGTAGGCGGTGGTGCTAGCGCGGTCGAAGTCCTGCTAGCCATGCAATATAAGTTGCAAAAGCAACTAAGCAAACAGCAACGCCGCACCAACCACTTACATTTCCATATTATCTGTGGCCCTGAGCAGATTCTGATGGGTCTGAATAAACGAGTACAACGGCGTTACCTACAGGTGCTAAAAGAGCGCCAAATTGAGTTGCATACCCATTTCCGCGTCGAGCAGGTCAAACAGGGGCGCGTTATCAACGCGGCCGGAGAAAGCATCGCTTTAGATGAAATTTTCTGGGCCACCACGGCCCGAGGAGCGGACTGGCCCGCACGTGCAGGACTAGAATGTGCCGAGAACGGCTGTATTCGCGTCAATGACTACCTGCAATCGGTTTCCCATCCCGAGGTATTTGCCACGGGTGATATCGCTGAAATGATCAATTTCCCTCGCCCGAAAGCCGGGGTTTTCGCGGTTCGCCAAGGTGCGCCCTTACTGCGCAACCTTCAGGCGACACTCTCAGGACAGCCATTATCTCGCTACAAACCACAAAAGCAATTTCTCAGTCTCATCAGCACTGGAGATCGCTATGCAGTCGCCTCACGCGGCCCCTTCAGCCTCGCCGGTGCTTGGGTATGGCGGTGGAAAGACAAGATCGATCAAACCTTTATGCGCCGTTTCAGCGATTTAACTGAACTGCCGGATCAAACACCCGGCACTCAGCTTAAGATCGAAAATCCAGATATGCGATGCGGCGGCTGCGGCGCTAAAGTAGGTCACAGTATTCTTAACCGCGTGTTAAAGCAGCTACCCGCGCCGCCTACTGAAATAGAGATCGGTCTTAAACGCCCCGATGACGCCGCTGTTATTGATGTCCCCGTCGGAAAGCTATTGGTGCAATCCGTCGATAGTTTCCGACAACTGGTCAACGATGACTATCTATTTGGTCAGATTGCCGCCAACCATGCACTAGGGGATATTTTCGCCATGGGAGCAACGCCCCATAGCGCTCAAGCGATAGTCAGCGTTCCCCACGCCAGCGATGAGATTGTCGAACAGCGCCTGCGCCACCTACTACTCGGGGCTAGTAAGGTATTTAGCGACTGCAATATCGGTTTGATTGGCGGACACACCTCGGAAGGCAGCGAACTGACACTGGGCTTCACCATCAACGGTCTCGCCGATCGTCAGCAACTGCTCACTAAACAAGGGTTGCAACCGGGCGATCGATTAATTATCACCAAACCGTTGGGTACCGGTACCCTGTTTGCCAGTGATATGCGCAGCCAGGCGAAAGGACGCTGGATCAGCCAAGCACTCCAACAGATGCTCCATTCAAACTATCAGGCTAGCCAAATTCTGTCGGCGGCCGGTGCCCATGCCTGCACCGACATTACCGGTTTTGGCCTGCTCGGACATCTCTCAGAAATGTTAGAAGGGTCTGATATGGGAGCGCGCCTATGGCTGGAAAATCTCCCCGTGATGGAGGGGGCACTCGCGTGTCTACGCGCAGGCCTACTGAGTTCGCTACATCCACAAAACAGAAAATTTGACCACTTAATTGCCAATCTTGATGAGTTCAATAGCAATACCCTAATCGAACTACTATTTGACCCGCAAACAGCCGGCGGGTTACTCGCGGCCGTCAAAGCGGATCAGGCGGATAGCATCATCGAACAGCTACAAGCGGCGGGTTATAGCGAAGCCTGTATCATCGGCAGTGTAAAACAAGAGGGGCAAATGCAAGTAGTACTCGCCTAAGCGAAGCGACTTAAATAGATGGCGACACTAAAACAGCCAGCATAATTAGAAAAAATCGCCGACCGATTCGAGTTTAAGAGCGTTGATATAACGTAAGATAAGTTCACGGTCGGCGGTAAAAGCCATTCCCGCATGCTGATCCACCGGCGATACCGACATCACCTTCGCATGCACTTCCGATGGCTTATCATCAAACGGCAATTGCAGTTTAATAATACACTCCACCTTATCAGTCTTGGCCTGCTGCAACTCGGTTAAATCTTGATCTTCGGTCAGTTTTAGCAACCCACCACCACTACTAAAATTAATCATGATGCCACTTAGCGTCTGCTCTTTGAGTATCAGCTCAGCGGTGATGGCACAGGGATAGCGGGGTTCTTTGCGTAACCAACGCGACTGAATATTATCCGGATAACTGGTTATCAATAAACGGCCCCCCTGCAGAAACAGGTCGATCACCTCGGATTCAAACGCATAGATACGGCCATTAGAGATGATACGCATCACCAACTTGCGCTTTTTAGTGAACAAGTCTCTATAGGTCAGTTCATCACTGCCCATACCGCTTTTGATTAGCTGAGTAACTGCCGGCAAACGGGTAATAATTACTTTGCCGTCGATGCCGAAGAAGCGGGACATATACTTAAAACAGCCACCGGCATCGCTCACCTGAATCACACTATCTTGCTCGAGTGAGGGGAACTCATTCAGAATGACATTTTCATTTGTATAAGGCATCCAAGCACCGCTAAAATCCAAACCAACGAGTGACTAACATGAATACTATAATCCCTCATCAGACCTATCCACAAGAGCCATTCATACAACTCTAGCCTAATAAAGCAGCATATTAAGCGTTAATCATTAACATTTTTTTGAATATTGAACGGCCAACGCTACTGCCTAGCATCTCTTTTTTCAGCTTGATTTCACACCGTCTGGCTATGATGTCCATATTCAGTGATTCACCCGGAGATAACCTATGAAAATGAAGCTAGCTATTGTGCTTACCGCCCTCACCGGCATTAGCGTCTTGAGCGTCACCGCCGCGCCGGAAAATATTGCCCGTGCGGATCTGCAACAGCAAGGGCTAAAGGTCGCGACCTTTGCCGGCGGCTGCTTCTGGTGTACCGAAGCAGGTTTTGAAAAACTCCCCGGAGTGACCGAGGCTATCTCCGGCTATACCGGCGGCGAACAAGCTGATCCTAGTTATAAAGAAGTATCCTCCGGCTCTACCGGCCATACCGAAGCAGTACAGGTTTACTATGACCCTCAAGTCATTACCTATCAGGGCCTGCTACAATCACTCTGGCGACAGATGGACCCCACCGATGGCAGTGGCTCCTTTGTTGACCGAGGTAATCAGTATCGTCCAGCGGTGTTCTATCACAATGAACAGCAACGCCTGATCGCCGAAAAGTCGATGACAGAACTGGCCGCATCAGGCCGTTACAGTAAACCTCTGGCCACCGAACTGAGTAAATTGACCGACTTTTACCCGGCCGAGGATTATCATCAGGATTACTACCAGCGCAACCCAATTCGTTACAAATACTACCGTTTTAATTCAGGCCGCGACCAGTATCTCGAAAAAACCTGGGGCGAAGATCTACATCCCGACTTCACTCAGTTTGGCCGTGGCCAGCAACAAGACTCTGCTATTCAGAACACTAACAACAGTAATGCTTACAGCCACTTCAAAAAGCCATCAGAGCAGCTGCTGCGCCAACGCCTGAGCGAAGTGCAATATGAGGTCACCCAAGAAGACGGCACCGAACGGGCTTTTCAGAATGAATATTGGAATAATAAACAGGAAGGGATTTATGTAGATATCGTCAGTGGCGAGCCGCTGTTCTCATCCAAGGACAAATATAAATCCGGCACCGGCTGGCCCAGCTTTACCCGTCCCATTTCCCCAGAGGCGGTCAGTGAACACAGCGATACAAAATTCTTTATGACCCGCACAGAGGTCCGCAGTGTCTATGCCGACTCTCATTTAGGCCATGTTTTTAGCGATGGGCCTGAGCCAACAGGGCTTCGTTACTGCATGAACTCGGCGGCATTACGCTTTATTCCCGTAGAGCAGATGGCCGCACAAGGCTATAGCGCACAACTTGAGCTATTCAACTAAACAGGACTCAACAGGACTCAACAGCAAACATAGCTGAGCCCACGTAAAAAATAGGATAGACTGCTGCTTACCGCCGATACAGGAGCAACAGTTTGTTCGCCTTCTACCGTTTATTGATCATCCTACTACTGCCATTGATGGCCCAACAGGCCGTTGCGCTTCAGCTAACAGATCCTCGGTCAGCGGCGGTATATATCATCAAACAGCGCCCGCTGATTAACGCCTGTTTAGAACAAGCCTACACCCACATCAATTTATCCCAGATATGGGATAGTCCTCCTTGCCAACAATTGTTAGATCAGGACCTGCAGCTAAAAACCGCTTGGCACTTGCTGTTACCGAACGGCACAACAACCGGACTCGCGAAAGTACCCTACGGTTTGAGAAAGCCAACCCTAGATACCTATTCTGAATATAAGCAACTCGCAGAAAGAATTGCCCAATTAAGCCGCTAAAACGATTTAATTCAATTTTTCTCTGTTGTCCTTATTACCGGAGTTTCGACTTAAAAAACTATTAAATCAGACAGATAGCGACGTTAATATTAAAGTCTGAAAAAAAACTAAATTTCAAGTCTTACCTTTGCCTTTCTGATCTCTATAATACGCCCTCTTTTTGCCAGCGGCTCCGGGTAATATCTTGATTATTTTCACCATCACCAACACAGTTTCTAAACAGGTTTATGTCGGTTCAACCCGAAGTGATATTGACAGTCATTGGGAGACTCTGCTGATTGCGGCTGAGTCAGGCGTAGAAGCCGAACTCTATAATGATATTCGTAGTTCCGGAGCTCAAAGCTTCGCCATTACTGAATGGGGCTTTGCCGATAATCTCAGTGAAGCACGCGAGCTCACCAGCGACGCCATGGAAACCTTTAATGGTAAAAGCCTGCAGGGGCTCATTACCAAGCCAAAACCGAGTAAGGTCCATCGTCAGAGCGCTGCAGAGCGTAAAGCTGCCTTAGCTCTGCTAGAAGAAGCAGAACAACAAGCACTGCTCAAGAGTGAGATCTCGAAACCAACAGGTGAAGCCGGCGACACACCCGCTAGCGAAGCAGATCTCAAACTGCTGGCTCGCAAACGGGATGCTGAGCTGGAAGCGAGAATCGTCCGCGAACGACAGGAAACCATGGCAATGAACAAAGTTCTTGCTGAGATGGAATTCCGCAAACGCAGTAAATCATCGAAAACGAAATCGAAAAGCAGCACGGTCAAGCCTAGCAGCACCTCTAGTACGCCTAAAATGGCCATCGGTAAAGTCTCCTCTGCCAAACAAGAAAAGCAAATTAAAGAGAAAATAGTCCAAGAACGGGAAGCCCGTGAAACGACTAAAATCTCACGTCAAAAAGCCGAAGCGCAAGAGATGGCTGCGGTCATGGCACGTATTGATGCCCGTGCTCAAGGAATGCGTAAAACCGCCCCGAAAGCCAAGCCTAAGTCAGCCATGCGCAGCAGTATTCCGCTGTCTATGAAGAAAGCGCCTGAAGCGCTCAAAGAAACGCGCCTCGAATTGGACTTGGATATCGCTAAGAAAGCTGAATTGGCGGTGATACAGCAAGAGAAAAGTCGTGCGGCGACAGGCCAACCCTTGGCAGGAAAACAAGTAACGATGGCTCGGGTTAGCCACAATAGCGGCCTGAGTAAAGAACAGAAAATCGCTCACACTATCGACCGCTACCGCAAAACAGCTACACCCGCTGTCAGCAATAAAGTACACGGCCAACAGGAACTAATCAGCTCTCTGCAAGCACGTCTGGCGCAACGCAATATAAAATAACCCTACAGGGTGATGACGCTAACGCTTTCCAGCATCCATTAACGGTGATGGAAAGCGTTCACATAGATCACAACAAAACACGTTAAAACCTGCCTCAAGACGAGGATAGTGCACCGCCAACTCCTCCCCTATACCAGCAAAATCATGTCGAAATCGAATCCGGCCCGCGATCCGATCCAAGGCATAAGAAACGCCATCTAACTGCTGATACGCGCGAAACCAATCTGTCGCTACCATCCGCTGTGTCACCTTCTGCATGCGCTCAGGCATCAATGACTGTCCGGCCAGTAGATCCGCATACAGGCTATCGATCACCTGATCCACTGGCGTGGAACTCAAATGTGGCCAATGTTTAAGGAGAAAGTGATCAAATAAAACATCCAGCGCAATACCGGAAAAACGCCGCCGCTGGGCGCTAAAACAACCTTTCAACCGACTCACTTCGGAGTGCTGATCGGTAAACTGATCTACCCGACGATGGTTGATTAACCCGGCAAACACCTCTTTTGGCAACGCCTGAGTATCGACACCACGAGCAAAGTCGCCCAAAAGATTGCCAACCCGGGATTCGACCGAGGGTTCCGCTAAGACGAGATGGGCAAAAAAATTCAAATAAAAACCCCGGATACAATGATAACCATTCACAGTATCCGGGGTTTTGAGTCACACAGCAAGCGCCTCTGGGGGAGCGCCGCTTACGCATTCAAACAGGACAATCGCTTAGTTCAGGCGTTCAAACACCGTCGCAATACCCTGTCCCATACCGATACACATGGTCGCTAGACCCAAAGTACCGTCATTCTGCTCCATCACATTCAGCAACGTGGTGGATATCCGCGTGCCGGAGCAGCCTAGTGGGTGGCCTAGTGCGATCGCACCGCCATTCAGGTTGACCCGCTCTTCCATCTGGTCGAGCAGCTTGAGGTTTTTCAGCACCGCCAAACCCTGCGCCGCAAAGGCTTCATTAAGCTCAACATAATCGATATCTTCAATGCGCAATCCAGCTCGTTTCAAAGCTTTCTGGCTTGCGGGTACCGGACCATAACCCATGATTGAAGGATCACACCCCGCGACCGCCATTGAACGAATCTTCGCCCGTGGCTTGAGTCCCAACGCCTGCGCTTTGGCCGCCGACATAATTAACATCCCAGAAGCACCATCAGAAAATGCCGAGGAAGTTCCCGCAGTCACCGTACCCACCTTCGGTACAAACACGGGTTTTAGCTGTCCTAGGGTTTCCACAGTAGATTCGGGACGGATAACTTCATCCTGCTCCAGCAACGATTTAAAACCGTTTTCATCATGCCCTTCAACTGGCACGATCTCATTATCAAAACGGCCTTCACGGCGAGCTTCATCAGCTAGACGGTGAGAACGGGCACCAAAGGCGTCCTGCTGTTCCCGACTGATACCGTTCATTTTACCCAGCATTTCAGCAGTTAGACCCATCATCATCGCCGCTTTGGCAACCTGAGTGCTCATCTGCGGGTTGATATCGATCCCGTGAAGAATATCTAAGTGTCCCATATGCTCGACGCCACCAACCATAAACTGATCGCCGTTGCCGGTCATGATCGCTTGGGCCGCGGTATGCAGCGCCGCCATAGAGGAGCCACACAGACGGTTAATCGTCTGCCCTGCAACACTATGAGGTAAGCCCGCTAATACCGACGCATTACGCGCAATATTAAAGCCCTGCTCTTTGGTTTGGTTAACACATCCCCAGATCACATCCTCAATATCAGCAGGATTGACGTTCGGGTTACGTGTCAGCAAGCCATTCATCACGCTGGCCGATAATGCTTCAGCCCGGACATTCCGGAAGGAACCGCCTTTGGACTTACCCATTGGGGTACGTACCGCATCGACGATGACTACATCATTTGGATTCAGACTCATCTTCGATTCCTCCTTAGTGAGCTGTGTTATTTAAGTAAGTCGAGCCAGCAGCGGCCATCTTCTGCATCGTCTCAGTAGGCTGATACAGGGGTCCTAACTCAGCGTACTTAGCCGTCATTTCACAGAATGCTGCAAGTCCCATCTCATCAAGGTAATGGAACACACCGCCGCGGAATGGCGGGAAGCCAATACCGTAGATCATTGCCATATCGGCTTCTGCCGGAGAGGCAACAACACCCTCTTCTAGACAACGTACCGTCTCGATACACAGAGGAATCATCATCCGTTCAATAATTTCTTGTTCATCGAAGTCGCGTCCAGTTCCGACTACACCTTCGATTAATGAATCGACTTCAGCATCCGGCAGCTTAGCCTGCTTGCCTTTTCGATCCAGTTCGTAGCGATAGAAACCTTTGTTATTCTTCTGACCGAAACGCTCCAGTGAGAACATCCGGTCAATGACCGATTCGCCCTCATGGGACATACGCTCAGGGAACCCTGCGGCCATCACCTGATCCGCATGATGGGCCGTATCGATACCGACCACATCCAATAGATAAGCAGGCCCCATTGGCCAACCAAAACGTTCCATCACCTTATCCACCTGACGGAAATCAGCACCATCCTGCAATAAGCCACTGAAACCACCGAAATAAGGGAATAGCACTCGGTTCACCAAGAACCCAGGACAATCATTAACCACAATCGGAGTTTTACCCATCGCCGAGGCATAAGCGACCGTTCGTGCGATGGTCGCATCGGAGGTTTTTTCACCCCGAATGACTTCCACCAGCGGCATCATATGCACCGGGTTAAAGAAGTGCATACCGCAGAAATTTTCCGGCCGCTTAAGTGATTTAGCCAAGGCATTAATAGAGATCGTCGAGGTGTTAGATGCCAATACCGCATCTTCAGCGATATGCTGCTCGGTTTCTGCCAGCACCATCGCTTTAACTTTTTGGTTCTCAACCACGGCTTCAACCACCAGATCGACCGTCGCAAAATCACCATAGCTCAAGGTCGGACGAATACGGTTGATGGTCGCAGCCATCTTCGCAGCATCAATCCGGCCCCGTTTAAGCTGACCGGCGAGTAATTTATTTGCCTCATCCAGCCCCAATTGAATGGCCGCTTCATTGATATCCTTCATCAAGATCGGCACCCCTTTAGAGGCCGACTGATAAGCTACGCCGCCGCCCATGATACCGGCACCCAAAACCGCCGCCTGCTGAACTTTGTCTGCTTTCGCTTCAAAGCCACGACTAACTTTTTTGACATACTGGTCTTTCATAAACAGACCCACCAGCGCTTTCACAACCGGACCGGAGGCCAGTTTAGCAACGCCTTGGGCTTCTGCCAGAATCGCCTTATCACGACTCATGCCGCAGGATTTCTGGATCGTTTTAACCGCTTGTAAAGGTGCTGGGTAATGTGGGCCCGCTTTTGCACCGATCATGCCTTTAGCGGTTTCAAACGCCATCATCTGCTCAATCTGATTGAGCTTCACAGGACTTTGTTTAACCTGACGACGCGCGGCGTAATCAAACTTACCGGCAGCGCACTGGCGCAACAGGTTAATACCCGCTTCGCGCACTTGATCTTGTTCTACAACCGCATCCACCGCACCATCTTTCAGAGCCGCCGCCGCGCGTTTTTCAACGCCGGTGCAGATCCACTCATGGGCGTTATCAATACCGATCAGACGAGGCAAACGAACAATACCGCCCCACCCTGGGTTGATGCCTAATTTCACTTCCGGCAAGCCAACTTTCGCCTTGTTGCCCATCACTCGATAATCGGTCGACAAACATAATTCAAAACCACCACCGAGGGCTAAACCATTGATCGCTGTTACCGTCGGACAAGGCAGATCTTCTACCGCATTAAAAATCCCGTGGGTTTCCAACAAAGCGGCAATCAAGCCCTCTTCGCCTTGATCGAACAGCGAACTAAATTCTGTGATATCTGCGCCAACGATGAAGCAGTCTTTAGCACTACTGAACAGCACCCCTTGGATGCCTTCAACTGCGCTGAGCTGAGTCACCGCCTCTTTCAACTCACCTAGGGTCAGTCGATTAAACTTATTAACTGGCTCATTGTTCAGATCGAATGTCAGCTCATAAAAACCGCTGTCGATCTCCTGAACCCGAATAGCCTTTCCTTCAAATTGCATGGTGCACTCCATACTCAGGATAATTATTGTTAGTCATAGTAAGGAACCTGACTCCTCTTCCGTACGCCGGACTGCCACATCAAAAAAACAGGGAGATAACACTGCGTACAGCTCAGGCTTATTAATACTAGTCTCAGGTGATTTTCCAGCAATAACAAAAATGGCCTTATTCAATAACATAATCGTTTATACGAGCTTTATACCTATAAAAAACAGTGTTTTAGATAAAAAGATATAAATAACATTTTTGAGCAACAAAGACATAAACAGGTTATTTACACGATTTTGGCATGCAGCCTAGGGGTTCCACGACGGACAATAAAGGGCATTTCGTATCCGATTAGGCCAAATAACACTACAATGCTTGATAAAGTCGCTAACGTTCCTGATCATTCCATGCATTCAACTATTTTTAACAGCACACTGTTTCATCCGCCACTGCGTTGGTTATCGCGCCAATTTCTAAAAATGAAAGGCTGGCAGGTGGATTTTTCAGCGATTGAAGGGATCGATAAATGCGTTCTCATCGGGGCACCCCACACCAGTAACTGGGATCTTCCCTATGCCCTGATGCTGGGGTTTAGTCAGGATCTACCGATCTATTGGATGGGAAAGGTACAGATTTTCAAGTTTCCCTTCCGACACCTTATGATGTGGCTCGGTGGTATCCCCATCGATCGCTCAAAGTCGGTGAATGTCGTCTCTCAGGCGGCAGCTCAGCTACAACAGGCAGATCAGCTCTACCTCGTGATCGCTCCAGAAGGCACCCGCTCGCAGGTGGATGAATGGAAGAGTGGTTTTTATCATATTGCTCATCAAGCCGGGGTTCCGGTGATGGCGACCTATATCGATTGGCGCACCCGCCGTGCAGGTATCTACACGGCGTATTACACCAGCGGTGATGCGGACAAAGATATTGCCGAAATTAAAGCCCTTTACGGTGACTTACTGCTGCGCCACAAGGGCAATCAGCAGGGTCATTCGTAAGGACGATACAGCATGCGAGCAACCGAGACTGACGGTTAAAAGCGGGAGAAGTCCGGCGCACGCTTCTCCATAAAGGCCATCAATGCTTCGCGGGCCTCATCGGAGGTAAGCCGCTCGGCAAACTGATTAACCTCGGCAACCAACACCGCTTCCAACTGCGATTGAGTGTGGCTACGCAGCATCGCTTTACTCTGGCGCACCGCTTCCGGCGCCAACGCAGCCAATTTGGTCGCTTCATCCAACGCCCGTGTTTGCAGCGTATCCGGTGTCACAACCCAGTTGACCAACCCCAAGTCACTAGCGGTCTCCGCACTGAAGGAATCCCCCAGCACCAGTAGCTCAAAAGCGCGGCGATGACCGACTAATTGAGGCATCAACAGACTCGAGCCTCCCTCAGGCACCAAGCCCAAGCGAGCAAATGGCAGCTGAAAACGCGCCTGATCACTGGCAACTACCAGGTCGCAATGCAATAACACCGTGCTACCGATACCCACCGCAGCTCCCGGCACCGCGGCAATCAGCGGCGTTTTCAATGCGGCGAGAGTCTGCAAAAAGAACAACGGCACTTTAATGGCATCCGGACGGCTCACCGCCGCGATAAAATCGGCGATATCATTACCGGCACAGAAACTATCGCCAGTCGAGCCAAGGATAATAACCCTAACCTCCGGATTGTTATCCGCGGCGATCATCGCATCCGTCAGCCCCTGATACATCTCAAGGGTCAGGGCATTTTTTTTCTCTGGGCGGTTCATTAAAACCTGACAAACACGATCCTGAAGGGTTACTTTTAATATGTCGTTCACAGAGAGCTCCTAGTTAATTCGCGGCTTGATTGGCACTATCAATTAGCGCTATCAATCAGCACTATCGGGGGCAACGCTTTCGGGGGCCACAGCATTATAATGTTCCGGCAATAATACCTTAATCACCTCACTGTTTTGCGCCCAACTATGGCAACTATTGATCATCAACGGCGCGCCTAATTTCATAACATCAGCATCAATGCTAGGCCAAAGGGTCTGCACCGCGGTCGTCGCAACAACCGGCAACAACTCATTCAGATGAGTACAGCCTCGATGCCCTCCCAATAGTGTTTTACACTGCCGCGACCAACCCGCCCCGATACGCGTGCCTTCCAGTTTTTTAAAAGCAACAGCAATATTAGGACAGATCGGAAAAGGTGAGGCATCAATAAACGCCTCAACCTCATGGATTAAAAATTGTTGATCGAAGGTGATTCGTAAACCCAAATCATGAAAGGGCTCACCCGCAGCCACATCCCCACGGATAGGCAGCGCCACAGTGTCGGTTTTAATATCGGTCATACGCGCTTCGATATCCCACAGACCATCATCGCGAGCATAACCATAACATTCGACGTTACGACGGTGCTTCAGCGCCCGTCGCACAGGCTTCGATAAAGACATGATCACCTCCGGTTTTAGGCTGCACTACTACCGGGGCTATCTTTACGCAGACAACGTCGCAGTATTTTACCCACATTGGACTTGGGCAGGTCATCGGTAAATTCAATGATTTTCGGAACTTTATAAGGTGTCAGTCGCTCTTTACACCAGTCACGGATATCCTCACTACTGAGTTCATCCTTTGCCACCACAAACAGCTTAACGATTTCGCCACTATGCTCATCGGGCATACCGATCGCAGCACACTCAATCACACCCGGATGCAGGGTAACAATATCTTCAATCTCATTGGGATAGACGTTAAAACCAGAGACATTGATCATATCTTTAGCCCGATCAACAATCCGCAAATAACCATCGCTATCCATAACGGCCACATCTCCGGTGATAAAATAGCCATCATCGGTAAAGCAACTACGGGTCGCCTGCTCTTTCTGCCAGTAACCCAGCATCACCTGAGGCCCCTTCACGCAGAGTTCACCCACTTCACCGACCGCCATCGATTGACCATCAACCCCAACGATTTTCACATCGGTCTCAGCCACCGGAGGCCCTATCGTACCGACCCGGATATTAGCCGGTGGGTTCATCGCTACCGCAGGTGAAGTTTCCGTCAGACCATAGGCTTCTAATACCTCACAACCGGTCATTTTTTGCCACGCTGTGGCGGCTGACAACGTCAGCGCCATGCCGCCGGACAGAGTCACCTTCAAGCGACTAAAATCAATTTTATCGCTGTCTTGGTGATTACAAATCGCCACAAACAGGGTATTCAGGCCAATAAAGGCAGAAAATGTATTCTTTTGCAGCTCTTTGACAAACCCGTTGATATCCCGGGGGTTGGCAATCAGTAGATTATTCCCCCCAGTTCCAACACGGCCATCGATAGAGTAAAGGCATAGATATGATACAGCGGTAATGGTGAAACCACCGTTTCGGCCCAATGTTTATCCGCATCAGAGATCAACTTGACCCCCTGCAAGAAATTCGAGATCAGATTGGCATGAGTCAGCATCGCGCCTTTCGAGATACCTGTGGTGCCACCGGTATATTGTAGAACAGCAATATCACTGCACTGCTTAGCCACGGTCTGTGGTTTCTGGCCCGCCTTTTTCGCTAACGCTTGACGCAATTCAATCGCCTGGGGCAAATGATACGCAGGCTCCATTTTTTTGACGTATTTCGCCACCGAATTAATCAACAGCCGCTTTAGCGGAGGATGCAGATCGGCAATTTGGGTAGTGAATACATATTTGAGGTTGGTATTGGCAATAATTTTATCGACGTTATGTGCCACCCCCTTAAAGACCACCAGCGCTCGCGCACCGGAATCCTTAAACTGATTTTCCAGTTCACGGGGAGTGTACAGCGGATTAGTATTCACAATCACCAACCCTGCCTTCAACGCACCAAACATAATCACGGGATATTGATTAAGGTTCGGTAACTGGATAGCAATCCGGTCTCCCGGCTGTAGATCGGTTTCCTGCTGCAGATATACCGCAAACGCATCCGATAGCCGTCCCAGCTCGGCATAGCTCATCGCATAACCAAAACTGGTAAATGCGGTTTTATCGGCATAATCGCCCACCATCCGCGCAATAACGTCGGTCAGTGTTTGATAGCCCCGTGGATTCAGACTGTCAGGAATCCAATCGCCACGTGTTTTATGATCCATGTTCAGATCCTGTCTGTTGTTATTTTTTTATCTTGTTTATGCAGGATTCAATGTCCAACCCGTTTACTGCAGCATAAATGCTCAGATAAAAAAGTCGAATAGAATCAGCAGCAACTATGATCTGATGCTGCTGATAATGCCATTAGCTAACGGGAAATAACGATTCCAGTCGAGTTGCCAGCATAATGTCGCCTTCGGCACGGATACGACCGGCCATAAAGGCCTGCATGCCGTTCGTCTCGCCATTCAGAACCTCTTTAAAGGTTTCTGTATCCATCAATAAAATCACGCTCGGCTCATCATGTTCACCTTCGCCAAGTGTGCATTCACCGTTAGAGATCGCGGCATAATGTGCATCGCCCTCATCTAGGCGGTACTGAAAGACAGCTTCTAGGCCGGCCGCAGCGGCACTATCAAAACGTCCCACCATCTGCTCGAACAATCCTTGAATATCACTCATATTTGCACTCTCCTGACTTTCGTTCGTTTGCGCGGAACCCTTGGTCAACCGTCGCAAACGATAATTTAATGTTAGCAGGCCAGAGATGACTGCTCGGCCTGCTTTACTTTTTATGGCTTTAGATTGAAGTCGCTGCATCAGATTCGACTCAACGGGATCAATTAGAGAATTCAGCGATATCCATCGCCAACAGATTGTCCGCGCCGGAATCGATGGTCGCTTCTAAGGTTTTGGTTCGCGGCAAGATACGTTCAAAATAGAAACGTGCTGTTTTCAGCTTGGCCTGATAAAAACGCTGATCACCTACGCCGGCATCCAGTTTTTCCTGCGCTACAACGGCCATTCGAGCCCATAGGTATGCCATGGTGACATAGCCGGAATACATCAGGTAATCGACCGATGCAGCACCTACTTCTTCGCGGTTTTGCATCGCTTTCATACCAATACGCATGGTTAGATCACCCCATTCACGATTCAAGCGCGCCAGCGGGCTGATAAACTCGGTAACGGCGCTGTTGCCAGCCTGCGCTTCGCAGAAACGATGCACCACTTTCGTGAAAGATCGCAGCGATTCCCCCTGAGTCATCAACACTTTACGACCCAATAGGTCGAGTGCCTGGATGCCGGTGGTACCTTCATACAGCATCGAAATACGGCTATCACGAACGTTCTGTTCCATTCCCCACTCACTGATATAGCCATGACCACCAAAGATCTGCATACCGAGGTTAGCGGATTCAAAACCGGTTTCAGTTAAAAATGCTTTCGCGATGGGAGTCAAGAATGCCAACTGGGTTTCTGCTTCCTGTCGAGCATCATTATCCGCCGTAAGATGCGCTTTATCGACCAACTGAGCACAGTAGTAAATCAGCGCCCGACCACCTTCAGCAAAGGCTTTTTGGGTTAGCAGCATACGCCGCACATCAGGGTGTACGATAATAGGGTCGGCGGCTTTGTCCGGGTACGCAGGGCCATTGAGTGCTCGCATCTGTAACCGATCACGCGCATACGCTAGTGAATTCTGATAACCCCACTCTGTGTGCGCCAAGCCCTGCAGCGCCGTACCGATACGGGCGGTGTTCATAAAGGTGAACATGCAGTTCAGGCCTTTATTTTCGGGTCCAATCAGATAACCGGTCGCACCATCGAAATTCATCACGCACGTGGCGTTACCGTGGATACCCATTTTATGTTCCAACGCACCACAACTGAGGCTGTTACGTTCACCCACCGCACCGGCGGTATCAGGCACGAACTTAGGCACGATAAACAGCGAGATACCTTTAGTGCCTTGTGGCGCATCCGGTAGCCGCGCCAGTACGATATGGACAATGTTATCAGCCATGTCGTGCTCACCAGCGGAGATAAAGATTTTAGTGCCGCTAATTTTATAGCTGCCATCGGCCTGAGGTTCCGCTTTGGTGCGCAACATGCCCAGATCGGTGCCACAATGGGATTCGGTCAAGCACATGGTGCCGGTCCATTCGCCACTGATCAGCTTGGTCAGATAGGTTTGTTTCTGCGTTTCAGTACCATGGGCTTCAATCGTATTCATTGCTCCGTGACTTAGGCCGGGATACATACTCCATGACCAGTTAGCCGAGCCAACCAACTCATTTAAGATAATACCAATCGATTCAGGCAACCCTTGTCCACCCCATTGAGGGTCATGGGGCAGTGACGGCCAGCCGCCCTCAACAAACTGCTGATAAGCTTCTTTAAAGCCGGTTGGCGTGGTCACAACGCCATCATTCAACTGACAACCTTCTTGATCACCCACCTGATTCAATGGAGCTAAGACACGCTCTGCAAATTTAGCACCCTCATCTAGAATAGCAGCCACCATATCGGGGGTTGCTTCTTCACAGCCAGGCAGGCTCTGATAATGTTGTTCGCTTTGCAGCATTTCATCCAGTACGAACTGAATATCTCTTAAGGGCGCTTTGTATTCCGGCATGATGACACCTCGATAGATCCTGTAACGCTACCTGTAGCTTAGATACAGATGTATCGTTGATACAGGTAAGTTTGGTTATTTATTGTATGCACCAAGGATCTATTAACCGTCCGCCTTTACCAATAACAAAACCTTCCATTATCACTAACACAAAAAATCACGACCTTGATAGCGGAAAATTAATCTTTAAAAATCAAGATATTAAAAAACAATCAACCGTTAAATTTTATTAACAAAAAAGCCCGGAAAACCGGGCTTTTAAGAAAACATTAACATCATTGTTTTAATACGGGCACCACCTCATCCGCGAGCCCAATCCTCAAGACTAAGATATCGCAATCGAGCCGCGATAATATCCGTTCCGCCGTGTTACCAATCAACGCCCCTTTCAAGCCGCCACGGGCTCGCGTGCCAATAACGATCAACCGAGCCGTGAGCTGCGCGGCGGCTTCCGGAAGC
This sequence comes from Amphritea sp. GJ51-11, assembly GCF_055808735.1. Classification (NCBI taxonomy): domain Bacteria; kingdom Pseudomonadati; phylum Pseudomonadota; class Gammaproteobacteria; order Oceanospirillales; family Oceanospirillaceae; genus Amphritea; species Amphritea sp. GJ51-11. Next base: position 359,087 of record NZ_CM147881.1, on the reverse strand, counting down.
CAATACTCCGCTGGACCTTCCCCCACCGCCACCGCTTTAGCCGTCAAAGACAACCGACTTAACTGCGCCTCGAGAGCTTGCCGAGCCTTCTTTTGAATTAGATTTTCAGACTGCAATACCGGATCGGCTCCCATCATCGCCGAAGGGCATGCCACCGCTGCCGTCAACGCCGATTCAGTGGCCTCGGCAATCTGCGCCGCGATAGTTAACACATCATCATTAAGCTGCCGTTGATGCGCATCTTCGGTCAAAGCATCAACCGCCGCCATCACTACACCCGCCTGCCATAGCTGGTCTCCTTTAACCAACAACACCGGACAGGGAAGATCACGCAAGATATGCCCATCCAGCGACGTCATAAAGCCCGATTGACGCGGATCACAACTTTTAATTAATAGACCAAACGGCTGCTGTGACAACAACTTAGCGAGCAGCTTTAACAGTTTATTACGTGGGCACTGATGCAGTGTGACGTCGATGCCATCCGCTTCAAGCTGTGCTACCGCCTGTTGCGCCTTAGCCGGATCATCGCCTAACCAGACCATCGTCACTGGACTATGAAGACGACTGGCGATGAGATGACAACGCTGTAGCGCCAGACAGGCTTGATTTTGTTGATCAAGCACCAGTAATAATCGCTTATTTAACAGCATCTTTTACCTCCCGTTGAGTCGCGCCTGCGGCCCCGACACCGGTGGCACCACAGTTAAGCAAACAAGCCAGCGCTGGAATCAATACCAGTGCGCCGAGCATATTCCAAAGGAACATAAAGGTTAGCAAAATGCCCATATCCGCCTGAAACTTAATCGGCGAAAAGACCCAAAGCACCACGCCAATACCCAATGTTAAGCCCGTAAAGGCAACCGACTTACCGGTGGTTTTAAGGGTATTGAGATACGCTTCTGGCAGTGCCATGCCCTGCACCAGGTAGGTGTTCAGTTTAGAATAGATATAGATACCATAGTCCACTCCGATACCCACCCCCAAGGCAATCACCGGCAGTGTTGCCACCTTCACGCCAATACCGAGACTGGCCATCAGCGCCTGACACAACAAGGAAGTCAGCGCTAAGGGAGCAATAATACACACCAATGTTTTAAATGAACGGAAGGTCAGCAAGCAGAGTAAACCCACTACGCCATAGACCCAAGCCAGCATTTGATACTGGGCGGTGCCGATCACCTCATTGGTGGCCGCTTCAAAGCCGGAGTTGCCTGCCGCCATTTCAAAACGTATCTGATCAGAATCATAGCGGGCAGCAAACTGCTCAATCTGCGCGGTTAGGCCTTGTAAGGTTTCGGCCTTGTGATCATCGAGAAAGATAATAACCGGCAGCAGCGAGCAGGAAGGATTCATCAGACCTGCAGGCACATAAGACAGCGAGGCATTGATCACCAACTGGTTACGGCTGATGGTCCGCCATTTAAGATTGCCTTCGTTAAGACCCGACGTTACCCGTTTGGATACATCCACCAATGAAACACTCGACTGCACCCCGTCTATATTGGTCAGGTAGTACTGAAAGCGATCCACCAGCGCCAGCGTATTAAAGCTCGAACAGTGATCTTTTTCTGTCCCCACCATCACCACGAAAATATCGCTGGAGGTTGAATAATGTTGGGTAATAAAGCGGTTATCGACGTTATAACGGGAATCGGCTCGCAACTCCGGCGCACCACTATCCAAGTCGCCAATTTGCAATTTTTGCCCCTGATATAGACCGCCGACCAGCAACACGGCCGCCACAATGACGGCAGTCCAAGCACCTACCGGAGTCGCAAACCATGTAAGACGATCCCAGACGCTATTCTGTTTCTGTTCGGCACTCAAGGCACGTTGCGTTGCCCGCTCCCCAATCCCGAGCAATGACATGATTACCGGCAGCAAGAACAGGTTCGTCAGAATAATGACCGCTATACCCAGTGAAGCGGCGATGGCTAAATCCTGAATCACGCGGATATCGATTACCATCAGCGTTACAAAACCGATGCCATCAGACAGCAACGCCGTTAATCCAGGAATATACAGTGCCCGAAACGCTCGACGGGCGGCCAGCCAACTGTCGGCCCCGCGGGCGCTTTCCAAAGCGATCGTATTGACGATTTGCACCCCGTGACTGACGGCGATGGCAAACACCAAAAACGGCACCAGCATGGAATAGGGATCTAGGCCAAAACCCAATAGTTTCAGCAACCCTAGCTGCCAGATTACCGCAATCACCGAGCAAGCTAACGGCACCAAGGTGCCAGTAATACTGCGGGAATAGAGATACAGCAGCACGAGAGTAATCAGCAACGCGATACCAAAGAATACCGCCACCTGCGCGGCACCATCGATCAGATCGCCAACAATTTTGGCAAAACCAGTAATATGAACGGTGATTTTATCAGACTGATATTTATCCCGAATAAGAGTCTCTAACTGTTGTGATAACGCCTGATAGTCGAGTTTTTCGCCGGTATCCGGGTGTTTATCAAACAGGGGGACCTGCACAATCGCCGAACGAAAATCGTTCGCTACCAGTCGGCCAACCTGTCCAGAACGCAAAATATTCAATTTCACCTGTTCAAGGCTGGCTGCAGAACCATCATAATCCGGTGGAATCACAGGTCCGCCGACAAAGCCCTCTTCGGTGACTTCAGTCCAACGGACGTTCGGCGTCCAGATGGATGTCAGTGCCGAGCGATCAACGCCCGGAATAAAAAACAGTTCGTCAGTGATTTTTTGCAGCGTCTGTTGATACTCGGCGGTAAAGATATCCCCCTCATTAACCGCCACCGCAACCCGGACACTATTGCCCAGTCCAGCTAAATCATCACGGTTTTTAAGATAGTTCTCCACATAGGGGTGAGAGGTAGGGATCATTTTTACAAAACTGGCATCGGGACGAATCTGCACCGCCTGCCAAGCGAGAAATAGCGTCAGCGCTGCAAACACCAATAACACCGGCAAACGCCGATGAAACAGAAACCGTTCGGCAAACTCTTCAGAACTTTTAATCGGCGCCAGCAATAACTTGGATAACTTATTCATCTGCGGCCTCCAGGCTCAGCAATCCACCTTCACCCACGAGAATATAGGCGCCATCAACCGCAACACCGGCACTGAGGGAGCGCCGCCCACCACTGTCTATGGGTGTGAAGTGCTGACCATCCGAACTTTCTAGAATCAAGCCACCCTGTCCTAATAACACCAGTTTTTGCGTATCCGCAACGGCGCTCAGCAGGGTCGCGTTATAGCCGGTATCAACCGTCTGCCAATCCAGACCATCGACAGAACGATACAGATGTCCCCGTAACCCCATCAAAAACAGCTGCTGTTTAAATTCAGTGATACTAAAAAATGAACCATCATAAGGGGTTTCAATACGGCTCCAACTATCGCCACCGTCCTGTGAGCGAAACAGTAGTCCCGCTTCTCCGGCGATATACAGATCACCTCGGTGATCCGCCATCATCGCATTGAGGTGGAAATTATCGGGATTATCGAGACGATCTCCCCAATACGCCCAGTGTTGACCGCCATCCTCGGTTTTTAACAATAAACCATAGCCACCCAGCGCAAAGCCTCGACGCTCATTGGCAAACCAAACATCCAACAAGGGCACGCTAGGCCCCTCTTCCACCGCCACCGCAGCATCATCGGCATACCATAAAGCATTATCCAATTGCTCCGCTAACAAGGCATTATCCGGCTCGGCATCCGCCAAGCTTTGCAACTCGGCGACCCGTTCTTGCAAGCGCTGCAGGCGTAGTTGGTTAACTTGATTGCCATCTAATAACGGTGTCCAGCTAATACCACCGTCGCGACTCGCAGCCAGCAGCCCATCATGTCCGGTTAACCAGGCATGTTGTGCATCTGAGAAAAAATCGAGGTAAGCATGACGCTGAACGGTGTTGGCTGCTGCTGCCAATGCTGCCCCTGATCGGTGGAGCGCATCACCACCCCCTGATCGCCTACTGCGACCAACGCCTGATCGGCGGCGATATCGAGCATCAATGCCTGCCCCGCGCGATAGGAGATCAACGCCGGGGTTTTAAGGCGGTCAGCGGCCTGCTCAGCGGAGGCGCTCGCGGCAAAAACAAACGTCGCTAGCACCACACTGTGAATTAGTGATCTGATCGGATCCATACTCTTCCCAATTCTTATCATTATATAGGAACCTGCTTTTTCTCTGTCGTTAGCATGATCTAACGCCGGGGAAATATTCTGCTTAGCGTAGGAATCATTAACAAAAACGGTCAGATGCTCAATAACAAATACTGGCAATATTATTAACACTTTTTGCCAACCGCTCTAAAAACGACTTCAACAGTAACAAAATCTTGATAAAACCTCGTTACTTAGATTGCATTTACCAGATCGGCAGAGGTAGAGTTAGAGACTGCGACAGAGGACGATATGTCTGGTATAAAAACGGCTAGGTTGCTCAACCCATTTATGGGCCGATTAGCTAGCCACAGACGATTACATTGCCCATAAGGGGTCCTCTGCAAGAACAATAAATGGAGATAAGCTGGATGAATCAATTTCGCAAAACATTACTGGGCCTGAGTACCGCTGTTTGTATCATGGGCTTAACTGCCGCAGCACAAGCTGAAACGCTTAAAATTGGTCTTGCAGGCCCGGCTACAGGCCCTGTTGCACAGTATGGCGATATGCAAAAAATCGGTGTAATGGCCGCGATTGACGATATCAACAAAGCGGGCGGCATCAACGGTATGATGCTTGAAGGCGTTATCTATGATGATGCATGTGATCCTAAACAAGCAGTCGCTGTTGCCAACAAGATCGTTAATGATGGTATCACTCAAGTTGTTGGTCACCTGTGCTCTTCATCAACTGAACCCGCTACCGACATCTATGATGAAGAAGGTATCCTGATGATCACTGCGGCGTCTACCTCGCCATCGATCACTGAGAAAGGCTACAAAACAATCTTCCGTACTATCGGTCTAGACAGCCTGCAAGGCTCTATGGCTGCTGAGTACATCCTCAACAATGCCAAGCCTAAGCGTATCGCCGTTATCCATGATAAGCAGCAATACGGTGAAGGCCTTGCCACTTCTGTACGTGACCTGCTCGCCGAGAAAGGCGTTAAAGCAGCGATGTTTGAAGGTGTTACACCTGGCGATAAAGACTTCTCAGCACTGATTGCCAAGCTGAAAAAAGAGAACGTTGACTTCGTTTATTACGGTGGTTATCACCCAGAACTGGGGCTGATCCTGCGTCAATCTGCTGAAAAAGGCTTTAATGCTCAGTTTATGGGACCTGAAGGTGTCGTAAACTCTGATCTCGCCAAAATTGCGGGTAAAGCGTCTGAAGGTGTTCTGGCTACAGCGCCAAAAAGCTTCGATCAAAACCCAATCAACGAAACCCGCGTAGCGGCGATCAAAGCGAAGGGTGAAGACCCAACAGGCCCGTTCGTATTCACTGCCTACGCTGCCGTTGAAGTAATGACCGATGCGATGACCGCGACTAAATCAACCGATGCTGAAGTACTGTCTGACTACATCCGTGGACACGACTTCGATACCGCTATTGGTAAAGTCAAATACGACGAGAAAGGCGACCTGACTGAATCTACCTTCTTAGTCTACCGTCTGCATCAGGATGGCTCTAAGACGCCAGCTGAGTAATCTGTCTTAATAACAATGGTTTAACGAGCCTCGGCATGATCCGTTGAGGTTCGTCAATCCCGACTCCCTGGTGCCGTGATCCGGCACCGGGGATTCGTTTTATTGGGTCCCTGCAAATGTCAGAATTTTCGCTTTATCTGTTGCAACAGCTCATTAACGGGCTAACCATCGGTTCCACCTATGCTCTGATAGCCATCGGCTACACGATGGTTTACGGCATCATAGGTATGATTAACTTTGCCCACGGCGAGATCTATATGATCGGCTCCTACGTGACATTTATTGTTATCGCAGGTTTGATGGGTATGGGAATAGCAAGTCTCCCTATCCTCCTTGTCATTGCCTTGGTCGTTGCCATTTTCATCTCGAGCACTTATGGCTGGACGGTGGAACGTGTGGCTTACCGCCCCTTACGAGGCACGAACCGACTTATTCCGCTGATCTCCGCGATCGGTATGTCTATTTTCCTGCAGAACTTTGTGGTTCTGTCTCAGGGTTCACGTGATGTCGCTTTACCACCGCAAATTACCGGCGGTTGGAACTTTGGCGACCCGAGTCTATTTGAAGTGTCTCTCTCCTATATGCAGGTGCTGATCTTTGCTATCACCTTCATCAGTATGACGCTCTTAACCCTGTTTATCTCCCGTTCACGCATGGGACGCGCCTGTCGCGCTTGTTCGGAAGATTTGGGCATGACGAACCTGCTGGGAATTGATACCAATAAGATTATCGCTCTAACCTTTATTGTTGGTGCAGCACTGGCCGCTATTGCCGGTTTATTGCTCGGCTTGTATTACGGTGTGGTGAACCCCTTTGTCGGCTTTATCGCTGGCTTGAAGGCCTTTACCGCTGCAGTATTAGGCGGCATTGGTTCGATTCCAGGCGCGATGCTCGGTGGTTTGATTCTCGGTGTTACCGAGGCAATGACCTCGGCGTTCTTCCCATCAGAATACAAAGATGTTGTCTCATTCGGGTTATTGGTCACCATCCTCCTGTTCCGTCCAAGTGGACTTCTAGGTAAACCAGAGGTAGAAAAAGTATGACCTCTAGTAAACTTTATAATGCGATATTTGCCGCAGGTATCTCACTGATACTGGCGTGCCTGATGATCGGCGTAAAACTGGATACCGAAGGCTCTACACTGGCGGTTAAAGGTGCTACCACCGAGCAGTGGATGTGGATTTTCGGCGGTATCAGTGTGGTATTCCTATCACAGCTATTCAGCGCTCAGGTCGACGCTCTGTTTGGCGTGATACCTAAACCTAACTTCAAGGCCATTCTTCCCCAGGGCGAAAAAATGGCCGCGCTGAAACCTTGGCTGATCGCCGCCATTATTGTGGTGATGCTGGTCTGGCCATTTATGGTATCTCGGGGTTCGGTTGATTTAGCCACACTGACGCTGATCTACATCATGTTGGGGCTAGGCCTCAATATCGTGGTTGGCCTCGCGGGCTTGCTCGATCTCGGCTTTGTTGCCTTCTATGCCGTAGGCGCTTACACCTATGCCTTGCTGTCACAGTATTTTGGCATGTCCTTCTGGGCCTGCTTGCCAATTTCTGCGGCCATGGCGGCGGCTTTCGGCTTTGTGCTCGGCTTCCCGGTACTGCGGTTGCGCGGTGATTATCTTGCCATCGTGACCCTAGGCTTCGGGGAAATTATCCGGATATTACTGAATAACTGGACCTCCCTCACCGGCGGTCCGAATGGTATTTCAGGCATCGCCAAACCAGGCCTATTTGGCTTAGAGTTTAACCGTCGGGCGAAAGAAGAAGGCGCGGTCACCTTCCATGAATACTTTGATATGGATTATTCCAGCTCATACAAAGTAATCTTTCTTTACCTGATCGCGGTATTGCTGGTGATTGGTGTAATCTACCTGATCAACCGGCTGATGCGGATGCCCATCGGACGCGCATGGGAAGCTCTGCGTGAAGATGAGATCGCCTGTCGCTCGCTAGGTTTAAACCGTACCGCGATAAAACTATCCGCGTTTACCTTAGGTGCATCGACCGCAGGCTTTGCCGGCTGCTTCTTTGCCGCTCGACAGGGCTTTATCAGCCCAGAATCCTTCGTCTTTATTGAATCAGCCATTATTTTGGCGATTGTGGTACTCGGCGGGATGGGATCGCAGATGGGGATTATCTTTGCCGCCATCATCATGACCATTCTGCCGGAGCTAGCGCGGGAATTCTCCGAATACCGCATGCTACTTTTCGGCCTATTGATGGTCGTGATGATGCGCTGGCGTCCTGAAGGACTGGTCCCCATGAAACGTCCACATCTGGAGTTGAAACAACAATGAGTCAGTTACTGCTAGATGTAAACGGCCTGACTATGCGCTTCGGCGGTCTGGTAGCGGTAAACGGCGTAAACCTGAAGGTTAAAAATCGCCAGATTGTTTCTGTTATCGGCCCTAATGGTGCGGGTAAAACCACGGTATTTAACTGTTTATCCGGTTTTTATATCCCCACCGAAGGCAGCGTCATGCTGAAAGACAAGCAGATTGCCGGCTTGAAGGACTATCAAATCTCCCGCAAGGGGCTGGTACGTACCTTTCAGCATGTCCGCTTGTTTCAGAAAATGACCGTAATTGAGAATATGTTGGTCGCTCAGCACCGTCATATGAATACCAATCTTCTGTCTGGTCTATTAAAAACGCCTAACTATCGTCGTTTAGAAAAAGACGCGATGAACCATGCTGCCCACTGGCTAGAAGAGGTCGGTCTGCAGGAGTTTGCCAACCGGGAGGCCGGCAACCTGTCTTACGGCCAGCAACGTCGTCTTGAAATTGCGCGCTGCATGGTCACCCAGCCGGAACTGCTTATGCTGGATGAACCGGCCGCGGGTCTAAACCCGAATGAGACCAAAGAGCTGGATGAACTGATCATCAAGCTACGTGACGAGCATGAAATTTCCATTCTGCTGATTGAGCATGATATGAGTCTGGTGATGGGTATCTCCGATCATATCTATGTGATTGCACAGGGCACCCCCTTGGCTAACGGCACGGCCGAACAGATCAAAGGGAACCCCGACGTTATCAAAGCCTATCTCGGAGAGGAATAAGATGCTGCTGATCGAAAATGTAAACACTCATTACGGGCAGATTCAGGCGCTCCACGATGTTAGCGTCCAGATTAATCAGGGTGAGATCATCACCCTGATTGGCGCCAACGGTGCGGGTAAAACAACCCTGATGATGACCATCTGTGGCGACCCTAAAGCATCCTCCGGCAAGATCACCTTTGAAGGTGAAGAGCTCAGTGGGTTCAATACTCCGGATATCATGCGCAAAGGCCTCGCCATTGTGCCTGAAGGACGGCGGGTTTTCAGTGCCATGACAGTTGAAGAAAACCTCTTTATGGGATCTTACTTCCGCACCAACGAGCAGGCGGCAGAAACAGCCAAATATGTGCTCGACCTGTTTCCTCGTTTAGAAGAGCGCTATAAGCAGCGGGCCGGCACTATGTCTGGCGGTGAACAACAGATGTTGGCGATTGGCCGAGCGCTCATGAGTAAACCGCGCTTGTTGCTCTTAGATGAGCCCTCCCTCGGACTAGCACCGATTATCATCCAGCAGATTTTTGATATTATCGAACGTCTGCGGGATGAGGGCGTCACCATCTTCCTCGTTGAGCAAAATGCCAACCAAGCGTTACGTATCGCCGACCGGGGTTATGTGCTTGAAAACGGGCGAATTGTTAAAACCGATACCGGCACCAATCTGTTAACGGATGAGTCCGTTCGCCAGGCTTATTTAGGGGGATAACCCCAACTAAACACAACGCTCATGTCACTGAACAGCGACAACAAAACCAGCCAGTCGGCTGGTTTTTCTATTTATAGTCTATAATTTAACCAATGTGATTAAAAAAGCCATCGGTAAATATTACCTAGTAATATTTATTCATTTATAAACAGACACTTAAGCAAATTTTCTTAAACTGTCCTTTTATGCTAAAATTAGTCGCATAAATACGACACAAAAAGATCACCTAGTGACGCTTTTTTATTACAAACACAAAAATAATGAGCCCTTCACCATCGCTATTTGAATGTCTGCGAGTACGAGGACTCCTCCCTATCCAATATCAGTTTTGAGGTCACACAAATGACATGTCTATGCCCACAGTGCAAGTCACTACTGGAACATCAAAGCATCAGCCTACACAGCGGGCTGGTTGAGGTTAAACATATACATAACAATACCCTGTATATGTGCAGGGACTGCACGGCCCAAATTGGGCTGATCAGCGTCCCCCATAGTTGGCAGCTGCTCAATTACACGCCAGGCCAACAGGTCGCCTGAAAGCCCCCTAGTGAGCCACCGCTTCACTGATGTTCACAACACGCTCATGCCTCTGCCATTAGCCGTTTAAATCTGGCACACTGTACTGCCTCGATCAGCAGTGCAGGTATGCTATGAGCCAGCTTGAAACCCTCATCAAAAACAGCAATGAAAACCTGTTTACCCTGCTCTCTAGCCTCTGCCAGGGAGCCATTGCTGTCGACCAACAATGCCGTATAGTCTGGTTAAGTAAACCTTATCGCGAATTACTTGAGCTGGCCGACGACAGTGTGCTCACCGGTCAGCCGGTCGAAAACATCTTACCAACGACCCAACTCCCCCGGGTTGTCAAAACCGGCCTGCCCAGTTTTTTAGATCTCATGCAGATTAATAATCGCTGGTGCGCAGTGACCCGCTTGCCGCTGAAAAACCCTGACGGCTCAGTCTTTGGCGCTATCGGCTTTATCTTTTATGACAACCTAAACAACCTTCAGCCACTGTTCGATAAGTTCGCGCGGCTAAAAAAACAACTCGTCTGTGAAAATCTGCTGCGTACCAGTAAATATGAACTGGACGACCTCGTCGGCCACTCAGCCCCCTTGCTTAAAGTGAAGCGCCAAGCGCTCAGGGCAGCACAGCTCGACACCACCATTTTATTACTGGGCGAAACCGGCACCGGAAAAGAGCTGTTAGCTCAGGGAATTCATACCGCCTCCCCCGTCGCGATGGCCCTTTTGTCGGTATCAATATGGCAGCCCTCCCTGAATCACTAGTTGAATCAGAGCTATTTGGGGCGGTGGCTGGGGCTTTTACTGGTGCCAGTAAGAATGGCCGCCAAGGAAAAATTCAGCTAGCTGCGGGTGGCACCCTATTCCTCGATGAAATCGCCGATATTTCCGCCGCTATTCAGGCGAAACTTTTACGGGTATTACAGGAAAGGGAAGTCGAAGCACTGGGATCAAACCGATTAGAAAAGGTTGATGTCAGAATTATCGCCGCAACCTCCAAGAACCTTAAACAGCTGGTTGATGATGGGCTTTTCCGGGAAGACCTATACTACCGCCTCAATGTGCTACCACTCCAACTACCGGCGCTTCGCGATAGAGATAGCGATATCCCCGACCTCTGCCACCATCTGATGCAAAAAATCGCTCAAGAATCAGGTCTACCCGCACTGCAGTTGAGCACCGAGGCGATGGCTTGGCTACAACAATATCACTGGCCGGGTAATGTCCGAGAACTGCATAATCGACTGGAGCGCGCCTGTGTCATGGCTGAAGCAGGCGCTATTTATCCCCAAGACCTTGGCGCCGAGGAAGTAATACTAACAAGCCGGCCGCCGGTCGATGACTTGGCTCATAGCCGAAACGCTGCCGAGCGAAACGCCTTACAACAAGCGTTGCGCCAATGTCAGTACAATAAAACCAAAGCGGCAAAGTTACTGGGCATCTCCAGAGCGACTCTCTACAATCGCATTAAACGTCTAAAACTGTAATAACCTGCTCAGATCAGACAGACAAAACAATACAAACTGTCTAACAAAATAGACAAAACTTGTTTAAATACATCAAAACCTCACCACAAGACAGTATTAAGCCATTGATTTAATACGACTAATAACTAATGGCCTAAGCTTTGCTACGTTATTCCAACCCGCTCAAACAACAATAATAATGACAGGCCCAGCAATATGTCCAAGCAGATTAGTGCAGCACAAGCCGCACAGCTCATCCCGGATAACGCCACTATCGCCACCGGCGGCTTTATCGGCATCGGTTTCGCCGAAAGCCTAGCCATTGCCATCGAACAACGCTTTATCGCTTCACAGCACCCTCAGCAACTGGCATTGGTCTACGCCGCCGGACAGGGCGATGCTCAAACCCGCGGGCTGAATCATTTTGCCCATGAGGGTATGGTACGCAAAGTGATCGGTGGTCACTGGGGGTTAGCGCCAGGGCTTGGCAAACTCGCCACCGACAACCGTATCGAGGCCTATAACCTCCCCCAAGGGGTTATCTGCCACCTTTACCGCGATATCGCCGCCGGACGACCCGGCACACTCACAAAAGTAGGCTTAAATACCTTTGTTGACCCGCGCCAAGACGGCGGAAAAATAAACACCTGTACCCGTGCCGATCTCGTCGAATTGATCGATCTAAACGGTCAAGAGTATCTATTCTACAAAGCCTTTCCAATTGATATTGCACTGCTACGTGGCACTACCGCTGATGCCGACGGTAATATATCCATGGAGCGAGAAGCCCTGCCACTGGAAGCACTGGCGATCGCCCAAGCGACTCATAACAGTGGTGGCTTAGTGATAGTGCAAGTTGAACGCACCACCCACCAACATCACCTCACACCCGACCGGGTGAAAATCCCCGGTATACTGGTTGATCACATTGTCGTCGCCGACGCGGTAGATCACCCGCAAACCTTTGCAGAACCGTTCAATCCGGCTTACTGTGGCGATATCGTTGCCGTTATGGGGCAAGAGAATGTACCGCTATCGGTACGCAAAGTCATTGGTCGCCGAGCACTCATGGCACTGCAACCTAACGCGGTGGTCAACCTCGGCATAGGCATGCCCGAGATGGTGTCGACGGTGGCCGCAGAAGAAAAAATACTCAACGATTTCACCCTCACAGTTGAGCCCGGCGGCATTGGCGGCCAACCCGCTAGTGGCCTTAGCTTCGGCGCCGTCAGTAACGCCGCGGCGATTATCGACCAACCAGCCCAGTTTGATTTTTATGATGGCGGCGGCTTAGATCAAGCGTTTTTAGGGCTGGCGGAAACCTGTCCCGAGGGACATATCAACGTGAGTCGCTTTGGCAGTAAACTGGCCGGCGCCGGCGGGTTTATCAATATTACCCAGAACACTCGCGATCTTTACTTTCTAGGCACCTTTACCTCTGGGCCACAACAGATTGACATTGATAATGGCGCGATAAAAATCATAAGCAACGGGCCGATCAAAAAATTTCTAAAACAAGTACAGCAAATCACCTTCAATGGTGAATATGCGATTCAGCAAGGCCACCGCGTCACCTTTATCACAGAACGAGCCGTGTTTGTGCTCACGGCCCAAGGACTCAAGCTCACTGAGATAGCTCCCGGCATTGATCTGCAAAAAGATATTCTCGATCAAATGGACTTTATGCCCATCATGAATGACCAGCCAATACTCATGGACCCTCGCCTCTTTAGCCCGGGACCGATGAACCTACAACATTCTGGCAGCCATCCTGCAGGACATATGCGTAAAGTCTGGTGCCAACTCATCGCCGACAAGCAGGATGATCAGGATGCAGACGATAACTGTATTGCCAGCTAACCAATGGCTTTTCCGGCAGCCTTAGTTAATACTGAGACTAACATTGCTGAGATAAGAGTTAAGGAACAGTCCATGAGAATGCTGACACTGGTACGACACGCTAAATCCAGCTGGAAAGACCCAGAGCTGTCTGACTTTAACCGCCCACTCAATAAACGTGGCAAACGTGATCTTCCACTTATGGCCACCCGCTTACAGGCGTTACAGATTCAACCGGATCTGATACTTAGCAGTGGCGCCCGCCGCGCGATCACTACTGCTGAACAGATAGCCCTGACGCTGGACTACCCTGCCAGTAAGATCATTGAAGTACCTGAACTCTACCACGCGCGAGTAGAGACGCTAATCAACCTACTGCAGGGCCAGTCCGATCACTATCGTCATATTATGGTGGTTGGCCACAATCCGACATTAGAGCTGGCAGGCTATTACCTGACCCAAGAAAATATCAATAACCTACCCACCTGCGGCGTTATGCAGATCGCCTTGAGCGTTACCCGCTGGGAAGAGTTATCGGAATCCTGCGGCACCCTTGAGCGCTTCGATTATCCAAAACTTTATCAATAAAGCGTTAACTGAATATCAGCATAAGACCAGAAAATGGTAGACTCCTGCTAACGCCCACCGATCAGCAGTTAGCGTAACGGACATACAGCCTTGAACCTCTATCTAGATACACTGATTTTTACTAGCAACATTGTTACGCCCATCTTTTTTATCGTGTCACTGGGCTATCTGCTCATACGGCTCGGGGTTATTGATCAGGGTTTTGTTGATACCTCATCTAAACTCGTGTTTAACATCACCCTACCGATGCTCGTTTTTATGAGTATCTCCACAATGGATTTTCAGGCCGTTTTCAACCCCGGCCTGCTCGGGTATTTCATCATCACCACACTGATCAGCGTAGTGGTCATCTGGCACATCAGTAAGCTTTTCATCAAGAAACCGGAAGACCTCGGAGTCTTTATTCAAGGTTCGTTTCGTAGCAACTTTGGCATCCTAGGCTTGGCCATTAGCTTTAATATGTTTGGTAGCAACGGCTTAGCACTCGCATCGTTACTACTAGCCTGCGTCATTCCGCTCTATAACGTTTTGTCAGTTCTGGTGTTATCACTTCCCATGCAACACCGAGATGGCCCTAGCTTCACCGCTCCCCTCAAAGCGATTGCCCGTAACCCCCTGATCATCTCAGTTCTCCTGGCACTGCCATTTTCATATTTTGGCTGGGCGCTACCGGAGGTGGGCGATAAAATTGGCCATTACCTTGCGAACCTAACACTCCCCTTAGCATTGCTTGCGATCGGTGGCTCACTCAACCTCAAAAGCCTAAGAGACACCTCGGGTCAATCCAGTTGGGCCACGCTGATTAAGCTGATCATCATCCCCTTAGTACTCACCATCGGTGCATGGCTATATGGCTTTGAAAACCAAGAGCTTGGTGTTCTGTTTGTGTTATTTGGCTGCCCAACCGCCGCCGCCAGCTTTATTATGGCGAAAGCAATGCAGGGTAATGCGCAACTTGCCGCCAATATTATTTTGACCACAACGCTAGGCTCATTGTTTACCCTCAGCGGTGGTATCTACCTTTTGCGCTTATTAAGTTTAATCTAATTAAGATAAACCGGAACAGATAGACGGGGGTGGCAATATTACAGACGCCCTCGGACAACGGGCTAACGGCTTTTTTCGATGTCGTTAAAGCCTAAGCGACTATCCTCAGAAGGTTTTTATGCCGACAACATGGATCGCCGCTACGGTATTCCCCCCTGCTTGCTACCAAACCATTACGCCGGCTTGCCTGGCACTACAAGAGTGTTAGTTTCCCATGAGTTTTTTACCCGACGCAACCTCAATAAGTTACAACAGGCGGTCACCGAAGGGGATCTTAACCGGCTAAAAAAACAGTTCCATAAACTGGATCAAGCGCTGCTGACAGAAGCCTCTTTTAGTCACCAAAACCAACCCTGCAATCTGCCTGAACTTGCCATTTATGCGGGCCAAGCAAAAGCTTTAGAACACCTTCTACAAACCGGCTGCGCTATGACCGCCAGCCGAACAGAACCACTGCTCTATCAGGCCATACAACAACCACGGCAAAGCCTCGCACTGATGACTGTGCTGCTACAGGCGGATATTCCGTTGGCGTACCCAGACAACGACCCACAACATGCCCTGTTTGCCTGTTTTAAATTTTGCCCCATCAACCAACTCATGCTACATCTGAGTCGCTTAAATGAATATGGTGCGGATCTCAACCTACCAAACGCGCAGGGTCATACCGCCCTGTTGTTGGCGTTACAACTGGAACATAAAGCGTTGATACAGATGTTAATTAACAGTGGAGCACTGCTACCAGAGACAATACCAGAGGGGTTATGCGGGGATGAGATCATCGGCTATGCTAAACGACTCGCCGATGATCTGCGTATTAGACAGATGATGCTGGGTTAAAACAGCCTGACAGGCTATTTTTTCAGCGCAGCAACAACCGAAATTTCTACCAATAATTCTGGACGCGCCATACGCGCTTCAACACAGGCACGCGCGGGTGCATGACCTTCGGGTACCCAGCTATCCCAGACAGCATTCATCGCCGCAAAATCTTTCATATCACGGATATACAGGGTTGCCGACAAGATATGCTCTCGATCGCTACCCGCTTGCTGTAGCAACGCATCGACTTTATCCAGCATCGTTGCCGTCTGCTCAGTAATTCCGTCGTTGGCATCTTTAGCCACCTGACCACAAAGATAAACAGTATCGTTATGAATAACGATGCGACTCATGCGCTGAGCCGTTTCCTGACGTTCAATAGACATAGTTTTCACCCTTAATAAAATCAGCCATTGTATGCGATCGACCTGCAGACACCAGACAGATCTGCCTGAAATAGCGCTTAGCGGCAACAGAAAGCGAGGTAGTCGACGATTTTGCAGAAAATAATACTGCTGCCAGTGGATTCATCTCCGCTGGCAGCGAAGACCTCTTCAGAGGCGGGGATTTCAATCGCCGGACAGCGATCCATAACGACCTTCAAGCCAGCAGCTTCAGCCTTTTCCGCGGCCGGCTCATTCACCACACCGAGCTGCATCCACACGGCTTTAGCATGTACCGCAATCGCTTCATCAACCACATCGCCAGCCTCAGCGGAATTCCGGAAGATATCCACCATATCGATCGGCTCTTTGATATCCGCCAAGGAAGACACAACCTCGCGGCCATGAATTTTTTCACCCGCTTTGAGCGGGTTAACCGGAATCACGTTATAACCTTTAGCTAACAGGAAATGCATCACCTGATTACTCGCACGGTGCGGCTTAGGACTAGCCCCCACCATCGCAATGGTTTTACTTTGCTCTAAGATCTGACGAATAGCGTCCATTGAACCCGGTACCTCTTTAATTATTGTTATGTCCGCAACAAGGGCACTCTGGGTCCCGTCGCAGTTTCAGTGTTCGCCAATCCATATGGCGACCGTCTAAAAGTAATAGTTTTCCGACCAGCGGTTCACCAATATCCGCTAGCACTTTTAAAGCTTCCATCGCCTGTACTGAACCGATAATACCCACCAGCGGCGCAAGCACCCCGCTTTCAGAACAAGTTAGGCTTTCTTCATCACCGTCGCGATAGAGACAACGGTAACAGGGGGCATCTTCTCGGCGTGGATCAAACACAGCCACCTGCCCCTCTAATCGTATCGCCGCCCCTGATACTAGCGGCGTTTTATGTTTTACACAGGCATCATTCAGTGCAAAGCGGGTATCAAAGTTATCGCTGCAATCGACCACTAAATCAACCGCAGCGACCTGCTCTTCGAGATCAGCCCCGTTCAGTCGGCCATTGATCGCATCAACCTGTACATCCGGGTTCAGTGCGGCTAATGCCGCTTTTGCCGATACCACCTTAGGCTGGCCAATCGTGTCAGTACGGTGAACAATCTGGCGCTGCAAATTGGTTAACTCGACATCATCATCGTCCACTAATACCAATCGGCCAACACCCGCGGCAGCCAAATACATCGCCACCGGACTGCCCAAACCTCCGACACCAATAATCAACACCGACGCCTTTAGCCAAGCCTCCTGCCCAGCAATATCCACTTCGGGTAACATAATTTGCCGGCTGTAACGCAATAGCTGGTCATCATTCAGCATTTTGTTTCGTCTCTTGTTCTGCCACTGGGTTATGCCAACTGGCCCAAGTTATACGGTCATTGCCGCCATAATCCTGAGCCGATTCTATATCGCTATACCGTAGTTCAGCCAATAACTGCCGCACAGCCTCAGCCTGATCATAGCCGTGTTCGAACAGTAATATACCACCCGTCACCAGAAACGCCCGGGCATAGGTGGCGATATAACGAATATCGGCTAAACCATGCTCTTCGGCCACCAAAGCACTAAGTGGTTCGAAACGCACATCACCTTGGTCGAGGTGGGGGTCCTGTGGATCGATATAGGGAGGATTACTCACTATCAGGTCGAACACCCCATCAACCGGTTCAAACCAACTGCCCTGTAACACGCGAACATTAGCCAACCCGGTACGCTGACGGTTGCGTTCAGCCAAGGCCACCGCATCCGCCACCCTGTCAACCGCCAACAGTGACCATGCGGGACACTCAGAAGCCAATGCCAAGGCTATCGCCCCAGTGCCGGTGCCTAAGTCTAATACTCTGGCCGCAGAAGGCGGAATAAGTTCCAACGCTTTCTCCACCAGACACTCAGTATCGGGGCGGGGAATAAGCGTTGTCGCATTCACCTCAAGATCTAGGCTCCAAAACCCACGGACACCGGTCAAATGGGCAATAGGCTCGCCCGCTAGGCGTCGCTGTAACAGCTGCTCAAACTGCCACTGCTGCACCTCACTCAAGACATGTTCACGACGGGTAAATAGAAAGGTGCGATCGCACTCAAGGATATGACAGAGCAATAACTCCACATCCGCTGCAGGGCTATCGCTACAGGCAGAAAGCCGGGCAGCACAGCCCTGAGCTTCAAGTATATTCATAATAAGTCAGACTAGCCCTCTTCGGACAATGCCCCGAGCAGCTCAGCCTGATATTCATTGACTAGCGGATCAACCACAGCACCCAGCGCGCCTTCCATAACCTCTTGCAGCTTATAGAGCGTCAGATTGATGCGGTGATCGGTAATCCGCCCTTGCGGGAAGTTATAGGTGCGAATCCGTTCGGAACGATCACCACTGCCGACTAATGATTTTCGCGTACTGGCCTGAGCCGCCGCATGACGCTCCCGTTCAGCCGCTTGCAGACGAGAAGCCAGCAATGACATCGCCTTAGCACGGTTCTTATGCTGCGAACGCTCTTCCTGACACTCTACCACCACACCGGTGGGAATATGGGTTAATCGAATCGCTGAATCCGTTTTGTTAACGTGCTGACCACCGGCCCCGGATGAACGGAAAGTATCAACTCGCAGGTCGGCTTTATTGATCTGGATATCACTGACTTCGTCCATTTCAGGCATCACCGCGACAGTGCAGGCAGAGGTATGGATACGCCCTTGTGATTCGGTTTCTGGCACTCGCTGTACCCGGTGGGCACCGGATTCGAATTTCAGACGGGAATACACATCCTTACCGATAATCCGGGTGATCACCTCTTTATAGCCACCATGTTCACCTTCGTTGGCGCTGATAATTTCAAGCTTCCACCCCTGGGTTTCAGCAAAACGGGTGTACATGCGTAACAAGTCACCGGAGAAGATCGCCGCTTCATCACCACCAGTGCCGGCACGGACTTCAAGAAACACGTTGTGTGAATCATTAGGATCTTTTGGCAGCAGCAGTATTTGTAACTCCTGCTCCAGTGCTTCAATATTGTCCTTAGCTGCGGAAAATTCTTCCTTCGCCATCTCCCGCATATCTGGATCAGAATCATCCAGCATCAAACGTGCTTCTTCTAAATCAGCTTCAGCGGCCTGATAGGACTGAAAGCATTTCACGACGGGTTCTAGCTCGGCATATTCCATCGAATAAGCACGAAACTTATCCTGATTAGAGATTACCCCGGCATCCCCCAGCAACGCCGCCAGTTCTTCATAACGGTCCGCTAGGCTTTCGAGTTTGAGGGTTATCGATTCTTTCATCACTAATCAGTCTTCTTTCGCAGTAGGAGATAGCTGATATAAATCCTGGGCTATCTCAAGATAATCATCACGTCCCTCAGCACTGGCTTTACGCAACTGCACTGTCGGGCTATGAATTAATTTATTCGTTAAACCACGGGCTAGGTTGTTCAACACCGAGGCGGCATCCTTACCGTTACTCAATTGCCGCAGGGCTTTATCCAGTTCAACATCGCGCAACGCTTCAGCCTGCTGACGCAGGGACATCACCGTTTCAACCGCGCCTAACGAGCGCAGTTGACGGATAAACTCCATCGCCCCCACTTCAACCAGCGCTTCCGCTTCACGGGCCGCACTTTCGCGGCTACGTACATTTTCCTCGATCACCTCTTTGAGGTCATCAACGGTATAGAGATAAACATCATCGAGGTCGGCTACTTCATGCTCAATATCCCGTGGCACAGCAATATCGACCATAAATACCGGTCGGTGCTTACGTTTTTTCAACGCAGATTCTACTGCACCTTTACCTAGAATAGGCAATTGGCTCGCAGTGGAAGAGATAACAATGTCGGCATCTTCTAAGGCTTCGGGAATATCACCGAGCAATATAGCCTTAGCATCAAACTCCGCCGCGAGGGCTTCGGCACGTACCAACGTACGGTTAGCCACAGTCATCTGTTGCACACCAGCTTCGGACAGATGTCGGGCGACCAATTCGATGGTTTCACCCGCCCCAATCAATAACGCCTTACTCTGGCTCAAATCAGCAAAAATATGCTGCGCCAGACTCACCGAGGCATAGGCAACCGAGACCGGATTTTCGCCAATCGCCGTATCGGTTCGCACTTTCTTCGCCACAGCAAAGGTTTGCTGAAACAATCGATCCAGTTCTGCACCCACAACACCCGCGCTCTGGGACACCGCATAACAGGATTTAAGCTGCCCGAGAATCTGCGGTTCGCCCAGCACCAAAGAATCCAGCCCGCTGGCGACCCGCATCATATGCTGCGCCGCTTCTTGCCCCCAATGGGCATAGCTACAAACCTGTAACTCATCCGGATCGAGGCTATGATAACTCCCCAGCCACTCTAGCAGTGCACGGGTTCCTTCAAGTTCTGTCGAGCAATAAAGCTCTGTCCGGTTACAGGTCGAGAGAATCGCCACCTCTTTCAGATGTGCGAGTTGGCAGGCCTGTGCCAGCGCATCAGCCATCTGTTCCGGTGCAAACGCAACCTTCTCGCGGACCGATACCGATGCTGTCTTGTGATTAATGCCTAACGCGAGCAAAGCCATATAGGAAAATAACACCCAGGTTGAAAATAGCGCGTAATGATACACTTTATTCGCTCAAAGGTTAAAAAACCCAGCACGGATCAGATCAATTTTTTGCGAAATACAGCCATATATGACAACACCCCTGCGATTAATCTATAGTGGAGCCATCAATCTCTTTGCGACAGCTAATATCAGCAGAATGAAAGTACCTATGTCCCTACCCGTATCAGCCACCAACGTGGTAACACCCTTTACTGCCACACTAATGGCCATATTATTGAGTTTAAGCGGCTGTAGCAGTCAGCAAAGCCAACCCGTTGCACAACCGACGGCAGAACCGCTGCCGAACGTAGAATACCGTCCGGGTGAACTCAACCGAGAGACTCTTTACGATTTGATCGTGGCGGAAATTGCCGGGCAGCGTAAAGTGTTTGATCTGTCACTCGAGAACTACCTACATCAAGCGCAGTTAACCGGCGACCCTGTGATCGCTGAACGCGCCACCTATATCGCCCAGTATTTACAACGCCCCGACGAACTGTTGCAAGCCGCCAGTCTGTGGCAAAAAGCCGATCCGCAAAACCCCGAACCCTACCAGATAGCTGCAAGCTTACTGCTCCACAAGGGGGATTTTGCGGCGGCCTTACCGCTGCTGCGCCAGGCTCTGAGTCAATCGGACAAACAAACGCTGATCGTTATTAGCGCCCAGGCCGATCAATTCAGCCTTGAAGAAACCAATGCCTATATAGAGCTATTGGAAGAGTATGCCCAGCAAGACGCTAGCGCGACCCTATTAACGACACTAGGTATTCTGTATACCCAGCAGGGCAACAACGTTAAGGCCCTGCAACGCTTTAACGCCGCTATCCTAGATGATCCGGATCATATGGAAGCGATTCTACAAAAAGCAGAACTGCTTCGGTCGCAAGGCGCTTTTCGCCAAGCGATTGCGGTACTCGAACCTCATCTGGAAGCGGAACAGCCTAATCAGCAACTCTTTACTCTTTATGTGCAACTGTTATTTCAATCAAAACAACCTAAAAAAGGTGTTCAGCAAGCCTTATTACTGGTTGAAACCTTTCCCGAAGAGCCGCAGTTAACCTTCTATGCGGCGCTCTTGCTACTGGAAAATGATCAGGTCGCTCAAAGCCGCAAGATTATGCAGGAGTTACTGTTACGCTACCCCGACAACACCACGCCACACTATTACCTTGGACTGATTGACCAACATGATGGCAATGTCGAATCCGCTATCAAGCATTTTCTCAATGTAAAAGACAACAATAATATTCTGCCCGCCTATAGACGTATTGCGGCACTGCTGGATCATTCAGAGAATCGCGATCGACTGCAAAGCATTTTGCAGGATGCCCGTAGCAACATGCCTGAAGCCGATATTCAGTTCTATGCGATCGAAGCCGAATGGCTCAACCTGCATGATTTCAAAGATGAAGCGTTAAGCATTCTCGATGAAGCGCTGCAGCAGCATCGCGACGATGCCAGCCTGCTGTACACCCGAGCAATGACCCTTGCGCCCCAAGATATCGACCTGATTGAGAAAGATCTGCGACAGGTCATAAAACTTGAACCCGACAACAGCATGGCACTCAATGCTCTGGGTTACACCCTATCGCTCTACACCGACCGTTTTGATGAAGCCTATGATCTAGTCGACGCTGCATTAACCTTATCCCCTGACGACCCGTCCATTCTCGATAGTATGGGCTGGATACTGCTTAAACAGGGTAAAGCAAAAGCTGCCGTGGATTTTCTACAACAAGCCTATCAACGCTTTCCCGATCCCGAAGTCAGTGCGCACCTGATTCAGGCCTACCATGCCGCCGGACAGCCACAACGAGCATTATCGCTATTGAAAAAAGAGCAGCTCAAGCACCCTGATAATGAATATTTACGCCAAGCGGCACTCACGATCAACGCCCCTCAGGACTAAATCATGCGCTTAGCAAGTTTTATCATCCTCGCGCTGCTGCTCTCTGGCTGTTCAGGTCTAACGCCGCAACAGCAGCAACCGATAACCGAACGCCCTTGGAGCGAGCATTACCAGGCGCTATTGGCTGCAGATAGCTGGCAGCTCAGCGGTAAGATTGGCATCCGCAGCCCCCAGGAAAGCCATAGCGCCAACCTCTTTTGGCAGCAGCTGCAACAGCATTACCTGATCGAACTAAGCGGCCCGCTAGGTCAAGGCGGCGCTCGTATCGAAGGTAATACGGATGGCATTAGCATCGATATCGCTGGCGAAGAGCCACTTTGGGCCGCCACACCGGAAGCATTAATGGAGCAGACTCTCGGCTGGCAGTTCCCAGTTCAAGACATACGCTATTGGGTGCGCGGCATCCCCGCCCCCGGTAGCTACTACGATCTTAGCCTTAAGCAACAACTGGCCCACAAACTGACCCAAAACGGCTGGAAAATCAGCTACTTACGATATAATTATCAAAATGAATTTGCCTTTCCTGAAAAATTAACGATTAGCCGAAACAACCTGCGATTGACCATAATCGCTAAAGAGTGGCAAAAACCACAGTAAAATTACTCCTTTTCGCAGCCATTCGTTTGACTTTAACGCACGCATCCGGGAAAATGTGCGCCTCATTTGCGGACCTGTTCCGTAAATTAGAATTACTGGGGTATCGCCAAGCGGTAAGGCAACGGGTTTTGATCTCGTCATGCGGAGGTTCGAATCCTCCTACCCCAGCCAATTTTAAGCTTGAGCTTATGGCTCGGCTTTGAAAGGACCCGGCCGGGAAGCGGCTCTGAGCCTTTATTTTGAGGTTTAAATAGAGTGCCAGCCCTGCCAAATAATATGAACAAATCTCAATTAAACGACTGCAGATCTGAGAAGGTAGACACCGTGTCTAAAATGATGGTCTTCACTGGCAATGCAAATCGCCAGCTGGCTGAAAGAGTTGTAGAACGCCTCGATATTCCAATGGGCGAAGCCACTGTAACGAAGTTCAGCGATGGTGAAATCAGCGTTGAGATTCATGCGAACGCGCGTGGTAAAGACGTATTTATAGTCCAATCCACCTGCGCGCCAACCAATGATAACCTGATGGAACTGATCGTCATGGCTGACGCTCTGCGTCGTGGCTCTGCCAGTCGGATTACCGCGGTTATCCCTTATTATGGCTATGCCCGTCAAGATCGTCGTCCACGATCTGCTCGTGTTGCCATCAGCGCTAAAGTGGTTGCCGATATGTTGGCCGGTGTCGGTATCGACCGGGTATTAACCGTCGATCTACACGCGGATCAGATCCAGGGCTTCTTCGATGTCCCTGTAGATAACGTTTACGGCTCACCTGTCCTGCTAGATGAAATTGCCCGTCAGTGCTATGACAATCCGATTGTTGTTTCCCCTGATGTAGGCGGTGTTGTTCGTGCTCGTGCAGTGGCAAAACAACTGGATTGCGATCTGGCGATTATCGATAAGCGTCGCGAGAAAGCCAACGAAGCCCAGGTGATGAACCTGATCGGTGACGTTAAAGGCCGCACCTGCATCTTGGTTGACGACATGTGTGATACCGCGGGCACCTTATGCAAAGCTGCCGCAGCACTGAAAGCCAATGGCGCCGACAAAGTTGTGGCTTATGCCACCCACGCGGTGCTATCGGGTGCAGCGATCAGCAACATCACCGGTTCTGATCTCGATGAACTGGTTGTAACCGACACCATTCCGCTGAGCGAAGCCGCGCAGAAATGCAGTCAAATCCGTCAGTTAACACTGGCGCCGATGTTGGCCGAAGCGGTACGTCGCGTCTGCAACGAAGAATCTATTAGCGCAATGTTCCGCTAAGCCCGCGAGCTTAGTGGTAGCTGATAAACATCCCATACGGGAAAACGCGCCCATTACGGGCTTACTGAAATAACTGCAAAGACCTGGTCGCAAGGTGTTTGCAGTTTTGTTTTTACTGAAGGTATCAAAATGACCGATTTTGTATTGAATGCACAGCCTCGTACTGACGAAGGGAAAGGTGCGAGCCGCCGCCTACGTCATGCTGGTTTTGTTCCTGCTGTTGTTTACGGCGGAGACAAACGTAAAAAGCCTGTGTCTATCTCTCTGGAAAACCGCGTATTGGTTAAACAGCTTGAAGATCAAAGCTTCTTCTCTTCTATCCTGACTCTGAACCTGGAAGGCAAAGAAGAAAAAGTTATCGTTAAAGATCTGCAACGTCACCCAGCGAAAGACTCTGTAATGCACATTGACTTTCAACGTGTTACTAAATCTGCGCCAATCGAGATTGTTGTACCACTGAGCTTTGTTAACTTTCACCTGTCTCCAGCAGGTAAAGCGTCAGGTAAATACACTGTTCAACAGAACACTGCTAAAGTTCGCTGCTTAGCGGAAAAACTACCAGAAGTTCTGGAAGTTGACCTGTCTGGTGTTGATATGGATCAGGTTATTCACCTGTCTAATATCTCTCTGCCAGAAGGCGTTGAGATCGTACAACTGCGTCGCGGTGCTGACCGTGACCAAAGTATTGCTCAGGCTTACGCACCACGCGCAGCTAAAGCAGGCGCTTAATAGCTGACCACAGGCTTCGGTATGCAAGACCAGATACAACTGATCGTAGGCTTGGGTAACCCCGGCCAAAAATATGAGCAGACCCGTCACAACGCCGGAGCCGACTTCGTCGGGCAGCTTGCTGCCCGACATCTTATCCAACTCAAGCCAGAAACCAAGTTTCACGGCCTGTATGGAAAGATCAGCCTGAATGGCAAAGCCGTTCACCTACTGATCCCAACCACCTTTATGAATCTCAGTGGCCAGGCTGTTGCCTCGCTGGCTAACTTTTACAAGATTCCTGCTGAAAATATTCTTGTCGCTCACGATGAACTAGATCTTCCTCCCGGCGTTGCTCGTTTTAAATTGGGCGGTGGTCACGGTGGACACAACGGTTTACGCGACATTATCAGCAAACTAGGCAACAACAAGAATTTTTATCGTTTGCGCATCGGCATCGGACATCCGGGCAGCGCAAGCGAGGTTGTCGGTTTTGTCCTCAAAAAAGCACCGTCCTCTGAATTTAGTCTGACGGAAGCCGCTGGCGATGAAGCCTTACGCGTGCTGGAACAAGCCGCTGGTGGCGACTGGCACAAAGCGATGACCACTTTACACTCCTTTAAGCCGAACAACTGACGACAGGATCACAGCCATGGGTTTCAAATGCGGCATCGTAGGCTTGCCAAACGTAGGCAAATCTACTCTGTTTAACGCCCTGACCAAAGCAGGTATTGGTGCAGAGAACTTTCCTTTCTGTACGATTGAGCCAAACGCAGGCGTTGTACCTATGCCAGATCCCCGTCTGGATGCACTCGAAGCTATTGTTAAGCCAGAGCGCGTATTACCCACCACGATGGAATTCGTTGATATTGCCGGTCTCGTTGCTGGTGCCTCAAAGGGCGAAGGTCTGGGTAACAAGTTCCTCGCTAACATCCGCGAGACTGATGCAATTGCGCATGTTGTTCGCTGCTTTGAAGATGAAAACGTTATTCACGTTGCCAATAAGATCGATCCTATTGATGATATCGATATTATTAACACTGAATTAGCGTTGGCCGACCTTGAGTCGGTTGAAAAACAGCTGAATAAAGTGATGCGTGTAGCCAAAAGCGGCGACAAAGATGCACTGAAATCAAAAGTCATCTTGGAAAAAGTACTCGCCCAACTGGAACAGGGAAAACCTGTTCGCGCACTCGAGCTAAATGATGAAGAACATGCAGAGATCCATCAGTTCCACCTACTGACCATCAAACCGACGATGTATATTGCCAACGTGGCGGAAGACGGTTTCGAGAATAACCCACACCTAGACAAAGTAATCGCCTTAGCAGAAGAAGAAGGCGCGGCCGTCGTTGTTATCTGCAATAAGATGGAAGCGGAAATTTCTGAACTAGAAGATGAAGAGAAGCTCGAATTCTTGCAAGAGATGGGCATGGAAGAACCCGGTCTCGACCGGGTGATCCGAGCAGGCTACTCACTGCTAGGACTACACACCTACTTCACCGCCGGTGTTAAAGAAGTACGTGCCTGGACGGTTAAGCAAGGCGCTACCGCACCTGAAGGCGCCGGTGTTATCCATACCGACTTCCAGAAAGGCTTTATCCGCGCTGAAGTGATCGCCTATGAAGACTTTATTCAATATAAAGGTGAAGCGGGCGCCAAGGATGCTGGTAAATGGCGTCTTGAAGGTAAAGAGTACATTCTTAAAGATGGTGACGTGGTGCATTTCCGGTTTAATGTTTAAATCCGAAAACCGCCTAATTTACAGCATTATCTAACGTAAATTACCGTACAAAAAATAGCCATTCTGGAGTCATTCAGCATGGCTATTTTTTTGCCCCGCATAAGCGCGAGAAATTAACGGTTTTTTCCCTCTAATCAGTTGACATGATTACCAAAAAAGAGAATAATTCGCGGCCTTGATAAGTGCTAAGGCAATATAGCTCAGCTGGTTAGAGCATCGCATTCATAATGCGAGGGTCGCAGGTTCGAGTCCCGCTATTGCCACCATTCACTTATCAACATTGCTGGGGTATCGCCAAGCGGTAAGGCAACGGGTTTTGATCTCGTCATGCGGAGGTTCGAATCCTCCTACCCCAGCCATCTTCTTACGACTATTTAATAGTATTAAGAAAGATTGGTGAACATCAGGTGTAAGCCTGTTAATTATCGATCATATTTGTATAACGGTTATTAAACCCACTGTTATATAGATGGCAATATAGCTCAGCTGGTTAGAGCATCGCATTCATAATGCGAGGGTCGCAGGTTCGAGTCCCGCTATTGCCACCATTTTTTGCTGGGGTATCGCCAAGCGGTAAGGCAACGGGTTTTGATCTCGTCATGCGGAGGTTCGAATCCTCCTACCCCAGCCATTTCTTTTCTATCTCATTGCTTTTCCTTTTAACTAAATCCTCAATAAATCTAACGTCTCAGCATTTAAGCCATACATGGCTTGCCGCTTGAAAAAACAGCTCAGTTTTAGCACACCAATCGAACCACAGTGTTACAAAACACTGACTCATTAAATCATCACCTGCTCAGTTAAAAAGCCTTTTCCTAGCGACGAACTAGACACGCTGTTTATAAACGTTTGAAACACAAACAACGCCTCTTAACCCTCTGCAATATTTGAGCAACGCCACTCTAAAAATCCCCATGACCTAATGCCCAGCCCATAGCGGCAGTTTTTTACAACATTGCCCACTGACAGAGTGACTCAAAGCAGATACACTCGACCTACAAAGGGAGTTTTACAGTAGAAGAATACAATGAGTGGACAAGCAACAACGAGCGCTCCGAGTGGTCTATACAAAAGGATTATTTCAGAGAAGCGCCAACGATTACGCAAAAATGTACACATTCTATTTCTCAGCCTCACGGCCGAGGAAGTAGATCCTATTATCACGCTGTTACGCGGCGCGAGGCTGGCCCCTAGAGGTCAGCAGGTACACTCCGCTGAAGAGTTCAACACCGCGCTTAGCGAGCGCTCTTGGGATCTAATTCTGAGTCCGCAGATCGAGGGGACGTTTGGCGCCAAAGATGCGGCTCAAATTCTGCAACGACTGAATAAAGATATCCCCATCATTCAGTTAGTACCTGAAAGTAATAGCCAAGCACTTCTACAGGGTCTAAAAGCCCGGATGGCCGCGGTCATATCTTTAGATGAGCAGGAACTGCTATTAATTCAGGTCCGTCGCCAATTAGAACAACTCGAAACGCGACGACGCTTACGTATCATCGAAGCAGAATTAGCGCAAACTGAAAAGCAGTGTCAGCACTTAGCCAGCCTTGCCAGTCTACCGATCATTTATCTCACGACCGACTTCATACCGATGTACAGCAATCCAGCCTTTGCCGATCTATTTGGACTGGATGACACTAACGGCTTACAACAGGAAACGCTGGATAAATTTACGGTTTTAAAAGATCGTGACCGCCTAAAAACCGCGTTACAGGACGCCCTCGATAACAACAATCATATTATCAAAACGGAACTCAAAGCCCGCCGTATCGATGGCACCAACTTCCAAGCGGCTTTTACGATTCAACATGCGCACTATCTAAATCAGGACTGCCTGCAAGTCATGATTAGTCCGGATAGTGAAAACATAGAAACCTCATTTGAGAACCTCGATCCGACAACCCGCCTGTATGATGGTAATTACATCGTCAACGCACTTGAACAAGCGGCTCACCGGGCGCTAATCGGCGGCTCAGATTGCAGCTTTCTCTATATCCGCTTTGATAACTACAGCGCACTGCAATCCGAGCTAGGCGTCACCGGTAGCGATATTGTGTTATCCGACGTCGCCGATCTCATGCGACAAAAAATCAATAAAACCCATATCTGCGCCCGTCTAGAAGAAGATGTGTTTGCTATTTTATTTCACGACCCTAGCCCCGATAAGGCGATGAAACTAGCTGACCTACTGTGTCGCTCGATTGCGCAGCTTAAAATTGAAGTCACCGGCACTACAGTACAAACAACCTGTAGCATCGGTGTCTGCACGATCAATGATAACGCCCCTCACTATGTCGAACTCATCAATCGAGCTCGCCTAGCCGCCGATGAGGCCCGTAACGATGGCCAACGGGGCAATGGGATCAAACTGTTTGAAACACCGGCTGATGAACAGGATGATATCGACGACGACTCCATCAAAATGATCCACGATGCGCTCGCTAACGATAAGTTCCGCATTCTGTTTCAACCGATTGTTGCGCTGGCCAGCGCCAATGGCTGGGGGAACTACGAAGTGTTCTTACGGCTGCAGGAAAATAAAGGTGAAGAAGGCTTATCACCTAATATCTTCCTCTCCACGATGGATCACGACGATACCAGTATTCAGCTCGATCGTTGGGTTATCGAGCACACCTTTATGCAGGTTGCAGAACAACTGAAAAAATCCCAGCGCAGCCGAGTATTTATCAACCTGACCGCTAGCTTCTATCAAGACCAAGAAGAACTCAGTTGGATCGCAGACAAACTCAAGGAGTATCGTATTCCCGCTGAGTTGATCGTTTTTCAAGCCAGCGAATCCGATTTAAGCACCAGCCAAGAACAAGCGGAACAATTTAGATTTGGGCTTAAGAAACTAGGCTGTAAGTTTTGTATCAAACATTTCGGCATTTCTGAAAATCGCGAGTTATTGCGAATTAAACTCAAGCCCGATCTAGTTAAGCTGGATGGTTCCTACATTCAGGACCTCAGTAGCTCAGCAGAATCGGATAAAGCCTTTGCCAAACTGATCAAAAATCTTAAGCACGCAGATATCGGTAATATCGCCCCGCTGGTTGAAGACACCCGTCTGATGGGCAAGCTGTGGAAGTTAGGTGTAGATTATATTCAGGGGTACTATCTACAACCACCCTCTGAAGAGATGAACTACGACTTCTTTGAATAGCAAAAAACCGCCAATTGGCGGTTTTTCACTTAATGCGTTCTTAATACACGGATGTGTTATAACCGATCCCGATCTCGAAAACCGATAAGATAAAGAATCCCATCGAGCCCCAAGGTAGAAATCGCCTGCTTAGCACTCTGACGCACCAAGGGTTTAGCCCTAAACGCGATCCCGAGACCCGCGATGGAGAGCATTGGCAGATCATTAGCACCATCACCCACGGCAATGGTCTGCTCTAAACGAATACCCTCTTTTTCAGCAATCTTACGTAGCAGTTCCGCTTTACGTTTACCGTCAACCACCGTACCAGTAACATTACCGGTAACCTTGCCATCAACGATTTCTAACTCATTTGCATAGACGTAGTCGAAACCCATCTTTTGTTGCAGATAATTGGCAAAGTAATTAAAGCCACCGGATAAGATCGCGGTTTTGAAGCCCAGCGCCTTCAACTTAGACACCAGTTCTTCTACCCCTTCAGTCAAGGGTAGGTTATGGGCAATACGCTCCAATACCAACTCATCTAGCCCTTTCAGCAGCGCCATACGCCGCTTAAAGCTCTCGGTGAAGTCGATCTCGCCACGCATCGCGGCCTCGGTAATCTCAGCCACCTGCTCACCAACACCCGCCTCTTTAGCCAGCTCATCGATCACTTCGGCTTCAATCAGAGTGGAGTCCATATCAAACACGACTAAGCGGCGGTTCCGCCGATAAATATCATCCTTCTGGAAGGCGATATCGACATCTAAATCGCTAGCAATCCGCAGAAACTCTTCGCGTAATTGCGCAGAATCCGCTGGTGCGCCCCGCACCGAAAATTCGACACAGGCCCGAGTCTTTTCACCGGTTTGTCCCTTCGAGACTTCATCAATAGACAAGCGGCCTGATAGACGACTGATATTATCGATATTTAAACCATGGTCAGCGGCAGTCTGAGTGACCTTGCCGATATGCTCTGCGGTGATTTTACGGGCTAACAGGGTAATGATGTGCCGCGACTTACCCTGCTCATTCACCCAGCTTTGATATTCACTTTCAGTCACCGGCTCAAAACGGATATTCATATCCAGCTCATGGGCCTTAAACAACACATCCCGCAATAAGCTGGATGCTTCCGCCTTTTCAGGCACCCCAATAAGGATGCCCAATGACAAGGTGTTATGAATGACAGCCTGACCGATATCAAGAATATTAATATCAAACTGGGTCAAAATACGGGTGATAGACGATGTGACGCCCGGCTTATCTTGGCCGGAGATGTTAAGCAGGATGATCTCTTTCATGACCTATTCGCAATACGTGCTGAAGATGGGCAGATTATACCACCGCTATAATTTAATACTGTTAAAGATCGAAGCGGATACGGTATTTGATCCCGCTGTTTTAAGCATGTTCTCAGGCACTCAAAGTGCACTTCTCTCGACTGAAGCGAACACGCCTCAGGTTTCACTAGGGTTTGCTCACCAACTGAGCGGTACAGCGAAGACCCGCCGGAATTTTACCCTCAGGATTACGCATCACTAACTGCACCCGAAAAGTACCACTAGCGGAATCAATTAAAGGATCCACAATAATCACGGTAGCAGGGCTTGCATCGATCATCTCTGAGTCAGGTTTAATCAGCAACTCTTGCTTAAGCGAAACATGGCCAAAGTAATTAGCAGGCAATAGTAGGTCGACATGCAGTGGATCTAAGGTTGCGAGAGACAAAATAGGATCGGTGTTAACAAACTCACCGGCATTGTTGAAGCGGTTAACAACCACCCCTTTAATTGGGCTTGAAACCCTACGCAATGCAAGCTCCTGTTGTTTTAAACGAAGCTCAGACTGGGCGATCAACAATTCGGTCTCAATTTCATCCCGTTCACTGGCCGTTAAAATATCGTCATCATAGAGGTCTTGGTTACGTCGCTCTTTTCTTTTGGCAAACTCAGCCCTAACTTTAGCCAACTGGACCCCTACCTGTTCAACACCGGCTTTAAGCTGAAATAGCGACTGTCCCTTTTTAACGCTATCACCACGCTTCACCATCACCTTATCCAGCACCCCCATCACCGGTGAGCTTATATCCACCTTTTCACTTGGCTCTAACATGCAGCCCAAGGTTGATAGCGTTAATTCTTCAGCCTGGAGACTTTGGCTTTGAGTAAAGATAAAACCTAAGGCAGCCATAAACATCAGATGTTGTTTTTTCATTTTTTGTCTCCCGTAAACGCCAACGTTCGCTGACGTTGAGTATCCACTTTGATGAGTTGTATACGCTGCTTGTAATGGCTTCGTGAGAGTTTGTTCTGGCAACTTAACTGGATGCGATAACCCAACCGGTGAGGCAGCATAACACCGGTCGTGCTGATCAGTGTTATAAGCTTTTTCATTAACGGTCCCGCCATCCTTTTAACCAGCTGGTCTTCAAACGATAAGATTTCACTAACCACCCCGGGGTCGCCCTGACGTGCACTTCGACCGGCTAGCTGTCTATCTATCCTAGCAGCATCCTGCAGCTCGGTAATGACTACATGTAAACCACCGGCGGCACGGGTTTCATCCGTTAGCTTAATATCTGTTCCGCGTCCGGCCATACTGGTAGCAACCATGACCGCACCGGGGTGACCGGCGACAGAGACAATATCGGCTTCCTCTTGATCCTGTCGTGCGTTCAATATCTTATGCTCAATCGACGCAGCCGTCAGCACATCGCTGATGGCTTCCGACGAAGCCACCGAGTTGGTACCAATTAAGACCGCTTGCCCCTGAGCCACAAGTTCACGGGTTACCTCAGCAACCCGCTGCCACTTCGCCTGCTCAGTGATATACACCTCACAATAGCCTTTTTTTCTCTGACTTTTTTTCAGCAAGGGGATTGTCTCACTGCGCAACCGATAGACATCTAATAACTCACCCGCAACCTCACGAACAGTACCGGTCATGCCACATAAATGATGGTATTTTCTAAAAAAATTCTGATAACTTATTTCCGCGTTTGTTTCTCGCGGTTTCGTCAGTTCACAACCCTCTTTCATTTCTATCATTTGCTGCAGGCCCTGCCCCCAACTTCGTCCGGGCATCACACGGCCGGTATACAGATCAACAATTTGGATGGCACCCTCATCATCAATAATATAATCCCTATCGAGGTGATAAACATACAGCGCGGCTAAAGCTTGCTTCACCAAGGGTTCACGATAAAAACTACTATTCCACAAGCCATCCAGCGGCTCGCAACAGGTCACTAATAGTGCTTGTCCTGCGGAAGTTAGATGGATCTGGGCGTTCTCGTCCTGCTTAAAATCGACCTCTTTTTTATACTTACCTGCGATATCCATCGCGGTCTTCAGCAGGCGCTCTTCCCGTTGACCAAATTTTTCTTGGCCTGAGATAATTAATGGAGTTCTCGCTTCATCAATAAAAACACTATCGGCTTCATCGACAATGGCAAAATGTAACCCTCGTAGCAATAAGTTATCCGCCCAGGACGAATCCCCGGTCAGTAACGATGCTTGCTGAATCCGCGTGGTTTTTCTGTGGGCTAATACCAAGCTGTCCTTTAAAAAATCAAAGGTGAGCTCTTTATTACTGCAATAACAGATATCGCAGGCATAAATCTCTCGCCGCTCATGTAACTCGCGTTCATGGATAATAATGCCAACGGTTAACCCCAATGCCTCATATAACGGCTGCATCTCTTCACCGTCTCGTTCCGCTAGATAGTCATTAATCGTCACCACATGCACCGGAATGCCCGCCAGAGCCGCCGTTGCCGCAGCTAAAGTGGCTGCTAAAGTTTTCCCCTCACCGGTCGACATTTCAGCGATCCCACCGCGCAACATCGCCAATGAGGTTCTAATCTGCGTATGATGATGACGCATACCGAGCACTCGACCACTGATCTCTCTTATAACGGAAAACGCTTCGATAATCGTTGCGGTACTGATGCCTTCCAAACGCAATGTCTGGCGAATACTAACCAACGCCAATTCAAGCTCTTGTGCTTCGTAATGTTCGAGTACCGCCGAACGCTTAAAAATGGCTGTCACAATCCGTTCATTACGGCGCAAAAGCTTGCCACTTATTTTTTTTGCCTGCTCTTTCGATTTCTTCAGAAAAGTATCGAGGCGATTACTATCTTGCCATTGATATTCATTGCGCAAGCCCGCGATAACCGGCTGTTTACTCGCATATTCAGACATCGAAGTACTCCAAGAAAGTACGACGGACCAACCGATAGAGCCGATAAATGACAGCTTCAGAGGGATGCTCAAACTTCAGATGAATGCGCTCTTCAACAAACACATTGGGAAAACGTTCAAATTCTAGTGCAACGATAAAGTATCGTCTCAATGACTGAGGAGTCCCCGTGGTAGAAGAGGAAGGGTCCATAATGATGCTACCACCCGCTGTTTCAGTCAGTATTCCGCTAACAGGCTCTTTGGTCACCGCCGGGAAAACAGACCAGCTTTTCGGCGTTAATTGGCTATCAAGATCGGATGTTTGCAGGGCTGAAATTGCCATCGATTTATCACGCACTAATTCAATATCCGCTTCCGGCACCATCCCAAGAATAGACACATTGTTATTGCTGATAACATGGCCGATCAGGTCTCCTCGTTTTAAAAACATCCCCGGTAGATCGGCAGGGTTTCTCAGCGACCAAATACCGTCGGCCTGAGCATAGAGGTTTAACGACGCTAACCGCGCTTCGCTTTCTTTCTGCTCGAGGCTTAAGCGCGCTAATTGGTCATCATATATTTTTAACTGTACAGGGTTGTTCCAAACCCCCTGACGTTCGGCGCTTGCCTCTAGGAACTGCTGCTGCAGCACGAGCTGTTCAGTATGCAATTGAGGATTGATACAGCTAACCAGTAAATCACCCTGGTGAACGATTGCACCGGACGGTTGATGCAATTGCTCAACAAAACAGTTCTCTTTCGCCAACACTCGACGTTGCTCATCCATCTGCACCACACCCTCAATACTGGTCGTCAAGGGTAGCGGCATGACACATAAAAGCAGCGCAACAATGCCCGCCGTCACGGGAATCATCACCGTAGGGCTGCGCCGTCCCGTACGAATATCGGAGTCTTGCCAGGCTTTTTTAAGCAGTTTGAAATTTGGCAGAATTAAAGTGCCAATCAACGCCCAAATCGCGAGCACAATACCAACAAAGAAATATTGCTGCGCCACAAATAGCACAATGGTGACCATCAAAAACATACGATAGATGTAGGAGGCAAAACCGTAAAAGAACAACCACAGTGCTTCGCGCCGGTCGTAGGCAGGTGAGGCCAAGCCGCCAACACCAAACATAAAGCGCTTGGTTAGCCATCCCCAATATTGATTCGAGCGTTGACCAAGATTAGGTATCTCAATCAAATCAGCCAGTATGTAATAACCATCGAACCTAAGCAGAGGGTTGCCGTTCACCATCACGGTGGATAATCCAGCGATAAAGATAATATTGTACGCGATAGATTTAACCATGCCGGGCTCAGCATTCACCCAGATAAACATCGCCACCGCAGCAATAAACAGCTCGACGATAATACCGGCAGACCCCACTAGAATGCGTTGTTTCTTGTCCGCAAAGGCATTGGTTGACGAGGCATCCACATAAGGCATGGGTAGCAGCACCAATAGCATCACGCCTAGTTCGTGGACTTCACCGCCCCCTCGTTTGACACAATAGCCGTGTCCCAGCTCATGGATGAGTTTTATCACGGGGTAGATAAACCATAAAAGCACTAGGTTATCCGCGGCTAACACTCTGTCAGTAACGTTCGCGGTTAACTCCTCCCAATGCTGGCCGACCATGAACAGCATACCGATAATCATGAGACACCAGACACATAGTGCCGTCATGGAGAAGAGAGGTCTTATATATTGTTGGGTGGCAACTAAGAAGCATTCAGGATCCACTAATGGGATTTTAATTGACAGCGGTGACTTCAGTTTGGACATCCAGCGGGTTCTTTCTGCTTCTTTACCGCGCTCAAATAATTCACCGATATCGCCACTCGTGTCCATGCCGATAAGATTGGCTTGATACAGGCTTGCCAGTAATTGCAGCATCTCTTCATGCGTCGGCATCTCCTCACCAAGACGCTGGGATGATAGTTCCCATAACCGGTCGATAGTACGCTCACCGTTCATTAGACCGACGATGAGATAAGACTGGGGAGAAAGACGTCTTACCTGTCCCGTGACATGATCTTCAAGAACATACCAA
Source organism: Amphritea sp. GJ51-11 (assembly GCF_055808735.1). Taxonomy (NCBI): domain Bacteria; kingdom Pseudomonadati; phylum Pseudomonadota; class Gammaproteobacteria; order Oceanospirillales; family Oceanospirillaceae; genus Amphritea; species Amphritea sp. GJ51-11. The sequence goes on along the minus strand of NZ_CM147881.1, from coordinate 322,804 downwards.
CGCCGTCCTCTATAACGGTGAGCATTCACCGTCACATGATGTCGTAGCCGGGGTTTCAATTCGGCAATTTGATACCAATCGCTGGAAAACAAATTAGCACTCATGCTACTTCCCTATCTGACCGTAACAGCACGGTACTATCCCCAGAAACGCCACCATTGAAGTTTCATCCAATCAATCATGCTGCGCGTCCAGATACTGATCAACAGACGTTCATCGACATATATCTGCGCCACCCCTTCAAGGCCAACACGTAACATCTCATCTTTGTTTTCAAAATCCGCTTCAACACGATACACAGTGGAACCTTCAAGCACTTCGGCCATAGGGTTGATACGTGTTACGGTAAAAGAAAACTTCTGGTCGGGTAGCGCCGCCAGCACCAACTGACCGGTTTGCCCTTGGCGGATATCATTAATCCTAAACTCATCCACATACATTGCTAACCTGAAGTTACGCCGAGGGGATAGTTCAAATAACACATCGCCTTGCCTAACCAGCGTGCCAATTCGCTGACTCAAATCACCCGACACAATTAATGCATCAAACGGTGCTTTCATGACCGCCTGCGATATCCGATACTCAAGCAGCTCAATTTCAGCCTGTGCCCGCTGACCCTGAGCATTATTGATCTGCACCTGGGTGCGTTCATTCCTCGCTAAAGCTTCTTCATACTTACGCCGCGATGTAGCCTCCTGGTTTACCCAACTCATCAACTGCAAACGTAATTCACGGGTATCCAGCTCGGCTAACAACGCCCCTTTTGTCAGCGTATCGCCCGCCCTAAACGTCGCGTTCTGTAAGTAGCCATCATAGGGTACAACGATCGAACGGATCTCCGCGCCCTCAATAACAGCATCAGCACTGATATTGTAGCGGCCGGGCATCAAGCTAAAAAAGAGGGATAAGAAGAGCAAACAAAACAGGGTGATTTTGCGGCCAAGATGACCCGGGCCAAGCAACAAACTCAATTGATTTTTAAAACTACGATAAACATAGGCATACAAGGGCAAACAAGACTGACGCTTTTCTTCGAGCACCACGCCGACAAAGTTCGTCAGTGCCTCAGCAGTGAGTTGCTCTTCTTGGCTAAACGGCCGATCTAACGGACGATCAAAAAGAACAGCACCATAACAGACTTCTTTATCGACTAAGGGAATCGTCATCAGGGCGCGCTGCCCTTTCTCACCGGCTAAAATACTATGTGCGTGCGTGACACGATTATGCTCATCCAAGGCCGGCCATAAGATCGATTCTTGTTGATCGACGGCTTCTTGCATAGCCTGAGTGGTTAACTTAACCAGCTCATGTTTCTTGCTATGGCCACTACTATTTGACTCAGAATGGACTTCTAACTCAGCATTTTTAACAAACCCGAGCACCACCCGCTCAGCATCTAACGACTGCCCCATCAAATTAACAAAGCGCAGCGCGGCATGGTCAAAATCGCGTTCACCCAGCACATGAGCAATACTGTCGATGACGATATGTTGCCGCTGATTATCCCGCGCAACCACATTTAACAAGTGACGGGATAACCGTAATTCAAGCCAGCCAGCGCAATATTCGATAACGGCTAATGCTTTGTGTAATTCATCTTCATCTGCGGCACTCAGTAGTACCGTGACGACGGCTCGTAACCGGCCATCAACAAACACGGGGTAACTACCAATATGATGTTTACCATCATCTAAGGGCATGATTAGCGGCTGTTTTTTCTTCAGTGTCTCATCAGCAGCATCAAGCAATAATTTATCCTGGGTGCCCACCTCTGGCCAGACGGCTAGCGAATGGAACTGTCCGTTTTGTGCTTCATCGGCGACAATTAATGCGACCCGAATCTGGGGTAGTTGGCTGCTCAACCACTCAAGCCAGGTAAAATGCCAATTATCATGCTGGGTATCTAGCAACCCATTCAGTTGCTGAATAGAGTCCGGCAACGAAGCAGTTATCTCACCCATAAATAAATTCTTTTTTTATTTTTCTAAATATAAAAATGCCCCGGCATGCCAAAACATACCGAAGCGTTTATAAACTCACTCACTCGCGACTCATTAATTTTTGTTTACGCCGACATCATCAAGCTTGCCAAAACGCTTTTCATACTCTTCCACGACACCATTCAACAACAGCGATAAACGCTTCGCCGCAAAAGGACTAACGATCATCCTATCCGTTAATTCGATACCGACTTCTTTCTGACCCGCTCGCCATGCTTGATTAGTGCCAAATAACAGTGTCACTTCCTCGCGGGTGCTGGAAACATTACATACATTGGCGTAAGTACTACGCATCTTACTGTCGTCCCAACGAATTGTCGGTCCGCTGGTCTTCTTATTTTCTACCGTATCGCCAGACATCTCACTTCCTCAATGTTTTCGTTTAAATAACGTCATGTTTAGTCCTTTTTCTGCCACAGAGAATATCTCCGACTGGACTGTAGTTTTCGCAAATCCTGCAAATCGCCCTGAATAACATTGTCTTCATTACTTAAGCGGCCTAACCTCCATCCACGCTGCCCAGCCACATTCGCCGCCAACAGCAGGCCAATGGCCAATGAGTCAGATAAGGATTCACCCGAAGGTTCCGCATAGTCATGACTCGTCGCTTCACCCTCAACACTATGCTCCGAATAACGATCAGTTGGTAACGAAACTCCCTCTTTTTCTAACCATTGATCGATCAGAACGACTGGGAGTATGGCATCTTCTGGCGCTACAGGTACAGTAGGTTTCTGCTCTCCATTCGGAACAGCTTCCTGAGCCGTTTGAGACGCATGCCCAGCCCCTCTTCGATGCTCGACACCGAGTAAAGGCAGATTCCGTAAAAATTCTTGCAACTCACTATCGGACAACCGAGAAAGCGCTTCGCCGTTCAACAGTGGTGTTAAACGTAACGCGGTATCGGTTCGCAACGGCTCAACATCAGAGGAATAGCCATCCTCAAAGATATCATTGCCCTCCTCTCGCTCTAAGCCCGTATTAACACCATAGATGCTAAACAGACTAGAAGATATAACTTCTCGGCCGGTTGGGTCTGAAACAATCAAGAGAGAAGTGAAGTCGGCTGAATCCTGAATACGGGCATAGTTACCGATAATGACATCGGTGATTAAATTACCATCGAAATAATCAAAGTCGTTGCCACCTACGAGAATATCAAATCCATCTCCGCCCGACAGAATGTCACTCGCCCCGAAGGTCGGCAAGGTCGACTGGAAGTCCCTCAACCCTGACGTTGTGATCGAAATATCAACAAAGTCGCCAAAGATGGCATCCTCCCCCTCTTCACCACGAATCGAATCTGAACCGGCGCCACCGAGCCCTATATCGTCACCCGCACCTAAGTTGACAATATCATTACCCCCTAAAAGAGCGTCAATATCATTTCTAATTGATACGGCGGGCTCTGTCGTAAAGTTATAAGACAGAGCGCCGGTATCAGCAATAACGATGTCATTATCTGCGCCGGAGTTGATAACATCACTGCCCAAGCCGCCAAATATAATGTCATCGCCCGCATCAGTACTGATATTGTCATCATCACCACCCTCATTGCTGGTGATAATGCTTTGCAGTTGACCCGTTTCGAATAACACTTCACCGGTATCGCCTAGAACAACGTCTTCACCAACACCGGTAACAACCCTGTCCGCCCCTGGACCAGCCAAAATAACGTTATCACCATCTCCGCTTTGAATAGTGTCAGCACCACCGATTGAGGTTTTCGCTGACGTTACTCGCGTAATAACATTATTAACATAGATCAACTCACCGGCATCACCAAGAATGACATCCACACCATCGCCGGTGGTCACGTTATCGGCACTAAAGCCGCCGATCACGCGGTTACTGCCTTCGCCGGCATCAATGGTATCCAGACCGGTGGTTGTTGCATCGATATCCGTAGACACCAAACGCACCGCCAACCCATCCACATACTCAATCAGGCCGTTATCACCAAAGATATCATCATCACCGGCAGCCGCCGTGACTCGGTCATTCCCCTGACCCGCGAAAATAGTATTGTTACCACCCCCGGTGATAATGACATCATCACCGCCATTAATAATATTAGTGGTTTGCATTGTCTGGATAACGCCATCGTTGCCTATAACGATTTCACCGTTATCACCAATAATGCGGTCATGACCGACACTCGTCTCAACAAAGTCTGCGCCTTGGCCGCCCATCACAATATTATTACCTGAAAGACTTCCCACGCGGATATCATCATCACCACCCTGAGCGCTGCTTGAGCGAACTAAGGTAACAACGCCGGCGCTAAAGGCACTAACATCGGTATAACCAATTGCGCCTAGGTCACCCAGCACAATATTATCGCCGACCATATCAGTGACAACGTCACCACCTAAACCGGCTATGATGCGATCATTACCTTCACCACCATCAATCGTATCGCGGCCATCAGCACTGAAGTCAGCGCTGGTGATCAATGCGAGCGCATCCAGCTCACTGGCGAGCAAGTCATTGCCTGCAGCATCTTGTGCCGAGCCTCCTTCACCAAAGATGATGTCGTTACCGGTTTCACCTAAGATGAAGTCATCACCCGCATTACCTCTGATAATATCGTCCTCAGAACCGCCTTTTATTCTATCGTTACCCGCGTTGCCGTCTAATGTATCGCGCCCGGCATTACCGTAAACGATATCGTTACCCTCATTCGCGTAAATACGATCATCACCTTCATGACCATACAGTATGTCGTCGCCCTGGCTACCGAAGACTAGGTCATTATCTTCATTCCCGTAAACGCGGATAGCCATAGTCGCGGTGCCGGCATAAACTTCATCTTCACCTGTGTTACCAAAGATATCCAAACGTCGGGCTTCACTGTCTCCCAGTGACGCCAACGCTGCGTGAGCTGGATTCGACAAGTTATCGCTAGCCGTTACCCTAATAGTATCGTCGCCATCGTTAGCATATAGAGAGGTTACGCTAACGCCCTCAACATACACGCTGTTAACCAAGATTTGATCGGCACCTTTACCGGCCCAAATAACCAAGTCGTTATTATAATTACCACTGGTTGCTGTATAGGTAATATCACCTAAAGCCATGCCGCTGAGGCGATCACGACTTAAGCTCGCGTTATCAGCATCAACATCATCAAAGTCACTGATATACAGTGCGTTCTCACCGCTGCCCGCATCAATATTCAACAAACCATTAATGCCATCCAAAGTACCGTGGGCATCAGGCTGATTGGTCAAGTCTGCGTTAGCATCGCTAGTAACGTAGATCGAATCTTCACCCACAAAGGTGTTAATACTGGTTTCAGTGTCCTGATGAGTTGATTGAACATTAACAACATCACTGCCACTGCCTAAGTTAATATCCAGCTGGCCAATGTTGTAATAGTTGATGCCAGCCATACGTTTCTCAACGGAGGCATCACCAACAACGCTCGTAATTTCAACACCTGCATATGCACCTTGGAACTGAACCAACCATTCATTACCCACCCGAATAACTGAAATATTATCCGTGTACGGTAAGAAATCCTGTTGATCTGATAGATCGTCATTAACTAACGACGCAGGTTTGTTATTCGGGTTTAAGATTGGGCGCAACGCTTCAATAATCTCAGCTGGTGTTGCTGTTACCGCGATAGACGCTGTTAGCTGGCCCAAAACCTCTAACTGGAAAGCCCCTGTTGACGCCGGCGTTAAGGTTTGAACCTGACCGGTTTGTGCTGTTAAGGCCGCCTGCCTAATGGTGCTTGTTTTAACCTCAACGGTTGCATCGGCTGCAGCATTTAAGCCCGTTATATCGGTAATTTCCAACTGAGGAATAGACTGACCTGCCATTTCACCACCAAAGGTGATGGTAAAGCGGTAACCGTTAACAACCGCTTGACGCTCAACCGCTAAACCTGGGCCGGCACTAAAGTGAGTTTTCAAGGCCGTCAATAGCGTTGCTTCTTCAAGATCAGGAATAGCTATCGCGACACCATCAATATCCAGAACGTAATGACCAGACACTGCCCGTATATAGAGCGATTGCACCTCAGACAGCGACGGCATATCTAAGCCCGTTATGCTGTCATAAGTGACGAACAACTCATTGCTATCAGCATCACCAGAATCATTAACGATCAGTTGGTTATCACCTTCTCCACCATCAACCACTAACAATGCCGCGATCTCATCCGCTAGTTGTTGCTGGCTACCGACGGTAACAATGTCGTCGTCATCGCCTGTTTTCAGGGTCAGAGCACCAGCCACTGTTTCAACGCTAACGAGATCATCGCCTCCTCGGGTATCGATAGTTGTACTACCTGCATGAGTAGACTGAATCGTTAGATCATCAGCGCCATTGCCCAATTCAATCGACAGCGTTTCAAGGTTGGCATAACGAATACCACCTGCAATCTCTTCATCGCCCAGCCTGATGTTATCCCCCATACCAAAGCCAGTGATCGTATCCGCCGTTAATATGCCTTTTTCTGCTGCAGGGCTAGCGCTGTTATACAAATTAAGTACATCGACTTGGGTATCTTCAGTAACCCGAGTATTCATATTGACCGGGTTGATGTAATAGTCGCGCGCCATTGGCGCAACACCATTTGGCCAGTCTCCCGCTAGGGTGAAGGTTTGGCCATTTTGCGCAACGATCTCCATGGTGACCGTTTCGCCACTAGCATTATCAACCATAACCAATTCAAACAGTCCGTTCTTAAGATCTAAATTAAAGCCGGGGTTGTGTTTAAATTCATCTTTATCCCAATATTCAGCAGCACTGTCAGTCACCACTATATGGCCGCCAACATTATCAATCGATGTAAGCGTGCCTTCAATTTTGTACCAGTTATTTTCTTCCGGTAACAGCAGCGGATTATTAAGAGTTTGAGCGGCACTATCCGCCAAACCACCATCGATAGAGATCGGCCCGCGAATGCTATTAAGACGCTCGCCTAACGGAGCAAAGACTTGGGCATCACCGCCATCAATAATGTCGTCATCGGCCGCTGACAAGGTAATCGTTTGAATATCATCCCAAGCTACTTGGCCGGCACCGGGCGTACCACCTACAAAGGTAATACTCGATGTGTCTGTGCCTACCTGAACCTGATTATGCTCGGCCGTTTTACCGTCTTCGAAAGCGTAATTACTATGATAAGTCCGTGTTTCAATGCCGGCAAAATCAATGGTCACTAAATCCGGCACCAGCAAGCCCGTGACTGGATCAAGCACCATAGGCGCACCCGACAAGACCACTTGATAAGAGTCATCTTGCCAGCTTTCATTAGCGTAGCCATCCACACCGCTCATCAGATAACTCACTTCGAAACGATCACCTGCGCTCAACACCAGATTGGACTTGAGATTATAGGTATCGGTTAGCGCGTCATAGCTTTCGATAATGGCTGTCTGACCTGCGTTATCGCCCGAAGTCAGCGTCAATAACATGCCATCCATCTTCACATAGTTACTATCGGTGGCATGACCCTCGAGTGAAATATTCAGCTTATAGTTCTCTGTCATACCTTCTAGGTAGGTATTTGAATAACTATTGCCGTTAGTGGTTACCGATGTATTGATAGTGGTATTAAATAACGATCGCTCTAACGTGGTAATTTCCGTGCGCACATTCACATCACTGGTATAGGTAACCGAATAACCCACTTCAACTCGATAAGTGCCTTTATTAGCAAACAGGAACTCCAACATAGGATCTCCCTGACTGCTGCTGCCGTTGTCCGCCAGCCAGCTAAAGTCTTTATCAAAGGTCATCTCTGTGCCATTAACAGCACCAGACGTCATATCAAACACTTTCATGTACGGCAAATAGGATTGCGTAGAGGTCACCCGTGTTTCTACTACACGCTTGGTCTCTGTGAGAGTCGTAAAAATATTACCTGAAGATGAAAATGACTCACTTTGATAGACGTTAGTCGAACTGTTACTAAAAGAAGAACCGTAATCGATATCGAACAAGCCCTGAACCTGAGTCTTACGTCCATTTGAAACAAGGGCATCATCGACCGTATCAATCAACACCCGATTGCCGATGGTTGTTACAGTGCTACTCAAGCCTGCAGCATGAAGCAGGTCCATCAAACCGGTAGCAACCTTGTCATTAATCGACTCAGGCGCATCAATATCAGTTTGGCTCACGAGATACGTATAAGTGATGCCATTAACCGTAATCGACCAAGCATCACCCACCGCGGGTAGAGCATCATCAGTAAGATCTAACGCATAGGTATCCCAACGATCTCTATCGTCGACCTGTGGGCCCTGTAGAGCTTCGATATTTTCAATACTCAAGCTCGCAGAGACGCGGCTCTCATCATCGGCAACAAATACTAAGGCACCCGTATCGACGGTTACCGTAATCCCAGCTAAGCCATTGGTCAGTGCTGTCGCTACACCCGCTAATCCACCAGCTGCTCCAGCAGTGCCATAAATGGTCGACAATGAAGCGCCGCTGTATGAGACATCATCACCGTTACTATCCTTAACCGTTACTGTCCAAACATCACTACTGCTATGGCTGTAACCAGAATCAATGGTTAAAGCCTGAGAATAAACCGTCACATTAACGGTGCTTTGAGACGCTTCGGTATCTTCAGTCACCATCGCGTTCAACGTCAAATCTGGGCTGGCACCATTATCTCGGGTTATCACCAGTGTATTGCTCGAGGCTTCATAATGAGCAACATAATCACCTGCGGTCAGCTGTGTAGCGAGATCCGCACCAACAATGTCTACATCGGTAGCTGAAGCATTACTGGCCACCGCACTAGCGCCCGACAATACGCGCCAGTTTTCAGCAGTAAGGGTGCTATCCAGCACCAGTTTTTGTTGATGTACTTCATTTGAAGTAGAGAAACGCGCATCGGATGTCGTCATGCCGTTGCCATCCGAGCGTTTCACGACAAAGGATGTATTACCACTGGTATAGGTAATGCTGTAGTTACCATCTAACTTACTATCCAGTTGTGCTTGAATATTGTCAGTGATTGCAGCCAATGTTGGCGCATTAGCGGCACCGGTATAGCTACTCGTGTACTCAGCCGTTTCTCCATCGACAGTAACAGACCAAGTACGATTGTTGGCAACACCTGTGTCGATGGTGAACTTACGCTCAATTAACTGGGTTGAACCCGCATCAACAGAGCGATCATCAACCACGCGAACGCTGACCGCTTTGCTGGCATCGTCCGTCACGGTGAGGGTTTTGCTAGCATCGTCGTACTTAATACGATAATCAGTACCTAGCACATCCTTAACCGCGCCAACTAAACCAGCGCCTACGGTATTAAGGTTGTTAGCACCGGACGATTTATCAAAGGTGTAATCCTGACCATCAATGGTGACTATCCAATCCTGTCCATTTCCCACACCAAATGATGGCGCTTTTAGCACGACATTGGTTTCTTGCAAAGAGATCGAGGTTTGATCAGCGGCATAAGCCGACTCATGGGTAATAGACAGCTTAAAGCCGTTTTCGATATTCGTTATCACTACATCGTCGGCAGAACTCCCGATAGCTGCGGTAAAGAAGCTATCCAAGCCGTTCAGTTGAGTTAACAATGAGGCAGCCAGGTCAGCACCACTGGTGCCCATCGCCTCAACATCATAAGTCACACCAGAAACAGTCACATGCCACTGGTCTCCCACTTTAACCGACGCTGGGAAGTTTATACCCGCAGAGGTGTACCAACCGCTTTTACTGCCTAAGTTGGAGTCGTCCGCATGAACCGAGCCCGCGGGGCTGAACAACATATCATCCGTGACTTCGAAGAGGTAACTATCCGCTTTATAAGAGCCGCCACCTTCAATAGTAATATGCGACATAGTGTCATTAATGACACCGCCGACATCAGTATTACCAACCAGAATATTAGGATCGGTATACCAGCCCTTATTGTCAGTGCCCGTACCACTCACGCCATCAATATCACTGATAAGCTGACCGCCAGTGCCGTTATAGAAGGCTGTTTCATTCTCAGCTTCGAGCAGCGGTGACTGGGTAAAGTCGAACGCTGTCGTCACCTGCTCCTGCAAGCTGAGGTGCAGCTTATAATCGGTGCCTTCTGGCACACCTTCCCAAACGGGGCTATTGCGATTGATATTACCTTCAACCTCAACAAAATAGGTGCCCGCATCCGTGATGTTGTAATTAATGTAACTGTCGTTGTAATAAGTAACCGGCAGCACCGACGTTTTACCCTGATCTAATGTCAACAGGTTCGTTTTACTCTGCCAGTAAACACTATCACCTGCAGCATAATCGGAATCCACATCGGCCCAGAAATCAATGCCAGCAGAGCCTGCATCATCAATCATCGTTTGAGTAACGGTGAATTTGAAGTAATCCTTCGAGCCATCGCCACGGCCATTAACAGTAATGTGCGGAAGTGCTTTAGAGTTTGCGATGGTTGGATCTGTAGCGGTTGTCCAGCGGGCAGCACTTAAATCCTGCGCTGATTTCACGCTATCATTGCCTTGCAACTCGTTCACTTCAGCCAAACCAAAACTCGCCTGAACCGAAAGCCCCGTGCTATCAACCAACACCATGCCTTCACCGAGGACACCCGCAGCATCGGTTTCTTTCACCTGCGCACGACCATTCTCCTGAATGATCAGCAGCGAGGGCGATTCATCATCCGCGATCGTGACGTCGACCACACTCATCGTCAGATCATCGTAATACGGATCAGCACTGCTAACGGTATGGCTTAAACGACCGTAATGAATGCCTTCAACATCGGCATCGTCGATAGCCGTAAAGGTAACCGTTTGCGCCTCACTCCAATTACCTGGCGTAAATGTCAACTCAGTCACATCGGTGGCTAACTGACCATCGCTCGCAATGGTAATCGTCACATTGTCAGACGGTTGATGGCTTAACATCACCTCATAGCTATCACTGCGCAAAGCGGCTACCGCTTCAGCAACCAACGGTTCACTACTACTCTTAGCGATTAAGATGGTTGGCGATACCGAGCGCACATCGATGCTGCCCATGACCTGCCCACTAAAGAAGGCATCATCGGTAATCACTAAGTGAGAAATCAGACCATCCGGTGCGCCACCACTCGCATCACTGTAGGCGACCACTTGTGGCCCCCAATCTGCTGCAGTAAAGGTTAACGTTGTTTTATCCGTCTCCATTGAGTCTGGCGTTTCGATCTCTATCACAACGTCCGCCGTAGGCGCTTGCGATAACGCAACCTCATAACGATTATTGCTCATTAAGGTCACGGCAACATCGGGGTTGGCATCAATCACTTTATGGGATGTTAAATCATCATCCACCACTTCTGCTGTAATCTGCCCCACCAGAATACGATCATACTCATCGCCATCCTGATCAGTATCACCCTCTTTCACCGAATGACGGATCACGATATTACGGACACCTTCAGCCAGATCATCATCGGGCGCGGTGACCGTCACCAACTGTGGAATAAACCAATTGGTACGATCGAACAATAGCGTGGTGGTGTCTTCGCTACCATTCAAGGCAACTCCTTTACCACCCTGTTTTAATTCCAGTTCTGTCGCCAAAACGGCACTGGCAGTCACCCGCACAACATCCTGCGGTGCTCGGGTCAAAACTACTTCATAGGTGTTATTGGTTTTATTGCGATCGGCTAAAACAACGCCGGCGGTTTTCTCGTATGTGCGAATTGATGAACCGACGGGACGAACAATAACGCCGGCTTCATCATCGTCCATCACATCGACAGAGATGGTTTGGGTCAATGCCTGAAAGCGAGTATCGCCCGTGGTTAAGGTGTGTTCCAACAAGCCACTATGGCCTTGTAGATCATCCGCCACCACGGTAATCGACTCACCGTCATTACCGCCCGCGGTATTAAAGGTGTCGCTGCCTAAGCCACCGATCAGGTTTAGATCGAGGTTTTCACTGGTGCTATAAACATAGAAGTTATCATTACCTTCCATGCCATTAATAATTAACCGCTCAATGCCCTCAAAACCAATAAAGCGGCCCGCTCCAAAAACGCCCTGTTCGGTAATGACATAATCATCACCAAACTCAGTCCCCAGAATAGTCACGGTATCTAAACCATCGCCGCCACGTATATTAACCGGTGCATTCATCGCGTAGTTGATGAAGTCAGCGCCCTGACCACCATTAATATTGGCAACCGGCGCATTTTCATCATCGGGATCAACCAGTACGAAACTGCGAACTAAGAACGTATCGTTATCTTCATCACCATTCAAATCAACAGAAGCAACGTTGCGATAGACAATGAAATTATCCTCGCCAATACCACCATTGAGCGAAGCATCGTAGCTAATACCATTGCTGATATAGCCCTGCGTTACCAAGGTTGTATCAAAATAATCTTCCGGCGCCAGACCTGATTCAACATTATTTCTAGCGGCGTTAAATACTTGACCTACTTGGAAGGTATCGTCTCCGGCATCACCGTAAACGGACATCTTCGCAGTGGTGTCATCAAAGGTGAAGCTGTCATGTCCATCACGACCATAGACATTGATTTCATCATTACTATCGATGTTGTAATTAACACGTTGAATGGGCGCACCGATCAGTGGGTTGCCATCGGCATCCACCTCTAGTGCAAAAATAGTATCTGGACGGAATAAAAAGTTATCCGCTTGGTCAGTACCCTGAATCGCCACTCGGTCAAAACCGGTATCAGCCGCATCGTCATCAATACTGATAACTGACTCACCTTCACCGGCTAGGCCAATGTAATACCAATCGGAGCCCGCTTCGCCGCGTAAGACGAGTTCACCAGCAATGCCATTCACATTGGTTTGCAAATCATTAGCGTTGTAATTAACCCGAATCGTATCGTTATCGGCTCCCGCATTGACTTCAGCGTATGTGCCGGTATCAGACAGGGTGATGAAGTCATTACCCTCACCCGAGTTCAATTGAATATTCTCCGCACCCGCGGCTGCAACAAAAAGCTTGTCGCCACCAGCACCGGTATTCACCGTAATGTCTGTTGCGTGATGCAGGCTTTCAACCGAGACCTTATCAACCACCACTTGGCTGTTGTCATTGGCATCATCGGCATTCAGGTTAAGCACGATGTCTTCTACACCGACCATGCGCACAGCATATTCGCCTAAGCCTTGCAGCGTATCGAAAGCGACAACATTCTCAACGGCGCCTTTGCCGGTGACAAACTCATCGGTGACCACCAGCGTTTCGTTGATCGTCATGATTATTTCTACCGACTCTGCTAGATAGAAACCATAGTCATCCTGCACAGCATTGATATTTATCTCGTGATCCACGGCAATGCCATTGATATCACGGGTAATGATTAAACCATCCAGCAACGGTGCTTCGACATCGGTACGCAGAGCCTGCCCACCATCAAGGGTTTCGATTAAACGCGTAACGTTGGCATCGTTGAAGTCAAGATCACCCAGGGCACTCTGGCCAACAGCAATAGTGTAATCCTTCCAGTTATCCGCCGTGAGATACACGCCGTCATCTAATTGATTGCTCGCCGCCACATCATTGGCACCGCTATCCTGATTAAAGCGACGTAGCGCAACCGCTTCCAGAATTTCTTCGTGCTGAGCACCAACCCCGTAGTAGGAATAGCTGTAATAAGAGTGATCCAGATTATCCACGATCTCTGCATACTGATTATTAAGCAGAATATCTTTACCCCGGGTCGCATCGGTATTACCCACCGTACCACTGACCCAATTCACCCCTTGGATTCCTGCGGTATCACCCACGGTGTAATTGATCGCTAAAATTTCACGGGTATCGATCTCACGGTCGACGCTATAGTTGGTTTTACCCGCGGTACTATCGGCCTGTGGGCCATCCCCATAGCCATTATCGTTGCGCGTCAGCGCTTGTACATCATCAGCGTTAGGATCTAAACGGCGAACATATTCGCCCAGCGAAGCATTCCAATCATAAGCTGCATCCCAGGTTTCGTTATCCCAAATATTCTGAGAATATTCATAACTCGTTGATCGTATTGAGGTATCCAGTTGAGTCTGCTTATACACTCTAAGCGCAGAGTCAGAGGCGATGTCATAAACTCGACCACCCGGCAAACTGCCATCTTTCAATTGCGCACGGACACCGGACAGATCAAGATAGCTTCTCAAGCCTTCAAGGTGAGCCACAACATCGCTCTTCAGACTAGAAGAAGATATTTCATCCAGCATCGGGTCAATCAGCAAAGCATCCAATACATCGAGAGAGAAATCATAGGTGCTAATCAGGTTTTCACCCATTAACTGCAGACCGCGCTTCACAAAGCCATCTAATCGCTCAATAAAGGTCGTATCCGAGACAACGGGATTGGTGTTAGCCAATGCCGTGACGGCCGCCTGCAATGGGTTGAGGTACTCGAGTGCGGTAAACGCCTCAACCAACAAGTCTTTCGACAAGGTGACGCTGACTTCAGCAACATCACCATTGAGTAGATCATCAAGAACACCGACTTGAGTGTCGTTATGAGCACGGATTAAAGCACTCTTCAAATCATCCGGCGTAAAGCCAGTACCATCGGTCAGTTCTGCTAATTTGGTGAGATTAAAGTCAAAATCAACCGTTTCTAACGCTTGTTTCTCTAGGGTTATATCTAGGCCCGCACTGTCCCGCGCATTAACGGTGACCGTATCGGTATCAGCACCACCCACAACCCTAACCAAGCCCGCAATACGCGACATATCGTAGTTTTCAGGCAGTATTTTAAGTACGCTACGCTCAGGTAAATTATCGAATTTATACGCGGCGGTACCGGTCACTTCATCGGCGCTATAATCTTGCACGACGTTAATCGTCGTATCGCTTTCCTTCTTCGCCTCAACATCATAAAACAGCGAAATCATATCCCAGAACATATCTTTGCCAGGGGTTGTTCCTGCTACACCGATACGATCGTTTGAAGCATACTTCTCTTCGCCGACACCCGTCACCCCCTCCCAAGCCGTGGTATAGGTATAGTGATGCGTGCCAAAGAACCAGTAACTCGCCTGATGATAAACCGGCACATTACGCGTATAGAGATCCGTCAAATACAGATCGGGGTCATAGCCCCAGTTATCAATTTCTGTGTCGTTATTAGATGAGCCTAAACGAACACCATCACTTTGAATAATACTGCCGGTGACTGTCTGGCCTATTACCCAGTTTAAGTAGGTGCCGAAGAAAACATCATCCAGCGCGTTATTACCGGCATTGATCGATCCCGTATCAGCGAGACTATTGAACAGGTCAAAGTCAATTTCATCCGGCAACGCTGGCGCGATCGCATGCCCCAATTCGCTAACTTTGACAGCTTCGATCGGCGCGTAACTGGCGAAGTAATTTTCCCAATCACCATCAGAGAAACTTTGTCCCCATTCTTGACCCGTAAAGTTCAACGCGTCTTCGAGTAGATTGGTATTTTGTACATAAGCATCAACTGCAGCGGTATTGTCCTGACGAACAGTGAATGTCCAGGGACCGAAGTTTTTCCTTTCGAGGCTAGACAAGCTGACGCCATTCACCGGGTTGGTGCGAGCTCGTTCAACGCCCTGAGCGAAGAGTTTTAAAGCAACGGTTAAGTTAGCCTCAAATAACCGCCAATGGGCCTCATCAATAACAGGATTGGCATCTGCCTTCACCCATTTTTGGAAGAATGCTTCCCATGCGGCAGCATCAAAACTGTTTTCCCGCTTCGAAAAGACAACTTCATTATTAGTCACACTTTGCGCATCCAGTATATCTTGCAACACATCCTGCTCAACCGTATAAGTCGCATTGGATTCAGGATAAATGACTTCAAAGGTGTCACCTGCACCACCGTAATTGATGTGGTCATTACCGGACCCCAGACTCAACAACAGAGTGATATCGGCATTCAAGCCATAGAGGTTAATAACATCCTCACCTGTCCCGGTGAGCAAGGCTAATCGCTCGATGCCGCTAACACCTTCAATTTTAAGGCCTGCACCATAGATGTACTGCTTATCGTTTTCGTCAGTGAAAATATTAAACTCATCACCCTGACGTGTGCCCGATAGAATCAACGTATCGAAACCAGAGCCACCAAAAATAGACACACGATTATTCTGCACATAGTTAATCATGGTGTCTTTTTCATCTTCGGCAGTGAGATTATTCTCATCGCCTGCGCCGGCAACAATACCGCCACCGCCGGTGTCACTTGCCACACTGGAAGCCGACACCCCACTTTGTAAATGGGATTTTAGGAAGAAGGTATCGTCATCCGCTTCACCGTATAAGGACAACTGACCAATATTATGGTTAACCTCAAAATAGTCGTCGCCGATACCGCCATAGAAGAAGCTATTGTCATTAACACCGGCGGTAATACCATTCAGACCCTTGACCACCTCGATTAACTCGCCATGGCCATCATCAACAAAATGCGTGTCGATCACACGTCCGATTACGAAGTTGTCATCACCTTCATCACCAGAAACATTCAGAGAAGCCACCGTGCCATCGACAACGAAGGTATCGTTACCGCCGCCACCATTCACCAACACAGTACTTAGGCCATCAGTGTAATAAACCCGTTGATAGAACTCTGGATCTGCCATTGAGATTGAGGGTGTCGTACTGGCAATCGCATCCGCAATATCAACCGGTTTGTTGATCAGTGCGGCATTGCTCGACTGCAACAAGTAGAAATTGCCTTGGATATCTTGCGTCGCATCGTTAATGCTGACATACCAAGGATCGCGGTTAGTCCCCGTACCTTTTATGTTCAGCTCTCTGATGACATTCTCACCGGTCGCTGGGTCGATGAGCGCCAACAACGCCGCTTTAATAGTCGCTGCATCATCGGTGCTACTTAATAAGTCGGTTGTGAAACCATCGTAACTCAAGGTATAGCTGCCGGTTTGGCCCGGTAATATGCTGTAAACCTGAATCTCATTATCTTGGCGTTCGAACATAGCATCGATATCGGGCTTACCCGCCAGCAACGCATCGCCCGTGCCATCTTCGGCCAAACGCTCGACAAATGAGCGAATAACAGAGACCGAAGCCGCCGCGGCATCCGACACCTCAAAACGCATGAATTTTTCTTCTGACGTTTGCGGTGCGGTTATCAGCTCGATCATCAGCGCATCGCCGCCCACCTCAGCTACGCGAGCCGTGATACCGGCACTCGCCAATTTAGTTTGTAGGCTGCTGGCCGTATCAGAGGTAAGGACATTGATGCTTATATTGTCATAGCTAAGCACAAAATCGCTCAACGCATGGGTTATTAAATCTCTCGCTCTCTCTAACAGTTGATACTGAGTATCGACATCTAGGTGGAAGAGATCATCCGCATCATCGGCACCGCGAATTTCTAACGTATCGCTCTCAGTGGCCCCCGTGCCACTGTCCATGATATGAACGTTTGACTGATCATCGACAACCCCACTCAGGGTCGTCACATAGCTATCGGAACCAAAGCCACCGTCGAAATAGGCGCCTTTGGTAAAATCTAAAACGCCGTAGTTATTGCTGCTCGCGCCGCCGTATATTTCAAACTGCTCAAACACGCCAACGCTGGTTTCATCTTCATACACAGCAACGTCTTCTGTCGGATCAAGCAATGATTGCTGCTGGCTTGTTACCTTGAATGAATCATCCGACAAGCTGAAGTTCAAATCACGCTGCTCTATCAGGGTATCAATGTCATTATCATCAAGATCGACATCATCAAAGATATCGGTACCACGGCCACCCGTAATAACATCATTGCCCTCACCGCCATTGATAAGGTCGTTATATTGACTACCAATTAGCCGGTCATCACCGTCGCCACCGCTGAGGCCAAGGTTATCCACAGCACGGGACAGTATGACCGAATCAGAATTAATGGTGTTGCCCAGAATCTTCTCTTCATTTGGACTAAAGCCAGCAATAATAAAATCATCACCGCCCAAGGCATTAATATTAATGGTGTCGAATTTATCGGAGGTATCCGCTTCATCCGCTTTGCGATCGATACCCCGAATAGTGATCGTCACTTGACGTTGGCTGAGGTTATCCGCTTCGGCTAAATCAACCCGACGGTGAACAACTTGCACAGTATCGGTATTTTTCTGCAGGACAGGATCGAGGCTCGCATCAACAAGACCGGTGTCCTGCAGCTCGTGACCGACCGTAAAGTAATCTCGGATACTGGCATCATCGCCACCTTCAATTAACACGCTATCGTTAGCGTTATCGGTATTGTAGGTAGGATCTTCAAACCAATCAGTGCCACCGTCCAGTTCGGCTTCACCACCACCATCAGGGATCGACCAAGTCGGTTTCTCAACCATACGTGGCACATTTTGCTCAATGGTCTGGAACGATGATAAATATCCTTCAGCCGTGCCTGTCAGTGAATTCAGCGGCAGCACAGCGTAATCACCGGCACCATCGAGCTCAATGTTCCAGTTACCTGCAGTGTCCACCCGCTCGATAATTTTGTAGCTGGATGAAATATTATCAATCAGTGCCTGTACACCTAGACCGCTGAAATCATAGGTTTGAGTGATCGGTGTCTGCGATGAGAAGCCGTTTAACTCAATAGTAAACATCGTATTTCGGCTTAAACCATCACCAGCAACAATGATCTGCGTCGCCACACCTAATTGATCAACAACGCCCCAAGCGCCAAACTGAGTTTCCAGATAAGCAACAACCGCATTCGATGCCGCAGTAATGGCCGCCGCATCGCCGGCAACTTTAGCCGCATTCAGCGCGGTCAAATCAACCGTAATTGAAGCATAGTCTGGGTGAGTAAAGGTTGTGCTGGAAACACCCAAAGGCAGCGTCATTTGGACATTAATGTCCTGCGCTACCGTTAACTTATCAATTGAACCGCCCCCTGCAGGGTTGACCATAATGGCCTGACTCGCGGCATTGACAAACTCTATTCTGAAAACGCTGGTTTCATCATACACAGCGACATTGATGCCACCGCTAATCAATGCCGTTTGCAAACCCGCCGCCGTTAGATCGGCAGCCTCCAGTTCAACACTAAAGTCACCGTAATACAGATAGGTTCCGGCAACAACGTCTGCCTTATCGATGTATTGCTGCTGTTTGTTATCAGCCGTATTTACATCCGCTTTAACTTCCATATTCTGGATATTAATAAAGCGTTCGAATACATAGTTCGCACCGCTATCCAGTTCTGCATCAATGATGGCAACGGTCCATGGGTCATTTTCAATACCCGTACCACCGACCCAAACATCAGTAATGGTATCAAGCGTTTCAAGATACAACTCCACTTCAAGCGCGCTCATATCACGCTGTAAGACCACCGATTCGCCGTTGTAGGAGAAATAAGCATGATCCTGCCAGTCTTCCAGATACAGTGTTTGAGTGGCGACAACACCATGACTAAGATCGCGTGAAAATGCGGTTGAAGCCTGAACAACAGAATGATCTTGTGTGTATTGTTCGGAACGCAACTGCTTGTATGAACCATCATCTAACTGGTCGGCTTGCAAGAAGGTAACCTGCCACGGATCGGTAGCAGAGCCTGTTCCAGTAACATGCACATCATCAATAGCATCAAATTTTTCTAGAGTTGCTTCTATCGCTGCAGCACTCAACACACTGATATCAATCGCTTGATCACCATACCAAAGCGAAACAGGGCCGGCAGCCAACGTGAGGTTCTGAACCCGCCCTGCGTTTTCCAACACCTGTGACTCAATACTGGCTTGATCAACAATCGCTACAGACGAAATTCCAGCCAATTTCATCACTTCATAAGGGGTGTCACTGATATCCAGAGGCGCAAAGCTAATCGTCCAATTCGGGTCACCTAAACTATCGACACCTTGCACAACCGTCACCGCCGATGCTCTTAACGCATCGATGCTATCAAATGCAGCGAGAATATCCGCCTCGCTCATGCTGCTGTTCAATAACACTTTCTCTGTACCATACCAAACCATGGCCGTGTCGGTACTGAAATGGAGCTTCTGTTCGCCATTAGTGAAGCTGAACACCGCCTCCGCGGGATCGCTAACACCGTCAACATAACTAGGGTTTACCAGTATTGTTGTACTAGCCGGAACGACCAATGCATCAGCGATATGCTCTGATACGGTCAGGCTCAAACCAAAGAAGTCACCCTGCGCATCCGTGGCAGCATCCAATAATTGCACAACCCACTGACCGGGCTCAGAACCCGAGGCCGCTTTAACTGCACTAATATCGGGATGGTTTAGCAGTGCCGCTTCGATGGCGTTAGCCGTGGCTTGTGCTAATGTCACGGCTTCTGAGGCTTGCAGATCTAAGGAGATCGCTACCGTTTGACCGTTATAGGCGAATTCAGCGGCAAAAATATTGGCGGGAATAGTGAGCGCCTGACGATCATGAGCTGGGAAAACCACATGGTCAGTCAGCGTCGAAGATATCGCCGTTTGTGTGCTGACGTCAGAGACACTGTCCACTAACTCAAAACTCAAGAGACTATAGTTACCATCAGCATCGGTAATAGCATCCAGTATTTGGACAACCCAACTGTCGGCAGTATCACCCTCAGTCACGACCACATCATCAATACCGAAATGCGCTAACAATGCCTGTTCTATGGACGCTTGCGTATCATCAGCATCGACGGTCACCGTGCCGCCACCGTAGCTAACAGCCGTTATTTTGCTACTCGCAGGAAGCGTAAATGACTGCTCGATATTAGTCGGAAGATTAATATCATCACCCAATACCGTTGTTTTAGTGATGATTCCAGCGTCTAAGACATTACCACCGACAACAAATTCGAGGGTATGGAAGTTACCATCCACACCTTTGGTGGCTTCGACAGCTGCCGGCCCAGACGGGTTATCAGAGAAGCGAATCAACCATGGATTATTAATCGTTCCCTGACCACTCACGCCCACACTGTTAGCGGGAATATCAGTCAGGCTTTCGAGTGCAGTCTGCACTTCGTCTGTTGTCATTAATGACGATACAGCAACACCTTCGTTGTTGTACCAAACAATACCATTCACCTCCACAGGTGCGTCTTCGTTGTAATCCAGCACATCAAAGGCCAACAGCTGCGCACTGTTGCGTGGGACTTCACTCATGGTATCAGTGATGGTGGTGACATCAGGAGTATGATCAGCATTCGACAAATAGTCAGCACCCACCACATCCAGATGATACAGATACTGCTGTGCACGTGTATCGTCACGCTCAGTCATTGGGCCGCTATGCTTCTGTACTAAATACTGATGCGCCAGAACCAAATAGTTACTGTTCAAATCTGTGGTCGCACCATCAAAGGTAATCACCCATGGATTCGCTTGCGTACCATGAGTGCTCTCGGTTGCCGCTGCGGCAGGCGTAACAGTAACGTTACCCACACCAATAGCGGTTATAGACTCAAGCACAGCCTGCACCTCTGCAGCACTCATACCGGCAGTAATTGTTGCTGAATTACCCGTTGTGCGGCCGTCATCGGCTTTGGTGTCATCGTAGCCGTAAAACAGAGTCACGTTATCCAGTCCGTCAGCTAACCACAGCTCTTGTTGGTTATTTTCAGGCGACGATGCTAAATAATCGGCAACATTGACAATCGATTCGAGTATCGGCGCACCATCGGAAGTGCTCAGATACTGGCCTCCCTCTTGTAAATCGAAACGATAGAAGTATTCGCCCTGACGCACATTGGTGATATAGCTCTGAGGTTCTACCGGCACATAAATAACGTTGCCATTAGAGTCTTTGACCGCATCCCCGTTGTCATCCAACTGAGGCGTTTGTGCAAGGAAGGCGGAGTAATCCGCGGGATAAACCTGATAGTTACCGTCAACATCACGGTCTGGCTGCCATTCTCGCGCTTTATCCTGACCTAGAGTGATGTCGACACTGAGCAACCCTGTATCCATCAAATCGCCAATAGTGATGTCGTCACTTTCTTTCTGAGTATCGAGTTTTAATGACTCGATATCATCCATCACGATATAATCAGACGCATAATCGATGGTTAATTTAGCCCGGGTATCTTTGGTCACTCCATCGGCTAAGAAAAGCGCTGCATTGAGCTTGCGTAAATCGACATGACTGGCATCGTCATTCACCGTGATATCAAAGCTATCGGTACCCAAGCCGCCCAGCATAACCAGATTGGCGCCGGCCGCTAACGGTGCATAATTCCAGACCACGGTATCATCACCATCACCGGCATCAACATTAACGGAGCCGGTGCCAGCATTAATGATATCGTCTCCAGCATTACCCTGAATATCATTCACCCCACCCAGAATAGGATTACCGTCATCATCGACACCACCCACCGATATCTCATCATTACCGGCACCACCTCTGATAGTGTTATCGCCTAAGCCACCGTCAATGTAATCACCAAACTGGGTTCTAAACTGTGAGTTTTCTTTAGTAATGGTTAAAGCAGCCCCGCCCGCACCGTCGGTTGGCATCCCTTGATCGTTATAATGCGCATAAGGCGTACCATCCAATTGATAGATTGGCGTTAACCGTAGATTGCCATCCGGATCGGTAAAGGTGGCAATATCAGTGCTTATATTTTCATCGCCACCTTCAACATAATCATTACCACCATACGTGGCGATGGTATCGAAACCTTCACCACCAAAGACGCGGTCGTGACCTTCACCGGTAAAGATGATGTCATCACCGGCGTTACCCCGGACCGTTAAGCCGTCGTAAGCAAAATTTTCACCGGTCACCACCACCTGATCATTACCGTCACCGGTGACGATTTCATAGGTATCATTAGCATTACCGGAGCCGAAATAACCCGCATCGACAGAGATAACATCATCTTCAACCCCTGCTACCAATGCAGCACCGCTATTCGCACCACCACTGATATACAAACCGGCCAAGATCTCCGTATTCTCAGTATCGGCAATCATCTCAATGAAGTCGCTGCCACCGCCAAGCTCAACATCAATATGATCGACCCGACCATTTAAGCGTTTTAAGCTATACCGGTCGTTACCGGAGGTGCCCGCAATCGTTAATGTGCTGACATTTTTAGCAAGATAAACCTCGGCCACAAGCCCGGTACTCACAACAATAATATCTTCACCCGGGTTGTCACTTTTCAAGGTCCGTATACGATCACGCAGCGCGGTTTCTTCCGCTTTGGTGTAATACTCGGTGTCCAGATATCCCTCTTCTGACAGCTTCTGTAGGGTTAAATCAATATCGGGCGTAATAACATCAACCGTATAATTGTGAGCATCAGCATCCGCACCTTTGTCATAACTTAGGATAAGGTTGCCCGTGCTTTGATCATCATTCTCCCAAGAAGCAATATGATCTGGCGCATTGTGAATACACTCCAGCTCAAAGGTTGCCAACACTTGATTCACAAAACGGTTACGTGCTTCAAACAGGGTTATCTTACTGATACCGGCATCAATACCGACCCACAAGAAAGCTTCTAAAAATAGGTTGAGCGAACCCGTCATATCAAACAAACATTGCGGGCCATGGGTAATTCGCTCAATCAGTTCGGAGCCATAAAGCTTGCCATCACCAACCGGCAAGTCGTCGAGGAAGTTGGTTTCCATATCGTTAAGATCGAAACCAATAATCGCTTCAATACCACCTTTAACGCCCGCCTCAACTAGGCCACCAAGCCCCAAACTAGCGATAACACCGACCGCCGCGCGCAGTGTCACTTCGGCTTTATCTTCCGTGGTATTTTCAATGCCGTGGTCATCTAAATAGAAACCATTAATTAAGCGCCAAGATTCAGCCACATCGAAGTCGGTTTCCATCCATTCGCGGAAACCACGGGTATCAAAGCCAAAGTCAAAGTTGGTACTAGCACCAATTTCACCGAAGAAACCTACGTTAAAGCCAGGGTAAACCGGGAAGGTCTTCTGATATTCAAAAAACAGATCTAAGTCAGGTAGGTCATACCAGAATAGGTCTACTTCACCTCGACCAGTAATAAATTGCAGCAAACTGGCAGGGTCTTCCAAAATAGGAATTCTGAAGTTTTTCTGTCCTGCGGGGTTACCAAAGGTGGCCCGGTTATTCGTCGACGACTGATTTGCGCTGGATTTACCACCTTCAACACCGTCTTGTGATGGGCCAGCAATGGTTGATGCGTGAGAACCTAACTGTGCATTACGATCAGTCTCTGATTTTGCCCCTGCGGTATTTTTCGATGTCACCGCCGCTGAAGTATCCGTCGCATAGCCACCGGTTAAGTTGAAATCACCAAAATCGATATAACCCGCTGATTTTAACGTTTGCGCTTTTTCTAAGAAATCGATGGTCGCCGCTAGAGCTGCGATCACCTTCTTGGCAGTATCAACTGTTGTCGCGGGCAATCGAAGGTACGCAATGTCCAAGATTTTAAGCTTGGCAACACCCATATCAATCTCGGTATTAAGCAGATCAATAACCGGTTTAAGTGGCAAAATGATATCGCCAATAGTATCGAAAGTATCGCCTAAGAAACTTTCAAATACCGAGCCCGCGTCTAAGCGAACACTTTGCAACGTGATATTAGGATCGCCAAACGAAACACTCGCGCCACTGGTCGTCGAAAGCGAGCCGCTGGCTAAATCTTGGTAGTAAACGATGGTGGTATCGATTGATGGCAACACATCAGCGGCTGACGTCGACACCTTCGTAAACAATTTCGCCTCAGCATAAGCGTTGGCATTAATGACCAATTCGACTTTTTCGCCTAACTCTAAACGCCCATCAGCTGCAACGGTTCCGGTTTTGCCACCAATATCTTTAATATCAAAACCAAAGTGGCCGCTAATACCTGCACCTTTGTCATTAATGACATTGCCAGCCGCATCATATTGCAGCACCTTGCCATCGGTTTCGTCAGTCACATCAACCTTTAGGAAGCCCAACGTGCCCTGTGCAGTGGAACCATTTTTAAGCCGTGCATCGACATCGAGCGCAATCTCTTCACCCTTCGCGTTAATACCCGAGGTATCGAGGAACAGGCCAAAATCAGGCCCACTACCTACCGCCGCCATATTACCTAAGCCAATCCCCAAGCCCATCAGATAATCAATTTCAGCAATTAAAGCGGCATCAATCTCCAAACCTAAACCGGGCATTGTCTTATTAAAATCAACCGGCAATTCACCATCGACTAAGACACCGCCAAATTTAAGATTGAAGCTTAATAAACCATTGGCAGAAAAGGTGAGTTCAATATCATCAGCGCTTGTCGGTAGCCGCGTTTTGATCTTACCGTTGTTATCATATTGAACGGCACCGGAAGCATCTAACAATGGCACCACAAAGGAAAATAGCGGGCTGTTAATGGTTTTCAGCCCCTCATAAAGCCCTTGGCGAATCTCATTAAGCAAGGCTTCAAATACCTTACCGCCGACGGCTTCAAGGTCTTGTAATTTCTTACCCAACCCGTTGATATAACCGCTGGCATCTTTTTCACCCAGCACACTGGTTTCAATGCTACGCAGGCTATTGGCCAGATCATCAAACGGTTCATCACCCACCAGCGGCAGTGCAATATTATCGATACCGTTAGCCACTTCGTTGATGGCTGAGAACGCACCCTCCAGACCTTCCCGAACCGTTTTTGGATCATTCAATAGATCCAATAACAGTACGATGACATCGAAATTCATATCGAATTTCGGCAGGTTATAATCGAAGGTACTCACAAAGTTCTGGCTTTGATCGATACTAAATGCCGCTTTGGCAAATAGGACGTTATCCGCAACGCCATCAGCATCAAGATCTTTATCTGTTCCGCCCAGAGGTAGTGCTTCAATGGGGAAGAACATCGGTAGGTTCAGGTCAGCAGAACCAAAAGCCGAGGCTTGGAAACCGTCTGTCACTTCGGTTAAATCTAGATAGCCGTTACCATTCGAGTCAGCGCCAGGGTTGCCCATATTGGCGTAAAACCCTAGATCGATATTGGCGCTACCCTGTTTGCCCAATAGACCGATGGTGCCCAACGCGCCTGCATCAAAGCCTAGCTCAATATCGAGATCGTCAACCCCGCCATGCAATGAAGCATGGATACCTGTCATTTCATCAATGTAGAAAACCGGTTTAGTGACATCGCTTAAATCAAAGCCAAAACCAAGGTCTAAGCCGGCTTCAGCTTTTAGATCTATTTTCGCATTCGCTTCCACATTGATGGCATCTAAGGCACCAGCCGACAGGCCTAACCATGTATCTAAACCAAGATCATCAATATCGAGTGCGAGGTCGAACTCTTTTTCCGCAATCAGATCCAGATTTAGATCGAAATCAAACGCTGAATTGATATAACTCATATCAACCATGTCGGCATCTGAAGCAATACCCAGAGGCGCCAATAAAATGCGCAGCTCTTCATTGAGCATATATTCCAATTGCTGAACATTTCGCGCCGCATCACGCACAGTACTGACGGCATTACTCAGGCCCGCCGCAAAACTGACACCGCCATCACCTAAGATATCGGCGAGGCTGGCATCAATGAGGGCGATTTTGTCATAAAGCACGCCGTCCTTAATGTTGAAACGCGACAGCGTCTCGCCCGTCGTAGAGGAGGTAGCCCCGGTTGTATCGATAAAGGTAGCGCCTGTGACCTCATTTTCGGTAATCGGCTCAACCAATACATCATCAGCATCATAGCTACCCATTAATTCCCATGCAGTATGGGCGTAGGTTTGAACAACGCGCACATCGCTTTCGAACAGCTCAACACCCCAGAAACTATCGCCACTGGCCGTCTCGGTCCATTCAAACAGGGTAATGCCGGTACCGTCTTCAAGAATTTCATAACGACTGGCCTGTGGTCCACCGGCCGGTGAAATGTCATAGCTATCCGTCGCCAGAACAGAACCGGCCCCCCAACGCTCTTCATAAAAGCTGACAGTATTACCGGTCTGCTGACCCAATACTTCGCGATCGGTGCCGACAACATCTTTAAGAAGCTCATCGATACCGCCGATAATCATATCGAGTGACAAGCCACCTAATGAGAAGACCTCTTCTAAATTATCAAACTGAACCGAGCTTGGAACACTGGCGAGAAACTGTCCCATTGAGGCATCTTCAGGCAAATCACTGCTACTAGCGGTGATAAAGCCTACTTCATTACTAAAGCCATCCAGCGCCCCCGAGAGTGATACCGGTAGCAACACCTCAAAGTGAGCATCGCCTTCTAAGCTCGGCAAGCCCATTAGCGATGCAGTGCTATCGCTGAGCATGTCCTGATAATTCAGCACACCATCGAAGCCCATACCGATCGATGCACCCAAGGATAGCGCCGCGTCATTTACTTCAAAACCAACCGGCCCTAAATTGACACCAAAATCGAACGCTTTTATCAGGTTGCCTGCAACCTCATCAGACAGATCTGAGGCTGAAATTTCCTCTGCGAGCGTAATAATCGTTGAGCGACCATCTGAACTTAATTCTATCGCTGCAACGGTGTAGAGCTCATCGGTATTACCAGACCCCTGTAGGTAAAAACTATCACCGACCATAAACTGACCGGCACTGGTACTTTTTATTGCGCCGATATGATTACCGGCAATAGTCACGGTCGCCGGTGTGGTATCGACAGAACCCGCCGTTATACCAACAATATCAATATATTCTTCGCCAAAATTGAAGTGCGCATCTAACCCAGGGTCTCGAACATAGAAGGCGCCGTCATCGTCAACACCAAAGTTAAACATAAAGTCGATACCGCCACTGATCACCAGAGGCTGAGACTGAGTAATATCAATCGGCAGGTCAAAGTTAAAGTCACCAAATGAGATCAGTTCATTCAGATCTAGATTGACCAATTCACTAAAGCTTTCGAGCGTCAGCGCAACGCTATACTCTTTTAAATTAGAGGACGAGGCGACATTGATGGCAAAACCATCAGTCGAACCGGTGGTTTGTAAATGTTCTAAGAGATCTTTAGTAGTGGCCGAACTATTTAGATTGAGATAGGCATCAATGGTGTCGACAAAGGACTGTACTTTAGTTTGGATCGTGCCATCGAGATTAGTGACTTTGTCTCCTAAAAGGTCAGACAAGGATAAATCGGTAAATGGAATAGCCGTTGAGTCATCCAGATAGTTATCAATTTTAGTGCCGATATGCGATGACCAAGTGGCCAGCTCGCCCAAGCCAATACTTAACTTGGTTTGATCCGATAAACTCTTAAAGTGATCGGATGTAGGCAACAAACGCTGGCCTTTATCAATCACTTCCATCATCAGATCGGTGGTAGCGAAATCAGGGTGACTCATGCCCAACACATGACCCATTTCGTGCATTAATACTGTCAGCAGGTCGATACCATCATAAACACCATCATCGGTGTCATCACTGGCCGTAGCGTCTAGATACCAAGTCGCACCCGCGGCATTATCATCAAGCGTAATGGTGTACTCCAAACCATTCGTGCCAACTGCACTCGTGGTTCTACCGACAACACCATCAGTCCCACCAATATCGCCAATGGTAACCGCAATATTCTGTAAGTCGGTCACCGCTGCAGCAGGCAACACGGCCGTCCACCGGGCAATCGCTTCCGCTTTTAATCTATCTACTGCTGCGGCATCCGTTGTCGTGTCAATCGTCGCGCCAGTACCCACTGCAGCCGTCGTAACAAAATCGCCGAAGCCCTGAGATGTTTTAAAGGCCGTCCACAACCCCTCTCCCGATGCAACGGCCTCCAACCCTTTCGTTTCGAAAGTGCCGTAAGCTTTAACCTCATGAAGGGTGCCGGATTCGTCGCTGTAAGAGTATGAGGTATAGTCACCATCGCTATCTGTTTGCGGTGCCGATTGAGTAATCTTTGCCGTGATCGAAGAAAAGTCGAGTACATCTGATGTACCGGTGGAAAAAACCTGATCCTGACCGAATTTATCATTAAAGGTAAACGTGGTTTTAGCCAAATCCACCTTGAAATCACTCACCACAGGAGCCGGCGAGGCTGAAAATAGTACCGTAAACTTACCATCAACCGTGCTGCTAACCGCAACCGTGATACCCGCTAACTCATTCAGTGCCGTTTCCATATTGCTGAGTGTTTCGGCTTTATCGGCACCAATAGCAAAAACCGCCGCCAAACGCGCGGGATCGGGTGTCACACCCGCGGTTGTTTCAAAATTAGCAAAAGACAGGGTGACTAATTCACCTTCATTAAAGCTATTGGCAGTAAAATCTAGCTCAAACGAGGCGGGGTCGGTCGGATTTGCACTTCTATCCACCAGATCCGAGACAACCACGCCACCACTATTATCGATAAAAACATCATTGCCTTCACCGCTTTCCAAGTTTTGGATATTTTTGTAGTTGGCGACAATGATAGAACCATCCAAAACCGTGACCATGGTCGACCCATTTTCTAGGTTCCCTGTAGCCAAACTAACATTCGTCACACCGGTGTAAGCGGGGGTAATAAATTCAATATTAAAAGTGAAGTTACGCTGATCTTCTGCCAAAGCAGGATCCGGCTGAGTCACATTGACCGCGAGGTCTGCAACCCCATTCAGTTTATCTTCAATCTGCTGCATCATCGCCGAATAATCGGCCAATGCAGGGATAACAACGGTGACCAAGCCACTCGCACCATCGGGGTGATCAAAGCTAAGCGTAAACTCACCGCCGCTGACCTGATTGCCCAAAGCAACCTGATGAATGTAGTTTTGCTCAGTACCATCTAATGGAGACTGCGCCGCAACCGCCGATTGAACCGACGTATCGCTCGAAGCCGTTAAGTGGGTTGGAGCAAAGATCAGCTGTTCGGGATTATCAAACCGGTCCAGATTCAAGAAGGTAATCGCAAACTTACCCGCCGTCACGTCATCGGGGGTTACGCCGATACTATTAGCCCCAAGGAATAATTCAAGCGCAGCTTTAATATTCGCGGCGGTCGCAATGGCATTTGCCCCAACAGCAATATCCGCGGTGGTAAAGCCACCAACCGCCGAATCATCACTTGAAGGTAACTCGAGGGTAAACTGGTCGCCCTCAACAGCATTAAGCACTAAAGATTGCTGTTCATCCCCCTGAGCTCGCAACGCTGTACCCAGTGCTAAATCGATAGAATAGTCTGCACTTTGGCCTTCCAGACTAAGGGTATTGCCATTTTTGTCGGTTTCCCCCCATCAATCGTATCAACTCCCCCTGACCAATAACAAAGATATTATCGTTACTGTTACCGACAAAGGTGTCATCACCGCTCGAACCGATCACTTTGGTAAAGCCGGCTACACCATTATTAGACAGGTTGTACTGTGAGTCGGCAGCCACCGCTGCATTAATGACTCCGGAAAGCGAGTTCCAACGCTCCCCCAATACCGAGGTCGCACTACCAAATAGCACTTTAGACTCAGCAATCTCACCCCAAACAGGCACCTCAACAGCTTCCCATAAGGTATAAGCAATACCCGCGGTGCCATCTACCGTGACACCCTCAACGACATCTGAAGCATCAAGATTATTATCATAATTTTGATAATTAAGAGTGATATCACCCTCAGAAGAGATTACCCCTCGCAAACGAGCATTGTCATGGAAGGTGAAGATATTATCACCGCCACCGCCAACAATATTTTCAATACCGGTGGCAAATACGTAGTTGCCTAATAAAATATCATCAGGCAACGGAATACCTAAGCGCTTCAATGCTGATCCGAATATCTCGTCACGGACCATAATAAAATTAGCACCAATCGATAGCAGAGGCACTTCAGCATCATCTCGTCCAACACTGATAAGGTCGGTGAACTCACTAATATTATCGGTCGTGATTTCCCAAATATCGTAATGCAGCGTATTTTTAACTTCACCGCTACCCAGCTGGTCTTTAAGACCATAGCCTGCGTCGGAAAGGTCTAATGTATCAAAGAAATCACTGACACCTGCAATCTTGATATCAGGCGCTTCAATAACCGCAGCAGCCCCCCATAAGCCACTAAATTTATAGGTATCTGCGCCCCAACCACCTGCAAGTATATGAATACCCGGTGCGACAACATTATCTGAAAACAGTGAAGGCTCACCGTTAATCGCCGTTGCAACCACCGCATTTGCAATAAATTGCGCGGCAGGGTTAGTGATTGAGTTTTCAATTAAGTTACCGCCCACCTCAAACACATTACTGCCCAAAGAGGCATTACCCAATGCAGCCACAGGGTTGAGTGTCGTATTCAATACAATGTTTAAACCAGCACCGTAGGTCACATTATCGATATTCTGAATGCGGCCAGTAAAACCTGCCTGTTTACCCAATAAGCTGGTTAAAACCGTTTGAGTAAAGTCGTCTTTCGCATAGCCAGTAATGGCATTAGCATTATCACCAACAACAAGATTATCCGTATCGCTAAGGCGAGTGGTTCCGGTGACTTCCAGTATCCATGACTTAGTCTTGCTGCTATCAGGATTGACCGTAACGGTAATTTTGTTTGCCCCTAAGGCCGCATTCAGTGCGCTTTGAATGGCGACCTTGGTAGCCTCATCATTCTGATTGACCGGAATATCCAGGGTGCTGACACCATTAACGGACAGGCGGAAAGAGGGCAGTGACTGATCCACCAACGTAACACGTTGTTTTTCAGCCACACTCACCGTACTGCCATTGGCAATGGTGACAATATTGGCAGCTACACCGGGTGCAGCAACGGCGGTACTCTTAACCATCGCTAAGTTTGAGCCATCAACAATAAAAGGCTGTTCAGCCGCACTGAGATCAACCACGATTTCAACGACAAACTCACTTCCCACTAAAGTGGCGGGTAAGGCATTGATAGAGGATGTCGTCAAAGCTGCATTAATATTCGTTAGCAGCGTGCTACTGTTAGCGTCATAATCAATGGAACCGGTGGTCACACCACCAAAGTTAAGCGTGAATGTACCGCTAATAGCCTCACCGGCAACCACCGGCGGCATAGCAAATTTATAGATCCGGTTGGTCTCAACTAGAGAAGCATTGCTACTATCCGTGCGATCCAGATAGGCATCTATTGGCCCTACTTTTACCGGCGTTAAGGATTGATCGGTCGTGGCCGATGATAAGCCATAACCGGTGCCCCCCATCGATTCGACAATATGCGTAGTAGACGGTGTCAGTTTAATACTGAAATTATCGCCAACGAGGGTAACGACGGCTGTCGCCATACCCGCCAATTGGGTATTCAGTGCCGCTTCGATACGCCCACGCAGAGTATCGGCTGTCTCGCCTGTTTGTAGCGCAACATCCACATAGACGGAGCCGGTGACCGGACTGTTATCAGCCAAGGTCTTCAGGTTGTATTTCAGCCCCACGATGCCCTGCGAAGCGTCGTTAATATTGAGAACTTGGCTTTCCTGGCCATTGGTCGACTGACTGGTAATAGTCGATGTGCCCAATACCGTTGAAAAAAGACTGTTCTTGGCCACGATGGATGCAACAGAGCCACCCGCAATACTAATAATGAAGGGACCAGTGCCCGTCACTGTCACGGTACCCGACAAACTCGATTGCTGATTAATAAGCTGCTGTAAGGCAGCCTCAATAGCATCCTTATCGGCGTCCTGAGCTAAATCTACTGTTTTATGGCTACCAATAAATAAATTATAAGGATCAGTATTGGCACCGTGAGTAATAGTAATTGAGTGAACTTGTGGCGCAGTCATCGTTGATGGTGTTAAAACGAGATCAACCGCTGGTGCAGAAAGAGAAATATTAGTCAGCGTAGTAACCGCTTTATCCCCCTCCACACGCCAGCGCAGATCAAATGTTCCCGCGTCACCCGCCGTGACTAAAACCGCTTTTGGCGTACCCGTCGGCAGAGCCATCGCAGCATATATCGCGTTTTCAATACGCTGTGCCAGAGCGACATCATTAAGCGATGTTGCCGTTTCTTGCGTAAATACCGCCACACTACCTGACGCAGAAGTTAGGACGCCGGTAAATTCCACCATGTTATTCTGGTTCGTGTAAGCAATGAGGTAGCCTCCCTCATTCTTAGTCACCGAAACGACCTTTGAACCAGCAGCCAAACTAAACTCTGTGGCTAATTGCGTATTTATTTTATCCGCAATAGCCGTTGAATGATCGCCCGTTGCTACACCGCTGTTTAAACCGGTAATGGTTTGAACGGTTTGAACGCCGGCGATGGTTGTGACATAGGTCAGATTAAAGTCCGTCGAGTCGGTGACCAACAGCTGTTGCTGAACCGGCGGCGTCATATAGATAGGGGCCGTGGTTACCGTCGTCGCGTCACCCTGTACGGTTAATGTAAAACCGCCACGCTGGGCTTCGGGGATAGACAGGCGCTGGACTTCAGCACCTCGATGACCATCAACAACCGTATCAACAGCAACGGATGATTTGGAGGTTTCGGCTAAATTCACATACGAAATTTTGGTCAGATCCGCGAAATTCCCCCCGATATATCAACAGTATTTTTTACCGCGAAATCCGGAGCGGTTAACGATAACAAGTCGATCAAACCGTCAACATTGAGCTGCGCGGATAGAGGCTTAAGGCCTGTACCACCAATAATCGTTCCCTTAAACGTCGTATTACCGGAGATGGCGAACGTATTCGAGTTAACGCCACCACGGACGATGGTATTATCACCGACATCGGTGAAGACAAAGGTCTCAAAAACACTTTCGCCCAGTAATTTATCAACAAAGCCCGACGCCTGAGCATCGGTGCTTAACGCCGTAGGTCTCGGAGCAACACGTTCGACAGTAAGCGATAGTTGACCGGTGTTACCATCGATTTTGCCGTTGGCAGCTGTCGTCGCCAAATCCAATCGGCCCGTCACGGGCGTGGTATACCCCAGAGCCGAACCATCTAAATTCTTCAAAGCCTTTGTTAAGACCACATCACCTGGATTATTAAAGGTAATATTCAGCTTCTGTTTGAGCTGCCGTACTGCCAAAGCGCGGCTCCTTAACGGTAACCGAGCCTTCACCCAGTAATTCGTTCAGCTTATTGCTCAGCTCGGTGATATTTGCCTCTTTATTCCCTGCAACAAAGGTAATCTTATCGGTTACTTTGTGTACGCCATCTTTGACTGTAGTGACCACAGGGGTCACCGTTGCAGAGCTGACTTGTAACAAGTCGACATCGACCAACTCTTTATTGATAAAGGTGATATTCCAGCTGTTGGCTTTAAAGCTTTCGTTGGTAGTTTCTGCGGTTATAGGGGAGCCATCAACCGTTACACCGGTCACTTTCACATTAAGGGTCTGAGAGCCAGAAGCGGATGTGAATGTCAGTTTATTCAGTTCGGTTTGAATTTTTAAAGCGGTGGCTTTAACGTCTACTTTACCGGTCGCTGCATCGGTAATGATTTGAATCGGGGTGGCCGTGGTTTTAACGGCGTGAGAGCCACCAGGATCAGTAAAACTTAACTTAAAGGTTCCACTCGGCTGTTCCGCACCGGTAAAGGCCAATCGCTGAACTTCTTGAATCTTATAATCAAGCGCAAATTCACCTGTCGTGGTGTTGCTAATAATAAGCGGCTGTACCTCTTTAACCGCCCCCTTCTGTTCAAAATTAAAATTAAGTTCATCAGCAACTTGGCTAAAATCGATATCCAACACATGGTCATTAGCCGTCAAAGTACTGGTATCGATGGTAACCGAGTTCGTTTTGCGTAACACTTCCGGAACCGCAATAGCCGCTAACATATCGGTTATCGACGCAGAACCAAAGATAAAGGTCGCATCCGCATTAGGCGCCAGAATAGTCTCAAACGCGTGGATATTGCCAGACCGGCTACCATCGGCCAGAGTCGTCACACGGCCCTGTAAATTATTAGTCCCTGTTAAGCCTGTCACATCGACAGACATATCCGCGACATCATTTTCACCCGGCTTTTTAAAAGTAATTTCCCACTCTTTCAATGCATCAGTAAAACTATCGGTGCGAACTTCCACCGTGTATTTCTGCACAAAATTACGCTTAAGCTTATTGAGTTCGGTCTGAATAGCTAAGCGCGTATTTTCTTTTTGCAGATCAACCGACGCTGCCGTCGTGTCAATGGTAATTGGGCCAGTGGAATACTTACCAATCGTTAAAACAAAGCTACCTTCAGTAACATTATTAAGAGTCAGCTGCTTAATCTCGCGAACCGAAGAA
Organism: Amphritea sp. GJ51-11; assembly: GCF_055808735.1. NCBI lineage: Bacteria > Pseudomonadati > Pseudomonadota > Gammaproteobacteria > Oceanospirillales > Oceanospirillaceae > Amphritea > Amphritea sp. GJ51-11. The sequence continues at coordinate 287,752 of NZ_CM147881.1, read as the reverse complement.
CCCTCAACAGTAGACCAGATGTCAGGCTTACCTTTAAGCGATGTGGCGTTTGTAATCGCGACCGTATGAAGCTTACTGATTTCAGGGTTTAATACGGTAATTTCAAACTTATTGCCGGCACCGGAAACCACCACACTGGCAAATATCTGTGGATTATGACTGTTTAATTCTTGCTGAATCTGGGCGGCAATATCGTTCGGGGTAGAACCGGAGGCGATAGGCACTGTAATGGATACAGACTGATTCGGCGTTTCGACCCCTGCAACTGTTTTAGAATATTCAAAACCTAAGGTAAAGCTGCCAGATTCGGCGAGGCCTAGATCGATATTAATTGAGCCATTAGTGTGTTTAGTAATTAAATTAGTCGCCGGATCAACGGTATTAACACCCGGCACCACGGTGCCAACCACCGGCGGCGTATAGGTCAGTCCAGTTGTACTGACAATCGTCATTAATGGGATATTGGTATAGATCGGTTGCTTAAATTCAACATCAAAAGCACCGGTCCCTGCCCCTGCAGACTTAACCGATACCAGATCACCGACGGGCGCTACACCATTATCAGTCAAAAGCGTTCCAAGCTTTGTTTCCAGTGCCGTTTTTATATTCGCCGCTGTGAGCGTCGTGGTGGCACCGACTGTTATTGAGATCGATGCTATCGTTTCAACAGTACCATCGGGTTTAGGAAAATTATTCAGTTTTACTGTAAAGTTGCCAGATTTAGCGCCACCGAGAAATATTCGCTGCACTTCATTAGCGTTACCTTCACTGTTAACACGCACAGTATTGGCGGTAAGGGCAAAATGACCAGACACATCACCAAACCCCGTCAGTGTTTTAGTCCAGCTCGTTTTATCTTTAATGAAAGTGCCGGTGCCCGCCAACAGATTAGAACTGTTAAATAAGTAGGTCATCTCCTGAGTAACATTGGAGAAATCGAGCACATCACCACGGGCTTTTAATCCCTCATCCGTGGTTTTGTCATCTTTACCTTTCTGACTTTCAATAACGTTGTCTTGGCCCCAATCATTGATGAACACATAATGATCGTAACCTTTACCACCGATGAGAGTATCGTCACCTATGCCGCCATAAAGAACGTCATGACCGGCCCCCCCACGAGACTATCATCCCCCAAGCCTCCACTGAGGTGGTCATTACCAGCACCGCCGCTGATAACATCGTTACCTAAACCGCCGCTGATTCGGTCATTGCCTGCACCACCACTGAGGTTATCATCACCTCCACCGCCGCCGATGGCATCATTATCCAACCCGCCATAAAGGATATCGCCCTGAAGTGTTCCGGTAATAACATCTTGGCCAGCACCACCATCCCAGACACGCCCAGTTTTAACACTGACAGCCTGGGTATAGTTATCAGAGAATATGAGGTCGTCACCACTCCCCGTACTATTAACTAACAAACCAAAGTCGCCTAACACGGTCATGCTCTTAACCGTACCCGCACCTGAATCAGAGGTGCCTTTCAAACCATCTATACGGTCAATGGCGCCCGCTTTTAATCCCGTACTGGCGGCTGTCAATTCTACGGCATCAATGGTGATGGTTTTAACGGTCGTGGTCAGGGTGTAGCGATCTTCGGGAGTTGGCCCACTGGATGTATATGCTTTGACGATAGTAAGAGGATCGGGATGAGTTTCAGTCTCAGCACTTAAAACAACCGTCGCTTGAGTGGTTCCCCCTGTAGTTCTCTTCTCTTGGCGAGTTTCCGCTATCAGTTTAATGTCTGGAATATTCAGTCCAGCCGATAACGATTGAAACGTAATAGTAAAGTTGTAAGGCGCCGTTCCGCTAGCCGAACCACTCCCCGTAACAGTGACTAATGGTGCTGGGGTTACAGGAGTCGTTACAGGAGGAGTGGTTGTACTGGTAGTCGTGACCGGCGTTGCTTTCAACACCAGAGAGTTCAGCGCAGCAGCCATCTCTGTTGCTATTGAAGCGGCAGTTCCTGAATTGCTAATATCGATGGTTTCGACACCACCCAGAGACAATCTAAAACTGGTGATATTAGTCAGTTCTTGGGCAACGGTTGGTGACGTTTTAACTTTTGGCACCGTCAGTTTTTGCACTTCATTGGTAGCCGCCGGTGCGGCGGTACCATCGACGTTATTCAGAATACCTGTGACAGCTCTTTTGGCAACACCCGGTGTCGTTTCACCCAGATCAACAACCACATTGTTAGTGTTCGTAGACTTGTATTGCGAATAGTCGAGAATATTAACGCCATCGGTTTTAGCAATAGTGGCACCCGCCACATAGACGTTACCGGTCACCAAGCCTTCAGCCAAGCTACCGCTTGTATTCGCGGTCAAGATCTTGCCCTGCAAGGCATCCTGGTCTTTGATAATGTAAGTGTTTTTGCCCTGACCACCAATGATGTTAGCAACGTTATCTGCGTTCACAACATAGGTATAAGTAATTGTTTTTAATATAGGTGCAGCGGCTGTCCCGATATTAATCTGCTTCTCGACAACAGCCGTCACTTTCACTGAAGATGTTATCGTCGTGACTGCTGGCGTCCCGGTAGAGGTTGTGCTGACGCTGTCCAACTCAAAGATTAAATCGTGGGTGACCTCACGGAAATCCAACGTCCCCTTTTTGCTGGTTGATTTAGTGTCATCAATAAAAAAGTTAACGGTCTCAGTCAACGCAGGCGTCGTATCCGGATACACCTGTCCCCAGTCATTATTGAACTTATAGGTATTATCACCCAGACCACCGACCACTTTCTCAACATTGATGGCATTTTTTACCGCATGAGTACTGGTGGTTACATTTGCGCCTTGGAAGACCTGCACACCATATTTATCGGTCGATGTTCGATCAGTATCTGACACTTCAGATACCACCGGTATAGCCGGCGTTGTGGGGGTCGACAATGGCTCTGTCGATTTAACCGATGGATGAAACTCAACCGTAATCGCCTGAGTAAGCGCAGAAAAGTCTAACGCATCAGCATCGCCGCCCTTAATCACCGTTAAACCATCTTTGGTATCGGCTTTCTCAATAACCTGATCGACACCCCAGTTATCTTTAAACACATAACTGTCGCTTCCAGCGCCGCCCACTAAGGTCTGACTTCCGGCGCCACCGACTAAATAATCTTCACCCGCTCCGGCAGCAACAGTTACATCAGTTAAACCGGTAACATCAAATTTTTGCTTGCCCTTGTCGGCGGTAAATGATGAAAATGATGCCGTGCTAAAGCCCGTTAAAGTATCGACCCCCTTAATGATATTGCCTGCCGACAAATTAACGTAATTGGTCAACACGGCATTTGAAGCACCGGAGTTATACAACAGATCAATTTTGCCGCTGTAATTCGTATTCGCTTTATCAATATCGATTGGCGCGCCAATATCATCGATAATAAGTCGGGTATTCCCTGCATCCAGGGCCTTACCAATCGATAATTTGCCAATCTCACCCGTCCCGCTAGTGACCACTGCAATTGCGTTTTTAGCATCTAACTGGGTAGCAGCATCCGTTGCGCTAGGATCAACCCCCATCACCACATAGTCTTTAACCCATTTATAAGCATCATCACTCGAAAGGGCGGTACCCTTTTTACTGATAGCAATGTGGGCAGACGACAGTGTCGATGTGTCTAAAACATCTATTTTAGTCTGTAATTCAAGCTCGGTTTTATATCCAAGCCGACCCACTTTAATGTTCTTAATAGTGGCATCATCACCGTCGGCAAACTGAAAAGTACGCAACGTATTGGGCACTAATGCACCCGTAGTTTCATTAATCGCCTGTGCAGTAATTTTAAACGGAGTGGTGGCGGTTTTCCCGGTCACAGTGACGCGAATATCGCTGCCAACGCCGGTAAAGTTAATGGTATCTGTGCCTGCCGTTAGGATAACCGGCGCAGCCGTGCCATTTAGCTCACCGATATTCACCGATTTATCAGCCGCTAACAACCCGCTATACAGAGGATCATTCGATGCGAAAGAGAACTGTTCGGTAGACATCATATCAAGGGTATGCGTGACATAGCCTGATTCAGTTTCCAGTATCCAGTCGCCACCGATAAAACGATTTCCGGTTAGGTCATCAGACGCGGCAATATCGGCCTGTGTTGCGCCCGCCAATCGATCAACAAACGCTATACCGACCTCACCTTGGGCAACATTACAGCCGTAGATCAGGATATCTCCGTCAGATTTTAATGCTTTCCCCCAAGCTTCAAGCTGTTGACGGTAACGTTCTAACGAAGCATTTCCCAAAGAAGCCGTACCCAAACGCAGCAAACCGGTTGCCCCATGAGATAACACATGCAACGCGGCAATATCTTCATAGGCAGAAAGAACATCGGCGAGCTGTTCAACACCATCACCTTCAGCATCCAGTAGAACAACCGTGACACGCTCCGCTTGTGGGCGAGCAACCGGCACATCAGCTAATTCAGCGGCAAGTTCAGCGTCAGCCTCTAAAGTTTCACTAGCACTCTCGTTCGCAGGATACCAATCCGCGACTAAAACATTACCCGCGCTGGTCGCTTCGGTATGCCATTCAAGGTCACGACCCGCATCCCCCATAAAGGTGCTCAACAGTGCACGATAATCCTCAACCGAACGGTCAATAACAACGAACTGATGCCCACTCAACTGCTGAATATGTTGAATCGTAACGGTAGCGGCCACCGCTCTAGTGGTTTCTTCACCACTCGCACTGACTTGCGCTTCAGCCCCCTCTTTCGACTGCACTGCCACTAATTCATCTAGCTCTGCAGCAGTCACCTGAAGATCAGCCAAATTCAGATTTTCAATATCCGCAAGACTATCGCTACCCGTCTCAGCATTGTCGACGTCATCATGCTGGCGAACCAGTTGTAACGTTTGCGAATTACTCGCTTCAGCCAAACCTGCATCGATTAGCTGCTCAACCATCACCTCTTCGTTAAGCAGCTCAGCACTTAACGCCAGAGGGGCTGCATCCGCGGATAACAGATAACGGTTTTCCATCTGTTCCATCATGTAAGTATTACGTCGTCGAGCAGTAATCCCTTGGCTGCTCCAAATATATTGTCTTAAATTGCGGAATTTGTCATAACGCATTCTTAGTAGACGATTGAATATATACGACATAATTTTCATCCAATGATTTTTTCATTCGAAAAAGCAGCGAACCAATACGCTTTTTCAGTAAATACCGGTGACAGATGGGTATTGCGATTCAATGATGCAAACGCACTAGGCTGCAGTGACGATATAAGTGCCTAAAAAGCACTGACATAAGCGCAGCCATAGCCCTTATGACTCATCACTGACCAGCCAGCTATTGATGGCAGACAGGTCGTCCTCCTGCAGTGCGCCCACGGAGAACTTCAAACGCAGAACATTCAGTACATAATCATAACGAGCCTTGATCAAAGACTGCCGTGCGTCAGAAAGGTCCTGTTCAACATCCAGCACCTCTACCAAGCTATTTTGACCGCCACGGTATCCTGCTGATTTAGAGCGCAAACGACCTTCCTGTGCTTGCAAAGACTTTTCCAGCGCGCCGATTTGCACAATAGCCTCGTTAATACGGTAGTACGCATCATGCGCTGAACGCTCAACAGAGCGCTGCATATCGTTACGATCTTCAAGCACACTGCTGCGCTTTTCGATAGCTTGACGCAGCTTAGCTGACGTCTTGCCGCCCGAATATAAAGGTAGGTTAAATCTCACCGACATCTCGGTGGTATCGATATCACTCGTCCCACCAAACGGTGAACCTTCGATGGCTTCATTACCGTGAGTTAAGGTGAAATCGACCGTAGGATAATGACCACCACGGAGAGCTTTAATCTCTTTCTCTGCTTCTTTTAAAGAGAGATTAAGGATGGTGAGTTCAGGATTGTTTCTGGCGGCCAATTTAACCCACTCTTGAGGGTCAGACGGAACCGGCATTTCAAGCTCAATATCTGCGCGTAAGCGGGATAGATAACCCGGCATCTTCCCTAACGACTCCCGTAAGGCATAACGGCTATCCATTAAGCGGCTCTGTAACTCGACCTCTTTACTCAGGGCATTCAAGTAACGTGCCGAAGCGTCCTGTAAATCAACAGTTCTGACGAGCCCTGTTTTATGCTTCTTTTCAGACACTTCAAAATGCTTAAGCATCGCTTTCTTTTCGGCCTCAACGGCTTCCAACTGATCAATCCGCTCAAGCACTAAGAAATAACTTTCGGACAGCCTTAATAACAGTTGCTGCTTGGATAACGTATATTCGACTTCGGCCCGATTAGCGCTAATCTTAGATTGGTCATAACGCTGCCAGCGAGAGTAATCGAAGATTGATTGGGTCAGTGTTAGGCCGTAACTATCGGTGGGGTAATCAGCGGAGTTGCCATAGAAGACAAGGTTGTCCGACTCATTAATGGTTTTGCTCGTTTCTTTATGCTCGTATTGGAGCGAAATGGTTGGTAATAGATCCGCACGGCTCAGATTGACAATTTCTTGATCACCGCGGAATTTATAGTAGGAAGAAAGGTATTTGGTGTCGTTTTCTGCGGCTACTCGCCATACATCCATCAAATCCTCGGCTTGGGCCGGAGCAGAACAGAGCAATACAGAACAGAAACCCGCACTTGCAATAGCGCGGGTTATTTTTATGTTTTCCATGGTTCCCCCTCGGCCTCATCCTGAGGAGTCTCTCTCTGGTAACCTAACAGGAGAGTCAGCATCCGATGCTATCTTTAGTTATTTTTAATTGTTATCAGCATAGATTACTCTTGTAGCCCAAAGAGTATGGTTAGTTTTCAATCAAAGTTCAAACAATATAATTGTCAATAGACCTTTACCTCTCCCTATCGGCAATAAATCATCAATAATCGCAAGACGAAAAGAAATATCAACAAAAACAATAAATTAACATTAGCTAATATAGAAAAAAGATTACCTATATTGAGTAATTATCAAGTATTAAAATTTTTTATCGCATAAAGGATTCGTTTTAACCCCCTTAATAACGATGGACGGTTAAAAACCATATGCCCCCCTTGCCAAAGCTCAGCTATAAAACAAAAAAGGCAGATACCATCGAGGATGATATCTGCCTTAATTAATTCACCGTAAAAGCCCTCGTTAACATCAGTTAATCGTTACAGGCTATGGCTTTAGGCCATTATTTATCCGAGCGTTTGCCCCGCAGTTTTTTCAGTTTTCGTTTTTTCGCTCGATTGCTTAGCCCCTTGGCGGGCTTACGGGATAGGCGAGTCAGCTCTAGCTCTGTTTCACTCAGACGCGCGCCGTTTTTCGCCGGTTTCGCTTCCAGTGGCTGGCGTGAGCCTCTACCTTCTTTCGGCTCGGTTCCACGCTTACGGGGTGGCCGAGCGCCATCGCGCTTATCTGACTTCGCCCAAGGCGCTTCCGATTCCGACGTCTGACGAGAGCGTTTGCTCTCAGGCTTTCCTGAAGTCGATTTAGAAGGTCTAGCGGACGGTCGTCCTCCCGTAGGTTTGCGTCCCTGTCGGCTTTCTAGCTCGGCCAGAGACAGCTTGCCCTGACGCAACAGCTCCCGCTTACTCAAACGCTTCGGTTCGGGTTTATCAGCATCACTGTCCAACTTATCCCCAGCTTCTAGTTTTTTTACCAGTTCGAAATCGATCTTACGGTCATCGAGATCGACTCTAGCGACTAGCACCTGTACCCGATCTCCTAGACGGAATGATTTACCACTACGCTCACCGTGCAACCGTTGTAGGGCCGCATCGTAGTGATAATAATCACCCGGCAAAGCCGAGATATGGATCAAGCCCTCAACATAAACCTCTTCCAGTTCGACAAACACGCCAAAACCAGTCACCGCCGAAATCACTCCGCTGAACTCATCACCGACGCAATCCTGCATATATTCACATTTGAGCCACGACATCACATCCCGAGTGGCATCATCGGCCCGCCGCTCGGTCATCGAGCAATGCTCGCCCAACTCAACCATCTGCCCTAGGGTATAACGGTGGATAAAGCGCTTATCGAGCTTAAAGTTAGCCGGCCGAGTGATATGAGGGCTGTTACTTTCTGAGTGAATCAGGCCCCGTATGGCCCGATGCACCAACAGATCCGGATAACGACGAATCGGCGAGGTAAAGTGGGCATAGGCCTCATAATTCAGCCCGAAATGACCTTTATGTTCGGGGCTGTATACCGCCTGCGACATAGACCGCAGCATCATCACCTGAATAACATGCTTATCAGCGCGCCCTTCTAACGATTCCGATAGCGCTTGATAATCCGGTGGGGTCGGCTCATCGCCGCCGCCCAAGCTTAAACCTAAAGGCCCAAGATAGGTGCGCAAAGTCTGCAGTTTTGAATCTTTCGGGCCATCATGCACCCGAAACAATGCAGGCTGCTTCATGCCCTGCAAGATACTCGCTGCTGCAACATTGGCACAGAGCATACATTCTTCGATAATCTTATGTGCATCGTTACGCACCACCGGCACGATCTTCTCGATCTTGCGCTCTTCGCTAAATAAAATCCGGGTTTCAGTGGTTTCAAAATCGATAGCGCCACGTTCTTCACGGGCGCGACGTAGGGCAAAATAGAGATCATGCAGGTGGATAATATGCGGCAACACCTCGGCATATTGCTGACGCATTGCGATACCCTGCTCAGAATCAGGTTCTTCCAGCATGGCGCCGACCTTGGTGTAGGTCAGCCGTGCCTTAGAACGAATCACCGCTTCATAGAAGGTATAGTCGGTTAGTTTACCGGCATCACTGATGGTCATCTCACACACCATCGCCAAACGGTTCACATCCGGATTCAGCGAGCACAGGCCGTTCGATAGAATTTCCGGCAGCATCGGCACCACAAACTCAGGAAAATACACCGAGTTACCCCGCAGATGTGCCTCAATATCTAACTGACTACCCGGATGCACATAGGAGGAGACATCGGCGATGGCCACCCATAAGCGCCAGCCGCCGGAACGTATTGGCTCACAGTAGACCGCATCATCGAAATCCTTAGCATCTTCACCATCTATGGTCACCAGCGGCAGATCACGCAGATCGACGCGATTCTCGATCGCTGAATCTGGCACATCCGGGCCAAATTCACTGACCTCTTGACGTATCGCATCGTTCCATTCGTTGGGAATATCATAGTTGTGGATGGCAACCTTAATCTCCATCCCCGGCGCCATATGATCGCCCAGCACTTCGGTCACCCGAGCCGTCGCCTTAGCTCGCTTAGAAGGTGGTGTGATCAACTCAACCACGACCAACTGACCCTGCTTGTATTCCAACTTACCATCGGGATCAGGCAGGATCTGAATATCATTACTGATGCGCTGATTTTCCGGCGTCATATAACCGAATCCGCCGTGACCATGAAAGCGGCCCACCAACTTCCGGGTTTTGCGTTCTAATACCTCAACAATGGCACCTTCTGTCCGGCCTCGGCGATCTTCCCCAGTGGCTCGCACTAGCGCGCGATCACCGTCGAAAACCTGCCGCATCTCCCGGGCCGAGAGAAAGATATCGTCACCCCCTCATCCGGAATAAGAAAACCAAAACCATCCCGATGCCCCGCAATCCGACCCGCCACCAAGTCCAACTTACTCAACAAAATATAATGGGCTTTACGATCACGCATTAACTGACCATCACGCTCCATCGCTCGCAGGCGACGGCGTAACGCCTCCCCGCTTTCTTCATCCTCAATATCCAGCAGCACTTCAATCTGCGGTCGGGTCAAGGGCTCGCCTTGCTCCGCCAACAGCGCCATAATCATCTCTCGGCTGGCAATCGGACGTTCATATTTCTCCGCTTCGCGGTCGGCATGGGGGTCTTCAGAAAAATGTTTTGAGTCTGACATGCATCATCTTCTGCTATGTAGGTTTGAAATAACGATACTTCAACAATACCTTAATCTGGCTCGTTTTGCCGGACCAGAATCATGTTTAAAAGCCGAAAGTTACACTTCCCGCTACAGCCGTAATAATAGCGCCATTCTCTGGGACGGCAATGATCAAACTTAAAACGGACCGACATTAAAACCAGCAATAGCTGGCAGCACCGTCTAACGGGTCTAATTTCGTAGGCGAAAAAAAACCGCGACATCAGTCACGGTTTTTTCGATCGTTAGCCTAGCGGTTCAACAACCCTAGGCTAAGACAAGCGCAATAACAGCCATTAAGGCATCTCGTCGACTTCTTCGCCTTCTGATTTTTCAGGTGGTAATAGATCTTCTTTAGTCAGCCCCATCAAGACCAGGACATTCGCCGCCACATAAATAGAGGAGTAAGTACCCACAAACACCCCAACCAGCAGCGCAATAGCGAAACCAAAAATCATCTCACCACCGAACACCGCCAGTGCAACCAGTACTAACAAGGTGGTGAACGAGGTCACTAACGTCCGCCCAAGGGTCTGACTCAAGGAGACATTGATAATCTCCAACGCATCGCCCTTACGCAACTTACGGAAGTTTTCCCGAATCCGATCAGAGACCACAATGGTATCGTTCAGCGAGTAACCAATGACCGCCAAGATAGCGGCCAACACCGTCAAATCGAAATCGAATTTAAACAGTGAGAAAAAGCCCAGCACAATCACAACGTCATGCGCTAACGCCGTCACGGACGCTACCGAGAATTTCAGCTGGAAACGGAAGGCCACATAGACCATCACCATAAACAGTGCCAGCAACATCCCTAAGCCGCCCTGCTCACGCAGCTCTTCACCTACCTGCGCACCGACAAACTCGTTACGCCGCAGGGTCAACTCTTGGGTTTCATCGCTTTGCAGCGTCTGCAGCACCTGATCACCCAGTTTCGGGTCATGGGCAACACCCATGCGAATAAGGATATCAACTGGCGAACCAAAGGTTTGCACCACCGCATCGTCATAGCCAGCATCCTGTAACTTGTCACGAATGCCGTTCAGATCCGGTTCCTGTTGATAACCCACCTCGATCAACGAGCCGCCGGTGAAATCCAAGCCAAACTTAAGCCCGTTGATCGCCAGAGAACCGATAGAGATCAGCAATAAAGTGATCGACAGCATCGCTGCGATTTTACGCAGCCCCATAAAGTTATAGATTTTTTCAGTCGTCATCTTACTCTACTCCGTCAGATCGACAGTTTCTTCAGCGCACGACCGCCGTAAGTCAGATTAACCAGCATCCGGGTCACCATGATCGCAGTGAACATAGAGGTCAGAATACCGACCGACAGGGTAATCGCGAACCCTTTCACTGGTCCTGAACCCATCGCAAACAAAATAACCGCCGCCAATAAGGTGGTGATATTGGCATCAAAAATGGTTGAGAACGCCCGATCAAATCCAGCACTGATTGCCGATTGCGCGGGCAGTCCATTTTTGAGCTCTTCCCGTATTCGCGAGAAGATCAACACGTTCGCATCCACCGCCATTCCTACGGTCAACACGATACCAGCAATACCCGGCAGCGTTAGAGTCGCCGAAAGAATCGACATTACCGCCAACAGCATCATCAAGTTAAACGTCAAGGCGATGTTAGCCAGCAGACCAAACACCCGGTAATAAGCCACCATAAACAGCAAGACACAGGCAAAGCCGATCTGTACCGACATCATACCCAGCTCAATATTCTGCTCACCCAGGCTAGGGCCAACGGTCCGCTCTTCAACGAAGTAGATCGGGGCCGCCAGGGCACCCGCCCGCAGTAGCAAGGCCAATTCTGAAGACTCGGTGGCGCTATCCAAGCCGGTAATCCGGAAGCTAGCACCCAATACGCTCTGAATCGTCGCCAGTGAGATAATCCGCTTCTCGACATACGGAATACGCTTAGCAACCTGCTCGCCATCAACGGTTTCATACAGCGTGCGGCTCTTATGCTCGACAAACAGTACCGCCATGCGACGCTTAATCGCATTACGCGTTGTACGGTTCATCATCTGACCGCCTTTAGCGTCCAGCGAGATATTAACCTGTGGCTGGCCGTTCTCATCAAAGGACGACTGGGCATTAGACACACTAGCGCCAGTAATGATGATGTCTTTTTCGAGAGTGGCATCACGGCTTTGATCACGGAACTCGTAAGTTTCAGTGGTCGCCCGTGAGGCATCGGTGGTCGCTTCTAGACGGAACTCAAGGTTAGCCGTCTTACCGATAATCCGTTTAGCCGCAGCGGCATCTTGAATACCCGGCAACTGAACAACGATACGGTTACGTCCTTGACGCTGCACCAGCGGCTCAGCAACACCCAACTCGTTCACCCGGTTACGCAGGGTGGTCAGGTTTTGCTTAATCGCATAGTCTTCGATCTCACGAATTTTGCTCTCAGCCAGATTAATAGTGACGTAGAAAGCACCGTCCTTGTCGTCATTATTGATCAGAAACTCGGTGTAATCCTTACGTAACAGGCTTTCGGCCTGATCACGCACATCGGCCGTTGAGAACTTCAGCTCTAGGCTGCCATCTTCGCGATGATCAACCGAGCGGTAACGTAGTTTCTCAGTCCGCAGCTTAGTTTTAATCTCGCTAACATAGACATCCAGGCGCTGTGCCACGGCAGACACCATGTCGACTTCCAACAGGAAATGGACACCGCCGCGCAAATCTAGACCCAACTTCATCGGTCCTGCGCCAACAGCTCTGAGCCATTCAGGCGTTGTTGGTGCTAGGTTAAGCGCCACAACATAACTATCACCCAGGGTTCGGCTGATAATCTCTTTAGCTTCAAGCTGACTACGGCTGTCTTTAAAGCGGATCAACCCACCTTTATCGGTCAGCTCATCACCTTTAACACTAACATTAGCCTGCTGCAGCGCTTGTTTAACCCGATCCAGCAACGGCTGGTTAACGATGTTCGATTCCCGAGTACCGGAAAGCTGAACAGCGTAATCATCAGGATAAAGGTTAGGCGCAGCGTAGATACCGCCGATCAGCAATATCAGCACGATCAGCGCGTTTTTCCACAGTGGATATTTATTGAGCATGGCGCTCTGTCCCTAACTAGCCCGGCGATGGATCAGTGCATGGTTAAAACAGGCACGTCCCCGTCCGGGCACCAGTATTTAGATTTAAACGGTTAAAAAGCCAAACCCGCTTGGCAGGCATGGCTTCATCACATCAAAAAAACGCCACGATAGTGGCGTTTTGTTATCTCTTGATGATTAGATCTGTTTAATGGTGCCTTTTGGCAACGCAGCACTAACATGAGTCTTTTGGAAAGTCAGTTCAGTGGTGTCGTTAACACTGAGAACTACGTAGTCTTCGTTCAGACGCACGACTTTACCAATCAGTCCGCCAGCAGTGATCACTTCATCACCTTTGGTTAGACCACCGAGCAGCGCCTTATGTTCTTTGGCGCGTTTAGCTTGTGGACGCCACATAAACATGTAGAAAATAACACCGAAGCCCACCAGAAAAATCAGGTTGAACATACTTGGGTCCAAACCACCCGGTCCGGCAGCGTCTGCAGCGTGTGCTGAAGAGATTAACAAGCTCATTAAGGCTTCTCCTAATACTTACAATAATTAATAAAAATAAAATCAAACGTCATCATTAAGGGGCGGTGTTTCCATCCCCTTAAGCTGGTAGAACTGGTCAACAAAGTCGTCCAATTTACCCTGTTCAATGGCCTGACGCAATCCAGCCATAAGCTCCTGATAGTAATGTAGGTTATGGATCGTATTTAGCTGCGAGCCAACGATCTCCTTACATTTATCAAGATGGTGCAAATAGGCACGGCTGAAATTCTGACAGGTATAACACGTACATTGCTCATCCAATGGCCGCGTATCCGTTTTATTGGCGGAGTTACGCAGTTTTACCACACCATTGCGGGTAAATAGATGACCATTACGAGCATTTCGAGTCGGCATCACGCAGTCGAACATATCGACCCCACGGCGCACACCTTCAACCAGGTCTTCTGGCTTACCCACGCCCATCAGGTAACGCGGCTTATCTTCCGGCATTTTATACGCCAGATGATCCAATACTTTAACCATCTCTTCTTTCGGTTCGCCGACGGATAATCCGCCAATGGCATAACCATCGAAGCCAATGTCGTTTAGTCCTTCGATCGACTCATCCCGCAGATGGGGGAACATGCCGCCCTGTACGATACCAAACAGCGCAGAAGGGCTATCGCCGTGGGCCGCTTTAGAACGCTTAGCCCAGCGCAATGACAAACGCATCGACTCGGCCGCTTCCGTCTCAGTGGCAGGGTATGGCGTACACTCATCGAAGATCATCACAATGTCAGAGCCAAGATCACGCTGCACCTGCATCGACTCTTCCGGCCCCATAAAGACTTTCGAGCCGTTCACCGGTGACTGGAAATGCACCCCTGCTTCAGTGATTTTGCGCATCGCGCCTAGGCTAAACACCTGAAAGCCACCGGAGTCGGTCAAAATTGGCCCTTTCCAGTTCATAAAGTCATGCAGATCACCATGGGCTTTAATCACTTCAGTGCCGGGACGCAGCATCAGGTGAAAGGTGTTACCCAGAATAATCTGAGCGCCAATCGCCTCAATATCTTTCGGCAACATCCCCTTAACCGAACCATAGGTTCCCACCGGCATAAAGGCCGGCGTCTCAACATCCCCTCGGGGAAAGCTCAAGCGGCCACGACGGGCTTTGCCATCGGTCGCAAAACGCTCAAACTTCATAAAACATTCTCTGGTCACACGCTTTCCTACTGTCTGGTTTCGCCAGGGGAACGGCCATCTCTTCCCTATATAAGGCTGAATTACATAAATTAAAGGCTCATCGCCATTTTTACCTGCGTCAACGGCCGTTACTTTCGCTGCAACAGCATCGCCAAGCCGTCACCCGGGTTTATTTCACTGTTTGCTTAGTCAGCAACATCGCATCGCCATAACTAAAGAAACGATAGCGCTGCGCCACCGCCTCTTGATAGGCTGCCATCATATGGTCATACCCGGCAAATGCCGACACTAACATCAGCAGGGTCGATTCGGGCAGGTGGAAGTTGGTAATTAACAGGTCCACCGTGCGGAACGCATACCCCGGAAAGATAAAAATATCGGTATCACCAAAAAACGGCTCAATTTCACCACTTTTGCTGGCCGTTTCGAGACAACGAACCGAAGTTGTACCCACGGCCAATACCCGATTACCCCGCGCCTTGGTTTCTCGAACCGCCTGACACACCTCTTCGGACACCTCAATATATTCAGCATGCATTTTGTGATCCTGAATATTATCGACCTTCACTGGACGAAAAGTACCCGCGCCAACATGCAGGGTAACAAAGGCTTTATTTACACCTTTTTCTTCCAAGCTGCGCATCAGGGCGTCATCAAAATGCAATCCGGCTGTCGGTGCAGCCACCGCACCGGGCTTCTCGTTATACACCGTCTGATAACGTTCACGATCCGACAATTCATCTTCACGCTTCATATAAGGTGGCAACGGCATATGGCCAAACTGCTCTAGCGCATCGATCAGGTGCCCTTCCGCCAGATCAAACTCCAGCTCGAACAGATCATCATGGCGTCTCACCATGGTCGCTTTTAAGCCACCATCGAGGGTAAATTCGGCACCCGGTTTCGGCGAACGGCTCGAGCGAATATGCGCCAGCGCCGAACGCTCATCCAGCACCCGCTCGATCAGCACTTCGATCTTACCGCCAGAAGCTTTCTCGCCGAACATGCGCGCGGGAATCACCCGGGTGTTGTTAAATACCACTAAATCACCGGGTTCCAGTAGTTCTAACACATCAAAAAACTGTCGGTGCTGAAACTCGCCACTATTGCCGTCGACACAGAATAAGCGGCTATCGCTACGCTTTTCCAGCGGATAACGGGCAATCAGCTCATCGGGTAGATCGAAATGAAAATCTTTAACCTGCATAGAAAAACGCTAACCTAAACTCAGTGATTCAGCTATGACTGACCACGTAACCTGCGCTCAGCCGACAAAAGGGGGCATATTCTACCCGAGTCCCCTTTAAACTTCAGCTATATTAACGAGTAGAGTCTAATGATTTAGCAACGGGATACACCGCGATGACGACAGAGGAAAGCGTGGGAACATACGTCTCTCACGGTTCGACGCGCCGAGAGAAAGCACATAAAGAATAGAAGGCACGGTATTACCTTACCAAACAACCAATTAGCTACTTAATCATGCCGTTCATTCACAGCAGATGGCACCCCGGCCCCGTAAATAAACGTGAAAACGGAAAATACGAGCGCGGGCCAGTATTTTTCCACTGCAGCAATCTGTTATGAAATGACCTATTTCGCAAATTCAACTAAGCGTTGTTGCACTTACCATATGAATCACCGTTTAATTTATGAAACACCCTATTTAGGTTTTATCGCATCAGGAACGGCTTTCACTTTGAGTTCGCGTGAAGCACTCACTTCAGCCACCTTACGCTGAGGCTTTGAAATATCAACTTGAGTATGTAGATTAAACGTGATGGAATAAGTCTCTTTTGTTCGTGAGTCTTGAGCTTTATACGAGAAAGTTTCAAAAGCTTTACAGGGGTTACATCTATTAGTGAGCAACTGTTTAAGCAGGATATTCTGTAGTTCTTTTTCATTGTATTTACCGCCCATGGCTTTGTTCAGCATTGGGGGGATTACTTCAGAAAGGTAATATGAGCGGGCTTCGTCTTTTAACGCGCTGACTCTTTTTAACTGACCCTCATTTAATTCTACTTTTTCAGACATAATTACGCTTTTAATAATGATATCAATCCCTTCAATAGGAGTATCCCCACCTTGGGCAAATACTAAAGTGGGGATAAGCAAGGTGATGCTTAATAACGTTTTAAATATATTCATAATATTCTTCCTTGTGTCATCTTTACAAAGCAACATTGCTTTGCGGCTAAGGCACTTAACAGCGCGTTATATTAAGCATCCTATTTAGATTTTATTGCATCAGGAACGGCTTTCACTTTGAGTTCGCGTGAAGCACTCACTTCAGCCACCTTACGCTGTGGTTTTGAAATATCAACTTGAGTATGTAGATTAAACGTGACGGAATAAGTCTCTTTTGTTCGAGAATCTTGAGCTTTATACGAGAAAGTTTCAAAAGCTTTACAGGGGTTACATCGGTTAGCGAGCAACTGTTTAAGCAGGATATTCTGTAGTTCTTTTTCATTGTATTTTACGCCCATCGCTTTGTTCAGCATCGGAGGGATTACTTCAGAAAGGTAATATGAGCGGGCTTCGTCTTTTAACGCGCTGACTCTTTTTAACTGACCCTCATTTAATTCCACTGTTTCAGACATAGTTATGCTTTTAATGATTATATCAATCCCTGGAACAGGAGTGTTCCCGCCTTGGGCAAATACTAAAGTGGGAATAAGCAAGGTGATGCTTAATAACGTTTTAAATATATCCATTATGTTCTTTCCTTGTATCATCTTTACAAAACAGTATTGCTTTTGCGGCTAAGGCACTTAACAACGAGTTATAGTGCTGCATCCCTGCCATAAACGTACTTCAAGCATAATAGCCACATCCTGTTAAATCAAAGCGTTAATTCGACATTACGGTGGTTCAGAAGAAGGAAGCAAAAGTCTCCGAGCGTAAGACTGGCTTGCATAGTCATCAACTAACGCCTTAACCTTCTTTTTAATCAATAAGTTACAAAAAACCTGAACGATTTTCTGTGCCGCCCACTAAAGCCCCTACTATTTATCCGTCTTAATAGTACTTGGATGCGCGTATAATGCCGCCCTGATCTTTTTAACCCTCTTAATTATATCAACCATTTATTAACCCTTTATTAACCATAGGCTCCGGATTTACGATTCGGTCGGCTGAGGAGAACAGATGTCACAGACTATAGTCTGCGCGATGTATAAGTTTGTCGTGCTTGAAGATTTTGAAGCCCTACGCGAACCACTGCACAACGTTATGTTGAACAACGATGTACGCGGCACTCTGCTGCTGGCGCGTGAAGGCATTAACGGCACCGTGGCTGGCAGCCGCGCCGGTATTGATGCCCTGCTGAGCTGGTTGCAGAACGACCCTCGCCTAGCCGATATTGGCTATAAAGAATCCATTGACGACAGCAACCCCTTTCATCGCACCAAAGTTAAGCTGAAGAAAGAGATTGTCACCATGGGCGTGGACGGCATCGATCCCAAACGGATCGTCGGCACCTATGTTAAACCCGACGAGTGGAACGCCTTGATCTCTGATCCTGAAGTAACACTGGTGGATACCCGTAATGATTATGAAGTACAGGTGGGCACCTTTAAAGGAGCGATTAATCCCAACACCAACACCTTCCGCGAGTTTCCTGACTATGTTAAAGAGCAGCTAGACCCGCAAAAAAACAAGAAGGTCGCGATGTTTTGCACCGGCGGTATCCGCTGTGAAAAATCCACCGCTTACCTGAAAGAGCAAGGCTTCGATGAGGTCTACCACTTAGAAGGCGGTATTCTTAAATACTTGGAAGAGGTTCCACAGGAACAGTCTATGTGGGAGGGCGAATGCTTTGTGTTTGATAACCGCGTAACCGTCAACCACCAGCTTGAAAAAGGCAGCTACGATCAGTGTCATGCTTGCCGTTTACCACTGACCGAAGAACAGATGCAAAGCGAACAGTATCAGGCAGGCATCAGCTGCCCGAACTGCTATGACAGCCTCAGCGATGAGCAGCGTCAACGTTTCATTGAACGACAGAAACAGATGCAGCTAGCAGAACAACGAGGCGAAGCCCATATCGGTGCCGACGCTAACGATACCAGCAGCAAACGACGCGAGCTCAAGCAGCAACTGCGTGAAGCCCAACACGAAAGCCAATAAACAGAACCTAAGAGGGCGCATCAAGCGCCCTCTTAGTCTCTCTCCTCAACTCTCACCCGTTCAACACACCCCATCAAAGCGGTAGCCTACACCATGCACCGTGGTGATAATCCGCGGCGACTTAGCATCCAACTCGATCGCTTTACGTAGTTTCGATATATGCTGATCCAGCGTGCGACTGTTGGCAAAATAGTCCCGCCCCCAGCAGTGATTAAACAGCGCATCGCGATCCACCACCTTGCCCTGTTGCTCGAACAGCAAGCGCAGTATTTTCAGATCTCTTAGGCTTAACTCAATCACCTGATCATCCCGCAGCGCACGAAATTCAGCGGGCCTAATCTCAAGATCGGCCATAACAAAGCTATCCGACTCGGCCAGATCGACCACCGGACGCTGTGCCCGCCGCGTCACCGCCCGAATCCGGGCAATCACCTCTCGGCTACCGAAGGGCTTTTTAATGTAATCATCCGCGCCCAGTTCTAGACCCAACACCTGGTCGATCTCTTCCGACTTAGCGGTAATAAAGATCACCGGTAGCTGCTCATTCTGTTGCCGAATACGCCGACACACTGCATAGCCATCCTGCTTTGGCATCATAATATCCAACAACACCAGATCCGGCTGATGCTGCTGGTATAACTGCCAGGCCTGCTCACCATCGGCCGCTTCAAGACACTCATAGCCTTCTGCTTCCAACAGCAGTGCTAGCCCCTGACGAATATGCAGGTCATCCTCGGCAATCAAAAGCTTCATAACAGGGTCCGTCTATACATGGGATGCCTCCGTAGAGGCGGCTTCTATCTTAACCGGCGTTGCCAGCGTGAGTAAAAAACAAGCGCCCGAGGCGGCATCCGTATCACGGGATTCAACAATAAGATCGCCTTGGTGCGCTCTGGCCAAATCCCGCGCCAGCCCTAAACCAATCCCTGTGCCGCTCACCCCTTCGGTGAGTTTATCGCTGCCACGGTAGAAGGGTTCGAACAGTTTTTCGGCATCATCCGCCGCGACACCGGGGCCAAAATCGCTCACCCGAATATAACTATATAAGCCGTCCACCTGTTCCGCTTGCCAACTATGGATATCGACAAAACGCCCCGCCGCGGCATACTTTTCACAGTTACTCAGTAGATTGTTCATAATCTGTTCCAGCGCTTCACTGTCGAAATAGCACGGCTGCGTCGCCTTGCCACTAAAGCGCAGGCTTAATTGTCGCGCACTTAACACCGGCGTAAACAGTGCCACCAGCTGTGCAAGACATTGATCAATAACACCCTGCTGATAGCGAACACTGACGCCTTCGCGCTTCGCGCGGGAAAAGCTCAGTACATTATCAATTAAACGCGACAATCGCCCCGCTTCACTGCTAATCACGCCCAAATAGCGCTGCGCCAGCGGCTCATCATCCGGCAGTGTTTGTTCCAGCATCTCAGTATATAGGCGCACATTGGTCAACGGCGTTTTCAGTTCATGGGAGACCTGATTCACAAAATTCACTCGCTGTTCTGCAATTCTTAGCTCACGGTTATGTTCGCGATACAACAAGTAAGCCAGCGTCGACAACCCCGCCCCGAGCAACACCAATAACAGGACTAATCCTAGCCAACCGGTGATCGCCACCGGCAGTTCAGCGGCATAATAGGCCAGATACCAACTCGCCAACGGGTGACTCAAGGGCATCGTTTGCAACGGCTTTTGAGTCTCTGCAGGGCGTAGCCCGCCCCAGCTATAGACGGTTTCGCCTCGATCATTAATCAAGCGGATTTCGTTATTGCTATCGGCATCTGCAGCTTGGTCGCCCTCGGCCATCACCGCGCTAGAGGGCAACTGGTTGATCAGGTCCGATAACAAGCGAGGCGAATTCAGCGCAAAACCGATGGTATTGCCATCCCTGTCTTGCCACCAAAAGATCTGCTGTAAGCCGGCTTCGGCATACCAAGCGATCCAACCATGAGGGTGTTCCGGCGCACTGATCGCCGTGGTGTCCGCCAGTGCTTGCACGGCGACATCGGCGCTGTAACGGGATTTTTGAGCCACCGATTCGCTAAGACGCGCGCTCTGAAGTTCACCACGATTCGCCGAAACAGCACCTATATTTGCCTGACCTACGGGATCTAACATCGGCATGGTAAAGCGTTCCGGCTCACGCAGTAGTTTACGGGTCAATTCGACAAAGTCTTGCTCTTGCTGAGTTAACGGCTGATCTAGCGGAGGGAAACGACGTTCCCCTGTAGGCGACAACACAAACATCTGCTTGACCACCGCCGACTGCGAGATTAAACGACGCATTGACGCAACGCTATACTGCCCCGCTGTTTCTTGCTGCAAGGCTTCAGCCTGACGAATAAAACCCTGCTGCAGCAGAAAAAAATGCTCTTGAAACTGGGCATCAATACTCTGTAGTCGATCGTTGACTAAGTTATTCAGTTGATGAGCCACCACCTGCTGTTGATCTAGCTGCAGGCGCACCCCAAACCACGCTAGCAATAGCAGCGGCAGGGCGATGATGACAGCAAGCAACAAAGGTGTTCGTCTTTTCACAGAGTCTTCCGCTATGCATGGGGTTAACCCTTTGGTTTACCCCAGCGTGGTTAGTCGATATTAATAGGTCTGCTGCGTGGCACGTTTGTATTGGCGCGCTTTCAGCTCTTTACGCTGTTTGTTCCAGTCCTGCTCGGTTTCTAGGGCATCCGCATCTTGCAGGGCTTCCTCTTGCTGCTCTTGCAACCGTGGCGAACTCAAAGATTTAGCCTGCGAACCCAAATAAGAAGCACTATCTTGCAGGATTTTCTTCGCCCCTTCGAGGTCACCGCTGTCCCGCGCTTCAATGGCATCCCGACTGTATTCGTTCGCCACCTGCTCAACCGCCGCTTCCAGCGCTTTATCATCCCGCGCCGCAGAAACTTCCTGACGTGAACCACTAAAGCGGGCAATACTCTGGCCAGATAACTGCTCTTCGTGCTGAGTGAACAGATTATCGTAAGCCACGTTCACCGATACTAACTCCAGTTCGGTCTCCGCTTGCTGGGCAGGCACTTCGACCTCCAGAATAACGAATTTTTCCTGCTCGCTATACAGCTGATTCAGCCGTGTCGTCACCCGATTACCCATAATCTCACTTTCCCGGCCGAGCAAACGAATCGGTTTAACGCCGTTTTGACAATGGATCTCAATATTAACCCCCTGCGCTACCACCGATAACACATCGCCAAACTCATACTGAAATACTGAGGCTAAGTCTTCCGCGTTTTCGACAAAGGCATGATTGCCATCACTAAAGCCAGCTAAGCGGGTCATTAAGTCTTCGTTATAACCTAGCCCTAAACCGATAGTGGTGACACTGATCCCCTCTTTCGCCAACGACGCCCCCAACTCACCTAACTCAGAGGCTGATTGCGGGCCAACATTGGCCAGCCCATCGGAGAGCAAAATCACCCGATTCACTTTATTGCGGCTGAGAAACTTACGCAGTTCATTGGCGCCTTTGCTGACACCGGCAAACAGCGCGGTATTGCCATTGGCATGGATATGACGAATTGCATCATAAATACGCTGCTGATCACGCACCTCGGTGGCAGGCACCACTACCTGAACCCGTGAATCGTAACTAACCACCGAGACGATATCCCGCTCATCCAGCCGTTTGATCGCCATAATCGCCGCTTCACGGGCATACTGAATTTTATCGCCACCCATAGAGCCGGACTTATCCAACACAATCGCAACATTAGCCGGTATCCGAGCCTGCTTATCCTGCTGTTTGAAACCTTCCAGCGACACTTTAATAAAGGCCCGATGGGATTGATCCGCCTGCATCACCGGAGTGGCCAGATTAATATTCAGACTAACCTGATTCGCCTGAGCCCACACCGGCAACAAGGTTAACAATAGGCAGCCCAATGTCCGAATGGATCGTCTTAACATATGTTTATCAGCTTGAGTTTTCATGGTCACCTTCCTGAGTTGAGAATCTAGTGGCGTAAGCCACCGTTGTAGTGACTCTACCCTCAGCCCGATATTAAAAAGTCAGATGAAGTTATCGATTTTGTAAGAAATTTGTAAAACATCGGTCGTCACCAATCACACCTAATAGCGCATCGCTTAAACGGGATTGGCCGTCTGATGACATAACTCTATCCAGCGTTCGATACCGGCACTGCGATACTTATGCCGATTGATCACCAAATATAGCTGTCGACTAAAATCACGGCCCGCCACACGCAACGGCACCAAGGAACCCAGTTCAAAAGATTCCTGCAATGCAATGCGGGATAAACAACCGATCCCTAAGCCCTGCATCACCGCTTGCTTAATCCCTTCGACGTGCTCCAACTCTAGCAGTACATTCAAGTTGGGCAATAACCCATGCAGCGCCCAATCAAACGCCTGACGAGTACCTGAGCCCTGCTCACGTAGCACCCAACGAGCCGCGAGCAAATCAGTATCACTCAACTGGTGCTTGCTAGCCAAGGGATGATCCGGCGCACAAAACACCTCCAGTTGATCCTTCACCCAGGGAATCACCTCCAGATCGGGATGCTGCACTTCACCCTCCACCAAACCGATATCCAACTCAAAGTTGATCAGCCGAGCCGTAATGACCGATGTATTAGCCACCTGAAGATCCAACTTAGCGCGAGGCTGCTCATCCAGATAACGGGCCATTAAGCCCACCGCCAGATAATTACCGATAGTCATGGTAGCCCCAATTTTCAACTGCCCCACCGCTTGATGCTGAGACATATCCAACTGCAAACTTCGGGCACGCTCTAATAAGGCCTCAGCACGGGGCCGTAGCAACCGTCCCAACTCGTTAATTTTCAATCGCTTACCAATACGATCAAACAACTGAATATCGAATTGAGATTCAAGATCACGCAGCGCACCACTGGCAGCCGACTGAGACATCGACAAACTATCCGCCGCTCGCGAGATATTATCGAAATGCGCCACCGCCAAAAAAACCTCTAATTGCCGCAAGGTATATTTCATAATCTGTTTTTCCGATAAGCATTATCATAACAATCGTCTTTAACAATATAGCAGGTAGGTTTAATATGCACTTAAGAAATAAGTGATTCAGTTTTTATAACCTGAATACAAACCACTATCACCCATTTAGTATGAGGTAGTTCCATGTCTAATATCGGTCGCGAAGAAGTTCTCAGCGTACATCACTGGAACGATACCCTATTTAGCTTCACCACCAGCAGAGACCCTAGCTTTCGCTTTAAAAACGGTCACTTCACCATGATCGGTCTAGAACACGAAGGCCGCCCGCTGATGCGCGCTTACAGTATTGCCAGTGCCAATCATGAGGATCAACTGGAGTTCTTCAGCATTAAAGTGCAGGACGGGCCCCTCACTTCTAAACTACAACGCATTCAAGTCGGCGATCAGATACTGATCAGCCGCAAGCCCACCGGCACCCTGATCAATGATAACTTGCTACCGGGTAAGCATCTTTATCTGATCAGCACCGGCACCGGCCTAGCGCCCTTTATGAGCATCATCAAAGACCCGGAAATATATGAGCAATACGATCAGGTCATCCTCACCCACGGGGTGCGTGAGCTTTCAGAACTGGCCTACGCCGATGTGATTCAAGAACATCTGCCAAGCAACGAATACTTTGGCGATATGATCAGCGATAAACTGCTGTATTACCCCACCGTCACCCGCGAACCCTTCCGTAATCAGGGCCGCCTGACCGACCTGATCGCCACGGGGAAACTGACCAAGGATCTTGGCTTGCCAGATCTTAATACAGATGATGATCGTTTTATGATCTGCGGTAGCCCCAGCATGATCAAAGACACCACTAACATCCTCGACAGCATGGGCTTTACAGAAGCCCGCAATGGACATATCGGCCATTACGTCATCGAACGCGCCTTCGTAGAGCGCTAAAAATGGCCATAAGGTTCATGATTTTAAAAAATATTCATGAACCCCATTGACCCGATGAAAACGAACCGTATAATACGCTCCACGTTTGCGCCAGTGTGATGGAATTGGTAGACATAGGGGATTCAAAATTCAACCCCTTTAGCAAGAAAACTACTGCAACAATTTGATTTTTATAGTAAATTGTTAAGTTCAAGCGTTAAAAATGGCATGTAGAGCCATGTAGAGTTTAAGTGTCTGCGCCAGTGTGATGGAATTGGTAGACATAGGGGATTCAAAATCCCCCGCCCTTAAAAGCGTGCCGGTTCGAGTCCGGCCACTGGTACCACTTAACTCATTGATTCAAAACTACTAAATAGATAACCGAGTGCTGACTTAGCCCTCGGTTTTTTTATGTCTACAGAAATCTCCATGTAGACTTTCCATATAGAAAATAGCCCATAAAAACGCCCTTTCCGTGTAGATTTTTTTGCAGAGCTAAGTCATGCAACAGCCCTACTTGAAGCCTAATAATTTTTTCTATTAAGCTGCCTGTGCGGCAGTGAACTAACCGATGAAAGTACCAACCTTCGATGACTCTTTCTAAGCTGCCTGTGCGGCAGTGAACTTTTGAATGTTTGGGCCTCTTTTAAAGTCATTTTTCTAAGCTGCCTGTGCGGCAGTGAACCTACGCAGCTCTGGATAAAGTATCACGCGAGCTTTCTAAGCTGCCTGTGCGGCAGTGAACTTGAACAACGGTCCGGGTTATATGTCTGTGCATTTCTAAGCTGCCTGTGCGGCAGTGAACATATATCATTTTTGCGCTATTCTTCTGACTATTTTCTAAGCTGCCTGTGCGGCAGTGAACCCCAAAATGGAGAGGGGAAAGTGTGCGAGATGTTTCTAAGCTGCCTGTGCGGCAGTGAACACAAATAGAGGTTTAAATGAATGATTTAATCATTTCTAAGCTGCCTGTGCGGCAGTGAACATGTAATACCGCCTTGGTATCTGCAAGCCTACTTTCTAAGCTGCCTGTGCGGCAGTGAACTTTAATTTTGTCCGTATAAAAATTGACTTGAGTTTCTAAGCTGCCTGTGCGGCAGTGAACATCACCGCTTGCTTCTGTCGCAATCGTCATCATTTTCTAAGCTGCCTGTGCGGCAGTGAACGGGGTGATCCTGTCCAAACAGGTCGATCTGTTTTTCTAAGCTGCCTGTGCGGCAGTGAACTACTTTGCCCATGACCGTTTATCTCGTGTCGTTTTCTAAGCTGCCTGTGCGGCAGTGAACAATAATCATCGCCATCATCATACGGAGCAATCTTTCTAAGCTGCCTGTGCGGCAGTGAACAACACGGTGCTGTTATTGATCAGTGGGTGAATTTTCTAAGCTGCCTGTGCGGCAGTGAACTTCTTCATGCCCTACTAACTCCGCCCCTGTCTTTTCTAAGCTGCCTGTGCGGCAGTGAACGAACGGTTGATTGATTTTGGCCGGAGCGGCTGTTTCTAAGCTGCCTGTGCGGCAGTGAACCCAAGGCACGAGCTGCTGAGTTTGGTTTTGTTTTTCTAAGCTGCCTGTGCGGCAGTGAACTAAACGGGCTGATTATGATACAGATAAGCATTTTTCTAAGCTGCCTGTGCGGCAGTGAACCGAGACGCAATCATTGCCGTGTGCGGTGGTGCTTTCTAAGCTGCCTGTGCGGCAGTGAACCACCCGCCGCCGCGCCCGCAAATCAAACGGTGTTTCTAAGCTGCCTGTGCGGCAGTGAACCTGCTGGGGTTTCTGTGCAATCACGACGGCGATTTCTAAGCTGCCTGTGCGGCAGTGAACGAAACCAGTGCGTGGGATTGCGATAAACGTAATTTCTAAGCTGCCTGTGCGGCAGTGAACCATGCAAAACTCTGTTTCATACTGAGGATCAATTTCTAAGCTGCCTGTGCGGCAGTGAACTTTGTCGCCTCGCTTGGTGACGCATCCGATGATTTCTAAGCTGCCTGTGCGGCAGTGAACGATGTATAACCACCGCGAACGCCGCGAGTTTTTTCTAAGCTGCCTGTGCGGCAGTGAACCGTCACCATCCCCGCGGCTTCTAAAATACGCTTTTCTAAGCTGCCTGTGCGGCAGTGAACCAGTGGAGCAATATTATATAAGAGCTGTTGAATTTCTAAGCTGCCTGTGCGGCAGTGAACACCGAAGCGGCTGGCAAAGGCAACCCCGGCATTTTCTAAGCTGCCTGTGCGGCAGTGAACCAGGGGAGATTGCTATTGTCATCTTTCGACCTTTTCTAAGCTGCCTGTGCGGCAGTGAACAACTTTATTGGCTTCAAGTACGATGAAGATCATTTCTAAGCTGCCTGTGCGGCAGTGAACCATATTAAACAAGCACAACACGCGCCCTGATTTTTCTAAGCTGCCTGTGCGGCAGTGAACCGGCTGCGGCGTCTTATCAGATGTGGCTTGATTTTCTAAGCTGCCTGTGCGGCAGTGAACCATCAAAGGTGCGGATAGTAAAAGCGGCATCATTTCTAAGCTGCCTGTGCGGCAGTGAACTTTCGAAATCTCGTCAGCAAGTTTTTTAAAGTTTTCTAAGCTGCCTGTGCGGCAGTGAACTAATTGTTCGTGTTATTCCTCAAGCGCGTTCATTTCTAAGCTGCCTGTGCGGCAGTGAACGGAGAGCTATTCACCCTTGCTCAGCATGTTGTTTTCTAAGCTGCCTGTGCGGCAGTGAACACGATCACCGATATTACCGGGGCCTATGCCCATTTCTAAGCTGCCTGTGCGGCAGTGAACGTCATCGGTGGTTCAAAGTGGGTGTGAAATCCTTTCTAAGCTGCCTGTGCGGCAGTGAACTGATGTCACAGGTACGCCGGAGCTTCAAAGGTTTTCTAAGCTGCCTGTGCGGCAGTGAACCATCGGTGTTGAGCGCCGTCACCGTCGAATCATTTCTAAGCTGCCTGTGCGGCAGTGAACAGTGATGTAGCGTCAGCCGGTAAAGAGGCGACTTTCTAAGCTGCCTGTGCGGCAGTGAACGCATTCGTTGCGTCTGCTGCGGCAACTGGTGCTTTCTAAGCTGCCTGTGCGGCAGTGAACAGTCTTCAGGTACGCCGGTAGTCACTCACTCATTTCTAAGCTGCCTGTGCGGCAGTGAACAAATTCCCTGAGTTTCACCGGGGTATGTTGCATTTCTAAGCTGCCTGTGCGGCAGTGAACTTAGCTCAGAGAGGAAATGAGAACGTGGGCAATTTCTAAGCTGCCTGTGCGGCAGTGAACGCTGACAGAGAAGCAGGATATTTACTGCTACATTTTCTAAGCTGCCTGTGCGGCAGTGAACGGTTAAGCATGATAGGGATTGAATCACTAAGCTTTCTAAGCTGCCTGTGCGGCAGTGAACGCTGAACGTGGCGAAGTGTTCATAACGTATAATTTCTAAGCTGCCTGTGCGGCAGTGAACTTGAGTTGTACGAAAAGTCAGGCGGTGAGAATGTTTCTAAGCTGCCTGTGCGGCAGTGAACTTCTGCAAATATGCACGACTCAAACCGCACTGTTTCTAAGCTGCCTGTGCGGCAGTGAACTTTGGCTTAGCCGGTACAGGCGGCAGAAAGTATTTCTAAGCTGCCTGTGCGGCAGTGAACGGATGAAAACGACTTCACCCCCAAGCCTAACGTTTCTAAGCTGCCTGTGCGGCAGTGAACAGACTCGTATACCTGCTGGGCGCTATCACATCTTTCTAAGCTGCCTGTGCGGCAGTGAACGTTCGATTGGCTCAGTTATGAGAATTTAGGCTTTTCTAAGCTGCCTGTGCGGCAGTGAACCATATCACTCGCCACAATCTCGGTAGTGTAGCTTTCTAAGCTGCCTGTGCGGCAGTGAACGCCGCTACTGGGGCGGCTATCATCTCTATCATTTTCTAAGCTGCCTGTGCGGCAGTGAACTGGTCCCAAGAAACGATAAAGGGCTTGTGATCTTTTCTAAGCTGCCTGTGCGGCAGTGAACCAGCAGTTAGCACTACTGTTGACAGCGACGCATTTCTAAGCTGCCTGTGCGGCAGTGAACTCTAGCAGTTAAACCTGGACATACATTCATTCTTTC
This sequence comes from Amphritea sp. GJ51-11, assembly GCF_055808735.1. Taxonomy (NCBI): domain Bacteria; kingdom Pseudomonadati; phylum Pseudomonadota; class Gammaproteobacteria; order Oceanospirillales; family Oceanospirillaceae; genus Amphritea; species Amphritea sp. GJ51-11. The sequence continues at coordinate 259,030 of NZ_CM147881.1, read as the reverse complement.
TAAGCTGCCTGTGCGGCAGTGAACCCTGTAACCGACGAGCAACTTATTGATGACGCTTTCTAAGCTGCCTGTGCGGCAGTGAACCTTAACTTTGGCTGGAGCCTTGGCCCAGTCACTTTCTAAGCTGCCTGTGCGGCAGTGAACGTGCGGGCGGTTTTCATTGCGTCTAGGATGATTTTCTAAGCTGCCTGTGCGGCAGTGAACTTCCTGCTGGGAATTGCTCTTTTTTTGACTTTTTCTAAGCTGCCTGTGCGGCAGTGAACTAGCCCGGTAGAGACGGCAATCTCTATGATCCTTTCTAAGCTGCCTGTGCGGCAGTGAACGATTCAGATTTATATGTCATACCAACACAGAATTTCTAAGCTGCCTGTGCGGCAGTGAACAGCAACACAGTCTGGCGATTCGATATCATTTGTTTCTAAGCTGCCTGTGCGGCAGTGAACGCAGATATGGATTTAACTGTCTAGCTGAAAAATTTCTAAGCTGCCTGTGCGGCAGTGAACTATAGTGTGCTCTATCGGTGCCACCGCATAATTTTCTAAGCTGCCTGTGCGGCAGTGAACTAAGCGGCTTACCTGCAAACAAAGAATAAATATTTCTAAGCTGCCTGTGCGGCAGTGAACGATGCCATCGCCCTGCACCATGCGGGCATTGTTTTCTAAGCTGCCTGTGCGGCAGTGAACAACTTATCTTTTAGTTTTGGGGAACGGTAAATTTTCTAAGCTGCCTGTGCGGCAGTGAACACATCTTCATCCGTAATGCGGTTAAGGCGCTGTTTCTAAGCTGCCTGTGCGGCAGTGAACCCAATCAACAGCACCATCAACCCACGCGCCAATTTCTAAGCTGCCTGTGCGGCAGTGAACACGTAGCGGGTATGATTCTGTTGACTCGTGCGTTTCTAAGCTGCCTGTGCGGCAGTGAACACTTAGTTATTGATGAGACGATAGGCTGTCACTTTCTAAGCTGCCTGTGCGGCAGTGAACTGGAAAAACTCGACGTTATGGAAGTGGAATACATTTTCTAAGCTGCCTGTGCGGCAGTGAACCACGGCGCGAATCCCTGGATGGGATTGCCAGTTTTCTAAGCTGCCTGTGCGGCAGTGAACGCTTTGCGAGTGCCGCTGAACAAAATCGCAGATTTCTAAGCTGCCTGTGCGGCAGTGAACTGAAGTTCTTACTTGGCTGAATTCGCGGGATTTTTCTAAGCTGCCTGTGCGGCAGTGAACGCTCACTAATATCAGTATCAAAACCAATCAGATTTCTAAGCTGCCTGTGCGGCAGTGAACATTCAGTGAGGGTGTGGTTAATGTTCAGCTCGTTTCTAAGCTGCCTGTGCGGCAGTGAACTCAAAGCCTGGGCAACAGGCCGCGAACAATTTTTTCTAAGCTGCCTGTGCGGCAGTGAACGCAAAGTCGGTTAATGAGTTTCAGCAGGAGCATTTCTAAGCTGCCTGTGCGGCAGTGAACAGTTTGATCCTGTCGGCGGCGAGTCTGTGGACTTTCTAAGCTGCCTGTGCGGCAGTGAACATTCATGAGGCCACGGGGTTGCCGGTGGCGGTTTTCTAAGCTGCCTGTGCGGCAGTGAACGATTCTGAGCAAGTGTTTAAGGATGATTTGATTTTCTAAGCTGCCTGTGCGGCAGTGAACGCAAGCATGGGGCACGGAGTTGACGGTTTACATTTCTAAGCTGCCTGTGCGGCAGTGAACAATTCACACCGGCAGACAATAACAACTCGATTTTTCTAAGCTGCCTGTGCGGCAGTGAACGGATGGATCGTATTACTTGCAATGATTTTAATTTTCTAAGCTGCCTGTGCGGCAGTGAACGGTCGCCGGTTTCAAAAGTCGTGCAGTACCTGTTTCTAAGCTGCCTGTGCGGCAGTGAACCCCAACAAAATTACGCGCCATTCCTGCAAGCTTTTCTAAGCTGCCTGTGCGGCAGTGAACCACATGCCTTGTGTTGTGTGCAATGGGATGGGTTTCTAAGCTGCCTGTGCGGCAGTGAACCTATATCTTTATCAGACGCAGCGCCTGGCGGTTTTCTAAGCTGCCTGTGCGGCAGTGAACGTACCTGGGCAGCATAGTGGCGCGTTCATGTTTTTCTAAGCTGCCTGTGCGGCAGTGAACCTCAGTTGATGGTATTGGTTCCGGGCGGTGATTTTCTAAGCTGCCTGTGCGGCAGTGAACGTTTGTTATCGGTTAAAGGCGCGTGGTGGATATTTCTAAGCTGCCTGTGCGGCAGTGAACAACAGGCGGTCAGATAGTTGCTGAAGATATCATTTCTAAGCTGCCTGTGCGGCAGTGAACAAAAAGCGGCGGCGGGGGTCGCGGATGTAGTCTTTCTAAGCTGCCTGTGCGGCAGTGAACGTTTTCATGTTTAATAATCGCGGGCACCAATGTTTCTAAGCTGCCTGTGCGGCAGTGAACGCGCTAGGGTCGAACAATTGAACGAGGTAACATTTCTAAGCTGCCTGTGCGGCAGTGAACACCCAATGGTTGCAATGGAAATATCCGACAATTTTCTAAGCTGCCTGTGCGGCAGTGAACTGCCAGTTAGCAGTCTGAAACGTGCCTATGTCTTTCTAAGCTGCCTGTGCGGCAGTGAACTGATGGCGCCACGGCGGGTGCCGCTTTGGTGATTTCTAAGCTGCCTGTGCGGCAGTGAACCAGGTGCGGGAACTGCTAACGATTAAAGTACTTTTCTAAGCTGCCTGTGCGGCAGTGAACATGAAGGTAGGCTATTAAATAGCTATAATGCATTTCTAAGCTGCCTGTGCGGCAGTGAACACGAAACCGTTGAACTAAAAGAGCGGGAAACGTTTCTAAGCTGCCTGTGCGGCAGTGAACTTTGCCTGTTGTTTTGTTGATTAGCGCGTATTTTTCTAAGCTGCCTGTGCGGCAGTGAACAACCATAAGTACAGCGTTATCAAATTCATCTTTTTCTAAGCTGCCTGTGCGGCAGTGAACAACACGATACTGATCAGCCCGATCGCGGCAGCTTTCTAAGCTGCCTGTGCGGCAGTGAACAGACGGCTATTCAATCAGGCTTTCAGCCCGTTTTTCTAAGCTGCCTGTGCGGCAGTGAACTCAACAGAAAATAACGGTGTTGCTACTGTGTTTTTCTAAGCTGCCTGTGCGGCAGTGAACACTAAAGGAAACTTTGTTGGTGGTATTACGCCTTTCTAAGCTGCCTGTGCGGCAGTGAACATCGTGCATGTCTTCAGTCAGTCTGATTGATCTTTTCTAAGCTGCCTGTGCGGCAGTGAACTAATTTCGTTGAGGCTTGCAAGCAAATGAGCGTTTCTAAGCTGCCTGTGCGGCAGTGAACCAATCAACCGTTCTTTAGCGTCAGTCATCGGTTTTCTAAGCTGCCTGTGCGGCAGTGAACGTGTATTTCCCTAAATACCCGCTGCTGCACCTTTTCTAAGCTGCCTGTGCGGCAGTGAACTTGAAGTGCAAGACGGCGGGCGCGTCTGGCTATTTCTAAGCTGCCTGTGCGGCAGTGAACATAGGCGCTGATCCCGATAGAGAAAGCCTTCATTTCTAAGCTGCCTGTGCGGCAGTGAACCTCTTTTTTGATCTCAACCCGCAGCGCTTTAATTTCTAAGCTGCCTGTGCGGCAGTGAACGTAAGAAGGCCGCCGATTTTATACCAAGTCTCTTTCTAAGCTGCCTGTGCGGCAGTGAACAATAACCCTGCGGCGGCGCGGGGTTTTTTGATTTCTAAGCTGCCTGTGCGGCAGTGAACACCAATGTTCAGCGCAACCACCGGGGCATGAATTTCTAAGCTGCCTGTGCGGCAGTGAACGCAAACATTGTGCGCGAATCTAAAGTGCATGTTTTCTAAGCTGCCTGTGCGGCAGTGAACCTCGCCAGCACACACACCCAGCCACTTACCTTTTTCTAAGCTGCCTGTGCGGCAGTGAACCCTAAAAATGTACAACAAAAAACAGTCACAACAAAGACTTAAATAAAAATACCAATAAATACCTTTATTTTCAGCCTTGCTGTAACCATCTGTTTTTATTACTTATTTTTAAAGAGCTGTTTTTTTGGGTTAAAAGTCAGGAACTGTAGAAACTTGATCTCCCCCTAAGGCGCTCAAGCCGTAGCAGTTAAAGAGCCCTTCTTGCGCATTACTGACCTTTATTCGTTCAATGAACAGTGGAAATCTGGCGGTCCCCTTGGGATTACTCGCTTTGGTTTCTTGGCTTTCCATCCAGACAAAAGGCTCTTTTGATTCTGCTTTTGGCTTGGTTTTTTCAAGCTGTTTTAAGCAATCTGCAATGCTTTGTCCTGACTTTTTTGCCCAACGTTCAGCTTTCACCTGCATATCCTTTTCAATACGGGTATGACCTTTTACCTTCTTACGAATAAAAACAGTATGGGGCGCTCCTTCTGGCACAGGCTGTATTGATTTAAGGTGTGTGTAATCCTCGAATCGACTCAGAAAACCCGCTAGATTAAGCTTTTCCAGCTGCTCTTTCTCTTTAGCCAGTACCCTCAGTTTGTTGCCCAAGGAAAATCCTTTGCAGCCATAAGCCGGAAAGCTGACTGCTATTGCGCTACGTTGTGCATCGACTTTCTGTTCAACTAAGGCGATATGTACTTGTTGATAGATTTTCTGCCAAAGAAAGCCAAGTGCAATATCAGCCTCCGGCAGTAGCGTGATGTCTTGGTAGTAGTTCATAGCGGACTCCTACTTATCACTCTCGCCGAAGACACCACCGCGCACCAACACTGCCATCACATAATGTTCATCTTCTATTCTTGGCACGGCTTCACCCCTAGCCCATTTGTCAAAATGGGTATAAAAATCCTGCTTCTCTTTTGGTGTGCGAAATGCCGTGCCTAAATTAGTCACTGCACCATAGGGTTCAATGGCAATCGGCCCAGCGGTGGTTTGTTCATCTTCAAAAGCAGGATACCAGGTATCAATCGAACGTAACGCATTGCCAATTTTCTGTGAATGCATCGCCGCATGACCTTTTACCTGATACAACACCTTACTCTTTTTGCTTTTGCCTTTGTCCAGCACCAGCTCTTCTGATGGGTAAACTTCCTGAGCCTTACCCAGTTGAGCATAGGTGGTAATTTCCAGCATTAGACAACCATCTGCGGTAGACAGAGCATGGGCAATTTTCTCACTCAACTGACTGATCTGGGCATCTTTATAGTCAAAGTGACGAGTGCTGTACTGGGTCGCATCAAAGACCCAGCGGGTTTCCTGCCCTTTATTCAGGACATTAACCTGTACCTCTATCTGTTCAACACCAACGCGATTACGCCATAAAAAACGGGCATTGGCGATATTGACCGCATAACGATGCGCCAGCTCTTTAAAGCCCTCTTTTTCGATATAATCTTTGGCCGCTTGCTGGTAACTGGCTTTAAAAACGGCATTATTACAGGCGGATGGGGTTTCAACACCGCCCAAAATTTTCAGGGTAAAGTAGTGTTTTAGGGTGTCTTGTTCCGTGCCTAACGCACAGGCATCCACGGTTTGCAGGTTAGGTTTCTCAACTTCTGCATCCAGTTTGGCCGGATCATTCTTTATCGCTGCCTTCAAACGGTTAGAAATGGTGCCTCGAACCGATTTTTCCTGCAGTACCAACGGGGTACATTCCGCTTTATTTGTCCAGGTGGTGCCGTAAAAATAACCATCGGACGGTACCAGTTTTTTCTCAAACGCCAATACAGATGCGATATCTTTTGCTTTAGCCATGGGGTTTCTCCATTTCTTCCTTAATGGTTTTAATACTTACGAACTTTTTTAGTTTTTTCTTGAGTCTTCTGTGTCTGCTGGCACAGATAAAGATTCTTTTGAATATCAGAGTGGTAATGCCAGAAAATCTCATTCAGCTGCGTAATTCGGTGCGCCATTCTGAACTCACCCAAGGTAACAACGCTCTCTGCAAAGCGGTGTGGTGTTTCAGGATCCCGTTGGTTTTTCGCTGCCCCCAGCTCACTAATGCCCTGAAAACCGGTGGCTATAGGCATAATCCAGCCAGGCTTATTACCTTCGCTATCCAGCTTACGCTGACTTTTCCACTCTACTTTGCCATCTTCATCTTGTGTGCAGATGTGATGAACCGTGAGATATTCCAACATTGCATCCAGTCCATCACGGCCTTGTTTCATTTCCTGCTGCATCAGCTCTCGACGTTCAATCAGAGCAAAGCCCGGCATCAGAGAGCGCATCAGCTTTTTCTGTGCCTGTTCATCACTGTCATCAATCACCGACAAAACCGGCGTTTTAAAGTGCTGCAGATCCCCGCCGGCAACTTTCATCCGCATCAAGTGCTGACCAATAAGTTCAGGTACTTCCGGCTGCAGCAGAGAATCCTCTGTGGCTTCATCTGCCTGATATTCGATCAATAGGGACAGTTCCAGATGACAGCGCGCTTCTTCAATAAAAGCTGAACGATTGCCGTCTTTATCCAACGGGTTAGCCGTGCCGATGATGGAGTGCACAAAGTCCCCTGGCCCCTGATAAGTTTGCAAGTCGCACTGATGACTAATAACACCGGTACCGGTGAATGTCAGTGTTGGGTAGCCACTGACATTCAGTTTACGTTGCAGAGCATGGACAAACCCCATAAAGGCGGTCATAGCGGGAAAGCCGATGGTAAAGGGACTGGAAAGCGCATTGGCGTTATGCACGTTGAGATGTGGCAGTAGTAATAATCGACGAACGCTCATAACAGTGCCTCCTTGTTCTGTTCGATAATGTCGGTCACACGCCGCATCAAGTCATCCCCCAGTATCAGTGCAGACTTGCCCAGCACTTTTTTATAGCTGGCATTAAAATGACGGCTTGCCTCTCGAATCAGCTCACTCAACCAAGCCTCATTATCGGACTGGCTCTGTTTATGCTCTGGGAATAACCACTGTTTCTGGTAGCTCGGCAAAGCTTCTGGACGACTATACGTTTGCTCTGAGAATCCTTTTCGAACCTGCCACATTTTTAAGATCAGATGATCCAGATACTCCTCAATCCGGTAATCCAACCCTTTACGAATATTGATATTATTGTGATCCGCACTGATCAGCCGGTGAAAAGCCTGAAAGGTTTCCTGTAGTGGCTTGGGGTACAGCACATCAGCAAAAAAATTACGATGGGGGAGGCGGATATGTTTGGCACTCAGCTCCGGCGGCAAGCTCTGAAGAAGATAATAGCTTTGGTATTTATTATTTAACCCTGAAATATTTTTGGGATGGTCGCCACCATGTCGGGTCACTGTAAGATTAAATAATTGCTGATAACTCGATCGATATATTTTCCCGTCATTTTTTGACTTCCGACCTAAATAACTTTCGGGAGAATTATGGTTAATCCAATCAACTTTGTTTTTAAGGGAAAAAACCAGTCCAGACGGATTTAGAATAGAAAGTAAATGATAGCCTTCTGACATTGGGAAATAGACTTGCCGTACTTTACTTCCTGACTGCTCCGTATTGGGTTCCAAACATACTGAAAAAATCTCTATTAAATCATTGGCTTCCTTTTCACGAAGAGAGAAAATTTCTGACAAGACTGATACTTCTTTATTTTTGATACACTCCCAAAGATTTTTACCTCTATATGGCAAAGATAAGAACTTGAAAACAACCAGTTGCGTAGCATTAATATGAATATCAAACTCAACATCTACATTACCGGTTCTTACAAATCCGTCTTTATCACCAGAGCCGTCAAAAAAAACTCGGGGTTGTTTACAAGCAGGATCGGTCATTTTTACCGGATGACTGACAACTGTCCCTGCTTTACTTTTCTCTGCCACTGAAAAACAAAAATCACGAACGGTTGATAAGTTAAAATCAGATAAATCATCATGGATTTTTTCATTTCTAAAAAGATTGTAATAATCCAAAACATCTAAACTGTATCTATCCATAAGACTTAGAAAATGGTCTCGATCAGCATCATATAAATCCATTGAATCAAAAAGTTCATTTATAGACGGATGCTTATTTTTACAAAGATACAGCAAACTATTAGTGACCTTAAACACCCCCTGCCGTTCAATGAGCGGATAGCTGCTCAACAGTAGCAATGCATCACACTCAGCCTTATTTACAGGAAAAAAACCTGAAACCCCCTTCTCCAAAAAAATCTTTAACCCATCAAAATCACTGACGTCAAGGTTTCGCATCTTTTTAAGCTTGCTAAGATTTTTTAAAAACTCAGATTTAATTTTTGCCATACTTACCCCTTTACCAACCCCAACTGATCATTATATCGATAGCGGTTGCCGTCCTGATTAAAACTCAAATTTAACTCGCCCAATCGCTGTGATGTGCGCTCTGGGTCTTCATCTCTGGTTTTGCTCTGTTCTGCCACAAGCACTTCATAATCCCGCACTAGCCATAAACGCTTGCTGCACCGCGATTCCAGTTGCTGTACCCGTATTCCCAGCTCATCTTCAACGGGTACCCAGCACCTATTTCCGCGATCATAAATCTTAAAAACTGGGCCTGATTTTTCATCCAATACCCTATACAAACTTAGACTAGGAGCACTGTGGCGAAAACGGTTAAACTGCTGTGGCAGTGCGGTCATCCACCAATAATCATCGGTGTAGCCCCAGAGGTTTTTCGGACTACATTCCGGTGCATCTTCAGGTTCAAGCTCTCCATTCAAATAATGACAGCCTAAAGTTTGGCCAATAGCAAAATGCTCTATTGCTGCCAATTGAAAGCTGGAATCTTTGGCCACACGCGGAGCAGCATCAATTCTTTTTTCTATTGATTTAATATCTACTAGATCATGCATATCTCTGGAAAAGAGCTGCCATGTATCACGTTCATTATTTTTCGATTGTTCATAACCTGGTTTGCTAAAAACATTATCAGCCTGCGGATCACGAAAACCTTTCAGGTTATATTGCAGCAGGGCCATATTGGGGCTGTCATTATCCGGTACGCCTCGATGTCTGCGTACCCTTCCAGCCAACTGAATAATGGAACGATAGGAAGAAGGCTCCACCACAGCCCAATCAAAATCGTGGTCTCGTCCTACTTCCTCGACAGGCGTCGCGACCAAAATAAAGATTAGATTTTTTGTGCTACAGGCATCCAGATGTTGACGAATCTCCGTCTGAAAAAATGCGCCTTTTTTAGGGTCGTTGACCGGATCTTTGCGTTTTAATACCTTATCTAAATGTTGCTCTTGGGCATGGCGAAGCAGCAACACCTGCTGACTGTGATAGGCCATGACCCGTACTTCAGTATCTGAAGGCCAGTCAGCCGATAACAAGTATTCAGTAAGCTCAACACAGGGTTTGATATTGGCACAGCGTACTACGCCAAAAGAGACATGATGGCCGGTTTTTTCATCAGTGGAAAAATGCTGCTGATGCTTGGCTAATACCCCTTGTTGTACGGTTGTATAAAAACATTCAGTGGTAGATTCTCCATCATCAGGTTTTGGTAATGGTAGAATCTCCGCCCGACGCTTAACCGGTTCGTCACGCAGCTTGGTAACACGTTTATCAACAAAGCTACTATGCGCAGCCTGATAATATGCGACTGCTCTATCGTCCTGATTCACAGTAATGCATTGCGTTTTAAACTCGTCAGTCCAACCCGCAGCAACCTGATCGTTCTGATTACGGCTAGCGGCAAATAGCGACCAACCTTTTTGATAGGCGGTAAAATAAGCCAGCGCCAAATCCGGCGGAATAGTGGCCGAGGATATCATCACTTTGCGCCCCAACATGCCAGCCAAGTGGATCAAACGACCAATAGCCACTAGGTCTTCACCGACAAAGTTATCAATTTCATCAATCACTAGGTCCGATGACATCAATCGCAGACAAGGTAAAATATAACGACCGCCTCGTATGGTTTCTGTCGCCCCCATAATATGGTCGATGGTACAGGCCAGTACTGGTGCATAAAGCAGTGCTCGGTCTTTTTTATTCTCTAATACGGTCGTCAGGCCTTCTTCCGGTAACAGGTTCTGCCAGCATTCGTCATTTTCGTTCCAGTCAATCTGCTCACCTGTATCTAAAAGAGACTCTTCAGACTCTGATCCCAAACCTTCCTCTTCAGAATCGAGTTCTTCTTTCTCGTGAGGAACCTTATCCCCTTGATGCAGTTCCAGAATAGCTTTTGATCCAATCAATACTGCCAACTCATCCTCTTTTAGGCCGATTCGGTCCCGGTATTCATCACCGGTCTGCAAAGTTAGAGTTCTAAGACCTAACGCCAGAATAAAGCGTAGGCTTTGTTGGTCTTCTGAGAGTGCCTGCATTATTTTAGCGTTGGCCAGCGTTTTACCACGTCCAGTGCTGGCCATATTAACGATAAAATAACCGCTAATTTTGTCCTCAGTCTCTTTTCGATAGTTTTTGAGAGCGTTCACGGCTTTATCCTGCCAGCCAAACTGCTTTTTCAGTTCCGGTGACAAGCGTTTTTTTGGCGTAAGTTCTGCTATATCCTGAGCTAACGGCAATTCAGTCTCAAAATCCGGTAGTAAACGACAGGCATCTACACCCGCCTCTGCCACCCTAACTAGATGCTCATCAAGTTTCTGCTTTAACTGACGCTCATTATCCTGACCCAAGCCCGTATTAGCATAAAGATCAACAGGGGAATCCCACGTTTTGTCGTTATCTTTTGAAGAGTAATAGTGATCGCCTAGCATAAGGCATAAGCGGGCATGGTGAGCAATCGTTCGCCAGCTACCATCGTTAACCGCCGTGGAAAATAACGGCAAATGCTCACTGAGTTGACGGGCACGATGGCTAAGTTCTGTACACCACTTAGATGACTCACTCAGCAAGCCCTGCGGAAAGACAAAGCAATCGGGCAGACGCTGTTGAAACTCCTCGTCATCAAAGTGGTTCTCATAGCCCCAGTGACAACTGATTCGAGCGAGCAACTGCTGGGGAGTCTCGTTGGTTCGATCAGCACAGCTAGCCTTATCCCGATCTTGAGCTTTCGGCAGTCTGTGATGCGACAACACCAGCCAAAGCACTAGACTTGCTGCATCGGGCAGATTTTCAAAAGGTAGGGGTAGATCCTTTTGTATAGACAAAGCATTTTGCAGCTGGCTTTCGTCCAACTTTTTCTCAATCAAAGGAGCCAGCCAGCTTTGATCCTGCGCGGGGTTATCACTGGAACGGATCAACGACATCAGCAATAAACTGGAGATCCATTCATGGCGCAACGGATCACCTTTGAATTTATTTTTTGATTGAGGGTTCAGCTTATCCTGAAACAGCTTGGTGGCTTTACCCCAGTCGTGCAATAGAGCGGCCAGTCCGGTAAAAGTTTTAATTAAAGGTAAATAACGCCAATTATCTGCCATATCACTACTGGGCAAATCCTGTTCAGTTCTATTAACCGGCACATAACCTTCAGCATTAAACTGTTTCCTATTCCCCACAACCCATAACAACTGACTGCGTGACCGCGATCGCATCCAGTGGCAGCTCACCGCTGTGCTTTTACTCGCGGTTTTTCCCAGCAATTTTTTTACTGCTAATAAACCTTCTTGGGTAATCACTGTCTGCCAAGTGTTATCGCCGATCCGGTTAGCAAAAGCATCTAGCACTCTGCGGGTTCGCTTCAGAGCGTTTTTTTCACACTGGGAAACAAAAGTGACCATCATTTTGAGAAGTCCTCTTCATCCCAGTCTGATTTCATCGCAATACTTTTGACTTTATCAAACATAAAATCCAGCGCTTTATGATCGGTAAACGCCTGTAGGCATTGCTGACGATACTCTTGCTCAGTTGCCCCCTCTTTCGCACAAATAAAAGCCCAAGGCAGAATCAGAGAATCTTTAATTAGATCAGCCACATCGAAGACAAGCGCGCCTCTGCGGGTCTTACCATGCATCACCGCAAAACCGTGAGGAATACCCAACACCCATAGCGTCGTCGCAGCAAGTCCGTAAGCGAGGTAGTTACCATGATTGAGAAAAGCGTTAGCGTTATCTTCCGCTTCTCTTGTGCGAACAAAATCGCCATATTGGGTATGGTTAGCTGCTATTTTGTAAAGCTGCTTGGTTAACTGTGCCTCGACCTGAAGCAATTCTGTAACAGTCATGGCGTTTTCTGTTTTATGGGTAAATCGATTTAACGCTGGCACTATAGTGTCATCATTAAGATTAAACCCCTGCAATTGTAGATCTCTATCTTTCGACCAAACCCTTTGCATAAACTCAATGCGTGCAAGCTGAAACTGCTTTGCCGCCAACAAACGTTTTTCTGGATCAAACCAAAAAGACATCCACCCCTGAACATATTCAGTCGGACGATATTCACTTTGCGGAGATAACCATTCAATTTCAGTCGCCATTAACAGCGGTGTCCCACCGCCACCGCAAAAACCTACCAGTACCCCTGCTGAGGCCAGCATACGCATTGCGGCTTGAGTAATAGATGTTCCAGTACCTAACAGGAGACAGGTGGTGTTAGCTATTGGAATATTCCAATATTGGTTTTCATTCTTAGCTTCGGTGAGATAGAGGACGCGCCCATCTTTCTGCATTACCCGACATTTTTCCAGGTAATAGATGTTGGCCCGCTTCGAGTGCAATATTGCTTTAAGGTCAGTCAGTTGCTCCATCATCCCTGTGATATCCCTTATCTAGACATACATTCCCAGACATTCCCTCTGGAGAACCGCTGCTCTATATTAGAGCCAAGTTTTTACAATCTCTGAAAGAATCAAAATAACAGCCAAACTTAACTCGTTCGAATTATTTCTAATATTGACAATATGTTATAGCCTATTGATACCGCTCAAGCCAATGGTTAGCAGAACTTGGGAATAAAAATATATCACTTTTCAGACAAGGCTTAGCCAATCAACACTCAAACGGACTGACTCAAATCAACTCGATAACGATGAGTAATCGAAACATTTGCACGTTAACAATTAGCGCGAGCAGATTGCTGACTATCAAGTCGGCAAGCTGCGAGCATAGAAATAATAGCGCCAACATTTTTGCCATCAACAGGCATACTTGCACCCAACCGCTTTACCCATACTTGCCCGGGCAAGTATGGGGGTGTTCGGCGGGTACCGACGACGGAATCCCCCGCAGCGACGGAGGAGCGGAGAGGGGTGAGAACCCCAGCCCTGAATGGAAATGGATGCGGAAAGGGTCAAGCTGGAACGGAAAAATTACGCAGTAATTTTGAGTAGAGCTTGACGCTTGGAGCAGCCATTGAAATGGCGGGCGCACCTTGAAAAGGTGCTTATTTGGGTGCAACAAACATATAAAATTGCCAGCTTAACCAGAAGATAGCTAATGTAAAAAGACAGCGGCTAAGCTTAGCACTCACTCATAAGCGCGGCTTCCACTATCGCCACCCACTGATCAGACATCATCTACGCATGGTCAAAATAGCTTAAATAATCGCAATATTTGAGTTTATTTACATATTATAAGCTAACACACCAATAGCATTCAGATGTACTAAAAACGTAAGCGGTCAGTTAACAACGTCTTGCAATGTGACATTCCAGGGTAGCAGTGCCTCGATTTGATCGATGCTTTTCGCTTTAGGCAGTTGCCCAAAGATATGGCGTAGGTATTGGTAAGGCTCCAGTTGATTGGCTTTCGCCGTTTCGATCAGGCTGTAGAGGTTGGCGCTGGACTTAGCACCCAGAACCGTGGCGCTGAAGAGCCAGTTTTTACGGCCGACCACGAAGGGACGGATCGCATTTTCTGCCGGATTATTATCAATGGCCAGGCGACCGTCTTTCGTGTAAACGGTGAGCTTATCCCAGTTTTTATCTAGATATGCCAGCGCTTTGCCGAGTACCCCCTTGGGTAACGTGCTGTACAAGGTATTATCCAGCCAGGCTCGGATCTTCTGAAGCTGCGGTACTGCCTCCTGTTGCCGGGTTTGATACCTTATTTCTGTACTTTCGGCTTTGATCTTTTTCTCGATGGCGTACAGTTTGCTAATCAAGCTGACGGCCATATGGGCTTTGCCCACTTTTTTATTTTTGCTGGCAGTCGCTTTCTGTACATCGATAAATTTGCGACGCACGTGCGCCCAGCACCCCAGCTGCGTGATAACCCCGTCCGAGCCCACGGCGTTGTAGCCGGCGTAATCGTCGGTTTGCAGGTAACCTTCATATCCCGCCAGTAACTGACAGGCGACCTCACCTTTACGGCTGTCCGCATAATGAAAGAGTCGTACCGGTTGCGTGGGTGGCCCGCCGACCCGCACCCACATGTAGGATTTACTGGAGGCCTCTTTATCAGGTTCTTTTAAAACCTGAACACTGGTTTCGTCGCAGTGCAGTACCGGATAGGCCAGCATCTTATCTTCTAATAAATTAAGCAATGGCTGGATCAGTTCACCTGCCTTGATCATCCAACTGGCCAGAGTGTTGCGAGGAATCTCAATACCGGAACGATTCAGTACCGCTTCCTGGCGATACAATGGCAATGCATCTTGGTATTTGCCGGTCGCAATATGAGCCAATAATCCGGGGCTGGCGTTACTTTTGGGGATGGGCTGTGGCGGCAGCGGCGCGGTTTTGACGCCGTCTTCACAGGCTGGACAAGCGTATTTTTTGCGCACGTTGACTAGTACCCGGATCTGCGCCGGAATGATGTCTAGTTGTTCACTGGTCGTTTCGCCGATCTCGGTGCGTTCATGACCGCAGGGACACTGCTTTTCAGGCTCGGACAGATCATGCTCAATACGCACGCGAGGCAGTTCCGCTGGCAGCGGTTTACGGCCGGGCTTGGCTTTTGGTGTTTTGGATTCGGTGTGCGCTGGCTCCACCTCATCTTCAGCAAGGTACGCCTCAACCACGACCGACAGCTCGGCTTCGTTGAACATGTCGTGCTGGTCGGGAGACTTTTCGCTACTGGCACCAAACTTCTTCAGTTTTTGCAGCCGCAGAGACTCTTCAAGCGCGGCGATGCGATTCGCCTGCTGCTCAATGATCTTTTTTAACGCCTCAAGGTCGTTTGGAAATTGTGTATTTACCGCGCTCATAGCGCGGATTTTAACATTGAATGCTCAGCTTACCGAGTCAAAATACAGGGGCTGATGAGGGCGATTGTTAAAAATATCGAAGCCATCTAATAGCCAGTTTAGCTCCTGACCGGTGAGGCTGAGTGTGTCTTCAGACTTGGGCCAGCGGAAACGCTGCTTCTCCAACCGCTTGTACCAGACGATAAAACCATTACGCTCCCAGCACAGCAGTTTAATTTTGTCGCGACCACGATTGCAGAACACAAACAGCGCATCCCTGCTGGGAGACAGCATCATTTCCTGCTCAACCAGCACGGACAGACCATCAATAGACTTACGCATGTCGACCGGTTCGGCATACAGGTAGACCTGCATACTGTCTGCGGGGCGAAGCATCAGTAGTCCTCCAGAGCGGCTCGACTCAGTAACGGTAATACATCGGCCAGAGTATGAACGGGCACTTCCAGGCGGATGCCATTAGGCAATGATACTCTGGCCTGTACATTTGGCTCCAGATCGACCGGTATGAATTTATGGCTGCGCTGGGTTTTACTCAAGCGGGTACGCCAATAGCCGAAGTTAGCGAGTTTCAGTCCGTGTTGCTTGCAATAGGCTGTCTGTGATTGTCCACTTCCTTGCCAACAGTCGATATGATTTTGCCAAAAAGTGCGTTTTTGTTCGGTCGTCATGGCGTTGCCCTCTGCTTACTGTGAGGGTGCAGGTTAGCGGGTAAGTCGCAAAGTTATTAGATGGGGTTTATTGATCGCTTACCTAAAAACAGCATTTTTTTGCTGTTTTAGCCATACACCCAAAATGATTATTTTAGTTAAAAATAAACACAACCTTTTGAAAATTAAGCACTATACTAGTTTGCAGCGACAAGGATTGTCGTCAAAAACACAATGATATGGAGTGTCACTATGAATGAAAAAACAAAAGAAGAATACAGAAAACTAGCAAAGCATTTTTACAAGAAAAATGGAATAGAAAAACCGACTGCTAAAACAGTTAGCGATGCGCTAAAACAGTGTGCAGCAGACTACCGACCAAACTATTGGCGTCGCCTACGTACTGCTCTAGCTCTCGTTGCAAAAGAAAGCGGCTTTTACAAAGCAGCCGATAAAATCAAAGCAACGAAGAACCCAATGACTTCCGATCCTAAACAGCGGAAGAACGTGAAAAAGAAACAGGCTCGTCAAAAATCAATCAAAGCTGCCGATGAACAGCAGCTGCTTAGTTACTTAGCTGATAATGAAGAGATAACCGTTTTTGCGGCAGTTACACTTGTTCGATACTTGGGGTGTCGACCCGCAGAACTTCGCCAACTAAAATTCATCAGTTCTCGCTACATCAATATCCCGTCTGCGAAAAAAACAAAAGATGGAATAAGAGGGTTAGACCGCCTCTTTGAGATAGAGAACAGTGCTTTATTCACACGCTTGAAGGAGCACCATCAACGCTTGATAAATGCCTCTTATGCAGACCCTGTCAGATATGTACAGAAGCGGCTTGATAACCTAACACACAAACTCTGGCCGAAACGTAAAGTGCGGCCAAGCCTTTATACTTGGCGACATCAGCTTGGTGCAGACTTAAAGGCAAGTGATATGCCGCCGGAGGAAATCGCAGCGATTATGGGTCATCAATCGGTTAGTAGCGTTGAAGTGTATGGGAATCCTCGTAGCGCTCAGCACTCAAGAAAGTACTTGAAGCCGGATAAAGCTATTGTTAAGCAGGTTCAAAAACGTAACCAACACCGCCTGACAAAACATAAAGATGAGTCAATCACGCTCAACAATATAAGCCGATGGATCAAGCAAAATCATCATGCAGCAAGGGGCCGGCCAAGGCCTGACATAGAGCCACATTGATAAAGATTTGTATATAGAAATTTAAGTCGTTAGACCGGCTCTCTAGGCGTCTCTTCGATAAATAAAATGATTCGTTCGTGCAGAACAGTTTTGTGGATAGATCACGAGAAAATTCTACTCCTAAGCACCGTTATCTTTCGGGGGGATTACCAGATCAATACCTTCTGGCACCGCCGTTACAATCAAGATACCGGCAATATATGGTTCAGAAAGCTGATATTTGAGCTGTTTGTAGAATGAAAACATACAGCGCGAATTCAACTTTAAATTGCAGCACTTTCGGATGCATTGGAAGAACTCTTCAAAAATATTCCACTACTGTTTAAAACCTATAAAACCAACCTAAAAAAAGAGGTGCCATGAAGGCACCCCAACTCCCCCTAGATGAAACAGGGGGCTCAGATGAAACGTTTATAAACCTAATGATTTATCAACATCATGCAGTACTAAGAGAATATCCATCTAATAAAATGGAACATTTGAGTTGCCCGTAAAATTACTGACTGCATCTTCATACTTTTGCAGTCATCTCTGGCAATACTTCAAAGAGATCAGTAACCAGGCCATAGTCGGCCACCTGGAAAATAGGCGCTTCTTCGTCCTTGTTAATAGCTACTATTACTTTGGACTCTTTCATGCCTGCAAGATGTTGAATTGCGCCGGAAATCCCCACAGCAATATAAAGATCTGGAGCAACAATTTTACCCGTCTGGCCTACCTGGTGATCATTGCTGATGAAGCCAGCATCTACAGCAGCACGAGAAGCACCTACTGCGGCACCTAACTTGTCAGCGAGAGACTCAACTAAAGTAAAGTTCTCACCACTACCCATCCCCCTACCACCAGAGACGATAACTCGTGCACTGGATAATTCAGGTCGCTCTGACTTACCTATTTCTTCTGTAAGAAAAGCAGACTCACTGGACTGAAAAACATGATCGCGGCGTTCAATGACAGCGCATCCTCCATCAGATACAACCTTGTCAAACGCTGAGGTCCGCACGGTGATGACTTTAACTGGATCAAGTGAGCGCACGGTAGCAATAGCGTTGCCAGCGTAGATCGGCCGTTTGAATGTATCAGGAGACTCAACTGAAATTATATCTGACAGCTGATTCACACCAAGTAACGCGGCCACGCGTGGTAAAAAATCCTTTCCTGTCGTGCCGGATGGAGTCAGTATATGACTATATCCATCAGCCAGATCAACAACTAACGAGGCCAGATTTTCTGCCATTCCCTTCTCGTAAGCAGGATTATCAGCTAGCAGAACTTTGGTTATATCTATAATCTTTGCAGCTTCGTTTGCTACCATCTGACAGCCTGAGCCTGCGACAAGGAGCGTAATATCGCCGCCTATCTGTTTAGCAGCATTAAGTGTGTTAAGCGTAACAGGACTCAAGGTCTGATTATTATGTACAGCGATCAGTAGAATAGACATATTTTATTCCTTAAATAACCTTGGCTTCATTTTTTAGTTTATCCATCAGCTCATCAACGCTTCCGACTTTTATGCCGGCCAGTCTCATTGTCGGGGCTTCGACTTTAAGTAGCTGAGTATGCTGCTTAAGTTCCACACCAAGTTCCTTAGCAGTCTTTATATACAAAGGCTTTTTCTTTGCTTTCATGATGTCCGGCATCTTAGCATAACGCGGCTCATTCAGGCGTAGATCGGTGGTAACGATAGCGGGGAGAGCCAGCTCTATAGTACGGAGTCCACCATCCACTTCACGAGTAATGATCGCCTTATTCCCCTCAATTTTGACTTCTGAAGCGAATGTACCCTGAGGCCGCCCGGTCAATGCAGCTAGCATCTGTCCGGTCTGATTATTATCGGTATCAATCGATTGTTTCCCCAGAATAACCAGACCAGGCTGTTCCGCCTCGACTACTTTGGCCAATAGTTTGGCTACGTTGAGCGGCACTGGCATCTCTTCTGTATCGATATGAATAGCTCTGTCAGCACCCAGAGCCAATGCAGTACGCAACTGTTCTTGAACGGCTTTAGGACCAACAGATACAGCGATTATTTCTGTTGCGCAGCCCGCTTCTTTTAAGCGAATCGCCTCTTCAACGGCTATCTCACAGAAAGGGTTTATCGCCATTTTCACGTTGGCAAGATCAACATCCGAATTATCTGATCTGACTCGTATCTTTACGTTGTAGTCAATAACGCGCTTAACAGTAACTAATACTTTCATTCTGATTTACCTACATTTAGACAGGTTTGGGAGATTTCGATACGTGGCTCAATGTTTGTGAAGTTAGGCAGGTCATCCATTACTCTGCTTGCCGCAGGGCCAAAACTTAGTTCAAAGCTTTCAATATTCTCGAAAATGAGCCCAGTTACAGCGACAAACTGAGGTGAGATGTTAGGTGTAGCTCCCGAAATTCCTTGCTCCACGGTAAGACCAAGACAAGCATCTCCCAACAGCGACTGCACCATCGGAATATGACTATCGCAGTAGTACTCCAGATTAAACTCCCCCCTTTCTGAGAGGGATACATTACCGTAACTTTTATCATTTTTACCCTTATCCAATTAGTTCACAAAGCGCTATGCCTTGATAATTTATGATTGTGCATATGCCTATAAATCAATGGAATGGAATAACCAGTACCGGTTTAGACACCTGGTTCAAAACCTTCTGTGTCTGAGAGCCAATCATCAACTTTTCTAGGCCCTGGCGACTGTGTGATGCCATCACCAGAATGTCGTAATCATTTGTATTGGCGGCATCGATAATGTAGCTGAAAGGGTTATCACCAATCAGGAGTATGGACTCAGCATCAACGCCAGCCTCCTCGGCCTTATCAACTGAATAGCTCAAAACTTCTCTGGCTCTTTGGGCGGCTCTATCTGAAAAATTCTCGGGAGACAGGGTGCGCTGCAAAGCCCCCTCACTGGTTGCCCCAAAGTCTTCACTGATAGTCAGAAACGTAATTCTAGATCCCATTTTTTGAGCCATCTCAACCGCATAGTCACAGAGTGAATATGCGAGTTCTGTCTGATCAAGTGGAACTAGCATGTGCTTAAACATGACTGCCTACTCCTTCTCTGATGCGTTTATGCTGGGTCCCGGTCAACGGTGATGGGTGGAGTAAGAAATGCCCTAAAGCGGGTATCAGGATCAGCGCCCCCAGCATGTTCCAGACAAACATGAATGCCAGCAGGATGCCCATATCAGCTTGAAATTTGATAGGTGAAAAGACCCATGTTAATACCGCTATACCCAAGGTGAGTCCCGTTAGAACGACAACCTTTCCGGTGAACAACAGAGCACGATAATAGGATTCGGATAAGCTAACTCCCGCCCTAAGATTTGAGAGCGTTACCGATAAAATATAGAGCGCATAATCCACCCCGATACCAACACCCAGTGCTATAACCGGCAAGGTCGCCACTTTCACACCAATGCCGAGGAACACCATTAGTGCTTCACACAGAATAGAGGTCAAGGCCAATGGAATTACCGCGCAAACCACTGCACGCCATGAACGAAAAGTGATGTAAGCCAGGATAGTCACCGCCGCATACACCAAAAGCAGCATTTGCAGATTGGCTTTACGTACGACAATGTTTGTGGCCGCTTCAATACCTGAGCTTCCCGCTGCCAACATAAATGTGGCATCGTCACTATTATGAGCAGACGCAAAGGCTTCAACTGTCTGAACCACTCGATCCAGAGTATCTGCGCGATGGTCTTTAAGATATGTATAGATGGTGAGCAAGTCACAGTTCTGGTTGAACAATTCTCGAGGGGCACGGGTCACGATCGAGTTGATCAATGACTGTGACCTGGGAATCTCATACCAAAGCAGACTTCCTTCATTCATCCCGACAGCAGCAGCCTTTGCCTGTGTCGCTAACGAACGGGTTGATTCGACTCCTGGCAACTGTTGAAGTTGCCATTCAAGCGCATCAACTTTGACTAAGGTTTCATACTTTGCACATTCATACTGAGGCGTTTTGACAATGGTGACAAAAATATCACTGCTGGTTGAGTAGTTTTGGCTGATGAATGCATTGTCCCTATTATAACGTGAATCCGGGCGAAGCTCTGGAGCACCCGCGTCCAGATCACCAATTTTCAGCTGCTGACTTACGACGATACCAGCCCCGGCCATTCCCGCACTGATTAACAACGCGAAGGTCGCCCATTTCCGTTGGGTAAACAGATCCAGGAAGTCCCAGAACTTATGTTTTTCGTGTGCAGCATCTGCCTTATCGGACAACTCTGATCTAAGGCTGCGAAGTGCGGCTATTTTTTCCACACCGGTGTATGACAGAAGAATGGGGAGAAGCACGAGATTGGTATATATCAGAACAGCCACACCTATACTGGCGGTAATAGCTAAATCTTTGATGACGGGAATATCTATCACCATTAGAACAGCGAAACCTATAGCATCAGCGCCCAATGCGGTCAGACCCGCTAAAAAGAGACGCCTAAAAGTGTAGCGAGCGGCAACCAGCCGGTGAGTACCTCGACCAATATCCTGCATGATACCGTTCATTTTCTGTGCACCGTGACTCATGCCGATAGCAAAGACAAGAAAGGGAACTAGAACAGAATAAGGGTCGAGGTCATAACCCAGGATAGGCAATAAGCCGAGCAACCAAAATACCGCGATCAGTGAGCAAGCTACAACTAATAGGGTACTGCGAATACACCGTGTGTACCAGTAAAGTACACAGACGCAGATCCCGATAGCGATAGCAAAGAAGCCCAGAACCTGAAGCAGTCCATCAATCAGATCACCAACTACTTTTGCAAAACCGGTGATGTGAATCCGGGTATTATCGGATTCATAATCACTGCGTAACTTCTCTAGTCGATTCGATAAACTGTGATAATCCAGTCGCCCTCCTGAATCATCACGTTCAAGCAGTGGCATGAAAATAATACTGGAGCGTAGATTACTAGCGACCAACTGACCGATCTCACCGGAGCGTTCAATATTAGCTTGAACCTGGGCCAAAGCTTGTGAAGTACCATCATAATCATCGGGCATAACCGGACCACCATCCAGTCCTTCTTCGGTTATCCCAACCCAACGAGTAGAGGGCGTCCATAGCGATTTCATGTAGGGTCGTTCAACTCCTTCTATGAGAAATACTTCATCATTGATTTTGCGAAGGGTCTTTAAATAATCAGCTTCGTAGACGGTGCCGTGTGTATTTTCTACGGAAATACGTATGGCATTACCCAATCCGGAGAGCTCAGTCCGATAATTGAAAAAATTTTCTATGTACGGATGACTGGTCGGAATCATCTTTTCAAATGATGCCGCCATCTGCAGGCGTCCCACCTGAGATACCAGAATCAGTGTCACAAAGAGGCAGAAGCCCATAACAAGAGCCCGGTTGTTGAACAACAAACGCTCCGCCAATGAACCCGAGTTTAAATTAAAATCGTTTATATTCCGGATAACCGGATGATCTGATTTAGAGTGTTTCACAACCTGTACTCTCTGAATGTTATTCGAGTGACTGACGCGATAGGTTGTTAATACCAGCAAGGATCAGGCTCTGATCTGCGGCTTCAACAAAATCGGCAATAGGTGATGTGACCGGAACCTCTCGCAAGTCGAATGTCAGCCCATCGTTACTGGACAATATATGACCCGACTCTTCGCCCAGAACGATCATTCTATCGGACAGCACTTGTCCTGATACAATTGAAGATTCTGGGAGATGAAGAGGGCTCCAGCTTATTCCATGATCAAGGCTTAGATATGCATGTCCCCTTAAGCCATAAGTGATAATTTTTTGCTCATCAATAGGTAAGATGCCAAACAGGGTTCCATGCCACTTAAGATCCTTTGCCTCAAAAGTAAGGCCACTATCCTTAGAGTGAAAAAACGCTCCCTGTTCGCCCACAATAAATATCTCATGACCAAGACTCACTACGTCGTATAGATGACGTTTACTCTCATCTGCAATACGGCCAATGATCGACTGCCAGGTCTGTCCACCATTCTCGGTCTTAAACGCGAGCCCATAGGCACCAGTAACAATGCCGTTTAGTTCATCAGTGAAATGAATACCTAGGAATGGCTTATCTGCCCCATCCTGAACCAGATAGTCAGACTGTCTTATTCTTTTCTTGTCAGTACCCTCTGCTTTGGCTGCCTCATTTTCAATGCTTGCGGCCCTATAACCATCAAGCTGGGTTATCCAATGCTCACCACCGTCGGAAGTCGCAAGAACGACTCCACTATGACCGATAGCCCATCCTTTGTGTTCATTAACAAAAAAAGCTTTGTCAGAGTAATGCTAACCGGAACAGCGGTTGCCTGGTGCCAATTTACACCGTTATCATCAGAGATAAGGATCACGCCTCTTTCTCCACAGGCAACCAAACGTTTTCCAGCACGAACAACAGAATTCATCAGCAATTTTGCTACCTGAGATGACTGAATACTGGGACTTGATATGGGGTCCAGTGCCATCTCTGAAGCTAAAGTTTGCACTGCAGGTAAAGCGAGTACAAAGCTGAGGGCAAGCCTCAACATACGATTAGTCATGGAAATTCCTTATATAACATAGTATCTGTGACAGCTTTGGAATGGCTGGCCTTATATAGCGAGCCATTCCCCGTCAGCTAAACTTATCGGAGACCGCTCGCGCCCAAGGAATCACCTGTAAAGAAACTGTTGGGCTTATCATCAACAACGCGGAAATACTCTTCATTGAAACACTGCGCGCAGCTGTAAGTATTAGCTTGCAGGTCATATACAAAAGTAGTATCTGACACGACGATAGGGTAATCAGGCTCTACTGTAGGTAGCACGAAAGATGCTCGCCACATTTTACCTTCTGCGTCGTATCCATCACTCATTGCCACTGCCCAGGTATCTTCATCAAAATAAAATGTTCGTTTAGGAATGACGTGGCGGCGGCCAGAGACTGTTGTAGCTTCCACAACCCAAACACGATGCTTTTCCCAACGCACTTTATCCGGATTAAAATGATAAGGTACTACAGCATCCTTTATCGGCGTCGCTTGGAACCTATTGGTGTTATAGGGAATGTACATCTCCTTCTTGCCAACCAGTTTCCAGTCGTAGCGATCTGGAGCACCATAGAAACCGATAACCTCATCAAAATAGTTAGCTCCTGATGCAACAAAGTCCGGTGTGTCATATCCCACGGTTGGCGCACGACGAACACGACGCTGCCCCACCAGGTATTGCCATGCCTGACGACTGTTATCAAGGTTAATGCTATCCCGGATAACCAAAGCCTCGCCGGCCTTGAAAGGCGGATCGGTGTTCACAAAACGTGCAAGCAAGTAGTCACCGTTCCAATCATTGGTGTTACCCGCACGTGAGTAATAGGGCGTCTGATTATTGTTTTCTGCACGCGTTGCAATAGTCCATTTGCCGTTTGCAGATCCAACAACGTTTTTCAGACCGAACTCAGTAGAGCTAATCCGGGCATGCAGGATATGATTCCAAATCACCTCTTCGCCTGATTTTGGTATTGGAAAAGGGATACCACCGAAGGCATTGACCACTTGACCACTTTCAGTCAACTCTGCTTGAGTCGCATTTTTAACTGTGTTTGCATAAACGTACTCCGGCGCCGCTGCCGTGCGGTGCGTTGGGTAGACGTCTATCCGAAAGGATGGAAATTTCTTGATCAAAGTTGCAGCGCCTTCGCTTAAATTATCTGCGTACTGATCAAGGTTAGCGGCGGTTATACTAAGCAATGGCTTTTCGTTCGGATACGAGTCACCGGCATGTCCAGTGGACTGTTTGGCTACCTTAGGTGCACTCTCGCCGGTCCAGGCTGGAATCGATCCGTCAGAATTACTTGAACGTTCAGCACCCAGCGGCGTAAGGGTTGTTTTCAGTTGAGCTGCTTCATCCGCAGTTACGGCGGCCTGTGTAAAGCCAGGTGTTGCGGCAACAGATAGGAAAATCGCCGCTAAAGCTGTTATTTTATAGTTTTTCATATTTTTATCCTCTTAACTTTTAAAACGATCGCTGCACTGTGAAGGTCATAAAATCCCGATCTCCATAGTACTGATCATAACTGGCATAGCTGCTGGCAGCCGCGTCAACAGACGGAAGCATTGGTGCAGGGCCGTCATCGCCAAAGTAGTGAGTGATATTGACACCAGCTTTCCATGTGCGATGAATATCAGCGTTGACACCTATCGATACGTCCCCACCATTCTCTGGCGCAATCTGAAATACGGCTGAACGCCCACTCAGGCCATAACCCAGGCCGATCGGCACCTGTAAATCAATACCAGGCATCACCTGGAAATACTCAGGCTGAAACAGAACTCTCAAACCTATGTGGTCTTGAGTATGAGTGGTGTTGAGTGCGGATATCCCTAGCCCATTAGGGTTATGAGTCACATCCATCAGGTGGTTGTACGCGATCTCACCAACCAAACTGGCACCATCCCATAGGGGGATTCGGTAAATACCGATATTGCGGAAAAGTTAAGATGAAAGGTATCGCCTCGTGCATACGGGGTATTGCGGTCATTATCAGCACCAACCATAGTACTGATCACCAGATCCCCAAGCGGAGCCAACGGTGTATTTTTACGCACAGACATCTCACCTGCGATATTAGTATCACCAACCACCGTGGAAAAACTTGCACCATATACACTGATATTCTTTGCATACATCAGACTATAATGCGGGTCCGCTAGGTTAGTCGCATCTAGAACAGGGATCGGCGCTTTTTCGTCGTATCTGACGGCATATAGACCATATTCCGTGTCACTAATTTTGAACTTCACCCGTGCACCGTAATTCCCTGAGTCACTTCCTTTCAGATCACCAGTACGAGGGGCGGGACCAAAAGGAGACAACAGGAGATCACTTCCATCGGAAACAAAATCTGCAGGCGCAAAATAACTACCTGCGCCAGGAAAACGAAACGGTTTCCAGTCATACTGGTAGTAAGCACCAACAGACACTTTTGAAGAGAGCTGGATATCGGTAGATAGCTGCCCCACAGGCATCGCAATCTCTTTGAATTGAGCATTTGGCAAAGAGAAAGCTTTTACCAGATCAATAGGCCCTTGTGCTGCAGCGATACCATTAGCGCCTAAAAATAAAGTTTCACCGTATAGTTGAGTGTGTTTGCCTGCACGAACCGTTATAGCGGATTCATCTCCCAACGAAAAACGCCCATATAAAAAAGCATCCAGAATTTCGGAATTCTGGCCCATAATGTCTTGAGCTTCAGACGGATTACGATTATTACTACCACCGGCCAGAGCTGCTTGTGTGTTCGGCACCCCTGAATCGGGGTAATCATTATAATCATCCATATAATGATCATCGTACCAAGCGGCACCTGAAACACGGAAACCGATATTTTTATAGAGAAGATCAAACTCTGAAAGAACATCCAGCCGATTATTAATCAATCCCTTATCATGAGAAAGGTCACCGAAATCGGTATTTGGCTGGTCTGTAACTGATGCACCATGGGCAACGTAGGTGTCAGGGTTCTCCAACCGCCAACCTGCCGTGTACTTAAAAGTATTGTCCCAACGAACTTTAAGATCAGGATTCCCTGTATTAATAGAAGTTGCTGATACATTTTCTATGAACCCAGACGTCAAAGCGGCGCCCACCGCCGTGGATAAAAGGCATTTTCTGATCAAAACACCTCTAGCTAAGTGCTTTTTGGGAGTAGTAGAAGTACTCATTAATGACTCCTTCATATGGACAGCAAATTTAAAACCTGCATCCGGATATTGTATTTATTATGTGGAGTATTAATTCTCGTTTTAGAGCGAGGCCTTGCCTATCCCTCATACCAGTGACATGGCTAGTTAAGGACAACGGGCATCGTCATTAAGTGCCTGGGTTGAATCACGAAGTCTATACTGTTAGTCGTACTCAACTATAAAAAAACGGCCCAATACAGGGCCGCATAAAAGCGAACGCATCTATCGGGCAAATGATTGACGCGCCGGTGAAATAATCAAAAACTGTTATGCGGACACTGAATCAATAACCAGCAAGTAAGCTCTACACTTAATAAAGTAAACGCCAACATATACGCTTTGAGAGTCAAAAACTCTCGCAGGCATCCGCTATAATTCAGGCCACTCATGCCATCGTAAAGCCCCCGTCGACAAACAATGTTTGCCCGGTAACATTGTCCGCACCTGACAGGTAAGTCACTGCCTCTCCAAGGTCTTCAGGGGATTGAGGTCTCCCGAGGGGCATATTGGCTTTAGCCAGAATATTCAGCACCTCTTGAGAGTCAGCACCCGCTATTTCAGAATACGCTGGGCCAAGATGGTCAGACCACATC
Source organism: Amphritea sp. GJ51-11 (assembly GCF_055808735.1). NCBI lineage: Bacteria > Pseudomonadati > Pseudomonadota > Gammaproteobacteria > Oceanospirillales > Oceanospirillaceae > Amphritea > Amphritea sp. GJ51-11. The sequence goes on along the minus strand of NZ_CM147881.1, from coordinate 231,896 downwards.
GAAGAGTCAACGAATCCAGGGCAGACCGTGTTGACAGTGACGTTAAACTGCGCCAATTCCTGACACCAAACTTTAGTTAACCCCAGGACTCCGCTTTTAGTCGCTGCATAGGCGGACTGTAATGGCGCTGGACGAGCGGCAGCGACAGATGAAACATTGATAATTTTTCCTCGGCGCTGGGGTATCATCGTGGGCACAACAGCCTGGGCGCAGAGAAACGTTCCCTTTAAATTGACATCAATCACCCGATCCCAAGCATCTTCATCAAGTTCACATAGTGAGCCTAAGGCAATAATCCCTGCATTGTTTACCAATACATCAATCGAACCAAAGTGCTTCACAACGTTGTCGGCCAACTCGCGAGTAGCCTGCCGGGATGTTACATCCACAGCCACCGCGAAAGCGTGATATCCTTTCTGGGTCAGTTCCTCTGCAAAGCTATCGCAGAGTTTCTGATCAAGATCGGCAATAACCAGTTTCATGCCCTGGGCAGCAAGTGTTATGCAGATACCGCGACCAATAGTTCCAGTAGCACCTGTTACTATCGCAACACGTCCGTTAAGTTCCATCTTTACATTCCTTTAATTCTTAAGACAAAAGTATCTCTCTGATACGGCTGCCTTTAACCTGTCGTGTATCCACCATCAACGGTATAAGCGCTGCCGGTCAGCATTGAGGCATCGACCGAACCGAGGAAAGCAACCATATCAGCCACGTTTTCGGATGTAGCGCAGCGACCTAAGGGGTGCAATGCATCAAGAGCGGCCCACTGCTCTTCATCCTGGAGTGCGGCCTTGGTTAATGGCGTCCGAATAAACGTCGGACAAACCGCATTTATTCTTACCCCATATTTCCCGTATTCAAGTGCGGCTGATCGTGTAAGACCCAATACCCCGTGTTTAGCTGCAACGTACGGACTTATATCAGCAACACCAACCAACGATGTGATAGAGGCCATATTAATAATAACACCTCCGTTCTCAATCATATGTGGCAGTTCAAATTTCATACTATTGAAAACTCCTGTGAGATTTACATCTATTACACGGGACCAGGTTTCAAAGCTTTGCTCAGCCAATGGCGCAAATGGGTTACCAACTCCGGCATTATTGACTGCCATATCCAACTGGCCAAAAACGTCTATGAGTTCATCTATTGCTTTATGCAACTCATCTGGGCAGGTGACATCTGCTTGCAAAGCAATCGCTTTCCCGCCATTAGCAACAATATTACGCACAACACGTTCCGCCGCTTCAGCGGAGTAATCCAGTACTGCAATCGAAGCACCTTCTTCCGCCAAACGCATACAGATCGCTTCACCTATTCCAGAGCCACCACCCGTAACGAGCACTGAACGCCCGTCATAACGAACACTATAGTTTTTGCTTTTCATAATACTCCCAGAAGCAGGTAGGATGACACGATTCATAGGTTCATGAATCGCGACTGGGGTAAACAGTATTAGCCGATGATATCTACCATCTCTCCGGCAACATTCTGGGTTCTCAGTTCAGCATGAAGCTCACGCACACCAACAACATAAGCGGCTGGTACCATGCCTGTTGCTCGTTGCTGTCCACGCAGTAAAGTATCGATAACAAATGCACCAATAGAACCGGTTCCGACATAACCAAACGCGACACCCGGCAGGGAAATTGACTTCATACTAGTGCGCCCCCGACCATGGCAGGTGATCAATCCACGATGAATATCGAAGTCTTCACGGGGTGGTTCTTCTTGAGGGGCAATCTCCATCGCCCAGCGATTAGTAGCCTCTTCCTGTTCTTCCGGTGACCGATGCTGATAATCATTGGCAAACTCTTTCATACGTGTAGTAACGAGATCCATGAGTGCCTGATTTCGGAATGTTACAAGCGTGGAGCAATTAATGACTCGCTCATCACCTTCAAACCAGACAGACTCACCACCACCACTCCAAGGCAGTCCAGTTAAAACCTCATGAATACCCGGCACCACCATGCTGACACCACCGATCGGCCAGGCGACTCGCTCGCTGTTCTGTAAATGATATTGCGGTTGGCAGCACATACGCATGAACGACAAAGTAGAAGAGACTGATGGAACACCTGACAGCGTATAGGTAATATCCAGCGAGTCTATATCACCGTTTTCCAGTACCATTTCTGATACCATCAAGCCAAGATTCCACATTGCCGATGTCGCTGGTAACAGCACTAGCCCTTTTTCGGCAAACCGTTCACTGTATTCTGACTTCAGGAGATACATCCAGTCCTGTTCACCGGTGCAGTCAAGATAGTGACAGCCCGCCGCCAACGCAGCTTCCACTACCGGCTTACCAAGTTGCATATACGGCCCTACCAGATTGTGAACGACCTCTTTTCCAATAAACAGTTTGGTCAGAGACTCTTGAGTATGCTCGACTGCAACCACCTCATATTCGGCGCCGTCCAGCTCTTCCATTGCACCTAACTGTTGCTCCAGCCGCTCTTTATTTCGGCCAGCAGCAATGAAGGGGATCTTTCTCTCAGCTAGCTTCCAGGCCACATGTTTTCCTGTGTAACCACTTGCACCATAGATAACTACTTTGGGTGAGTTCATAATTATTACCTTTCACTTATTATTTTTGGATAAGGGGTAAAGAGGCATACAATGCCTTTTACTTTTCAGCGCCCATTTAAGTCGGAATAGATACGCTCAGAGCCCTGGCTAAATTGTTGCTGAAGGAACCGGGTCTGAACTTTCTCAGTAGCTGTTTTAGGCAGCTCTTCGAGGATATGGATATATTGTGGAATCATGTTATTTTCCAGCTTTCCGCGACACCATTCGAAGACTGACTGAGGATCAAAACAACTACTGTTTTCGGGGATAATAGCAACAACTATATCGTTCTCGCCGGGTGCACCGGATGCCGCAGGGACACCATAGACTGACAAGTCACTGACATTAGGGTGCTCTGCGACAACCTTCTCCAGAAAGGCTGGATTAATAAAATCACCATTGTGCCGAATGCCCCCGCCTTTGCGATATTGGTAGAATACCCAGCCCTCAGCATCCATGATCACGACATCCCCGGAGTGTAGCCACCCTCCCAGCGTTTTAGCCTCTGATGCCTCAGAATTATTGAAATAATCGACTTTCGCAGAGGAACCATCGGCAGGCTTAAACAATATTTCTCCGGGAGTACCAGGGGGACTTCCTGCCCGTCATCGTCCACAACCTTGGAAATCAGCATAGGTGGAACCTTACCGCAACTGCCAACAGGGCCTTCGCCAGGAGGATTGATGGTCATACCACCTTCCATTGCGCCATAGAACTCGAATATTTCAACATCAAAGCGCTTAGCAAAATCATTCCACAGAGCACCAGGCATACCTGCGCTAATCACCAGGCGTATGGAATTGTCATTATCGCTTTCCTTCGGAGGTTCACTATAAATTGCGGTAACCATTCCACCGAGCAGTGAAAAGGTTGTGCATCTGTAATGACGAATAATCTCCCATAGACGTGATTTGGTGAATCGTTGGCTGATAACCGCTCTTAACCCCATTTTCAACGATGGAGCAAGCGTCAAAAACTGAGCATTGCCATGGGTCAGGGATAAACCTGTATAGGGACGGTCATCACCCTTATAACCAAACACCGATTCCCCCTGATTTGCAACAAAACCAAATCGGGCATTACGAACTATCACCCCCTTAGGATCACCGGTAGTCCCGGAGGTATACATGATCTGCATAGGGGAAAAATCATCGTTTGCCTGAACCTCAAGTTCAGGGACCGGACCTTTTAGTGCCTCAGTTAATGAAACTGGCGTAATCGATGAGTTGGTCTCGGGAACCCAATCACTTCCCACAACATAAGCAAGCACCAGACTTGACACTTGCTCAACACACTCCAACAGAGTGGATAAGGAATAATCTGCACAGACAATACCGAGACAGCCAGCATCATTTAGCATGAACGCCAACTTCTCGCCCTTTGTACGTGGATCGATAGGCACCATGACAGCTCCCAAAATCGATCCAGCGATCATTGTTTCGACAAACTCAGGATGATTCTGCATCAACAGTGCGACTCGGTCGCCTGCTTGAATACCTTTATCTTTTAAAGACTTCGCAATACGTTGACTGTTATTCCACAGCTGTTGATATGTACGAACCTCTTCCTCCAACCCAACGCCAACAAATGTCAGCACATCCAGATCTGGATCTCGCTCGACACCCGCAGCCACAATATTTGCAACAATGTTCATGTTTTTCATAATTACTTTCCACTATTTAGCAAGAATGGTGACAATGAGTGCAGCAACGCTGTCTCTTACAAATCCACCACCATTCTCAGCCAATCCTATCGTCGCCCCTTCAACTTGCCGGGGACCAGAACGGCCTTGTAGCTGCTCTGTCAGTTCTACGATCTGAGCAATACCTGTCGCACCAATAGGGTGGCCTTTACGCAGCAGCCCGCCTGATGTACTGACAGGGATACGACCGCCCAGTCGAGTGGCTCCTGATTCAACCAAAGGACCTCCTTCACCCTTAGCACATAGCCCCAGATACTCTGTGTGAATAATTTCAGATGGCGCTGATGCATCATGAAGCTCAACAACGCTGAGGTCTTCAGGCCCGATACCCGCCTCTTCATAAGCCTGAGCAATGGTTGTTTCAAACACTGTAGCTTCACTCTCGCCTTCACTGAAGTCCCAACCGGTTTTGAAGGCAGAAGAGAGCACGCGTACCGGTTTATTCAGTCCCATTTCGCGTGCCTTTCGCTCACTGATAATAATCACAGCCGCGGCACCATCCCCAATCGGGGAGCACATCGGCAGTGTCAGTGGGTATACGATTTCCCGCGCAGATAACACCTGTTCTACGGACACAACATCGCGAAATTGAGCACGAGGGTTCATGCTTCCATGGAAAGAGTTTTTGGCAGAGACTGCTGCGATCTGCTCCCGCGTGGTGCCATACTTCTTCATATGATCTGCAGTCATCATGGCGTAAATATCCATGAACACTGAACGCTGACCGCCCTGTGTTACGGTCATACCGGCAGCTTGCATACGTATATCAACGGTTTTTTCTAGCTCTGCCTGAAGCTCAATATCTGCAGCACCGGCAAATACCGAAAAACTTTTAGCCTTATCTTCGTGTACGAGTTTTTCGTATCCACAGGCAAGCACTATGTCATAAGCTCCCGCGGTCACCATTGCGACAGCCTGATTGAAGGCGGTTGAGCCCGTCGCACAGGCATTCTCCACATTAACTACTGGAATTCCCCCAATGCCCACTTCTCGTAACACAATCTCACCAGGAACACAGATCTGCCCAGTAATGACTGCTGCTGCATTTCCCATATAGGCCGCTTGCAACTCCCCGGGGGAGATACCAGCATCATTTAATGCCTGACGAATAGCCTCGCTTGCTAGCGACTTGAGATTTCTACTCATATGGTTACCGAATGTAGTCATTCCGGTTCCCGCTATAATCGCATTAGATTTCATAAAAACTCCTTAATTAGTCTGGTTATAAAGCACAATTCAAAGCAGATCAGGGTCAATCATGTTAAATCCTGCTTTGATAGCCAGAAGATCGTTACAGCCATCCTCAATCATAGATGCACGGGCATCACGAAGAATCTTTTCGATCTGATACTCCTTGGTCAGTCCGTTACCGCCAAAGATTTGCAGGGCTTCGCTTGCTACTTCAAACGCTGTTTGAGTTGCGGTGATTTTTGCCGCCATTGCAGACTGCAGCGCAGGAATTTCAGCTGTACTATTATGCAGAGACACCCGCTGAGCGAGGGCTCTTGATGCCTCAATTTTTCTAAACATATGGAAAAGACGGGAAGCAACAGCCTGATGGCGAATGATAGGTACACCGCCCTGTTTCCGCTCATGCGCATATTCAAATGCCATCTCATAGGCTGCGCGTGCAGCACCTGTCCAGATACACGCCATCTGACTATTAGCTTCAGCGTGAATGAAGTAAACCGCACGTTGGTAGTCTTCCGGACCCGCGACAATATAGTCAGTCGTTAACTCGACATTATCAAAATACACTTCCCCTTGTGGTAAAGCGCGCTGCCCCATCTTATCCAATGGCTTTCCTCGAGTGACTCCGGGAACATCCATTGGAACTAATACACACACTCCATGCGTAGTATCTGCACCATCACCTATATCTGCAGAGCAATACAGAACACAAACCTCAGCTGTAGGAGCATTGGATACCCATGCCGCTTTCTGGCCGCTAATAGTCACCTTATCGCCGCGAATTGTTGCTACGCAATTAGGGCGGCCATAGCTTCCTTCCGCATGGAATGCCTGACGACTAACATCAAGTGAATCACTTCCGTGATCTGGCTCCGTAATTGCCCAACACCCCCGGAGAGTGTCCGGGAAGCGCTCGATAAGAAACTCTCGATTAAATGCAAGGGCCATTAACGGCGGTAGAGAACAGGCTCCGTAGATGATAGAAAGCCCGCCATCACCCCACCCCATCTCTTCCATTACAATCGGAAATAACCGCCCACGCTCTTCTGGCGACAACTCCATAAAAGTGCGCGGTGTAATTTCAAGCTTTTTCAGTTCTTCAAGATAAGTCCAGTAAGGTGAGCCTTCTGCAATAACCTCTTCAGGACTTAGCTTATCCAGGGCAACTCCGGTGGGGCGCATAACTTTTTCAGCAAAGGAGTGAATAATGTCACGCATACTTAACTCAAGTTCTGATAACTGCGCATCAGCCCCCGTATCGGGGAGTTTTACCTGAGGCTTCAACGGCCATGTGAAGGGTGGGCGGTCTGGGCGGTGTTCAGAACTCATTGAGTCTGCTGCCATGTCGGTATGCATATATAACTCCTTAATAATTTTTTATTGTTGATGCTGCGTCTTCCATATGGCATAGCAAGTCGCTATAACGAAAAATGGAATAGTTCGGTGTTGGCTCAATTCTGCGATAAGTAAGCGGACTCGAACAATCACTTAAACCAGTGACATCGACTAAGAAGGAGGTATGCTACAATTCAGCTCAGTGATTAAAACGTTTTTGATGAGCATATAAAATAATAATAAAGCGATTTTTCATAACATGGACAATAATAACAAGGCACATACAGCCCAAAACACCGTAAATCAGGTAACTATCCCTCGCTTATTAATGGGTAAACTGATCGCTCCATATCAGACGATGGATGCTATTTTACGCACAAAGCTAATTGAAGAAGCCCTACAATCGGACAAACGTATTACTCTCTTGGTTGGCCCTGCCGGTTTCGGCAAATCAATGGCTATGGCTCAGATTTATCAGCAGGTTACTCAGCATAAGATACCGGCAAGCTGGCTTACCTTAGACCAACGAGATAACGATTTGGGCCGGTTCCTTGCATATCTAAACCAAACAGTTTCCCGACTATTACCATCAGATATTCCACCGCCTCCAAGCCTCAGAACATCGGGGCCCGGAGAGTATTTCGGGATGAGAAATGACGTTACTTCAATAATCAATTTGCTATCTGATACTCCATATCCGTTTTATCTCTTCATCGATGAATTGGAACACATACAAAACATGGATGTACTCCAGGTAATTCAGGATTTATTGGACTATCTTCCCAGTGAACATAAGATAATAATCAGCTCACGTTCTATTAATCAGCTATCTATCTCGTCGCTTGAACTATCTGGCCAACTACAAAAAATAGAAGTTTCTAAACTTCGTTTCAATTTCGAGGAAGTTAAACAGCTTTTCAGTCATCAGTCTAACCACTCACTATCCGATGAAGAGATCGAACTTATTATATCTCGTACTCAGGGCTGGGCGGCAGGCTTACGTTTGTTCCTCTTATCAATGCAGAATCAACCAGATTACGCTAGCTGGCTGGCATCCTTATCGGTAACAAATGAGAATGTAGCGCGCTATCTGGCTGAGAATGTGCTTTCTAAGTTGCCTGAAAAAGCTCGAAAATTTTTATTGTATTCCAGTGTTCTGGAACAATTAAACAGTGATCTTTGCGATTATGTTCTGGAAAAGACGGATAGTAATGACTATTTGAAAATATTTGAAGAGGGTAATCTTTTTCTCTCTAAAATGAACCAACCTTTGGAACCAAACGCTGAATCTTACAAGTTTCATTCGTTATTCAGAGAGTTCTTATATCAACAACTTATTAAAGAAAATAAAGGCCTCATACCTATTTTAAATCGTCGTGCTGCAGAATGGTTTTATGGACGAAAACGTTTCAGGCTCGCAGTTGATCATGCGCTTCAATCTGAAGATATTCAATTAGCTGCCACGATGATGAACCATTGCATCATAGGACTGGTCGAAGTTGCACAATTAGAAACTGTCGCCCACTGGGTAGATACTCTGCCCCCTGAGGTATCAAGCACATTTATTAATATTCAGAGAGCTAAAGCCTATTCAATGATCGCTTTACACCGATATGAAGAGGCAGAAAAGGCGTTAAACCAATACAGTAAACTTGCATTAGTAACAGATGATGATGTATCACTGGAAGTATTGGTTCAGCTCGCTCTTTTACACGAATTCAGCGATAGGCATGACCTTTCTGCCAAAGAGATCGAGCAGTTTCCAGATAATATTAAAGATAATGACCCACTTCTGGTGAGTATTGCTCACAATATTTCTGCATATCACTATATAGCAAACAGTCGATTTGAAGCGGCCCTAAGCTCATTAAGTTGCGCCAAAAAAGCCTACGAAAATTCAAAATCTCGCTCTTGGTCTAAAACCTATTCATATTGCTTTGAAGGCTTAATTGAACTTCTTCATGGAAACTTAGACGCTGCCAACGTCTTTTTTGAATCAGGCAAGAAAGGGGCAATAGGTGCAGCGTACAGCATAGCATCTGCTTTCATTGCAAAATCACTTTACGAATCGGATGATCTACTGGGAGCATCCAGTCTTATTAATGAGCACATTAAAACGATAAGAGATACAGCCGATATTGATAGCATCATTATGACATACCGCCTGGCAGCTCGATGTGCATTCATGGATGGAGACAATCACACAGCAGACACCTTATTATCAGAGCTGGGGGATATTGGAGATAGACGCGGAGCTAGCAGAGCAAAAGGCTCAGCCTGGCTGGAAAAGTACCGATTAAGTTTGCTTAGAGGCAACTTCGATTCCGCACGTCGCTACCTAGACTTAGGGAGTAACACTAAAATATGGGAACCACACGCTAAACTGGACCTGTTTTCTAACGAGTTTGAAAACTATGATACCGCGCCAATTAGGTTATCACTTGTTACTGGCAAGCCTGATAATAAGATTATTGAAAAATTACAAAATCAGATAACAGATGCAACAGAAAAGCAGAGGCTCTATTGCAGAGCACATCTGCAAAATATGCTTGCTCAAGCCTATTTCATTAACAATAAGCTTTCAGAGTCGCTGGAGACTTTCCAAACAGCTCTTCTGTTTTGTGAAAAACACGGTCTTATCCGTGTTCTAGCCGATGAGCCTTGGTATCTCCCAGATATTATCACTCAATTCAAATCCAGCCTTAGATCCGTCAGTACTTCGTATTTAGACAAACTATCCAAAGCTATAAATAAATCCAATTTTAAGGAGTTCAATAAAGCAAAAGCTGTTGTTTATGAAAACCCTCTTACTCCTAGGGAAACCAGTCTCCTCAAACTAGTGAGTGATGGTCGCTCGAACAAAGAGATTGCACGGTTACTGGATATATCTGGAAACACTGTCCAAACCCACCTGAAACGCATAAACCTTAAATTAGAGACGAATAATAGGACACAAGCGGTTACCTGTGCACGAAAGATTGGGCTGATCGGATAAGGTAAACCACCTCCGGTAATTGGAATTTATAGGAGGTGGCTCAGGAGTGTATGAAGTTTTAATTGCTCTCCGAATCGTAATTAGCTATAAGCTCATTAGCTTTGTCGAGTAGAGCCTGAGACTCATAGCCATCAGATTTCATATCTTTCAGCCAACCTTCAGTGATAAAGTTAACTTTAGATTTCCAGTTCGAAATCTCTGCTTCAGGTAAGGTATAAAATTCATTGCCTTGATCAATCGCTACTTGACGACCGACCTCCTCTGACTCATCAAAAAGTTCACCTATATGGGCGGCTAGCTTTAGTCCAGAATTATTATCAATCACTTTCTGCAAGTCTGCTGGAAGCCTTTCATAAGTATCTTTATTCATGGTAAATAGGAATACATTAGTATAAAGGCCGTGTTTACCCGGGATCTCAGTGTGGTGCTTAACCAGTTGATGGATTTTTAATGGCTTAACAACCTCAAAAGGCATTGATGCAATATCTAGAACACCTTTGGAAAGTGCACTAGGTATCTGTGGACCAGGCATAAAAACTGAGTTCGCTCCCAGTTTAGAAAATACATCTGCCATGATCTTGTTTGGCGCTCGCAATGTCATGCCTTTAAGGTCTTTAGCTGTATGAATGGCTTTCTCTCGTGAATGCAAGGATCCTGGTGCGTGTGCATGCATTGCAAGTAGATGAACATCTTTAAGCTCATCGCTCATCTCTTGTTCAGCGAAGTCTTGGATAGCCATACTCATTGGTTTTGCTTTACTTGCTATAAAGGGCAATTCAAACACGGTGGCTTTAGGGAAACGTCCAGGGGTGTACCCACAGATAGTCCAAGAGATATCGACGATACCTTTTCGAACTTGATCGAATAATGCAGGTGGCTTCCCCCAAGCTGCATTGAGGGATATACGTCGATTCTTATACGACCATTAGACTCTTTCATAACCTTATCAGCCCAAGGCTTCAGGAATTGAGAGTGAGCCATCGAGAGAGGGGGAAGAAAGTGATGCAATTTTAATCTGTACTCTGCATCTGCAGACATTGCACTGCTGGAACCCGCGACCAGCAGACATACAACAAGTGGTTTCCTGACATACGTTACAATATTCATATTTTATCCTTTAGGTTAGTTATTATTTTAGAGGCATTCTGACTGAAAATACATTTACACACAAACTGTTTTAATTCTCAACAGTTATTTAACTCAACCATAAAGCTTTGCGTTTATTAGACTTTTCCTAGAAAAATAACGGTAAGCGTAGACTGCTTACACCCTAGATCGCTTCGGTTACCTGAGAGTCATTGAGATTGATATTCCAAGGCAGCAGACTTTCAATATCTGTGGTCTTGGTTGCGTATTTCGGAGCATTCCGAACAGCCATTTCGGTATGACCCGAACACCTATTTCGGTTTAATCCGAACGCACATTCCGCGATTATCCGAACACTTTTAAGCGAACTCCGAAATCAGCGTTCGGAATAGCGAAAACCGCGTTCGGAATGCCCGAAATCCTTCCTTTTTCTCTTTTAAATCAATAGCTCGCTATTCTTTACTTCTTAAAAAAGAACGTAAGGAAGCGACAATGGCTAAAAAGAGAACGCCAATGAACAAAATCAAAGAGGTATTACGCCTTAAGTACGAGTGTGGGTTGTCCTACCGTAGTATTGCCAGTTGTCTCAATGTCAGTCTTGCAACAGTCTCAGAACTTGTCGCTCGCTTTAAGCAAAGTCAGATAGGCTGGCCTCTCCCAGAAGGTTGCAGTGATACAGACCTTACTAAAGCTCTTTATCATTCGAAGAAAGCCAGTCGACACAAGGTCATGCCAGACTTCGCTCAGTACGCTGTCGAACTCAAGCGTAAAGGCATGACAAAGATGTTGTTGTGGCAGGAATACCATGAGCAATATCAAGAGCAGGCTTACGCTTACACTCAGTTCTGCGAGCACTTCACTCGCTGGTTCAAAACCCAAAAGCGCAGCATGCGTCAGCTCCATGTTGCAGGTGACAAGCTGTTTATCGATTACTGTGGGCCTCGGCTTCAAGTCGTCAACCCTGATACAGGTGAAGTGCGCGAAGCCGAAGTGTTCGTAGCGACCTTAGGCGCGTCAAATTACACCTATGTTGAAGCCTTCCCTAGTCAAGGTAAGTCTTACTGGTTAGAGGCGCATGCGAATGTGTTCGAACACTTCGGCGGTGTACCACAGCTCTTGGTTCCCGATAACCTGCGTAGCGCGGTCACCAAAGCTAATCGCTATGAGCCGAGACTTAATGACAGCTATCAAAAACTGGCAAATCACTATCAAACTGCTGTGATGCCTGCTCGCCCCTACAAACCGAAAGACAAAGCCAAGGCAGAGAATGCCGTGCTCCTAGTGGAACGTTGGATCATGATGCGGCTACGACACCAAACCTTCCATACCTTCAAAGAGCTGAACTTGGCCATCCGTGAGCTTATGAATGACTTAAATCAACGTGAGATGAAACAGTATGGTGCAAGTCGTAAAGCGCTGTTCGACAAACTCGATAAACCTGCATTGAAGCCACTGCCTAAGCAGCGATACCTATATACCGAAACCAAACGAGCCAAAGTGGGGCCTGATTATCACATCGAATATCGCCGCCATTACTACTCGGTTCCTCATCAGCTTGTTGGCCATCATGTCGAACTGGAAGCTTCCAACCGTTTGGTGCAAATCTACCATCAAGGTAACTTGGTCGCTCAGCACCCACGTAGCCAAAGGGAGCACGGAAACAGCACTCAACCAGAGCACATGCCGAGTCATCATCAACATCAAAAGTGGTCGCCTGGACGCTTACTCAACTGGGGAGCCAATATCGGCCCAGCCACACGAGAAGTTGTCAATAAGATGCTTAACTCCAAGCCTCATCCAGAGCAGTCTTATCGTTCTTGTCTGGGGTTACTCAACCTAAGCAAAGCCCATGGTGAATCGCGCCTAGAGCAAGCCTGTAAAGATGCACTGATGCTGACAAAACCCAATTACACCTTCGTCAACAATCTACTCAAGAACAATCGTGAAGGGCAACTGAGTAAAGACAAAGCGAATACGCCGAACCTTGTTCACAGCAATGTTCGAGGCCCGACCTGTTATCACTAGGAGAAAAGATATGAACGCACTTAATGATCAACTCAAAAGCCTCCGCTTGAGCCATGCGGCGAAAGCGTTAGAGCAGCAACAAGAGCAACTGACCACTTACGCAGAGCTGAACTTCGAGGAGCGGTTAAGCTTGCTTCTGGAAAGCGAGATCTTGAACCGTAATCAGAGCAAAATACAACGCTTAAAACGACAAGCTAAGCTGAGAGTGGATGCGCAACCGAGTCAACTCATCTACAAGGAGGGACGAAACCTCAATCGCAAACAGATGAGCGAACTTCTGACGGGGAGTTATCTGCACAAGCACCAGAATATCTTGATTACAGGCCCAACAGGTGCAGGAAAAACCTATCTTGGTTGCGCTCTGGCAACCAGCGCCTGCGACCAACAGCAAACCGTCAGATACTACCGCTTAACTCGCTTGCTTGATGATCTGACCGCAGGTCGTCTGGATGGTAGCTATCAAAAGCAACTTCAGTCTCTCGCTAAAAAAGCCCTGCTTATCCTAGACGACTGGGGGATGGAAAAACTGACTCAAGAGCATGCTGGTCACTTGTTAGAAGTGCTTGAAGACCGCTACCAAAACAGCAGCACAATCGTCATCAGTCAGTTACCTGTCAAGGAGTGGCACAACATGATCGGCAACGCCACCGTCGCAGACGCTCTAATGGATCGTCTAGTTCACAATAGTCATCGAATAGAACTGGGAGGAGAGTCAATGAGAAAACTGGCGCAATCCGAACACTTAGAGTAAAAATAGGGAAAGAGAAAAAGTGCTGGTTCAGGTGTTCGGAATAAACCGAAACAAGCGTTCGCAATCACCGAAATACGCAGCCAGGCATAGAGCCGCATTGATAAAGATTTGGTAGCACAGAAGACCTCAATTTAAGTCGTGATAGACCGGCTCTCTAGGTGTCTCTTCGATAAATAAAATGATTCGTTCGTGCAGAACAACTTTGTGCATCGATTATGAGGCAACTCTACACCTGAGCGCCGTTATTTTTCGGGAGGATTACCACTCGCCTTAACATTTTATCTTTTTTTGAACTTCACCTTTAGTTATGATGTCTATACTATAAGTGTTAAATTAAGTGTAAAGATGGTTAATCTCGTATGAGTGGATATTTCGAAAAAGCGCCGTTAGTTTATGTTGTAGGACGTATAAAGACTACCGAGTTAGCCCCGTTGTTAGCAGAGCAAGCTGTTCATTTACAGCAAGTTATGTCTCAAATGGACTTCATCTATGCGAGCGAAGACACTGTCACAAAACTAGAATTTAACATTTTACCAGAAGATGGTAACGCAGCCAAAACAACGCCACATGCAAGAAGGTGTTATCACTCGCCAGATAAGAGAAGCTCACTTGTAGTAGAACCTGATGCCATTGAGTATAGAACAACTGATTATCAGGGGTTTGATGACTTTATAAGTAGATTTAAATCCATACTTAGTCAGTTAAACCAAGCTTTTAACTTTTACCACAATGCATTGGTGCAAGAGGTCACTTTGTCTTATGTAGATGTTGTAGCTTCTTTTGATGAGCAATATAAGCTTAGTGATTTCTTTTGCAACTCCATTGTGCTACCACTAGAGAGTCAATCTCAGTATTATCAAAGTGATATAATTCAAATGGGTAAATTGGACTTTTCTAGAGTGATAGAACCCAACTTAAAGGTGTATGTGTCATTAGAGCAGTTGCCTATAAAAGCTGAAAAGTTGATACCTGATTTACTAATGGAAAGCAGCAAATCGTTTGGAATGCCAATTGCGTTGGAAAAAGCACTGGTAGAGAGTACTGACAATCATTATGCGCTACTAATGTCTCAGGCATCAACGTTACCATCAGAGAATACAAGGTTAGCTTCTTTTGACTTTGAGCTATTTGATAAAGTTCATATTCACAGTAAAGAGGTTTTTCTTAATATGTTAAATAGAGATGTTAGTGACAACGTCTGGGTATATAAGGAAAAGGTCTAATTATGAAAACCTACCATTTAGATAGTTCTGAATTTCAGAATATTGTTGTCTCTCGCACGTATAATAGCTATTTCAGCTATGATTCTGTCGATTTTGAGGAACATGAGGCTTCACAGTATAACCTAGTACGGAAAGTGAACCGAGTTTTTGAAAGCGCTATAAGTGACAAGCTCGTTCATATTTTGAAAGCTGTTGATGGTGTATACAGTTTAAGTATTGATTGTAGAGAATCGGCTGAAAATGTAGTTGACGAGTTAAAACAATACAGTGATGTTGTCGCTGTATCTGTTCCTGAAATGATTGCAACTATCAAAGATATTTTTGGTTTAAACCTTTCTCAACTTGCACGTATAGTCAATGTTTCAAGGCCTACGGTGTATAATCACTTGAAGGGAGAAGGCTTTGCCGACTGTTACGGTGAATTGTATGACATAGCTGTACAGGTGAGGCAGCATTATTCATCTGTGGGACGTGTATTGAAGTCAGTGAAAGTTAATGGAAAAACGTTACTTGGTCACTTACAGTCAGGACAATATGAACAAGCTTTGATGCTCGAATATGTTCATGAAGCGATGAAGAAACAGCCAGAGAAAGTGGTTAAGCAGATTCCTCACATTGAACAAGTAAAAAGAAACCTTTCTAGTCTCCGCTAGGATTACGAATGTCAGAAGTTGATAATATACATGATCAAATTAACGCTTTGGGTTTGTACCAAGGTGTTTGGTTGTCTTGTACCGATCTCGACGAAGAACTTAGATTGAACGTAGTATCTGCAAGAAGCGATATTTCTAGTAGAGATCTTCAAATAGAAGATACCGATATCCTTGTCTTAATTTCTCAAGATTGTGATTTATATAATCCTAATGTAACAACGGTGGATGTTGTCGTTGGTAAGCATAGAGCTACCAATAAGGGAAAACGTGACGTAAGATATCACAAAAGCAGAAACTATCAGCGCCTTGTTATGAAAATAGACCATGGCTATTGGGATTTTAATACATCCTCAATTAGCTCTGTAGATAAGGCGTTATTTATAAGTGCACTACAACGAAAAAAATTTAATAATGGTGAACTTAGTCCTCGTAACCAAGAGATTATCCTGACTTGGATTAGTTCTAAATATATACGTAAACCGTTCCCTGACGGCTTTAATAGAGCTTTCCTACCTTATATATGGAACAATACGGAAGGTTTTTCTGATCTGCTTGAAGAAAATCATGATCAAATCATAGATGTATATGCTTATGTTTATCCTGAAGATGAATATGCAAATTCTTACGATGTGGCTTTAGTGTTGTTGCTTGATTTGAGGTGTCCTCAGGACATTCAGGAGATGCTCGAAGAGAGACTTGCTATTCATTGCAAAAACCTACATGAGCAGTCATCTGAAGGAAAATCAAACTTAAATATGCTACAGCATGTAGACGATGCAGAAGGAGTACTCAATAACGTAAGTTATGCGCAATTTCCTTCAGATTTCTCCAAAGAAGATGAATTATCCATGAAAAGCCTCACGTTAAATTATTTGTGTTGGCCAGATGATGAATAGGCAAGTTATAAAGTGCGCAGAACAACTACTGTAACCGAGGATTATAAAGGCCCAGCAGTGCATCGGCTTACTCCCTGCGAACTAGAAGAGTTGCGTCAGGATATGGCAGAACCCTCAGTTTGGGGTAATCCCCCCCCTTTTTGAGCAGGCGTTAAAAGTAGAAGTTAAGCGACTATCAACGATGGACCCTGTAAATAATTCTGTGTAACTGCCAAGTTCAAATATAATCAGTTAAGCGGTCTTCAAATTCAATAATAAATCGATTCAATGCGGGCTTCCAGTTTCTGATGGGCATCGTCCATTTTTTGGAAGCATCCAGAATCGCCAGATAGATCACCTTTCGTGCGGAGTCATCCGTCGGAAACAGCTTCCTCTTCTTGATCGCCTTACGGATAACGCTGTTGAGAGACTCGATCGCGTTGGTCGTATAGATCGCTTTGCGTATGTCCTGAGGGTAATCGAACAAGGTGTTCAGATTTTCCCAGTGTGCACGCCAAGAGCGGCTAATCTGGGGGTATTTTTCGTCCCATCGATCAGCGAATTACTTCAGTGCCAGCAGGGCTTCCTCTTCCGTGACAAACTGATAGATTTGTTTGAGATCGGCGGCAACGGCTTTGCAGTCTTCCCATGAGACGTACTTAACCGAGTTGCGAACCATATGTACGATACCGAGCGGTGTTTAGGAAAGACCGTATTAATTGCTTCGGGAAATCCCTTCAGGCCATCGACACAATCCAAGACATCATCATATTTTGGTAATAACTAACATGCATATTGCCCAGCAATTTATATATAGAAAAAATACTGTTTTTACCGCTAGAATTATTAGGTTTAACAACATCTTCAATATAACCAAACTTAAGAAAATATTGCTATCCATACCTTTCCCTTTTTACTCACAAAGAAATAGACTAAAAAAACGACTTCGTGTCGGTTAGCGACCAAAAAGCGCCGGAGCAACTGTAGGTTAACGTTCCAGTCTATTTCGTGCCAATGCACATCTCATTAGAACTCTGTTAACCTGTCAAAAAACAGGCCGATTCGAGTAAAAGCGACCTAGCTATCAACACAATCATTACGATATACTCCAATAAGAAGGATATTTGGAGTACTCATATCGAAGACAATAACTTCGTTAATCTAAACAAACTTAGACTGAAAGGGAGAAATCAGGATGATAGCATTGCAAGTTAGGACAGAAATTGCGCTAAAAATCGTTAGTTTGACCTTAATAATTAGGGCTGGATGCTCAGAGAACAAAGTTAACCAGTCAATTATTAATAAAATTCAGAACCGCAAACAAAAATATCAAGAGCAGAGTTTTCTGAGAAATATTCTTCAGAAAAATAGGACAATACATATATAAATTTTTAGAAAGACAACCCTCTAAATTTAGATACTTTAGAGTCATCAAATTTCAAAAAATTAAATATATATTGAAATTTATTATTCTATTCTATTCTATTCTACATCAATGAAAATCATAAAAGGAATTTATGTAATGAATGACTCTATTTATAGCGTAAAGCTCACTGGGCGATTTACAAAAGACAGGAATCTATCAATCACCTTTGCCCAAAAAATATTTAAAAATAAAAGCAAGTCACTAACTTCTGATTACATTAATAGCAAACCCGTTATAAAAGAAAACATACCTTTAGCTAAAGCTGAAAAAATAAAAGCATTGTTAAACAAAAATGGGATAGATTGTGAAGTTATCAACAACACGTCAAGAAAAGAATATTCCAAGGATGGTATTTTAATAATAACTATATCTATATCACTTCTGCTCATATCGATTCTTATATCATCATGGGCACCTACTCTTGATTTTTTTTCAAACATAATTCACATATCAGAAATAGAAATAAAAATATACAAAATATCTGATTATAATTATTTAATACATTTTTCCATATATCTTAAATATTTAATGGTTTTTTATATATTATTAATTTCCTATGGAATACTTGTGTTGACGAATGTACTCACTAGCCCTAGAAAATATTTTTTAGCCTGCTTAAATAAATTCAGATAACGATAATTATCATATAACTTTAAGAAGGCTATATACGACTAACTGTGTGGAATTTTCAGAAGCCTAACATTAAAATTTAGACTATCTATACTGTATCGAAAACGAACACTGTCTGCCAGTTAAAATCCAACTTATTAAAGTTGGCATTATCAATGCCGTCTAATAGCGTCTCAGCCCGACTTTTAAGTGCTTATCAATTAATAACAATCTTAAAATTGACTCCTAAGCACTGTAATTCTTTTTCAATAAATAATTGTAGTGCATGACGGAAATAATTTATTTAGCGGTAATCCTCTCCTGTTTAGCAGGCGCTAAAAGTAGAAGTTGATTGACCATCAACTGTGGTTTACCACCTTTGGCTTTATGGGGTAACGCTTAATCACCTCTACCCGTTCGCGAAGCGGTTTGTTTAACATCGACACCGTGTACACATGTACGATGTAGATATACATCGACAGCCGTGTTAAATAACATCATATAACTGTTAAATGTCGTCACTTTGTTCAACAACTTCGCTTTTTGGTTATAGCTTATAGCTCGGATTAGCTTCCAAAAAACCTAGCTTATCCAGTCCCTCTCGCAAGCCTGTAGGGGTACTGTAATCAACGATATTACCGGCGATGTGCTGCGGTGCTTTGTTCAATAGCTTCGCTTTTTGATAGTGAGCTTCAATGACTTGAATCGAGTTACCACAATGCTCAGCGATGTCATTGTGGGTGATATTGGCTGCCAATTGGTTATTGATATAGGTATGTCGAGCACTGTAAGTCACATACTTGTCATGATGTAACTTGTCACTGACGTAATCCAAGTACTGCTGCCGACTAAAAATTCGCTCATAGGCCGGATAAGTGTCATAAACATAGCTTTTAAACACAAAGCGATCAGGGAAATTCTTAATCAAGTAATCCAAACGCTCTGTCGTTTTGAAGCCCATGAGCGTTTTACTCACATGCTCGATTGCCAGAACCGCCGTGGCATCAATCGCAATATCTCGATACTTATTTTTACTCGTTTGCGTCTTACCCTTGTGTAATCGAATCACATAGTAGTGATTGCCACTCTCTTTATCTAAATGCTTGGATATGTCCTTAAAAGCAATACCTTTAGGCTCTTCACCCGGCCTAACACCTGTGGATAACAAGAAGCTAAAGTAGTGCTGGAATGCTTCACGATAGTGCCTTGTTTGTTTCGTCCGACTGGCTTCAATAAAGCTCGGATAGTTATCCCGAAGCACTTTGAGGTCATGTTCACTGAATGGCTGAACATTATAATCAGGGTCTTTAATAACTATGTCAGTTGGCATGTCAGGTACGAGCATCGCGCTTACCAAACGCTTTTTCACTGCATAGGCAAAGACCTTACGAATACTGGTCTTTTGCATAACAATCCGAGACTTTGAACGCACGGTCGTTTGCTCGAAATACTCCATGAGCATGGGGTAATCGACATTCTTGATATTAGTATCACCAAAAAACTCAATGATGTGGTTTTGCAGTAAGGAGATATAGTCTTTGTATGTCGTATTTTTTAATGCGGGGTTATCGATAACGGCCTGCATCTCTGCAATTGCTTTGTTGGCGACGACTCTGAATGAAAGATCTGAATTCAAATCGAGGGAGTAGCCAGACTCAACTTTGCCCATCAACTTCAAGCGCTGTTCAGTAGCAAAGACTTTAGCGTCTTCAACATGCTCTTTTTTCGTTGAAAAGCGCTTTTCTTTAACCTTGCCATCCACATCGATTTTGATCCTAGCAGACCAAAACTTTGTTCTACTTTTCTGCCGATACACCGAGATGTACTCATTGACATACACCCAATCAGTATCTTTTGAGGGGGCTAAATCAGCATCCGAATCAGAGGATAAAACTTTGTTCAGATCCAGCTGAGACAGCAGCATCTGATACTGTTTTTCATCCATCCTAGTGACGAGTTGGATAAAATCCAATTTTTCCATACGAACACCATTCCTTTGCCAATCATATGTAGACAAACCTGTAGAGTTCACAATAATACCACCTAAGCCACTGAAACTTAAGTAGTAATTGTAAGCCAATTAGATTCAAAATCCCCCGCCCTTAAAAGCGTGCCGGTTCGAGTCCGGCCACTGGTACCACAAACGTAAATCATTTAGGCCTTGCTTCTTAGCAGGGCTTTTTTGTATCTGAAATTTGAATAAAAGGCATCGGGGATTCGCTTTCTATAAGATCTCTGCCCGCCCCTAAAAGCGTGCCGGTTCGAGTCCAGCCACTGGTACCACAAACGTAAATCATTTAAGCCTTGCTTCTTAGCAGGGCTTTTTTGTGTCTGTAACTTGAGTAATAGGCATCGGAGATTCGCTTTCTATAAGACCTTTGCCCGTCCTTAAAAGCGTGTCTATTCAAATCCGGCGCTAATACCACAAACGTAAATCATTTAAGCCTTGCTTCTTAGCAGGGCTTTTTTGTGTCTGTAATCTGAGTAAAAGGCATCAGGGATTCACTTTCTATAAGATCTCTGCCCGCCCCTAAAAGCGTGCCGGTTCGAGTCCGGCCACTGGTACCACAAACGTAAATCATTTAAGCCTTGCTTCTTAGCAGGGCTTTTTTGTGTCTGTAACTTGAGTAATAGGCATCGGAGATTCGCTTTCTATAAGACTTTTGCCCGACCTTAAAAACGCGCTGATTCAAGATCCTAAAGCCAAAACAATGAAGACACACTAAAATATCCATGTAGAGGCATGTAGAGAAGCGATATGCCGGTATGATCAAATAGGTAGTCATAACGGGTTCATAATATGTCCTTCACGGGCTTGGCGATTCATGCTCAGCCACCGAGTACACCTTCCTCACTTTAGGCCACCCGAGCAAACCCAGCTCCAAAGAACTAAACTCCCTTATACACCTCACATAAGAGGATGTGATCAAGCTCACCACCAGCGACAAACGTCCCCAAAAAAGCCCAAGGCTCGATGGACAAGTTGGTTCCATAGGCTCCCCCGGCAAGCAATTCTTTACCCTCTATGCTCTACCGATTTGCATCTAGTATTGAAGCTAACTATTCTGGGCCCGATATCGGTGGCCTGTCTGTTGTTGAAAGACACCAATGGTGACGACTGCCGCTGCCCAACATAGGTCGCCCTATCTTGCTGCTGGGGAATCAAAATAATAACGATGAGGATACACTCTTCATCAATAGCACCGATTTGTGCTGATGGAGTTGAATTCAAATGTATGCTGTCGCATGGATGTCGGGAACACTTTTCTCATTTTGCCTAATGGCCATTGGTGCCCGAGAATTAAGTGGTGAATTGTCAGTATTTCAAATCCTACTATGTCGTAGTGTAATCGGGCTACTCTGCATATCGGCCGTTATCGCGTTTTCCAGCCAAAAAATCAACCTGCGCACAGAACGATTAGGGCTCAACGTTTTTCGCAATATTTTCCACTTTGCCGGGCAGTACGGCTGGTTTTTAGGGATAGGCGCTCTTCCGTTAGCTGAGGTTTTTGCCCTTGAGTTCACAGTCCCTATATGGACATTGATTATCGCGGCTATTTTTCTCAAAGAAGAAGTTACGCTCACCAAAATCGTCTCGGTATTACTCGGGATGGCGGGGGTTTTAGTTATTGTTCAACCCGGCTATGCCATCGTTGATCCCGTATCATTAATAGTACTCGGTGCCGCTGTTTGTTATGCCATATCACATACGGCGACAAAGTCCTTAAGTGCCTCTGAATCGGCGATCTCTATCTTATTTTATATGTGCTTAATTCAGCTTCCCATTGGCCTATTCCTGTCTATTGGTAACTGGTCTTGGCCGGTTGGCTTGCAATGGCTGTGGTTGGTCATTATCGGCATGACTGCACTGTCTGCCCACTTTTGCATGGCGAAAGCGATGCAATATGCGGAAGTAACGAAGGTGATTACATTAGATTTTCTGAGACTTCCGTTAATCGCCCTTGTTGGCATTTCGCTCTATGCCGAGGCGTTTGAGATCTCATTAGTGTTAGGTGGCGCGCTGATGTTTATCGCTAACTTAGTCGTTCTGAGGCGTCGCAGGGTGCTTTGATAAAACGGCACAAGCCATCACGCAAAGCGAAAAGATAGCCACTAGATAGATTTAAAATAGATCTGGCTGATGAAAGGATGCCATTAAGGCTTACTTATCAGGTAGATCTTTTCAAACGATTATGCAGCCCTGTGGTGAATAGAATCATCTTTTGCTTAACGACAACAATATAAACGGCATCCGTTTCGCCGAGGCAGAGCTGTTGTAAAAAGAAGCCAAGCCGCTTCAGAAGGAAAGCTTTAACCTTAATTACTGGGCCTTAAATAGTGGAGCCTTGGTAAAACGGGGAAACAGGGATATCACTCGTTAAATAACAACCTCAGCCGCTACTCTGATTTATTGATAGCACTCAAATTAATATCGGGGGCCTACAGCCCCCGAAAGCTGAAAGCTTATCGATTAGCTTTAAAGTCGGTCCAGAGCCGTGTTGACACTCGGTCGATTTTCTTCGGCATCACCTTCAGCGAAAACAACTTGGCTTGCACCTCTTCACTTGGATAAATGGTTTCGTCACTGGTAATTGCGGTGTCGATTAACGGTAAGGATGCTTTATTACCATTCGCATAGGCAACATAGTTAGACACGCCAGCGATCACCTCGGCCTGAAGTAGGTAATCGAGTAGCTTATGCGCCTTATCGGGTTGGCTCGTATCTGAAGGGATCGCCAGCATATCAAACCAAACCGCAGTTCCCTCTTTCGGAATACTATAAGCCACCTTGACCCCGTTACCCGCTTCTTCTGCTCGAGTCGCCCCCTGCAGAATATCGCCAGACCAACCCACGGCAACACAGATATCACCATTGGCCAAATCATTGATATATTTTGAAGAGTGGAAGTAAGAGATACTCGGACGGATCGCTGACAGTAGCTGACCGAGCTCAGCATCACGACGATAATCGCCCTTTTCCATACTATTTGGATTCTTACCCAGATAGTTCAACGCGATCGGCAGTATTTCAGAGGGGGCATCCAGCAGAGCAACACCGCAGGAGGCAAGTTTCTCTAGATTTTCGGGTTTGAAAATCAGATCCCAACTATTCACCGGTGCATCATCTCCCAGCGCTTTTTTGACCTGGTCCACATTATAACCAATACCCGTCGTCCCCCACAGGTAAGGGATACCATAACGGTTACCCGGATCGACTTCACTCAACACTTTCATCAAGCCCGGGTCTAGGTTTTTATAATGGGGCAGCTTATCCCGATCAAGCTCTAGAAAAACGCCAGCCATAATTTGACGACCCAAAAACTGAGAGCCAGGCACAACCAGATCAAAGCCAGAACCACCCGCCATTAGCTTCGCTTCAAGCACCTCGTTACTATCAAACACATCATAGGTGACAGGTAAACCGCTCTCTTTTTCGAAATTAGACAGGGTGTCCGGGGCAATATAGTCAGACCAGTTATAGAACTTGATCGACTCGTTGGCCGAGGCGCTCATGGACACTGACATAGCTACAACAGCAGTAAGACTTAACTTCTTCAGATTCATGTGATGCTCCAATTAAGGTGCTTTCGATGTCACAATTTCAGCCGCTTCATCGTATAAGCTTGAACTCATTAAATGCCGTAAACGGCGCTTATCAGAGCCATATCGATTATATTTTTTATAATGGCTGCCCCGCTGATGTCGGCGGCAGCACTTAAGCTTCTCAAGTTGTCACAGTATGTTCTGCGATCAGGCAACGCTCAGTGTTACGATTTTAGATACCATCCCCAAGGCTTATCGCTGTTGTATTTGGTCACCTGTTTGGTTTCCAGGTAATTGTTTAATCCCCATTTGCCTAACTCGCGGCCAATTCCCGATTGCTTATAACCGCCCCAGGGCGCTTCGGTAAACGTTGGTTGAGAACAGTTAATCCAGACGATGCCCGCACGCAATTTGCGAGCAACTCGATCACACCGAGAGTCATCCTTCGACATCACCGCGGCCGCTAAACCAAAGCGAGAATCGTTAGCCATACGAACCGACTCAGCTTCGCTACTAAAGGGCTTTACGCAGACCACTGGGCCGAAGATTTCTTCCTGCCAAACTTCGCTCTCTTCAGCCATATCGATCAGCACGGTAGGCTGAACATAATAGCCCCGCGGCATTCCAGCCGGACGCTGACCACCACAGGCGATCTTAGCCCCCTCTTTCACCCCCTGAGCGATAGCCGCCAACACTTTCTGGTATTGCGCCTCACTCACTAACGGGCCAAGTAAGACCGCTTCATTGCCTGGCCCTATGGTGATCTTATTCGCTTCTTCAACCAACCGTTCGAGCAGTGGGGCGTACAGAGAATCTTCTACCAGAACACGAGAGGTCGCGGAACACACCTGTCCCTGATTCCAGAAGATACCAAACATAATCCATTCAACCGCCGCCTCAATATCACTATCGGCAAAGACAATAAACGGCGACTTGCCGCCTAGCTCTAAACTGATGTTTTTAACATCCTTAGCGGCCGCACGCATAATCGTCGAACCGGTGGGTACCGAGCCGGTAAACGCTAGTTTATCCACTCCAGGGTGCTCAGACAGAGCCCGCCCAGCATCGGCACCAAAACCGGTAACGACATTCAGCACACCCGCCGGCAGTTTCACATCATCAACGATGTCAGCCAAGACCAAGGCTGTCAGAGGCGTCACTTCCGACGGTTTTAACACCATGGTGCAACCCGCCGCTAACGCCGGAGCCACTTTCCATGCCGCCATCAATAACGGAAAATTCCACGGAATAATCGCGCCGGCAACCCCTAACGGTTCTTTTACTGCGATGGAACTGAAACTATCGTCCGAGAGTTCGATCGTCTCATCAGCATCATCAAGCCCTTCAGCCAAATCGGCGTAAAAGTTAAAGGTGCCCACCGCGTCATCAATATCCCATTCGGCTTCAGGCTGAGGCTTACCATTATCCAGCACTTCAAGTCGAACAATCTCATCCTTGCGCTGCTCAATTTGGGTGGCTATCTGGCGTAAAAATACCGCCCGCTGCGCACCACTCATCATCGGCCAAGGACCATTATCAAAAGCATCACGAGCAGCCTTAACCGCCGCGTCTACATCTTCGGCATTAGCGGCCGCAACCGAATCAAAGACCTCCTCTGTCGCCGGATTGACCACTGGGATAGTCTTAGAGGATGTCGATTTAACCCATTTACCACCAATATAAAGCTGCTTACTCATACACGCACCCTACTCTCAATTCACATACATCAAGGTTATCCATTAAAAAATCAGACCGTCGATGTCACTAACGTCTCTTCCACTAGTTCGCTTGCCTCAGCAATCACCTTGTAAAGAATCGCCGCCATCTCGCTGATCTCTTTGCGCCCTGCGACCAAAGGTGGCGATAGCTGAATAACCGGCTCGCCTCTATCATCGGTACGGCACATCAACCCCTCTTCATAGAGTCTTGGCGAGAGGAATTTAAACAACACATTTTCAGATTCTTCTGCCGAAAAATGCTCTTTAGTCTGCTTATTTTTAACCAGCTCGATACCGTAAAAATAGCCTGCCCCTCGGACATCACCCACAATAGGCAACTCGAGTAACTTATCTAACTCACTCTTAAAGAACGCTTCATTTTCACGCACATTAGCTAACACATTTTCAGCTTCAAATGCATCCAAAGACGCTAACGCAGCGGCACAAGCGACCGGATGTCCGCCGAAGGTAGAACCATGTAGAAACAGTTTCTCTTCATCTTCGAGGAACGGCTGCATCAAGAAATCACGGCAGATCATTGCGCCCATCGGTACAAAACCACTGGTTAATCCCTTAGCACAGGTAATGATATCGGGCATATAATCAAAGCGCTCACAGCCAAACATATAGCCGAGTCGACCGAACGCACAGATAACCTCATCAGAGACCAACAGCACGCCGTACTTATCGCAGACTTTCCTGACTTCCTGAAAATAACCGTCAGGTGGGACAATACAGCCACCCACATTTTGTATGGGTTCCAAAA
Source organism: Amphritea sp. GJ51-11 (assembly GCF_055808735.1). Classification (NCBI taxonomy): domain Bacteria; kingdom Pseudomonadati; phylum Pseudomonadota; class Gammaproteobacteria; order Oceanospirillales; family Oceanospirillaceae; genus Amphritea; species Amphritea sp. GJ51-11. Next base: position 205,417 of record NZ_CM147881.1, on the reverse strand, counting down.
AGACAGCGGCAACGGTTTCCGGCCCTTCAATCTCAATGGCACGTTCGATATCCAAGGCGCATTTTTTCGCATAAGAAAGCTGACTGTCATTAAACTCGACACCATTGCAACGATATTGATCGGTATTCTCGACATGGCGAGCACCCGGCACCAACGGCTCGAACACATTCTTAATTCCAGTAGCACCATTAATCGACAATGCCCCTAGGCTAGTCCCATGGTATGCCAAGTTTCGCGAGATCACTTTATAGCGCCGCGGCTGTCCAATTTCGGCAAAGTACTGGCGAGCTAGTTTCCATGCAGCTTCTACGGATTCGCCACCGCCACTGGTGAAGAAAACCCGATTTAAATCCCCCGGAGCCATATCCGCAATCCGCGATGCCAATTCAATGGCTGAGGGGTGGGCATAACACCAGATTGGGAAAAAGCCCAACTTCTCTGTTTGCTCTGCCACCGCTTTAGCAATATCTTTACGGCCATGACCTAACTGCGATGTAAACAGCCCCGCTAAGCCATCAAGATATTTACGGCCTTGAGTATCATAGACATAGCAGCCTTCGCCATGAGTGATAATGGGAATCTCTCGATTTTGATAAAACCCCATACGGGTAAAGTGCATCCATAGATGGTCTTTTGCTTTCTGCTGTAACAGCTCGTCGTTCATAACATTCATAACGTCACCCTAAGTATCACCACCGGTAAAGATGAGTGGTGTGATTTGACTTTCAGTGTAACGAGAGCACGAAAGGTTCTATATACCCCACCTTGGTTACAGTAAAAGCTGGTTTAAAGCGTTACTCGGGCTAAAAAAATTAGTGTGGAATTTACCGATACAGAAAAGCACCCCTGTGGAGAGCATTAGCGGCACACGCCTCGATAAAGGCTAGCTGTTTGACTTTGAGATGCCCTTAACGTAGCGTCAGATGCTATATGCCGGGCATCAACAAGATGCATAAATAGTGACAAGCGAGCGGTTTATTCCGTCTAGAAGAGCCCATGACATCCCTTTCTCTTTCATCAACACCCAGCTTCGCCGAGTGGAACAAACAGTTAGCTAAATTGGTGAAAACACTGGGAGATGATGCATTTTTCCCCTGTTTAATCGACGTACTCAGGCAGTCTGTACAAATTGACTACCCTCAAGTATGGCTTTATCGGCGTCAAAAACTACCCAAAGCCCTCTATTTTGAGGTCAGCCGAGAAGAGCGCGCAGCACAAATTGATACCTATATAGACGGTTCATACCAGCTAGATCCTTTTTATCTGGCCGCACTCATCAACCAGCAATCGCCCGGCTTATATCGCATTACCGAGTTAAGTGCTAAAGGCTTTCAACAAAGCGAATATTACCGCAGCTATTACGCCCAATGTGATACCGCCGATGAGATTGTCTATATCATCGAGATCGATCAAGATACCTATTTACAGATATCGCTAATGCGCAAAAAAAGCTCCTCAAAATTTAGCGAGCAAGCCTTAGCATTTCTGCGCAGTGTCGAACCGATTATTAGAGAATTAAGTTTACATCAGTGGGCTTTTTTAAAGCTGTCTCGGCAAGAAGAGCAAGACTTAAAAGTGATGCCCGGTTTTGAAAAAAGCGTTAACTTAGCTTTTGATCTGTTTGGCCGCTCATGCTTAACCGGTCGCGAAAAAGATGTCTTAGGTCTCACCCTACAGGGCTATAGCACCCAAGCCTGTGCTGAACAGCTCAACATATCGATCGAAACGCTACGGCGGCATCGTAAAAACATCTATGCCAAGCTAGACATTAACTCTCAAGCCGAGCTGTTTTCACTGTTCCTTAACTCGCTTGGCTGTCTCGAACAGGAACCCAACAAAGACCCCCTCGAGATCTACATGAACAAACCATCAAAGTAGGAAAAAAGTAGATGGTTATCTTCTTTTACGCCCCGGAATACCGTTATATAAGTATTTAGGGGCTCTTTTAACCGGCCTTAATTTCTAAGCAATCAACAATTAAAAACGGTGCTTTTATGACCGTTGATATCGCCGTTTTGTGATTAGTCGGCAGCTCATATGACAGGAAAATTCTACCTATATAATCATCTCAACATGAACATAAACACCGTTGCGTTAGCCCCTTTCAGCGAATACTAAAAGGGGTGGTTTATCTTAGAACGCGGCAATAATCCGCCCCATGGCGATCACGATACGCCTCTCGATTAATGCCCAAGCCTTGTTAGATATGGTAAAAATAAAGACGCCCCAGCTAAATAGATAAGCGCAGCAATAAAATGGCAGATTAGAGCGATAAGGGCAGAACCGACAGAGGTGGAATAATCAAATGCTCAAGAATACGTTACCACAGACTAGCCAGATCAATGCTTTAGGACAACCGACAGGATTGCCTCTCGATAACTGGACGGCGCGGCCCCGACCGCTGCGCACCACGATGGTGGGCAGCTATTGTACCGTTGAGCCTCTCTCACCTAAAAATCATGCTGAATCGTTATATACAGCATTCTCTGAGGATACTGAAGGTAAGAACTGGACATATCTACCCTATGGACCTTTTGACTCTTTTGATGCCTTTAACCAATGGCTGGAAAACAGCTGTAACGGTGAAGACCCGCTCTTTTACAGCATCCTCGATAACGCCACAGACAAGGCCGTCGGCATCGCCAGTTTTCTACGTATTGAGCCAGCCATTGGCGTGATAGAGGTCGGACATATTCATTTTTCACCGCGCTTACAAAAAACACCTATCGCCACAGAAGCGATGTTTTTAATGATGCAGTATGTTTTCGATGAACTAGGGTATCGACGCTATGAATGGAAATGTGATGCCTGCAATGAAGCATCGAAACGAGCCGCTTTTCGGCTTGGTTATCAGTTTGAAGGGATCTTCAGACAAGCGACAATGTATAAGGGCCGCAACCGGGATACCGCATGGTTTTCGCTGTTAGATACGGAGTGGCCGCGACAAAAGGCGGCTTTTCAACGCTGGCTTGCGTCGGACAACTTTGATGCGCAAGGAAAACAACTAGCCAGCCTTGATGGCTGTTTAGATTAATACCGATTAGCCGGCGATGATCTCTTCAAACAGCCAACAAAGCATCGCCTAAACCTCATTGCTGAGATTTAGGCCATCGCTATCAACGCTTAAACGCCGCGACTAACCTAAACCGGCTAGCTTCGGTAACCAGAGGGAGACCTCGGGTACAAAGGTTACCAACATCAAGGTGGGTATCCAAGCAAAGCAAATCATATACAGAGTCGGCTTCATGGTGTCTTTAATAGACGCCCCACTCAGTTGACCCGAAAGATACAGTAATGGCGCGGTAGGCGGTGTAATGTTGCCCATCCCTAAGTTCACACCAACGATGGCGGCAAACTGCGTGCCCGACACCCCCAGCTCAAGCGCCAGCGGTAACATCAGTGGGGTTGCCAGCAACACGGCACTGACATCATCCATCAGCATACCGATAACAACCATGACGATGTTAATCAGTAATAACACCATAATTGGGCTAATCGATAGATCATCAAAAAAGCTTAGAATGGTGCCGGGCAAGTCTTCCATCACATACAAACGGCTCAAAATCATGACGCAATACAGCATGATCATAATCACACCGGTGGTAACGGCGGACTCTAAAAAAACCTCCCACAGGGTTTTATGATTCAGCTCTTTATACACAAAGATACCCACAGGGATGACATACAACACCGATAACGCGGCCGCCTCTGTCGGGGTGACAAAACCGCCATAGATTCCGCCCAAGATCAAAATAGGCATCGCCAATGCGGGCATTGAATTCAGACCGCGACGACGAAACTCGGCGACAAACTCACGCCCTTTTGGCGCGGGTGAAACCGTAAGACCATCGTGATTACGGAGGAGGAAGTAGTTAACGACACAGAGCAATAACGTGACAATAATGCCCGGTATAAAGCAGGCTAAGAAGGAGGCTAAGACCGATTGGTTACCCACCCATGCATAGAGAATCATCAAGGCACTGGGGGGGATTAACAACCCTAAAACCGAGGCATTGGCAATCAACGCGGCTGAGTGCCCGACCGGGTATCCTGATTTCGCCAAGCGCGGAAACATAATGGTGCCGATCGCTGAGAGCGTTGCTGATGCGCTCCCCGTTAGCGCGCCAAAGACCGCACTGGAGACAACCGTCACCGCCCCAAGACCGCCTTTAATATGACCAACAAACAGTTCGATCAGATCAACCAATTTATTGCCTAGGTGAGATTTATTAATAGCACTACCCGCAATAATAAACAGCGGGATGGCTAGTAAGACGATATTATTCATACGGCTAAAGCCATAGGGCAATATAAATGCTGGATCATAATCATATAGAAATATGATTGAGGTTGCCGAGGCCAAAAAAGCGAATGGCACAGACACCCCGATAATCAGGGTAAAGATAAGAATAGTAAGCGCAAGTGCAATAACCATAGAACCGCCATCCTTAGAATATAAAGATTAACTTTATGAACGTATTTTTTTATTGTTTGCTTTAAGTCCCGTGCGGAATAAAGCGTAATCAGGATAAAACCAATTAAAATTGATACGTGTACAATGACTAAGGGGATTCGCCAAACCGGTGTTACCCCGCCCTCCAGAAAGCTGCGTGAGACAAACTCAACTGCCCAGTAGGTATAGAGCGCCGCGAGTCCTAGGGTGATCATCTCGGCCAGCACTTTGACGGCTGATTTAATCGTTTCCGAGCGACAATAGACTGAAAAGACTTCCGCGCAGATATGTTTACGCTGATAACTGGCATGGCCAGCACCTAGAAAATAGATCCAAAATGCACTGATCAAAATGATCTCTTCTGCACCATAAAGATTGCTTTCAAACACATAGCGCATGATCGCCATCGCACTGACGCCGATAACAATAAAGACTGAAGCCAACACCATCAGCACGGCCTGACCCTTAAGTTGCAGTCTGTTTAATCTACATAGTAATGACATGTGATATACCCGATCGAAAGCTGAACGAAAATAACGGAGGGGATTACCCTCCGCAAATACACAGGGTTTACTTAACAAATTCCTGTGTGAGCTCTTCAATCAGATCAGCACTTAAAACGGTGCTGAGTTTTGACCAGGTTTTAACCCGGGCATTATTAGCCCAGTCTTGCAGTTCAGTATCATTCAGACGAATAACCTGAATGCCTGCGGCTTCGAGCTGTTGCAGCCCTTTTTCATCATTCTCTTTACTTTCATCGATGCTTTGCGCAGCCAATTCATTGGCAAGCCGCTCAATCGTAGCGGCGTCTTCTGGCGATACCTTGCTCAAGGATTTCTGGCTCATCAACCATGCGGTGTGCTCAATAAAGTTGTTATTGACCACATAGTATTTGATCACATCTCGGAACTGCTGATAGTTGAGGCTCGACGTGCCGCCTACCCAACCATCCGCTACGCCGGTTTGCATCGCGGTATAAAGATCGGCCCAAGGGATGGAAACCGTTCTAAAGCCTTGGTCATCCGCCGTGAGTTTAAAGATATCCATCGGCGGCACTCGCACTAAAACATCATTCTTAGGTGAGCTAACATCTTTAATTTTTACAGGTAGCTTGGTCAGTCCGATGCCACCAAAACCATCAACATGGAACCCCATGAACTTCACACCCTGCTCATTATGGAGCTGGTTCATTTTGTTATAGACAAAAGAACCTGGTGAATAATTTTTACGAATCCCTTCATAATCTTTGGCAATATAGTGCAAGTAACCCAGCTCTAAACGCTTATCGTACTGGCTGGGCACACTGATCAACGCCATATCAATGGTCCCGATACGCAGCTCATCATACACTTGAGTATAATCACCCAACTGATTAGCGGCGAACACACGAATCTGCACCCGACCGTCGGTTTCAGCTTCGACTCGCTCGGCAAACACCCGCTGCGCTTTGGTGGCGATGTGGTCTTCGTTAAATTGCCCTGCCATCGTCAGTCGTGTGGCCGCGCTAGCCTCAATACCGCCTAAGCAAGCGGCGGCGATGGTAAGACTAGAAATAATGCTTTTCGATATCGACTTTATCTTGTTCATAAAAGTAGCCCTAAAAGAGTTCGTTGTTATATTTGTTGCTCACACCGGACGGGGAACGTCGCTTTGATGTCTATTCATCCTGCAAGTTATCGCCAAAGCAAAATTGAACGCAGACAACTTATTCTAGAACGAGCGATCCAGCCGCCACACCTTCAGCCACGACTACCATTGATGAAAAGCCAGCCACACACTCTGCTGAAACCGCTTTAACGCGATGAAACCACACCTCTTACAGGGTGAAAAATGCCTTTTTAGTTAAGCCACTAACAAACCCTTTTATTCAAATTTAAGTATCAACCGTTCTATTTCAAAGACCGAACTGTGAATTAACGTTAGCGCTCCAATTGATTTGCTAATGAGTATCGGTTCTATGTTTAATAAAAAAATTCGATTCAAGTAAGTGACCCGGCACTGTGGGACGCCATTACCGCTGAGGGCATTCGCCAAGAAGAGCATATTGAGCTTATCGCTTCAGAGAACTACACCAGCCCACTGGTGATGGAAGCTCAGGGCACCTCGCTGACCAATAAATATGCCGAAGGCTACCCCGCTAAACGCTATTATGGGGGTTGCGAACATGTCGATGTTGTCGAATCTCTGGCGATTGAACGGGCGAAAGAGCTCTTCAATGCCGACCATGCCAATGTGCAGCCGCACTCAGGCTCACAAGCCAATGCCGCCGCCTATATGGCCCTGCTAGAACCCGGCGATACCGTACTCGGTATGAGCCTCGCCCACGGCGGTCACTTAACACACGGCTCTCATGTCAATTTCTCAGGAAAAATGTACCACGCCATACAGTATGGACTCGATGAAGCCAGTGGCGAGATCGATTACGCCGAGGTGGAACGTCTCGCCCATGAGCACCAGCCTAAAATGATTTTAGCGGGTTTCTCTGCCTACTCTCGAACCGTTGACTGGGCGAAATTCCGCGCGATTGCAGACAGTGTCGGCGCCTACCTGATGGTCGACATGGCACATGTTGCCGGACTGGTCGCAACCGGCCACTACCCCACGCCGATTCCCTATGCCGATGTCGTCACCACCACGACCCATAAAACCCTGCGCGGCCCCCGTGGTGGTCTGATTCTGGCAAAAGCCAACCCGGAACTTGAGAAGAAACTTAATTCTGCGGTTTTTCCAGGACAACAGGGCGGCCCGTTGATGCACGCCATTGCGGCAAAAGCGGTCGCGTTTAACGAAGCGATGAGCGACGAATTCAAGCACTACCAAGGTCAGGTTGTCGCGAATGCCAACACCATGGCGGAAGTCTTTATTGAGCGGGGTTATAACATCGTCTCCGGCGGCACCGACAACCACCTGATGCTGGTTGATCTGATCGATAAAGGACTGACAGGTAAAGCCGTCGACGCCGCCTTAGGCCAAGCCAACATTACCGTTAATAAGAACGCCGTGCCTAACGATCCACAATCGCCGTTTGTCACTAGCGGTATTCGCGTCGGCACACCAGCGATCACCAGCCGAGGCTTTAAAGAGCCAGAAGTCCGCCAAATGACCGGCTGGATATGTGACGTCATGGACGCCCTCGAAGACCCTCTCGTAATCGCCCAAGTAAAAGAGAACGTCAAAGCGCTCTGCGCCCGTTTTCCTGTCTACGCATAATAGGTTAAGAACCTAAGAGGTATATATGGCCATCAGCGTTTTCGATCTTTTTAAAATAGGTATCGGCCCGTCCAGTTCGCATACGGTTGGACCGATGCGGGCGGCAGCTAGTTTTTCCCACGAACTGCAGCTTAGTGGCCTACTGCCGCAGGTTGTGCGTATTCAAATCGAACTACTGGGTTCGCTCGGCGCCACAGGAATAGGCCACGCCTCCGATATGGCGGTGATCCTCGGGTTAGAAGGACAGCGACCCGATACCGCCGAGCCGGAGGTGATGCAGCAACGCTTAAAAGAGATTCGCGAACAGGGCCAATTGCGCCTACCTGATGGCCATCGCATTCCATTTAATGAAGCGGGCGATCTCAAATTAATTCTCACACCTTTACCGCAGCATCCTAATGGAATGCGGTTTAGCGCACGAGATGCGGCGGGAATAACCCTCCTAAACCGCGAGTATTTTTCTATTGGCGGAGGTTTTGTCGTCGATGATGCGGCCCTCAAACATGCCGCCGCAACAGACAGCGACTTAATCGACGCTCAAACACCCTACCCGTTCGACAGTATGGAACAACTGCTAGGGCATTGTCAGCGCGAAGGACTGTCGATCAGTGACATCATGCTGGCTAACGAACAACAATGGCGCAGCCGTGCCGAGATCAACGATCAATTAATGATCATCTGGCAAGCGATGCAAGACTGCGTCAATCGAGGCTGTCAGCAGGAAGGTATTCTTCCCGGTGGCCTCAACGTCAAACGACGAGCCGCTGAACTGCACCGCAAGCTGACATCCCGTCCAGAGCAATCACTGCGTGATCCTCTTTCTGCGCTGGATTGGGTGTCGTTGTATGCCTTGGCGGTTAATGAAGAGAATGCCGCCGGTGGCCGAGTCGTCACGGCTCCCACCAATGGCGCGGCAGGCATTGTTCCGGCTGTCTTGCATTACTACATGCGTTTTTATTATTCCGGCAATGAAAGCGGTGTGATTCGCTTTCTCTTAACCGCGGCAGCGGTCGGCATTCTGTGCAAAAAGAATGCCTCGATCTCCGGTGCCGAGGTCGGCTGCCAAGGCGAAGTGGGCGCAGCCTGCTCTATGGCGGCAGCAGGTTTAGCCGCCGTTTCTGGAGGCACGCCACAGCAGATCGAAAATGCCGCTGAAATCGCTATGGAACACAATCTCGGCCTGACCTGTGATCCGATTGCCGGCTTAGTTCAGGTGCCCTGTATTGAGCGTAATGCGATGGCGGCGGTGAAAGCGATCAATGCCTGTCGCATCGCCTTAAACGGTGATGGCGAGCACTTTGTCAGCCTCGATAAAGTAATCAAAACCATGAAACAAACCGGCATCGATATGCAAAGTAAATATAAAGAAACCTCACTCGGCGGTCTCGCGGTCAATGTTATCGAATGCTAGCGCGCCGCATTGAATACCCTAGATCACCCTATAACAACTAAAATGAAACAGGTATGCCAATATGAATACAGATACCACCCATATACTCACCGCATCGGCTCCTCGAAAGATCGGTGCGCTTGACCTACTCACCTCCAGCCTGTCTCATTTTGGCGCCTATATGAACGAAGTTCACTCCTTCGACGATGTTAAAACTGATAAATTCTTTTTCCGATCAGCCTTTGGTTTTGATGACGGTAAAGACTTTGATATGGCTGAATTTAACCGTTTTTTCACAGCTAAAAGTGCGCAACACGACATCACCTGGGAACTCGCAGAAATAGGCCAAAAACCTCGGGTTGTAATACTAGTATCCAAACACGATCACTGCCTGAATGATCTACTTTATCGCTACCGAACCCAGCAGCTTAAAATAGAAATTCCTGCCATCATTTCCAATCATCCCGACTTGGCGTCGCTGGCCGAGTGGCATGGCATTCCCTATTATCACCTGCCGATAACCGCTGACACCAAGCCAGAACAAGAACGTCAGATGATGGCAATTATCCAAGAAAAAAATGCTGACCTCGTGGTGCTAGCTCGGTATATGCAGGTGCTATCTCAGGACATATGCCAGCAGTTAAATGGCTGGGCTATCAATATTCATCACTCGCTATTGCCCGGTTTCAAAGGGGCAAAGCCCTATGAACAAGCCTTTGATAAAGGTGTAAAACTGGTGGGGGCCACTGCCCATTATGTCACACCTGACTTGGATGAAGGCCCTATTATTACTCAGTGTGTCGAAACGGTTGATCATACTTACAGCACCGCCGGCCTGACCGAAAAGGGCCGCCATATCGAATGCCAAACATTGGCCCGGGCACTGCAATACCATATTGAAAAGCGGATTTTTGTTGACCAAGGTAAAACCATTATCTTCGCCAATGCCTAACCCAGAATTAACATATTTACATCGATGGTGCGGATCTTGCCTCGGTGTTCAGGTGAACACTAAAACGCTTGAGAACACCCCTTCAGCCGCGAGCATCTCGTCGCGGCTGCTTTTTTATTCTAAAAAACGCTATTTTTATTCAATCTTCAAAGTCCCCTGCCCCTTATGTTATACCTATACTTCCTGTCTTCTCGCGGGGCACCGAGAAGAAAAATAATAACCCGGGTGTACATGATGATAGTAATTAAATTTGGTGGCAGCTCAGTTGCCGACCGACAGCAGATAGAGAAAGTAGCCAACATTATCAAAAGCCGTGCTGACCAGCCTCAGATGGTGATTAGTTCGGCCCATAAAGGGGTGACATCACAACTGATCGAAGCAGCGACTCAAGCGGCACAAGGCCATCTTGATATCCCCCTAGCATTGGCTCGACAACAGCAAATTTGCCAATCATTGGGCTGTCCTGATGCCTGCTTAAAAACACTCTATGAAGAGCTAACCGCCCTACTACGTGGCATCTCGTTGGTTCGCGAACTGAGTGCCCGCACACTCGATTATGTCGCCAGCTTTGGCGAGCGTATGTCGGTCAGAGTGATTGCTTGGTATCTACGGCAACAGGGGCTTAATGCACTGCCCTTCGATGCTTGGGAATTAGGCTTAATCACCGATTCCAATTTTGGTGCAGCCCGTCCTATCGAGGGTTATCAACAGGCGATTGCCAAACAACGGACCACCTTTGAAAACGTTATTCCCATCGTAACCGGTTTTATCGCTAAGGATCAGCAGGGCAATATCACCACCCTTGGCCGTAATGGTAGTGACCTGAGTGCGACCCTATTTGCTGAGGCGTTAGTCGCCGACAGCTGCGAGATATGGAGTGATACCGACGGTGTCATGAGTGCGGACCCTGGCCTAGTTGCCAATGCCCGTAATATTCCTCAAATGAGCTTTAGAGAGGCCTCCGAACTAGCTCGTTTTGGCAGCCGTATTCTACACCCGGCTTCACTCGAGCCGGTCACTCGCGCAGCCATTCCTCTGCGAGTGATGAACACTAACGCCCCGGAGCATCCCGGCACACTGATTCGCCAAACAACATCGGATCATCGAGATCACATCACCAGCATCGCCTATAAAGAACACCAAACCATTGTCACCATCAATTCTTCGGCGATGTTGCAACATTCAGGCTTTCTCGCGGAAATCTTCACTATACTGGGTCGATACCAGATTGTTGTCGATATGATTTCAACATCAGAAGTGTCGTTATCATTTTCGACGGAAAGTTCTGCTCAACTTAATTTAGCACTGCGGGAGCTAAAAGCGTTCGGCGACTGTGAAGTGGTTAATAACAAAACCATTATCGCGATTGTTGCGCCACAGCCAAACGACTTCATCCGCTATAACGTCGATGTGTTGGCGATCCTACAAGCACAACAGATCGACACCGAGATGCTCAGTCTTGGCTATCGAAGCATCAATCTGATGTTACTGATCGATGATGTGCATATTAGCCAGGCGGTTCAATCCCTGCACAACGCTTTTTTTACCCACTAATAATTAATGAGGAGCAACCTCTGTGAAACAATCATTCTTTGATCACCTTGAAAACGAACTTAAAAACATTGAGCAGCAAGGTCTGTTTAAACGCGAACGGGTGCTCAGCTCGCATCAAAAAGCGGAGGTTAACATCACCACCGGTGAACAGGTGGTCAACATGTGTGCCAATAACTATTTAGGCCTCGCTGATAACCCACAACTACGGGAAACAGCCAAAGAATCGATTGACCAATATGGCTATGGCATGGCATCCGTGCGCTTTATTTGCGGTACTCAAACCATCCATAAACAGTTAGAAAACCGTATTAGCCAGTTTTTGCAGATGGAAGATACCATCCTTTACTCCTCCTGTTTCGACGCTAATACCGGCTTATTCGAAACCCTGTTAGGGCCTGAGGATGCGATCATCTCTGATGCCCTCAACCACGCCTCCATTATTGACGGAGTGCGTTTGTGTAAAGCCAAACGTTACCGTTATGCCAATAATGATATGGCCGATCTAGAAGCTCAGCTAATAGCCGCCGATGCGGCGGGTGTGCGCTTTAAGTTGATCGCCACCGATGGAGTCTTCTCCATGGATGGCACCATTGCCAATTTACAGGGCGTATGTGATTTAGCCGAACAATATAATGCACTAGTGATGGTGGATGACTCTCACTCGGTTGGCTTTATGGGGGAAAATGGCCGTGGCACCCATGAGCACTGTAATGTGATGGGACGAGTCGATATTATCACCGGCACGTTGGGCAAAGCCCTCGGAGGCGCCTCGGGTGGCTATGTCGCCGCTAAAGCTTCGGTCGTTGAGATCCTGCGTCAACGCTCTCGCCCCTACCTGTTCTCAAACACTCTGGCGCCGGTAATTGCCGCGACCTCGGTAAAAGTGCTGGATATGCTGGAAGAATCGGCCGAATCTCGCCTGAAACTGCACCACAACGCGGCCTATTTCCGTGCAGCAATGGGTGAACTTGGGTTTGATTTAGTACCCGGTGAACACCCGATCATTCCGGTAATGCTTGGGGATGCCAAACTGGCGCAAACCATGTCGGCCCGATTATTAGAAGAGGGGGTCTACGCGGTCGGCTTTTTCTACCCTGTCGTGCCTCAAGGTAAAGCCCGTATCAGAACCCAGATATCCGCCGCGCTCGATAAAGAGCATATCGATAAAGCAATCGCGGCCTTTGCCAAGGTCGGACGAGAGCTGGGAGTCATCGCATGAAATCACTGGCGAAATTAAAACCCGAAACCGGGCTCTGGTTACGCGATGAACCGAAACCGGTGCCGGGCTATAACGATATTCTTATCAAGATTAATAAGACCGCCATCTGCGGCACCGATATGCATATCTATAACTGGGATAGTTGGGCCCAGTCGACCATTCCCGTACCCATGACTGTTGGCCATGAGTATGTTGGCACCGTGGTTGAGATCGGTGAAGGAGTCTCCGGTTTTAAACTGGGTGATCGGGTCTCCGGTGAGGGTCATATCGTCTGCGGTCATTGCCGTAACTGTCGTGCGGGCAAGCAACATCTCTGCCGCGAAACCGTCGGTGTCGGTGTTAACCGGCCCGGTGCCTTCGCTGAATATCTGGTGATTCCGGCGAGTAACGCGTTCAATTTGCCGGATTCTATCAGTGATGAAATGGCTTCGATTCTCGACCCACTCGGCAATGCGGCCCACACCGCACTGTCTTTCGATTTGGTTGGTGAAGATGTGTTGATTACCGGTGCTGGCCCTATCGGCATTATGGCAGCGGCGATCTGTCGTCATGTCGGTGCCCGGCATGTGGTAATCACCGATGTGAATGACTACCGACTGGAACTGGCCAAGAAAGTGGGCGTTACCCGGGCGGTCAATGTCGCCACCGAAGACCTCAAAAGCGTCATGCAGGAACTCAACATGAGCGAAGGCTTCGATGTAGGCTTGGAGATGTCCGGAGTTGCCTCGGCGTTTCATAGCATGCTCGACTGCATCAATCACGGCGGTAAGATCGCCATGCTCGGCATTCCTGGTGACAATATGGCCATCGATTGGAGTCAGGTGATCTTCAAAGGGTTGATCATTAAAGGGATATACGGCCGTGAAATGTATGAAACCTGGTACAAAATGAGCGCTATGCTACAGAGTGGTCTCGATCTTTCTCCCATTATCACCCACCGTTTCAACATCGATGACTATCAGCAGGGATTCGATGCCATGCTGTCTGGTGCTTCAGGTAAAGTCATTCTCGAATGGACCTAAACGCTCTCACTTAACCTTCATCGGTTTACCTTAATCCGCTTAATACCCTGCAAGTTAAGGCAAATTCACACCACAATTGATGCAGAAGCCCCGCTTCTGCATTTTTTTACCTGCAATTACCTCTCTGTACAATAAAACGCACTTAGCGTTCAATTTAAACAAGCCATATCTTCTTAAATTGTAATGGCCATCCACTCGAAGGCATCAATAAATATAAACGCTCTATAGGAGTCCATTATGCAGAAGTACTCGTTTTTCAAACTCCTGCAACACAGCCTTAGCCACCATAAAAACTGGCAGGCCGCTTGGCGTAATCCGGCGCCTGCCCGTGAATACGATATCGTTATCGTCGGGGGTGGCGGTCATGGATTAGCCGCTGCTTATTATCTGGCTAAGAAACATGGCGTTAAACGTATCGCAGTCATTGAGAAAGGTTGGCTGGGTGGTGGTAACACCGGCCGCAACACCACGGTTATTCGCTCGAATTATCTACGCGATGATAGTGCCCGCTTGTACGAGCACTCCCTACAGTTGTGGGAAGGCCTCTCGCAAGAGCTTAACTATAACGTGATGTTCAGCCAGCGCGGCTTGCTCAACCTCGCACACTCCCATCATGAGATGTCGACCCTGTTACAACGACACTACGCCATGATTGAGAACGGTATCGAATCCGAAATTCTCAACATGCAGCAATTAAAGAAATGGCTGCCTAATGCCAACCTAACAAGCTCTGCCCGCTATCCCATTACTGGCGCCATTGTGCAGCGCCGTGGCGGAACCGCCCGCCATGATGCTGTTGCTTGGGGTTATGCCCGTGGTGCCGATGCACTGGGCGTCGATATTATTCAGCAATGCGAAGTGCAGGATTTGATCGTCACCAATAATGCGATCAAAGGGGTGGAAACCACCAAAGGCACAATCAAAGCCGATAAAGTACTGCTCTGTGCTGCAGGCCACTCAGGTCACCTCACCAAGATGGCGGGACTGGAATTACCGATGGTCAGCGTACCGTTACAGGCGATGGTCTCTGAGCCCATGAAGCCTTGCATGAACACCATTATTAATGACTCCACCGTGCATGCCTATATTAGTCAATCCGATAAAGGCGAACTGGTTATCGGCGCCTCTAATGACCCATACCTGTCCTATTCGCAACGGGGCAGCTGGCAAGTCAACGAAGAGACTCTACAGGCGATTCTCGAACTCTATCCGGTATTCAGCCGCGTCAAAATGATGCGTCACTGGGCCGGTATCGTCGATATCACCCCAGACCGTAGTCCTCTGATGGGACTAACCGATGTTAAAGGCCTCTATCTCGATGGTGGTTGGGGCACAGGCGGTTTTAAAGCAACACCCGGTGCAGGCGATTTGATGGCTGATACCGTCGCCAATGATAAAGCCCATCCGCTAGTGAAACCATTTGGCCTGGATCGTTTTACATCCGGCCGACTGATTGATGAAGGCGCGGCGTCCGGCGTGCACTAACAGAGGGAAAAACCATGCTATTGATTAATTGCCCCTTCTGCGGGGCCCGCGAAGAACATGAATTTCATTACGGTGGGCAGGCCCATATTAACCGCCCGGTAGATCCAGAACAGGTAGATGATAAAGCCTGGGCTGATTATCTATATTACCGCAAAAACACTCTGGGCCTGCAGGCCGAGCGTTGGCAGCACAGCTTTGGCTGTGGCCAGTGGTTTAACGCATTACGCTGCAGCCAGACCCATCAATTTAAGGCCGTGTATAAAATGGGCGATGACGCTCCGGAGGGTCTGCAATGAGCCATGCCAAAAACCGTCTCACTCAAGGTGGATTGATCGACCGGCAACAGACGATCAACTTCAGCTTTAATGATAAGCCCTATACCGGTGTCGCCGGTGATACCCTCGCCTCGGCGTTGATGGCTAATGGTGTCGATCTGATCGGCCGGAGTTTTAAGCTGCATCGCCCAAGAGGCATCATGTCCGCCGGTGTTGAAGAGTGTAGCGCCTATGTTCAAGTGGGTAATGGTGCGCGACACACCACCAACGTCAATGCGACCCAAATTGAGATCTATGAAGGTCTCAACAGCCGCAGCATTCATTGCTGGCCGAGTGTCGAACATGACGTTGGCGCGATGGTCGGGGCATTTTCACGCCTATTACCCAGCGGCTTTTATTATAAAACCTTTATGTGGCCGGCTAAGTTCTGGAACATCTATGAGCATGCTATTCGCGGCTCTGCGGGACTAGGTAAGGCACCTGAAGTCGAGGATGCCGATACCTATGAATATCGCTATGATCACTTCGACCTCGTCATCGTTGGTTCCGGCCCAGCCGGTCTCATGGCAGCACGTCAGGCGGCACCGAGTGGCGCCCGTATTTTGCTGGTCGAGCAGGATTTTAAATTTGGCGGTAGCCTATTAGCGGACACTGCTAAAATCGATGGGCAAGCACCGCTGCAGTGGGTCGAGCAAAGCCTCGCCGAACTGCAACAATTTTCCAACGTCACCCTATTGCCACGCACCACGCTGACAGGCTATTACGATGATAACTTTTTAACCGCCCTCGAACGTGTCACTGATCATCTGGCGGAAAACGTCCGCCGTCGAGGCATTGCCCGTGAACGGCTGTGGAAAATCAGAGCCAAGCAGGTCATCTTGGCCACCGGCTCAATCGAAAGACCGTTAGTCTTTGGTAATAACGATCGTCCAGGTGTGATGTTAGCCTCTGGTGCCCGTAGCTATATCAATCGCTTTGGCGTTAAACCGGGGCAAAAAGCGGTTCTGTTTACCAATAATGATACGGCCTATCAGACGGCCATTGAATTACAGCAAAAAGGCGTTACTATTGCCGCTATTGTAGATGTTCGCCAAGCGCCACCGGAAACGCTACGCCAACAAGTAAGCAACCACAATATCCCGCTAATAAGCGGCTCGGTTGTACACAATGTGTTGGGTAAGAAGCGCGTCACCGCGGTTGAAGTAGGCGGCCTTAGCGCGCAAAACACACTCACCTCTGAACAACAGCAGATTCAGTGCGACCTGGTTATCCAATCCGGTGGCTGGACACCAACGGTACACTTGTTTTCACAGGCCGGTGGTAAACTGCTATATGATGAAGCACAGCTTTGCCTGCGACCCGATCCCGCCTCCATTCCTCAGCAGCTTCAGTCGGTGGGTGCCTGCAATGGCCACTTCAGTCTGATAGATGCCTTACGTGAAGGCGCTGAAGCCGCTCATCAGGCGCTGCTCGCGGCCGGTTTCCAAAGCTCTCAGGCTAACTGGCCAGGGGCCGAGGAGTCGCCATCTTGCACACCACAAGCCTTATGGCGAGTGCCGGTGCGCAAACAGGGCACCAAACGCTTTGTCGATCTGCATAATGATGTTTCCAGCAGCGATGTAGAACTGGCTAACCGTGAAGGCTATCGATCCGTTGAGCACCTGAAGCGCTATACCGCAACCGGTATGGGCCCTGATCAAGGACGAACATCCAACATCAATGCGCTCGCCATTCTGGCCGAAGAACAGAGCAGTACCATTCCGGCCGTTGGCACAACCCGCTTCCGTCCGCCTTACACTCCGCTTTCGTTTGGCGCTGTTGCTGGCCGTCAGGTTGGGGAGTTTTTCCAAGTTCGACGCAAGACATCCCTGTATGAAACCCATCAACAAGCAGGGGCGGTTTTTGAACCGGCAGGACTCTGGTTGCGTCCCGATTATTACCCACTCGCGGGCGAAAACCGCGAACAAGCCGTACTGCGCGAATGCCGTGCCGTACGTCAAGGGGTTGGTATCTTTGATGGCTCATCCTTAGGCAAGCTGGATATTCAGGGCCCTGATTCACTGAAGCTTCTTAATATGCTCTATGCCAACGGCTGGAACACCCTCAAACCGGGGGCTTGCCGCTACGGCGTGATGTTAAAAGAGGACGGTTTTATCTTTGATGATGGGGTCACCGCCTGTCTGGGTGAAAACCACTATCACATGACCACCACTACCGGTAATGCCGAAACCGTTTATAGCTGGGTAGAAGAGTGGCTGCAGTGTGAATGGAGTGATTGGGATGTTTATGTCACGCCAGTAACCACACAATGGGCTGCCGTGTCGATTGCCGGTCCAAATGCACGTGAACTCCTGCAACAGGTGAGCACGGATATTGACCTCTCCACCGAAGCCTTTGCGCATATGCAATTTAGGGAAGGCACCGTTGCCGAGATACCGGCGAGAGTGTTCCGCATCAGTTTCACCGGCGAGCATAGCTATGAAATTAATGTGCCTTCAAGCTATGCGCCAGCTCTGTGGAATGCGTTGATCAAAGCCGGTGCGAATCTAGGTATTCAACCCTTCGGCTTGGAAGCGATCCATCGACTGCGGGCAGAAAAAGGCTATATCGCGGTTGGCCTAGAAACCGATGGCACGGTCACGCCCTTCGATCTTGGCATGGGCTGGGCGGTCGGTAAGAAAAAAGCTGACTTCCTCGGCAAACGGGCACTGAGCCTACCGGAGCTAACCCGTTCTGGCCGACGTCAACTGGTTGGCTTGCTGACCGATGAACCTGCTTATGTGATCCCCGAAGGGGCTCAAATCCGTCTTGAATCTGCCGGGCAAACACGCTCGCAAGGTCATGTGTCGTCAAGCTATATGAGTGCAACCCTCGGTCGCTCAATGGCCATGGCGCTGCTGGAAAACGGCCTCGAACGGTTGGGCGAAAAAGTCACCCTGCATATTGATGGTAAAACCGTGACCGCTCAGGTCACCAAGCCACTGTTTTATGACGAAGATGGAGGACTACTCAATGCTTAATATCGCCTCTAAGAGCATGCAAGCCCAGCGCATTGGGCCTATTCCAACCCGCTTGCTACAGCAAAGTAGCAATCTGAAGACGTTGAAACTATCGGATCAAAGCTTCCGGGGTAAATTTATTCTTTGGGGCAATCCCGAGGATAGTTACTTCACCGACGCCGTCTTTACCGCAACGGGATTAACACTGCCGCAGCAAAGCGGAGAGGTTACTCAAGCGGGTGCCTTTCGCGCTATCTGGGCGAATCCGCAACGCTGGTATCTGATCTGTGAAGAGCAAGAGGAAGCGACACTGGCGAATAAACTGGCACAAAGTGGTCAGGTTTATATGTCGGTGACCGATGGGCAATGTTGCTTTCACCTTCAGGGCCAAGCCAGTGTCGATCTGCTAAAAAAAGGCTGCAGTCTTAATTTTAGTGAAACGACCTTCCCACCGGGACAATGCTTACAAACCCGCCTAGCCATCACCAAGGTGTTCTTGCATCGACACAGTGTCGATAGTTTCGACATCTATGTCGAACGCAGCTATAGCGAGTATATCTGGAGCTGGCTGCTCGACGCCGCGAAGGAATATAACCACTAGCATCGTACAGCAGCAACGGGGGTCGGCCAGACTACTGGCCGACACTCTCAGCAGAGGTAATATCATGCAATGGAATAAAAAAATTTCGGTGCTGGGCGTACATGCCGAGGGAGAGATTGGCCGAGTGATTACCGCTGGCGTACTGGATATTCCCGGGCGCAGCATGATGGACAAAATGAACTATATCAATACGGTCGATGACTCCATCCGCCGCTTCGCACTCTTTGAACCCCGCGGCTTTTCTCAGATGACCGTGAATCTGTTATTGCCCGCCACCCAACCGGAAGCCGATGTTGGCTTTATCCCGATGCAACCCGATTGTGCCCATGCCTTATCGGGCTCCAACAGTATGTGCGTCACCACCGCCCTGCTCGAAACCGGCATGATACCGATGCAGGAGCCACACACCGAAGTGGTACTGGATACCCCAGCAGGCTTAGTCACCGCCACGGCACATTGCGAAAACGGCAAGTGTAAAAGCGTTTCATTGACCATGGTGCCCAGTTTTGTCGAAGCCCTCGATCAGCAGATCGAGGTTGAAGGCCTCGGGAAACTAACCGTTGATATCGTTTATGGTGGTTGCTACTTTGCCCTCGTCGATGCCAATGCCCTGGGCTTAAAACTACGCCCATCCGAGGCCCGCACCTTGGTAGAACTGGGCACCCGTATAAAGCAGGCGGCGGCCGCACAAATTAGCGTCCAACACCCACTCTACCCCTCCTTGAATAAGATTGAATATGCCATTTTTACCGGAAACTATGAGGGCGAGTTGCGCAGTACCAATATTATCTACCCCGGTAGAGTGGATCGATCTCCCTGCGGAGCCGGCAGCTCCGCCCGCTTAGCAGTGATGTATGCCCGTCATCAGATCGCAATGAATGAGCCGGTGAAGATAAAATCCACGATTGATGGGCGCTTTATCTGCGAAGTCGTCGCCGAGACCACCGTCGGCGATAAACAGGCCATTATTCCGCGTATTGAGGGCCGGGCTTGGATCTACTCGATGGAAGAGTATGGCGTTGACCCATCCGATCCCTTCCCGCTGGGATATACACTGTCAGATACCTGGGGGCCTGAAATCTAATCATCAAAAACAACGAGTTACAATACCGCTGGGGCAGCATTGCTGCCTTATTTAACTGAGAGTCACATAACGGGTTTGAGCCTACTGATCGATACGCTATAGTCAATTAACGATATTAATCAGGCTTGCTGTTATGACTGACGCAGATGAAACTCTCCCGCCCATCGATATGTTAATTAACACTCAGGAGCCTAACTTGCGTGTCGCCTTTGTACTAAGCCCTTTTTTCAGCATGCTCTCTTTTTCGGCCTTCGTCGATGTATTGCGTTTGGCCGGTGATACCGCTGACCGCAGCCAAATGAACCTCTGTCATTGGACCGTGGTGTCCAACAACAATGATAATATCTGTGCCAGCTCGGGGATTGAAATAGCCCCCAAAAAGCTGATCACGGAGGTTAGTTATGATGACTTCGATTACATCGTAGTTGTCGGCGGTATTCTGCGCGGAAGCTATATATTACCTGACGCCTTAGGCGAATTTATCCAGCGAGGTGCAGAACATGGCTTACCAATTGTGGGCATCTGCACCGGTAGTTTTATCATGGCAGAACTCGGCTTGCTGGAGGGCTATCGCTGCAGCATTCACTTTCAGCACTTTAATGAATTTACCGAAAAATATTCGGCCCCACTGCCCTTATCAGACCAAACCTATACCGTCGATCGCGACCGTTTTACCTCCATAGGCGGCGCCGCCCCCGCCTATTTAGCCGCCGAGTTAGTGAAAAAACATTGCGGCCCTTTGCTGGCCCGCAAAGCACTCAAGCTGGTTATTTTGGATTACGGCAACGACGAGCAAAGTAAAACCCATATAGGTAATCAGTTTGCCGATATTGTCTTGCAAGTGAATGATGTTCGCGTTCGCCGCGCGGTCGCCATGATGGAAAAAACCATCGCTGAACCGTTGGAAATTAGAGAAATTGCTCAACAGCTGAATGTCACCATGAGGCAATTGAATAAAGCCTTTATGGACTCACTCAATGTTACCCCCTCCGACTTCTATCGCGATATGCGTATCCGACATGCCGAATGGCTACTTACCAATAGCGCCCGCTCCATCACCCTAATCTCCCAAGAATGTGGCTTCGCCGACAGCGCCCACCTGACCCGCTGGTTTAAACGTAAATACAATGAATCACCGAAGCATTACCGACATCGTCGAGAAGAGGCGATTCACCTGCAAAAAGACAGCGAATAACGCGGCCGCTCAGGGCTTAAGTTCAGATGAGACCGGTGGAAAAGCTAACCGCCTGTTGCTGACCGCCCAACATAATAGAACGTTGTTGCTCTGGAGTGGTGGCGATCACTTTCCCCCTACGAATCACATATAAACGCGCTGGCTTCAACTGCAACGCCTCAATCGGGCTGCGAGCCTGTAGAATCACCAAGTCAGCATAGCAACCGGGTTCTAGCCCATAGCCTTCTAGCCCCAGCACTTTTGCACCATTGACCGTAACCGCATCATAGGCCTGCTGCATCCCCTTTAGACTAGTCATCTGAGCCACATGCAAACCCATGCTCGCCACCTCTAACATATCGTGTGTGCCCATGCTGTACCAAGGGTCCATGACGCAATCATGGCCAAAGGCAACATTGATACCCGCATTCATTAATTCGGGGACCCGTGTCATGCCCCGTCGTTTGGGGTAACTATCATGGCGGGCTTGCAGAGTAATATTGATTAATGGGTTAGCAACCGCATGAATGCCAGCTTCACACATCAGTGGCAGCAGCTTACTGACATAGTAATTATCCATAGAATGCATCGAGGTCAAATGGGAACCTGTCACCCGACCGTTCAACCCCAAGCGTTGCGTTTCATAGGTCAGTGTCTCGATATGGCGCGATTGAGGATCATCGCTTTCGTCGCAATGCATATCAACCCGTAGGCCCCGAGCGGCGGCGATCTCACATAATTCGCGTATCGAGGCGGCCCCCTCACTCATGGTCCGTTCAAAATGGGGAATGCCTCCCACCACATCAATCCCTTTATCCAGTGCCCGTAACAGGTTTTCCCGAGCACGTCCGTAGCGTAGAAATCCATCCTGAGGAAACGCTACCAACTGTAGATCGAGATATGGCTGCATCTCTTCGCGCACCTCAAGCAGCGCCTCCACAGCGAGCAAACGATCGTCGCATATATCCACATGGCTACGAATACACAGGGTACCTTGCGAAATAGACCAACGGCACATCGCTAATGTCCGCTGCTTAATCGACTCCACCGTCAGCTGAGGCTTTAGCTCGCCCCATAAGGCGATCCCCTCAAGCAGGGTGCCGCTCTGATTTAAGCGTGGCTGACCAAGGCTGAGGGCCGAATCTAGATGAAAATGGCTATCCACAAAGGGCGGTGACGCCAGATATCCCTGTCCATCAATCTCCGAGACAGCGGCCGCTTCAATCCCCTTGGCAAGTTGAACAATTTTGCCCTCTTTAATGGCAATATCAACACCCTTGCGACCATCGGGCAAATTCACATTGCGCACCAATAGATCTAACATGCCTCACTCCTCGATAGCTGATGATATAAAGATAGACCAATCAGATCCGTCACGTGCGTCTCGCCCCAGTGTCAGAAACGCCGTTAACTCTACACTCTTGTGCGCATCCGCCGCGACGACGGATACTCAGGGCCTGTATTACAGCGTAGGTACATAATCCTGTGCTTTCGGTAACGTCTTGATGATCTTCTGTTCATACATAAATTCAGCATAATCATCATAGCGTTGCAGATCGACCGCCGAAGGACGCAGAGCAAAACGGTTAAGAGTATCGCGCCAAGCCCGCTTGTTCAGTTCATTGTTCAAAGTATCCGGCGCGTAAGCGACAAACTCTTCCCAAGCCGCTTGCGGATGGTTCGTAATATAAATTGTTGCCTGCTCGATCGCTTTATTAAAACCACGGATGGCGTCTTTATCATAGGTATCGGCATTCGCAACAAAGATCAATTCGTCATACACCGGCACGCCATGCTCTTCGGGAAAAAAGGCTTTCGCTTTAAAACCTTCTAGGGCTAATTGATTGGTTTCAAAGTTACGCAACCCACCCCAAATAGCATCAACCTTACCCGATGCCAGTGACGCTGATAGCGCCCAACCAACATTGATAATATCAACATCAGCATAGTTCACACCGACGGTATCGAGCATGGTGCCGATACTGGCTTCTTCGGTGCCGGCGATCGCGA
Organism: Amphritea sp. GJ51-11; assembly: GCF_055808735.1. Classification (NCBI taxonomy): domain Bacteria; kingdom Pseudomonadati; phylum Pseudomonadota; class Gammaproteobacteria; order Oceanospirillales; family Oceanospirillaceae; genus Amphritea; species Amphritea sp. GJ51-11. The sequence continues at coordinate 181,989 of NZ_CM147881.1, read as the reverse complement.
TACCAATTTTCTTTCCCTTTAGATCTGCTAGATCATTAATCTTATCGTTATCTAGCACCATCAGCATATTCAACGGTGTTGCAATCAAGGTGGCCGAGCGAATCAATGGCAAACCCGCGGCGACATCAATCGTCAGATTAGGCTGATAGCTAATCGCTAAATCAACCTTATTCGCGGCCACCAGCTTAGGTGGCATATTCGGGTCGGCTGGCTCTTGAATCTCGACCTCAAGACCTTGATCGGCAAAATAGCCCCGCTGCTTAGCAATAACGATAGGACCATGATTCGGGTTTACAAACCAATCCAGCATTAGGCTAAGGTTTTTCGTTTCTGCCTGAGTCGTCGCCGACAGCAACGTTGCCACCATTGCCAGTGCGGCCAAAAGAATACGCTTTTTCATGAAATTTCCTTTAATATTGCGATTGTTCGACATACATCGAATCGATACATTCATAACGACCTAGGGATTAGATTTCCCAGGGAATTAGTTTTTTCAGCAGCCGGTCGGCGACAAAATACAGCACGATAGACAACACGGATAATATAAACAGCGCGGCAAACATTTCATCTATCATCATGCGCGCATTGGCCTGCAACATGAGATAGCCCAAGCCCGCGCTGGACCCCACCCACTCACCCGCGACAGCCCCAATCGGCGCGATCACCACCGCCACACGAATGCCCGAAGCCAGTGCAGGTAACGCCGATGGAAGTTGAATACGGCGTAACATTTGCCACCTTGACGCCCCCATGGTTTTGGCCAGATCCAGATAGCCTACCGGAGTATTGCGTAAACCGTCATAACAACAGATGGTGATCGGAAAAAAATAATCAGCGCCGCCATAACGATTTTTGAGGCGATACCATAACCCAGCCACAACATCAGTACCGGCGCGATGGCGAAGACAGGGATCGCCTGACTGGCAATCAAAAGGGGCAGTAACCAGTGTTTAACCGGTTTAAATAGCAACATTTGTAACGCAAACAACAACCCCATGGTTAAGCCAAATAACAACCCCAATAAGATCTCTTGCGCCGTCACCCAGCTATGCTGCAACAAAATCGCATATCTTTCGATCAGCCGTGCAAACACGTCAGCGGGGCTAGGAAGAATAAATGAAGGCATCTCAAACAAGACCACCACCGCTTGCCATAGCCCAATCATCACTGCTGCACTGATAAGTATGCGCATCAACGGATGGGGGATGCGTTCTTTGTTTTTTAACTGACGCGATACAGCGTTGGCCTGAATGAGATCATTCATAATCATGCTCCAGACGCGCCATAATGGTTTGCTGCAACTGTGCAGATTCAGCCCCAAAATCGCGCGGTGTCGCCGAATCGGGCACCGTTAGGGATTCGGCAAAAGCAGGCCGACCTTGCATGATATAGAGCCGATCAGCCAAGCGAATCGCTTCCTGTGGGTCATGGGTAATCAATACCACGGTTTTATCTTGCAGCAACTGATGGGCTAGGTTTTGTAATCGATAGCGGGTGACTGCATCCAACGCCGAAAAGGGTTCATCCATCAACACAATGGGCTTGTCTTGCATCAGCGTCCGCGCCAATGCTACCCGTTGGCGCATCCCCCCCGAGAGCCGCTGCGGTAAATAGTCTGATTGGTCCGCCAAGCCTACTTGTTGCAATAACCCCTGCGCTTTCACCCGCTGCACATCGATGGCGCTTGGCTGAGAATCTATACCAAATTGAGTGCTTAACAGGACGTTATCTAATACCGATAACCACGGCATTAAGAGATCTTGTTGTGCCATATAGGCAATATGATCTTTCAGGTCACACGGTGGTTGTGTGCTTAACTCGCCGCGCCAATCCGCTTTATCATCAAGCAGGTTGGCTAGATACCGCAGTAATGAACTCTTACCACAACCGCTACGGCCCAAAATACAGGTCCAAGCTCGGCTAGGCACATCAATATTCAATCCGGTTAAGATAGCGTCGTCACTGTCGTGGTAACGCAGATAGCCGCCCGAGATAGTGATACTAACCGCTTGGTTATTAGCCGCTAGTCGATTAGCGGACATCCGCATGGCCACTGAAGAAATGATTGACTGGACCATGCCCCTTGCCTATCGCTAATTCGTCAGCATGGGCAATCGCCTGAGAGATATACTGTTTACCCAACCGTACCGCCTCTAATAGTTCACGGCCCTGAGCTAAATAGGAAGCAATAGCCGACGACAGGGTACAACCAGTGCCATGGGTGTTGCGCGTATTAATTCGCTTAGCCGCAAAGTGGTGTACCTGCTCTGACAAAATCAGCAGATCATTACTGTTTTCATCCTGCTCTAGGTGACCACCTTTGAGTAACACAGCGGTTGCGCCCAACTGACGAAGGCCAGAGATCATGGTCGCCATGCTATCTTCATTGTCGGGCACCTCGCAGTTAATCAGGGCAGCCCCTTCGGGTAGATTTGGCGTAATAAGATCGGCTAGAGGAAGCAATTCTGATTTCAACGTGTTGATCGCTGAAGTTTGTAATAATAAGTCACCGCTAGTAGCGACCATAACCGGGTCGACCACTAAGAATGCTGGCTGATACTGTTTTATTTTGGCGGCAACGATCTTGATGATGTCACAATCAGCCAACATCCCCACCTTAACGGCAACGACATTCAGATCGGTAAACACGGCATCTAGCTGCTTTTCAACATGTTCCAGCGGTATCGGAAAAATAGCGGACACGCCCAAGGTATTTTGGGCGGTAATGGCGGTGATCACAGAACAGGCATAACTGCCCGTCGCGGAGATCGCCTTAATATCGGCTTGAATACCCGCACCGCCACCGCTATCGGAGCCTGCAATCGTTAATACGATAGGTGTGGAAGAGCCTTGCATCGGCCGCGTAGCTGTAATATTTGACATAAAAGCTCCTAACACCAGGGTCTAGGAACTTTATCGAGCTGAAGATTTACGACTTAAGGGGATCAAATCATACCAAGCTAGATTTATAGTTCCCTACGCCAGTGTTAACTGAATCAGGTTCAACGGGTCTCGAAACATGCAATCTCAGCCTAACGGCCCCCCGACTATATGGATGAATAATAACAAGTTTGATTGAAAGCGCAATCTAACCCTTATATTTGCCTATTCAGGTTTGATTTTCATCCCATCAAACAGGCTTTTTTAGCCATTTAAGTATTCATTATGCGAAACAAAGCAATACATAGTTAAGATCGGTTAACCTCTTGGTTTTCTATTTATCGCTATAATTATATAGAGAATAAAAAACGAAAAACCGTCCAGACATACCGCTTAAAAATAATCGTGACTAACTTTCATTATCCAACTTAATAAAAAAGAAAGCATCGATTAAAAATTCATAAAAATAATATAACCTAATACACAGCCCAGCAGACATTTAGCCGTTCAACTTATCCACAGCTAACAAGGGTCAACCCATGTCATCAATAAAATAGCATTTTATCTTTGTCACCTAAGACTTAACAAACGACAACCTAGGTTATCGCGAGTTCAGCTGGGTCATAAAATCGTACTCATAAAGATAAAAACATTCGAGCTTATACAAAAATTATACAAAATACGGAAAAAGCTCGGTGAACGCTTCGACTATCGTTTGTTTTTTTGATAACGCGCCATATCTTTCACTAATCCACCAAAATCATAACCGAGGGTCGCTGCTTCATTAAGAACAGATCCCACTTTTGGTAGCTCTACCGTCACGCCTGATCTTGCCAGCTTGCGTGAAAGATATTCCTGTCGCTTCTTTTGTTTTTGTCTACCTAAGTCGGGGATTTTAGCCAGAATATTATCGAGTTGTTCGCAGGTTAAATCAGTTAAGCAGTCTTCCAAAGAGACCATTTGATCTATCTTCATTCATTATCCTTACATCATTGCAATAATCTCAGTACAGCCTAATAGATGTGACGCATTTTTTCACCTATTGAATGTCCCAAAACAAGGAATCACCCATATCTCTAGGGTATATTGCGTCCGGCACTCGGTTTAGCCGCTATGATAGCCAACTAAACCGTTATTATAGAGCCTAGTTGAAGAGCAACCAAGCCCGCTTAAGATCAATGGCTAGCGTCATGATGAACTGACGTTGGCTTTGCGTCCAAGCCAAGCAAGCGATCGATCGAGAGGATGCCTGGGCCCCGTGCAACAATCACTAATAAGGAGATCGCCCACCAAGATGCAGGGTTGATCCAATGATCCCAGGTCGGAAACACCGCCAGTTGAATGAACATCGTCATACCAATTAGCCCTAACGCAGCAAAACGAGAAAATAAACCGATAATCAATAATATGGGTAACAGTACTTCAGCAATACCGGCAAATACCGCCAGCAGCTCAATCATTTTTACTACAAATGAGCCTTCAACATAGTCGAGTGTTTCAGGGTTACATAACTGCAAAGCTCCCGGCCTCACCGGATCAGGACAGAAAAATTCATACATAAACAGGTCATACTTATCAACATTAAACTGCAGGAAGCCATCCCACTTACTCAAGCCCGAATCGAGAAAAACCTTCGCCACCATAAAACGAAGAAAAAATAGAGCTAAGGGTTCTAAAAACCGAGATAGCTGTAAACCCATTTGCACATATAACGCGCGAAACTTCTCTATCATCTTCATATTAATGTCCTAATGTTTATAATTATATTTCGTCAAATCAATATCTAATATTTCATTCTGCAGGCAGGCAGAAAAAACATCGCTCACATCAAAGTCAGGATCTAAGGCCAATGCGGCAGCAAACGCTTTTTCGAGTACACCGTCATCCTGTAATGCTCGCATCAATGCCACTTCAGGGGCTGACAGTAAGCGCGCTTGAACCGCATCGTTGAGTCGCCAAAACATCACAGTATCAACATCTATAGTGCTATCCGCCTGCGCCAACTCAGACAAATTCATATGCCCTTCTGGAGACAACACCAGTGGCTCGACATCAGGACTATTCGTTTTAAAGCCAATCCATTGATTCAAGGTGCCGGCATTAACGCGCAGCAGGTCAACACTGGCATTTAATGTCACCTGCACTTGAGTAAAATCCTCACCATGCTCAACCAACCAAGTGATTTTTTCGGCGGTTAGGGTCTGCGTCGCATCAGCACTCATCAAACTCGTAAGCCAGGCATAATCTAAGCGTGCCAGATCAACTAGACTCGCGGGCAAGAGCATTGGCCCTCCTTGCTCTTCTAATACCGCCAATAGATCTCTTATAAAATAAGGAAAGTATTCTCCATAACCGACCAATGTGCCGATCTCCGGTGGATAGTGATCCACATACAGACTGGCAAGCTTGTTAAAAGATTCTCGCCCTAGGCTTTTTTCGCACACCGGAAAATTCGCGGCTAGTGCGTCTATACAGCCTTTATAAAAACCATTCCGATAAACCGCTAACCGTTTTATCTGCGTTGCATCAACGCAATAGTCATTCATCCCGCGTGTATCACCGGTACGCAGGTAGTCTGTAAAAGCATCAATATAAGGGCTAAGTGCCATTACCGAGTCTCCCCTAGAGAAACGTTAGCTGAGGCAGCTTCATGGCGGCATTGATCTAAGTAACCTTGTGCTTGCTGACGTTCATTCATTAATTCAGCAAACGGCGGTAGATTGGCATCCCGTTCCACCAGTACAGGTCGGTGACCGAACAGCGTTAACGCATGCTGTAATAACTCCCATACTGGCAAATCAACGGGTGAGGCGTGGCTATCGATTAATAACGCTTGGCCTAACTCGGGATCAGGATCATGTCCTGCTATATGAGTTTCGCCCACCAACTCAGCGGGGATCTGTGATAAGTACTGTGCGGCATCAATACCGGTATTCTTACTGCTGAGATACAGGTTATTAATGTCGATTAATAAGCCGCAACCACTACGCTGCGCCGCTTCAACTAAAAACTGGGGCTCATCCATCTCACTGGTAAAATCCAAATAGTTACTCGGATTTTCAATTAAAATACGCCGCCCGATACCGGATTGAAAACGATCCACACCATCCACCAATGACTGCAGTGCATCCTGTGTTCGAGGCAGGGGCATCAAATCGGCAAAATATGCGCCGCCAGAACGGGACCAAACGGCATGTTCGGATATCAGGGTTGGCTCGAACTCATCAATTAACGCTTTAACCTGTTTAATATGCTCAGGCATGGATTGATGGTCATAACCGAGTGAGCCGCCCACACCGTGAAAACTAAGCTCGTAACGTTCACGGATTGAGCGCAAATAATGTCGCCGTGGACCGCCTGCTACAAAGTAGTTCTCCGTATGCACCTCAAACCAAAGGCGATTGCCCTGCGGGGCATCATCAGCCACCGGCAAGGCTAAAATATCATCCAGATGGTCGGCCTTTAAACCCAGGCCGGCACCGAGATGCGCCCCTGCTGTCAAAGACGGCAGAGGCCGATATTTATTAACCTTCAAGAGAACCTGTTCCATTTGGAGTGATAATCGATTCGCAAGTGCCTTTAGGCGCATAGGTCCAAGAGTTCGCTTGGAAATCTTGAGTTGAAGTACCTTCACAGCTAGTACCCGCACCGGCAGCGCAGTCATTCTCACCGGCTAACGCAATGCCAAAGCATTTATCTTTACGGCCACTAATTTTATCGCCCGCTAACCAACCATTCACTTTCGCCTGAACTTCAGCAGATGCTGTTTCAGAGACTTTAAGTTGGCTATTAGGACCGGCAACAGCACCTGCGCTAAGCAGTGCAGTTGATGCGCCAAGAAGTAGTGCTGTCGCTAAGCTTGCCTTATTCATTTTTATTACTCCACGTTAAATCGATAATATTGCTTTCGTTATTTTTACATTTAATCTTTGAGTTAAACGTATTCAAGCACAGGCTATTTCGGTATGTAGATAACTCTAATATCAGGTTATCCATCGGCTAACTTAATTAATCGCTAGCCCAACACCGAATCGATATAAGCAAACGATTTACATCAGCGCCGCTTCATCTCTACTTGATGTCTCACACTTTAATGATTAAAACTGAAACTAAACTGAAAGCAGTAAAAATAAAAAAGCACGGAGCAATCTGTGCCAAACAGATCCCCTTCTGGCGCCTTACTCACCGGCTTACCCGGTCATGGCATCGACAACAGCAAAAGCATGAGCCCGCCGTTAAGCACGCTATCAGAAACCGACAACTAAAGCCGTTAATATGACGTTGAACTCGCTGAAGAACAGGGCTAAACAAGCCCAATCATGACCGATTTAAGCAGTTGTTAAACATAGAGAAAATAGTTCATTCTGGCTGGTGATACTAAGGCGAGCATAGGCCCGTTTACGATACGTTTGGACACTCTGCATCTTTATATCGAGGTCCAGTGCAATGCCTTCCGAACTCATGCCTAACAGAATGCGAGAACAGACCTCTTTCTCTCGCTTGGTCAGGCTCGCATCGATGGTTTCAAGCCTTTCAATCAAGGTGTAAATCTGCGCGCCCCGTGTCATAAAGCTCGATAAAGAGCCACTCAAACGTGTGTGCCTAACCACCAACGCCGACAATACCTTACTCAAAGCTTGAATCAAGGATACTTCCTCTGCCGTAAAGCCTTTTTCAGTCCGGAACAGATTCAAACAATAAAGCCCGTTATCGGCCCTGGTTAATATAGAAAGCCGATCAACTATGCCCATTCGCTCATACCAAAGCTTTCGATAATCAAGATCTTGAATATCTTTTGGCTGTAACCGACGCACTAAGGTTTGATAATCCTCATTAAAATGATCGAAAAAATCTTTATTGGGATCTAAGCGGTAATAAATAGACAGATAGAGTTGTTGCATCGTTTTGGTGATATTCACCTGCTGATCACTGGCCGAAAACACATAGGTCACCCGGTTATTTTCCTCTAGATGAACAAGAGATAGGTGATTCACCGTCACAAACTGATTCAATTTATCGAGAAGCTTAGCGGGGAATCCCGCACTGCCAAGCGCGATGATGGTCTCAGCAACGGAGTCTACCCACGCTGAATCTGCTACTTCATTTAAAACCGACATCTGGCCTCACTGGTTTTATTTAACATCTTAATTATTTGTCCCTGTTTAGAGGGACAGACAGCTTTGCGAGCCATCCCTAATATAACCTCAAACAGTATCACTCAAGCAGAAGAACAGACAAGAGGAACAATGATGGCTCACCTAAGACCTTTAGAAAACAGCGAAGTAGATCAAGAATTACGCGAGATGTTTGAGCACTATGAAAACACCCGTGGCTTCTGCCCGAATAGTGTAAAAACAATGGCCCGCCGCCCCAACATATCGAAAGTGTTCGGCCAGTTAAATCAAGTCATTCTATATGAAGGAAGCGTACCTGAAGAACTCAAAATGCTGGTTGCACTGGCATCCAGCCTCGCCTCAGGTTGCCGCTACTGTCAGTCACATATGAGCAACCTATCCAGCATCTACAAATCGCCAGACGAGAAAATCGCTGCCATTTGGGAGTTTGAAACCAGTGAACAATTCACTGACGCAGAACGCGCAGCCATCACCATCGGTATTAAGGGTGGCACGCTACCAAATGAAGTCTCGTCAGAAGATTTTGATGCCCTGAAAAAATATTTTGATGAAAGCCAAATTGTTGAAATTGTGGCGACCGTTGCGCTATTTGGATATCTCAATCGTTGGAACGACACGATGGCAACTGAGTTGGAGGAGCTACCGACCCAAGTAACTGAACGTGCGGTCGGCCACAAAGGTTGGGATGCTGGCAAACACGTATAAGAGGACCTCGAATGGATATTTTAGATGTAACTGATGACACTTTTGAGACGTTCATCAACTCGGCAACTAAGCCTGTGTTAGTGGATGTCTGGGCACCTTGGTGCGGGCCCTGCAAAATGGTAGGGCCCGCCATAAAACGACTATTAGGGAAGCAGCCCGAGCGTTTCCAAATAGGTATGGCCAATATGGAAGTATTTGAACTCACTGCCGCCCAATACGAGATTAAAACAACACCAACCCTGATTCTTTTCTGGCACGGACAAGAAGTTGCTCGACGCAGCGGAGCCCTCATGGAAAGTCAGATTAGCCAGTGGCTTGATCAACATGTGGATAACGGCCATGACTGAGAGTACACATGCTTCGTTGATTATTCTTGGATCAGGCCCAGCCGGTTATACCGCGGCGATTTATGCGGCACGGGCAGGCCTAAATCCGGTGATCATTACCGGCACGGCTATCGGCGGGCAATTAACCGGCACCACGGATGTGGACAACTGGCCGGGTGATGTTGACGGCGTTCAGGGGTCTGAATTGATGACCCGAATGCAACAACATGCGGAACGCTTTGAGACAGAGATCATATACGATCATATTGTCTCAGCCGACGTATCTCGCCGCCCTTTTAGCTTAATTGGTGATAGCGGTGTGCGTTATTCCGCCGATGCATTGATTATCGCGACTGGTGCATCGGCACAGTACTTAGGTCTGCCATCTGAAGCTGAATATATGAACAAAGGTGTCAGTGGTTGCGCAACCTGCGATGGCTTCTTCTACAAAGGCCAAAAAGTCGCTGTGATTGGTGGTGGTAATACGGCCGTTGAAGAGGCGTTTTATTTAGCCAATATTGCCAGTCACGTCACCTTAATTCATCGCCGCGATGAGTTAAAGGCGGAGAAAATACTCCAGGAAAAGCTCGCCGCTAAAGCAGCAACCGGCAATATCGATATCCTTTGGCACCATCAATTAGAAGAGGTGTTAGGCGATGGTCAAACCGTAAGCCATTTACGCTTGAAAGACCGCTTTAATCATCAAGAAAAAATCATTGATGTTGACGGGGTTTTTATTGCCATCGGCCATCAGCCAAACACAACCCTATTTGAACAACAGCTTGATATGAAGAATGGCTACCTCACGGTAAACGCAGGGCTAGAAGGCAATACAACCCAGACCAGTATTAACGGGGTCTTTGCGGCAGGCGATGTCGCTGATCATATTTATCGACAAGCAATTACTTCAGCAAGCATGGGCTGCATGGCGGCGCTGGACGCTGAACGTTTTTTAAGTCGTTAAATTTTGAGCTCCCGTTCTACCGCGACCTTCGCGCTATTCAACAACAATAATAATTTTAGGTATAAATACGATGTTATCGACAATAACTAAGCGTTGCGTCTTCTCATTAACACTTATCACCTCAATGTCTGCGACCGCTGAAACCGTGATGAAGTTTGCCAGTTGGGCACCACCATCTCATGTACAAAACAGCGTCGTTATCCCAACGTGGGGGAAGTGGGTAGAGGAAGCCACAGAGGGCCGTGTCAGGGTAGAGATTGAATATGGACTCGGCCATCCAAAAACGATCTTTGAGCTCGTCGAAGACGGCGTAGCCGATGCCGGATGGAGTTATCATGGCTATGTCCCAGGCCGCTTCAAACTCACCCAAATGGTTGAATTACCGTTACTCGGAGCCAACGCCGAAGCAGCGTCAGTCGCACACTGGCGCATACATAATAAATACTTAGCCCAAGCCAACGAACATGAAGGACTGGAAGTGATTGGGCTGTTTACTCACGGTCCCGGGCAAATACACAGCGCTCACCCAATTAATTCACTCGCTGACTTGCAAGGACAGAAAATCCGCATCGGTGGTGGTATTCAGGGAGAGATCGGTCATCGCCTTGGTATCACCGCGGTGGGCGCCCCGGCAACAAAAGTATATGAAATGATGCAACAGGGGGTCATTGATGGCGTGTTTATGTCGACGGATGTGCAAAAATCATTGCGTTTAAAAGAGGTCGCCCCCTATCTCACCTTACTCCCGGGAGGTATGTACCTAGGAAGCTTTGGTATGTTCATGAATCCCGACTTTCTCGCATCCCTATCCACCGAAGATCAACAAGCAATACTCAGTGTATCGGGTGAAAAACTCTCAGCGATGGCGGGCAGAGCCTGGGATCAAAGTGATACAGATGGATTAAATGCGGCTCAAACCTATGGTGTTAAGATTACCGAAATCACCACCCATGATGCTATCTATCAAGAATTTGAGCAGGTGATTAAGGGGATGGATCAGGCATTTATCGACATGGCAAAGGAGCAAGGTGTGGACGCTAAATCCGCCTTAAATGAACTTCGGCAAATTGCCCGTTCATATGAATAATCATTAACCAGCCTTTGCTAAAAAAGTCCACAGATCGATATATAAAGGTCTGTGGACGCTTTCCCTAGCCTATCTCCTCGGCTAGCCCCTCTTAAAACGACTGTAGCATCCCGACCAACATCGCTCCCAGTGCGATCACATGAATCAACATAATCGCCCTATCATTCCACAGTACACCGACGATAAACCAACCCACTAAGCCCACTAAAAACAGATAGATATTCATAGGCGTGTAACCAAAAGCTGTTGCCGAATAGCCCAGTATCTGTATCACCGAAGCAGCCCATTTAAGCCAAAAAGCGGTTCTGTCTCGATGCCAAAAACGGTTGGTTGCGATCATCTGCATATTGCTATTCCTCATCATATTAAGTGCATCACAGGCGATGTCGATGACTATAAAATCCACAGCGGACATTGACTAATCATATAAGCTGTCATAAGAATGTAGAAAATCTACATCCTCATCAGCAGATGGACATGATCACCGATGCAGATCAATCTAAATACTCTGAGAATATTTGATGCGGCAGCCCGCCACCTAAATTTCAGGCTGGCCGCTGCAGAACTATGCCTAACCCAAGGAGCGGTTGCCCAAAGAATTAGAAAGCTAGAACAGGATATCGGTATTAAATTATTTGCCCGACACGCTCGGGGAGTGACATTCACACCTAAAGGGGAGGCCTATCACCAATCGATCAGACAAGCGCTGAGCCTGATTAACAAGGCGACGGATGAATTGACTGGGCAACGGCAACGGCTCGCCATAAGCGCTCCACCGTCGGTTGTCACTAAATGGCTGATGCCTCGGGTGGCTGCTTTTAGCCAACGCTATCCCGATATCAATGTCTCTATCGCCGCCAGCGAAGATCTTACCAATTTCTCAACGGAGGATGTCGACCTCGCAATCCGCTTAGGCGCTCCGCCTAGCGAACCTAAACTCAACCATCAGCAGCTCTCAGGCATGGTTCTATATGCGGTATGTGCGCCACAACGATTGTCGAGAGAGGAACAGCCTGTCGATCTGGCGGACTTTGCCGATCATCGTCTAATAGAGGACAGTCATCACTCCTGGTCTCGCCTACTCGGTCATACCCCTAGGCAGGTATTAACCTTGAGCCACTCCTATCTTGCCATTGATGCCGCCGTTAACGGCCAGGGAATAGCACTCGTGCACGGGTTCTTATTAGAGGAGGAGTTAGCACTACAAAAACTAACAGTGCTGAGAAAGATCGAAGGTAAAGACCAGGAAGGGTTACATATCGTCTGGCCGGCGTCTGAAGAGAATCACAATAGCTATCGGGGTGTCCTTATCGATTGGCTAAATAATCACGGCACATCACTCACATAACCTATTGAGCCTGCACACCGGACTAATGGTAATAAAAAAAGCAGCTGCTAGATAACGCCAACACCTGCTTTCATCCGTTTTCCCTATCTTTTTATCATTGGGTTGTGGGCAAATAGATCCCGGCAAAGAACGCGGTTAAAGCGTCATAAGCATCCAGCGGCAGTACATGGGCAATGTATTGGTCCGGTCGCACAACAATCATACAGCCCTGCTCACGATCGATACCCCGCATATCATAAATATCACCCAAGCCTTTGTGATCGACACAAAACACTTTTTCATGATCCTGAAGACCCAACTTGCCTTTTGTTGGCCGCAGCAGCGACGGCATCTCTTCATAAGCCAGCTCATCAAAGGTTTGCTGAAACACGGCCCGCAGATCAATCAAACCATCGATATCTTCATCTTCCGCGGTAAATGTCAGCACTGGAGAGCGAAGATCATGTTGCAACCAATCCGCCAGTTGATGAATCGCAGAACCCGGCGATGAACTGTCGTTTTTACCCGCAAAAGCATAGATCCGCCAGCGAGTATCAGCCTCGGCGACATGCCCCAACTGCATCTGTTTTGCATCAGCAAGCCTAACCACCGGGGCTGAATGGAAACGTCGGCCGATCTCCTCGCCGCTCGCCAGCGCCTGATAGGTAGGTGTACCAACCAGCGACGATGGATCATATTTAACCGCCAGCCCGCCAGTGAATTCCAAGTTCGCTTTAAACTGTTGCATAAAGCGGGGTTCATCGCCGTTATCCAATGTGGATTCACCTACTGGGGCCGACATTATGCGGGCCCATTCGTGGTCGGTTTCGACCAGCCGCTTAGCCTCGGTCCAACGTTCAGAGGAATAGCTGTGTAGCAAGTCAGCCGAAGCACGCCCTTGCAACACATGCACCAGCTTCCAGCCCAGATTGAAGGTATCCTGCATCGAGACATTCATACCCTGCCCGGCTTTCGGGCTATGGGTATGGCAGGCATCCCCAGCAGTAAAGACGCGTGGATTGCGGCGACCTGATTCCCCCTCAGGCACATCATCAAAGCGATCAGTCATACGATGACCAATCTCATAGATCGACCACCAAACGACCTCTTTCACATCCAAACTATAGGGCTGCATGATCCGGTTAGCCCCAGCAATCAAATGATCCACGGTGAAGTTACGGTTAGCAACGCGCTCATCGGCATTCAGTTTATCTAGCTCGACATACATCCGAAAAAGATACCCCCCTTCACGGGGAAGGATCAGCACATTCCCTTCATGAGCCGAAGTAACAAGGCATTTTTGTCGAATATCGGGGAAATCCGTATTCGCCAGAATATCCATCACGCCCCACGCCTGATGCGCCGCATCACCATGCAGTTTGCCACCAATCGCCGTACGCACTGCCGAACGCGCGCCATCACAGCCAACCACATAGTTAGCCCGCACGACTTTTCTTTCGCCCGCATTGATACCGGTATTTTCAAGAATCACCGTCACCGGATAATCAGTTGCGGTTGTATCGACCTCGAGATCAACCACAGACCAACTATAGTCGGGTGTCAGCCGTGTTGGTGATTGATTCATATCATCCAGAAACAGTTCATGCACCCGCGCCTGATTAATCAGTATGTGCGGCATCTCTGACGAGTCATCGGTAACATCCTGTACTCGGCCAATACGTTTAATATGGGCGGGGTTTTCAGGATTAGGCATCCAAAAGTTGGTCTGATTCACCCAATAACTTTCACGCTTCACCTTATCGGCGAACCCAAACGCTTGGAACATCTCCATCGTGCGCGTATTAATACCGTCTGCTTTCCCCTTTTCCAGCGGGCCCGGCATAGGATCGACGATCATGGTATCGATCTCAGGAAAATGCGATAGCTGTGCTGCCAGACAAAGACCAGCAGGGCCACAACCGGCAATTAATACATCGACCTTTTCCGGTAGCGGCGCAAACTCGCCACGATCACGGCGGGTGTTGGTCGCATTTTTCTTATCGGGATCGCCACCACGAAATCCATCCACATAATATTGCATCGCATCATCCTTCTTGTTATGTCGTTCTTGAGATAACAGCACTTTAGCTTATTACAGATATAAGGAATAATTGATTTTTAATGCCAGATATAAAGTTTTTGTATGCCTTACCGTTAACCAATGGATAACACAGAGCTCAGCCAAGTGCAGACTTCAATAACGCCAAAGGCTGAATGGAAGGACTTGATGGATGACGCCATGACTACGACTGAATAAGCAGGGAGATGAAAGGTGTCACACTTGGCGAGAGCAATCAAAGAGGGGCAAAGCCCTGCGAGAGATAGAGAATAGATGGATGACTTAAGGTTCAATAGCGCGGTAGCGCTAAGCACATCACCTTAGTCTCAATCGAGGAATCAACTGCGGCCTATATGGATAGGCCGCAGCAGCATGTTATTGGCAGCTTTGCGCCAACTCCTGTGCCCGAGCATAAACTTTATTTGCCGCTAATCCCTTAGCTTCCAGCGCCGCAAGGTACTCTTCTGCCGCCTTATCTAACACGGGCTTCCAAGCCGGATTATTAACGCCATCTTTAACACGATAGATCTCATGTTTTTCAGCTTTAGCCTGTGCCCGACCTCGGACATCGGCCGCATCAAACTCACTCGCCGCAATCTGCGACCAGCTATCGCCGGAGTTATTATCGATCACCTTTTGCAGATCAGCAGGCATACTATTGTAGACATCTTTATTCATGGTCATCAAGAACGACAAGGTATACAAACCACCAATCTCAGTATGGTAAGGCGTCAGGTCATTCATACGGAACGTCAGTTGCCCTTCCCATGGCAGTGCAACACCATCAATAACGCCGCGTTGCACCGACTGATAAGCCTGAGGTGCAGGCATACCCACCGGTTTGGCGCCCAAACCTTCCAACAGCTTTGCGACCACCGCGGTTGGACGACGAATTCTTAAACCTTCAAAATCGGCTGGCTCTTTAATCAGTTTTTCAGTGGTATGAATATGGCCCGGCCCATGGGTAAAGAGGAAAAGCGGCTTGGTATCTTTATACTCATCGCTAATCAGCTGCTCGTCATACAGATGCTGAATAATACAAGAACCATTAGCGGCACTTTTCGCCACTCCCGGCAGTTCGACAATCTGGGTCAGGGGGAAACGGTTTGCGGTGTAGCCTTGCACCGTCAGCGAGACATCGGCGATCCGATTAGTCACCGCATCATACAGTGCCGGAGGTTTAGCCAAAGTCGACGAAGGATACACTTCAACGGCGATACGCCCGTCAGATTCTGCGGTGACCTTATCTGCCCAAGCCTGCGCGACATTTTTGTGTATCGCTGCTACCGGTGGGAAAAAATGAGCTAAACGTAACGTGTAATCCGCCGCCTGCGTGGTTTGCACCATTAAACCAGCGGTGACCGCCAGTACACCCGTTAAAATTGTTTTCTTCATTGCATAGTATCCATTGATGTTATTTTTGTTCTATCTCTAAAACACAACCGTCTTAGAAACCCATTGTCTGCTTTACGCTGATAAAACAACCCGCAAACCCATGGCGACGACGGCGACACTCTTTGCCGACCCAGCAGTAAACCCTCGCGAATTGGATATCCCTCTTTTTAGCATAGCCCTAATTCTAGCCAGAGTAGCGTAAACAACGTTTGCAGCATGTTTTAATCCGTATCAGTCGCTTGCCTGTCGCTGCACAAATTTTCACTTATAGCAAAGACCACTTTAAAGCACTATAAATATAAGGAATAATTACTTTTTAAGATCAGACATAAAGAATATGCATAGATGAACCCTAACTTATTGAAGCAATTAGCCATTATCGTCAAACAGGGTTCTCTCACCAGTGCCTGTGAGCAACTGCACGTCACCCAACCGACCCTGAGTCGCAGCATTCAGCAGTTAGAGATGAAAGTCGGTGCCCCCCTATTAAAGCGCACCCGCTATGGTGTTATCCCTACGGAGATTGGCGCACGGCTCTCACAGATTGGTGAGCGAATTCTGGCTGAAAGTGTGAAAGCAGATGAAGTTATTCGACAGTTTCATAGCGGCTATAAAAGTGAATTTGTGGTCGGTATCGACCCGCTCTGGGAGTTTGCTACGGTCAAACAGATGACCGATTACTTTCTCACCGAGAAACGCTATGCCTTTCATTTCCGTACTGGTTCTGCCGCGGCACAGATAGGTCTGTTACAGGAAGGTGAATTAGATTTTTTAATTGCCCCAGCACATTTATCGGTGACGCAGAAATCACTCGATCGACAGATATTATTCCGCGACCGAGCAGGCATCTTTGCAGGGAAGAAATCCAAGCTGATTGATGCTAAACAACCGATAAGCAAAGCCGATATCGCCCAGCAAAAATGGATCATCGCGGGGGCTAGTGCTGGCTTTCTAGAAAGTCAGGCCGAGGTCACCGGGGTGGACGCCGCACAGATGGCGTTTACCGGCAGTATTCGCTCAGTTATCCATCTACTCAACACCACTAATATGCTGGTCTGGTTACCCGCCCGTTTGGCCTTAATGACCAAGGAGATAAACCCCCAGCAAATGCTTCAGGTAGAGGGAGTGGCCTCATCCCGTCGTGATATCGCACTCTGGTCGTCACTTGAACACAGTGAACGACCCGAAGTACTAAAAGTTAGGCAGATTATCAGCGACTTTATGATCAGCCAGGATCAAACACAGCCGCTGTATGGTTTAGATCTATAACGCCGTTAACGTTGTAGCGCCGCATCCAATGTTTGGCTGATCAGCGCATTGATGGTCATCGGGCCGACACCACCGGGCACCGGTGTCAGTGCGGCAACACGCTCAGCCAAGCCTGTCTTTTCTATATCACCAACGCCACCCGGATGATAGCCAGCATCTACGACAACCGCACCGGCGCTTATCCATTCCGCTTTAATCAATTCCGGCTGGCCAACGGCGCCGACGACAATATCAGCCCGGGCAACCTGTTGTGCAAGATCGACTGTCCGGGAGTGACAAATCGTTACCGTGGCATTCGCATTGAGTAACATTGCCGCCATCGGTTTACCCAAAATAGGGCTGCGTCCGACCACCACCGCATGTTTACCTGCCAAGGGAATATCGTAGTGTCGCAATAGTGTCATGATGCCCGCAGGAGTCGCCGATCCAAAGGCGGCCTCACCCATCGCCATTAAACCAAACCCTCGGGTGGTGACGCCGTCCACATCTTTAGCAATCGCAATGGCATCAAAACAACGTCGTTCATCGATCTGCGCTGGCACCGGGTGTTGCAATAAAATACCACAGATATCGCTATCCCGATTCAACTGATCAATTACCGCTAATAACTCGTCAGTGGTCGTGGCTTGAGGCATATCTACCCGCACAGATCCCATCCCGACACGTTCACAAGCATTCGCTTTCATCTGCACATAGGTCGCCGATGCTGGATCACTGCCGACTAGAATGGTTGCCAATACGGGTTTGATACCGCCATCCGCCCGGAGCTTTTCAACCGCGGTGTGCAGTTGCTGCTCGCGATGCTTTGCGACCGCCTTACCATCCAGAATCAGTGCAGACATTCATTAATCCTCTCTATTATTGTTCGACCTTAGCCATTGAATACCCTATCGGCGGGTCATGTTATCAAACATCGTCCCGGAAACAACAAATACAGATCGAATCAATCCACGTGGTTAATTAAACACTACCGTTTTATTACCATGCACCAGCACTCGGTCTTCTAAATGAGCGCGTAAGCCCCGCGCTAAAACGCTTTTCTCGACATCTTTACCCAGACGCACTAAATCACTCACCTTATCGCTGTGGGATACGCGTACCACGTCTTGATCAATAATCGGCCCTTCATCGAGTTGTTCGGTCACATAATGACAGGTTGCTCCGATCAACTTAACGCCTCGCCGAGACGCCTGATGATAGGGTTTGGCGCCCATAAATGAAGGTAAAAAGCTGTGATGTATATTGATCACCTGATGGCGCAATTTCTCACAGAGCGCTTGCGGCAAAATTTGCATATAGCGGGCCAACACAACACAGTCGGCCTCCTTCGCCTCAACTAATGCCTCAACCTTGGCAAACCCAGTGGCTTTATCCGCTTTATCGATCACCACATGGTGATAAGGAATACCATACCACTCCACCAGCCCACGCATACCCTCATGGTTAGAGATCACCCCGACAATATCACACCGCAAATCACCGCTGCGCCAGCGATCCAGCAGATCTGATAGGCAGTGGCTACCTTTACTCGCCATCAACATCACCCGCTTCGGCTGATCGCTATCCACCAGCCTAAGATTCATGCTTAATTCTTGCTGTAACGGCATCAGGATTTGCTCTAGCTTATCCAGGCCAAAAGGTAGAGTATCCGCCTGTATCTCAAAACGAGAAAAGAACCAGTTGCTATCGACATCAGAGTGATGGGCTGCTTCACTGATCCAACCGCCGTTGGAGGTAATCGCCTCACATACCCGAGTCACGATACCAACCCGATCTGGACAATCTAGTACAATTCTAAACGTTCGACTCGTCATTTTATCGCTCTCCGGCCATCCGCCACCGAGGTGACAACCATTACAGGGGCATAGCTCAGCAGTGCGTCTAATACGTGCCGTGCTATATGAGTAAAAAACACTAGTAAGTTCGATTTACATAGTCATATAGCCGCTTTTTAGTGTCAATGAAGCCAACTCATACATTTTTTGTACAAACCACAAAGAAAATTAACCATTTATCTCAATGCGGCCTATGCGTTCACAAATCGACTTTTCCACGGGTTAAGGCGAAGAGATTTTCAGCTAATGAATAACATCCGATGAATACGGAACATCAACAACCGAGAAACAGAGGAGAGTAAATATTAAACACACCAACAAGTGATGCCTGTGCACAAACGCGCGTTAACCGCCCTAACAGCTGCGATTAACCATGACCCTTAACATCAGCAATCAACCAACTCATAAAGATACTGACCCGCTCATCATTCAGCATATCCTTACGACAAATAATGCCCCACTCACCCGGACTGAGCATCGCATGACTCACCGGCCGAATCAGCCGACCTGATTTAAGATCATCATCCGCAAACGGGCCATTCACCAGCGCGATACCTTCACCGTCGATAGCCATCTCCAAAGCGGTTGCCGTGGTATCAACCACCAGCGCCTGCATCGGCAAGATGCCCTCCAGACCAACCGACATCAGCCAATCAGGCCACTGCCATTTTTCGGTATTCACCGTGATTAACGGATAATCCAACAAGTCAGCCGGTTGCAGTTCGGTGCCCCGTGCACCAATCAGGCTTGGGCTACAGACGGTAAACAAACTAGGCTTGAACAAAGGCGTCCAGTGCAGGTGATCCGGCGGGAGGGTCTGACTATAGATGATGCCGATATCCGCATTCGCCTCATCAAACTGCTGGTTAACAATTTGAGATGACACCCGTAAATCTAAGTCGGGATAGAGCCCTCTAAACCGTGGCAAACGCCGGGATAGCCAACGAATTGATACCGTCACATAGGTTTGCACACTCAGCACCGAGGGTGCGCCGGCTCGACGGATGGTTTCCGCGCCATTGATCAACATCTCAATTACTTCACGAACCACCGGATAGAGTTGTGCCCCCTGAGGCGTCAGCACAACATTTCGCCCATTACGGGTAAAAAGTTCGCAACCTAAATCGTCTTCCAGAGCGCGAATCTGATGGCTAATGGCGGCATGTGTCAGATGTAACTCCTCCGCCGCCTGACGCAAACTCAGCAAGCGGGCCGCCGCCTCAAAGCCTTTCAGCGCCTTTAGCGGAGGTAACTTTCTAATATCAAGCGGCTGCGGCATTAAGGACCTCGGGGGTGTCGTCAGTTGGTCATTTAGAAGGATGTTTAGTGTAAGCATGATCGCACGGGATTGCGCCCCATGAAATAACAAAAAAAACTAACCATTAAGGAAATTTTTATCAATTGTACTGTGCCGGTAGGTATTCCAACATCTAGCTTCTCATAATCAATCATGGCGGTCGGTGTGGCAGACTTAGGCTAGGCCCACACCG
Source organism: Amphritea sp. GJ51-11 (assembly GCF_055808735.1). NCBI lineage: Bacteria > Pseudomonadati > Pseudomonadota > Gammaproteobacteria > Oceanospirillales > Oceanospirillaceae > Amphritea > Amphritea sp. GJ51-11. The sequence continues at coordinate 161,517 of NZ_CM147881.1, read as the reverse complement.
AGAAACTGCGCGGTTACCTCTTTAGATAAGGATTCAACGATGGAAGCAAAAAAACCACTACCATCCCGTGCACAGGTCGTTATTATCGGTGGCGGTATTGTTGGCTGCTCAATCGCCTACCACCTCACCAAACGGGGAGTCACCGATGTAGTGGTGCTCGAACGTAAACAGCTTACCTGCGGCACTACCTGGCATGCGGCGGGGCTAGTGAGCATGCTCTGGCAAACACCGGAACTGACTAACCTCGCTAAATACAGCCATGAACTCTATGCCTCACTGGAAGCCGAAACCGGTCAAGCCACTGGCTATAAACGGATCGGTAGTCTGTCGATCGCCCGAACCCCTGAACGCTTAGAAGAGTTACAGCGAACCTCATCGATGGCCAGCGTCTTTGGTGTGGAATCCGAAATGATTGATAATCAGCGCCTCGTTGAGCTGTACCCCGGTATCGATACCGAAGGCGTGCTTGGCAGCCTATATATTGAAAAAGATGGGCAGACTAACCCTGTCGACACCACCATGGCGCTGGCTAAAGGGGCCCGCATGGGCGGCGCTAAGGTGCTCGAAAACGTAAAAGTAGAAGAGATACTGGTTGAAGATGGGCGCGCGGTGGGGGTGCAAACGGAGCAAGGCACGATTAAAGCCGATCAGGTTATTCTTGCCGGAGGTCTCTGGTCCCGTGATATCGCCGCTAAAATAGGCGTCGATCTGCCGCTATACGCCTGTGAGCACTTCTATGTGGTCACCGAAGAGATGGACCAGCTCAGCCGCCGCCCTGTACTGAGGGATTTTGATAAAGGCATCTACTTTAAAGAAGATGCCGGCAAGATGCTGATTGGCTGGTTCGAGCATAATGCTCGAGGCTGTCCTATGACTCGCATCGCCGAAGACTTCTGCTTCGATGAGTTTCCCTGCGATTTTGATCATATCGAAGAATACCTACTCAACAGCATGGAAACTTTCCCGCAACTGGAACAAACCGGTATCCGTACCTTCTTTAACGGCCCAGAAAGCTTCACCCCGGATAATCTACACCTGCTGGGCCCAACGCCGGAAGTGGATAACTTTTTCGTTGCCTGCGGTCTTAACTCCAAGGGCATCGGAGCCGGCGGCGGATTAGGCAAACTAATGGCCGACTGGATTATTGATGGCTATCCATCGGGCGATGTCTGGGAGTGTGACGTGCGTCGACACAATCCGGTTCAACGTGAGCAAGCCTATATTGAAACACGGATTCCCGAAGCTTTAGGCCACACTTATGCGATGCATTGGCCCTTCTACCAATATGAAACAGGGCGCAATAAGCTCCAGTCACCACTGCACCAGACACTGCTGGAACAAGGTGCATGCTTCGGAGAAGTGGGCGGTTTTGAGCGCCCCAACTGGTTTGCCCGGCACGGCGCAAAAGCCGAATACCATTACAGCTATAAACGTCAAGACTGGTTTAAGTTCTATCAAGCGGAACATTTGGCGGTACGGCAGAATGTCGGCGTTTACGATATCTCCTCATTCGGCAAATTTGAAGTTTCTGGCCCAGATGCCGAACAAGCCTTACAGTGGATCTGCGCCGGTAATATTGCGCAACCGGTCGGCTCACTCATCTATACCCAATGGCTTAACCCTCGCGGCGGAATCGAGGCGGATGTGACCGTGTCCAAGCAGGCCGATGATCGTTTCATGATCACCACCGGCATTGGCTCTTTTTATCGCGATTGGTGGCACCTGAAGAAAAACTTAAAAGGCAATGTGCAGTTACGGGATATCAGCGCTAACTATGCTTGCCTATCCGTGCAAGGCCCTAATGCACGTGTCTTGCTGGAACAGATCGCCGAAACTGACCTCGGCGTTGATAGCTTTCTGTTCGGGACTGGCCGTTTTGCCCAGGTCGCCGGCATTGATGTCTGGATACAACGACTCTCCTATGTCGGCGAGCTAGGTTGGGAGATTTTCGTCCCGGCCCTCCAAGCAACGGCCTTTTTCCATGCTCTGCAGCAAGCCGGAGCCGCCTATGAGCTATGTAATGTCGGCCTACACGCCGTTAACAGCCTGCGGCTTGAAAAAGGATTTCGCCATTGGGGCCATGATATCGGCTCTGAAGATAATCTACTGCAAGCAGGCCTGAGCTTCGCCGCCAGCCCCGATAGTGGTGACTTTATCGGCCGTGATGCCTTTCTCAACGCCAAAATGGCCGGTTTACCCGATCGACGTATGGTGCAGTTCCGCTTACAGGATCCAGAACCGCTGCTGTATCACAATGAACCCATCGTTATGAATGGCGACATTGTTGGCTACCTAACCTCTGGGATGTATGGTCATAGTGTTAGTGGGGCTATCGGAATGGGCTACGTGGATGTGCCCTCGTTAAATGCCGAACGCCTTAAAAACGCTCAGTTTGAAATTGAAGTAGCGAAACAACGCTTTAGTGCCGATGCCTCTTTACGGCCCTTTTATGACCCGAGCGGTGCGCGGATGAAATCCTAACAATTCCCAGCCAACACAACCGGAGCAACTGCTCCGGTTTCTGCTATCGAAAACAACGCTTGTCCCCATTAAGACATACCACTCAACATAGCCGGTATTGAACACCCCAAACACTCTAAAAACGAAGGAGATCATTGGCTAATGATACAAGGGAGTACAAGTGTGTAGGAAACCTATAGCCTTGCAGAAACGACACCGAAGAAACAATACCAATTAAGCAAAGCGCCCCGAGGAAATTTGCGACCGTATACATTATCTAAGCGTTAGGCTAGGGCAATACCAGACGCTAAAAAGGTAAGTACGCGACTAACGGTTAAATTGCTCAACGAACGCCCTGAAGTCAGCGACTGAAAGCGCCTTACTAAAATAGAACCCCTGAATAAGATCGCTCTGGGTGCCTTGAAGAAGCTTCATCTGCGCTTCCGTCTCGACCCCTTCGATTGTCACAGTCAAACGTAACGCTTTTGCCAATGCAATGATGGCTAACACGATCTGCACCTCATCTTCGCTCTCAGGAATCCCCGAGATAAAAGATCGATCGACCTTAAGTTCATCCAAAGGAAAGCGTTTCAAATAGCTCAAGGACGAGAAACCGGTACCGAAGTCATCGATCGATAGGCCGACACCCAGCATTTTCAAGCTGGTTAATAATTCCACATTGGCTTCGACATTCTGCAGCGCAAGACTCTCTGTTAACTCCAACATCAATAAAGAGGGAGATAACCCTGATTTAAGCAGGGCCGCTTTCACATGCTGTCGGTAATTTACCTCTTTAAACTGCTGACTCGAGACATTCACGGATACACCGATACTGCCAAGTCCCGAAGACTCCCATTCCTGGGCCTGACGGCAAGCTTCATTAAGCACCCAATCACCGATATCGAGAATTAAGCCGCTTTCTTCCGCCAACGGAATAAACACCACGGGGGAGATCATACCTTTTTCTGGGTGTTGCCAGCGTACCAGCGCCTCGGCACTGGTTACCCGTCGAGTTCGCAGATCAATCTTAGGCTGATAATGTAACAATAATTCGTTATTTTCGAGGGCCTTGTGTAACGCCGTTTCAAGTTCAATTTTCTCTTTCAGCTCTGCGCTATCGGTTTGCGAATAAAAACGCACCGTTTCAACACTCTCGGTTTTCCCTTGGCGCATCGCCGTACTGGCCGTGTTAATAAGCTCATCGCTCAACATGCCATCATCAGGCGCCACCGTGATACCAATACGTGCATTAATAAAAAGCTCATTGCCATTAATATCAAAGGGCTTGGAGATCTCTTTAATAATCTGCCTAGCGATTGATGCGGCATGGTTACGCTCCTTAATCGAAGGAACTAACACACCAAACTCATCACCGGAAAGCCGTGCGGGGTAAATTTCGGTCTCTTGGCTATGAACACCGAATAAGTTGTTCCGGCTGTCCACCACCGACTTAATCCGCTGCGCCACCTGACGTAACAACGAATCACCACACTGTATACCAAAGGATTCATTCACCTGGCCAAAGCGGTCTAAACCGATGCTTAACAAGGCTGTTTTATTCTCATTTAACTGATCAAACTTCAACGCCCAAACCATTTTTTCACTCAGCGACTTCCGATTAGCGAAATCAGTGAGCGCGTCAAAACTCGAAAGTTGATCAACATAAGCTTTCAATGTCAGAGTATTGCGCAACCGAAGTTTCAGCTCACTGGCATCAACCGGTTTCGCTAAGAAATCGGTGGCCCCTAGCTCTAAGGCTTTTAACTTAGAAAAAGAATCCGTAGATGAGGTCAGAATAATAACCGGCAGATAGGTAAATTCTTCATGGGCTCTTATCCGCTCGAGCAGATCAAAACCACTGACGTCGGGCATCACCAGATCAAGAAATAAAATATCCGGCCGTCGATGATTCAACACATCAAATGCTTGTTTTGAGTCATCGATACTAATAAAACGCGAATATCCGGCCTCTTCCAAGTGAGCCTGAACAATTTCCATCATGATGGGCTCGTCATCAACCATCATAATGAGTGCGTTATTATCCTTTAACACATTCATATTAACGTCTCGGGCTGCAGAATATTCAAATCTTAATCCTGCGATTAATTTGATTTATAACCTTAAGCAAGGTGCTACATTCAGCACGATCTTGTGCACCGGCGGCTTTTTCTAAAGCACTGGATATATCAGTAAATATATCGAAGCCAACTGAACCACCCGCCCCTTTCAACCAATGGGCATCCTGTTGTAACGCGTCAAAATCAGCCGCCTCAACGGCATCCTCCATCGCTTGAATTTTAAACCCCAACTTATCTACAAATTTTTCAACTATCGCTCTAAATTTATCACTATTAGCAGCAAGCTCGGAGGTTACTTGATCCGGCACGGGCCAACGCGCATTCGCCACTGAGCTATCTTTAGGCGCCATTGCCTCGGCGTCAACCGGCCGAGGGCCGGCTACATTAATACGCGCCACGAGGTTTTCCATTTCCGCCAGCAGCAACTCAATTTCCGCCTCATTAACATCCACCAACGCGCGCTCAAGCTGTCGAGCAAGGTCCGTTAACTTTGGGAAACCAACAGAACCTGCCGATCCTTTCATCCAATGAGCATGACGACCTAAAGCCGAATAATCCTGCTGCTGAAAAGTGGCCTGCATCAAGCGAAAAACGTCATTCAAACGAACAATAAAATGCTCAATAATTGGTGCAAACTTAGGATTACTCAAAGGCAGCTCTGAATAGAGCGGACTCAAACTATTTAAAGGCGAAGTGACTGATAGTATTTCCTGTTGATCGACGTAGATAACCTCGTCCCCTGCCGTTTTAACGACGGTATCAGTTTGTTTCACTGCCCCGAGTTCTTTAACCAGCAGCAATAATAATTTATCAATACTGATGGGCTTACTCATATATCCCGAGTAACCCGCAGCATGGCATTGCTGCTCGATACCTTTCATCGCATGGGCCGTTAACGCAATGACCGGTACCTTACTACCCTGTGCACGAATAGCCTTCACGGCCGTATAACCATCCATACGCGGCATCTGTACATCCATCAAAATCAGATCATAAGAGTGTGATTCAATGAGCGACAACGCCTCTATTCCATCCGCTGCTTCATCAGTATGCAGCCCCTGTTCTTGTAAGACAAGACTGATTAATTCTCTGTTTTCGGCCCCATCATCCACAACTAATATACGAGCTGCAGGGAATACCCATCGCGCGCCCTCTGCCACACTTAACTGATCTTGCCAATTTTGTATCGCAGGCGCACCAATTAACGCCACAGGGCCTTCGGTCTTGATCTCCATTTCAAAAAAGAACTGACTTCCCGCGCCCTCTTTACTGGTTGCGTAAATATCGCCATGCATGGCCGCTGCAAACTTCTTACTAATGGCTAAGCCAAGCCCTGTGCCGCCAAATCGACGAGTAATTGACGCATCTGCCTGGACAAAAGGATCAAAGACCGTCGCCACTTGCGCTTCGGTCATACCAATACCGGTATCTGCAACCTCAATAATCAATCGCTTATGGTCTTTACTCATACGAGTATAAACAACGATACTTCCCTGTTGCGTGAACTTAATCGCATTGCCAATCAAATTAGTCACTATCTGGCGTAAACGACCCGCATCACTGAGTAATGTTTCGGGAATGCTACCTTGGGGAGTATATTTAAGTTCAACACCTTTCTCTGCCGCCTTAACCGACAACACCTGAATAACCTCTTTAATAATCTGGTAAGGCTTACATCTTGTAGACTCGACTTCTAAGCGACCAGCCTCCACCTTGGACAGATCAAGAATATCATTCACTAAATTCAATAGATGCTCACCATTGACTAAGATGGTACTCAGATAATGGTCGTTACTTTGCTCATCCTTGCCATAGCCACGCCGTAAAGCCTCAGTAAAGCCAAGAATCGCGTTCATCGGCGTGCGTATTTCATGACTCATATTCGCCAGAAAATCACTTTTTGCTTGGTTTGCCGCCTCGGCTTCCTCTTTAGAGCGACGCAGCTCAATCTCTTTTTCTTCTAGTTCGGTAATATCATCAAAGCTCACCAAAACGCCGCTTGGTTTACCTTTATCGGCCAACACCGGCGAGCAGTTAACCATAAAGGTTCGCACCCCATCCTCCAGCTCGAGACGCACAGTCTTGTTCATCACCGTTTCGCCACTGGTCAGCGCGGTTTGCCAAGGGAAATCAGCCGAGGTCGAGCTATCGCCTCGACGCCAAGGTAGGCGACGCACTTCATAACCCATCAATGACGTTGCTGAACGACCTAATAGGTCAGAAAATGCCTTATTCGCTAACACCACCTGGAATTTTCTATCGAGAACAATTAACCCTTCTGCCATAGTATCGAGAGCAGAGCGGACTCGGTCCGGTATCGCTTGGGATGGATCTAGTTGCTTCAACATCTTGCGTAAATAGAGGCTATACAACAAAAACAGAATAACGGAGCAAAATAGCAAGAACTGTACTGTTGGACGCTGATAAAAACCAATAATGCCCTGCCCATAGAGCGGTTTAAAACGAAGCTCTAACGCGCCCCATTGCTGATTGCCCGCAAAAATAGGTACGCTCATCTGTTCATCCACTTGCCGATCTGCACTATTCGTCAGCCATGCATCCCGATGATCCCCAACCTCTGCAACCAATCGCTGCGATGCACTACGAACACCAGCGGACAAAATCTCGGCATTACGCTCCACCACCAACGTTAATACTGACTCCAGCCGTATCACGTCGGTCTGAGTGATCAACATCGAACTGTTTGCCGCAATCGCTTCCGCTAACGCCACACGATCCTTAAACCGAGTCCCTAAAAAATCCGGTAAAATACCGAACATAATCGCAATCAGTGCCACACTGATAAACATACTCACCTGACCCACGGCGATACGACTGGTTGTACTTCTCGCTAAGAACAATCGCTTAAGCCATATCATGGTTGGCCCTCTTTATCCGCTTCATCGTCGTCATCCTTGCTCTCGTCGTCTGAACCATCTGAGCTTTCATCGTTTCCTTCGACCATCGAACCCAGCGTTTCCTCATCTTGCCCAGCACCTGCGGCATTACTTTCATTGGTTGAGGTCTTAGACAAAATAGGCAGAGGGTCAATAAAGCGCCACGCAGGCAAAGACGTCAATACAGTGCTCAAGAGCACGCCACTCCGCGCCAGCCAGATAACATAGCCAACAGACAAACCAGAAGACAGTGCGATGGATCCACCAACCATCATGGTATTCAAGGCATGTTGTTGATCGGCTTCGTCCTGAAGCTGGTCAATACCAGCCATAAATTGATCAAATTTATGCAACGTTAACGGTTGGGCCATCGTATCGAGAACCGATTGGAATCGCAGAGTATTAATCTCTTGCGCAATGGCTTTATTCAGCTTATTCGCACCTAGCTGCTCTTTTACATGATCGGCGGTATCAATAATAAATTGTGGCGTTTCATAGACCGTAATAACTTTATCCGATTCCATCACCACAACCACCGGCTCAGGTGTATTTATTGAATCAGCAGGCCCCGAGGCAACATCTGGAGCCTCTTCACTCTCCTCAAGTTCGGCCTCCGGTATAGCAACGACAACACTCTCTACTTCTGGAACGCTCAAAAAGACCTGATTACTCGTCACGGATTCTGCACGCCCCAGTAAATCAACATAACGAGCAATCACATAGATCTCTTTACCGGCATCAGCCGCGGTTAAAACATAACTCTGTTCGGTGGCGCCATTAATCACCACACCACTGCGATACCATTGGTATGCAATAGCACTGATTCCATCAGGATCTGCCAGAGTATTATCAAGCATCAACCGTTCACCAACCGCAACATTGCCACTAATCGTTAAACTACCGGTGTGTTCATGGTTAAAAGGACTAACGGCATCGGTCGCACTACTGATTAATGGCCCTTCAGCAAAGCCCTGATCATCGGTGATGCTCAGGGCGACTCTTAGATATTGACCGACGTCAGCATCATCGAGTGTGTAAGTCGCGTTAGTAGCACCAGATAGATCACTCCAGTTCACACCGTCGGCAGAGCGCTGCCATTGGTAGGTGAAGCTGTTGCTCAGGCCGTCCACATCACTAATACCGCTGGTATCGGCAGTGAGGGTTTGGTCTTCTTCGGCGCTGCCGCTAATTAGTGGCAGGCCAACAATAGGATCGTTCACGGCACTGATGGCAGCCGTTGCACTGCTGACTAACGGCCCTTCGTCAAAGCCTTGGTCATCGGTGATACTCACGGCGACTCTTAGATATTGGCCGACATCGGTATCATCGAGCGTGTAAGTCGCGTTAGTGGCACCAGATAGATTGCTCCAATTCACACCGTCGGCAGAGCGCTGCCATTGGTAGGTGAAGCTATTGCTCAAGCCATCGACATCGCTGATACCACTGGTATCGACGGTGAGAATTTGATCCTCTGCGGCGCTGCCGCTGATCAATGGCAAGCCAACGATAGGATCGTTGACGGCACTGATGGCATCGGTTGCACTACTGATTAATGGCCCTTCGTCAAAGCCCTGATCATCGGTGATACTCACGGCGACTCTTAGATACTGGCCAACATCGGCATCATCGAGGGTATACGTCTCCGCGGTGGCCCCCGTCAGATCACTCCAGTTCACACCATCGGTGGAACGCTGCCATTGGTAACTGAAACTATTACTCAGGCCATCGACATCGCTGATACCGCTGGTATCGGCAGTGAGGGTTTGGTCTTCTTCGGCGCTGCCGCTAATTAGTGGCAGGCCAACAATAGGATCGTTCACGGCACTGATGGCAGCCGTTGCACTGCTCACCAATGGCCCTTCAGCGAAGCCTTGGTCATCGGTGATGCTCAGGGCGACTCTTAGATATTGACCGACATCGACATCATCGAGTGTGTAAGTCGCGTTAGTAGCACCAGATAGATCGCTCCAATTCACACCGTCGGCAGAGCGCTGCCATTGGTAGCTGAAGCTGTTGCTCAGGCCATCAACATCGCTAATGCCGCTGGTATCGGCAGTGAGGACTTGGTCCTCTGCGGCGCTGCCGCTGATCAATGGCAGGCCAACGATCGGATCATTCACGGCACTGATGGCATCGGTTGCGCTACTGATTAATGGCCCTTCGGCAAAGCCTTGGTCATCGGTGATGCTCAGGGCGACTCTTAGATATTGGCTGACATCGGCATCATCGAGTGTGTAAGTCGCGTTAGTGGCACCAGCTAGATCGCTCCAATTCACACCGTCGGCAGAGCGCTGCCATTGGTAACTGAAGTTATTGCTCAGGCCGTCCACATCACTAATACCGCTGGTATCGGCAGTGAGGACTTGGTCTTCTTCAGCGCTGCCGCTGATCAATGGCAAGCCAACGATAGGATCGTTCACGGCACTGATGGCATCGGTTGCACTGCTCACCAATGGCCCTTCAGCGAAGCCTTGGTCATCGGTGATGCTCACGGCGACTCTTAGATATTGACCGACGTCGGCATCATCCAATGTGTAAGTCACATCGGTTGCACCGGTGAGATCATTCCAGTTTATGCTATCGACGGAACGCTGCCATTGGTAACTGAAGCTATTGCTCAGGCCATCAACATCGCTGATGCCGCTGGTATCGGCAGTGAGGGTTTGGTCTTCTTCGGCGCTGCCGCTAATTAGTGGCAGGCCAACGATCGGATCGTTCACGGCACTAATGGCAGCCGTTGCACTGCTCACCAATGGCCCTTCAGCGAAGCCTTGGTCATCGGTGATGCTCACGGCGACTCTTAGATATTGACCGACATCGACATCATCGAGTGTGTAAGTCGCGTTAGTAGCACCAGATAGATCGCTCCAATTCACACCGTCGGCAGAGCGCTGCCATTGGTAACTAAAGCTGTTGCTCAGGCCGTCCACATCACTGATACCGCTGGTATCGGCTGTGAGGGTTTGGTCTTCTTCGGCGCTGCCGCTAATTAGTGGCAGGCCAACGATCGGATCGTTCACGGCGCTGATGGCAGCCGTTGCGCTACTAATTAATGGCCCTTCAGCAAAGCCCTGATCATCGGTGATGCTCACGGCCACACGAAGATATTGGCCAACGTCGGCATCATCCAATGTGTAAGTCACATCGGTTGCACCGGTGAGATCATTCCAGTTCGCACCATCGACGGAACGCTGCCATTGGTAGGTGAAGCTGTTGCTCAAGCCGTCCACATCACTGATGCCACTGGTATCGGCAGTGAGGACTTGGTCTTCTTCGGCGCTGCCACTCACTGACGGTAATCCAACGATCGGATCATTCACCGCGCTGACCGCACCGGAGGCACTACTGACTAATGGCCCTTCGGCGAAGCCTTGATCATCGGTGATGCTCACGGCCACACGGAGATATTGGCCGACATCGGCATCATCGAGGGTATACGTCTCATCGGTTGCACCGGTAAGATCATTCCAGCTCACACCGTCAGTGGAACGTTGCCATTGGTAGGTGAAGCTGTTGCTCAAGCCGTCCACATCGCTAATACCGCTGGTATCGGCAGTGAGGGTTTGGTCTTCTTCGGCGCTGCCGCTAATTAGTGGCAGGCCAACAATAGGATCGTTGACGGCACTGATGGCATCGGTCGCACTACTGATTAATGACCCTTCGGCAAAACCTTGGTCATCGGTAATGCTCACGGCGACTCTTAGATATTGGCCAACGTCGGCATCATCCAATGTGTAAGTCACATCGGTTGCACCGGTGAGATCATTCCAGTTTATGCCATCGGCGGAACGCTGCCATTGGTAACTGAAGCTGTTGCTCAGGCCGTCCACATCACTGATACCGCTGGTATCGGCTGTGAGGGTTTGGTCTTCTGCGGCGCTACCACTGATCAATGGCAAGCCAACGATAGGATCGTTCACGGCACTAATGGCAGCCGTTGCACTGCTCACCAATGGCCCTTCAGCGAAGCCTTGGTCATCGGTGATGCTCACGGCGACTCTTAGATATTGACCGACATCGACATCATCGAGTGTGTAAGTCGCGTTAGTAGCACCAGATAGATCGCTCCAATTCACACCGTCGGCAGAGCGCTGCCATTGGTAACTAAAGCTGTTGCTCAGGCCGTCCACATCACTGATACCGCTGGTATCGGCTGTGAGGGTTTGGTCTTCTTCGGCGCTGCCGCTGATCAATGGCAAGCCAATAATAGGATCGTTGACGGCACTGATGGCGTCGGTTGCACTGCTGACCAACGGCCCTTCGGCAAAGCCCTGATCATCGGTGATGCTCACGGCCACACGGAGATACTGCCCAACGTCGGCATCATCCAATGTGTAAGTCACATCGGTTGCACCGGTGAGATCATTCCAGTTTATGCCATCGACGGAACGCTGCCATTGGTAGGTGAAGCTGTTGCTCAAGCCATCAACATCGCTAATGCCGCGGGTATCGGCACTGAGGGTTTGATCCTCAGCGGAACTACCGCTAATCAATGGCAAGCCAACAATAGGATCGTTCACGGCACTGATGGCAGCCGTTGCGCTGCTAATTAATGGCCCTTCAGCAAAGCCCTGATCATCGGTGATGCTCACCGCCACCCGGAGATACTGGTCGACATCGGCATCATCGAGTGTGTAAGTCGCGTTAGTAGCACCAGATAGATCGCTCCAATTCACACCGTCGGCAGAGCGCTGCCATTGGTAGCTGAAGCTGTTGCTCAAGCCATCGACATCGCTAATGCCGCTGGTATCGACAGTGAGGACTTGGTCTTCTTCAGCGCTGCCGCTGATCAATGGTAAGCCAACGATAGGATCGTTCACGGCACTGATGGCAGCCGTTGCACTGCTGACCAAAGGCCCTTCGTCAAAGCCCTGATCATCGGTGATACTCACGGCGACTCTTAGATATTGGCCGACATCCGCATCATCGAGGGTATACGTCTCCGCGGTGGCACCCGTCAGATCACTCCAGCTCACACCATCGGTGGAACGCTGCCATTGGTAGCTGAAGCTGTTACTCAAGCCGTCCACATCACTGATACCGCTGGTATCGGCAGTGAGGGTTTGGTCTTCTTCGGCGCTGCCGCTGATCAGTGGCAAGCCAACGATAGGATCGTTCACGGCGCTGATGGCATCGGTTGCACTGCTGATTAATGGCCCTTCGGCAAAGCCCTGATCATCGGTGATGCTCACGGCGACTCTTAGATATTGACCGACGTCGGCATCATCCAATGTGTAAGTCACATCGGTTGCACCGGTGAGATCATTCCAGTTTATGCCATCGACGGAACGCTGCCATTGGTAGGTGAAGCTATTATTCAGACCATCGACATCACTGATACCGCTGGTATCGGCAGTGAGGGTTTGGTCTTCTTCGGCGCTGCCGCTGATCAGTGGCAGGCCAACACTAGGATCGTTGACGGCGCTGATGGCATCGGTTGCACTGCTGATTAATGGCCCTTCAGCAAAGCCCTGATCATCGGTGATGCTCAGGGCGACTCTTAGATATTGACCGACGTCAGCATCATCGAGGGTATACGTCTCCGCGGTGGCACCCGTCAGATCACTCCAGTTCACACCATCGGTGGAACGCTGCCATTGGTAACTGAAGTTATTGCTCAGGCCATCCACATCACTGATACCGCTGGTATCGGCAGTGAGAATTTGATCCTCCGCGGCGCTGCCGCTAATTAGTGGCAGGCCAACGATAGGATCGTTCACAGCACTGATGGCGTCGGTTGCACTGCTGATTAATGGCCCTTCGGCAAACCCCTGATCATCGGTGATGCTCACGGCGACTCTTAGATAATGGCCGACATCCGCATCATCGAGTGTGTAAGTCGCGTGAGTAGCACCAGACAGATCGCTCCAATTCACACCGTCGGCAGAACGCTGCCATTGGTAGGTGAAGCTGTTGTTATTTAGGCCATCCGGATCACTGATACTGCTAGTATCAACACTCAGCGTCTGATCTTCTTCAGCAGTACCGTTTATTTCAGGTTGCCCACTGATGCCATCATCTGTTCCACTGACCGTACCGACAGCACTACTTAATAAAGGCCCTTCAGCAAAACCTTGATCATCGGTGATACTCACCACAACACGTATAAGCTGCCCGACATCACTATTACCCAGCGTATAGCTGACACCGGTTGCAGTGCCAATATCGTTCCAATTTGTGCCATCGGCGGAACGCTGCCATTGATAGTCGAAGCCGGCACTTAAACCATCGTCATCGGAAATACCACTGGTATTCGCCGTTAACATCTGACCTTCCTGAGGATTACCATTAACCTGCGGCAAGCCACTGATCGAATCGTTCACGGCACCTACAACCGCGGTCGCCGTGCTAATCACAACCTCATGGGTATCACCGCCATCCATGTAACTAACAACCACATTAATAACCGCGCCAACATCGACATCGTCTAGTCGATACTGACTACCCGTGGCGCCTGCAATGGTGACGCCATCACGCTGCCACTGATAACTAAAAGCGCCTAAACCATCAGCATCTGATAAAGCACTGACATCTGCCATGAGAACTTGGTCTTCAACCGCTGTCCCACTAATGCTTACCCCGCCCTCTGGCTCCGCGTTGGTGCTACCTTGCGCGGCGTAAAAGCTAATGGCATCGAGACTTTCTTTGTTTTCAACTAAACCGAGATCGGAACCATCGAAAAATAGTGAGACTGTTGCTGCAGTAGACCCACTCACTAAGGTCGTTTGCGACACATTCAGGGCAAAGATATCCTGACGCTCACCTAACTCAACATTATCGGCAGCAACACCATTATTGCCGCTAAGGGTTATTAAAATCGTACCCGCCGTTAAATCGACAGTACCTATCGTGTAATCATTTTCAACCAGCTCAATACCTACTAACTTATCCTTAAATAGCTCATCGCCTGCAGCATTTTTTTCAGTGCCGTCAATCAAGGTTGTAACCGTGCCATTTGTCGCACCGGATGTCAGATCGCCTGGGGTAAATAGATGTATTCCCTGATCATTACTGCCATCACCTTGCACGGTAAACAGAAAGCTACCGGCTGGCAGGCTGGTATCGCCCACAATAGTTGTTTCTTCAACCAACGAAATACCAGTGATATCTTTATCGGAAGGATGGCTAAACAATAACGAAAAAGTTCCCGCGCTATAGTCATCGAGGCTGTCTGGCCTGAAAATAACAATATCGCCTTTATCAACATCAAGACTATTTAAATTCGAGTCCGTTAAGGTTTGATCATTAGTGATGGACAGTAAGATATCGCCGGTCTGTAAATCAATCGGAGTTTCTGTGCCAATACTAATATCTCGGGCTACATGATGAAGCGCATCAATATTTGTATTATTGGAGAAGTTTTCAATATCAAAACCCGTTGTCTCGAGGATTCCTCCGGAAGAACTACCAAAGCCACCGATAGTCGTTTGAGGGATAGGGACAGGCAGGAAATTAACAATTTCAGCATCATTCCAAGTCAAGGCTTGAAATCCATTATCCAAATCCACATCGCCGTCGGTAGAAAACCAAAAAGCATTGGTCGCCAATGTTCCAGACCACCCCGCCGGACCTACGCTAAGAGGTGTTGTCGCGTCGACCTGCCCTACTTGATACTCAAGCTGCCAATCACCGCTGAGCGAAGCATCGCCGGTTAAATCATCACTGGCCGCAATATCCGCCGACGTAAGGCTAGCCAGTGCTTGCACAAAGGCCTCCCCTGCGGCTGACTGGGCAACATTACAACCGTAGATAAGAATATCGGCGCTATCGGTTAGTGACTCTTGCCAAAGGCTAAGTTGATCGGAGTATTGGCTTAACGTATCGCTATTTAATGTGCTGTTACCTAACTGGAGAGCACCATCATCGCCATGACTGATCAGGTGAATAGTCTGAATACCGGAATAACCATTTAAGGCGGCGGTAATGTTCTCAACACCGTCATGGTCTGGATTGATAAAAATCGTTAAGGCATTTTGGGTGGTAGGGCTAATACTTTCAAGTAATGTACCGGCATCGGCAACCCGACTATCAACAATAATCAGTTCAGAAACGGTGGTTATTTCGCCCAAACCGCCCAATGGGTCTGCTAAGCCTATATCCGGAGATAGGGATTGTGGGTAATCCACTTCAGTCAGTGGCGACTGATCGGCCGGACTATTTTCAGGGAAATTAGTGATCACTAGCTGGTCAAGATCAACCCCATTATCGCTATCCATGTCATCGGCATAATCCATTGCCACCGATAGTACAGACGTCACCGGATCGGCTGATAACAACAATCTTGGTTCAGCTCTTTCCAACAATAGCACAGCTACTGGGCGAGTACTTATATGTGATTCTGACATCAGGCCTCCAGTCCAGTAGATGCATCCTCATAACCATCAAACAACACAAGTCTTTAATTCCAGCAGGCTCTCAACACTAGTCTCTAAGTGGCAAGCCGATCACCATTTAAGCATGGCGCTCACAATATCTTTCATAGGCATACACAATAACTAAGATATTCGACCTACTCCAACCTTTGATCTCTCATATTGATGACTGTTTTTTAAAGTCTTCCTCTGTTCTCTCCTTTAAACCGTCGAAATATTCACTCGCTAACAACCGTTTAACAGCCCGTGAGCTAACAATTCTTAGTTATTCACAGGCTCTGCGTTCAAGCTCGCATCGGTAAATTTAAGGTCACATTTAATCCCAGCCGGTACTTTTAGCTCCGGATTATCCATTTCAAGCTGAACGCCAAAAGCACTACTACCCACATCGCCAACAGGATCGATAGCAATAATTCGAGCAGTCCTCGCGTGCTGAGCATCAACCTCAGGATAAACATCGGCTAAATAACCAAGCGATAGCTTGCCAAAATACTGAATAGGCACCATCGCTTCGATATACAGAGGGTCTAGGGCAACGAGGCGGACCACCGGGTCTTCATCAATATACTCACCTTGATACTTAAGATTACGTTGCACCACACCATCAATAGGACTAGTGATAACACGTTGATCTAGCAACGCTTTCGCTCTTTTTAGCTCCAACGCTCTTATCTGCGACTGCTCTTTCGCCTGTTTAACTGAGGCCGTTGATAACTTAACTGCACGTTCAGCCTGTTCTTTATCCTGCGAGGAAGCGGCATGGGTTAGATAGACTTCATTCATTCGCTCATAAGACAAACGATCATAGTTAAGGTTTATCAAGCCACCATCTAAATCAGAGCTGATCGCCGCCCGTGCTTTAGCCAGCTTAACCGACGCTAACTCGACTCGATCATCAAGCCGGGCGATATTTTGCCCTTTCGCTACCCGCTCTCCCCGCTTCACCAACACTTCGGTTAGCACACCCGGTGACGAACTACTCAGGTCGATACTCTTGGAAGGACTAATAACGCAATCCAAAGCCGGTAACGGCTCACGTTGCTCCGATTCGGCCATCACCAAGGAGGGCAACACCCCTATACAGATAAAAAAATTGATCAGTGATCTCAAATTAAACATCCTCTTCATTATGTTGTTTAACGGTTAAGCCTAGTGATCTCTACAACGCCTTTTGAAACAACAACTCACGTCCTCGATAAATTAACTCACTCAGTAAACTATGCGGACTATGGGTAAACTTCACCAGCGCCGTTTTTGCTGGCACACGCTGATTAAGAATATTTTCCCAAGCCGATGCCTCACCGGCTATCGCCAAATCCAGATTAAACTGAAACATTGGATGTAATGTTTTCAAACCAGTGTCGTCGGTCATATCAACTAAAACATCTCCCCCATGAGCCGAACCCAGCACGGCATCTGGCAAGTAAGTAATCGCCTGAGGCACCGCCCTAATCTGCTTAACCGCGAGACTATGATCAGGATAACTGGCAAAACGCACCTCGGCAGTCACGCCCTCTCTTTTTAAGCGTTTAGCCTGAGCGACAGACACAACCGCCTGTACCTCATAATGCCCCGACTGATAAACAAAGCCTAGTAATTCTCCCTTCTCAATATAGCGACCTTCTAGGTCCTGCCATCGATCAATAACCAACATGCCAGATTCCGACGCTATGATTGATAGCCCAGCAATCTTTTTATCCAGATGGCTAAGCTCCTTCTGCAACGAGCCTATCTGCTCTAGTAACAGAGAAGCCCGTTGAGGCTCCGCTAACAAAACTGAGTTACGCAGGTTCTGCTTAATTTTCAGTTCAGCACTGACTTTGTCCCGCCGAGCCAATAAATCAGGGTTTTCCAACGCGAGGATTAAATCACCTGGCTTAACCTCACGGCCGGGGTTATGCAACTGCTTCACCATCCCTTCCGTCACAACACGTACCTGTGATTGCTCCGGTAACACGATCACCGCTTCCGTCAGCAACGTCGTTTGTAAAGGTATACATAACACCAGCACAACCAACAATACCGCCGTTAGCATCACCGTACTAAAGCGTGTAACACGGCCCTGGGTGCGCGCACTCAGCCAAATATCATAAATGATGCGGCCTAGCGGTCTAAACAACTGAATCCAAAGTGCCCAAACCGCGATACAGACACCCAGCCACAAAAAATAATCACTCACTAGCGCCACGATCACCAGAATAATAACCAGCCGATAACAGAGCGCGGCGGGGCCATAAAGCAACAACCATATCTTTTCTCGGGGCTGACACACTAAGGGCTTTGCAATTTGTAAACCAAACACCCGGCGCAAGAGACCCTGACGAAAGTAAAGCTGCGCCCGAGTCGCTAAGTTGGGCACCTCGATCCAATCAGCGAAAAAATAATAACCATCGAATCGCAGCAGAGGGTTCGCATTAAATAACAGCGTGGATACCGACCCGATCAGTGCGACCACAAAGCCGATCTCTTGTAACACCGGCTGCTCGCTAAAGCACCAAACCATCAATCCAATTGAAGCTAGAAATAGCTCGGCCATCACCCCAGCCGCGGCCACCAGCATACGGGTTTGCTTAGCGCTAAAATGAGAACTATCTGAAGCATCGACAAACGGTACCGGCATAAAAACCAGCAACATTAAACCAGCCTTTTTAACCCGCCCGCCGCCCTTCCAAACGGCCAGCCCATGGGCAATTTCATGCACCGCCTTTAAGCATGGATAGACCAGCCAAAACCAGACCAGATAAGCAGGATCGCTCGCTCGCATCGCTAAATAAGTATAGAGCTCAGTTTGATGATTGAGCCATAACAGTAATCCCACGCCGATCACTAAACACCAGACGATGGCAAACACTTTACTAAAAAACAAGCGACTCAACGGCGACAGGAACGCCAAGATGGCATTTGGATTAAAGGTAAAAAAAACAAAACTCACCGGATTGAAGGTTTTCCTCGCACGCCCCTCCGGGACTTCAAAGGGGGCTCCGCTATTGGCGACGGGCATCACCAGCCCCAACTCGATCAACTGAGCAATCTGCTTTGCCAACATATCTGGAGCAACCACGACGGGCTCACGCAACCAGATCTGCTCGAGACTCACGCGACCATTTAACTGCTGCAGCACTGTACGTGTCAGATCATCAATACGGTATTGATGCTCCGAACCCTCTTTTTGCATCAACCACCAAGAGGCTCCCCCATCAACACGATGACTGAACTTAACACCCGGTGCACAGACTAGCTGGGCGTTTTTTAACTTAGCCCACCAATCCTCAACATTTATCCCGATGATCCTCTCCGTCATGGTAGCCATTGCCAGCTTTTAAACCTGAACCATTGAATTAACGGATCAAACAGCAGCGAACCTAGCCGAGTTCGCCCGACCACAATATCCGCTACACCTTTCATCCCCGGCCTCAAGTCAGCACTTATCTCACCTTCAATATGTCCCTCGACTCGATAAAATCGCTGTCCAGCTTGAGCGGTAAAAACAGCCGACACGGCATCTAACATGACCGGATAAGCCTGATTACCCAAACCCGTTAACAAAATCTCGCCTTTATCGCCCTGACGAACATAACGAATATCACCTTCATCGACTTCAAACACTAGCCGATACTGTCCAACCGGTGCCATTTCAAACAACACTTGCCCCTGCTTCACAACCGATCCAATGGCCCGTCCCATATCACCACTGATAATCTGCCCGGTAATCGGGGCTCGCAGCGCTAATCGATCAAGTTTTTGTTGTAATAACCGAATATCAATCTTGGCGATATCGCCTTGCAGAGAGAACTGCTGTGCTTCGGAGTAGTTAAGTTGCGCCAGTGCCTGACGATGTTGCTTCTCAGCCACCGCCACATCATTTAATAACTGATCGAGTTGTAGACGAATATCCGCATCATCCAGCGCAGCGACTAGCTGGCCTTGTTTGACAATATCACCGGCCAACACATCAATACTTTTAATGAAGCCGTCCACCGGAATGGTAATCGAGCGTTGCACACTGCCTTCAACCACTACCGGCGACTTAATAGACTGATCCACCGGCAGATATAACGCGACAATGACAAACACCAATCCCGCCAACAGGTAGGCAGGATAAGACTTAAGCCATTCGTAGAACCGTTGAAACAAAGGAGATCGCCTCGGCTCAGCGGGAACCGAAGCACTGTGGGCCGATAACTCACCATTGAGCGGCACTTTGCGAGCCAGTAGCTGATACCAAACCAAGCTCCAATCGATCAGAGAGAGTTGATACCGCGGATTCACATCAACGCCGGTAAAACTGGCTAAAAAGACCAACCGCTGGCCGTCTGGGCCGATAAACTGCTTACTAATAACACAGACTGAATCGCCGTTAACATTAACATAACTAATCACCGGGTTATCGCTGTTTGCCGCCAGATCAACTTGGGGGAGGAGAGGCGCCAAAGCGTCCTCGTTATCCTCAGGCCAACGGCCGATTAGCTCGGGCAGCCCTCTTGCAACCGAGAACACCCCCGCCAATTTGACCCCGCTCAGCATCAAGCAAACGGTTTTCAGCCAATCATTCAGCATTTAGCTCCCCAATACTATGGATAACAAGCGGCATCTACGCAGCCTTCAATAGCCGCATTTATATGAAGCAGTGTAAGCAATACAAATGGCTTAACCTTACATTCAACGGTAAAGATGCACTTTAACATCAACTTAGGTGCTTTAAGTATCACCAATTAGCTCAGAGTGGGATATATAAACCTAAGACGAACTATTCCTCGATAAGGCTTTGGTTAGTCCATATTCGGATTAAATAGCGCTATCACCGTGAGCCACTGAGCTGTTAAAGTGCCGCTGATCAAACGAGGATAGGCTTATGGAGCTTGATGTAGCACTCATTTTATTATTTATTTTGACCGGACTCGCCGCCGGCGTCATTGACGCAATCGCGGGCGGCGGAGGCATGATTACCCTGCCGGTGTTGCTGATCTCGGGCATGAGCCCGGTAGAAGCGCTAGCGACTAACAAACTACAGGGTAGTTTTGGCACCTTTGCCGCTTCATTATATTTTGTCCGCAAAAAACTCGTCGACCTGACACAGATGAAACTGATGATTCTCTGTACCTTTGTTGGCGCCGTCACAGGCACAGTAATCGTACAGCAGCTCGATACCAGTCTGCTGGCATCGGTTATGCCGTTGTTACTGGTACTCATCGCCCTATACTTTATGCTGTCCAAGCAGATCGGTGATACCGAAAAAGCACGTAAGGTTAGCGATGCCCTGTTTGCCTTTGTCTTTACGGCAGCGATCGGCTTCTATGATGGTTTCTTCGGACCCGGCACCGGCACCTTTTTTGCGTTGGGCTTTGTATCTCTGCTAGGTTTCAGTATGGCCCGCGCGACAGCCCATACGAAAATCCTAAACTTCACCTCAAATATTGCCGCGCTGATTTTCTTTGCCATCGGCGGCAATATTATCTGGCTGGCAGGCTTTATTATGGCCGCCGGGCAACTGGCTGGCGGTCAAATCGGTGCACAGCTAGTCGTCAGCCATGGGGTTAAACTGATTCGGCCACTGGTTGTGGTCGTGACTCTAACGATGTCCGCTAAGTTGCTGTTTGATCAGTATCAACAGGGCAGTGGCTTACTTGAACCGCTCTTCAAATTGGTCAATTAGACAGGGCTAAGGCAACGAAAAAGAGGGCCAGAAGGCCCTCTATAGATCGTCGCACTTACCTACATCGCGTCTATTGTGCCGTTAAATAACGGTGATGGAAGCGCAGCTGCGCTTCGATAAAGCTGGCGATAAAGTAGTAACTATGGTCATAACCTTCATGCAACTCTAGCTGTAACGGATAGCCCGATTCAGCTGCAGCGGCCGCAAGTTTTTCTGGCTGTAATTGTTCAGTCAGAAAATCATCGGCCAGCCCTTGATCAACCCGTGTTGGCAGATGCTCAGGCTGGTTACGTAACAAGACCGTAGTATCGTACTGCTCCCAACTGCTTTCATCGTCGCCTAAGTAGGCGTTAAAAGCTTTACGCCCCCAAGGGCAACTCATAGGGTTGCTGATAGGACTAAACGCTGATACCGACGCATAGCGTCCGGGATTACGCAGGCTAATCATCAGCGCACCGTGCCCTCCCATCGAATGGCCAGCGATCGCCCGCTGCTGTGATACCGGAAAAGTCGCTTCGATCAGTTTAGGCAGCTCATCCACGATATAATCGTACATCCGGTAATGTTCGTTCCAAGGCGCTTGGGTCGCATTAACATAGAAACCGGCCCCCTGCCCCAGATCATAGCCATCATCGTTAGCGACATCATCACCACGAGGGCTGGTGTCCGGCGCCACAATAGCGATACCAAGCTCGGCAGCAACCCGCTGCGCACCAGCCTTCTGCATAAAGTTTTCATCACTGCAGGTCAGACCGGACAACCAATACAGTACCGGTACCTTTTCGCCACTCTGAGCCTGTGGCGGCAGAAAGATCGCAAAGCGCATACTCACACCCAGTGTTGCTGAAGGATGGTTATACTGCTTATGCCAGCCGCCGAAGCTCTTCGTCTGGCTTACAAGTTCTAAACTCATAGGTGAATTCCTTAGGATTCGATTAACAACAACCGTTTAGGCTATCGCGATGGCCGCGATAGCCTCGGCCATAGATCGTTACTTATCGTAATGAATTACACTGCGAATACTCTTACCTTCATGCATCAGGTCGAACGCCGTATTGATGTCTTCCAGACCCATGGTGTGAGTAATGAAGTCATTCAAGGCAAACTCCCCTTGCATATAGCGCTCAACAATTTCTGGCAGCTCAGAACGACCCTTAACACCACCGAAAGCAGAACCGCGCCAGACTCGCCCAGTGACCAGTTGGAACGGACGGGTAGAGATCTCTTGGCCCGCACCGGCCACGCCGATGATAACCGACTCGCCCCAACCTTTATGGCAACATTCCAGCGCCGAACGCATCACGTTTACATTACCGATACACTCAAACGAGTAATCCACACCACCATCGGTTAGCTCAACAATCACGTCTTGAATCGGCTTGTCATAGTCTTTTGGATTGATGCAATCCGTAGCACCCAGTTTGCGGGCGAGATCGAACTTAGATTCGTTGATATCGATCGCGATAATACGGCTAGCTTTCGCCATCGTCGCCCCGATAATCGCGGACAAACCGATCCCACCAATACCAAAGATAGCAACGGTTGCGCCCTCTTCTACCTTGGCAGTATTCATCACGGCGCCCATACCGGTGGTTACGCCGCAACCCAACAGGCAAACTTCTTCTAATGGCGCTTCTTTATTAACCTTCGCCAAAGAGATCTCTGGCAGCACGGTATATTCAGAGAATGTTGAACAGCCCATGTAGTGATAAATTGGCTGACCATCTTTGTAGAAACGAGTGGTACCGTCAGGCATCAACCCTTTGCCTTGGGTCTCACGGATTTTTTGGCACAGGTTAGTTTTACCTGATTTACAGAACTTACACTCACCACACTCCGGGGTGTACAGCGGAATAACATGATCGCCTACGGCAACGCTGGTCACACCTTCGCCGACCTGCTCAACAATACCGCCACCTTCATGACCCAGTATCGCCGGGAAAATACCTTCTGGATCTTCACCAGAAAGGGTAAACGCATCGGTATGACAAACACCGGTAGCCACAATGCGCACTAGCACTTCACCCGCCTGAGGCGGCATAACATCAACTTCTTCGATAGACAGGGGCTGGTTTGGTCCCCAAGCAATGGCAGCTTTAGACTTAATCATGGTCATTTTCTTCAACTCGTTGCGGGTTAAATTTCAGATTCGGTTTCAAACGAACATAAGACAGTAAGTATTCATTGTAGTTGTTTATGAAAACAAGATAATCTAGCTTTTCATTAATATACTTTTACGAGACTGTAACAATGAGCCGTTGGGAAGGGGTTTCTGAGCTAATCGCCGTGACAGAAACATCGAGTTTCACTGCCGCTGCCAAAAAACTGGGGATCTCCACCGCTCAGGTCAGTCGTCAGATCAGTGCACTGGAAAACCGCCTCGGCACCAAGCTATTTTATCGCACCACCCGTAAAGTCACTGCCACCGAAGCCGGTCAGACCTATTATCAATATTGCCGGCAACTTCTAAACGGCTTAGAAGAAGCCGAGCGAGCCGTCACCAATCTACAAAATACACCCCGTGGCAAACTCAAAATCACCGCCCCTGCGACCTACGGCGAACAAAAGATAATGCCATTGATCAATGACTTTATCTGCCTCTATCCAGAGTTAGAAGTACAGTGTCATCTCACCAACCAAACCGTTGATTTAGTCGCTTCAGGATTTGATCTAGCCATCCGGCTAGGTAAATTAGAAGACTCCACCATGATCGCCCGCCCGCTGATTTCACGTCAGCTATTTGTTTGCGCGTCACCCGATTACCTAACCACCCATGGTGAACCCCATGTACTCAGCGAACTCAGTCACCATAACTGCTTGCTCGGAACCTTAGAATATTGGCGCTTCAATGAGCAAAAACTGGAACGCAATATCAAAGTGAGCGGCAACCTGCACTGTAACAGCGGATTAGCCCTGCTCGATGCGGCGCTTAAAGGCATCGGTATCGTTCAGCTCCCCGACTATTATGTCGAACCCTACCTCGCCAGTGGAGAGTTATTCGCATTATTGCAAAACTATCAACACTCAGGAGAAGGGGTCTGGGCACTCTATCCCCATAATCGACACCTTTCCTCGAAAGTAAGAATGCTCGTCGATTACCTCGCCGAGCACCTAAGTTAAAACAACAGCACGAGATATAAGGGGGTGGCTTGGACGAGTGAAGCCCCAATCACCCATTAGGTGCAAGGGAGATATAACCATTGCCGCTTTTAAGCAGTGCCGCTAAATCGTCTGGGGTCAGTGGACGACTAAAGAGATAACCCTGCACCTCTTCGCACGCATGCTCTTTAAGGAACGCCAGTTGATCTTTGTCCTCCACCCCTTCAGCCGTGACGCTCAAGCCCATATTATGGGCTACCGCGATAATCGCCTGGGTCACCGCAGCATCATCTGAATCTGTTGTCACATGGGTAATAAAGGAGCGATCGACCTTTAAACGATCGATGGGGAAACGTTTAAGATAGCTGAGACTGGAATACCCTGTACCAAAGTCATCAATGGCCAGTTGAATCCCCAGCGCCTTCAAACGATGCAGAGTTTCAACCGAACCTTCAACATCATCCATCAACATATTTTCAGTGATCTCGAGTTCCAGACAGTTAACCGGCAGCCCGGTATCCTTTAACACCTGAGTCACTAATTTTTCGAGATGCTGCTTAGCAAACTGACGCACCGATAAGTTAACCGCTATGCGGACATGCGGTAATCCGTCTAGCTGCCATTGCCGAGTTTGCCGACAGGCTTCACGCATCACCCATTCACCAATGGCCGAAATAAACCCCGTTTCTTCAGCCACCGATATAAACTCCACTGGCGAGACAGAAGCCTAACTGGTCGCTGTTCCAACGCAGTAGTGCCTCAACCCCAACAATTTTGCCGCTGCACATATCAACCTGAGGCTGATAGTTCAAGGTTAGTTCATTATCTTCAATGGCATGACGCAATGCGCTTTCCAGTGCCAAACGGCGTTTAGCGACCACGTTCATCGATTTTACAAACAGTTCATAGCCATTTTTACCCGCATGTTTGACATAGTACATAGCGGCATCAACGTTTTTCATCAGACTATCAACCGTTTCGCCATGATGGGGGAAAACAGCGATGCCAATACTGGGGGTAATCACGACTTCTTGACCCGCGAGGTCAATCGATCGACCAATAGTATCCAAAATACGTCGAGCAACCTGCTCAGCATCTTTAACTTGGCTAATTTCCGGCAGCAGCACGGTAAACTCATCACCACCAAAACGGGCGACTTGCGGTAATAACCGGTTCGGCTCTGCCTCACTCGTCTCCAAATCAATCGTTTCACTATCGCTCGAAAGATTACCCGAGGACTCCCCATCAACGGAATCAATCTCATCCACACGGATACTCTGTGACAAGCGAGTAGCCATCTCTTTCAATAGCAGATCACCCATCCCGTGACCAAAGGTATCATTGATCCGCTTAAAATTATCAAGATCAAGAAACAGCACCGCGCCAAGGCTACCATTGCGTTCGGCTTGATCCATTGCCAATTGAACCCGCTCGCAGAAGACACTACGGTTAGAAAGCCCAGTCAAACTGTCAAAGCGTGCTAGTTTTAGTACCTGATCTTGAGCCTGCTTAAGCTCTGACACATCTAACATCGTGCCCGAAATCAGTGAGGCTCGCCCTTGATTGTCACAAAATACTTCAGCTTGATGCTGCATATTTCGAATATCGCCGTCGGCTAAACAGATACTATGATTAATACCCGACATAAAGCCTGAATAGTGGCAGTTAAGCAGCTCTCGAAACCAATGTCTTAATTGAGGCCATTCATTCGCAGGAACCGAACGTAGAAATGAGCGAAGGCTACGGGAAGTCACCCCTGGCTTAGCGTTCTGTAAATGATAAAACTGATCGGACCAATACACTTCGCCGGTGCTGATGTGCCATTCCCAGTTGCCCAAGCGGGCAATCCGCTGAGCATTCCCCAGACGCGCTTCGCTTTTCTGTAACTGACGTAGCTGTTCATTGGTATTGCTGGCCCGAATCATATAATTAAGCCGATGGCCTAAGACTTTCCAATTGAAGGGTTTTGAAACAAAATCGGTGGCGCCAGCCGCATAGGCCTCACGCACCGAATCGATATCGTCCTGCCCCGTGGCCATCAAGATCGGTACTAATTTGCCATAAGGCATACTGCGTAGTTGTCGGCAGACGTCAAATCCATTCAACCCAGGCATCTCCACATCCATGAGCACGATGTCGGGTTGCGCTTGTTGAAACAGCTGAATAGCGGTCACACCATTATCCGCGAGCAGAACCTCAAACCCCTCCTGCTGCAGAGAGTGTGTTGCCAGTATACGGGCAGTAAGATCATCATCTACAACCAACACCCGAAAAGGTGTTGAGACTTTATCAATGGCCACCGGGTTATACCCCTTTTGTCTGTCTAATGGTTATCAATACCTGCTTTGCTCTCAGATATTCATTCTCAATTTCTTGCAGTAATACAGGCGCTTGCGCCAATGCTCCATCTCGACCTACGTGCTCTAAAGTTTTACATAATGCGGCTAATGTTAATGCACCCAAATTATAGCTACTTGATTTAAAGCTATGGGCTGCCACTCTCAGTCTCTCCGCATCATGCTCGGCAAGGGCGTGGCTTAGGTGTTCCAAGTCATCCGGGGATTTTTCAAGATACGCATCAATCATTTTATGTAGAAAAGTCCCATCGATATCCATATCAATTAACTGCGAGATGACATGTTCATCAATCGCAGTATTATCAATAGATATAGCGGTATCATCACTAGCGCTCGTATCCGCCTTTATGTCCACCGATGCCGCCGTTGTAATTCCTGTTTGAGGCAGCCAACGCTTAAGTATCTGCTGGATCTGCAGTTGATTAAACGGCTTGGCTAAATAATCATCCATACCCGCCTGCAAGCAACGTTGCCTATCTTCAGCCATCGCATTAGCGGTCAAGGCGATCACCGGCAGACGAGTCAACCCTTCAGCCATCTCCCGACGACGAATTTCAGCGGTGGCCTGGTAACCATCCATCTCGGGCATCTGGCAATCCATTAATACTAGTTGATAATCGCCTTTCTTGAGTAGTTTCAGTGCTTCAACCCCATTGCCGGCAAGATCAACGGTCACCCCCAATCCTCTGAGCGACTGACGTGCATACTCCTGATTCACAGGGTGATCTTCGACTAACAGAATACGCCCAACCATTGTATCCGCGACCACCAGCGGCTTAATGTCTGGCAGTTCCGACACCGGTTGCGCATCACTTTTCGACAGTGTCAGCGTAAACCAGAAAG
Source organism: Amphritea sp. GJ51-11 (assembly GCF_055808735.1). Lineage (NCBI taxonomy): Bacteria > Pseudomonadati > Pseudomonadota > Gammaproteobacteria > Oceanospirillales > Oceanospirillaceae > Amphritea > Amphritea sp. GJ51-11. Next base: position 133,758 of record NZ_CM147881.1, on the reverse strand, counting down.
TCGATCCTTTGTCTGGCTCACTACTAAAATCAATCGTCCCGTGCATCATCTCAATCAACTGTCGAGAGATCGCCAAGCCCAACCCGGTACCGCCAAAGTGCCTCGTCGTTGAGCTATCGGCCTGAGAGAATGATTCAAAAATAACGGATTGGTGGGCGGCAGCAATGCCCACACCGGTATCACTGACCAACAGTTTAAATTCAATATCTTGGTCGTGCTCCGCCAGCAGTTCAGCCGAGACTTTAACCGTCCCTGCAGGCGTGAATTTGATGGCATTACCGATCAGATTCGTCAAAACCTGCCTTAAGCGAATACTATCCGCCAAGACCACGGTGTTGAGCTCAGCTGGCAGCTCACAACTGAGATCGAGCCCCTTTTGCTGTGCCTGCAAGCTCAAAATAGATGTCTGAGCCTGAATAAGCTCAGCGAGATTCAGCGGCTGATAATCCAGTTGCAACTTACCCGCTTCAATTTTAGAAAAGTCTAAAATATCATTGATGATATCCAGCAGCCCTTCACCGGAGTAACGTATCATCTCAATAAAGCGCCGTTGCTCAGGGCTTAAATCAGTATCTAACGCCAGATCAGCCATCCCCAGCACACCGTTCATGGGTGTCCGAATTTCGTGGCTCATGGTGGCCAAAAATTCACTTTTCGCCTGACTGGCATTGATCGCGATTTCTTTCTCTTTATGTACCTGCTGGATCGTATTTCTAATCGCTTTCTCCATAAAGAGAAATGATTCCGCGAGTCGCCCTATCTCATCCGATTTATTCTGCGCAAGATTGACAATTTTACGACTCTGCTCCACCGGTCGAATAAAGTCCTGCTCTGGCAATGATTTCGCGTAGGCCGCTAGAGTGTTCAACGGCGCGGCCATACGAAGGATCAAAATGAACGCAGCGCCAATACTGAGTAAGAAAATCAAACCGATAATCATACTCTGCTGAGCCGCAAGCGCCCGCCCCGGCGCGGCAATTTCAGATACCGGAACAACAACCGCCGAATACCAGTTGAAAGCTTTAAAGTAGCTAAAGAAAATCTGTACCTGACGTCCCCCTGTAAACTCACTCTGATGACTAATTGAGCTTTCACCCCGCTCATAAGCCGCCATAATTTGCTCGAGCACGGAGACTTTATTCCAATCTAAATGTTCACTATTAAAGGAATGCTCGGGCGGCCCGATCAGTATTTGTTGATCGCCATTGAACAGAATGGCATAGCCGCTCTGCGCGACCTGAAGTTTATTAAATGTCAGCCGCAAAGCATCGATAATAACATCTGTCTGTTTCTGACTTTCCTGCTCAACCTCAGCAAAATTAACAATCAATGCCACGGTCCAACCCCAGTCATTCAGGGGTAGGAAATGTCCCATATACCGATCGCTGGCGGAGAAGCCCGGCTTATGCCAGAAAAAAATACTACTATCGCCCTCAGAGCTTAAACGATCAAACCGCATAGCGTGATTCACGTCACGCCCTTTGATATCACGCAGCCCTTCGATCGATATACCCATCAACTGGTCATCCGTTGAGCTCACAATAATGCCATCCGGCGCGAATATAATCAGATCGCCATTCTGAACATCCACATTCGATATCCACTGCATGGCAATACGCTTAGCAACCTCTTCACTGATCACGCCCTGTGCTGCCGCGTTCGCATAACTCGCCAGTGTCGCTTGGGCCATACGGGCCAAACGCTGCATATCCGATTTTATTTCGTCAAGAATATCCACCTTTTTACTGACCAGCTGGTTATAGCCCGCTCGAATATTCAAATCAGCCAACTGCAGCACGTTTCGCGCGGATTTTTGCTCAACAACCAGCATGGCCTGACCCACCCCCTGTTGAGTAAAATACATCACCCCTGCCGCAGTACATAACAGCACCGCAACAATCAGGGCGATAATTTTAAATTTAAAACTGGACAACATACTCAGTACTCAAGGTTGCTCTATCTGCCAAAAAAAATGATCCACAGCCGCTAATAGGTCTGCGTTCAGGTAAAGACCTATCTGCTCTGCCGTTTTCAGATTCAGACTAATTCCGTTTATTGTTTCTCTGTTTTTCACCAACAGAAGCGGGACTTGATCCATGCAAAATATGACTCGCCACACCGGATAATATTTTTCCCTCGCGCTGATAACCTTCAATTTGCGACAAACTCATAAGATAGCCCATTTTCACCTCACGTTGTCCGTACTGTGAAAAGGTCGGAATGCTGTTTTGGTTAGCGATGTGAACTAACTGCGGAATGGTGTCATTGTTAACGCCCCCTTGGGCGGTCACATAGATAGCGTCAACCTGCCCCGCTAATGCCTGGAAGCAACCAATAACGGATGTGTTAGCGGCTAATTGATCATTCACATCGCTCTGAGTAAAACAACTGACCACCTTAAAATCACGTTCTTGTGCTAGCCGATGGATAAGCTCAATGGATGCATAACTACTCCCTTCGAGGGTATTTTCATAGGCCACTCCGAGTGTTTTAAAACCAATAAGGTCGTGAAATAACGCTACCTGTCGCTCATAATGTTGCGGGTCTTCGCTAACATAAAGATGGGGATAAAGAGAACCTTGCTCAGTCAGCAACCCAATACCACGAGGATCGCTGACCGACATGACGATGGTGGGCACTCGGTGATCATCCGTTGCCATATCCATACCGGCCCAAGTGCCCATCGCTAACAGCAGGTCCACCTCGTGGTTATGACGTAACCGCTCGAGCACCTTTGGGCGCAATAATTCGCGATCATGGCGATCCCACTCCGGGCTATAAAAACCATCGGCTAAAAAGGTCAGATAATCGCTCTGGGCATGATCCACCAGCCAACGCCACAATTGCGCCGTAGTTGAATATTCTGAGGGAATCGTTGCAGGCGAGATCCACCCCTGCGCCATCAATCCTTCGGTCGTAGCTTTTAAATATTGGTAATAATCGTAATACTCGCCGCCCTGATAGTAGGCGACACGCCACTTCTCCCCCTGATTTAAAACAGGGCTCTGCTCATTACCAGCCTGAAGCGGCATTGAGATCACAAACAACAGCATGGCGGATAAACACCAACCCGCCAATGCCTGCGTTATCCGCAGGATCTGAAGCTTAAGGCCGATCTCGTTCCAAGCGGCCATCAGTCTGCCGGGATGTCCCGGTAAACCTCATCAGCGGCACCCAACAACAGCAACGGCGGGTTAAAACCAACAATTTCTGCGGTTTTCAGGTTTACCGCCATACGCGGTGGCTCTTCAAAAAACTGTGCTAACTGATTAGGCTTTGCGCCGTTAAATACCTTGGCAAAGGTTTGTGCATGAAACTCACCGACATAACGAAAACCCGCTTGCGACAAACTCAATAAAAAGCCTTTGCGCACTTCATCTGCGCCTGACTGCGAAAACGTAGGCACGCCATTGTCATTAGCAATTTTCACCAAGGAGGCAATACTCTGTTCATTCACCCCCCTTGAACCGTTACATAGATGGCATCCACTTGCGGTGCTAATTCGCGAAAACATTTCTCGACACTCGCTTCAGCCACCGTCATATCGCTGATATCACTCTGGGTATAACAGCGAACAATATTAAAGCCACGTTCAGCGCTTAGTTTTTCAACTACATCTAACGCCGCATAACTGCGACCGTTGTCTGAATTTTCATAAGCCACACCTAAATTTTTAAAACCAACAATATCGTGGAACACCCTCACCTGACGATCATAGCGATTGGGGTCAACCGTGGCGTGGATATGGTCATAGCCGGAGTCTGCTACACTTTTGATAATACCCGTCGCTAAAGGATCACTAGTTGATAACACCATGGTCGGCGTATCATGACGATCATTCGATAGCGCTTTGCCGGCGAGCGTTCCCATAGCGATCATCAAATCCAGGTCATGCTGGTTAAGGCGTTTGATAACCTTATCAGTCACGCCATCAAGCTTGCTTTCATCCCAATGCGCGGAATAATGGGCATCGGGCACAAACTCAATATAATCACTAGGCACTTTATTCAACCACTGCCATAACTGAGCGGTCTGCTCGCCAGGCTGTGCCGGAATCTCGGTTTTATCGATCCAGCCAAGCGCCATTAGCCCTTTAACTGTTTCGGTCAGCACTTTCTGATAATCGATATACTCGCCACCTTCAAAGTAACCAATGCGCCAACGTTCGCCGTTGTTCATGACCGGAGCTGTTGCAAAAACGCCCTTATCAGCAGCACCTGCGACAGCAAAAGGTATCATTAACATACAGAGCCATACCGTACACAGGCTCTTAATAAAACGCATAACTCACTCCTATTCGATTAACTAAACCATACACTATTTTATACGCTTGTTTGAATTCTAATGACATTCAACTTCATTGTCTCAAAATAACTTTATCTAACAAATACTTGTGTTGATCTATCATCAGAGATACTCGGCTCTGTGAATCCATTTTTTGAGGCATAAGATCCGCAGTGGTTTCAGCCAGCGAAGCATAATGAGCATCGCGCAGCGAGATGGTACGGATAAAAGCAAGTTCGGTCGCCGTTATGGCACCGCTAGCCAAAATTTCTAGCACCCCTGCTGGTAACAACGCACCAGCTTGCTCAACCATTACCGCTTGCATCCCTGACAAATAACCATCAGTACAACATTCTGCCAGTATTGCGGCAATATCCAAACGGTCATATTGACGTAACACGGCGATCACTCCAGCTTGCATTTGTGGCAGATACTCAGCCTGATAATAGCCACCTAAGCAGGTAACTCCCCGCGCCAGCGCAATCACCAGAAAACAACCAAACACCGAAGGAAGTAGCCGCCCCTCTTCAATCGCTTGTATTAATGCTTTTGAATTTATATGAAACTGAGACTCATTACCATTATCATCACACCCTTGTAACATGAGTACTCCTGCTACAGAGGCCAGCATTAACGGAATCCGCCGTTGGCGTTGATCAACCCCCCAAAAGCAAAAGGTACCACAACCCGATGTTTTCAAAGGTTCAGCCCCCCGCCTATCAGCCCAGCGCTGTTGCAGCTGCTGATCATTCCAGCAACCGCCTACACCATCCAATTGTCGGTAGAGCTCACTGATCATGGGCATGGCAAATAACACCGATACTAAACTTTCACTATTCGATAGGTCTTTAAGAAACAACCCCTCAGCCAGTGTTTCAAGTTCAATAGTAATCAGTTCAGGCATCATAGCAGATGGACAAAACAGACGGCTCCAGATCCGCTGATTTAAGATCACAGACTGGGCAGAGTAGCCCGGTTTAGATAACACGTCCTCAGCCATATACTCCGTTTCCAACACATCCAACAAGCACTCAAGGGAGGCAGTATTTTGTCCAATCTCGATCAAGCGACGAACCTGCTTTGCCGCCTGCTGCAACATCGGTCGATCAAGCCCTTTAACTCGAGCAACCGGCTGTCGCCTCAGCTTATTGGAAAAAAAGGGATCCGTTGTGGCCAACTCTGCTGAGGATCACTGGCATAAAGCAGTGCTCCTCGGGGGTAGGTCAAATTGTCCAAAGGAATGTTGGCACATGAAAATACAGGGATAGTGCATATACCCGGTACCTGTTGTTTCGCTATGCCAAACAGAAAGCTGCCCTGCACCGATTGAGCGAAGAAATCCACCCCATGATGGTTGGCAGTCAGTGCCACCGGGTGCTGCAACAGATCTAATGCCGCCTGCTTAGCCAGCGAATCGCCTAACAGCGGCATCAGATACTGCTCAACGACGCCAGCTAGGTCATCACGAGACTGAAAACTAACCGGACTGATGCAACAGATACTGGTTAAGTACTCTAATAAGGATTGCTGACCCGCACTCGATAACACCCGCTCAATTACCGAGGCACGAACCGCTACCGACTGAAGTAACGCCTCCAGTCGTGCCTCTGGCGTTGCGCCGCAGGCCGGGTTACGTTTCTCACTCAACATATGACTATTGCCGCCCGGTCGATTTAATCGATTCAGCCGTCTGGCGAGGCGTCCAGCTCAATAGCGCGAAGAGTGCCGCCGTCAGCAGATAGGCTAGGCCAAACAGCATCACCCCAAACTCAATATCGGTCATGGCAATAATTGCCGCAAAAATAACCGGCCCAAGCATTTGTCCAATACGACTGCTGGAACGGAAGATTCCCATCGACTTACCTTCACCATAGGCAGCGGTTACAGGTTGATTTAAAACAAAGGCACTCTGTGCAGAAAGCACTAAACAATTGGACAATCCGAGCAACAGAATCGCAAGCGTAACGGCGATCACACCATCCAACACACTAAAGACTAAAAAAGCAGCGCCGCCCAACAAACACCCTAAAATAATAGGCAACCGTTTCGTGTCACTCTGATCGGCAAAACGACCAATAGCAGGGCCGCAGAGCGCAAGCACAACCCCAAACAGCATTAACACTTGACCGATAGCCGCATCATTCACGCCAGCACGATTCAGATAAACCGGACTAAAGTAATTAAGAAAGCCAACCACCGCTATCGAGGCAGGCATACTACTGAATAAAATCGCCGCCAAAACCTGCCGGTCACGGAGGAAACGCCAAAAAGCCGCCGACTGTTTCGGTTTTTCTGGGGCAAGAAATCTAGGTACAGCCTTTAGTTCAGCGGCCGATGGCTTTAATAACACCACCGCATATATAACTACGCTGAATACAATCAACGCACCTAAGAGAAAAACCGGCCCGTAACCAAACTGATCGGCTAAAACAGCACCGGTAGCCGCACCGCAAATACTGCCGGAATAAAGCCCAGCAAAGAGATGAGCCAAACCGCGAGACTTATTCGTTTTATCGGTATGACGAATCACATACCCTTGGGAAGCGAGCAGTGTTAAGCCATAACCAAATCCCAGCACCCCACGGGAAAGAATGAACTGCAACGCATCAGGTGCCAGCCAGGAATACAAACACCCCACTCCCGTTAAGCCTAAGCCGCAATAGAAAGGAGCTTGCCAGCCCCGTCGATCCAACCAGACACCACAAAAAAGAATCGCGAGGCCAACACAGAAAAACTCCACTGAGATCGGCAGACCGATCAATATCTCCGCACTGATGCCACTAAAGCGCTGAGGCAATGTCTCCATATGTAACGGAATAAATGCCATCGACAGGTCGATGCCAAATAAAAATAGGAATATCGCCGGGCGCATCTGTTTATAGCGTTCAGAACCTGCGGGTATCAATCGACAGCGACTCTGCTGTAATACCGCCAACTCTAGCGCAATCAGCAAGCTAATTAAGAGAATGCTCGCCAGATCAAACAGATTCAACGCCTGATAACCAAAGCTGAAATGCTGTAAGCAAAGTATCCCGAGCGCGGCACCACTGAGCCCCATCATCAGCCGACTAATACCCTTACCACTCAACGGATCCCTTTTATGACGAAAAACCTGAATCCCGAGCAAGCAGCTCAGCGAAACCAGTGCTGCATAGCCCCCCCAGCTGGCTATCTCACTCAGATCCACCTCAACATCAGCCCGCTGATACGCGGCAAATAGCAGAAAAACGGCCATCATCAGGATGCAGATCAACTGTAAGCTGCCCGCTAGAAATAATCGCTGAGCCGAGTTAAACACGGTGCCGCGATTCATGTTATCACTCCATCATCGCTCATCGAGATAGCCATCATTGGATCACCGACTGGTTGATCCGCTAACAGACGGTAGACACCGTCAAATAGCATCACAGGATGACTGGACAGAGACCAGCCAGCATCATTGAGATGTATACGAATCCGCGCTTGATCATCATGCCACCGGCAACGGTGAGGTAAAATATCAATCTTTCCCGAGTTTGATTGATTAAAGTGACGATAAACATAGGCTACCGCCAGCGCTCCGGTGCCACAGGCCAACGTTTCACGATTAATACCCCGCTCGAAACAACGATTTTCGATCACTCCATCGCTTTGTCGGCGCGCCAAATTAACATTAATCCCTGCGGGGAACTGCGCCTGATAATGATGATTCAGATACTGCCCGATATGCTCCACCAGCCAAGTACCAAAACTTTCACGACGATCTTTAACTGGCCACGATTCTGAAGGGCTAAAAATATAATCCGCTAATTCCGGTATCGAAAAGTCGGTATCTGGGAAGATGACCAAATGGGGTTCTCCGGTAAAGACCAGATGAGCTTTCATCTGCAACTCGGGAGAGCCACTCACGTTGCGAAGGTCGCCGACCCGGAACTGGATGCTTATCTGTGAATAAAGATCAATTGTCTGGCTGTGAGGGATCTCTTGTCCACCCAGCGCTAACTCATTAGGTGTGCGGCGGGGATGACCTAGATTCACCCAACCACCGAATGGATCACTCTGCGCCCCAATTTGAATAACCTTGGGCTGCGCCAGTGGCACTTCGGTCAAGATAGATGCCGCTGAAATGCCGTGTTTGTTGAGTAGATGACCGGCCACACACAACAAACCATTGCCACAGCAAAGAGCTTCTTCGCCATCAGGCTCAAACATACGGAACAGATAATCAGCTTGATCGGCATTAGGCAGCACAGGCCAATAACCTCGATCCTCCGCTATAGATGTTAGTACTTCAGGTGTGCAGCGCTGAATAACCAGCAGATTATCGCACCCAACACCAAAACTGGTATTAGTTGCTTGAAAGGCGAAGCGTGACATATCCGCTTCTGAGAGTTGTGAATGTTCCGTTTCATCAACGATTACAAAGTTATTGCCGCATGACGTGTATTTCACAAACGGAACGAGTTTCATAGCAGGCTTCCGATCGTATTGGTTAGATATATCAGAATCTATGATCTATAAGAGTTAACGCACAGACATACCAGCAAGACGGCGAACAAAAGAAGCGATTCGACACTGGCTGTCATGGTGCTAATGACATCAACTCAAAACAACAGAAACCAGACTAACAAACACTTGTTTTAAATTATTATTTGAACCGCAATCTACCATCGACTCACCTACGAAATCAAATGCCGCCTGCTAGTCGACCAACAGAAAACATTGGAATCGTAACCGCATCAGATTTATTTAAGTCGAGCTAACGATAGGTAATGCCTTGGTACTCAAGGTGAGAAGGTTTAGCCGCTAGAGGGAGGGAAAGCTTAGCGAGAAACTTTTTGCTGAATTCGACGGGCGATCATATCCACCATGATATTCATCATCGCCGCGATCAGAATCAGCAACAGAGCCACATCAAAACGGATCTCCTGAATCGCGCTATCAACAAAAAAACCGATAGTCTGAATACCGAGAATACCCAGAATCGCCGTTTCACGCATAATCACTTCCCAGCGATATAGCATAAACGACAAGAAAGCCGGATAGGTACGGGGTAGCAGTTCATAACAATAGCGATCTAGCCGCCTATCGGGAGCATCATGCCTCAACTTAATCTCATTACTATTACGTCCAGTTAGGTAACCGATCAACGCGCCATTATGGATCGCCAGCGCGATAACCGCCGGCAGCATCGAAGGCCCGAGTAACTGTAATAAAATATAAGCCAATAGATATTCAGGGGTAGACCGCGCGATCACCAGTAAAATATGGCCCGGTAACCGCCCGGTAGCACTAAAGCAGTGACGACTGATCAGCGGAAACAAACAGAGGGCAACGATACCGGTCACCGCGAGCGCCATCTGAGACAGCACCAATGTATTCCAGATGCCCGGTAACGCCTGTTGTAATAAAATATTGCTGCCCCAATCAGACAATGACGCCCAGCTTGGATCACTGGCGCGTAGCGGAGCCGGGACAATATCCTCGGAAAAGAAACGCCAAACATTGCCCCAGATAATCGGCATCCCCTCTCCCATAAAAAAGGGAGAACCAACAATAAAGACAGGCAGTGTCCAACGTCGCAGCCAAAGTTTTTTCGTTGCCACTAGCAGGTAAAACAGTATCAATAACGCCGCAACTTCGGGGTAATACCCCTGAGAAAACGATGACTCAAGATAATAACCCAGCGTAGGTAAGCCAACAAAACCCAAGATTGCGCTACTGCGAATACCGCATTCAAGACGATAAGAGGTATAACTCACCAGATGCGGCCAAGCTAGGGGTAACCGGGTATACAGTAGCGCACTTAAATAGCCAGTGCGTGCAGGAAGAGCCTGTTCCGGTTGCTTTGCTACCTGATCAAGAATTTCAGCAAACATGCGGGCAAAAATACCCGAATATGGCACGGCGATCGCCAGTAAACCCGTTAACGGATGAAGACCAAAAAACTGTAAGAAAATCAGTGCCCAGAATAGCTCATGCACCGAGCGCATCAATGCGCAGAGACCGCGCATTAATGGGTGATGGAAAGCCAAGGCCAGTATAAAGCCACAAACAACCGCCAACGACACGCCACCAAAGGCGAACGCCAAAGTCGCCAATAACGCCTCTATGACAATATCAAAAGCCATCATCTGCGGCGAAATAAAGCCCTGCAGCAAGCGTCCCAAATCAGTCCAAGGATCAAGACTAGAGATGTCCATATCGGCAAAAGGGATGCACAACAACGCCAGCAGGATAAACCACAGACCGATACGCACGCCCCGAGGCCAATGATAGTTTGAGTTCACCATGGATTTAGTAGAACGCATTCAATGCACTGATCGAGAGGCGTGCCGCAGGTTCGTCTAGCACCAAGGCACCATCCTGAATCGCAATAATTCGCTGACCATAGCGCAGCGCCCGCTCAACATCATGCAACGTAATCACCGCCGTATTGAAATGCTGATTCAATAAGGACATTACCCGATCCGCTTCCGGGCCATCAAGCGCTGACACAGGCTCATCCGCCAACAACACATCAGCCCCTTGATATAGGGCCCGTGCGACGGCGACCCGCTGCTGCTGACCACCGGATAGATCGGCCACAGCAGCAAAACATTTATCACTCAACCCTAACCGTTCGAGCAGTGGTGCTATTTCAGTCACCCGCGCCTTAGACGGCATCACTAGGTTACGCAGATTATGCAACGCACTATGACGCGATAAGCGGCCCATGTAGATATTATGGAATACGCTTAAACTGCCGACCAAGCCTAGCCCCTGAGGAATCAGGGCACATTCGGCACGGTTTTCACTATAGATATGATTAAGCAGTGTCGACTTACCACAGCCACTTTTACCCAACAGAATCAGATGCTCGCCAGTCCGAATTTCCAGACTGACAGGCCCCAGCACCGTTTGACCACCATACCCCAGAGAATCACTCTGGATCGTCAGTGCAGACATTGTGATTAATCCAGCAAGCCGACCTGCTTAGCGACAATGCGAACAGGCTCAAAATCATCATTCGAGGCAGGGATAAAGCCTGAACGTGGGAAACTGCTAAGTAGCTCGGGATCGGTCATTTTCAATAGAGCTTGTTGCACACGCTCTGAGAAGCCTTCGCCATAAATCGCATCCATATCGCCACGCAACGTCCACTGGTAATCAGGATAGGTTGGCGTTTCCCAGATGACGCTTACTTTAGAAGTATCAACTTTACCGTCAGCAACCGCCGCTTCCCAAACTTTGTAGTTCAACGCACCCAACTGATAAGCTCCCGATTCAACCAACGCAATCGTGCGCGAATGATTACCGCTATAACCGACTCGGCTAAACACTTCATCAGGGCTCTCTTTAAACTGCTCACGCAGATAATATTCAGGCATCAACCGACCAGAGGTCGACCCTTTAGAACCAAAAGTAAAGGTCAGGTCACGCACCGACTCTGGTAAGCTATCAGCAGGCTTGAGCCTAGTACTCGTGTTGGCAATAAAGAATGATTTAAACTCAGGATCTTCAATACCCTGCGCTAGGGCGATGGAACCGGGCACTAATTCCCGTGCTTTTACACCGGACAAACCACCGAACCAAGCTAGCTGCACCTGATTATTGCGGAATGCTGTAATCGTTGCCGCATAGGACTTAACCGGGACAAAACGCACCTCGGTTTGCAGCTCCGCTTGTAAATAGTCTGCCACTTTCTGAAAGCGTTGCTTCAGCTGGGTTTCATCCTGATCGGGGATAGCCGTAAAAACAAACACCGGAGCGGCATTCACCGCACCCGCCAGCAACATCAGTAACAATCCACGCACTAGATTCCTGAACATTTTCATTCCTGCAGCAATTGGTAAAATTTTGGGCGGCCATTTTCGCACAATAGCCCTAAAAAATGCAGTTTATTTGATAAACATCGCTTAAATAACCCGGTAGACCGATAGTCGGTTCGATTATCCTCAGCGTCACAGGACAGCTAACAAGCATGCCTTACCTGCCAATAAGCCCGTGTAAACGTTAACCATATAGCCTCCAACCAGCACAGCAGGTAAACTGCGGCTTCACTCCCTTTTCCTGTGAGACAATGATGTCTTTCGAAAGCGCCGCGACTTTTTTTATCGCTATTTTTATTTTTGGTATCACTCCAGGTCCCGGCGTTTTTGCCATTCTAGCGAAAGCCATGGTGGAAGGTAGTCGTCGATGTTTTATGTTGGCATTCGGTATGGTGGTCAGCGATATTATTTACCTGACCCTCGCTTGCTTAGGCCTCGCGACTATTGCTGAACATTGGGGAGAACTCTTCACGCTAATACGCTGGGTCGGTGCTGCTTACCTTATCTGGTTGGGCATTAAGCTGTTTACCAGCCAACCCACACTGGCCACATCAGCACCGACAACGCGCCGCTCGTCATTGGAATTTATACAAGGCTTTTTGATTTCAGCATCCAACCCTAAAGTCATTCTATTTTATATCGCCTTTCTCCCGACATTTATGGATCTTAGCCGTCTTAACGGCAATGATATTTTGCTAGCGGCGGGGCTCACGCTTATCGCGCTTATGCTGGGCTTGATGCTCATTGCCTACGGTGCTCACTGGGCTAGCAAGCGCTTACAATCCGCCAAAGCCACTAAACGACTTAATCAATCCGCTGGCACGATTATGATCAGTGCCGGTGTTTTTCTGGCCACACGGCGTTAATTCTTTATAATCGGCCAGCAATAACTCGAACCCTCAACATACAGGATTACAATGGAAACCCTTGTCGTTCCCCAAGGCACCTTTTCACTGTCACGCTATCCAGTACGTCAGCAGGAAACTCTGCGCGCCTGGGATGCGGCCGATGAATACCTACTCAATTATCTGTTCGACCAGCAGTTGCTCACGATTGATAGCCGAGTTTTGTTATTGAACGATAGCTTTGGTGCTCTCGCCTGTGCCCTCGCCGATTATCAGACTCTCTCGGTTAGTGATTCATTTATTGCCCAACAAGGGATGCGCAATAACCTTAAGTTAAATCAACAGAATCCCGATGCGGTGCTATTTCATCATTCGTTGATGGATTATGGTACTTCCGATAAGCCCTATAATATTGTGCTATTAAAGATCACCAAAAGCCTCGCTCAGTTGGAAGATCAGTTACATCGGATTAGACCCTATGTGGATGAAAATACGATAATCATCGCCGCGGGGATGGTTAAGGCGATTCATCGCTCAACACTACAACTGTTTGACACCATTATTGGCCAGACCACAACATCACTGGCGCGAAAAAAAGCCCGGCTTATTTTTAGTACGTTTAACCCAGCACTCACACCACCTGAAAACAACTACCCCAAATCATACCCATTAGAAAACACCCCCTATCAGATTCTCAATCACGCTAATGTTTTTTCTCGAGAAAGGCTCGATATTGGCACCCGCTTCCTGATCGAACACCTACCCGTCGATCAGCGCTATCAACGAATTGTCGATCTAGGCTGTGGCAATGGTATTGTCGGGCTGATGGCAGCAACCGCTAACCCAAACGCAACGATTAGTTTTGTTGATGAATCTTATATGGCGGTCGCCTCCGCCAAGGCTAACTTTAAAAATGCATTCCCGGATCGTACTGCTGAATATTCGGTCACCGACTGTTTAAATGGCATCTCCCCTGCCAGTTGTGACCTGGTATTAAATAATCCGCCATTTCATCAGCAAAATGCGATCGGTGACTTTATTGCTTGGCAGATGTTTAACGAATCTAAAACTGCGTTGAAGCAGGGCGGCGAACTCTGGGTTATCGGTAATCGTCATCTGAATTATCATATTAAACTTAAAAAACTCTTTGGCTCTTGCGAAACCATCGCGAGTAATAAAAAATTTGTGGTTCTCAAAGCGATCAAAAAATAACATTTGCGTCTAAATGCGAATCGACCGAGATGTCGATATCCGGTATATTTAACGGCATTACTCTCCCTGATTAATGCCGGGTGTATGTTTACAGGGCAAGTAAACATAACGAAGTCCTGCATATGTTTTGGATAATCAAACTTATCGTTGCGTTATCCAATACCGTACTGAAAGGGTTTTTTGTTATCTAGGTTGATACACGGATTTTATCTAACCTACCCATAGGTAAAACCACGGCCATGCTATTTCTTGATTTTCGCAGAACCCTTCACGGTCTGTTTGTCACAACACTGTTATGCCCTATTCCCGCACTCAGTTCAGAACTCGATGTGTTATCAGAAGTGGATTACTTGGCCGACCTACCTGTCACTTTTTCCGCGACACGACTACCTCAAACCCTAAGTAAAGCGCCAGCATCCGTGACGATCATTGACCGCCGAATGATCAACGCCTCTAGTGCGACCAGCATTTCAGAGCTATTTAGACTCGTACCGGGTATGCAGTCCTATCATACTGGCACTAATACCTCTGCCGCGGCTTATCATGGCATGAGTAATAAGTTTCCTTCACGTATGGAAGTGATGATTGATGGGCGATCGATCTATATCCCATTATTTTCCACGGTCGTTTGGGACACACTCCCTATTACCATCGCTGATATTGAACGCATTGAAGTTATAAGAGGCACCAACACCGTAACCCAAGGCTCTAATGCCTTCCTTGGCGCAATCAATATTATCACTCACACGCCGCTCAGTGATCAGTCAGATTTTATCCAGTACACCCATGGCGAATTCAATACCCGTAACATTCAGGCGGAACATAATCAAAAAACCGCCAATGGACATTACCGTGTTTCAACCGGCATCTTAGGTAATGATGGCAATACCTTTGCCAATGATGCGCAGGACCCCTACTTGAAGCGTTATATTAGCTTTGAAGGCACTATCTCACCAACATTACTCGATACCATTACTCTTGATTTGGGCTATACAGAAGGCTACAGCTCGGTTGGGGACATCAGTGCAAAACCTAACTGGGACTTCCACCGCAGGGAATTTGAAACAAATTTTCAACAAATCAACTGGTCTCACATTCTCAATGGTTCCGCTGAACTCAAAGTGAGTTATGCCCATTCTGTCAATAATTTTGATGCCCGGCAGCTAACCGCTGCAGAGGTTTCAAAGTTAATACGGCAACCCTTAATTGTTGCTCAAGCGCTGATAGATACCAACCCGCCGGCATTAGTCACAACGGAAACAGGTAACGTTAAGCAGCATGACCTAGAAATCACACTAAAACAGCAACCCACGTTCAACTCTCAGCTGATATCCGGTATCGCTTACCGAGCCGGCAGTGCCCAAAATCGTCAATTACTGAATACCGATGAATGGGTAAAAGAGGAAAGCGCACGCTTATTTACTAACTGGGAATATTCAGGGTTTAACGACTGGACCCTCAATACCGGTGCCTTGCTCGAGCATATCAGCAACAGTGCTACCCGCATATCTCCTCGTGTAGCGGCTAATTATCAGTTATCAGAACACAGCTCGATAAGAACATCTGTCAGCCGAGCTTACCGAATGCCTTCTCTGCTAGAAGCCAATTTTGAACGGGTTATCTATATTCCCGCGCCCTATTCCAGTGTGTTTGGCGAGGTCTATGACTATGAATTTTTAGCCAATGAAGACCTTTCACCGGAAAAACTCGATTCGATAGACCTCGGCTTAATGATTAGTTGGCCTGAACAGCACTCACAATTGGATACCCGTATCTTTTATGAAAACATAAAGGACGGTATAACACCGAGTTACCAACTTCTCGATTCGACGATGCAAGCATCAGCGCCTTTGGATGATGTGTATCGCGCCTATATGAATCGCGCACAGTGGAGCAACCGCGGCATAGAGTTACAATACAAATATCAGTCTGATGCCAAACTCAAACCGTTACTTGTTTTAAATTATGGCTATATCGACAGCAACGGCTATCGCAACGATGGCAATCAAAATGGCAGTCCTACCGACATTATCGATCGCTTGGAAACTCGTAACCCCATGCATACCGCTTCGGCACTCGCCAGCATCACCTTACCTAGCAGGCTGCAACTTAGCTTAAGTCACTATTATCTAAGCGCGGTTCGTTGGCAAGAAGCCGTTAGCGATACCAGCCCACCCAATCCAAGCTATCACCGCACAGACCTTAAAATAGCCAAGGCTTTTAAGCTTTCACCCGAAAGTGATCTAAGTATTGCCCTGATAGTGCAGAACTTACTGGATAAACACTATTCAGAGTTTTATGCTGCAAACATGTTTGAACAACGAGCCTACCTACAAGCTCAGCTAAGCTTTTAAACTTCTGCTTGAACGGAATATGCTAAAAGCTACATGGGAAGTAGTCACTAAGATTAAACACCACTGTCAGACACTCTGTTTACTGATAGCATTTTTTCTCGTCTGCACTCCTGTAAAAGCCTCTGACGCATTGCTACTATTAAGTTCTGATAGCCCCGCATATCAAAATGTGGCCGCATCAATTATCAGCCAAGGTCCGGCTATCCGTATGGATACGTCATACCCGGACAACCTGACGGATAACACTGAAGAACACCTACGCTCTTATCGTCTGCTGATCGCTATCGGCAGTAAAGCCTCTGAATTTGCCATGCAGTTTGCTGCGCCAGATAGCATTATCCTTAGCACCTTTATCCCCAGCCAACGATATCAAGCACTTTCAGAAACATATGCGGCACAGCTTACGCAGAAAAGGGTGCGCAGCAGCGCTATATACCTTGATCAACCTCTAGAGCGGCAATTAAGACTGGCCACTCATATTATGCCCGGGATAAAAAAGCTGGGGTTCACACTTGGCCCAGACTCCCAATATCTACTTCCGCAATTAGAAACCGCTGCCGCCAAGATAAATATAACGCTCAAGTATCAGACTCTGACGCTTGAGAGCAACCCGATTCAACGTATTCAGCCCATTATGGAAAGCACCGATCTGTTTATGGTTATCCCAGACCAAAGTACGCTAAACAGAACCACCGCTAAGTGGCTATTATATATGTCGCTAAGAAACAAAGTGCCGCTCTTGGCATTCTCACAAAATTATGTCAAAGCGGGTGCGGTCGCCGCCTGTATAACCACGCCGGAAGATATCGGACGATACACCGCTGAGCAATTGCACCTAATCGTTGAAGGCACCGTCCCCCTCCCGCTCATAGCCCCTATTTTACGATTATTACTAATCCGCGGGTTGCAAAACAGCTCGGACTGCCAATAAAAACCGCAGATGCTCTCCAGCAAGCGATTATCGAGGATGAGTTACTGTGACGGACACAAAGAACAACCGCTATGGTATTCGCCAGCAAGTATTATTCATTACCCTTATTCCATTGGTGATAATGACGTTAATATTAGCCGGTTACTTTGTTTCGACCCGGGTTGATGACAACAAATCAGCCCTGATTGAGCGAGGTGAAACCATGTCACGACTGCTTGCCCAAGCTTCAGAGTTCGGTCTAGTCTCAGGTTTAACCCATCAATTAGCAGCCCTCAGTCAAGGACCGATACAAGAAGCCGATGTCGCAGATGTGATTTTTACCGACCTATCTGGAAATATACTCTACCGATCTGACACTTTCGAACTCAACCTCGAGCGCAAACTACAGCCAAGCCAATATTTAGGTACCGATATTTGGCTGTTTACCATGCCTGTCACCACCCAAGGCATTATCATTGGCGACTCTCCCGAAACGAAATCCCGCCAGATCGAACGGGAGCTATTAGGCTGGGTCTCTGTGGCAATGTCGACCACACCGATGCATCGTCGAGAAAATCAGATCGTCACTAATAGCCTGCTGATTTTACTGGGAGGCCTTATTGGCACTTTTATTATTGCCGCCCGCTTTGCAGAAACCCTAACAAAACCCATCATCAACCTAACATCTCTTGTTAAAAAACTTGAAACTGGAGAACTCGACGCTCGAGTAGAAACACAATCCTACGCTGAACTAGGGTCGCTAGAAAAAGGTATTAATCTACTCGCGGAACAGGTTCAAAGTTCGAAGCAAAAGCTCGAAAGTGAAATTCAGCAAGCGACAGCTCAACTACGTCACACGATGCAAGAGTTGACGGAGCAAAACGCTGAACTACAACAAGCGAGACAGCATGCCGATCAAGCAAATAAAGCCAAGGATAACTTCCTCGCCCAGATGAGCCATGAGTTGCGTACCCCGCTAACATCCATCCTTGGTTTTACCAATATGTTGAGACAAACCGATCTCAATTTTGAACAACAGGAACATTGTCGAATCATTAATCAAACTTCGACCATGTTGCTATCCATTATCGATGACATACTGGATTTCGCAAAGCTACAGTCTGACGCCATTAAACTGGAACAGATAACCTTCAACCCGGAACAGGTCGTTTTTGAAGCATTAGAAATGCAGTCACAGAGTGCTGCTGCTAAAGGTTTGGAGTTAGCCTATCAAGTCGATGAGGCGGCCTATTCAGACGTATTAGGCGACCCGACAAGGCTACGCCAAATAGCCACCAACCTGATTAGCAATGCGATTAAATTCACCGATTCAGGTCAGGTACTTGTCTTGCTGCAAGTGGAAAATGAAAACACGATAGAGAAAAAGATTCGCTTCTGCGTTAAAGATACCGGTATCGGCATCACCGATGAGCAACAAAAAGGGCTCTTTAATGCATTTGCTCAGGCAGACTCCTCCATCACCCGCCGATTCGGTGGAAGTGGCCTAGGGTTAGTCATTGTGCAGAAGCTCGTTGAGTTGATGCACGGAAATGTCACGCTCAGCAGTAAGCCAGCACGAGGCACTGAAATCTGTTGTAACTTTATCGTTAAAAAAGCGTCTGCTGAGCAGCCACAACAGATCGCCTACCCAAATCAAAGTGACGTGATTATTTTTGATCGCCATCCAGAAAGTCTTGAATCACTAAGCTTTATCACTCAACCCCTGGTATCAAAAGTACATGCTTGTGCAACACTTCAAGAGTTAGAAAAAGCCATTTCAAACACTCAAAGGGATTCATCAGCACTCATTTTTGGTCTAAGTGCCAACCCCGATATTGCGAAGCAACAAAAGCTTAAAATAGCGACCATATTTGCCTCATTTAAAGGCAATATACTGCTGTTAATGCCCGCATTAACAGGCAATCTGGATGAATTCGCTCACCTTGGAAAACAGCCTCATTTAACGATTAACAGCAAACCTTTACACCGCGAAATGCTGAGAAAATGGCTGGGATATACCCCAATTGATGACCATGAATTACTGCCTTTACACAATACGTCGTACCCCTTAGCCGACAAAACCGCTTTGATTGCCGAAGATAATGATTTTAACCGGTTGTTGTTAAGAAAAATTATTGAATCCGCCGGCGCCACCGTGTTTGAAGCCAGCAATGGCGCGCACGCCATCAAACGTATTCATGAGGTAGAGCCAGATATCGTTATCATGGATGTACATATGCCGATTATGGATGGCATTGAAGCAACCCAAGAGGTACGAAAAGACTTCCCAGAGATCCCGATTATCGCTTTAACCGCCGATGTTATCGCCAGCGAAGAACAGGCATTACGACAAGCAGGCATTAGCCAAATTGAATATAAGCCCATTAATGACACGAGACTGATCAAGTTACTGACAACCCTTTGTCACAAAAAAGCCTCCACAGCCACACTAGCGCTGGAGCCCCCCGCCTCACCCTCAAGCGATATCAACTTAGCACGATACCAGTTAAGTAAATCAGACCTTCATGAGGAGCTTACTACGCAAGTGAGTCGTTTAAGGCAGGCATTTAGCCAAAAGAATATTAAGGGGATACGAGATCACAGCCATCAGCTAACAGGGTTGGCAGGGCTGTGCGAACTGCCAGAACTTGAAAACTGCAGCATTGAACTAAATGAAGCCGCGAAGGCGGGTAAGATACGTGATGTGTGGCAGGTATTATGGCGCCTAGAACGCCTTATAACACACCAACAATACCTTGACTAAAAATCAACAGACAAGGGTGCATTACGAATAAAAAGATCAAACTCCTCCGCTACCTGCTTAATATAAGAACGCCCTTTAGCATCATACAGATAACCATTTAGACCCTGCCTTGCCTTAACACCCACCACCTCGCCCTGATCAAACTGATAACAACGTAGGCGGAATACTTCTAAATCAAGATCATGAGTCACGGGAGTATGCACAAACAGACTCCAAGCTTGTTCGTTCGTTGATCGGTCTTCAACCCCCTGCAGTAACCCTAACACATATTCTCGCTCGGGCCGGTAAGTTGGAGCACGGCCAAAAAGCAGCCCAACGACCAACAACATCAGAACAAAAAGGCAAACTAAAAAAACGACGACAAATTCCATCGGCACCTCAATGATAACGATTGAAGTCCTCAGCTAATAAAGACCTAGCGGCAGTGACAACCTGATCATTATAGTCTGATTCCAGTGTTTCCATATGGGCGATAAACTCGAGCTTCTCAGGGCCTTTCAGCTGCTTCCACGCAGCTAGGCGGGGGATATGCTTGCTCTGCTCAAAAACCTCGTTAAAAACGATGTACGCCTCTGACTGAGCCAACTGCGGATCTAAGTTATCAAGCAACACTTTACAGCGAATACTCGCCTCAGTTAACGGAATTTCTTCGTTAAGAATGGCGCGACTAATCACCTGCAAACTCTCAATTAAATGCAAACGATGCTTACTCACATCAGCCGCTATGCTCTGTAGTTTACGTTCAGTCTCGAGACGCTTTTGTTTCTGTTGTTGTAACAGACGCACAATATAGCTAACCAGACCAATAACAATCAGTAAGTTTAGTGCGATCAAAATATAAAGTGTTGTTTCAGACATTGATAATCCCAACAAAGTAAACAGCTAGACGCCTATCAAGCGACAAGAACATAGTGTCCGGTCAGTATAACAGCATGAAAGGAAAAATCGTGGTGATGATTGAAGCACCGGCTGATGGTTAGCTCTTATGCTGGCAAACAACATCTCCAAAACACCCGAAAACGAAAAAGCCCCGACCAAACTAATGATCGGGGCTGTCTCTTATTTGAAGCTTGGCGATGACCTACTTTATTCAGGCTTCGCCTTCACCCT
This sequence comes from Amphritea sp. GJ51-11, assembly GCF_055808735.1. Classification (NCBI taxonomy): domain Bacteria; kingdom Pseudomonadati; phylum Pseudomonadota; class Gammaproteobacteria; order Oceanospirillales; family Oceanospirillaceae; genus Amphritea; species Amphritea sp. GJ51-11. The sequence continues at coordinate 112,489 of NZ_CM147881.1, read as the reverse complement.
CTCAGCACTGCGTGCTTCGGGGCCGCCGTCACACGCTCCGGCGTTCAACGCGCTGCGCGCTGTTGTCGCACACGCTCGATTCGGTCATAACATACCTACATAAAAAAACCCCTTGCACTCTGTGCAAGGGGTTATCTTATTAGGTGCTTGGCGATGACCTACTCTCGCATGGGGAATCCCCACACTACCATTGGCGCTAAGACGTTTCACTTCCGAGTTCGGTAAGGGATCGGGTGGTTCCATCTCGCTATGGTCGCCAAGCAAAACTGGTTGCTCTAACGATTGAACTAAACGATTTGTTAGTTCAAGCGTCATTAGAATCCTGTAACGGTGCTGCTTTGAGATGAGCTGTACAAGCTCTAATCCGTGTGACTTTTCAGTCGGTATCTTTCTTTATCAGCTTCCCAAACGCTTTTGGCGTTATATGGTCAAGCCTCACGAGCAATTAGTACTGGTTAGCTCAACGCCTCACAACGCTTACACACCCAGCCTATCAACGTCCTGGTCTTGAACGGCTCTTCAGGGGGCTCAAGGCCCCAGTGAGATCTCATCTTGAAGGGGGCTTCCCGCTTAGATGCTTTCAGCGGTTATCCTGTCCGAACGTAGCTACCGGGCAATGCCATTGGCATGACAACCCGAACACCAGAGGTTCGTTCACTCCGGTCCTCTCGTACTAGGAGCAACTCTTCTCAAATCTCAAACGTCCACGGCAGATAGGGACCGAACTGTCTCACGACGTTCTAAACCCAGCTCGCGTACCACTTTAAATGGCGAACAGCCATACCCTTGGGACCGGCTTCAGCCCCAGGATGTGATGAGCCGACATCGAGGTGCCAAACACCGCCGTCGATGTGAACTCTTGGGCGGTATCAGCCTGTTATCCCCGGAGTACCTTTTATCCGTTGAGCGATGGCCCTTCCATACAGAACCACCGGATCACTAAGACCTACTTTCGTACCTGCTCGACGTGTCTGTCTCGCAGTCAAGCGCGCTTATGCCTTTATACTCGATGCATGATTTCCGACCATGCTGAGCGCACCTTCGTACTCCTCCGTTACTCTTTAGGAGGAGACCGCCCCAGTCAAACTACCCACCACACAATGTCCTCGATCCCGATAAGGGACCTGAGTTAGAACCTCAATAGTACCAGGCTGGTATTTCAAGATTGGCTCCATCTGAACTGGCGTCCAGATTTCAAAGCCTCCCAGCTATCCTACACAAGTAATATCAAAGTCCACTGCGAAGCTATAGTAAAGGTTCACGGGGTCTTTCCGTCTAGCCGCGGATATACGGCATCTTAACCGCAATTTCAATTTCACTGAGTCTCGGGTGGAGACAGTGTGGCCATCGTTACGCCATTCGTGCAGGTCGGAACTTACCCGACAAGGAATTTCGCTACCTTAGGACCGTTATAGTTACGGCCGCCGTTTACTTGGGCTTCGATCAAGAGCTTCGCCGAAGCTAACCCCATCAATTAACCTTCAAGCACCGGGCAGGCGTCACACCCTATACGTCCACTTTCGTGTTTGCAGAGTGCTGTGTTTTTAATAAACAGTCGCAGCCACCTAGTATCTTCGACCGACGTAAGCTTAAGGAGCAAGTCCTATCACCCACATCGGCGTACCTTCTCCCGAAGTTACGGTACCATTTTGCCTAGTTCCTTCACCCGAGTTCTCTCAAGCGCCTTGGTATTCTCTACCTGACCACCTGTGTCGGTTTGGGGTACGATTTCTTGTTATCTGAAGCTTAGAAGTTTTTCCTGGAAGCATGGCATCAACCACTTCACCCAAAAGAGGGTTCGTCATCAATTCTCAGTCTTAAAAGGACCCGGATTTTCCTAAGTCCTAAACCTACAACCTTAAACACGGACAACCAACGCCGTGCTGGCCTAGCCTTCTCCGTCACTCCGTCGCAATAACAAAAAGTACAGGAATATTAACCTGTTTCCCATCGACTACGCTCTTCAGCCTCGCCTTAGGGGTCGACTCACCCTACCCTGATTAGCATTGGATAGGAACCCTTGGTCTTCCGGCGGGGGAGTTTTTCACTCCCCTTATCGTTACTCATGTCAGCATTCGCACTTCTGATACCTCCAGGATGCCTTACAGCTTTCCCTTCAACGGCTTACAGAACGCTCCTCTACCATGCCACAAGTGGCATCCGTAGCTTCGGTGTATGGTTTGAGCCCCGTTATATCTTCCGCGCAGGCCGACTCGACTAGTGAGCTATTACGCTTTCTTTAAAGGGTGGCTGCTTCTAAGCCAACCTCCTAGCTGTCTAAGCCTTCCCACATCGTTTCCCACTTAACCATAACTTTGGGACCTTAGCTGACGGTCTGGGTTGTTTCCCTTTTCACGACGGACGTTAGCACCCGCCGTGTGTCTCCCGTGATTGCACTCATTGGTATTCGGAGTTTGCATCGGGTTGGTAAGTCGGGATGACCCCCTAGCCGAAACAGTGCTCTACCCCCAATGGTGAGACACGAGGCG
>NZ_CM147881.1:10000-107500 GCF_055808735.1 Amphritea sp. GJ51-11 | reverse complement strand
CATGGCTGCATCAGGCTTGCGCCCATTGTGCAATATTCCCCACTGCTGCCTCCCGTAGGAGTCTGGACCGTGTCTCAGTTCCAGTGTGGCTGATCATCCTCTCAGACCAGCTACGGATCGTCGCCTTGGTGAGCCATTACCTCACCAACTAGCTAATCCGACGCAGACTCATCTGATAGCGCAAGGCCCGAAGGTCCCCTGCTTTCCCCCGTAGGGCGTATGCGGTATTAATCCAAATTTCTCTGGGCTATCCCCCACTACCAGGCAGATTTCTACGCGTTACTCACCCGTCCGCCGCTCGTCAGCGGGTAGCAAGCTACCCCTGTTACCGCTCGACTTGCATGTGTTAAGCCTGCCGCCAGCGTTCAATCTGAGCCATGATCAAACTCTTCAGTTTAAATCAAAGATATCGGAAAATGATATCTTGTAAATCTAGCTCAAAGCATTAAACAACTTGCATAAAAACATCTTCATGAATTTACTTATGTGTCGCTTACTTTGATAAAGCTTTTGTGCTTCATCTCAACAAGCGCCCACACGAATTATCTGATCTATCTGTTAAAGAGCGTTGCTTGAAAATGCAGGCCGAATTCTTCAGCCACTTTGCGAAAGCTATTCGCTTTCGCCGTCTCAAGCGAGGTGCGTATTCTACTCAACACCCTGATGAAGTCAACCATTTTGTTTAAGAATTTTTAACAAATCCTCAAACGAAGTCGGCGACTTCCTGTTCAACTTTCCGCTGTTAAAAGCTTGCGTTAAACGCCGTGCTTTCAATGGGTTAATCGAACAGCTCAACCTGTTTCAGTGACCGTTTCCGGTGGCTGTCTCAAGCGAGGAGGCGCATTCTACACCGCACAGCCAATGAGTCAACAGGACCAGCACGAAAAAGTTAAGATTTTGTGAAAAAGATTATTTTTAGAACAAAAAGCAATTAAAACGCAGCGGTGCCGCTTGCTAGCCGCTGCTTAGTCATTTGCTCGTATCAGCCTAAAGCCCATCACGCTCGAAAGAAGCGCCCACCAAAAGATAAAAACCGCCTCGCGGCGGTTTTTTGTAATTGGCGGTTAGCCGCTGGTATCTTTTTGCTAGATAGCTATCCGCTAACGTAACTTAACGGAACAACGGTGCTCCACAATATAACTGTTATCGCCAACAAGCCCACCAACACACAAAGTCCAACCGTTAAAATAGATGAGGCAAAGAAGAATGCCCTATCTTCAGGGATCTGCATTATTTCAGGCACCCCAGTGAAAAGCAGGTATATCGTATAAGCCACGGCTACCATGCCAGCAATAACATTGAACCATAAGACCGGATACAGACCGACAATCCCTACCATGAACATCGGAGTGGCGGTAAAGGTAGCCAACACCATACATTCATCAAGACTAACTTTTCCGCCATAGGTTCGTTCCATCCAGTGAATAACATAAGCAATAAAACCGACTCCTACCCACATCGCGACATAAAAGGCGACTGCGGCCATCAAGGCACTTTGCATTGAAAGCTTAACAAAATCACCTCCCGAAATACTCCAGCCTATCTGTGTTGTGCCAATAAATAGGGACAGTGAAGGTATGGCCGCAAGAATACTTATTTGCGACAAGAAACAGTGCATCATCGAATAACGTTCTTTGCGAATATCTCGCCACTCATGCTTAGGGTCATAGATTACACCCCACATATGTTGCAGAAACATAGGTCATCCTCCCAGGCCGGGATTCATCTTCGGCCTTACGATAGTGTTTAAGTAACTGCATGCTCCTTAATCTCTGACTTTTAGCTTTCAGTCACTCTTGTTGAAAATCGACTCGTTCTATTCAGTGTAGACTGGTTATGTAATGATCAACCAATAACACGGCAAATAACCACATAATATACTTCACACTAAACCAAAACATTGCCATCGGTGCTGCCGTATCTTTACCCCGATATACCCTGATCGCCCATTGTATAAACCTCAAATTCAGCAGTGTCACGCCAACCAAATACACCAAACCACTCATGCCCGTCATAAATGGAAACAGCGTGGTCAGCACCATCAATACGGTGTATAGCAAAATTTGTAAGCGAGTATATTGTTCACCATGGGTCACCGGTAACATCGGTACGCCTGCCCGCGCATAATCATCTTTTTTGTGAATACATAACGCCCAAAAATGCGGCGGCGTCCAAGCAAAAATAATCAACACGAGTAATAAGCTATCTGGGTTAACCTGACCCGTTACGGCAACCCAACCCAGCAGTGGGGGTGCGGCGCCCGCAATTCCGCCAATAACAATATTTAACGGGGTAGCTCGCTTCAGTAGCATGGTATAGATCAGCGCATAACCAATTAAAGCTGCCAATGTTAACCATGCGGTCAATAAATTGGTCCAGATGATCAGTACTGCCACACCAGAGAGTGATAAGAATGCCGCAAACAGCAGAGCCCGCGTTTCATCGATTTTACCTTGAGGAAGAGGACGCCGATGGGTTCTTGCCATTTTCGCATCAATATTTCGATCCATGACATGATTTACCGCTGCGGCACCCGATGCCATCAAACCGATACCAAGTGTTGCACTGATAACAATACCGATCGGTGGTAAGCCCGGCGTAGCTAAACACATACCCACCACCGCCGTCAGCAACATCACGGCCACCACTCTAGGCTTGCATAGCTCAAGATAATCACGCCAAGCAAACAACTCGGTTAAGGCTTTTTGTTGACTATTATTCATAGCGCACCTCCGATAGGTAACAGGATTTCAACCAGAGTAAGCTGAGTAATAACGACACCGCGCCCACATGGTGAAGCCACGCCAGCAACGCTGGTACGCCATAAATCACATTAGCGACACCCAATAACAGCTGCAAGATCAATAACCCCAAAAGTACATATGCCGGCCTCCGGCTAGTTCGGCGCTGTAAAGCCAACACGCCAACGAGCAACATAACGCAACTCACAACGAGAGCACCGGCACGATGCATCATCTGAATCGCCGCTCGGGCGGGATGAGAAAGTGTCCCGCCCTGATGATTTTGGTCAGTCTCAAAGTTAAAACTAAAACCAGTGGCAAAATCGAGCTCTGTACTCTGCCCTGCAATACAACTAAGCCAGTGGGTGCAAGCCCACCCCGCATAGTTAGCGCTCGTCCAACCACCCAGTAGTATCTGAACAAACAGTATCAGCATCGCCAGCCGCATTAACCCCCGATGCGAGGATTGACGAGGAGAGCTACCAACCGTCCGAATTCTACCCGCCAATACCGTCAGTAACGTTAGGGTTAACAAGCCTCCTAACAGATGCCCCAATACAATCGGAGGCAGTAGTTTTAGGGTTACCGTCCACATACCGAATAAACCCTGACAAACGACCAACAGCAACAAAACAGATGACAAAACAACGGGATAACTTGGCTGTCGACGACGTTGCCATGCCATCACAACAAGCGCCATAACCAACAACCCAAGCGTTGTTGCCATATAGCGATGAATCATCTCGATCCAACCTTTTACCGCATCGACCTCAACACCGGCAAAGTTTTGGCGAGCCTCATCAATATGCAATTGTGAAACAGGGGCGGTCACCTGCCCAAAACAGCCCGGCCAATCTGGACACCCCAAACCAGCATCCATAATGCGGGTCCAACCGCCCATTAGAATCACCAATATTGTCAGCACAATAGCCAGATAACAGATAACCAGTGGCCGGCGATTACTCATCTCACCCTACCTTCGATATCCGCAGCAAACGTTTTAAATCTTTGATCACCGCCTGAGGAGGAAGAGAAAGGCTATAGCGTGTCACCATAAACCCACGAGGGTCCGCTAATAATAAGCCCGCACCCGTGTCACTGATCTCGATTCGTTGCCAATGGAGCCGATCACTGTCTTTACCCAGTGATGTTTGCAGCCCCGGCAGTAGCTCCTGCCACTGTCGACACTCATCAGCACACTCATTATCCACCAGCAAAATCAATTGCCAGCCTTCGGCGATCTCATCTGCCTCCTCAAGCGCCAAATCCTTAAGCATCACGCCCGGTGGATAAAGCTCACCCAGGGTAATCTGCTGTGCTGGGCGCCAACCGGAAAAATAAGCCAGTGACGCACCTATCAACGGTATCAGGGCCACCGCCCATACCAACCAAAAGACCGTTCGCGGATAACCTTTATGACTCATAACGCCCTCCGTTGATGCCATAACAACCAGCCACACCCAGTCACAAGTACCATCGCCAAACCAAACCACTGAACCGCGTAACCGATATGACGCTGCGGTGTCATCGTCACCACCGGCCACCCAACTCTTAATTGGGGCAACAATGGTTTATCCATACGAATAACCGCCGGATACAATCCAGAATGCCGTGCAGCTAAACGATCCATATCCAGCTGTTGAATTCTGATCAGCCCACCAGCCTGCCAACGATCAGGTCTTAGCTGAACAATTGGCAAGGGCGTGACCAATCTACCGACAACCCTTTGCTCCCCCTGAGGAAGCTCAATACTCGGCAGTTGATCACGATACTGACTACCTTGAATCCATCCAAGATTAACCATAACTAACCTCGTTTTACTCTGCTGCACAGCTAACTCAAAAGGCACAATCACTTCATAACCAACGCGCCCTTCTCGGGTTCGGTTATCCAATAGGTAGACCGCCCCCCTAATGAAGTGACCGGTTAATGCCACTCCGGCCGGCGCCACATCCTGTTCAGGTAATGCGGTTAAGTCGATACGTGCGTTATTCCACTGCGCTAATAGCTGCTGTTTCTCATCGGCCCGTTGCAACTGCCATATACCCAGCCAAACTAATAACGGCATCAGCAACAGAGCTAGAATCACCATAAACCACTTGCTAACAGGTATTCGTTGAACTTTACTCAATTGAGTGTCACTCCATACGTATTACCGCTTTATTCATACACAGAGCAGAGTACTGAATATGTTTAAGATACTGATTATTATCTTCTTCCTTTGCATTATTATCAGTCTATTCGCCGGCCTCTACTTCCTACTCAAAGACCAAAGCCGCTCTCGACGCACGGTACATTCACTGATCATCCGAGTGGTATTCGCCGTCGCGTTGCTGTTAATTATCCTCATTGGCTTCTACAGCGGAGAGCTCAGTCTCAGATCCCCCTTCCCCGTCGCGTCATCACAACAGATAGACAAATAGAAACAACCCAACCCAAACAACATCAACAAAATGCCAATACCAAGAAACCGCCTCAAAGCCAAAATGATGATCCGGCTCAAAATGCCCGCGTATAACCCGCAACAGAATAATCACTAACATCAGGGTACCCAGCGTCACATGCATGCCATGGAAGCCCGTAAGAATAAAAAAGGTCGCACCATAGATACCGGCATGAAGGGTCAAGCCCAACTCATCATAAGCCTCTGCATACTCAAGCCCCTGAAACACTATAAACAAAGAACCAAGAATGATAGTAAGCGCTAACCAGCCAATAACTTGAGGACGGCGATCCTGCTTTAAACGGTAATGAGCTAAAGTCACCGTCACACTGGAGCTCAACAACAATAGAGTGTTAATAAGCGGCAGGTGCAGCGGATCAATAAGTCCCGAAGGCCCGGGATAAGCGGTCATATCGGGTGTTTTCATCAATGGCCAGGTCGCTTCAAACCCCTGCCAAAGCATATTAGCCGTTCCTTTTTCACCCTCGCCTCCCAACCAAGGAACCGAGAGGTTTCTGACATAAAAAAGAGCACCAAAAAAAGCGGTGAAAAACATCAATTCCGAAAAGATGAACCAGCTCATTCCCCAACGGAAGGAACGATCCATTTGATCAGAGTAGAGCCCGCTTCGGCTCTCATCGATCACATGACCAAACCAGCCAGTGAGAATTAACCCCATACAAAGAACACCAACTAACAGTATGGTAAGCCCGAGCCCCCCACCGCTGTTGGCAGTCAATGCATTCATTAACGTCCCAGCACCATAAGCGATGAGAAACAGCGACGCCGAGGCTAGAATAGGCCAACGACTTTGAGCCGGAACATAATAAGCCTGACTATTCATAAAGTACTCCTTGCCGGAATAATTGAGCTGCCACTGCCCGGTCTCGATTCAGGGGTAATATCAAACAGGGTATAAGACAACGTCACCGTAGTAATAAATTCAGGCAGCTTATCATCCACCATAAACACCAATGGCATTTCACGTTCCTCGCCAGCGCTAAGGGGCTGTTGCTCAAAACAGAAACAATTCACTTTATGGAGATATTCCGCCGCTGCCGAGGGCGACACACTGGGGATAGCCTGCGCCACCATATGTTGATTTGTTGGATTAAAAGCCATGAAGGCGGTTTGAGTCATTTCACCTGGGTGAACCAACATCTCAGATAGCGCTGGCTTTAACCGCCAAGGCATCGCCTCATTGTTGACCGCTAAAAATTGCACCCGTACTTGGCGCTGCTCATTCACTGGATAAACCTCCGTCAAGGCTCCAGTATTCTGCAACTTTCCATTCAAGCCCGTCACATCGCAGAACACGTCATATAGCGGCACTAACAAGAAACCAAAGCCAAACATCAAGACAGCGCTGGCTAACAATTTAATTAACAGACTCCGATTACGTTGCTGTAGCGGCTGCATCATTCACCTCACTCATTATCCTTATAGGGATGCCTGAATACCGGTGGCTCTGTAAATGAGTGGTAGGGCGGAGGTGAAGACAGAGTCCACTCGAGACCATGACTCCCCTCCCATACACCGTCGGTGGCTTTTTTACCCGCCCGAATACAGCTGACGATGTTGTAGACAAACAACAATTGCGACAAACCAAACAGAAACGCACCCAAGGTCGCCACCATATTAAAATCGGCAAACTGCAGGGCATAATCAGGGATCCGACGCGGCATTCCCGCCAAACCAAGGAAATGCATCGGAAAAAAGGTAACATTAACGCCGATAAAGGAGAGCCAGAAATGCAGCTTACCCATCGTTTCGTTATACATATGACCGGTCCATTTAGGTAACCAGTAATACGCCGCCGCCATAATTGAGAATACGGAACCCGGCACTAACACATAATGAAAATGCGCGACTACAAAATAGGTATCGTGATATTGAAAATCAGCTGGTGCAATCGCCAACATAAGCCCAGAAAAACCGCCGATAGAAAACAGCACGACAAACGCCAAAGCAAATAACATAGGTGTTTCAAAGGTCATCGAACCACGAAACATTGTCGCTACCCAGTTAAATATTTTCACCCCCGTCGGCACCGCTATCAGCATCGTGGTGTACATAAAGAACAGCTCGCCTGCCAACGGCATACCCACAGCAAACATATGGTGCGCCCAGACAATAAAGGAGAGCAACGCAATGGACGCGGTGGCATATACCATAGAGGTATAACCAAACAATCGCTTACGAGCAAACGTTGGAATAATTTCTGAGACCACACCAAATGCCGGTAGGATCATGATATAGACCTCAGGATGACCAAAAAACCAAAAGACATGCTGAAACAGTACCGGATCACCGCCCCCCGCTGCATCGAAAAAGCTAGTTCCAAAATGGATATCCATCAACATCATAGTCACCACGCCAGCCAATACCGGCATGACGGCGATTAGCAAGAAAGCAGTGATTAACCATGTCCAAACGAACAGTGGCATATCCATGAGTTTCATACCGGGAGTGCGCATATTCAAGATGGTGGCAATCACATTGATCGCCCCCATAATCGAACTAATCCCCATCATATGAACGGCGAAAATAAAGAAGGTGACACTCGGAGGCGCATACGTCGTGGACAGTGGTGCATAGAAGGTCCAACCAAAGTTAGGTCCGCCTCCCTCCATCAGCAAGGTGGAAAGCATCATCGCGAATGCAAACGGCAGAATCCAAAAACTCCAGTTGTTCATCCGCGGCAACGCCATATCCGGTGCCCCAATCATCATCGGGATCAACCAGTTAGCTAAACCAACAAAAGCCGGCATCACCGCGCCAAAAACCATAATCAAACCGTGAGACGTGGTCATCTGATTGAAAAACTCAGGTCTTATCAGTTGTAATCCCGGTTGAAACAGCTCGGCCCGGATCGTCAACGCCATACAGCCACCGACAAAAAACATTGTGAGGCTAAATAGCAGATAGAGCGTACCGATGTCTTTATGGTTCGTCGTGTAAAGCCAGCGAGTAATACCTTTAGCTGGGCCATGATGACCGGGACTGTGAACTGCCTGTTCTAAGCTAGCCATCACCTTACTCCTTCAACAATTCATTGATTTGCTGAACCGTCACCGTACCGCCGTGGTTACCCCAAGCATTTCGTTCGTAGGTAATAACCGATGCGAGATCCACCACACTCAACTGCTCGCTAAATGCTTGCATCGCGGTACCTGATCGACCATGCAGCACCACATTAATATGCTCTGCCGCATCACCCGCCATCAACTTACTGCCTGCCAATGCAGGAAAGACTCCGGGAATACCTTGACCTTCAAACTGATGACAAGCCGCACAACGCGCCTTGTAAACCGTCTCCCCCTGCGCCATCAACTCAGCCTGACTCATCTGCCGTTGCGCCGACTGCTGCTCCGCAATTTTCAAATTAGCTTGCTCGGTAATCCACCGCTGATAGTCCTCAGGGGATTTCACCTCAACCACAATCGGCATAAAGCCGTGGTCCCGGCCACACAACTCGGCACACTGCCCCCGATAAATACCCGGCTCATCGACTCGCGTCCAAGATTCATTAACAAACCCCGGAATCGCATCTTTTTTGACCGCCAAGGCTGGCACCCACCATGAGTGAATCACATCATTGGAGGTCAACAGAAAACGGATTTTTTTACCGGCAGGAATCACTAAAGGCTTATCCACTTCCAGTAGATAATGCTCACCCTTCGTTTGCTCGTTATTGATCTGTTCTTGAGGGGTTGTTAGCGAGCTGAAAAAATCGATATCTTGATTAAGATATTTATAGCGCCACTTCCATTGATATCCGGTAATTTGAATATCAATATCCGCGTTATTTTTATCGTACATTTGAATCAGTGTTGTACTGGCTGGAACCGCCATCGATACCAGAATAACCACGGGAATGATTGTCCAGATAATTTCGACCCAGGTACTTTCGTGAAAGTGTGCCGCTTTGGCGCCGCGAGATTTACGGTGCCAAATAATCGACCAGAACATGACACCAAACACCACCACCGCGATAGCCACGCAGATGTAGAAAATGATCATATGCAGGCCATAGACAGAACGACTAATTTCAGTCGCCCCCTCGATCAGGTTAACCTGCCACTCCGCCGACACTCGCGGTACATAAAAGATCCCTGTAAACAACAGAGCCTTGCCGATATGTCTCATCCCTAGGCCTCCTTGCTGTTAAGTTTCAACAGCGGCAAACCAAGCCTATCAATGATCCCTGTTAAACAATTCCATTACCTGAGTTGATCACTTGGTTATTAGCCAGTATAGCAGTAGATTCAAAAATACAAGGAGAACTGTACAAAAAACAGACAGCGACAAGAGCAAACTAACGCCCTTGCCACAGAGAGAAAAAGCCGAGCTGATAACGCCTTCTTAGCCCGCTAATCTTGTTAAAAGTAAAAACAGCATCCCCATAAGCACGATCAAAAAAAACGCTGAAGCCAACAATGTAAGCCACATCGACGGCATAGGTAGATGATATCTTCGTCTTCTTTCGTCGGGTGGTATTGCGAATATCATAGCCCATAGACGATGCATTCGAGCGATCCAAAAAATGACTGGCAGCCGTTGTTCAAAGCACCGGTTTGGAATCATATTAAGCACCTCTCTTAACGAATCAGTTAACTGCGTCTTTTAAGATATAGTCGATGTCCAAGCAAAAGAGCCAACAGAATTGAAAAAATAAGTTGCTGCGAAAAGTCTGAACGAATCTGCCAAATAAAATGCAACATTACCAATAAACTGGCGGGATAGATCAGAGAGTGTAGTGTTTTCCAGCGCTTACCCAAGCGACGCTGCATCCTTTGAGTCGATGTTAACGCCAGTGGCAAGAGCATTAAAAGCGCTAGCCCACCCACAATAATATAGGGCCGTTTAGTCAGCTCTGTGAGCAAAATATCCATTCGCCAGCCCACTAGAAAAGTGGCAAATGCCAACAAGTGAAGCACACCATAAAAAAAGGCGAACAGACCCAACATGCGCCTATAGAGAATCAGCTCGCGCCAACCCAATAAACGGCGCAACGGCGTCACCGCGAGAGTTAACCATAGCCAGAAGAGCGCCCAGAAACCGAGGTCTTTAACAATTACTTTAGCTGGATCAGCCCCTAGATCGCCATTCAGCAACGCCTGTATCAGTAAAACCAACGGCAGCAGCAATAGCAGAAACAGCATCCAGCGAAACCAACCGGCACGCAGCAATGAGGCCATCAAAACCACTGAGTCAGATCCATCCCCTTATAGAGGTCAGCGACCTGCTCGGCATAGCCATTAAATGGCAGGGTATCGATCAAATTAGGTGAGAACAGTGAGGAGGGTAAGCGACGCTCTGTCGCTTGAGACCAGCGAGGATGATCGACCGCAGGATTAACGTTGGCATAGAAGCCATATTCATCCGGCGCGATAATATTCCAACTGGTTTTTGGCATCGTCTCACTAAAGTGAATACGAACAATCGACTTAATCGATTTAAATCCATACTTCCAAGGCACCACTAATCGTAATGGCGCGCCATTCTGCGGCGGCAGTGCATTGCCATACATACCGACGGCTATCAATGTCAGAGGATTCATCGCCTCATCGATTCTTAGCCCTTCAACATAGGGCCACTTTATCGTACCAAACAGATTACCCTGACCAGGCATTTGCGCTTTATCTTCTAAGGTTGTGAAGTGCACATATTTGGCTTTAGAGGTCGGTTCAAAACGCTTAATCAGATCCGCCAGCGGAAATCCTAACCAAGGAATCACCATCGACCAAGCTTCAACACAGCGCAGTCGGTATATCCGATCTTCTAAGGAATGGGGAGCGAGGATATCTTCCAGTGGATAGTGCCCAGGTTTTGCAATCGCACCGCTGACTTCAACCGTCCAAGGGTCGGTCACAAATCCCTGAGCATTGCGCACCGGGTCACGTTTATCGGTACCAAACTCATAAAAGTTATTATGGGTAATCGCATCATAATACGGCGCTAAAGCTTCATCCGTTGAATAGCCCGGGTTACGGACAGCGTCGCCCAACTTTGGCTGTAGCCACTGAGGCCCTGAATAACGAGGCAGGTCAGCAGGAATATCATATTCCGTAGCACGCACAGTTGAGGACAACCCCAGCATCGGCAATGCCGTCATCGACAACGCCGCTTGCATAAAGCGACGACGATTCCGATAAATAGATTCTGGGGTAATCTCGGAGGGTTGGATCGATTGAGCACTGGCTCGTTTATATCTATTCAAAACAACCTCTCCTCAATGCTCCGCGTGGTTTAGCTGCTGAGTGTTTTACGTTTGCGCAGCAGCCACAATACCGGACCTGATAATGAATAACCTAGTAACAATAACCACAGGAAGATAGCCGGGCTAATCGAGATCACGCCAATCGTCAAAACGATCACCAGCAAGATCATAAAGGGAATCTTGCCCTTTGGATCCACATCTTTAAAACTGTAGTAAAGCACATTACTCACCATCAACACGCCCATCAAAGCGACATAGATAGCAATGAGTAAGACAAAACTCGAGACATCAATATCAAATTCAACACAGGCCCACACCAATCCAGCGATCGACGCCGCTGCGGCCGGGCTCGGCAGGCCGATAAAGTAGCGCTTATCCACAGAACCAATTTGGGTATTAAAACGCGCCAAACGTAAAGCCGCGCCAGCTACATAGATAAACGCACAGAACCAACCAAACTTACCCGCGTCACTCAGGACCCAGCTAAATGTAACCAATGCCGGTGCGACCCCAAATGAGACCATATCCGCTAGCGAGTCATATTCCGCCCCAAATGTGCTCTGGGTATTGGTCAGACGAGCCACACGACCATCGAGTCCATCGAGTACCATCGAGACAAAAATCGCAATCGCCGCATTATCAAACGCACCGTTCATGCCCGCAACAATGGCGTAGAAGCCACTAAACAAAGCGCCGGTCGTGAATAAGTTTGGCAATAAATATATCCCGCGACTGCGAGGTTTAGGGTCTGCAGGTTCTGGGGTAGGTTGATCAGGTTGTTCTGGTTTGCTTCCCTGTGGGTTGTTCATAGAGCTGTTTACACCAATGGATTAACAAAATGTTCTGACATTCTACTTTTCCGCCTAACGGAAAGCTATCGATACCCAAAAGCTTTCAGTATCTGAGGCGGCCGAATAGGCTCAGCTATTCGCTTCCAAAGACCGCTAAACAAAACACTGAAGACTCGATTAAGCTATAAGATTAGCGCTTATTTTAAACCGGGTAAAAAGAAAGGAATATCGATCCGCTTCTCAGTCAACTTACGGGTGATAATCCGCTTTAACGGCGCGAAGTTATTGGCGATCCGTAAGGTCGCCTTACGGGCGATTTTGGCCGCCACATTATCATTGGTAAACAACCCCACCACGAGATTAGTCCCCATATACAAGGGACGAGTAACCAACATATGACTGCGCTGATATTTCTGTAACACACGGTTAGAGCCAATATCGACACCATGGCTGAGGGCCTGTTTAATCTCTTTGGCCAGGGTTTCCTGACTTCTCAGCCCCAAATTAAAACCATGGGCCGTAACGGGGTGCATACCAACGGCAGCATCACCGATCACCGCGTATCGACGACTGACAAATTTATTCGCATGCACCGCCACCAATGGATAGAGATGACGACGACCATAGAGCTTCATACGACCTAACTGCCCCTGTAGACGCTGTTCAATATCTGTGGCGAACGCCTCTTCACTCATATTAAAGATACTTTCAGCTTCAGCACTAGAGACCGTCACAACAATGGACGACAGGTTACCCATCATCGGTAGAATCGCTACGGTTCGGCCATAATGAAAACATTCAAAGGCTGTTTGCTGATGGGACAGCGAGTGCTCCATTCGGCACACGATAGCGGTGCGGGAAAAATCTTTAATGCTGGCGGGCAGACCCATTTTACGGCGGGTCTCCGAAAAACGACTATCCGCCGAGACGAGCAGATCACACTCGAAACGCTCACCATTCGCCAACTGCACCCAGGCACAGCGTTCATCACTACCGACATCTTCAACCGACATTTCAGTCAACAACTCAATATTATCGATCCCTTGCACAACGTCGAAATAAGCTTTGCGGATTTTGTCATTGGGTACCAAATAGCCTAACGCATCCAACGCCGCATTATCGTTATCAAAGTTCAGCGTATAACTAGAATTACCATCAAGCACTTTCGCCGCACAGATCGGCGATACATCATTGGCGGCGAGTGTCTGCCAAGCCCCGGAGGCTTTCATCAATGTCACCGACAGATGTGTTAACGCGATTTCACGGCCATCTTCCGGTGGGTTCTGTAAAGTATTAAAAGATGATCGATCCACCAACAAGACCTTTAGAGAAGTGTCGCCTAGTGAACGAGCAAAGCTCAGCCCAGCGGGGCCCGCGCCAATAATGATGATGTCGTACTTCATACTGAACCTCAGGGCGATCATGCGCCATTGCAACCGGAATATAAGATAAGGCTAGACCTTACCCGCAACAACAATCGATTACCCTAATCCAGGTCAAGCCAGTTTAAGAAAACCTAGCCCGCATCATCCTCAGGATCATACAAGCCAAACAGTACGTATAAATATTGATTGCAGAAAACAACATATATGTAAAAATACATTTCAATTACTGCAATATAGAAACTGATACGACCGATGGATACCCGCTCGCTTAAATTCTTTATCAGTCTATGCGACACACTTCATTTTGGCCGCGCCAGCGAAGTGTGCCATATCAGCCCTTCGGCCCTCACCCGCACGATTAAACAGATGGAAGATACCCTCGGAGTACAGTTATTCGAGCGGGATAATCGTACCGTCAGCCTAACTCATGAAGGTGAGCGTTTCCAAACCTACGCCCGCGAGGCACTGATACAGTGGGATGTTATCCGTAACTCGCTCCTCGAAGAAGCGCAAGAATTACAGGGAGAGATCAGCGTCTACTGCTCGGTCACCGCAAGCTATAGCTTTCTCTATGACATTCTCAATAAATTTCGCCGTCAACATCCCAAAATCGAAATCAAACTACATACCGGCGATCCCGAAAGTGCGATTCAACGGGTAGTGAGTGGCACCGACGATATCACCATTGCCGCCCGCACCGACATATTGCACACCAGCCTAGCCTTTAAACACATCGCCACCTCACCTTTGGTCTTTATCGCCCCGCAGCAAGACCCCCTCCTAGATTCCATGCTCAGTGGCACTATCGACTGGTCAGCGGTACCTATGATTTTGTCAGAAGAAGGGGTTTCACGGAAAAGGATTGATCAGTGGTTTAAGACACGAGGGACTAAACCCAAAATCTATGCTCAAGTCGCCGGTAACGAAGCGATTGTCAGTATGGTCAGCCTTGGCTTCGGCGTCGGCATTGTGCCGAAAATTGTGTTGGAGAATAGCCCGTTAGCAGGTCGAGTGCGGATTCTAGCGATTCAGCCTGAATTGAAAGCCTATGATGTCGGCCTCATCGCACTGAAAAAGAAATTACAAAGCCCGCTAATCTCTGCATTCTGGTCACAGATCCGCTGAGGCCGTTAATAGTAGACTTCTCAACAAGGCGGCTCCCCTCTTCCTGCTGTTTTTACAGTGAATGCTTCACCCGTTTACTTGGCTTATTGACCAAATAGATACCTAATGCCACCAGCAACAGTGCCCCCAGCATATCCAACGAGAGCTGCTCATCCAAAATAAGCCATGCAAACATCACCCCGAACAACGGCGTCAAAAACGTAAAACTGGCAATTTTTGAGGCGGGGTAATGACTTAACAACCAAAACCAAGCTAGATAGCCGGCAAACGCCATCAAGACAGTCTGAAATAACAATGAACCGATGACCAGTGAGGTTAACTGAGTGATACCGGGCTCGCCCATCAGCCAAGACAGCAACGGCAAGATTAGCGCCGACACTACTAACTGATAGAGCAGCACCCTAGACGGTGACTGGTGCCGCTGAGGCGAAGCCTTCAACACGACGGTTGTCGCCCCCCAGAAAAGTGCGCCGGCTAAAGCCAAGCTATCACCCAATAGAGACGCTTCACCATCGAGGGAATCCCGGAAAGCGAAGAAAACACCAGCAAAGGCGATCAGCAAACCCACGCCTTGCAATCGCGTGAGACGCTCACCCGGGACAAACAGATGCGCCCCAAGAGCCACCACAAATGGCGAGGTATAGAGGAAAATCGTTGCATGGGAGGCCGTGGTCAAATTCAATGCGGTATAGATGAGTAAAAACTCTATCGCGAATAACACACCCAGCAGTACTCCCCACCAAAAAGCACCATCCCGACGTAAGATTTTCTCGCCTCGCCACATCATCCATAAAATCAGTAGAAAAGAAGCGCCAATTGAGCGCAAACCGGCTTGCATCAGAGGCGATATACCCTCTAAGCCAAACTTAACCACCACCTGATTCAAGCCAAACAATAGACATAAACCGACCAGCAGCACGATGGCCAAACTATCAAACTGGGCCTTAATCATTGTGAAAAAGCGCAGCCAGTTCAGCAGAAATATAAGGACGACCGCGTTCATTCAAGGCCGTACCGATAACCAGCCCGCTCAGACAAAGCTTTTCATCTTCGAGACGCACCACCCGTTGACGGAAACCAAACTTGACCTTACTCATCCGCTCTAGTGCGACTTCAACCCGAAAGCGATCACTACTTTGTAATGAAGCTTTATAATCCAACTCTGAACGGATCACCACCAGATGGATACCCGCTTTCGTCAGGGCCGCAAAATCAATACCACTGTGTTTTAAAAACGCATGGCGGGCATGTTCAAGATAGTTAAAATAGACACCATTATTGACGATACCCTGCATATCCAGTTCATAGTCCCTAACACTCATCTCAATACTGAACATTAAAAATCTCCTAACAAAAAAGGGTGCTTAAATAGCACCCTCTTGAAAATCAGTCATCATCTAGTGGGTTGAGCGGGCCGGCTGTAGCGAATCTGGCGCCAATGACTCAATCAGTTTCAATAACGCGTCGACACCTTCCTGTAAATTCGCATTATTATCGATCAGCAGAATATTTTCTGGCAAGCTATCGACAAACTGTCGGTGTCGGTTTAACCGTTTAACAATCTCAGCTTCACTCTCACGTCCCCGCTCGACCAGTCGCTGATGCAGGCGATCTTCATCCACCTGAACCAACACCGGAATCAAATTCGGATAAGCATGTAAGGCAATTTGTAAATATTCGCGGGAGCCGTTGATAACCACATTGACGCCTTTCGCCAGCCAGTTATCGATTTCAGCACCAATACCATAACTATAGTCATGGGAATACCATTGCATGGCGAACATGCCCATATTCGCTCGCATATCAAACTCTTCGGGCGATAAATGGATATGATTTTCACCGCCGATATTCGGCGCACGGGTGATATATCGATGGGCAACAAAACAGCGATGATTCGTCTGCAGGCGCTGACGGCACCCTTCAAGCAAACTATCTTTACCGCTGCCTGAAGCGCCCACCAGATAGAGCAGTTTTCCACTCATAGGATGGTCTCTGAGTACTATACCGGTTATTGAGAGTCCAAGAGTAATACGCTTAAATTGGAAACACCAGCCCTGATTTACGCTGTCCTCCCGCAAAGGCTAAAAACCCTCACACCAACATCTCCTGAGCAAAGACAACGACATAGAGATCATTCCAACGTGGAAACAAAGGCCCTGGGCGTCCTATCCTCTCCTGATAGTAACGGATATAACTCAAGCGGTCTCCCACACACACTTCGCTGTCATATGTCAGCAGCGCAGCCTTTTCAGCAAGAGTCACATCAGACACAACCGTTGGTGATACTGTCAATAGCATGGCCAGTATCACCAATCTAACCGAACGGAACATAGGCACCTCCTCAGATAGGCACATAATCAATATATCATCCTGATAAGCTGGTATTTCACCAGCGGCTTCCCTGCAAAGCCAACCTGTATCTCAAGGATTTCATCACCCTTTGGGATAGTTAAGTATAGTCGAGATGATTAATTTTCCAGCGAATGCCCTTTTAATTTCCGGCCGATTAAACGCAAAAAGCCGCTCAATGAGCGGCTTTATCAACAACAGGCAGTGATTACAGGCTTAAAACTTTCTCACCACGGGACAGACCTGAAACACCCGTACGAACCACTTCCATAATATGGCTGGTTCCCAGTGTTTCGATAAAGGCATCCAGCTTATCACTGGCACCGGTCAACTGAACCGTATAGGTTGTCGGCGTCACATCGATGATCTGACCACGGAAGATATCCGCAGTACGCTTAATCTCTGCGCGCATCTGGCCACTGGCCTTCAGTTTAATCATCATCAGCTCACGCTCAACATGATCACCTTCGGTCAGATCAACCACTTTAACCACATCGATCAGCTTGTTCAGCTGTTTAGTGATCTGTTCGATAACCCGGTCACTACCGATGGTCGTTACCGTTAGGCGAGACAGTGTAGAGTCTTCCGTTGGCGCAACCGTAAGTGATTCAATGTTAAAGTTCCGCTGGGAGAACAGACCCACAACCCGAGACAGCGCGCCCGGTTCGTTTTCCATCAACACAGAAATAATATGTCTCATGATCAGGTTCTCTCCGTCTTACTCAGCCACATATCACGCATAGAACCACGCGGTACCTGCATTGGGTATACATGCTCAAACGGATCTACTGTGATATCCATAAATACCATCCGATCCTTCATGGCGAACGCTTTCGTCATCGCCGCTTCCAGATCTTCATATTTATCAACTTTCATACCCACATGACCATAGGCTTCCGCCAGTTTAATAAAGTCAGGCAATGATTCCATATAGGAATGTGAGTGACGTGATTCATAGTTCATATCCTGCCACTGACGTACCATCCCCAGCGACTGGTTATTCAGACAGATAACCTTCAATGGGATGTTGTATTGGCTGATGGTCGACAGTTCTTGAATATTCATCTGAATACTGCCTTCACCGGTGACACAAACAACCTCTTCATCGGGGAAGTTCATCTTCACGCCCATCGCAGCTGGCAAGCCAAAGCCCATGGTGCCCAAACCACCGGAGTTGATCCAACGATTCGGTTTATTGAACTTATAATACTGCGCCGCAAACATCTGGTGCTGACCCACGTCAGAACAAACATAAGCATCACCACCGGTGACTTTACACAGCATTTCGATAACCTGCTGAGGCTTCATCTTTGCAGAATCATCGGTGCGGTAATGACCACCGTGACGGGTACGCCACTCATCGATCTGTTTCCACCAGGCATCGATTGCTTCTTTCTCTGGTTGCTTCTTGCTCTCTTTAACCAGCGTGACCATCTCATTCAACACATGCTTCGCTGGACCAACAATGGGCACATCAGCTTTAATGGTTTTTGAGATAGAGGCAGGGTCGATATCCACATGGATGATCTTAGCCGTCGGGCAGAACTTATCGACGCCATTGGTGACTCGGTCATCGAAACGCGCACCCACCGCGAGAATCAAATCCGCATGGTGCATTGCCATGTTCGCTTCATAGCTACCGTGCATCCCCAACATACCGATGAACTGACGGTCGGTACCAGGGTATCCGCCCAAGCCCATCAAAGTATTGGTCACCGGCGCATTCAGCAACTGCGCTAATTCGGTTAATTCGCCGCTCGCACCGCCCAAAATAACACCGCCACCAGCATAGATAACCAGACGTTTAGCACCTAGCACCATATCGATCGCTTTCTTGATCTGACCACTATGGCCGCGGCTAACCGGGTTATAAGAACGCAGTTTAATGTTTTTCGGATACTCGTAATTAAAACGATCCGTTGGGTTGGTCATATCTTTTGGAATATCAACAACAACCGGGCCCGGACGACCACTTTCAGCGATATGGAACGCCTTCTTAATTATAGAAGGAATATCCTCAGGATTCTGAACACTAAAGCTATGCTTAACAACAGGGCGGGAGACACCGATCATATCGGTCTCTTGGAAGGCATCTTCACCGATCAAGAAA
This sequence comes from Amphritea sp. GJ51-11, assembly GCF_055808735.1. Taxonomy (NCBI): domain Bacteria; kingdom Pseudomonadati; phylum Pseudomonadota; class Gammaproteobacteria; order Oceanospirillales; family Oceanospirillaceae; genus Amphritea; species Amphritea sp. GJ51-11. Next base: position 88,333 of record NZ_CM147881.1, on the reverse strand, counting down.
CTCATGACCTGGCCGGTAATCACCACCATCGGAATTGAATCCATATACGCGGTAGCAATACCCGTAATCGCATTGGTTGCACCTGGGCCTGAAGTCACCAGCGCCACACCCGCTTTACCGGTAGCTCGTGCATAGGCATCAGCCATATGAGTGGCCGCCTGTTCATGGCGTACCAGAACGTGCTGCACATCGTCCTGCTGAAACAGTGCATCATAGATATGCAGCAGTGCCCCACCGGGATAACCGTAGATGTGTTTCACACCCTCATCTTTAAGGGCGCGAATTACCATTTCGCCGCCTGAAAGTTGTTCCACAATAGTATCCTCAAATTACACGCGCAGAGGCATGTATAAAAAATTCTGATACTGGAGGATGTTATGACGCGCCTACTGGTGTGAAATAACATCAACCAGCAGGCTTTTGCGAAGATGACCGGTACGGTCAGGGAAAGGCAAAAGCAACTCTTCATCCGGCGATTACGTGTGGGTACACACTATAAACCCGGGAAGATAAGCTGGGTGTGCTTATCAAGTTTCTGCTTCGGGGTAACCTACTTAGTGCAGAAACAACAAAATTGTGGCGTCATTCTGACAGCAGATCAGGAAATGATCAAGAGAACATCGAGGATAAATCAAATATTCTTCTGTTGTGTAACTCAGGGCTGCCGGCCCGGCAACGAGAATGCTATAGTGAAAGAAAGCTAGAATAAGCTAAACGTAGATATTTTTTCGAGTCGGAGATCGTTGCATGAACACTGCGGAAATTAAAAACAAGGAACGCGCCCTTAATGAGTTTGTGTTGGTATTGCGCAAGATAATGGTAGAACCAGAGATTTGTAAGACCGCACTGGATATTACCCGTAAACATATCGACGAGAAGCATGCGAATGTAAAAATTGCCGATGAGTTATCCGCCACCACCAACATTAAAATCCCACTGGAACATAGCGAAGCAGATACGCTGTTCCTCGATATGCTGAAAGATTTAATACGCGACGAAAAAGCCCTGTATTAAACGACGCTCAGACCAGCTGACGACGGGGCCTATATGGCCCCGTTTTCAGGTCTGGACAATTGCTATCGTCTTCTCAATGAGGACAGCCCCGGTTCTGTGTCATCGAGAACAACCGCTGCAACCAATCGAACAAACCCTAGAAACAAAAACGCCCTGACAAGTCAGGGCGTTTTAAGTACAGCAGCTATTTGTTTACAAACGAACGCCTAATGCTTTAACCGTTTCCATATTGATATATTCATCAACTGGCAAGTCATTGGCACGCTGGAATTCATTAACCGCAGACATTGTCTGACGTCCAATCACACCATCGATACGACCCGGATCAAAACCACCAGCCAACAGCGCTTTCTGTATATGGCCAATATTGGTAGTCGTCATATTGGTATCACAAAGGATTGAGCGCCATTCCATATAGCCATCTTTATCCAACTTACTTAAAGTAACCGTTTCATACTTCGCTGGAATCTCGTAACGCTTGTTCTGCGCTGCGACAGCCAACTTAGTCACTTCAACATTTTCGTACTTCGCTGGAATATCCATGCGTTTGAAACCGGCAGGCTGAACAACAACCGTACGCTCAACTGTTTCATACTTAGCCGGCGTTTCGGTCAAACATATTTTATTACCAGTTCGAGTGCTACTTGGATGTGTTAGATCATGCACTTCATGCCAATCAAATTCATAATCATGAACTTTTTTGGTTAATGCTACATCTGAATACACTGCAGGCACCGACGTACGTTCTTCACGGGCCTCAGATACGAGTTCTTGTACTTTCACTGTTTTATATTCGGCTGGAATATCGATCGTCCGAGTACTAGCCGGCGTCACTACCACTTCACGGGAAACCGTTTTATAGGTGGCGGGCACATCAACTAAACACATAATCTCGCCGGTCGCTTGATCGATCTTCTGAATCGGCCCGGTACCTTTTTTCCAGACAGTATGGGCAGGCACATCAATCACTTGCTCCGTCACTGTTTGGTATTTCGCCGGCACCTCTTCAATACGACTGCTGGCTTCTTTCACCATGACCCGTTTCTCAACCCAACGATATTGCGCCGGTACCACACTCACTTTATCGTAAGCTTCTCGGGTCAAAACAGACTCATTGACCTGTTTAAACTCGGCTGGCACATAATGTTCATGAAAACACATGCCGGGTTTAGCTGCATCGAGATCAATACCGTGGGAGCTCGCTGCTGCCAACAAGTTTTGACTGGCCGGCGCACTTTTTAAGGTTTTATCAATGCGCCAAACTTGCTCGGCTTCACGAATCAGTTTTTGCTCTTTAACCACATCATACTTGGCGGGCACCGGTGTCATTTTAAAGCTGGCAGGCTGAACCATCATTCGCTCTGTCACTTTTTCATACTTCGCCGGCATGATTTCAAATCGCTCACCAGCTTCTTTTACCAATACGGTCTCAGTGTAGCTTTTATACTCTGGCTCAACCCAGACCCGGGCGTAACACTCACCGGCCTTTGCCGACGGAGGTAACAGGGGTTCTGTGGCAGGTGTTGCTGCTTTATCTGCCAACATGGCTTCACGCCGTGCTAAATCTTTTTCTTTATCAACCAAAACCTGATTACGCTGCTCCAGTTCAGCTGGATCCAGGACGACATTGGACTGTGGTGCGTTACTACTACAAGCGGCAAGGAAAATTGCGGCGCTCAAGGTGGTGATACGAAAAACATGTTGTGATGTATTCTGCATACATCCCCCTGATGAAAAAATTAATATTTATATGTACCGTTAATATAGATCATAAGTGCAGAATATCTATGCGCTATTCGGATAACCTTTATGCAGATATAAAAAAACGCGCTGATTCTTTCGAATAGCGCGTTTTTCACATAAATACCTTTAGATAGAGAAAAGATGGTGCTTTTTCTTACCCAATTTAACCAGGAAGAAACGACTATAGGTGCCATTTTCCGCCGTAAAAATCTCTGCAGCTTTCATATTGTCATCCATGCCTTTTTCGACACCGTTAACGATCACCGCATTACGTTGCAACGCATCTTTAATCTGCTTGCCAGAAGCCGCCAAACCCGCATCACTCAACAATGTCGTTAATGGCGTTTCCACCAGATCACTTGCAGCCAAACGAGATGATGGCAGGCCATCCAATTGCAGTTGTTCAAAGTCAGCTTCGCTAAGGTCCGCCAGATTGCCACTGAACAGCGCTTCAGTGATGCGCATCGCAGCCGTCAAACCCTCTTCACCGTGAACCAAGCGGGTGACTTCCCGCGCCAGAACTGATTGAGCCTCTGGACGCCCGTCACGGGCCGCATCGGCTTGCTCCAATGCATCGATCTCATCAACGGCAAGAAAGGTAAAGTATTTCAAGAACGCGTAAACATCAGCATCGGCGGTTTGCAGCCAGAACTGATAAAATGCATAAGGCGACGTTTTCGCGGGTGACAACCAAATCGTACCGGATTCAGTTTTACCAAATTTAGTGCCATCGGACTTGGTAATCAGCGGCAGGGTTAAACCAAACGCCCGGTTACCGTTCATACGACGAGTCAGCTCAGTACCACCGGTGATATTACCCCACTGGTCAGACCCCCCAATCTGTAACGTACAGTTGCGGCTAGCATTCAACTGCTGATAATCAAATGACTGCAGGATCATATAGGTGAACTCAGTAAACGAGATCCCTTCACCTTCACGATCGATCCGCTGCTTAACCGACTCTTTCGCGATCATCTGGTTAACCGAGAAGTGTTTGCCGACATCCCGCAGGAACGTCAGGATATCCATCCCACGCGTCCAATCAAGATTGTTAACGACTTCCGCGCTATTCGCACCGCAATCAAAATCGATAAACTGACTCACTTGGCCTTTGAGCTTTTCCACCCAACCGGCAACCGTATCATCATCATTCAACTTACGCTCTTGGGCTTTAAAGCTAGGGTCGCCAATCAACCCTGTTGCCCCGCCCACCAGCGCCAGCGGTTTATGACCCGCTTGCTGAAAACGCTTTAGCGCCAACAGTGGCACCAAAGAACCAATATGAAGGCTGTCCGCAGTGGGGTCGAAGCCACAATAAAGGGTGACAGAACCTTCCGCCAGGTGTTGTTCCAGTTCGTCTTCACTGGTCATCTGCGCGATCAAACCGCGCGCATTAAGATCCTGTAACAGTGTCGTATCTGTCATTGCCTTCTATTAACCCTTCGCATAATAAGTAGTCATCATTGATGGGGCGTATTCTACCCTTCCACATTAAATCCGACAAACCTATGATGTCGAAAGCCCCTTACTGATTAAGATCGTTTATCATTCACAGTACTCTCACACCACAGAATAGCTTTTAAGCTGGCATGATTCGGCGACAATACTGTCCCTAAATAGCAGAAGACTTATTAGATATAGCGTCTTTTTCGCCGATAGAGGGTGAATGTTTCGATTATGTAACTGCTTCCGGTATACTTCCCAAAACTTTAAATACTGAGGTAGAGCACCGTGTTTGTCATCCAACGGTTAAAACAGCACCTTCCGATTACCCACCTGATGGCGGTTATTATCTGTACTGTCATTGTCGGCCTAACCGCAATGCTGCTGCCTTCACAAAACGCCCCAGCATCGGTATTTAATGAAACAACGACAACCACCATCACGCTGCCGTTACAGAACACCCAACAACCAACCGTACAGACAAGTTCACAAACAACGGTCAATCCTCAGCTAGTCGAGCCTCAAATAGCGACACAATCCTCGACCGAAAGCGCTGCAAAAAGTCCCTCAGTGACAGCGCAAGCACCCGAGCAGTGGCAGGATTTCACCATCCGTAATGGAGATACCCTAACCTCTGTTTTCAAGCGTGCAGGACTCAGCAGTCGAGATGCTTTTTTAGTTGGTGATGCGCTGAAAGACACTGATGCTCTAAAGCGAATATACCCAGGCCAAACACTGAGCTTTGTCATCAACGATCATCAATTGCATAAGCTCAAACATATCCGCAATAAACTAGAAAGTTCACTGATTCTATCGACTGATCAAGGGTACGTGGTTAAAGAGATCACCAAACAACCCGATATACGCCCTCGTTTTGTTAAAGCCAGTATCGAAAACTCCCTATTTTTGGATGCCTCCCAAGCGGGTTTATCCGACCGCATGATTATGGAGCTGGCCGCCATTTTCGGTTGGGATATCGATTTCGTGCTGGATCTACGTCAAGGCGACCATTTTAGTTTGGTTTATGAAGAGAAGTTTCTCGAAGGCAAAAAAATCGGTGAAGGCAGCATTCTATCTGCCCAGTTCGTCAACCGAGGAGAAACGTACACTGCGGTTCGCTATACCGACAGCCAAGGCAACAGCAGCTACTACACACCGCAAGGTGATAGCATGCGCAAAGCTTTTTTACGCAGCCCAGTGGATTTTGCTCGCATCAGTTCAAGTTTCAAAACACGGCGTAAACACCCTGTCTTAGGGCTGACCCGAGCACATAAAGGTACCGACTATGCTGCTCGTACCGGCACCCCTATCAAAGCGGCGGGGGATGGCAAAATTATTTGGCGGGGCAAGAAAGGCGGTTATGGCAACTGTGTTATCGTGCAACACGGCGGTAATATCACCACCCTCTATGGCCATATGAGTAATTATCGTAAAGGGCAGAAAAACGGTAGCCGAGTGCAGCAAGGGGATGTTATTGGCTATGTTGGCCAAACAGGGCTCGCCTCAGGCCCTCATTTACACTATGAGTTCCGAGTTAACGGTGTCCACAAAAACCCGCAGACCGTAAAGCTGCCCCATGCAGCACCAATAGCTAAAGCCGAACGAGCAGCATTTTTCGCGGCCGCCGAACAAACACTGGCACAGCTGGAAGCCTATAAAGCGACTCAGTTAGCCTCTGCCGCTGAATAACATTAACTGATCGCAGGAACATCCATGAGTGCTCCGATCTTTATAGGCCTAATGTCCGGCACCAGCCTCGACAGTATTGATGCCGTCGCCGTTAAGTTTGAACCAACATTTGCATTGATCGCCACCCATAGTGAAGCCATTCCGGCTGAGATTCACGCCGCGACCCTTGCCCTGTTTAATCCGGGAACGAATGAGGTTGAACGTCTGGGGCGACTCGATCTAGCACTCGCAGAACTCTTTGCCCGCGCAGTGGAAAACCTGATCAGCCAGCATTCGCTACCGCGGACTGATATTGCCGCCATTGGCAGTCATGGCCAGACCATTCGCCATCGTCCTGAAGCGCACTTTACACTACAGATCGGCGACCCCAATCTGATTGCCGAACGTACCGGTATTACCACCGTTGCCGATTTTCGCCGCCGAGATATGGCGGCCGGCGGTCAAGGCGCCCCCTTGGTACCCGCCTTCCACAATGCGCTTTTTCACCACACCGAACAAAATAGAATTCTGGTTAATATTGGTGGTATGGCTAATTTGACCATCCTCGAGGCCGCTGAGGATAAAGCCGTGCTCGGCTATGATACGGGACCAGGCAATGTTTTGATGGATAGCTGGATAAAACTACACCGCCAGGAAAACTATGATAGAGATGGCCAGTGGGCCGCAGCGGGTCGGATCATACCTCAACTACTGCAAACCCTCTTAGCGCTCCCCTACTTTAGTGAAGCACCACCTAAAAGTACCGGGCGGGAACAGTTCAACCTCGCGTGGATACAACAGCTACTCAGTGCACAACCAGAACAACACCGCCCGGTCGACGTTCAGGCAACGCTACTGGAATTAACTGCCCGCTCAATTGCCGATGCCATCAACAGTCACCAGCTAGAGGACCTAAAGGTATTTCTCTGTGGCGGAGGGAGCTATAACCAGCAACTCAAACATCGGTTAGCGACATTACTTGAGCCCCATCACTTGAGCACCACCGCCGATCTCGACCTCGATCCAGACTGGGTTGAAGCCGCAGCCTTTGCTTGGCTGGCTTACCGCACCCTTAACCATCAAAGTGGTAATGAACCCGGCGTCACCGGTGCTGCAGGTTACCGCCCATTGGGCGCTATTTACTGGGGGGAATAACGTAGATTTAGACAGCGGTCATTAACGGAATTAACTGGCGTTTATTGACTATTAAATCCGCTAAGGTATATTTTCGCATCGTATCGAGATATGCCTGCATCCCTTCCATCAGGGCATTTTTCAACTCGCAACAGGGCACTAGCTGACAGGCGGTAGTGGCACAATCAACACCATCAAGATGGTTTTCTAGCTGCTCAATCACATCCCCGATATTGATCAATTCAGGCTTCACAGCCAACCGAATACCACCATTTTTGCCACGAATCGTTTGCACATAGCCCGATTTAGCTAATTGGCCAATCACTTTAACCATATGGCTCTGAGACACACGGTAGACTCCCGAAACCTCAGCCACACTACTCAACTGATCATCTTTTAAGCAGGCAAGATACATCAGTGTGCGTAAGCCAAAATCAGTGAAAGCCGTAAGTCTCATGGACACTCCAAGACGGATGAAAAGGTTAATAAACCGGGGCTCGATAACTATACCCCGTTTAATTGCGACACAATAGCCGCCGTCCCTATAAACCCAGTAACAACAGATTACACCCCGTTGCCAACGGCCACTGCCTGCGGATAACGACTCACCCACAGGCTTAACTGATTGGGGCTGGCACAAAAGTACAGCGACATAACACCGGCCACCGTGGCCCTCTTATCAATCAGCTTTATCAACGTCAGTCCAAACTTTCACTCGGGCCAAAGACCTCATAATTTAACTGTGCGTCATCAACCCCTAACCCTTTCAACTGACGGTAGATCGCGCGCATAAACGCCAATGGGCCGCAGAAATAGAACTCCGCATCAGGAGGACAGTAATGCGCCAGCCATTCACTGGTGATATAGCCTTGATGATCATAATCACAGCCCTGTTTGGCAGCCGACGGATCGTCATAGAAAGTGACCGCTGTCAGTTTGGGATAATCACGTTTCAGGCAACCGATATGCTGCGCAAATGCATGGGACTGACGATTGTGGGCTCCCTGTAACCAAACGATGTCTCGGCTGTCATTTTTCAATAACAGATCGTTCAACATACTCAGCATAGGCGTAACGCCCACCCCACCGCTAATCAACACCACTGGGCGGTCAGTGTGTTTTAAAAAGAAATCACCACCGGGCATATGTACCGCCAACTGACCGCCTAGCTTCAGGTTTTCATGTAGATGATTTGATACCCGGCCTGCTGGCACATCCGCCCGTGCTGCGGGTTCACGCTTCACCGAAATCCGATAACCCTCGGCGCGGGGGCAATCAGAAAGGCTGTACTGGCGAATCTCTTCATATTGCCAATCTGGACTCGCTATTTTGACACTCACGAACTGTCCAGGACGATACTCAGGCAAGGGTTTACCATCGAGAGGGCGCAGATAAAAAGATCGAATCTCATCACTCTCATCGACAATACGGTCAACCTTAAACGCTTTAAAACCGTTCCAGCCCTCAGCCTTTGCCTCAGCATACAACTGTTCTTCGCGACCAATCAGAATATCCGCGAGCTTCTGATAGGCTTCAGCCCAAGCGGTCAACACCATATCAGTCGCCACTTCAGCGCCTAGTACCTCACGAATCGCTCGCAGTAGATTACGGCCAACAATGTCATATTGTGCTGGGGTGATATCAAGACTGAAATGCTTCGCGGCAATTTTCTCAACTGTGCCGCCGAGCGCACTCAAGTTATCAATATGGGCGGCATATCCCAGAATAGCCGCTGCGAGTGTAGACTGCTGCCGCCCACTCGCCTGACTCGCCATATTAAAAACATGTTGTAGCTCAGGATGTTCTGCAAAGAGTAGGCAATAAAAGTGCTGTGTGATCGCCTCTCCAGAGGCCTGAATAGCAGGTACGGTGGCTTTTACGACCGATATTGTCTCAGTTTTCATATTCACCCTTCGTTATTACATAGAACGATTAAATGGTTAGTTTTTAGTTTTAGTTTTAGTTTTAGTTTTTAAACATGTGAAACCGCATCAGTGAGTGTGGTTATGTTGCAATCGATCGTAGTGACTCACTTCTAAACAGGGGAAAAATTCCCGCTCTTCAAAACGGATATGAGCTTTTAACAGCAGAGCAAACGCCTGAAGGTTTTCGGCATCGGGTGCTGCCATCAACGCTCTAAGCTGCCGATGCTCCTCACGGAAACGCAGTAATAACGGGTCTTGTATACCATCAACCAACTGTTCTTCTTCATGAAAATGCGCGGCAAGCTCTGCCTGAAATTGATCACCCACCTGCTGCCAATAGTCCACAACAGCTTCGGCGCCATCGGTTGCGCGTGCCAATATCCGCTTCACATGCACCAGCGCCGTATGGTGTTCCCGACTCAAGGGTTTAAGAATCTCCGACCTATTCACCTAACTGCTCCTTGCTAGCCGCAACTCACTACTCGGTTGCGGCTAGCATAATATTTAAATATTCATTTGATATGAATATTATTTACTAATAACATGCATGTCAAATGAATATTAAAAGTGAGCGTCATCATGGTTATTTGGTCAACTAGCGAAATCTACGTCTTTGTTGCCGTTATGGTAATGATCGTGCTTAAGCTCTGGAGCGTCTGGCATATTTCGCTTAAAGCGGGCGCCAATCGGGAGGGGCGAGCTATTTTTCTCGGCTTACTCACAGGCCTAACCCTGTTTGGCTTAACGGCTAAGGTCTATATCTCCCATGTATTGAGTTAATCACTTGAGAAGAGAGCGACGCCAGGCGTTATAAAGAGTCATGGGGAAAGTTCATACTTCACCCGCTACCCAAGCAGCAACGGGTAAATTCTGACGGGTCAGAAAAACAAAAACCCCGTAAAGCACTATTTACCAAAGTAAATAAACTTTACGGGGCTATCTAACGCTTACTTGTTAGAGCGTTAGGTTATGGTCAGATCGAGAAAGAGGAGCCGCAACCACAGGTGGTTGTCGCATTGGGGTTATTGATCACAAACTGAGAGCCCTGCAGGCCCTCTTTATAGTCCACCACCGAACCCACCAGATACTGGTAGCTCATCGGGTCAATCAGCATCGTGACACCATCATTTTCAATCGCGGTGTCATCATCAGCAACCGCCTCATCAAAAGTGAAGCCATAAGAGAAGCCCGCGCAACCACCACCGGTAATAAATACCCGTAGTTTAAGGTTATCGTTCTGCTCTTCTTCGATCAGACTTCTTACCTTCGCCGCTGCGGAATCGGAAAAAACCATGTCCGGCTGCTGGTCAGTCATCTCTGTCATATCTGCTCACTCACTCGTGTTTACCTATTCAGGCATCTATTATCTATTTAACCGAGTAATTTAGTCAAGTATAGAAAATCCCGGTTACGGCATCATACCGGTATGACGCAACCCTTCGGCTTCATCGAAACCAAACATAATATTCATATTTTGGATCGCCTGACCCGCCGCCCCTTTGACCAAATTATCGATCACCGACAGCACCACTACGGTGTCATCATTCTGAGGGCGGAAGACACTGATACGACAAACATTCGCGCCTTTAACACTGCGGGTTTCTGGATGACTGCCAGCAGGCATCACATCAACAAACGGCTCATTGGCATAACGTTCTTCAAACAGCGCTTGTAAGCCATCCACTGGATCTTTCAAAATCCCATAAAGTGTGGCATGAATACCCCGAATCATCGGCGTCAGATGCGGCACAAAGGTCAACCCAACCGGACGGCCAGCAGCTTCACTCAGACCCTGCTTAACTTCAGGTAGATGACGATGACCCGCTACGCCATAGGCTTTCATGCTTTCGCTGCTTTCACACAACAGCGAGCCGACATTAGCCCCACGGCCTGCTCCACTGACGCCAGATTTAACATCGGCAATCAGACGACGATGGTCGATCAAACCATTTTCAACCAATGGTAAAAAACCCAGCTGGGTGGCGGTAGGATAACAACCCGGACAGGCGATCATCCGAGCCTCTTTAATCGCCGCCCGATTGACCTCCGGGAGGCCATACACAGCTTGCGCCGCCAGCTCTGGGCTGGTGTGCTCCATGCCATACCATTTAGACCAGAGTTCGAGATCTTTAATCCGGAAATCAGCCCCTAGATCAATCACTCGCACGCCCCGTTCAACTAATTCGGGCGCCATTTTCATCGCCACACCATGTGGCGTAGCAAAGAACACCGCATCACACTGGGCCAGTCTGTCTACATCGGGCACCGTAAACTGCAGATCGTAGTGACCACGCAGGTTGGGGTACATATCGTCGATTCGCATACCTTCCTCAGATCGGGAAGTAATGACCTCAACCGATACTTCAGGATGATTTGCCAACAGTCTTAGCAGCTCTACGCCGGTATAACCGGTGCCGCCTACGATACCTACTTTGATCACTTTGACCTCTCAATTGGTTCTACGGTTTTCTATTCAGTCTGCGTATGATACAAACCCTTGAGGGGCATTACTATTGCATGCGACTAAAATAGCCACTGAAAGCACTGTCTGTCGCCATAAGGTCGTCGCATACGCACCATAACCCCCGCAATCCATGTGCAATAAAGGCTGATGCGCTCCAGATGTTCAAAGACTCACTCTCATTCACACACTTTCGTAATCGACTGGCCCATGTCGAAGCTCTGCCACAGCTAGTACTCCTCGGCATTATTTCTGGGTTAGCATCTGGGTTAGTCATTCTGGCCTTTCGTCTACTGATCGACTTGCCGCTTGAAGCTTCGCTGCCGGACGGCCACAGTGAAAACTTCGAAGCACTACCGCTATGGACGCGGGTGCTGCTGCCCATCATCGGCACAGTCATTCTCGCATTGATGTTTTGGCGGCTATTACCCGCCACCCGTAAGGTCGGTGTGCTTCATGTCATGGAGCGACTCAGCTATCACCAAGGTAATCTGCCGGCAAAAAATATGTTAGTGCAGTTTTTTGGCGGGGCGATCGCTTTATTAACCGGTCATTCCGTCGGTCGTGAAGGACCCGCCGTTCATCTGGGGGCGGCTTGCGGCAGTCTCGTCGGACAGGTATTGCGGCTGCCCAATAACTCGCTACGCATCTTAGTCGGCTGTGGTGTGGCCGCCGCTATTTCCGCCGCCTTCAATACCCCACTCGCGGGCGTCATCTTCTCGATGGAAGTGATTTTGATGGAATATACGGTGATCGGCTTTACCCCGGTGCTTGTGGCATCGGTCACCGCCGCCTTACTACTACGCTTTGTCTACGGCGATGAATCAGCCTTCACCATTCCGGCCTTACAAATTCAATCCATCGCCGAGCTACCACTGGTTATTTTGCTTGGGGTGTTATGCGCCCTCGTCGCCGCGGCATTTATCAGCATTATGCTGAAGACACAAAAGTCGGTTACCTGGCCTCTTGGTGTGAAGCTATTAATAGCCGGACTGCTAACCGGCATGGTCGCCACCGTTTATCCACAGGTGATGGGGCTTGGTTATGACACCCTGTCAGAGGTACTGCAGGGGAATATGGGACTGGCCCTACTCGCAGGCCTGCTGATCGCTAAAGGATTACTCACCCCGGTGGTGCTCGGCTTAGGAGTGCCCGGCGGCTTAATCGGCCCAACCCTGTATATCGGCGCTGTCACCGGGGCCACCTTTGCCTTACTGGTGGCCTATATCACCGGCACCAATCACTCCGGTGTAGGCTTCTACGCCATGCTGGGCATGGGTGCGATGATGGGGGCTGTACTGAATGCACCACTGGCGGCATTGATTGCTCTATTAGAACTGACCGCGAACCCCAATATTATCTTTCCCGGCATGATCGCAATTGTGGTGGCCAGCACCACGGTGCGCTTTTTCTTTAAACAGCCCTCTATTTTTCTTAACCTGCTCAACGCCCAAGGACTGGATTATCGCCCAGAGCCACTGACCCAAGCACTGTCCCGTCAGGGCGTCACCAGCGTGATGAATAGCAACTTTATCCGTTGCGACTTTATTGTTAACTGTGAATCCGCCTTGCAGGTGTTAGCGCGTCAACCTGAATGGTTAGTTCTCGAAGATAGCAAAGGGTTACCTTGCTATATTTTACTTCCCATCAGCCTGAAACAGTTTATCGATCAAGAAAGCGAACAGAAGGTTTTTGATCCCACGTTAGAACTTAAACTGACCGAAGTGCCCGGTGTGCGTAAAGATATTGCCGTAATCGGTATCAATGCGACTCTCAAAGAGGCCCTCGACCGGATGAATCAGCAACGGGTCGATGCTCTATGGATACAAAACTACAGTAAAGAGATTACCGGTATTCTCACTCGAGAGCAGGTCGAGTATTTTTATACCCAAAAAATCGATCAATAAACAATAACAAAGCCCCTAAGTGAATCCGATGACAGAGTTTCCGTTACACGGTCTATACGCCATTACCGATAGTACCTTGATGCCCAACACCGATAGTCTGCTATTACAGGTGGAACAAGCCTTGCGCGGCGGGGCCCAAATCATTCAATACCGAGACAAATCAACCGACCAACCGCTGCGTTTACAACAGGCCTTGGCACTGGTTGACCTTTGCCATCAATATCGCCGCCCTATTCTCATTAATGATGACGTTGTGCTCGCGAAAGCCAGCGGGGCCAGCGGTGTGCACCTCGGCCAAAGTGATGGCAATATCCGTCAAGCACGCGCGGCGCTTGGGCCTTCAGCCATCATCGGCAATACCTGTCATAATTCACTGGCGCTAGCACACACCGCCTGCCAACAAACGGCAGATTATGTTGCCTTTGGCGCGGTATTTCCCTCAAGCACCAAGCCCAATGCCACCCATGCTCCCCTTAGCCTGATCGGGGAAGCCAAAGCAACACTACCCGTTCCGGTGGTAGCGATTGGCGGCATTAATATGGATAATGCAGATCAGGTAATTTCCGCCGGGGCCGATATGATCGCCGTCATCCATAATCTGTTTGCCAACGATGATATTTGCGCCCAGGCCGGACAGTTTAACGCCCTGTTCAACTGCTCCGCTCACGACACGAATTAAGAGAGTCCAACATGTCCCGTTCAGAGTCTTTATTTCAAGCCGCTCAGGCCCATATCCCAGGCGGTGTCAATTCACCGGTACGCGCGTTTAAAGGTGTGGGTGGCACGCCAATCTTTTTTAAACGGGGTGAAGCGGCGTATATGTTCGACGAAGATGATAAGCGCTACATTGACTATGTTGGCTCATGGGGCCCGATGATTCTCGGTCACTCACACCCTACTGTGATGAATGCTGTACGCAAAGTCATGGACTCCGGTCTCGGTTTTGGCGCGCCCACCGCCATTGAGATCGAGATGGCCGATAAAGTCTGTGAGATCATGCCCGGCATGGACTTAGTGCGAATGGTCAGCTCTGGTACTGAAGCGACCATGAGTGCGATTCGTCTAGCCCGTGGTTATACTGGCCGAGACAAAATTGTTAAGTTTGAAGGCTGCTACCACGGCCACTCCGATTCACTCTTAGTAAAAGCGGGTTCCGGCATGCTGACCTTAGGTGAGCCAAGCTCTCCAGGCGTACCCGCCAGCCTAGCAGAGCACACCATTACCCTAACCTACAACGATATCGACAATGTCCGCCAAGCATTTGCGGAAGCGGGTAATGAGATCGCCTGTATTATCGTTGAACCCGTTGCCGGCAATATGAACTGCATACCACCGCTACCGGGCTTCTTACAAGGACTTCGCGAAGTCTGTGATGAGTATGGCGCCGTCTTAATTATTGATGAGGTGATGACCGGTTTCCGAGTCTCACTGACCGGTGCTCAAGGTTATTATGGCGTTACCCCAGACCTAACCACTATGGGTAAAGTGATTGGCGGCGGTCTGCCGGTCGGTGCCTTCGGTGGTAAACGTGAAATCATGGAATACATCTCGCCACTCGGACCGGTTTATCAAGCAGGTACACTGTCGGGTAACCCACTGGCCATGGCTGCAGGGTTGGCAATGCTGAATGCACTTCAGGAAGAGGGTTTTCATGAAAAGCTCAGCGCTAAAACTGAACTCCTGACGCAAGGGTTTGAGGCAATGGCATTGCGCCACGGCGTACCATTTACCACCACTCAGGTGGGCGGTATGTTTGGTCTGTTCTTTACCGATCAAGAGCAGGTCACCTGCTTCGCTGAGGTGATGAAATGCGATGCCGAAAAATTTGGCCGCTTCTTCCACGGTATGCTAGATGAAGGTATCTACTTAGCACCATCGGCATTTGAAGCAGGCTTTATGTCTCAGGCTCATACCGAAGAGGACATTAACGCCACCATCGAAGCGGCAGGCCGAGTGTTTGCTAAATTGGCAGCGGAATAAACCATGCTGAGCAGTCTGGCATACGGAGCACTGTTAGTCAGTGCTCTGTTCGCAGCGTTGCAATTACAACGCCACGCACAGTCCCTAAGCGATGCGCCTAAAGCGACCCTACAGGCCGCGGCATTAAGTGCGGTATTTCTTGGCATCTGGTCGCTATCGGAGTTGATCAGTCAGTCCGATAGTTTTGCCGGAACCGATATCGCCACGCTACAGCGACTATTAAGCAACCTAGCCTACTTTGTCGCTCTGCCGTTTATTGCTAGCGCCCTCTGGGTGAGTGCTTACAACCGCCACTGGCAGCGCCCCGCATGGGGACGTTGGCTCATCGGGCTGTTTGCCCTGTTTGAGCTATTGCGACGAATGGAGCACGGTGAACTGTACATGCAGGTAGTTGCCATAGCAGTCTCTGCCGGCATGTTAGTGGCCGCACTGGCCCCCCTCTCAAAAAGCCTACGGGGTGCCAATCTGTTGGCCACAATCAACATGGCGGCAGCACTTTTACTGGCAGGCCCGGGGATGCTGCTTCCAAACCCTTCTTTCGATAGCAACGTGATCTACCCGCTACTACTAGCAGGCGCGCTACCACTTACCGCTATCGCAATTAAGCAAACGGTTCTGTTTCATCACAAAGCCTAACCACTAGGTTTACTGACTTGTTTAAATAACTCGCAGTAAACAAGGTGTCTGATTTTGTCCGCACGAGGCGCTATGAACATAAACGCGTCTCGTGTTGGTCTCTTCTGCTAGCTTTATCGGCGAACACTACAATCCTGTTCTATATTGAATAATAAGTGTGCGAAAAGCCTATCTGACATACGGATTCAATAGCCAGCATGCTAGAGTCTAGAAAAAACAGGTCCGCTAGCAACAACAACCTTGCGTCGCCGTTCTTGAGTGAGATTGTTTTCTACCTGAGTATCTATTAATCTCGTAGCCTCTCTCGTCGATGCTCACAACCGAAAGGAAAACTAATTGAATTCAGCCGTTCCCGTCGTGGTTTGTGATGACTCCCGCCTTGCTCGCAAGCAAATAGCCTCTACGCTTCGTCACTGGAATGTGGACATTACTTTTGCAGAGCATGGCCAAGAGGCCTTAGATGCCATCCGTGCAGGCCGGGGCGATATCCTTTTTCTCGACCTTAATATGCCGGTTATGGATGGCTATCAAGTACTCGAATCGATTCGCAGCGAAGACCTCCCTACTATGGTGATCGTCGTTTCGGGTGATATTCAGCCGGAAGCCCACAGGCGGGTGATGGCACAAGGGGCTTTAGCCTTTATTAAAAAACCTTGCTCATCCGACCTAATTGCAGAAGTACTGAATCAATACGGATTACTCACCGAGCTCGAAATACCAGAAAGTCAGCCGGATAGTGGGGAAATTCTGGAGTTACCCGACTATTACCAAGAGATTTCCAATATCGCCATGGGACAGGCGGGTGATCAACTCGCCCGATTGCTCGATACATTTATCGACCTGCCCATCCCCAAAGTGAGCCTTGTGTCACCTGCGGAAATCGAAATGATTTTGCTCAGCGCAGCCAGCAGTGATTTCGATCTGGTTAGCCAAGGATTTGTCGGGCCCAACCTCGCCGGCGAAGCATTATTACTGATCAAACAGGGCAATTTAGACACCATTGCACAGCTAATGAATATGCAAGGCAAGGCTGATCACCTTGAGGCTGAGCTGCAAATGACCCTGTCAAATGCTCTTATCGGTGCCTTTATTTCGGGTTTCTCCAAACAGCTAGATATCACATTAAGCAGAGCAACGCCGATCATACTACGCAATTTCTCTGCATTACCCGAACAAAATACTCAGTGGCAAAAGACCTTAATGATCGCAATTGATTACCAATTAGAATTACATAATTTTCATTGTGAATTGCTGGTTATATTTACTGAAGACTCATTGCCGAAACTAAAAGAAATGGCGAAATATTTCTCATGAATGAAACAGCTCATCAGGATATCGATGATATTCATTGGATTATGGGGCTATTACAAAACTTTGAAGTTGGCCTCATTGTTGTCGATAAGAATAACCATATCTGCCTATGGAATGACTTTATGGAAAACCATTCAGGCATATCGGCAAGCCAAGCGGCAAGCAAAAATCTTTTTACCCTGTTTCCCGAACTACCTAAGCCTTGGTTAAGCAAAAAGATAGAGGGGGTTTTACTGTTAAGCAACACCGCCTATATTTCATGGGAACAAAAACCCTTTCTGTTCCAGTTTAAGAGTCACCGTCCAATCACCGGCATCGCGCCGTTTATGTACCAAAACATCACCCTAACTCCATTAAGCTCACCCACAGGCCAGATCGACCATATCGGTATTCTGATCTACGACGTCACGGATAATGCCGTCGCGCAACAGGAGCTACAGGCCGCCAATACGCGCTTAAAGTCATTAAGCCGGGTCGATGGACTAACAGGGCTATATAACCGCGCCTATTGGCAGGAATGTCTTGAGAAAGAGTTTGCCCGCTTTGGTCGCTTACAAGAACCCTCGTCACTCATTTTACTGGATATCGATCACTTTAAAAAAGTTAACGATACCTATGGCCATCAGGCCGGCGATATTGTTATTCAGACGATTGCCGACATCATTCAGCAACAGGCCCGTAAAACCGACTTTACTGGTCGTTATGGCGGTGAAGAGTACGGCGTTATTCTCGCGGGCACCAATGGCGCCAATGCGGTGGCGTTTGCGGACAGGTTGCGCGCGGCTGTTGAAGCTAAAGTAATGCCATACGGCGAACATAAACTATCGGTGACTATCAGCCTTGGAATCTCTGAAATCACGCTCGATCAGGGCAGCGAAGTAGAGTGGCTAGAAGAAGCCGATAAAGCGCTATATCAATCGAAGCAAAGTGGACGAAATCGCGTCACGCTTTTCAATGATAGCCAATAACCACCCCCTCGCTGAAAAAACAGATAACCCTAGATAACCCTAGATAACCTCTAGGGTGTTGCAACTCAACACGAGTTAAGAACATCAAACTTAAATCACCGTTATCAAATGATCTACGGTCAACATCAGCCACATCCTTAATAAATAGTATTTTTTACTGATTAAAAACGTCATTTTAATGTGTTAAATCGCCTTATTATTCACTTTTAAAGCGACTTAATATAAAAAACTTCATCTTCATATCGACCAAATAACTAACAAATACAATCAATGAGTATGCTACCCTCTGCCATGTTTCAGCACTCGCTTTAAACAATGGATCAGAGCCTTACACCAAACAACTGGTCAGCTATTAAATTAGGGATTATAAAAATGAAAATAAAATTAGTAACCATCTTAGTCGCCGCCGCTTTACTACCCATGCATGCGGGTGCTAAAGAGAGCAACCATGACACTCATGCTGACTCCCACGCCTCGGCTCATCATGCAGCGGTTTCTGACAGCGTTGTCGCTGAACAGCGGGCTAAGCTTGCAGAAAATACGGCGGGAAAAGGGTTTGGCCCTCAATCACCTCGCGATATTGATGCCGTAGCCGGCAAAAATCCTCGCACCTTTAGCGCGGCCCCTCCCGCAACAGAGATGAACCTGTGTAATATCCATTTTCATAAGAATGCTGAACATAAAGGTGGCGAATTTACCCAGTATGCAGGCAACGGTGACGGCCATGGTTACCAAAGCGGCTATAAATACTCAGGCACCCTCAGTGCCGCCGAACTAAAGCCAGTCGGACATGATATCTGCCCGAGCAAGCACGGAGCATTAAGCGCCGGTGATACCATCGAAGTTCACTATGTGCACTCCACTGCTAAAGTAAATCCAGGCCCAACCTTAGGTTCATGCCTGAATGATGCGATTAAAAACCCTCAGTTGCGGGTAGAAACCCAAGTCTATGTACTGGTCAATGACCAAAGCGCTCTCGATTTCGCCGACCTGGCCCTATACGCAAGAAAACAAAACTTAAACCAAGCCATGAACATCCCAACTAATACCGGCACACCGGTTCAATATGCGGGATCAACAACAGGCCCAGGTTATAATGAAGAAGGTTCACCATTCCAAGTTACTTGGAGCGTTAGACCTAAAGTCGCTAAAGTCAATATTGATACGGTTGGTCAATGGTGCGAAGGCAATGTCTTTAATGAAGACCACGCCCATGGTGTAAGAAATCTAGTCACCAACCCGGCTCTTATTTCCACTATCAGCCAGTAAATTATTAGCGCGCTTCAAACAACGCTAATACCCCCTCGGCCGAAGACAACCTTTCCGCCGAGGGCGTCAAACCAAATAGCAAACTCAATAGCGCTCCGATGATAGTCCTAGTCGCTTTTATTTTATCTCTCCTCCCATTCCCGACAACCCCTCTTCGTCATAAGCACAAAGCAAACGCTGGCCACTCGCGATACCCTAAGCGATTGTGCTGATATACTACCTATAATAGTGATATCGCCAGCAGCATAAACGGGACACCCCGCATGAAGAGCTTTCTACGTGACAACCCCACCATCGCCTTTGGCCTTGGGCTCCCGTTACTGCTTGTAACCCTCTTTCTATTGTTGTCTGGGCTCCCCACACTGCTGGTTGCGCCACCCCAATACGACCTATTGTTTGCCACAGAGTACGACCGCCAGCAGAGCCGCCTCCAGCTTGCCGTGGTTAATCGCTCAGTGCAATTGACAGATCTCGGCAGCCAGCATCACCACCTCACACCTAGACTGTGGCGCTATTTTGCAAAAACCGGTGCGATACAGGAGATTGCCTACCAACTGCCGCCTGCTCCTAGCGATAAGGACAAAACACCTACGACGGCTAACTCAGCAAGCCTAATCGATATCCCCGACCTGCACGGCCTGATTGTCGATTCCACCAACATTGCCCCGGACGGCTATGTTTTCAGCCTCAATCAACAAACATCAGGCAATGTATTCGCCGGCCTATTCTACAGCTCAGGTTATCGCCATAGCGCGACCCTGAACAAAAGCGGACGTACCATAGCGCTGCCCGACATTGCCCAACAATACTACCGAGGCAGTACTCACTTTATCGGCTGGATTGTTTCACCATGATCGCCTTTCTAGTATTTCTCATCATCATTCTGCTGCTCGGCGGTGCGATCTGGTGGCCAATACTGGCCGGCATGCTCGGTATTACCAACATCACCGATAAAGCCAGCGCAGTTCATCAGATAACCCAACTGATCGAACGCTACGACATCAGTCTCAATGAGATCGATACCGCCCTGCAAACACCCGCTAACAGCATCCTCGACAACCGCAGTCGAGGGGATATCCTGCGCACACTACTCGCCTACCTAGGCGGAATTTTTATCCTTGCGGGCATTAGCACCTACATTGGTATGTTCTGGGACAGCATTGGCACAACGATGCGGATTCTAACGACTCTTGGGGTCGGTTATAGCCTATTAATGATGTTGCTCTTGGCACTGCATAAAGCAACGCTTCCCCGGTTTGTTCTACCACTGACGCTTGCTGCGGCGACCATGATGACCGGTGGCTGGTTTGTGCTGATTCATGAACTCTACCCTTTAGGCGATAACGAGCAGGTCGCAGCACTATCCGTGTTCGCCCTGATGGCACTACACCAGTGGGGGGTATTTTTTAAATATCGCCCTACCTCTATGTTATTCACTGGACTCTTTTTCAGCTATGGCTTTTTAAGTCTCAGCCTGGATCTACTCGAGGTGCCTAGCGACTATATTGCCATCGTTTTAGGGACTTCCATTTTCCTCATCGGCAGCGCGTTGGAAAAGACATCCCATCGAGTGCTAGCAGAACCCGCACTACTAATCGGTACATGCTGGCTCAACGGTGGCCTATTTGAGCGCGTCATGATGTTAACCTCCATTAACTGGGCCAGCCTCGTTATTGGCCTATGTATTATATTCACCGCCTACGGTATGCAGCGGTCAGGACGCTATCAGCGCTTAATCGTGCTGGGGTATTTGTTTGGTTCGATAATGGCGTATAGCGGTCTGTTCGATTTATTGCAGAACACCGCTATCGAACTTGTCTATCTAGCCATAGCAGCGATGGGACTTTATGTCTGCGTAGCGCTGCAAAGCCGGATACTGTTATTAACCACGGTGGTTGCAATGCTCGGCTTTATTGTCTATTTCTCAGAACAGCATTTTGCCAATGCCATCGGTTGGCCAGCCACCCTGGTACTGATTGGGATTGCATTCCTCGGCATTGGCGCTATCGCAATCAAGTTAAAACAACGCATTTAGCGAACCCCGCAAAGGTTTAACGTGCGGCACAATAAACAGACACATCTCCGCGCGTTAAAAATAAAAACATATATCTATAGACAACCGCCAGTCGCCTCTATATAGTAATCGGCAGCTAGAAAGAATTCTCATATTTACATCCTACATTTCGTTGTTTTATTCGTAACACCACGTCCTGCAGTTTCTAAGTCTCAGTCTATATTTTGATGCCATAAAGCCTATTAAAGGCACTACTCTTATATAAATCTCAGGATAATACTATTATGTCTAATACAACTACCGGTACAGTTAAATGGTTCAACGAAACTAAAGGTTTCGGTTTTATTGAACAAGAATCTGGTCCAGATGTTTTCGCTCACTTCAGCGCAATCGTTAGCGATGGCTTCAAAACGCTGACTGAAGGTCAGCGTGTTGAATTCGTTGTAACCAACGGCCAGAAAGGCCCACAAGCAGAAAACATCGTTGCTATCTAATCAATAGCAGCTAGTAAAAAAGGGCAAACCTTAACGGGTTTGCCCTTTTTTGTATTCTAACGCTGACCACTGCAAACTCAATGACCAAATTCACGCAACCCCTGCAGGTCATGCACCACCACATCCGCTCCCTTTACATCAATCAAACCTTGCGTCTTCATCTCTTTCATCAAGCGGGAAAACGTTTCCGGCTGCATACCCAGTTGCGATGCGATCAACTGCTTAGCCATCGGCAGCTGTAATGTACACTGCAATTCAGAAGGGTCTGGTGCTAAGCCAAACATGTAATTACCCAACCGGTGACGGGTATTCTGTAAAGTTAGGGTTTCAATCTCGGTGATACGTCGATGCAGCTTCACCGCCATACTGCCCATCACCTTTAACGCACTCTCTGGCGCGGCCAGCAAAATGTCTTTATACAGCTTATTGGGGATCACCATGATCTCACAGACCCCCATCGCGATAGCATTCAGCGGGTAGCGCACCTGATCCATAAACATCAGCGCTTCGGCAAAAGCACCACCGGTTTTAATCACCTCGATCACTTTGGTTTGCCCATCGGGTGATACGCGAAACAGATTGATACTGCCCTTCAAGACAACATAAAAACTAGCTGCCAAATCACCTTGATGAAATAACGTTTCATCATTTTTAAGCTCAACCACACGACACCGTTGGTGAAGCACTTCACGCTCGCCTTCCGGCAATGCGGAAAAAAGAAAATGCTCTCGCAACGTCACCTGTAATTTCGACTCTGACATTATCCTGCCATCCGTTAGATCAATTAGTAGCACATCATAACCCGCACTCATCAAAGCGCCAATCTGATCACCCCGATTCAGCCGAGTAATTTCCCCCTCAGGGTCAAGTACAGTTGTGGCAATCGCCTTGGCAACTGCTCAACCAGGCGGATAAAAGCATACCCATGGCGGCCAAACAAGTATGGCAAATACTGACTGGCCTTTTCATCGATAGTAATAAAGAAAGGTATCAACCCCCGGTTTCGCGCCTCCATGATCGCTTTACGGGTGTCTTCTACGCCATGACGTCCTTCATAGCAGTCCAGATCATTTGGCTTACCGTCAGTTAATAAGAGCAGCAGCTTCTTCTCTGACGGCTGCTCACTGAGCAGTTCAGTCGCGTGGCGAATCGCCGCCCCCATCCGGGTATAAAAGCCGGGACTAATATCGTCGATTCGGCCCCGCACGCGAGCACTATAGGTTTCGTTAAAACCCTTAATACAGTTAAAACGCACATGCTCACGCCGGCGAGAAGAAAAGCCATGAATAGCAAACGAATCACCGCTGGCTGCTAAGCATTCGGCAAACAGATGCACCGCATCCCGAATCACATCGATCACCTAATTATCATCATTCGCCCAAGCATCGGTCGACAGCGACAAGTCCGCCAACATCCAGTTTCTCTTATAATCCCATTCCGGATAAAGCACACCATCACTCAAGGGAATATCATCCTCTTGAGCGGAGGGCAGGTCTAAATCAAATTTAATCCGATTAGCCACCGTACTATTATCTTGAGACACCAACATGTTGTCGATATCGTTGGCAATGCTTTCTGCTGCGTCGAGGTCGCCCTCCTCGGTGCTGCGATCCATTTTGCAAAATTCAGCAAACGAGAAAAGATCCGCTTCGTGACGCACCCCCAACGTAGTGCCCACCTCTTCGGGCGTTTCCACCCGTTCAGCCTGAAATCGCCGCTGCTGTAATTGACGAGTTTGTCCATCGGATGACTGACGCGCCTGCCCCTCCCCAACGATGGCTAAACCCTGACTATGAGGCGGATTGGGATGCAACCAGAGCGGCACAGGGGTTGGATCATATTTTGCCTCGGGCAATCGACTAACAGAGCCCGGTAGCTGTAACGCCTGCTGAATCGCCCGTTCCTGCGCCGCCGCATCCGCTTTAAGGCTCGTTGGCACCGGTCGCAATGCGATAAAAGCCTCTACCAACCGCTGATAGGATTGCTGCAAACCGCGAAACTGTCGCAACGTATGCAAAGTGCGTTGCTGGTTATCCACCAGCCAATTGAGGTTGCGATGCGTCTCGATTGGTACAGCAGTGCACGCAAAGGCTGCCAACCAAAAATACAGCGTGCGGTTTAAAGGTGGTTCAGCAAACACACTCAGTTGTGCGGGCAGATAGAGGCAAGTTTCATCCAGCGACACAACGCTGTACAGCGGCAGGGATAATCGATTAACCACAACCCCATAAACAGCAATGATGCCATTTATGGGCTTGTTCAAGAGAGAAAAAGGATCAAGATTTAAACACGATCAGTACGTATTCGCTTTCGCCCGCGCATCAGCCGCGCCCTTATGATCACCACCCTCACTGCGGATATCTGCGATCAGAACCCAAAATTTTCGTTCCTGTGATGCCTGGCCTCGAGCCAATGTCAGCCCTTTTAGCGCCAACTGTTCCGCTTGCAGATACTGCCCCTGTTGGCGGCGCAGATCTGCTAACTGAAAGTAGACCTGTGGATCACGCGGCGCGATACGTTGAGCACGCTCAAGACTGCTTTGAGCCGTCCGATATTCACCTTGCTTTTGCTGCTGCTGAGCACCGTCGAGTAAGGCCAGCACGGCGGGATTACTATTCGATACCGGCGTAGGCGCAACAACCGGGCGAGTTACCACGGTAAACCCTTGGCTCGTATCCACCGGCGTCGCCACGGCGGTCTGAGCACCAGTACTCTGATCCACCAACACATCTTTTCCTGCGTCTGATCGATCTTCAACGATCGGGTTAATATTCGCATTACCGCCACCAACACAGCCGGTCAACAACACCGTTAAAAGCAGTCCAAGACCTGTAAATCTCATATTTTTCATCTATTTATTCCGATCTAAACCAACGCTTAAATACATCAAGCGGATTATTGATAACATTATCACCACACCCGGAGGATTCCTTAGGTTCAGTGCCTTCAATAAAAGGTAACTGTCGTGCACCTTCACAGCCTTCACCCGACATCAGACCGGTTGCATCTTCGACCCAATGATACTGGATACTCTCCGGTCTTTCCGCCACAAAGGGTTGCGGATGAGCCTGTGCCATAAATTCGGTCCAGACACGCAACGCCCCACTACTTCCGGTCAACGGTAATGGCTTATTATTATCTAAACCTAGCCAAACCACTGCCAAACGATCACCAGCAAAACCAGCAAACCAACTATCGCGCTGATCATTCGTAGTACCGGTTTTACCCGCTACCGTCAGGCTTTGCGGTAAACGACTATACACCGAACGGGCGGTACCCTCGCGCACAACTTCCTGCAAGGCATATTGAATCAGATGCACGGAGCCCGCCTTAACGGTCTGCTGGATATTAAACGAATAGCGTGACAGCTCTTCATTATGACTATCTGTCACCATACGAATGGCACGCATCGGCACCTGAAAACCATTTCCGGCAAGGGTCTGATACAGCTGCGCAACTTCCAGCGGCGATAGCGCCGTAGAACCTAACAACATCGAGGGGTACTCTTTGATCTCCCGCTGCAATCCAAGTCGCTTGAGCATATCGACCACTTTACCGGTACCAATCTCAAGCCCCAACCGGGCCGTTGACTGGTTATAGGAGTGTGACAGTGCCCGGTGTAATGGCACCGGCCCATGACTGCTCCGACCATAGTTTTGCGGCCGCCAGACATCACCATTCGGCAGCTTCACCTCGATCGGTTTATCTTCAATGATGGACGCAAGGGTATAACCCTGCTCCAACGCCGCCAGATAAACCGCCGGTTTAATTAGCGAGCCGATCGGCCGTCTTGCATCCAACGCACGGTTAAAGCCTTGATAGCGGGTGTTACGTCCGCCAATAATCGCCAGCACCTCACCACTGAGTGGATTGCTGACCACCATCCCGCCCTCCAGTGCATTAATCGATGCACCGTAGCGTTTTTGCAGCTTAGCGGTAACCTCAATCAGACTGTTTTCCGCACGTATTTGTGCGATCGGATCGAGTGCGGTAAAGACCCGTAAGCCTTCACTATTAAGGGCCTCTTCAGGATATTCCTCCCGTAACTGCCGCTTCACCAGATCCAGATACGCCGGATAGGCTCCTTTCTGCAAACTCTGCTGCTTAACCACCCCCAGTGGCTGCTGCTCAGCTGCCGCTCGTTCTTGCGGCGTAATACTACCCTGCTCTTGTAACACCTTCAGCACCAGATTGCGGCGCTCCTTCGCCCGCTGCGGATGTCGACGAGGATCATAAAAAGAGGGCCCCTTCACCATCGCCGCCATCAATGCCACCTGATGCAGCTTCAATTCACGAATCGGTTGCGCAAACAGGTACTGACTGGCCAGACCAAAGCCATGAATGGCTCTCGACCCTTCTTGCCCCAGATACACTTCGTTTAGATACGCCTGCAGAATTTCATCTTTGCTGTAATGCAGATCCAACAACATCGCCATTGGAATCTCAGCTAATTTACGGCTCAAGGATCGCTCAGAACTCAGGTAAAAGTTTTTAATCAGCTGCTGCGTTAGGGTGCTCCCCCTGAACAAAACGACCCGCTTTAATATTGGCCACCATCGCCCGAGCAATACCACGCACCGAGATCCCATGGTGGTGGTAATAATTACGGTCTTCGATGGCAATCAGCGCATCCGCTAGGTGCGGTGGCGCTTCTGATAGCTGAATCAGGTCTCGGTCTTCATTATCTTTGGGATAAATGCCACCAATCAGCACCGGCTCCAAACGGGCCAACGGCAACTGATTGCCAGAATCGTCGCGGATACGGCGGACGCTAGCACCGTCAAAATCGATCAATAACCGTTGCGCACGCTCTTCGCCATCGGGGAAGTTAAAACCACGGGTATAGACCCGCACCCGCGAGCTCGCCCACTCGGCGCTGCCCGGCTGAGTAGCCTGGGAGGTAAACTGATAGCCTAATCCTTTCAACTCGATCTTGAGATCATCACGGCTCAATGGCTGGCCGGGAAACAACTCTAATGGGCGAGCGTATACTTTCGCCGGTAACGCCCAGCGCTTACCCTCAAACTTAGCCCGCACCTGTGCATCAAGGTAAACCAGCCCAGCAGCGGCCAAAACCATGACCACCAGCGTTAATTTGAGCATCAGCATGAACAAGCGACGCTTCCACGACGACTTTTTGGGTACTGTTTTGCGACTCTTTTGGGCACGGGGCGCGGCTGCCCCTCTCTTTTTTGCCATTGGCTACGTATAATCCTCTGTGAAATCCGGCAACTACATACTGAATATATGACTCAAGAACTGATCACAGCCCTGTCAGACCCTAACAATTATCCTCATCCGACCTCCGGGATTCGGGTGATTGAGACGCATATCTCCTGGGTAATCCTGACGGGAGAGATCGCCTATAAAATCAAAAAACCAGTTAACTTTGGTTTCCTCGATTTTACCAGTCTGGAGAGTCGCAAACACTATTGTTATGAAGAACTAAGACTGAATCAGCGTTTAGCGCCGGACATTTATCAACAGGTCGTGGCGATTTGCGGCAGCCCCGCCACGCCCAAACTAATGGATGCGCAATTAACCACGGCTGAACCAGACACAGACGCCATTAATGATGACTCAAACAACGTACAACCGGACAGTCCAGAGGTGCCGTTCGAGTATGCCGTAAAAATGCGGCAGTTTGATGATTCTCTGCGATTAGATCGATTATTACTGAACCACACCCTATTGCCAGCCCACATTGATGAACTCAGCCAACAGATTGCTGATTTTCATCTGCGGGTGCCCCACGCCACCACCGATGGCCCTTGGGGCGAGCCAGATACCATCTGGCAACTGGTCAGCGATAATTTTACCCACACCAGTGAACACC
Organism: Amphritea sp. GJ51-11; assembly: GCF_055808735.1. Classification (NCBI taxonomy): domain Bacteria; kingdom Pseudomonadati; phylum Pseudomonadota; class Gammaproteobacteria; order Oceanospirillales; family Oceanospirillaceae; genus Amphritea; species Amphritea sp. GJ51-11. Next base: position 60,530 of record NZ_CM147881.1, on the reverse strand, counting down.
TCGACACCCTCGATGACTGGATGGAACTGCAACAACTGGCCTATCAAGTTAGCCAGCAGTTTCGCAGCCTCTCATCAAAAATAGAGCAACGCAAACGCGAAGGTAATATACGCGAATGCCATGGCGACCTACATCTAGCAAATACCACCCTACTCGAGGGACAGGTTAGATTATTTGATTGTATCGAGTTTAATCTCGAGTTCCGCTGGCTAGATACCATCAGTGATCTAGCCTTTCTGCTGATGGATCTCGAGGCCAATGAGCAACATGCGCTATCTCACCGCTGCCTTAATCGTTATCTGGAAATCACCGGTGATTACGACGGCACACAACTACTGAACTTCTACAAAGGCTATCGGGCGATGGTGCGTGCTAAAGTCGCCATGATCGGCGCTGAGCGAGATCTGACCGAGTATCGCCGCTATATCAAACTCGCCTTAAGCTACGCCAACAAACCCTCCCCTGTGCTATTTCTCATGCATGGAGTATCAGGCAGTGGCAAAAGCTATTTGAGTCAACAGCTACTCGAACGCAGCGGCGCCATCCGCATACGTTCGGATGTCGAACGAAAACGCCTGCATCGAGAGTTTAGTCTTAAAGGCGAAAACCTTGAGATGTATGGCAATGAGATGAATGTGCATACCTACAACCACCTGAAAGCCTTAACTCGCAAACTGCTGACCGCCGGTGAAACCGTCATCGTAGACGCCACTTTCATTCGCGAAAGAACACGCGAAAACTACCGTAAAATGGCTAAAAAACTTGGGGTTGAGATGCGAATTATCGCCTGCTATTGCGACCAGAGCGCGATGGAGAAACGCCTAGTCATTCGCCAGGAAGAAGGCGCGGACCCTTCCGATGCGGATGTCACCATCATGCGTCAGCAACAACAAAGCAAACAGCCGTTGCTCGAAGGTGAGCTCCCTTACAGCTACCGGATTGACACCCTTGGCGACCAAGCGATCCATCATCTGTGCGATCACATCAGCCAAGACCCATTGATCAGCGTGCCATTAATTCCCTAGCCCGGCGAATACCCTTACCTACGGGGTACTGACAAACACCGGCCGGGGGTCGGTGGTTACCTGACTTACCGAAACAGCATACAGTTGACTGAGATCAGGGGCGTTCATCACCGTTGCAACCGGCCCAGCGCCAAACATCCGCCCTTGCTGTAACAGTACCACCCTATCGGCCAGCTGCGCCGCAAGGTTCAAATCATGCAAGACACAACACACCGCCACACCACGATCCGCCCCAGCCCGAATACGCTGCAACAACAGTTGTTGATATTTCAAATCCATCTCGCTCACCGGCTCATCCAACAATAGCACCTGACAATCAGCTCCGGTCTGCGCCAATACTCGGGCAACTTGTACCCGCTGCTGTTCACCGCCGGAGAGTGAGGTATAGTCTCGCTGGGCCAGCGCCTCAAGCTCAAACTGAGCGAGACAACTGGCGACTCGAGCAGCGGTCTGTGCCGCATCCAACATCAGCGGATAACAGCCCAAGGCAACCACTTCTTCCACCAAGAAGGGGAAGTTAAGCGGCTGTTGCTGGGTATACATTGCCAGAAAACGCGCTCGTTGCTGTGGATCAATCTCGCTGATTAACTGCTGATTAAGGCGAACGCTGCCGCTATCCGGTGATTGCAGCCCCGACAACAAACCCAATAGGGTCGATTTCCCCGCACCATTAGGCCCCAGCAATACCGTCACCTCACCGGCCTTCAGCTCAAGACTAATATCCTCCAGCAAGGTTTTGCCGCTACGCGTCAAGCCGATACCCGATGCCGTTAACATACGCGCAACTCCCGCTTACCCCGGGTTAGCAACAGCAGGAAGAATGGCCCACCCACCAGCGCGGTGACAATACCCACCGGCAATTCTGCCGGCGACACCAATAAGCGCGAAACAATATCGGCGACCGTCAAGAGAATCGCCCCTAACAACGCGGCTAACGGCAGTAAGCGACGATTGTCGGGCCCTGTCAGTAATCGCACTAAATGCGGCACCACCAAGCCGACAAAACCAATAATGCCGGTCATCGCCACCACTGAACCAACACCAAGAGCAATAAGCAGAATCATGGCGCGCTTACAGCGCACCACATCCAACCCCAGCAGACTCGCTTGCTCCTCGCCTAGTAAGAGCAAATTAAGCTTCTGCCCATAACGAGGCAGCAACCATAACACCGGCACAGCGGCCACCGAGAGCACCAACAGATCTTGCCAGCGGCTATGATTCAAGCTACCTAATAACCAGAAGCTCAATTGACGCAACTGCTGATCTTCCGCTAAATATTTCAAACCACCGAGACCGGCCAAGGCGATCGCATTGATGGCGATACCACAGAGCAGCATATTGGTCACAGAAACCCCTTGCAGCGTCACCGATAACCGCGCCACCAGCAGCGTGGTTAAAACACCGCCGACGAACGCAGCCAGCGGCAACATCAGCCCCCCCAGTAGATAGACTGAACTGCCCAGTAACACCATCATCACTCCGGCACTCAGGGCAGCCCCCGCCGAAATACCAATAAGGCCGGGATCAGCCAGTGGATTACGAAACAGCGATTGAGCCGCCGCCCCCGTAATCGCTAATAAACCGCCGGCTAATAGGGTGAGCAATAGGCGGGGCACCCGTAACTGCCAGAACACTTGCGCCGCAATTGAGGGCTCAAACACGGTCGTTAAATCCAGTGACACCGGGCCGGTCAGTAGCGACAACAGCATCACCAATGGCAACAATAAGCCTAACCCCCATACCACGCTGCGATGACTCATTTATGCTTCTCCAAAACAAAATCAATTGGCACCCGCACATAGGAGGCCACCGCCATACCGTGCTGCTGTGCTGGCACAAACTGCCAATACTGCACCGCTTTCTGGGCCGCCCGATCAAGTAACTCAGATCCCGAGCTGCGTTCCACCTGCTGCCCTGTAACCCGCCCGTTACGATCAATCATCACCTGCAACATCACCCGTCCTTCAATGCCACGCTTACGGGCCAAACGGGGATATATTGGGGGCTGCGGCGGGGTTCGAAATGCCGGTTGAGACTGCAGCAGCGGCATACCTGACGAGGTTAACGATTGCGGCGGCGCGCCAGTGACGGCTGTCGAAGCTACCGCAGGGCTCCGCCGCTCCGATACGGACGGCTCAGAGATCGGCGGCTCAGTTATAGTTTTTTCTGTTAATGACGCACTCTGCGGTGAAACCTGCGTCACTTTTTTTTGCGTCAGCGGTTTCTCTCGCCGTGGGCTTGTCGCGTCCGTATGCTCTATCGCCTCTGTTTCTAACGCCTTGGTTGCCAACCCTGCAGCTAATACCCGATCCTCTAAGGCTTTACTCTGTTTCGGTTTTGACGGCACATCATCGGCTAGCGTGCTATCAGCCCCTTGGGGACTCACCGGTTTAGGCGCCCGATTAGGCACAGGTGCCACTGTGAACGACGCGCTAACATCATTATCAGCGGTAATCGAAGCCGGTTTTGCCGCAGCTAATGATGATTTTTCGACACCAGTCGGTACGACCGCTTCAACCGAAGCGTCTGCGGCCGGAGCCGTCACGCTGATCGTCAGTCCTTCCTGCCCACTCAAATGAGGTGCTTCCCATGCTGCCAACCAGCCACCGATCAAGGCCAGATGAACAACACCCGACACCCCAATGGTCAAAATAAAAATACGCCACTTTAATAGAGCGGCCAGCAGGCTGTTCACAGATTTAGGTCACATTTTTTATAAGCTAGTGGTTATAAGCTAGGATTGGTAACAAAAGTTGGCGATTATAATAGCAGTATCAACACAACTGTCTGATATTTTCTCATAGGATCATTAAACGGATTCACCATGACTACAGTTACACCGTTATTACCCATCAGTGAATTGCCTGAAAACAGCACGAAGGGAATTGAGCTAAATGAACGCAAACTCTTCGCGGTTAACCGCAAAGGATGCATTTATCTATACGAGAACCGCTGCCCACATAAGGGAATTCCGCTGGAGTGGATGCCCGATACTTTTCTTGATGTGGAAAAACAGTTTATTCAATGCTCAACTCACGGCGCGCTATTCACCATTGATCAGGGCCTGTGTATTGCAGGCCCCTGCACGGGCGCCAAGCTGGTGCCGGTCAGCTTTGAGGTAATTGAGGGGCAGATCTGTATACAACTATAATCACAGACACACCGGTAACGAGTGGCTGATGGTCACCTGCTGCGGTGTGATACTGGCACCATAAGCATAAATTTCAACCCCCGCAGCCGCGGCCTCACGGAGTAAGCGACCATAGACAGGATCGATATGATCCGCCGGGCGCACCTGTGTAATGCCGGTATGAGGAACACAAAACATCAACACCGCCCGATGCCCCTGTGACACCATTAGCATTAATTCGCGAAGATGCTTAGCGCCTCGGGTCGTGACCGCATCGGGAAATGAGCCAATGCCATTCTCTTCCAACAGGGTGACATTTTTAATTTCAACATAACACAGTGGCCGCTGGGCGCTCTCTAATAATAGGTCGATACGGCTATTTTCATCGCCGTATTTCACTTCCTGACGAATCTGCTGATAATCTTGCAGTTCCGTAATAACACCGGACTCAATCGCTTCCCGAATCAAGGCATTTGCCCGGCCCGTGTTGATACAGGCCCAAAAACGCCCCTCCACTTGCACCAACTCCCAACCAAACAGGTATTTCCGTTTTAGGTTACCCGAATCCTGAATCCACACCAAACTGTCAGGGTCGGCACAGTTTTTCATCGAGCCGGTATTAGGGCAGTGCACCGTCAATTGCTCACCACTATCCAGCACGATATCTGCCAAAAAACGTTTATAGCGTTTAATCAGCCGCCCGGACTGCATCTTCTCAAGCTGCATCAGCTAAGCCTCTGCTGCAAACGCGCCAAAGCTTTTTCGATCTGAGCCACCCCGGTGGTATAGGAGAAGCGAATATAACGATTCGCCAGATAATCACCGAAATCGATACCCGGTGTCACCGCAACCTTATCTTGCTCTAACAGTTGCCAGCAAAAATCGAAGGTATTATCGGTAAAGCGAGAGGCATCGGCATAAACATAAAAGCCGCCCTCGGGCATCAGTGGCACGCCAAAGCCTAGCGCGCGTAAGCCGTTCACCAACAGATCTCGACGCTCTCTAAAGATTTCCCGCCGTTGTTCCAAGATCTCAAGAGTCTCCGGACGAAACGCAGCCAATGCGGCATGCTGGGCAATAGTCGATGGAGAGATAAATAGGTTTTGCGCCAGCCGTTCGATATCCGCCGCGGCGGACTCCGGCACAACAGTCCAGCCCAACCGCCAACCGGTCATGCCGAAATACTTAGAAAAACTATTGAGGACAAATGCATCCTGATCTACCGACAGCACTGAGGTCGCATCAAAACCATAGGTAAGGCCATGGTAGAGTTCATCGACCACCAGCTGCCCACCCTTGCTTTTAACCGTTTGAGCAATAAGTTCGAGCTGTTCCCGAGGTACCACGCTGCCAGTAGGGTTCGAGGGCGATGCCAGCAATACACCAGCAGTATTGGCTTGCCAATGTTGTTCGATCAACGCTGGCGTCAATTGATAATTATCGGCGGCTTCAACCGGCACTAACTGACCACGGGCTTCAAGCAGGCGAAGGAAGCGAGGGTTACAGGGATAACCCGGATCCGCCATCATAAAGGTCTGACCTGGGTTTGCGAGAGTCGCAAACACCATCAATAACGCACCCGAAGCACCTGCCGTGACGATAATCCGTTCAGCCGGAATATTCAGGCCGTAACGCTGCTGATAAAAGCCAGCAATCGCTTCCCGTAACGATGGAATCCCCGCTGCCGGCGTATAGTGTGTATGCCCATCCTTTATCGCAGCGATGCCCGCTTCGGCAATCGGTGCCGGCGTGGCAAAATCCGGCTCTCCGGCACACATATGCACCACATCATGCCCTTGAGCTTCCAACTCTTTCGCACGCTTCAACAAATCCATTACTTTAAAGGACTCAATATCAGCGACCCGATCCGACCAATTATTCATGACAGGCGGCTCTCCTGTAGACGATTTTTTTGAATGGCCGTGATTATACATTAGTCATATCTGTAACGCAGAACTCCTAGGTCAACAGAACACCGAAGCAATGCTATAAAGCCGCGAATCACTGCTATAGTGAATAGTTGTGCAGCTTCCAAGAAGTCAACGTTCACAACAGCGTGACTAAATCAACAAATAGGCTGGCATCACAACAAAAATAGTTTTTTGATCTGGGGGGCTGGTGCTAACCCAAAGGTTCTGGTAACTTCAGCTCCCTTCTGATGAATGGTTTAAAACACCTTCAGCATCAAAGCCGTTGGTAGAAGCGTTCGGGCACGGTTGCCCGACCTGTTGAGAGAGAAGCGAGGCAGAACTATGCCGAATCAAGAAACACAGTTCACCCACTTTGAGCCCTATCCGATTAAGGAAGGCGAAGAGTACATGAATGATGCTCAAAAAGATCATTTCCGCCAAATCCTGAACGCCTGGAAACAGGAACTAATGGAAGAGGTTGACCGTACCGTAAACCACCTGCAGGAAGAAGCAACCAACTTTGCCGACCCTAGCGATCGAGCCAGTCAGGAAGAGGAATTTAGCCTCGAACTGCGTACTCGTGACCGGGAACGTAAGTTAATCAATAAGATTTCAAAAGCGATGGAAACCATCGACGATGATGATTATGGTTACTGTTCAGCCTGTGGCGTAGAAATCGGTGTGCGTCGACTGGAAGCACGTCCAACTGCAACGCTTTGTATTGATTGCAAAACACTGGCTGAGATCAAAGAGAAGCAGCTCGGTATTTGACCCTCCGCGGCTGGCTCATGGTCAGCCGCTTTTGCAATGGTCTATACAGGTCGTTTCGCCCCCTCACCCACCGGCCCGCTCCATTTTGGCTCTCTTTTGGCTGCACTTGCCAGCTACCTTGACGCTCGCGCACACAATGGCCACTGGCTTGTTCGCATCGAAGACCTAGACACTCCCCGCGTAGTTAAAGGTGCAACTGATAGCATCCTCTACACCCTAGAACAGTTTGGTTTTGAATGGCATGGCCCGGTTATTCGTCAAAGCGACCGTCTGGCGATCTATAATGACGTTTTAACAGAGCTTCTCTCTCACCAGCTTGCCTATCCCTGCAATTGCTCGCGACAACAAATTCGCCAACGCACCGGCGGCAGCCATTATGATGGTTATTGTCACAGCCATCCGCCGCAATCGTCGCACTGTGCTATTCGCAGCATCTGCAGCCAACATTATTCATTTGATGATCTGATTCAAGGGCCGCAACCCGCCATCGGACAGAACGAAGACTTCGTTATCTTTCGCCGTGATGGTTTCTTCGCCTACCAACTGGCCGTCACTGTTGACGATGCCGCGCAACAGATTAATCATATTGTTCGTGGCTCAGATCTGCTCGACTCAACACCGAAACAGATACACCTACAGCAACAACTGGGCTATCCTCAGCCCATCTATGCTCATATTCCAGTCGCTACCAACACCCAAGGCCAAAAATTCAGTAAACAAACACTGGCTCCGGCACTCGATGCCCATCAGGCACGCCAACAGATTATTCGCGCCTTGGTTTTTCTGGGTCAACAACCGGTGGCCGAATTGAACGATTGTCGTCTCGATGAGTGCCTTGCATGGGCTATCGAGCACTGGGATATCAACGCCATTCCCAAGCGCATGGGCATTATTTTGGAGGATAACTGATGCATTTTTACCGCGTTCTCATCGTGCTAGTGATTGGCGGTTATCTTTTGTCACCCCTGCTCGATCAATGGTGGCCCGACTCCGCTACCCCTTGGTATCGTCCCTTTATTATCTGGGCAGCCCTAATCCTGATTATTGCTATTCTCGAAAGGAGACGGCGCAGCGATGAATTTTAATTTAACGGAACTGATATTCATCGCCATTGCGTACCTGACCGCGCTCTTTGGCACCGCTTATATTACCGAGCGTGGCTGGATTTCAAAACGCATCATCTACCACCCGATCACCTACGTGCTATCGCTCGGCGTATTTACCAGCGTCTGGACTTTTTACGGCACCTTCGCGCTAGCAAAAGAGTCCGGTTATAGCTTCCTTGCCTCCTATTTAGGCGCTTCGGGCGCCTTCTTTCTCGCCCCGGTAATACTGATTCCAATTTTACGCATCACCCGGACTTACCAACTCAGCTCACTAGCCGACCTATTCGCTTTCCGCTTCCGTTCAGCAACCGCAGGCACCCTAACGGCGCTCTTTTCTCTGATTGCAATTCTGCCTCTAATCTCGATTCAGATTCAGGCGGTATCCGACTCACTACATATTCTTAACCAAGATTTTTCTTCCGACCAGATCGCCATCGGCTTCTGCACCTTGATTGCACTGTTCGCCATTCTCGTCGGTGCCCGCAATCCGTCGCTGCGCTATAACCGCACCGGACTGATTGTCGCTATGGCCACCGGCTCACTGATTAAACTATTTGCCATGGTGACCATCGCCCTCTATGCGTTATTTAATGTGATGGATGGCCCCGGCGGCCTAGAACTCTGGTTGCAACAAAACCCACAAGAGTTGGCAATTTTCGACACGCCACTCGACAGCGATATGTGGCGCACGATGTTACTGGGCTTTTTCTCCGCCATTATTGTGATGCCGCACACCTTCCATATGATGTTTACCGAAAACACATCATCCAACAGCCTGCACAAAGCCAGCTGGGGCATACCGCTCTACCTACTAATTATGGCGCTGGCGGTGCCACCTATTCTGTGGGCCGGTATCAAACTGGGCATCGCCGATCAACCAGCCTTTCTTATTCTCAACCTCGGTATTCAGCTCGACTCCAACTTTCTCACCACCCTTGCGTTTATCGGCGGTTTAACGGCAGCCAGCGGGATCATTATTGTTGCCACTATTTCGATCGCCTCGATGCTGCAAAATCATCTAATTTTACCATTCACACCGCCCCTGGCGACCGACCGCTTATATTCCCGCTTACTCTGGCTAAGACGCATCCTGATCGTGGTGATGATGCTCAGCAGTTATCTGTTCTACAGTGAAGTAGGCCTGAACTACAATTTGCATTGGCTAGGCACACTGGCCTTTATTACCTTTATGCAGTTTCTACCGGGTATTCTCGCGACACTGTTCTGGCCCGGAGCCAACCGTAACGGCTTCTGCCTAGGACTAACCGCGGGTATGGCGATCTGGATTATTTCCATGTTAACCGGATTACTCGGGGGGGACGCCTTCAATGCGGAGGCGGTCATTCTGGACGATAAAAACTGGCACCAGATTGCCATCTACGCGCTATCGGCCAATATCATAGTATTTCTACTCGCGTCTATTCTCACGCGCAGTTCTCAGGAAGAGATCGCCAGTGCGAGTGCCTGCCTACACAACAGTTTGCAGCGCCCAGTCGGCCCTCAGCTCAACATCAACCACAGCGATGAATTAGTCGACCTGCTTAGTCCACGATTAGGCAGTACTACTGCTCAACGCGAAATAGACCACGCCCTCAAAGAGCTCAACCTGCTCAGCGGCGAACTCAACGCCATCGATCTCGTTAGACTGCGAACCCATATCGAAAGCCGCTTGAGCGCACTGTTTGGCCCAGTAGAAGCCAGCACGTTGCTAAACCAGCAGCTGCAAACCGGCCCTGTCGATGAATATCGTACCCGGGATATTCATCTGTTAGAAGCGCAATTAGAAACCTATCAAACCCGCCTCAGCGGTTTGGCCGCAGAGTTAGATAACCTACGCCGCCATCACCGCATGACATTGCAGCGTTTACCTGTCGGGGCCTGCTCGCTAGATGAGAAAGGACAGATTATGTTCTGGAATGAAGAGATGGAACACTTTACCGGACAAAAGAACTCCAGCGTGCTAACCCGCAAACTGATCAGCCTACCCGCGCCTTGGGGGAGTTGCTGGATAGCTTCTCTCGCGAAGAAACCAACCACCTACTGTCACAACATCTGCTCATTGATGGCGAAAACTGCTGGTTAAGTCTGCACAAGGCCAATCTTGCCGATGACTCTGAGTCAATGGTCATCCTGCTGGAGAACGAAACCGAGAACCAGTTGCTGGTCAATCGACTAACCCATAACGAGCGGCTCGCATCCATTGGCCGATTTGCCGCCGGTGTTGCCCATGAAATCGGCAATCCCGTGACCGGTATCGCCTGCCTCGCGCAAAATCTAAAATATGAGACGGAAGACCCCTATATTCTGGAAAGCGCCGAACAGATCGTCACCCAAACACAGCGCATCACTCGCATCGTGCAATCATTAGTCCGTTTCGCCCACTCAGGTCAGAGCGATAGTCAACAACATCTAGAAAGCATCAATCTAAAAGAATTAACTGATGAGGCGTTACACCTCGTATCGATGGACAGTCGCGGGCGAGCGCTCAAACTGAGCAACAACATTGATAGTACGGTTCATATCAGTGGTGACCCACAGCGATTAATGCAGGTGTTTATCAACCTCATCAACAATGCCTGCGATGCCTCTCCGGATCAAGGGGCCGTATGGCTTGAAGCGACACCCGGCAATAACTCCGTGGTCATCACCATCAATGATGAAGGCAGCGGCATCTCACCGGAGCACATTAACAAACTATTTGAACCCTTTTTCACCACCAAAGACCCGGGCAAAGGCACTGGATTAGGGCTGTCATTGGTCTATAACATCATCGAAGAGCATTATGGTAGTATTAACGTAGTGAGTCCCGCCAATAAAAATCAGAATAATGGCACTCAGGTGGTTATCACCCTCCCGGTCACTTAGCAGAATTAAGTTTGTAGCATAAACAAACATCTGCAGACCCGAGGACTAGAAGCAAAGGTAAACCGAATGAGCCGCATTCTGATCGTAGAAGATGAATCTATTATACGTTCCGCCCTCCGACGACTGTTGGAGCGCAACCGTTACACCGTTGACGATGCTGGATCCGTTGACGAAGCAACCAGCCAGTTTAATCTCAATGATTATAATCTGATCATTAGTGATCTACGTCTGCCCGGCGCGCCCGGGACCGATCTGATCAATCTCGCCAAAGCCGTGCCCGTGGTTATTATGACCAGTTACGCCAGCATGCGCTCAGCAGTCGATGCGATGAAGATGGGGGCCGTGGATTATATCGCCAAGCCCTTTGATCACGATGAGATCCTAGAAACCATCGCCAACATCATCAAGCTTCGCGGTGATGATGACAATACCGCCAGTCCTAAAGGAAATGCACGCCCGAACAGCAGCAACGAAATGGTCGGCAACTGCCCGGCAATGCAAAACCTGTTCAGCCGCATCCAGAAAGTCGCCGGTACCGATGCCACGGTGTTGATTCAAGGCGAATCAGGCACCGGTAAAGAACTCGCCGCTCGAGCGATTCACCAGCAGAGCGCCCGCGCCAGTTCGCCAATGGTCTCAGTCAACTGTGCTTCTATTCCAGAAAGCCTGATCGAATCAGAACTCTTTGGTCATGAGAAAGGCGCATTTACCGGCGCTGATGCGACCCGCAATGGTCTAATTGAAGCAGCCGATGGCGGTACGCTGTTTCTCGATGAGATTGGTGAGCTACCGCTGGAAGCTCAAGCCCGACTGCTCCGCTTCTTGCAGGAAAGTGAGATCCGTCGTGTAGGTTCAGTCAAATCGATCAATGTAGACGTCCGGCTTATTGCCGCTACCCACCGCAACCTAAAAGCACTCGCAAAAACCGGCGAGTTTCGAGAGGATCTGTATTATCGACTCTATGTCATGGAGTTACAGATGCCACCGCTGCGTGAACGAGGCGAAGATATCATCGAAATTGCCCAGCAATTCCTTCAGCGAAGCTGCGAAAAGCTCGGCTCACCTTTGCTCAAATTCAGTGATGATGCCTGTACCACCATGATTCGCTATCAATGGCCCGGTAATGTGCGAGAGTTACAGAACGCCATCGAGCGGGCAGTTATTCTGGCTGAGGATCATATGATCACCACCGATCTATTGGGTCTCGACATCGAACCTGACTCACTGGCTAAACTAGAATCAAGCTTTGCCAGCGGCAACTCCTTGGTCGCGGAAAGCGAATCGAGGGAACGACGTCCCGAGCAAAATCTTTCTCTGGATGATTACTTTCAGCGCTTTGTACTGGAAAACCAAGACAGCATGAGCGAAACCAAACTGGCCAAAAAGTTAGGCGTCAGCCGAAAGTGCTTATGGGAGCGACGACAAAAACTGGGGATTCCCCGCAAACCAAAAGAGTAAAACAGCGGCGGGCATCATTTGGTCGTACAAAGGTTACTCAAAAGTGTTACTTTTCCCCCACCAAGCAGATGCAGCATGTGTATAAAGGTAACGTTTTTTGTTACCCCCACAGGTAACACCGGGTAACAAATAAACGCCAAAAACAAAAAATAACAATAAAAACATATAGTTAATAAAGCTGGCACAGCAAGTGCTATATTTAGATCAAGAAGAAAAAAACACTTACTGCTAATAATCATAATAAAAATAAAACCCAGATTATTAGTTGATAAGTATCTTGCCTCGAATAAAAATAAAAATGAGGCTCTACAAGCTGATCGCTGAATTGACACCCAATACAACGGTCCCGAATCAGTGCTATTAGAAATAAAAACAACAAGCTAATACTGAGTTGTTGTCTAAAAGCGATCAGCTTACCCATCTCCTTTTACCCAGCCAAATCTCCCAATCCATACTGCATCAAAGATCCGATAAACTACGGCTTTTACTACGTTTTTTGATTGTATTTTGTGCTATTATTCTGCGCTCTTATTTCTGTGTAAGCATCTCAGTAAGCTATGGACAAGAACTCATCACCTATAGGCTCGTTTATCCGTAAACTATTCGGCAGTAATCGAAAGCAATCCGCCGGCAAAGCCAGCCAACCCCAAAGTGGCCCCGTGCTTATCTCTGAAGAGATCCATCGGATTCCCCGCCGACAGCTAAACGATGCGGCGATGAAAACAGCATACCACTTGCAGGATGAGGGCTATGAAGGCTATCTAGTGGGCGGCTGCATCCGTGATCTACTCATGGATAAGGAACCGAAAGACTTCGATGTCGCCACCAATGCCACTCCCGAACAGGCGCATGCCATTTTTCGCCGCTCACGACTGATCGGTCGACGCTTTAAATTGCTGCATGTACGCTTTGGCCGAGACATGATCGAAGTCGCCACATTCCGCGCCAGCCATGATAGCCAGCCCAAGAATAGCGATGGTGAACATGGCCGCCAGAATGATAGCGGCATGATCGTTCGGGATAATGTTTATGGCACTATCGAAGAGGACGCCTTACGACGCGACTTCACCGTTAACGCCCTCTATTACTGCCCTAAAGATCACTGCGTTTATGATTTCACTAACGGCTTTAATGATCTGCAGAACCGCACGCTAAGAATGATTGGCGATCCGGACTCACGCTACCGTGAAGACCCGGTACGCATGCTCAGGGCGGCGCGCTTTGCCGCCAAGCTTGGCTTCACCATTGAACCGGCAACCGAAGCCCCCCTATATGAGTTAGGGTATCTGCTGAAGGATATCGCTCCAGCACGGCTGTTCGATGAAACCTTGAAAATCTTTCAATCTGGCCATGGCGTTGAGTCCTTTCGCCAGTTCCGTAAATACGGCCTACTGGAACATGTCTTCCGGCAAACGGCTGAGTGTCTCGATGACCCACAAGGCCAACCGGTCGAGCCGCTAATACTGAATGCTTTACAGAACACCGATCGACGCTTACAGCAGAATAAGAGCGTTACCCCTGCCTTTCTGTTTGCTGCGTTACTGTGGTATCCAATGCAGCGAAGGATGGCCCAGTTACAAAAGAATGATGGCATGCACACCGTTCCGGCGATGCATGAAGCTGCCAATCAGATCATTTCTGAACAGATTCGACAAACCGCTATTCCTCGGCGCTTTTCTACCCCGATCCGCGAGATTTGGGAATTACAGTTCCGCCTGCCACGCCGTCAAGGTAAACGCGCCGACCGACTCATGGAACACCCGCGCTTCCGAGCGGCCTATGATCTATTAATGCTGCGCGAAAACAGCGGCGAAGATCTCGAAGGTTTGGGTAAGTGGTGGACGGACTACCAGACTCAAAATCCACAAATCCGCAGTCATATGTCCCGCGAAGTACCTAAAGACGAGGCACCCAAGAGGCGCCGACGTCGCCGCAGCCCGGCTAAAAAGCCCGAGCAGAACAATGGCTGAGTCTTCATCCACCGAAACATGGACCCGCTGTTATATCGGCCTCGGTAGCAACCTACAGCACCCCGTAACTCAGGTTGCCACCGCCCTGCTTGAACTTGAACGTTTAGACCACTGTCGCGCGCTGGTACATTCCAGCCTTTATCGCAGCGACCCGGTTGGCCCGCCCGGCCAACCAGACTATATCAACGCCGTCGCCAGCGTCGAAACGACCCTTTCACCCATTGAACTCCTTGATGCCTTACAGGCGATTGAACAGCAACATCAGCGGGTGAGAATTCAACATTGGGGACCACGTACCCTCGACCTAGATCTACTACTTTATGGTGATCAACAGATCAGCAGCGAGCGATTAACCGTGCCACACCCTTTTATTCAAGCACGTAATTTTGTGCTTTACCCTCTGGCTGAAATCGCACCTGAAGTGCATATTCCCAACCAGATAAGCCTCGCTAACTGCCTTGAACACTGTGAAAACGGTACGTTGGAGCCAATCTAGTCAAACAAAACATGTTATAAAACATAAGGTTATAACGTTTTTGCTGCCTATGCTTAATAGATAATAGTTAATCCTAAAAGGCCTAGGTATAATCCCCACCCGTGTGAGTAATAAATAAGCAGGTTCTCTTATGAGCAGCATTACCCTTCATACCCTAATGGCGCGGAAACAGGCCGGTGAAAAATTTGCAGTTCTGACTGCATATGATGCCTGTTTCTCTCACCTTATCAGCACCGCGGGTGTTGAGGTGATGTTAGTGGGCGATTCCCTGGGCATGGTACTGCAGGGCAACGATAGTACACTTCCGGTTACCGTCGAAGAGATGGCATACCACACGGCGGCTGTAAAAGCGGGCAATCAGGGTTCCATGATCATGGCTGATCTGCCCTTCATGAGTTATGGCACGCCGGAACAGGCTATGGACAGCGCCGCTGCATTGATGCAAGCGGGTGCCCATATTGTCAAACTAGAAGGTGCCGCTTGGCTGGACGAAACCATCGCCCTATTGGCGCAGCGCGGCATTCCCGTTTGCGCTCACCTAGGACTTACCCCACAGGCGGTCAACGTGCTGGGCGGGTACAAAGTTCAAGGACGCGACAATGATGCCGCCAAACAGATGATCGAAGATGCTGTGCGTCTAGAGCAAGCCGGTGCAGCAATGCTGTTACTGGAATGCGTTCCGTCACTGCTAGCCGGTGAAATCACGCAAGCCGTTGATATTCCCGTTATCGGTATCGGCGCCGGCGCCGCAACAGACGCCCAAGTGCTGGTGATGCACGATATGCTAGGCATCACGCCGGGACGCAGCCCTAAGTTTGTAAAAAACTTTATGTCGCAAAGCAACGATATCGCCGGTGCCTTTAAAGCCTATGCCGAAGAAGTTAAGGCAGGCACTTTCCCCGGCCCGGAACACGGATTCGAATAAACCATGAAAACTATCCATTCTATCGCCGAGCTGCGTGAAGCACTCGGCGCGGAGCGTCGTGCGGGCAAACGTATCGGTTTTGTGCCAACGATGGGCAACCTCCATACGGGTCATATCCAACTGATCCAACAATCGAATAATCATGCTGACATCACCGTTGCCAGCATCTTCGTTAATCCGCTGCAGTTTGGTGAGAACGAAGATCTCGATGCATACCCGCGCACACTCGAAGCCGACCAAGAGAAACTTGAGTTGGCGAGCTGCGATTATCTATTCGCTCCGACCATTAAAGAGATGTACCCCAATGGTCAGGTGATACAAACGCTGATTGAAGTACCGGGGATTTCAGACATTCATTGCGGTGCCACCCGTCCTGGACATTTCCGCGGCGTCGCAACCGTTGTCTGTAAGCTGTTCGGTATTGTTCAACCCGATGTCGCCATCTTTGGTGAAAAAGACTTTCAACAGTTACTGGTGATTCGCCGGATGGCAGAAGACTTATTCCTACCGGTCGAGATTCAGGGCTCCCCTATCGCCCGAGCGCAAAGTAATCTAGCGCTGAGTTCCCGGAACGCGTATCTGACACCTGAAGAACTCGCCATTGCACCAGTCCTCAACCAAACTATTCGCGCCACTATCGCGCAAATATCCGAAGGTCGACGGGATTATCTAAATCTGCAAGAAGAAGCGCAAACCCGATTAGAAGAAGCCGGTTTTAAGCGGGATTACTACTGCATATCTAAACGTCATGACTTGCAGCCAGCCGACAGTAACGATACCGAACTCGTTTTAGTTGCTGCCGCCTACCTAGGCAAAGCCCGTCTTATCGACAATATGATGCTCGACCTCTGAACCGTTATCAGGTGCCCCTTCGGGCGGCACCTGATCCTAGTATTACCCATTCCCGCCCCATCTCCACCTTAAGTCTGCTTGGCTATTCGTCAAACACCTGTTAGATTCTGTGACCGGTGACATTTATTTATTGGTTAGTGTCGCCCTCAGGGCTAACCCCATTGCAGTTGCCTTTTGTCTATGATGTACTGCACTGCACAAATAAAAATGATTACAAAAACAGCTGTAGAGTACTCAATGTCAGGTTTCAGACTGACCTGCCATCAATTCGTCACGGTGTGTGACTACACTTCTGCAGCAATCTTATAAGCAAGAGGAATAATCATGCGTGATGTTGTTATTGTAGCTGCCGGCCGTACGGCTGTAGGTAGTTTTAATGGTTCCCTGTCATCCGTTCCTGCCAGCGAGCTTGGCTCGATTGTTATTAAAGGTCTGCTGGAAAAATCCGGTGTTGCCGCCGACCAGATTGATGAAGTCATTCTCGGTCAGGTACTGACTGCCGGTTGTGGTCAAAACCCTGCACGTCAGTCCGCTGTTAACGCGGGTCTGCCGATTGAAGTCTCTGCAATGACCATTAACAAAGTGTGCGGTTCTGGTCTGAAAGCGATTCAACTAGCTACTCAAGCTATTCGTTGTGGCGATGCTGAATTCATCATTGCCGGCGGCCAAGAGAATATGAGCATCTCTGGTCATATATTGCCAAACTCTCGCCAAGGCACTCGCATGGGTGACTGGAAAATGGTTGATACCATGATCAAAGATGGCCTGTGGGATGCGTTCAACGACTATCACATGGGTATCACCACGGAGAACATTGTCGATAAATACGGTTTCACCCGTGAAGAGCAGGATGCTTTTGCCGCAGCCTCTCAAAACAAAGCTGAAGCAGCCGTCACCTCTGGCAAGTTCAAAGATGAGATCATTCCGGTTGTGATTCCTCAGCGCAAAGGCGATCCTATTGTATTTGATACCGATGAGCAGCCACGTTTTGGCGTCACGGCAGAAGCACTGGGTAAACTGCGTCCAGCCTTCAAAAAAGATGGCACAGTAACCGCTGGTAACTCATCAACTATCAACGATGGTGCTGCGGCCGTTATCCTATGCTCTGCTGAGAAAGCGGCTGAGCTGGGTCTGCCTGTACTGGCAACCATCAAAGCTTATGCGTCTGCTGGTGTTGATCCATCTATCATGGGTACAGGCCCAATCTGTGCTACTCAGAAAGCCCTTGAGAAAGCCGGCTGGACTGTTGATGATCTAGAACTGGTTGAAGCGAACGAAGCTTTCGCAGCTCAAGCCATGTCAGTTAACAAAGAACTTGGCTGGGACACCACGCTGGTTAACGTTAACGGTGGTGCGATTGCACTGGGTCACCCAATTGGTGCTTCAGGCTGCCGTATCTTCGTTTCTCTGCTGCACGAAATGGCACGCCGCGATGCTAAGAAAGGTCTGGCAACACTGTGTATCGGTGGTGGCATGGGTACAGCAGTTGCGATTGAACGTAGCTAAACCGTTGTAACAAAAAAACGCGGCCCAATAGCCGCGTTTTTTTATGTCTGTCATTCACCCTTTCATGCGTCAGACATTCACCTCAAGCTAAGCCTATATCAGGCTGTCGCAATCGCACCTTTGCCCACACCTTCAAACGCTCTCACCATGACCTCTCGAGAAGGGTGGGATAACTTAACCTGCGCCGCAAGATGACAAGCGATCTGCTCCACAGTGGTTTCAGTATCAATCAAATAACAGTGACGCGCAGGCAAGCGAATCTCAAACTCACCCTGTGGGGCATCATAGCAATAGTGATGCACTTCATCGTTCGCACTCACAAGGTGGCCGCGAGTACCGATATAGATATCGTTAAAGGTTTTCGCCCACTGCTGTTCTGCTGCGGTATCCCGCTGCCCATCTAAAAAGACCTCAATACGTGAACGATGACCGTGGGCAATCCGCTGGCAATTGCCATCGTGCTGCTGCAAACCATGACTGTAATGATAAAATGCGCCGTTGATTGCTTCCGGTACAAAACTAATCTCTAGCCCTTTCACCTCATCGGGGAATAGCGCCAAGAGCTGGGCATTACACCAAGCCGCCAAGCTAAGCTCGTTAATTTCATCGATACCCACCAGCACGATCGCCTGTTCTGGCGAACGACAGTAGAACTCACCACCCGCGGGATAACGCCAGTTGACCGTTGTTTCGCCATTCAGTAGCTCTGAATGTAGGTTCGCCATCCCAGTCGGCACCACTAACGCATGGTCGATACTGTTATCAAACCAATGCTTAACCGCTTTTTTAACGATACCAAAATCGCAAATCATCCCCTCCTCATTCAGCTCACCATCGAGCACCAGCTGTACTAGCCAGGACTCACCCAGCAAGCCTCGCTGCGGATGCAAGTAAGAAAAATCAACATTGGTAAGGTTATCTACAAAGAGCTTCACAGGCAGTCACACAGTTAATGGTAATGAATCGATATTGGAACGGCGTATATTAGCTGATTACCAGCCCTATTGCATTCTGACGAGTACCGGTATACTAGCTCTTTTTCGATAACAGGCAGATGAAATTCAATGCGACTGGATAAATATCTAAGTCAGGCAACCGGTTTACCCCGCAGCCTAGTTAAACGGCAGATCAAATGTAAGAATGTCGAGGTGAACGGTCAGCCTTGTCAGGATCACGGCTACAAAGTTCTCAGCGATGATCAAGTGACACTCGAAGGTCATGAGGTTGCGGCCCCTGGCCCGAAATATTTAATGCTGAATAAGCCTCAGGGCACCGTCTGCGTGACTGAAGACAGCGAGCACCCTACCGTTATCGACCTCTTGGAACAAGTCACCATCCGCGATCTGCATCCGGCTGGACGCTTAGATATCGACACCACTGGACTCGTATTGATCACCAACGATGGCCAATGGTCGCACCGCGTTACTTCGCCTAAACACCAATGCGATAAAGTTTATCTCGTTAGCACAGCAGAGCCAATCACCCCTGATTATGTCACGCAGTTTGCGGCAGGCATTACCCTGCGTAACGAAGATAAGCCGACCCTGCCGGCCGAGCTTGAAATTTTGTCTGCTACTCAGGCGAGAGTCACCCTGCATGAAGGGCGTTATCATCAAGTTAAACGCATGTTCGCCGCCATGGGTAACAAGGTCACCGCCTTGCACCGGGAGCAGATTGGTCATATCCGCTTAGATGAAGACCTAGAACCGGGTGAATACCGTTTTCTCACTGAAGCCGAAGCGAAATCATTCTGATGACTGACACAGCCTTTGCCCTCTTAAAACCGCAACTGGATAATGCCAGCGGCACCGCCCTTTGGGTTGCCGATGAAAACCTGCTCAATCAAACCAGCAAGGTAAATCAGGCGGTCACGGTCATTAGCAACCGCTTCGATCTATGTCAGCAACTAGACGGCGCCGGTTGGCATAGCCAATTTTCCGATTTTGATTTCAACCCTTATGCGGATCACAGTGTAGATAGCATTATCTACCGGGTGTCGAAAGAGAAACCCGTGGTTCATCATGTCATCAATCAGGCAATCCGCGTCCTTAAACCGGGCGGAACACTGAGCATCGCGGGACTAAAAAACGAAGGTATTAAAACCTATTTGGATAAAGCGAAAAAACTATTCGCTGGGCAAATGGAGCAATCCAAGTTAGACAAAAATACCTGGATGGGAATTCTGCAATCACCGGGAGCTGCCGATAGCGAATTACTGGACGATCAGGATTACACTCAGCTACGTGAAGTAGCCAGCGATGAGCACTTCAATTACAGCAGTAAGCCCGGTGTTTATGGTTGGAATAAGATCGATAAGGGCAGTGCTTTTCTGATTTCAGAACTCGCTCAATTCACTGAACGACTCGCGACACCACCGGAAACCGCCCTCGACCTCGGCTGTGGCTATGGTTATCTAGCGATGAATTGCGCACCCCTTGGCTGTAAAATCACCGCGACCGACAATAATGCCGGTGCCCTACGGGCCTGCGAAGAAAACTTTCGCCAGCACCGCATTAATGGCGACGTGATTGTGGCCGATTGCGCTGAACAGATCGACCAGCGCTATCCACTGATACTCTGTAATCCTCCTTTTCATCAAGGCTTCAGTGTTGAAGGTGATATGACTGATCGTTTCCTTAATGCAGCGCGCCGGCATCTACAATCTGACGGCATCGCCTGCTTTGTGGTAAACCTACATATACCGCTTGAACGAAAAGCTAAAAAACTGTTCTCAACCATAGAGGTTATCGCCGACAACGGTAGCTTTAAGTTGATACTACTGGCCCAACCGCACTAAACACGAGTGACAAATACAGCATGATCGCCACTTATCTAAAGCAAACCTGGTTCTTCTTCCGCGCCCATATGCAGCCAATCATGCGGATACAGCTGCCCTTTATTATTCTGATCACGCTGATTAGCATGACTGCTATGCAATCAGTCGACCCAGAAAACCCAGAGATGAACGATTCAATCTTGATGTTCTACCTCGCCAGTCTGATCTTTCTCCCACTCTATGCCGGCGCAACAATCGCCTACCTCGAGTCGGTGGTCAATAAGGAGCCCATCAGCACCATAGAGGCCCTAAAGATCGGCCTACAACGTTGGGGGCCGCTCTTTCTGACCAAGCTCCTCGGCGCCTTTGGTATCGCCCTAGGTCTGCTGCTGTTTTTTATTCCCGGTGTCTATGTGATGACCCGTTGGGGCTTTGCCGAATACTTCAGTGTGATCGAAAAAGCCAGTCCCACTGACGCGTTAAAAAACAGCTGGCAAGATACCTCTGAATACTTCTGGCCACTACTCAATGGCCTGGCCGTTCTGTTTGTTATTCTGCTCGGTAGTAACCTACTGATCGAAACCCTGCTCCAAGTCATGGGTATCGAATCCCTGATACTGCGCAGCCTGTTTGATATCGTGTTTGGCTTTCTAAACTGCTTATATACGATCTATGGCTTTCGCCTCTATTGCGTGATGCGCGAGAAGCAAAGTAGCTAGAGCCTACTGTGTCACTGGCTAGTCGCTTAAAGACAAGTCACTTGAAGGGGAAGCTTTCGCTTCCCTTGCTTAAACATTCGGCATAGTGCCCCCTCACATCAATACATCGGATTACCATTTTTAGTCTCCGCGGGAACACCCTGTATAGAATCCCAATGCTCAACGATCTTGCCCTGTTCATCAAAGCGGAAAAAATCCATCGTTACATATTGATCATTCCCTGGCCAAATCTGATGGGTATGTAACGCCACCAGATCCCCTTCAGCAATAGCACGCACGAATTCGATAGACTTACCGGGATAATCTCTAGCCATCTCATCAAAATAGTCGATAAACGCTTGCTTTCCATCCCCCACCGCTGGGTTATGTTGAATGTAACGATCGCCCACATATTGCGCTATCGCACGGCTGGGATCACCAAGATAAGCGGTGCGATAAAATGCAACGGCATTAGCTTTATTGGCGGCGGTATCATCACTCATATTAGGCTCCATCAATCAGTTGAAATAGCGGTAGCCTAGCTTGCAAGGTTGTTTTAAGACTGCTGAACACTAGACCTCTACCTAAGGTTAATACAAGGGCACAGCGTTATACCAACCGATTATCTACTCCTGTCCCGCGACCTACGCGTATTTAGTTTGATCCTAAAGGCTCCCCCATAACACCTATACCTAACATCTTAACAGCAGCCCATCTTGGTAATAAGTTATCCCCAGAACCGACCGCACAAGCCTGTGCATAACATTGGGGCAACTACCGTAAAGGCCGCTATTCATAGCCTGCAGGCTAGCGGGCAATAAATATGCAGCTCATAACTAGTCAATACAAAGACCTGATACGACAACGGTTTAACACGATCGACAACGCCACGACTAGGCCACAAACCACTGGGCAACACACTCTCGTCACGCTGATATTCTGATCTACTCAGACACTGACCCAGAATAATGGCGGTTAAAAAAACAGTTGCATTAACATCCCAAATAATCATAATGAGAATCATTATCATTAAATAAACAGGAAGCTAAACATGGACGCACTTAGAATTGATGCCTGGCTTGAACGCAAAGAACCAGTGATAAAACTACACAGCGGGTTATCTAACCACCTTATTGCTGAATGGCGCGGTAGCGCCGTAGAGGAGTTGCTTGAACATGGTATTGTTACCTGCCAAGAGTTGTTCTCAACCATCCGCAGCGTGCAACAACAGGCAGCGCACGAACTGTTACTCAATGCCTGTGCTAACTCTCTCTGCCAGAAAAATGGACCACAATGTTTTAACTGTATTACCGGACGCCTACTGCGTGCACTAGCCAGAAGTGACCAGCATGCATATCAACCATCCATTGCCGGACTGGAACAATACAGATCAGCCGTATAACGACTAACTGCACGGGGATTAGTGGCTATTGATAAGCTGAAGTTCCCCATAAAGGTACGGTAGACAGGCTATGTTTATAACTGCCATTAATCTCTTTAGTTGAGTATGAAAGATACATCAGGGTTTGTGATTGTGGATCAAAAATACGCCGTACTTTCATGGTTTTGAACAGCACGCTCTTGGATTTACGAAACACCACCTCGCCATCCTTGGAGCGATCAATGGCAGCAATCATCTGCGCAGTAATCGGCCCCGTTTGACGACAAGCAATCGACGAATCGCTCGGGTCCGCAAAATCCAGATCCGCTTCGATACTGGCAATATGACAGGTAACCCCGGTGACAACCGGATCCACCAGCACATTCAGCTTAATATCTTTGGTTGTCAGTATCCCCAGCGATACATCACCCACTTCATCACCGCCACAACCGGCTAGCCATAAAACAGAAACCATCGTTAGTAGTCTTTTCATCTTATCTCCCGGTAATAACGCTCTAACTAGTGTAAACCAAGCAGACACAAAAAAGCCCTGCATCGGCAGGGCTTTTTCAATCACTTAATGAGTCTTTATTCTACAGACTCATCTTGCTCTAGATCACGCATGGTCAGTTTGATACGGCCACGTGGATCGACTTCCATTACTTTAACTTTAACCGTGTCGTCCATCTTGATGTAATCGGTCACTTTCTCAATACGCTTGTTAGCAATTTGAGAGATGTGAACCAGACCATCTTTACCCGGCAGGATGTTTACAAATGCACCGAACTCTTCCAGACGCACAACCTTACCTTCGTAGATTTTACCCACTTCAGCTTCAGCAGTGATTTCACGTACTTTATCCACAGCCGCTTTCGCTGCTGCTTTATCAGCCGCGTAGATACGGACAGTACCGTTATCTTCGATATCGATCGTCGCGCCAGTCTGTTCAGTCAGGGCACGGATGGTTGCACCACCTTTACCGATAACATCACGGATCTTCTCTGGGTTGATTTCTAACAGTGTCATGGCTGGTGCATTGTCCGGCAGTTCTGGACGCGCATAACCAATGACTTTAGCCATCTCTTTCAGGATGTGAGCACGGGCTTCATAAGCCTGCTCCAACGCGATATCCATGATCTCTTCGGTAATACCGGTGATCTTGATATCCATCTGCAGCGCGGTAACACCCGCTTCAGTACCGGCCACTTTAAAGTCCATGTCTCCCAGATGATCTTCATCACCTAAGATATCGGTCAATACAGTGAAACGCTCGCCTTCCTTAACCAGACCCATTGCGATACCCGCAACTGGTGCCTTCAATGGAACACCTGCATCCATCATAGACAGAGACGCACCACAAACAGAGGCCATAGAGCTTGAACCGTTAGATTCAGTGATCTCAGACACGATACGGATAGTGTACGGGAACTCTTCCTGTGTCGGCAGAACCGCAGCAACACTGCGACGAGCCAGACGACCGTGACCAATCTCACGACGACCAGTAGAACCCATACGACCCGCTTCACCTACAGAGTAAGGAGGGAAGTTGTAGTGCAACATGAATGGATCGCGGCGTTCGCCTTCGATCGCATCGATGATTTGTGAATCACGGGCAGTACCCAGTGTACAGGTAGCGATCGCCTGAGTTTCCCCACGGGTAAACAGTGCAGAACCGTGTGTACCACTCAGTACGTCAACTTCAACATCGATACCACGGACAGTTTTGCTGTCACGGCCATCGATACGTGGCTGACCATCAAGGATACGACCCCGAACAATCTCTTTTTCCAGTGATTTGAAAATACCGGATACTTCAGCAGCAGAATGTTGACCCTCTTCACCGCACAGCGTTTCAACCGCTTTGCTACGAGCTTGACCCAGAGCGTTCTGACGCTCCATTTTGTCAGCCGTTTGGTAAGCCGCATTGATATCATCACCAACGACAGCACGAACCTGTTCGATCAATGCTTCATTCTTCGCTTCTGGAGCATATTCCCAACGAGGCTTACCGGCTTCAGCAACCAGTTCGTTGATCGCAGAGATAGCAACTTGCATCTGCTGATGAGCGAAAACAACCGCACCGAGCATTTCGTCTTCAGACAGTTCCTGAGCTTCAGATTCAACCATCAGAACCGCATCAGACGTGCCGGCTACGACCATGTCGAGCATAGAGGTTTGCAGTTCTTCGTAAGTTGGGTTTAGGGAGTAACCTTCAGCTTCAGTGTAACCGACACGTGCACCACCGATTGGACCCTGGAATGGGATACCAGAGATAGCCAATGCAGCAGAAGTACCGATCATTGCAGCGATATCAGGATCGTTGATCTTATCCGCAGACATAACCGTACAGATAACCTGTACTTCATTCATGTACCCCTTAGGGAACAGTGGGCGGATAGGACGGTCAATCAGGCGAGAGGTCAGCGTTTCTTTTTCAGACGGACGCGCTTCACGCTTAAAGAAACCACCAGGGATACGGCCGACAGCGTAGTATTTTTCTTGATAATGAACTGACAATGGGAAGAAATCTTGACCTTCGCGGGCTGATTTAGCACCCACAACGGTACATAACACCTGTACACCACCCATGGTAACCAACACAGCACCGCTCGCTTGACGAGCAACGCGGCCCGTTTCAAGAGTGACTTCATGCTTGCCGTATTGGAATGTCTTAGTAATTGCTTGTGGCACGATACAATTCCTTATCTTTATGCAAAACAAAAAAATATCTGTGCAACGTCACACCGGCCTCTTTATAGCCAGTACTCTGCTGGGCTCTGATCAAAACCAGAACACACCAGAGTACAGGCTGGTTGGTGTAAAACGTAGTACAGACGCATATAGAGATCTCTATTTTAGCAGACCTTAAAAAGCACCGGGGCCATCAAAGATGACCCCGGAACATTATCTTAACGACGCAGGCCGAGACGCTTGATCAGATCAGCGTAACGAGTTACATCTTTCTTCTTCAAGTAATCCAGCAGCTTACGACGCTGGTTTACCATGCGGATCAGACCGCGACGAGAATGGTGGTCATGGATGTGACCTTTAAAGTGAGATTGCAGACCAACAATGTTGTGGGTCAGCAGTGCAACCTGAACTTCAGGAGAACCAGTATCGCCTTCAACGCGTGCGTATTCAGCAACGATCTCAGCTTTCTTTTCAACAGATAATGCCATTTTAAATAACTCCAAAATTAATATGCACACCACGAATAAAAGTGTGGTGGATTAATAGTCGCGTTGTACCGAGCATATTATCAGTTCAACGTCATATCGCCCGTGCCGCCGAAGCCGCACAGACATATCAATTATATATCCTGAGTATTCATCAAGCGACGAGGCAGTAACTGCCCATAAACATCGATCTCGCCAATACCCAGAAATTTATCACTGGCGCTGTCGCGAATGCGCACCAAAGGCTGTACATCAAAGGTTTCAAGCATCACCCGTTGACCATTACATAGGGCACGGGTTTGACTATCAGACAACAACACTTCAGGTGTATCCGCAACCGGACTCCAAGAGGGTAATAATAGCGCATCCAAAGACATTTGTATGTCTTCCAAAGCCGCATCACTACCCATATCAGCGACCCGTTGTTCTAGCTCAGCCAATGGCATCATCGCCTCAGCCTTATAAGGACCAGAATCAAGCCGACGGAGCATTTGAACATGGGCTCCACAACCTAACATCTCGCCCATATCCTGAACAATCGAACGGATATAGGTGCCCTTACTACAACGGATATCGAGATCGACTTCATCACCACGGAAATCCAGTAACTCAATGCTGAAAACCGTCACCTGACGGCTTTTAACTTCAACCTGAATACCTTGACGTGCCAGCTTATAGAGCGGTTGCCCATTATGCTTAAGCGCCGAAAACATCGACGGCACTTGGGTAATTAAGCCAGTAAACTCCCGCTGTAACAGCTCATCAATCTGCGCTGCACTGAGGTTTTCCGGTAGAGGCCTCTCTTCAACCACCTCACCATCGGCATCGCTGGTATCAGTTCTTTGACCCAGTTTTGCCGTGGTAATGTAGCGTTTATCGGCATTCAGCAGGAACTGGGAAAACTTGGTCGCTTCACCGAAGCAAAGCGGTAGCATCCCTGTTGCCAGGGGATCCAATGCACCCGTATGGCCAGCCTTAGCTGCGCCATAGATCCGTTTTACAATTTGCAACGCCCGGTTTGACGACATTCCACCCGGTTTATCGAGCAGAAAAATACCGTTGACCGACCGGCCTTTTGCCCGCCTTGCCAAGGGTTACTCTCCGTCGTCCTGATCGTGTTTGGTGTCAGCCCGCTTCGCCTGAATAATCAGGTCGTTTAGGCGTCTACCACGATCAACACTTTCATCAAAATGAAAACGTAATTGCGGCATCACCCGCAGTTTGATCTTGCTGGACAGCTGTCCACGCAGGAAGCCTGATGCGCTGTTAAGAACCTTAAGAGATTCCGTTACGGCAGTGGCTTCATCTTTACCACCCATTGCCATCACAGTGATATAAATATCGGCATAGCCAAGATCTTTGGCGATCTTGACGTAGCTGATTGTCACCATGCCTAGACGTGGGTCTTTAATTTCTCGCTGAATCAACTGAGCCAGGTCCTTCTGGACCTGGTCAGATATCCGCTGTGTACGACTAAATTCTCTTGCCATAGTAGCCTGTCAAAACACTCTTAAAGGGTACGCTGAACTTCAATGGTATCGAAGACTTCGATCTGATCGCCGACCTTCACATCATTGTAGTTCTTAACACCGATACCGCATTCCATGCCCTGACGAACTTCAGCCACGTTATCTTTGAAGCGACGCAGAGATTCCAGCTCACCTTCATAGATAACAACGTTTTCACGCAGTACGCGGATACGTTTGTTACGGAATACAGAACCTTCAGTGACCATACAACCGGCAACCGCACCGATCTTAGGTGCACGGAAGACATCACGTACTTCAGCAATACCAACGATCTGTTCCTTAAACTCAGGAGACAGCAGACCCGTCATCGCCAACTTAACATCATCGATGATGTCGTAGATCACGCTGTAATAACGTAGTTCGATATCTTCACGTTCAACGATGGCGCGCGCCTGTGCATCAGCACGGACGTTAAAGCCGATCATGATTGAGCTAGAGGCAACCGCCAGGTTAGCATCAGTTTCAGCAATACCACCGACACCGCCAGAGACGACATTAACCTTAACTTCATCGGTGCTCAGGTCCATTAACGAACTCGTCAGTGCTTCAAGAGAACCACGTACGTCCGCTTTAAGGATAATGTTAAGTGTTTTAACATCGCCCGCTTGCATGTTCTCGAACAGATTCTCAAGTTTCGCCTGCTGCTGACGCTGAAGTTTAATTTCACGGTATTTACCCTGACGGAACAACGCCACTTCACGGGCTTTCTTCTCGTTAGAGACAACAGTGAATTCATCGCCCGCACCCGGTGTACCATCTAGGCCGAGAATCTCGACGGGGATAGAAGGTCCAGCGGTTTTAACCGGCTTACCATTTTCATCCAGCATCGCTCGCACACGACCATACTGCAGTCCGGCCAGAACGATATCACCCTGTTTCAGGGTACCATTCTGAACCAACAGTGTTGCCACTGGACCACGCCCTTTATCCAGACGGGATTCAACCACTACACCACGACCCGGTGCTTCAGGGATCGCTTTAAGTTCGAGTAATTCTGCTTGCATCAAGACGGCATCAAGCAGCGCATCGATACCTTCACCGGTTTTAGCTGAAACGTTGACGAACTGAACATCACCGCCCCACTCTTCCGGCAAGACATCCCGCTGTGCCAGTTCGTTTTTAACACGTTCTGGATCAGCATCTTCTTTATCGACTTTGTTAACCGCGATAACCAATGGCACGCCAGCTGATTTAGCATGGTTAACCGCTTCTTCAGTCTGAGGCATAACACCATCATCCGCCGCGACAACCAGAATAACGATATCGGTCAGCTGTGCACCACGGGCACGCATCGCCGTAAAGGCCGCGTGTCCCGGTGTATCCAAGAAGCTCACCATACCGTGGTCAGTTTCAACGTGATAAGCACCGATATGCTGGGTAATACCACCGGATTCACCTGCGGCAACCCGGGTTTTACGAATATAATCCAGCAACGATGTCTTACCGTGGTCAACGTGACCCATAACGGTAACGACGGGGGCACGCTCAACCTGCTCACCAGCAATCTCTTCTGCAGCCCCAGCGCTTTCGATCAACTGATCTTCAACGGTGTTAGCCTGCATCGCTACAGCGGTGTGACCCATCTCTTCAACAACCAAGGTGGCAGTATCCTGATCAATCACAGAGTTGATGGTCGCCATCGCCCCCATTTTGAACATGACCTTAATCACATCAGCCGCTTTAACGGACATCTTCTTCGCCAATTCTGCGACCGTAATGGACTCAGGAATAGCAACCTCATGAATAACCGGCGCTGTTGGCCGTTCGAACGCTTGCACGTTCGAACTGGTCATGCCACGCTGAACCGGCTTACCACGACGATTACCGTCACGACCACCAGGTTTACGGGACAGACGCTTATCGCCGCCTTTACGACCCGCAGCAGGCTTATCTTGGCTACGGAAGTTTTTCTCACGAGCAGGCTTACGATCCTGCTTCGGCGCATTAGCATTAGCCGGTGCAGCCGCGTTTGCATTTGCGGGTGCAGCACCAGAACGTGGTGCCGTTGCTTTTTTCGCTGCAGGCTTAGCCATTGACGGCTTAGATACTGCGGCTTTTGGTTCAGACGGTTTACCCGCTTCACCACCGGCTGCGCGAGCTGCTTTTGCCTTCGCTTCCGCTGCAGCTTTCTGGCGTGCTTCTTCGCGCTGCTTCTCTTGCGCAGCTTGAAGTTCAGCATCACGACGAGCCTGAGCATCAAGTTCGGCCTGAAGGTTATTACCTTTAACACCAGCAGCCGGAGTTTCTTCAACATCGGCACGTTTAACATAGGTACGTTTTTTACGTACTTCTACGTTGATAGTTTTCTTACCTGCAGCACCAGAGACTTTAATCTGACTGGTGGTTTTACGCTTCAGCGTAATCTTTTTAGGTTCACCATCGGATTTTTCACCGTGGCTACGCTTAAGATGGTTTAGCAGCTTCTGACGCTCATCTTCTGTTACTGAAGCGACTTCATTTTTTCCTGCAATACCTGCTTCTTTCATCTGCGTAAGCAAACGATCAACGGGAACGCCAACTACTTCGGCTAGCTGTTTTACTGTGACTTCTGCCATCTGGGTTTATCTCCTCCGTTGACTTATTCTTCGTCCGCAAACCATGGGGCGCGCGCAGTCATAATTAGCGCTGCAGCCTTGTCTTTATCCAGCTCTTTAATATCAAGCAGGTCTTCGACCGCCTGTTCAGCTAGATCTTCCATGGTCACGATACCTTTACTGGCCAGAACATAGGCCAGATGACGCTCCATACCGTCCATTTCTAGCAGGTCCTGAGCAGGCTCAACGTTATCGAGTGCCTCCTCGTTGGCCAGTTCCAGATTGAGCAGAGCATCTTTCGCGCGGGTGCGCAGTTCATCAACAATCTCTTCATCGAAACCATCGATTTCGAGCATTTCGTCTGCTGGTACATAAGCCACCTCTTCTAAAGAAGTGAAGCCTTCATCAACCAGTATTTCGGCAATATCGTCATCAACATCGAGGTGTTTAACGAATAGCTCAAGAATGGAGCCGGTTTCCGATTGCTGCTTTTCAGCGGCATCGGCTTCGGTCATCACATTCAGTTTCCAGCCAGTTAGCTCAGACGCCAAACGTACGTTTTGACCGCTGCGGCCAATCGCCATTGGCAAGTTCTCTTCTGCTACGGCCACATCCATTGAGCGAGAATCTTCATCCACCACAATAGATGCAACTTCAGCTGGAGACATTGCATTAATCACCAACTGCGCCGGGTTATCATCCCAAAGAATGATATCAACACGTTCGCCGCTTAACTCGTTTGATACCGCCTGAACACGAGCGCCACGCATACCGACACAAGCACCAACAGGGTCGATACGACCATCATTGGTTTTTACAGCGATCTTCGCCCGTGAACCGGGATCACGAGATGCCGCACGAATTTCAATAACTTCTTCTGAAATTTCAGGCACTTCGATGCGGAACAGTTCGATTAGCATCGCAGGACAACTACGGCTCATGGCCAACTGAGGACCACGCCCTTCGGTGCGAATCTCATTTAATACCGCACGTACCCGATCGCCCATGCGATAAGTTTCCCGTGGCAACAACTGATCACGAGGAAGAACGGCTTCAGCGTTATTACCCAGATCAACAATAATGTTGTCCCGTGTCACTTTCTTTACCGTACCGGAGATAAGTTCACCAACACGACTGCTGTACTGAGCGACAACTTTAGCGCGTTCGGCTTCCCGTACTTTCTGCACAATCACTTGCTTAGCGGTCTGTGCAGCAATACGACCAAACTTAACGGACTCAACTTCTTCTTCGTGAATATCACCAGGCTGAAGGCTTGTATCGATCTCTTCGGCCTCTTGCATGGTCAATTCAGTGCCCAACAAAGGTACGCCTTCATTGCTCACAACCGCCCAACGGCGGAATGTTTGGTAATCACCGGTAGCACGGTCGATTACAACGCGGATATCCGCCTCTTCGTCATAGCGCTTCTTTGTCGCTGTTGCCAACGCCAACTCAATCGCTTCGAAGATGACCTCTTTGGAAACGTCTTTCTCGTTAGATACTGCTTCTGCAACCAGTAGAATTTCTTTATTCATACAACTGCCCCAACCTCAAAATTCAATTCTTCACACTCAGAACTGAGGAACTATGTTTGCTTTTTCAATATGGTCAATCGGCAACAGGTATTCTTCCTGATCGACAACCAGCACAATATCTTCATCTTCAATACCATTGAGGATGCCTTTAAATCGTCGGCGACCATCAAATGGCATCCGCAGCTTTACCTGTACCACATGCCCGACAAACGCCTTGTACTGTTCCAGCGTAAACAGCGGGCGATCCATCCCCGGCGACGACACTTCTAATGTATATTCTCCGCTGATCGGATCTTCCACATCCAGTATGCCGCTCACCTGACGGCTCACATTGGCGCAATCATCCACACCGACACCGTTTTCGGCATCAATATAGATCCGCAGCATGCTGTGACGCCCCTGAGATACCATTTCGATACCCCATAACTGATAACCGAGAGCCACCACGGATGGCTCAATCAGTTCCTGTAACACACTCAACTTTGCTGACACGCAAAAACCTCTAAACCTACTTTTTAAGGCAAACAAAAAATGGGTCAAAGACCCATTCAACATACGACCTCTGGGCCGCAAGTACGAAAAAGCCCCTAAAAAGGGGCCAATCAACGTACTACTTGATCGACAATTTCAGACCGTTCACTGAATAATCAGTATTCTGAAATTGGTAGCGGGAACCCTTCTCGAAGAAAACCAACTATCCGTCAATAATGCCTGACAGGATTAGCGATAAGCTTCCAGAGTTCGTAACGAAACTCTTATTTCTGAATCACCATTAAAAAATGGTAGCGGGGGCCAGATTTGAACTGACGACCTTCGGGTTATGAGCCCGACGAGCTACCAGGCTGCTCCACCCCGCATCAGAAATCGGCGAGGATTATACTCCCGCAACCATTCTAGTTCAAGGACAGCTTGTACTGATTACTCAACAATCAGTGAAAAGCCATTATCTCGACTCAAAAAAGAACAACAGCCAACTCGAACACCAGCCCAAAGGGCTAGAAACAACAAGTACGGCTCTGCCAGGGCATAAACAAAAAACACTCACGGCCTTTCTTTAAACAGGGTGCCGACAATGCACTCTGCATTGGGCGCCTGCGACGGCGGTCCGAAGGACTTCATCGCAGATGAACCAACGTGGGACGATAGCCCCGCCAAGGCATAGACGAAAAAAAAGCGCTCACGGAGCGCTTCTTTAAATATGGTGCCGAAGGCGGGACTTGAACCCGCACGACCATTAGGTCACCACCCCCTCAAGATGGCGTGTCTACCAATTCCACCACTTCGGCATAAAACAAGGTTTACTCTCCAGGCGGTACGTCCGCATCACCTGTTGGTAATTTTTGCTCTTCCAGAACCGGCACTTGATCAGCCTGTTCTGCGGCGTTTTGAATCAATGCTGCTGCAGGAATACCTGCATCACCCACTGATACCGCCTTATCTTTTGCGTAAACCGCCAGCACAAAACTGGTGATAAACAAACCGGTTGCAATCACGGCCGTCATACGACTGAGAAATGAACCAGACCCTTGACTACCAAAGACAGTCTGAGAGGCGCCTGCACCGAAGGATGCTCCCGCTTCAGCGCCCTTACCCTGCTGCAATAATACCAGAGCAATAATGGCAACAGCCAGTAAAACATGTACAGCAAGAACCAGAGTTTCCATCTATTTTTCCACTTACTTACGACTCTCTGTCGCCGCAGCGCAGATCGTCAGGAATTCGTCAGCTTTCAGCGATGCGCCACCAATCAAACCACCATCAATATCCTGCTGAGCTAATAACTCAGCCGCATTACCGGCGTTCATACTACCGCCATACAGAATTGACAGCTGATCAGCGATATCAGCATCGCATTCAGCAAGTTGCGCACGGATAGCAGCATGTACTTCCTGCGCCTGCTCTGGGGTTGCTGTCAAACCTGTACCTATAGCCCAGACAGGTTCGTATGCAATCACCACAGAGGCAAAATCTTTAACACCAACACGTTGTAAAACCGCATCAATCTGCGCAGCAACTAACGCGAGTGTTTCACCTGCATTGCGCTGTTCCAGCGTCTCACCAACGCACAGAATCGGGATCAAGCCTGCGGCCAATGTCGCAGCCACTTTATCAGCCACATCTGCATTTGATTCAGCAAATATGCTACGGCGCTCTGAGTGACCTAGGATGACATACTCACATCCAATATCCTCAAGCATTTCCAGCGACCACTCACCGGTCAATGCCCCGGCAGACAGCGCAGAAACATTTTGCGCGCCTAAAGCAATCGGCGCACTGCCTAATTGCTGCTTAACCTGTGACAAATAGACAGCGGGCGGACAGACTAATGTCACCAACCCCTCAACAACAGGTACACCTGCAGTAAGGCTTTCCAGCAACGTCTTAATCGACTTACTGGTTCCGTTCATTTTCCAATTTCCGGCGACTATCGTCTTACGCATGAGTTCCCCTCTGTGCAAAGCGGCGCACATAGTAACGAGTTTCCTGATAAGTTACAAGCGACTAGCGCGTACAAAATAATAAAAAATTCAGAGCGCTTGGCGTACGACTTCGGCCAACTCCTGACACAGCCCTTCAACCCAAGCCTCATCATCGCCCTCAACCATTACTCTTACGAGCGGCTCAGTGCCAGAAGGACGCAATAATACACGACCTCGCTCACCTAAGCGCGATTCAACATCCGCAACCGCAGACTGCACCTCCGTCAGCGAAAGCACATCAACCTTTTCATTTAACCGCACATTAATCATGGTTTGCGGCATTTTGCCCATCGCCGATTTAAGTGTATGCAACGAACTATTCGCATCAGTCATGGCCTTCAACACCTGTAAAGCCGCCACAATGCCATCCCCGGTCGAGGTCAACTGGCGGCAAATCAGATGCCCTGACGATTCGCCACCAAGAAACCAGTCCTTCGCTAATAATTGCTCTAGCACATAACGGTCACCAACCTGCGCCCGAACAAACGGAATTGCAGCATGCTTAAGCCCTTGCTCAAGACCGAAGTTGCTCATCAGAGTACCGACAACTCCTCCGTTAAGCTGGCCCTTTTGATGCAAAGCCATCGCGATAATGAACAGCAATTCATCGCCATCAACTTGTTCTCCTTTGTGATCAACCATAATCAGCCGATCACCATCGCCGTCCAAAGCAACACCCAAATCGGCCTGCTGATCAATGACCGTTTGTTGTAATAAGGCCGTCGAAGTCGCACCACAGGCTTCATTGATATTAATACCATCTGGAGATGAGCCTATCTCTATCACTGAAGCACCTAACTCACGGAATACTTTTGGCGCAATGTGATAGGTTGCACCATTGGCACAATCGACTACGATTTTCAGGTCTTTTAAGCTCAAATCCCCGGAAACCGTACCTTTACAGAATTCAATGTAGCGACCTGCAGCATCTTCTATACGACGCGCTTTACCCAATTCAGCGGCATCCACCGTCGTCATCGCCATATCCATCTGCGCTTCTATCGCGTGCTCAATCTCATCAGGAAGCTTGGTGCCCTGTTCTGAAAAGAACTTAATACCATTATCATAATATGGGTTGTGCGAAGCACTGATAACAATACCCGCGTTACAGCGAAAAGTACGCGTTAGATAGGCAATAGCGGGGGTCGGCATCGGCCCTAACAACAACACATCCACACCGGCCGCTGACAAACCTGCCTCAAGGGCTGATTCAAACATATAGCCTGAAATTCGAGTATCTTTGCCAATAATAATCTTACTGCGCCCTTCCCGAGCAAACACCTTACCGGCGGCCCAACCGAGCTTCAACATAAAGTCCGGGGTGATCGGCGCAGTGCCGACCTTACCGCGAATACCATCCGTGCCAAAATATCGCTTAGTCATTATCAACTTTCCTTTCATGCAAGATCGCTTCGGTCATGCGTACGACATCAACCGTTTCTTTAACATCATGAACCCTGAAAATATGCCCGCCCTGCTGTACGCCGATGGCCACAGTTGCTAGACCACCCGCCAAACGCTGATCAACCGGACGGTTTAACACGTGATTGAGCATACTCTTACGTGACGTACCCACCAGCAGCGGCAGATCAAATTGAAGCAACTGACGTAAATTATTAAGCAAACGTAAATTATGTTCGACTGTCTTCCCGAAACCAAAACCGGGATCAAGAATAATCTGATCGCGGGTAATGCCTACGCTATGACAGGCTTCAATTCGCTGCTGTAGAAAACAACTAACATCGTCTAGTACATCGTCATATTCCGGTGCATTCTGCATCGTTGCTGGACTACCCTGCATATGCATGACACAGACCGGCAGATGAGTCGCTGCAGCCGCCTCTAACGCTCCTTCACGACCTAAAGCACGGACATCATTAATGAGACCTGCGCCTAACCTTGCCGATGCTGTCATCACCTCAGGTGCGCTAGTATCTACCGAGATAATAACATCCAGCTCAGCATTAATTCTTTCGACCACCGGCAGGACTCGGTCCAACTCTTCTTGCAATGAGACCGCGGCAGCGCCTGGACGGGTGGATTCACCGCCAATATCAATAATGGCCGCCCCATTCTCTACCATCTGCCGAGCACGCTTAACGGCCTGATCAACACAGAGCTGACGGGACTCATATAGAGAACCACCATCGGAGAACGAATCAGGGGTCACATTAACAATGCCCATGACTTGAGGGCGGCTCAAATCGAGAGAGCGGGAACCAAAACGATAGGTCGAAAAATCAATCACTGCTGTTTCCATCGCAGAAAGATTATTAAAAAAGCCGGTCAGAGACCGGCCTTATAGCGTTACATCAATAGATCAGCGCGGCGTTTCATCCGGCGTATCAGTATCCGCATCAGATGACGGCTCGTCACCTTTAGCTTGATGCTCTTCATCAAGATCAAACTCTTCCTCTTTCGCGGCAGCCGCTTCTTCTTCAGCAGCTTTAGAGTCAGATTCCTGCCAGCCTTCTGGCGGACTAACAGGCTTACGCGCCATCAACTCATCCAACTGTTTGCTATCGATGGTTTCATACTTCAATAGCGCTTCAGTCATTGCATCAAGAATATCGCGGTTATCCTCCAGCATCTTATAAGCTTTAGCGTAACACTCATCGATAATTTTACGGGTTTCGGCATCGATTTTACGCTGCACCTCTTCAGACATCGCTTTACTTGGCTGCCCATAACCCCTGTTAAACGGGTCCTGTTCTTCATCATCATACAGAATAGGACCAAGTTCATCGGTCAAACCCCAGCGAGACACCATGTTCCGCGCCAAGCTAGTCGCCCGTTGAATATCATTAGAAGCACCGGTGGTCACGCCATCTTTACCGAGAGTCATCTCTTCAGCAATACGGCCACCATATAGGCTACAAATGTTGGAGATCAACAACTTACGACTATGGCTGTAACGATCTTCTTCCGGCAGGAACATGGTGACACCCAACGCCCGGCCACGAGGAATAATCGATACTTTATAAACTGGGTCATGCTCAGGCATCAGACGACCAACGATCGCATGACCGGACTCATGATAAGCCGTATTCCGACGTTCTTCATACGACATCACCATGGACTTACGCTCGGCACCCATCATGATTTTATCTTTGGCGCGCTCAAACTGCTCCATACCTACCGTCCGCTTACCGGAACGGGCAGCAAATAACGCCGCCTCGTTCACGAGGTTAGCAAGGTCTGCACCGGAGAAACCGGGAGTACCTCGGGAGATCAGATCAGGCTTAACGTCATCGCCTAATGGTACTTTACGCATGTGCACTTTCAAAATCTGTTCGCGGCCACGGATATCCGGCAAGCCAACATGTACTTGACGGTCAAATCGGCCCGGACGCAATAACGCAGGGTCAAGCACGTCGGGACGGTTAGTCGCGGCAATCACGATGACGCCTTCAGTACCTTCAAAACCATCCATCTCAACCAACAATTGGTTCAGTGTCTGCTCACGCTCATCGTTACCGCCACCCATACCAACACCACGGTGACGACCGACCGCATCGATCTCATCAATAAAGATGATACAAGGCGCATTTTTCTTCGCCTGTTCAAACATATCTCGAACACGTGAGGCACCAACACCCACAAACATCTCAACAAAATCAGAACCAGAGATCGTAAAGAACGGCACCTTAGCTTCACCGGCAATCGCTTTCGCCAGCAACGTCTTACCCGTACCTGGACTACCTGACATCAGCACACCACGGGGAATATGCCCACCGAGTCGCTGAAACTTACCAGGGTCACGCAGATAATCCACCAGTTCTTTAACCTCTTCCTTGGCTTCTTCAACACCCGCCACATCGTCAAAGGTCGTTTTAATCTGATCTTCGCTCATCATTCGGGCTTTAGACTTACCAAATGACATCGGGCCGCCTTTACCGCCCCCACCACCTTGCATCTGCCGCATGAAGAACATAAAGATGGCCAGAATAATCAGTATTGGGAAGCTGGCAACCAGCAGTTGAGTCCAAACACTCTGCTTCTCAGGCTGTTTACCTTCAATCACCACTTTATGGTTATACAAGTCATCAACCAGCTTAGGGTCCTGCAAGGCTGGCCGCACAGTCGCAAAATGCTCACCATTGATCCGCTCACCCTCGATGGTATAACCATCAATCACCACGCGACGAATCTGATCACTCTTCACCGCACTGATAAATTCAGAGTAATTGAGGTTCTGCGATGTACCTTCGCTGTTAAAGTTATTGAAAACCGTTAACAGCACTGCCGCGATAACCAGCCACAGTACTAAATTCTTTGCCATATCGTTCAAAGGAAAACCCTCTGTTTTCTCAAAATTAGTGTCCGTCCGAAAACAAACAAAACTACAGTAGTTATACTGTGTTGACCATATCAGGGACGGAAATTTCGTCCAATCAGATAGACTTCACGCGAACGGGCCCTTGATGAGTCCGGCTTACGGGTATATACCTTAGTAAAGCTGCTGCGCATATCGTTCATATATTCATCAAATCCTTCACCCTGAAAGACTTTAGCAACAAAGTCACCTCCGGGCTTCAAAACCTGACGAGCCATATCCAACGCCAATTCAACCAGATACATCGCCGCCGGCTGATCAACAGCATTCATACCACTCATATTGGGGGCCATATCGGAAATTACAAGGTCTGCCAGTTCATCTCCTAAGGTTTCTAGGATCTGATTCAGTACCGCTTCCTCGGTAAAATCCCCCTGCACAAACTGCACACCGGGTAATGGGTCCATAGCTAAGATATCCGACGAGACCACCCGACCATCGTCGCCAACCAGCTCTGCCGCCACCTGAGACCAGCCACCAGGGGCCGCTCCTAGGTCCATCAAGGTCATACCCGGACGAATCAGTTTATCTTTTTCATTCAATTCCAGCAGCTTAAAACTCGCTCTAGAACGATATCCAAGCTCTCTGGATTTTTTTACATACTGATCGTCGAAGTGTTCTTGCAGCCAACGACCGCTGCTTTTTGATCTTGCCACCAACAACCCCATTCGGAATTTGAGTCAATGTCTACTTTCTGCCCACTAACTCAGGTAAAATCGGTTAATTATGATTCTGAGCGGGTCGTCCGCTCCAACATTAAAGGTCAAGTATTTTAGTATGAGCTTAACCCCTACGCAAAAGAAGCAGTTCCGAACCATCGGTCACGGCCTCAATCCAATCCTCACCGTCGCCGGTAACGGCCTGAGTGAGAACATTCTACTGGAAGCTGATCGCGCTCTGGAAGACCACGAGCTCATCAAAATCAAATTTGCTGTGGGCGACCGCGAAGCAAAAAAACAGCTGATCAGCGAAATGGCTAAAATTGTAGAAGCCACTGTTGTCCAAGAGATCGGCAATATTGCGCTACTGTATCGCGCCGCGAAGAGCCCAGACCCGAAACTGTCTAACCTGTTACGTTAATGTAGCGAGGCTAGATCAACAACAAAAAACCGCCAAAAGGCGGTTTTTTTTATCCTACAGCATCAGATATGGCGAACTTGATCAATTTCATACTCAACGCCGCCACCCGGCGTCTGCACAACCGCCACATCACCCTCTTCTTTGCCAATCAAAGCGCGAGCAATTGGTGAGCTGATTGAAATTTTACCATTTCTAATATTAGCTTCGTCATCTCCAACAATTTGATACGTGACCGTCTCATCAGTATCTAGATTAAGCAGGTCGACGGTGGTTCCGAAAATCACTTTCCCGGTATGCGGTATCTGCGTGACATCAATCACTTGAGCCGATCCCAGCTTACCCTCTAGCTCTTGAATGCGCCCTTCGATAAAACCTTGCTGCTCACGTGCTGCATGGTATTCCGCATTTTCTTTCAGGTCACCATGTTCACGCGCTTCAGCAATAGAAGCAATGACAGTCGGACGCTGAACGGTTTTAAGATCGTCCAGCTCTTCCCGCAATGCTTTTTCACCGCCTACGGTCATTGGAAACTTTTTCATAACACTATTCCTTAATGAAGATCTTGCAAACGACGTACGGTTTTTTCTTCACCATACTGCATCGCTTTTGTCATCGCTTCAGCACCTGCCAGCGTCGTGCTATACGGCACTTTATGCTGGAGCGCGGAACGACGAATCTCAGCCGAGTCTGCAATCGCCTTACGGCCTTCCGTGGTGTTGATAACGTAAACGATTTCATCGTTTTTCAGCATATCAACAATGTTAGGACGACCTTCCATCACCTTGTTGACGACCTGAACATCAAGACCATCCTGTTTCAACAAGTCAGCGGTACCTCGAGTAGCAACCAGTGTAAAGCCGAGACCAACCAGATCACGAGCAACCGGCAGTACATTGTGCTTATCCACATCACGCACAGAGATGAACGCCTTACCCGTTGCAGGCATCTTCTCGCCAGCACCCAGTTGCGCTTTCATGAAGGCTTCACCAAAGGTTTCACCGACCCCCATCACTTCACCGGTCGATTTCATTTCCGGTGACAAAATAGGATCAACGCCTTGGAACTTATTGAACGGGAATACCGCTTCCTTAACGTTAAACAGCGTCGGCACGATCTCTTCGGTAAAACCAATCTCCTTGAGTGTTTTACCGGTCATCACCTGAGCGCCAATCTTAGCCAGAGAAACACCGATACACTTAGACACAAAAGGAACCGTACGAGAAGCACGCGGGTTCACTTCAATGACATACACTTCACCGTCCTGATAGGCCAGCTGAGTATTCATCAGACCGACGACACCAAGCTCTAACGCCATCTTACGCACCATATCGCGCATTTTGTTCTGCAGCTCTTCTGGCAGGCTATAAGGCGGCAATGAGCATGCAGAGTCACCGGAG
Organism: Amphritea sp. GJ51-11; assembly: GCF_055808735.1. NCBI lineage: Bacteria > Pseudomonadati > Pseudomonadota > Gammaproteobacteria > Oceanospirillales > Oceanospirillaceae > Amphritea > Amphritea sp. GJ51-11. The sequence goes on along the minus strand of NZ_CM147881.1, from coordinate 19,594 downwards.
TGAACACCCGCTTGTTCGATATGCTGCATAATGGCACCGATAACCACGGTTTCGCCATCACATACCGCATCGATATCCACTTCTACTGCCGCATTAAGGAAGTGATCCAACAATACCGGGGCATCATGGGAAACCTTAACCGCAGAGGTCATGTACTGACGTAGCTCAGACTCTTTATAAACGATCTCCATAGCCCGACCACCCAATACATAGGATGGACGTACAACCAGCGGATAGCCCAGTTTCTCGGCTTCGATAATCGCTTCTTCAAGTGAGCGTACTGTGGCATTTTCAGGCTGTTTCAAACCCAGACGCTTAAGCATCTGCTGGAACTGTTCACGGTCTTCCGCGCGGTCAATCGCTTCCGGAGACGTACCGATAATCGGCACACCGGCGTGCTCAAGTGCCAATGCCAGCTTCAACGGTGTTTGACCACCATACTGTACGATAACGCCCTTAGGCTTCTCGACATGTACGATTTCCAGCACATCTTCCAAAGTGATCGGCTCAAAATAGAGGCGGTCAGAGGTATCATAATCGGTTGAAACAGTTTCGGGGTTACAGTTGACCATGATAGTTTCATAACCATCTTCCCGCGCTGCGAGAGCCGCATGAACACAGCAATAATCAAACTCGATACCCTGACCAATACGGTTAGGACCACCACCGATGACCATGATCTTGTCACGCTCAGACGGATTCGCCTCGCACTCTTCCTCGTAGGTTGAGTACATATATGCCGTATCGGTAGAAAATTCAGCCGCACAGGTATCAACACGCTTAAACACCGGACGGATATTCAACTTGTGACGCTGCTTACGCACCTGTTTTTCCGATACGCCAAGCAAGGCGGCCAAACGAGTATCAGAGAAACCTTTACGTTTAAGGCGATATAACTCAGTTTTATCCAACTCAGACAGGGTCATCTCAGACACCCGCAGCTCATCTTTGATCAGATCTTCGACCTGAACCAAGAACCATGGATCAATACCAGACAGTTCATATAGCTCTTCAACGCTCATACCTAGACGGAATGCATCCCCCAGATACCAGATACGCTCGCCACCCGGCTGTTTCATCTCCCGGACGATTTCAGCACGGGCATCTTCACTTTTCAGATCAACGATAGGGTCTAATCCGGACGCACCGACCTCAAGGCCACGCAACGCTTTCTGCAGAGATTCCTGTTGTGTGCGACCAATCGCCATCACTTCACCCACAGACTTCATCTGCGTAGTCAGGCGATCATTCGCTTGCGGAAATTTTTCGAAAGTGAAGCGTGGAATCTTCGTCACAACATAGTCGATTGCCGGCTCAAACGAAGCAGGCGTCGCGCCGCCAGTAATATCGTTTTGCAGCTCATCAAGGGTGTAACCAATCGCCAGTTTTGCCGCGACTTTAGCAATCGGGAAGCCGGTCGCCTTAGAAGCCAAAGCAGATGAACGAGATACCCGTGGATTCATTTCGATGATCACAAAACGGCCGGTTTCGGGGCACTGACCAAACTGTACGTTTGAACCGCCAGTTTCAACGCCGATTTCACGCAACACCGCCAATGAAGCATCCCGCATCCACTGATATTCTTTATCCGTCAGGGTCTGTGCCGGAGCAACCGTAATAGAGTCACCGGTGTGCACGCCCATCGCATCGAAGTTTTCGATTGAGCAGACGATAATGCAGTTATCACTTTTATCGCGCACTACCTCCATCTCATACTCTTTCCAGCCGATCAAGGATTCATCAATCAACAACTCACTGGTCGGTGACAGGTCCAAGCCTCGCTCACAGATTTCGATAAACTCTTCTTTGTTATAAGCGATACCACCGCCGGTTCCGCCCATGGTAAAAGAGGGCCGAATAATACAAGGAAAACCGAGCTGTGACTGAACTTGCAACGCCTCTTCCATGCTGTGAGCAATCGCAGCACGAGGGCATTCCAAGCCAATAGACTTCATCGCTTTATCAAACCGATCACGGTCTTCTGCTTTATCAATGGTATCGGCGTTAGCACCAATCATCTCAACGCCAAACTGCTCAAGCACGCCTTCGCGTTCGAGATCAAGGGCGCAGTTCAATGCAGTCTGGCCGCCCATCGTTGGCAGTAGCGCATCGGGGCGTTCCTGCTCAATGATTTTAGCAACCGTTTTCCACTGAATTGGCTCGATATAGGTGGCATCAGCCATCGATGGATCCGTCATGATGGTCGCTGGGTTTGAGTTAACCAGAATGACGCGATAGCCCTCTTCTCGCAGAGCTTTACAGGCCTGGGCACCGGAGTAATCAAACTCACAGGCCTGACCGATAACGATAGGACCCGCACCGAGGATCAGAATACTTTGTATGTCCGTACGTTTTGGCATGTGTAAACAACCGATCGAAATTTTAATTCTTTAAAAACTACCCGGAGATCTCTCACGGGCAGTACGTATTGATCTTAAATCAGGCCCGTTAAGCCTTACGTGCTTCAATGTCGCGAATAAAGCGATCAAACAGCGGCGCAACATCGCGAGGGCCGGGGCTTGCTTCAGGGTGCCCCTGAAAACTAAAGGCCGCGCGATCTGTACGCTCAATACCCTGCAAGGATCCATCAAACAACGATTTATGGGTCGCCCGTAAAGTCGACGGTAAAGTATCTTCATCAACCGCAAAACCATGGTTCTGGCTGGTAATCATAACCTGCTTATTACTTAGGTCCTGTACCGGATGGTTTGCTCCATGATGACCAAACTTCATCTTCATTGTCTTCGCACCAGACGCCAACGCAAGCAACTGATGACCCAAGCAAATCCCAAACACCGGTACATCGGTTTTACAGATCGCTTGAATGGCATCAATAGCATAGTCGCAAGGCTCTGGATCCCCTGGGCCGTTCGACAAGAAAACGCCATCAGGATTCAACGCTAAGACGTCAGCCGCGGTGGTTTTAGCCGGAACAACCGTCAAACGACAACCACGTTCAACCAGCATCCGCAGAATATTACGCTTAACACCAAAGTCATAGGCGACAACATGGTGCGGGAGGTCGGCTTCAGCACGTTCTTGATGCCCGTTAACAGGGTGCCAAGTCGTTGATGTCCACTGATAGGCGTCGGCAGTCGTCACCTCTTTTGCTAAATCCATTCCCTTCAAACCTGGGAAGGCTTTCGCCGCGGCAAGTGCTTTATCTTCATCGATATCGCCGGCCATCACACAGCCGCTCAACGAGCCTTTTTCGCGTAAAATCCGCGTCAGACGACGGGTATCAATATCCGCAATACCGACAATATTATTCGCTTTCAGGTACTCATCCAGGTTCTGCTCACTACGCCAGTTGCTGGCTACCAGTGGCAGATCGCGGATCACAAGACCTGCAACCCATGATTGAGAGGATTCTTCATCCTCCTTGTTGGTTCCCACGTTACCGATGTGTGGATAGGTCAGGGTCACAATCTGACGACAGTACGATGGATCCGTCAGAATCTCCTGATAACCAGTCATGGAAGTATTAAATACGACTTCTCCGCTGGACTGGCCATCCGCGCCAATCGCTACTCCCCGGAAGATACTGCCGTCCTCAAGGGCCAGAATGGCTGGTCTTGTCAAAATTAACCTCCCCGCTTCTGTGCGAAAATCTAAACAGAATTAATAAACTGTAAGTTGCAAAAAAGCGAGGTAGAACAAAATGCCCGCCTCGCTTTTTTATAGAGAATTCTTATTGTGCATTTCTAGGATGCAAATCGGCGATATTTTAATCCATCTCGTCTAGCTTGTCTATGTAACCCGACCTCCCATTATGAGTATCTACCAAAAAGACTGAAACATGCCGGTAACAAGAAAGACATATAACTAGTTGCTTTAAACATTCGATGCTGTAAACGATGAAAATATCTCAGATTAATATCCTCGCAGGTAGCACTTTGCTACTGGTTGTCTCTGCAATGGCGGGCTTGATGCTTTGGTCCTTAGATCGCCTGAATACCAGTTTTGATAGAACCCGAAGTTATCAACAACTCCAAGTTCAGATCAACACTGAAGTAAGCCTGCCAATTCTGACCTATCTCAGTTCAGGCAACGCATCCCTGCTAAGCGAAATTGACAGCGCATTATCGCGGCTAATCAATGAAGAGTCCCAGGCAAAAAAGGCTATTATCGATGAGAGCCCAAGCGTAGAAAAAACACTGATAGAACTGCAAACCGTAGCGCTACTCAAACTGCGAGCGGCGGGCAAACTTCGTCAGCCCCAAGAACTGCTAATAAACAATGAGCGCGAAATACTTGCCAGCGTTAGTTTACTAACAGACTACGTCCTAACCGGCGGCTCACAGCGGCCGGCATTGCAACAACAATATTCGTCCCTGTTAACCCAGATTAATCTCGCTATCCCTGAACTCGCCCACAGCCGGCAACACTATTTCTCGGCGGCTCAACCGAATCGTAGCGACATCGATCAGCGTTTAACCAACCTAGCAACTCTAGGCCAACAACTTGAAGCGCTACCACGTTTTAACCTCTTCGAAGAACGTGAAAACAATGACGCGCTTAGTGCATTGCTAGGCAACGCCATCACTGAAGCCACCGTGACTCCGGATGAGCAGGGCGATCTGTACACCCACGAACTGAACAGCCTAATTAAGCGCTACGCGAAAGAGTTGCTAAATATTGAGAAAATCTACGCTCGCCGGGCTGACTCAATCGCAAACACCACGGAGCTGATTGACCAACTCAACGGACATCTACAAGGCAACCAAGATCGCCTACAGAAAAACTACGATGCAACTGGCCAACTCGTTAACCTTTTATTGCTCATCAGTCTGTCGCTGATTACGTTTATCGGTTTGATCATGTGTCTTCTTAGCACCCGGCTCAGCAACATTATCAGCCGCACCTGCAAACAACTAGATGCTTTAGCTAACGGCCAATTAAATAGTCAAACCAGCAAACCGAGTCGCATCCTCGAAATGACCATCCTCAACGACTCAATTAATCGCCTACGGAACTATTTCAGCGTCCTGATTGAGAAGATCAATACTGAAAGCAACGCATTAGACCGCCTGGGTAAAAACCTAAATAACAGCTCTGATACCCTAACCCAGATAGTGAAACAACAGCAGTCATCAACGGAACACACCTCTGTACAGATTGAACAGTTAAGCTGCTCATACCAGGAAGTCGCCGAAAGCGCTGTAAAGACATCTCAAGCTACCCGCCAAGCAACAGAAATTGCCATTCAGGGAGTTACCGAAATGCATAATACCAGCGCGAGCATTCAGCAACTTGAAGCAGAGGCTGATGCGACCCATCAAACACTTGAACAACTAAAAGATGATGGCAAAGAGATAGGAGCCGCACTGCATGTTATCCACAACTTTGCCGAGCAAACTAACTTGCTCGCCCTTAATGCCGCAATAGAAGCCGCTCGAGCTGGCGATAGCGGACGAGGATTTGCGGTCGTCGCTAACGAGGTCCGCTCACTCGCGGTAAATACAGCAAAAGCAGCCGACAACATCAATGCGATCATCAAAAAACTCAATGGTGCTATCGATCAAATGGCAAACAAGATTGAACGCCAAGCCCAGCATGTCAGTAACACGGTATTGTTAGCCGACAACGCCCGACAAAGTGTAGAGCAGATCCAACTGTCTATTAACGAAATCGATAGCATGAGTAGTATGATCGCCTCAGCCACTGAAGAGCAATCGACCGTAACAAACCAGATATCTGAGGGTATCAATATGACCCTTATACACTCTCAGGAGTCTGCACGGGAAGCCTATAATAACAAACAGCAGGCCCATCAATTAGATCTAACCAGCAACAGCTTAATGCAGCTGCTCAAGCAGTTCTCACAAAAACCATAATCGCACAGACCCTTTTATTTGCTAAGGTATAACGGAGACTCTACAGAGAAGCTGCATTGATGACAGATCTACCATTATTGCTTGCCGGCCCTATTGTCCGGCGATTAACCGCAACACAGCTAAATATTTGGTTAGTGACGAGCCAACCCGTGCGTATTGACAGCCAATTACAAAAGATTGGCACAGCGATAACGCATCAACAGACAGCGCATCAACTAAGTGCGGCCAAACACGCACACACTTACCTTTTACAACTTAATCTGAACGAGCCGCTGAGTCCTAATGATGTCATCAGTTATGACCTAATCTTTAACACTGACCAAGATAGCTTTGCGCTAATCGACCTTTGTAATGATATCTGCTATCCAGAGGAGGACAAAATCAGCCTTTGCTATCAACCACAACTGAGTTCAATTTTACATGGCTCCTGCCGAAAGCCTCATCACCCCGGTAGCGATGGACTTGCCATTGCCGATAAACGCATCACTCATACCCCAATAGCTGAAAGACCAGCTCTACTGATGATGTCAGGTGATCAAATCTATGCGGATGATGTCGCCGGACCTATGCTTCAGGCAATACATCAGATTATTGACTTACTCGAATTTCCTAATGAACCCTTATCAGGATCCGCTATCAACTGCGCCAGCGAACTCTATACACACTCCAACAACTACTATGCCCGAGATCAACTTTTACCCGATGATAAGCCCGCAAGTGACGCCTTAAAACGGTTATTCAAAGGTGTTCGAAAACCGGTCTTTACTAGCGACTCAGCACAGAACCATCTGATCACCTTTGCTGAGGTATTCACCATGTACCTGCTGGTTTGGTCACCCCAGCTCTGGCAGTTCGTACAGCTCGAACCCTGTGAGCAAATTCCAGCCCAAAACAGAGAGCGCTTTAAAAAGGAAAAAGCCATTATTGAATGCTTTAGTGATGAGCTGTTTCGCGTACAACGACTGATGGCGCATATTCCCAGCTATATGATCTTCGACGATCATGACGTAACCGATGACTGGAATCTAACACGCAGCTGGGAAGAAACAGCCTATGGCAATCCATTTGCCAGAGAGATGATCGGCAATGCTCTCATCGGATATTGGCTTTGCCAAGGTTGGGGTAATAACCCGGACGCTTTTTCACACTCATGGTTAACGACTGTCTGCAACGGGATCGCCACAACAGACCCTGAACAAAAAGCAAAGCTCATCGATGCAGTGTTACACTTTGATCAATGGCACTACAGCGTACCAACCTCGCCAACACTGATTGTTTTAGATACTCGTACTCATCGATGGCGCTCAGAAAGCGATGCAAACAAACCTTCAGGTCTTATGGACTGGCCAGCCCTTACCGAACTGCAGAATCAACTCATTAATGAGCCATCGGTGTTGCTGATATCACCAGCGCCCATTTTCGGCGTGAAATTAATCGAAATGATTCAACGCATATTCACATACCTAGGCAAACCGCTGCTAGTCGATGCGGAAAACTGGATGGCACATAAAGGCTCAGCTAATGTCATCCTCAATATTTTCCAGCATCCGAAAACCCCGGAGAATTTCATCATCCTCTCTGGAGATGTGCATTACTCATTTGCTTACGATATTCGGCTCAGGTCCCACCGCTCTAGCCCAAAGATATGGCAAATCACCTGCAGCGGCCTCAAAAATGAATTCCCTGCCAAGCTACTACACAAATTTGATCGCCTAAATACCATCTTTTACGGCTCACAATCGCCACTCAACTGGCTGACCAAACGCCGCAGAATGCACATTCGCGCACGCAAAGTCTCAACCAGTCCAGATTGCAGATTAAACCTAGGCAATGGTATCGGACACCTCACACTCAACTCGGCAGGACAACCCGAGAAAATTAGTGTGTGGATGGCAGAGGAAGAGATAGAGTTCATCGCTACTAAACCATAGTACGCATCAATTGCTTAGAAGGGGATAGACCAGCGCCAACAGTTAAGCCTTATGCTGGCAAACAACATCTCCAAAACACCCAAAACGAAAAAGCCCCGATCAAACTAATGATCGGGGCTGTCTCTTATTTGAAGCTTGGCGATGACCTACTCTCGCATGGGGAATCCCCACACTACCATTGGCGCTAAGACGTTTCACTTCCGAGTTCGGTAAGGGATCGGGTGGTTCCATCTCGCTATGGTCGCCAAGCAAAACTGGTTGCTCTAACGATTGAACTAAACGGTTTGTTAGTTCAAGCGTCATTAGAATCCTGTAACGGTGCTGCTTTGAGATGAGCTGTACAAGCTCTAATCCGTGTGACTTTTCAGTCGGTATCTTTCTTTATCAGCTTCCCAAACGCTTTTGGCGTTATATGGTCAAGCCTCACGAGCAATTAGTACTGGTTAGCTCAACGCCTCACAACGCTTACACACCCAGCCTATCAACGTCCTGGTCTTGAACGGCTCTTCAGGGGGCTCAAGGCCCCAGTGAGATCTCATCTTGAAGGGGGCTTCCCGCTTAGATGCTTTCAGCGGTTATCCTGTCCGAACGTAGCTACCGGGCAATGCCATTGGCATGACAACCCGAACACCAGAGGTTCGTTCACTCCGGTCCTCTCGTACTAGGAGCAACTCTTCTCAAATCTCAAACGTCCACGGCAGATAGGGACCGAACTGTCTCACGACGTTCTAAACCCAGCTCGCGTACCACTTTAAATGGCGAACAGCCATACCCTTGGGACCGGCTTCAGCCCCAGGATGTGATGAGCCGACATCGAGGTGCCAAACACCGCCGTCGATGTGAACTCTTGGGCGGTATCAGCCTGTTATCCCCGGAGTACCTTTTATCCGTTGAGCGATGGCCCTTCCATACAGAACCACCGGATCACTAAGACCTACTTTCGTACCTGCTCGACGTGTCTGTCTCGCAGTCAAGCGCGCTTATGCCTTTATACTCGATGCATGATTTCCGACCATGCTGAGCGCACCTTCGTACTCCTCCGTTACTCTTTAGGAGGAGACCGCCCCAGTCAAACTACCCACCACACAATGTCCTCGATCCCGATAAGGGACCTGAGTTAGAACCTCAATAGTACCAGGCTGGTATTTCAAGATTGGCTCCATCTGAACTGGCGTCCAGATTTCAAAGCCTCCCAGCTATCCTACACAAGTAATATCAAAGTCCACTGCGAAGCTATAGTAAAGGTTCACGGGGTCTTTCCGTCTAGCCGCGGATATACGGCATCTTAACCGCAATTTCAATTTCACTGAGTCTCGGGTGGAGACAGTGTGGCCATCGTTACGCCATTCGTGCAGGTCGGAACTTACCCGACAAGGAATTTCGCTACCTTAGGACCGTTATAGTTACGGCCGCCGTTTACTTGGGCTTCGATCAAGAGCTTCGCCGAAGCTAACCCCATCAATTAACCTTCAAGCACCGGGCAGGCGTCACACCCTATACGTCCACTTTCGTGTTTGCAGAGTGCTGTGTTTTTAATAAACAGTCGCAGCCACCTAGTATCTTCGACCGACGTAAGCTTAAGGAGCAAGTCCTATCACCCACATCGGCGTACCTTCTCCCGAAGTTACGGTACCATTTTGCCTAGTTCCTTCACCCGAGTTCTCTCAAGCGCCTTGGTATTCTCTACCTGACCACCTGTGTCGGTTTGGGGTACGATTTCTTGTTATCTGAAGCTTAGAAGTTTTTCCTGGAAGCATGGCATCAACCACTTCACCCAAAAGAGGGTTCGTCATCAATTCTCAGTCTTAAAAGGACCCGGATTTTCC